>NZ_AUJO01000006.1:0-194707 GCF_000424265.1 Butyrivibrio sp. WCD3002
CTTATTGCATATCGCGCTACTGCACCCAAGGCACCACCAAGTGCTACAAATAGAAAATTCATATCAACCTCTCTATTGTCATATATACTGAAATTTAAAAAGTATTCTCTGCCTTACTCTTAAGATAGCTATCAGCCTTTTTAAGCATCTCTTTTTTGTTATCATACTCTATGGTATTGATAGCATCTTCAAGTTTAAGAATCTTCAGAGCTTTGACCTCGTCTGGTCTTGTTATGCTCGGAGATGAGTCTTTATACTTAGCAAGGAAATAAACTACCTGCTTTGTCACTCCAGGTTTTTCTGAAAGCGTATACTGTTCGCTTGCTCTAAATTCAGTGTCTAACTCGACTTTCAGATTTGTTTCTTCCTTTATTTCACGAAGCGCAGTTTCTATTTCAGTCTCGCCTTCTTCCATATGTCCTTTTGGAAAGCTGTGAGATCCGCTCATCTCCTCAACTAAAAGATATTTTATTACTCCACCGTCTATAGTGTATACTATTGCCCCGCAAGATTTTTCAAACTTATCATTGAATTCTTTTTTACCCAGTTCCATGTAAATATAAAGAGAAGGATCTTCTCCTAAAGCAATAACATACTCAGGCATTTCTTTCTGAATAAATCCCAACTTACGGTACAAATTTATTGCCTTGGCATTAGCTGGATGGGGATCAACCCACAGATTTTCAGCTCCTTGTTTAAAAGCTTCTTGAATAGAGTATAGTAGCGCCTGCGTTGCAATCCCTCGGCCCCTGGCAAATTCAAATAACTTAATATCCAAAGAAGCATTTTTAGTTTCCGAATCAATACGATATTGAGTCTCACCGCAGTATTTGCCATCTTCAAAAATTGAATAATGATTTTGCTTTGGTCTTGCAGATATGAATCTATCTAACCATTCTCGTACTGCTTCCCCTGTCTCATGCAATCCTCCTGGCCAGATATACTGCATGACGTCTTCATCTGCCCACAGGTTTTGTATATTCTTGATATCATCATATGTTGATTCTTTAATAGTTATCACTTAGTTCAGCCCCTAAATCTTTAGTTTGTCTTAGTCAGTTTTAACTGAAATCTAATCAGCGAAATGAATCACTTCTACAGATTATAATGTCCTAATTTTCTCCACAACTTTTTTAAACTCATCATATCTAATTTGCTCAGAAAAGGTTTCATACCCTTATTTTTTAATAGTTGAAACAAATAAAGAAAAGCCTTGTCATCAAGGCCTTTCCATTATAAAATCCATCTTTAGTTATCAGTTCTCGAATCGGCGAATTAACAAAAATATTGCGTCTTTGGGCTAACCTTCTAGGATGTCCAGTTCATCATCAATAGCTCTGGATACAAACTGGTTTATTGTGATTCCTTCATTGGCAGCATATAATGCAATTTTCTTGTGCTGTTCGGGTTTAATACGGACATTGAAGGAGCCTTTAAACTCACGCTCAGGCTCTTTACCAATCTTTTTGCAGTAATCCAGGTAATTATCTATACAGTCATGCATTGACTGGGAAAGCTCTTTTACCGATTCTCCATGAAAGTTCAGAGAATCATTGATTCCGAGAACATGACCGATAAAAATCTGATCTTCCTGGTCAAATTCTACCTTTGCATGATATCCGTTGTATTCCATCAGTGAACTTATCATTCTATCTCACCTACTTCCTTAAGAAATGCTATGACCATCTTTACATGATACCTGTACAGCTCATTGCCTGGGTGTGGACCGTCAAATTGAAGGATGCGCTTGGTTTCAACATGATAATAGCCTATTCCTGATCCTCTTCCGCCCTCGAACTTTTCGCAGCCACATTGCTTCATAAGTGCGTCCAGTTCTCTTATTGTAAAACTTGTCGGTGCGGGTTTGGACAGTATTTTTTCTAGTAATTTTGATTTCTTTGGCACAGTAATTCCTCTTGCAACTATTTTCTAGTTACAATATAACACTTTAGCCCTACCTCGTCAATTCCAACAGAGTAACAGCTAGCATTTCCTTATTTCATACATATCTTCATGTTTCAGATACAATACCTGATATGTCGGGATTATTAGTGTGTTCCATGGATCAGATATATATACTCCGCCTGTAGACGTTGCTGATTTCTTAAACTGGATCCATAGGTCATCTATCATATCTGACATGATGAAAAGTTTAAGATAAACTTTATCTGCTTCAGATTCGCCAATTTCGTAAAAACGCATCCCACCTACACAAGTAACATCTTCCAGAGTATATGACCGTAAATTTCTTTGCATTACAGGCCAGATGTTGTGTCCAAGGCAGGCTGCGCTGATAGCATCACTGGGCTCTTCGAAGCCCTGCATTATCCATGTGAAGCATATTGCGAGCAGTGTCATATCCGAATCACGGATACTGTCCACGTAATGTAAGGTGTTAACATCGTTTTCTGACAGTGAGAAAATGCCCTTGCCTATGATAGACATATATTTTGCGAATAAAAAGCAGTCAACCATATCATAAGAGTCATACTCTGCAGGCATAATACGGAAGAACTTCTTTATGCGCTCAAATGGGTTATATACTACATTCTGCTGATTAAACCACGTGAAGAAACCCGCTTGAAAACAATCATATGTTTCCGGGCGTCGATCAACATACATTTTCGATATTATAGGCGTTTTATCTGCTTCTTTAGAAAGAATAGGTGAATAAAGATAACTTATATTTGAAGTGTACACTTTCCCATATTTTTCAAAAGATCTATTGATCACATCTGTATCATAAAAGTCATTTGGATTAGTCCTGCAACAAGGAAGGGGTAATAAATAAGCATTAAATCCTGTCCCTTTCTCATACGGACTGCATCTGATTCCTTCAGCGTGATAGAAATTATGTTCAAAAACAAATCTCCCATCCGTCCCTGTTCCCGGGTGGAAAGGGCAGGTCTTTACATAATGGAACTGATGGATTATGCTATGATATCCATCTTTCAGGCATTTGGGGCATATTCGCATATGATATGTACCAAAATAAGATCTTGCAGTGTTATAATCCATATGCGCAAAGATTTCCATTTTGTCTATATACCACTGGGGCAAAATTTTATTAAGGCACTCGATTGTTTCTAAACTGTTTCTGCAATGTCCATCCATCTGAAATCCTTCTATATATTTCTTCTCGTTGGTCGCTTCAGCTCCAAGCATTTTGAGCGCATGTTTACTTGAACATATGTTGACCCTGCAAAAGTTTGCAAGAATGCTGAATATGGATTCATAAGGTCTCACCCATTTTTTATCCCATCTGTATTTTCTGGAAAAAAGTAAATCCTCTTTATTTAGTGTATTCATCATCTGATTCACCATAGCCCGAAAGCGCTACACAACTTTCAAGTTCCTTTCTCGTAGGGAATGCAATTGGACTGCTTCCCAGTTTTCCATGCTTATTGAGGCAGATCACCAGTGAATCTATGAAATATTTCATGGGAATATCTTCTGCCGCAATCCTCTTTTGGATCCTTACACTCTGAAATGCTTCCCAGAAGTCATTGCTGATATCAAAAAAGGTCTTACCATCTGCGTAAGGAAAATAAAAATCCACAAGTCCATCCGATAATATTTCATAGTCTGTCATGCAAACATGAAGTTTATCTACCGAAGCCATGCAGAACTGGAGCTCTTTGGGATCCTGTATACCAAAGAACTGGCTTTCATTGATCATGAAACGTCCAACTATCTGATCTTTGCCCTGAAGTTTAAAGGAATGCTTAAGATCCTTAAGTTCCCTTGTTCCGTACATGAACACAGATAACTGGATATCTTTTCCGCTAAGATTGTTATATAAATCCATAAGCCAGTAAAAATCCTTTTCCCTTAGTTTCCATGCTTCATCAATGAACATGACTGCTTTCTTAAAGGGGGTCTCGTGAGCACGTAATATAAGTTCATTAAGAACTCGTTCTTTTAGTATTAGTGCGGTACTGTATCTGGGACATTCATAGCCCATAGCCATAAGTATCGAGGCATAGAAGTTTCTCTCAGTTTCGGGGTGGTCAGTCACATTCCATATAATGACCATTTCACGGCTCCCATATTGATTTCTTATGGATTCAGCTACATAGTTCATGCACACCGTCTTGCCTATCCTGGCTCTTCCATAAGTAATACTCCCACAAGCTCCTATGCCGAGCCATGAATTGATTCTCCGTTCTTCATCAAGGATGCTCTTAGTCGGAAATACAAGCTTACGGGAAGTAAGATAGCGGATAGTCATCTGTGATATGAACTGTTCTGATATATTATTAGCTGATACAGCTTCTTTTGCAGAATACACGCATTAACCCTCCTTTCTGTTTTGGAACATCAACGTATAAAGGTCTTCCGGTGAAAGACCTTTAATATCTTCATATCTTAGTACAGCCCCAGTTTCCTGTTTTTTACGTACAGTCTCCAGGTTAAATGTATTATCACTTTGCTGTTCTGCTGCTATGCCCTTGCTAATCTCACGTCTGACTATATCTGCCCTGGTAGCGTTTCTCCGGCTTTTCTTTCCTTTGACATCAAGGCTTGATATATATGCATCTATCGGTGTATCAAATATTAGTTTTGATCTCCCACGCTCTCTGGCAAGCTTCAGGGCATTCTTTCTCGTCCTGACGGAATGTGATTTTGTACCGAATTCCCCACTTGCCTTAAGCGTGTCTATATATCTGCCATCCTGATCATATGCCTCAATACTGGAAATATCCCTGGGGTCATAAAGGATGGTCAGTGACTGTCCAAGGTAGAGTTCAGTGGCAGAGAGTATCTTGCTACGATACTCAGTACCCATAAACTGAATATATGCGTGTTTGCCATGTGCTGCCCTACCTCTGACAGTGCGTTTGTCCATCCTCATGTTCAGACGTTCTATGACTGATATGATCATATCTTCGTCAGCCACATATGGGTAAAGCCCTGCTTGAAACAGTTTGCAGCTCATGCACTCTAAGGGTGAAAGTCCATCTACCCCTTTATGGGGTGTGTTATTATACTCAGCTATGAGAACATCTATCAGTTCAGTCATCTGTTCATATGTGACATCATATTTTATTGCATTTTTTTCAGGGTTTTTTCTGACAGGATCTTTGGTATCTGACCCGGTTGTTGATGGCAGCATATGGAATCCTCTGGACTCTAGCGTTCCGAAAAATCTTTCAACAATTCCTCTTGTTTCGGGAGTTGCAACAGATCCATAGTTAACGCAGCAGCCAAGCTCATCTACAAGTTTTCCTACCGTGTATGCTGACATATGCGATTTTGCATTATCCAGCATTATTGAATCAAAGACTGCATATTTGAAATCAGAAAACGCGGTTGAATAGAAACCGCCATTAGATGGATACTGAAGTCCTTCGATGGTCAGATCCAGCAGAGTTTTCGGTATGATGGCATTTTTAATAGCATCCATGACATCATACTGGTCGTAATTAAATTCCTGAGAAAGGGAATATCCAAGGATACATCTTGTTGCTATATCTATCACGGCTATTAACCACGCCCTTGTAGCAACAACCTTGCTAACAGTGCCGTCTGTATTGGGTACATCAATTACATATTCGATATCTATGATGTGGCCGTCAATCTGTACTGTAGCAAAAGGAGCCACCGGATTGACTGTAAGCCTGTGCCCAATCCCTGTAGACGCAAGCTTCTGGGCAGTATTTTTATCAAATCTTCTGGCATTTAAAGAAATGTTATCAGCTTCAAGTTTATGGACGTAGGCACACATGCTGACATATCCACGGTTTTCTGTAGTAAATGGGTACTGCCACTCTGTGATGCCAAGATTGCGGCATTCTTTAAGAAATAACCTGTGAAGTGATGTTATGTTCATGTTCCTGACAAGCGTATATTTCCTGTCACCAAAATAACACCCTACTATGAACTCTTTCAATTGAGGATACTTCTCCAGAAGCTGATCAAACTCTCTGCCATGTCCTGATCTCGTTTCTCTAAAGGGTTTACTTCCTGTTAAAAGACCGTGATATCCAAGAATATTCCCTGTATCATTTGAAGAAAGACATCTTTCTATCAGCGATACCATTCTCGAACCGGGGATACCTGTCATTTCAGTAATCTTTTTTACAGATTCGCCATCTATGTACATATCTACAGCCTGCTTATTTAGCATATACCTACTTCTTTTAGATTCAGGGACAGTACTGATAAGCGGTTCAGTCCACATGCTCCTTGCCTGGCGGAGTTCTTCGATATTATATTTTTTATTAGCCAATGGAGATCACCTCCGTATCTGCAGAGATGCAGTCTGTATTCATATTGCTCAGTGTGACCAATCCTCTATAGTACAGATCTGAAATATAATCCAGCGCTCTGTACTTTTCTAGGCGCCCCATCTTTTCAAGTTCACCGATACATATATGCCTTTTTGCCTGGATAAAACTTAGGAAGATCCTGTCTGCATTTAATCCACAAGCTGTGAATCTTCTGGCCCTGGCTGCAAGAAGCGATATATTTCGGATATAGAAAGGTCCTATTTCAATATTCTTTTCGTTTCGGAATACAAAATTGACATCATTCTGTAAGCACCACGCCGACTGGCAGGCAACCTTCACATGATCCTTACTATCATCAGAACTGCAAAGATATGCAACACCTTGATATTCTTCTGTTCCGTCTTTATATTTTACCCATGCATTGAACAGAACCTTTGACTCCTTCCCTCCTATATAGACAGTAGTTTCCAAAGGATATTCACAGTACCACTCCACATCAGGATTCATCTCAAGAGTAAGAATATTCTCATATTCAAGGTTAGAAAATACTGCTACTCTTCTCCGAAGTTTTCTGCTGTGAAATACCCAATAGTTACTGCCATAGCTTGAACTTCTCAGCCTGAAAATAGGTTCCTCGTATCGATACATTTTTAGTGCACCTCCTATCGATAAAATTAAGTTTATATAACGATAATATTATCGGCATAATTATATCCTTGGCACTCATATTCGGCTTTTTACACTTTTATCTTTAAAATTACGGCTTTTTACAAAAATAGCTTAAATGGTACGGCTTTTTACGATTTTTAGCTTTAAAAATTTAACCTAAATGGAGAGTAATGTAAAATGTGAAAAAAAAGAAAGCCCATGGTTGTGAGCTTTCTCGTATATGTATATTTTACTGTTTTAGGTTAATCTGACAGCTATTTACCATTATTTCTTCGAATATTAGCTGTGTCCTGAACTGCTCCAGGCAGCCACTCTGCTTTAACATAATCAAGCGGAATGACTAATTCTTGGATTTTGTCATCCTTACCGGGTCTCTTAATATCGTCTGGTAAGTAATCCAACCCGACTTCCCTTAAGCTCATAACCGGATTAAGACTGTGGGTATATATTTGGTGCTGAAATTCTGAGCCGCTAATATTTTCTGTTAACATTTCCGTCCTCCTATAAAAAAGCCAGACACTGGTGGTGATCCGTCCACCATTGTCTGGCAATCCTTGCTATAACGTATATCGGTTTGGAATTGAAAAACATTAGCAATTGTAAATGTCAAATTTAAGCCTTGAAATCAGCATAGTTTCCATGCTCATTTAATCTTTCGGAACCTGTATTTTTACTGTAGGCTTCAAGCTTGTCAGCAAGTTCTTACGGAGAATCTGCATAGATTATCTCATAATCATCATTCTTATATTCGGAAAAATCGCTTTCTTCCCACACGCTCTTGCTGCGAAGTTCCTCAAATATATCATCGCGGTTCTTATCAGGATATGCAGCTTCGTGTCTCTCATGTATCCTTTCTTCGCGTCGCTTCTCTTCCAGCTTCTTTTCTCTGTGCTTTTCTGCCTTTTTTGCCTCAGCCTTCTTCTCTTTGGCTTTCAGGGCACGCTTTTTCTCCAGAACTTTGGAAGCCTCGGTATTGTTTTTGGCTACAGCTGCCATAAAAGAACCTGCCCCGTTATCAAGAGTATTGATACCAATTTTTCTTATTCCGGGGTTCTTCTGTGCTACAGCCTGAAGCTTCTGGCTGCCGTTCTGAGCCATTGCAATTATGCCTTCATATTTCTTACGGAAGCTCTCATCTGTTGCCATGCGCTCAAGCTTTTCATCGTCAATAAGTACGACCATCCTGTTCGGGCTGCCATAGCTTGCAGCATTTGCATGCGCAGCTGCTTTCATATCCTGGCTTACGAGCACAAAATCCATGTTCCCGAACTTCTTTTTAAGCTCACTATAGTATTTCTGGCCAGCCTCCGAAAGCTTTGGTTCACCTATGACCTTGCCATACCCCTCCATGTTGGTTATCTGAGGGATGGATGATTTTCCTGTGCTATTCTTTATCTGAAGTGCAGTCGCCTTCTCTGTGCTCCCTTCTGCTCCATCTGCTTTCCTGCCATAGCGGTCATACCCTTCTGCATTCGTGGGGCCATAGCTTTTGGTATACACCGCTGCGGAAGAATAGCTGGACTGCTCATACTTTACAGACAAAGATGAGTCAGCTTTTGCACTCTTTGATTTTGTATTAACTTCCAGTTTCTGGGATTTGTAACTTTCAGTCACGCTCTTTGACATGACATAATTAGATAAGCCGGATATATCACTCATAGATTCATCCTCCTTGATATAACAGAATGCCACTTGTGGCATTCTAGCGCCGAGCGCGGTTGCCATAGGCAACACATTCATCTCGCGCGAGTGCGCATCCATAGCGGAGCGTTTCGTTCAATTGCAAATTGAACGAAAAAGGGACTCCTTTCCCTATCTTTCTATATATCGGCATGGCTCAGGATAATCTTAACACCTGATGAAAATTATTCCTTCTTATCAATATTTGACGGAAGTATTGATGAGAGATAATCCGAATATCTTCCTGAGCTGTTATATGTGCCACCTGCCCTTGCTGCTGCATTTGTGATCGAATGGGCTTTATCATTCATCTTGGAGGCATAGGAATTGTGTCCTGTAAAGAGGTCTTTGAGTGTTCCGATATCCGCTTCCTTAAGCTTATCCTCATCAACCTCCAACTTGTTATCTGCGCCAACACTGATACCCACTTTTTCAAGCGTTTTTTCATATGCTGAAGTTGTCTTGGTCATCCAGGCGGCACTCCTTAACACGTCTTTGGTATTTGAATTGCCTGAACTCTCCACGGTTTTATTATATGAATCCACGAAGGATTTTACTGCCTTGGTAATGCTGTTCCAGTCATAATCCTGTGTCATGGTCTCCTCTCCGGTATCAGGATCCTTGGTCTTGATATCTTTTTTCTGCCAGAGAGAATCCTTCATGAGGCTTTCTGCTGATTTAGCAAGAGACCCGGCAGTACTTCCCATGGAAGTGAGCTTCTGCGAAGAATCTCGGCCTGATGCAGCGTTTTCAGCTTTCTGTTTTGCATAGTACGCCTTACAGAGCTTCTTATACGAGCCATTTTTGATCATGGCATAATCCGATATGCTGAACGCATCTGATGAACCGCTCCCTGATCCGCTATTTATATTAAGCCCTGCAAGAAATGAGCTGGCACTTTCGTTATACATGCTGTAATCCGTGCCATAATCATCATAATAGTTGCTGTTTGCATAATCCCTTATGGTTGACATGGTATGCGCCTCCTTTCACATAGCGGTATGTAATTACACTTTCAAATCAATCCTTTTGTAATGGGTAAGGAGTTTTTCCTCTTCAGTCATTCCAGAAGGATACTGGCCTTTTAACGGGTCAGCTTCAAGTTTTTCCAATTCTTCTGTGGCTTCCAGATTTTCTGCCGTTTCAAGATCCTGAACCGCTTCAGTCTCCTCCATAAGCTCTTCGGAAGCTTCTGCCAGGTCTTCTAGCTCTTCCATGGTCTCATCAAGCATATCTGCGAGCAATCCGTCATTCTTTTCAATGCCTGTTGCCTCTTCAATAAGTTCTTCGCGGCGTTCCTCAGGAGTCTTAGGCGCAGCTTTTTCTGCAGCTTCAGCAATCTTTTCACCCTGCTCCCACGCTTCGTCAAGCACATGGAAAGCCTGCTCGTGATTATATTCAGCCTTTGCAGCTGCTATCTGCTCGTTATAATCATCAAGCATAGCAAGCTTCCTCTGTATATCCTCGATGGATTCTGATTTTATGTTTTTTAAGTTATCTTTCTGCTTTTCTATAAAAGCAATCTTGTTATCCCGCTTTTCCTGTCTGTCCAGGCGATCTAGGGTACTCTTACTGGCCCCGATCCTGTTAAACAGTGTTAGTCCCTGCACGTTTATGTTCATAAGCACTCTCCAAGATTTTCTCCAGTTCCGCATATTGTTCCTTTGTAAGGACATAGGATTTCTTCTTTATGGGACTGGGCTCCAAAAATTCTCTGATGATTTCCAAAACCTTTCCCATCATGGCTCCGCTCCTTATTCCTGAACATCCTGCTCCTTTGATTTGTAATAGTCCTCAAACAGCTTGTTTGCTGCATCCAGGGTGTCATTACATATGGAAGGAAGATCTCTTCCCCAGGCCTTTGTTGCAAGCTTAAAACCTTTTTCCATGGCTTTCTGCATCTGCTTCATCTTATCCACATCATCTCCTGCCAGGGCTGATGCAAAGTCAAAAAGACGCTGCGATGTCTGCTTTACGCCGTAGTATCCATCCTCAGAAATGTCCTTCTGCGCCTGCGCTCTTGTAGCAGAATCCACCTTGAAATTGCCTCCGGCAAGATTCTTCCAGAAACTGTCATTATTCGCTTTTCCAAATGCACCGACCTGTCCCTGAAGAGTTTTCTGAACGATCTCAAGAAGTTTGTTCCTCTGGTCTTCTTCCGCCTGTTTCATCTGCTGTACGATGGCTGCCCTGTCTGCAGGTGACTTTTTGTTTATGCTGTAGATCCCGGCATCCTTTTCACCTGATTCACCGGAAGTTTTTTCATAAACAGCCGCTACTTCCTTGTTCTCATTCGCTACTTCCTGAACACTTTCAT
Organism: Butyrivibrio sp. WCD3002; assembly: GCF_000424265.1. Classification (GTDB taxonomy): domain Bacteria; phylum Bacillota; class Clostridia; order Lachnospirales; family Lachnospiraceae; genus Butyrivibrio. The sequence continues at coordinate 10,900 of NZ_AUJO01000006.1, forward strand.
TTTTCTTATCCTTTTTCTTACTGTTTTCCGTGTTCATAACTGAATAATCAGTATTCTGAATGCTTCCTACTAATCCTGTACTCATAAAAAATACCTCCTTGTTTATTAACATCTGTTAATCATATGGTTAAAAAAATACGCTTTTTATGCTTCAACATCCACTGCACTGCCCACATCTGCCGTAGCAGTTTCACCGGTCATGACCGGCATATCCGATCCGCCAAGTGAAAGCATCACTCCGCTGTCTGACCCGGATGAAGACATTACCGCTTTACCCGCATTTTCCTTCTCCGACTGGAGCCTGTCAAAGAGAGCCTTAAGGTACTTAAGGTCTGCCTTCAGAATATCCCTTGCCTCGTCAGAACGGTGCTTTACCTTCAGCTGCTCAAGGTCCTCCGGAGTCATTGCCCCTGACAGGGCTTCTGCCATTTCATCAAGTTCCTCATCAAATTCGGCTGTTTCTTCTGCCATCTCTATCATTTCGTCTTCAGACAGTTCCAGCTTTTCCATAAGTGCTTCAAATTCTTCCTGTTCAAGTTCCTTTACTTCCTCCTGGGAAGCTGCTTCGTCCATTGAGTCCTGTGGTTCAGCTGGCATCTCTTCCTCGCACTTAATATTCCGCTCTGCTGTTTCCTCCATCTTCAGGTTCTTACGTTTCTTGTCACAAGCTCGCTGAACCATCTGTGCATGAAGGATAGCCCTCGCTATCTCTTCCTCGTCAACATCCCCGTTTTTCAGCTGTTTCTTTAGCATCCCGATCTTCATGCGGATGCTCATAGATACCTGGGCAGCCTTGGACGAAGTTTTTGCGCTGAGTACCTGAGATGATACCTGTTTGAAGCTGTAACATGCAGGTTTCTTTTTCTTACTACCTGAAGATGTCTTCCTTGGTCTTGACATGGAAATGGTGCCTACATGAATACCGCTGGCATCATACAGTTTCTTTATGTATCTCTCCGTATTCCCTCTTATCTCAAGTTCATATCCATACATAGCCATCGCCACCTTTGTATATCTTAATCCGTATCTATCTGAATCCGTTCGGATACGGGGTCCGTAATCGCCTACAGGACAGGCGCTAACGGTCCCCAGCTCCTTGCTTCTGCTTTGTATATGATCTCATTTTTTCTGATCATAGCCATTGGATTATCATGTTCCAGATATCCGTATCGTTATGATTTTCTATTGTGATGATCCCATCTGTTACAAGCGAAGGATCAAGAAATCCCCATCCTCCGCCACCGCCGATTCCCGGTATCTTATAGTATCCGCCCACACCAAAATAGAGTTCCTTCTTTTCTTTATTAACTGAAGGATACTGCTTTTTTAATTCTCTTCCATCTATGTAGATGTGCTCATCATCAAAATGTGTTACAACAGATGAATCAGTGTCTAAAATGACAGTTTCCATCTTATCAACACTGAATACACTTGATATTTCCATAGGATTTGTTCTTGCATAGGAAACCTGTTTTATCCCTGCTATCATGATGAAAACCATAACCAGCATGGCTGACAGTCCGATATATATTGTCCCTTTCCTTACAGGTTTGTGTTCTGTGATCCTGAATAATCTCTTTCTAAGAGCCCTGTAGCTGTCATCCCATGCAAAGGACATACTGCTTACTGTACCGGATCTCTTCCCGGACAGAGACAGTTTCCTGGCATTATCAAGCAGGATTTGTCCGTAATCTGCCTGGTCTATTCCGAGTCTCTGTATTGTTACTGCATCGCAGACCTCCTCAAGGTCACGCTTTAGAAATCTCTCACATATGTGCAGCAGGATATTGGGCCATAGAAGAACTCTTATGATTTCCCAGCCAGCCTCTATCCAGAGATGTCCCGTCTTTATATGAGTTTCCTCATGCCGTACGATAACTTCTGCCTGATCATCCGTGATATTCTCAGGGACAACAATGACCGGGTAAAAGCAGCCGGTGCAGAATGATGAAATTTCCGCCGGAAACATTTTTATAGGACTGGATCCCCTGACCTTTCCATAATCATCCAGGGTGTTAAGATACCCATGCAGTTTCTTTCTTCTTCGGATCAGATATACCGCTAAAATTATTCCGCCTGCGATATAGATCAGGCATAATGCCTGAAACTTCGAGCATATGTAATACCACCAGTAAAAAAGCCTGACGCCTACCCTGTTTTCAAAATAAAGGTGAAGCTTCCCACAAAATAAACAAGGAACCACAAGCATCCACAGTGCCGCTTTCCCATATACATACTTTGAAAAAAGCGTACCTCTAAGAAGCATTATGATTCCTAAAGCCCAGATAGAAATGACCATACAGAACCCAAGTATGGTCGCATAATATACACATACAAATCTTAAAAACTGATATAGATCATAAAAGAAAGCTGTAAACATTCCGTGTTTCCCTCCGCTCATCCATGAGCCTTGAATAATCTATTTTCTTTTTGCTTTCCTGACTATCTCCTCAAGAGCATCTATCTGCTCATTAGTCAGCTTTCCGTCTTCCAGAAATGCAAAGGCTGCTCCGAGCCTGTTACCTTCAAAATAGCTGTCTATAAACTCCCTGCTCTTTTCACGCCTGAGTTCATCCCTTCCTTTAGTGGCTGTGTAGTGATACACCCTGCTGTCATTGGTATCCACAGTGTAAGATAAAAGCCCCTTTTTGCAGAGCCTGTTTATCAGAACCCTTACCATTCTCTGTGTCATGCTTGATGTTTTGGGGAGTCTGTCTGTGATCTCTGCAGATGTAAGGTCATGTCCGCAGCTCCAAAGTGTCTCCATGATCAGCCATTCACTTTCGCTAGGAAGCATCTCTTCTCTTCCCATATGCTATCCTCCCATCGTTTTATGTGGAACCTGCACGTAGATAGTATGTTCAGTGATAATAAGAGTGCAGGAAATAGTTATAGTATTCCTTACACTCTTATTATCGGATAACATAAGTTAATTGTTAACCCTTGTTATTAAATTTTTATCAAAAATTTATGCCTTCACATCGACACTGTGCCCGCCGGCATCTGAAACCGATACTGAAATCTCAGATGAGGTCGGTGGAGTGATCTTCTCGTCGATATGAGGGACCTTTGTAGCATGGTTCGATTCAGAAATGACTTTTGTCTTTGCTCCGCCGACAACAACGGTCTTGACGTTTGTGTCCCCCACAGATACTGTATCTGTACCTTCTTCTACGGCATTTTCTCTTGCATTTTCCAGTCTGATCTCGTTCTCTGCTGCTCTTTGGGCACTCTTTTCCTGGAGCGCCGCTGCCTGCTTCTTACGTTCAGCACGCTTGGCTTCTCTCTGAGCTTCGAGCTTCTCATTCCTTTTCTGCTCTTCGGCATCAGCCTTGGCCGCTTCCTTCATATCTTTGTTCATCTCGGACATCTGGGTCATCTGCTTGTTCGCAATGTCGTCGACCTTCTTTTCTGTTTCAGCAAGTTCTTCCTTCTTTGCCGTGGTATCCGCCCCGGATGCTTCATCTCTTTTTATCTCAGAATCCAGGACTCCTGCTTTTCCCTTAAGCTCTTTCCTGACACTCTGCTGCAACTGGATCTGTTTCATTGTGTTACCCGCAGATATAAGTGACTGCGTCATCACATTTGTTATAGCCATCTTAGTACCTCCTTGTTTCTGACAATAACATAAGTCAGATTCAAATCTGACATTAAACACAATATGGTTTCTTATAATCTGCTTCGGAATACTATAGCTTTATAATAATAAAGATTATGTGAATGGCCCTTTTTCCTTTGTGAACGGACTTATCTTACTATTAACCTTTGCTAAGAAGGCATTATCATCATTACCGTAGTCCTCACTTCACCCTTATTCTGACTAATTTCCAGTGTGCCGAAGTATTTTTCTGCAACCTTTTTAACATTTCTTAGACCATAACCATGCCCCTGCTCCTTGTCTGATTTAGGGAGCCCTGTTACATCATCTATGCTCAACACACCATCAAAACTGTTCTTAACCTCAATAAAATAAATCTGATCTTTCATCGCGGACGATACAATTATCTTTTTTCTTTCACTTTTCTGTGCAGCTTCAAAAGCGTTAGTTATCATATTTCCAAGCACAACGCTTATATCATAAGTGGATATATTTCCATTATTTGGAAACACAAATTTGCTTTGGAATTCCATGCCGCTATCCAATGCATCTTTTTGTTTTTCCGATATGATCACATCCGTAACAGGATTACCTGTTTTTACTGAAAGATTGCTGTCATCAAAGTCTTTCCTCATATCTTCCAGATATTCTTTGGCAACCTTTCCGTTTCCACTTGCTACGAGATCCTCCAATACCATGATGTGATTATTAATGTCATGCTTTATGCTTCTTATTCCCTGATATAGTCCCTCTACTTTATCAACATGATCCTTCATATCTTTTATCTGTCCTGCGAGCACTGCTCTCTGAAGCCTGTCTTCCTCAGATTCCTTTATCCATCCATATGACATTACACCAGTTACGATCGCGGCAAATGACAGTATCTGATATGCAGACACAAGCCCCCGGTACCATGTATGTTCATTCCATAAATAAAAAGAAGTATCCATCTCATAAACGCTTGTCAAAAACTGGATAACCCAATATCCCGACACTATCGACAGATATGGGGAAAGAAGTAAAAACAGCTCCTTTCCGCTCATGATTTCCATTTTATTTTTATAGACTCTGTGTAAAAGTCTTATCATTAAATAGAGAACTGTGTTTTCAAACACTACGAATAAGACTTCCATAAATATGAATGCAACAAACTGTAATCCATCTCGCTCAGCTGGGATTTTTCCAACAGTCAGCATCCATATCTGATTCCATGGTTCATTTATTATTCCCGATGCTATCCACAGTATCAGATATGCACTAACTGCCAAGAATATCTTCTGCAACTTGTTGTATCTATCTGTAATCACACACAACAAAAAGGTGATAAGAACCCCTATTCCATATGCGGCGCTGCTACTGATTTCATAAGGCATGATTAACAGCACTATCATTGACAATAAGAACGATGCCATCACCACATGCTGATTTCGCTTTTCACGTAAAAACGGTTTCACAAATGTTCCGACCAATATAGCATTAACCAAGAGATTTATTATCCTGAATGCCAAATTGACAATATCCCAATATTTTTCCATATCCATAATCAGAAAAGCCCCTCTCTTCTGTTATAATCAAGTATTTTCTTTACCAGCTTTGGATAATTCTGTTTTGAAACAAGTGCCTGCCCCTTCTTCAGGTAAACATTTGTGGCATCATATTTTTTCACAAACTTCAGATGCACAAGATATGCCCTGTGAGTCCTGAAAAAATCCTCACCTGCCAGTTTTTCAAGCTCCGTTAGTCTTCCATAATACTCAATGTCTGAATCTGTGGTATGGACTATGACCTTGGAATTAAAAACCTCGGCATAAATAACATCGCTTAGGCATATACGAATATGGGATCCTCCTGAATTGACCATGACATACTTCTTTTCAGGCTGCCTTTTTTCTTTTGTAATCAATTCTTTAGCCTTGTTAAGCACCTCTTCCAGCTTCTGATCTGAGAACGGCTTTACAAGATAATGAAAAGCCTGTACGTCAAAAGAATCAAAGACATACTGTTCTTCTCCGGTTATGAAAATGATCACAGTTTTATCGGCTCTTTCACGGAGCGCTTTTGCCACTTCCATCCCTGATATCCCCGGCATCTTTATATCAAGAAGGAGAATGTCCGGTACTTCGCTCGCTTTGAGAAGCTCCTCCCCACTTGAAAAAGTATCTATTGGATCTTCCGGAAATGCAGCCCCGACTTTCCTCAGAAGTATCTCCCTTACTTTTTCTTCATCATCACATATAGCTATTCTCATAATGGTCTAATCCACCTCTGTTATCATACGAATAAACTTTTATTAAACCGATCGGATACGTATGCCGTAATCGCCCAAAGTACGTGCGATAACGGCATACAGCTCCACTTTTATTGTAGGCCGGGTCTTGGATTTTTTATATGATACATATGTGAAACGACCTTTTTTGAGTGTGAAATGTCAGTGGCGTATTTATCCTCAGTGTTTTATTCCTCTGCATTTTCTATAAAATAAAAGACCAGACTGGAATACTCCAACCCGGTCATAGTTATATTATCATTCCTTATAGTTTTTATGTATAAAGACAGGTATCACTGTTCCAGTTGTCTTGTCGCGTCTTTCAACTTTAAGAACAGTAGTTTGACCGCACTTGGTGGCATCATGACTTCACCATGCGCATGGGTATGCATGTAGATTTTTTCAGCAACAAGAGGCAAAACATCATAAAGATATCTGTACTTGTCGCTGCCTCCGAGCTTTATGCAGAGGTCCGCATCAACGATCATTTCTTTTATCATGCTCATTCCTCCATAATGCTGTCTAATTCTTCATCAGAAGGAAATGCGTTTATGCTCTGCTTTGCAATACCTATATCTTCTGGTTTCAATCCACAGATAGACAACTGATATTCCAATTTCTCATAAGTAATAAGGCCTTGTTCATATGCGGTAACCGACAGTTCCGCAAGGTTATCAATATAGATTCTGTTATCCAAGTTCGGGACAACAATGGCATATCTCTTTCTATACTGATCAACCTCAGACTCGGAAACAGACAATAAAGCATCCATTTTCTTTTCATCGATTACTGAAATCTCGTAAAGTCTCTTTGCCATAGCCCTATATGGCACTACAAACAACTGCGCTAACTGTAGAACTTCTTTTATATCAAAAGTTCTTGTTCCATATGTGTTAATTTCCTGTCGGAGCATACCTTCATCCATCAGAAATTCCGCAGCAAATCTATTTGCCTTCTTCTCATTAGATTCCTTGCCGTCTTCGTTAAGTAAATCTGATGGTAAAATGTCGGGTTTCTGTTCATACCAGATATGATACAGCTCATGAGCAGCTGCAAAGACCTGGCAGTCAACCGGAATCGAGGTATTAATCGCAACAAAGGGTTTTTCTAAAGAAGCATCATCCCTACATCCGCTTATCCTTGTAAATCCCCATGGTGCCGCTTCCCCAAGCGGATAATATATTACCCTGGCATAAATGCTTAGTATAGAGAAAATCTGGGTCCCGATAACATCCCCTGTTTTTCTGCATATACCAAGTTTTTCCCAGGCTTGTTTTTTTACTTCTTCTATTTCAAAATCATTCAAAGATTTACGCATGGAGTAATTCCTCCAACATATGAATCTCATCAATAGCTGATCTCATCAGTTCTATTTTTTCTAACGTCTCATCGTCCGTTACTGATCCCATGAAACTCATACTATCTGCAGACACTGGCTCTCCTGTTACAGTAAGTAGCTCATCTGTTGTAGTTCCAATTATTGACGCTATCTTTGCAAGTTCATTTACATTGATAGCCTTGCTGCCCTTAATTATTTTATTCATAACCTGCTTGGAAATACCGAGTGCATCCGCAAGATTCTGCTGAGTCATACCCCTGCTTTCTATTTTGCTCAATATATTAGCGCCAACTTGTGCAAAATCCATTGCATACATAATGTTTCCTCCATTTCAATCTATAAATTAAACCATTCTTACAACTTAAGAATATAATAAAACAGGCATCTGGTCAACAATATGTTTACCAGGTACCTGCTATCGTTTTCTAATTATTGACGATATGAGTAACATCACCATATCCTGATTTCTGCAGCAACCGATTCATTCCATCAAGGACTTCTTCTTTCGAAAAATCATGCTCCGTCAGGAACCCTTCCTCTTTTTCAGACAAGTATTGATAGAACAACGCCGCAGCAGCAACGCTTTGCTTATCAGAATAATCAATACTTTCCAGTAAGAGATTTTCAGCTCTATTAATCTCTCCGCAATCTATCATACCAAGCAGCTCATTCAGTTTTCTCCCGGAAACTTCATATCCGTTATTGCGCTCCATCTCAACAGCAACATACTTTTTCCCAAGCATCAGCGAAAACAGAACTCTTGCCATTTCCTTGATGATTCGAATGATGTAGTCTTTTTCATCGTCAAATGTCATAATGCACCTCCGCTCTTAAACGATAATGCATTATTTCCTGTGCCTGGACGAAATGGCGGCCAGGGTTCTTAGCACAACAAAGGATATGATAAAGATAATTCCAAAGAAAGCAATCGACAGCTGAAATTCATTTCTTACAGAATATCTAAGTGCAATTAAGAAAAACGGTACTGTAAACACCAATGAAGTAACCGCACTGACAAGGAGATTCCTGCTTATGACATCAGATTCCTTTTTTGTGCCATTCCATGCTCCTGCTTCTGAATATCTGTATAATCAGCTACCGTTTTCAAGGTTTCTTTTAGTTCTTTATCCATCTCGCTTTTCCTTTCTCCATTAAGGAGCTCCTTAATGTCAATATCATAGTAATCAGCGAGTTCTATCATGATTGCAAGATCTGGCATATTTGATCCGGTCTCCCATCTTGACACAGTTCTCCCCGACACTCATATTGAAACAGCACAGTTTCTTGGTGGATACAATAGTGAAGATAAAGCAATCTGCTATGGACTCACCAATGGAGTGGCAAAATACATTGTACAGTTCGATACATCCCTTAGTCTTGAGGAAAACATCCTTGATCAGTTCTATTCTATTGGCGGATATTTCTCTGAGGAACAGATAAGGACCACTGTCACCAGTGAAAAACAGAGTCCGGCTTTATATAACTCCATCATATCTGCAGTAGCAACCGGACACACAAAAAACGGAGAGATTGCTTCATGTGTAGGTGCAGATGATGTGACCTATCCTCTTAAGGTCCTTACCAATGCAGAAATCCTTGAAAAGAGGATGTCAAAAAAACCTTATTACGTGCTTAATGATAGCATGCTCGAATTCTGGTTTCGATATGTAAACAGAGCAACAAGCTTAATAAACGCAGACAACGGCCAGGCATATTATTACTCAAATGTAAAAGATCATCTTCATGACTTTATGGGGAAAATATTTGAAAAAATGGCAAAAGAATACCTCATGCTCAATGCCGGCAATAATGGGCTCCCTATCTTGACTGAAATTACTGATTATCAGGATTCTGTTTTAGACGAAGAACGAAAACCTAAACAGATAGAAATAGATCTTCTTGGCAAAAATGGAAAAGACATTCTCCTTGTTGGTGAATGCAAATTTAAGAACTCCCAGTTTGACAAGTCTGATTTTAAAAATCTGATGGATAAGATAAAGTACCTTCCGGTCACAAATCCTCTGGTATGCATATTTTCTCTTGGCGGATTTTCTGATTATGTAAAAAACAACAAAGGAGATTGTTTGCTTATCGGAATCGATGATATGTATTGATATTTGCAAAAAACAGCCAAGCAAATGCTTAGGCTGTTTTATTCATGAATATTTTGATAGTCGTTGCAAGATGCTGATGATGAACATTGGTAGCATTAAATTTTACTGAGGCAAAAGCTATCTGCATAATAGGGCCTGTTGCAAAGGCACAGATAAGTGTTCCTATTCCTACAGGTCCTCCCAATAGCCATCCGATAAAAGTTGCAAGACTAAGAAGTGTAATGCTTACAATTCCAATAGGAATTTTCTTTGCACGTTTTGCAAGTGCAACAAGGAGTGTATCTCTGGGACCACAGCCAAGAGAAGCACTCATATACGTGTACTGGGTATACGCCATGATTACCAGTCCAATGATCATTACAGGTATACCGGTCCACAGGGAATCGCATTTATGTACGACATTCAATTTATTAAAAAGATCCACTGCCTTGCCTACAACAAAGGCATCTATAAACATGGCAATACCAATGGGTTCCTTAAGCGCGATGTCTATTCCAAGAATCGCATAAGAAACAGCGACTGATGCTGTTCCGTATAATATCCCCAATGTATTTGACAATCCAAGATTAAGTACATCCCAGGGACCGGCACCGATATTTGCCTGAATTGTGAGATATACACCGAAACCGTTAACAAATAAACTTATAGCTGCCAGAAACATATTTGCAACTATAGCTCTGGTCGTTCTATTTTCTTTTACTACAAAATTTCTAAACATTAATCAACACTACCTATCTAATTAAAAATTGCTACTAAAATAATTACGTCTAAGACTTTATTGACTACTTTCTCTATGTGAGTTTTCATACTAAGAATTTCCAATTCCTCCCAATCAAAACTTCGCACCTGTCAGTTAACGGTAACCGCAACTTTCTTTGCAAGGCCATTTTTGGCATATACATATACAGTGCAGGTTCCGGGATTAATTGCTGTTACTGTTCCTTTATTATCGACAGTTGCAACGTTTGGATTGTCTGACCTGTATCGAAGTTTGGCTGCATATTTTTCAGGAAGAGCCTTTCTCTTTCCTTTTTCCATCTTTACAGATGCCTTGATCGCTGCGCTGTTGCCTTTTCCCAGAGTTATGCTTTTTGTGGAAAGCTTCACTTCTTTAGGGTTCTTATATTTTGTACTGTCCTTTCCGGCAAAAAACGCAGTCACTGTCTCGCCAACGAGATTGTTATTGCTGTCATAGCCTTTTATATAAAGCTTTATGTTCTTTGTGAAATCAATCTTTTTGCTGTTTATCTTTTTGATTGTCACAGAATTGGAATTTACAACCTTTGCGGGCTTCTTCGTAAATTTTTTTCCATAATAGGTTATATATACTTCATATTTTGATATTCCTTCAGTCTTATCCCAGGAAAGATTAATTTTCCCCTTTTTCTGGGCCATCTTAATGCCTGAGTTAAAACTAGCAGTTTTCGGCTGATTTTCAGAGTCATTTTCAAAGTTATTTTCAATGATGCTTTCAGCAATATATGTGTAGGTGAAGGTTTTATCTGATGTGATCACCATATCTTTTTTCGGTGTCACATCCCAGCTTCCGGCCATATAGCCCTGCCCGGGGTTGTCACCAACCTTGGGGATCTGGCGGTTAGCCAGCTTTAACACATCACTCGGAGATCCTGAGAGCGTTACTAGCTTATCTTCCGTTGTGCCGTCAGTCCAGGAGCCATTTACAACCCTAATATTCCACAACTGACTGTATCCATTTTCCGACAATCTGTGTCAGTTTCATGCGCTGTCCGATAAAGCTGTGATTGCTGGCGATTTTTTCATACATGATTTTTCCGCCGGCTTCTTCAAGCTTGTCTGCCAAAGGTTTCAGCATCTTATCCGGTGGAGCAATCGTGTCATAGGACGCTTCCACAAACAGAACATTTTTGGTTAATAAGTCTTCATATCTGTTGAGGACGCTCAGCTCCTGCTGATAAATTAAGGCATTTTCGAATACTTCACTGGCTGATTGCATTTTAAGGCACTGCCCCTCTGTCTCTATCATTAGGAACAGATCCTTTTCCATCTTGTACCTAAACGCCGCGCCAATATCGTATGCAGCCATAGCGGCAATTCCTTTTATAAAGGGTAAATCCTTAGCTGCATTAAGCACGGTCTGGCCACCCATACTGTGTCCCACCAAGAAAATATTGTTAACATCAATATTGTACTGATCCGCAATTGCAGCATTGTGGGCCCATTTCGCTACTGCCACCAAATCATCCTTCAGATTAGTAAAAAGATAATTTCCTTCACTTCCCCAGGCGCCTCTGTGATTCATATGAATTACAACACATCCCATTCTCATAAGGGCCAGTTCAAGATCATTGTTGGTGGTATATCCCGGAAAACCGTGGGACGTAATGACGGTTGGATAGGGACCTTTAATTCTCTTGTCCGGTGAAAGAAGATATCCATACAGGTGAACGCCACCGCTTACAATGTTAAGTTCTATTATGTCCGGAAAATACTGCGGATCATCTATATCATATTCTACAAAAGCCTTCTTGTAATCCATACTGATCACCTCCCCAAAATTCCTTTTCCCAAAACAGTTTTATTTTGTCTTTACATCAATTATTTTGGAAACTGTCCACCATCTCCTGAAGCTCCACATATCTATCCATTTTTCTCTCTATTTCAGCATCAACCTCTTCTTTTTCCTTGCTAAGAGCAATAAGTTTTGGATAATCGGTTGCTGCTTCTGCAATCTGTGACTCCAGCTCAGCGCTCTTTTCTTCGAGTGCTTCTATCTCAGACTCGATATTATCGTACTCGCGCTGTTCCTTAAACGAGAGCTTGGTCTTCTCGCGCGGAGCGCGGTACTTACCCTTGGGGGCTTTGTCTTCTGCTGTGGCAGCTTTGGGGCCAGAGTTAACCTCCGTCGCACCGGCAGCTTCCTTTTTATGAACAAGAAAATCTGAGTAACCGCCCTCGCTCTGATACAGGCTTCCGTCCTTTTCAAAGGCAAAAATCCTTGTAACCACGCGGTCGAGGAAATATCTGTCGTGGCTTACGGTGATGATGATTCCTGCAAAGCTGTCCAGATAGTCCTCCAGAATTCTAAGGGTCTGGATGTCCAGGTCGTTGGTGGGCTCATCCAATATGATGACGTTTGGTTGCTCCATAAGGACCTTAAGGAGGTATAGTCTCCTCTTTTCACCGCCGGAAAGCTTGGAAATCGGAGCATACTGCATCTCCGGATTAAACAGGAATCTGTCGCACATAACAGATGCTGAAGTCAGACCGTCAGTGGTTCTTATGAACTCCGCGGTATCTCGTATGTAGTCGATAACTCTTTTGCTTTCATCAAGGGCTTCGTTTTCCTGTCCAAAGTAGCCTATTTTGATGGTCTGCCCTATTTCCACAGAGCCGGAATCAGGGGTTACGGTTCCCACGATGCACTTAAGGAGCGTGGATTTTCCGCAGCCGTTAGGGCCAATAATTCCTATTCTGTCCAGCTTACCGAATATATAGGAAAAGTCTCTGAAAAGAGTTTTTCCTTCATAGGCCTTTGAAATACTATCAACGATGATGGTTTTATTGCCCATTCTTGTGGGAAGTGAGGAAAGCTCCACCTGCCTCTCCTCTTCCGGGCGCTGTCTGTCACGGAGCTCCTCAAATCTCTGAATGTGGGCCTTCTGCTTGGTTGAACGTGCCCTTGCACCTCTTAGCATCCACGCGAGGTCTTTTCTGTAGAGACTTGCTGCCTTTCTCTCAGCAGCCTGCTCGTAGTCAAGTCTTTGCTGTTTTAATTCAAGAAAACCCGAATAATTGGATTCATAGCGATATACGCTGCCCTTATCAATTTCCAGAATCTGATTGGTCACTTCATCAAGGAAATATCTGTCATGGGTGATCATAAGGAGCGCACCTCTGAAATGCTGAAGGAAATCCTCAAGCCACTCGATCATGTCAGAATCGAGATGGTTGGTGGGTTCATCCAAAATCAGAAGATCTGAAGGCGTCATGATCGCTGCAACAAGGGCCGCTCTCTTCTTCTGCCCTCCTGATAAGATAGACGGATTGCACTCCGGGTCATCAATCCCAAATTTGGAAAGAGTTGCTTTTATCTCGCCCATTTTATCCCAGTGATCACCTCCGGCATAAATGGTTCCTGCTATGTTTTCCAAAAGAGTTTTGTCCATATCAAAAACAGGGTTCTGTGGCAGGTATGATATGCGAAGACCATTGCTTACTATGACCTGTCCGCTATCGGGAGTGGTCACGCCTGCAACTATGGAAAGAAGGGTGGATTTACCTGTTCCGTTGGTACCTACCACGCCGATCTTGTCCGTATCGCTTATTCCCACAGAAACCCCACTAAGTACAGGCTTTGACATATATGATTTTGAAACGTTTTCTATATTTAATATATTCATGGCATTTAAAAATAAGTTTTTATCTCAATATTTCATCAACAGTTGAAACTGTACTAAAACTACCCTTGTTCCTTGAAATGATCTCCTTCATTTTTTGCAGTTCAAAGTAGCTCACATAGCAGATAAGAGTTTTGTTCTCTCCTGCTATCATTCCGTAGGAATTCATAAGAGTACAGGTCTTGTTGAGTTTCTTAGCCAAAAGATCTTCTCCTTTTCCCTAAACCGGATTGTATTATTAACGCTGTCAAATATGTAGATTACGGTCTGAGCCGGAATTCAAATATATACGTTTAAAGTTTAGCATATTTCCGCGGATGATGACTTGTTTTGAATAGTAATTTTTGATAAATTCATTAACGGGGTGAGAACAGGAATGTTCTCAAATTTTAATTATATTTAGGGGTGAATGTATGAAAAAAAGTTTTAAAAAGGCCATTATTATGATAATGGCAGTATTTATGATGCTCTCAAGTGTCAGAATGCACACTTTGGCTGGTCAAGGCGTTGCCGGAAATGAATATGACCTTTCATCCTGTGCAAAATGGTTTGAGCCGGATTACGTGGATTTTTGGGGTGATCTTGCGAAAAATACGCATCTTACCGTTGAGACCTGCGATGATTATGCAGCTAAAACTCCTGAGTATCACGAATATGTTTTCCGTATTCAAAATGGTATAGCATCCTCAGAGGATCAGAAGGAGGAGCCTAAGGAAAAGCCAAAGCAGGAGCCTGTTCACGGCACTGTTAAATATGAAAAGTAAGAATCCGTACCTACAAGCAAAATGGCGGCGCAAAGACCTACTCAAACTGGAGTAAGCCCAAGGCCGTCAAAACCAAGCTTAAAATATATGTATGCACTAAATAAGACAATAATGTTTACTTTCTTATTGATGCCAGTATAACCATGACATCATTATCCTTCGGAACAAGTCTGAATTTTCCGACGGATGCAGGGATGATGAAGCTTTCGGCATAGTGAACCGTCAATGGCGGAAAGCTTCCATCGCAGCTCTCTATTGCCGCCTCTCTTCCGTTTACCAGATTACCCTGTATAACGGAATCATCACTATCAATATCAAGGGGGCGGTCAATAGAGTAGCGCATAACTTCTATAGGTTCTCTGCTGTGAAGACCGGTTCTTTCAACCGTGTAACCATGACCTTCAGCTATGGTTTTTTCCTGATGAACCAGCTCTCTATATACATATTCTGTATCTCTGTCCCATTGTATGTTGTTAAGACCATGATCTACATGAATTGGTCTTGGAATACCATCTAATCCTACGCGTCCCCAATCCCATAATTTAAAGGTAAAAATGTAAGGAGTTGAGCTTATTTCAAGTACCATACAGCCTTCACCAGAGCAATGCACCGTTCCTGCAGGAATTAGCAGATGATCATGCTTTTTTACAGGTATTTTGTTTACATATTTTTCAGCGGGAAAAGATAATTCTCCTTTTTCAGCTGCCTTAAGATCCCTGGCAACCTGCTCTTTATCTACATCTGTCTTAACTCCCAGATATACATAGTTCTGCTTTTCTTCATCAACATCGAGAATATAATAGCTTTCATCCTGTGTATAGTGCATTCCAAACTGGTCCTGTATATACTCAGTCAGTGGATGTACCTGAAGTGAAAGATTCTCACCGCCGATTGTGTCCAGGAAATCGAAGCGAATTGGGAACTCCGCACCATATCTTCCGTGGACGCGTTCTCCGAGAAGCTGCCTTGGACAATACAGCGTAACGTCTGTTGTAGGAAACTGAAGTACATTATCACCATAGCCAAGATTAATTGCGTTTTCTTCCGGTACGCCATCAAAGCACCAGGCAAGATTTTTTTCCTCTTGCCCAACACCAAGCATGTTCTGCATCCATTTGCCGCCCCATACTCCGGGATCAAAATAGGGCTCCATTCTAAAGGGCCTTGTGGACACTGCTTTTAGTCCGGCAAGAAAAGCTTCTCCTGTCACCATTTTAGGATTTTCATTTCTGTTAGCGTCAATCACGTAGTCCATGTCATCGAAGTGAGACCTTTTATATCTGTCGGCCAATCTCCATTCAATGAAATATCCGATTTTATACTTGGTGAGCAAAGGTGCATCGTTATTGCTGCAATTCCAGTTAGACATTCCGGCTCTGTATCGCAGCTGAATCTCCCATCTTGAGATATCACAGAAAACATGTATATCTGATTTTGCAAAAAGCTCCGTTGCAAAGCCCACCA
Organism: Butyrivibrio sp. WCD3002; assembly: GCF_000424265.1. Lineage (GTDB taxonomy): Bacteria > Bacillota > Clostridia > Lachnospirales > Lachnospiraceae > Butyrivibrio. The sequence continues at coordinate 26,824 of NZ_AUJO01000006.1, forward strand.
GCACAACGATTCCATCTTTTTCACTTATTTCTTTTGACAATAACAGTCTCTTGCTCTCGTCGTAAAAGGATTCAGGCTTTTTATGGCAAATGACGCCAAAAACACGGTCATCTGTTATAAAATCCTTAAATTCCTCAAATCTTTCCTGTTCTGATTTAGCGGCATTTTCAATATCTATTATCTCGTCTGTCCGGAGTCTTTTTGCAATCTCCATAATCGCCGATTTGTTTACGCCAGGATAAAGATCAAGAGATACAACAAGCGGATTTTTATTTTCCTGCTCTTTTTTTCTTAAAACAGCAGAATTCAATTCTGTGATTATTTCTTCCAAGCTACCGAAGGCATGGTTGTCATAGCCTTCTATTTCGGTAATGGGAGCAAAATCATAGTTGTTATAACTGCTAAATTTACCCATAAGACTCTCTTTCTATAAATCTACCGAGTACTTATATCTGTTACCTGGATAGTAACAGACGGAATACTCGAATATTTCGTCATTTGGCAGAAAAGTTTTGCGGGTCCTTATAAAAATAGGCATATCAGCACTGATTTGAAGCATATTTCTGACATCATCATTTGGAAGAGCTGCTTCAAGAGTATCATTGCCTCTGACTATGCTGATATTGTATTTATCATGAAGGAACTTATACAGAGATTCTTTGTAATATCCGGGGTCCAGCGGGAGTTCCATAAGATTTTTCAAATATGTAACTGTATAGACAAGCGGTTTGCCCTCAACATCTCTGACTCTGCTTAGTTTGTAGCAGGTATCACTTTTAAGAATTCCCAGAGAAAGTGCGGTTTTGGTATCCGGAGATATCAGCTCCATCTTGCAGTAGGAGGTCTCCATGGTGATATTGTGCTTTTTCATTTCCTCGGTAAAGCTGATTACGTTACTGATGGCTTCACTGATTTTTTCATAAGAAACAACAGTACCGATTCCTCGGGCTCTTTTTATATAACCCTCCTGAACCAGTGCAGCCAGTGCCTGTCTTGTCGTCACTCTGGAAATATCATATTTATCCATGTATTCTTTCTCTGACGGAAGAATGTCTCCTTTGATGTATTTGCCGCTCTCTATCTCCATTCGAATCAAATCCTCCAGCTGAAGATACAGCGGTGTTGCCCCCTTTTCTCTGTTAAGTTCCATAACATAACCCCTTTTCTACAGTTTCCTTAATTCTGCAAGTAAGCCCTGCATAGCGCGTATTGAAGTATTTTCTTCAAGTATGATTACTGTGTTCTTATTGTTAAGAATCTTTCTAAGCGGACCTCCGAAAAATGCAAAGCTTTTAGAAATATTTCCGCCAAGTACAAGTACCTCAGGTTTAAATTCAGCGATAAAAGGCGAAATTGCTTCCGCAATCAACTCGCCAAAAACATCGTAAACTCGCTTCGCATCCGGATCCCCAACAATACACCGACTATATAACTCATATCCGTCAATGTCATCACCGATCATGGTTTTGGTCAGTCTGTTTAAACCTCGAACCGACAGATAATCATCTATAATACTTTCACGAAACGGCGTATTATAAATCCAGCCGTTTTCCGGAACTCCTTTTGCACTATCCTTAATAACCTGTCCATTTTTTATAAAGCAGGATCCTGCACCTGTTCCTATACAGAGACACATAATATTGCTGAAATTAGCAGCTTCTCCGTAGTTAAAGCATCCAAGCGCGAAGGCTTCTATATCATGTAAAAATAACATTTGAGTATCCGCCAGGGCCTCGTCGCGCTTTACGAGTTCGGCTCTTATTGGAATGCCCAATATTGCATCGTATTTGTTTAGTCCCTGCATCAGGCTTATTCCATTTTCAAAATCAAAGGGTCCTGGAAATGCAAAGCCTAGCTTTATAAGGTGCCTGTCGCCTTTTAAATCCTGTATTATATTATAAAAGTTATCAAAGATTTCTTCTTTTGTTTTATCTGCTTTAGAAGGATATTCGTGGTAATCGCATGTAAGCTTTCCTGCAATATCGGAAACGCAGCCCTTTATGCCTGTTCCGCCAACATCAAGTAGAATGTAACAATCGTTTTTATTCTGCATAGCCGGTTAGTATTCCTTCATTCTCAGATTCACATTTTTTGAAAACATCTGTCACAGCAGAATCCTCATCCACCATCAACGTGTAGCGAAACTCATAGAAGCCGCCCAGACTAACCTTGAAATTGGTCTCCCAGAAATTATTCATGGGCCAGGAAAATACCTGATCTCTGTTTCGCTCTTCATCAGCTTGATTGCAAAGGACTATCCTTCTTGGCTGTAAATCACCAAGAGTGATAAGAGGAGCATCTTTTGTGATAAGGGCAACAGTTTTGTGTCCATTGTTCCAGGCCACTGTATTTTGGATTAAATAAAAATCCTGACAGGTTCCGGGCAACTGATCTATTCCTGGGCGTATTATACAGCCGGTTTTATTTACATAAAGGCTGCTGTCATCCCCTGTTGTAAATGGAAGCGCAATATAGAGATTTTCAGGCTCCCAGTTGCTGGATTTATGAATGCGGACGTTGAATTCAAGCTTTGGCAGTTCGGCATAAGCCTTAAGAAAAATAGTGTAAATACCGGTCCCCATAAGCTCATAATCCAGCTCTATAGCACTGTAAACGGGGCCATCCTCGACAATTCTTCTGTTCCTTAGTTTGCTAAAATATCTGTGAGTTGCACAGGATTTGCGGTTTCTTCCCATACGTCTTCTGACATCACAGGGATTGGTATCTATATCCGTTATTTCGTACACTCCGGAAAAAGGCGCAAGATCACTGTCGTGTCTCAAAAGTTCAGTACCATCTGCATTCCATACGATAGACTCAATTCCTTTATTTTCATTAAAGCGGATTCTAAAGCACTTTGTATCAATCTGATATTCGTCTTTTCGTACATCCTGAAGTAGGTCTTCTATCCCATCTGCACCTATATGTGCATGATTTTTTACAGTGTTTTCTTTGCCACATACATCATTTTCCAGATGCAGCTCTGCTGTTATCATTTCACCAGGGGCTAAGTCTACAGTGACTTCAACCTGCGTGGCTCTTGCAATTCCCTTTATCTGGCTTTTTAATACCTCTCCGGTTTTACTGTTTGTCACGACTATAGGCATTGATGAGTCATAGCATACGCCATCAATATATTCCCAGAATTCGATATACAGATAGCAGCTTGTTCTAAGTCTGTGGTTGTGCGGATTTTTTATAATATAATGCTGGGGTTTATCCTGACGTATCGCTACTTCTCCAAGATCTGCCATAATATCATCAAGACCCTTTGATATTGCAGTATTTGCGTTGGTTGCGTAGGCTGTTTTTTTATATTCCAGGGACTCTACCATGCTGTCCCAGGGTTCGGAAACACTGCTGGAATAGCCCCAGGTATGCTCTGCATAGAGCATCAGGTTTTCCGCAGCACTTAGCATATCTTCACTTGAAATGACCTTGTTATCAGGATCAAGCTTTTTGCACAGATCATATTTTCTTGCAGCATCAAGATAAATTTTAGTAGCCGCTGGCGTAGAACCAACACCATCTGCCCACCAGTCTGTGAAGTCTCCTCTATAGGTGGGAATGTTGCAACAGCGCTTTTCAACCTGCTCAAAAAACTGCTCCAGGGTAACCATTTTAAAGCGAACTCGTCCTTCGAAAAGTTCTGTTAATTTGTGGGCTCTTCTTGCTATTTCAATATTTGGCGGAGCATTGTCTGTAATAGCCCCTGATACCATGAAGGGAACAAGATCATAGGGATATCCCTCCTGCTCCAGATTATCAAGATAACGCCCAATTCGTTTTGTACAAATTTCAAGTTCCTTTTGCTCTATGGAATCTGCATCTTTATTTAAAATGGAATTATTTCTAAGGCCATCCGTATATTCATCATGGAAAGTATAATCGGAACCTGCATGAGGAACCAAAAACATCTCATTACCAAGATGATAATGATCACCGTTCCACATTAGTATCCTGTTTCCGGATTCAGTCTCCCAGTAATATGGGCATGTTTTCTTATTAAGCGGAAACATTCCATGATGCGGATGTAAAGCGGTATAAAAGTATCTAAGACCATGCTTGAACAAAATCTCGGGATATCCCCAGGCAAGACCGTTAATGTCAGCGCTCATTCCTGCCGTAATAGTATGGCCTATTCTTTTCCCGTAATCTTTCACCTGCTCCATAACATCGGAAAAAGCAGCTTCAAGCGTCAGATCGGTCATGTTGAGATAATTGCCGGAGAGTCCGATTTCTCCGCTTTTTACATAGGCTTCAAATTTATTTTTTAATTCATCATCTGCAAATCTGTAAAACTGTTTGACCTGCCAAAAGTTCTCGCATTGCCACACAAATCCCTGATATTCCGGTTTTTGCTGCTGGTGCATGAGGTCCAAAAGCTTGATTGCCTGCCTGATAAAATCATAATGATATCTTGTGATTTTATCCTGTCTTTCTGTATATCCGATATCAGTGTGTGAGTGGTGTATCAGATATACATCCCAAATTTTTTCTGACATTTTTTCTATACTCCTCTTTAACTATTTACTCATATAAGCAAATCCGGTCTGAAATTTTCCATTTAAAATGAAAAAGAGTATCAGAGTCGGAAGTGATGTGGCAATACAGGCTACAAACAGTGCAGGAGGATTACCTCCGCCTATCATAGACAGGCTTGCCATGATTGGACGCGTTTCCTCAGATTTTGTGAATGTCAGTCCAAACATCAGATCATTCCAGCACCAGGTGAACTGTGATAAAAATACAATCGCCACCGGCGCCGTTGACATCGGGAGAAAAATTCTTGTTAAAATCTTGAACTCAGAAGCCCCTTCGATTCTTGCAGATTCGCACAACTCCCTGTCTATTCCCAGGAAAAAATTCCTGAAAACAAACATACTGTAAGGAATGCAGATGGCACAATAAAAAATGATCATTCCTATACGAGTATTATACAATCCAATCTTCTGATATGCCTTGAAAATTGGAATCAAATATACCTGAAACGGGAAAATTGTTCCGCAGTATATCATTATGAACCAGAAAAACTTGTGCTTTATCCTAAGATGCGTAAGAGCATAGGCTGAAAACATCGCGATAACAACTGCCAAAATCGCACCGCTAAGGGCATATATCAATGTGACCATAAGTGATTGCAGTACACGGTTACTTACCAGAGTTTTGATATTTTCCAAAAGATAATTTCCCTGCGGCATAGCCCATAAGGATCCAAGATTGTACTCCTGCTTCGTTTTAAAAACATTAAGAAAAACGAAGAATATGGGAGACATCCAAATAATCGATATTATCGATAAAATAACATTAAATATAACCTTAGTTCTTTTTGTAATTTTCATCCTGCAGCACCTCTAATCTTCTCGAAATGTATTTTTTAGGTTGAAGTATGAAACGATAAGAATGACTACCGTTAAGACTATGGCTACTGCAGCGCCTCTTCCGTATCTGTTATAGATAAAACTCTCCTCATACATTGTAAGTGCCAATGTTTCTGATGAGCGATAAGGTCCTCCCTTTGTCATAACCCAGATGCCATCAAATACTTTGAAGCTGTTTACAAGTGACATTAAAAGTACCACAATGATCGTCGGTCTTATCAACGGAAGTATCACTTTTGTGTACATTTTTACTGCGCCTACTCCATCTATCATGGCGGCTTCAACAGGCGAAAGATCCACATTTCTGAAAGCAGCCACATATAAAACCAGGTTAAGTCCAATGCCCTGCCAGATCCCCGTCAGTATCATTACAAAAGTATTTACATAGGGAACGGCAAGCCAGTCCTTTACCATTTCAGGATGCCCCATCAGTCCAAAAAGGTAAGGAATTCCATAGGTAGACAAAAGTGTAGCCATGATAACTCCGCTTACTGTCGCGGATATGGCTGTAGGGAAATAAAAGACATTTGTAAAAAGCTTTGCAAATGAGCTTTTGGTTATCATAATAGCCAGTAAAAGCGGTAGTAAAACCGATATCACAAGCGAAGACACTACCCAAATAAGTGTATTTCCAACGGATATCAGAAAATTACTATCTGCAAAAAGAGACCTGTAATTATCTATTCCGCAGAACATCATCTGATTAACGCCATCCCAGTCATGGAAACTAAGGAAAAATGTATACAGAATTGAAGATATAAAATATATTGCTACCAGTAAAACAGCCGGTGCGATATATAAATAATCCCTTATAACTGACTTTTCTTTATTTTGGCCAGCTTTAAAAGCCATATAATTCTCATCTCCTCCGTGATCATACAAACGGATGGGGGACCTTATGTCCCCCGCCTAAAGTCCGTTTTGTGATCTAGTTTATTGTCCGAATACTTCATCAGCCTTCTTCTGAATTACTGGTAAAATATCATCTGCGGTAGCTGCCTTTGTTTCGAATTTCATAAGCTCATCCAGTGCAACATCCCTTATTGCATCATTTGTGTTTTCGTAGTAGCGAAGCATCATTTCATATTTGCTGTCGTCCTGAGTAAGTGAAACCATCTGATTAGAAGTCGCATTTTCACTTACAACCTGGCTGGTGCACAAAAATCCTGTTACGTTGGTAAATACTGTCTGATTTTCTTTTGTATACCAGCTCTTTAGCACTTCTTTGGCAGAATCTTTATCACCGCTGTTTTCCGCTACACAAAGAGGTGCTATCTCATAAAAGATGATGCTCTTTTCCCCATTCATGGAAGGTACAACAAATACGCTCATATCTTCTTCGGGCTCCATGCCATAATCATTGGTCAGGTTTTTGCACTCATAATTAGGCTCAAGCATCATGGCAACAGTTCCGTTAGCAAGGGATTTATCCATGTCTGTAATCTGCATGGGCTCTGAAAAATAGCCCTTATCGATCATGTCCTGCCAGATATGCATAACCTCAACAACCTTATCATCCGTATAGGCTATGGATCCGTCACAAACGCCCTGATACAGATTCGGATCATAAGCAGCCAGCATAGCCTGGAACCAGATAAATCCTGCCCAGCTGTCATTCTTAAGCGCAATTGGTGTGATACCCTTTGACTTAAGGGTCTCGCATACAGCTAAAAGTTCATCAAAGGTGGTAGGTACATCAATTTTGTTTTCAGCAAAAACATTTTTGTTATAGATGATCATGTTGTAGATTATGCTATAGGGTACTGCATAGATTTTGCCATCGTATGTGAGTGAGTCTTTAACACTGTCTGCAACACCGTTAGGCACGACATATTCATTCCATATATCAGTCAGATCCGCCAGATTTCCGCTCTCAGCAAGAGTCATCAGCTGTGGGCCGCTCCACCAGGTGAAAAGTCCCGGTGCATCAGCCGTTGTGATTGACTGTTGAAGTGCTGTTTGGTAAGAAGCTGTGTCAGGATAAGCCACGCAGGATACGTTAACTCCGCTTAGAGAGGATGCGCTTTCCGTGAGCTCATCTATCGCTGACTGATCTGTATTATTTAATTTGTCATTCCACAATTCTACTGTTCCGGTCTTTGCTCCTAAAACGGATGCTTCATCATTTGCACCTGCACTGCCGGCATTAGATGCTCCGCATCCTGTAAGAGCTCCCGCCAAAATAGCTGTACCAAGAGCATAAGCTATTAGTTCCCTTTTCATTTCAATCCTCCTATGGTTTTTATGTATTTCAATTTTCTTAAGATGGTATACCGCTCTTTCAAATGTTATAACATTATAATATTACGATAATTAAACCAGTCAATTCATTTTCCTCATTTAGTTTATTTTCATGTTTTTACTTAAAACATTTTGTCTAAAATGCACAGAATGAGCGGATTTTACTTCTAAAAAGGCTATTTGTAAAATCCCATGGCAATAAAAAAGCTCAGAAATCCATAAGAATTTCTGAGCTTATATACATTACCATGTAACGTCCCACCGGCTGCTGTATACTCCTGCACTCTCCTTTAGGCTTGCCGTATGGGCATCCGAATGATATTTAATTATTTCTCTTTCCTTTTTCTCATTAAGAAGTCTGGAAAAAAGGCGCTTATCTGCAGGAACGCTTACCTCAGAGTTGGTCCAGGTGGACAAATAGGCAGCGTTACTTATCTGCAGGCTTTTTATGCCCTGCTCGCCGGGAGCAATAAGTTCCTCACCAAACAAAATGTTATTGACGAAATTACGTATAATCAGAATGTGCCCGTCTTCTGCCTTTTGGGCTTCGATTATCTCCTCGGAATAATGCGCTTTAGGCATGGCTTCATCTGAGTTAAAGCAGATATTTCTCTCGTCATCATCCAGGATGAAAAATTCAAGCTTACCGTTTTCAACTACTGCTTTTCCCTTTGTTCCGCTTATTTCAAGCCTGTTGGTTCCGGGAAATTCTCCTGTTGATGTGATAAAAACCGCGGAGGCACCGCTCTTATATTCTGCATAGATCGTAACGTCGTCCTCCACCTTGATATCGTGGAAGCGGCCCTCATGGCAAAAGGCTTTAAGGGTATCCGGAACGCCCAGGATCCACTGCCAGATATCCAGATTATGGGGGCACTGGTTAAGCAGCGCCCCTCCGCCTTCTCCGTTCCAGGATGCACGCCAGGAAGCTGAATCGTAGTAGGCCTGAGTTCTGTACCAGTTATTTATTATCCAGACAAATCTTTTTATGGTGCCAAGCTTGCCTTCACGAACACTCCGGGCAAGCTTAAGATAAAGGCTGTCTGTTCGCTGGTTAAACATGATAGCAAAGGTTTTTCCGCTTGCGGAAGCTGCTTCGTTCATGGCCTCAACCTCAGTAGTATCAACACCTGCGGGTTTTTCGGTAAGCACATGGAAGCCTTTGTTAAAGGCCGCAATGGCTATGATCGGATGCAGATAATGCGGAGTTGCGATGATTACTGCATCTGCAAGGCCTGAACTTAGCAGCTCGTTATAATCCCTAAAACGGGCAACCTTTTCGCCAAAGGCTTCACCGGCCCATTTAAGCTTATCTTCATCGATATCTGCAACGCAGGAAAGCGTCGCGTTACTTATTTTTTCGTCAAATATGGCTTTGGCGTGGGCGCTTCCCATATTTCCTATTCCAATTACTGCTAATCTTACTTTATCCATTGACTTCTCCTGCCCGGAATTAGTAATTTCCTACTGTGAGCTTGTCTTCTTCAAAATTCTCAACAGAGTTTGCCTTTTCATAGAAGTGCACAGCGTTTTCCTGAATACCGCCTGTCCTGTAATACTTTGAATCAGGAGTTACGGGAAGTGAAATTGTCTTTTTCTCAAAGCCTGCTGCATAGACAGCAGTTATAAGCTCAAGGGTTCTTTTTCCATCGACACCGGTTATAAGGGGCTTTTCACCCTTTTCTATTGCGGACAGGTAGTTGTCTATCTCGCCAACATGTCCCTCATATTTAAGGTCTTCTATCTCCTCATAACACTTATTAAGCTTTTGGATCAGCTCCTCATTTTTCTTATCATCAGGAAAACCGTTGTCCATTCCGATCTCAGCCTTAACATCCCAGGGCATTGATATCCTTGCCTTTTCACACTGAAGGACAATGCCCTGCTCTTCGCCGTGACTTACAACGGATGCAATCACCTCCGCTATGCTGTCGTCGTCATACTTGAAGCAGGAAAAAGACAGATCTTCAACCTCAGCATTATCATGCATGATATTTGTAAGGACTGATGTTGCCTCTACAGGAGACCTGTTTTCAATCCAGTTCAGCATATCGATGTGATGGACGGCGTGGTTTAAGGTAGGACCACCGCCCTCTTTTTCCCAGGTGCCTCTCCACCAAAGGTCATAATAGCTGTGGTCGCGCCACCAGTTGGAATTGACTCTTGCAAAGCATATTTTTCCCGCAAGACCGGAATCTGCGATTTTCTTCAGCTTGTAAACACCATTCCTGAAGCGGTTCTGTGCAATAACGCCAAGGGTCACATTGTTGGCCTTTTCGGCGGCCAGCATCATATCGCATTCCTCAATGCTGGCTGCCATGGGCTTTTCCACAAGAACGTTGATTCCCTTATTCATACAGTTGATGCTTATCTGCGAATGAACATAAGGAGGAGTACATACGTGAACCACATCTATATGAACGCCGGATTCAAGCATTTCTTCGTGATCCTTAAAAACAGGAATATCCTTATCCAGATGGTACTTTTCTTTGATTTTTTCACACTTTTCCGGATAAATGTCGCATAAAGCCACAATCCTGCATCTTTCGGGAAACTCCAGAAGTCCCTGGATATGAAAATTGGAAATACCACCGGTTCCTACTATAGCAACATCAATCATTTTATTTACTTCCTTCCTGTTAGCTCTGCCGCCTTCATTTGTGCCCTTACGCATAACTCAGCAGCCTTAAAGGCGTGATCCTGAGTCATGGCATTTTCTGTTCTGTTCATGCAATCCAGAATGAGCTGACCAAAAAAGGGATATCCAACCTTACCGCTTACTTCGAAATGCTGTTCACCGTCCTTGTTTACAAGAAAAACATGGTTAGAAGTTCCGTCATTTGTTCCCACATTCACGTATTTTCTGATCTCGATATAGCCCTCTGTTCCAAGGATAAAGGTTCTACCATCGCCCCATGTTGAAAGACCGTCAGGTGTGAACCAGTCAACTCTGAAATGCTGGGTTGTACCGTTATCTCCAACAAGGTTAGCATCTCCAAAATCATCCAACTCCGGATATTCCGGATGGTGATAATTGCCAACTTCGCTGTAGGCAACCTCAGCATCCTTTGCGCCACAGTAGAAAAGGAACTGCTCGATCTGATGTGAGCCTATATCGCACAGAATACCGCCATATTGTTCCTTTACATAAAACCAGTCCGGGCGGCTCTTGGGGTCACCGATTCTGTGAGGGCCAAAGCCGTCGATATGTATCGGTTTTCCAATGGCACCCTGCTCTATGAGCTGTCCTGCAAAAACTGCGGATTCTACATGGATTCTTTCGCTGTAATAAACCATGTATTTTTTCCCTGTTTTAAGGACGGTTTCCTTTGCCCTTTCCAGCTGCTCCAGTGAGGTCAGCGGAGCTTTATCTGTAAAATAGTCCTTACCATGCTCCATGACTCTGATTCCAAGATCACATCTTTTCCAGGTTTCAGCTGCGCCGCACACAAGCTTTACCTCGGGATCATTTAAGATTTCATCCTCCGAATCTGCGATCGTAACCTGAGGATAGGTTTTCTTAAAGGCCTCAGCCTTTTGCCTGTCTCTGTCATAAACCCACTTAAGGGTTGCACCGGCTTCTATAAGACCGTTGCACATTCCATATATGTGTCCGTGGTCCAGAGCAATAGCCGCTATTACAAACTCACCTTCCTTTACAACAGGGTCAGGCTTACCCGTCGGAGCATAATTCATGCCGTTTTGTTTATCTGCCATCTCACACCTCTTGTGTTTTTATTAATTAGAGTAGTGTTCTTCTCTCTCCGAAATAATAGTATCGATATCGTAGTCCTTTAATTCCTGCATGTACTCTGCATAAACGTCATCATATTCATCCGGATTGCAGGTTACCATTTTTACCTGATACTCATCCCTTGCGATATTGAGATCCGTAAGAAGATCTGCTGTTGAAGGTGATGTATATGATGTGTCGTAGGCAAGATTTCCCTCAAGGGCATACTGATAATTCTGAATTACATAATCCTCGTAGCCGGGAGCTTCCTTTGCGGTACATTTATTGAAATCATCCACTGTTTCGAAATATCCCTGATTTCCAACAAGGAAAAGATCTGTTCTGATCCAATCCTTATCCTGAGCGTTGTAGGTTGCATCGATTACAACGGGAATTCCGTCTTCCATGTTGTAGTGCTCACCTTCAAAGCCGTGATAAAGAACGAAACCGCCTTCTTCTGTGCACATCCAGTCAAGGTAGGTCATGCATGCTTCAACTGTTTCTTCATCTGCTGTCTTGGGGCAGAATGCTATAAGACCGCCTGCACCGTAGGATGCGGAATAAACCTGTCCGTCGTTTACATTCTTAAACTGAGGAATCGAAACAAACTCAGCGTCAGGAACATTTTCCGTAAGTGTTTTGTGAAGTGAACCGCGAAGTACATCCACATTTCCGTTTACGTTATACTCGCAAAAACCGATATTTCCGGTAACGATCTCGCTCTTGAAATCATCCTCTGCAAGGTTGTAATATTCCTGATTTATAAGACCTGCGTTGTAGAGCTTGTTGAGGTACTTATAGTAGTCATACATACCGGGATCGTAGTAGTCCTGAATAACGGACTCGCCGCCACCGCAGATATTTACTGCCAGCGGATCGGATGCAATTTTAGAGAAAACCTGCTTCAGGTTCCAACCGGTCCAGATAACCATTCCTGATACACCTGTAAGACCGTCGGGATTTTCATGGACCATCTTATCAAGTGCTGTGTAGAGCTCATCTGGATTTGTGGGAATATCAAGTCCAAGCTTATCCAGCCAGTCCTTTCTCATGAAGTAGTTACTCTTTGCTGTGGTTGCTCTTCTGGCAACTATTCCGTACAGACTGCCCTCGGAATTTCTTCCGATATCAAGGACATCTTTGCCAATATATTTTTTCATGTTCAGAGCCTGATCCTCGCCGTCGATAAATTCGTTGAGGTCCCAGATTCCGCCCTGATTATAGTATTCTTCAGCGTAAGCATAGGTGTAAGTAAGAGTAAGGTCCGGTGCTGTCTGTGATGCAACCATAGCCTGCATTTTTGTAACCTCATCTCCTCTTGGAACCGGAACGAATTCAACGTTGATTCCAACCTTGTTCATCTGCTCATTTACATACTTTGTCCATTTATTGTCAGTGATGGTTGAGCCATCCGGTGCATTACTTCTGTCAAAAAGCTCAACTGTGATGGTTACGTCATCAAACTGCTTTGAACCGTAAGTAGTCTGATATTTACTTTTCTGTGTCTGTGTTGTGGTCTCAGCTGCAGCATTTTCATTAGTATCCATTGCCGGTGCCATATCTACGGAAACGTCTTCCTGTGTACTCTTTGCACCGCATCCTGTCAGCATTGAAGAAACCAATACCAGAGACATTGCTCCTGCCAATAATCTTCTTTTCATACATTTTCCCTTTCTATTTTCTAGAGTTTAAATAGTTGTTTTTAAATACATTCATCAATGCGCGCTTATTGAGAATGAATATTTATCCTTTAACTGATCCGAGCATTACGCCCTTTACGAAATATTTCTGAAGCCAGGGATAAACCACCAGAATCGGAACTGTGGAAACTGCCACTGTTGCCATCTTAAGAGACTGGCTCATTACCTGGGTTCCTATGCCCTCGACATTTGCTCCAGAATTGTTCAGAACTTCACCAAACAGAAGGCTTCGAAGTGTAAGCTGAAGGGTATACAGCTCCGGCTTTTGAATATAAATGAGAGCGTCGAAATATGTGTTCCAGTAGCCTACTGCATAGAAAAGTCCCATGGTTGCTATAATCGGAACAGACAGCGGAAGGATTATGTTGATAAGAACCTTCATATATGAAGCACCGTCTATTCTTGCTGCTTCCTCCAGACTCTCCGGAATGTTTTTGAAAAACGTTCTCATTACGATGAAATTGAAAACGTTTATGGATTGCGGAACAAACAGTGCAAATACTGTGTCAAAAAGTCCCAGGGATTTAACCGTCAGGAACGTGGGGATCATACCGCCGCTAAAATACATGGTAAAAAGTATGAATCCTGTTAAAAATGATCTTCCCGGCAGATCCTTTCTTGATAACGAAAAAGCTGCCAGAATGGTTAAAACAAGGCTCAGAAGTGTTCCAAGTATTGTGACGACCACCGTATTTTTCATGGCCATCCATATCTGTGTTTTTCCAAGGATCTGTTTATAGGCTTCAAGATTAAAATCTATGGGATAAAAAGTTACTCTTCCGGACAGAACTGCGTTGTAGCCGCTGACGGAATATGCAAGAACATTTATAAAGGGATAAATGCATACAAATGCCAGTATGGATAACAAAATGTAATTTATGACATGTCCTGCGCTGATTTTTTTGGTTTTCATACTGTTCTCCTTTTTAAATAATTCCGTCTTCGCCGATGGCCTTTGCAAACTTATCAGCAATGAAGAGAATTATGATATTGATCAGTGACTGGAATAATCCTATTGCAGTGGAATCGCTGTACTTGGCTTTTTCAATACCCAATCTGTAGGTGTAAGTGCTTATAACCTCTGAAACCTCTGCCACCTTTTTGTTCCCCAGCAAAAGCGGTGCATCCAGTCCGATGGACATCATTTTTGATATCTGAAGTATCAGCATAGTGACGATGACCGATTTTATCGAAGGCAGGGTGATATAGATAAGCCTCTGGAACTGCGTTGCTCCGTCCAGGTATGCTGCCTCGTAAAGAGATTCATCAACGCCTGTCAGCGCAGCAAGATAAATGATCGTTCCCCAACCGATTTCCTTCCACACGTTGCATATAACGAATGTAACTATCCACCAGCCGTTACTGCTCATGAAAGGGATGGGATCCTTTCCCATATTTTCAAGCGCTCTGTTTATGCTTCCGTTTGTCATGGAAAAAAGGTTGCTTGCGATTCCCGTAACTACAACCCAGGAAATGAAGTGTGGCAGATAAAGAACTGACTGGGTTATTTTTTTGAAATGCCTGCTCCTTACTTCATTCAGCATCAAAGAAACGATGATCGTAAGTGGAAAGCTGACCAGCAAAGTCGACATATTAAGCATCAGCGTGTTCCTTATGGCGTTCCAGAAATTTTTACTTTTGAAAAGCTTTCGGAAAACATCGATGCCGCACCAGGGGCTTTCCGTTATGCCCTTGAATACGTTGTAATCCTTGAAAGCGATGGTTACTCCGTACATAGGAACATACTTAAAAAGAACATAGTAGGTTATGACCGGCAGTAACATCAGATAAACCCATTTGTAACCCCAAACTTTTTTTGCAGTTTTTTCAAAATACATTCTCATATAGTCTCCCTCTGATTCCCGACGACTTTTTTCGTCTCTCGCTCCCCTGCATGCCTAAATATAGCATTCAAAAATTTGGACTTCTTACACTTGGCGACACAATTTTTTTGCGTAAAATGACTTCATATTTTTCGATATGGACTCAGATTTTCGCTATATACCCGGAATTTTCGTAAAAAAGTCGTTTTGCGCAAATTATTAAGTCATTTTGCGCAAAGTTACCTGTTGTTTAGGTGTAACTGATGCATTATTCTATTTCTATAGATCTTGTAAAAACATCGTTGGGGAGAGCTGAAATATATGAAATGTAAGGGAATTAAGAAGTATGCTGCAATTAATTCAGAGCTTGCATGTGAGAACAAGACGGTAGATTCGCCTTTTGATTACACTGATGATATGCATAACCATGAATGTCATGAGGTTATTATCATATTTGACGGGGATATCGGTTTTTTCACGGAATATACGGGCCATGAAATGAAGCGCGGTGATGTGGCTTTTATTCCAAATTATGTATTTCACGCCGCAACCATCTATGATCCGAGTATCTATGACAGAGCAGTTATAAACGTTGATGACAATGCTTTAAGACGATCATCGTCCCCGAGTCTTAATCTTCTTTCCTGCTTTGAGCCTTATAATGATGCCAATCTTCATACTATTCATCTCGATGATGATGAATTGGAAGAGATTAAATCCTACTGTATAAATCTGCAAAAAAATCTGAAAGCAGCAAAGCCAGGCACGGATATAATGGCAGATGCTTATCTTAAGCTCATCATGACCAAGCTGACGCTTAAATACAATAATTCTCCGACTATGAATCTGCCCAATATCATGCCTGAAATCGTAAAGAAAACCTTTGAATACATAGACAGGCACCTTACGGAGGAGATCACTCTTTCCACGCTGGAAGAAGCCATTCACCATAATGGTACTTATATTTCAAGATGTGTGAAAAAATTTTCAGGGCTATCCATTCAGCAATATATCATTGCTAAAAAGATAGCCCTGGCGTGTAAGCTCTTAAGAGAGGGTTATTCTCCCAGTGATGCCTGTTTTATGTCCGGTTTTAATAATTATTCCAATTTTTCAAGAACCTTCGCGAAGAATGTTGGGAAATCTCCAAAACAACTTCAAATGGCCAACAGAACCATTTTATAAGTATTATTCGCCGATAGGTGTGAATTCGATAATGGGCTTATTTTCTCTTTCAGCCATAAGCTTATCAAATTCATCCTGTCCGCCAGTGTATTCTGTGGTGGCCTCGAAGGTGTTGGTTTCTCTTGTGAATCCGCTAAACTCATTTGCACCGTTACCAATACCGTCTGAGATCATATCCTTCATCATAACAGAGTTGTACTCCTCTGAGATGAAGTAGGTCTCATAGGTGTGGTTGGTGCCTGCATAGATTATTCCGTCCTCAAGTCTGAGGGGACATGCGGAGCCGTTACCTGTAACCTGACCGAGATATGTTACTGCACCATCCTGCTTGCCATAGATGGAAGCCTGATAAGCAGAGTGATCATATTCGAAAACTAGGTCTGTTACTGCAAGAAGCTCTTCATCGCTACCTACGAGCTTAACGTAAGCATAGCCCTGTCCTTCGGTCAGTTCGGTAATCACATCATCATAGGAATCAAAGGTAGTTTTACCTGACTGTTCCTCGAGGAAATCATTAGGCATATTCGTAAAGGGTTCGTTTTCCCCGTTATACATCTGTTCAGCTATAGCCTGGATATCAAAGCCATCAAGGTCTGCTGCAGCAACGGAAAGAGAATAAGCGATTCCTATCTCCATATCGTACCAGGTGATCATATCAACGTACCCTGTGTCGTCTACGCTGCGATAGGTTTTTCCAATCATGTTTCCGCCGCCCCAGTTAGCCATGGTTACTTCATCAGGACCAACTATCCACTCAACATAATTGCCTGAGATATCTGCATCCTCTGCAGCACCCTGCTGAGCTCTTGCAGTGAAATTCAAACCATCCAGAGAAAAGCTGAGCTGAAGCAAGGGACCTGTACCCTTATCGGAATTGGCAAGAGCGTCGCATTTTGTCCAGGTCACATCCTGTGCGCCATCGGGAGCCTTGAACAGTCTGTCGCAGGTTCCGTTAGCCTCCTCTTCAGTGATTTCTACCCAGGGATTAGCCATTCCGACAGAAGTATCCTCAGCTGTGTCGGCCTGAGCCACTTCCTCATCTGAAATTTCTGTAGCAGCAGTTTCCGTGGTTTCCTGCGTTGCAGGCTCAGATACTGCATTACCACAACCCATAACACCGGCAGCTGATATTGTTAATACTGTTATTAACTTTACTATATTTCTTTTCATAACTATCTTCCCCTCATTTATGATATCTGTCTTCGTTACCCTGGGAAAACACTGAATTTGAATACTATGGATTTCCTGATTTATGCCCTATGTATCTTCCCATTTGCAGATTATCATCATGAGTCCAACAAAAGTCCAACAAAAAAATAATTTAAATGGTATACTGATATGAACGCATTTTCTTGCGCTATTTTGCAGGAAAAATCTATAGTTTTAGTAATTTTTAGAAGGAATAAAAAAATGAATTTGAAAAAATACTTTGCCGATGCAGGCATGAAAAGAACAGTAATCGGTGTAATTATCGGAAATATTTTTGTGGGTCTTGGAGTGGGCATCTTCAAGCTTTCCATGATGGGAAACGATCCCTTTGATGGCATGAACATGGCACTTGCCGAGGTTACAGGCATCTACTACCCTGTTTTGCAGATAATTGTAAACCTGCTTCTTTTTGTAATTCAGATACTTTTCGGAAGAAGACTTATCGGTTTCGGAACGGTGATCAACGCATTTTTCCTTGGATATATTGCCACCTTCTTCTACAATCTGCTGTTTGGAATCGTGGGCGAACCCCAGGGCTTTGTGCTTAGATTATTTATAGTATTTATGGGTGTTCTGGCGATCTCTCTTGGCTTGTCGTTATATCAGACAGCGGATCTTGGCGTTGCACCATACGATGCACTGGCCCTCATAATCAATGAGAGATTCCCTAAAATCCAGTATTTTCTTGCAAGAATCATGTGCGATGCCATTTGTGCCCTCATCTGCTTCCTTGCAGGCGGAATAGTAGGCATCGGCACACTGGTTTCCGCATTTGGGTTTGGACCATTTATTCAGTTCTTCAATAGGACTGTTTCGGAGAAAATATTGGTTAAGTGAGTGCCACCGGGGACGGTTCTCTTTGGCACGCATGCCACTGGGGACGGTTCTTTTTGGCACAATAGCATATCGTGCCAAAAAGAACCGTCCCCAATGGCATGAATAAACAAGGCAGGGTCCAACAGCCCTGCCTTTATCTCTGTCTTCAACATATTTAAATGAAATAGCTCTCTACCGGTCCTAAATATGTCTGCGGAAGTTCAAATGACTCTTTGTGCATAACGAGTTTCTCTAGCACAAATCCCGCATCTCCTGCATATACTGACAAAGTGTTCAGACCTTTGCGCAGTTCAAGCTTGGCGGTGGTAACATGCTCGTGGTCAAGGACAGCCTTGTCCCACTCGGCGCACTGATAATCAGTAAAATAGCCTTCATCCACTCCGTGAGCAATGCATATATTCCCATCGTTTACGGCGTAGCCAAAGTTAAGGCGACCGCCACGGATGATGGGATTTCTCATTGTGCAGTGGAATTCGATATCATAGATTCCGCTTTCCTCAGCAATAAAACAGTACTTAACACAGGGTACAGCTCCTGACTTTATCTGTTCTTCGCCGTAGTTTTCTGTCGCAGGGAATACCTTAATTGCTGAGCTTCCGGCTTTTCCAAGGTGTGCTATTGCCTTAAAGCCTGCAGCTTCAACATCCTCTTTCTCTGCAAAATTCTCCGCGCCAATTACGATGAGGTTTTGGCGCTCTATGAAAATTTTTCTATTATCTGCTTTATTTGCGTCTACAGCACCGTCAGGTGTCTGTAAATCCTCACTAAGATTTGAAAGAAGCTCTGATATATCAGAATTATCAGCTTCAAATGAAAGCCTTGTTTCAGATATTGCTCCGTTATCGAAGGTGAGCTTTACTTTAGCTTCAGCTACGGATTTACCGAATAATGCGTCCCTGTTCACAGTAAATGTCACAGTTTTTCTGCCTTCAGAGGATTCTGTATCATTTACTATGCCTGAAGCTCCTTCCGAGGAAGCCACGCCACCTATGATATCAAGAGCATTATCAACTATCTCCACTCTTCCTGTGGGCTCTTTGCAAATAAGCCATTTGCAGTCGTTTTCAATTTCGTATGTAAATCCAATGTCACCTCTGCTGTCGATATCAAGCAGAACCTGCTTTGTATCAGGTCTTGTAAAGGCATCACTTTTAAGGGCAGGACTTCCCTGCCAGTGGGAGCCAAGATCCAGCTGCCTTGAACCTCTAAAGGAGATAACAGCCTTCGCTTCGTGAATTGGTGAAACTACAGAAGCCGTGGGATATGACCAGTTATAGGCATCCCAGCTTCTAAAGCCTGTGTGCGCGGAGCTCATCATGTGATTCCATTTTCCGTCGTTAAAAGCATGGAAATCTGCCACATATTTTTTAACTGCACGGATTCTGTCCATAACGGATTTAGCGTAGTGATTTGCATAAACGCAGCCACGCTGCGCCAGCTCTCTGTTCATGCCTGCTTCCACATTCATAAGTACGTTGTTAAGCGAAGCTGCAGCCGGATAGAAAATCATACTTCTGTAGGAAGTAAGTGCAGGCTCTTTCAGCTCTTTATCAAGCTTTAACGCAGTTTCCAAAATGCCATTAACCTCGGCATAAACTCTGTCACCCTCCATGAAATCCACAGGGTTATAAATCATCGGATTTGTTGTTTCCGGGGTTCTTGTGGAATTCCAGATGGAATAGCCGGTCAAAACCTTGAAGATATCATTCTTCTGCTGACCGGTAGCGCTATCTCCAAACTGAGAATCAATCCAACTGCGGATGAAATCCTCTATTTTATCTAAATCCTTATGACCTTCATAGTCATAAGCAAGCTCCATGAAAAAGCTAAGAGGATATTCGTTCATCTTAAGATCGCCAACATTGACGATCCACATTTCCCTAACACCTGCCTCGTAGGCAAGGCTCATCTGCTCGCAGGTCTTTGTAAGCCTGTTACAGTTTACCCACTCATAGCTTATGGGTGCGCCATGATAATCAAAGTGATAATACATGCCAAAGCCGCCGGGATGCTTCGCTTCGTCCTTTGTGGGAAGCGCTCTCACATGGCCGTGGTTATCATCACTGAGAAGGAAAATAACATCCTTAAGCTCATCCCAATCCTTAAGTCCTTCAGTACTTTCATCGCCGTAGTAATAATCCTCAACCTCTTTGTAGATGGCAAGCATGCGAGGAATGCCGGAAAGATCAGGATTCATCTGCTCTCTTAAAATATCGTCTTGAGCGATGATAGCTTTTTTTACCACATCAATATTGTCCTTAAGTGTGGCATCTTCAGGCAAAAGCTTGGAGTCGGACTCACCGCGCATACCGATGGTTATGACGTTTTCGAAGTCCTTATTTCTGAGAACGCCGTCTTCCCAGAATTTCCTTATGCCCTTTTTATTGGTAATAAAGCTCCAGGCGTTATCGTCGCTGTAGTTTTTATACTGTCTCTGCCACTCAAGACCCGCTCTGCACAGGGGCTCGTGGTGTGAGGTTCCCATTATTACGCCAAGGGTATCAGCGAGCTCTGCGCTCAGGGTACCTGGACCATCCTCTGAAAAAGAGGAATTCCACATGGCGGGCCACATATAATTTCCTTTTAAACGAAGCAGAAGCTCAAAGATTTTCTCGTAGGCTTTTGCATTAACATCGCCGTAGCGTTCAGTACACCAGTTTCCAAAGGCAGGCCACTCATCATTTATGAAAAATCCGCGGTATTTAACGGAAGGTTCCTTTGAAACGATCTCTTTTTCAAAATCAAAAACAAGAGTGTCTCTTTTGGCAGGTGCTGCGTCGCCCCAGAAAACAAGCGGAGATACGCCGCACAGCTCAGAGATTTTAAACATGGCGTATATGGTTCCGCGCTTGTCACTACCTGCTACTACCAGCAGCTTTTTTATATTTTCATATTCCGGAAAGGGAGCCTCCACAAGAGAAAGCTTAAATACTTCGCGTTTCCCGTCTATGTCATTGACAGATATTTTTCCATCGGAAATAAGTCTGTCCAAAATCGGACTTTTGCCGATAGTTGCAGCAAGAATCAGATTTTCAGAAGCCTTATTTGAAATCTCATCAAGAATCTCTGCTCTTCTTCCGGTTACGAGTTCTATATCCTCAGCGACGGTTTTACCGATTATCTTTATTCCTTCGAAGCTTTCCTTCTCAATAAGGAAGCTCGCGATCTTTTCATTTTCAAATAAGCTAAAATTACGCATAAAAATACCTCCGTGATTTTATATTATTGCACATAAAAATCATGGAGGCTTGTCTTATCTTGCGGTCTTTTTATTAAATCTAGTGCCCCAGCATGCCATTGGGGACGGTTCTTCATGCCATGCCACCGGGGACGGTTCTTTTTGGCACGAAATGTCTCATATCGTGCCAAAAAGAACCGTCCCCGGTGGCACACTACATTCTTTCTGTCAGATAGCCTTCTGTGGCGCTGGCCCAGGAATATGAGTTCATGTACTCTCCTCTGAAGCTTTCCACAGCAGCCTTTTCATTATTGAGGAAACGATAGAGGTCGCAGTCCAGCTTCTCGGGCACGATGCGCATCATTCCGCTCTCAACCTCAAAAATATCAGAAATGCCGTATTCCTCGAGGGTTTCCTTAAGACTTCTTATGATTGTATCAAGGTACTTCTGCTTTGCTCTGTCGTAATCATCATCTTCCCAGAGGATATAGAACAGATCCTTGCGGGAAATGTATTGACCTTTGAGGTCAACAAGACATGCAATCACTTCCTTGGCTTTGTTGCGCTTAAAGGTCACAAGCTTATCATCCACTAGAATATTGAAATATCCAAAGGTCTGAATCTTAACCTTGGGTTTTTTGGCTTCAGCGCTATCCTCTGTTTTTTCCTCTAAAGCCGGACCAAGTGCAAATTCCAGCTCGGAAACCAGCTTGTCATAACCGATAGGTTTAAGGAGATATCCTGTTGCATGCATTGCGTAAGCATCTATGGCATATTCCGAGTAGCCTGTAAGAAAAATAATCTTAATCTCGGGATTTTTTTGTACTAAATTTGTTGCCAGCTCAAGTCCGCCCATTCCCGGCATATCAATATCAAGAAGTGCCAGATCCACCTTCTTTTCATCCATGTAGTTAATGGCCTCTTCGGGATCCATGAAGGCTTCAACTGAGTCGAAAATATTAGTTTTTTTCATGAGAGAAGCTGTTCTTGAAAGAATAAGCTCCTCATCATCTACACAAATTGCGTTCATAAAATGTTACTCCGGTATTTTTATGGTTATTGATGTACCCTCTCCCTTTACGCTTTCCATGGTGAAGGTACCACCTGTCATATTCACGATACGGTCACGGACATTTCTTATTCCAATGTGATCACCGTTTTCTGTGGCTTCCAGCATCTCATTAACATCAAAGCCTGTTCCGTTATCTCTGATTGAAATTACGTGAAAAGCACCGTCCTTGTAGGTATTTACAGCTACCCAACCGTGCTTGTTGCCTCTTACGCCGTGTCGAATGGCATTTTCAACCATTGGCTGTATCGTAAGCGGCGGAATCATGAAATCATCATCATCTATATCGTAATCAATCTTAATTGACGGAAATCTGACCTGCTCGATATCCGAATAAACCCTTGTATGCTCAATCTCTTTTTTCACGGATATAAGCGAATCCTGGTTCAGAGAATGAATATTTTGTCTTAAGTAGGTTGCGAATTCCTCAATAACCTTCGATGCTCTGTCAGGATCGGTCTCAGTCAGAGCCTGAATTGTGGACAGCGCATTGAATAAAAAGTGAGGCTGAATCTGGGACATCATTATCCTGATTCTCTGCTCTGCTTTTAGCGCATCCTCGTGCTCGCGGACAAACTGAAGATGCAGCCAGATATAGAAAAATACAGTGCTTTCGGTCATTGCTACGTTCAAGAAAGATACGCGGGGACCAAAATTCATGGACAGATCCATTAAAACTGCTACAACTACAAAAACAGAAATTATAAGCGGCACAAAGTTTTCTGCCCGCCTATGACCCTTATATCGCGTATAGGCGCCAATTATAAGAACAATGATAAGTATCGCACAGGTTATAAACGGCACGTAGCCAAGGGGACCTCTGCACCATGAACCGTCTTCTCCAAAGGCAAAAACCCAGGGCTTAAAGAAAGCTGTAAAGCAAATGGCCGCATTGATAGCCAAAAGACCATATAGGAATTTTTTGCCCCATTCGTTTCCCGACAGTCTTATAAAAAGATACAGGGTTATGGAACGCAGTACATAGCTGATTGAGGTCATAAAGGTAAGCCAAAAACAGAGATTATTTTTATAAAAAATATCCCCGAAATCTTCGCTGAACTGCGGTTCAAAAAGCAAAAATGCAATGATTACCTCGATTACAAAAACTCGGAATCTATTCTCCTTTTTAATATAAGGATCAAGAAGAACCGCCAGTGTTACACCTACCAGCTGTGCTATGAGCGTCATGTTTAGCGCTATTAGTGTTTGTGTACCCGGATCATTAATATAAGTTTTCATGCTACTACTTTATCACAGAAGCACCAGGTGTAGCTATCGTGCCAACACCTGGTGCTATAATAAGCGTTCAAGTTCTTAATAATAGTTTAACCTCTTCTGTCCATCAAATGTCATACATGCATGCCACTGGGGACGGTTCTTTTTGGCACGAAATGTCTCATTTCGTGCCAAAAAGAACCGTCCCCAATGGCATACTTAAAAATGTGATCTAATAAATTCTGCGCTTACTTCCGCGCTTTTAACAGGATCATTTTGGATCCAGTTCATGTGGGTTTCCAAAATTACTGCCTCGATTCCATACTTTTGAATTGCATCAGCAATTCCTTCAAGGTTCATATTTCCATAGCCAAGCTCTGTGGGATTTTCCTTGAGAATCGGCGTCATGTATGGACCTTTTTCTCTGTTGCCTCTGTCGTTGATATGCCAGTACTTCAGCCTTGAACCCAGCTTATCAATTATCGGGTAGACATCTGCTCCTGCATCTGTCATCCAATAGGTATCAAGCTCAAAATTAACGTATTCCGGGTCAGTTTTTTCTATGAGCACGTCGTAGGCAGTTACGCCCGGGCTCACCTTTTGAAGCTCACTGTTATGATTGTGATATAAAACCCGTATGCCCTGATCCTTTAGAGTTTTTCCTGCTGCATTCAGTCGTTCCGCCAGCTTTTCTACTTCGCTGCGGCTGCTGTAATCAAACCTGTACATTCCGGTGATCACCACAACGTCCGTGCCAAAGCTATTTGCCAGCGCAGCAATCCTGACAGGGTCTGATTCTATTGCTCCAAGATTAGATTGGATGCTGCTGACCTTAAAACCACTTTCAGAAATCAGCCTATGCCAGTCATGGCTCCCGCTGTTTCCGATGCTCATTCCGCCAAAGCTTGTCAGAAGCTTTACTATCAGAGAAGACTTCTGCACCATAAAATCGTTAAGCTCTATGTAATCGTAACCGGCAGCCTTTATTCTTTTTAAGGCATTAAGGGTAGTGTCGTGATTTTTGCAGACTCTTCCAAGCATTATCTGCTGAAGGCCCTTTTTTACAGAATCTGCACCTGATTTCGGCGTATTAGAGCTTCCGCTAAGTTCTCCGTTTATCAAAATAAAACCTCACTATTATCATTCATAGGTAAAAAATCTTATATGCCATACGCTGGGGCTGCTCATGGACATCTGTGCCGCCTCATCGCCGTTTAATCTGCGGCCTGGAATCCATCTGCCCTTTTCAAAGCATCCTTCAGTAACCTCTAAAAAATCCAGGTTTGGAACATCAGGATTTGCCGAATTCAAGGAAATTCCGCAGGCGTTTCCTACTACCCAGCATTCATTATCGCTTACTTTAAGGCAGAGACATGCTCCGTCTGAGCGTGGATTTACCGGACTTTTGAAGGTTACGTTTACGCTAAATGAGCCAAAATTCATAGTGGCCGGTAGTGCCCCGAAGGGATTTCCATCCGCAGCAGGTGCGGGAGAATCTGTTTCCGCTGAAACGGCCTGCAGGCGATCTGTGCCGTAGGCTTCTGCAAGCATCGGCATCATTTCCTTCAAAATCTGACCGTAAGCCGCATATTCCTCAAAATTCTGAGGTGTTTTCAGGGCCGGGTCAGTTACATCCATTCCAAATAAAAATGCCTGAACTGCAGTAAAAGGCTTACCGATATCGTCAAAGCCAAAGGGCGAATAACACATAGCGTGATAGTGCCCTACTGTATAACAAAGTCTTGGAGCAGCGTAGCCGTGGGTTGCACTCTCCGGTATGAAAAGCGCGTTTCCGCGCCTTGTATACTCGTCGCAAACTTCTTTAAATTGCGGCACATAAATGTCCGGGCAATATACATCGATGTTTGGAGCACAAAAATCCCATACTTCATGAACCTTTGAGACAGGTCCGCCTGTGGGATAGGTTCCCGGCTTATCGCCCTTATCAAGCCAGCAGTTAGCTGTCATGGGAAGCGGATATACCTTTTTTCCGGCTTCAGCCACGGTATTAACGAATTTAGATACATAATATGCAGAGAAAACTTCATCAGCGCAGTCTCCGAAAACTTCCTTCCAGCTACCCTGCTCTTTTCCAGAAAGAACCGCTCCTTTGATTTCTTCTGTCATGGTCTCTGTATGACTTCTCATATAGGAGGCAAAATCTTCCGGAACAGCTGCCTCAAATACAGCATCCGCAGCATCTGATACCTCTCTTGCTGCTCCAAGTAGTCCTGTTTCGTTCTCTACCTGAACCGCAATAACAGTCTGTTGTTCTTCATCATAGGTTTTAAGAAAAGACATGAAAGCGGCAAAGGCCTTTGCATCTGCCTTTACGGTCTCTTCCCCGAGGTAAGACAGTGTTGTGTAGGATATTTTTACGGGAAGTGATGGCGAAATTGCCCGGCCTGCCTTGTTTTTTCCCTTTTCAATCTGAGCTCTGGGGAATCGCTTAAGGTCCTGCTTTACCCATCCTGGAGCATACATGCATTCCGCATTTTTCCAGCTTCCAAACCAGAGAAAGACGATCTTCATTCCACGCTCTCTTGCCTGATTTATAAGCTCTGTGGGCACTTCAAAATTAAAACAGCCCTCCTCCGGTTCAATCATTTCCCAGGTTGCAGGAAGGAGCAGCGTGTTCATTCCAAGCTGACCAGCGATATCCCAGATTTCCTCCATGTATTTCGGTGATGAGGAGTCTGAATTGTGAACTTCACCTGCAAGTAAAATGAAGGGTTTGTCTTCAACTATCAGCACCTGCTTGTTGTTTCTTGTCTCAATGTGAGGAATTGTGTGATTCATCATAATTTTGTAACCTCTCCTTCAGTAATGCCGCTTTCGTTAAAGCTGTCTACTCTCAGATAGTAATCTCTTCCGGTAACCAAAGCACCTATGCGCTTCGCGCTACCTACAGCATCTTCTCCAAGTACCATCCAGCTGTGATAGAGCTTTTCAGGAGAGCTTCCCCAGAGAATCACATGCCCTACGGCATTATCGTCGTCTTCAATCTTTACACTCATATCGATGCCGGAATCTCTTTTTACAGAGAAAACCGGAACTTTTGGCAACTCGCCCTCGCCTTTTCCAAATACGCGAATGCCGGAAAGAGCGGGAATCTGTCCATAGGGAACTTCAAGATTAGAAACTCTGATGTATCTTATCTCCCTGCCTTCTTCCATTACCACCAGGTCATGAGTCAGATCAGTTGTTGCTTCTGATTTATCCTCTAAAACAAAGAACTCTTCGCCGTCCACAGATCCTTCCATTTTCCAGCGGCTGTAATAGGTCTTGTCATCGATAAAACGCGCCTGAGAGGTTCCTCTGATCTCACCGGGAACAGGGATATCAAGCTTCCCATCGCCAAAGTTAATCTGCACAGCGTTTACTTTATATACTTTTCCAAGGTCAACTGTAATCCATTCGTCCTTGCCGGTTGATGCGGGACGCCACAGTGTCTGCACATCCTCATCCGTAACATTTTCTGAAGGATTCTCTGACAGTGCGGATGAACAGCTTGTCTTTTTGCCATAGCTGAGTAAAAACCAATCCGGATTCTTCCAGGGATCCTGCTTTGCACCGTTTATTTCAAAAGGCCAGTTACCGTATCTCTGATTGCAGAACAGTTCTCCGTCCTTATCAAAGCCTGCAG
This sequence comes from Butyrivibrio sp. WCD3002, assembly GCF_000424265.1. Lineage (GTDB taxonomy): Bacteria > Bacillota > Clostridia > Lachnospirales > Lachnospiraceae > Butyrivibrio. The sequence continues at coordinate 54,041 of NZ_AUJO01000006.1, forward strand.
GCCAAAGTCCTACTCGTCTCTCAAAGTCGTGATTTACACTTATTCTCATGGTAGCGGTGTGCCAGAGATTTCCGCTTTTATCCTCCATGGTTGAGCCGTGGCCTGCTCCCGGTAAAAATCCGCCGGGATTGTAGGAATAAGGATTATTTTCAGCCAGCTTATAGGGGCCAAGGGGCGAATCCGATACGTAAACGCCATCACCATAGGTATTGAACTGAGTTCCTGCAAATGCATATTGCAGATAGTATTTTCCGTTATGCTTATCCACCCATGCGCCTTCGATATAGGGCATATTGGAGAACATACCCTTGATTAGTGGCTTAAGGTCATCGGGAATTTGATCTTCTGTGGTGTTCTGCATAGCAAGAAAGCCCTGAAATCCCTTCTCAATTTCCTCTTGTGAAGCAGGGAAAATCGAATTATCTTCTCCAACTCTTTCATAGCCATACTCTGTGGGATGTCCCTCAAGCATAGGCACTCTCTCGCCCTTTGGAAGCATGGTTTCAGGGTCAAGCTCGCATCCGTAAATAGGCTCTGTATTGGAGCAGCCCCAGTAAAAATACACTTTTCCATCATCATCTATGAAAAGATTGGGATCCCAGTAAGGAAAGTTGCCGGGAATTTTCTCATAGGGTCCGTTCAGAATATCCTTCGTTCTGAAGCGGTCGCAGTTTTCATCTCTTTTTGATGCGCAAAAATATACGTAATCTCCCATTACTCGTACATCCGGAGCATAATCGTATAAAGGAAGCTCATCAGGAAGTCTGTGATTTTCCCACTTTGTAAGGTCATCAGACACCCATACTCCCAGTGTCATGGATGCAAAAATATAGTATCTGCCCTTGAAAAGGATCATGGACGGATCCGCAGCTTCTCTGCAAATCTGGATTTCTCCGCCCTTTCTGGGGTCAGCATTAAACTGATATCTGTAGTTGATGTTTATCGGGTTGCAAACGTAGCTCATTTCATTCCTCCTTATATTGCCAGCCTATATCTAACTGAGTCCGTTTTGATACGGGGTACGTAACTAATCGCCTAATCTGATGGAGTAGTCATATTCTCCACCGCATGCCGCTATTTCAGCCATGCCGGGTAATCTGATTGTTGCTGTTACTCCGTCAGGAATTTCTATATGAAAAGAACAATCATTATCAATATACTTCCATTCTACTCTTATCATGCCTTTTGGTGAATCAAAATATCCCTTCGCAAAGGATAATTGTTTACTGGGAAAAGGTTCGATAATTAATGCATCATGTGCGTAATTTATTCCCAAAACTCCTGATATCAGCCACCCGGAAATTGCTCCGTAGGAATAATGATTTAGCGAATCGTGAACGGTGCCATCCTCCCTGATACCATCCCAGGTCTCCCAGATGGTTGTAGCATCTTTTTCCACTGAATAAAGCCAGGATGGATATGTGCGCTGCAAAAGAAGCTTATACGCAGACTCCACGTATCCATGCTTAGACAAAACCTCACAGAGGAAAGGCGTGGAAAGAAAACCGGTGTTTAAATGATATCCATTATCAATTACCAGCCTGTTCAAATCCTCCGCTGCATTCGCCGCTTCATCCTCTTCTAAAAGTCCAAAGGCCAGCGGCCTTACATATTCGCACTGTCTCTCTGAGTGAATATGACCATCCTTTAATACAAGATATCTGTATGCAGCTCTTGCTTTATCAGATAAATCCCTGTAATAGTCTGCGTCATTTGCATTGCCCAAGATACCTGCAATTTCTGACAGCAGCTTTGAAGAATAAGCAAAATAAGCCGTTGCCACCTCGGGCTGACCATTTTTAAAGGCAGCTGCCATGGCCTTCATGACATCCGCTCCGGGCTCGCACCATTCACCGTAATCCATGCCGGTATCTATGATGTTTTTCCTGAAGGGATTTTTGCCAAAGCGGTTTTTCAGCTTACTTTTGCCGGCTCTTTTCTCAAGAAAGCCTACCCATGCCTTCATCATTTCATAGTTTTCTGAAAGGATAGATACATCTCCCGATTTCTTATATAAAAAGTAAGGAACAATAACCGAAGCATCGCCCCAGCCCACCGATGCGGAGAACATTTCTGCAATTCTCCCTGGCACACCATTTCTTGGACTGATATATGCCATCTTGCCGTCAGAATGCTGGTTAAACCTGACACTGGCGAGCCAGTTGCGATACACACCCGCGCAGTCCATAAGATAAGATCCGGTCTTTACAAAAACTCCGGCATCTCCGGTCCAACCGGCTCTTTCTCTTGTGGGACAATCCGTCGGAATATCGCAGAAGTTGGATTTCATACTCCATTTGCTGTTATTAAAAAGCTTGTTTACAGCATCATCGGAGCATTCAAAGTCCGCTGTTTCTCTCATATCAGAGTAAACAGCGATGCTTTGAATGCTTATGTTTTGGAGAGAAATATCCGTTACGATTTTTGCATAACGAAATCCAAATATTGAAAAATGAGGCTTAAACTCGTTTCTACCATCCTTGCAGATATAGTTAATTTCCTGCTTGATTCCGCCTGCTTTATTTCGGTCTCCCGGTTGGAAATTTGCTATGGTAAAATTCCCGTTTTCATCCAGCGTTTCGCCATGGATTAGAGTAACAGTCTGGCCGGCCACAGCATTCTCAATCGTAATTTCCGTGTATCCTGCCAGGTTCTGTGAAAAGTCATAAACGTCCTCACCGGCAGATGTTTTTATGAGTTTTCCTTCAAAAATCTCATGCTCCAGGATGAGGGGAGCGTCCTGCGGAACCAGATTTTCCATATCAAAATCCATAGTCCTCACAGGGCTCCATTCCTGTATATCCTCAAGTCTTGCATCATAGTTTTCGCCAAGCTCTAAGTCTGTAAGAAGTATGGGCCCCTGCTCTGAGCCTTCCCAGGATTCATCTGTCATAAAGAGCACTTCTCCCGCTTTGTCTATTGCCTTGCAGATAAAAGAAATATCTTCTCCGAAAAAGTTCCTGGTGCCGTCAATTCCAATGCAGCCTCTGTACCAACCATCACCTAATGTAACGAAAATCTCGTTCTTCCCTTCGGTTAGAAGACCTGTGATGTCGTACTGCTGGTACATAAGTCTGTTGTTATACTCCGTACATCCGGGAGTAAGTCTCGCTTCTGTCACAGCTCTTCCGTTAACTTTTATCTCATAAAGACCATGGGCAGTGGCGTAAAGCTCCGCCTTTTCCGGAATAGCTTCAAGGATCAGTTTTTTTCTTAAATATCCCGCGCCTTTTCTTATTTCAGGCTCCGTCATTTGCTCGGGAGTTATCCATTTTGCATTTTTAAAAATCTTTTCTGTCATAAAAATCCTTCAAAATATTTTCAATATCAGGCACACTCTTTAGCTGCCTTCTTTTTCTCAGAAATTCTGTGCTGTACCTTCACCATTTCTTCCTTCGTAAGATCACATTTTCTCATGGCAACGATGGTACAGATCCAGCCGATCATAGCAAGGCCGTACTGCAAAAACATTGTCATCCAGAAAATAGGTCTTGTCAGCGGATCGCCGGGCTGAGGCAGTGTCTGGGTATAACCAACAAGAGCAACTGCGCCTGTTGCGATAACTGCTGAAAAAGCAGTAACGATCTTGTCAATTAAGCTGTAGGTGCCTGTCATTACCGCAGGGATAAATTTGCCGGTTCTGTCCAGTTCATAATCAATCAAGTCCGATACAAACGCTGATCCGGCTGTTGTTACGCACATTTTTGCTCCATTAAGCAAAAGTGTGAGAACAACATAAATTACCATCATGGGTCCAAAGGTCGCAATGTGATGTGGATCAATTACTCCAAAGAAAGCTATAAGTCCTGCAGAAATTCCCATGCATGCCCAGGTCCAGGTTGTGATAGATTCTTTATTACCATGTTTGCCGGCATAACGTGCACCAAATACAGCGAACAAGATTGCAGGTAGAATAGCTACCATGTTCAGTATTGTTGACAGTCCCATATTTCCGATTACGATTCCTGCAAGTAATGTTCCCACAATCGACTGACTCGCAACCTGCTGTGCAATTTTGTCTGATGCTGCTGCAACTATATAGCACTGAAAAGGTTTATTTTCCTTAATTGCACTGATCATATCCTTAAGGCTGAGCTTTTCTTCTTTGTTTGCAGTATAGTTTTTGAAATTTTCAGGCTTATCGTATTCAGACACACCGATACATACAAGCAACACTCCGAGTGCTGATACTGCAATAGTTAAAATGCATGCCGCGGAGAGATAGCCCTGGTTGTAGGTTCCGCCGAATTTCGGAAGAAGAACTACATTGAGAACAATACTAAGTGTTATAGGAACAAGATAATTAAATACTGTCTGCCAAACACCGATAGTGGGTCTCTGCTTTGGATCATTGGTCAGTAGATTCGGTACAGTAAGCGCAGTCATGTTGGTCATGGTATAGCCGATTACATAAAGAATATAGAATGTCACAAAGGTTATCAGACCATGGCCCTTACTTGAAAAGCCGCTGAACATGCAGAAAAGTGCGATAGCTTCAATAATCCAGCCTGCGATGATAAGTATCCTGATTTTTCCCCATCGGGTATTAACTCTGTCGTAGACAAATGCCAGTAGCGGATCTGTTATAGCATCTAAAATTCTGGTAAATGTCAGGATTCCGCCAACTGCTACGGTTGCGATTCCATAGCCCACATTGGCTGAATAGCTGGCGAGGCCGATCAGTGAATATATGCTCATACCCACAAGTCCGTTGCAGGCAAAAAGAATGATCTGCCAGGTTTTGGCCTTGTGATATACATTATTTTTATCTGAATTATTTACATTTAAGTTTTCCATGTTACCCTCAGTTTATCTAAATTAACCCCGTTATTATTTTGCTTTTTTAATCTGTGAAAGTGCATTTTCAAGTGCCTTAACCTCAGGAGAATCTGCATCAAATCCGCCTTGTTTAAGCAGCTTATTAATCGGCTGTCTTGCGATTATTGCCTGCATTGCTTTAGGAATTTTCACTCCTTCTCCCATACCACCTGCTGTTCTGGAATTCATGGCAGCCATCATATTATCAAGTATCGCCTTCCCTTCAGGGACAGCATTTACTTCTGCCATGGTACTGGAAAGTGAGAGATATTCGCTGTCATTTGACACTTCCTCATCCTTTTCGTCAAACCAGTTTCTAACCTTGTCTGCCGAAATAAAATATGAGGGATTTGGCTCTGAAACCTTTACTATTTCCATCTCATCACTCTGTTCCTCTGCCACAGCTTTGATTCTATGTACTGCAGAAATCGGAACCATGAATTTAAATATATGTTTTCCTTCTTTGGTCTCCACTTCTCTGTCATCCACGTAAAGAGTCACCTTATTCAGATTGGAATACACTTTAATCTCTGTGTTTTCTTCTATCCGATCGTGATACCTTCTTCCGCACAGATGAACGAAAGGCTCATCTGACCACCATGCTTTGTATATGTAATAGGCATCCTTCTTTGTTTTCCTATCAAAAGTGATAAGTCCTTTATGGTTTTTCCCGGGATCCCCTGCATCCTCTCTGCCGGCTGCTGCAAATTCAAACATGTTCCAGCAATAGGTTCCCCAGATATAGGGTCTTGTGCTGAACATTTCAAGCATGTGCTCGTGATAAATTGCCTGATAGCTTTCAGTAAAATCGCCCTTTTCAGGCTTTGGCGACTGCAGTGATATAACTGAATCTGCACCGTATTCCGTAAGGCCGATCACAGTATTTGGATGCTCCTTGTGGAAATCATCAAACCACTTATCGTTATCCTCCATATCGCCCACATACCAGCCATAATACAGGTTATAGCCTCTGATGTCGGGAAGCTCTACAAGGGGTGAATCCGTCTCAAGCATGAAAAGATTTGCCATTGCGGATACTCTGCCGGGATCCATCTCGTGAACCAGATTGTTCAGAATTCTGTGGTTTTCCATGAGGTCGTCCGTAACACCCTGAAGCGTTATCTCATTGGAAAGGGCCCAGCACATAATGGATGCGTGGTTATAATTCTGAGTTATGAGCTCCTTCATCTGTGAAACAGTGTTTTCACGGCCACCATCCATGTGCACCGTGATATATGGAATCTCAGCCCAGGCAACAATGCCCTTCTCATCACATAGGTCATAGAAGTATTGATCGTGCTGATAATGAGCAAGTCTTATGGAGTTTGCGCCCATGGACAGGATCAGCTCCATATCCTCATCATGCATTTCTTTTGTAAGAGCATTTCCAACCCCGGCTCTGTCCTGATGCCTGGAAACGCCATGTAGAGGGTAGCTTCGCCCATTTAAGAAAAATCCCTTTTCCGGATCAAATGAAAACTTTCTTACTCCAAATCTCTCATAGAGCCTGTCCACCTGCTCAGTTCCTTTAAACAGAGTCGCTGTAATTCTGTATAAATACGGATCTTTTATTCCGTTCCAGAGATGAACGTTTTCTATTTTGAAATTGCCCTTTGCGACCTTTTTGCCATTTTCTTCCGAAATTTCAATTTCTTTTTCACCAACACCATCTATTGAAATCAGAACTTTGTCAGGCTCGCCTGTGAGGTAGGTCTTTATATCGATTACTGCATCTTTTCCATCTATTGAAGGCGTAACATACAGGCCGTTTCCGCCGTAATAATCAAGGTCAAAATGTTCGCTGTCTACTATTATCAGATACACATCTCTGTATATTCCGCCGTAGAATGTGAAGTCAGCTCTCTGAGGATATACTCTGTCATTTGGCTCATTGGATACGCTCACTTCTATCTCATTTTCATCAGATAAAAAATCAGTGATATCGCATCTGAATGTGGAATATCCTCCGTCATGAGAGCAGATATCGTTTCCGTTTATTCTGACCTTACAGGAGGAATTAACGCCTCTGAATTCCAGATAGCATCTTTGATTTTCTTCCATGACGGGTTTTCCAAATGACTTCTTATAAAAACAGGTACCTCTGTAATACTGCTGTGGTCCTGTCTGACCATCCTCTGCATTCCAAGTGTGAGGGAGCGTTACCTTCTCTTCATTGTTTTCTTTAATGAAAGTCCAGTTGTCGTTCCATAAAAAAGTGCTGCGCATGTAATTATTCTCCTCAATAATCGCCAGTTTAAATCCGACTGTATCCCCAGGCACCGGATGCATCTAAGAAGTGTCGGATATGTTAATTATGTGTTTGCAAAAATAATGATAGCATCCGGGATGGCAAACTATTAGAATATAAATATTTGAAATAGCAATATTATAGCTATTATGTGTTGAAAATAAGATAAATATACTGTAATCTACATTTAATATAGTAATATTCGATTTTAGTAATGCATTTTTGCTATTATTGGCAAGTGTTTTCAAAAAGAGGTTTTTATGGACACTGAATTATTTCTTAGATTAATCAGAAATATAGCTAACGTCTCTGCTACGGAAATAGCGGACTACGACAAGGATCTCCGCAGCTTCGAGGAGAAATACTGTTTTAGCAATAAATTGCAGCCCATGTTTACCCGTGAAGCGCTGTCGCTTTTGATGAATTCATCGGTCCCGGCTACTATTTACGAAATTGTAGATCAGCTTGGGGTTTGTACCTGTTTTTTTAACTTTGGTGACAGGATGATTTTAGTTGGTCCATATGTTCAGAGTGAGTATTCTGAGACAAAAACCGAACAGATTTTAATTAAAAACAATGTTCCTTCCTCAAGCACCATAGCTTTGAGGCTTTACTACACCTCTTTTCCGATAATCTATTCCAGTCAGCTGCAGGCGCTAATTACATCCATAATGCAGTCCTTTGAGCCGGGGATTCTTGACTATAACTACAGAAAGCTCTCCGGATTTATTCAGGAATCGTCCGATATTTCTCACGGGGCTCTGCCTGAAAACACAGATTTCAGCGATATTTACAGGCGCTATGACAACGAAAAGCGCTTTTTGTCTATGATAAAAAACGGGGATGTAGAAAATGTAAAACAGGCATATTCTGCCATGACCAACATCAAAGCCAATGAAGAATTTATGAAGGACAATCCTTCCTACTCAAAACCCGAAATCTCTTTTGCTATAATCAGAGTTCTTGCCAGAAAAGCCGCCGAGGAATCCGGACTTTCAGTCATAACAATAAATGCAATCACCCAGAAATATGTGCAGCTTCTGGACTCCGTAAAGGAGGCAATAATGCAGCATAGTTACATTGAAAGCATGATAGTGGAGCTTACATCTGCCGTGCATGAGTACAAGCTCTCAATGGGTGATTACTCTGCGCCTATTCAGAAGGTTATTGAATACATAGATTTTCATCTGAGCGAAGAAATACTTATAGATGATCTGTCCCGTGCAGCAAACGTCTCTGCCTCTCATCTATCTAAGGTATTCAAAAAGGAAACAGGCAGGACCATCACCGAGTATATAGCCGGAAAAAGATGTGAAAAAGCCGCCGGTTTCCTTCGTGATACTGATAATGAAATCCAGGAAATCAGCAGCTATGTGGGTTACTCAGATAATAATTATTTTGTAAAGGTCTTTAAAAAAGTGTATGGCATGACTCCATCCGGTTACAGGAAAAAGAACAGGGCTGCCACGCTCACAAAAGGCACTGTTACAGTATCGTAACCGTTTTTGGTAAATAATTCCGTTAATGCCGCTAAAGGAGCTGCTATGATAACCGCGGGAAGACTGCTTTCGAGGGGAATATTCCCAACTATCATCAGGCTTGCAAGGCCAAAAGCAAAAGCTACGACCGACATTGCAGCGGTTCCTTCCCAGCTCTTTTTATGATCAACATGCTTAAATCGAAGCACCTTGTGTTTTCCGAATCTTTTACCTATAAGAGCTGCCGCTGCATCACCAAAGCCCCACATAAGTATGGCCGCAACTGCGAATTCTTTATGTCCTAAAAGCCCCCAGCTAATTGCGATAATAGCTGCTATTGTCAGAAAAAGCTGCAGGAGACTTGATTTTAATTCACCCTCTCTTCTCTGCGAAACCATCTGCGTAAATCGCTTATCTTTTTCAGCATGTAGCAGTCCCGGATACATAATAATGATTATCATTATCGGAACAAGCGTAGCTGCGATCCAGTTTTTTGCAGAATATATCATAACTATCACAGATGAAAAGGCTATAAAGTGAAGCAGTTTTCTGAATAGCTCCTTCGGTAATCTGAATATCTTATTTATCAGGAACACCACTCCCGCCAGGGAAAACATATAAATCAGGAAATACTTAAGTCCAACAAACATATCTACAATAATTTCGTGCATTTTCAATTCTCCTCCATGTATTATCTTGCATCACACTGCGTGAGCATTTATTTCTTTATTATCTGAGTTTAGAAAGGTCACTGTCTTATCTGTCATCTCCTTTTTCAGCTCCTTCTTAACTGCTCTCCAATTTACAATCAGGAACACTATCGCAATCGCACTTGAGGCAAAATCTGCAACTACATAGGCATATATAATTCCGTAAAATCCGAAGAGATGCTCAAGGATAAAAAGTAGCGGAATAAGCAGCACTCCCTTTTGCAAGGTGGACATTACTGTGGCTGACATGGCCTTCCCTGTGGACTGAAGGAAATTGGTTGCAAGGAAAAAGAATCCAAGGAATGGGGAGCTGATCATCAAAAGAACGACTATGGATTCCGCCAAAGCGGCCACTGACGCATCCTTCAGGAAAAGGCCTATTGCTGTATGTCTGAACATTATTACAAGGGCTGTAGTTACCGTGCCCACTGCCACGCACAGAATCAGAATTCTTTTCATGATTCCGGAGAGCTTCTTTAAATTCTTGGCGCCGTAGTTGTAGGAAATAAGCGGCTGAGCGCCCATACAGATTCCCATAAGGATCATTACGATTATCATGTTCACCCGGCCTGCCGCCGCATTCGCTGCGATGGAATCAGAGCCATAGCCTGAAAGGAGCCTGTTTGAAAAAGAACCTGCAAAGCCTGACAGGAACGTACTTACAGCATTTGGAATTCCAAGTGCCATCACTGAGAAAATAAGCTGGGGCTTTATCAGAGCATTTGAAAGCTTCATATTAAGCACAACAGCCTTCATGTTCATGTAATACAGACTGATCATTGTGGCAATAAAATTGCCGATAACCGTTGCAATTGCTGCCCCGGCCACACCCATTTTTAAGGTCAGGATAAAGACAGGATCAAGGATTATATTTATAAATGTTCCTGACAGATTGGCGATGAGCCCATATTTTACCGCACCTTCTGCTCTCATGAGCTGACCCAGCATATTGCTTAGAAGCAGGAACGGTGCGCCAAGGGCCAGAATTATCATGTAGGTTCTTGCATATTCATAGGTATCAGCGGTGGTTCCAAGAAGCCCAAGAAGCGGCTTGTGTGCTGCAATGATCAGTATTGCCGAGGCTATTCCAAGAATAATCGCACCCCACATACATACTGCGCTGACCTGTTTCGCATGTGCCTCATCCTTTGCCCCAAGATCCCTTGAAATCAGAACGGTTCCTCCCGATGACAAAAGCATTGCTACTGCCATTATGAGGTTGAACACCGGTCCTACGATTGATACCGCCGCCACCTGGGCCGTTTCGCCGGTCTGTCCCACAAATACCATGTCCGCCATGTTATAAATAAGGATTACCAGAATCGCCAAAAGCGCCGGCATCACCATTCCAAGGATCGACCACCAGAGGTTGTCACTTTCGTAAATCTTATTTCTCTTATCTTCCATAAACTAATCTCCGCCTTATTAAAATTATGAAAATATGCCACAAAGCAATTAGCACATTTCTGTAAATTATTGACACTTGTAAAATAATCAACAGTTGTTTATTATTTTTATGTTGATTATAAGAAGCCTTAAAAAAGCTAGCAACCATCAATATTTTCAAAACTGTTAGTTAGTAAACACATTGGAGAAAAGTGTTGATTATGTCAGAGAAAATTAAGAATTCCATGGATAAAAACAACGTGAAAAATTCCGTTGCAAAGAAAAAAGAAGACGGCAGGATACGCTATACAAAAATGCGCATACGTACTGCCTTCTATGAATTATTACAGGAAATCGGATATGAAAAAATCACAGTCACATCCATCTGCAGCCGTGCAGAGATAAACCGAGCGACTTTTTATAAGCATTATCTGGATGTTCCGGATCTTGTGGATAAGCTGCAGGAAGCTGTAATAGATGAGATATCTGCAAAACTGGAAGCTGCCAGCTATGAAAATATCGATGAATTTGTGACAAATACCCTGAGATATCTGCGGGAAAGCATGAATGATGATCTTAGTCTGATGTCCTTTATGTCACAGAATGGCTCAGAATTTTCAAGAAAAATTGTGTTTCTCTTCTATGATCATTTTTCCAAAGCACTGGAAGTATATGCAAACTCCGACCCTAACCTGAACAAAGAAGTGCTTTTTGCATACATCTCTGCAGGTAGTGCCGGAGTCATAGATTACTGGAATAAATCAGGTTTTGTTGAATCGGAAGAACAAATCGCCGCCAAGATTTTAAAGCTTGCCAAAATGACACTTAATGGCATTTAGCGTGCCACTGGGGACGGTTCTGCCACTGGGGACGGTTCTCTTTGGCACGCGTGCCACTGGGGACGGTTCTTTTTGGCACGCTATCAGCTTACCTTAATTTTAAATGTCTCGGTAGTCTTTTTGATACCATCCTTAGCGCCAACTGTTACCTTAAACTTATAAACGCCTTTGGATGTACCCTTCTTAAACTTTAAAATAACTTTTCTTCCTTTAATGCTGATCGATGCGACATTTCTGTTCTTTTTGGAAGAAATGTCCTTTACAGAAATTTTTCCCTTTGAATTGTCTATTTTAATTGTTACAGTCTGAGCCTTTTTCTTCAGCTTTTTATAGGATACCTTTTCACTGCTGCAGGTAATCTGCGCAAGATTATTGGCTTTTCCGGAATTAACCTGACGGCCGGATTTACTGTTTGAGCCCGGAGCAGTATTGCTATCGTTAGTGCGGCCATCTCTTTTCTCTTCGGAAGGATTTTCCTCATTCTGCTGATCATCAGGGCTTGAAATATCATCACCGGAACCATTTTCGCCGCTGTTTCCGGAGCCACTTTCTCCGGATCCACTACTGGAGCCGCCATATGAAGCTCCTGTCTTATTTGCTTTATAATAATTGATGCCGGTTTCGTCTATATAAAACGTATCTGTAAAGCTGTGTCTTACGCCACATAAATACCAGTAGGTAGTAAATCTAACGGCAAATACATACTTAGCACCAGGATCCAGGTTATATATTCTGGTATTGGAGTATGGATAGTTGACAGCAAGAGCGTTGTAATCAGTATTTTTTAACATTTTCTCAGCTGCCTGATAGCTTGCCTTTACAGCACTTGAATTTTTAAGGTCAGCCGGAAGCTTGGCATATCCTATCTCAGTCACACAGTCGATGCCGGGTCTTGCGCAGTATTCACTAAGCACAGTCTGACCGCAATAGTTTTTGATGGCATTTGTCCAATCAAGATGTGCTTCGCTGCCCTGATGCTTCACAACGCCGTCATACATATATGCGATAACTTTGTCTTTTTTTACATGGCTGTCGATTTCGCTGTCAGTTTTTGCGCCTTCCGTGCAGATATGAGTAAGATAGGGATAAATCTTTTCACTTTTACCCGTTTTATTCTCCCAACTACATTTCATTATTACCGTGTAGCTGGTAGCGGGTTTTAGACCGGAAAAAGTAAAGCTTTTAGTTGATACATCAGCTTGAAACTGATGTGCATCTGCTTTTTTTGCTGCCTTTCTGACATTAGGTCCGCAATTGTTGCTAGGGCCATACTTTTGTCTGTCCGCATCCGCATCATACTGCTCATCTTCAACTATGGCAAAACAGAGTTTTTTCTCATCCTTGGCAGCTTTAATCTTCCTGTCTGCCTGTTTCTGCTTAGACCAGTCTAAGGTAATGCTGTCTGCAGTAACAGTAGTTGCTAATGTAACGCCATAGGAATCGTAGGAAGAAGAAAGGTATCTTCCTGCGGCATCACTGTCTTTGCGGGAATCAAACTTAGTCACAGGCTCAACACTATTATAGATCGCGGAATCATCGGTGTCTTTTGTTTTGATATCTGATAACTGAACGTATTTAAAGAATTTCTTGTAATTACCTGTATCTGCATTGTTAGCACTAAGCCATACAGCCGCAACAAATGTATAGGTATGATTTGGACTAAGTCCTCTCATGTTGTAAATGCCTTGCTTATTACCTAGCTTGTAATATTTCTTTCCTGCAATCTCCTTTGCTTTCATAAGAGCTGCTTCAGTGCCAGCTGCCTGATCTGCATATCCAACACTGATGGTATACATACTCGGTTTGTGATTTTTCTCACGACATTCACATTCAATGTTTCTTAAAGCTTCGCTGATATCAACAGCAGCAGTTGTTCCGGTAGAGCCTACAAACTTTGCAGTTTCATTGGAGCCGCCGGTTGTTGCGGCGTCAAGCACCTGAAAATTATGAACCGTAGTTCCCGTTCCCTTTGGGCCGGAATGAGATATTCTCCAATCCACCTCAATTGTATATTCAGTATCAGGTTTAAGTCCTTTTATTGTATACTGACGCAGTTTTGTATTAACTGAAATGTTATGTTTTATCTTATTTCTGTCACAGGGATTAGCCGCATAGCCAACTTTAAAATAATCCCATTTGTATGACGTATTGCCATCGGCCTTCTGTTCTTCGAATTGATCATCAGCCGCCATGCTCCAGTCTATGGTTATAGTAGTATCCGTCGCATCTACCACATGCATCGTATTGTTATATGCCTTAGCACTCATAGGCCCTACAAGCATCCACAAACCAAATGCTACAGCTGAACCCTTTAGTAATTTTTTTAGAAATTGCTTCATGTTACTCTTGTTCCCCTTTATACCCCAAAAATCTTTTCTGTGTGCTTATTTAACCCTGATTTTGATAGTCTCAGTGGTTTTCTTTGTTTCGCCGTAAGCACCTACGGTCACCTTGAATTTATAGACTCCCTTGGCAGTACCCTTCTTAAACTTAACTTTGACCTTTCTTCCCTTAACCTTAACCTCGGCAACATTTTTGTTTTTCTTGGAAGAAACATCCTTGACGGTAATTGCGCCTTTTGAATTTTCTACATTGATAGTTACTGTCTTTGCTTTTTTCTTAAGCTTCTTATGAGAAATCTTATCAGTACTACAAATAATCTGAGCAAAGTCGTTTTGGGGCATCTCTGCAGTTTTTATCTGACTCTCAGAAGTGCTGCCATAGCCGGCTGCATCACTGCTTCCATTACTACTGCTATCGCTGTTTTCCTCGGAAGAACCTGCTTCCGCTGCTCCCGGGGAAGGAGTTGTGGTACTCTCGCCGCTGTTAGATGAGCCGCTGCCACCACTCTTACCGGAGCCACTCTCGCCGCTGTTAGAGGAACCGCTACCACCACTCTTACCGGAGCCGCTTTCACCACTATTGCCGGAGCCACTCTCGCCGCTGTTACCTGAACCGCTTCCTCCTCCCGGTTTCATGTCTATGTCATGTCCATCATACTGAGCCCCGGTCTCCTTTGCTTTAACAAAGTTTATTCCTGTCTCATCAGCATAGATCATGGTATCCTTGCTATTAAAATTACGATATTGATACCAGGTCACCGGTACACTTATCGCAAAAACATATTTATCATTTGGATTTAACCCATATATTTTGGTATTAGTTAAGGATGCTTCCACCTGATATGCCGTAGGATCGTATGCACGTATCATTCTTTCTGCTTCCTTATAAGCTTTATCAACATCCGCTTTACTGTACTTCTCAGGAAGCTTGGCATATCCAATCTCAGTGAATTGAGAAACAAGTGGTCTCAGATAATGATCATCAAATACACTTCTTCCCATAAAACTGTTTAATGCCCCTGTCCAGTCCAGATATGCTTCCTTTCCATCATGTTTAACAGTAGCATCATACAGATATCCGTATTTAAACTCTTGGGTAATCTGTGTTTTAATCTCCTGGTCAGATTTACTCCCCGTAGTTCCAACATTATCATATGCATAAACGGTTGCTCCCACCCACGGAGGACACTTATAAGAGCATTTCACCATGACAATATATCTTGTTGCAGGCTTAAGATTATTGAAAGTAAAAGAAGTTTTGCTTATAGGAATTGTATACTGGTGTGCATCAATCTTATCAGCTGCCTTTATTACAGCAGGACCGTAATTTTGTACCGGCCCATATTTTTGCTTTTCAACAAAATGGTCATAATTTTCAGCTTCCACACAGGACAAAACAATATCTTTTTCCTTAAGTCCGTTTCTGACAGCCTCTAAATCCTTCTCATTAGACCAGTCAATTGTAATAGAATTCTCGGTGCATGTTGATGAAAAACTCATACCACAGAGCCCCGTCTTAATAGGTACAATGGTTCTGCCCTTTCTTCGGGAATCCTCTCTGTAATCGTGCCTGGTTACGCTCTCTTTAGCCTTATAAATATCGGAGTCATCTGTTTTCCCTGTTGCGATATCCGGTAAAGTTATGTATACAAAACGGTTATAATACTTCCGGTCGCTTTTTCTTACAACTGTAAGATCAACACCTGCCACATAGGTATATTTATGGCCAGGCTTCAATCCGCGCATAGTATACATTCCCTGCTTGTATCCAAGAGGATTGAATTCTTTTCCTACTATTTCTTTAGCACTTTTCAGAGCCTTATCTTTTCCTACGGACTGATCTGCATATCCAGCGTTTCCATCAAAGTAGTAATAATAATCACCACTCGGTACAAGCTCTGAAGCTACTCTTTCAATAGCATCGGTCAGGTTGACAGTTGCTGTTGTCCCTGTAGTTCCAAGAAGTGTAGCTGTTTCGGGACTTCCGCCGGTTGTTCTTGCGTAATTTGTCTGAAAATTGTGCGTTGTATATCCCTTACCCTGAGCTTCATAGGCAACAGATACAAAATAGCTGGTATTAGGCTTAAGATTCTTAATTGTGTACTGCCTAAGAGAAGTATTAACTGAGATGTTTGCCTCTCTTCTTACCTTGTTCATTTCCGACGACAGCCCATAACCAAGCTTGAAATATATAAACTTTATTTTTTTGTTACCTTCCTGTCTCTCCGCGCAGAAATCATCCACAGCTTCGCTCCAGTCAACAGTAAGCGTAGTATCGGTAGCGTCCACAACATGCATGATATTACTGTATGCATTTACATGAATTGGATAAAAAAAGACGAGCGAACAAAAGATGGCCGTTACAGAAAGTAACAACCTGCGACAACATTGATTCATAACGATTTCCCCAACATACCCTTTCACAAAAAAAATTTTGGAAACTGTCCCCTCAAATATCAGTATTCTACTATTTTTGTGCAAATGTGTCAAAGAGTGCCAAAGGGGACGGTTCTAAATGGCACGGAAATTCCGTGCCATTTAGAACCGTCCCCTTTGGCAGTCCCCTTTGGCATTCTCCCCGTTGGCACCCAAAACCGTGCCACTTAGAACCGTCCCCTTTGGCACGATATCATGCCTGCTCTTTGTAAGCCATGCCGCCAAGAGAAAATCCTTTAGCAGTGCTGGTGCCGTAGGCTTCGATCTCATCAAAATCAAATTTAGACACATCCCCGGAAAATAAATTTGCTTTAGCAGGATCGAATTTTATAGCATTCTGAGCATCTTTAAGCTCTTTGATGAATTTGATTTCATAGTTTATCTTCTTGGAAAAGTAGATTAACCCTGCAAGACCGACTACATCTGTGTTTTCATAGGCGAGTCTTGCTTCCTCCTCGAGCTTTTCCTGGAGCACGTTCTTAGGAAAATCCAAAAGTACGTCAACGGCAGGGCCAAAGTAAGCTTCATCGACATCACCGAGACATCTGAAAAGAAAATCAATGCCCTCCTTGTTTTCCGGATACTCCAGCTGCTCTAAAAGAGTTACGCCGTTGCAGATACTGAACTCGCTTTTGTATTCATCAAAGTTCATATAATAGGCAAGCTCCACCTTTTTCTGCTGCACAGCCTTAACGGTATCCATGACATCTTTATCTGAAAGAACTCTTTCAAAAATGTCGTTGCGGATTTTTCCCTTTTTCGATACGGGCTTGAATTTTTCCGTGCTGTGCTTCTGATCCTTGGCAGCTGTTGCCTTTTCCCACTGATAACGAACTCTGCTAAAATCGGCCTTATCGATCTCGGATTTAGGCACATTGAGAAACAGATTAAATCTGCTGTTGGCCTTCTTGGGAATGGATGTATAGCAGATGCCTCTGTCCTCAAAGAAGCTGTTAAGCTCTGCCTGAATGCTCTCCTTCTTTGCCCTGCGGGGAAGTCTGATAACTCCGCCATCTATGGAATAAAGCTCATTGTTTTCAGGATTGTAGCCGCAGATAAGGTCAACCGGCATATATCCGCCGAGAATGCATACCCACTTATCGTCGTCGCTGATCTTTACATGATTGAGCAGCTTGCCATCTCTGGTGTAATACTTCTGAAATTTAGCTTTTCTGATGATCTTCATGACCTGTCTCTTATTAAGCATATCCCCGAAATGCGGGAGCTTATTAAAAAAGCTCACCTTTTTGCCATGTTCACCATAAAATTCCTTAAGTAAAATATATATTCCGTAAAAACATAAGCCTATAAAAGGAATGACGCATAAGGTTACCAGTTTTCCTGCCAGTGTATCCTGCATCATATAAACATTGTATGCCTTGATGGAATAATCAATTCCAACATATCCAAATAAAAACATCACTGTCCATAAGAACAGCTTTTCAAAAAAAGACATTACTATTACCTGTAAAACACTTTCTAATAAAAAAACACGTTGAAATTTTTACAAAACAGAACCCATTATAACAGAAAGTTTCATTAATGCCAAAGAGAGCTGATGGGGGTCAGCTCTCTTTGGTAAAGCAAAAAACTAAAAATATTGTGGGTGTGAAGTTTACTTTACTTCATTGGTTGAGCCATCTTTTTTAACAACGATGAGCTTGCAACCAAGACCGAATGCTGCAACAGTTCCTGCTATAAGTGCCCAGGGTGCTGCTGCAAGTCCAAGAATACCGCCGATGATTCCTACATTAAGCGGAACGCTGAGTACTATCTGATCGTCCTTCTTAACCTGGATTCTATCGACATTGCCTTCCTCTACAACTTTCTTAAGCTTTTCGATCAGTTCCTTGACATCATCAGCAATGTTTTTATCGTCTGCCTTGATAAGATTAACTGCGGCATCAACATTGCCCTCTGTCTGTTCAAGAGCTGCCTTTGCTGTCTGATAGTTAACTCCTGTAAGTTCCATTACCTTTTCAATAGCTTCAAGTGTGATGTTCATGTTGTCTCCTCCTTAAACTTTCACAATATAAAAATCATGTTCATCTTCGTTTGTTATTGCCCCCTTCTGTTTGGCAACAACTGTTGTTTGTTTATGTTATTATTCTAATCTGCCGGAAGCTTCTGTTACATAACATATAGAGCAAATATAACTACTCTATTTTCCCCCAATCGGAGAATTATGAACGGTTTAATGTCAAAATGCCCTTTTTTTGAATGCTGGCATAGAAAATAAATGATATTTCGTCAAGTAACGCACGTTGCTTATATCATGCTTATACTTTATTATTATATGGGGTTAATGAGGGGGTATACGGAAATGGTGGGAGGTTACTATGAAAAAAGTACAGGCAACTATTAACCGCATAGTCTTCGCATTTGCGATGGCTATCATTATGTTTTTCGGTTGGAAAACAAATGCTCTTGCAGCAGGCGATGAAATCGTAGTGGATTTTTCAAACGGCCAGCCCAAGAGTTTCGATTTTCAGAAATACGCTCCCACTGTTAGCAGTGTGACAAAAAGTAGCGATCTTGATGATGATGCAAAGGCAGTGATGTCTCTGACTTATATTTTAGATTCGTTGGAAGAAATATCCTTAAATCAAGATTCCGCGAGAGGTGCGGAGTTCATTATCTCCGCTGCTCCTAATCAGAGTATCAGCTTTAATACCAGTGATGACTATAGCTTTTTTTACGCTGATCCCAAGTCATCAGTTGGTACTTATGAAGCTGTTGTAACAAAGAATTCCATGCGCAAAGGACTTACAAATGAAGACATTGATTACGTTTTTCACGTTGTAGAGTATCTCTATGGAATCAACGCAACAAACGCTAATGGGGATAGATATTTCAAGCTTAAGCTTCTTTTCAGTAACCCCGGCTACGGCTATGTAAGATTGAACGAAAACGGCACAGTTGAAAGAATTATCCGCGAAAACAGTTTTTCTGAAAACAACTGCTCATACGAAGTAACAGCTGATGATGAGGTAAAATTTACCGGTGTTACCAAAAAGACTAAATCAGTAAATATCCCTGACACAGTAATGCATCAGGGATACACCTATAAAGTGACAGCTATTGCTGATAAAGCACTTTCAGGAAACGGCAAGGTAACCAGTGTAACTATCGGAAGTAACGTAAGATCAATCGGAAAATCCGCTTTCGAAAAATGTAAAAAGCTTAAAAAGGCAAAGATAAATACTACCGCCCTTACATCTGTTGGAAAAAGAGCTTTCGCAAAGAACGCAAGCGGCTTTACAGCAAAGGTTCCGAAGGCTAAGTACAAGGCTTATAAGAAGCTGTTTAAAAAGAGCGGTTCTTCCGTAAAGCTTAAAAAATAAGTTCAGCTAAACGAAAAAAGTGATGCGCATCAAAAGCGCATCACTTTTTTATTTACTTCATGTATGAAACATTATCAGACTTAAGTGTAAAGCCTACAGGCTCCTCTGACTCTTCATAATAAGGTTTTGCCGAGTACGTGTTCTGTTCGTAAAAATTCTTTTCTTCTATTCTTTTATAGTCTTCGCTTTGCTGCGGTGCATCATCCATTATGATTGCTGCGATTATGTAAGGAAGAATTCCAACGCCGCCCACAAATACAAGAAGTGCATAAATGATTCTTATAATTGTTGGATCGATTCCGAAATATTCTGCGATTCCTCCGCAAACGCCACATACTTTTTTATCTCTACTTTTATAAAGTCTTCCTCTCATGACCACTACCCCTTTCCTTCTCTCGAAGCAACTTACTTTTTTATAAGTATTTTAATTCGTAAAGTGCCCGGTGAAAACACCTGTTGTGGCAAAATTGTAATATTTATTCCTCTTTTCCTGCATGTGACGTTTCTTTTTACGAAAACATCATATATCCAAAGAAATAAACGAACCCTTATCACACTGAAAAAGGTTCGTTTTACACTGAAATGAATTACTGTTTATTCTCACATATTTGCAGCCACGGTCTGATAGATAACGTAGTCCTCTTCGCTGAAATTGACGATTGTTATCTCGATATCATAACCTGAGTTTTCCTCAAGCCACTCTCTCACTGTTTTAAGTGCAATTACTGCAGCTTCCTTTTTGGGATAACCGTATACTCCTGTGGAAATGCCGGGAAATGCTATGCTGTGAAGATCATTTGCTTTTGCTGTTTCCAGGCTGTTCCAATAGCAGTTTCGAAGGACAGTCGCGTCAGTATCCCTGCCGCTGTAAATGGGGCCAACCGTGTGAATAACATGCTTTGCGGGAAGCTTGTAGCCCTTTGTGATCTTGGCTTCTCCGGTTCTGCAGCCATTAAGCGTTCTGCACTCGGCAAGAAGCTCAGGGCCGGCAGCTCTGTGAATTGCGCCGTCAACGCCGCCACCTCCAAGAAGGCTCGAATTTGCCGCGTTTACAATGGCATCTACTTTTAATTTTGTTATATCACCTGTGTGGTATTTTATTGAACTCATTTCATCTCCTCTTAAGCGCCGGTTTTATAGAACTGATTTAATTACCTCTGATTCACCGATATATTCACATCGACCAAATAGCAAGCATCCTAAATGGTTCGTTATCCTGCAAAATTAAGACCGTTAAAACACTCTGTAATTAACGCCGATCCAAGCATTCCGTCTGTATAAGTAAGGACATATCGTCCATCCTCCATGGCATAATAGATTCTGTAAAGTCCCGGATAACTCTCAACCTTTAAGTCTATAAAGGTTTTGCCGTCTGTGCGATAAGGAGTCACCATATTATCCTGCCAGATGGCATTTGCAACGCCCTTGGTAGCATTTTCATCTGCCATCAAATCGCATGGTATCAGCTTTGATGCAGAAATGTATGGCTCAGCGCCTGTCTGATAATACATGAACTCCTCAATGGGTTCAGGCATACCATCAGCACCAATCTTACATCTCTGGGTAAGGAACTGAGTACCCAGAATCTGCTGCGAGCTTTCTACAAAGAAATCCTCCGGATCTGTGGGATAGGTATACTCGTATTCAGCACCCTCTTTCATCTTCCAAAAAGCTATGGCTCCGTTCAGATCATATAAATGAGTGAAGCTTTTTCCATCAAATTTGTACATGGCAGTCATCAGATAATCGCTGTCGGAAGTGTACTGCATGTAGAGATAATGGAATTTTGCTGCATCATTTGTTCTAAACCAAAAGCAGTCAAGACCGCGCATAGCATAATAATACAGGTCACCTTCATTAGGCATTTCATAGTCTTTGCCGTTGATGTTAAGGAAAAAGCTTGTGGTCATGTCGTTTTCATCCACAGCCATATCATAAGTTATGGTTTCAGCTTTTCCATCGCCGTCCAGATCTGCGCTGCAGCTCTCTTTTCCGGGCCCCGGAATGTTAAAGTATGCTATTTTTTCTGACTGCATATTTGCAGGATTTCTCTCATCATCTACTGAATCAGATTCACCTAAATAATCCTTAAAGGGTGTGATCTCAAGTTTGGGACATGGCGGATCGGCTTCATATCCCCATATACCTTCAGCTCCTTCCGGGATGAATTCTTCGGAAGCAGCTATCTCATCACTTCCTGTGGTGTTGGTGAAATATTTAAGCTCACCGTTTACTTCATCTGAAAAATAGTAGGTATCCCAAACAATCTCTGTTCCATCATCGCTTAAATGGCAGGTTCCGAGATATGTATTCATAGCGCCGCCGGAACCAAGATAGGAAAACTTCCCATCTCCAATCCATTCGTAGCTGTTGCGGGCCCAGCCTTCTATTGTCATGTGGGGTTCACCATTTTTCAGCGTGTAGCAGCCAAGAACAACACTGTGGGGCTCGCCGTCTTCATATTCATTATCCTTATTATCGGCAATTATCAGCTCCGGAATTCCGTCTCTACTGATATCTGTGAAAATATAGCCCACATATTCCATAAGATCGGGCTTTTCCCAATAATTTGCGATCTCCATAAGCCCCATGGGCGTATAGATCGTCATGTTCTCATAATAATTTTCATTTGTGATACAATCGTAGGCCTCATCCAGAACAGGCTTGTATTTAGCAACGTAATCTGCATCTTTATCTGCGTTTGAAGTGCTGTCTGCGCTGGCAGAATCGACGGAAGATCCACCATCAGAAGCTCCATCGCTGTCAGTAGATGAATCACCGGCAGAAGCAGAATCATCCTGCTGCGGCGAAGCTTCGTCAGTGCCGCTTTGTTCGGCGTTTTCCGTATCCGAGCCGCTATTGTCCTGATCGGCGTCAACTGCCTTTGTAGGCGCAGCGGTCTGTCCTTCTGTATCAGCTGCGGAAGAATCCGTCGTAGCCTTATTTCCTGAACAACCGCACAGTATTGTAAGTGTGAGTCCTAAACCAAGAATTTTTAGAAATGATCTTTTAACCATATCCCCCTCGATTCTTTTCACGAATTTAACTTCTTTTCCACCACAATAATTATAGCGAAAAGGTCATGATTTTAGAGTACGAAAAATGAAGGAATCCGTGCATAATTCGTACTTGACAGCTTAGTATATACGTGATTTTAGAATTCAGTTCAGAGAATCAAAAATGACAGAGATGAGATGCTTATAATCCGGAATCATATGCGCGAGATAATTATTTTCAAAATAGGCCATGGTACCCACTCCCGGGAAAAAATGTGCCATGCGCCAGAGGTAATAACCGATAGTGATAATAAGCAAAATTCCAAGAATTATTCCAAAGCCTTTTATTTTGCGATCACAGACATATCGATTCCAAAAGGCATAAAGAATAAACGCTATCCACAGAACCGATGTGGCATTATAAGTCAGTGCTTCCATGGGATGAAGCGTTAAGAACGAAAAGAAAGCCCGGGTGAGGCCGCATCCGGGACACGGAAGCCCCGTAAGCAGCACCATCGGGCAAAATTTATGAAATACAAGAACTACTCCGCCCCAAATAAGTAATACTATCAATATGACCTTTCGATTTTGAATAATATCCTTAATAAGACGGTTTAATGCTTTAGTCATGCTTTTAACTCAAACTGTTTGCAAGTTCAATAAGCGCAGCTCCGAGAAATACATAAGTGATTATGCCAATAATAGCCCAGATAAGCGCCCAGATAAGCTGTGCCTTAGCCCAGTTGGACTTTGATTTCTTTGCACTGCCACCAAATGCCCATACAAAAAGCATTATCAGACCTACACAGGGAATTGTAGTAAGAAAAATGGTTAATACCCAATCTCCTACAGAGGTTACTTCCTCTACCGGCGGCATCTGAACATAAGTTGTGTTGTTCACCGGCGGAACAGGCTGTGAATACTGTGGCTGCTGATTCCCGTTCATGTTGTTGTTTTCATCCATTGTTATTTCCTCCTCATAATATGACCTGTAGTCTCTACAGAATAATTATACATGAGGAGGAAAGTTATTATATAAAAAAACAATAAAATTATATTGAAATAACAATAACCTCAAATCAACCGTTTGATGATGTTGTAGATGTTACTGTGGTTGCTGCAATGATAGCTACAAGCATAGCTGTCTCTTGCGCAATTACTTCTGCAAGGGTTCCGCCAAGTACGGATGCACTATTCTTGAGGTTATCATCAGAATAAACGCCTGAAATGATCATTGCACCAAACATAAGTCTGGTATATTTATTCATATCAAAGGTTTCAAAGCCCTTCTGGCCCTTCAGATATTTTGCCACTTCGATGACCTCGCTTACAAGCTCATCTCTGTCAGCATCGATATCAATGAGGGTTCCAAGAGATGCAAGCTCATAGTCCTTACCATATTTCTCTCCTGCTTCCTTGAAAGCATCGAAGAATGAAAGAACCTTTTCAACTTTCTCGCTGCACTCTCCACCATAAGTAGTAAGTACCTGAGCAAGAGAATAAGCTGCATTTTCGTGGAAAGCAAAGCTCTTTTTTACGCTCTGGAATGTCTCTTCAAGCTCAGCAAGAATATCTTCTGTATCCTTATCAGTCATGGCAAGAAGAACTGCAATGCATATATCCTCATCAGAAGTAAGGAAAGGATGCTGGCTCTTCATTCCCTTGATGATCGCATCTGTTTTTTCGATGATATTGTCTGCTTCTGCAGCTTTGCCTGTACTAACAATGGTCATGGAAGCCATTACTTTGTAGGAAGATCCAAAGAATTTGCCCTTATTGAACTTCTCATAAACCTCGATAAGCTCATCAAGAAATTTCTCAGGATTCTCACTGACTGCCATTTTAGCTGACACAACCAGCTCGTTATTGCCTCTGAGCTCTGAAAAAGCACCCTTTCTATCGCGAAGAAGCTTCCTGCATTCCTTCATGTGCTCAGCATCTGCAACCTTGTCCTTCTCTGTGAAAGTTGCAGCTGCAACTGTTGTGATAAGACCGTTCTCAAACATGAAGCCCTTGTGAATAAGATCTCTGTTTGAAACCAGTAACTCACTTCTTTTCTGTACTTTTTCTTTCATACCTTCTCTCTCCTTTGGTGTTTTTTATTTTTCTGCATATTCCTGCAAGGATTTGATATTTCCTGCGCCGTTCGCCTTTACTTCCCTGATGCCCTGGGCAGCTGCTTTTGCGGCTGCAACTGTGGTTATGTAAGGAATGCGTGCCTTTATGGCTGCGCGGCGAAGGTAAGCATCATCATACTTTGCGCCTTTTTCTATAGGTGTATTGATAACAAGCTGCACGTCACCGTTTTTGATAAGATCCTCAACGTTGGGTCTTCCGCCCTCGTAGTTTTTCAGAATCTTTGTGGCTTCGATGCCTGCTTCGACGATGGTCTCGTAGGTTTTGCCTGTTGCATAGATCTTAAAGCCTTCATCCGCAAAGCCCTTCGCGATTGCTGAAGCCATAGGCTTATCCTCAGTGTTGAGAGAAATAAGCACTGCTCCCTTAAGAGGAAGCGCAGCATTTGCAGCTTCTTCTGCCTTGAAGAAGGCTTCGCCGGGAGTCTTTGCAAGTCCGAGAACTTCACCTGTGGAGCGCATTTCAGGTCCAAGTACAGGATCAACCTCAGGGAACATGTTGAAGGGGAATACCGCTTCTTTTACGCCGTAGTATTCAGGCTCGGTGTTTTTCTTTGCATCGATAAGGCCCTGAACAGGGGACGGTCTTCCTGTGAGCTGCGCTGTGATAATATCGGTTGCGATGGGCACCATTTTTATGCCGCATACCTTTGAAACAAGCGGTACTGTGCGGGATGCTCTCGGGTTAGCTTCAAGGACGTAAACGGTGTCATCCTCGATGGCATACTGCATGTTCATAAGTCCTACAACATTCATCTCAACCGCTATTTTGCGGGTATATTCCTCGATAGTCTTAAGGTGCTCCTCTGAGATGTGCTTGGAGGGAACTATGCAGGCAGAGTCACCTGAGTGAATTCCGGCAAGCTCGATGTGCTCCATAACTGCAGGAACGAAGGCCTTCTCGCCATCACTTATGGCGTCTGCTTCGCACTCCATGGCATTGTGGAGGAATCTGTCAATAAGGATCGGACGGTCAGGAGTTACGCCAACAGCGGCTTTCATGTAGCCTTCCATACTCTCCTCATCTCTTACGATTTCCATTCCTCTTCCGCCAAGGACGAAGGACGGTCTAACCATTACGGGATAACCGATTCTTGCAGCGATTTCCTTTGCAGTTTCTACGTCCGAAGCCATTCCGGACTCAGCCATGGGAATCTCAAGCTTTTCCATCATCATACGGAACTGATCTCTGTCTTCTGCAAGATCAATTACTTCAGGAGTGGTTCCAAGGATGTTTACACCCTCTTCCTTAAGCTTTGCAGCCAGGTTAAGGGGAGTCTGTCCGCCAAACTGTGCGATTACGCCCACGGGCTTTTCCTTTTTATAAATCTGAAGTACATCCTCCAAGGTCAGAGGCTCGAAGTAAAGTGTATCGGATGTATCGTAGTCCGTTGAAACTGTCTCAGGATTGCAGTTTACGATTATGGTCTCAAAGCCAAGTTTTTTCAGGGCAAGGGCAGCGTGTACACAGCAATAATCGAACTCAATACCCTGTCCGATTCTGTTGGGGCCTCCGCCAAGGATCATGATCTTCTTTGTATCGGCGCTGTCGTCTGCCTTGGGATTTTCAATGTTTGCATCTGTCTTGTAGGTTGAGTAATAGTAAGCGGCACCGTCAGTTCCATATACGTGGACACCGTCCCATTTTTCCGTAAGACCAAGCTCGTCTCTTGTATTTCTGATGTCATCCTCGGATACACCAAGAATTCCGGAAAGATATCTGTCTGCAAAGCCGTCTTCCTTAGCTTTGATCAGGGCTTCATTTGAGGGAACACTTCCCTTGAAGCTGCTTACCAATGCATTTTCCTCTTCGACGAGCTCTTTTATCTCATTAAGGAAATAGTGCTTAACCTTGGTGATATCAAAGATTTCGTCGACAGTAACGCCTTTCTTGAAGGCTTCGTAAATAAGGAAATATCTCTCGGAAGAAGCGTCCTTAAGAAGATGCAGAAGCTCTTCCTTGTCCATTTCCTCATATTTTTTCACATTTCCAAGGCCATATCTGCCTTTTTCAAGGGATCTGATGGCTTTCTGGAAGGCTTCCTTGAAGTTTTTACCGATGGACATGACTTCGCCGACAGCTCTCATCTGAGTGCCGAGCTTGTCCTCAACTCCGTGGAATTTTTCAAATGCCCAGCGGGCAAATTTTACTACCACGTAGTCGCCGTTAGGTACGTATTTATCAAGGGTTCCGAATTTGGAATCCGGAAGCTCGGAAAGTGTAAGTCCGGTAGCAAGCTTTGCGGAAACAAGGGCGATGGGGAAGCCTGTTGCTTTACTTGCAAGGGCTGATGATCTGGAGGTTCTGGGATTGATCTCGATAACAACGATTCGGCCTGTCTTTGGATCATGGGCGAACTGTACGTTGGTTCCGCCGATAACGCCGATGTGCTCAACAATCTTGTAGGCCTGGCGCTGAAGCTCCTGCTGAAGGTCCTCGTCAATTGTAAGCATGGGTGCGGTACAGAAGGAATCGCCGGTGTGAACACCGACAGGGTCTACGTTTTCGATAAAGCATACGGTAATCATATTGTTGTCTTTATCTCTTACAACCTCAAGCTCAAGTTCTTCCCAGCCAAGGATTGACTCCTCAACCAGAACCTGGTGAATGATGGATGCAGCAAGACCTCTTGCACATACTGTCTGCAGCTCTTCCTTGTTGTAAACAAGTCCGCCGCCTGCGCCGCCCATGGTATATGCGGGACGAAGAACAACGGGATATCCGAGCTCGTCAGCCTCAGCCAGCGCTTCCTCTATGCTGTAGCAGGCCTTTGACCTTGCCATCTCGATTCCGAGCTTATCCATGGTTTTCTTAAACTCAGTTCTGTCCTCGCCTCGTTCAATGGCATCTACCTGAACACCGATAACCTTCACGTTATATTTATCCAGAACTCCTGCTTTGTATAATTCTGAACACAAATTAAGACCAGACTGCCCTCCTAAATTAGGCAAAAGGGCATCCGGTCTTTCTTTTTCAATTACAGCCGCAACGCGGCTGACATTTAAGGGTTCAATATAAGTCCTGTCCGCCATCTCCGGATCGGTCATGATTGTAGCCGGATTGGAATTAACCAGGACGATTTCATAGCCAAGACTCCTCAGCGCCTTGCAGGCCTGGGTTCCTGAATAGTCAAATTCGCAGGCCTGTCCGATAACAATAGGGCCTGAGCCAATGATTAGTACCTTGTGGATATCTGTTCTCTGTGCCATGTTTCTCTCCATCTTTTCTGCGTTTTTTAGTCTCTAAAGATTTTATAATTCATTCATGATAAAAACAAGTAAAAAGTTCCGGGAATGGCTATTTTACTGTATGTCAGCGAAAGACAGTGTCGTTACTTCCAGGTCTTCAAGTCTCATACAGATTATGCCGCAGGTGCTGTCAGGCAGGTTCCCGCTTGCTTTGTAGGCGCATCCGCCATCGATAACATAGATGTTTTCCTCGTGATAAAGTTCAAGCTTTGCTTCTTCCATGATGCGCTGAACCGGAACGTGCCCGATAACAAAGGTCCAGGGCTTTTTCGAATATTCCGAAATTGGTGCGTAGATATCATACCTGTAGGGCGTTTTCCATACTATGTCCCAAACCTCGTCATAGCTAAGCTCACTATAGGTTTTTTCTATGGAATTCTCGCTGTAATAGGAATGGGTAAGGCAAAAGGTTTTACCGCCTGCATCCACAAGCTTGGTAAGCTGCCTTGATGAGAGCCAGGAAAGCAGCTCTTTTCTTCTGTTTTCATCAAGCTTCTGGTACTCCTCCAAAGTAGAAATACCTTTGTTGGCAATGAGCCAGAGTTTACTGTCTCTTCCGGTAATTATATCTATAGAGCCGTCCGGTGAAACGGTGTTAAGCATCATGAACTCGTGGTTTCCAAGAAGCAGGTCCATGTTTGGTGAATCCATGATTTTTAAAAGAATCGCGATTCCGTCCGGTCCTCTGTCTATGGCATCGCCAATTACGTACAAAAAGTCCTCCTCTGAGAAAGCGATTTTCTCGAGAAGCTTTTCAAAAATATGAAGTTGGCCGTGAAGGTCTGAAATTATGTAGGTTGCCATTTTTTCCTCATGTTGAATATCTATTAATAATCCGTATTACCGCCGATAGGTATGATCTTCCGAAAAGATTAAGGTGGTTGGTCAGGTGGTAAAGATTGTACAAATCACGCCTGTCCTCGTAGCCCGGTGTAATTCCCATAGCATCAAAATATGCCTCATAAAAACGATTATCGAAGCCGCCAAACAGCTCTGTCATAGCGATATCCGCTTCATTGCTGCCTTTATCAGGTAGCTGTCAAAGTATCTTTCAGCCAGCTTAAACTGCGGCTTTAGCCTGCATTCAGCAAAAAATTCTATCCAACTGTTTTTTGGGGTATTTATCTGTTTTCCCGCCCCGATGTAATTGTCGGTGGTAAAGCCGTATTTTTCTCTTACTACAAAACCCGATGTATCTGCTTGATGGAGCTTTGCAAGGCCTATCCCAAGGGATTCCCAGAAATTACTTGAAAGACAACCGCTGTTTATGTATTCCATCAGAAGGAATGAGATATTTCCATCAGTGCCTGCCGCATAGATTTTTGGTACCCGCATTGTTTTTGTTGAGTCTATTGCCAATAGACCACGGGCCTCTTCCCAGAAAAAATCTGCGTTTCCGCGGACGTTCACTTTAATAAAAGCCTTCTCTCCATTCGATAAATGCAGCAGATACGCGTCGTTTGCGTCTCCGCCCATAATCGTCTGCCGGCTTTCTATTGTGGTATTTTCACCGCACATTAACATAACCGCTTCATTCAGCGATTTACACACAGGAAAAGGATATGAAATTGTTTTCATATCAGGGGAAGAACTTTTTTCATACATAAATAGATTATACACAATCTCGAATCTGTGATTCAAGATTGTTACTATTTGTAATACTTGCGTTTAAGGATGAATGGGAAAATGTTGTCATATGAACAATGCTATAAATCAAATGGCGCACTGTGAGAGATGAATTGATATAAATCTTGCTATGGTGGAATGATCAGGAGCAGGCGCTCCGTCCAGAAGGTACATGAAATTAATGTCTCTCTTGCAGGCAGACTCAATATCACGACTTGAATAGATTCTGTTTACAGCAAATGCCGGGCTTTTTCTATATTGCTCCCTGTTATCATGTTTCTTTTGCCTCTATGGCTTTTATCACACCTTGTTGGAATGAAAAGAGATTTCTTTTAAAGACGCTTGTCAGGAACTGTCCGGCATCACCGATAGTTATATCTCTTATACCTACAGGCGTATCCGAAAATACCGGTTCGAGGTCCAGCCCTCATGAATATCCGCAAGCATGGCAGTATCTGCATTTACTTTCCATTCGCCCATAGCAACAGAAAGAAATGCAAAAAGCCAAACGACAAATATGAAAATGGCCTGCTTAATTCTTGAGCGGACTAATTCACTTCTCTTTTTCATAATGCATCCTTATCGCAAAAATGCCCTAGTACCATTTTACTATATTATGTGAGAATTCATTCTAAAAAATGCATTAAAAAAATAAAGTGAAAAATCCTCAGAACTTCGTTTTTGAAATTCTGAGGATTTTTTTGACTTCACTATAAAAGCTTATTTTGCATGCTTCTGGGTGAAACTCCGTAAAATTTCTTAAAACAGTTAGAGAAATAGCTGACATCACTATAACCTACATTTTCTGCAATCTCCGCCAGCTTCTCATCTGTTTCAAGAATCATCTTTTTTGCCTTATGCATTCTGTACTGAGTCATATATTCCTGAAGAGTCATATCCATCTCAGCTTTGAACATACGACGTAGATAGGTCTGATTAACCAGCAGATGCTCTGATATATCCGCTATGGAAAGTCCGTTATCAGCATAGTGTTCTTCTATATATTCCTTCGCCGCAACTGCTATATTGTGAGATTTCGAGTCTGTCTTATTCTTCTGATAATTGATTCTGATGCGATAAAGCTCAATTATCTTGTCTCGCATCTCTTCTCTTGTTTTAAGTGACATCAGTTCCTTTTCCGGAGAAAAGCCCTTGCCATATATAGCTTCAATTGAGAATCCGGACTGGATGATATTGGTCATAAGTACTCCCACGGCCCCTGACAGGATATTTATATCTGCCATTGGAAGGGAGCTTTCCTTCATTTTTTCCCAGATATCACTGATTGTTTTGGCCGCATCATCATCCTGCAACGTCTCGAGATCATGATTAAGACGCATTATCGCATTAAGTGAAATCTGCGGTTTGACCATAAACTCTTTTCCGGTCTTTGGAATTCTCATATCAATGACAGACTCCGTGGTCTTTTCAGCCATGGTTACAAGGATTTTTTCGTAAAAATCATGTATTCCCTCGTATCCATTCTCAGGTACCCCAAAACAGGTGAGCATGTCAAGTTCAAGCTGATTCTTGATTATCTGCGACAGATCAACAAATTCATAGCCTTTATAAGCTGCTCTTGCTTCCTCTGTCTTAAAAGAAAAGATAATGACTATATTATTCTCATAATCATTGAAAAGCCTGTATGTGCCATCTATCTCAATCCTTCCCTGAAGCATTCTCACAAACATTTTCTCCCAGTTCATGATTTGCTCCAGCTCCATTCTAAAGTTTCTGGCATTCTGATTAACGCTGCATACAGCAAGAAGAGGATATTTTCCGGAATCATTAAGCTCTGAGTATATCTCTTCATTAGCAACAGAACCTGCAGAATAAATAATCTGTCTAAATTTTTCCTGCTCGCTGTTATCAGTCTGAGATTCTTTTTCTATATCATTTTCAACAGCTTTACCTATATTATCCTGAAGTTTAAGAAGGCTTAGGATTAACTCTTCCTTCTCAAAAGGTTTGACTATATAATCGCAGACACCGATTTTTACTGCTTTCCTTGCATATTCAAATTCATTGTTTCCTGTGATGAGAATTATTGATGTGTCCGGATAGTTTTGCATTATCTTTTCAGACAGTTCCAGCCCGTTCAGATAAGGCATTGTGATATCCGTAAGCACAACATCCGGAAGAAATTCGTCCATTTTTTCAAGGGCTTCTTTTCCGTCATGAGCTTCACAACATATTTCAAATCCATATGAATTCCAATCGATACACCCTCTCAAATACTCAAGAAAAATAGGCATATCGTCCACTATCATTATCTTGTTCATAAAATGCTCCAAATACCAATTCTATACATTCTTTGGAATAGGAATGGTTACCGTACATCCGGCTCCCGGCTCACTTTCTATATTTATGCCGTAGCCATCTCCAAAATAAAGTCTAAGCCTGTGATCAACACTATATACTCCGAAATGCTTTCTCTCAGCGTCCTCCGGAATATCTCCTTTTGACAGGACATCCTGCATAACCACAAGATCCTCTTTTTTTATACCTATACCATCATCCTTAACGATGATAGCCGCACCCTTTTCATCATCGATAAACTTACCGCTTATCTCTATGCTACCCCAGTCTTCTTTATATTTAAGCCCATGGTAAATAGCATTTTCCACAAGGGGCTGCAGCGTCATCTTGGGTATATGCATATTCATTATCTTTTCATCAATATCAAAGGAATACTTGAATTTGTCCCCGTAACGCATAACCTGCAAATCCAGATAATCCCTCGTAATCTGAATTTCCCGCTCAACAGTTACTATCTCATCGCTTCCCGACAGGGAGTTTTTGTAGTAATTTGCAAGTTTCTGCGTAACCCTTGCAGCCTCTCTGCTCCTGTTCATCTCAATGAGCATAATAATAATATCCAGGGTATTATACAGAAAATGCGGTTTTACCTGCTCCTGCATCAGAGAAAGCTCGTATTCTCTCTTCTTTTTTGCCTCCTCGTCTACCTGTATCAAGAGCTCTCTGTTTCGCTCTGTCATATAATTGAAAATTCTTCCCAGCTGTCCGATCTCATCCCTGGTCTTAAAGTGGAAACGAACTGACATATCACCTTCAGCAATCTGCTCAGCGCCATCATGCAAAACCGTAAGGGGTTTAGTAACGAGCGTTACCGAGATTATGATTGAAAGGAGAAGGAGCACCGCAGCTATTGCACTAGTGGTTCCAATTATAAATTTGAACTCCTCGTCTGTAACATTGAATTTGTTAAGGTTGGTTATTCCAATAAGATTCCAGTGATATGACGGAACTTCAGCCTTGGCAATCAGATATTTTGATCCGTCATAGCTTAAAATCGCACTTCTCTCACCTGCACCCATAAGCTTTGTAAACTCGGAATCGGAATCATCTTCCCCTTTTCCGAATTTAAGATGCGCAGTTTTACCACTGTATTCAAAATCAGAGTTCTGACCCTCAAACAGCTTTGCCCTGAGCTCCTCGCTGTTCAAAATCTCATCACCATAAGCGTCGCTTAGGCAAAATCCTTCGTTGTCATATAAAAAGTATGAGCTTATCTCACTTTTTGCGGATTTAACCAGATTTTCCTTATCCATGTTAATAAAAACATATCCTATGCCCTCTCCGGTTACAGTATTTATAACCCTTTTCCCCAGAGTTATGACCTCATTTTCATCACTGCTCATAGGATTATTTTCCGCATCCATAAGGATTGTTATGCCATTTGTTCCTACCAGTTTCATGGCATAATCGCATTTAGTTATCTCATCCTCCATCTTGTAAAAAGCCGGATCCGTCGCAATAAAAAAATCTTCCTCATCAAAAAAGACTATTGAATCTATCCCTCTGTAAATCAAAAGATCCTGCGTCATTTCAGACAAAATGCGGCTTTCCCTGGTAACCTTTTTAATGGATCTGTCGTTATAGTAATTACTTGCAGAAATGGTGAAATTGTTGGAACAGACTGTCCCGTTATCAATAACCGCCGCAATTCTGTCCGACATTATGCGGATATTTTCCTCTATCTGCCTGTTTCCTCTCTCAAGAATCGCGCGGCTATAAAAAAATATCATAAGAAGCGCCAGTGTCACCATTGGAATCAGTGCCACAAGCGCTGTAAAAAAAGCAATTTTATATTTTAGCGAGATGTTCATGAGAGGCTTCTTTTTCCTGCCGTGAAGCCTCTCCATCTCCTTTATTGTCATGTCTTTCATGGTATTATTTTACCATATCTTTTTTCTGAATATAATTTATCCTTTTACTGCTCCGCCTATTGTCATAGCACTCTCAACCTGCTCTGAGAAAAGAGTATATACAATTATTGCAGGGAAACTTGCAATTACCATTGTTGCGCCCATTCCGCCCCAATCTGTTGTAAACTCTCCCTGGAAAAACAGCACGCCGAGAGGCAGAGTCTTTAACTTTGCAATACTTCCAACGACAACGTTAGCAAGGATGAACTCATTCCAGGCATTAAGGAAAATATAAATAACAAGGGTAACTGTTGCGGGCCTTACAAGAGGCTCGATTATAAGAAAAAATGTCTGGAATATGTTCGCACCATCCATGCACGCTGCTTCCTCGAGTTCAATCGGAATTCCCTTAAAGAATCCATAGTAAACCATACATGCAAAAGCAAGATTTATAGCAACATAGGGGAAAATCAGTGACCATCTTGTTCCCATCATGTTGAATTTCTGAACTACTTTTACAACAGGAATCATTATTGCCTGTACCGGAATAAACATACCTAGTCCAAGGAACAGTCTTGTAAAGGTTTTTCCTCTCCAGATCATGCGGCTTGTTGCATATGAGAACAAAAGAGCCGCTGCTATGGTTATTGCTACAGTTCCTATAGAAACAATAAGTGAATTCATAAAGTAAAGCGGAACATCATACTTTGTCCATGCTGTCACATAGTTCTCAAGATGCAGTGGCCATGGGAATCCAAAAGGATTCGTAACAAAGATTTCCTGGTTATTTTTAAATGAATAAAAGAGCATCCATATAAGCGGATAAAGGGAAAATGCCGCATAAATCCAGCAGAATGCCACAAATATATAATGCGCAATGCTGCGCTTTCTTCCCTCAAGCATTTCTCTTCCTCCTGGATTTTTCTTCTTCTTTTCCCTGATCTTTGTCACGGAAAATAAAGTTAATAAGAAGCATTACCATCATGCACTCAAGCACCATGATAGAAGCTGCCGCAAGACCGTATCCATAATCTGACTTCTTAAATGCTGCATTATACATCATATATGTCAGAGTAAATGTGGATTTATTCGGTCCACCGCCGGTCAAAATGTTCATCTCTGTAAATGCCTTGATACCTCCTGTAAGTGAAATGATAAGGCAGAACTTATAAGTCTCTGCAAGAAGCGGAATAGTAATCTTCATATGAGCTTTTACATTGGAACATCCGTCTATTACTGCCGCCTCGTAATAATCGCTTGGAATTGATTTTATTCCGGCAACAATAAGTGCAAACTGATATCCCATCCACTGCCAGGCATTTACAAAGGAAATAACATAGATTGCTTTATATCTATCGCCCAGCCAGTTCTGCTTAAAATCAGATCCTGATACTTCAAAGAATTTATTAAGGAGTCCATTTCCATCAAGTATGGAACCCCAGAGCTGACAAACAACGGTTACTGACAAAATGACAGGAATAAAATACGCTACTCTGAGGAATTTTCTTCCCTTCATTTTTTTATCTGAAATGGTAATCGCAAAGATGGTTGCGAAAAACATCTGATAGACTGTGATAATTATCGCAAAAATAAGCTGATTGCGGTTAGATGTGACAAATACTTTGTCTCCAAATAGTTTGATGTAGTTTTTAAGGCCTGTAAAATCAGGCATGGTTAATCCGTTCCAATTGGTAAAGCTATATCCAAAAACCTGAACTATCGGTATAAAGTCAAATAAAATAAAAATCGCAAGTGCCGGCGCCACAAAAAGGAGAATTGCCAGCTTGTTGCCCATGTATTTTTTCATCGTGCATTCCTCAAAAAAGAATTGTTCGTTTGATTATGAAAGTCACAGGAATGCATATAAACATGCTTCCTGTGACTTTTCAAATCTTAATCGTTCATGTCTTCCATGATGTCGGTCATATCGGAAATGAATTCATCAGCTGTAAACTGGCCTGATACAAGACCCTGTGTCTCTGACTGGATTCCATCGTTGAATGTTGAATTTGTAAGTCCCCATGTGAACTTTGTTGTTCCTGTTACTGAAGGAAGTGTATCTGAAAGCTTCTTCATCATTGCAGGATACTCTGACTCAGGTTCTTTACCTGTGTTGATTGCAACAAGAGGATTGTGTCTGTACATAACCTTTGCTTCGCAGTACTTCTCTGTGATAAACTCAGCAACTTCAGCTGCAAGCTCTGCGTTTTCTGAATCGGGGTTAACAGCAAATCCTGAAGATGAGCCGCCGCCTGAGAATACGCTCTTGCCTGCTTCATAAGAAGCTTCATCTGCTGCAGGATAGAACATCCAGTCAACATTATCGCCGAGTGCCTTAGTTGCATCCTCGATGTACCACTGACCATTTATGAACATAGCTGCATTTCCTGAAAGGAACATTTCTGAAGCCTGATCATAGTTTGTTGTTGTAGCATCCTTCTGATAAAGGCCTGCAGCTACAAGCTCTTCCATTGTCTTTGCTGCATCTACATAACCCTGATCTGTGATATTTGCCTTCTGAAGATCAAGATCCTTGATACCGCCCTCTGCGTAACGAGTTGCGATCACATCATAAGCTGCTGCTGTGTTCCATCCTTCCTGACCAAAAAGTGCAAGAGGTGTGATGCCTGCTGCTGTGAATGTGTCGATGCAGTTCTTGAGGTCATCATAAGTCTTGGGAACTTCAAGTCCGTTATCCTCGAAAAGCTGCTTGTTGTAATACCAAAGAACATATTCCTGTCCTGAGAACGGGAATGCGTATATATTTCCGTCATCTGAATATGCAAGATCCTTGTTTGCATCATAGAGCTTATCAAGGAATCCTGTAGACTCTGCTACGTCATTGAGTACCATGATCTGATTACTCTCACGGAATGTATTGATAACATCAGTACTTGCCTGGAAAATGTCAGGAAGCTGGCCTGTAGCGGCAAGTGTCTTAAGTGTCTGTCCATCATCCTGAGCCTGAACAATAAGGTTGAGCTCAACATTTGGATATGCCTCAGCAAGCTGCTCTACAGCATAGTCATAAGGAACCTTTGTATCGTCATCAGCATACTGTGTGTAAATGCTGATTGTTACCTTATCTCCTGAATCAGTTGTTTCTTCTGCTTTCTCTTCTGTAGCCTCTTCTGTTGTTTCTTCAGCTGCTTCCTCTACCTTTTCCTCAGCAACCTCTTCAGCAACTTCTGTAGTAGAATCTGTTGCAACATCTGTAGTAGTGCTGCTTCCACATCCTGCGAGGAGTCCTGCAACCATAGTGAGACTCATCATTGTACTAACAAGTTTCTTTTTCATATATGTAACCTTCCCTTCTTTAGCGCTTTATATGTCAGATGTTAGCGCCACGTATATTTACGTTACATATGTATTATCCAAGAGAAGGCATAAATAAAAAATGAAGAATTCAAAACTTTTTTTGTAATTTTCGTACACTAAAGTTTCGGATTCTTCATTTTATTATTTTTGTATTATTTAGTTATCTTCTGTCCTTTGCCGTTAAGTCCTTTCTTTATAAGGAATTTCTGGTAATTTTTTAAGACTTTCTTCGGAACCTTACACTTGGCTGCCTTATGTATATTCTTGAAAGCACCGCTGCCAACTGACTTCTTGGTAAGAAGTGAAGTTGTCACTTATAACCACACTTATGTTAAGTTTTAATTAGTTATATTTGCTTACGGACTTGCTGCCCCTACTTCTGGTGATCTTGTAGTTGCATCCCTTTGCGATGGAATCCTTTATGTATGTGTTTAGTACTTCCTTGTAACTACACTTTCCGTCCTTTTCGAAGTGAGAAACAAGTGATACGAACTCATCTTCCTCATATTCAACACAAAGAACATCGTCATCTTCCATTTTTACCAGAATAATGACGGTATTGCTGCCCTTTGCCACAATTTCGGTATACTCGAAATCTTCGGTTTTCAGGAAGCTTGTAATGTCATCAACTGCACCAAGCATTGCATCTGTTGCCTGATCAAAGCTATCAATAGAAACTTCATCAAATTCTGATGATATAGGTTCTGCTTCAATTTCATCCGGAGTAGCGTCCTCTACGATGTCGGTAATTGGCTCGATATCGTCATCCAGCGGAATGTCCTCAGAGTTATCAGACTCAGGCAGATTCAATTCCGGAATATCCAAATCAAGCTCAGGAAGCTCGATCGTGATTTCTTCTTCAATCTCTGCTTCAGGCTCCGACTCTTCTTCCACGTCATCCTTAAGGATATCTATAGATATTTCATCAAGAGATGCATCTTCCTCGGATGCAGCCTCATCAGGTATATCTATTGAAAACTCGTCAGCCATTGCAGCCTCTTCAGGCATGGCTTCCATGGAGATATCGATCTCGGGTGCAGCCTCAACAGCCGGTGCTTCCGCCATTGCCTCAACGGGTATTTCGATTTCAGGAGCTGCCTCTACGACAGGTTCTTCTGCCACCGCTTCAACAGGAATCTCAACCTCGGGAGCAGCTTCTGCCATTGCCTCCACCGAAATTTCAACTTCAGGCACAGCTTCAACCGCCGATGCCTCCGCTGCAATTTCAACAGGTATTTCAACCTCAGGAGCAGGTTCAGCCATTGCCTCTACCGGAATCTCGACTTCGGGCACTGTCTCTACAACAGGTGCTTCTGCCACCGCTTCAACAGGAATCTCAACCTCGGGAGCAGCTTCTGCCATTGCCTCAACCGGTATTTCAACTTCAGGCACTGTTTCAACAACCGGTGCCTCCGCTGCAATTTCAACAGGTATTTCAACCTCAGGAGCAGCTTCTGCCATTGCTTCTACCGGTATTTCAACTTCAGGAGCAGGCTCAGCAACAGCCTCTACCGGAATTTCAACTTCAGGCATAGCTTCAACCGCCGGTGCTTCCGTTGCTACTTCTACGGGTATTTCAATCTCAGGTGCGGCTTCTGCAACAGCCTCTACCGGAATCTCGACTTCGGGCACTGCCTCTACAACAGGTGCTTCTGCCATTGCCTCTACCGGAATCTCGATCTCAGGAGCAGGTTCAGCAACCGCTTCTACAGGAATCTCAATTCCAGGCACAGCCTCAACCACCGGTGCTTCAGCTGCAACTTCAACAGGTATCTCAACCTCGGGAGCTGCTTCTACCATTGCATCAACTGGAATCTCGACTTCAGGCACCGCCTCTACTGCTGGTGCTTCCGCTGCTACTTCAACGGGTATCTCAACCTCGGGAACAGCCTCAGCCATTGCTTCTGCAGGAATTTCAATCTCAGGAGCCGCTTCTGCCATTGCCTCTACCGGAATCTCGACTTCAGGCACCGCCTCTACTGCTGGTGCCTCTGCTACAGCTTCAGAAGGTATCTCGATCTCAGGAGCTGCTTCTACCATTGCCTCTACAGGAATCTCGACTTCGGGCACTGCCTCTACAACAGGTGCTTCTGCCACCGCTTCCACAGGAATCTCAACCTCAGGAGCAGGCTCTGCAACCGCTTCTACAGCGGGTGCCTCTGCTACAACTTCAGCGGGTATCTCAATTTCCGGTGCGGCTTCTGCAGCAGGAGCTTCCGGTATATCTATTGAAATCTCATCTACAAGTGCTTCTTCAGGAGCAGTGGCCTCTTCCGGCGTAGATTCTTCGATAATCAAAACGCCATCAATTACAGGAGCATCTTCTGTCACCGGAGCCATTTCTTCGACAACAGCAGCCTCAGCAGGAGGTGCCTCTTCTACAGGTGCAGCCACAGCCGCTTGGGCCATTTCTTCAAGGTTTTTATCTACATCTGCAGCAGTCTGAGCAGCAGCCATAGCCGCTATCATTTCGTCAGCTGAAGGCGGTGCCGCTGCAGCAGCCTTTGTATTTCTGGTTCTGGTAGTCTTTTTAACCGGTGTCTGTTCCTGCTGATCTGTATTTCCCATCTTCAATCTCCTTTTTTGACAATAGTTGATAGATGCAAAAATGCCACTTAGGCCTAATAGCTTATTAATCCATTAGGAATCAAATAGAATCCTACAAATATATTATCTTTTATAGTTAATCAAAAGGAAAATTAAGTTCTTATAAAAATGATAAAGAATTTGTTACCTATTTATCTTTTCAAATCTCAAATGCAGCGAAAAAGCTAATAAAATTACCAATTCTACTTTCGAGGGGTGTCATTTTTTCCGAAAATTCAATACTATAGTAGGTGGCATACAGATGATGGATTTGGCAGAAAATCGCAAAACGAAATCATCTTCGCCGGAGGAGAATTTGTATGGATCTTGTAAAAATTGGCAGATATATAGCCGGAAAAAGAAAAGAGCTTGGTATGACACAGAGACAGCTCGCTGAAAAGCTGGGAATGAGCGATAAAATTCGCCGCTATCCCAGATGACATTTTTATCTACAAATTTACCACTACCGATAAATACAAATACCTAAAGCTCTACTACGCTGATAGCAATTCGGATAAACAGGAAGACACCGGAGTAATGGAAATGAATTTCGAATATGATGGTTCACCTAAAAGTGGTGAAATAATTCTAATACCGGATTACGCCGCCGGTGAAGTGAAATAACAATATCAGCAGGAGAATTTATGATATCTTCTGAGGTACCGCTATTTGAAGATGCGACCAACTTGAAAGAACTTGATAAAGGTTCATCAATACCTTTGGTTGCCACAGATATAAAATACAACGAAAAACAGCCGCTTTTGACATAAGCAGGTTAGACAAAATCAATTGAACAGCTAAAATAAAGAACTTCTAGCCGCTTATCAAGAAGCACATTAAGCAGCTAAATCAGCTAAAACAAAATCATTTCTCAAAGTGGAGTTTTTCGGCTTTGAACTCCCGAATGTGCCCCATATCATTGAAAAGCTCCAGACGGGGAATTATGATGCCGCTTTCCTCCGGGTAAAAGCTGATGATCGAAACAGAGCAGACGCCGTATGGCATTGAAGTCAGCACATAGGGGAAGGGCAAATTAAAAAGATGAGAAAACATGATCGCCCCGGACCCGCCATGAGCAAAAAGCGCTATAGTATCATTGAATTTATCCGCCTCTCCTGCGCAATACTCGTACAGCCCGTTCTTCCTGAAAAGACCATACTCTTCAAGAAGCCTGTCCATGCCTTCAGAGACCTTTTGATAATACTGAAGACATATATTGTCCTTGAAATAGTGATGTTCGTGCCATTTATCGCTACCGACAAACTGCGGATTCTCTGTCAGAAGCTTGTAGCCCAGGGTCCAGGGATGTCCGTCAAATTCAAGCTTCTCATCTTCGCTTACAGCGTCGCCTCTTACATCACCCCAGTCAATTTCATGCATAAAATCGAGAGTTTTCACAGCAAGACCGTGCTCATTTGCTGTATATGAAGCGGTTTCTACAGCTCTCCCCATGGGAGATGCGTATACAGCCTTGATATCTTCGTCCTTTAATCTCTTGGCAGTGCATGCTGCCTGCTCTTTTCCGTTGTCAGTAAGACAATCCTTAGCATAATTGGGTTCACCGTGCCTTACAAAAATAAGTCTCATATCATCATTCCTCTTCCTAGTCCCAATCCTCATCCACATCAAAGGGACCTTCCATCATTATCTCATTCCATCTGGCATTATAATGCTCAGCGGTCTTTTTCTCGATGATCCGCTCTCTGTCGCTGAGAATAGCCAGCATCTCATCTACTATTTCGCCCTGGGGCGGGTGTGAATAATGCGAAAGATAGCCAATCATGCGAGTTGCGGTAAAATCAGTGTTGAGATTTTGTGTTATAAGATCGCAGAAACGCTCTTCGTAGCCATCATTAAGCATAATTTCGTAAAGCATTCTGCTCATCTTTGATTTTGGTTTCATGTGTCCTCCAAAAACAGTAACACTCCTCCGAATTCGAAAGTACATCGCAAAGTGTTCTGCTTAAACAAAATACAGACCGCTCCAATCATGGACTTCGGTCTGTATTTAATGTGTGCATTTGATCATAAGTATGTCTGTAAAAATACAAAGACATATCTCAATGATAATTAGTTAGCAATTTCTTTTACTACTTCGAATTGCTTATTCCACTTAAGC
Organism: Butyrivibrio sp. WCD3002; assembly: GCF_000424265.1. Taxonomy (GTDB): domain Bacteria; phylum Bacillota; class Clostridia; order Lachnospirales; family Lachnospiraceae; genus Butyrivibrio. The sequence goes on from NZ_AUJO01000006.1 coordinate 95,840, forward strand.
TCTAAACCATCCCATAAGTAGGTGAGCTCCCCGTTAGGATATAAACTGATAAAACGACTGGTAATCTCTGAAGGATTATCCTTTGAATCATAATACATTGCGTTGTTATGCGCACTTTTCCTCTCATAAACGAAACCGTCAATAGTTATTCTCTGTGGGAACTCAGTTATCATCACTGCCTCCTTTGGAATGAAACTGTTTGATTGTTTGTTTTCACATCATATTGTACAGTAGAAAATTTTCAGATACAACATATAGCGCATGCTATTTAATAAAAAAATTTTCGTTTCCATCAAGAGCCAATGTTAAGTCTGCTTCCAGCGAATTATTCAGGCAAATTCTGACGTTTTCCATATCGCTAAAATCCACAAAGGCAGTTGCCTTTTCAAGAGAGTTTCCACTTTTTGCTTTTCGGTCGATGAGACGGTCTCGTAAAAAATTCTCCTCAGCCACAAGTCTTATGGTGTAATCCGCATATTTCCTAAGATCACGCCATCCAGCCTCGTCCAAAAGCAGATAATTTCCTTCAAGAATGACGATTTTTTCAGTAACTGTGTATGTGTCTTCCACAGGATTATGGAGATGCCTGTTATAGGAAGGCCAGCCACAGATATCGCCTGCAGCTACTCTCTTTATGGCAGCTGTGAGCTTTTCCAGGTCGAAGGTTATGGGAGCGCCTTTAATCTCAACCATCTTTATGGTCTTTCCATCACGCTCCGTGTCGTGAGAAAGCAGATATTCCTGCCTTCTGTGGAAGCCATCCATTCCGATTGCCTGCACATTACAGATGTCTTCCCTTTCCTTTGACAGTACTTCAAGGAAGCTGCTTAGCGTACTTTTTCCTGCGCCGGGAGGTGCTGCGAGCATAACAAGAATTCGCCCGTCTTTCTCCTTCTGCATGGCAGTGAGCCTCTCAAGAAGCGGCATGAATACTGAGTTTATCGTAGCTTCACTATATTTTGCATTTACATCTATTCCGTTTATGTTTACGTTGTATTCTCTCAATTTTTTGTTCCTTTTTTTACGATTTTTGGATATTATTGTATACTTATGACAACAGACCACAAAGATTCTATTTCATTATATATTTATTTCAACAAAGATGTACCGGAAAATAAATCATGAGCGACCATCTGATAAAATTTAACAAACATCATAAAAAGAAAAAATCACGCAACAATAAGCCATTTCCCCTTCTGCAGATCATATTTTTATGCTTTATATTTTGGGGACTGATCTATGCGTTCAATAATATATGGTCAAAAACCCCGGATGATGAATATATTCCTTTTGAAGTTTCAAAAGGTCTGAATGATATTAAAATTTCAGGAAGCGCCATTACTATTCCGCCTTCTGACGATGACCAGTTAAGTCATGCCTGGAATGCGGTAAAAATCTCAGAAAAATGGTATGAAGTTGATACCACATGGGATGATCAGGAATACGATGAGGGCGAATATGATGAGTTTTACGCTTTACTCTCAAGCTATGAGGACGAGTATGATAATCTCATTCATCACTACTACAATAGGACTACTGCTGAAATGGAGAACCTGAAGGCGACGGATGATACCCTTTTTCATATCGATGGCTATGAGCCCTATAACGCAGTAAATGATTCCGCTCACGTAAGAGACGCTGCGTCTTCTGCGAATAGCAATTCAATTACAGTTTTTGTGAATTCACTTATCCCCGTATCTCAGTAATTGATCCGGTGGCATATATCAGTCTCATAGCCTGTTCTGCCGCATCTGCCAGGTTATTTTTCGCATTTTCCGGATCCATGGCTTCATCCAAAGTACAGACTCTTCGCAGTATAGGGAAAAATGCATCGATTCCTCGGCCATTGCATGCGGTAGCATCCTTAGAAACAGCTCCTGAAAAAGCTATGACCGTCTTTCCATAACTTTTAGCTAATTTTGCCACTCCAATAGGAGCCTTACCCATGGAAGTCTGTGCATCAAGCATACCTTCTCCGGTTACGACTATATCTGCGTCTTTTATATAATCGGCAAGCGCCGTCTCTCTCAAGATTATATCGATTCCGCTCTCAAGAGAAGCACCTAAAAAAGTCCTTAACGCAAAGCCCATTCCGCCTGCTGCTCCGCTTCCGGAGATGTCAGGGTCTGCGGCAGGCTTTATTGTTCTTGCAATTTCAGCATACTTTCCGAGCCAGCTATCCATCATGGCTATCATCTCAGAATTCGCACCCTTTTGCGGGCCGAACACACTGCTGCAACCATTTGGTCCGCAGAGAGGATTTGTTACGTCACAGGCCACATGAAAACTGCACTCGGAAAGCTCCTTGCAGGCATTTTCACAGGAAATACTTCGTAGCTGCGAAAGTCCCTTTGCTCCCAGAGAGATGCTGTTTCCTTCTTCATCAAGAAAATCAAAGCCAAGAGCCATAAGCATGCCTGCTCCGCCATCGTTTGTCGCACTTCCGCCAATTCCGATAATGAATTTGCGACATCCCTTTTTTATGGCATCAAAAATAACCTCTCCAACGCCGTAAGTGGTGGTGTTCAGAGGATTTCTTTGCTCATTGGTAACAAGCGTTATTCCTGCAGCACCGCTCATCTCTATAACTGCAACATCTCCGGGTATAATTCCGTATCGGCAATTACCCTTATCGGACAATGGCCCTGTGACAGTCACGTCTTCAAAATGACCGCCTGTTCCTGTTACAAGCGCATACACTGTGCCCTCGCCGCCATCTGCCAGCGGGCGGACTATGGTCTCTATGCTCTTATCAACACGGGCAAAGCCTTCTTTTACCGCATTTCCGGCTTCGATTGAAGTAAGACTTCCTTTGAAAGAATCAATTGCTGTAACTATTTTCATACTGCCTCCCGAAATATAAATCGTCGGCGTATCACATGTTCAGACTGCCGTTAAAGCTTCTTAACCGTTATTTTTCCTTTTCATCTCGGCAGGACACTTATGAGGTGTGAAGGGACCGTACTGGCATCTTGCACATTCGAAGCATCTCACATAGGATTTTCCCTCTTCAAGAACGGCCTTGGGAAAATCAGGATCCGCAAGAACGGCTCTTCCAAGATCAACAGTGTCTGCAAGGTCATTTTCAATAATGTATTTAACCTGATCAGGCTCAAAGATCGAGTTTACGCAGGATACAGGTACTCTGCCCTTAAAATGCTCGTGGAAATGAACACCCAGGGAACAGATAATGGTGTAGGGCTTGGAATCATCCTGAAGTGCAGGATCAATCTCGCCTATTCCGTGAGATACCTGAAGATAGTCACAGCCTGCTTTTACGTACTCTTCTGCAATTTCAATGGCGTCATCGAGGTCAGGATCAGCGCCGATTGTTCTGATGGAAATGAGAAAATCATCTCCGCACTCTTTTCTAATATCGCGAATGATCTCAGCGCCAAATCTTGCCCTGTTCTCAGCGCTTCCGCCGTATTCGTCGGTTCTAAAGTTAGTTCTTTTTGTTGCAAACTGATTTATCAGATATCCGTGGCAGCCGTGAAGCTGAATTCCGTCATAGCCTGCCTTCTTTGCTCTGATGGCTGCTGCTACAAAGGCAGCCTGCATCTTATGAATTTCATCTGTGGTCATGGCTCTGGATTTTCCGCCATTTCTTGTTTCTACCTCGGAAGGTCCGATGGCTTCGCCGCACTCGGGATTTGCCGTTATTCCTGTGTGGTTAAGCTGAATTATTGCAACAACATCATTGTCATGGCAGTTTTTAACTATTTCCTTGTGGCCTTCAATCTGGTCGTCATCCCAAAGTCCCATATGGATTTTTCCAAATCTGCCATCCGGAGTAACCGCAGTAGCTTCCACGCAAATAAGACCACAGCCTCCCTCAGCTCTTTCCTTATAATGCGCGATATGCTTTTCCGTAACCTTTCCATCTTCACCCGCAAAATCGAATTTCACTGTGGGTGCCATGGTTATTCTGTTTTTAAGCCTTTTCCCATTGATCACAATCTCGTCATTTACTCTAGTCATACTCTTCTCCTCCAATTCTTTATGCCGGGTCGCGGCGAACGGTCTGCTTTCGCCAGTCGATGGCGCCGCATCTGGTGCAGCCGTAATGTCTGTAGTACTTGGTAAATCTGCTGTCGCGCTTTCTGTAAATCTTCGCGCCACAGCCTCCGCAGGTAAATACGTATTTGACGGCTATACTGCGGGGCTTGTAGTTTTCAACGCCCTTCTCATTGCCGGAAGTTACACGCTTTATATCATAACCATATCGCATATTCATGAGCTGCGCATAGGTTTTCCATTTGCCCTGGTGCTTCATACAGCCCTTGCAGGTGTGAAGCAGCTCGTGAATTATGGTCTCCTTGCAGGCCTTCTCTGAGATTCGATCATCAGTTAAAAGCGCTTCTGCTATCTGAATTGAGTAGGTTCCGTCTACTTCCTTCTTGCAAAGTCCCCATCTGCTACGGGCTCTGGTGTTTATGGTCCAGCCCTTGATTTTCCCAAGCTCGATGCCCAAGGCATTTATTTCATCAATACATTCCTGTTTAAGTCTGCCAAAATCTTTCATCAAAATCTATCCTTCAATCTCACTAACATCATCTATTCTCTACTAATACTTCTTCAATCCATCTGATGGCACACACTCTCTGATAATTACTTACGTTTCTTCAGAAACACCTATTCTCTGCTTGTAACTACTGTATCGCCCTTATGGCGTCAATTCTCTGAGACAGCGTGGGATGAGAATACCCAATTTTCACCACAAAGGGGTGCGGATTCAGGTTTGAAAGTGAATCTCCGCTAAGCTTCTTAAGAGCGGAAATAAGCGCTTCTCCGTAGCCTTCCTTTGCTGCAAAGGCATCTGCCTCGTATTCGTGCTTTCTCGATAAATGATTGCCAATAAGGTCAAATACCAGTGAAACCGGCCAACTGATAAGCTCTATCAGTAAAAACGCAAAATAATAGTTAACCTCAGTAAAACCAAAGGCCTCAAACAGCACCTTGAAATTCAGGATGATACCTAGCGTAATCACTGTTATTACTGTCCTCATGAAGCTAAAGGGCAGCGATTTTATCATGTGGTTGAACTTCGCATGTCCGAATTCATGGGCAAAAACCGAAACTATCTGATCTGTGCTGTACTCGTTCACCAGATTGTCATCCAGTGAAATTGTCTTTTTCTTTGAAAGGCCTGTGCAAAAGGCGTTAGCCTTGGTGGTTCTCCTGCTGGCATCTCTTACGCACAGCTTCCTTACGGTCATTCCGTATTTGTGGCAAAGCCCAAGAATTGCATCCTTAAGCTCACCGTCTTCCAGGGGATCAAACTTATTAAAAATCCTCAAAATTGGCATTACGATCAGGTTAATAAGGAGTGATAGCAGAATAAATGCTACCGCTGTAATGATGATTGCCATATTTCCGAATCTTTCGAAAAAGAACCTTACAAGCATCAAAAGACCGAAGGACACAACCACAGAGATGATCGTTTCCTTGATAATATCCAGCACAAAGGTCTTCCCGGTGGTCTTATTCATGCCGTATTTTTCCTCGATTACAAAGATGCTGTAATAAGAAAAGGGAATCGAAACCACCAGCGAAATGAGCTCAAAGGAAAGCATCATCAGCAAATATTGCAGATATATGCCGTGACCTGAAAATGCATTGAAAAGTCTGCTGTAAACATCAAATGACAGGTATGAAAAAAGCAGAAGTCCGGTAACTATATCCCTGATAATAGAAACCTTCCCTCTGTCCTTCTCATAAGACTGCCATTTTTTATATTTTTCTTCATCATAAACATCCTTCACGTTTTCGGGAAGCTCCTTTGAAAGATATGAATTATCCAGGTAATCCATATACTCACTAAAAGCTGTCTGCAAAATGAAAGATGCGATTATTATCCCCTTAATCAAAGTAAAACTCCTCCGGTTAAAATCCTCTGCTTATTATACCAAGCTTGTTTAGTCTGTAAAACACCCAGATAATGGTTTCGGCTATCAAAGAAATAACATTATTCGGAATGCTTTGGCATATAAAAAACTGCCGCACCTTTAAGTGCGGCAGCTCTTAAATCCAAGTTAAATATCAATCGATATTTTGTACCTCTGATTTTTTAAATCAATAGTAAGCATAGAGACGGAGCTTATAGATAGCATCCTTAGCGCCGGCCTTCTTGAAGCCCTTAACGAGCTTGTTGTACTCACTCTTCTTAGAGATTATAAGGAAGAAGGTCTCATCATTTGTAGCCTTAAACGAATTTGACTTAATTCCCTTGTTCTTAAGATTACCGTGGAAGTTCTGAATCTCAACCTTCTGGAGCTTTGACTTACCGGTAAATGCATTGGCACCAATCTCCTTAATGTTGGGACCGATAGTTACGGATTCAAGTTTCTTACATTTTGCAAAAGCCTTAGGAGCAATCTTTGTAACCTTATACACCTGGCCGTTGATGTTTACTGTTGCAGGAATAACTACATTCTTTACCTTCTTGTTTGTAGGTCCGTTGTAAACAGCTTCGCCATTTTTGATAGAGTAGCTGTTCTTTCCTCTGTTATCATCCTGAGTTACAACTGTGCAATAGATACTTGCGGTATAACCATCAAGGGCTGCAGTAAGAGTAACCTTAAGCTTATTATTTGTTCCTGTGGGTACTCTCTTAAGGACAGCATATGGAGTTGCAGGTGTCCACTGAGAAACTACTTCAAACATGCTGTTTTCCATAGGTGTAATTTCACAATTACTTAAAAGTGGAGACATACTTTCAAGTTCGTTGGTATATGTGTAAACAGGTGTAACCTTAAAGGTTTCCTCAGTAGTAAATATTGTTGTTCTGTTAATTGAACCGTCTTCCTCAACAATACCAAGAGTCATGATGCTTTCATCATCAAGCTCCTCCAGCTCATAGTCGGCAAGAGCGTTCTTTGTATTCTTGGCTTTTCCTGTTGAATCCGGGAAATCACTGCACCAGTCTGTACGCTTTGCACCAAGATTTGCCATTGCGTTACGTGAAATATTAAATGCATCGAAGCTGATCTTACCATTCTTTCTGTCACAATATACAAGATCTGTCTCATACCATTTAGTACTGGTAGTGCCGGCTTTGATACGAATCTGGTTCCATACCTTGTTCTCCGAGAAAAGAATATTGTTATCAATATCTGCTTCATCAAGCAAAACTGCAAATGCAAGAGCATAGCCCTGATATGAAGCCTTATGCTTAACCAGTGCTCCATAAGGAGTATTTCTCAGATCTCTATTATCAATAGCGCATGCTGAATAAGTAACTGTATCAAGCATCTCATAGAAAAGATCTACTTCTATTGCGAAGTCCTTCTGATCAGCATCGATTCTGTTCATGATCTTTTTAATTGCGCTCTTTAACTGCTTCTGCTCGGCTGAATAGTTGTTATCACCGGTTCTCTTAAGATATGCATAGCAGCTGTACTTACCTGCATCGGTCTTAATATAAACGAACTTAAGCTCAGCCATTGCTGAAGCAAGATCAGTAGGATGAGAATAAACATAAGCTCTGCGACCATACTTCACATCACTCTGAGCAACCTTCTTCTTTTCATCCTTGTTTTCATAGACTGTGTAAAAACCTGATGAATCATATTCTTTGAAATTTGCTGAGGTGATCTGTACATCCTTATCCTTGATACGGGAATCAAGGTAATCATAGGCTCTGTAAACAGAAAGCTTATCTCCGGTCAGATGGTCTGACACATTTGAATAATAAGCCTTAGCTGTTACAGGCTCAGCAACCTGAGGCAATCCGGGAACGACCGGAATCGCAATTGCAGCAGCCATGACAACCGCAGCGAGCCTCTTCAAAAAACTTCTCTTCTTTACCATATAATGGTACCTCCTCATATAAGAAAAATAAAATTAGACGATTCAATTATATAATAGGTGAACGCAATCTAGTGTGATACCATACAATATTTTATGAAAATTTTATAAACGGAACATCAAATTTCTCAGAATTTGCCACATTTCATAAATATTTCTCATTTGTTGCTAAGGATTAGTAAGTTATTGTATATGCTGTTCGAACCAGTTTGTTATCTCCTCCAGTCTTCTGATTCTGTGCTTCGGTTTTCCAGATCTTGAAAGCTCGTGGTTTTCACCATGGAAAACTATCATTCTGGTTTCCACACCTCTTACTGTCATAGCCTGCATCAGCTGCATCGCTTCGGGAAGCGGGCATCTGTAATCCTGATCACTGTGCAGGAAAAGAATGGGTGTCTTGGCATTTTCCACATATTTTAGAGGTGAATATTTCCATAAAATCTCAGTATGATCTGTGTCGAACCACTTTCCAAACTCTGCTCCGCACTGGTCGGGTCCAAAATAAGGACCGATATCGCTGATATAGCTCATGGAAATCCAGTTGGAAATTGATCTCTGGCTGGCTGCACAGCAGAATCTGTCAGTGTGTGTAACAATCCAGTTGGTCATAAAGCCGCCGTAGGATCCGCCTGTTTCGCAGACTTTATCCTTATCGATGGCAGGATATTTTTCCAAAACAGCATCAACGAAATCCATAAGATTCTTAAAATCAGTTCCGCCGTAATCGCCGCGAATATCGGCAAAATCGTCACCTCTTCCATCGCTTCCCTTGATGTTGGTGAACATTACAACAAAGCCCTTTGCTGCCCACACCTGCATCTCGTGGAAAAAGCCCTCGGAATAAACGCATCTTGGACCGCCGTGGATATCTAAAACAGCGGGATATTTTTTAGCAGGATCAAAATCCTCCGGCAGAAGAACCCAGCCGTGAAGAACAAGTCCCTCAGATTCATAGTCGATTCTCTGAGGCTCTGCCACATAAGTATCCTTCAAGGCTTCCTCATTGTGATGGGAAACCTGAGTAAGCATGGCTTTGGAGCCTGACGGCGTGTAGGTCCTCTGATCCTCTATTTCTACAGGTTCAAGGTCTCTCTTATAGGCAACATAAATCTCCGGCAGACTGTCAGGTCCTGTATAACCAAGAACAAATCTTCCAAAAACAATGTCGAAGAAATGTATATTACCGGGCATATCCAGTATTGTCTCGACTTTTCCTGTCTCCAGGGTAATTCTGGAAATTGCTGTGTGATCCTCTATAGTTGAAAGTGTATACAGGATGATATCCTCATCCTCCTTCAGAACTCTCGCCTGTCTTCCACCACCAAGGGCAACATCTCCGACAATACTGTTACCGCGGGAATGGGTGGGCTCATAGCCCTCTATTTTCTTAAGCTCTCCGCCTTCAACCTTATAGAGATATGCGGAACCATTAAGCCCGTGATCTTTAAAGTCGTTTGCAAATACGTAAGCCTTGCCATCCTTTACAAAAAGTCCCTCAAAGCCCACATCGTGCTTGTCGTATAACGCAGTAATCTCATCCTTTTCCAAATCATAAGCCATCAGATCGCAGAAAAAGTCAGGAATCTTTGAGGCCTTAGCTCCTGCAAAAACCACCTGGTCGCCATCAATCTCAAAATCATAGACGCTATAATCAGGCGCTGTAATTCTCTTTAATTCAAACCTGTTTTCGGGCGCTTTTTCCGTATCATCTGTGGCTTTAATGATGAAAAGAGCATTTCTCTTGCCGTTTGTTACGCCTTGGCCGTTGAACCAATATGGGACCTCTGTGTAAACATCATAGTCACTCTCAAGGTTCTTTTTCTTCTCGTCCTGCTTCTTTTTGCGGGTTTCTTCATCATCAAGATATGCGTCCGGATCATTTTCTTCGATCTGAACAGTCGCAGCGTACACGCCGTCAGATACCTTCTTTATATCCCCCAGTGCAATGGGAAGCTTAGCCCAGATTTTTGCTTCGCCGCCATCAATTGAAATAGAGAAAAGCTCAGTATCCTCGGATTTTTCATCCTCTGGCTTTTTCCTGTTCAGAATAACCTCGCTGTCGCTGTTCCAAAAGGCTACTGACGCATCTATTGTGGCTGTGAGCTGAAAAGGTTTATCCTCCTTAACTGCCCAGACATCTCTCTTATAGGTGTTTTTCTCTTTGTCAGCATAAGCCACGTTGTAAACGTAGGCTGTACCTGCGGGATTAAACACCGGATTTTCAGGGTATTTGTACTTTAAAATGTCGCCTATCTCTACCTTTCTAGTCATTCCCAATTTGTAACCCTCCCTTTTTCAACGGTAATATTAAGTGTCTGGCCGCTCTGAATCTGTTTCCACCAGGATTCCTGAATTTCGTAGGTCTCTTCCTTAGTTCTGTCCTTGAAAAATGATCTGTAATGTCTGATTCCTGTCATGGTGTACTTGGAATTGCGGCCGCTTTCTCGCTCTTTATCATTAAGTGTAATATCTGCCCAGTAGGGATTTTTGTCCTTACCTGTGGTGGTTTCCGTTCGCTCGTAGACCCACCTGTCTATGTCGTAATAATACTTGGTGTCGTAAACCGGCTCATCCCTGTACACAGGCTCTTCCTCTTCGTAATACTCCGTCGTGTAGTCAGTTACATAAGTGGAGTTCTCAGTAAAGGTTCCGTCGCCGTTATCCGAATAGCTGGTCTCATAGTGACCTCCGTCCGGAACCTGTCTGGATCTGGTGACTGTTTCATAATGATCCAGAACCGACTCATAGGTCCTGATCTCCCAGTTCGTATCCACAAGCCGGGCGCCGTTTGGCAGGTACCAGTCCGACTCCCGGAAGGTCTTGTACTCCTCGATTTCAATGGAGTTTTCCCAGGTCAACTCCTTGACGTCATAGGTGTAATCCCTTGGCTTTGAAATAAACAAAGATATCAGGTTCGATACAATTATCAGAAGAATGATTCCTGCAATTATCTTAAGTGCCAGTGAAGACTGCTTTATTTTGTCAAAAATCGACTGTGAATTAGAATTCGACGCCGTAATCTTATTAACAGAAGGCTCCGGCTGTTTAGGTTTTGGTGGATTCTTTAGAGAAAAGTAATCATCCTTACTTTCAGATTTAGGCGAGCCGCAGTTTTCACAAACAGTTTTTCCTGCTGAATTCAGGGCACCGCAATACTCACAGTACCAGTCAGCGCCTACAACCTTATGACCGGCCACATATTCGACGGGACCGGATTTCATATAGAATTTTGTCTCTTTACCACGCTGCCTTCCGCAATTGGGACAGTCGTAGGTGGTTCCGGGGATACCTTTGCTGCCACAGGAAGGACAGTCCCAATATCCCATTACAATTTTATCTGCCATTATAAAAACTCCCTTCCAACCTCTTAAGTATAAGGGATGGAGGGGAGTTTTTGAAGTAAAACACAGCAAAAATACTGCATTTATGAACTATATTATTTCTTACCCGTAACCTTGTTTACAACAATTTTTACAGCACGCTTTGCAGCGTAGGGACCAACCTTTTTAAGCTTATCCTCTGAGCGAACCATTGTGCTTGCTTCAGGGATATCTCTTGTAAGGTGGATTGCGTCAAACTCACATTTTGTTGTACAAAGACCGCAGCCGATACACTTATTCTCATCTACTGTGGTTGCACCGCAGCCAAGACATCTGTTAGCCTCAGCCTTAACCTGCTCCTCTGATAGAGTTAGTCTGAGATCCTCGAAGGTCTCCTTAGCGATTCCTGCCTTCTTGCCGGGAATCTGTCTGGGAGCGTTATCGAAGCTCTCAACAAGAATATCGTCCTTATCAAGCTCGATGAAGTCTCTTCTGTCTCTTGCAAGGTCAAGTCTGTTTCCGGGATGAACGAAACGATTCATGGAAACAGCTGCTTCTCTACCGCCTGCAATGGCATCGATAGCAAATCTGGGACCTGTAAATACGTCACCACCTGCGAAAATATCGGGCTCTGCTGTCTGAAGTGTAAGAGGATCGGCAATTACGCCGCCGTTGGGACGAAGCTCAACCTTTGTGCCCTTAAGGAGGTCAGCCCATACGATTGACTGTCCGATTGAGAGAAGCACGTTCTCGCAGTTGATTGTGATAGTGTCATTCTCATCATACTGAGGATTAAATCTTCCGTCAGCGTCCTTAACTGAAGTACACTTCTTGAAGATAACAGCCTTAACCTTGCCGTTCTCTGTAAGAATTTCCTTGGGACCATAGCTGTTAATGATCTCAATTCCTTCTTCCTTCGCCTCTTCAACTTCATCCTTAGCAGCAGGCATCTCAGAAAGGCTCTCAAGACAAAGCATTGTAACCTTGGATGCGCCTGCTCTTACAGCGCTTCTGGCAACGTCGATAGCAACGTTACCGCCACCTACAACTACTGTCTCGCCATTAAGTCTGTTTGTATGATCAGCGTTGATCTTTCTAAGGAACTCAACACCTGTCTGAACGCCCTCAGCGTCCTCACCGGGTACACCGGCTTTTCTTCCGCCCTGACAACCGATAGCCAGGAAAAATGCCTTGTAGCCCTGCTTTCTAAGGCCTTCTATAGTAAGGTCCTTACCAACCTCTACTCCGCACTTGAACTCGATACCCATCTGCTTCATTACGTCAATTTCAGCCTCGATGATGTCCTTCTCAAGACGATAGCTGGGAATACCGTTCATAAGCATTCCGCCGGGACGCTTCTCTTTTTCAAATACAGTTACAGGATAGCCGTCTCTTCTGAGGAAATATGCAGCAGCAAGTCCGGCGGGGCCACCGCCGATGATAGCCATCTTGTAATCATCTGACCACATTCCGCCGTCATGCTTCTCGCAAAGAGGAATGTATCTCTCATCCTTGTTAAGATCCAGGGATGCGATGTATTTCTTAATCTCATCGATAGCAAGAGGCTGATCGATAGTGCCTCTTGTGCAGGCATCCTCACAACGTCTGTTGCAGACAGCGCCACAGATCATGGGAAGCGGGTTGTCCTGCTTTATAAGCTTAAGAGCATCCTCGTATCTGCCCTCAGCAGCCATCTTGATATAACCCTGAACTGAAAGATGCACAGGGCAGGCTGTCTTACAGGGAGCTGTTCCTGTTTCGTAACAGTTGATTTTATTGTCATCGCGGTAGTTATAATTCCACTTATCAGGGCCCCACTTCTGTCCGTCGGGAAGCTCAGCCTTGGGATATTTAACCTCTGTTCCGTCCTTTTTGCAGAGCTTCTGACCGAGCTTTGCTGCACCTGCAGGACAAACCTCAACGCACTTACCGCAGGCTACGCACTTACTTTTATCAACATGAGCGCGGTAAGCAGATGCTGAAAGGTTAGGTGTGTTGTAAAGCTGTGATGTTCTAAGAGCGTTACAAACTCCGGGAGCACAGTTACAGATAGCTACGATCTTACCCTCGCCGTCTATATTTGTGATCTGGTGAACATAGCCGTGTCTCTCAGCTCTCTCAAGAATCTCATAAACCTCTTCTTTTGTTACGTAGTGACCGATTCCGCGGCTGTCCATGTATTCAGCCATGTCACCCATACCGATGCAGTAATCTCCGCGAATTTCACCTGAACCCTCGCCACGCATCGCCTGCTGTTTTCTGCAGGAGCACTCAGAAATGCCGTATTTATCATACATATCGATCCAGCGTGAAAGGTGCTCAACAGAAACCGACTGGTTCTCTAAGCTGATTGCCTTCTCAACGGGAATTACGTGCATTCCCACGCCTGCGCCTCCGGGAGGAACCATCTGTGTAATTCCGCCAAGGGGAAGCTGTGTCATCAGGTTGAAAAAGGTTGCAAGCTGCGGAAACTCGTCTGTGAGCTTTTCCTGCATCATCATAAACTCAGCTGAGCCCGGAACGAAAATCGGAAGCTCGTACTGCTTATGCTTATCTTCAGTCTTTGCGCGGTTCATCTCGATAATACCGATCCACACAAGACGATCTACCATCTTCTGAGCCTCTTCCACACTCATGTTGTTCATGGAAGCAAGCTCCTCAATACTGTACGGAACTCTTGTCTTCTTGAAATTCAGAAGGAACTTGACCTGAGCCTTATCAAGAATCATATCAAGCATCCAATACTCCGGATCTCTGTTATTGATCTTGTTAAAAAGTTTCTTCACATAGCGGTCGGTGATAAGTGTAGCCAGCTTAAGTACCAGCTTCTCCTTCTCCGGGTCCTCCGCCACGTAGTTGGGATCCTGCCAATAATCATTCTCATTGATCATGGGATCACCGATTTGCCATTCTTTGATACTGTTTCCCATTTAGAAAAAAATCCTACCTTCCTAAAAATAATGCACTTTATCTTATCATAATTTCGTGTCCCAAATTGTCTGAAAATAGGCGGTTTTATGCGGCTTTCCGAAAAACCAAACACTTATTATCAATGAAATAACATCAAAAAAAATCGTCCAAGATATCGTTTCTATCTCGGGCGATTTTTAGACAATTTGACGTATTGTTTTAATGTTTAGTTTTCTTGAGACAAAAAAACCGGAATCCGAAAAAGTTTTCCATTTATGACTCACAGTCATATTTTGGGAAGCTTTTTCAATAATCTGCTCTAAACTTCCTCGCATATGTAGATTTTTTTCTTTTTCAGCCACAAAAGGGCTTCCTTTTCACCTTGAAAGCTCTGACCTGTCAATGAATTAAAGGCTTCAAGATCGGTAATCTTCGCCATTATCACAGGATCATCAGGCAAAACCTCGCCATTATCCTGTTCTCTGAAGGCATCTTCTTTTTCCATCCTTTTGATGTAGACATCATCTCTAACACAGTACATATCGTAATTTTCACGGATTTCCTCGTAGGAAGATATTTTTTCCAGAGCAAAATCACAGATTTTCTCAAAGCCCATCCAGGAATAGATGGCTTCATCCACAGGCATCAGAAAAACAAGAGGTATCTTCTCATTTTTTAGGAGCCCCAGAGTCTTTTCAAATACCTTTGCCATCCGGCCTTCGCGGCGTCTTTTTTCTGTTGTGGCGACCGCAACTATGTAGTAGCTTTCAAAAATCGCGCCATCCAGAGAAATTCTGTAGGGATTAAGATGAAGCATGGAAAGGACTTTCCCCTCCTCCACATCAGCAATAATCCTGTTATCGCTGCATTTATCTTTGTAGTAATAATCTACGAATTCCTTTGGGTCCTCAAAAGCCTCTTCATATAGCTCTCTTGTGCAGCTTTTTTCTGCTAATTCTGTAATCATTTATTCTCGAATCCTTTGATATTATGACCTTCTGCCATGATACTATCAGGCGCTTTTACAAAACTGTCCCAGCTCTGCAGCCTTCTCGCAAACTCTGTATTTTCTGGCATAACCGATGGGATTATAGCTTTCCTTGGCCTGCCTTAATCCATCGATTCCCATGTCATCCTCTCTGTTTACAAGCTTTGCATCTTCATAGGAATTAAGCAAAAACTGCTGATTTATCACCTGGTAAATTCCGGGAATCTCCGAATTTCCCTTCTCAATACTGATGACAGCCATTTTTTCTCTGCTGTTGTAGGATCCTATGGTAAATGCCTGCAAAATCTCATCGATGAAAATTCCACCGATCCTATAGGTAACTTTATCGCAGTTTCTAAGCAGCTCTATAACGCCTTCTTCCTCAAGAATAAGAGTATCTTTGCTTTCAACACCCTCAGCCAGCCTCTTTTCGATCCAGTTATTCATGAATTCCTCGAGGAAATACTCATCTACGCAGCACATGGTCTTATAATTCCATCTGCCTTCATATTCCTTCATAAACTTGTTTATAAGATTTCTCTTTTTCTGGAATTTCTTGCCGGGAAGGGCTCTGAGCTCCTCTGCATCATAGAGGTAGTCCTTAAGATCAAACTCCTCCTCTATGATAAATCCGGGGTTGTCCAAAAGTCCCAAGGCCTTAAGAGCATCCTCATCAGCAAGATCAATTCTCAAGGGGCTTTTCAGCTCCTCATTAAAATACTCTCTTAGAGCGTCGAAATACTGGGGAAGCTTCTCTTCACT
Source organism: Butyrivibrio sp. WCD3002 (assembly GCF_000424265.1). GTDB lineage: Bacteria > Bacillota > Clostridia > Lachnospirales > Lachnospiraceae > Butyrivibrio. Next base: position 111,629 of record NZ_AUJO01000006.1, read on the forward strand.
ACAGTAAGGCATTGCCGCAAAATATCCCTTATCATCCTTCATAAGTACTAATGCGGCTTCATCCTCTACGTAAATCTCGGTATTATAAAGGTCTTTCCAGATAAATGTATCCAAAACCGTGCTGTCACAGGTTTTGTTATCTCTTAGTGCATAAATTTCGGCCAGCTTTGCAGCTTCTTCGAATGACGGTTTGTGAAATAATAATTTTTTACCCATAAAAATACTCCCGGTATCAGTCGATAATTGCATTTTGTTGTAATAGATTGTGTACAATCAATTTACTCCAAAATTCGCATTTTGTCAACTTGCCGGGAGTATCGTAAGTCTTACTTAAAACACTCGGGAACTTCCTTTATTCCTCTTGCCATGCACAGCGCTGATGTGGGGCCTGTGTAGGAAAGAGGCTTACCTTCGATGTCAGTGATCCTGCAGCCAGCCTCTGTTGCGATCAAAGCTGCAGCAGCATAATCCCAGAGCTGCACTCTCATCTCAAAATACAGGGCAGCGGTTCCCATGGCTACGCAGCACATATCCCATGCGGCAGAGCCGGATCTTCTAAGATCTACGCAGAGAGGAAGAACCTTCTTAGCCAGTTCAAAGGTCTTGTCCTGAAGCTCGGTATAATACGGCGCTGTTCCGAAAACTGCCAGAGAATCCGAAAGTGGAGCCTCCGTTGACATTATTTTCTCGCCGTTCAGGTAAGCACCCTCTCCAGCTTTTGCAGAGAACACCATGTCATCATAGGGATTGTAGATTACGCCAATATGTGGCTTTCCATCCTTCAGAAGGCCTATTGAAACCACTGATGGTCTGTAGGCATAGATGAAATTGGAGGTTCCGTCAATGGGATCAAGCACAAAGCAGTAGCCGCTGCTCATCTTCGCTGTAAAAACATCCTGTCCGTCCTCTTCCCCAAGGAATGCTGCTTCCGGCATAACCTCTGTCAGCCTTTCAATTAAAAATCTCTGAACCTTCTCATCTGTCTCAGTGCAAAAGTTAGCGTGTCCGGATTTCTCCATGATCTTAGGGCGTTTAGCCGTAGTCATTATTGTTCCGGCTTCTTTTGCTATTTCAATTATCTGTTCCTGCAAATTCATGATGATAACCTCTTATTATTCTAAACAATGATGTTTAGATTTTACTCCATTTGCCATCATGATTCACGCTTTTTTATACTCATCAGAAAGATTCCAAGGAAAATAACAGCCGCAATTATTCCTACAGGATATGCCACAACCACTGATAAATTCAGGCATTCCGGTGCGCAGAAGAAATAGGTTACAGAAACCGCCGACATAAACACTGCAGGAACAACTGTAATCAAATAATTACGCTTGTTTTTAAACAGATACATGGATGCTGTCCAAAGAGCTATCATAGCCAGCGTCTGGTTGGACCAGCTAAAATATCTCCACACAACGGTGTAGTTGAGCTGACTGATAAATGCGCCTGCAAGAAGCAGCGGCACACAAAGGATGAGTCTCTTGGAATAGGACTTCTGGTCGATCTTGAACCAGTCTGCGATAACAAGTCTTGCTGAGCGGAAGGCCGTATCACCGGAGGTTATGGGACATGCAATAACGCCAAGCATTGCAAGAACTATTCCAACGCCGCCCATGGTTTTGGTGCAGATATCGTATACACAGGCTGCCTGGCCATTTGAGAGCATCTCAGTAAGTCCTGTTGTGAGACCTCCGGTTTTCTCATAAACTGCACTACCTGCGGCTGCCCAGATAAGAGCTATAATGCCTTCGCTTACCATAGCGCCGTAAAATACCATGTGGCTTTCCTTTTCAGACTTACAGCAGCGAGCCATCAAAGGCGACTGGGTTGCATGGAAGCCGGAAATAGCTCCGCAGGCCACAGATACGAACATCATTGGCCAAATGGGAGTTTTAGAAGGATGAAGATTAGCAAGCTGAATCTCAGGAATTGTATAGCCATGGGTAAAAATGCCTATTGCCACGCCGATAGCCATCACTATAAGACAAATGCCGAAAACGGGATAAAGCTTACCTATAATCTTGTCGATTGGAATAAAGGTTGCAATGAAATAGTAGATAAGAATAAGAACAAGCCAAAAGGTGGTGTTTGTAAGAAGCCCTGTTGTGCCCTGATTTCCTATAAGAAGTGAAATAAGCCCCGCAGGTCCGACCGCAAAAACAGTACCTACCATTAAAAGAAGAACTACGCTGAAAATGCGCATGATAGTCTTCATAACATTTCCAAGATACATGCCTGTAAGCTCGGAAACGCTGACTCCGTCATGACGCATACTCATAAAGCCCACGGAAAAATCATGAACACCGCCGGCAAGAATGGTTCCGATTGTAATCCATAAAAATACGGAGGTGCCCCACTGAGCTCCCGCAAGAGCACCGTATATGGGTCCGAGCCCCGCAATATTAAGTAACTGAATAAGGAAAAGCTTCCATTTGGGCATCACCACGAAATCAACGCCGTCATTGATCCTGACAGCAGGAGTCTCCCTGTCATCAGGCCCGTAGATTTTCGTGACGATAGCACCGTAAACAAAATAACCTGCAATTAAAACGCCTAAACATACAAAAAAGCTTATCATATTGGTACCCCCCTTCCCAGATACATAAAGCAGTTATTGTAAGTCTGTTGAGGCCTATCAGGTCATCCAGGCTTATTTATTTTTCCATATTCAATTATAACGCGTTGTCGCAAAAATGTTTAGTTAAGTTCAAAAAGTCGATATATTTTTCTATAGGTTTCACCTGTAAATAATAGCTTAAAAAATGCTTTATCTGCGCCTTTTAGCTGCTCTACCAGCTGCGGCGGAGTAAAACTGTGCTCAGCCTTTACTCTTAATTTTAAACCATCCAGAAAATCTCTGGGATCGTCATAACCATAGAGCCTGGTTACACCCACGTCGTTTACCGGATTCTTATATTTTGATGCCTTAGCTCCCAGTTCAGTGTACACATCCATCAGCACGTGAATCTCAGGATATCTTTCCTCCAGCGCCTCAAAAAAGTCATGAAGCTGTTCCCCGGACATATACATGCTGATTCCTTCAAAAACCACTATCACTATGTCGCTGTCAGGAAGCATTTCTATCATCTCAGGGTTGGTAGCATCAAAGGGCTGCATATGGTAGCTGTCAGAGTCTCCGTAATATTTTCTCCTGATATCTATAACGTCAGGAAAATCGCAGTCATACCAGCACTTATATGACGCCTTCACTCTTCTGCATCTGCTGTCAAGGCCACAGCCAACATGCAAAACAAGGGCCTCAGGATTTTGCTCCAGCATGGACCTTGTCCAGTCGTCAAAAACCCGTGCCCTCATTGCCATATTGTAAGCAAGCCACTTGGATTTGGATTTTCCCTTTATTGGAAAGGCCTCTGAATCCCAGATTTTCTCTGCATCAGGGTCCTTCAGGATTATGCCCTTCCTGCTGACCATAGCCTTCCCATATAAAGGAATAAAAAGAGTTCTGTTAACTTCATTCATGGCTTTCCCCCTATGCCATACTGCCGAGCCTGCGCAATTACTCTCAATCCTGCAAAGGCAGACTGCGCAGAGCCTGCCTTACAGATTATTTCTTCGAATTTATAAAAGCTGCAATGTCATCATAGACATTATCACCGATACGCTGCTCAACCTTGTATTCCTTAGCTGCCATTCCGATATCATTATAGATACCCTTTATGAAAAGATGGTTGAGATCAGCATAGTAACGGTACTCCACGTTCTTCCTATCCTTTAAAAGCTCCTTAAAACCTGCAAAATCAACATCTGCAAGAACCTGGAAGTCCATTCCGCCCTGCATTATAAGAGCAGGCTTTTCAGATTCAAGAAGGTAATCAGCGGCGCCCTTTTTACCTGCTTCCTTGAAATACCAAAGTGTTGTACCGCCGGCAAACTTCTTATTTTTCGCCTCTTCATCTGACATTTCATAGAGACCGTCGAATTTTTTAGAAAAAATCTTGTCCTCAAGTTTACCGGCAAACCTCGTAATCGCACTCTTTGAATTTCCTGCCTGTTTAAACTGTCTGATCATGATATCTTCAAGGCGATAAGGTGTTCCGGCCATAAGGATAAGCCCCTTAAAAAGTCCACATTCCGCATCAATTCTGGGTGCAAGCATTGCTCCCATACTGTGACCCACTATGAAAATATTATCAGGATCAACTGCGGAATGCTCACCAAGAAGCTTTGCTGCAAGGATTGCATCATCAATGGTTTCTTCTTTCATAGTAATGCCCTGTTTTATCATTTTTTTCACATGGACAAAGGATCTCTTGTCGTAGCGAATTGATGCTATTCCACGTTTTGCAAGGCCTTCTGCCAGATCCTTAAAGGGTGTGTTCTTGAAAATCTTTTCATCCATGTTGCTGGATCCGGAGCCATGTACGAAAACAACTCCGGGGACCTTCCCTTCAGAATTCTCAGGAAGGGTTATCATTCCGTTAAGAGGATAATCCGTTCCCTCGCCAACTATTATTTTTTCATTCCTAAATGTATTCATAACCTACCTCATAACTTTTCAGAATCCATCGGCACCGGAACCGATTAGATTCTGACATTTACACCCGGATTACTTAATATCAAACTCCGGTGGCTCATCAAGGTGCTGTGATACATATTTTCCGTCCTTTTTCCTCTGCTTAACGCATTCGGTCAAAAGATATTCTATCTGTCCGTTGACTGAGCGGAAGTCATCTTCTGCCCAGGCAGCTATCGCATCGTATAACTTTGCGCTCAGTCTAAGGGGTACCTGCTTTTTTTCTGCCATTAGTACAGGCTTCCTGAGTTAACCACAGGCTGTGCGTCGTGGTTACCACAAAGAACTACAAGGAGATTTGATACCATGGCTGCCTTACGCTCCTCATCAAGTTCCACAAGTTCTTTCTCATTAAGGCGCTCCAGGGCAAGCTCTACCATTCCTACTGCGCCGTCAACGATAAGTTTTCTGGCATCAACTACTGCTGCAGCCTGCTGTCTCTGAAGCATTGCTGCTGCGATTTCAGGAGCATAAGCAAGATATGTGATTCTCGCATCCACGATCTCAATACCTGCATCTGCAACCTTGCTCTGAATCTCTTCCATGATCTTACCTGCAACAACCTCTGTTGATCCGCGAAGACTTCCGTCATCTGCGTTTCCATCACCGGTTGTATCCACGTTCTCAGTTACGTCGTAAGGATAAAGCTTTACAACGTTACGAACTGCGGTGTCACACTGAAGTGAAAGATATTCCTTATAGTTATCAACTGCGAAAACAGCCTTGGCTGTGTCAGTTACCTTCCACATAACCGCTACAGCTATCTCAACAGGATTGCCCAGGATATCGTTTACCTTCTGGCGTGAGTTTGAAAGAGTCATCACCTTAAGTGAAATCTTCTTGCTGGCAGGAATCTCAACCTTTCCGCTACTCAGCTCAAGACTTCCCATAATGCCCTTCTTATTATCAGAGATATCACCGCTCTGTCCCAGCTTTGTATCTGCTGCAGGGTTAACTGCTGTGCAGAAGGGATTTACATAATAGAAGCCGTCTTCCTTGATAGTTCCCACATATTTTCCGAAAAGTGTAAGCACCAGTGCTTCACCGGGCTTAAGAACCCTAAGTCCCATGTAGGGGATCCAACCAAGGCACAGGTAAACAATACTGATTATAAACAGGATATTGTTACCGGCATCGTTTTCTTCAAGCCCCATTGCTGTGTGAATAAGAAGTGCTGTGACTGCCGCATATAAAACTGTTGTAATGAAAAGTGCAGCCATTCCGTTTTTGTGTCCGCTTAAAACTTTTTCTTTTATATTTGTTGTCATAAATATCACCTCCAGTTGTTATGACAATTATCTATTTGATATCATTATGATATCACATTGATTAAAATAGTAAATTGTTACTTTGGCAAAATAGATATCCCGTTTTTTCTGAAATTGCGCAAGGTGGAACTTATCGATAAAACTGGCACTTCCTGAATATTGCAAAAAAACGCTCCGAGCTATCAGTATCAATAGCTCGGAGCGGTCTGTTTTCTTTAGTCAATCTCTCTTGTGAGATTTTTAACCCATATATGTTTGTTGTAATGCCATCTAAGGAACGGCAGCTTAACTATCTCATCAAGGCACATGATGATGTAAACCACCAGCACCGGTAATTTCAATATAAATGCCGCAATCAGTGAAGCAGGGATTGCAAAGCACCAGGTTGCAAAGAATACGCTGACTGCATCATATTTTGCATCGCCTCCCGCAGGCAGTACTCCGCAGGTGAAAATAGCATTATACGCGTAGGCAAACATATAGAATGCCATAAATATCAGCATTACTACGAGATAATGCTTCGCAGTGGGTGTAAGAACATAGAATATATACACTATAGGTCCTATAATTGCCATCAAAATCGCATTGACGATACCGTTTACAAAGGAAACATCAAAGAATCTGTCGCCATATCGAACAGCCTTATCAAGCTGTCCTGAACCAAGAAGCTCTCCAACCATAATGCCTGAACCCCCGGCTATACCCTGAGATACGCAGGAAATCAGCTCCTGAGCAACGCTTGTTACTGAAGCTGCAGCCGTTGCATCAGATCCAAGATGACCCATTATGATATTGTGCACCGTTATGCTAAGTCCCCAGGACAGTGCGCTTGCCAGCATAGCAGGAAGTATCGACCACAAATCCTTCTCAAAATCCTTTGAGAAAAAGGTGAAGCTGCTGACGCCAAGCTCTATGGCCTTTTTACGCTTTGCCCATACAATTACAAAAACAAGAGCAAACAGCTCAACCACGATAGTGGAATAAGCAGATCCGTTTGCACCAAGGGCCGGAACTCCCGCTTTTCCATAAATAAGGAAATAGTCCAATACCATGTCTATGGTAACCGTCAGTGCGGAAACAATTACGCTTAGTCTCGCATCCCCCGCAATTTTCATATTCATAAGGAAACAGCTCGCTATAGCTGCAAAAATATATGAAAAGCTGACGATTCTGAGATATCCCGCACCTATAGCCACAAGGCTTGCATCAGAAGTAAATATCTTCATCAAAAATGATGGGAAGCAAAATGCTGCCAGGAAAAACACAAGGCTAACTCCCAGTGAATACCTGATAGCCATAGCCAGGAATCTTCCCGCATTTTTATAATCGTTTTTGCCCCAATACTGGGCTATCAGAACGCCTGCAGAGCCTGTTATGGCGCCTGAAAAAAGTGTCATTACGAAAAAAATCTGATTTGCCAGCGATACTGCTGCGATAGAATCTTGGTTCAGCCTTCCAAGCATAAGTGCGTCCGAAGCGCCAACCAGAGCCCCCAATAAAGTCTGTAATGCCAGCGGTACAGCAAGCTTCCTGAGCTGACAGTTAAATTCCGCCTTTTCAGTCCTGTCCATGTGCATTTTTAATACCCCCAAAATACTTTCTCATCCAAGAATAACAAAAGAGAGCTGATAAAATCAACTCTCTTAGTAAGTATTTCTGTGCTATTATCTGTACATTTCTTCCTTCTCACCGTTGTTGAGTCTGAATCCGACAGGCTCAGCATCGATATACTCATGCTGCTCGATATTTCTGGGAGCTTCTTTTTTCACCTGATGATTTTCTTCGTCATCCGGAACATAATCCGGTCTGTCGCTCATGATAAATACAAGAAGAATATATATCCAAATGCTTGTGCCCCATGCAAAAGCAAGTATGCCCCAGATAAGTCTTACGATAAACGGATCAATTCCGAGATACTCGGCAATTCCGCCACATACACCACAGATTTTTCTTTCGTTGGATTTGTAAAGTCTCTTTTCACTCATGATAACTACCCCTTTTCCTAAATACCAGTTCTCCGACCATTCGTACAGGCGATGCTGTGAATTCATGCCTGTCGTCTTTTTTATATTAAGAGTATACGACGTGAAAATCAACATATATATGCCTATTACAGCAAAAGATGTGGCGTTATTTCTCTTTTTTAGCAGGTTTTGGAAGTGCGAAGTATGAGAATGCCGTTTGCACCAAGGGTTCCGGACTCTAAACTATCTGCCATCCACTTGCGGGAATAGAGTACTTCACCAAAATCGCGGACATCTATCTGCACATCCTTTTCCTCACAGTTAAGGTAAACCTGAATGCTTTCGCTATCTCCGATTTTTATATAGGAAATAACTCTTTCCTGGGGAACATCATTAGGAAAATGGAAATTTCTGCTCTTGCAGGACTGCAGCGTTTTTCTCATATTGATGAGCTTCTTCATCTCCCCAAGCTCTGTGTCCTTTTTGCCGGAATCAATCTCATCCCAGGGCATGCATCTTCTGCAGTCAGGATCGTAGGTTCCGTCCATGGCAACCTCTGTACCATAGTAGATGCAGGGACTTCCGGGCATTGTGAAAAGAACCGCCAGCTGCTGATAGAAAATATCAATGTTGTGGCCGGCCTTTTCAAGAAGTCTGTTGGTGTCATGTGAATCCAGCAGATTGAAAAGCACATCATTTACCTGTGAATAGTACATGGTAAAGCAGCGGTTTATGTCGTATTCAAAGGTCTCTCTGCCCCTGTTTTTATAAACCCAGAAATCCGCAATGGCTGTGGAAAGCGGGTAATTCATAACCGAATCGTACTCATCCCCATGAAGCCAGGACATGGAATCGTGCCAGATTTCTCCAAGCAGGTAAAAGTCTGATTTCATGCGGCTTGTCATGTATCTAAGAGCCTTAAGGAATGAATGTGAAACCTCATTTCCTACGTCAAATCTGAGGCCGTCGATGTCAAAGGTCTCAATCCAGAATTTTACTATATCAAGAAGATAGTCCTGAACCTCAGGATTGTTGGTGTTGAACTTTGGCATATATTCAGCAAAGGCAAAGGAATAATATCTTCCGTCTCTGGTACCCCTGCCCTGCTCTATAGGCCATTTATTTACCATGTACCAGTCGGCGTACTTTGAATCCTGTCCATTTGCGAGAACGTCCTGCCACATGGGGTGATCGGCACCTGTGTGATTGAAAACCGCATCCAGCATAACTCTTATGCCTGCTTCGTGGGCTTCATCCACCAGCTTTCTAAGATCTTCATTGGTTCCAAAGTGAGGATCAACCTTCTTGTAATCGCGAGTGTTGTACTTATGGTTACTCTTGGACTCAAAAACAGGATTTAAGTAGATTCCTGTGATTCCAAGGTCCTTGAGATAAGGGATTTTGTCCCTGATTCCTCTGATATCACCGCCGTAGAAATCCTTCATGCCAACCTTTCCGGACTGCCAGGGAAGAACATTCTCAGGATCTATGCTCTTATCGCCGTTGCAGAATCTCTCAGGAAAAATCTGATACCACACAGTATCGTTGACCCATGTGGGAGTCTTGCAGACATCTGCGGGATTCATCCAGGGCATGATGAAGTAAGAAAGGGTCTTGCCCTCCATGTTCATCTCATCCTCTGTTAAAAAGCCATCCTCGAAAAGATACATGCACTCATCGCCGCTGTGGATCTCGAAGTAATACTTGCATCTCTTGTATTCGGGACGAAGGGTTGTGGTCCACCAGATGTGATCCTTCAGGCGCTTTTTAAAATATATCTCTTCCCTCTTGCCGCTCCAGCGCTCACTTCCGCCCATAATTCCCGCATCATAGGGATCGCCCCAGATTATCCAGATTTCATCTACGTCATAGCCGGTTTTGATATTTATAATAAGCTGCTCTGAATCCAGTGGATAGCAGTACTGCTCTGACATTCTATGGTAAATTGCGCTTAAATTCATAATAGCTCCTTGTAATGTTGACCTTAACTTTTCGGAAAACGTTTTCCGATGTAAGCAAACTATACCCCAACCTTGATATAAATGTCAACATGAAAATTTTATATAAACCTGAAATAAAATGGTTGCAGGTAATTACTGATAAATTGCCTGCAGCAGCATGTTTTCACTATCTAATTCTTAATCCCTAAGATAATCTGCTATAAAATCATCTGCGTCTTTATAACGCAGCACATCTAAGCCAATCTTCTTATACTCCTGCCCAAAACGCTCCAGCTCTGAATCAAACAGTTCTGCGTTATGCTTAAGATCTTCAGCTCTGTAATCCTCCATCACATTGAACTTCTGAATGTCAAGTTCGCTGCCGATATCGTCCATCATTGACTGAAGACATGCAAGATTCATAAAGGAGCTGTATACATCGCCTCTTTCAAGGGCGTCATACATTTTATTCCTCCAGTTAGAGAAGGATTCCTCGTAGGCACCGGCAATGGTTTCCTTCGTTGGTGCAGCCTTTTTAGAAGAAATGGTTGTAAAAGCGACTATGGATTTTAGAAGCTTTGTTGCAGACGCTATGAGCTTTTCAGAGTCGTCAGCCCGGATGATTCCGTCGATATTTTCAGAGAAATTCTCCGGAACATTCAGCCCTTTTAGTTCCTCAAAGGCGTACTTGCCGCTTCGCTTAAAATATCTGTGATTCCAAAGTATTACCGCATCAAAACAAAGTGAAATCATAAAGGACGCATGTGCTCTTTGCATTCCGATAGAATCAGCGGCAGCCACATATCCGTACTCGCGGCTTATCTGATCACGAATTTCCAAAACTTTACCGATAATTTCATCAGAGGCCAGCATTTCTGCAGCCTTCTGTCTTAGCTCTTCAAGTCGCTTTGTAGAAGCCTCGTCCCTTGAATAGACGATCTCCGAATCCATCAGCTTACTGATATGTGAATGGCTGCATTCCGCATCGCCTTCAAGCATTTCCCATGTGGTGCAGTAGATATCATAGCCGATGCCCTCATCATCAAGAATGAAGGTTTTGCTAAGCTGTCGTCCCTGCTCATCGTCTATTACGATAAGAAGGTCCAGATCAGACATTGGGTGCTCCTCCTTCGTGGATACAGAGCCATAGATTCCAACCAGCGCTAGGCTCTCCGGACATACCTTCAGCCCTTTGGCTATTACCGCATCAATCATCTTTTTATGTGCTTCTCTCATACCTATACCCCCTGTTAAGGCTCATCTGAGCCGTTTTTTCTAAGTTTTACACAGACCATTGCGTTATTTATAGTTCGTATACCCAGGAGTGTTTGACACTATAGCGCAATTAAAACAAGTCCAGCGTACTGTCTAAATATATCTCTTCCCTAACCTTTAGCTGATACTCGGGCTTTGTCATATAGTACAGCAAAAACTCAAGAACTAATGCGCTTCCAAGGCTTCGACCCTCGATTTTGAAATTGGAAAAGCCCTCCGGCATGTATTCATTTTGAATTGCGGATAGTCCGATAAATCCCGGGTTTTTCATAGCTTCTGAAAATGTATAGCCCTTAGCAGCATCCGGCGATACGCAGATATGATCTTCTACATTTTCGCCAAGGCTCTTCCTGCTGACATTTTCATAGCAGTTTTTTCTGTCGTAGCAGTCGTACCAGCAGCATTCGTTACAGAGGAATTCGACCTTATCCTTCTGCTGTTCCGTAAGCTCCTTTAGCCTGTCATGGTCTTTATTCAGCCTGAAATCCGGCACAACAAACCTGAATTCATCACGGTTAAGCTCAGCTTCAAACTCATCAAATTCTGTCAGGACCTTGGTGGTGGATGATACAAAGTAAAATCCCGGATACTTTTCACTTAAATAATCCATCAAAAGATCTGAATGAATTATCACACCGCTTTGAACAGGGCCGTTATTCTCAAATAATTCGCAAAGTGCGTTACACTTCCTGTCACCTACATGGTCCTCCCTAAGAAGCGAATTACTGAAGGTGAGTCTTGCGGAAATGCCGTACTCTCTCATCAGAGCTGCCACGCCCAAGGGGCTCTCATCTCCAAAGCCCACGCGGCCTCCGCCCCAGATACAATCTGCCGGAGCACCATATATGGAGCCTATCTCACACCAGTCGTAGAAATATTCTCTATGTTCCCGGAAAAGCGGCAGGAATCTTCTGTACAGCTCATAAAACTCGAACAGCCCCGGTAGATGATAATACGCCTTTTTTACAATTTTCATTTCAATCTCTATTCCTTAAACCCGAAAATATACTGATCGGGAATTCTTATTCGTTTACAATTATTATGATATAACAATTATTTATTATCAAAACTTAAAATTTTTCTAAACAATACAAATGTCACGGTTTTGAGCAATTTAGGGATGTATAATCCTAACTATAGAATAACTTTTTCTTATGAGGAGAAAACTAATTTATGAAAGCAAAAATTTTATTTATTTGCACGCTTTTCTGCGCTGCATCTCTTGCAGGCTGCAAAACGGAGCACACATCCACAACCACCATGAATTATTCTGTGGAAACAGATGATGGCACCACTTCTGCTGAATATAAGGTTGAAAACAATAATGGTGAAATAACAACCGAAAGCTCAAAAACCGAAACTCCTGCCGATACAGAAGAGGTAACGGAAGAAGCATCTGCAGCTGACAATGAAGAAGAATATGATTTTCCTGATGAGGTTGTTCAAAAGGCAGAGTGGATTGATCAGGTTCTGACTGATCAGTGGGACAGCGAAACCACATCCCACCATACAACCTATGATGAAAGCTGGATCTACGTACAGGTAGCCGGAACCGGTCTGGAAAGTGCTGAAGACGCTGATTCAGAGTCGTTCACACAGGAAATAATTCCGAGCTGGTTAGATGCAGTAAACAGCTGGGAGGAAGACTGGACAGACGACGATTCATCACCTATCCCTGTATGTCTCCAGTACACAAATGACGACATGAGCACTGCTATCTTTACCATAGAGGATGGTCAAATTACCTACTCCGCCTTTGATGAAGAGTGATCTTCTTTACATGAAAGCTTAACCTTAAATGAAATCTGCCTTGGAGTCTCCATCTCATCAAATTGGACAAGATAACACTGATCCTCGGTATTTAGTTCAAGAATAGTACCCATACCAAGAATCGCATGCTTAACTCTCTCTCCGGGCTCCAGCAGATTCAGTTTTTCTGCACCTTTAAGGAACCTTGATTCATTATCTATATACTTCCTTACAAAAGTTATAAGGGAATCATCCGGTTTCTCAGTAAACTCCAGGAGATTTCTATCTATATCAAGTATGAATCTGGAGGGATATCGCGGTATCCCTTCAAAATTCATGCCTCCGGCCTCCGAGATAAAGAGTCTCTTCTGGGCTCTGGTCATGGCAACAAAGGCAAGACGTCTCTCTTCCTCCATTCCTTCCAGGGTACGTATTTTTCTTGAGGGAAAGATTCCTTCATTCATTCCACACAGAAAAACATAGGGAAATTCAAGGCCCTTGGCAGCATGAACGGTCATAAGACGAACCTTGTCCTCCTGCCCTGCATCCGAATCGGCATTGGTAAAAAGCGCCACGTGCTTAAGATAATCCTCAAGGCCTACCTCTTCACCGCAGGTGGTCTCATATTCAAAAACAGACTGCTTAAGCTCAGCCAGGTTATCAAGCCTGTCCTGAGCTCCTTCTGTTCTCAGCATCTCTTCATAGCCGCTCTCATTCAGTATTTTCGAAAGAACCTCAGAAACCGGCAGCCCTTCGTAGCTGTCTGAAAAGCGCTCTATCAGCTCTATGAATCTTCCTGCCTTTGTTCCGCGCATTACCTCATGTTCAAGGTTCTCGCTGAGAGCCTTATATAAAGAGCAGTTATTTTCAGCGGCGCACTGCTCAAGAAAGCTCATGCGCCTTTTTCCAAGATTCCTCTTAGGTACGTTGGCAATCCTTCTAAAGGATATATCATCACGATAGACGATCATCCTGAGATAACAAAGGGCATCCTTGATCTCCATTCGGCCAAAGAACTGCACTCCGGAATAGATCGTGTAGGGTATTTTTTCCTTCAAAAGCCCCTCTTCTATGGTCCTCGTCACATAGTGAGCTCTGTAGAGAATCGTCATGTTTCTATATGGTACGCCCATACCCTTCAGTGCAAGGATTTCACCTGTTATCCAATCCGCTTCATCGGCAGTATTTGGCGCAAAATGGCAAAGAACGCTGTCTCCATCCGGCAGTGTGGGTACAAGGTCCTTTTTTATCCTCTGCTTATTGGTGGCTATAAGAGAATTCACAGCTGATAGAATCTGCGGTGTCGAGCGGTAATTATCATTCATCATGATGGTCTTCACATCAGGGAAATTCTTATCAAAATCCAGCAGGTATTTCACATTGGCACCGCGCCAGGTATAGATTGTCTGATCCGGGTCACCCACTATGAAAAGGTTCTTGTGATAACCGGAAAGAACCTCCATTAGCTCATACTGGAGGCTGTCTATATCCTGAAACTCATCGATCATTATGTATTCAAGTCTCTTTTGCCACTTGAGCTTAATATCCTCATTCTGACTGAAAATATAGAGTGAAAATTTGATGAGATCGTTGTAATCGAGGCCAAAGCACTTTTTCTCCTGATAGAGATATCCGTAGAAAAGAATATCTTTGACCTCCGTGGCACTGTCATATTTTTCCTTGAGAGTATCAAGGGACATGGTGATCATATCAAGGTAGTACTCAGGCTCATTAAAAATCTTGCGTATCTCGAACATATCTCTGGCGGCGCTAAAGGTCATATCCCGCAGAGAAAGCCCTCTCTCCTCATATATGATCTTCAGCATATCGTCTATGTCCGAATTATCCAGAACCAGAAAATTCTTGGGATAGGAAACCGCGTGGGAATCCTCCTGAAGCACAGATACACAAAAACCATGGAAAGTATTGATATAGCCTGTATCGTTATCCCCTGTCAGTCTGTGAATTCTCTGTCTCATCTCATTTGCAGATTTATTGGTAAAGGTAACGCAAAGAATATGCCCCGGCATGATTCCAAGACCATTCACAAGGTATGCAAATCTATGGGACAGCGCCCTTGTCTTGCCGCTTCCTGCCCCTGCTATTACGCGCACGTAGCCCTCCGTTGTGGTAACGGCCTGCCTCTGCGCATCATTTAATTTGTCCAGAATCTCCTGCATAAATCGACTACCTAAAATACACTGTTTAACTTTTCCACCATTCTACCAAACACCCGTTCTGTTATCAACCCCTAAAGTCCGTGCCAAGTAGAACCGTCCCCATTGGCAGTCCTTAACCATTAAAGCAATCCTTTTTCTTTAAGGATGTTTTCGACCACTTCAATTGAAACATTGGATTTCTCTGCTATTTCAGCGATAGACATCCCATCTTCATATCTTGCACATACCTTCCCGGTAATTTCACCAATCTCAATGCCCTGTTCAATGCCCTTATCCACAAGTACCTGACTTAAGTTACACATCTCTTCCAATCTCCTTTCAGTGTTGGTATTTATTTTCAGTCCATATTCCTCTGAAAGTTTCCTTTTCTTCTTTTTTATATCTTCCTTTCGCAGAAGTTCCTCCAGCATCGCTATGAGGAGGTTCTTTGATTTATCTGCTTCTTCGTTACTTCTTAGCCTGATGATCACACCCTGGACTTTGTCTATATTTGAAAGTGTCATCTCTTTGCCATAAAGCGTTTCTTGTCTGAAGCTTATACGATTGATGGAATCCTCTTCATCACCTGCATCCATACATATCCAAATACTTCGGACAGCCTTCAGATTGTCATAATCAGATTTGGAAAACTCCACTTCCTTCTGCGAAGAGATCATCCTGCCAAGATAATAGATTATTCGATTGTCCAGGTGATAACCAAGCTTCGATGCATTGGTTGTCTTTTGGGCTTCAATGTTTATCAGAATCTTTATGGATTCCTCGCCACAGTACACTGAAAATCTGATATCAAAAACAACCTTACCTTCAAAGGGAATGTTGTCTTCCTCTGACAGTTTTTTAATCTTTTCATTGTTCGTATAGCCCGGTTCCATCCTGATTCTGGACACTTCCGGTTCATCTATATTGTTTATTATCGTTTCGATATCCACATCTGAAAATTCATCTAATGTATATTTAAGGATCCTGGCTAAAATCTGCTTATCTGCAAATATCTCCTTTACATATTCATCATATCTTGCACTTTCATTTGAGATATCTATCAATTGCGATAGATTTGTATTCATTTGCTTATTACTCCAATTATTACATTTAAAAAATTTGTTGGCAACACACATACTCCAAATAACTCTTCGCATAAAAACATGAAAAAATTGCGACAACGCAAGATACAAAAATAAAGACAGATTCGACTATAGCATTATTGATTGATTATGTAAAGTACATTAATAACTTCAGGGAGCTGTACAATGGTACAGCTCCCTGAGTAAAAATGACATTGTTCTTCATTATTCTGTTACGGTAACAGCAACTTTCTTTGCAAGGCCGTTTACTGCATAAACATAAACATCGCAGGTGCCTGCACCTACTCCGGTAACATTTCCATCTTTATCTACTGTTGCTACAGCCGGATTGGTTGATGCAAAACGAAACTTTGCTACTTTATTCTTCTTAAACATCTTTTTCTTTTTATTTTCAAGTTTTATTGTAGCAACTATCTTCGTATTGTTGCCCTTTGTAAGGGTTACCTTTGTATTATTCACTTTAATGGATTTTACATTTGTATACTTCTTGTTGTTTTTACCTGCCACATACGCAGAAACAGTCTTTCCGATTTCCTGATCCTTACTGCCATAGCCCTTGAGATATATCTTGAAGCTCTTACTGAAGTCAATCTTCTTACCTTTAATCTTCTTTAATGTTACATATGTCCCTGTGGTTGTCTTTATGGGCTTTGCAGGGAAATCATTTCCGCAATAAGTGGCATAAACTTCGACCTTTTTGGCATCGGTTTTATCCCAACTGATCTTAAGTTTTCCATTCTTCTGCTGAACCTTCATTGATGTAAAGAACTGCTCATTTGCTTCAGCCATTTCTGCTATTGTGACTTCTAACATCTGCGGTTTGGAGTCTTCATGGTTAGCATCTCCCTCTACCTTGTACCAGACATAATAGGTTCCGGCTTCGGTTTTTGTAGGGATGGATGTGGTATAAAGGCTTTCATCCGTCGGAGCCGTGTTCTCGGTGGTCACGGCATACTTCATGGTGTAGCCTGCCGGAAGTGCGGTCGTCGGCGTGTTGATCAGTTGGATCGGACTTCCGTTATAAGTCATGTCGTTGCCAGTTCTTGCGGATACTTCACTCATGACCTGCTGGATCACAACCTGGTCTGCCGCTGCCTGCGTGGTGCAGTTCGCAATGGCGTCATTGAAAGTATTAAGAGCTGTTGTGACTTCCGCTTCTGTCGTGGCCGCATTGATCGCATTCAGCGCAGCGGTCTTTGCTTCCGTCACGGTCTGTTGGTCTGCCGCAATGTAGTCGGTGGCGTTCACGCCATTCACTGTTGCGGTTGCAGTTGTCTTCGCATTGTCAAATGCTTTCTCTGCTGTGGTCTTCACTGCATTCGCGGCGGTTTCCGCATTACTTTTCGCTGTGGCAACGTCGTCGATCGTTGTCGCATTATCGATAGCAGTCTTGCCGCCCGCGATGGCCTGCGTCAGTGTCGTCCAGTCAGCTGCGTCATAGTCAGCCTCGGTCTTGCCGGCGAGAAGCGTGTCGAGGTCAGCCTTCGCGGCGGTCTTCGCGGCAGCAAGATCAGCCGCTTCCGCTTCCGCCTGTTTGGTTGTATCTACATACTCGCAGACCGTGCAGGTAAAGCGTGCGTCGCCGCTATCGCCGTATGTATGCGTTGCTTTTGCCGCACCCGTTTCATTCAGGCAAGCATCCGATGCATCCTCGCCTGTACAGGCGTGCCAGTGGTATGTAGCGTCATGTGACCATGCTGTAGCCCATGTGTGAGTGTGGGCTCCATCATAATAGTAAATCGTAATTGAGTTAAGTTTGACACCTGCAGGACTTGATGAAGAAACTGTCAGTTCGGTACTGTTTATCCCGGTAACAGTATTGTTACCATTAAAAGTACCGCGTGAAACTGATATGGTATTTTTATTACTACCGTTATAATAGGTCCAAACCACCTTTGTCATGACAGTCTCGTCAAGTGACGAAACAGTCATCGCTCCAAACTTATTAATTGTCAAGCCTAAAGCGTCAAGCCACTGATAGCCGCAAGTAACTTTAAAATGGGTTCCCGTAGCGGTTGTAATATTATTATCACTAATTAGAGAAATGGTCTCTGATTTCTCAGCTGCATACGCCGTCAAGCTCATCCCCTGCATCAGGCCCAGCGCCAACACAATGCTGAGCAGGATGCCTAAAAATCTTTTCATCTTAATTCTCATAAGCTATTTCTCCTTTATTTCTTATTCACGGCTGTTATGGCCGCCGCTAACCATGTTGAACACAATAAAACCGCCGAACCTGACAGGGTATAGTAACCCCGTCAAATCCGACGGTTATCCATCTCGAATGTTGTATTCAGTTTCAAGCGCCCCGCAAGACGCAAAATACCCTAAAGGGCACAGGCGGGCGCAGTTAGCCCATGCTCTGCTCTGCTCTGCTCTGCTCTGCTCTGCTCTGCTCTGCTCTAAGGAGCGTAGGTCTATTCCGCATTACTGTCAAGTATCGATGTCTCAATGCTCTTCCTCATTTTAGAATGTTGATATACTGCATATCTTGATTATATAAATTATTCTCTAAAATGAGTGTTAAAAAACATAAAGAAACTATTAAGCAACCAGGCGCTATAATGAGTAAGGTTTGAACATCTGAACTGATCACAGGTGCAATCTACCCTTTTAAATCCTATGCCATTGGGGACGGTTCTTTTTGGCACGCAAACAGGGAGCTGCGCATTGCAGCTCCCTGTCATTCGTCAAGCTCAATTAAATGATTTAAATTCCCTCGTTAATCTCGCGGATTTTGTCGGGATTTACCTTGAATTTGCGGTCAATTGTCATAAGGCCGTTTACTTCCTGCTGGACATCACTAACCTGCGTATAACAAAATCCCTTGATATAAGGAATGCTCATGATGGCGTGGGTTATCTTTTTATAGCGCTTCAGGAATTCTTCCTCATCGGAAACGCTGTTGCCATAGCCCCACTGGTCATCCTCCTTAGAAGAAAAGGCGATTCCGCCGTATTCACTGATGATCACAGGCTGTCCCTTGTAGCTGTAGCCCTTTACAAGAGCCAGATTAGCGGTGTTGTGGTAGAAGGTTCCTCCAAGAATACCATCCTTGTTGTCCACATATCTTTCCTTGAAAACATCGCCATCCTCTTCGTAATCATGGAGGGTAAGAAGGTCTGATACAGTGTGCTCCCAGCCGTCATTTACGATGACCGGACGGGTATCATCGATACTCTTTGTGAGATAATAGATTGCTTCAGTGAACTTCTGCTGCTTCTCATTTCTGGCAATGTGCGGAACGCCCCAGGACTCATTAAAGGGAGTCCATGTAATTATGCAGGGATGTGAGTAGTTCTGCTTCACAATCTGAATCCATTCATCCGTGAAATTGGAAACCGCCTCATCCGTAAACTCATAGCAGGCTGCCATCTCGCTCCATACAAGCATTCCCTTTACGTCGCAGTGGTATAAAAAGCGCTCATCCTCTATTTTCATGTGCTTACGAAGACCGTTGAAGCCAAGCTGATGTATCTTGTCGATATCCTCAATAAGCGCATCCTCGCTGGGTGGTGTCAGATGTGAGTCGGCAAAATATCCCTGATCCAGAATCAGCTTCTGATAAACAGGCCTGTTGTTAAGCATCACTTCGCCGTTTTCTATGCTGACCTTGCGCATTCCAAAATATGAGCCGATTCTGTCGATGCACTGATCTCCACATCTTATTTCAAGGCAAAGATCATAGAGATTCGGCTCCTCTGTATTCCAGATCTTAAGTCCCCACTCTGTAAGCTCATAGTCTCTGATATCAACACTTAGCTCAGTCAGGCTCTTATGGATATTTTCACAGAAGGTCTTAACAATCCTGCCATCAAAGGAGATTTCGCCATATAAGCTAAGGCCCTTGCCATCATAATTATCGCCGGCTTCCGAAGCATCAACGTCACTGCCATTGGTATCAGCATGGCACTCGCCCCCCTTCACTACAGCGGCAATTGCAATCTCCCCATTATCTATATCAGGAGTAAGCTTTAACTCATCAAAACGGATTTTCGGAACCGCCTCCATCCAAACTGTTTTCCAGATACCTGTGGTCTGAACGTACCAGCAGCCGAAATTATCGTTTATCCAGCGCTGCTTACCCCTTGGCTGTGAAATCGAAAAAGAATCCGATACTCCGATCACAATACGATTCACGCCTGTTTTAAGCGCATTTGTCATATCATAGCTGGCTCTTTCGTAAGCGCCTTCATGCTTTCCTATGAAAACACCGTTGACCCATACCTTAGTCAGATAGTCGCTTCCCTCAAGATGCAGGATGTACTGCTTATCTTCAGCTTTTTCCAGAGTAATTTTTCTCTGATACCAGATATGGTCGTGTCTTGTCTCATCACATATTCCGCTGAGCTTAGTCTCATAGGTAAAGGGCACCTGAATCACCAGATCCGAGTCAAAGCCTGCATTCCAGCCCTTCTCCTCTCCACGGTTTTCATCATCAAAAGCAAAATCCCAGCTTCCGTTTAAAATTTCGAAATTATCGCGCACCATCTGCGGTCTCGGATAATCCTTAATGTAGCTTTTTGTAGCCATTTAAATATTCCTCTCTCCCCAATTTTTCTGCTATCTTCTGACTTAGAAAAGCCCCTGTTTTTATTCATTCCAAAATCAGAAATACTATAGATATGCTTGTTTTTACATGATAATTATCGACCTGTTTACATCACTCTTTCAACATGATTGTTGTTAAAAAACAGCCTTTTGGTGAAATATTTATGTGTTTACACATGATTTTTGTTCAATTACTTCCATTTGAAAAGAGGGCAACAAAAAAACGAAGCATTAAGCTCCGTTTTTGCCTGAACCGGCGTACTGATAGCCGATTCCCATTATTATATCCTGGGCATAATCCCCGAATTTTCTTCCAAAAAGATTGAAGCCACCAACATGCTTGGCATCCTCTTTGTTGCCAAACCTCACCGTGATCTTGTGGGAATCCATAAGCTTTAAATCATCAACTGTCACATCGCCGTTTTTCCTGTTGTTTATGTAGGTGCCTTCCCTTGTAATCTCGAAATTAACCAGCTCTCCGTACTGGGTTCTGCCGCTTGTCCAATAATCAGGGTTATTCAGCCCCTTCCTCTCACCGTAATCGCCGCCGCATACCCACGTGCCGCACTCGGTATCATTTATCCAGAGCGTTATATCCGACTTCCATTCCGGATTAAAGCCCGGCGCCTCCGAGCATATCTCAGCAGAAACATAAACCCTGTTGATATTGGCTTTAAAGGGCAGCGAGAATATCTGATTAGGAAAAGAATATTCAATATATCCCTTGGAGGTCCACAAAATCTGCGCATGTATGTGCTCTGGAAGATAAAAATTCTCTTCTCTGTCGTCCATACTGATAATGCCATACTCATCTGCAAGGCCGCAGGGCTCATGAACCTTCACATTGGTGTAGGCTCCGACAGGCATCTCTATTTTCAAAACATCATCCACGTGCTCCTCAGGCTCCACCAGTCTGATATCGATCCTGTCTACGTTTCGCATGCACACCTTGATGCTGCCTCTTGTGCCGGGAATCTGCTCCACTCTCACAAGATCGGCCTCCTGCAACGCCCTTATGTGAGCTGCACAGCTTGATGCAGGTATTTTTAACTCCCTTGCAATATCAGCTATGCTGAGCTGCTGCTTACTTATTATAGACAAAATCTGCGCTCTGATAGGCACAGAAAGTGCTCTTCCAACGGCAGTCAGTTCTTCCGGTTTTCCCAGATTTAAATGCATATTTTGGGCCACTTAATATAAAACCTCTCATTCCTTACTTTTTTCAAAAAGCAGCACCGCAAAAAATGCGGTGCCACTGAAAGTATATCACTATTTAGAAACTCATAAGAGCTTTTCTGTATGATGGTAAGTATTATCTTGTTGCATCACGACGCTTTTCGGGATGCTTTTCGTAATATGCCTCTTTATCTGCATACATTCGCTCATCGGCAAGGCGAAGAGCTTTTCTGATTTCTGCTGAGTTCTCTACAACCGCAAATCCCATTGCAAAGGATACGTCATCATATTTCTCTGCTACGGTTCTGACCTTATCAACCTTAACAGCAAGGTCACTCTCCGTCACTCCCGGAGCTATAATGGTGAATTCATCGCCTCCTGCACGATATATATTATCCTCATCGAAGACTTCAGCCAGTACCGCAGCTGCATCCTTCAACAGTTCATCACCTGCTACATGACCTTCATTATCATTAATGGCTTTAAGTCCGTTAAGATCTGCAAAAATGATGCCGACAGACTTGTCTGAATACTCTGCAGTGCCATTGACATAACTGTCAACCATGTTATTCATCTCATTTCTGTTCTGTACACCGGTAAGCATATCCTTGGAGCTAAGGGTTTTAAGGCGTCCCAGCAGCAGATAATTGTATATCTCAGAACTCAGAATAAATGAAGCAGCCTCAAGGGCTTCTTTAAGACGCGGTGCCTCAGAAGACTCAAAATTGATTACCCACATATAACCAAGAAGCTCAAGTCTGTATTTCAGAGGAAAAAGAACAATGGTCTTTATTCCCGCTGCCACCAGGGACTCATACCAACCCGGATTGCGTTCTTTAACAACCTCCATTTCCTGCTGATCCTTAACTATAAGACAGTTACTGCCTGAAATTGTATCTTCCCATGTGGATGCAATCTCATAGAATCTATCGCCAAAAGCTTCCTCTACTTCTCTGACTCCTAAGCTCTCATCAAAATCATCTCCAAGAACAGTGACTGTTTTTTCGACATGATCCATGGTAATCAGACAGCACCTGTCACCCTTACACAATGATCTTACAAAACCGACAATATCGCCTATCGTCTTTATAAAATTCGTTGTTCCACGGAGCATGATACAGGTCTCAAGTACAGCAGCTGCGATATCGCTGGACATATTGGACATTCTGGCAGCATCTGCTTCCTGATTGATTTCCATGGAATACGTACAATAGCAGATATTCCCATCATCAGGCCACAGCGGCATAAAAGTCATATTAAACCACACATCGAAACGATCCGGATGTGCATAGGAATGCAGACACTTCTTCTCAACAGCAGATCTGTAGCAGAAATCCTCAAAATTCAGGTCCTTTGGCAAATATGTTGTGTACTCACAGTTTGGAACAAACTTATTCGTAAGCATAGCAACGCCATCCATAGGGTGCTCTATGGAGTCAATATATGCCTTATTGCCGGTTACAATTCGTATAGTGCCGTGGCCTCCACCTTCAAGCTTTTCAACGGATACTATACAGGTCATTGCTTTTATGCTATCTGCCACATTTTGAAAATTCATAGCTGCAATCCGCCTTTCGTATGCAGAGTTACAACAAATACTGTGCCACATACAATTATAGCAAATCATTAATAATTTATTTCTTATGAACTTATTATTAATTTATGAATTAAATATCAAAAAGTCGCATTTCACCATTATTTGACAGATTTTGCTGCAATAACCTCCTGCTTTGCCTTCTCCATTGCAGCTATCACATTGTCGCAAAATGCGTCAAATTCAGGATCCTCCTGATATTTCTCAGGATGTGAAAGCACGTAGTCCAGAGAAATTCTGACACCCTTATGGAAAGGAATTGTCGTTGTCATTGTAGGCGCAAGCTTTTTAAGCTTACTGTTGTCGAAAACTACGGACACTGCCTTATCTCCTATAAGACTTCCCGTGAAATCATAGCCGTATGCCTCTCCGGCGGCGCTCAGGAATTCTGATGAAACATGGCAGGCCTTAAGCTCAACCCTAAGAGCATCTGCGATTGTCTGATAAATCTGATTCCATGAGAGAATTTCATCGCCTGTAATCTGGAAAGCTTCGCCAATAGCGTGTCTGTTGCCCATAAGAGCTGTGTAACCAACTGCAAAATCTCTGTTAAAGGTCAGTGCCCAAAGAGATGTTCCGTCACCCTGAATAATTACGGGTTTGCCCTGCTGCATACGCTTAATAACCTGATAAAAGCCCTTATTTCCATGTACGCCAAGGGGCACATTTCTCTCATCATAGGTGTGGCTGGGCCTTACGATAGTAACAGGGAAGCCCTCGCTGCGATATTTTTCCATAAGGAATTCCTCACAGGCTATCTTATTTCTGGAATACTCCCAGTAAGGATTGGCAAGAGTTGTTCCCTCAGTAATCACATAGCTTGCTGATGGTTTGTTATACGCTGATGCCGAGCTGATGAAAATGTACTGAGCTGTCTTATCCTTAAATAATCTGTAATCACGCTCTGCAGCCTTTACATCAAAGGCAATAAAGTCGCTTACCACGTCGAATTTCATACCCTCAAGCTTTGAAAGTACGCTGTTTTCATCATTTATATCAGCTGTTATCTGATGAACCCCCTCCGGAACTTCATCCGCGCGATTTCCTCGGTTCAATAAATAAACCTCCCACTGAGGATCTTCCGCAAGCATTTTCACAACCCCCATACTGATTGTTCCTGTACCACCAATAAAAAGTGCTTTCATTAAAAGTACCTCCTCTTTTAATCATCTAACATTAAATTCTAAACAAAAATAAGTCCCATCGCTGTTAATATTTCGCGATAGGACTTATTATTATTTGTCATAAGCTTTTCTCATGGCTTTTCCGGCCTTGTGGAGCTGCTTGTATTCTACATATCTCTCAACCATCTCATAGATCACGATATCGGGATTGTAATCTTCTATCCAGGCCGGCAGTTTCTTGTTTACATCATGCCAGACAACCAGAGTATCTCCAAAGGATTCTGCAAAATCCTCCTTGAGATAATTGACGATAAAGCTGTTACAGATTATGAGGACCTTCGTGTCATTTCCTGCATTCTCGTTGGTGAAATGATAGGTTCTGTAGCCGTCAAAGGCCTCATGCTCCTCATCGTAATCCTCATTCATAACTGCGTGTGTCTCTTTTCTCTCGAAGGACTCGGAGATATTGCTTCTCTTTACACCGCCGTAAAAGCTCATTCCCTGATCAGTCATGGTTATGTTGAAATCGTCATCGGTAAGGACCTTAAAGGGCTCATCCCTTCCCTCATTGATGGCATTCATGGTCTCTGCATAGCCAATAAGCGCTCCTCTTGGAGTCCAGTGGACGGGATCACCATATTTACTGTAAACCTCGTAATTTGGTTTTTCACTGATGAATTTATCCTTGAGAGGAATTACGTTTACATCAGTATTTTCCGCCAGGGACGTAAGCACCTGATCTGTCCTTGAGATGTCGCCGTATTGAAGAACACTGTCAGGAAAATACTCAGGATAAATAGACTGCTTATCCCAGCAC
Source organism: Butyrivibrio sp. WCD3002 (assembly GCF_000424265.1). Taxonomy (GTDB): domain Bacteria; phylum Bacillota; class Clostridia; order Lachnospirales; family Lachnospiraceae; genus Butyrivibrio. The sequence goes on from NZ_AUJO01000006.1 coordinate 136,886, forward strand.
TGCATATAATAAAACTCGCAGTCTTTAGTCTTTAATCCATCCGAAATCGATTTGAAATCACTTGTTATTTCTGCCAGTTCCTCATCTGAAAACAGGTTAGCATGCTGATAGGTCTCCACCATGTCGTTCTCAACGATATTGAACTCGCCGTCAGGACCAAGTCTGTACCTGGTGCCATCCTCCATTCTTCCAAATACGTGATACTGCAAAAGAGCATTGGCGGAAATAAGAAGGTCACGGAAACCTATTCTGTCGTCTAAATAGCTCTCGATATCCGTAGGAAGATTCTTATTTATACTGCCATCCCTTATGATCTTGGGAAGCCCTGTCAGCGGTCTGTTCTCCTTCTCTGAGATTGCGTCCGGATCCCTGTTTATCGTAAGAACCGGAAGCAGCAATATCAGCGCAACGCCGGCGATATATATTTTTTCAAAAATCTTTTTTTCCATATATTGTTACTCCGAGGGAGCTTTTAACCTGCAGCTCCTACATCTCTGAATTTCCTTGCTCTCTTAAAACTGAAAGTAAATAAAAGGATTATAGGTGCCCGACATAACTCGCATGATAGAGAGAATCAGGATTCCATAAACCACCACTATTTTCGCTACCTTGCAAAGTGCCGGATTTAAGCTGTTTTCCACAACCTTTCTGAGCCCCATAAAACCGCCTGCAATATCCAAAACCGCAAGGATAAATACGAAAATAACCCAGTTGTTCAAATACCACATAATGGTAAAGCCCGGTGTCTGCGAAATTCCAACGCCGAACATGGTACCTATGTACTTAAGGGCAAGGCTGAAATTATCTGCCCTGAAGAGCACCCAGCCAAGATTTATTACAAAAAGAGCATAGATATGACCGAGGATTTTAGTCGTCACCTTATCTGCAGGCTTTTTCCTGAAGCGCCTTTCGATTACCATAAACAGGCCATTCCAGATACCCCACAGCACAAAATGCCAGGAAGCACCGTGCCAAAGACCGGTAAGCAGGAACACTATACTGAGGTTTCTGTAAAGATGCCTTCTGTTTCCGCCAAGAGGGATGTAAACATAATCCCTGAACCAGGTGGACAGTGAAATGTGCCATCTTCTCCAGAACTCAGTAATACTCTTTGAAATATATGGTCTGTTGAAGTTTTCAATGAAATGGAAGCCGAAAATCCTGCCGATACCTATAGCCATGTCACTGTAGCCTGAGAAATCATAGAAAATCTGCAGTGAATAGGCGATACTTCCAATCCATGCAATTGCAACCGTGTTGTTGGTAACGCCTGCATTCCAGACGCTGTCAACGACTTCTGCCATAGTGTTGGCTATGATAGCCTTTTTTCCAAGACCTATTACAAATCTTGTAATTCCTTTGGTGAAATCATCGATGGTGTGTTTTCTGTCATTGATCTCATTTGCGATATCGATGTAACGGACAATGGGACCTGCGATCAGCTGAGGGAAAAGCACCACGTAGAGCGCAACCTTCAGAGGATTTTTCTGAACCGGCACATCACCTCTGTAAACATCGATAACATAGCTCATTCCCTGGAAGGTAAAGAATGAAATACCTATGGGAAGCACGATGTTTTTAAGCTCTAAATTCGTGTGGGCCAGATCATTCACTGTCTGTATCATGAAATCCAGATATTTGAAGTAAAATAGAAGGAGCAGATTTATCGTAACTGCCACAAACAGGATAAATCCCGTGGGAATATGCCTGTTTTCTTTTTCCTTAGAATAAGCAATTATATAGGCCGACAGGTAATTGACGATAATGCTGACAATGATGATCCACAGGTACCCCGGCTGAGACCAGCCAAAAAACACCAGACTCATTAGAAGCAGCCAGGTGTTTCTGTATGTAGGATTATTTATAATGAAATATCCGATTATGGTCACCGGAAGAAAGCAGAACAAAAATACTGTTGAGCTGAAAACCATGATTAAATTCCATTTCTACTATAATTCGTGCAAAACACATTTACTATTCTAATACGGTTGTACGTATCTTACAAATAAAAACAGTCCGGAAATGGCGAACCGGACTGTTTTTACACTATTGCTATATGGGAGGAATTAAAAAAAGGAGTTCTATCTCGTTACTATCGTTATTGGGTTTCAGCTCTTTAGTTATGCTTCGTTTGGTTCAACCTCTGAGAGCTCGGGCCCTCTCGGGAAGTGCTAATACAGAAACCGGAGTCTTGTCGCGTTCCCTGTATTTTTATCTTTCTGATAATATTATCGGATAATTTGTTATTTACTTTAGGTTATATGATTAAAAAAATTATTTTTTACAGAGAAATGTTATTGAGAGGATCTTTTCCTCTAAAATATCGATTTCTGTTACCTAAAACATCATCCATAAGCTTAAGCTTTTTCCTGTCATCACTGTTAAGCTTCTTCTTAGCAGGATCAAGTTCTTTTTCCTTACTTGAATACTTGTACGCCTTGTAAGCTCTGGCTGTCTCTTTTAAGTGCTCAACTGCTTCGTCGTACTGTTTCTGTTCACGAGCCAGCTTTGCCGGGTCATAATTTCTTTTCTTTGAATGCTTGTTAATATCCCATGCTAAATCATGGCAAATGACCATAGCGTGTACAAACTCGTTGTACTGCCTTGAATCGCGGAAAAATCCACGGCTCATGTTAGCAGTATCAACCATGGCCTGCAAATAAGAAACGGTATCCCCATTTACAGGATATGTCTTTTTCAGACAGCCGGGAGTCTCACTACCTAAGATAGGCTGGTAATGCAATCCCTTCGACTTATTCTGACGTTTATTTCCGCCATTAACGGATTCTTCAATGTTGATCAGGTTAATGCTTTTAACAGCTTTATCTTCCTTGATAATTACAGATTCATTATCAATAATTCTGCTTTCTTTGCTTCCGGCGTTGATAATGTCATTTATAATGCCATTATGGTTTTCTTTAACGATGACATCGCCTTTATATTTAGAAGTCATAGGCATAGGAGTGTCCATTACAGGAATGATGTCGGGATCGTCGACCATCTGTTTGTTTAATGGTTTTTCTATGCCGGAAACCTGCTTCTGCTGAGCCATCACTTCTTTCTGAAGGTCATTTGCACTTACCTTCTTTACATTATCCTTTCTGGCTTTAGCAAAAGGATTCTCGCCTATGTCGTCAGGCTTCTTCGCTTCAGAGTTTTCATTGCCGGTAGGTGTGTTTACATATTTCTCTTCATCTTCATTCTGCTTCTCATAATTTGAAAAGATACTAAAATCATTATCATTCTGATCTTTGACCCGGTTTTCCTTTGCCTCATCTTCGATATCATAGAGCTCAGGTTTTTTGTTTACAAAACGGAGATGCTCAAGATCATACTTAGCTTTTTCCTCAGCTTCCTTTGCTCTGCGAATTTCCTCTTCGCGCTGTCTTTGCTCTTCCCTGTATTTCTCCAGGACCTCTTCTACATCTTCATCGATGTATACTTCACCAAGCTCGGGCTCTCTGATATTAAACATATCGCCGAACACATTATTATTTTGATTCTCATCAGGATTATGTTCAGGATCATTCTGATCGTCATTTAAATAAGGATTATCTATTATTTCCTTCTCCTGATTCTCGGAGCTTTCAATAATATTATCTCCTGAAGGAGTATTATCATTTGTATAAATTTTATCTTTTCCAGCCATTTGTTGTTCCCCCTTTTGAAACAATTAATAATTTTAGTCACATCGCTTGATCTGATGCTGATTTCATCATATCAATCTTACTGTCACTGTTTTATCACACAATGTCCAACAAATGTCCGCAGCCGCATTTCTCAGGTTTATCGCTCCTACTAATTGTAGGAATCCATCCCGCTTTATACCGTATGCCATTGGGGACGGTTCTCTTTGGCACGACAATGGCAAAGCGTGCCAAAAAGAACCGTCCCCAGTGGCACTACAGCCCCCTATTTGCTTAATCAGCTTGTAATCCCCTGTTCATTATTTCCACATACTCATCGTATGACATTGATTTAAATCCCATCCGGGCCAGGTATTCCGAATATACCTGCGCATCAAACAGAAGATCATCATCCTCTTCCATCTTTTTTGCAAGTAAATACATGCACAGCTTCGATCCGTCGGGCAACAAAGAAAATCCACTTTCAGCAATCAGACATTTCCCAATGCGGATTCCGTACGATCCGCCTGCAAGCTCTCCATCGATATACGCCTCTGCGCAGTATCCATATCCGGCCTTCCACAGCTCAAGATATAATTCTTCAACTTCATCAGATATCCAGGTTTCTTCTCCTTTTTCTTCCCTTACTGTCCTGCAATGGTGCATGGCATCTGCAAAATCACGATTTACCTCCAGTGTAACCGTATGGTTTCTCATAAACCTTGCCATATTTTTGGACAAATGGATATCGGAAGGCCTAAGGACGAAGCGTTCCTTCGGGCAGAACCACATCATCGGCAGTCCATCATCAGCCCATGGAAAAATCCCTTTTCTATAGGCGGCTATAAGCCATTCGACTGACAATCCGCCGCCGACTGCCAAAAGGCCTGTAGGAGATGCATATCTCGGATCAGGGAAAACCGGATTCTCCTCATCTAAGATAAACACACTGGTAGGTCGCTTAATGATCTGTTCAAAATCCCCATCAGTATAATCAGTTTTATACATATCCTCTATGTCAGTGTCAGGCTCTTCCCCATTTTCCGCTACAGTCGTCAGGGCTTTAATCATTGAACTGACATCACGGGCAAGCTGTCGCACCTGCCAAAACGGCTCCTTTTTATCAGGGTTATTATCGGAATTCTGCCCCCAGAAGGATATGGCTGCAATCTTCATCCCACCAATTGCAAAGTACTGATTTAATGTATCAATACTTCCGGCAGGATCGCTGCTATCTCCTGTCACAATGCCGGCTCCAACCTTCATCCCCATGTCAAACCGTGCACTTCTAAACAATCTGTCCAAAAAGGCCAGCACTGTTCCACTTGGGGAATTGAAGTACTCAGGACTTGCTACTATCAGTCCGTCAGCCTTTTCCAGCAAAGCAGCTACTTCATTGACCGCATCATTTTCAAAGGTACATTTACCATTTTCCTCGCAGTAACCGCAGTCTGCGCAGCCATAAATAGCTTGATTTCCAATCTGAAACACTTTTGTATCGATTCCTTCATCCTTGAAAACAACGTCCATTTCATTTAGAGCCTCAGCAGTATTCCCATTTTCATGAGCACTTCCATTCAGCATAAGTACCATTGCCATATTTTATTCCTCCTTCTCGCCCAGATGGCGGTCTTCAGCACCCAGCCACCACCATGCTATAAACAAACACATCGCAATCGCTGCAATAAACTCAGATCCCGGGGTTGCCAGCCATATTGCATCAGGTCCAAATACCACTGGCAGCATCCAGATAAACAGCAGCGGCCCAATTATTCCCTTAATAAGCGCTATGACAAGAGATGCCGTCCCCTGATTTAATCCTGTAAAATAGGAGCCTGCGTATATCGTAACGCCATTTAATAAAAGATAAAGCGAAACCAGCTTAAGTGCGTGAGTAGACAGTGCTGTAAGCTCCGCATTATATCCCACAAAGACGCTGGCTATGGGCCTTGCAAAGCCAATACAGATCATGGTAATAACCAGATCACATGAGCCCATCAAAATCATTCCTCTGTGCCAGAGGCTATGGAGCTCCTTCTTATTGGCCTGTCCCAGATGATATCCAACTACAGGAACGATGCTCATGCTGATTCCATAGAACACCGCATTAAAGAAACCGCCTACATACTCACATACCGCATAAGCTTCCACACCTGCATCACCAAAGTACCGGATCAGCTGCAAATTAAAAATTACCGCCACAACAGCATATGCCACAGCATCCACCATCTCTGATGCACCATTGTATACGGTCTGAGCCAGAGCCTTCAGGTCAAATGCTGGCTTTGTGAAGTGCAATTCACTATTTTTTCTAAGGAAAAATACAAACGGAATGGCCGCGCTGATGACCCATGACAAGCCTGTTGCCACAGCAGCACCCTCCATGCCCCATCCAAATATGACCACAAAGGCCCAGTCCAAAATGATATTCAAACCAGCGTTGGATATAGTCACCACCAACCCCAGTCCGGGCCTTTCAGCTGCAATCAGCAGAGCATGGAAGGCCATACTGAGCATCTGAAAGGGCATGAAAATGCTCAGTACCCGGCCGTAGGCGATACAGTTTCCAAGCATTTCATCAGATGAGCCCACCCATCTTGCCACCCTTGGCATAAGTAAAAACATCGCAAGCGACAGAACAATGCCTACACCGGTCAGGATTCCGGTCAGCATGGTCATCAGCCTGTTAGCCCGCTCACCATGTCCTTCTCCCATCTCCTTTGATAAAAGAGCGCTGGCACCACTTCCGAACATGAGTCCCAGGCTCATAATGATCAGCAGAGGCGGATAAATGAGGTTTTCCGCACCAAAGGCACTTTCACCGATATAATTGGAAATAAAAAAACCATCTACTACCTGATAGGTACTGTCCACAATCTCCATACCGATGCTGGGCAGGGAAAAAAGCAAAATTCTGGAAATCGTGAAGTGATCCGATAACTTTATTTTTTCCATGTTGATAAAACGAACCTCTCGCCTTTCTTAAATACAGCTCTATTTCCTTGATCCGTCACTTATAAGCTTTTCCAGCATCCTTACATAAGTATCGTGGAAACGATATATATTATCCTCATCAAATATCTCTTTCACATATTCAAGCTCTGCGTCAAAACCACCATCACCATATTCATTTTCCAAAAGCTCAAGCTCGAGTCTGGCGCTGGCCGCCGAATATGGATCATCCAATTCAACAGGCTCCGCAGAAAGCTCATCAAGCTCATCTCCGTTTATTCCAAGCTGTAGATTAACCTCCATGGGGTCTGAATAAAATGCAGAATCCGTTTCCGCAAAGTAATCGTATGAAGAATGGGCAATTCCTTCACCAATCTGCCTTTTGACCTCTAAAAGGAGATCCTGCAAATCCTCGAAGGCATCCATATCAACTCCTACAGGCAGATTCTTTATCAAAAGACCTACGACATTTTCAGACTCCGGAGCCAGCCTGTCGTTAAATATCCAGTTACTCATAACCTTACTTACTTTTTCATGCTCTGATAAAGCGATAAGAGCACTGGCAATCGCCATACAGGAATGTGTAACGCCCCAGTATTCTTCAGCTGCTTTTACTTCCTCTGCATTAAACTTAAGTCTCTTTATCCTTCCTGCAGCCGAGTTCTTGTTGGACTCATGATCCGGCTTTGGTATAATCAGATATTTTTCCGATTCAGGTCCAAACTGCTCTTCAAAATATTTCTTATCCGCTTCATAGGTTCCGTCCTTGCGGGCTTTTTCCATGTTTTCAAGCAGCATAAAGTAGTAATCCTTCTTAAGCTCTCTGCCATAGTAAGCATCAGTAATATCCTGAAGCAGAACCCCAAGAGAACCTCCATCCATAAGCAGATGATGCACATCAAAAAACAGATAGGAAGCCTCTTTGGACCTAAAGATGCGTGTCCTGAAAAGACAGGATTTCAATATTCTTTTAAAAGGCGTCACCAGGGTCTTCCTAAGTTCTTCTATATCCTCCTCTTCTATATCTTCAATTTCTATACTGGGCATAACCTCAGGCGCATATCTTTGCTGAAGCTCCAGATCATCGTTATATTCAAAGATAACGCAGAGTCCGGGATGATTCTCTATGGCCTTCTTTAATGCCATACAAAGCTTTTCCGGATCTATTTCTTTTCCAAGTCTTATGAGAAAATGCATATTGCTCCACATGGAGGATCCGGGATTATACAGCTGATAATCGATCATCTTTATCTGCATTGGCGTAAGTATGTGAGGAACAGACCTTGCCCTCTTTTCACGCTCATCCGGATTGCCAAGGGCATTTCTTTCATTAACTGCTTCTGCGATTTCCTTTGGTGTTCTCTTTTGGAAAATATCAGCCGCAGTCAGTCCATCTATGGTCGCATCCGACAGTACCGCCATTGCTTTTAGTGAATCTCCTCCAAGCTCAAAGAAATCATCTGCCGTTCCGATCCTGTCATCAAGCATAAGAGCCTTGGCAAATGCCTCGCAAAGTCTTCTTTCTATTTCATTTTCCGGCGCAACATATTCTGCCTTGAATTCTGAAACATCAGGGTCTGGAAGAGCTTTTCTGTCAATCTTGCCATTAACAGTAAGCGGCATACTCTCCACCTGCTTCATAACCTGAGGCACCATGTATTCCGGGAGTTTTTCCTTGAGGAAATCCTTATATGCATCCTCATCAGGTGCATCCTCACACACGTAATATCCTGTCAGGAACTCGCCGGAGGAAGTTTTTACAATCTTGGTAGCCGCGGCTTTGATTCCCCCAAATTCAGCCATTACTCTTTCTATCTCATCAAGCTCAATTCTGAATCCGCGCAGCTTAACCTGATTGTCAATTCGTCCGAATATTCGTACCTTGCCCTCATCTGTCCAGGCACATAAATCCCCGCTGTGATAAGCCTTATAATCCTTATGCTCAAAGAAGGATGCCTTAGTTTTTTCAGGGAGTCCCACATATCCTCTTCCTACCTGGTCTCCACCGATAATAAGCTCTCCTCGTATTCCCACCGGAAGCTCATTTCCAAACTTATCAAAGATAGAAAAATAAGTGTTGGCTATGGGTTCACCAATTGTAATAGCCCCTGTGTCCCCCACAACATCTGCAGAACATCCCATGGTACATTCTGTGGGTCCGTATACATTGAGGATGACGCTGTCTGTCCTAAGACTTCGCAGCTTGTCATAGAGCGATAAAGGAAAAGCTTCCGCACCTACATCAAAGAAGGTGATATTTTTAATTGCTTCTCTTGACGATGGAATCGAAATAAGGCTTGAAAGGTAAGTCGGAGTACAGGTTATACCGTCAACGTCGTTATCGATGATAGTCTTTGCCAGCTTGTCCGGATTATGTATTTCATCCTCAGTAGCGATAACAACAGTATTTCCGTTGCACAGGGGAACAAACTCCTCTACAACAGAGACATCAAAGGAGAAGGAAGCAAGAGCAAGACTCACTCTTCCATCTTTTGCATAGTGCATTATCTCAACAGATTTCTCATTTTTGTGCACATAATTGGCAATATTTCCGTGCTCAATCATTACACCTTTGGGTCTTCCTGTAGAGCCGGAGGTGTAAATACAATAAGCAAGATTTTCTTTTTCTGAGCTATAAGCTTCAAAGTCCTTATACCTTTGATCTGCCTTTATCTCTGACAGATCAGCTACGCCGTATATTTCCTCAAGAGTCAGTATTCTGTACTCTTTTCCCAGAAGGCCTTCTCTTTCTTTTTTTATAGCCTCTGTAGTGATCAAAAGTCCTATGCCGGCATCCCTCATGCAAAAATCGATTCTGTCATCAGGATATTCAGGTATAAAGGGAACAAAGGCTCCTCCGGCGCTTAGGATTGCATTTTCAGCCACGTAAACATAAACTGATCTGTCTAAAAGTACGCCCACCGGAACGTCCTTTGTAACCTTGTAAGAAAGCAGCTTTTCAGCTCCCTGATTTGCCAAAAGATAAAGCTCTTCAAAGGAAAGGGATTTTCCCTGGCATATTACAGCCGTCTTTTGAGGAGTCTTCTTTCCGTGAAGCATTATCTGCTTATGGACAGGAACAAACTCCATTTCAATCTTTTTGTCGTTGAACTTCTCGATTATAGCCCTGTCATCGTCATTCATCATAACGATGTCGCCGATTTTCTCACATGAAAGCAGCTGATCGGCAATGATAAAAAGGTGATCGGCAAAACGGTTTATCCAGCTTTCGGAAAATCTCTCATTTCTGTATTCTATTGTCATGTTGTAGAGACCATTTGTAGAGAAAAGCTGAATAGACATGCAGCCTGTGACCATGCCTGTATGGTACTGTTCCATAAAATATGAGTCACTCTTAAGCCTTTGTTTTCCGGCATCCATGCCCATATTATCTGTAAAAAGATCTCCCTGGAAAATAAGCTCCACATCCTCGTTTACAGGGCAGCTTTTTAATACTTCATCAAAGGAGAAAATATCATTGCTCATGTTGGCAAACACCTGCCTGCTCATGGCAGAAAGATACTGTGCCACAGTCAGGTTCTCTGTCAGATCTCCGTAAACAGGAATTCTCTTGATAAGAGTTCCGATGGTATTATCCATCTCCTTTACGGATCTGCCGTTATAAACTGTTGAGAAGGATACCTGATCTGCATAAAGATATTTTCCAAGAAGCAGAGCCATTGCTCCCATGAAAAATGCACTCTCTGAAACCTGAGTCCTGGTGCAGAACTCCTTCACCTCCTGCGCCTTAAGTGTTCCGGGCTCATATCTGAAATTCATACTGACACCGGGAGTAAGAGGATTGTTCAGATCTCCCATAAGCTGATCTATGCTGTCCATTTTGGCAAAGAGATTTTTGTGATATTCCTTTGCCTTTTCATAAGCTCCGTTTTTAATAAGAGCTTCTTCATACATGCCAACCTGCTGAATTGAGCACTCCTCCATCAGCAGTTCTTTGCCACCAAGGGCTCTGTTAAGATCGGAAATGATAAGGCTAAGTGACGTGCCATCAGATGCAATAAGATGGGACTTTAATATCAGATAACAGCATTTTTCAGTCTTATAGACAGCAAAATTAAACAGCAGATTATCAAGCACTTTAACTACAGGCATGTAACTGCCAATAAAATCAATGCGATTTTTACTTTCACCTTCAAATACCGGAATCTCTATTTTATAGTCCGGAACCATCTCCATATACGGAAGTTCATTTTCCCGGCACCTTATCACATATTTAAGGGCAGGATGAGCGTCGAAAAGTGCATTTACCGCAGCAATGAGCTGATTCTCATCGATATCAGGATCAGCTTCCATCATATACTGCGTTGTGTAGGTTTCTTTGCTTCCGCCTGTTAATCCCTCAAGATATATTCCAAGCTGCGTTTTAGTCAGAGGATACTCATCCCTGTCCATAGGCGGTATGGAAGCTTTACTGGTTGCGTTTTCAATAAAGAAAGCCAGTGCCCTTGGGGTGGAATTTTCAAAAACATCACCATAGGATACGCTGTAACCACCTTTATCAAGCTCCGAAATGAGTCTCGATACTGAAAGTGATGTTCCACCGTAGTCAAAAAAGTCACCTGTCACGCTTATTTTCTTAAGGCCAAGGACATCTGCAAAATGTCCGCAAAGCACTGCCTCAAGCTCTGTCTCCGGCTCCTCATAATCTCCGCCGCCAAAGTCAGTTTCCATTTCAAGGAGCTTCATCCTGTCTATTTTTTTATTTGTATTAAGGGGCATCTCATCGAGATGAACAAACACTCCGGGCACCATGTAGGGAGGGAGCTTCTGCTTTAAGAATTCTATGATTTCTTTGTTGCTTACTTCTTCTACGGAAGTAAAAAATGCCACCAGAAAATCTTCTATTCCGTTGTTCTTCATCAGAACCTTGCATAGCTCAATACCGGGATATTGCCTGATAACACTTTCTATTTCACCAAGTTCAACTCGCTGTCCATGATACTTAACCATATCATCGGCTCTGCCGGATAAATGAGCCTCGCCTTTTTCATCAAAACAGCCAAGATCTCCGGTTCTGTAAAATTTCTTGCCATCGATCACAATAAAGCTTTCTTTACTTTTCTCTTCAAGCTTCTGATATCCCTGAGTGACAGCATCTCCACTTATGATAATTTCACCGGTAACACCTGTCTGTGCGATATTTCCATCTTCATCAAGAACTATGATCGTCATCATGGGCATAGGCTTACCAACGTTGACTTCTCTGTCTTCATTTACTATCAGTTTGCTGAAAATAGAGGAATTGGATTCTGTCATTCCATAGGCATTAACAATGTGCAGCCAAGGATTGATTTTAAATATAGGATCAAGAATAGTGGAATCAAGTTTTTCTCCCACCAAAACCAAACAATCAAGAATAGCCAGTGCCGGTCTTGATTGTTTTATTAAAAGAAGATTGTTTACAAATGATGGAGTCGCAAAGAAACATTGAACCTGGTGATCAAGCATCTTATTGATAAGCAGAGTCATATCCTTATAGTCTTTTTCCTCTGCAAAAACAATGCAACCACCGCTATATAGAACCTGATAATCAATCAAAGATGCCACAAAAGATATCTGGGTTACGGCAAGGCATATTTTAGGCTCTTTAAAGAATTCAAAGAATGGATAATCGTCTTCCGTTACAGTAACTATCTTTGAATCTGCCAATACAGTATTTCGGACACCCTTAGGAATCCCCGTTGACCCGGAAGTGTAGAAAATATGAGAAAGCCTGCCCATTCTTATTTCAGGCAGAGGCATAGCTTCCCCTTCATAGGAAAGCACTTCTTCGACCAGCAATACCCTATATTTATCGGTATCAAGCCCGCTTTTTTTATTAAGAATTTCTTTGGTCGTTATAAGGAGTGTGCTATCTGCATTCTCCATGCAGTAGTTGATTCTATCCTCAGGATATTCATCTGTCATTGGAATGTATGCAAAGCCTGCCCTCACAATTCCAATCTCCAAAGGAAAAACATATGATTTTCTATCCAAAAGAAGACCTATGGCAGATTCTTCCTTCAAATCCGGGCACATTGATATAATTGCATACGCCGCCTTATTGCTCATCTCATCCAGATTCCTGAATGTAAGAATTCTGTCGGAGGCAATAATAGCGCTATCATCTGGCTTTTCTTTCGCAATAGTAGCTATTTTCTCAGGTATAGAAATTATGTCTTCATTTGATTTTCCCATATAAAAAATCTCCGTTTTATCGCACTATTCTAAACTCCTTTATGCTACAACGTAATATTATTTTATCATTTTTCGATTATTACTTTTCTAAAATATATATAAACTATGCATGACTGATTTTGCCTGGAATCACTCCCACAGATCATAAATATCATGTATGAAAATCTCGGACTTATCCGTAAGGATAAGGCATTTTTTGTATGAATCGATCTTTCGTACAGTAACTTCGCTTGTCACATACTCTCCGCCGGATTTATAGAGATCGGGGACAAAGTAAGTGACAAACATCTTCACAGGTCCGTTCTGGAGTTTTGCCCCTAATTCAGACAGCTTCTCATCGAGCTCACGGATTCGCTCCTCTGTCAGCTCGATTTTGTCTGCGGTAAGGCGCCCTGTCTCCTCCACCGCATCATCGTAGCCCGTAAGGGCAGCGAAGGGCATGAACTGTGCAGCCCTGTTTTCCAGAGCCATGGGCCTGTGATTTTTCGATATTGGTCTTTCAAGATTGATGATGTCGTCGTATTTTCCCATTTTTCGTACTCAGGCCTTGTGGCCGCCTATCTGTCGTCCTCTGTCGAGGCCTGTTGCTCCTTCCTGCATGGAGGTCCCCTTTACTATGGCGTTATTGCCAAAGCGCTTTTTTATCTCCAGAGCTGCTTCCTGAAGGGCCCTTTCTTTGTCGTTAAGAATCTTTTCCAGCTGCTTTTTCTCTTCCTTCTGGTTGATGTCCTCAAAGAGCGAAAGCTGTTCGAAGGATTCGCTCTCAAGCTTTACCGCATCCTCTTCGTCAAGCACGTGGATGGCGGCAATATTCACACGCCTGATAAGAAGATCAGGGTCAACCTTTTCATCAAAAATAGAAAGCGCTGCATCTATTATGTGGCTGCCAAGGCAGGTGAATTCTTCAAGATTCCTGCTTCCGTGGGCATGCTCCGGGACTGCTCTTCCGTAGTAATCCTTCTTGATATTACCCTTGTATTTGCGGGCAATTTCCGGATTATCGAGGCTCTCCCTGTCGTAGCCAACGGTCAATACTATCTGGTCTGTCACCTTGTGCTCGCCAAGAAGCTGGAATGCCAGCGCATCCGCCATCTCTCTGACGATTATCCTTGCTTTGTCATAGGTGTAGGGGTGGTGGAGGACCTGTCCCTGACTGAGGCTGTTGTTTTCAGGCTTGTAGGCCTTAATCATCTCCATGGTGCAGGGCTCGTAACCCCAGGCATGGTCAATCAAAAGTTCTGCATTTATGCCGAAGGTCTTGTACAAAAGCTCTTCATTGTAAAAATCCCTGTCGCCGCCAAGGCTGCATCTTGCTATATCTCCCATGGTTTCAAGGCCGAGGGCTGTGAGCTTTTTCACATATCCTCTTCCAACCCGCCAAAAATCAGTAAGGGGCTTGTGCTCCCAGAGCTTTTTCCTGTAGCTGATCTCATCAAGCTCTGCTATGCGCACGCCCTTTTCGTCGGGTTCTACATGCTTAGCAACTATATCCATGGCAACCTTGCACAGGTAAAGGTTGGTTCCGATGCCTGCAGTCGCTGTAATTCCCGTGTTTTTCCTAATCTCCTCTATCATGGTTGATGCCAGCTCCCTGGGGGTCATGTTGTAGGTCCCAAGGTAGTTCGTCACATCCATGAAAACCTCGTCGATTGAGTAAACATGAATATCCTCAGGAGCGATATATTTGAGATAGCACTTGTAGATTCTGGTACTGAGTTCCATGTATCTGGCCATTCTGGGCGTTGCGGCGATGTATCCGATTTTGAGTGATGGATTTTTAGAGAGCTCCTCGTCATCATCGGATTCACCTGTAAAAACACCGCCTGGTGCCTTTCTAAGTCTATCTCTGTTTACTTCTTTTAGCTTTTGTTCCACCTCAAAAAGCCTTGCTCTCCCCGGTATTCCCCATTTTTTCAGGGACGGCGATACAGCAAGGCATATGGTCTTCTCGGTCCTGCTTCTGTCCGCCACCACAAGGTTCGTGGTCAGCGGGTCGCGGCTTATATCCATGCATTCGACGGATGCATAGAAGGACTTTAAATCTATTGCCACATAAGCTCTTTGTTTCAATTATTGTTCCTCAGTGATTTAGTAGCGTCTACTATGTATTTTATCTCATTTTGATAAGCATATTAAGGCGAATTTCGAGCAAATTCATTCCGTTAAAATTAAGCAAAAATGAACCTCAAAATTCCAGTTGCTCCTGCTAATGCATCCAACAAGACCTGCACCTATGAGAGTGCAAATGAAGCCATTGCCACAGTTGATGCCAACGGTCTTGTTACTGCTATTGCAGAAGGAGAAACCACTGTAACCGTTAAATCAACTGACGGTTCCAACAAGCAGGCTATTCTTCAGATTAAAGTGCCCACTCTTGCGACCTCTATCGAAATAACATCTGAAACAGGAGAATTTTGGGTTTACGAATCTCGGGAATTACAACTATACGCAAAAGTACTACCGGCTAATGCAAGTCAGAAAGTAAAGTGGAGCTGCAAATATTCTGATCAGGAAATAGCTGAGTCTAATGGTAATTATGCCATGGAAGAAAATGGTTTACTTCATGCTTATACAGACTCCTCAGAAATCGAAGTAACTGCCACGGCCACTGACGGAAGCGGTGTAAGTAAGACAGTAAAAATTGAGGTTTTTGGTCTAAAATAATATACAGTAACAACAGGCCCTGCAAGGCGCTTATACCTTGCGGGGCCTGATTCAGTTATACATTTATATTCATGAGATGAATCAGGAATAATGCATTTGGTGGCTCATCAATACCTGAATTTTTTCTTTTCAAGCACCCAGACTTTAAGGCACGTCACAACCACAGTATAAATTACCATGTGCAGATAAATCAGCACCATTCCACGTAGTTCGAAGATATCCGAGCTGCCAACCAACTTAAACCCATCGAGAAAAGGCGGAAGTACAAAATTCAAAGCCACCAAAGGCATGAAGTGCTCTATCAGTCCTTCTTTACATATCGTAAGAACTGAAACCGTGAGTGCGCCCAGTATTCCGTCTTTTCTCCTCTGTAAAAATCGCGGATGGAAGAAATCTCCGGTCGCCATGCCGCATAGCCCGCTTAAAAAAATATACAGGCCACCCAGAATAACATCTTTTATTCCTATGGGTCTGATAAACATGGAACCTCTAAGCAAATACAGCACCGAAGGAAACACCGTCAAGATGAGCGTATATCCAAAACACTGCGTGATCAGCAGCATCTCCCTGGAAGCATAGTAATTAAGGGGTGAATCGCAGTGCATCATCAGCGTTTCTTCAAACACATCATTCTCTTTCCCGTTCAAAGTCATGGATATGAACACGCAAACAAAATACAGGAATGCAGCTGACAACAAAAAACTGCCGGTAACACCGATAGGAGCCATGGAATACATGAATCCTATAAAAAGTGCAGTTGCAACCACAGGTACTATCAGTACCTGCCCTTTTTGTAAGATTTTTCGTCGTAGTGTGAATAATTCAAGTGTATTTTTCACTGCCTGCTATCTCCCATCCATCTCCAAAAGCATACCCTTCTCAATGGTGTAAACCCTGTCGGAAAGTGCATCTATCAGCTTCTCCTCATGACAGGCCATGAAAATCGTGACCCCCTGACCTCGAAGCTCATTCATCTTATCCAGGAAAACCTTCTGAGAATCAGCATCCTGACCGGAAAGTGGTTCATCAAGCAGGATGACCTGATGCGGCGCCATTAGCGCCTGAATTACGCCGACTTTTTGTAGACTCCCCTTGGAAAGCTTGTCCATTCTCGTGTGAATCATGGACTCCAGAAAGAAATCCTCTATCAGCCCATCCGTCACAGAAGGATCCACCCCTTCCATCCGCTCCACACCGCGAAGATAGTCGATCATCTCAATCTCCATACCTGCAAATTTCTCAGGGACGTAGGAAAATCGCAGTTTTTCATGGTACTGCAGCTTCCCACTGCTAATCGGAATAATACCTGAGATAAGCTTAAGCATCGTGCTCTTCCCACATCCATTATGCCCACAAAACGCGATGGATTCTCCCTTGTAAAAGGTGTGCGAAACACTGTCAATTATGGTTTCGCCGCCGTATTTTTTTGTGACATTTTCAAGTGTAATCAGTTTTACGTTTGTTTTCATTTGTTTTTACAATCTCTATGTTTGCTTTCCTAAGCTTTTGTTTCACTGATTTTTCTCATGAATATTATAGTAAAGTAGTAAAGTTAGGGCAAACATTATGCAGCCTGGAAAAATATTTTATGACATTAAAAATCCCCTAAGCAGATATCTGCTTAAGGGATTTATCACATCACCGTTTGGTATTTGATATTATTCAAATGAAAGTGAATCAATGATTGCTGAGAGATTGTCAGATACAGCCATATCCATCTCATCATCTCCTGCTACATGCTGCGTAAACTCGAATATAAGGTATCCACCCATATACTCTCTTACAAAAGCAGAAGCATAGAGGCCGGGGCCTGTCTGTCCGGGAACTGCATCTACATAGAAGCCTTCAACATCCTCTGTTCCGGGAAATACGCAATCTGAAACCATTGCCTGATCGCCATAGGAAGCAGCAAGATCCTCTGCCGCTGTCTTTGCATCCTTATCAACATCGTATGTAGCAGTTATCATACATGTTCCTGCGCAGTCACCTGTGTAAACGAAAGTTGTTACAGGGCCACCCTGATTAACTGTGATGCATGAAGGATTGTAATGCACGCTCCATCCGTTTGCATCTCTGTAAACATTATCTCCGCCGGTCATAGAACTCAGATAATTAACAGCACTGAAATTCTCGGGATCAGCATCTGCTACAGGCTCGAATACCAGCTCACGATCAGGAACATCCTCAAAGCATCCATATACCATGCCGTTCTCAGCACCTGTTATTACAAGAACATCCTTTGATTCCTCTGCGCCGCCGAAGGAAAACTCTACCTGTCCGTCAGTCTGTGTAATATCAAAGGGAACGCCAATGTCGTCGTTCTCACCGTCTGCTGTATAACCATATGAATCATCACTGAAAACATAGAAATAGGTCTTAGGCGGATTCTCTGCATCCTTAGCGTAGTTCACATATACGCCCTTAGAAAAATAAGGTGCAGCGGAAACTTCTGAAACAACCTCTTCTGCAGAAGCAAGAGGAGTTTCCTCATCTGCTATCTCATTTGCAATACCCTCGTCCTCTGCAACATTTTTTGAGCAGCCTGTCATTGCTGCCATAGCCATCATTGTAGCCAAGGTGATTATAATACCGTTTTTAAATGTGATCTTTTTCATTGTTATTCTCTCCCTCACAAAAGAAATTTTTAATTTACATTTTGCATTATAATCGCCTCTGTCCAACAAATGTCCAATAAATTCCATAACTTTCTTTGTACTGATTATAGTGAGTTGTGAAAACCAGCTTTTTATCTGTTCCTAACAGGTCAAATTCCATCTCGCCATCTCGCTTTACAAGATATTTATCGATATTGCCGATAAAAGCATCCACACTCTTTTCACTATCTATTTTAATTTCGTCAGAGTCCACTGCCTTCTCACAGGCAACGCTCACAGCAACTCCGTGGGATTTGGTCATCATTTTTGCTGTGCCAAGCCTTGCAGAAAGCACGTATGGGCCATACATAAATGCGTAGGTGTCCTTGCCGTCCTGCAGGTTGTGGCAGGTAATTCCCATGGGTAATTTGATCTCTATCTCGCAGCCACCGGAAAGCTCATCCTTAGGAATTACAAGAAAACCGTCCTTTTCCGCAGCAGCATACTCATCGCCGCCTAATTTAACAGTCAACTTCCCCTGAACCCATGTGGGAATGGCAAGATACAGATCCTTAGTGAGGCTCTTGCCCTCTTCAGGAGTCATGGCGATTTTCACTTCGTCAGAGGCATTAAAATCGCAATCCATAGCTACAGAATAATCCTCTGTTTTAAGCTCAGCCGCCATATAAAGAGCAACCACCAGCTTTTCCTTATCCGTGAAAAATACGCCGTCCTGAAGCTTTGTGAAATTCTCATAGCCTGTTCCCGTGCAGCACCAGAAATTGCCGTCAAGGTTGTTAAACACCTTCTGATAGCCCGTTGCCATTGCCTGAAAATAAGTAGTAAAGCCGGTCTCATGATTCTGAGAAGGCATGATCGCATTTACAAAGGTTCTGTCTGCATAATCAAGATATTTCTTTTTCCCAGTCTGCTCATAGAGACGTCTTGCGAACTTAAGCATGTTGTGAGTGTTGCAGGTCTCGTTGTTTACATTGGTTCTCTCTGCATCGAGCACATTGTCCTCGCCAAAATGCTCATTTTCACTGTTTCCGCCTGTTACATAGGTGTGCTTGTTTACAACAAGATTGAAAAATTCCTCGGCGTACTCAAGGTACCTTGTCTCCTCATGGAAGGTCTCATATCTTGCAAGAGCGCCTATAAATTTAGGAATAGTGGTATTGGCATGAACGTTATTAAAAATGTTTTCTTTTCCTGATAAAACCTTCTCGAAAAGCTCTTCATCATCAAAGCGGTGTGCCGCCTCAGCAAACCTCTCAAACTCAGGGTGATACAGCGTGCTGCCGCTCTCCTTAAGATCACGGTTTATCTGATAAAGCTCGTAAAGACAGTCATTCATTCCACCGTATTCTATGCTGAGAACGGTCCTGTTTACCTCCTCAGACCAGCTCTCTGTCCTTTTTGCGATCCAAATTCCAAGGTCATTTGCGATTTCCAACGCAAGAGGATCTCCTGCTATCTTAAAGGATGCATTTATGCCGGTTAAAATCTTGTGCATCGTATACCACGGCACCCACGCCTGTGTGAAAAGCTCCTGAAGTCCATGCTCCACATTATCGAACTGCAGGAACGGATTGTCCCTGAATTCCTTTGAAGGAAAGGCTGCGCCAAACAAAAAGCCTTCGCCCTTTGTACCCTTTACAAGCTCCTGACACTGCCTAAGTGCCACTAAAATATAGGTCAATCTGTCAGCCACATCCTTTTTCTCAGAAGCAGAAAGTGCAGGATTAACCACAGCCTGTGCCAGTGCTGTAATATAGTGTCCAAGAGTATGTCCTCCGATAAGTCCATCCTCCCACATTCCGCCGTAGCGCTTTTTCCCCTTCATAAGGGCGATGCAGCCATCGTCATCCATTCCCTTTATCAGTCCCGCAGTCTCACGAAAGCCCGCAAGGAGCCTGTCCGGATCCAACAAAAGCAAATTCTTTACTTCAAGATGAAAAGCTTCATCCAAATATCTGTCCTTCACACTAACGTCTGCAAGTTTTGATGCGTAGTACATTTTTTCCATTGAAAATCTCCCATCCTTATGTTTATTTCTATTACTGCAAAAATGCGCCTGATATTTCTAATTCGTATTGGGCGGCATACAAAGTTTTATCTCACTCTGTGTCTAAGATTATCATTTTGAGGATGGGATTAGAATGGTACAAGGATAGAATATGTGTCATTTAGGATTGTATTGTAAAACAGCATATAAACTGCTTATAATTGTATTTGCAATACATTTTAGTGTTAATTTAGTTGTTGCAAGTATCATTTTTCTACAAAAGGTGTCAATATGTCTAACAAAAAATCATTTAAACCTGAAAATAAACTGATGGTTTTCCCCAAGGAACAACTTTTTCGCTATCTACGATCAGGGAAATTTCAGGCTCTTTCTGAAAACTGGAAACACGAGGTACTTCCTCTTGAATTTGATTATGAGCTGATAGTGGTCACAGAAGGAACTCTGTACCTGAGATATATGGATGAAGATTTCACGGTTATGACCGGAGAATATCTGATTCTCCCTCCCAGTGATTCTGTACGTAAGGGACTAAAAAAAGCCTATTGTTCCTTTTATTGGTTGCATTTCACTGTCGATTTGGGGCATATTCCAGCAAGAATCCGCCCAGGTGAGCAGATCACCTATGAAAGAGCAGGCTGCTTCATGATTCCTCAGGCCGCTGCTGTTCCCAGTCCCCAAAGGATGATAGTGAAAATGAAACAGCTTCAGGATATGGAGAGGAACAATTACCCCGATATCTCACTAAATGCCGAGATAACCGCCCTTATAACAGAACTTTACGGGCAGCTATCCATAGAACTTCCCACGGATACTGACTCCATCGGCAACAAACAAATCTATTCAGATATCACAGACTATATTAGACGAAATATCTCCAAGAATTTAAAGACTACAGATATTGCAGACGCCTTTGGCTACAGCCCAAAGTACCTCTCACACCTTTTCAGTGAGGTCAGAGGCATCTCCCTCAAACAATTTATAACATCTACAAAAATAGAAACTGCCAGCTTTTACCTGACTGACAGTGACAGAACCATTACAGAAATAGCCTCAGAAGTGGGCTTTTCCGACATGCACAACTTCTCCCGTACCTTCAAGCGCGTTACGGGATTAACCCCCAGTGCCTACCGCAACACCTACTCCAAGCGCCTGCTGTATCATATTTAAATTGGAAACTCCCATGCCGGTATGATGTAGAAGCCTGGGCCCCAGCGGATGTGTAGCCCGAAAAGCTCCGGCTCCGATCCAGATGGGCAGGCAGGGTTTCCTTCCATGACTCAGGACATTCCGAAATATTCCGCAGGTTATAAACATGTGTGATTTTTGCAAAACTCGCACATTTCCGAAAGATAGCAAAAAGCCCCCTGAAGTCATTTCTTGTCTCTATAGCTGAGTGATGATTATTCTTATGCCCATAAGCATCTATTGTGCGCGCGAAGAAATTGTTTGAACAAGGGCTTCTTAGTATTAGATTGCTTCATATTCTATATGAATTGAAGCCCTTGTGAGTTTATTTCGAGAGCGCGCCATAAACGATGGATGCATGGGCATTAGAATAATCTCGCGAAGATAACGAGACAAGAAATAACTTCAGGGGGCTGTGCTATCAAGTGGAAATGTACTCAGACATGTTGCAAAATCACACATATAACCTGCTGAAGATTTCGGAATTTCGTCAGAGGAAGGAAATACTGCCTGCCCCTTCGGATCGGAGCCGGAGCTTTTCGGAATAATCCGCTGGGCCCCAGGCTTCTTATATTCATACCGGCATGGGAGTTTCCAAATTTACATCATGCAACCAGCTTCACGATAAAGGCGGCGATCCAGGCTATGATGCACTGCCACACAACGACGCTGATGGCATATTTTGAGCCAAGTTCCCGTCTTATTGAGGCGATGGCTGCTACACAGGGTGTGTAAAGCAGGGAGAATACAAGCAAGGTTGCAGCTGCGGTGGTGGTAAGGGCAGCTTCCACGCCGTCCTCAAAGAGGACACCCATGGTGGTGATAACGCTTTCCTTGGCGATAAATCCGCTGATAAGGGAGGTTACAACCCTCCAGTCTCCAAGCCCAAGAGGCACGAAAAGCGGAACCAAAACACCTGCTATTTTTGCCATAATACTGCTTGATGAGTCGGTTATATAATTAAGGTGCAGGTCAAAGCTCTGCAGGAACCACACTGCAATTGTTGCAAGGAAAATGATGCTGAAGGCTCTGGTGATAAAATCCTTTGCCTTCTCCCACAAAAGCTGAAGCACGTTTCTGACGCCGGGCATGCGGTAATTAGGAAGCTCCATTACGAAAGGCACCGCTTCGCCCTTAAACAACGTATTTTTATAGATAAGAGCAATCAAAATACCCACGATAATTCCAAGGAAGTACAGACCTGTAATGATAAATCCGCCTCTTCCCGGGAAAAATGCACTTACAAAAAACGCATAGATCGGCAGCTTCGCAGTGCAGCTCATGAAAGGTGTCAGAAGTATGGTCATCCTTCTGTCTCGTCTTGAAGGAAGGGTTCTTGTGGCCATAACAGCCGGCACAGTACAGCCAAAGCCGATCAGCAAAGGCACAATACTTCTGCCTGACAGACCTATTCGTCTTAGAAGCTTATCCATGAAAAAGGCAACTCTTGCCACATATCCGCTGTCTTCCATAAGTGACAGGAAAAAGAACAATGTAACTACGATGGGAAGGAAGCTTAAAACACTTCCGACGCCCTCAAATATACCCTTTATAACAAGTGCCTTTATGGCCTCATTAACGCCTGCAAAAGTCATCCAGGCATCAACCTTATCCTGCAAAGCTTCAACCCCGGCGGCGATGATATCCTGCAAAAACGGGCCTACTACATTGAAGGTCAGATAAAATACCAGTGTCATGATAAGTACAAAGCAGGGAATAGCTGTCCATTTTCCGGTACATATCTTATCTATTTTCTCGGAACGGATTCTCTCCTTGCTCTCACCGGGCTTAACCACAGTCTGCTCGCAAACGCGTTCAATGAAATCATAGCGCATATCCGCAATTGCAGCGCTTCTGTCCATTCCGCTCTCTTTTTCCATCTGAACAATGGTGTGCTCAATCATCTCAAGCTCATTTTCATCTAGATCAAGCTGCTTATAAATCAGAGAATCGCCCTCTATCGCCTTGGTGGTGGCAAATCTGATGGGAAGTCCCGCTCTCTCTGCGTGATCCTCTATGATGTTTTCAACGGTATGTATGGCACGGTGAATCGCTCCGCCGTGATCTGTTTTCTGGCAAAAATCCTGCTTAACAGGTCTCTCCTGATAATCCGCAATATGGATGGCGTGCCTTATAAGCTCCGCAACACCTTCATTTTTCGCTGCAGAAATAGGTACAACAGGTACCCCAAGCAGCTGCTCCATTCTGTTAATGTCAATGGAGCCGTTATTTCCTTTAACCTCATCCATCATATTAAGCGCAACTACCATGGGAATATCCATCTCAAGAAGCTGCATGGTGAGATACAGGTTTCTCTCTATGTTCATGGCATCCACGATATTGATTATTGCCTTAGGATGCTCTGAAAGTACAAAATTTCTGGATACAATCTCCTCACTGCTGTAGGGAGACATTGAATAAATGCCCGGAAGATCGGTTACAAGGGTATTAGGATGCTCTTTAATAGGTCCATCCTTTCTGTCCACCGTAACTCCGGGAAAATTACCAACGTGCTGATTAGAACCTGTCAGCTGATTGAAAAGTGTGGTCTTTCCGCAGTTCTGATTTCCCACCAGAGCGAAGGTTAAAACTGTTCCCTCAGGAAGCTTTTCGCCTTCACCGGGGGCGTGATATCTGCCATCCTCACCAAGACCCGGGTGCTCCGAGTTCTCAATCTTAGTGATTCTCTCGTGTTTGTTGGTTCTCTCGGAAATTGTCTCAATCTCGATTTTTTCCGCATCAGCAAGGCGAAGCGTAAGCTCATAGCCGTGAATCTGCAGTTCCATGGGATCGCCCATGGGCGCAAGCTTAATAACCGTCACTTCCGCTCCGGGAATCACTCCCATATCAAGAAAGTGCTGTCTGAGTGCACCGCTTCCTCCTACGGTTTTTATAACTGCCGACTGTCCAATCGGTAATGATTTTAAATTCATTTTATCTCCTACAAAAATATATTTTTTACCCGCTATTTTCCGCGGTATTCCATGCACAGCATGGTCAGATCGTCGAACTGCTCTGCATCATTAACGAATTTATCGATATCTGAGCGAACATTTTCGAGGACCCTGGCCGGTGATGCGAAAGGCTCAAGGTTTAGCGCATCCACCATACGACCTGTTCCGTACATTTCCTGTTCCGAATTCTCAGCCTCCGGAACGCCGTCTGTATAGAGGAAAATCTTATCGCCGGGGAAAAGCTCCAGCTCGTATTCCTTATATTTGGACTCCTCCAGACCTCCTATAACAAAGCCGTGCTTATCCTTGAAAAGCTCGAATTTACCACCCTTTCGCATTATCGCGGGATACTCGTGTCCGGCATTAGCGCAGGTCATTTTTCCGGTGGAAATCTCAAGGATTCCAAGCCATGATGTGACAAACATTCCAAGCTTATTGTTTGTGCAAAGGGCCTCATTGGTCTTTTCCATAATCTCTGCAGCTGATCGTCCAAGCATTGCGCAGCTCTGCATGATAACCTTTGCTATCATCATAAACAGCGCCGCAGGAATTCCCTTTCCGGAAACATCCGCAATAAGCACGCACAAATGATCATCATCAATAAAGAAAAAGTCGTAGTAATCTCCTCCAACCTCTCTTGCCGGATCCATCATTGCAAAAATATCGATCTCATGCCTGTCAGGGAAAGGCGGAAAAGTGCTTGGCAGCATTGACGCCTGAATTTTCGTTGCCAGCGAAAGCTCAGTGACAATGCGCTCTTTTTCAGCAGTGATTCCCTTAAGGTTTTCCTCATATTCGGAGATTTCCTTCTCCATCTGAATCATGGTCTTGCTTAGATCCTCAATCTCATCCCCTGTATGTATTTCAAGGGCTGAAAAAAGCTCATTATTTGAAGCGCCGTCGTGCCTGCTCTTTACATAGTTTGCAGAGGCTCTCTCGATCTTTTTTATGGGTTCAACCAGATCCTCCCTCATACGCTTGGTCTGAAGCAATGAAATCAGTATGGTTACCGCAATGATTACAAGAATCAGTCTAAAGGAAAACTCTGCCATTCCCGTCACGATATCATGAATAGAAATATCCACGAGGACAAAGGCACATGTATTTCCGTCATCGTCCTCTATTGGCTCAGCAACAGTGCAAAGAAGACCATATTTTTCAGTAAGCTCGATATCCGTGAGGATTGTACTCTTTCCTCCGCTTAAAAATCTTATCAAGCCTTCGTGATTTACATCTTCCCACTCACCGGGATAGAGCCTTTCTGAAGGAACATCGTCGGAATCAACGATATATACGATCCTGTTATTTTCAGGGTCATACATTGCGATGTAAACATCATAGATATCATGATATTTGCAAATAGAATCCAGCAAATGCACCATGAAATCATAGGTTCCGCCCTGCCTTTTATCCACCTTTGAAAAAAACTTATGATATTCATCTGTCCCGTTCATAAGCTTTTCTTCCTCAGACAGACTGTTGTAGATATCCATGACCTGCTTTGAAAAATTGACTATATCGGTGGTGTGGATTATCGACATTTTTGTCTGCTTTGCTGTGCCGTCAGCGACTCTTATATACTGCTTTGTCAGCGACATTGCGTAAAAAGTAAGAGAAACAAAAAGAGCCATGATGCCAAGGATTACCGATGTTTTCACGATGGAAAACTTTGTCTTCTCCAAGATAGATCTTCTCTTGCCTTCTTTTGCCTGATTTTCACTCATTAAGATAGTATCTCCCCGTCCCAAAAACTAATCATTGATTATATAAAATATGATAAGATTATATAAAGCAATCCTTTTTATAATACAACATCTGGTGGAAATATGTATACAAATGCCAAGAAACATATTTTATCTAATTCCATAATGCTTGTTGCAATCATAAAAATAATAGCTGCCCTTTGCGAGGCAGGTCTGCGTTTCTTCATTCAGAAACAGAATTCCCTCAGCCCCGATATGCTGGATACAGTACTCTGGAGGTTGCAGCTTATCAACTCAGGCGTTCAGATTATCCTTGCCACTCTGGTATTCTTTTTTGCATGGAAAAAACTTGATCACTACATGAGTCTTGTTCCCGCGGAAGACAGGAAGAAAATGGGTCTTCTTCAGAAGGAGTTTATAAACGATAAAATAGCCTCTCTCTCCGGATCCTCCGTGAGCAGGCTTTTGCAGCTATGGACCGTTATTTTCGTGGGTTCGGAGCTGGTCTATGTTTTTACATCTATTACCTACAGACGTTTCATCAGCGCTCTGATGTCGGCACTGTCTGTGGGTGACGGTCTTACCGACGGTACATTTGTCATGCTCTACAACATGACCCACGGCTTTAAATACATAGAGATGCTTTGCGCCATACTGCTTGGAGTCGTAATGACCGGTATTTTCTTAAGTGATCCCTACCTTAGAGTAGCGTCCCTCATCATTCTGCTTTTGTTCATGTTGGCCTTTGGGGTCTTACAGATGCAAACGGTAAATCTTATGGGCCGTTCAGTGGGCATCGTATGGACATCCCTTATTTACCACGCAACAGAGACCATCGGCCTTTTCCTGCTATCCCTGTATCTTTCAAAAAAATACAGAGGACTGTAAAGAGTTTTGAGCAAAAAAATCCCACGGAATTTTGAAAAATACCGCGGGAGCTGTTTTCATAAATTATGCAATTTTCTTAGTCCGCATATTTCTGTTGAATCTCCAGAATCTTATCAAAGCTTTCTCTGAAGGTATCTACAACTCTTGGCCAATAATATAAAATCATTTCCAAAATCATAGGGATCCGCCTTTTCCTAAATAGCGGGCGATTTCCGCCCGCTACCTTAACCTTACTCGATAGTAAGAATATCTACAAAACCTGTTACCTCAAAAATCTCATTTATGGTCTCATTTACATTTTTTATAACCATGCTGCCCTGCTTATTCATAAGCTTCTGTGCTGAAAGCAGAACTCTTAAGCCTGCAGATGAAATATATTCAAGCTCTTTAAAGTCAAAAACAAGTTTTTCTACACCACCAAGGGACTTGAGCTCATCATCAAGCTGCGGTGATGTGGTTGTATCCAGTCTCCCTGCCACAGATATAAGTAATTCGCTTCCATTTGCTGTCTTATTTATTGTCATTTTCTATCCTCCTGGTAAAAAATTATGTCTCACTTACTTTAAAGGGTCTGTCTCAACCTCTAAGCTCGTACACTATGGTCATATCTACTCTGTTGCCCTTAACGCCTACAAGAACATCCTTTGCAAGACTTCCAACAATAGACTTTTCAAGCTCATCGGTCGCCTGTTTGATAGCTTCCTTCTCCACATCAACTTCAGGAAGCGCTTCTCTGTAATCAGATAATGACCACATAACTGCAGGATCTATTCCATCCATAGCACCGTAAACACCAAGTGTTCCGTAGCCCACGGGCGTTCCGTTATACTCCTGAGAAAGCTTCATAACCTCGGTATAATGCAATATACCGTTTTCGATAATATCACCGATCTTACCCATTACGCCCTTAACAGCGCTGTTGCTCTTATCGGTTGAAACATCGATAAGCTCTTTCTTTGCGGGAGCACTCATGTTGGTCTTGGCAGTAAGCTTAAGACAGCACTCCTTTTTATATCTTTCAAACCATATCTCAGCCTTATATTCAGTTGTCATGGCCTTCAGCATTCCGACTGTCTCCTCATAAATGAGTTTAAGTCTGGTTTCATCCTTCGGTGAAACCTCTAGCTCACTTACAAGCTCGTCACCTCTGCTATAAACTCTTTCCTCGTCGAGCTTGCTGCTCTCGATAATAGTTATTCCGCTGACGATCTCCGCAGGCTTTGAACCTATGGTATTAAGAGCCTCTGAGAAATCCTTTGTAACAACCATCTGAATTGTATTTTTATCGATACCAACTTCGATATCATCTGCCAGATTAGCAACGATGGATCTCTCAAGATCATCCCAGGCTTCCTGAGAAAACTTGTCAGTTTCCTTCTTTTTTCTGAGATCGTCCTCATATTCCTTTAAGGACCAATTTGAATTTCTGGGTGATTCGATCATGAAAGCTGATAAGAGCTGTCCGAAAAAGCCCTTTTCGCTTACATTTTCACCCGTTGATGACACTGACAAAAGCTCTTTTTGCTTATCCCTGTCAAGATGATTCTCGGCCTTTAGGAAAATTCTTGAAACTCTTGCATCTCCCTCCAACCAAAATTCAATGATTCCGTATCCAATGATGGACTTTGCAAGTCTTAGAACCTCTTCTGAAAGAAGTCTGAGACGAAGGGCACTCTTGTCCTTAATACCCGTCTCAGCAATGTAGGAATCAACTGTCCCATACGCGCTTTCAAGTGCTGATTCCAAATTCGCGATTTTTACGTGTTCAGACTGTACTTTATGCATTTTCCCCTCCATAATTATGAATTGTTAAACTCACCTTATTTTATAATAATACATATTTTTGTTTCAAAAAACCGTCACATAAACTATTTATAAAATTTTATATATTTTTTATCACACAAAAAATCGATGCCACTGCGATTTCACTGCAGTGGCATCGATTTTATTCATATATTGTATGAGGTTTAATACATCAAAAATCAATAATCCAAAACAAACTCCGGCTTATCATTCCAGCTTCCGTCATCATTTTTGGACAAATGAAGATCGATGTAACCAAGGGTAACAGAACGCCATTCTTTTCCGGACAGCTGGAATCTGATGTTCATTTCAGAACCATCCTCTTCTATAACAAGACCGTCGGAACTGTCATCAATTATTACGTCGTCTCTTGCAAAAATCTTTTCTATATCAGACAATTCAGCCTCAGTATATCCTTCAGCCATGTAATACTGCTTGATCTGCTGCTTGGTCAGGAAAGCGATTTCTTCCGATCCACGCATAATTCTGATCTTACCGTTACTCCATTCAACAGAAACCGGGGCATCAGCCTGATCACCGGAAGCGACAACCTCTGCGCTTTCTGAACTGCCAGGGTCCTGTGCACTTGCGGCTTCCTCGAACTGAACCTTTACTTCATTGGACTCTACAATAACTCCGTCCACGACAACCTTGCTACTCTCTTCCCCGCTATTATTTGCAGAAGCTTCGCCAATCTCAGCGTAGGAATCCTTGAAATCCACGCGAGGAATTTTGTCTGTCGAAATCTCTATTTCAGCCTCGTCAGAGCCCTTTTCGGCAGAGCTTGTAAAGAAGCAACTAACCAGACCCAAAGTCAAAACCGACAGAATCAAAACCAGCCATGTTGTGGCTTTTTTGTAGCCAAAGATATGCTTTACTCTTGATGACACACCGACACCGCCAAAGGCGAGCTGGTATGTATAAACATATCTTTTGTTGGTACTGCAACGAAGAAGTGCTGTGGCGTAGGACTTTTTCTCATCCAGAGACATACGGCTAATTACTTTCTCATCACAGGAGAGCTCTAAGTCCCTACAAAATAGTGCATATGAAATCCATACAAGTGGGTTGAACCAATGAACAGCAAGTAACAGGAATCCGATGTGTTTTCTTAAATGATCGGCCCTTCTGATATGTGCTCTCTCGTGAGCCAGCACATTTTCAATAGTTGCTTTATCAAGTCCTGAAGGAATGTAAATTGCAGGTCTTAAAAAGCCCATTACGAATGGTGTATCAATGTCATCGCATTTGTATACATTCCTGCCAAGCTTCGGCATTCTTACCGATGCGCGAACCTTTTTCCTGATCTTCATATAATTTAATTCCATGAGTGTAAGCACGATTAAAACACCGGCTAACCATATCCACTGGAATTCTTCATATTTAAAAACTTTTACAATACCGTGAAAATTCGGAAGTACTCCGATCTTAGACTGAATCTGAAATGGCAGCATCAACCTCAGAGCCACTACAGACCACAACGCACCCATAAACCACTTTGGTGCCATATTGAGTAGAAAACGCAAAAGAATTACTACGGCAATAAGGCATGCGGCTACCATACTCATTTCCATTACTTTCATAAAAATCGTTTCCATTTGTTATCCTCCGTCTGACTAAGTATGTTATAGTTCACGTTTTTTACTACTTTGCACTTGTATGATAGCCGTATATATGCCTATGCCGTTTTCTGATTTAATTTACAGCGTTGTCAATTATTTTCTGGATTTCGTTCAACTCTTTTTTTGACAACTTCTGATGCGATGTAAATGCCGCCAGAAAAGCGGGTAATGATCCGCCAAATGTTTCCTCGACAAATTCCTCACTTCTCCTTGTATAAAACTCCTCCTGAGAAATCAACGATGTAACAACACCGTCAACATTCTTGAAGAGTCCTTTTTCGCATAGCTTCTTCAAAACTGTGTACGTAGTAGATTTTTTCCAACCAAACTCTTCGGCACAAAGCTTTACAAGCTCTCCTGAACCCACAGGCTCCATCTCCCATATAAGTTTGGCAAATTGCATTTGAACTTCACCTAATTCAACAGCCATGACAACCCCCCTCTTTGGTCTATTCGCTATCGACTTATTAATCAGAGTCTACCTCAAATAGACCACCGTGTCAACCTCAAAAACCCAGAAAATATCACGTTTTTTGTGCTTTACTATATCTTGTGTTAAAAAAAATCCGTGCCACAAAATAGGAGCTCCCACATTTATATGTGAGAGCTCCTGCTAACCTTTTATCTATTCAATTTATTACAGATCACTGTAAAAAGTATCAATGTTTTCTTCAGGTAATGTCACAGGATCCCAACCAAAATCCTGAACTTCTGTGATGTTTAATCCGTTTGCCGCAACATAGTTTGCTATGATCTGCAAGCGGGTCTGTTCCTTTGCTTCGTCATCTGAGAAGAGCTTGATAAATTCATCATAGTGATCGCCCATGATCTTCTTTGCACTTTCATCGAAATCTGATCCGTCAGCAACAACCTCGATATTTGTTACTTCATAGCCTTCATCCGTGTTCTTCACGTGTATGCATCCGGGATAGGATCCGCCTGACTGAGTCTCCAGAGTCTGACCATTAAGCTTGTAATTAAAGTAGCAGAAATCGCCATAAATGCGCATATCCTCAGGATCTGAATCATCCTCAGCTGCGATGTTAATTGAAGGTATTCCAACATCGGCAGGATCATAACCCGCACCAAACTCATTGATTACAGCCTTATATACTTCATAATAGAAAACCTCGGGACCCGGATACTCGTATGCGGGAAGCGCTCCTTCTGTAACTGCAGCAGCTTCGCCGCCGCCAACAACACTAAAGTTTACAACTGTTGCGTCAAAATATTCCTCATAAAGCTGGTTAAAGATTTTTTCTGCCTCTGCGCTGTCCATGTTGCTGTAATCGCCGCCATCATCAGATGTGTATGTATAGGTGCCGTTACCGTCTGCATCATAGGTAACATCTGCCTGCTCCATTACAACAAGCTTATCGTCTGTAATTGTGTACTTTGTCATATTATGATGTGTACCTACATAGAGCTTGCCATCCTTGATTGCAAGAGGATTGGCTGTGCCGCCGGACTCAACCCTTCCTACCTCAAAAGGAACTCCATCCTTATAAATAAAAATCGCAGAATCAATGGCTGCCATGTTTCCGTCAAGGTTATCATAAGCACTGCTGCAAACCATGAAAACATCTGTCTGATCCAGCATTTCATTTGCATAGCCCATTCCATCTGTAAGCTTTTCATCGATTATCTGAGTGAAGGTATCACAACCTGAGATGTCGATGTCAGGAGCATAGAATATTTCTTCTGATGTTTCTTCTGTTTCAGTTGTCCCCTCTATGATCTCTTCAGCGGGAGCCTCTTCAGAGCTCTCCTCTGCCTCAGCTTCTGTGGTATCTGTAACTTCTTCCTGTGCCGGCTCTTCCTGAACAGTATTCTCTGCCTGAGTATCTGTTCCTGTCTCTGCCGTTTTGCCGCAAGCACAAAGTGATGTTGCCATAATACCTGCAATTACCAATGCTACCATTCTGTTTTTCATAATAACTTTCCCCTCTCAAATATAATCATCTTTATTTTATTTAATATACTTTACCATTTATCACAATTGTATCACATAATTTTATATTGATTTGCCTATTCACCTTGCGATATAATAGGTGAAAGTGATATGGGAAAGGAAGGTACAATATGTTTTCTACGAAAGGCAGATATGCACTTAGAGTTATGATAGATCTGGCAAGCCAGAACTCGGATGAATTCATTCCGTTAAAAGATATAGCGGAAAGGCAGGATATCTCCAAGAAATATCTTGAGATTATTGCCAAAGAACTTGTTAAGGGGAAAATAATTGAAGGTGCCAGCGGAAAGCACGGCGGATATAAGCTTAAAAGACCTGCAGATGAATACACAGTTGGCGAAGTAATAGAGCTTATGGAAGGCTCAATTGCTCCTGTTGCATGCCTTGCTGATGAAGACTACGAATGTGATAGAAAATCCATCTGTAAAACCCTCCCCATGTGGGAAGAATTTTACAAGATGGAACATGATTTCTTCTATAATAAGAAGATCAGCGATCTCCTCTGATTTCCTTTACAACATTTACAGCTTCTCTGGTCATTTCTTCGATCTTATCAAAGCTTCCGGCTTTGATAAGGTCGCCTTTTACCATCCAGCTTCCGCCGCAGCATGCAATTCTGTCGTATGCCAGGTAATCTCTCATGTTTTTCTCATTTACACCGCCTGTAGGCATGAATTTAATACCTGTATAGGGTGCTGCCATAGCCTTGATCATAGGAAGTCCGCCTGCCTGCTCAGCGGGGAAGAACTTAAGAACCTTAAGTCCTCTCTTTATGCCCTGTGCAGCCTCTGAGGGTGTTGCAACGCCGGGTACAACTGTGTATCCCTTTTCCAAACAGTAATCTACTACCTCTGCATCAAAGCCGGGGCTTACGATGAATTTTGCACCTGCTGCAATGGCCTGGTCTACCTGCTCAGTTGTAAGAACTGTGCCTGCTCCAACCAGCATTTCAGGGTACTTATCAGTCATTATTTTAATTGCATCAGCAGCAGCTGCTGTGCGGAAGGTAACCTCAGCACATTTTAATCCGCCATTAACCAGTGCCTGTGCAAGAG
The DNA here is from genome assembly GCF_000424265.1 of Butyrivibrio sp. WCD3002. GTDB lineage: Bacteria > Bacillota > Clostridia > Lachnospirales > Lachnospiraceae > Butyrivibrio. The sequence goes on from NZ_AUJO01000006.1 coordinate 170,131, forward strand.
GCTCTGCATCTTCTACTCTGTCGATTACAACAACAGGTACTACGCCATATCCGGCAAGCTGTTCAAGTATTTCACTCATCTCTATTTCTCTCCAATCTATCTAAATACATTACTTTCGCGCCAGTGCGCATCCTGATAAAGCGCTTCAGCGCTGTACTCTTGCGCCTTTTCCGCCCATGATAGCCTCTACCTCGCTCTTATCAGCCATGGTAGTATCACCGGGTGTAGTCATTGCAAGTGCTCCGTGAGCTGCGCCGTAATCAACGGCAAGCTGTGCATCGCCGGTTGTCATAAGGCCATAGATAAGTCCTGATGCAAAGGAATCACCGCCGCCAACACGGTCCATGATCTCAAGGCCCTTGTAATCCTTTGCCTTGTAAATCTCGCCATCTGCGAAGCAAAGTGCGCTCCAGTCGTTTACTGTAGCTGTCTTAACCTCTCTCAGGGTTGTTGCAACTGCCTTGAAGTTAGGATAGGTCTTAACTACCTCTCTGATCATCTTCTTGTAGCCTTCAATATCAAGCTTTGCAAGGTTCTCATCGTTACCCTCGATCTCAAATCCAAGGCATGCAGTGAAGTCTTCCTCGTTACCGATCATTACGTCAACGTACTTTGCGATCTCTTTATTTACTTCTCTTGCCTTCTCGATACCGCCGATAGCGCTCCACATGGAAGGACGATAGTTAAGGTCATAAGAGATTACTGTGCCGTATTTTCTCGCTGTTTTGATAACTTCAATAACTGTCTCACTTGATTGCTCTGAAAGTGCCGCATATATGCCGCCTGTATGAAGCCACTTAACACCCAGCTCGCCGAAAAGTCTCTCAAGATCAAAATCCTCAGGTTTTGCCTTGGAAATAGCTGTGTTTGCTCTGTCTGAGCATCCCTTTGCTCCGCGTATACCAAAACCTCTCTCTGTAAAGTTCAGACCGTTACGGCACTCTCTGCCGATACCGTCTGTTTTCATCCACTTAATAAAAGAAGTATCAACGCCGCCCTGAAGAATAAGATCCTCCATAAGCTTACCTACTTCATTGTCTGCAAAAGCTGTAAGAACTGTGGTCTTAAGGCCAAAGCATCTGCGAAGACCTCTTACTACGTTGTATTCTCCGCCGCCTTCCCATGCATTAAAATGTCTTGCCGTTCTGATCCTTCCTTCGCCAGGATCGAGTCTCAGCATTATTTCCCCAAGTGAAACTGCATCAAAAGCAGCATCTTTTCTTAAATTAAAATCCATTTCATACCTCCATTTATAACCCGAAATATCTCTTTGCGTTGTAATAGGAAATGCCCTGAACTATTGACTTAAGGGCCTCATCATCATTTGGATACTCGCCGTTCTCAACCCAGTTACCTATGAGATTACACATGATTCTTCTGAAATAATCATGTCTTGTATAGGACAGGAAGGATCTTGAATCTGTGAGCATTCCTATGAAATTGCCAAGAAGTCCGAGATTAGCAAGTGACTTCATCTGCTCTTCCATTCCTGACTTGGAATCATTGAACCACCATGCAGGTCCGTGCTGAATCTTGCCGGGAACCTCTGCTGACTGGAAGCCGCCGATAATTGTTCCTATCTGCTCATTATCAGCAGGATTCAATGAAAATACGATTGTCTTTGGCAATTCTTCTGTTTTATCAAGCTCAGATAAAAATGCTGCAAGGTTTCCGCCACAGGAATTATTTGCCATTGCATCATATCCTGTATCAGGACCGAGCGTCTTGAACTGTCTCTCGTTTATATTTCTAAGGCAGGAATAATGAAGCTCCATAGTAATTCCAAGTCTGTGGTATGCCTTTCCAAGAGCTACAAGAAGTGCTGTCTGATAGCCCTCTGCTTCTTCTACAGTAACTGCCTCGCCATTCATAGCTTTTTTGAATGCCTTATCACACTCTTCCATAGGAAGTTTTCTGAAAGGCACATAGTCAAGACCATGATCTGATGCCACGCAGCCGTGCTCAGCAAAGAATTCAACTCTCTCGATAAGTGCATCAATTACGTCCTGCGTGGAATCAAGTGATTCCTTATTTACTGCTTTTGCAAGCTTTTTAATGTATTCTGCAAAGCCTTCCTTGTGGATATTTACTGCTTTATCCGGTCTGAATGAAGGACGCACAAGGAAGTCTATGGTCTTATCCTCTGCAATCTTTTCATGCCAGATAAGTGAATCTATAGGATCGTCGGTTGTACCAACGTATTCCACGTTACTCTGTTTAATGAGACCACGAACCGACATCTGCGGATCGTTCTTTAGCTTGTCGTTACATTTATTCCAGATTTTCTCCGCATTCTGCGGTGTAAGAGGCTCTGTAATTCCGAAGTATTTCTGAAGCTCTAAGTTGCACCAGTGATACATGGAATTACCGATAGCCTTGGTAAGTACCTCTGCAAAGCCCTTGAAGCGTGCAAAGTCGTCACCTCTTCCTGTCACCAGTTCCTCCGGCATTCCGTTCGATCTCATGAGTCTCCACTTATAGTGGTCTCCTGCTATTGAGCCGTCAGGCTGATATCCGCCAAGCCACACATCTGCCAATGTCTCAAAGCGTCTGTCCTCATAAATCTCCTGAGGTGAGATGTGACAGTGATAGTCGATTATGGGCAGATCCTTAGCATAATCATGAAAAAGATGCTTTGCAGTCTCTGTCTGCAGCACAAAATCTTTATCTAAAAACTGTTTCATCGAAGTATGCTCCTATTTAACATTATTTCTGTTTACGCATCTTATACTAATTCTTTACCCCACCTTTTTACATAGCTTTTGCCACACAAACCAAAATATTCAACAAGAATAACAACTTTTGCAATGTTTTGAATAAAGCATAGAAAAACCCTTTGGCGAAGGAAAATCTTCGCAAAGGGTTTGATTCCTGATTATTCCACGTTTTTCAATGCTTCGTTCATGGGTATGTGGCGAATCTTTCGGTACTCGAGAATAGCCACAATGGCGTAGGTTGCGATGGCCATAAGGAACATTTCGGCGTATACCTTGGGATCAAGCCAGATAACCATCCAGCCGCTCATCATCTGCTTTAGCATGACTCTGAATATCCACACCATAACGTAAGTGATTATTGGATAGGATATAAGGAGCGAAACCACTACCACAATGGCAGTAGGGATTATGTACAGCGCCGCGATTTCTTTTTGTGAATATCCAAGTATTTTTGCCATGGAAATAGATTGGGCGTTTCTCTCGATTATCAGTTTAGAAAGCAGATAAATTAAGACAATGAAAAGGATTACAGAGAATCCGTCCACCATGTACATGATATTGCCCATGGATATCATCAGCTGCCTGGACACTCTTGTAAGCGACTCCCTATCTACTACCGTTCCTATGTATTTGCTGTCGATGTCAGTAATTTCACTGTTTGAAAAATACCCAGAGAAGAAATCTTCATCCATTCCAACGGTACTGTTCAGGTGCTTTTTACTCATGAAAACAGTGATTCCGCCGTCGTACGGGTAGACTCCCGTAACTTTAAAGCCATAGTATTTATCCTCATAGGGCTCCTTAAGGGTTATTACATTCCCCTCTTTTAGTCCGTATTTATCTGCATAGGATGATGATATCAATACGGTTTTTTCATCGAAATCCGCATGTATATAACGGCTGTCATCACGAACACCGTAGATGGTAACCTCATCCACTCTGCTTCCGTCTTCGCCTGTGGTTTTCAGACTGTATGCTGAAAATTTCTCCGCATCAGGATTGTTTGAAATTATTTTATTTTGAAGGAAAACATAGGAAAATGCTGCATTTATCTGGTTATCATCATCTATAGCTCCTACAGGAATCTGCAAAAGATATATATGGTCTGCCAGCATGCTATCCGTAACAACTCCCTGAAAATGCGTAAGAAGCGGTGGCAACATCATTCCGAAAAACAGCAGAACATTAGCAAAAAACAGCCCCACAAAAAGTGTGATGTAACTACTCTTGTTCTGTATGAGTATTCGAATGCGAAATCTGTCAAAGAACTTTATTGCCTTATTAAGACTGATGGCACGCTTTTGTCTTTTTCCTGTAAGGTCACGCCTGATAAGTTTAAGTGGGCTAAGAGCCAGCTTACTTCTAAGAATGCCATAGGTAATCACAATCATTATGATTATTGGAATTATTGTGGTCTTAAGGAATGCATCTGCGTTCCACAAAGTAACGTAAGTAGGCAGTGAATAGCTTCCGTAATACATCGCTACGCAAACATTTTTAAAGAAGGTATACCCCATGATATTGCCGATAAACGCTGCTATAAGTGTCACTATAATGGGCATCGCCATGTAATGGCGTATAAGTTCATTTATGGTATATCCTGATGCCCTGAGGGTCCCTATTACATTTGATTCCCTATGAATTGTATTGTTTATTGTGATGCCGAAAACAAAAGCGATAATGATAATCATTATATATAAGAGCACTGTCATCATCGCTCTGTCTTTTCCGATATCCTCTCCTGTGAAGGTTATGGACTGGTTCAGATAGCGGGGAATAAAGTTTTCCAGAGTTACCTTTTTAGAAATCCTCTCCATGAGATCATCGGAAAGATCTTTCTCTTCCAGTTCGTTAGCAGGCTTTTCATCATAGATCCAGCCGTAGTTGTAAAGGATGGCATCCTCATCATATTCGTCAAACTGACTTTTTGAAACCACCGCTACACCAAAGGCAGAGGAATCAAACATCATGTCATTATTGCTGTAAAAAAGAGCGCTGTAATCAGAGAGCGCCACAAGGCCGACGATTTTATATGTTTTACCGTCGGAAGATAAAGTATTATCTATGGCTTTATTTCCGGCTGATGCAGTAAGGTTATCGCCGGGCCCGGGCTTTAATGTCATAATGTCATTCACCGTAAGTCCGTTGTTGTCCGCATACATTCTGTCGATGGCGATCTCACCGATGCTTTCGGGAAGCCTGCCCTCCATGACACAGACCTTGTCGATCTCTTCTCTGTTTGCAAAAATCCTGAGCTTTGTATTGTTGTCGAAGCTTTTCTCTACATAAAAATTATCGTAGATGGTGACACCTTTTTTCTCTATATGTTTTCTCTCGGATTTTGTCAGTTTCTCCTCTGTTCTGAAATTTCCATCCTCTATGTTGTATTTTTCAAAGCTTTCATCATAAGCAGTACTCATGCTCTCGCCAGCAACCAAAAAGCCTGAAACAAAGCCGATGGATAGTACCATCAAAACAAAGATAACTATGTATTTTCCTATATCCCCTGTCAGCTCCCGTAGAAGCCTTCTGTTTAACGGATTTCTCATAAAACTCCTCTATTTGTCTGTGCCGGTTACCACTTATCCTGTGTGCCTGACTACAAAGTACACTGTCCGGAATCAGTATTTACCAGTCAAGCTCCGCAGCCGTCTGCTTCGTCTCGTTTCTGTAGCTTTTCCTGATAACGCCATCACGAAGCTTCACCACAAAATCAGCCATGTTCTTAATGGCATCGTTGTGAGTTACCATAATAACTGTGTTTCCATACTTGCGATTGACCTCTTCAATAAGAGAAAGGATTTCCTTGGAGGTGTTGTAATCAAGGGCTCCTGTAGGCTCATCGCAAAGCAAAATATCGGGATTTTTTACGATTGCTCTTCCGATGGCGCAGCGCTGCTGTTGTCCGCCTGAAAGCTGACTTGGCACCTTGTTCTGATGCTCAGTAAGCCCCAGAGTTTCTATGATTTCATCAATATTAAGTGGATTCTTTGAAAGATATGCACCAACCTCTATATTTTCCCTGACTGTGAGATTTGGAATGAGATTGTACATTTGGAAGATATAGCCCAGATGCTCTCTTCTGTAGGCCGTAAGCGCCTTCTCATCCATGTCGGACATGCTTTTTTCTCTGATGATGATCTTGCCTGAATCGGCAGTGTCGATTCCCCCGATGATGTTTAGTAACGTAGATTTTCCGGATCCGGACGGCCCAAGGAGTACCACAAACTCTCCCTTCTCCACGCTGAGGCTTATGTCCTTCAGTACCTCAACGCGGCTTCCGCCTTCGCCGTATGACTTTTTAATATTCTGTAATTCCAGCTGCATATTCTCCCCTTCTTATGTGCTGTTTTTATTTCTGTGGTATATGTTAGCAGAGCCTAACTGCAATTTCAATATTAGATGTTTCTCTTTTAGGTAATTTTTAGGTTTATGAGACAAAATTAGTCTATAGGATATCGCCAAACCCGGCATTTACAAATCCAGCCGGGTATGTACCGGACTTTCTTACGGGACTCAAGTTGAGAAACACTATTTTTCCCCGTAATAAAGGTTTATTGAGGAATAGAAAATGAAAAAACACCTATGGATAATTGGATACTCAGCTGCTCTGACGGCATTTACCATATATATCACTTTGGACACTTTTGTACTTACAAAAAGCTATACTACCAATGCATCGTCCATGAGTGCCTCGACATTTGAGGATTTAGAGGCAGCGGCTGATAACTCTGCAGCTAGCTCATCAAGTACCTCTGACACACCCATAAAGCAGGAATCTCAGGGGGATACCACTTACAGCGACGACAACATAACAATCAATCTTTCGGAATATGATCAGTACAATACCAAAATTTATGTAGCAGACGTAACCCTTTCCTCCGCTGAATACCTAAAAACTGCTTTTGCCAATGATACTTATGGTAAAAATATCACGGCTACCACTTCAGAAATGGCAGAAGAAAACAGCGCCATTCTTGCCATCAACGGTGATTTCTACGGTGTACAGGAAAGCGGATATGTCATAAGAAACGGAATCGTCTACAGAAGTGAAGGTGATGGTTCTGAGGTGCTGTGCATCTATGCAAACGGAACTATGGATGTGATAAATGACAGTGAATACACTACTGATGAACTTATAGAAAAAGGTGTCTGGCAGGCATTTTCCTTTGGCCCAGGGCTTATTGAAAACGGCGTGATATCAGTGGATACCGATGATGAAGTTGATATGGCAAAAGCAAGTAATCCAAGAACCGCCATTGGCATCATAGATACTAATCACTATGTTTTCGTAGTATCTGACGGCAGAACTTCCGAGAGTGAAGGCCTTAGCCTTTATGAGCTTGCAGAGTTTATGCAGGGCCTTGGAGTAACTACCGCTTATAATCTTGATGGCGGCGGATCATCAACTATGTATTTTAACGGTCAGATAGTGAATAATCCGACTTCCGGAAGAAGTATCAAAGAGAGAGGAGTGAGCGACATTGTTTACATCGCGTGATAAAGCAAAATATCATCTTATATACAGTTTGGCAGGCACGGTATTTCTGGCTGTTTTCGGTGCAATCTACGAGTATTTCAGCCACGGCGTTTACTCATATTATATGATATATGCATTTGCCATCCCGCTGATTATGGGAGTTGTGCCCTATTCCTTCATGCTTATCAAAAATATTTCCATGCCTGTTTTGCTGATAAATCTTTGGAATTCATCAATCATCACTTACAGTGTGGGCAGCGTATTTGCCGGTGTACTCTCGATATACGGAACCACAAATGCTTTGATTTTTGTTTATCCTGTGGCAGGAACAGTTTTACTGATTGCAACACTTATAGCTGCATCAGTTTATTATATTTAAAAATCCCTCCTTACCGGTTTATTCGGTAAAGAGGGACCGTAAATCCTTTGTGAATGTAAACTTCGCTTTGAATTAAGCAATTAAACTTATGCACTTACATTCTCTGTCTGCGCCGTCATTGGAATAGGTTCGCTTATTGAAACCGTCTCTGCTTCTGCCTGTTCCTCGATAACTTCATTTCTCATGTTCCTTGAAACAGGGCCGTCCTTGGAAATAAGCTCCATTCCATCTCTGTAACTTCTTATAGCAAATGATGATGAGTAGCCCTTTTCCTTTGCTACCGCTCTCACCTTTTTAGCAGTCTTTTTCACATCTGCGGCATCGCAAACCACTGATGGATACTGGCTGCTCTTTTCGCAAATATAACCTTCCGCAAGAAGTGCTTTTAAAAATTCGTCCTTTGTCATGTTACTCTCCTTGTTGCGGGATAATAAAAATTCTATGTCTGATAATCCCACATTTAATGCTGTTTTGCGCCTTCACGGCGTCAAACATTCAGTATTTTACAACATCACAAAGGGTAAATGCAACAACATCCGCTGATAGCCTGACAAATTTATCTTTTTTTATTTAAAATTTTTAGCTTTTTATAATAAAAATTTATATTCGTTTTATGTATTCGTACGAATTTGGACACAATTTAGAGATATGATATCCTAAACGCTTATGGTTACCATCAACATTTGGGTTTATGGGAGAGAAATATTATGAAAAATATTATTAAGAAGGAGCATCAAAAAATCATTGACACTGTAGTTTATAACGGAAGATACACAGATGCAGACGAATTCAGAAGAAAAGTCCTTTCTGTAGTATGTACTTTCGTTATAGTAGCCTGTGCACTGGCTATCGGATCTATGCTGATTTAAAAAGTTATTTGGGACAAAAGCAGCAAAAAATAGACGGTTTCGGAGTTTTTACAACTTCAAAACCGTCTTTTTTCGTATTATTCGCGGCTTACACCGGATTCTCTTTGATATATTCATCAAGTATCTCTGCCGCATCTCCGATTATCTCAGCGCAGGGACGTTTTTTATAATACTCCTGGGTACGAGCTTCAGGGGTTGGAACATCGTGCTTAACGCTAAGTCCAAGCATGTCGCGGCAGACGATGCTGCCGTGTTTTTCCTCAAATCTACGGGCAAGCTCCTGAATTCTGGCATAATGACCAGCCTTCACATCCCCGGTTTCAGGACCATCATAGCCGTAAAGAAGGCCTGCTATCATGAACATTCCACTGACGCTGCCGCATACTTCGCGCAGTCTTCCCATGCCGCCTCCAAAGGAAGATGCCATCCTGGAAAGGGTAGTTTCATCAATAGGAAGTAAATCCTTAAAAGCCAGTACTATAGACTGGGAACAGTTATATCCATTTAGGAAATTGGCCATTGCCATCTCTCTTCGTGTCATTTTAAATCTCCAAAAACGTTAAATTCTTTAAGCTTTTATCTGCTCTAAAACATACTCAAGCTCTACATCTTTACCAAAGCTTTCAGGCTTCCAGGGGATATAAACATCAAATTGCACCATTGAACAGTTGGAGCTCTAAAGCTCAAAAACCGCTTTTTTTATTCTATCATAGGTAAGTCACCTTGTTTAGAGATAAAGAAACATTCACAGGGCAAGAATAAATCTAATCTGCGCAATAAATAGCAAGAAAGATTATATTAAATCGTGCAGAATAATTGTACAAAATATTATTATGATTGACGTTTTCGCATTATCTCAGCGTAACAAGTCATAAAACAAGCTTTTACAGAGGTGAAAAATGAGCGCATACAAGACAGGTGTTTACAGAAATATTTTTAAGGAAATCGGAAAAACCGATGCAGAAATCGACGCAAAGATAAAAGAGGCTGTTCAGACCTTTTTCTATGATGAGGAAGAACGAATTTACCACACAGCAGGTGATGATATGGGATATCTCACCGACACGGGAAATGATGATGCCAGAACCGAGGGTATGTCCTACGGCATGATGATGTGTGTTCAGCTGGATATGAAGGAAGAATTCGATAGAATCTGGAAATGGTCCAAGACCTATATGTATATGGATGAAGGTGAAAACGAGGGCTATTTTGCATGGTCCTGCCAGACTGATGGAAAAAAGAATGCCTACGGCCCTGCTCCCGACGGCGAGGAATTCTACGCCATGGCTCTGTTTTTCGCATCCCACAGATGGGGTGACGGCGAAGGCATCTTCAATTACAGTCAGCAGGCAAAGGATATCCTGAAGGCATGCCTCCACAAAGGTGAAAACGGAAGGCCCGGCGCGCCCATGTGGAACAGAGAAAATCATCAGGTTCTGTTTGTTCCCGGATGCCCGCATACGGATCCTTCCTACCACCTTCCTCATTTCTATGAGCTTTTTGCAGAATGGACAAACGAGGAGGATAGAGAATTCTTTGCAAAAGCTGCCGAAGTCAGCAGAGAATTTCTTGTAACAACCTGTCACGAAAAAACAGGTCTTAACCCCGAGTATGCCAACTTCGACGGAAGCCCCATGGACAAGGTACTTCCCTGGGGACAGTTCGGTGACTTCTTCAGTGATGCCTACAGAACCGCAGCAAATATCGGCCTGGACGCTGAATGGTTTGGAGAAGACAAGGGCCAGCTCGATGTGCCCCTTAGAATGATGAGATTTTTCGGAACAGATTTAGAGGCTGTAAGATGTGCCTATAAGGTAGACGGAACGCCTCTTGAGAGACCTGTCCTCCACCCTCTTGGACTTTTATCAACAATCGCCCAGAGCGCTCTGGCTATTCCCTACAGCGATGATGCTGACAGCGATTTTGCAGAAGCTAAAAAGTGGGTTGAATGGTTCTGGAACCAGCCTCTTCGTAAAGGCGTCAGAAGGTACTACGACAACTGCCTTTACATGTTCGCACTGCTGGCACTTTCAGGAAAATATAGGATTTGGTAAAAAGAAAGCCATATCCGCTTTAATGAAATAACTCCCCTTAAGCAGACTATGAAAATATCCATCAAAGTCTCTCAAGGGGAGTTTTGTTATATTTTTCCTGATGCGATAAACTTACGCAATTATTTCAAGCAATGCGTCCTTCAGGTTTTCCTTTACATCAAGAGATCTGATATATGCTGTCTTGTCGAGGTTTTCTTCCTGAAGCTTATGGTAGAGAACTTCCTTAAGATCGTAGCTGATCTCGCATCTCTTAAGGAGTCTGTAAAGCTCATCTACTCTCTGCATTCCGGAGAGGCATACATTCTCGATAACAACAGTTGTCTTCTCTCCTGAATTGTAGGTGATGCCTTCAATGCGGGCCTGTCTGCGCTCTGCATCATAGCAGGAAGCCACACCGGCACCGCTAACGTTAGCACCCTCTTCTACACCGCAGAGAACAAGACTGATCTGTCTCTTGGCGGGTACAAGCTCTGTATTTCCTGTTGCGGGAAGAATTTCAACTGTAAGCTTCTTAGATGCAGCATCGTACTTCTGAGTAATCCTGGTTAACGCTCCGGTGCCGTCTGCATAAGCATTGCTTATTCCGTCATCCTCAAACAGCTCATATTCGCCGTCAGCGCCAACGCCAAGGTAAATATCCAGGGCTTCGGGACACTTATTGATATCCTCTGAAGCTTCGCTGTCCATAGGCACGATTCCGCCTTCTTTTATAAGCACCGGGATGTTCTCGATTGGACGATAGAGGTTGCGGATTTCCTCACCCTCGTAAATATTTCCGCCCATTATATCTATCCATCTGCCCTTTGGAATAAAGGCATGAACATGAGCCATCCTAAGCTCAGGATCAAGCTTCTCGGTGATCGGGAAGGCAATCATCTCAGAGCCGAAATAGTAGCCGTTTCTGGACTCATAAGCGCCCTGTACATCCGGTGAATCGTAGTACAGAGGTCTTATAACCGGCACATCCCTATTCCATGCTTTATAGCCCTCAGTATAAAGGTAAGGAACCATTCTATGACGAAGTCTCATGTAATCATCAACAACTGATCTCATGGGCTGCGGGAGATTCCAGGGCTCTTTAAAGAAGAAAGGATTGCTTGAGCTGTGCAGTCTCATAATAGGTGAGAAAACGCCAAATTGAACCCATCTGCAGGTTCTCTCCGTATCCTCTTCTCCGTGCATGTGGCCGCCGATATCGTGGCTCCACCAGCCATAGCCTACATTTGATGCTGTAGAAGTAAAGAAGGGCTGCACATTAAGGCTTGTCCATGTGGCATAAGCATCTCCGGAGAAACCTATGGGATATCTGTGACTTCCGACTCCTGCATATCTTGAGAAAATCATAGCTCTCTTGCCGCGGCGAAGCTGGTCAAGATAATGATAGTGGTTAAGAATCCAAAGCGGATCCACGTTACCCTGACGGGCCTTTGTGCCCTGTTGCCAGTCAATCCACCAGAAATCTACACCTTCATCCTCGTAGGGATGCATTACCTCTTCAAAATAGGTATCAACAAATTTAGGATCCATCAGATCAAAGCTGACAGGCTCCTCGTTCTCCATATCGACACCCATTCTCTTTGCCACTCTCTCATAGCACTCTTCAAAAGCTCTGATTCCGTCAGCAGGATGGAGGTTCAGAGTAATGGCTTTTCCGCGCTCCTTCAGAGTCTTTAAAAATCTTCTGTAATCCGGGAAATATTCCTTATTCCAAGTATAGCCGGTCCAGCCTGTACCGTATTTTTCATCAATTTCGGTAATATGCCAGTCCATATCGATAACCGCTACGGAAATCGGTACCTTTTCCTCCTCGAACTTATCCATAAGTGCAAGGTAGCTCTCTTCTGTGTACTTTTCATACTTACTCCACCAGTTACCGAGAGCATATCTGGGGATCATGGGAGTCTTGCCGCAAAGGTAATAGAAATCCTTAAGAGTGCGGTAATAATCATTACCATAGCCAAAGAAGTAAACATCCTCCTCCGGGTACTCTCTGTCCTTTATTTCCTCGCCCTCAAGCTCGCAGCTGTCGCCATCCATGAACCATGCATAGCCGTCTCTCGAAATAAGGCCGTGGCCGTAAAGAATGATTCCGTTTGTCTCATCGAGAGTTCTTACGGTTCCGAGAAGATTGCGTCCAACCTCGCCAAAATGCCAGGTTACTTTTTCTTCCAGAAGCTCGATAGAAAGGCCCATAGACGTAAAGAACTTCTTATCATAAGTCACCTTAAGTCTTGCTGTCTTAAAAACAAGCTTTTCTTCAGTATCCTCAAGGATTTCGTAATCTACCTTGGGAAAGTCTCTGTTTAAAACGGTCTGAGTTGCGTTGTCTGTGAAGTGTCCGTCTTTTTCATATTCAAGACGGAGCAGGCTATCCGTCAGTAAACTGATTCGATAACCTGCTCCCTGAATAATATTTTCCTGCGGACAAATTGCGTCTAATTTGAATGTCTGCATTTTAAATATCCTCTTCTGTCTTATTTGTTGGCCTGATATGTGCTATAGGCATCCTGCTGTATCTGAATGAAATCATTATAACCCATAGCTTCCAGTGTTCCAATATATTCATCCCACTGTTCATCAACTCCGCCTTCTGTAACCCATGTTGCCTGAGTAGCTGTTACATAAGCATCGATATCAGTGAAAAGTGTAGCCAGTGTGTTAAGCTGATCAGTTGTATAGCTTACGTTAGGATATGCTTCCTTAGCGTATTTTCCGAGCTCCTTATCAAGAGCAAGCTTAGAAGCATCACCGTTCTCAGCTGCGTAGAAAACCTTGTCATTGAAGCCATCTGCTACATACTTGGGACCGAAGTCACGAACTGACTGAATCCATGCAAAAGTATCTGCTGAATTGCCATCCTGAGGCTCAAGAACTGTGTAGGTTCCGTTTGCTTCATCCTTCTCAACACCAATACCGAAGGAACCGTAGAAGTTCTGGATTGAAGCATCTTCTGTGTAGAACTTATCGATCCATGAAAGAAGGGGACCGGGATTCTCACACTTGCTTGTTACAACGAACTCATATCTTGAATAGTTCCAGTGCTCAGGATCTGATGAGATGTACTGATTTCCGTCTGGACCTGCAAGAGCGGGAAGAGCCACGTACTCACCTGCATTTGCGCCGAAGGTTGAATCAGCTGTCCATCCTGCTGCTGCACCAACGATAGGTGTCTCGTTCATGAGCTTTGCATCACGCATAGAGGAATCCTCTGTGAAAAGCTCGGGATCGATGAGACCGTTTACATAGCAATCGTGCATCCACTCAATACCTGCCTTGTACTCCTCTGATGTAGGAATGTAAACAGGGTTGCCATCCTTAACTGTCATCATGTAGGTTCCGTCAGCACCAAGAGTTGTTCCAAAGGGCAGGCAGAAGAACATAACTGAATCAGCATAGCCCTGTCCGAAAGGAATCTCATCTGTAGCATCGCCGTTGCCGTTAGCATCGTTATCTCTGAATGCTGCAAGGCAATCCTCGAATTCCTTATATGTTGTAGGAACCTCAAGTCCGAGGTTATCAAGCCAGGTCTTGTTGATGAACATCTGGTTAGCAACTGTAGGTCTGCAGGGCTTCTTGGAAGGAAGGCCATAGATGTGACCGTCAGCAGAAGTTGCAAGAGCCTTCATGGTAGAATCTGATTCCATAACAGCCTTAAAATTAGGCATGTACTCGTCGATGTAATCATCAAGTGCGATGAAGGATCCTGTATTTGTCAGAATATCTGACTCTGAAAAGCAGATTGATCCAAGGAATGCATCCGGAAGATCACCGCCTGCAAGAAGAACTGCCTTCTTATCAGCCCAGTCAGAGTTAAGGATTGTATCCCATGAAAGGTCGATTCCTGCTTCTTTAGCAGCCGCATCCGGGAAACCTGTGTGATAATCCTCGCCCCAGTCTGCCCATCTGACTGTTGCGACTCTGTAACCACCTTCTGCCACTTTTTCATCAGCTTCCCCTGCAGATTCAGCAACAGGTGTTGTGTCATCCTTTACCTCTGTGGTCTGTGTGTTTGCACTGCCGCCACAAGCGGTAAGGGTCAGAGATAACGCCATAGCGCCGGCAAATAAACCATAATTCTTTTTCATTTTCATACTCCTTCTCTTATAAAATATATTGTATACTATTTATCCCTTCACTGCTCCTATCATGACGCCCTGATTGAAATATTTTTGCAAGAAAGGATAGAGCATCATAATCGGCAGTGTAGAAATCACTATTGAACCGTACTTCATCATGTCTGAAAGCTGCCTCAGCTCCTGAGCCATGGTTCCGGTTGCGGCACCCAGAAGTGATTCATTTGCTATAAGAATTCTTCTGAGTAAAAGCTGCAGAGGAATCAGATCCTCATTTTGCAGGTAAATAAGTGCGTTGAACCAGGAATTCCAGTGTCCTACCGCTGTCCACAATCCCACTACCGCGATGACCGCCTTTGAGAGCGGCACCGCAAATTGCAGGAAGTACCTCATGGTGCTGCAGCCGTCTATCTGCGCTGCTTCCCACAGAGATTCAGGGAGGGAATTTTGGAAAAAAGTTCTCGCAACAATAATGTTGTAAGTGGATACCGAAAAGGGCAAAACCATAACCAGGAAAGTGTCAAGGAGTCCAAACTGTTTGACTATCAGGTAGGTTGGTATCAGACCTCCATTTACAAACATTGGTATGATATAGAAAATATTGATCCACTTTCTTCCCGGAAGGTCCTTTCGGGACATTGCGTAGCCGGCTGTAATATTAACCACAAGAGCAACCGCAGTGCCGACTATCGTATATATAATGGTGTTCAAATAGCTTTTCCAGATCTGGTTCTGCTCGAAAAGCTTTTGGTATCCCCTTACATCAAAGGTTTTAGGCCAAATCCATACATTTCCGCTGGCAACGTCCGCAGGATTACTGAAGGACGCGATAATAACAAACCAGAGCGGATATATAACCATAATGATCATCAGGACTGCAATTACGTGGAATACAATGTTTACCACGGTGTCCTGCGTTAATCTCTTTCTCTTAACCATGAAAATAATCTCCTCAAATGAAGTTCTTCTTTTATCTTTAGAACAGGCTGCTCTCAGTGAGCTTTCTCGACATCAGGTTTACAAGCAAAAGTACTATCACGTTTACAACCGTGTTAAACAGGCCGATTGCTGTTGATAAGCTGTACTGCATGCTCTGCATACCCATCTTGTAAACGTAGGTTGAAATGATCTCACTGCTCATAATGTTCTGCACATTCTGAAGAAGGAAAGCCTTCTCAAAGCCTATTCCAAGAATGCTTCCTGCCCTCAGTATCAAAAGAACCATGGCTGTGGGAAGAATCATCGGTATATCTATAAATCTGATCTTCTGCAAAGTGCTTGCACCGTCTACTGTTGCTGCCTCGTAGTAGGTCGGATCGATTCCCGCAAGAGCTGCCAGGTAGATAATGCTGTCCCAGCCAAGATGCTGCCAGATATCACTCCACACATACACATGCTTAAAGCCCGATGCGCTTGCCATCAGATTGGGGAACTTTGCTCCGAACAGATTAAACAGATTTGCAAAAAGTCCGCTTGATGGTGACAAAAATATGAGAATCAAACCGCACATAACCATCGTTGAAATGAAATGCGGAAGGTAGGTAATTACCTGAAAAACCTTCTTAAACATTTTTGTTTTCATCTGGTTACACATCAGCGCCAGCAGAATCGGAAGAGGAAATCCAACAACGATACTGTAAAGGCTGAGGATCAGCGTGTTTTTGATGGTTACGCCGAACTGGTAGGACCTGAAGTATTGAAGGAAATTTTTAAAGCCTACAAATTCACTTCCCGTGATTCCCAGTGCCGGTGAATAATTCTGAAAAGCTATCACGATTCCAATCATCGGCAGATATGCAAAACAGAATAAAAGCACCGCCGAGGGCAAAAGTAACAGATACAATTGATAATGTTTTCTTATGTTTCTAAACTTGTTTTTCATTGCGCTCTCCTTTTGTTCATGAATCAGATGATAGATTTTTTGAGTTTGTAAAAATAGCACATTTTGGTTCACCACATAGCACTTTTTGGACAAGGTTGTACGAAACTATAGATTGCACAATTTTTTATATATATAATGAAATCATGAAAAATAAGAACCGCACGCGGTCCTATCCCGTGGTCCAGGTTTTAAGCAAAACTGTATATCTCGCCATACCGGTCATCATTTTATTTATAGTTGTGAGCTGGTTTTCTTTTTCAGAGATCAGAAAGCAGAACAACCTGGCAGTGGAGAACACCGTAGGAATTTATCAAAATGAATTAGAGCACAGACTGTCTGCCATAACACATTTCGTGCAATGGACGGTGGTACACGATCCTATATTGGACGCATTTACCGTGCAAAATCACATGGGCGATTATCGAAAAGCCAGCAACGAGCTGCGGCTCCGCGTAAGTGATATGCAGTATTCCACAGGAAATGAGTACCAGTATTTCTTCTATTGGGATGAAAAGGATATCTTTTTCAACGCTTCTGAGATTAACGTAGACTACGATACCTATAAGGAGATTAAAGAAAAAATAAGATCGGACGTTAGCTTCAGAACAGCCCCCGAGGGGAATTTCTCCTGGAAGCCCTGCATTTTTAAAGAAAAAGAATTTCTGTACTACACCATCACCTATAAGCACAGAACCTTTGCATGCCTGGTATCGATGGAGGATATTCTCTCGCCCCTCTCCTCACTTAACCTTGGAGAGTACGGTGCAATAAGCGCCATCAGCGAAACAGGTGAAGTTTTTTACAAGACAAAGAAAGGTCCTGCAGGCATCATAAACAGCGTTTACAACAGGCTTTACTTCCCGGGAAGCACCTCCGGTCTGCCCTTCTCCCTTGCCATAGATTCAAGGGTCCTTGGTAACTACGGAAAACTGTTCGTGCTGCAGGTCATTGTATTCCTTGCTGCCCTGATGCTGAGCTTTATTATGGGCGGATACATTCTTGTGAGCTATAAAAAGGTTATCCTGCCGATTAAGATGTTCTCAAAGAGTCTCTCAGAGATGGATTCCGTCTCAGATGGCGACGGTCTTGACCTCACTGACAGCAAAATCCAGGAGCTGAATCAGATAAACGAACAGTTTAAGAATCTGATCCATGAGATAACAAGACTTAGGATAGACATTTACGAGGCGGAGCTTGATAAAAATAAATTCCTGATCCACTTTTTGCAGCAGCAGATAAAGCCCCATTTTTACCTGAACTGCCTCACGACAGTGGACAGCATGGTGAGCCTTGGAGACATCGATGCCGCCAAAAAGATGCTGATGTTCACATCGAAATACTTCCGCTATCTTTTCCAGGTAGACATGAACTTTGTGCCCCTTGCTAACGAACTGCAGCACATCGAGGACTACCTTTCCATACAGAATATGAGACTTAGCCGCCCCACACTGTTTGAGGCGGATATTCCAAGGGAATTTAACGAACTCAGTGTTCCTCCTCTTCTGCTTATTACCTTTGTGGAGAACTCTGTAAAGCATGCGGTTCCGCGGGATGGAGACAGTCTTAAGGTGACCCTTAAATGCAGCATGATGAACGAGGACGCCGTGGAAATTACAATAACCGATAACGGGGAGGGCTTCCCAAGGGACGTCCTAAACAAGATAAAAAACGGCGAAGATATCGTCGAGGATGGTAACCATATAGGTATTACCAACTGTATAAAGCGTCTGAAGCTCCTTTACGGCGATAATTTCAGGCTCCTTGCGGATAATGTAAGACCCAGAGGTGCAAGGATAAGCCTTAGAATACCTGTAAGAAACGAGGTTTAAATGAACATTTTACTGGTTGATGACGACCGTTTTGTCATCGCAGCACTTGAAAAGAATATGGACTGGGAAAGCCTTGGAATTACCACGGTTTTTACCGCCTATGACATAAAAAAAGCCCAGGAAATCCTGGCTAATAACACCGTCGATCTGCTCCTTAGCGACATTGATATGCCCCAGGGAAGCGGCCTTGAGCTTTTGGGAATCCTTCGCGAGCAGGGAAACAATATCCCCGCAATTTTCCTGACTAACTATGCGGATTTTTCCTATGCAAAAAGAGCTCTCGAGCTTCGGTCCTTCCACTATTTTCTTAAGCCCATCGACTATGAAGAGCTGGCGAAAATTATAAAGCAGGCTCTTTTGGAGGTAACCTCCGACGGTCGTGATATGGCCACTTCCATTTCCAAATTGTGGTATGACTATCTGATTGACCGCCGCATCACCTATAAGGCTCTTATGTCCGATATGAACAGGCATCAGGCCTTTGAAAAGGGGATTCCTTCCTACATAACATGCCTGATTCAATTTGGCGAAGGAAACCTTAGTGACGACAGAGGTATGATGGCAGCCCGAATAAGACATATCACAGAGTCCATATTCGGTAGTGCTTTCTCCACTCAGGGCGTGCTGATCCCCTATCAGTCAGCGGATTTCATACTTTTCGCACTTATTCCTGTAGGAAGTGATGAAGCCTCCGTTTCAAGACTACGTCCTCTTTTTGGCGAGTTGTATTACTCATTGTCTGATGAATTCGGAATCAACCTCAGACTTTTCCTGAGCTCTGAAAAGAAGGTAAGTGAAATTCCGGAAGTCCTCGACAGCCTGGTTGGTATGCGCGTCATGCCCTTTGATGAAAATAACTCCATCATCTACATCGACGAAACCTCGGTTACCACCCTGCTTCAATATGTGGATGCACACTTCACCGAGGACATGAGCCGTGAGCACTTATCAGAACTGTTCTATTTTGCACCGGATTATATAACTAAGATTTTCAGAAAAGAAACGGGAATGAGCTTTAAGAATTACATTATAGAAAAGCGTCTTGATCTGGCCAGAAAGCTCCTGCAGACCACAGATGACTCTGTCAGGGACATTTCCTTAAAGGTAGGCTACGATAACTACTCCTACTTCACAAGACTGTTCAAAAAAAGCTTTGGCGTAACACCTGTGGAATTTAGGGGAAAATAATGGGCGTGCCACCGGGGACGGTTCTTTTTGGCATGCCATTGGGGACTGCCATTGGGGACGGTTCTCTTTGGCACGATATTGAAGACTGCCACCTGGGACGGTTCTCTTTGGCACGATATTGAATATCGTGCCAAAAAGAACCGTCCCAGGTGGCATGAAAAGAACCGTCCCCGGTGGCATGCATGCAGCAAATCATGAAAATTTCATCTTACCGCTAGCTGCGTAGTTTTCATACATTTCTTTATATCTGTCCAATACTTCGGCATCCTCATTTGAGACTTCTCTGTTTTCCTCAGATTCAAGGGCCAGAATAAACTGTCCAAGCATATAATAGCCATAAATATATACGCCATTTTCATTAGGACCATAAATGATACATTCCTTGTGGCCATCTACCTCTCCAACTCTTGGCTCACCAAAAGCAGTTTTCACATTTCCAAATTTCTCACAAAGCTCCTTAACGGACGTTTTCATCTTGGCGATTCTTTCCTTGTGAGCATTGATATTGCTCATGATAAGTACCATCACAAGTTCAATCAGTATTAAAACCGCAGAAGGCAGTCCCTTCTCTATATCCGTGATAATGTAGAACACAGCAAAGGCTATCAGGCACAGAGCAAACAGTCTCATAGCAAACGCCATACGCCTGTCTACCTTAAGGTCGATCACCTCTCCTGCAGATGTTCCCATAAAAGCAAGACCTTCCATCATCAGCAAGAATATTACAACCATGCCTTTTCCATTTGAATGACTGAGATAAAGATAAACTGTTCCAAAGGCCATGAGTCCCATTCCAAGGATATCGCTAAGAACATTTGTCATTCTGTAGCCGATAAGCTCAGAAATCCACACATACATTATGTTTAGTCTGAAGTAACCTATCATGAATAAAAATATGGATATTCCAAGGATCACATAGGACGTAACTGTAAGATTTCTTGGCAGAAAAAACAGAACCACGTATGACAATAGAAGTGCAAGTACATTTATCCAGTTATTTTTCATATTATCAAAAACCTCTTTCCATGCTATTTTTAATCTCTCCCATTATAACACATGCCATTGGGGACGGTTCTCTTTGGCACGACAATATCGTGCCAAAGAGAACCGTCCCCAGTGGCATGTGGTCCCCGATGGCATGAAAAAATCACCGGTCCTTGCGAACCGGTGATTATATATGAGCTATAATGCCTGACTATTATGCTCTCTTTTTGAATTTGAACTTAGCGTTCTTAAGTCCGCCCTTCTTGAGCATTGAAACAGCCTTGTCAAAGGTCTTCTGATCCTTTGCATATACTGTTACTTTTGCGCCTGCCTTGACGCCCTTGAATGCTCCCTTCTGAACAGTCTTAAGTGTGTTACCATTGACAGTTATCTTACCAAGCTTTCCGCAACCGGTAACTGCACCCTTTTCAATCTTCACAACGCTTTCAGGAATTGTAAGTGATGTGAGCTTCTTGCAATTCTTTACAGCGCCCTTTCCAATGGATGTAACCGTATAGGTCTGACCATCGATAGTTACTGAAGAAGAAATGGACAGCTTCTTTATCTTCTTTCCGGCAGATGCCTGGTATTTAACCTCATAGTTGCCGCTTACAACGTATGAACCATTGCCTGTTGTTGTCTTTGTTCCGGCTGCTGCGGATGTCGGCTGAATAACAGCTGCAGGCATTGGATCATTGTTATTATTATTGTTGTTATCGTTTTCTACAGCAGCTCCGTTAGCAAGCTCTACGAAAGCAAAGGTACTAAAGTGGCTTACTGTGATAACCATTGTATTGTTTACAAGCTTAGGCTTAATAAGCTCGTAGGTACCATCTGCATAGAAATGAAGTACATACAATACAGACTTCTTAATATTTCTGGGCAGTGGCAGAACAATTGTGATAGGTGCCACAAGTTCTTCAACAGGCTTTAATGAGCTTTCACTATCACCAACCTTGAGAGTGATATCCATCTGCATTGCATTTGTAAATTCATCGCTGATGGGCATCTTTTTATCTTCAGATGTTGCCTCAAACTCTACTTTAGCTGTCTGTCCGGGAGCTGCGTTAAGTCCGGCGCCAGATACTGATACATTGTTTGTGTTGACATTATCTCCCATTACTTCCTTGAGAGCATTCTGAGTGCCTGGATCATTTGCAACAGGATCAACTTTAATATCAGCAGCAGCTACATAAGCATCCTCAAGTTCCTGAAGCTTACCTGCCACATCGTTATTGGAAGCAGCCTTATCAGCAAGGGAATCTACAGTTCCAAGTTCCTTAAGGGATTCCTTGACTGTATTTTGCATAGCACCAACTTCTCCGTTTGTCTTCTGTTTTTCAAGTTCATTAACAGCTCCGTTGATACCCTTGGATATCTCCTCAGCGTTCTTACCATCAACAGTTACTTCACAGGTATCTGTATAACCACCGTCATTAGTTGTAACTGTGATCTTTGCAGAACCTTGGCTTTTACCTGTGACTGTACCATCTTCAGCTACAGTAGCTACGGCTTCATTGTCACTCTTGTAGATAACAATATTGTTTGTTGCATTTCCCGGCTTCACAGCAGCCTCAAGCTTATGTGAATCACCTACGCCTATGGTAACCTTCTTTTTATCTAAAGAAACTCCTGTAACCTTAACTACCTTATCTGTGTAACCGGCATAAAGTGTTATGTCGGAAGTAGGAACATAATCCTCGATTGTATCGATTGTAGCTATGAGAGTAGTGCATGCCTTATCAGAATACCATCCGGTAAATCTCTGGTTGCTCTGCTTATTGCCCTTTTCTGTATATCCATAAACAAGTCTGTTAAGGGCATGATCTGCTCTAGCATCTATTGTCATGATAGTTCTATTATTGTCATATACCCATCCGCCGTTACCGTTGAATGTAATCCTATAGGAATTGTCCCAGATAGCATAAGCCTTCATGCCATCGGTAACAGGTGTATCCTTCGTTATAGTGTTTCCGGTTCCATCTGCCATTGTATTCCATTCTACAAGAACTTTGGTTCCGTTGCTAACTTCAGGAATCTCACCTACAGTTTCGCCATCCACATACAAAATGGTTTTCTTCACATCCCCATATTCAAATTTTCCACCATTTGCATCGAACTCAGCTGATATAGCTTTCTCCCAGATAGCATAGAGGGTCTCATCACCTTTAGGAACATAGTTGTGAAGGTCAACCTTATCGGAACCATCCGCTTTCGTTGACCAGCCCCTAAGAGTATATCCGTCTCGAAGACTTACTACATATTCTTTCTCGCCCTCTTTAAGGATTGTTTTTCCTTTACCAATACGGATGGAATCTTTCTGCTTCAGCAAATGTTCGCCTGCAGAAATATAGCCCCAAAGGATTTTTCCTCCATTACCATCCAGTGTGATCTCATTAGCATCATCCCAGACAGCATAAAGTTCTGTGTCTTTATTCAGAATTTCAATGTTCTTTAATACTGTTCCCTTTTCAGTTAGACTCCATCCAAGGAATGCCTTATTAAAATCATTATCCGGTATCATGTAGCTACTAAAGCTAACTTTTTTTCCTTCCGGGTATCTGATTACCAGAGTCGATTCATCAAAAGTTACAACGTTAGAATAAGATTTGTTTTGAGGGAAATATCCTTCTGTAGCATGATATGTGACTTTATAACCCTTTTTCCATTGAGCAAATAACTCAACATCCTTTTTAGGGTAATAATAACCCTCTACTCTTTCGCCACTTCCGTCAGCTTTAGTATTGTACTGATCAAAAATAAGATCATCTTCGTTATTAACCATCTCCGGTACATAACTATTAGTATAAATACTATCACCATCAACAATTGTCATGGTGAAAGATGTAACCTCTTTATCATCGTGATATATAGTTGCATTATCAGCATTTGCATGGATGGTAATCTTGTTTCCCGGCTTCCAGACAGCATAAAGAGTCATACTCTTTGTAGGTGTATATCCATTCATTATGTCATATTCAAGAATATGCTCCCCATTCGGGTCGTTTTCTTCAGTACTCCATCCTGCAAATCCAAGGGTATCGTCGTTATGTTTAACAATATCCCCTTTTGGGTAAAGACTTTTTCCCTTTAGAACCTTTTCAACATATTCATCAGTAGCATCAGTATTAGTGTTATAGAAATAGCCTCCATTGGGCTTATAGGTAATAGTGATAGGCTCTTCATACTGCGCATATAAAGTTATATTAGACGTAGGTATATAATTAAAAATATCATCATCATCTATAACTATTCCGCCACCATCAGGCTCTGTAGTCCAGTAAGAAAGAATACGTCCATCATCAATCTCAGCCGAATAAGCTTCTTCGAGCTTCTTCCCTGCCAATACTGTGACGGATTCTACTTTGCTACCAATACCGAAATGCCCACCATTTGCATCAAATGTAACTGTATATGATTCTTTCCATACGGCATACAATGTTAAAGATGTTTTATCAAGTACATAAGTATTTTTATTTATGATTTCATCCGCAGACGGACTGGTACTCCAACCTGAAAATTTCTTTCCCAATGCGGATCCATCAATCTCCATATCACCTTTATCGAAATAACTATAACTACCTAATGTGCCACCTCTGGGGTATGTTAATGTCACCGTAGGACCATCGACATCTTTACCTGTCGCACCAAATCCACCTTGCGCTTCCCAGTAATAATCTATAATTCCGCCATTCGCATCAAATGTTATCTGGCAACCATCACCATAAACGGCATAAAGCGGAGTGTCTTTATCAGGAGCTACTGCTGTACTCTCACTAATAATGTCGCTTCCACCATTTGTTGAACTCCAACCAAGAAAAGCCTTACTTGAATCATTGCTATAGCATACATAGTTGGTATCAATAGGTTCGCCGTAGGCATGCTTTTTAACTAATGTATTTTTACCATCAAATAACTTTCCATCACCGGCATTATAGGTTACATCGTAACCTTCAACCCATTTAGCATAGAATGTGATGGCATTTGATACACGAAAACTGGAAATGTATGCAATATAGTCCTTTTTGCGTTCTTCATCAGTATACCAACCATAAAAAACCATATTCCCGAATGTTGCACCCTCAAGGTCATTGTATGCATTGATGTAGTTGTTCTTTTTCA
>NZ_AUJO01000006.1:194717-212566 GCF_000424265.1 Butyrivibrio sp. WCD3002
CGGATAGTACTGATCACCGTTTACCACGTTAGCTTCCTGGGTAAACGTTTTATCCATATACCATCCGCTGATTACTTTTCCATCACTGGTATAATCCCGTCTTTGACACCTAAAAAGCCGCAATCCCAGTATACATCTAGGATTCCGGCTTTGTTTTTATTACGTGAAATGCGTAATGCTGTGTATATGGTGCTTTAGCAAAAAGGAAGCCTTGCCTACGGCAAGCCTTTGAATAGATGTGAGAGCCGGGCATTTATGCCCGGCCCAAGTTCATATCCGCTTAGGTGACAGTACTCATGTCTGAAATATATGTCAAGGCCGGAGCCGCTGCGCGGTGCTTTGCAGCCTTGACATATATTCCAGACATGAGATAAAGGCAGTTAAGCGGATATGAACTAAGGGTGTCCTTAGCGGACCACTTTTTATAGCCCCTTGGTCCTTCTGACTATTCCAGCCATTGTCTTAGGAGTCATGAGTTCATAGTCTGTTCTGAACCCTGCGTTCTCATGAAGTATATCTGTCAGTGCTGTACGCGTATAGCAGGGGATGTATCCATGATCACCGATAAGCCTCATATCCATGCTTCTAAGCGCGCTGATGATCTCATCGCAGGTGTATTTTTCGCCAAGTTGTTTTTCGAGGATCCTGTATATCATAAGTGCGATGAAGCATGTAAGGAAGTGGGCCTCAATGCGGTCGTCTCTTTGTAGGTATACAGGTCTTGCCTCGAACTCGGATTTCATGATCCTGAAAGACTCCTCAATCTCCCAGCGATCATGATTTATCTTTGCTATCTCGGCAGGAGAGTCATCAAGGTTGGTGCATACAGCGTAGAATCCGTCGTACCGTGCTTCTTCGGTAATTGCTGCTTCGTCCAGTTCATACATTGCCCTGTTTGCTATTTCTCCATCATTGGTGAAAGGGGTTTTCTTGATGAAACGCTTAGCATCATTCTGTGAGCGTTTGTCGGCTGAAGATGGTTTATTTATCAGCTTCTTTGCTCTTTCTATCTGCCTGCTTCTTATGGTCTGCTGATACTCTTTGTACTTAAGGGAGAAGGTGACTATTATCGTCTGGTCAAATGTTATGTCCCGTTCCTCGTCATATCCCTCAATAAGCCTCTGCTTGTAGAAGATCTTCTTTCTGTTCTCTTTAGTGTCCTCCAGTTCGGAGACATCATATTTTTTTCTGCTTCCTTCAAGCTCCCAGCCTTTAGGATCAAGGCACCAGTCCTTTAATTCTGCATTAAGTTTCTTTATTGATTGAGTAGTGATGAAGCTTCTTTCTCCGTAGTTGTTGAAACGTCTGTTGGCATCAGAAGACAGACCTGCGTCGGTGCACACGATAAATTTCGACAGTTCAAAGTCACGCATGATCTGCTGTTCCAATGGTTTTAAAGATAGCTGCTCGTTCTGGTTTCCTGGATTGATACAGAATGCCAGAGGGATACCAGATTTATCCATGAACAGTCCCATCTGCACAATAGGGTTAGGACGATGCTCTTTGCTTGGACCGTACTGTTTAAGCCCACTTTCTCTTTCCATCTCGAAGAAGTAGTTTGTGCAGTCATAGAATAACACACCAGTATTTCTTTTTATGAGTTTCTTTGAATTCTTATAGAGCTCTGCCTGGATCATGTCTGAATTTTCAGAGAGCGTTGTCAGCGCTCTGTATACCTGGTGAAGTTCAAAACCAGGCTGCTCAACAAGTCCCTGAGACTGTTCATAGCAGGAGAGTTTTGATGATGGATAAAGGATCCTTCCATAAATGAGTCTGGAGAGAATCTCGTTAAGATCGTATTCAAATGAACTCTCTTTTTTTATTTTCCTGCAGATGGAAGGAAGCCCCAGCTTATAGTATATCTGCTGAAGGAAGAGATAACCGGCATTGAAAGAAAGCCGTTTATCGGTATCGACAATCCTGTCTGTTGATAGTGGGATCAGTACTTTATGATCTGAGGCAGCTTCTTCCTCATTCATGATCTTGAGCTGTTCCTTTGCCCAGGCATCAACATCGTCAACACCATATGTTTCCCTTATTGATTTCTCTGTGCCGAGCTTTTTGACTATTTCTGAAGAGTTCTTTCCGTCTCTGCGAACTGATCTGATTATGTAATAGGATACTGCGTTTTTTGATTTAACCTTGTTTAGTCTCACTGTAAGGCCCTCCCCAATATCTAGTTCTATTATAGCACAATACGGCATTACGGTATACAAGATTTTGAAATTTGCGCAAAAAAATAACCCACTACTGGGTTTCGGCGATTTTGGGTGTCAAACTTCCGCGTTCTTCATCAGTATACCAACCATAAAAAACCATATTCCCGAATGTTGCACCCTCAAGGTCATTGTATGCATTGATGTAGTTGTTCTTTTTCATATAGTAGGTATGAACGTATTCATCTCCGCTATATGCTTCATCAGCTTCGCAAAAGTCAAACGTTACTTTGGCTCCCTCTTCCCACTTTGCATACAAAGTAACATTACCGGTCGGATAGTACTGATCACCGTTTACCACGTTAGCTTCCTGGGTAAACGTTTTATCCATATACCATCCGCTGATTACTTTTCCATCACTGGTATAATTACTATAACCATCGGAAACAGGCACATCAACGTAGCCACCCAGCATTGCATATTCATCGTATTCCTTCATTGTCGGATTACAATTAAGATACCCTTCACCTGCATCAAAAGTTACCTTGTAAGACTGTTCACCATCACCCGGTTCAGCATGAACTAAAATACCTGTTGGCATTAAGAAAATTGCCAGCATCATTACAATGATACCAAGTAGACTCTTGCCTTTCATTAAAGACCTCCTGTTAAACTACTTTCCTTCGTTAAAAATGAGCCATAATCGGCTCAAAAAAAACACAATACACATAATACCGAGATGATTATCGCTCCGTTTAAATCATATTGCAATACGTATTCTGCATTTTATAATAATTTTATGATTTATACAAAATGTTCCAAGGAAATCGGTTCTTCATGCCACTGGGGACGCATGCCACTGGGGACGCATGCCACTGGGGACGGTTCTTTCTGGCACGATTTTATCGTGCCAGAAAGAACCGTCCCCGGTGGCACGTCCGTGGCATGAAAAAAGGCTGCCGGTGCAGTTTTTCTGCCCGGCAGCCCTCTGTAAACCCTTTAATTTACTTAACAGTAATTTCTATGGTCTTAACTGTTTTCTTGAATTTCCCTTTCTTTCCAACGGTGACCTTAACCTTATAAATGCCCTTCTTAGCGCCTTTCTTAAGAGTACAGATAACCTTTCTGCCCTTCACCTTTACGGTAAGGAACTTCTTAAGCTTTCTTGAAGAAGCATTCTTGGCAGTGATCTTACCCTTTGATCTTCCGATCTTGATGTTGACGGTCTGATCCTTTTTCTTAAGCTTTGAAGCATCTATTTCGTTCTTATTGGCAGTTATAGAGGCAAGTGTAGGATCATCGATTTCCTGCTGAGGCTGCTGTGATTGGGATCCCTGTCCGTTATTTGCCGGCGCAGGTTCCTTGGCAGCGACCTTTACCTTGCAGGTTGCGGAAAATCCGCCATCCTCTGTTTTAACTGTGATCAGCGCTTCTCCTGCTCCTACTGCAGTTACCAAGCCGGTGTTTGTAACTACGGCTACGCCCGGATTGCTGCTCTCCCACTTAAGGTTCTTATTAGAAGCGTTTGCAGGAGCAATCGTTGCAGTAAGGGTCTCTGAGTATCCGGGAGACAGCTCTGTCTCAGTCTTATTTAAAGCTACACCCGTTACAGAAACCGTCACGACGATAGTCTCCCACTTGGCTGTAAACTTCACTTTCTCATTTACAGTATAGGTATCGCCCGGCTGATAAACCTTACTTCCATCGGACCATCCTACGAATTTGCTTTGCTCGCGGGTAAAAGCATTTTCCGGAAGTGTGATAACAGCGCCTTTTTCCTGTCTCTCAATATATGGAGCAACGCCTGTTGTGTCTGCGCCGCCATAGAAGCTTACGCTGTAAAGTACAGGAGCTGTGCCCTGTGCGGTTCCTACTGTGACTGCAAAGGCCTTGGAAGCCATGGTTCCTTCTACAGAAATACTAATATCTGTAATACCATCGGAAAGTCCGTCGACTGTAAGCTTGCCGTTTCCTTCCTCGTCAATACTGATGGTATCTGAAACCTTTGCGATGCTGGAATAATCCGCAGCTGCTTTAATACTCATTGACTCATCATAGCCTGTTACTTTAAATGCTACTTCCTGACTGGAACCTGCTACAACATCCACTTTATCTGTGACATCAATTGCCACATCTGCGTGTACTGTGCCTGTAGTACTAAATTCCGTAACAGCTGCATCATAACCGGATACAACACTTTCAGGTACTGTAATAGTAAGCTGTGAGCCCTTTACTCTCTCAGGATAAACAAGCTGTACCTTATTTGCATAAACTGTTCCGTCAATATCAGATTTACTCTGATCGTAGAAAACTTCGTAATCTACACTGTTGCCATCGCTGTCTTTTAATGTAATGTCACCAAAGCCTGCCGGCTTCATATACTGAGTAAAGCTTACTGTAGTGGCTGTGCTGCTGAAATCGACACTTTCAACCTCAGGTCCGGCAACAGGCTTAAGCTTCATGCCTATTCCTGTCTGCGGCGGAGGTACATCAAGCCATGCTGTCTCTGCGTTTTCGTAGCCTGCCTTTTCGATTATTACTTTCCAGAGTCCCTCCGGAACGTCCCATGCAAAGGTACCGTCACCACCTGTGGTTTGCGGATTATACTGGTCATATTCCGATGCATCCCATTGGACAGCAGGTTCTCCCTCCGTTCCGGTATCCTTGAAGTAGACCGTCGCCGTGGCACCGGATATTCGGTTATCTGTTACTCCTTCATAAACATATCCGCTGGGATCGATCTTCCATTTGAAAATCAATGCGGGAAGCCAGTAAAGTACCATGCCTATGTAACTTGTTTTTATACCGTCATAACCATGTTCCTCAAGTTCTCCGCAGAAATCCTCTATGAAAAATGCAGCCACTTTCAAGCCAACACAGAGAAGCGGATTTGTCGTCATTGCAAGATCGCCTGCATAATCCAATGCTGCTGCACAATATCGAAGAATAAGCGCTGTTGTGCAGGCACTTTGCAGGTCCTCAATCCTTTTTCTCTCTGCATCAGATGTAGCTTGGTATTTTTCCAGTTCCAGTTCGAATACTTTTTCAAAGTATTTTACGGTTGAACTTCCTGCACTATAGAAGAAACCAAATTCATCTTTAAAATCCCTGTCAATGATAATGAGCTTATCACTGTGGTCATTCATTATCTCCTGGGTTATAGATTTGGTTAAATCTTTTTTTGCATTCTTAACAACCCATTTTTTGACCGCTTCGTCTTGATCCTGCATTATTTCCCAAATTTCAACGTAGTCTTCATCCTGCTTGAAGAGAAGCCTTCGCTTGGTATCTGCATACTGATCAAAACCATTTTTTAAGAATGATAATATGATTTTGTCTAAGAGCTCACTGGTATAATTAAGGGAAACAGGTCCGGATTCATTGTCGTCGGCCGGTGTGTAATCTACATCATACCCTTCCCTTTTAAGTTCAGCTAATACTTCGTCGTAACTTGAATATGCCTGACAGTCAACTTCAACCTGTGATCCTGACGGTAACGTAACTACGGCATTGTATCTGTCTTCATCTACAGCCTTAACTTCAGTGTGCTCTGCCGCTTCTTTTCCTATGCCCGGGTTATTCTTAATATAGTCATCGACCATATCACGGCCCTGAGCAATTAAATCTTCTTCGTCGGTGCCGTAAAACTCATCATTTAAGCTGAACTCAACATTCAGTATTCCGGGAACA
Organism: Butyrivibrio sp. WCD3002; assembly: GCF_000424265.1. Classification (GTDB taxonomy): domain Bacteria; phylum Bacillota; class Clostridia; order Lachnospirales; family Lachnospiraceae; genus Butyrivibrio. The sequence goes on from NZ_AUJO01000006.1 coordinate 200,564, forward strand.
TAGTTGTTATCATTATTAAACTTCTCTGAGGTAATAAAACAGCCAAGTTTTTCATTATATTTTGCAGGAATCCTCGAAGCTACACCATTTCGGGTACTTGTAACATACAGCTTATCAATAAGGTCGGCATTACTCATTGTAACGTGGTATGAATATGAGCAACCCGGAGCAAAGGTTAATGATGTGGAAAGTATTGATCCATCAAACACATTTATAACCTGCTCATAGCCATTGAGTCTGTAATACATTTCCATACCTGTGACAACAGGCTCCGACACACTGAATTTGACAGTTGACGTATTCGAGATTTTGCCCGACTTTGTCTCGGCTTCGGCTTTTACGGTAAATACCTGGTTATCTGCCGGCTTTTTGAGCTCAATCTTAGTCTTATATTTTCCGCCCTTCGAAGAATAAGTAGTAGCACTCTCCTCATCATCTACATATAATGTAACTTTTGTTGAAGCAGGCGCTATTCCGCTTACATTTATCGTCCTTGAATTAGTCATAGGCGGCACAGAAAGAGTAATACTTGGAAACTCAGCGTTTATGACACCTATAGCCTCACTGTGCCTTTCACCGCTATATGCACACTCAAAGGATGCTGTGGAAACCAGCGCTTTCGCAACACCGGGTACTACCGTAAAGTGATACGAACCACTCTTTTCAGTAACTGGTATAGTCAGCACATGATTATCTTCAAAGGAAACATTTTTAACGATCTGATTATTTGACGTTACTGAGTTGTTCCTTAGCTCTATTGATGAAGGGAAGTAAACTGACAGCTTTCCATCAGAAACTCCTTCAAAAACTTCATCCTTAATGCTGTAAGAAAGTACCAGATCGATATAGCCTGATGAGGTCACATCACTTGAATTCGTCATGTAATAGGATTTTGAAGAATCTATCACAACGTCTTCTTGATTATCATCAGTAAGTGGCACTATGGGTATCTCGTGGGCAATAGCATACTGCATTGCAGGTGAGCCCATGTAGCAATACATGGTAAGTGGACTGCCGGAAAAGACCTCACCATAAAAGTTAATCTGTCCGCCATTTAAAACAGTAACCTTCTTTAAGTTTTTACAATTACTGAATGCGGCTTCATAAACGTTGTTTACTGTGCTGGAAATTGTAGCCTCCACGAGACCTTCGCAACCTGAAAAGGCGTAACTGCCAATGCTGGTAACTGTCTCAGGAATATTAACTCTTGTCAGATAAATATCATCACCGAATGCACATGATCCAATTTCTGTAAGTGTCGAAGGCAGATTAACTCTCTTGATGCAGCTTCCTCTGAATACGTTTTTTGCAAGATTGGTTATACCTTCGGGAACTGTTATTACTGAAAATTTCTTATCGTTTGCAAAAATTCCACTTCCTGCCCAAGTCAGTGACATAGGATAATTGATGTTACTTAAGTTTTCACATTCTGCAAAAGCTCCCGATCCGATAGTTTTGACACTATTTGGAAGAGCTACATCTGTGAGGGAAGCACAATAGCTAAATGCATCTTCGCCTATTTCTTCAAGTTCATCAGGAATCTTTACTGTACTCAGCTTTGTTGTGCCGGCAAATGTACCTTCTCCTATGGCCTTTACCCCGTCCGGAATAGTGATAGCGGTAAGCCCTTGACACCAATTGAATGCATAATCACCCAGCTTTGTTACACCTGCAGGGATTTCAAACGATTCAAAGGCAGCATTATTGGCAAAAGCCCTGTCACCAATCTCTGTAACAGAATCCGGCAGATCAAAATCTTTGATACAACTGCCCTGGAACACTCCGTCTGCAATCTTTGTCACACCACTTGGAACAACCATCTTCGTTAAAGCAGAATCCTGATTAAATACATATCCGCCAGTAGAATCAAGGGACTTAGGATAGTTGACGCTACTTAAAGCAGTACAATATTCAAATGCAGATTTTCCAATATAGGTCAGACTGTCAGGAAGCTTTACCTGCGTAATGGCCTTACAGTTTGCAAAAGCCTCCTCGCCGATATTATTTACCCCTGAAGGAACAGATACTACTTCAAGAACCTCGTCGTTATAAAAAGCTCTTTCACCAATTACTTCAAGGCTTTCAGGAAGGCTTACTCTTTTTATGGAGCTGTAAGAGAAAACTTTATCCGCAAGTTTTTTTGTACCTTCTGGAATTACCATGCTTGTAAGCTTTGTATCCTTCCAGAATATGGCTTCTCCGCAGCTATCAAGCTCTATCGGGTAGTTAATGGTACTAAGCTCAGAGCAGTTATCAAAGGCATATCCTTCTATTGTAGTAAGGGTATCCGGAAGCACAACCTCCGTCAGGCCGGTACATCCGGAAAAAGCCTTAGATCCTATTTTCGTAAGCCCTTCCGGTAAGCTTATAGACTTTAGCCCAGCGCAATTAATAAATGCACTGTAGCCAATTTCTGTTACAGTAACAGGTATAATAACCTTCTTTATGAATGCTTTACCCCAGAAAGCTCCATTGCCAATTTCCTTAACAGTGTAACCATCAATTTCCTCAGGGATTACCACAATATCTCCGCTGCCTTTATAACTCGTAATCTTTATATTCAGATTACCGATGCTGGAATATGTGAAATCTGCTCCTGCAGACTCAGAATAATTTAAAGGCTTGACGATAACATCCTCAAGCTCCGTATCTTCCTCTGCAATACAGGTCTGAATGGCAGGATTAAATTCATATTTATTTGAATGATATCTGATCTTATAGCTGTTACCCGGAACTACACCCTCACATACCCACTCTCCGGAGGCATCTGTGGCTACAATTTCCAAAAGCTTTTGGGTAGTTAAATTATAAACACTGACATTTATATCAGATACGCCGTCTCCTGCTGCAGTTTTTACTCTACCCTTAAGGCTACTGCTGTTAAGCACTTCAAACTTTTCTGTTGAGAATTTTATTCCATTTTGATTTGCATATTCTTCAGCCTTACTGCCTGCTATACCATGGATTGTGAGTATATCCTTATCACAACTCTTGAAAATATCCTTTTCAAGAGTTGTGGCATTCTCACCAATCCATATATCCTGAAGTATGCTACACTCGGAAAATGCTCCCTCTTGTATTGTAGTCACTGCATCCGGCAAAATAATCTGCCTAAGCGCTGTATTTTCAGAAAACGCACCATATGAAATAAAAGTAAGAGTTGAAGGAAGCTCAAAACTGCTTATGGAGCATACATTGAAAGCGCAGCTAACTATCTTTGTAACACCTTCAGGGATTTTTACATGTAGTTTTCTGTCACCTTCATAAATTTTATAGCCTACATCTGTCAGAGACATGGGATAGTTTATTTCCCTAAGTTCTGGGCAAGAAGCAAAAGCATTTGAATTAATGTACTCAACGCTATCAGGAAGCTGTGCCTTTAAAAGTGAGCTACATCCAAAAAATGCATCCCATTCAATCTTTTTAAGGCCATCCGGAAGCCTAATTTCTGATAGACCGGTACACCCCTTAAAAGTCTCTATACTAATTTCTTCCAGTGACCCATTAAAAGTAACCGCTGTAAGTCCCGTACATCCCTGGAAGGCACTTCTACCTATTTTCTTTACCCCCTGTGGTATATCTATAGAAACAATACCTAAAGAGTTATAAAATGCATACTCTTCAATCTCTGTAAGTGACTGAGGAAGATTTACTTTCTCTATATCACTATATGCAAAAACATCACTTGGAAGCTTTGTAACGCCTTCAGGTACAGTTATCTCCTTGAGACTTGTAGTTCCTTCGAAAATATTCATTCCTGCCCCGCTAAGGGAGAGGGGATAATTAATACTACTGAGCTTTGTGCAATTCTTAAATGCTGCCGATCCTAATGATCTCACAGTATCCGGCAATTCAATCGATGCAAGGGAAGTGCATCCAATAAATGCACCTGCTCCTATTCCCTCTAATCCATCATTGAGCTTTATATCTGTCAGTGCGCTACAATTATTAAACGCACTACCCCCAATTTGGATAACATTCTCCCCTAAAGTAACACTCTCTAGCACAGTCGCATCTTTAAAAGCACCACTACCTATAATTCTCACGCCAGCCGGAAGCTTAATTTCCTTAAGAGCTTTTACTGAACTGAAGGAATCCTCTCCAATTTCTTCAAGGCTATCCGGTAAAGTAATATCCGTCAGATAACTTTCAGCAAAAACATATTTTGCCAACTTTTTTACACCCATAGGAACAATTATCGACGTAAGCTTTGTATCTCCACAGAAAACCTCTTCTTGGCAAGATTCCAGACTGAGAGGATAATTTATCACTTCCAGCGCCGGACAATATGAAAATGCATACTCACCCATGTAAGTAAGGCTGTCCGGCAGTTCCACCGTAGTAAGTTTTTTACAGTCTTTAAATGCAGAATATGATATGGAAGTAACCCCTTCTGGTAAATTAATCTTCTCTAAGGATTCGCAATAAGCAAATACATAACTGCCCATACTCTTAAGTGACGAGCCGAATACTACTTCTTTCAGATTTTTGCACTGATAAAATGCAGAATCATTTATAATGGTCAAACCATCCGGAAGTACAACCTTCTTTAACTCAGAATGCTGTTTGAAAACATTTTTATATATTTCAGTAACTTTATATCCATCTATTTTTTCAGGAATAACTACTGTTTCAAAATTGCCTGTATAACCGGTAATTCTTATATTTTTCGAGTTCAGCTTTTCGTATTCAAAATACTCAGCCCCCGTCTCAACATTGTTTACCGATGTGGCGATAATATCCTGCAGCTCGGTATCCTTCTGTGCTACGCAGGAAATACTGCCGGGATCAAGGCTGTATTTAGCAGATAAAGCTGTAACCTTGTAGCTGTGTCCAATAGTAGCTGCATCATACTGCCACTTTCCATCGGTATCTGTGATGTAACTGATTATCTGCTTCATATCTGTCACATCATAAATTTTGATAGTTACTCCGGAAATACCATTTCCCACCTTATCAACCACTTTTCCATGGATCTCACCATCTACTTTTTCAAGTCTATCCGTAGAAAATTTATAGCCGTGTTCTGTGGCAAATTCCTCTGCTTTGCTGCCTGCAACACCATGAATTGTAAGCAATTCCTTCTTGCATCCAAAAAAGACATCATCTTTCCATCTGGTTTCATCAAAGGTTGTGACATTCTCTCCTATCCATATATCTTTTAACCCATCACAACTACTAAACGCTTTCTCCCTTATGGTTGTTACAGCGTCCGGTAGAATAATCTGTTTTATAGCATTGTTTCCGGAAAAAGCGTTTTTCCCTACCTCTTTAAGGCTTTCCGGTAAATCAACCGAAATTATTGCACTGTGTGAAAAAGCTTCATCTGCTAATTTCTCTACTCCGTCAGGAACAGTCATCTTAAATACTCTTTCCATTCCGCCGGCAACGGAGCCGCTTTTCAGAGAAAAAGGATAATTTATTTCGGAAATCTGAGTACACCCGGAAAAGGCTGAATCCGCTTCTTCCAGACTATCCGGCAGATGTATTGAGGTAAGCTCCGTACAGTTTCCAAAAGCTGAGCTCTCCATTATCTTGAGCCCTTCAGGGAGTGTAACCTTAGTAAGCTCTGAGCATTTATCGAATGCTCCATATCTGATAGCTGTCACACCTTCAGGTATTTCAATTGTTGTCAGAGCCTTATCATTTGCAAATACGTACTCACCGATTTCCTTAAGTGTCGAAGGAAAATGTACTGTACTGATACTACTGTTCTCAAAAATATGATCCGTTATTTTCTCCACACCTTCCGGTATAGTTATCTCTGTAAGCTTTGGAGTATTAGTAAACACTGGATCATAATATGTATAAAGAAGTGATTTGGGATAATTAATACTGCTAAGGTTTATACAATCTGAAAATACTCCCGTGCCAAGCGTCTCAATGGTATCCGGCAGGGTAACATTGGTAAGCGCAGAACATCCCTGAAATGCGTAAACTTCTATCGTAGTGAGGCCTTCCTTGAAGGTAAGAGTTTTAAGGGAGGTATCACCATAAAAAACATACTCTTTAATTTCTTTAAGAGTCTTGGGGAAACTAACCTTAGTAAGGGCAGTCGTTTCATAAAAAGCTTCCCTTTCAATTGTTTCAAGGCCTTCCGGCAGTGTTATTTCTGTAAGTGCCGCGTCACAATAGAAGGCTTTCTCTCCAATAGCTTCAAGGTTATCCGGAAGCTCTATTGATTCAATACTGCTGTAGGAAAAGGCATAATTGGGGATTCTGTCTACTCCGCCGGGAACCTCTATAGACTTAAGATTTGTACAGCCCTGAAAAACGGACTGACCACTACTTGTAAATGCTTTTGGAAAGTTGATGTTGCTTAAGCCTGTACAATCATAGAAGGCTTTATCTTCAATAGTCTGAACCTTATCCGACAAAGTGACCTTTGAAAGACCTTCGCAGCCTTTGAATGCTTCTTTACATATTGTAGTAAGGTTTGAAGGCAAAATGATATTTTCGAGACTACTGCAACCGCTAAACGCACTCTCTTCTATTTTTTGAGTATAAATATCATCAGAATCCCCCCATGTAACTGACTGAAGTGAAACAGAATTCATAAATGCGGAATTGCCGATTCTGATAACCGTCCCCGGAATAGTCACAGACACGAAAGAAGAACCATAAAAAGCACTATCAGCTATTTCCTGAACAGTGTACTCACCAATGGTTTCAGGAATTCTAATTGCAGTATCAGTTCCTTCATATTTTGTAATCGTAACAAAGGAACCGTTAAGTTCACTATAAACCCAGCCATCATCAGTCTTTTCATTTCGCTGTTGAGGCTCGTATACAATATCTTCTGTGGTATCATCCTGATCATCAGACAGATCATCAGCATCGATAGAAATATCATCAGAATCTTCATTTTGCTCAGCTGCATTGTCTTCTGCCGTTTCTTCCTGAGAAGGCTCATTTGCAGCTTCTTCCTGAGAAGGCTCGGTTGTAGCTTCTTCAGGCACAGACTGATCCTCTGTCGCAGGAACAGCTTCATCATTTGCAGCATCGGAATTCTCTACACCGTTATCCTCGATGAATTCCGTACCCTCTTGTTCGACTGAATCACTCTCAGCAGCCGAATCAGAGTTCTCTTCTTCGTAATACGAATCATCCGTTACAGCAATTTCCGGTGCTTCCTCACTGGCAAATGCCGTAAGATCCACAGATGTAGCCGTAATCAAAACAGCGAGCGCTATACTTAGCCCTCTTCTCCACACTTTCTTCATACCCGTTTCCCCTTCTTTTTTCGTACTTTCTCCACCAAAAATAAACACAAAAACGTCCCTTTTATTTTATATTTCAACAGGGCCAATTACAACATTTTTAGTGTGCCACTGGAGACTGCCACTGGGGACGGTTCTCTTTGGCACGCTCAACGGAATCGTGCCAAAGAGAACCGTCCCCGATGGCACGAGGGCTGTCAAAGCAATTTTCGTGCTATGGCAGCCCTCGTTATTTTACTTAACCGTAATTTCTACAGTCTTAACTGTTTTCTTGAATTTTCCTTTCTTTCCTACGGTGACCTTAACCTTATAGACGCCCTTCTTAGCACCCTTCTTAAGAGTACAGGTTACCTTTCTGCCCTTTACCTTTACTGTAAGGTACTTCTTGAGCTTTCCTGAAGAAGCATTCTTCGCAGTGATCTTGCCCTTGGATCTTCCGACCTTAATGGTAACGGTCTGATTCTTTTTCTTAAGCTTAGATGCTGCGATTTCGGTCTTGTTAGCAGTTACGGAGGCAAGAGTAGGATCATCAATTTCCTGCTGAGGCTCCTGTGCTGACTCGGATGTCTGTCCGTTGGTTGCTGGTGCAGGGCTCTTGGCAGCGACCTTCACCTTGCAGGTAGCACTAAATCCGCCATCCTCCGATTTAACTGTTATTAAGGCTTCTCCTTCTGCTACTGCTGTTACCGTTCCGGTGCTTGTAACTACTGCTACGGCCGTGTTGCTGCTCTCCCACTTAAGGTTCTTATTTGAAGCATTTGCAGGAGCAATTGTTGCAGTAAGGGTCTCTGAATATCCGGGAGATAATTCTATCTCTGCTTTATTCAGGGTTACTCCTGTGACAGGGGTGGATATTACAACATCCTCCCAGGTAGCCGTAAATGTGACGTTTCCTGTTACAGTATACTTATCACCGGGCTGATAAAGCTTTGTGCCATCTGTCCATCCCGAGAAAGCTTTTCCGGTTAATGTGAATGTATTTTCAGGAAGCGCAATCTCTGCGCCAATTTCCTGTCTCTCAATAGAAGGAGCAACTCCCTCTGTTCCTTTACCACCGTAAAAGCTTACTGCATAACGAACAGGTGCTGATCCCTGTGCTGTTCCGACTACTACTGTAAAGCTCTCAGCCACTGCCATTCCTGCTACAGAAAGTTTAACCTCAGTCTCACCATCTGAAAGTCCCTTGATGATCAGTGTGCCCTTTCCGTCTTCAGCAATACTGATATTTTCAGAAACCGTCGCAACGCTCGTATATTCAGCAGCTGCCACAATATCCAGAGAGTCATTATATCCGGTAACCTCAAAAGGAATCTCTATGCTTTCGCCGGACTTAACATTTACCAGATCCGTAACGTTTAGCTCTACATCACTGTGTACTGTTCCGGTCTCTGAATAGCTTTCAAGCTGTGCGTCATAGCCGGATGTAATTGTTGCAGGTACGCTGAGATTCAGCTTTGTTCCGGTAGTCTTCTCAGAATATACCAGCTGGACCTTATTAGCATAAACAATACCGTCTATATCAGATTTACTCTGATCATATACAAGATTGTAAGCAACAGCCTGTCCCTGCTCATCCTTAAGAGTTATACCTGTAAAAGTTTCAGGCTTCATATACTGTGAAAACTCAATTGTCAGGGTTGTGCTTCCAAAGTCTGTGCTTGTAACCTTCGGTATAGCTGTAGGCTTTAATCTGATACCGATTCCTGTCTGCGGCGGAGGTACATCAAGCCATGCTGTCTCTGCTGTTTCATAACCGTCTTTTTCGATTACTACCTTCCAGAGGCCTTCAGGTACGTCCCATGCAAAGGTGCCGTCACCGCCTGTCGTTTGAGGATTATATTGGTCATATTCCGCGGCATTCCACGAGACGGCCGTACCACCTCCTGTATCAGTATCCTTGTAATATACCGTGGCCGTCGCACCGGATATTCTGTTATCCGTGACTGCCTCGTAAACATATCCACTGGGATCGATAATCCATTTGATTGGAGCGAATAATAATCCAAGTGCCATTCCAACATAGCTTCGGCTTATTCCGGCATAACCATACTCTTCCATCTGATCACACATATCGTTGATCAGGAATGCTGCAACCTTAAGTCCAATGCAAGCAAGCGGATTAGCTACCGCAACATCACTTGCATATTCCAGTCCGGCAGCAAAATATCTAAGCAGCAAAGCTGTAGTCATAGCATCTCGCAGCTGCGCGATTTCCCTTCGCTCTGCTTCAGATGTGGCGCGACTTTCTCTCATGTCAAGTTCCCACATCTTGCCAAAATATTTTATTGTTGAACTGCCTGCCGAATAGACAAAGCCAAACTCTTCACTGAGTTCCTTATCAATGGATATATATCTGTTGCTGTGAGCATTAAGAATCTCTTCTGTTATGCCCTTTGCGGCTTCCTTTGTGAGTTTTTTCTGAACCCATTTCTGAGCCGCTACATCCTGGTCATGAACTATTACCCATATCTCTGATTCTTCATCATCAGACCTGAAGAAGATGTTTCTCTTACTGTCGAAATACTGCTGGAAACCGTTATCAATGAAGTCCTTGGCAAGGTCTCCTATCAGTTCCTCTGCAGAATCCGCATCACGGGTCTTTGGCTCAAATTCATCACCTGAAGAATTGTTGGTCTTAGGCCTGTATCCCGCTTCCTCCAGCGCTTGGACGACATTTTCATAGCCGGAATACTGTTCACAGCTAAGTTCTACCTGGGCACCTGATTCAAGTGTAACTATCGCATCATAACCATCATTATCAGATGATACTACCTCTGTATTATCATGTGCTTCTTTGGCAACTTCCGGATTTTCTTTGATGTAATCATCTACCATGTTTTTAGCCTGGGTAGTTTCATCAACATCCGATCTGTTGTAATACTCATCGGTACAGGTGTACTCAACACTCAGTGAAGCAGGTACATAGTTTTTATCATCGTTGAATTTCTCTGAAGTAATAAAGCATCCCATACTTTCGTTATATCTTGCCGGGATCTTTGATGTTACTCCATTTCTGGTACTTGTTACGTACAATTCCTTAATAAGGTCAGGATTGGTCATCGTAACATGGAAAGAGTACCTTCCGCTGGCTGCGAAGGTTACAGTACTTATCATGGCATTTGTATCAAGCAGATCTACCTCTCTCTCATTGCCATTAAGTCTGTAATACATCTTAAAGCCTGTAAGCACAGGTTCGGAAACACTGTACCTTACATCAGCGCTGTTTGATACTGTTCCGCCCTCAGTAGAAACTTCAGCTTTTATAGTATAATTCTGCCCATTTACAGGATTGGTCAGCTCAATACCGGCTTTATATTTTCCGCCCTTAGATGCAGTAACCGTAGTTTGCTTCACGCCATCCACATACAGGGTGACCTTTGAGGATGCAGGTGCTATTCCGTTAACAGTAAACTTCTTTGTATTTGTCAAAGTAGGAACAGCAATAGAAATTGTCGGAAGCTCCTCGTTAATTACTCCGATAGCATCTGTTCTGTCCGCACCCTCATACTTGTATTTAAGCACAGCAGATGTAACCAGTGCCTTGGCACTTCTGGGCACTACCGTAAAGTGTATGACACCATTCTTTTTGCTGACAGGTATTGTCAGAATGTGATTTTCATCAAATACGTAGTTTTCAATCTTCTGGTTATTTGAAGTAACGGAATTCTCCTTAAGGTCTATGGTTGAAGGGAAAACCACAGAGAGCTTCGTATCCGAAACTCCATCAAATACCTCATCTTTAATGCAATATGAAACTACAAGATCGATATATCCCGATGAGAATAAATCGCTGGAGTTGGTCATATAGTAGGATTTTGAATTATCAATAGCAAAGCTTTCAGCGCTCTCATCTACTATCGGGCAAACCGGAATTCCGTTGGTTATTGCATAATGCATTGCAGGTGACCCGGGGTAGCAATACATTGTGATGGGACTGTTGTAGAACACAGCATCTCCAAAATCAATTTCACCTGCATTCAAAATGGTAAGCTTTTTCAGATTTTTACAGCTCTTAACTGCGCCATATCCTAATTTGTTTACTGTCTTTCCAAAGGTCAGCTCCCTTAGACCTTCACAACCTGAAAATGCGAAATTTCCGATAGTTGTGACTGTGTCAGGTACCTCTATTTTGCTAAGCTGTATGTCTCCTTCAAAAGCACTTGCTCCAATAGCTGTTACAGTAGATGAAAAATCAACCTTCCTAATAGAGCTGTTTGAAAAAATATTGTCAGCAATCTTTGTAACCCCTTCAGGGATCTTGATCTCCTGAAGATTTTTATCACCCGCATAAATACTTTCTTTGGCAGTTTTAAGTGATAACGGATAATTAGTCTCAGCAAGAGCTGTACAGTTTCCAAACGCATTGCCGTCTATCGTTGTTATGCTGTCAGGCAGCTCTATCTTCTTTATGCCACTGCAGCCCTTGAAAACACCATAGCCTATCTCTGTCAGACCGTCATGGAGCGTTACATCCGTAAGTCCTGTGCAGTTTTCAAATGCAAAGTTATTTATTTTTTTAACACCTTCCGGCAGTTCTATGGAGGTTACGGCTTTATCTGCAGCAAATGCCGATTCTCCTACCTCAGTCAGTGTTGAAGGGAGGTTGAAGGCCTTTATCGAGCTTTGTGAAAAGATGCATTTTGCTATCTTTGTGACGCCTTCAGGCACAGTGATTGCTGTAAGCCTGGTGTCACCTGCAAATACTCCATCCCCTGCAGATTCAAGTGATTTGGGATAACTTATCTCTTCAAGCATTGTGCATTTAGCAAATGCATTCCCATCT
>NZ_AUJO01000007.1 GCF_000424265.1 Butyrivibrio sp. WCD3002
CAGCTTCTTCACGCTTGCTTTTAATGTAATCAGCGGCCCATGCATCAGCATCAGAAACATGATATTTTTCGCATATTTCCGACGCACTTCCAAGATTTTCAATTATCTCTGTGCTCCTTTTCCCGTTCCTTCTTACATCTTGTATCACATGGTAAGTGGGATTTGAGGATTTCCCCTTCATTATGCGCATCTATGGTACCTCCACAACACTTAGTATTATACTAATATTTTACCACTATATACGCATATACGCAATACACACGATTTAAATTTGCGTAAAAAATAAAGCCATGACTGGCTTCTGAGGATTTTAGGTGTCAAACTTCCGGGTTTTAGGTTGAAATGTTAAGCGGTATATGTAAAAATACCATTCAGGTGTCAAATTTTAAGATATACATATTGTGGTTTATGTATTACAATATACTATATAGTGGTTAGACAAATTTGACATACATAATCTACTTAATGTTGCACTAGTAACTTTACATAGATTCTGAGGGTGGTATCGTTTTTTTCGCTAGAGAGGAGAAGATATTATGAGAGAACAGTGGAGAGGATTTAAAGGAAATAAGTGGACTGATGAAGTTAACTTAAGAGACTTTATCCAGAACAATTATACTATGTACGAGGGAGATGAGAGCTTCCTTGCAGACGCAACAGATGCCACAGACAAGCTTTGGGGCAGATTACAGGAGCTTCAGAAGGAAGAGCGTGCTAACGGCGGCGTACTTGAGTGTGAGACAGAGGTGGTTTCAGGTCTTACAGCTTACGGCCCCGGTTACATAGATGAGTCAATGAAGGACCTTGAGACAGTTGTTGGTCTTCAGACAGATAAGCCTCTTAAGAGAGCATTCATGCCTTACGGCGGAATCAAGATGGCTGAGCAGGCTGCAGAGACATATGGCTTTAAGGTAAATGAGAAGTATCACAAGATTTTTACAGAGTATCATAAGACACACAACCAGGCTGTTTTTGATGCGTATACACCTGAGATGATGGCAGCTCGTCACAGCCACATCGTTACAGGACTTCCGGATACATACGGACGCGGACGTATCGTTGGTGACTACAGAAGAGTAGCTCTTTACGGTATAGATTTCCTTATTGAGCAGAAGAAGGAAGATTTCTCACTTTGCGGATGCGGCGTTATGACTGATGAAGTTATCCGTCAGCGCGAGGAGATCGCAGAGCAGATCCGTGCACTTCGCGGAATGAAGGAGATGGCTTCTGTTTACGGATTTGATATTTCACAGCCTGCAACAAATGCAAGAGAAGCTGTTCAGTGGTTATACTTTGGATATCTTGCAGCTATCAAGACACAGAACGGTGCTGCTATGTCTGTTGGACGTGTTTCCACATTCCTTGATATTTATATTGAGAGAGATCTTAAGGAGGGTACACTTACTGAGTCTGAGGCACAGGAGCTTATCGATCATCTCGTTATGAAGTGCCGTATGGTTAAGTTTGCACGTATCCCCAGCTACAACCAGCTCTTCTCAGGTGATCCGGTATGGGCAACACTTGAGGTTGGCGGACTTGGAATGGATGGTCGTCACATGGTTACAAAGAACGACTACAGATTCCTTCATACACTTGAGAACATGGGACCTTCACCTGAGCCTAACCTTACAGTACTGTATTCTTCAAGACTTCCTCAGAACTTCAAGAAGTATGCAGCTAAGATTTCTGTTACAACATCTTCAATCCAGTATGAGAATGATGATGTTATGAGACCTGTATGGGGTGACGATTACAGCATCTGCTGCTGTGTATCAGCTACACAGACAGGTAAGGAGATGCAGTTCTTCGGAGCAAGAGCAAACCTTGCTAAGTGTCTTCTTTACGCTATCAACGGCGGTAAAGATGAGAAGTTCCTTGATAAGCAGGGCAACCACATGCAGGTAGGTCCTGAGTACGCTCCTATTACTTCTGAATATCTTGATTATGATGAAGTAATGGCTAAGTACGACAAGATGATGGATTGGCTTGCAAGCCTTTATGTAAATATCCTTAACCTCATCCAGTACATGCACGATAAGTACTACTATGAGGCAGCTGAGATGGCTCTTATCGATACAGATGTACGTCGTACATTCGCTACAGGTATCGCAGGCTTCTCACATGTTGTAGATTCACTTTGCGCTATCAAGTATGCAAAGGTTAAGACTGTTCGTGATGAGTCAGGTCTTGTAGTTGATTACAAGATCGAGGGAGACTTCCCTAAGTACGGTAACGATGATGAGAGAGCTGATGAGATCGCAGTATGGCTCCTTAAGACCTTCCTTAAAAAGGTTAAGAAGAACCACACTTACAGAAATTCAGAGCCCACAACATCTATCCTTACTATCACTTCCAACGTGGTTTACGGTAAGGCTACAGGTGCTCTTCCGGACGGAAGACCTGCATTTGCTCCTTTTGCACCCGGTGCAAACCCGGCTTACGGCGCTGAGCAGAATGGACTTCTTGCTTCACTTAACTCAGTAGCTAAGCTTCCTTACGAGTATGCTCTTGATGGTATCTCCAATACACAGACCATCAATCCCGGAGCACTCGGACATGATGATGAAGAGAGAGCAGACAGACTTGTAAACGTAATGGACGGATACTTTGATCAGGGAGCTCACCACCTTAACGTTAACGTATTTGGTGTTGAGAAGCTCAAGGACGCTATGGAGCATCCTGAGAAGCCCGAGTATGCTAACTTTACAATCCGTGTATCAGGTTATGCTGTTAAGTTCATCGATCTTACAAGAGAGCAGCAGCTTGATGTTATTAACAGAACTTGCCACGAGACAATGTAATTTACATATTAGTGTAAAAAGGAAACGGAAGCGAAAATCGCTTCCGTTTTTTATTATAGCCTTCTCCCGTTAGGGGCGCACGACATCCGGGGGATGTCGGTTTTGCGCCGACCGAAGCGGAGCGGAGACAAGGTGGCACGAAGTGCCAGATGAGGGTGTCGCCGAAGGCGACCGATGAGTGTTACTAAAACGAAAAAGGATTTTTATGACAGATAAGAAAGAACTAACACAGTATTCTCAAAAACTAAGGAAAGAGATGACTAAAGAGGAACGGCACCTTTGGTATGATTTCTTAAAAGGCTTGGATATATCGATTAGAAGACAGAAAGTAGTTGGGAATTATATCTTGGACTTTTATTACCCAAAGAAAAAAGTAGCTATTGAATTAGACGGATCACAGCACTTTGAAAAAGAAGGCAGGGATAAAGACATCATAAGGGATAATTTCTTAAAAGAACGAGGAATTACTGTGCTAAGATACTCAAATTATGATATTAACATGAATTTTGAGGCTGTTTGTGAAGATATAGCCAGGAAGTTGGGGGGTGTTGAGTAGAGTGGAGCTTTATAGAGAACCCTCATCCGTCGCCTACGGCGACACCTTCCCCCTAAAAGGGGGAAGGCTTTGTCCAGGTGATCAGTTTTAACTAGCTATCCTTTGGAAGGGGGAAGGTTTTACTTTGGTGATCAGTTTTAACTAGCTATCCTTTGGAAGGGGGAAGGCTTTACTTTGGTGATCATTTTTATACTGCTAAATGCAGCAGCTGAGTTGCAATTGTAAAGTATGCAAGAAGTGAAACCGCATCAACGATGGTGGTGATCATAGGTGATGCCATTACTGCAGGGTCAAAGCCCAGCTTATCAGCACACATAGGCAGCAGGCAACCGATACTCTTTGCAATTATTACTACAAGGAAAAGAGTAAGGCATACAACAGCTGCAACCGGTAGTGCCAGTTTATCGATCACAAGCAGCTTTACAAAATTGGCAAGGGAAAGTGTAAGGCCGCAAAGAACGGCAACCCTTACTTCCTTCCACCAAACCTTGAATATCTCTGAAAACTCGATTTCTCCAAGGGACAGGCTTCGGATAATTGAAACGCTGGCCTGGGATCCTGCATTACCGCCTGTGTCCATCAGCATGGGAATGTAAGCTGTAAGAACCACATAGGCTGACAGGGCATCGGAGAATTTCGTGATAATGGCACCGGTAAAGGTGGCACTTATCATCAAGAACAAAAGCCATGGCATTCTGTTTTTATAGACATCCAGGATTCCGATACGTGAGTAGGGCTTATCGGAAGGAATGATAGCTGCCATCTTCTCGATATCCTCGGTAGCCTCTTCTTCGATGATATCTACAACGTCATCGATGGTGATGATACCGATCATACGGTTCTCGTTATCAACAACAGGCATGGCCGTGAAGTCGTACTTCTGGAACATGTGGGCTGTTTCTTCCTGATCCGTCATGGTATTGATACTGATGACATTGGTATTCATAATGTCACCGATCTTTTCATCGGCATCACGGATAAGCAGGTATCTCAGTGCGACAGTTCCGACCAGTATTCTTTGGTTTGTAACTACATAGCAGATATTGACTGTCTCGGAATCAAGTCCTATCTTCTTTATTCTCTCAATGGCCTGAGCAACTGTCATGTACTCCTTCAGGTCCACATACTCCACTGTCATCAAGGATCCGGCAGAGTCCTCAGGGTACCTTAGAAGATGATTGATGTCGGCTCTGGTATCGGGTCTTGCGTTGGCAAGAATTTTCTTTACGATACTTGCGGGCATCTCTTCCAAAAGGTCAGTTGCATCATCGGCCATCAGGTTATCGATGATATTACCGGCTTCCTTATCGGACAGTGACTGAATAATGTACTGCTGATCATCTATCTCCAGATTGGCAAAAACATCAGCTGCAATATCTTTTGGGAGAATTCGGAACATTTTAAGAGAATCCTCATTCTCCATGTCATCCATGATCGCAGCCACGTCGGCAGTATTCATGTCCTGAAGAGTCTGACGCAGCTTGGTGTACTGCTTGTTTTCCAATAATTCTTTTATAAGATCAAAAATGGTGTTGTCTTCCATAGAGCGCTCCAATATAAGAAAGTATTGATAACTAGAAGTTTAGCATACTTTTGAAAAAATATTTCAAATTTTTATAATTTCTTAATCTTTTTCATAGTAATGTTCGTTGAGGGCGAAAATGGCTGATGGTAGAATAAAAATAGGATAATGCATTATTTTTAGACGTAATTACGTTTAGAGGCTTCTTATGGAGAAAGTCAGGAAATGGCAAAACTGGCTGCTTGTAGCAGTCTGTATTGTTATTAATCTCATAGGAAGAAATATAGCGGCTTTTTTTGGCATGCCTTTTTGGCTTGATACCATTGGGACGCTGATTTCAGCTATAGTGCTAGGCCCGATCGGAGGTTCGATCTGCGGGCTTTTGACTAATGCAATCGTTACGGTTCTTGATTATGAACCCTTTGCTTATGCCATAGTCTCTGTGGGTATAGGTGCATTCGTGGGTTATTTTTTCCCTAAAGCAAAAAAATATACCATGTTTGAGGTGGTGGCATCTTCAATTGCTGCAGGACTGACTGCGGTTATTTTATCTACTCCTCTTAACATGATTTACTATGATGGCCGCACAGGAAACATCTGGGGTGATGCTCTTATAGACATGCTCTCCCAGGATGTTAATGTGCCTGTTATCTGTACGGTTCTTGGGGAAGCCTTTGTTGATATACCTGACAAGGCCTTAAGTGTATTTATAGGTGTATTTCTCATTAAGGTATTTAAGAAATTAGCAGACAGAAGGAAGAATGATAGAAGAGCAGGGCTTTTATTGATGGCACTGGCTTTATTAATGATACCCTGCAAGGCAAAGGCAGCTGATTTTGCATCGGAATATGCGCCGTACATTTATACGACAGATGATGGTCTTGATACGGTTGAAATAAATGCTGTCGCCCAGACAGAAGACGGCTTTTTGTGGGTTGGGACCTATGCCGGTCTTTACAGATTCAACGGTGCAAGATTTGAAGAAATCATTCTGGATGACCAGATCAGTAATGTCATGCAGCTGGAGGTAGATAGCGAGGGCAGACTTTGGATAGGAACCAATGATAAAGGAATAGCATGCTATGATCCTGATACCAATAAAGTAGTATTTTATTCAAAAAATGAGGGGCTGTCTAACAATTCCGTACGCGCAATCTGCGAAGATAAAGAAGGCAATATCTATGTGGGTACGGCAGTTGATCTTTGCAGAATATCCAAGGACGGCAAAGTATATTGCTTAGATCATGCCAAGCTCAACGGTGTAAGAAGCCTTAGCTGTAATGACGATGGCATTATTGCAGGCGTAACCACAGGCGGTGCCCTGTTTTTTATAAGGGATGGAAAAATAGTATACAGAACGATTTATCCCGGCTTTGATGTTTACTATACTGAGGTTGCTGCAGGAAGGGGAAACACCTTTCTTATAGGAACCAGTGATAATTATGTTGCTCTTGCCACATTTAAGGATGATGATGCGGAGTTCGGAAAAAAATTCACGATCAGTAACGGAACGTATTTCAATAAACTGAAGTATTCGGAAAAGGATGGCGGATATTTTTACTGCTGCGAGAACGGTATTGGATTTATCACGAACGAAGGAAGAGAGACAGACCTTTCTTTGAACGAATTCTCCAGCTCAGCATCGGATGTGATCATAGACTATCAGGGTAATATCTGGTTTGTTTCTGCCAAGCAGGGCATCGTCAGATATGCCTGGAATCCTTTTCAGGATATGTTTATAAAGGCCAAGGTTCCGTCAGAAGTTGTTAACTGCGTGCACATTAAAAACGGACTGCTGTATGTCGGTACCAATGAAGGCCTCATCACAATAGATCTGAAGACCTACTATGCCGTTCCCATCGATCATCCGGAGCTTTTTGAGAATGTCAGGATCAGAGATATCCTTGAGGATAAAAATGGAAATTTGTGGATCAGCACTTATGGAAAAAGCGGTCTTATCGAGCTTCGTGATGATGGCACATTCAGGTTTTTTAATGAGAGCACAGAAAACACCGAGGGCGGAAGATTTAGAACAGCTTTGGAATTGTCTGATGGAACAATAGTGGCAGCCACCAGTACAGGACTTAACTATATCAGAAATAACAGGGTTGAAAAGACCATGGGAGAGGCACAGGGAATTCAGGCGCAGATTCTCTGTATGATTGAGATTGCAAACAAGGATATTCTGGCAGGAACCGACGGTGATGGAATATATATCATAAGGGATGGCGAGATAATAAATCATTACAAAGAGGAATCCGGACTTGATTCCCTTGTTGTAATGAAGATTATTCCCTGCGGAGAAGGCGAATATATCTACGTTACAAGTAATTCCCTTTATTATTACAAGGACAATAAAGTAAAAAAGCTAAGCAAATTCCCATACAGAAATAATTACGACGTGTATTTTACAAATGACGGAGATGCCTGGGTCACATCCAGCGCCGGTATTTTCGTGGCAAATAAAGATGACCTTTTGGAAAACGGAGAATACAACTATACACTGCTAAATAAGAGCAAAGGTCTGTATTCATCTCTTGTAGCCAATTCCAGGAATGCTGTCTATGGCGATTTTATGTATCTATGTTGCTCAGACGGAGTTCGCAGAATACCTGCAAAATTGGATCATCTTTTTGATGATAAGTACAATATCAGGGTTGGAAAGGTACTGGCAGGAAGCGAAGAGATAAAGGCGAATGCAAAGGGAGAATATATAATTCCTGCCATCTCCGGAAGGATTCAATTTGATGTTGCGGTTCTTAACTATACGCTTTCAAATCCACTGCTTCACATTTATCTTGACGGAATACAGGATGATGGAATCACCTGCTCGCAAAAGGATATACAGTCACTAAGCTATATGAACCTTCCTTACGGAAATTATGGTCTTCATGTTGAAGTCCTTGATACCACAGGAAGCGAGGTAATACGTGAGGAAGTTTTCAAAGTCAGAAAGGAGTCGCAGCTTTTTGAAAGAGTATATTTCAAGATATACCTGTTTTCTGTCTGCGTGCTGTTCGTCATTTTCATTGTCTGGCTTGCGGGAAATATACGCGTGGGAATAAACAGCATAGAGAGATGGCAGAAGGAAGCCAAGATCGATCCAATGACGGGCTTCTTTAACAAGGGATATTCACAGCAGGAGCTTGAAAAAATAGTTGCTAAAAAGCGCGGAATTCTGATGATGATCGACCTTGATAATTTCAAACTTATAAACGATCTCCATGGACATACTATGGGCGATAAGGTTTTGACCAGGTTTGCAGAGCTTGTACGCTCATGCATACGAGAAGATGATTTTACCGGAAGAATCGGCGGCGATGAGTTTGTGGTTTTCATTCATGGTGCATCGGATGAGGGTGCTGTTGCCGAGAAGGCCAGGTACTTAAACGAAGAAATTGTTGTTTCGTGCAGGGAGCTTATGGGCGAAGATTTTGATATTCCTATAAGCGTTTCAATAGGTGCCGTGCTCATTCCCGATGAGGGTACCGAGTATACAGAGCTTTTCAGAAAAGCAGATAAGGCTCTTTACAGCGTAAAACAAAATGGAAAACATGGATACATGCTTTATAAGAAGGCCGGAGTAAGTGCTATGGAAGGCGAAGAGATAACAGCTGCAGGTCTTGCGGGATTAAGAATGATCCTGGGCGAAAGAGGCGATCAAAAAGGAGCATATCTTGTAGATTTTGAAAAGCTTCAGATGATCTACAGACTGTTTGTGCGCATGTCCAAGAGAACCTTTGTAAATGTGTGGATAGTACAGTTCGCTATTTTCAGAAAGGACGAAGGCTTTGTGGAAGATTCCATAATGGAGAAATTCATAGAGGTATTGTCCCTCAACCTTAGAAGTAATGATGTAGTTGCTGCAAATGGCAAAAATAAAGTCATTATCATAATGACTGATACAAGTTCAAGAGATGGCATGACGCCTGTTGAGCGTATAGTTAACAAGTGGGATCAGATTAAGGGACACGAGGACTATGTGCTAAGTTATGAAACAGAGGATATGTAAATACGCAAAAATTCCTTCCTATGTTTTATAAAAACTTGTATGACAAAATGAAAAGGTATAAAATATTTCAGTGATTTTATTTAGAAGGAGTTTTTGAGATTATGCAGTCACGTACAAATACATGTGGTGAACTAAGACTGTCAGATGTCGGCAAGCACGTAAAGCTTGTGGGCTGGATGGAGAACCTTCGCGAAGTAGGCGCAGAGCTTGGTTTCATCGTTTTAAGAGATTTTTACGGCACAACTCAGATCGTCATCGAGAGCGAAGACATGATGAAGATCGCTAAGGGTATCAACAAGGAATCCACTATTTCTGTAGAGGGAGAGGTAAGGGAGAGAAGCTCCAAGAATCCCAAGCAGGCTACAGGTGAGATAGAGGTTGTTCCCGAGAAAATCGAGGTCCTTGGTCGTTGCCGTTACAACGAGCTTCCTTTTGAGATCAACAGAAGCCGTGAAGCTGACGAGTCAGCAAGACTTAAATATCGTTATCTTGACCTTAGAAATCCTGAGGTCAAAAAGAATATCATTCTTCGTAGCAACGTTATCGCTGCTCTTAGAAGCTCAATGATCGAGCATGATTTCATGGAGATAACTACACCTATCCTTACGGTATCTTCTCCCGAAGGCGCAAGAGATTACCTTGTACCTGCAAGAAAGCACCCCGGTAAGTTCTATGCACTTCCCCAGGCGCCTCAGCAGTTCAAGCAGCTCCTTATGACTTCAGGAATAGATCGTTATTTCCAGATCGCACCCTGCTTCCGTGATGAGGATGCCAGAGGAGACAGATGTCCCGGTGAGTTCTATCAGCTTGATATGGAGATGGCATTTGCAACTCAGGAGGATGTATTCGAGATCTGTGAGGACGTTCTTCCTCCTATTTTTGCAAAATACGGTACCTATGACAGAGCGTCAGGAGCTCCTTTTGCACGTATTCCTTACCGTGAAGCAATGGAGAAATACGGCTCAGATAAGCCGGATCTTCGTATCGACCTGACTGTTCAGGACGCTACAGAGGTTCTTAAGGATTGCGGATTTGGTCCTTTTGCAAGCACTGTTTCTGCTGAGGCAGCAGAGGCAAGTGAAGGTGCACTTAAGGCAGGAGATGCTACAGATGTAAGAATCAAGGCTGTTGTAATCTCTGACTTTAAGGAGAGCCGCAAATTTATCGATAAGACAATCGGTGAAGTAGAGGTTCAGGCAGGCGTTAAGCCTTACTGGTTCAGAATAGATGAGAACGGCGAAGTTGTTGGTGGTATCGCCAAGTTCGTTCAGGAGAATAAGGATGCTGTTATTTCAGCTCTTGGCCTTAAGGCAGGAGATCTTGTAGTTCTCAGCTCAGGCAAGCTCCTTCAGGCTCAGAAGACAGCAGGTGTTGTTGTTAAGACCTTTGGCGCAGCTGTTCCCGGACATATGGACAAAGAGCAGTATTCATTCTGCTGGATAGTAGACTTCCCTATGTACGAGATCGGTGAGGAGTCAGGCGAGCTTGAGTTCTGCCACAATCCTTTCTCAATGCCTACAGGCGGAATGGAGACACTTCTTAAGGCAGAGCGTGGCGAGATCGATCCTCTTGAGATCATGGCTGATCAGTATGACCTTGTATGTAACGGTATCGAGCTTTCTTCAGGTGCTGTCAGAAACCATGATCCTGAGATTATGATCAAGGCATTTGAGCTTGTTCGTCTCGGCGAAGAGGATGTTAAGGCTAAATTCCCTGCTATGTACAATGCATTCTGCTACGGCGCACCGCCGCACGCAGGAATTGCTCCCGGTGTAGACCGTATGATAATGCTTCTTTCAGGCGAGCCTACCATCAGAGAGGTAATACCTTTCCCTATGAACAAGAACGCTCAGGACGTAATGATGGGTGCTCCCGGAGAGGTTACAGAGAAGCAGCTTGAAGAGCTTCATATTAAGACAGTTGTCGAAGAATAATATATAATTCAGACTACTCTATAGGTCCACAACCTGTGGACCTATTTTTGCGGCCTTTTTTAAAAGTAAAATGTTTGTAAAATCGACCATAAAGAATTGTTTTTTCTGACTAATACTTGTATTATTGAAATATATGTTGCGGTATTTCGCACTTTTATTAAAAATGTATTGCACTTTTGGGAAAACTCCCAAATTGTCTATAAGAAAAGGTTCCAATGATTAAGAAAACAACCGATTTATCCAAACTTTTCACACAGTTCGCCATGGTGGGTCAGCTGGGATTGTCACTTGTGACACCGCTTCTCATCTGTATTTTTGCGTGCTACATGCTGACAACCAAGGTAGGAGCACCCGGGTGGATTTATATTATCGGCTTCTTTTTCGGGCTTGGGGGATCTATGACGACGGCATATAAGGTCTATCTTGATATCACCAAAAAAAACGAACCCAAGAAACGTCCGGAGAATGAAGTGTCATTCAATAAACATGTATAAGAAAGAGAGAAAAAAGTTTTGTTATGGTAGTTCAGGACGCAGTTAAGAAGGAGACTACTTTTATTGCTGTGGGGACAGTGGTAGTGAGCCTGCTTGTTATTGTAGTATTTTTTATTTTGCATCAATTGGTGCCGGGTTACGCACCTTTTGACTATACGGTCTTCTTAGGGGCGATCGGTGGCACGATCGTGGCTGTTGGCAACTTCTTCTGGATGGGGCTTACAGTGCAGAAGATCACGGGGATGAGCGAAGAGGAAACAGACAGGGCACGCAGCACAATGGCGGTCAGCCTGCGTTATCGCACGATGCTGCAGCTTTTGTGGGTGGTATTGTCTATCTTCGTACCGGCCATCAATCTGGTTACCGGTGTGGCACCTCTTTTCGTTCCCAGTATTTTAATAAAAATTCGCGGGATTCTATCTGCGAGGAAAGGAAGGTGAAAATAAAGTATGAACTTTGAAGTAGCCGGCAGTAAGATCTTTTACACCATTCACACCGGCATACCGGTTCTCGGCGATTTTACCATCAATGAGACGCTGGTTGTAAGCTGGATTGTAATGGCAATCATAACGCTGCTGTGTATCTTCCTGACGAGAAACCTTCAGGTCGAGAATATTTCAAAGCGCCAGGCGATTGCAGAGATGATTGTTGAAGCAGCGCACAATCTGGTTCGGAGCAATACGGGCGGCACCAAGTTTGACTGGCTGATTCCGTTAGTATCCACGATATTTGCCACAAGTATCGTATCGAACCTCATTTGCCTTGTGGGTCTTCGAAGCCCCACAGCCGATCTTTCCACAGAAGCGGCATGGGCCATTGTCGTGTTTATTATCATCACTGCATGCAAGATCAAAGCGGGAGGATTCCTTGGTTATTTGAAGGGATTCACAACGCCGATTGCTGTAATGACACCGTTCAATATTTTGTCAGAGTTGGCAACACCTGTAAGTATGGCTTGCCGTCACTTTGGTAATATCCTTTCAGGTATAGTTATTGACGGACTTATCTATGCAGCTCTGGCAATTGCTTCATCCGCATTATTCGGACTTATACCCGGTGTAGTGGGTGATGTACTTTCAAATATTCCGATTCTGAGCGTCGGTCTCCCGGCAATCCTGGGCGTATATTTTGACTGGTTTACAGGATGTATGCAGGCGTTTATTTTCTCAATGCTGACGATAATGTATATCGCCAATGCAGCAGAGGGATAATTAAAAAATCAAATAAAATAAATGGCCCCAAGCCTTCTCCCTGGGGAGAAGGTGGCAAGAAGTGCCGGATGAGGGGTATATAAAAAACTAGGAGGATTTAAACATGAGTGATTTTCAGATTTTAGCAAAAGGTATTGCACTTGCAGGATGCGGTATTGGTGCAGGATGTGCACTGATCGCCGGTATCGGACCTGGTATTGGTGAAGGAAATGCCGTTTCTAAGGCTCTTGAAGCTATCGGTCGCCAGCCTGAGTGTAAGGGTGACGTAACAAGTACCATGCTTCTTGGTTGTGCTATCGCAGAGACAACCGGTATCTATGGTTTCGTTACAGGCCTTCTGCTTATCTTCGTAGCACCGGGCACATTCATGAACTATCTGAACTAATTACGGATCAGTAGTTACAGCCCCGAAGTAGAAAGTATGGAGGAACACGAATGGGCACACAGGACTTAGTTACAATCGTTCCGTGGAATTTCATAGCTCAGATCTGCAACCTCTTCATTCAGATGTGGCTTATCAAAAAATTCCTTTTCAAGCCTATAAATGAGGTTCTTGAAAAGAGAAGACAGCTCACAGAGAACGAGCTCAAGCAGGCAAGAGAAGCCAAAGAGAAGGCTGACACAATGAAGAAGGAATATGAGACCAGCTTATCCTCAGCTCAGGCAGAAGCAGCAGAGATAGTTGCCAATGCTACAAAAGAAGCTCAGGGCAAGGCTGACAGCATCGTAAAAGAAGCTGAGCAGCAGGCTAAGGGTATCATGGAAAGAGCAGAAGCTGATATCGAACAGGAAAAGAAGAAAGCCATCAATGAGGCTAAGGACACCATCGGCGGACTTGCAATGGATATTGCAGGCAAAGTCGTGGAGAAGGAAATCAACGAGAACGATCATAAGAAACTTATTGATGAATTCATTAACAATGTAGGGGAGGCGTCAT
Organism: Butyrivibrio sp. WCD3002; assembly: GCF_000424265.1. Classification (GTDB taxonomy): domain Bacteria; phylum Bacillota; class Clostridia; order Lachnospirales; family Lachnospiraceae; genus Butyrivibrio. Next base: position 13,468 of record NZ_AUJO01000007.1, read on the forward strand.
GACCAAGGCTGGAGATTTATACGGACAGAGTCTGTATGATCTGGCGCTTTCGGAAAACCTTACGGATGATATCTTAAGTCAGATGGAATCGGTCAAAGAGATTTTCAAGGAGAATCCGGACTATGTAACTCTTTTATCAGAGCCTTCAGTTCCGAGAAAAGAGAGAATAAAGCTTGTAGATGAAGCTTTTGATGGACAGCTCCAGCCGTATCTGCTGAACTTTATAAAGATCCTTATTGAAAAAGGTCTTTTGAGACAGTTTTCGGCTTGTGTAAAGAGATTCAGAAGCAGCTATAACAAGGATCACGGAATCGCTGAGGCGACAGTGATCAGCGCTATCAAGCTTGACGACAGTCAGGTAAGCGCACTTAAGGCAAAGCTTGAATCCATAAGCGGCAAGAAAATTCTTTTAACCCAGAAAACCGATGAAGCTGTTCTTGGAGGAATCCGGGTGGAGATCGAAGGAAAGCTCTATGACGGAACCGTTCAGGGCCGACTTGATGAACTCCGCAGAAAGGTCGACGAGACAGTCCTATAAGTAAGAATAAAACCCACGGAGGCTTTTATAATGGAATTAAAACCAGAAAAAATATCCGAGGTGATTCGAAGCCAGATCAAAAACTATCAAAATGCGATCATTCAGAATGAGACCGGAACAGTTCTTACCGTTGGTGACGGTATTTCAAGAGTATCAGGACTCCTGAACTGTATGTCGGGAGAACTTCTTGAGTTCGAGAACGGCACATTCGGAATGGCTCAGAACCTCGAAGAGACAGTAGTATCTGCGGTTCTGTTCGGCGAAGATGTTGGTATCAGCGAAGGACAGACCGTTAAGCGTACCGGACGCGTTGTTTCCGTACCGGTAGGCGATGCAATGGTAGGACGTGTTGTAAATGCTATCGGACAGCCTATCGATGGCGCAGGCCCTATCGAATCAGATGATTACAGACCTGTTGAAATTAAGGCACCGGGCATCATCGAGAGACAGCCCGTTAAGGAGCCTTTGCAGACCGGTATCAAGGCTATCGACTCCATGATTCCTATTGGACGTGGACAGCGTGAGCTGATCATCGGTGACCGTCAGACAGGTAAGACCACTATCGCTATAGATACGATCATCAACCAGAAGGGTAAGGATGTTATCTGTATCTACGTAGCTATCGGTCAGAAGAGATCAACAGTTACAGGCCTTGTTGCAGAGTTGCAGAAAGCCGGCGCTATGGAGTATTCCATCGTCGTTGCTGCTACAGCATCAGAGCCCAGCCCGCTGCAGTACATCGCTCCTTACACAGGATGTACAATGGGCGAATACTTTATGAACAAAGGTAAGCATGTACTGGTTATCTATGATGACCTTTCCAAGCACGCAGTAGCATATCGTGCACTGTCACTGCTTATCCGCAGACCTCCGGGACGTGAGGCATATCCCGGTGACGTATTCTATCTGCACTCAAGACTTCTTGAGAGAGCAGCTAAGCTTTCCGATGAAAACGGCGGCGGTTCACTTACAGCCCTTCCTATCATCGAGACACAGGCAGGAGACGTATCTGCTTACATTCCTACAAACGTTATCTCCATCACGGATGGTCAGATATTCCTTGAGACCGAGCTTTTCCACTCAGGTATCATGCCGGCAGTTAACCCCGGTATCTCAGTATCCCGAGTAGGTGGTAACGCTCAGATCAAGGCCATGAAGAAGGTTGCAGGAACCCTGAAGCTTATCTACTCACAGTACAGAGAACTGCAGAGCTTTGCTCAGTTCGGTTCTGACCTTGACGAAGATACCAAGTCACGTCTTGCACAGGGTGAAAGAATCGTTGAAGTATTGAAGCAGGATAAGAGTTCACCTGTTGCCGTAGAGAAGCAGGTAGCCATTCTGTACGCGGTTATCAACAACGTTCTTACAGAAGTTGCTGTTACTGATATAGCTGAGTACGAAGCAGGCCTCTTCGATTTCCTTGATTCAAATCCTGACGGAAGCGATGTTATGAAGACAATCCGCGAGACAGGAAAACTTGAATCAGATACCGAAGAAAAGCTTAAGAACGTACTTAAGGCTTATACCGATAATTTCCTTAGCAGGAAATAACAATCACGGAGGAATGATACATGGCTGCTAATATGAAGGCTGTGAAGCTCCGGATAAAAAGCGTACAGAGCACCATGCAGATCACAAAGGCGATGCAGCTGGTTGCAGCAAGTAAGCTGAGAAAAGCTAAGGAGAAGGCAGATAATTCCAAGCCCTACCTTGGAACCTTGCTGGACACCTTAAGAGACATCGCTGACGGTAACCATGATTTCCAGTCACCTTATACCAAGGTGGGAACCAATGATAAATGGTTATACGTTGTAATCGCAGGTGACAGAGGACTTGCAGGAGGATACAACTCCAACCTGTTTAAGTTCATGGAAAGCGAGATAAAGGGACGCGACATCGAGGTATTTCCCATTGGTAAAAAATCAGTGGAATACTTCAAACACAGAAATGTTCCGATCTTCACTGAGGAATTTTCAGAGGTTGCCAAGGTAACCATTTCTGACTGCTTCTCAGTGGCAAATCTTTTATGTAAAGCATATAAAGAAGAAAAATTCGGACATATTTTCCTGTGCTATACGGATTTCATATCCATGATGTCACAGGTACCAAAGGCCAGTCCGATACTGCCGCTTTCAGACCTTAAGATTGAGGGTGATGAACCTAAAAAGTCGAAATCCCTGATTCTGTACGAACCGGATAGTGAGACTGTTTTCAATACAGTTGTTCCGGAGTATTTGGCGGGAGTGCTTTATTCGAGTATCAATATCTCTGTTGCGAGTGAACTTGCAGCGAGAAGAACTGCGATGGAAGCAGCTACCGACAACGCAGAAGAAATGATAGAAACACTTAGTTTGTACTATAACAGAGCACGACAGGCAAGCATCACGCAGGAAATCACGGAGATCGTTGCCGGTGCCGAAGAGCCGTAAAGGAGAAAACTCACAATGAGTGAAAAACATGTTGGAAAGGTAATACAGGTAACAGGACCTGTCCTTGACATTCGTTTTGGCGAGGGTGAGCTGCCGGATCTGCATAGTGCTATTGAAATTCAGAATGGAGATACAACTCTTGTTGCTGAGGTAGCACAGCAGATAGGTGATGATGTAGTTCGTTGTATTGCAATGAGCTCCACGGACGGACTTGTTCGTGGAACCGACGCTGTTGATACAGCGAATCCTATATCTGTTCCGGTAGGTGATGAATGCCTCGGACGAATTTTCAATCTTCTCGGTGAGCCGGTTGATAATCAACCTGCACCGCAGACTCAGGAGAGATGGCCTATTCACAGACCAGCTCCCTCCTTTGAGGATCAGGTTCCTGCAACTGAGATTTTTGAGACAGGTATCAAAGTAGTAGATTTAATCTGCCCTTATGCTAAGGGTGGTAAGATTGGTCTGTTCGGTGGTGCGGGAGTTGGAAAAACTGTCCTCATCATGGAACTTATCAATAACGTAGCGAAGGCACACGGTGGTATTTCAGTATTCACCGGTGTTGGAGAGCGTACACGTGAAGGTAATGACCTTTACGGAGAAATGAAGGAAAGTGGAGTTATCAACAAGACTGCACTGGTTTACGGACAAATGAACGAGCCTCCGGGAGCACGTATGAGAGTTGCTCTTTCCGGACTGACAATGGCTGAGTATTATCGTGATGTAAAGAATCAGGACGTGCTTCTTTTCATCGATAATATCTTCCGTTTCACACAGGCCGGTTCAGAGGTTTCAGCGCTGCTTGGACGTATGCCTTCAGCCGTTGGTTATCAGCCCACACTGGCAACAGAAATGGGTGCTTTGCAGGAGCGTATCACTTCTACAAAGAAGGGTTCCATCACATCAGTTCAGGCCGTATACGTGCCTGCCGATGACCTTACGGACCCTGCACCTGCAACCACTTTCACACACTTGGACGCTACAACCGTTTTGTCCCGTGATATTGCTTCTAAGGGTATTTACCCTGCAGTTGATCCGCTTGATTCAACCAGCCGTATCCTTTCTCCCGACATAGTTGGAAAAGAACACTATGAGGTAGCAAAGGGTGTGCAGCAGGTTCTTCAGAGATACCGCGAGCTGCAGGATATTATCGCGATCATGGGTATGGATGAGTTGTCTGATGAGGATAAGCAGACAGTATTCAGAGCACGTAAGGTTCAGAACTTCCTGTCACAGAGCTTCTCAGTTGCTGAGCAGTTCACAGGACTTCCGGGCAAATACGTTCCGCTTAAGGAGACTATCCGCGGATTCAAGATGATCCTTGACGGTGAATGTGACGATCTTCCTGAGTCAGCATTCCTGCTTGTTGGAACAATTGACGAAGTGTTCGAAAAAGCTAAGAAGAATTCATAAAATATAGCCTTCTCCATTTAATGGAGAAGATATCTGCAAAGCAGAAGGATACTAATATTCTAGCCTTCTCCTTTTAAGGAGAAGGTGTCTGCGAAGCAGACGGATGAGGTAAAATATGGCTACTTATCATTTACAGGTCGTATCCCTGGATGGAATGGAATATGAGGGCGAGGTTGAGAAGATCATGCTCCGTACTGTAGATGGCGATGTTGAGATTCTTGCAAGACATACCAACTACTGCACAGGAATAGGCATGGGAACAGCTCATGTAACCTTAGCCGATGGCAAAGAACGCAGAGCTGCCTGCATTGGTGGAATGCTTTCTGTCATGGACGGCATGGTCCGCGTACTTCCAACTACATGGGAGTGGAGCGACGAGATAGATGTGGAACGTGCGCGTTCAGCAAAAGCAAGAGCCGAAGAGAGGCTTAAGGATGCGCAGCTCACCAAGGAAGCCAGAGTCCGCGCTGAAGCCAAGCTTTATCGTGCACTTGTGCGCCTTGGTTCCGCACAGTGATGAAATGACGGTCCTGTGATTTTGTTGGTGAAACACCTGACATATCAGTTATGACCGCAACTTTAGACATTATGAGGCGCTGTGGTTTGCCTATACGGCTTGCTGCAGCGCTTTTGTTGTATCAGGCATGAATTAAGAACTAAAGAGAATAAATTAATGATTAAAATAATAAAGGCCAGGAAAGGCTTCTATCACGAGTTATTCGTACTCGTGATTCCGATAGTAATACAGAATCTGATAGCATCTGCTGTAATCATGGCAGATGTAGTTATGCTGGGAAGAGTTGATCAGACCTCAATTTCAGCGTCAAGTCTTGCGGGACAGGTAATGTTCCTTCTAAATGTAGTATTCTTTGGGCTGAATTCTGCGCTGACAATTCTTGCAGCCCAGTATTGGGGAAAAAGAGATACAAAGACTATATCCAAAATCCTTGGAATAGGGCTCATAATCTCGCTTGTGATAACGGTATCACTGGCACTTGCAGCATTTTTCTTCCCTCATTACGTTATAAGGGTTTGGACAAATGTGCCGGAGCTTATAGATGCAGGTGCGGTCTATCTAAGATATGTTGCGCCGTCATATATATTCCTTGGAATAGCGCAGCCTTATCTTACTATTCTGAAAAGCTGCGAGAGAGTAATGTTTTCAACCACACTCTCTGCGTCGACTCTTGTGCTGAATGTTATCCTCAATGCACTTTTGATATTCGGTCTTGGACCGTTTCCTGAGATGGGCATTGCAGGCGCAGCTCTTGCAACGACCATTTGCTGGGCTTACGGAGTAGCCGTATGTATTATTGATTTTTGCAGACAAAAGATACTTCCAAAGAATATCATCGATATGTTCAGGATACCAAGGGAACTGGTTTCCGATTTTGCAAAGTACTCACTTCCTGCATTTATAAATGATGCTATGTGGGGACTTGCCTTTAACATGAATTCAATCATCATGGGACATCTGGGCTCTGACATAGTTGCAGCTAACTCAGTTGTGTCGGTAGCCAGAGATCTGGTGACTGTTGTGGGTTTTGGAATTTCCGCAGCAGCATCCATCATGCTTGGAAAAGAGATTGGAGAAAACAGGCTGGAGGATGCCGTAAAAGATGCTTCATCAATAATGAAAGTAGCAGTCCTGTCAGGAATAATATCAGGATTTGCCTTATTTGCTATTAGCCCCGTTGTTCCGGGACTTGTGAAAATATCCGCAACTGCAGCGCATTATCTTAGAATAATGTTATACATAAATGTCTTTTATCAGATGGGACAGATCGTAAATACTGTGCTTATCGCATCCCTGTTCAGATGCGGCGGCGATTCAAAATATGGAATGGTACTTGATATAGCGTGTATGTGGGGCTTTGCAGTACCTCTTGGACTTATAAGTGCATTTGTACTTAAGCTGCCTCCTATAATAGTTTATGCTCTGATGTGTACAGACGAATTTGCTAAGATGCCCTTTGCTATCCGGCATTATATGAGCAAGAAATGGATCAGAAATATTACAAGAGAAATTAATTAAATCGTATTTCAAGTTGACGATATGGCATTAAGATTTTATGATTAAATAGTCTATGTTGTAGACAAGAAAAGTTTAAGGGGAAACAAATGAAAAAGGGGAAAAGTCTAGTTATTTCTATCACAGCAATGCTGTGTCTGTTTTTTGTGGTTTTTGGCATGAAAACCACTGCTCATGCAAAAACCGGTGATCTGTATGAAGGAAACAAATTCAATGATACTATCAAAGAGTTTAATAACGAGAAAGTTGACTGGTTAACTGAAGATAAAGTCATTACAAAGATAGTATTTGCCAAAACTTCTGCTGTATCAACAAAAAACCTTGCGAGCAAAGTAGTAGGAGACGGCGTAACAGCATATTATAATGCAACCACAAAAACCTTATATATCTGCTCTGACGAGAAAATAAGATTCAACTTTTCTTGTTCTGATATGTTTTTTAATATGCAGGCACTAGAATCTATTGATTTCGGAAAAGACATCATAGATACGTCTAATATGGTAATTGCATATCAGATGTTCAGAGATTGTGTGAGCCTTAAAAAGCTTGACCTAAGAGAATTCAGGACACCAAAGCTCAAAGACATGAGTACGATGTTTCACTGTTGCATAAGCCTTGAAGAATTAAATCTCAGCAGCTTTGACACTTCAAAGGTTACCAATATGCACAGTACTTTCATGACGCTTTCCAGTATAAGGAGATTAGATCTTGGCAATTTTGATACATCAAATGTAACATCGATGACTCAGCTGTTTACATATGACTCTAATCTGGAAAGCCTTGACCTTTCAGGATTTGATACATCCAATGTAGATAATATGTACAGGATGTTCTGTTTATGCAGCAGCTTGAAATCAATAAATTTTGGTGAAAAGTTTAATACCGCAAAAGTCAAAAATTTCAATGAAATGTTCAACGCATGCATGGACTTGGAATACCTGAATCTCAGCACCTTTGATTTTTCATCGGTTGATTATAAGGATGCAAAAGGCTTCATAGTCGGTTGCAGCTCACTTGAGTGTATAGATGCTCCCCATGTATTACCTGCTGATTTTAACTATCGCTCAGAATACTTTTGGGGGTCGCTTTCGGATCTTGGAGAAGTTGCACTTGATAACAATAAGGACGGCGTTCCCGATGACAATAGAAGGTTCAACTGTTTCCTTGCAGCCAATGAAAGTAACAGATATCTTTTTGTAAAGCAGTTAGGAAAGCCCAAAAAGGAAGAGAAAAATACTCCTGAAGAAGATGACAGCAATATGGGCGATGAAAAGCAGCTTCAGGTAAAAAATAAAACTTCGGCAAGCACAGGCAGTAAAAACTCTGCCAAGCTGCCCATGAAAATAACCATCGACAAAATAACCTATAGGATAGGAGTAGATGGTAAGGCAGAAGTAATCAAGATCGGAGCTACGAAAAAAGCAAGGATCAATTTCATTCAAGTGGACGGAGTGGCTTATCCTGTTGTTAAAATTGCAAATAATGCCTGCAAGTCCAATAAAGTCATAAAGGAAGTTTCTCTTGGTAAATGCATAAAGCTTATCGGCAAAAATGCATTTTGGAAATGTAAAAACCTTAAGAAGGTTAACATCTATGCAAATAAGGACCTGAAGGTTCAGAAGAATGCATTCAAGAACCTGCCGAAAAAAGCAAGGATCAAGGTTAAGGGAGTTAAAGGCAAAACCAGAGATAAGATAAAAAAGGCAATTAAAAAGCAGACAAATGCAAATGTAATGTAAATAAATATACGGCAGCACATAGCCCTCGCAACTTTGCGGGGGCTATTGTTATCTTTGTATAAAAAATGCCCCATGATATTTGTAGAATAATGATAATTGAAGAAATGTGGTATTTAACCTATAATGTGTGTACGTTCACGGAAAAGCGAAATGCGCTGTTTTCATGGTGCATTGGCTTTAACATCAGTAACAATCAACATTTCACAAATAAAAAAGTAAAGCGGGGTAGGAAAGATGGTAATTAAAAGCGTTACAGACAAAGAATTCAAAGAATACGGCAGAGTAGTGGAAGGATACAGTGTAGCTGAGATCCTTAAGGCACTTGAGAACGACACACCCTGCCCGGATGACGTTGTTTACGTAGCAGAAGAGCCTAAGCTGATGGCAACTGCTGATACTAAGGATCTTGGCACAAGCCTTTTTGGCGGCATGCCTTTCCAGTTCGGATACTGCAACGGTCACAACACAAAGATGAACTGCATGGAGTATCACAGAGACAGCGAGTTTAACCTTGGTACAGAGGATTTCATCCTTCTTCTTGCAAAGCTCAGCGACATCGAAGACGGCAAGCTTGATTCTTCCAAGGTAGTAGCATTCAAGTGCCCTAAGGGCGTACTCGTTGAGGTTTATGCTTCAACTCTTCACTATGCTCCCTGCCATGCAGATGCTTCTAAGGGCTTCAAGGTACTTATCGCACTTCCTAAGGGAACAAACGTAGGAACCACACAGACAGCAGGCAAGAACCTTGATGACAGAACACTTTTCGCTACAAACAAGTGGCTTCTTGCACACAAGGACGCATCAGAGATCGCAGACGGCGCATACGAAGGCATCACAGGCGAGAACATTGATATTGCAGGTCTTATCTGATCACTGAAAAAATAAAAGCTTCCCGGGTGGGAGGTGTCACGAAGTGACAGATGAGAGGTAATGATGGCAACTATAACAGAAATTGCTGAACTTGCCGGTGTATCAATAGGTACTGTTGACAGGGTTTTGCACAACAGAGGCTACGTGAAGGCTGAGACCAGAGAGCGTGTCGAGAAAGCCTGTGAAGAATTGCAATATGAACCCAACAGGGTGGCACAGGGTCTGGCGGTCAGGAAAAAGAAGCTTAAGTTTCTTTTCATGATTCCCAAGACCCAGTACAGCCCATTTTTTATACCGGTCAGAGAAAGCGCAGAGAAAAAAGCTAAATCTCTTGAGGCATACGCTGCAACCACGGATATCATCGAATATCCCGACAGCACAGCTGAGGAAGCAGAGCTTATAAAGACTCTGAAAAAGAGTATAGGCGAATATGACGGAGTATGCATTACAGGAACGGTTTCGCCAATAAACGATCTTATCATCGCAGAGCAGAAAAAGCGTAATATTCCGCTTGTTTTCTACAACAGCAGACTGGACGGCGTTGAGCATCTTGCTTATGTGGGATGCGACTATATAGCTTCCGGAAGACTGGCAGCAGGACTTACTGCCATGGCTGGAGGCGATGATGCGAAGATCTGCTTTTTCACAGAGTATGACAGCATAAAAGAGAGTGCTACAGAGCGTATCAGAGGCTTCTCAAACGAGATGAGCTCCAGATATCCTGACATGGAGCTTCTTGGAAGATGGAGCATATCCCTGGACAGAGAAGAGAATAAGCGCTCGGTAAAAGAGATGTTTGTTAAGTATCCTGAGACCAATGTGGTCTATGTCATAAATCCCAGAGATTATGACATCTGCAGACTCATAGCCGCAGAGGATACAGATCATAAGATAAGGATAATCACCAATGACCTTGTAGCGGTGCAGTATGAAATGTTCCATAAGGGACTTATAACCGCGACAATCTGCCAGGAACCGGAGAAACAGGGAAAGCTTTCCCTTGAGATACTCTTTAATTATCTGGCGTACGGCACAGTGCCCAAGAAGGTGAATTATACTGAGCTCAGCATACATATAGAACAGAATTTATAGAACCTCATCCGGGGCTTCGCACCACCTTCCCCTAAAAGGGGAAGGCATAAAGCCTTTTTCTATTTTGGGAAAGGCATAAAGGCTTCTTCCCTGTATGGAAAGTCATAAAGCCTTCTCCCCTTTGGGGAGAAGGTGTCAGCGAAGCTGACGGATGAGGGGACATAGTTACCATATTTTGTCTCTTAAATATGTGAAATATGTCGTGTTGACAAAGCAGGCTCCAAAACTTATGATTTAGTAGATGTGTGAACGTACACACATTTTTTGAAAAAGTTACTTTTTCGCAGTTTTTATAAAACTGCAGAGCAATAAAACAATTCAAAAAAGGGTAGGAGGATAAAAGAATGAATAACATGCCCCAGGCTAAAATTGGTATCGTTGCAGTCAGCCGTGACTGTTTCCCGGCATCACTTGCAATCAATCGTAGAAAGGCACTTGTAGAGAGCTACACAAAGCTCTATAACAAGGATGATATTTATGAGTGCCCTGTTTGTATCATCGAGAGCGAGACTCAGACACTTGAGGCTATTGAGGATGTAAAGAAGGCTGGATGTAACGCACTTTGCGTATATCTTGGTAACTTCGGTCCTGAGATTTCAGAGACACTTCTCGCTGAGAAGTTTGGTGGTCCTGTAATGTTCTGCGCAGCTGCAGAGGAGTCACAGAATGACCTTATCGATGGTAGAGGAGATGCTTACTGCGGAATGCTTAACGCAAGCTACAACCTTCACCTTCGTAACGTAAAGGCATATATTCCTGAGTATCCTGTAGGAACAGCTGATGAGTGCGCTAAGATGATCAACGAGTTCGTTCCGATCGCAAGAGCACTTTATGGTCTTTCAGAGCTCAAGGTTATCAGCTTCGGTCCTCGTCCGATGAACTTCCTTGCTTGTAACGCTCCTATTCAGCAGATCTACAACATGGGTGCTGAAATTGAAGAGAACTCAGAGCTTGATCTTTTCGAGAGCTTCAACAAGCATGCCGGTGACGCTAGAATCGCTGACGTTGTTGCAGACATGGAGAAGGATCTTGGCGCAGGCAACAAGAAGCCTGAAATCCTTTCTAAGCTTGCTCAGTATGAGCTTACACTTCTTGACTGGATCGAGGAGCACAGAGGCGGTAAGAAGTATGTATGTATCGCTGGTAAGTGCTGGCCTGCATTCCAGACACAGTTTGGTTTCGTTCCCTGCTATGTAAACAGCCGTCTTACAGGCCGTGGAATTCCGGTATCATGTGAGGTTGATATCTATGGTGCAATCTCAGAGTTCATCGGAACATGCATCTCCGGCGACGCTGTTACACTTCTTGATATCAACAACTCTGTACCTGCTGATATGTACGAAGAGTCCATCAAGGGCAAGTTCGACTACAAGCACACAGATACATTCATGGGCTTCCACTGCGGAAACACATGCACAAGCAAGCTTTCAAGCTGCGAGATGAAGTTCCAGAGAATCATGGCTAGAAACCTTCCTGAGGAAGTTACACAGGGAACACTTGAAGGCGACATCATGCCTGGTGATATCACATTCTACAGACTGCAGAGCACATCTGATAACCACCTTAAGGCATACGTTGCACAGGGTGAGGTTCTTAACGTACCTACAAGATCATTCGGTGGTATCGGTGTATTCGCTATTCCTGAGATGGGAAGATTCTACAGACACATCCTTATCCAGCACAACTTCCCTCATCACGGAGCAGTTGCTTTCGGTCACTTCGGAAAGGCACTCTTCGAGGTATTCAAGTATGTTGGAGCAGAAGTAATCGGCTACAACCAGCCTGCATCACTTCCTTATCCTACAGAGAATCCTTTCGCTTAATTGCAGGGTAAGAATAATCTTTCTATAAAGCTTAATGAAGCACCTCTCGAAACGGTATATCCTTTCGGGAGGTGTTTTTTCTTATGTATAACTTTATAAGTTGTATACAATATAGTTTGCGTTGTGGTAGAATCGAAGGAACATGAAACAGCGGTAGTGTCAAATGATTTATGGAAGGTCGGTCAATCATTAGCTGCTTTTTAGTTTTTTACAGTTGCTGTTTTGAATTACGTGGGTATCGTGAAAAACAATATTTATCCACGTAAGAAAATCAGGAAATGGTGAAGTGGATTACGGGGATGAATGGGAAAATGTGATTTATCCACGTAAGATTGGCGGAAAAACGGCTCAGGATTACGGGGGTGCTTAGAGAAATGAGATTCATCCACGTAAGAATGGCGGAAAAATGGCTAAAAATTACGGGGATGAAAAAAGAAAAACAATATTCTCCCCGTAATAAAACAGTGAGAGGAGCAGATTATGAAAATAGTAGCGGCAGAAATAGACAGCGTCGGAAATGACATTGATTACAGCGAACTGGAAGGCCTTGGGGATGTGACCTTTTATAAGGATAAGATAACACCGGAGAATGCGGCGGAGCGCCTTACTGGGATAGAAATCCTTTGCATCAATAAGTCTAAGATAACCCCTGAGATATTAGATAAAGCGCCGGACTTAAAGCTTATATGCGAGTTTGCTACAGGCTTTGACAATGTGGATATAAAGGCTTGTTCAGAAAGAGGAATAAAGGTTGCTAACGTTGCAGGCTACTCTACAATGTCAGTTGCACAGCATACCTTTGCGCTCCTTTTATATATCATGGAATCCTTGAAAGAATATGATGAGTTTGTAAAAAGCGGAGAGTTTGCAGCTCAGGAACATTTCTGCAAACTGGATGTTCCTTTTCATGAAATCGATGGTCTCACCTGGGGCATCATCGGTATGGGTAACATCGGAAGTAAGGTGGCCCAGATAGCTACTGCATTTGGAGCAAAGGTAATTTTCTATTCCGCATCCGGAAGATGTGAGCACACAGAGAAAGACGCTCAGTATGAGATGGTCAGCTTTGATGAACTGCTTAAGAGAAGCGATATACTTTCTCTTCACTGTCCTCTTACAGACAATACCAGAAATATCATCGACAAGGCTGCCCTTCAAAAAATGAAAAAGTCAGCCATTCTCATAAATGTTGCTAGAGGCCCGGTCGTTAATGAAGAGGATCTTACTGAAGCGCTTCTTACAGGCGAAATCGCTGCTGCAGGTCTTGATGTTCTTACCGTGGAACCCATGAGAAAAGACAGTTCTTTCCTTCAGATTCAGGACAGCAAAAAGCTTTTCATTACTCCTCACATGGCATGGGCCAGCGTAGAAGCCAGAAGCAGATGCGTCAATGAAGTTGCAAAAAATATTGTGGCTTTTAGAAACGGCGAAGAGAGAAATATTGTTAATTAAAATCTTTTGCTTACAGTAAACAAGTATAAAAAAATCTCCTGTAGAGGTCATTTAATATGACATTCTACAGGAGTTTTTCAATGCAAATTTTTATTTAGGGTTATTTGGTTGCCATTTTGGAAGTAATCAGTGCATCAGCTTCTCCCTCTGAATAATCATAATTCTCCATGAGCTCCTCTTTTATGGAATCAGGTGAATCATTATGTTTGACAGCATAGGAAACGAACTTTTCTGCATCTTCTTTTAATACCTTGGCTCTGACTTCTGCCTGCCATTCTCTTTTCATGACAATCTCTCTATCCCAGGCTTTCATATAGTGTGAACTCACCTCCGATCTGCTTTTGACTTCAGATACTATGTTATCAAGTGAAATTACTCTCTCGTTATGATCTGATGGTAGTGTTCCATCTACTATGTATTTTAGCATTTCCTCTAAGGCTTTTCCATAAGTCTGATCCTTGGTTATGACATTGTTGTTACCGTAAGCATAGAGAAAAATGTTAAGTCGTCCATCCTCATATTCTTTGTGGGGATGTGTCTTCAAATGCATTTTGGCAGCATAGTACATATCACCTGCAAGGAATGGATCATAGGACAAAATGGTCACAGAAACATAATCAGGAAGTTCTCTGTAGTCTGTACTTGAAGGAAGAGTGCGTTCATCCGACAAGGCAGAGTAATATCGCTGTCTTCTCGGAAGCGATAATCTATCGCTCTCTCGATCCTCAATTTCGAGATCATAAATTGTGACACTAAGATCGGATGATTCAGGTACAGGTTTTATCTGAGCATCAAATCGTATGCCGTGCAATCCCCAATCAATTCCAAGAAAAGTTTTTTGAGGTGTAACTTCGATGTCGGAAATCTCTTGGCCAAGTACCGTTGACAGTATGATTCCGGCAACGGTTTTAGCTCGTTCATTGTCCTCCATTACACTGTCAAAGAGGAAACCGTTAATGAGATTCATAGATCGAACAGCCTTCTGGGCCTCTTCAAGAGTGATGCGACGCAAGAGCGCCGTTTTGTTGTTTTTCATAGAATTCCTTTCTATACATGCTTCTCCGGGCTTGTAAAAAGGAAAGTGAAATCATATGGAGGATAATTTAGCAGATTAAGAAGGTGCAGTCAATAAAAAAGCGTTTTTACAGGAATGGGATAATCATTCGTGTAAAAACGCATCAATCACAGTGTTGACAGCCTTCTTTTGGGAATCTGTCAGTACAAGATATTTAGAATTTAAGTCGGCCAGTTCTTCAGTAATCTGACCCTTTTCTAGCTGTTCTGAATCGCTGAAAAACTCAGCAAGGGTAATGCCAAAAACATCACACATGAGCTCAATTTTATCAAGACCGGGATATCTGTTATAGGAATACCAGGTAACAAAAGTGGTTTGAGGAATGCCGGTCAATTTGGCGAGTTTGTATACACTCATACCACGTGCTTCTCGAAGTTCCAAAATTCTGCCAAGGGCATCGAACATAGAAAAACCTCCCAATAGGTTTGTTTGCAAATATATTGTGCGATATTAAATATAACAATATCATTTCGCTTTTGCGATAGCATTTTGTATTGTTTACGGGAATTATCACGAATTTAAAAGTTGTGATATTAGAATTTTAATACGCAAATGAGATATGAATAATTCGCAATGAAGTAGATGTACATTTCAGATACGAATCAATCATAAGGATTAGAATTGCTGCAAAATCACTTTACGGAAGGGGCGGACAGATTTGTCCGTCCTTTCTATTTACAAAAGTATATAAAAATATATAATAGTATTCAATAAGTATATAATAATATATAAAAGTATTGCATGATATGGGCGGAGTTGCAGGAACTCAATGCAATACGGGAGGTTTAAATGTCAGCAGTTTGCCGCAGAACAGTCATTGATTATTATGCATTGCCGGGTGAGATCAGGACAGAACTTATCGACGGTGATTTTTATGAGGTTCCAAGGAGAGGAACACTGCATCAGGATATTGCATCATATCTTCATATCATAATAGGAAGATATATTTTCGAGCAGGGACTTGATATGAAATTATACGAGGGATCGGTAAGCGTCATGGTGGCATGTGATGACTACAATATGGTAGAGCCGGACCTGATGATAGTATCCGATAAGAGCATGATAGGCGGCTTGGAGATATATGGTGCACCGGATTTTATAGCAGAGATTGTATCTGATGCTACCAGAAACAGGGATCTTATTTCCAAGGTAAAGTTATATAGGGATTCCGGTGTAAAGGAGTATTGGGCAATAGATCCGGCAGCAGGGAATTTATATAAATATATATTTATGGAAGGGACTGATAAGCCGAGGGTTTGTGACTTTTATAGTTTTATGCCGGTAAGTATATTTGATGACAGGTTTATGGTGGATCTTTCAAAAATAAGGGATATCATTGAAGAACATAACAGGATTCCTGTTTAATGATAGCTTTTATCGGCATCTTTATTATAAAACATGGTGATTAGGGCAAAAATACATATTTTTAAAGACTTTTTTAATTATTCATTTGTTTTTACTTATTCTGTGAGATATCATATAATAGGTTTTCAAATAGAAATAACACTCTACAGATATACTTATATAGATAGGGCATAACCTTAGCCTGTAGACTGTAATAAGTAAAAGGAGAAAAAATATGACTTTAGAAGAAGCAAAAAAGAAGCTGGAAGCGAACGGACAGATGCATGTCCTTAAGTACTATGACGAGCTTTCAGGCTCAGAGCAGGAAGCTCTGCTCCAGCAGATCGATGAGACAGATTTCGAGGTCCTTAAGAATGCCAAGAATCTTGGTAAGGGCTCAGTGAGAGGTAAATTCGAGCCTCTTGCATGCATGCAGCTCTCAGAGATCGAGAAGAGAAAAGATGAGTTTAACGCTATCGGTACAGAGGCTATCAAACAGGGTAAAGTTGCAGCATGCCTTCTTGCCGGCGGTATGGGAACAAGACTTGGTTCTGATGACCCCAAGGGAATGTACAACATCGGACTTACCAAGGAAGTATTCATTTTCCAGCGTATCATCGAGAATCTTAAGGATGTTGTTGATGCAACAGGTACATGGATTCATCTTTTCATCATGACAAGTGAGAAGAACCACGAGAAGACAGTTAAGTTCCTCACTGAGAAGAACTTCTTTGGATATAATGCAGAAAAGGTTACCTTCTTCAAGCAGGATATGGCTCCTGCATCAGATTATGAAGGTAAGGTATATATGGAAGAGAAGGGACGTATCTCCACATCTCCTAACGGAAATGCAGGATGGTTTTCTTCTATGATAAAGGCTGGTCTTGATAAGACTCTTCATGCTGAGGGCATTGAGTGGGTTAATATCTTCGCAGTTGATAACGTACTTCAGAGAATATGCGATCCCTGCTTCGTTGGTGCTACAATCGCACAGAAGGCAGAGGTTGGTGCTAAGGTTGTTAAGAAGAACGCTCCCGATGAGGGTGTTGGTGTTATGTGTCTTGAGGATGGCAGACCTTCCATCGTTGAGTACTATGAGCTTACTCAGGAGATGATGGATGCTAAGGACGAGGCAGGAGAGCCTGCTTACAACTATGGTGTTATCCTTAACTACCTCTTCAACGTACCTGCACTTGAGCGTATTGCCAAGAACGAGCTTCCTCTTCACGTAGTTGAGAAGAAGATTCCTTATATAAATGAGAACGGAGAGCTTATTAAGCCCGAGACTCCTAACGGATGCAAGTTTGAGCAGCTGGTTCTTGATATGATCCACGAGCTTGCAAGCTGTGTTCCTTACGAGGTTGTTCGTGAGTATGAGTTCGCGCCTATCAAGAACAAGACTGGTAAGGATTCAGTTGAGTCTGCAAGAGAGCTCTGCAAGAAGAACGGAATTGAACTTTAATTGAGGGTATTTTGGGAGGACAAAGAATGGCTATTTTAGTAACAGGTGGTGCCGGATACATTGGCAGCCACACAGTAGTAGAACTTCAGAATGCTGGATATGATGTAGTAGTAATGGATAACCTCGCTAACGCAAGTGAGAAGGTTCTTGGCCGTGTTGAGGCTATCACAGGCAAGAAGGTTCCTTTCTACAAGGCAGATATCCGCGACAGAGAAGGCCTTGAGGAGATCTTTACAAAGGAAAAGATTGACAGCGTTATTCATTTTGCAGGCCTTAAGGCTGTTGGTGAGTCAGTTCAGAAGCCTTGGGAGTACTATGATAACAACATCACAGGAACACTTACTCTTGTTGATGTAATGAGAAAGCATGGATGCAAGAATATCATTTTCTCATCATCTGCAACAGTATATGGTAATCCTGCATTTATTCCGATCACTGAGGAGTGCCCTAAGGGACAGTGCACCAATCCTTATGGTTGGACCAAGTCAATGCTTGAGCAGGTTCTTACAGATATTCAGTTTGCTGATAAGGAGTGGAATGTAGTTCTTCTTAGATACTTCAATCCTATCGGAGCTCACAAGAGCGGTACTATAGGTGAGAACCCCAATGGTATCCCCAACAACCTTATGCCTTACATCACACAGGTTGCTGTCGGAAGACTTCCTAAGCTCAACGTATTTGGTAATGACTACGATACACCCGATGGAACAGGTGTCCGCGATTACATTCACGTAGTAGACCTTGCTGTTGGTCACGTTAAGGCTCTTAAGAAGCTTGAGCCCGGGAGCGGACTTAACATCTATAACCTTGGAACAGGCGTAGGCTACAGCGTTCTTGATATCGTTAAGAATTTCGAGGAAGCTAACGGCGTTAAGATTCCTTACGAGATTCAGCCCAGACGTGCAGGAGATATCGCTACATGCTACTCAAATGCAGATAAGGCTGAAAAAGAGCTCGGCTGGAAGGCAGAGAACGGAATCCGTGAGATGTGTGAAGATTCCTGGAGATGGCAGAGCCAGAATCCCAACGGATATGAGGAATAATTGTAACCTATGTTTAGATTATGGATCAGACTGATTAACGACAATCACCTTATAAAGGATATGACTGTCGAAGATAACACCATGGATACACGGACCCATAAAGTGAAAAATGCTTTGGAGAAAGCCTGCTATGAGTTTGACCTTAGTAAGCCCATATGGCTTAAGTCAACTGTGCATGATTTTCAGCTGCACAGCAAATGCAGATTTACAAAGGATGCATTTATTGAAGAAGTACCCTTTGATTACATGGAGATTCAGGTAATAGAGGAAGATGACTTCTATTATTGATATCGCAGAATAACGCATAAATACTGACAAAACACACAAATATTTCCCAGAACTGAGATTGAACATTATGTTTAAATTTAGTTTTGGGAAATATTTTTTTGATACTTTTATCACAATTTAGTCACAATCTCTGCCTATACTGATAACATACAAGAAAAAGAAAGGCAAAACGGATCACATAAAAACAATAATTTATCAAAGAAAAGAGGTAATGAACCATGTTTGATAATGAAAATACTAACGATCAGCAGATGGGCACAAATTCATCTGAGCCTGCAAACAACACAAGTTACGGCCAGAGCAATAATGGCAGTTTCTCAGGAAGTTCCTATAACGGAGCACCTTCCGGAAACTATAATTCAGGAAGCTATAACTCCGGCAACTATAATTCAGGCAGCTACAGCCAAGGAACCATGAACGGAAATTACGGTTCAGCTAATCCCGGAACACCGAATTATACAACAGGCGGTCAGGGAAGCTATAACGGCGGATCCTATGGCACATACCAGTATGGCAGCTATCAGCCCGTAGGCGGAGCACAGCCTCCAAGAAAAGGCGGAAAGGGTAAGAAAGCAGCCATCGTAATCGCAGCAACACTTATTCTTGCACTTGGACTTGGTGCCGGATATTACAGCATGACAAGGATCAGCGATAAGCTCATTGAAGCTAAGGGCGATGAAGATGATGATGAGATCGCTTCAGCAGATGAGACAAACGAAGATGTTATTGAAGATGCTGATGAGGATGCAGCAGATGCTTCTGAGGAAGATGCTGATGTTATAGGTGATTCCGGAGACACAGGAATCGCTTCAACCGGTGTAGTATCAGATTCTGCGATCATTACAACAGATGTTACTCAGGTGGTTGCAAAGGCAATGCCTGCAATGGTATCCATCAATAACAACTACACTCAGTCAATGTCTTATTTTGGACAGAAGTACAGCCAGGAGCTTACAGCATCAGGATCAGGCTTCATAGTTGGTACAAATGATACAGAGCTTCTCATAGCAACAAACTATCATGTAATTGAAGGTGCAGACACACTTGAGGTTCAGTTTGTAAATGAGAAAACTGCAAATGCTGAGGTTAAAGGTACTGATGCAAATATGGATCTTGCTGTAATAGCAGTAAGACTTGAGGATCTTGAAAGTGATACAAAATCTGCTATAGCAATTGCTGAGCTTGGCGATTCAGATTCTCTGGTACTCGGCGAACCCGCTATCGCTATAGGTAATGCACTTGGCTATGGTCAGTCTGTAACTACAGGTGTTATAAGTGCAATTAACCGTGTTATCCAGTTGGATGATTCTAAAGAAGGCACATTTATCCAGACCAATGCCGAGATCAATCCCGGTAACTCAGGCGGAGCACTTCTCAATATCAAAGGTGAGGTAGTAGGAATTAACTCAAACAAGATCGGCGGCGATACTGTAGAGGGTATGGGATATGCTATTCCGATTTCTACAGCAAAGCCTATCATTGAGCAGCTTATGACAGAGAAGACCCGTGCAAAGGTTGATGAGGATTCAAGAGGATACATCGGAATTTCAGGTGTCAGTGTTACATCAGAGGTTTCACAGATGTACGGACTTCCTTTAGGAGTTTATGTTGCAGCAGTTTCTGAGGATGGTGGTGCTAAGGCAGCAGGCATTGCAGAGGGCGATATCATTACCAAGTTTGATGGAAAAGAGATTTCATCAATGGCGGATCTTCAGAACAGACTTGCATATTATGAAGCAGGAGAGGTTGTAACAGTTACAATAGAAAGACAGTCATCCGGCGGATATCAGGAGCAGGAGGTTCAGGTAACTCTCGGAACAAAGCAGACTGTAGAGGATGCTAATCAGAATGGAACTGAGGGTAAGACCTATGACGGAGAGCCCAAAGAGGATGCAATACCTGAGGATGGCCAGAATAATGAAGGTGGCCAGAACGGTGAAGGCGGTCAGAACGGTGAAGATGGCATGAACGGCGGAGATTTCGATATGTTTGAAAATCCCTTCGGCTTCCAGTTTAACTTTGGTAACTAATTGATAATTGAATCCCCAAAATAAGAAAATATCAGAATGCCCCACTACAGTGCATGTAGCGGGGCATTTGACTTAATTAAAATTTAATACACATTGAAGCGCATTTGATGTACACTTAAATTGAATTAATGCGATTAAATCGAAGCGGGAAGTAATTTTGAGATGATAGAAAGTTACGAATACAATAAAGAGCACAACACGATGAATCCGAGAGTTGCTTTTGCAACAGCTGCATTTATCATTAGTTTGATATCGGCAGCACTTTTACTCAGTGTATATTTTGCTATAATTCTGGGCGGAATCGCTATCGTGATGGCACTTCTATCAAGAGACTCTTCCGGAAAGCTCCTTCCTCAGGCCAGAAGGGCGATAATTTTTGGCTCGGTAGGGCTTATAGGCGGGTATTTTTTACTGGTTCAGGCAGTTATTTCCATGTTTGTGGATCCTGAAGTAAGGGCCCTGGTTAACCAGTATTCACTTGCTATCAGTGGCGAGAGTTTCGATGATACTATTCAGGATTTGGAGAATAGTTTAGGAATTAAATTTGATTAAGTTTTGACGGAGATTGGCAGAGTGGGGGACTGCATAGGTACAGCTTTCTAGAGCCGCAGGATATATAGCGGAGGAAGGAGTGCTTATGAGTGGAATAGGTGCAATAGGATTTGGCGGCGGATACGTGCCGGGCTTTGGCTATCCCATGGGAATAGGCGGAGGAACCGGAGCTTCATCAGTGGGGGCTGAATCCAAGATTACTCTAAATCCCGGTGAAAGTGTTGAGAAGAGACCGGGGCTTAGATCTTCACCGGCAGAATGTGAGACCTGTAAAAACCGTAAATATCAGGACGGTTCTGATGAGATGGTCTCATTTAAATCGGCTGCCCATATTTCTCCTGAGGCTGCGCCTTCAAGGGTAAGAGCCCATGAGCAGGAGCATGTTTCCAATGCTTTTAAGAAGGCATCAGAGGGTGACGGTAAAGTCATCCAGGCTTCTGTAAAGCTTACTACTGCTGTGTGTCCTGAGTGTGGCAGGACATACGTTTCAGGCGGTTTGACCACAACACAGATTATGTATAAGAATGAGGACAATCCTTACCAGAAAAATAGGAAAGGTGCAGATGCGGCAGGTCTCGTAGGTGCCAATTTTGATGCAGGTGTTTAAAGCATTGGGATTGTCTGTGGAAAGGAATATATGAGACAACCCAAGAATGCAGACATGGTGAAGGCGACAGCAAGGGAACGTCTTTACGGACAATATGGCACTACGATCGGTGCTGCTATTCTTTTTGCGGCGATTCAGCTGATAATTTCAAACATTGTAGTAGTAATGGTCAGCCCCAGTAATATTCTGACATATATCATTTATTTATTGTCCCTGTTTTTGGTGGACATCTTTTTGGGTGTCTTCTATTCGGGAATGGCATATCTTTACATGAACGTCATTTATGCTCAGCCGGTTTCTGCCAAGGATTTCTGGCACGGCTTTGCAAGTCATCCTGATAAGGCGCTTGTTTTGCAGATACCTTTTTCTGTGGCATATATGCTTCAGTCAGTACCGCTGTCTGTATGGCTTAATTTCTACAGAGAATCCGGAAATGTGATGATGAGAAATATCCTTATCGCCATAGCAGCGGTGGGATTAGTGCTGATGATAGCCTTCAATCTGGTATTTTCACAGGTATTTTACCTGCTTCAGGATTTCCCTGATAAATCCCCTGAGGATATTTTCAGAATCAGTGCAGACCTTATGAATGGCAACAAATTCAGACTCTTTAAGCTTTATTTGAGCTTTATTCCGATGATTATTCTTGGAATATTGACGTTCTTTATCCCGCTTTTGTGGGTTAATGCCTACATGGAGGCTTCACAGGCCGCGTTTTACCAGGACCTTATCGCGGTTTCTTCACAGAACAGCATGGAATAAAAATACGGAGATTGTATTAAAATATGGACTTAATTGATGCTATTAAAGCTATAGATAAAACCCATGAGGATGACGTTTTAAAAAGACTCACAACTGTTTGGGGAGATTCCTTAAAAGAAGACGAGGTTTTGCAGGAATACCCAAGACCCCAGTTTAAAAGAGAAAGCTACATCAACCTCAATGGAATTTGGGAGTATGCTTTTTCAAACAAAGAGATCATGCCTGCTGCAATGGAAGGGAAAATTCTTGTTCCATTTTCACCGGAGGCAATTCTTTCAGGCGTTGAGAGACAGTTACAGCCGGATGAGACTCTCTTATATAAAAAGGAACTTAAAGGAATCCGCATTCCTGATGCAGACTCCAGAGTTCTTCTTCATTTTGGTGCAGTTGATCAAAAAGCCATTGTTTTTGTAAACAACGTACCTGTCGGCGCGCATCTGGGCGGCTATTTACCATTTACAATCGATATCACGGATTCACTTGAGAAATCGGAGGATGATCCCCTTTCTCTTTTTGGCGTGCTTACCGTTTTTGTAACTGATGACAGTGATACTTCATATCACAGCAGAGGTAAGCAGACCTTAAAGCGCGGCGGTATGTATTATACAGCTCAGAGCGGAATCTGGCAGACTGTGTGGATTGAGGTTGTTCCAAAGCTTCATATCACAGCCTACAGAATTATTCCGGACAGGGATCTTGCCCATGTGAATATTAAGATTTTCACAAATGGAGAGACTAAGGTTAAGCTTAGCGTAAAAGCAGCTGACAATGAGACTTTGATAGCTGAAGTTCAGGGGGATACCGTACCTGTAAGAGATGAGGGCAAACGTCATTCTCCTCACGAGCTTGGCAGATATTCACCGGATCTTGAGGATGGACACAGATCATCCCATGTTTACAGCTGCAGGATAAGCATTCCAAAGCCTCATCTGTGGAGCCCCGAGGATCCTTATCTTTATAACCTTGAAATAGAGGCAGAAAGCGATAAGGCAGAGTCATATTTTGCGATGCGCTCCTTTACAAGGCAGTTTGACGAGCAGGGTAATCCCAGATTTTTCCTGAATAATAAGCCTTACTTCTTAAACGGAGTTCTGGATCAGGGCTACTGGCCTGACGGACTTTATACGGCACCTTCTGATGAAGCACTGATTTTTGATATTGTAGAGATGAAGAAGCTTGGTTTTAACATGCTTCGTAAACATATAAAAATTGAGGCTGCCAGATGGTACTACCACTGCGACAGACTTGGCATGGTGGTGTGGCAGGATATGGTCAGCGGAGGCTCATCTTACGCAAAGCCTGTTGTCAGCTACCTTCCGACGCTGTTTCCTGATGTGTTTGGCAGAATGCCGGATGGCCCCGTAAACTACAGGATGTTTTCAAGAGGCTCTGCGGATGGCAGAAAAGAGTGGACCCACGAAATGGAAGAGACCATCAAGACTCTTATAAATGTGCCGAGTATAGCTGTATGGGTGCTTTTTAATGAAGGCTGGGGACAGTTCAATGCATCTGCAGCGACTATAAATGCAAGGCAGTTCGAGGACGGAAGGCTTATAGATCAGGCCAGCGGATGGTTTGATGAAAATGGCGGGGATTTCAGAAGTGTTCACAACTACTTCAGACCCCTTGAGGTTATTAAAGATAAGCATAGACGAGCCTTTGTGATTTCCGAGTATGGCGGATATACCTGCTATATTAAGGGACACAGCAGTGTGGACAGGATTTACGGCTACAAGAAATACGATTCTCCAGGCAGCTTTGCCAGGGCTTACAGAGACCTTATGAAGCTTGTTACAGAGAATCTGAAGGCAAAAGGCCTTGCCGGTGCTGTTTATACCCAGCTTTCCGATGTGGAGGAAGAGGTAAACGGAATTCTGACTTACGACAGAAGGCACAATAAATTAAAGCTTGCCGGAAACCACAAAGCCACAAAGAGATAATATCTATGCTATAATTGACCTATTAAAAAACGCGGAGGAATAAACAGAGTATGGAAAACAAGAAGGCGGTTGTTTCACTTGGACATGAGGCACTTGGATATACCACTAACGAGCAGAAGGAAGCCGTTGGTGTTACAGCTAAAGCCCTTGCAGATCTTGCTCAGGCAGGATATCAGCTTAATATTACACACAGTAACGGACCTCAGGTCAGCATGATTCACAAGGCTATGACAGAGCTTCGTAGAATTTACATCGATTACACACCTGCTCCCATGAGTGTCTGCAGTGCAATGAGCCAGGGCTATGTTGGCTACGACCTTCAGAATTCCCTTAAGAGCGAGTTGACAAGTCGCGGAATATCAACCCCAGTGAGCACAATCCTCACACAGGTTACGGTAGATCCCTATGATGAGGCATTTTATGCACCCACCAAGGTTATCGGAAGATATATGTCCAGAGAGGATGCGGATAACGAGATAAAGAAGGGCAACTTCGTACAGGAGGTTCCGGGAAAAGGCTTCCTTAGAATCGTAGCAGCACCAAAGCCCATAGACATTGTGGAAATTGATACAATCAGAACTTTGTCAGATGCAGGACAGATAGTTATCGCCTGCGGCGGTGGCGGAATTCCTGTAATTCAGCAGGGACATGTGCTTAAGGGTGCATCTGCTGTAATCGAGAAGGATGCAATTGCAGGAAAGCTTGCTACAGACCTTAAGGCGGATAAGCTCTTTATCTTTACTTCAGTTCCATGCGTTTATAAGGATTTTGAAAAGGATACTCAGACTCCTATAGAGAAAATGACCGTAAGCGATGCAGAGAAATACATCAGTGAAGGACAGTTTGGGGAAACAAATATGCTACCCAAGATAGAGGCTGCCATAGAGTTCCTTAAGAGTAATCCGGAAGGAACTGTTCTGATAACATCTCTGTCTGAGGTAGCAAATGCATTAAAGGGTAAGGCAGGAACATGCATTACTGCATGACATCGTGCCTGATCTCGATCTGAGGAACGCCTTTACCTCGGATATAATCTCCGGTAATGGTTACGTGTCCGATGTTTTCATCCTTTGGTATCTCATACATTATATCGAGCATGAATTCTTCAATTATGGCCCGGAGCGCACGCGCTCCGGTGTCTTTTTCTAAAGCCTTTTCGGCAATAGCTTCAAGAGCATCGTCATTAAAATCAAGTTTTACTTCATCCAGGGCAAGGAGCTTTTGATACTGCTTCAATATAGCATTCTTGGGCTCTTTCAGTATCTGGATAAGCATATCCTTGGACAGACCTTTAAGAGTACAGATGATGGGCAGACGGCCAAGGAACTCGGGGATCATTCCGAATTTCTTAAGATCATCGACAGTAACCTTGGTGATAAGGTCAGGGTCTTTATCCCACTTATCCTTAAGATCTGCATCAAAACCTATAGAAGTCTGTTTGTTCAGACGCTGTTTTATGATCTCGTCAAGATCCGGGAAAGCTCCGCCGCAGATAAAGAGGATATTTCTTGTATTAACTGTAGCCATTGGAACCATTGCGTTTTTGCTGCTGGCGCCTACAGGCACTTCTACATCAGCACCTTCAAGAAGTTTAAGCATTCCCTGCTGAACAGATTCACCGCTTACATCTCTTGAAGTGGTGTTCTTTTTCTTGGCAATCTTATCTATCTCATCTATGAAGATGATGCCCTGCTGAGCCTTGTCTATATCGTTGCCCGCAGCAGCAAGGAGCTTACTCACAACGGATTCGATATCATCACCGATGTAGCCTGCCTCTGTAAGGGATGTGGCATCTGTTATTGCCAGTGGCACATCCAGAAGTCTTGCAAGGGTTTTTACAAGATATGTCTTACCACTTCCTGTGGGACCGATCATGAGGATATTGGATTTCTCGATCTCTATGTCGTCCATGGTGCCTGTTGTAACTCTCTTGTAGTGGTTATATACCGCTACAGATATTATCTTCTTTGCCTGTTCCTGCCCGATAACATAATCATCAAGCTTTGCCTTTATTTTGTGAGGAGCAGGGATGTTTTCAATGCTAAGCTCCGGCTTTACTTCCGGCTCTTCTTTTTTCTTCTTGATCTTCTGGGAGTTGGGAATTCCTCCTGTTCCCTGGAAGTTAGAAAAGTCCATGAAATTCAGCCCCGGCATGCCGGTGTGTTTATTAAGTTCGTTCATGAGAGTAGGATTATTCAAAAGATTCTGATAATCGAACTGGCTGACCGTATCCATGGTCTTGTGCATGCAATCATCGCATACGCAGATTCCGTTAGGAAGATGGAACATCTTGCCGGCCTTACTCTCGGGGCGTCTGCACATGAAGCAGACATCTTCGTATTCGGGCTCTTTCTTATCGTTATTTTCTGTATTTGCGTTTCCGTTAATCTCGTCGATGTTGTTATTATTCTGATCGCTCATAGCTATTCTCCGTTTCTGTTTATACCAACTTAGATTATATGCGCAGCTTTCGGTATCTACAAGTGAAGAAAATATAAACTCATGGGTTTAGCTTTTAACATTGAATTGTGCTAAACTTAAACAGAGAAGAAAGAAGGTATTTAGAAATGGCAAAAACTACAACTAAAGACATGACGGAGGGGTCAATCATCAGGCAGATAATAATGTTTTCTCTGCCTCTTATGTTTGGAAACATATTCCAAATGCTCTACAACACGGTGGATTCCATCGTAGTAGGAAATTTCGTAGGAAAGGAAGCACTGGCGGCGGTTGGATCAACCACAATGATCGTGAACATGCTGGTGTTTTTCTTTAACGGCTTTTCAATCGGCGCAGGTGTCGTAATCTCCAGATATTTTGGAGCAAAAGAACATGACAGGCTCCATAAAGCTATTGAGACCACCATGGCGACAACATTTATATTCTGTGTTCTTTTCACAATAATAGGAACTCTCGGAGTCGTACCGATGCTGAAGTTCATGGCTACGCCGGATGACGTAATGAACGATGCTACAATTTACTTAAAGACTTATTTCCTTGGATTTGCGGGACTTCTTATCTATAACATGGGAAGCGGAATTCTACGCGCAGTGGGCGATACTACAAGGCCGCTGATGTTTCTCATTCTGACAAGTATCATGAACATTATCCTGGATCTGTTTTTTGTAATAGGGTTAAAGGCGGGAATAGCAGGCGTTGCCTACGCTACTATAATCTCACAGGCGATATCGGCTATTCTTATTCTTGTTTTGCTGACAAGTGCAAATGATGTGTACAAGTTCGTGTGGAAGGACATTACGCTGGATCCTGCAATACTAAAGATGATCTTTATGGTAGGACTTCCTGCGGGAATTCAGTCTGTCATCACAGCCTTCTCCAATGTTTTCGTGCAGTCCTATGTCAATCATTTCGGCTCAAGCTGCATGGCGGGATGGAGCAGCTACAACAAGCTTGATACATTTATCATGCTTCCAATGAGCAGCATGGCTATGGCGGCTACAACCTTTGTCAGCCAGAATATGGGTGCAGGGAAAAAAGAGAGAGCAGCAAGAGGCACAAGGACGACCGTTCTTCTGGCATCAGTGATAACCGCCATAATAGCACTGTTTTTGTATGTTTTTGCAGAACCTGCCATCAGGCTCTTTTCACAGGACATGTCCGTTGTGGAATACGGCGCGCTTTTCATTCATGCCAATGTATTTTTCCTTATTGCAAACTGTGTAAACCACACCCTTGCAGGAGCACTGAGGGGCAGAGGCGATTCCAAGGGACCTATGGTCATAATGATCCTGTGTTTTGTGGTGATCAGACAGATTTATCTTTTCGTGGTCACAAGATATGTGGCAAATACTGCGCTGCTTGTGGGACTTGGATACCCTGTTGGATGGGTTAGCTGCTGCATAGTTGAGGTATTGTACTACAGAATAAAGTGGGCGAGAAAAATAGAAATGGCAGCCGCTTAAATTTAACCGGAATTTATAGTATAGTAATACAATAGATTACTGTTTTTCTTCAGAAAAACGGGAATGCATTTCAATCTAGATCAAGGAGTACTACATAAATGGATATTTTACAGAAGATCACTGAGGAGCTTGACGTAAAAAAATGGCAGGTTGAGGCAGCCGTTGGACTTATCGACGAGGGCAACACCATACCGTTTATTTCAAGATACCGTAAGGAGGTCACAGGCTCACTGAATGACGAGCAGCTCAGAACTCTCGGTGAGCGCCTTTCATATTTGAGAGGACTTGAGGAGAAAAAGGAGCAGGTACTTGCCAGCATTGAAGAGCAGGGAAAGCTGACAGATGAGCTTAAGGAAAAGATCGTAGCTGCCGAGACAATGGTAGCTGTTGAGGACTTGTACAGACCTTACAGACCAAAGAGAAAGACCCGTGCTTCTGTTGCAAAAGAGAAGGGACTTGACGGACTGGCAGATATTATCCGTGCCCAGGAGACCACTAAGACTATAGTTGAAGAGGCAACTCACTACGTAAATCCCGAGAAAGAGGTTAAGAACATCCAGGAAGCAATCCAGGGTGCTATGGATATCATCGCTGAAGAAATTTCCGATGATGCCGATTATCGTAAATACATTCGTGAAGAAACCTGGAATCAGGGCTTTGTTACATCAACTGCCAAGGATGAGAAGGCAGAGAGTGTATATGAGATGTACTATAGCTTTGAGGAGCCTGTAAATAAGATTCTTGGACACAGAGTACTTGCTCTTAACAGAGGTGAAGCTGAGAAATTCCTTACTGTTAAGATAACAGCTCCCGAGGAGCAGATTTTAAGATACCTCGAGACAAAGACCATAACAAAGGATAATGCCGAGACAACACCTTTACTTAAGGCTGTTTGCAAGGATTCCTATGACAGACTTATCGCTCCCGCAATTGAGAGAGATATCAGAAACGAGCTTACGGAGAAGGCTGAGGACAGCGCCATCACAGTATTTGGCAAGAATCTTGAGCAGCTTCTCATGCAGCCTCCCATCGCAGGAAAAACAGTTCTAGGTTGGGACCCTGCTTTCAGAACAGGCTGTAAGCTTGCAATCGTTGATGCTACGGGAAAGGTTCTTGATACAAAGGTTATCTATCCCACAGCACCTCAGAATAAGGTAGAAGAGGCCAAGGCAGAGCTTAAGAAGCTCATCAAAAAATATGACGTGGATCTTATTTCGGTTGGTAACGGTACTGCTTCAAGAGAATCAGAGCAGGTAATTGTTGAGCTTATAAAGGAACTGGATAAGCCTGTTCAGTACGTTATCGTTAATGAGGCAGGCGCTTCAGTATATTCTGCAAGTAAGCTTGCAACAGAGGAGTTCCCTCAGTTTGATGTGGGACAGAGAAGTGCTGCGTCCATCGCAAGAAGACTTCAGGATCCTCTTGCAGAGCTTGTTAAGATCGATCCTCAGAGCATAGGTGTCGGTCAGTATCAGCATGATATGAACCAGAAAAAGCTTGGCGAAGCCCTTTCAGGTGTGGTAGAGGACTGCGTTAACAAGGTAGGTGTTGATCTTAATACTGCATCAGCACCGCTACTTACATATATTTCCGGAATCAGCAAGGTAATCGCTAAAAATATCGTAGATTACAGAGAAGCTAACGGTAAGTTTGAGAGCAGAGATCAGCTCCTTAAGGTTCCGAAGCTGGGCCCCAAGGCCTATGAGCAGTGCGCAGGATTTTTAAGGATCCATGACGGGAAAAATGCTCTTGATGACACAAGCGTACATCCCGAGTCTTACGAAGCAGCGGAAAAGCTCATGGACAAGCTTGGACTTACCATGGAAGATGTCCGTGAAGCTCAGAAGAAGACCGCTAAGGATATAAATGCTGCAAAGAAAAACGATGGAAAGGCTGACCAGAAGCCTGCTAAGAAGCAGAAAAAAGAGCAGAAGGTTTTCATAAAAAATACAAGCACAGCAATGGGTGCAGCCCTTGCAGCAGCTCTAAACGGAACAAGCCTTGGCTCTGACTCAGCTCAGACATCAAATGAGAAGAGTCAGAATAATGGTGCTGCAAAGGATAATAAGGCAGCAGTTGGCGGAAGCCTCCTTAAGAAGGTTGGAGATAAGAAGAAGCTCGCAGAGGAGCTTGGCGTAGGTGAAATCACACTTACAGATATTCTCTCAGAGCTTGAGAAGCCTTCAAGAGATCCAAGAGAGAGTATGCCTGCGCCTATCCTTAGAAGCGATGTTATGGATATGAAGGACTTAAAGCCCGGAATGATCCTTAAGGGAACTGTGAGAAACATCGTGGACTTTGGCGCCTTTGTTGATATAGGTGTTCATCAGGACGGTCTTGTACACATTTCTCAGATTACAGACCGCTTTATAAAGCATCCTCTTGATGCTGTAAGTGTCGGAGATATAGTAGATGTGCAGGTTATCGAGGTTGATCTCAAGAAACAGAGAATCGGTCTTACTATGAAAATTAACAAAAAGTAAGAAACTTTCTTTATGCCTGATGGATTTATGAATGAGTTTTTCAGAAAAGAGAAATTTATTCAATAACCCTATTGCAAGAATGAGATTTATATAGTATTGTATCTCAAAGATATGAAAATTCCATATTGTAATTTTCTCTTATTCAGAGTGGTGGAGATACATAGGATCTGTGAAGCCACGGCAACCCCGGACATCCGGAAGGTGCCAACCTGAGCGTAGTGAGTAAGTGACCCTGTACCGCATTGCTTTATATTAGCGGTAGGATCTGCGAGCAATAAGAGGATTTGATTATCTGTTATCAGGTCCGCTTGGCTTCGCGCAAAGCGGACTTTACTAATTAATTTTTTCAGAGCGCAAAATGCGCAGAAAGGATTTTCAAATGAGCGAAAAGTTTATTTTCACTTCCGAGTCAGTTACTGAGGGACATCCCGATAAAATCTGTGATAACATCTCTGATGCTATCCTTGATGCATGCCTTGCACAGGATCCCATGAGCCGTGTTGCTTGTGAGACTACAGCCTGCACAGGTTTTGCGCTTATTACAGGTGAGATCACAACAAAGGCTGTTGTTGATTATGCAAAGATCGCAAGAGAGACAATCGTTGAGATCGGTTATGACAGCTCAGAGAAGGGCTTTGATGGTAACACATGCGCAGTTATGGTTGCTCTTGACCAGCAGTCAGCTGATATCGCAATGGGTGTTGATAAGGCTATCGAGGCTAGAGAGAACAAGATGACTGACGAGGAGATCGAGGCAATCGGTGCCGGCGATCAGGGTATGATGTTCGGTTATGCTACAAACGAGACAGAGGAGCTTATGCCTTACGCTATCTCACTTGCTCACAAGCTTACAAGAAAGCTTACAGAGGTTCGTAAGAACGGAACTCTTCCTTATCTTAGAGCAGATGGTAAGAGCCAGGTTTCTGTTGAGTATGATGAGAACGGCAAGCCCGTTAGACTTGAGGCTATCGTTGTTTCTACTCAGCACGATGAGAAGGTTTCTCAGGAGCAGATCCATGAGGATATCAGAAAGTATGTTATCGACGCAGTTGTAGACAGCGCTATGGTTGATGACAATACAAAGATCTATATCAATCCCACAGGCCGTTTTGTAATCGGTGGACCTCAAGGTGATGCAGGTCTCACAGGACGTAAGATCATCGTTGATACTTACGGCGGAGCTGCTCGTCACGGCGGCGGTGCTTTCTCAGGTAAGGACTGCACAAAGGTTGACCGTTCAGGTGCTTACGCAGCTCGTTATGTTGCAAAGAACATCGTTGCAGCAGGTCTTGCTGATAAGTGTGAGGTTCAGCTTTCATACGCTATCGGTGTTGCACAGCCTACATCAGTTCTTGTTGATACATTCGGAACAGGTAAGGTTTCAAACGAGGCTCTTGTAAACGCAGTTCGTGATACATTCGACCTTCGTCCTGCAGGAATCATCAAGATGCTCGACCTTCGTCGTCCTATCTACAAGCAGACAGCTGCATACGGACATTTTGGCCGTAACGACCTTAACCTTCCTTGGGAGAAGACAGATAAGGTTGACGAGCTTAAGAGTAAGGTTAACGCATAAGTCTTTTTGAAAAGGCTTCTATAATATAGTAGTAAGTTGATTTTATGACACCCACTACGCTGAGATATCAGTGCAGTGGGTGTTTTTGTATTGTTTGAAAATCCATAGAAAAATTTTTTGAAAAAATTTTGTAATCCTGAAGATTTTTTGAATCTGCCCTCGTTATATAATATGAGAGATGAAAAAAGCAGAAGGGAGGTGGAAAAAATAGACGCACAGGAAAAGTTAATACTTTGGATGCAGCAGTACAAAAATCTTATTTTTTCCATCTGCCTTAGAATGACCGGAGATTATTTTACTGCTGAAGACATAGCGCAGGAAACCTTCCTATCGGCCTATACCCATATGGATAAGTTCGATGGAACAAATGAGAAGGCCTGGCTATCGAGAATCGCTGCCAATAAATGTACGGACTACTTACGAAGCGCAGCAAACAGGGCAGTTCCCACGGCCGAGGAAGAGATGCCTGAACCCAAAGCAGGAGCCGGAATTACAAGCTCATCTGTCAGCAATAATCCTTCTGATATTTATGAAGCAGAGGATGTGATAAACAGCTTTACAAGATACTGTGAAGACCTTCCGGAGGGCTACAGTGACATTGCAAAGGAGCATTTCATAGGTGGGAGAACAGCAAAAGAGATTGCGGAGGAAAAGGGTTCGAATCTAAAAACAGTACAGACAAGGATTTACAGAGCTCGTGAGATGCTAAAGAAAAACTGTGGAAAGGAGTGGCTTGAAGCATGAATGAAGATTTTAATTATTTAAGTGATGAAGAATTGGAAAAGCTCATATCTTCAACGGAAGAATCAAGCATGGTGCAGGCTCCTCCGGATTTCGAGGAATCGGTGCTGAAGGTTATCTCCTTTCAGGCAAGGAAAAGAGAGTACGCAAGGTTCAGATTTCAGGTATGTATGGCTATGGCTGCTGCGATTCTTTTTATGTTTTTAATACCTGCCATATCAAATAGCAGTGGGGTAGCCACTATCAGAGAAAGGTCGTCACAGGCGGCTGAAGAAAATGATAGTAATACAAAGACAGGCTATGTATCGGAGTTGCTTGGTAAGCATTCGTTTAGCGATGCAGTTTCTTCTTTTGAAATAGGGAATAATTGACATAGGATGGAGGAATAAATATGAGACCAGTACAAAAGAGAGGTTTTTTCAATTTTATATGTGCGTTTTTGCCGGGTGCATCTGAGATGTACATGGGATTTACCAAAATGGGATTTAGCATGATGAGTGTTTTTATGATCAGCTTTGGGCTTATCGCCTTTTTTGATCTTAGTGATCTGTTTCTTGTAGTGCCGCTTCTTATGTGGTTTTACGGATTTTTCCATGCAAGAAATCTGACTTCCTGCAGACCGGAGCTGTTTATAAATATTGAGGATGACTATTTTTGGAACGAGCTTGTGGATGGAAAAGGACTTAAGATAAGCTCCGGAACCGCCCGTACAATAGGTGCATGGGTATTGATACTTGGTGGCATGGCTGTAATTTGGGATCTTGTATGGAATCCTATAAGTGAATACCTGGAGGAAGCACTTTCCATGGCAAATAGTCGCGGTGCTGCGTACATTCTGCATCTTTTATATTCATTCCCTAAGCTGGTTGTCGCAGTTGTCATCGTAATTGTGGGAATAAAGCTGATAATTGGAAAAAAGAAGACCTTATATCTTACAGATAACTCTATGCAGATAAGTCAGCCGATACCACAGGAAGGAGAGAGAAAGGATGCCTGAGAACAGTTATAATGTAAGGGTTCACCGTGTAGGAACTATCACAACAGGGCTGTGCTTTGTGGGCTTTGGTATTCTCTTCATTTTACATACGGCCTTTAATCTTTTCACCTATGAATGGATTCTTACTATGTGGCCCTTAATACTGATTGCTTTAGGAATAGAAATTCTTTTATCAAATAAGTATTATCAAAATTTCGTTTATGATAAAGCCGGGGCTTTTATGATAATCATTATGGGATTATTCTCAATGATGATGGCCTTTGCGGATATGTGCATGAAGGCAGGCTGGGGACAGTTTCATTCAGGCTGAGAGCTGCAAAATGAGAGACAGAGAGATTTTTGAATAAATTGCAGATAAATATTTAGAGAAAACCTTCTGATTTAGGACTGAGGATAAAACGAATTTCAGCCCTTAACGGAAGGTTTCTTATTTTATAAAAGACGTAACAGTTAGTTGGAAAAACATGGTATATTTGATAGGTGACAGTGATTTTTTACAAAATTAAATTTGCTGCGAAGAAGCAGTATCAAACATGGTTTTGACTTGAAAAAGAGGTAATTAACAGCATGGATTTACTTAAAAAATTTGTACCATATTATAAACCCTATATTGGCGTATTTTTGCTTGATCTTGTGGCGGCATCTATTTTGTCCCTTATAGATTTGGTTTTTCCTCAGCTCCTAAGGGTGCTTAGAGAGACGCTTTTCCTTGATACACCGGAGAAAATAGTAGCAGGAGTAATAAAGCTGGCGATCGGACTTCTTATTATGTATACAGTAAGGTCACTTTGTAAGCATTATGTAACCTATCAGGGACACATGATGGGAGCAAGGATGGAGTCCGGCATGAGAAGGGATCTCTTTGATCAGTTTGAGAGATTTTCTTTTTCCTACTACGACAAAAATAATACCGGCGAGATGATGAGTAAGCTGGTGTCTGACCTTTTTGATATCTCGGAGCTGGCACACCACGGCCCTGAAAATATTTTTATATCGGTAGTAAAACTGGCAGGTTCCTTCATTATTTTGATGACAATGAATGTGCAGATGACCCTTATACTTGCGGTTATCGTGGCATGCATGGCGGTCTTTTCCTTTAGACAAAACGGAATCATGAGAAGGACCTTCTTTGATAACAGAAAAAAGATAGCAGGTATCAACTCTTCACTTCAGGATACCCTTGGCGGAATCCGCGTGGTTAAGTCCTTTACGGGAGAGGATATCGAGAAGGCAAAATTCGATGAGAGCAACGAGGCATTCCTTGAGTCAAAGAAAGCTAACTACCTGACAATGGCTCTTTTTCAGTCAGGAAATAATTTCTTTGAAGGACTGATGTATATTGCAGTTATTGTTTTTGGAGGTCTTTTCATTGCAAAGGGAACTCTGTCTGTGGAGGACCTGGCGGTTTATGCTCTTTATATTAATGTATTTATAGCTCCTGTTAATGTGCTCATTGAATTCACCGAGCAGCTTCAGAAGGGGGCAGCAGGCTTCCAGAGATTCAGGGAAGTTATGGATGTTGTGCCTGAGATTCAGGATAAGCCTGATGCAAAGGAAATCACTGAGTGCGACGGAACAGTAGACTATGAGGATGTTTCTTTTTCCTATGATGAGGGCGAGGAGAGAGTTCTCAGTCATATAAATCTTCATGTGGATGCAGGAAAAAAGGTGGCGATTGTGGGCCCTTCAGGCGGCGGAAAGTCCACACTTTGCTCGCTTCTTCCAAGATTTTATGATGTAGATAAGGGAGCTGTAAAAATCGATGGCAATGACGTAAGGGATCTTACACAGAAATCTCTTCGAGGTGTCATTGGTATTGTACAGCAGGACGTGTATCTTTTTAATGGAACAATAAGAGAGAATATCGCCTATGGCAGACAGGGCGCAAGCTTTGAGGAAATAAAAGAAGCTGCAAAGAAGGCCGATCTTGACGAGTTTATCTCATCTCTTCCAAATGGCTATGACACCAGAGTCGGAGAGAGAGGTACAAGGCTTTCCGGCGGTCAGAAGCAGAGAATATCAATTGCCAGAGTTTTCCTTAAGAACCCGCCTATTCTGATACTGGATGAAGCCACAAGTGCGCTGGACAACGAGTCAGAGAAATATATTCAGCAGTCACTTGATAAGCTCTCAGCCGGAAGGACCACAATTACCATAGCTCACAGACTTTCTACTATTAGAAATGCCGACGAGATAATAGTTCTTGATTCTGACGGAATACAGGAAAAAGGCGATCACAAGACTCTTCTTGAAAAGAACGGAATCTATGCAAAGTATTACAGGATGCAGGTAGGAGAGGCGTAACACATGTCATTTGCACATTTGCATGTCCATACAGAGTATTCACTTCTGGATGGATCTAACAAAATTAAGGAATATGTAAAACGAATAAAGGAGCTAGGCATGACGGCCGGAGCCATCACGGACCACGGTGTCATGTACGGCGTTATCGATTTTTATAAAGCTGCGCTGGATGCGGGGATAAAGCCCATCATCGGATGCGAGGTCTATGTGGCTCCCGGTTCACGTTTTGAGAAGGAGACAGGGGTAAGTGAGAACAGATACTACCATCTGGTACTTCTTGCGGAGAACAACAAGGGATATGAGAATCTTTCCCATATTGTCAGCAGAGGCTTTACGGAAGGATATTATTATAAGCCACGCGTGGATCTTGAGGTTTTGCAGGAGTTTCATGAAGGCATTATTTGTCTCTCCGCCTGCCTTGCAGGTGAGATTCCCAAGGCTATATCAAGAGGCGATATAGAGGAGGCGAGGGCAGCAGCCAGAAGGTATGACGAGATTTTTGGTCACGGTAACTTTTTCCTTGAGCTTCAGGACCATGGAATTTCTGAGCAGCAGAGGGTGAACCCTGTCCTTATGGCTCTTAGTAAAGAGTTGGATATCCCCCTTGTTGCAACCAACGACTGCCACTATACCTATGCTGATGATGCAGAGGCACATGATCTTCTTTTGTGTATTCAGACAGGCAAAAAGGTAAGCGATGAGGACAGAATGCGTTACGAAGGCGGTCAGTACTACGTCAAGAGCGAAGACGAGATGCGGCTTCTTTTCCAGTATGCGCAGGATGCGATAGATAATACGCAGAAAATCGCCGACAGATGTAACGTGGAAATTGAGTTTGGCGTAACTAAGCTGCCTCACTATGATGTTCCTGAAGGCTATGATTCCTGGACATATTTAAACAAGCTTTGTATCGACGGATTAAATGAGAGATATCCCGAGGATGACGGTACCATCAGAAAACAGCTCGACTATGAGCTTTCCGTAATTCAGAAGATGGGATATGTGGATTATTTCCTTATTGTATGGGATTATATCAACTACTGCAGAGAGAATGACATAGCAGTTGGTCCGGGTCGTGGATCGGCAGCAGGCTCTGTTGTTTCATACTGCATGCATATTACAAACATTGACCCTGTTAAGTATGATCTTCTATTTGAGAGATTCCTTAACCCTGAGCGTGTGTCCATGCCCGATATAGACGTGGACTTTGAGTACGAGCGCAGACAGGAAGTAATAGATTACGTTACTGAGAAATACGGTGCAGACAAGGTTATTCAGATCATCACCTTCGGTACACTGCAGCCCAAGGGTGTTATCAGGGATGTGGCAAGAGTTCTGGATCTTCCTTATAGTACAGGAGATAATCTTGCAAAGATGGTTCCTGCTGAGCTTGGAATGAATCTTGAAAAGGCACTTTCCATGAATGCTGAGCTTAGAGGGCTTTATGACACAGATCCCCAGGTTCATCATCTGATAGATATGTGTAAGAAGCTTGAAGGACTTCCCAGACATACATCAATCCATGCAGCGGGCGTTGTTATCTGTTCTGCTCCTGCAGAGGATCTGGTGCCTCTTTCAAGATCTGCTGAAGGAAATATCACAACCCAGTTTACAATGACCACTATTGAAGAGCTGGGCCTTCTTAAGATGGACTTCCTTGGACTTAGGACCCTTACTGTAATTAAGGATGCAGCCAGATTTGCCAATGAGACCAACGGTGCAAAGAAGGGTGATCCCAATTACATCGATATAGACAGTCTTGATTATAATGATGCTCAGGTTTTTGATGCCATAGGAAGCGGACACTGTGAAGGTGTGTTCCAGCTTGAAAGTGCGGGAATGACCTCTTTCATGAAGGAGCTTAAGCCCCAGAACTTTGAAGATATTGTAGCGGGAATTTCTTTGTATCGTCCCGGCCCTATGGACTTTATCCCCAAATATATAGCGGGAAAACAAGATGCAAAGAATATTACATATTCAACAGACCTGCTTGAGCCAATTCTTTCTCCTACCTACGGCTGTATCGTATATCAGGAGCAGGTTATGCAGATAGTGCAGAAGCTTGGCGGATATACACTTGGAAGAGCGGACCTTGTTCGAAGAGCCATGAGTAAGAAAAAGCAGCATGTCATGGAGGTAGAGAGGGAAAACTTCGTAAACGGTAATGCCGAGGAAGGCGTTCCCGGTTGCGTTTCCAAGGGAATTGATTCAGCTGTCGCAAACCAGATTTATGATTCCATGATGGATTTTGCAAAGTACGCATTTAACAAGTCTCATGCAGCCTGCTATGCAGTTGTTGCCATGCAGACAGCCTGGCTTAAATACTACTATCCTGTAGAATTTATGGCAGCCCTTATGACCTCTGTCATAGATAACCAGGCAAAGGTATCCTATTACATTATGACCTGCAGAAGTATGGGAATAGATATCCTGCCTCCTGATGTAAACGAGGGCTTTTCCGGATTCTCCGTTGCAAGATATTCAGATGACGATGAGAGCAAGGATGAGCGATACAGGGGCAAGGCCATTAGATACGCTCTCACATCTATAAAGGGTGTCGGAAGACCTATAATTGAAAGCATAGTCAGAGAGCGCGAAGTGGGCGGAAAATTCAGAAATCTGGACGATTTCCTTAAGCGTATGACCGAGTCAGGAGATGTAAATAAGCGTGCTGTTGAGAATTTCATAAAGGCAGGTGCGTTAGACAGCCTTGGAGGAACCAGAAAGCAGTTCATGCATGTATATGCAAGAATGATGGATCAGCTCCACGACCGCAATAAGAACAGCTTTGCAGGACAGATGTCGCTCTTTGATCTGGCGCCGAAGGAGGTTAAGGAGCAGTTTGAGATAAAGCTTCCGGATGTTGGCGAGTATCCAAAGGATATGATACTGGAATTTGAAAAAGAGGTTCTTGGCATCTATGTATCCGGCCATCCACTCGAAGAATACGAGGCTATGTGGAAAAAGCACATTACAGCCACAACCACGGATTTTTATATCGACGAAGATACCGGTATGCCGTCCATTAAGGATGGTCAGACAGTAACCATCGGCGGTTTAATAGCAGATAAAACAACGAAATATACCAAGAATGATCAGCTTATGGCCTTTATTACTCTGGAGGATCTTGTAGGAAGTGTGGAAGTAATCGTATTTCCCAAGACCTATGAGGGTAATGCAGGCAGACTTAGTCAGGACGCCAAGGTTTTCATACAGGGAAGAGTATCGGCAGAGGAGGATAAAGAGGCTAAGCTCATAGCTTCAAAAATCACTATGTTCGATGAAATTCCAAGAACTGTATGGATCCAGTTTGCGGATATGAGTGACTATGAAGCCAAGAAAGGTGCTCTTGACGGGCTTCTTGATGCAAAGAAAAAGGTTCCCGGTGCAAGGGACAGTGTTGCCATATATCTTAAGGATACCAAACAGATTAAAAAGCTGCCTTCTTCGAGCAATATCAAGGCCGATGATGAGACGATTGAGAGCCTAAACGGAATATTTGGTGAAGCAAACGTAAAGATTGTCTAAATTCTTAGGTTTAGAGCCTCACAGATATTGCAGTTGAAAAAAAATTGCGATAATATAATAAACGTAAAAAGAGAATATTTTTTAGGCAAAGAGGTAATACCGATTATGGCAAAAGAGATAAAAACAATTGGAGTTCTTACCAGTGGTGGTGATGCTCCGGGAATGAACGCAGCAATTCGTGCAGTTGTAAGAAAGGCCCTTGCAAACGGTCTTAAGGTAAAGGGTATTAAGAAGGGCTATCAGGGACTTCTTAATGAAGAGATCTATGACATGGACCGCAGAAGCGTAGCTGATATTATTCAGCGAGGCGGTACAATCCTTGGAACTGCTAGATGTATGGAGTTCACAACCGAGGCTGGTCAGAAGAAAGGTGCCGAGATCTGCAGAAAGCATGGTATCGATGGCATGGTAGTTATCGGTGGTGACGGTTCCTACAGAGGTGCTCAGAAGCTTTCAGCGCAGGGAATCAACACAATTGGTATTCCCGGTACTATCGACCTTGATATAGCTTGTACAGATTATACTATCGGTTTTGATACCGCTATAAATACAGCGATGGACGCTATTGATAAGATCAGAGATACATCTTCTTCACACGAGCGTGTAAGTATCGTTGAGGTTATGGGACGTCACGCTGGTTACATCGCACTTTGGTGCGCGATCGCTAACGGTGCTGATGATATCCTTCTTCCTGAGAAGTACGACTTCAATGAGCAGAGAATCATCGACAACATCATTGATAACCGTAAGAAGGGTAAGACACATCACATTATCCTTAACGCAGAGGGTATCGGACACTCAGCTTCCATGGCACGTCGTATCGAGGCTGCTACAGGACTTGAGACCAGAGCTTCTATCCTTGGTTACATGCAGCGTGGTGGTAGCCCGACCTGTAAAGACCGTGTATATGCTTCCATGATGGGATGCTATGCAGCTGATATTCTTACAGCAGGCAAGACAAACCGCGTAGTTGCTTACAGAAACGGTCAGTTTGTTGACTACGATATCGATGAGGCTCTTGCAATGAAGAAGTCTATCAACGAATATCAGTATGAGATCAGTAAGATTCTCTAATCTACATTTGCTTATTGCTCCCTTCGGAATTTTCCGGAGGGAGTTTTCTATATCATAGGTTACACAATTAAGGCAGAAGTAATCCAAGTGCAAAGGGGGAAAGCTAATGGATGAAAAAAGGAGTACGTTAAACGGCAGACTAAGAGCAATTGAAAGTAACGATGATTCTAACATTCTAAAGCTTTACAGAAAAAATTTTCCAAAGGAATTCCAATGGTTCTCTGATGAGAGAATACTTGATAATACAGTGAGAGATGCGGATTATTGCAGCGAAGCTTCTTTTATATATGAAGTAGAAGAAGCCGGTGTAGTTCGTGCTGCGGGAATTATCATAACGAAGCTCTCACAGGATTATGAGAAGGAAGTATTATCTGATACCATGTGGATCACCATGCTGGCAGTTCGCGAAGAATACAGGGGCTGCGGTGTCGGCTCGGTGCTCCTTGATGCTTCTGTTAAAAAGGCGAAGGAGCTTGGCATAAAGGAAGTTGTTCTTGGCATGGAGTTTCGGAATCTGTTTTCAGGAATCCCTGCACCGGATGATGCAAAGAAGGAGTTCTTTAAAAAGGCAGGCTTTATACTTGGGGAAAAGGATCACTATGATATGTCTGCAAATATGCAGGAGAACTTTGTTCCCGATGAATTTGATGCTTCAAAATGCGTTGGCTATCACGTAAAGAGGATGGAGCCTCAGGATGCCGATAAGGTTCTTGGCTTTTTGCTTAGGGAGTTTCCTGACAGATGGCATTTTGAGATCGATCAGTATATTAAAACAGGCGGAGACCTAAAGCAGGTATTTCTTTTGATACAGGAAAGCGACGGTGATGTGGTGGGCTTTTCAATGACCCATGACTATGGGGATGCTGACAGAAGCGGCGGACTTGGGCCAATAGGAATCGGAAGCTCTGTCAGAGGAAAGAAGCTTGGCGGGCTCATCCTCACAAAGGCCCTTATCGGATTAAGAGAGCAGGGCGTCAGAGAAACCTGCATTGATTGGACAGGACTTGTGGATTTTTACGGAAAATATGGTTTTCATAAGGAAAGAGCATTCAGAGCAGGTAGCCTAAGCCTTAAGTAAACAGGGCAGGTTACTGGCGCTGTTGTATGTGCTGCAATGATAGAGGAGTTTAGACGTATGAAAATTGAAGGCGGACTTGTTTTTGACGAAAATTACAGCTTTACGAAAAAGGATATTTTTACGGAGGGTGAGCTTTTCTCTGAAAAATCATCTGACGAAGAGGTAATAGATGCAAGCGGCTGCTATGTGATTCCGGGACTTGTGGATATTCACGTGCATGGCTGCATGGGCAGTGATTTCTGCGATGCTACTGCGGAGTCTATAGAGGATTTCCTTAAATTTGAGGCATCCTGCGGTGTAACGGCTATCTGTCCCACCACCATGACAGTGCCAAAGGAAAAGCTTTTGAGGGTTGCAGATGCCACAAAGCAGTATATGGATATAAGGAAAGCTGCGGCAAAGGATGCAGGACATTTTATCGGAATAAACATGGAGGGCCCCTTTATTTCTCCCGAAAAGAAAGGTTCACAGGAGCTTTCCGATATCTGCGATCCTGATGCGGATTTTGTAAGGCAGATGAATGACAGAAGCGGAGGTATGATAAAGCTTGTGGACATCGCGCCGGAAAGGCCGGGAGCTTTTGAATTTATAAAAGAGCTTAAGGATGAATTCATAATTTCCGTAGCCCACACAGACTGTGACTACGATACCGCACTTGAAGCCATGAGGCTTGGTGCCCATCATGTGACACACCTTTATAATGCCATGAGACCGTATCTGCACAGGGCTCCGGGACCTGTCGGAGCAGCAATCGATGATAAGGAGTGCATGTCAGAGCTTATAACTGACGG
This sequence comes from Butyrivibrio sp. WCD3002, assembly GCF_000424265.1. Classification (GTDB taxonomy): domain Bacteria; phylum Bacillota; class Clostridia; order Lachnospirales; family Lachnospiraceae; genus Butyrivibrio. The sequence goes on from NZ_AUJO01000007.1 coordinate 56,454, forward strand.
AGTGCATCACCATGGCAGCATTGACAGGAACACCTTTACCCTGCTTGGGGCGGAAAGAGTAGTTCTTATAAGCGACAGCATGAGAGCCACAGGACTCCCGGATGGAACCTATGAGCTTGGCGGTCACGAGGTTTTTGTTAAGGGAAAGAAGGCTCTTTTATCTGATGGAACAATAGCAGCCAGTGTTACCAACCTCTTTGACTGCATGATGACTGCGGCAGACGAGATTGGAATTCCTTTTGAGATAGCAGTCAGGTGTGCTACTATTAATCCGGCAAAATCAGTTAAGGCTGATGATATGATAGGAAGCATTGAAACCGGAAAATATGCAGATTTTCTCCTGATCGATAAGAATAGCCATGAGCTTAAGCAAGTTGTCTTAAGGGGCAGGAGATTATAATGGTAGGGATATGATAACAAGTACAAATAATCCAAGAGTTAAGAAAATAGCAGAATACTGCAAGAAATCCAAGGCAAGGAGAGAAGACGGCGTCTTCGTAGTAGAAGGCATCCGCATGGTCAGAGAGGTGCCGGTAGACCTTCTAAGAGAGCTGTATGTCACTCCGGAGTTTATGAAAAATATCTCTGATGAAGACAGATATATTATAGAAGAAATAGGCTCATCTGACAGTGCTGTCATGGAAGAGGTATCACAGGATGTCATGGAAAAAATGGCAGATACCAAGACTCCTCAGGGCGTACTTGCTGTTGTAAAGCAGACCCGTTGGGAATTGACAGATATGCTTGGGGATAATCCCATGCTCCTGATACTTGAAAATATTCAGGATCCCGGGAACCTTGGCACCATGTTCAGAACAGGTGAAGGTGCGGGAGTAACAGGAATAATAATGAGCTCTGATATGGCAGATGTGTATAATCCCAAGGTTGTCAGATCCACAATGGGAGCTATTTTCAGAATGCCCTTTATTTATGCGGATTCTATTCCGGATACAGTTAAAACCCTTGAAAAAGAGCATGGAGTAACCACATATGCAGCTCATCTCAAGGGGACAAAGAATTATGATGAGATAGATTACCATGGCCCATGTGCTTTTATGATAGGTAATGAAGGGAATGGTCTGACAAAAGAGGCAGCAGATGCAGCCTCAGAATACGTGATTATTCCCATGCTTGGCAGAGTTGAATCGATGAATGCTGCTGTATCAGCGGCGGTGCTTACTTTTGAAGCAGCAAGACAAAGGAGGAATTAAGGTATGACAATCGGAGTAATAGGACTTGGAAACATGGCAAAGGCCCTTATTGGCGGAATCATTTCAAAGGGCATCTTTGATCCTCAGGATATCATCGGGGCTGATCCCTTAGAAGCAGCAAGAGAAAAGGCTGAGAAGAAGTTTCAGATTCAGGTTAAGGACAACAATGCTGATGTAGCAAGGGAAGCAGATGTAATTCTACTTGCGGTAAAGCCTCAGTTTCTTAAGGTTGCCATCGCTGACATCATGGATGATATCAATGAGAATAAGCTTATAATCAGTATCGCTGCCGGTAAAACACTGGAGTGGATATCCAAAGAGTTTGAAAAGGATGTAAAGATTATCAGAGTCATGCCAAACACACCTGCACTCGTAGGTGAGGGGTGTGCTGCAATCTGCCCTAACAGTCTTTGTAACGACGCTGATCTAAACCTTGCGCTGGATATTTTCAGAAGCTGCGGCACAGCCAATGTGGTTCCTGAAAACATGATGGATGTTGTTACAGGTGTCAGCGGTTCTTCACCTGCCTATGTATTCCTTTTCATAGAGGCAATGGCAGATGCTGCTGTCCTTGGGGGAATGCCCAGAAAGCAGGCCTATGAGTTCGCTGCTCAGGCAGTACTTGGCAGTGCCAAGATGGTCCTTGAGACAGGCAAGCATCCCGGCGAGCTTAAGGACATGGTATGCTCCCCTGCAGGAACAACCATCGAAGCGGTGAAAGTAATGGAAGAATCTGGCTTTAGAGGCATTGTTATGGACGCTGTGGAGGCAGCAATACTGAGGAGTAAAGAGCTCTAAATTTGACAATATTGCTTCGGCTTGTTACAATATGAAAAGTTTTGCAGTAACAATTGCGTAACAAACTTAAAAAGGAAGCAAAAAATATGAAGAAGTTGGACGCGTTAATGCAGGGAATTTCCGCATTTACACTGGCAATCCTATTATTCGGAACTTCCACCGGCATTACGGCAGAGGCTAGAACATTAAATGCCTTGAATAACAACGATGTGGGTATCGGTAACATATTGAACCCCACCGATGTTACAGAAATCTCGGAAGAGGATGTTGCAAAAGCGCAGGATGTTGCATCCGCAATCAACAGTCAGCCTGAAGAAGCTGATGAAGAGGAAGAGTACGAAGAGGAGGACGACTCCAGACTCGTAATGGCAAACGTATCACAGGTAATGAACATCAGAGTATCGCCTGAAGATGATGCAGAGAAGCTCGGAGTTCTTTACAAGGACTGTGGTGGTAAGATTATAGAACAAAAGGACGGTTGGACCAAGCTTGAATCAGGAGATCTGGTTGGCTGGGCCAAGGACGATTATCTCCTCTTTGGTGAAGAGGCAGAAGAGCTTGCACAGGATGTTGGTGTGCAGCTTGTATCCAGTAAAGAAGATGCTCTCAGAATCCGTAAGGAAGCTGACGAGGATGCAGAGGTTCTGGGTGTTATTACAAATCATGGATTTGTAGAGATGATAGAGGATCTTGGAAACGGTTGGATCAGCGTAGATTATAACGATGAAACTGGTTATGTTCAGGCTGAATATGTAGAGACCGATTTCAGAATCGACGAAGGCGAGACCATGGCTGCGATCAAGGCTCGCGAGGAAGCAGAAGCTAAGCGCAAGGCTGAAGAAGCAGCTAAGAAGGCTAAGCTTACAAAGAATACAGGTGCTGTTGCAGCAGGCGCTGATGAGGCAAGACTTCTTGCAGCACTTATTTACTGCGAAGCAGGTAACCAGCCCTATGAAGGAAAGGTTGCTGTAGGTGCGGTTGTTATGAACCGTGTTAAGAGTGGTGCTTATGCAAACACCATCTCAGGTGTAATTTATGCATCAGGTCAGTTTACTCCTGCACTTAATGGTTCAGTTGACAGAGTTTATGCAGGTAATGTTCCTGATAGTTGTATCCAGGCAGCCAATGCAGCTCTTGCGGGTGAGACCAATGTAGGCGGATGCACACACTTCAGACGTGCCGGCGGACATGACGGAATTGTTATCGGAGCTCATGTATTCTGGTAAGTTTGAAAATAACAAAATAAATTGATACAATAAAGCCTGACCGTGGCAGATTTGCTGCGATCGGGCTTAATCTATTTAATGACATAATGTTTTTTGGCTTGTATACCGAGGGAGGTACATAATGGCAATCAATTTACAGGGAAGAGATTTTTTGAAACTGTTGGATTTTTCACCGGAAGAGATTGAGTACATGCTGGATCTTGCAGCTGAGCTTAAGGAGAAAAAACAAAAGGGGATTCTTCATGATGAGCTCAGAGGCAGAAATGTTGCTCTGATATTTGAGAAAACAAGTACTCGTACCCGCTGTGCATTTGAAGTTGCCGCACATGACCTTGGTATGGGAACCACCTATCTTGATCCTACGGGCTCACAGATTGGTAAGAAGGAGAGCATCGCAGACACAGCCCGCGTGCTTTCAAGCATGTACGACGGAATAGAATACAGAGGCTTTGGACAGGAGATAGTTGACGAGCTTGCGAAGTATTCCAAGGTTCCTGTATGGAACGGACTTACCAACGAGTTCCATCCCACACAGATGCTTGCAGATCTCCTTACTATCAGGGAGCATTTTGGACATCTTAAGGGTATAAAAATGGTATACATGGGTGATGCCAGATATAACACAGGTAATTCACTTATGGTTGCCTGCGCAAAGATGGGAATGCACTTTGTTTCATGTGCTCCAAGGAAATACTGGCAGAGCAGAGAGCTTATCGATACCTGTAAGGATATAGCAAAAGAGACGGGTGCTGTCATTGAGAATACTGAGGATGTTATGGCTGCTACAAAAGGCGCAGATGTAATAGCAACCGATGTATGGGTGTCAATGGGCGAGCCTGCAGATATCTGGAAAGAGAGAATAACTGATCTTAAGCCCTATGCTGTAACCTCAGAGGTTATGGAAAATGCCGGAGATAAGGCAGTATTTATGCATTGTCTTCCTGCATTCCATGATCTTGGTACAGGAATCGGAAGAGAGATAAAGGAACAATTCGGACTTGATGAGATGGAGGTTACAAACGAAGTTTTTGAGTCCGAGCAGTCAATAGTTTTTCAAGAGGCAGAAAATCGTATGCATACCATAAAGGCAGTAATGTATGCAACGGTCGTTAGAAAATGATGGATAAAAGAACAATAGAAGCTGCGCTTAATACGGATTATGTGGGAAGAGACCTGGAGTTTTATCCTGTGATCGATTCCACCAACAATATAGCCAAGGCAGCAGGTGATGAAGGAAGAGCCTCCGGTTTTCTTGCTGTAGCAGACAGGCAGGATGCTGGCAGAGGCAGCAGAGGCAGGAGCTGGATAAGTCCTGCAGGTCACAATATTTTCATGAGCCTAATGGTTAGGCCCAAGATCCCTATGGATAAGGTATCAGGTCTTACGCTTGTTATGGCGCTGTCTGTATCCGAAGCTTTAGATAAAGCTATGACGGCTGCAGGTGTAAGTGATGATGTAAGAACAGGCATCAAATGGCCAAACGACATCGTCTTAAACAAAAGGAAGATCTGCGGTATACTTACAGAGCTTCACATGATGCCGGGTAGCGAAGAGTACTTCGTGGTGATAGGCTGCGGCATAAACGTAAATCAGCCATCTGACCTTTTTGCAGAAGAGATCAGGGATATGGCCGGCTCTGTTTTTTCAGAAACAGGAAAAGAGCTGGACAGATCAAAGCTCATAGCTCTTTGTATGAAATATTTTGAAGAGAATTATGCAAGATATGTAGAGCGATGTGACTTATCACTCCTTAAGGATGAATACGAGAAAAGACTTCTTAACAGAGATAGTAAAGTCAAAATCCTTGATCCAAAGGGAGAATATGAAGCTGTTGCCCTTGGAATAAATAAAGAGGGAGCTCTTTTAATAAAAAATGAAAATGGCGATAGTGAAGAGATAATCGCAGGAGAAGTAAGCGTAAGAGGTCTTTACGGATATGTATAGGAGCTTTTACCAATAGTTTCAGATACGAATAAATTGCAGATGGGAGATAGCTATGTTACTGGCAGTTGATGTTGGAAATACTAATATAGCATTTGGTGTTTTAAAGGGACAAAAGATAGTTGCTTCTTTTCGTATGATGTCACAGACGGCTCATACATCAGATGAGTATGGCAATAACCTTATCGCGATGCTTCGAAATAACGGCATAGACAGGGCGGAGATACAGGGAATAATCGTATCAAGCGTAGTTCCCAATGTGATGCACGCTCTTGTTAACGCCATGGTAAAGTACCTTGGAAAGCAGCCATATATTGTGGGCCCCGGCATCAAAACAGGAATCAAGATTGTGACAAAGAATCCTGCAGAGGTCGGTCCTGACCTTGTGGTGGGTGCTGTTGCTGCTTATGAGATGTATGGCGGACCTGTGATTGTTATAGATTTTGGAACAGCTACTACATACGTTTATATCGATGAAAAGGCTGAGTTTTCAGTAGGTGTAGTAAGTCCCGGAATCAGAATCTCAGCAAAGGCGCTGTGGCAGGATACAGCAAAGCTCCCTGAGATAGAGATCAAAAAGCCTGACAGTATCCTTGCTCAGGAGACCATAAGCTCCATGCAGGCAGGACTTGTGTATGGTCAGATCGGTCAGACCAAGTACATAATTTCCGAAATGAAAAGAGAGCTTGGCAGGGACGATATAAAGGTTGTCGCAACAGGCGGCCTTGGAAGACTGATATCAGAAGAAGTTGAGGAGATAGATATCTATGAACCTAACCTTCTTATACACGGGCTTCGTATTATTTATGAAAAGAACAAGCGCAACAAGCCGCATAATGAAGGGTTTACAGAGGCAGAAGAGTAATGAGTAATAAAAATTTTGAAGAAAAAGAAACAAGAGAAGTTTACAGTGATTCAGAGAGCGTAGGTGATGAGAATAAACCTCATTCAGAGACACTTGACGGTAAAAAGCCTGAGGGCAGAAGACTTATCATAAATAAAGAAACAGGTAAGATCACCAATGCAGAAACAGGCGAAGAGGTATCAGATATCCAGGTGGTGACTGAAGACGGCTCTCTTGGCAGCGTATCAGCAGGAGGAAGGATCATCCTCTGCGGAGCAAATGCGTATGAGATGAAGTATTATTTTAATCCTCTTTTCAAGAAGATTCCTGAAAGTATCCAGAAGGAGCTGCACATTATATCTGTGCTTTTTACTCAGGAAGCAGGTGGTGTTTTCACAATCGAGTTTGAGGATGACGGAACCATTACAATGGAGACCACAAGAGATGAAGATGATATCACCTATGATGAGATAAGCGCAGGACTTCTTATTGGTGAAGTCAGAAGACAGAGACAGGATCTCTTTGAGGCACTTCAGATGTACTACAGAGCCATGATCCTTCATGAGGATGTCAGCGCTATCTTAAGTGAGGATGATGAGTAATGCAAAGACACTTTAATGCTTTTCGGGATAAAAGTGTAAAATATAATGATTATCTTCATCCGCTTTTGATAGGTGATGTGGAACTGAAAAACAATATTATCTTAGGTCCCATGGCAGGAGTATCGGACCTGCCATTCAGGCTTTTGTGCAATGAGATGGGAGCAGGACTTGTCTGCATGGAGATGGTAAGCGGCAAGGCCATAACCTACAATAATAAAAACACCGGTATGATGATGGAGATACATCCGTCAGAGCATCCGGTATCGCTGCAGCTTTTTGGAAGTGAACCTGAGATAATGGCAGAGGCCACAAGAATAATTTCTAACAGACCCTACGACATCCTTGATATAAACATGGGATGTCCCGTGCCAAAGGTTGTATCCAACGGTGAAGGTTCCGCTCTCATGAAAAAACCTGAGCTTATAGAGAAAATTGTAGCGGCAATGGTAAACGAAACAGACAGACCTGTGACCGTTAAAATAAGAAAAGGTTTTACGGAATCAAGCGTCAACGCAGTTGAATGTGCGCTGGCAGCAGAAGAGGGCGGTGCATCCGCAGTGGCTGTCCATGGAAGAACCAGAGAGCAGTATTACAGCGGGAAGGCTGACTGGAACATAATCCGCAGAGTAAAGGAAGCTGTAAGGGTTCCCGTAATCGGTAACGGAGATGTTGCAGACGGACCAAGCGCAAAGGCAATGATAGAAGAAACCGGGTGCGACGGCGTAATGATTGCAAGGGCTGCTGAAGGTAATCCCTGGATTTTCAGAGAGGTCATTTCATATCTGGAGACAGGGGAGGCAGTGCCAAGACCTTCTCTTAAGGAAATGTATGAAACTGTTATCAGGCATGCGGATCTGCAACTTAAGTATAAGGGCGAGTACATAGGAATTCGTGAAATGAGAAAGCATGTAGCCTGGTATACCACAGGGCTTCCGGGGTCAGCAAAGTTCCGCGCAGCAATCAATCAGATGGACGACATGGATTCTCTCAAGAAAGCCTGTGCGGAGATATTTAAAATAGAATCATGAAAATAACTATTGGATCGCACTGCTTAATGTGGTGCGATTCTCATAATTTTAAATAATTTTGACTTTTTATGCATATACATATATAATACTTTGGACTATAAACTCGTATATCACGGACGCAGATGGCGGTCCGATTTTAAGAAGGGAAGTTATAAAAATGGAAGAGAAGAAAAACATTCTTACTTACGAAGGTCTTAAAGCTTATGAAGACGAGCTTCATGAACTCAAGGTAGTAAGACGTTCAGAAGTAGCTGAGAAAATCAAAGAAGCTCGTGAGCAGGGTGACCTTTCCGAGAATGCTGAGTACGATGCAGCTAAAGATGAGCAGCGCGACATCGAGGCTCGTATCGAGGAGCTTGAGAAGATACTCAAGAACGCAGAAGTTGTTATCGATGAAGATGTTGATATCAACAAGGTTAACGTAGGTTGTAAGGTTAGACTTCTTGATATGGAAGTTAACGAAGAGATTGAATACAGCATCGTTGGTTCATCAGAGGCTAACAGCCTTAAGGGCAAGATCAGTAACGAGTCACCTGTTGGTAAGGCTCTTATCGGAGCAAAGGTTGGCGACATCGTTGATGCAGAGACACTTATGGGAGTTTTCCAGTACAAGGTATTAGGAATTGTTCGTAAGTAATCTGAGATGGTATTAGTGTATTGGGGACGATGTAATTTGTCCCCAATACTTTTGTAACTATAGTTTTTTGTTTAGAAGAAGGAAAAAGAAGTGGCAGAGAATCAGCAGAATAATCAAAAGAACCAGAAGACAGAAGATATTAACCAGCTTAAGAAAGTACGTCGTGAGAAGCTTGCTGACCTTCAGGCAGCAGGTAACGATCCTTTCCAGATCGTAAAATATGATCAGACACATCACGCACAGGAGATCAGAGATAACTTCGATAAGCTTGAAGTTGTACCCAAGACAGACGCAGAGGGTAAGCAGATCACTCCTGAGCTTTCAGAGATTCCTGAGGAGAAAATCGTTTCTCTTGCAGGTCGTATGATGAGCAAACGTGTTATGGGTAAGGCATCTTTTGCAAACCTTCAGGATAAGTCAGGCCGTATGCAGCTCTACGTTTCAAGAAACGATCTTGGCGACGATTCCTACGCTGCATTTAAGAAGATGGATATCGGCGATATCATCGGCGTTAAGGGCTTTGCTTTCAGAACTAAGACAGGTGAGATTTCTGTTCATGTTAAGGAGCTGACTCTTTTATCCAAGTCACTGCAGCCCCTTCCGGAGAAATTCCACGGACTTACAGATACAGAGATTCGTTTCAGACAGCGTTATGTTGACCTCATCATGAATGAAGAGGTTAAGGAAACTTTCATCAAGAGATCACAGATCATTCAGGAGATCCGTAACTTCCTTGCTGCAAGAGACTTCATGGAAGTTGAGACACCTATGCTGGTTGAGAATGCCGGCGGTGCAGCTGCAAGACCTTTCCTCACACATTACAATGCACTTGATGAGGAGAGAAAGCTTCGTATCTCACTTGAGCTCTATCTTAAGAGACTTATCGTAGGCGGACTTGAGAGAGTATTCGAGATCGGACGTGTATTCAGAAACGAAGGTACAGATACAAGACACAATCCTGAGTTCACACTTATGGAGCTTTATCAGGCATATACAGATTATGAAGGAATGATGGAGCTCACAGAGAGCATGTTCCGTTACCTTGCTGAGAAGGTTTGCGGCACAACACAGGTTCCTTACGGTGATCATATCATCGACCTGGGTAAGCCCTTCGAGCGCCTTACAATGAACGAAGCCATCAAGAAGTACGCAGGTGTTGACTTCGATGCAGTTAAGACAGACGAAGAAGCTAAGGCTATTGCTAAAGAGCATCACGTTGAATTTGAGGATCGTCACACCAAGGGTGATATCATCAATCTCTTCTTTGAGGAGTTCTGCGAGGAGAAGCTGATCCAGCCTACATTTATCATGGATCATCCTATCGCTATTTCACCTCTTACCAAGAAAAAGCCCTCAGATCCTGAGAAGGTTGAACGTTTCGAGCTCTTCATCAACACATGGGAGATGTGCAATGCATACTCAGAGCTTAACGATCCCATCGACCAGCGTGAGCGTTTCGCAGCACAGGATGCCAATGCGGCAGCAGGCGATGACGAAGCAGAGCACACAGACGAAGACTTCCTAAACGCCCTTGAGATCGGCATGCCCCCCACCGGCGGCATCGGTTATGGTATCGACAGACTTTGTATGCTGTTAACGAATAGCGCTAATATAAGGGAAGTTCTGCTCTTCCCGACACTTAAGTCCATGAAGTGATAAGCCCAGTATTCATGAGGGTTTTTGAGATAAGGAATGGCATTTTGACAAACTCCTGACAAACGGGAGATGAATTTAGAGGTTTGTAGATGCGCTCAGAGGCGCACCGTTAAAAACAGAAAACTTTTTTTCGATAACTTTACAAAAGGTTATAAGAGTTACTTTTTAGAAAACAAAATTCTAAGAAGTAGCTCTTTTTTGTTGGCTAATTCATGGATGGTTCTTCAGCACATAAAAAATAAGGAGGACATCATACATGAAAAGAAAAAAAGAAGACAGACCGTATTTTGATGATAACCGTGATTACGTTGGCGAACTTGAAAATGAGAATGAGAAAAACAGTCCATTTAACCGGGAAGTTATAGTCCAGGAAAAAGTAGTGATGCGTACCTTGAGGAAAAAGTGGCTCAGATATAGGGATGCAGAAATTGTTTACAGCCTTGAGCACAAGAAAATTCTTGAGATGGCAGACCAGGCGGGAGCGATTTACAGGAGAGAAGGAACCGTTCTGATCAACAGAGACATCTTTGATGAGTATCTTGAGAGATTCCACCAGCCTGCAGGAATGTATCAAACAAATGGTAATCGGGAGAAAAAAGTTTTGGAAGAAAGAGAGGGCTGAATATGTTCGGAACAATATGGATGTTCTCTGATCAGATTGATGATGAAGATATTCTGTTTGCCCAGAGAAGTTTTATCACCTACAACATGGCCATTGATTACTACAAGATGAGCTACAGGGCAGTTACTCGTGTGGCAGACAGGTCCGGTGCCTTTTACAAACTTCATAAAAAAGTTCTCATAAACAGGGCAATCTTTGAGGACTACTTAAGAAAAAATGGAAAAGATGGGAGGAAAAAAGTATGTGCAAAGTAATCGCAATCGCTAATCAGAAAGGTGGGGTAGCTAAAACCACAACTGCAATGAATCTTGGAATAGGACTTGCTAACAAGGGGCATAAGGTACTTTTAATTGATAACGATCCACAAGGGAGTCTTTCTATCTGCATGGGATATAAGGATCCGGACAGCCTTGAACTCACTATCGTTGATGTTATCGAGAAGATTGTTAATGAGGAAGATATTCCGGAATGTTTCGCTATCATGCACCACAGCGAGAACGTAGATCTTCTTCCTTCAAATATCGGATTATCCGCTGCAGAGGTATCACTTGTAAACGTAATGAGTAGAGAACTGGTACTTAGGGATTATGTGGAAAAGATAAAGGACCAGTATTCATACATCATCATTGATTGCATGCCATCTCTGGGTGTTATGACCGTAAATGCACTTGCTTGCGCTGACACTTGCCTCATACCCTGTGCCGCAGCATTTCTTCCTGTAAAGGGTCTTCAGGCACTGCTTAAGACCATCTATACAGTAAAGCGCAGACTTAATTCAAAGCTTGAGATTGAAGGAATTCTATTAACTATGGTTGATAAGAGAACCAACTATGCTAAGGAAATTATTGCAGAGGTTAATGAAGTATATGGCAAAAGCCTTCGAGTCCTTCCTACAGAGATTCCGCTATCAATCAGAGCAAGTGAAACATCTGCTATGAGTAAAAGCATATATGAATATGATCCAAAAGGCAAGGTGGCAAGTGCCTATAGTGAACTTACAGATTTTGTCGCAGATAATTCATGAAGGGGGTAATCAGATATGGCTGCTAAAAGAGAAAAGATACATTTTGAATCAGTAGATGAGCTTCTTGGAGCACCGGAATTTAAAGAAGGTACCGAAGAAATACAGATTAAAAAGGTACATCCATTTAAAGATCATCCTTTTAAAGTAGTTGATGATGATAAGATGGCGGAACTTGTAGAGAGTATTAAGGTAAATGGGATTTTGTCTCCAGTACTTGTAAGACCGGACAAACAGGGCGGCTATGAGATGGTTTCAGGACATAGAAGAATGCATGCCGCTAAATTGGCAGGACTTGAGGTTATGCCGGCGATTGTAAAAGAAATGTCCGATGATGAAGCAGTAATAATCATGGTGGATTCAAATGTCCAACGAGAAGAGATTTTACCTAGCGAGAGAGCTTATTCTCTGAAAATGAAGATGGATATTGTCAGAAAGCAGGGAAAGAGAAATGACCTCAATGGAACTTCTGGCACTGAGTGCCAGAAGTTGACCGGCGACAGTGTAGGAGAAGAATTTGGACTAAGAGATAGGCAGGTCAGAAAATATGTAAAGCTCACAGATCTGATTCCTGAACTTATGCAGATGGTTGATGAAAAAGTTATTTCAATAGGAATGGGCTATGATATTTCTTTCTTTGATAAGGAAGTCCAGCAATGGATTTATGAATACCGAAAAGAAAATGGCATTCTCAGACCAGAACAGATAGAAGCACTTAAGGCGCAGAAGAATCTTGAAAATATGCAACAGTACCCAGTTATACAGGTTTTGAACAGTGCGTTGCCTGAGCCTAAAACAAACGGAAAGGTCTCATTGTCAGAAAGAAAATTAAATAAGTATTTCCCTTCCCATATGCCTTCAAGGGAGCGTGAAAAGATTATCCTTGAGCTCCTTGCAAAGTGGAAGGAAGAACAGGAGGAAATGGCAGATGAAACTTGATTATCATTACGGACGACAGGCATTCCAGTATGCCATGGTAGAAATTCCACTGCTTATGTTTATTGATGATGCGTTTGAACCACTGTCTATAGAAGCAAAGGTTGTATATGGAATCCTGCTACAAAGGATAAGGCTGGCAAATAGAAATGGCTGGCGGGATGAAGAAGGTAGGCTTTACGTGGTATATCCACTTGAACAGATGCATAAAGATATAGGACTTTCAACAAGAACAATCAGCACAGCACTGAAGCAATTGGAAGATATCGGGATTATTGATATCTGTATAAGAGGTCAGGGAAAACCTAATCTGTACTACGTGAAGAACTTTATATACAAGGATGAGGAAAACTGTTCCAGAGATGCAAAAATTGCATCTCTGGAATAAGGAAGGGGGAGAAGAAATAAAATGAAATTTGAGTATTTTAATGGGAGGGAACCGATATCAAACAGTTATATGGCACTTCCCAAATGTTTTCACAGTGATCCTGTGCTGAACAAGGTATCGGTCAATGCAAGATATCTGTATGCGTTACTGTTGGACAGAATGAAACTTTCTGCCATCAATAACATGGTTGATAAGGAAGGAAAAACCTATGTTTTCTACGATTGGGAAGATGTTCATGAGGCAACGGGCTTAAGTAAGAATACCGTATATAAGCTTTTTGACGAACTGGATTCTGAAAAAGGGATTGGTTTGATAGAGCGTGTGAAGATGGGGCAGGGCAAACCATCACGAATATATGTCATGAGGATTGTTGAGGCAGAACAAAATGTGGATACAAATGCACCTGAAAACCAAAATTCGGAAAAAGTGCAGAAACTCACAATTTGTGATTCAAGCAAAAAAGAGGATATTTCTGAATACCAAAAACTAAACCAGCAAGGTCAAAATTGGGACTCAGAAGTCACAGATATGGGGGCTCCAGAATACCAAGAATTGGGACGTAATAAGAATAATATTAATAAAAATAATTATAATAATAATCTTATCCGTATCTATCCCAGTAATAATATAGCTCTCAAGATGGATGGGATGAGATCAGATGCTGAAGAAACTGCTACAAGGGCTTATGTCAGAGAGGAGATTGGTACGGATGTACTGTGCGAGAGGTTTCCGGAGGATGAGGGGATTATACGGGGAATAGAGGACCTTTTGGTTGATGTCCTTACTTCTAACCGCCCAAAGATATGGATCGGCAGCGAGGAAAGGGAAATAAACTCGGTAAAGGGGAGATTCATGAAGCTTGACAACATGCTCATCGAGGATGTTGTAGCAAGCTGGAAAAACCTTACTGAGGTGCCAAAGAATCCGAGAGCATATTTGCTGACGATGCTGTATAACGTGTCTACAACACACGTTGCACAGATAACTGCTGAAGTCAATCATGGTATGAGATATGGCTTCGGCGTAACTGAAAATCAAGAATTGATGGAGGGTTGATTATGTTTATCTTAAAGCTTTTACTGAAAATTGCATTGTTTCCGGTATTTTTGATCATGTGCTTTATCAAGAGTTGGGTAGGTGTTCTGTCCAAGATCGGCTGTTTGATTCTTGGTCTGTTTTACTTGCTGATGCTGGGAATAATCGTGATGTACATTAGTATGAAAATGTGGGATGCAGTGTTTATGGGAGTTGCATTCTCTTTTGCGGCATTCCTTGTGACTTTTGGCGCGGTTGCAGTGGGTGTTGCGATTGAGGATATTACAGACAAACTCAGCAATATACTGGCGTCTTGAAGAAGAGGGGGAGATAGCGATGAATTTATGGGATGTTAAGGGAGTACCGCACAAAGGATGGGAGTGTGAAGGAGTAATTGATGTTGGGGATGGAACTTCGTCCAGCGATGAAATCGAATATGAGCAGTGTGAAATGTGCGGAAATGAGAAAATACGCTACGTGCATATCATGAAGCACGCGAACTATTTCAGGGAACTGAGAGTAGGCTGTGTATGCGCAGAGAGGATGTCCGGGGATTATGAGAATCCAAGAAAGGCTGAGAATGCTTTGAAAAACAAGCTTCTTCGAAAGAAGAATTTTCTGAAGAAGCCCTGGAAGTATAATCCGTTAAAGGGCTCATATAGCAAGAAATATAAGGGAACATACATTACTCTTGTGAAAGGGAGATATGATAGTTGGGGGATATATTGTGATAAATACAGGTTATGGCAGGTCAGAGGCCAAAAGATAAAGGACTTCAAAGCTGCAGAAGCTCTGGCATTTGAACTATATGAACTTTGCTATAGGCGACAGGAGACAATGGCTGCATAAAATATGCTCTAAATAAAAAGATTACAATGATAAAGCTATTGGTTGTTTTAGACGTATAAAAGGGTATAAAAAGCGGTCAGCTATGACTGCTTTTTATTTTTTTTGCTTTTTTACTGAAGGACAAAACGTGTCCTTGGTATTTGTTAGCATATAAACATAAACAGAATAGATGGCTCAAATAGTGGGGGATGAACTGATTGTTTTAGTTGTGAAAGGTAGGTAAACACTATGAAGAGACTTATATTTTGGATTAAGAATTGCATTATTAAGGATAATCGCGGCTGCAGATCTTTCTGTGTGAATTGTCCATATTATGAACAGTGTAGTTCTGACGAGAGCGGTGTTTGAACATAGTTTTTTCGTGGAGGTAATTGATCGATGAGCGTTGTAGCAGCAAGAGTTTATGAAGACAGGATAGAAGTCGCTGCGGATACAATCTGTATTCGTGGAGGAGATAAGCTCAAAGATGCAGAAAAATCGCATAAAGAATTTGAGAGTTGCAGAGCAGGAAAATGTTGTAGTTGTCTATAGGTCTGCAACTAAATTGGATGCGGATTATGAATTTGAAAGATATGAAAGGAATGATGATTGATATGAACAGATATGGTGATTATACAGATTTCATATTGGTATTTCCATGCAGTAATAAAGTGAAGATTGCAACTCAGGTAGGCGCATTTCTAATAGGAACCATAGGAGGAAGCTTAATGGCAATTGGAGTAGATAAACTAGCACATAAGTGTTCTTCTAAGAAGATTAGAAAATGAGTATTGTATTCAGGGGAGGAATACGATTATGGATATGATGATTCAGAATTTTGAGCTGATAATGTTTATAATCGCCATGATAATTGCAGCAGAGCTAATTTTGCTTGCTTTTGTCATCTTTCATAAAAAGAAAGGCAGGAAGAAAAAGCATAAAATATATGATAACTACAATGTAAATGAAACAGAAAGGGCATCCAAGAACGAGGATGAATATGGATTTGTTTTTATTGATCTCGATGAAGATGATGATTTACACTTCGATTTTATGTAAGGAACGGAGGTATTAGGATGGGATTGTTTGCAAATGTGTTAGGACAAATGAGTTCTTCGAGCAAGAAGACATTTACCAAAAGCTATAAAACAGCAGTAATTGGTTTTAAATCTATAGAAAAGTCTTATCGAAGGGATTCTGGCAGAAATCCTTTTAAGAATCACGAGCATTTCAGGAGCTGGTATATTCAGAAATATGGCGCGGTTGATTTGGATAAATTATAAAAAATGAAAAAAGTTTATCAAATGGACTTTATATGTCCAGTTGATGTGATATACTGCTAAATGTAACAAAGATATTCAAGTTGCTCGCTATGAGCAGAAAGGAGGACGATCATGAAACACATGACGACTTTTGCAACTATTAACTTAACAAATGACAGAGGCATGATTGTCCGCCGTCTATTTTCCTGATTGTTCAATCAGACTATTCATGGATTATTGATATGGTAGGACAGATGTAAGCCTCTGAGTATTTAGGAGGTGTTTTTTGTGTGCTCAAAAATACGAAGAACACTTCTGCGGAGGTTTTATTTTGTTACCAGTAAAAGGAATTTATACAGAAGCACATATTATGTGCAATCAGGAGCTGGAAGGCTCTAGTGTGGATCAGTATGCCCTTGCACAGGTGCAGATGATCTGTGACAACAAGGCTTCAGAAGACTCAGTAATAAGGGTTATGCCTGACGTTCATCCGGGAAAAGTGGGGCCGATTGGACTTACCATGACAGTGGGAGAGAGGATTCTTCCTTCACTTGTGGGCATCGATATTGGCTGCGGAATGCTTGCAGTGAAGCTTGGAAAGATCCGTGGTGACTTTCAGAAGCTGGACACAGTTATAAGAGATAACGTGCCGGTGGGATTTAAGATAAGAAGCACTGTGCACAGAGCTGCTGATTTTGACTTGGAGTGGCTGCGCTGCTATAAGCACATCCGTAGTGATAAGGCTCTTTTAAGCATAGGTACACTTGGCGGAGGTAATCATTTTATAGAGCTTGACCAGGATGAAAACAAGGAAGTCTATATGATCATCCACTCCGGTAGTAGGCACTTAGGAAAAGAAGTAGCTGAATACTACATTTCTGCAGGTCAGAAGAGTCTTAAAAAGCAGGGAATAACAGATGTTCCCCATGAGATGACATATCTCACAGGAGATTTAATGGAAGACTATCTTCATGATCTAGAGGTAGTTCAGGAATATGCTGGCCTAAACCGCAGAGTTATTGCTTCAGAAATCATAAAAAGTATGAAATGGAAGGAAAAGGATGTGATTTCCTGCATACATAACTATGTTGATTTTTCGGAGGGAGTACCTGTACTCAGAAAAGGGGCTATATCAGCCAAAGAAAACGAGGATGTAATTATACCCATCAACATGAAAGATGGAGTAATCCTAGGAAAAGGTAAGGGTAACGCAGAGTGGAATAATTCAGCGCCACATGGATCAGGAAGAATTGCATCCAGAGAGGTAACTAACAACACGCACACAGTATCTGAGTTTAAGGCGTCAATGAAAGGAGTTTATTCCACATGCATAAGCAAGGATACTTTGGACGAAGCCCCTTTTGCATACAGGGGAGTCGATTACATAAAAGAGACCGTTGAGGATACTGTAGCTATCAGTAAGATCCTTAAGCCTATTTATAACTACAAGGGAGGAAATGCATAAATGATATTACAGATAAGCTCAGGCATGGGACCTGTTGAATGCAGGGCTGCTGTTGGAGGAATATATAAAGCTCTGGAAAAGGAATTTCAGGATATAGAGATGATAACCGCAGTAGAAGGTGAGGTGTATGGAGCTTTTTCATCGATTATCTTTTCTACAGAGCGGGATCTTTCAGAACTTGAAGGAACAATGCAATGGATTTGCAAGAGCAAGTATAGACCGGGGCATAAGCGAAAAAACTGGTTTGTAGATGTAAGTATTATTCCGGAATCAGAAGAAATCAGTGAAACACTGACAGCAGATACATTAAGAATTGAAAAATTTCATAGTGGTGGTCCTGGAGGGCAGAATGTTAACAAGGTTGAAACCGGAGTAAGAATCATTCATCTGCCTACAGGAATCACAGTATCGTCAACAAGGGAACGCTCACAGTTTGCAAACAAGCAGGATGCCATGAAAAAGTTGTCCGCTGTTTTAAGAGAAATGAATGCGACAAGTAGGGACAGACAGAAGAATGATGCTTGGAGTAAACATGCGCAAATTGTGCGCGGAAACCCTATACGTGTATATGAAGGTGAGAACTTTAGACTTACCTACGTTAATGAAGAAGAGGAGAACGATAGTTTATGAATTTACCTATAACAGTAAACCAGGAAGACTTGCTGGAAATACTACTTAACATAGCACCGGCGCGTCCTGTATTTATTTGGGGAGCGCCTGGTATTGGAAAGTCAGCACTTGTGGAAGAGTTTGCAATTGAGGTTGGGCTTGAGTGTGTATCACTTCTCGGAAGCCAGCTGGCTCCTGAGGATATCATCGGAATCCCACAGATAAGAGGAGAGACATCAGAGTTTTTGCCTCCAAAGATGATTGCAAGAAAAGAGCCATATGTGCTTTTCCTTGATGAGCTTAATGCCTGCTCACAGGAGGTACAGAAAGCATTTTACAGCCTTATCTATGAAAGAAGGATTGGAGAATATCATCTTCCGGAGGGAAGTATTGTAATCGGTGCTGGAAACAGAACACAGGATGCGGCTATTGTAAAGACTATGTCCAGCGCACTTATTAACAGAATGTTTCATGTTCAGTTAAAGCCTGATGTTAAGAATTGGCTTACATGGGCCTATGGAAATGGAATCCACACTTGGGTTACTGATTACATCAGCCAGCGCCCTGATCACCTTTTTGCAGAGCCTCCAAAGACAGAGGAACCATTTTCTACACCAAGATCATGGCATATGCTGAGTGATGCACTTAAGGAATTTGGAGCCGGGGAGAAGGACATCCCAATAGAGACAATAAGGATGCTTGCATATGGCAGCATTTCAGCAAGCCATGCAGGAATGTTTGCGGCATTTGTAAAGCAGCTCGATAACAAGTACCTTCTTGAGGATATCATCAAGGGCGAAGCAAGATGGCCTGATAAGCCTGAGGACAGGGATGTTCTTTACTTCCTTGCACAGTCTTTCAGAGCGAGGATCCTTCATGATCTTCCTCAGCAGAAATCTGAGATTGATAAGAAGACACAGTATTTTGCTCACAGGGCAAAGTCTCTTTTGAAAGAACTTGCACAGATCAATTATGAGCTTGCACAGATGGTGGTATCTGACGATGACGGAAAGATCCTTCCCGAGTGGTTCATGATCGAGATTGTAAGGGATCTCCCAAGGCTCGTTGCACAGGAGAAGAACAAGGATGGGAAGACAGCATAAAGAAAGAGAAGATTTTAATTTAGTTCAATTAAACAAGGGGATAGAAATTGTGGAAGGGAATGATGTGTTCCGCCACTTTGTACTTTACAATCTTAGGATTGTAGGAAAGAACGAGCTTGGCAGGAAAACACCGGCCTGTTCAAAGGCTGATGGTACGGTTTTGGTCAATAAAAGCGTTTCCCTCCCACCAAAACACTGGGCTTATGCCATTGCACATTGCATACTTCACAACTGTTTCGGACATTATGATCTCGATAAAGTACCTGGATATATAGAGGAAGATGCTTCAGGAAACAAGGTAAAAAAGGCCAGATTCAATAAAAAGTTGTGGAATGTTGCCTGTGATATATATGTAGACCGGTTCCTTCATGACATCAAGCTTGGAGAAACACTTAACCAGTCTCCTGTTGGAACCATTCCTTTCAGTATTATGGAAGATGAAAATAAGATCTATGAGTATCTTCTGAGAGAACACTGGGATGAGGACAATCATATTTATGGTGTCGGAGCAATGGACTCGATGGACATGGTGGGGCTTGATGTTCCTATCGAATATGGCATAAACAGATGGGGAGAGCAGGAGAAAAACGAGTTTGCAGCAGATTTTGCTTATTATCTTGCAAAGTCAGTTTCGGGAGTTATCAACTATGTAGCAGATCATGAGAATGATGATTCTTTCGGAAGACAGATAGCGGGATGGTTTATCAATGCTTTCCCGTTGTTGGGGGCTATAGCAGCGTCTTTCAAGATTGTTGATGATATCGAAGAATGCAGGAAGTATGACATCAGCATAGCTGCAGTGGATGCTTATGAAGGAATCATCTATATAAACACTTCAAAGAATCTTTCTGAGAATGAATGGAGATTTATCATGGCTCATGAGTTTCTTCACGCTGCACTTCTCCATCATACTCGTTCTGCAGGAAGGGATCCGTATCTCTGGAATATAGCCACTGACTACGTGATAAATGGATGGCTTTTCGAGATGCAGATAGGAGTGATGCCTGAAGGTGTCTTATATGATTCTGCACTTAAGAACAAGTCTGCTGAAGAGATCTATGATGAGATAATCCGCGATATGAGAAAGTACCAGAAGCTGAATACGTTTAGAGGAAATGGTCGTGGGGACATCATGGGAAGAGGTAAGCCCGGAGGTTTTGGAAAGGCAGGGGGCGGTGTTTCACTTGATGAGTTCTATAGAAATGCTCTTTCTCAGGGACTTGAATATGAAACAGCAAGAAGAGGAAGAGGCTTTATCCCTGCAGGGCTTGTAGAAGAAATAAGGGCACTGGCTGTCCCACCTATTCCGTGGGATGTAAAACTCTCTGAATGGTTCAATGCTCATATCAGACCGCTTGAAAAGCACAGAAGCTATGCACATCCAAGCAGAAGACAGAGCTGCACTCCGGATATTCCGAGGGCAAGATATGTGGTTACAGAATCTGCAGATGCATCAAGGACTTTTGGTGTAATCATAGATACTTCCGGTTCTATGGAGCCTTCAGAAATAGGAAAAGCACTTGGAGCAGTAGCAAGCTATGCTGCTTCAAGGGACGTTCCTGCTGCAAGAGTCATCTTCTGCGATGCGAATGCATATGACGCAGGTTACATGACACCAGATGACATAGCTGGAAGAGTAAAAGTGGTCGGAAGAGGCGGAACTAAACTTCAACCGGCAGTTGACCTTCTGCAGAGTGCACAGGATTTTCCAAAAGATGGACCGGTACTCATTATCACTGATGGATGGATTGAAGAACATCTTGATGTTAAGAGGGAACACGCATACATTCTTCCTGCAGGATGCAGATTGCCATTTAAACCGAGAGGAGATGTGTTTTACATGTAGTGGGCACATATGGACAGATGGTGGCCATGTCATATCTTATAATTAATATATAGGGATGGTTGAGCCAACTGCTTTTGCAGAGAAGGGATGACATGTGAGAAAAGAAGAAAGCAATTACCAATATGGATTTAGTTTATCTTCTGCAGATGAAAAGAGAATCGAAACAAAGCTGAATTGGAATCGAACGATTATCCCTGGCAATACATTTACGATTACCAGGGGCTTCGGATCAAGTTTATTTATGATGACATGGGATGAATGGGAACTATTTGAGAATATGCTTGATTCTTTGCCAATGGACGCTTCTGAAAAAAGAATTTTGGTGAGATATTTTATTGCCAGTGCAACGGATACATTTGTTGATAATCAATGGGTAATGATGTTGCCAATGGATTTAATAAGGTTTGCTGAAATAAAAAAAGGGGCAGTCATCAGAGGAAAGGCGGGATTTGCTCAGATCATCAGTTCAGAAAACGCGGAAAGCATTGACTGTATAAGTGGTGTTGAGGAATTAAGGGCAAGACTCATGTATCAGGCTGCATTGATTGATGTTGGAAAGCTAAAGAAGCTATGATGGAGGTGCTATGCAGATAATAACAGGAAAATATAATACAGCGAAGGTTTTCATAGATAATTGCGAAGATACATGTATTGAGCAAATAAGAAGCTTGCTTGATCAGGAGCCTTTTCGCGATGCTAAGGTCAGAATAATGCCTGATTGTCATGCTGGAAAGAGTTGCGTTATAGGGTTCACGGCAGATTTGGGAGATAAGATTATTCCAAATATCGTCGGTGTAGATATTGGCTGTGGAATGCTGACTGTTGAGCTGGGAAAAGTGGATATAGATTTTGTCAGGCTTGATGAAGTAATCAGGACTTATGTGCCTTCCGGTAGAGAAGTCAATGAAGGCAGACTCATGAGATTTCCAAAGATCCAGGAAATGAGATGCTTCAGAGAACTTGAAGATACAAGAAAGATGGAGCGAGCTATAGGGTCCCTTGGCGGAGGGAATCATTTCATAGAGATAGATACTGATGAGGAAGGCAATAAGTACCTTGTAATTCATACTGGGAGCAGGCAGCTTGGTATTCAGGTATGTGATATTTATCAGAAACAGGCTATTGGTATACATACTGGCAAAGAAGCGCTTTGGGACGAAGAAGAGCGAATCAAGAAAGAATATAAGGCTGCTGGTAGGAGAGCAGAAATCCATGATGTTATTATGGAACTTCATAGAAATTTCAGGCAGACATCTCCGGATGTTCCGGTGGACTTATGTTTCCTTACTGGCAAGTATAGTCAGAACTATCTTTATGATATGAAGATATGTCAGGAATTTGCTGATGAGAACAGGCACATGATTGCAAAACAGATAATTGAACATTATGGTTTTAATCCTGTCAGTGAATTCACAACAGTTCATAACTATATTGACCATGAATCCAATATCATACGTAAGGGTGCGGTTTCAGCTAAGGTTGGAGAAAAACTGCTTATTCCAATCAACATGAGGGATGGTTCGTTGATATGTATAGGTAAAGGCAATGATGATTGGAACTGCTCAGCTCCTCACGGCGCAGGAAGACTTTATTCCAGAACAGAAGCTTTCAATAGATTTACTGTTGAAGAGTTTGAGAAAACCATGAAAGACGCAGGTATTTATACTACTTGTGTTAACCATTCCACTCTTGATGAGAGCCCATTTGCATACAAGGGTATGGATGATATTGTTGAAAACATTGAACCTACTGCAGATATTGTAAAGGTAATTAAACCAATTTACAATTTCAAGGCTAACAGTACAACCATTAAAAAGACAGAAAGACAAATACAAAAGGAAGCGCTAGCTGAGGAAGAATAGATATCTGCACGTAGGAGAAAAGGACGAATGTATAGTGAGGAAATTACATGTTAGTTGAAAATATAGTACAAACTATTACTGAGTATCTTGATAAGGAAGAACTGCATTATGAGTATATTGAGGACATCCATCGTTTTGACCTTTGTTTTAAGTTGGACGATTCTGTGACCTGCAAAACTGATATAAGGCTGTTGGTTGATGAAGAGGGTTCTGATTGCTTAATAGTAGGTAGTCCTAATCTTGGAGCTATTTCAAAGAATAAAACAGAATTGATAATGCTGCTGTTTGCAATTAATAGCCAAGCCAGTAGAGGAATTTGGCAAATAGATGAAGATAATGAAGTCCGGTATATACGTACATTGCCGTTGGAAGGTGATGCAGTTTTAACAGATGAAATGCTCGAGACCTTTATTTATAGTGTTCCACAAATAGTGGATAGATATGCTGATTCTATAGCGGCAGTATCGATGGGCCTTTCAACATCAGAAAAAGAATTAGAATCTTTATACAACGAAAGTGAAGATGTTGCAGAGACTTCTTATAATGAATCTTCTGACACTCGGGAATCTGATGCTATGGAAGGGATACTTCTATGGATCAATGATCAGAGAAAGGCTTATACTAACCGAGTCACAGCCGAGACAATTATAAAAAAGGTATGTGATAAGTATGGGATTAGTGAAGAAAAAATCAGATCAAATAATAGAAACTCTGAAACACTTCTTCCCAGACGGCTAATTATGTACTTTTGCAGTGAACTGGCTGATATGTCTTTGGAAGAAATATCGTGCGTTTTAGGAAAAAGAAATCATACTACTGTAATGAATGGAATAAACAGAATAAAAGAACAAAAGAAATCAGATAGCGAATTAAGTAATTCAATTGAAGAAATTGAAAGAGAAATACGCCAAAATTATTAAAAACGCTTGAGATGGACCTATTATGGCCATCTCATTATTTATCATTATCTCTAATAAGGTTCTCTAACAACAACTTAGAACAAATAATATTGAAAGGAACATTGGTAGTGTCTGATAGTTGTTGATTCTAATGGTCGGAATAGGATATCAAAATACCTTATTTAATAGTATCATTGTAACTTTTTTGGCTATTATACCAATAATAAATGGAATTATATAGCACAAGACATAATACCATAAACCAAGTGTATCTTTGACAACGTTATTGGCTATCCCTTCAATTATTCCCCTAAAGAAAACATCTCCAATTGCACCCAGAATGCCATGCTTTGATAGCTCTTTATCGATTCTCCTATCGCGTTCTTTGTTTATAAGACTAATTATTGTGTGTCTAAAAAATACTTATTCCAACAATAATGCTTATTATTTGGATTATCATATTTTTAAAACCTCCAAGTGATTGGTTCTCTATATGTTATAATTTTTATATCAAGATTACGTTATTTATATGATTATAAATAACTACTGTCAATAGCAAATAGCAAAGAGGGTATTAGTTTATTAAGTATGACAGATATTTGATTCTAACTTTTTACGAGGTAAGTGCATATGAATAATAATGTAAACATCAGGAAATATGAGATTACAGATAAGGGTGCTGTAGAAAAACTTATGCAGCAGGATCAGCAATACCACATTAATGGTGATCCCGATTTTTTCGTTCCAGTTCAAAACTACTATGAAGATGATTTTTATGAGGATTTATGTGATGAAAATCCGTGCTTTGCATATGTTGCAGAAGCGGATGAAAATGTTGTGGGCTGCATTATTTGTTTTTATGATGATGTAAATTCTCATGATCAGATATTCCAGAATAATATTATGATAGCTGAGATTTTTGTCGGTGATGATTATAAGCGCCGGGGAATAGCAACAAAATTGTTCGAAGTGGTTAAGGCTAAAGCAGAGGATGAAGGGATGGACTTCATAACATTAGATGTTTATGATTTCAATACGGCTGCAAAAGCGTTTTATGAATCTGTTGGGCTGACTACAAATAGAGAATATATGAAGCTGTCTATAACACCAAAAAAGGATGCAAGAATACTGGATAAACAGCGCTATCATATTGAACATGAATTTTTACGAGATTATTTTTTTGAAGAAGGGCAGAGTTTTATTGCAAACCTAAGTAAGGAATACCTTTATTACACATATTGTCATCATTTTGGAAGACATTATAGTAGCAGTGATTTTAACTGCGAAGAAAAAAGATATGACGGATATAAGCTTTCTATAATAACACTTCCAAAAGAAAAAATTCATATGCTTTGCCGGAGAATTGTCTATTACTACACGGATGACTTCTCGGACTATGCTATGTATACAGTTGAATATGACAATGAACTTAGAGGATATTTCTTGTGTGAGTGGCAAGAATATGAAGGTGGGTTCAATCATATTAATCACGGCGAAATTGCGGACTCTGAAAATGATCAGCTGGCAAAAATTAGAAAACTGATTGGAGCGCGAACCAATGGGAATGCCAGTATGGGCATGGTAAGTACTTCCGTCTCTAAGGATAATGATGAAATATTTTTTGATGTTGCGATAGAAAGTGCTATTGAGGAAGCTTTTGAAGGTCTTGAAATTAGTTATAACAAGGAAAATGATGAGGGAGATACAATATATAAATTCTTTTTCGACTTCGATGGGCAGAATATTCCTTTTATGATAGCTCGATTTGCAGATAGCATTAAGGCACTAGCATATATTGAATGTGACAGTGGAGTGAATAATAATCTGGAGATGCTCAAGTTTTTGAACTATATGAATGGTGCAATAAAATATGTAAAATTTGAAAGCGATGAAGATGGAGTGAGCATTTCTTATGATTATATGGTAGGGAGAAGAGCTGTATCACAAGGAGAGGCAGAAGAAATCATTCAATGTCTAATTACAATATGT
The DNA here is from genome assembly GCF_000424265.1 of Butyrivibrio sp. WCD3002. Classification (GTDB taxonomy): domain Bacteria; phylum Bacillota; class Clostridia; order Lachnospirales; family Lachnospiraceae; genus Butyrivibrio. The sequence goes on from NZ_AUJO01000007.1 coordinate 82,262, forward strand.
AACCTATATCAGGTTTTGATAAGATATGTTGCTGAGGGTAGTATTACTGCTGATGAGGCTATTAAAAAAGTAGAAAATGATAATTATCGGAAGGATGGGCAGCATGTGTCCATCCTTTTTTTATAATTAATATATAGAGTACTTTCAAGACAGGTTATTGGGAAGGAGACTAGCATATGCGAAGAAAATATATTGATATCTACAACCCCATTGATTTAACTGACGGTGTAAGAATGACAACGTTAAAGAATGTCCCACCGCTGATAGTAAAGAGAATTGGGCATATGTTATCGGACCCATTATTGGTTATGATCAAAAGAAATATGGAAAAGGTAACGTCAGACATTATATATCAAGACATAAGAAAAACAAATGTTGAGGGGCAGAAAAACAACTGATAAAGCATGACAATGCGGCACAAAAGCATTAGAAATAACTAAATATGCTAACACCAAAATGAGAGGAGAATGCATATGATAGGAGCTATAATTGGCGATATGGTTGGAAGCCTGTATGAATTTGACAATATAAAGGATAAAAGGTTCTTTTTCCTAACAAAGTACAGCTTACCGACAGATGATAGCATTATGACAATTGCTATTTCTAAAGCATTATATGATTTTGTGGAAATCCCTATTGATAGCGAGGAAAAGGAAAAAGCGCTATATGATGCATGTGAGAAGTATATGGTCTCGTATGGAAAAATGTATCCTGATGTTGGATACGGAGGAAGATTTAGAAAATGGCTAAAGAATCCTAATAGAAAACCTTATGAAAGTTATGGGAATGGCTCCGCTATGAGAGTATCACCGGTTGGATGGTTCTGTGACTCTCTGGAGGAAACTCTTAAGATAGCGAGAATTACTGCCTTACCTTCACATAATCATCCGGAAGGAATAAAAGGTGCGCAGGCTATTGCTGCAGGTATTTATCTTTTGAGAAGTGGAAAAACAAAAGATGATGTAAAACAGTATATATCATCAACCTTTGGATATGATCTTGATAGAACTATTGATGAAATTCGCCCTACATACACATTTCATGTTTCATGCCAGAGATCTGTCCCGGAAGCAATTATCGCATTTCTTGAAGGTACATCCTATGAGGATGTTGTAAGAAATGCTGTATCAATCGGCGGTGATAGTGACACCATAGCATGTATGGCAGGGGCTCTGGCAGAAGTAATATATCCTATTCCAGAGGAGATAAGAAATAGTGCTGCTGAGAACATTGCTAGATATCACATGATAACAAGTGAAGACCTTGTCTATTATAATTCGGTTGTTATGCCCATGAAAAACAAAATTTTTGGAGAACAGGTATTTTCGATTTGAAATTATTGAGAAATAGTCAGCGTAAAAATGATATAAAACGACTACTAATAATTATTGATATGCAGAAAGAGCTGATTGCCTTGAAATCTGAATCCGATCCAGACGAAGCAAATTCAGTAGTTGAGTCAATAAAAAAGAAAATAAAAGAATTTGATAAAGATAACATAATAGCATGCCGGGAAACAAAAGGAGACTATTGTCAAGGTAACCCCGAGTGGGAAATTGAGGACGGTATATCAAAGGCAATATATGGTGCTCGTATCATTGATAAAGGAAATGATTTTTCATATGAACTAGCAAAAATCATTGAAGAGGAAGTGTCACAAACAAAGCTAGAGATTGAAATTGTAGGAGCTCTGCTTGATAGGTGTATTATTTCAAATGCATTTCTATTACGTTTGATGGTTCCTGATGCAAAGATACGTGTGGATTTGAATTGTTGTCTGGCTACTGATATCGTTTGCCAAGATGAAGCCGTCAGAGTAATGGAAAGATGCGGAATTGATGTTTTATAAAACCGCTAATGGACTTACGAAAAGAAAGAAGGGAAAGGATGATTGCTGATAATTCACAGACAAAAGAAGGTATAGAAATTAGATGCATCAAACTACAAGAACTAAATAGCGTGCTGGATATTGAAGAATGCTGCTCACTTCCTAAAGTCCCCAGCGATAGAGAAAGAATATTGAAAACAGTAACGTTGGTCCCTGAAATGACTTTAGTGGCAGTAGAAACAGCAACAGGAAGAGTCGTTGGCTTTGTTCAAGGATTTCCCACATATGAAAGAACGTTTCGAAAAGCATTTTATAAGGATTCTGCTTTTTATAACCCCAATGGAGATACGTTAGTAATTATGGCGGTAAATGTAATTCCAAATTATCGTGGCGCTGGAATAGAGAAGCAACTGGTCTATACTCTTTGCATCAATGAATTTCAGAACGGAAGAAAAAGGGCTGTTCTGCTTTGTCATCCAATGAAAGTCCACATGTTTGAAAAACTTCGCTTTAATGACCTGGGAAAGACAGATATAAGACGCGGCGGTAAGATGTGGCATGAGATGCGTCTTTCGATGGAAAAATGGGGAGTCATGAAATGTGATGCGTGCGGCAATACTTCTCCAATGACACTTTACGATAATGGGTATGATTATTGCTGCGAATTATGTGGAAACAGGACGGATAATGAAACTGGCAAATTACATTCCGTTCTTGATGATTCCGAGGATGACATTATTTTTTGTGAGTAGCCATGGGACAATGATGATTCGGATTTGAAATACTACAGTGGAGGCCCCCTTTAAGAAGGGCAATCACCATAAAAAAGAGAAGAATCCTCAAAAGATTGTTTTAAAATATCGTCAAAAGAAAAAAGAGAAGCATATAAGGAAAAGGAATCGTCGGCAAAAAAACAAAAGCAAATATTTAAGGAATGGCTAAGAAGTTGTTGATGGCTGAGATTATTTAATACATGAGGAAGGGAATTATACTATGTGTCTGGTTGGATTCGCGGAAAGATTACGGAGTGATTATAAGAAAATTAAGAGTATAGTTGAAACAACTGTAGATCCTAAAAAGCCACGTCTTGATTTGAAAGCTATTCGTGAGGAGAGAAATAGGCTGGCGGAAGCCAGCAATAAAATGAGATGACTATCCATGTACTGATAATCGTGGATTTCTCGTTATTGAAAAGCAATATGGGTTGGTAGCTGCCCATGCTGGTTGAAATTGGTGGTGTTACTATTGGGGGATGGGTTGTGATTATAAAGAAGTATGTGGGAAGAACAAATGAGGACGCAGAAAAAAAGGCTAGGGCAGAACTGGGCAAGGATTACTACATATTATATTCTCGTCAGATCAAGAAGCATTTTTGGAGTTTTCTGACACCTCCTCAAATAGAGATTACCGTTGCGATGGAGGATGACAAGACTGCACCAAAACCTCCAAAAAGCGAGCCTGTTTATTCCAATGCGCAGGAAAAAAAGAGAAGAACTTCGCAAATGCTTCAAGACAATGGAAACAGCTCAAATGCAGATAAGGCTGATGAAAATGTTCAGATAAAGCTAATAGAGGCAATTGATAATCTAAATAAGAGTATTGCTTCACGTGGAATACCGAATGAAGCTGATGGTTCAGGCAAGGAGATAGCGTCAGATATTGATGATAAAAAAGCCAAATCTGTTGAGGCTATTGGTTTTCTAAGGGTTTTATACAAAAATTTATTGGCCAGTGAGGTTGATGAGATTTATATAAATGAACTGACAAATATCTTTGAGAGAAGCGAATCTAAAGGTATAGACTCAGTTGATAGGTTCTTGGATATCGTTTATGAAAAGATGGTAATAAAATGCGGTGTGGCAGAACCAATATGCCTTGATGAAAATATGCGAAAACTTAAGGTGTTCTTAGGTCCTACCGGAGTGGGGAAAACAACGACAATAGCTAAATTGGCTGCTGAACTTGTAACAAGCAATAAAAAAGTCGCTATGGCGACCATTGATACCTATAGAATAGGGGCGACTGAGCAGCTTAGAATATATGCCGAACGAATGTATACTCCGTTTAATGTTATTTACTCATCTGATGAATTGTTCCAGACAATACAGCTTTTTCAGGAATATGATTATATTTTTTTAGATACGGCAGGGCACAACTTTAGCAACAATTATTTGAGAAACAGGATGTTTTCAATTATTGAACCGGTATTGGATCAAATAGAAACAGACATATATTTGGTTTTGTCATCTACAACGAGTTACAAAGAACTCATAGAGATAGCTGATGCATATGCGGAATATTTCGACTATAGGATCATCTATACCAAAGTCGATGAAAAGCCCATACTGGGAAACCTATATAATCTTAAGCAACATACAGGCTCTCCTATATCATATTTGACATATGGCCAGACAGTTCCCGGTGACATTTGTGTTTTTGACCCGCAAAAGCTTGTAAGGACTCTTCTAGGAGCACAGAGTTATACAGCCGATATGGATATATATGATAACGATGGACATCAGTAATGATTATTGTAGGATAGATCGCATTATGATGGAACTGGCACTCCTATCATATAAACCACCTTAAGTGATCAGATGATTTCTTTGAAGGATTAATTCGATGTATTACAAACACACCTTCACCTTTGACATCTAATCTGAAAAGTTTTAAGGTCAGGTAGTTTAAAACAAAGTCAGGCGACCTAACAATGATTTTGAGAAAGTTCTAAAAACTATAGTTCTTACGAATAATCATATGGTTGTTTATGCTTTTTTAATAAATAATGTTCGTGATTATATATTAAAAATATTAGATGGTGATATAATTGGAAGTGGGGATTCCTTGTGGGATTCCCGCTTTTTTTATAACAAAATATTTGTGGTAAAGGTCATAATGTGTCCAATGTAATTGCTACTATTAATTCAAAACAAAACAGGTGAGGATATGTTAGAAGAGCGAGAGGGAAAAAGCAGCAGAGCTTTGTCGATTTATTCAAGGCTTATGAATGGCAGAATTATCTATAAGGCTGAGGAAGCTGAACGCTTTGGTGTATCAGAAAAGAGTATTCAGAGAGATATTGAACAGATAAGAATGTTTCTTGATAACCAGGCAGTTACAGATGGTATTCCTAACAATCTTATTTATGATTACTCGATAAAGGGGTACCGGATTGAGCAGGCAGATAATCTCAAGCTCACAAATGATGAAATTCTTGCCATATGTAAGATTATCCTGAGCAGTAGGGCATTTTCAAAAAAAGAGATGGGTAACATCTTAGATCGGTTAATAGAATGTTGTGTTCCAATAAAGAATCAGAAGCTTGTGAATGATTTGATGAGAAATGAGAGATTCCATTATGTTGAATTAACCCATAAGCAGAAAGTGTTGGATAAAATGATGCTTCTCGGGAATGCTATTCACTCTCAGTTATTAATTGAATTTGATTATCAAGGAATACAAGGGCACACACCCAAACATAGGGTGGTTGAACCACTGGCAATTTTGTTTTCAGAGTTTTATTTTTACCTTGCAGGTCGGATCAGGAATATTGACAAAGATACTGCATTTGCGGAGCCAAATGATGCATACCCGACTATTTATCGTATAGATAGAATTAAGAAACTTGAAATGACAGAAGAGCATTTTTCAACTCCGTATCGAGATAAATTCGAAGAAGGTGAGTATCGAAAGAGAATCCAGTTCATGTATGGTGGAAAACTCCGGAAGGTTAAGTTTGAATACACAGGATATTCAGTTGATGCTGTTTTAGATAAGCTTCCCACAGCAAAAGTTTTAAGTGAAGTTGATGGTAAGTATTTGATTGAAGCTGAAGTTTTTGGTGATGGAATAGATATGTGGCTTAGAAGTCAAGGTGAAGCAATAAAACTTGTATAGTCACGAATAGAGATGGAGTTGGTAATGCAGGAAACATCATTTGTGGGCAATTTAAATAAAGATTTTGATATCATTCCGGAGGACAATGTATTTCATAGTATATGGAATGAATATGAAAGAGTTTTAATTCAAAGTCTTATAACAGCATTTGCTTTAGATTTTCTAGTTAAAGATCAACATGGGGGAGATGTTGATACTGTAAACAATGTCAGGAAAATAGGCTCAGACCCTTTGATGAAATACAAAAATGCCACGAATGAAGATAATTATAATGCGCGTGGAGACTACGATTCGATAGCATACCACACACATGAAGGGTTCATGCAAACTAAGAGAAATGCGCGTAATGCTTTTGACAAAGATGGGACAAAGGTGGCGGATGCATATGTTGATGGTAATGTCCTGATCCCAAGAAACAATAAAACGATTCCGAGAAAAAATCAGGGACAACTAGATCATGTATTATCTGCGCATGAAATTCATAATGATAGAGGGCGGGTTTTGGCCGGATTGGATGGTGTGGATCTTGCAAATGACCCTTCGAATCTTAGGTTTACCAATGCTGATTTGAATCTAAATAAGAGGGATATGACTGTTGAAGAATATATAAAATGGTGTGAAGATAATCTCGAAAAGGTAAATCAAGGGGGAAAAAAGGGAGAACCTTTATCTGATGAAGTCAAAGCAAAACTTAGAGAAGAGTATAAAAGAGCGAAGAAGGAATATGATGCAAAAATAGCCAAAAAGTATTATACAAGTCCACAATTCATAAAGGATACTGCTACAGTAGCTGCAAAGCGTGGCGCAGAGATGGGAATACGACAGGCATTAGGATATGTGTTTATGGAGATTTGGTTTTGTGCCAAGGAAGAATTACAGGCAATTCCTGCCGGACGAGATCTGGATGACATTATAAGTGCCATAGGTGTAGGAATTAAGAGGGGACTTGAAAGTGCGAGACGAAAATATAAGGAGATAATTGCAAAAATTGAAGAAGGTTTTGTAGCTGGAGCACTTTCAAGTTTGACTACTACATTGTGTAACTTTTTTTTTACTACAGCCAAGAATATTGTTAGATATATACGTCAAGCTTATGCATCGGTTGTTCAGGCTGGAAAGGTCCTTTTTTTTAATCCTGATGGGTTGTTACTTGGAGATAGAATTAAATCTACAGCTGTTATTCTTTCTACCGGGGCGAGCGTTATAGCTGGTACTGCCGTGGGTGATCTTATTGCAAAAACACCTATAGGTATGTTGCCAGAGGTGGGGCAAATAGTTATAACATTTTGTTCAAGTTTGGTAAGCGGGTTATTATCATGCTCTCTTTTGATATTTATGGATAGAAGTAAATATATAAATTCTGTAGTCAATAAACTTAATGAAATGGGATCAAGAGTAAATAGCTATCGAGAAATGGCTGATGCGCTTGAGACTATTTCAGCTGAGCTTGCTGGTTTTGACATTAAGCAGTTTAGAAAAGATGTATCCACATTTGAGGCTTTTGCTGATGATGTAACTAGAATTAGTGATTATGAAAAACTAAATCAATTATTAGGAGAGTTGTTAAGTAATCTTAAGGTTGAAATACCCTGGGACGGTGACTTTGATAGTTTTATGCAGAATAAGAATAATCGTCTTCGATTTAGTTGAATGTTCAAAATTATTACCAAATCGCATGTTAAAAAAATTAGATGTAAGAATATGATTTGAGATGCTGAAAGGAGTAAACAAAATGGCATCACCGTTATTCTGGGGATTGGATTTAGCTAATAAAGGAAACAAATCGATGGGAGAAGCTAAAGATACATTGAACAATGCGCGATCCATATATGATCGAGCAATGGAAAAGTATCAGCATGACTATAAATACACGGTGGATCTTTTTGATGATATTGGAAAAAAAGAACTTAGGATATTAAGTTCTTTTGAATCTTTTTCAGACTTATTTGAAACGATTCAAACTCGCCCTGAATTTCAAGGCAGTATAAATATCGAAAACCCGCTTACAAGGAAGGATTTTGATAGCATGATTAAGGCATCAAAGGGCGCATCGATGCTACTTGATGATAAGGCAATCGGTTCGGTTGGTGCAACTAGCTGTTTTGCTTTGTGCGGTGTTGTAGAAGCGGCTTTTGCAGCGATAAATTCAGCTATGTGTAGAAATACAACTGGTAGCAAAAAGGAGACATTGACTAGAGAAATACTAGTAAGTATGGCAAAAAATACAATACTGGCAGTTGGCGGAAGTGGAATAATGGCAATTGAGCCAGTAATAATTATCGGTGGAATAATAAATAATGTGATAGGGCTTAAAATGTCTAAACAAGCGAATGAGGCATATCAACAGGCTATAAGAGTAGAGAATGAAGTTGAGGAAATACATGAGTATTTAGGAAGGATTGATATTGCAACGAGGTCATTCAGACGTGATTTAAGCAAGATTGGTACTGTCTATGAGGATTATAAAGGCAGACTGAACTATATTATAAATATTGAAAGAAAACGAGAGTGGGAGCAATTTAATGATGACGAGAAAAGAATAGCTGAGATTACAGCTAAATTAGTTGCTGCTCTATATAAGATGCTTAAAGTACAGATAGTTACAACGTGTAAGAATGATGCGACTAAAAAAGAAGTAAATAAAATGGGGATTAATGAGTTACAATTTGACACTAATGAGGTACTTGGCATAATCGGATAGTTTTATTGCAGAAATTAGGAGTTCAATAAATATGGGATTATTTGATGTATTTAAAAAAAAGAAACCAATTAAATCATCTTCTGGTTCCAAGGCAGTATCTGTTGAAAAGGGAGCTACTAAAGACTCTAAAGGGAGCATAAAGGCAGAAAAGAGCAAAGCGAAATCAAATGGGAATGATACGGCGTCTTCTTTTTTTGATGGAAATGTTGTTAGATCAAATAAAACCAAAGTTATCAGGGAAACAGCACAAGGGCACATGACTGTAAATCATAACAAGAGCACAACACCTTCCGATAGTAAAGTATTAAAAGACGAAAGTCATGGCGGCAATAGAAGAGATATTACTAAAGAAAAGTCCAATATAGAAAAAACAGTTCAAGAGGTGCATGAAGCGGGACCCAACGATTCAAAGAATACAAAGCCCGATGAAGAGAAGGTTTTATATGCTAAATCATATGAAGAAGGCAAAAGAGAAACAATAAGAATTTCGAATAGGTACATTATAGAAAAAGGGCTCCAATTGGATGAAGAAGTGGAGCCGTTTGAAATGTCATTTGGCTGTCCTATATACAATGCTAAAATTTTCTGCCATTCGCTTTTGATAGACAAATTAGGAGATTTAACAAAATTTATAATACTTTCGCTATTTTCAAAATATTCAATAGATGAAATACAAGATCTTACGCAAATGGGTGATACGACCATAAAGGAAGAACTTGATTATTTGATTCGTGGAGGATTGATTAATGAAGATCAAATTACATTGACGGAGTTAGGAAAACAATATGGTTGTCTTTTGCAGATATTTAATGAGTATGCTGATGGTATAGAAGTTATATTTAATGAGTATACTAATCTGTTTGAAAAACCACAAAATTACAATTATGAAATGGAATCACATGCAGATCATTTATTAGAAGGTAATGTAGCATTTGCGCTAACCAGAAATGATAATTATTCTAATTCGCTTGATTATGCACATAAGACCATGTTAAAAGGCATTCCTTTTCAAAAAGAAGTAAACGATACACTATATACTACTGTAAAAATAGAGAAAGAAGTGAAAAGGTATAAGACACTATATATTAAAGACCTAAGCAAAGCTTTTTTATACTCTGAAACACAATGTTTGAAGCTTGCTATTCCTTATGATCGTATTACATGTAGATTGAAATATAAAGAGATAGATCAATATAGGGAAAGGTTATCTCTTATAAGGGATTTGAAGTATGAATATCCGGAATTGCTATCAGATAAGGCAAAAAGACTTATTGACATGGAAGATGAAGAAATTATGGTGGAGCCTTTATCCAAAGATGTAAATTTAGTCACTGGGGATATAGAAGATGTGCGCATTGATTTGGAGAGCACTTTGAATAATGAATCTATTTTTAAGGTGGATAGAAAAGACATGCAACTAAAGTTAAGTGGTGATAGGTGCAAGGGGGTGTATTTAGAGGAAAGTAAAAGAGAGCGGGTATTTCAGGTGATTAATTATCCAGTTGATTTAATGGAGGCATATTACGATGAGGAATAAACAAGCATTTGTGTTTATCCCGGAATTAGTAGGGGATTTCAAACATGTAATCGACTTGTCCCAAAATCCAGGGATACTGTATGTGGAAACAGCGATAAAAACCCTACATATGGCATCGAGCCTTTATAGAGCATATGTAGAGCATACTATTACTAATCAACTTGAAGAAGAAGTAAAGAATCTGCAAGAAAGAATAGATGAAATTGAATTACAGAGGATAAAAGATTATGAGTCAGAAATCTTGAATTTAATTGACATCGATTACCAAAGAATAAGGGCCAAACTTGAGGAAAGAAAATTTAACGACGAACAGGTTATAGGATTTATAAGTTGTATCAAAAAAGAATTGGAAAGACTAAATTCTTTTCTAGCTAAGATATCAGATGATGATATTAATTACAATGATTTGGATTTGGTTGAAGAGATGAGGCGTAGATCTTTACGTGATTATAAGAGGATAATAACAGAATTTGTATAGGAGGATAAAAATGTCAAAATACAGTAAAAACAATCAACAAACTACTTCAAATGTAGGTACAGGAGATGAAAAATACAAAAAAATTCTTGGGATTCTTGATGTGGCATTTAAAAACTTGGATATCATTGCTAATGCGTATAACACAGTTGATTATGCTGTCAACAAAAAAAGTACGGAAAAGCAAGATGCTGAAACTCGAGCTAATGAAGTGAAAAATGAGGCTCAAAGGATACATATGGAAGAACAGCAGGAGATTAATAAGCAGCATCTTGAATTGGAGAAATTAAAAAAAGAAATTGAAGAGGGGAAGGATATTAGAAATACAATCAAAGATAACGTTAGCATGCTAAAGGCGGAGTATGAAAAGTACATAAACATGGATGATGAGCGATTTTTTACTGAACAAGTTAATGCGAGATTGTCTGATTTACGCAATCATATAGTAGAAATAACAAGAATACTGATGGGCGCATGATACTTATGAAAGGAGTGCAACAATGAACCCTATTATTGTTGCTGGCGGGATATATCTATCTGCGAAGATTATAAAATTCATTTCTGATGAAATGTCAGAAACGGATCAGAAGAAACAACAAGAGCTTAAAGATAAAATAGAACAAATGCGTTCTGCGATTAGTCAAGATAACTCATCAGAAGAGCGTTTTTCTGCAAAGGATGTTGGTGGAATTAGAGAAGAAGATATTACTCTATCTGCGGCTAAAGACATTGAGTCAAAACGAGAAAAGAATATTTCTCTTTCTTCTGTGAAGGATAGCGGAGCAATACGTGAAAAACAACATGAGCTATATGATTACTTGAAGTCAGAGATAATGTTGCGCAAACAAGAGTATAACGGTCTCTATGATGAGCTCGAAATGACAATAAATGATGTGATCGCAGAAATATCATCTAAGAATAGTGTTAAGACGCCTTTAAGAATGAGTAGTCTTGAATTATTGTTAAGGCAATTGTTAGAAGCTAAACAAAAGTGCAATAGCTATATTGAATACCTGGTTTTATTTCAGAATGGTATTTCTTTAAACAATATAAATAGCATTGATGCTTATCAGATGAAGCTACCAGAAGAATATCCATATGTTGGAAAGATTATCTGGATTAGTTCTGAAGATGTTGCTAGTCGTTCAGTGACATATACAATCGATCATAATATTTCGATATCAGTTCATTTGGAAGATTGTTATGACGAAATAATTGCCGAAAAACAGTATCCTGTAATGATTACGCGTGGTTTACAAAGTCAGTACTACGCTTCGCTTGAAAAAGGTGCATTTAAGGCATATGAGCTGTTTAATACACATTTAGGTTTCACAGCTACTGTCAAAGAAATCCAACGTAAATATGTGGTATTAACATATCAAAAACAATTGGAATTGTATTTATCAAGAGATAGTCTTATCAAGCCGGATAGATTTCCGCCTATTAGGTCTTCTTTGACGGTTTATCCCGTGAAATGGGAATATGATTTAAGGAGTCCTAAATATGGAATGTACCCGGTATCTGTAAGCGAAAGAAAAGAAGACGCAAGTTCTTCTTTCTCATTTAAATGCTTTCCGATTTGTTTCTCAAAGGATGATTTGACCATTTTTGAGAATTATTATAATAAAAACAAACTTACTGGATATGATAAGGAATTTCTTATTGGCCCGGTAAGTATTAAAGACTGTGTTTTAAGAAAGGGGGCACAATTAAAGCTTCAGCTAGGGGATATACCCTTATTAATAATTGAAGTTGATGAATACGCTGATAGAAATGATAAATTGAGGCATTATTTTAGGTTTTCGCGGTTATGTGATTCTGATGAGAAAACTTTTTCCGCGGATGATATTTTTGTGCCATTTGAGGTAAGCCTTTCTCCATATTATGAAGGAACTTCAATTGAAATAATTGAGCAATATATGGATATAGAGGATATAGATGATGTTGGAGCCTTGATATGGGACATTTTTGAAGAGTTTAGAATCCAAAACCAAATAAGAAAGAATCGTGATGGAATAGGTTACTTTTATAAATGGGAAAACATTACTAGTCAATTAATTGAGGCGCTTGAACAAGGTGATAGTATACAGTTAAACGTTAATTGGATTGAATCTGAAAATTGGAATAGCGTCTTTGCAGATGTATTAAATGTTGATGATTTATGTGCGTTTGTTCAGCGTTTTGCTCAAAAAGCAGATGCGGTGACATTGCATGAATGGAAACCACAATTTTTTATTAAAGATGAGATGGAAAATCGCTTTTATGCAACTATAACTGATGGTGGGAAAAGAATCAGGGTGGTTGGTAAAAACGTTTCAAAGAAGTATAAAGGAAACGGATTATGTATTGAATTATTTGCGGCAAATTATCCCTATGCAGAGTATCAGCAGCAAATTGCATTAAGGCAATTTAGAAATGGACAGGTGGTTAATCCAATTATTCAGGCTGCCTGCTTAAATGGCGAATCAATTATCAGTGAATTTGATACCAATAAAAGAGTCCTCGCATTCTATAACTATGCTCTAACTGAAAACCTTTCACAAAAGCTTTCAGTTGAGAAATCATTTATGGAAAAGAACATTTTTCTTATACAAGGCCCTCCTGGAACTGGGAAAACGACAGTTATTAAGGAACTTGTTGAGCAGACTATTGATGATAATGCTGATTCAAGAATATTGATTGTATCTCAAGCAAATGTGGCTGTAGATAATGTTTTGTCGGGGCTTATAAAAAAATACGAGAATCAGATGGTAAGATGTGGAAATGGAAATAAGATTTCTGAAAATCTAAAGTTGATGCGTATAAATGAAAAATGCCGTGAGTATTTAGATGATTTGGACAGTAGAAAACAGTTTTTTGATGAGAAACTGATGGAGGAATGGAGAGAGATAATTCTAGATGATTTGAATGAATATAGTCCCGCATTATTTGAGCTGATATTGCGAAAGCATCATATTATAGGAGCTACATGCGTAGGTCTGGCAAAACGCAATATAGGCCTTGAACGTATGGAATTTGATCTGGTAATAATTGATGAGGCTGGAAAGGCTTTGCCTGCTGAATTATTGATACCTCTAATAAGAGCAAAGAAAGCAGTTATTATAGGGGATCAACGGCAGTTACCACCGGTTATTAATCCTATTTTATATGATGAGGAAAGAATAGATTTAGAAGAAAGAGCCATTTCGGAAAATGAATTGTTTTGTCATAGTTTTTTTGAAAGATTATATGATAAGGCTCCTGAATCATCTAAGATGATGCTAGATACTCAGTATAGAATGCCTGCTGTGATAGGGGATGCTATCAGCAAACTATTTTATGGAGGACTCCTGAAAAATGGAAGTGGAACGCAGGATAGGATACCCGTATTATTTGATTCAAATTTAACTTTTTTGAATTACGATGGAAACAAACAATATTGTGAAACCAAGGATTATAATAATCAAATTTCTAATTTGATTGAGGCAGAGGCGGCAGTTTCAATAGCCAAGCATGTTAGGGATAAAGATTCAAAATGTATAATTGCAGTAATTACTCCTTATAAGGGGCAAAAAAGGTTAATACGCAATACCTTTTTAAAATACGGTATTCATTATCAGCTTGACAATATTTTTGTTGATACTATTGATTCTTTTCAAGGAAGTGAAGCTGATGTTGTTTTGTTTTGTACAACAAGATCCAAGAAGCCAACAATATTCTTTAAGGATTCAAAGAGGTTAAATGTTGCCTTATCGAGGGCAAAGAAAGAACTAATAATATTGGGAAAGCTTGAGTATTTTTATAAGTATAATCGAAGCGAGAGCTGTTTGGCTGATTTGGCAGATTATATCAGAGATAATGGCTGCATAGTGGATGCATCTAAATGCGATAAGACTCATATTGAAATATCTAATACATACACAAATAGTATAATGCTTAGATTGGATGAGATATCTTTACCAACAACATATTATACGGAAACGCTTAATATGAATTTAGTGCAATCTAAGATAGATGAATATTATCGGAATGGAGATTTTCTAGAGCCATTGAAGATTAAAAAAATAGAGAACAAAGAATACATTTTATGCGATTGCTTTGAACAATACCGGGCTGCGTTGGATTTGGCTATCTCTGAATGTTTATGTGAAATTGTTTGAGTATACGAGGATTTATGTATCTCATATTTGGAGAAGCAATTAAAGAGCATGTTCTATGCCTTGCTGAAATGTGGGAAATAATTATGCCACAATCCCATAAGTTTCAATCAGTCTCCAGAAGTAAGAATCGCTTCGCTTTTCCTCATCAACGCTGATGGTATTCCGGTTTCTCATCTGGTATTCATCATGGCCAACAATATAGAGGATAGTATCGTAGAGGGTGCCAAGATCAGTCTGGTAGTGGTATTCCTCTTCGATATGATGTTTGTGGTAAAAGGTATAGCCGCCATGTTCATAGACAAGCTTCCAGCAGTGACCGGTATTGTTAGACTGAAGTTCCATGCTTCTGCCATTTCTGGATAACACAGTGAAATACTGTTTCTCAGGATCATAATTGATCTTACCGGATTTGAGGTTGTGCTTTGAAAATGGGACAAAAAATGTGTACTGCATCGACTGCAGATCTTCGAATGTAAACATAGATATTCCTTTCGTGAAAATAGTAATAGTACTTGTGTGTTGGTGTGTGGTGTGTGTGGAATGAAGACTATTACGATCGTAATAACCGCGCCTGTGAATTGACGCAGGTAACAATTTATCAAAGTGGAAAAGTAATGTAAAGAGGTTTTGAATAAAAAATTATCGTAATTGAAATTTTATTTCCTGGATTATGGAAGATAGGTGAAAAAAATTTTGAAAAGTTTACCTCAACTTTATCCCGACTTTACCCCTATATTACCCCAAGTTTACCCCTCTCGTCACTTTTCAATCGATTTTAGGCATGATATTATTATAATGCGCCAAGTGATACGGATTACAGAAATGAAGTCCGAACCACGAGGCGTTTTTCTTTTGCAAAAGAATATGTTTTTGTTCCGGCACTGTGTTGTGATGAATGCGTCATGACCGGTGCTTTTTTCGTGTCAATAATTATTTGAAAGAGAGAGGAAAACAACATGGATTTTGAAACATTTAAAGAGAATCTGGTAAGGGACGTTAAGGAAGCACTTGATGCAAGAAACGGTGGAGACACACTGGTAGAGACCAGAACTGTAGATAAGATGAACGAGACCTACGAGGCGATCACTGTAAAGCCGGAGGACAGTATCATCGGGGTAAACATCAATGCAACAGCTCTTTACAAGGAATATGAGGACGGAAAGTCATACGATTCTATTGTAGAGGGAGCTGCAGATGTTGCGGATACTGCACTTAAGTCAAGACCTGAGTTTGATGTTGAAGCATTCACTGATTATGACAAGATGAAGGATTCACTTGCCATGGAGGTTGTTTCCAAAGACAGAAATGCGGACCTGCTTGAGACTGTTCCTCATAAGGACATTGAGGACATGTCAGTAGTTTACCGCTTCGTGATCGGAGATACAGCCCAGGGTACAGGAACAATCCTGGTTACAAATCAGATGATTGATAACTACGGAATCACTGCAGATCAGCTCCATGAAGATGCCGTGAAGAATGCTCCTGAGATCAGACCTCTCGTTATCGAGGGAATGGCAGAAGTACTTGCTAAGCAGATGGGAGTTGAGGACCTTGAGATGCTTGGTCTTAACATTCCACCTGAACAGGAGCAGATGTTTGTTGCATCTGTAGAAGGAAACGTTCACGGAGCCGGAGTTCTGGCTTATGAGGATTTCATGGACAAGGCTTCTGAAAGAGTTGGAGGTCAGAGCTTCTTCATTTTGCCCAGCTCTATCCATGAGCTTTTGATTATCCCTGACAATGGCAACTTTGACCTCAAGAGCCTTGAGAACATGGTAAAAGAGGTAAATGCCACAACTGTGGATCCTGCAGACCAGCTCACAGACAACGTATATCACTACGATGCTCAGGACAAGGTATTTGAGCTTGGTGAGAAGTTTGTAGAGCGTCAGGCTGAAAAGGAGACAAAGATCCACGAAGCTTCTGAGAAAAAGTCACTTCTTGGAGACCTTAAGGCAGCCAAGGATGAGGCGGCAAAGACACCTCACAAGGATGCTGCTGAGATCGGCACTAAGACAAAGGGTGAAGCAGCACTCTGATAAAACCATTCACTAATATGGGAATATGATAACAGCGCCGGGCTGATGTGCACACTAAGCCTGGCGCTGTTTTTAAAGACATTTTCTAAGAACGGGGAGAGAAGAGGATGAGTAAAGGCAGAGAACGTCAGAGAGCCAACAAAAGGAAGGCTCAGGAGCGAAAAGCGCTGAACTGTTCAAGGTTTAGCTGCAGGGATTTGAATCCAATTCCGCAGGGAGGGATCAAGCCGCAGAATTGTAAAACGCCTTGTTCATATGGAACAGGAAAACCATTCTGCTATCCATGCATGGCTAAGATCATGGACGAACACAGAAATTCAAGAAAGGCGGCTTAAAGATGGAAGAGCTAAAAATACAGATAGAGCTGGATCCGGTCAATGACAAGATAATCCAGTTTCCGGGGAACACAAGAAAAATAAAGAGCGATATCAGTAATCCAATGGCTCTTGTGGTAGGAACGGATAGTAATTTTCGTACAGTGAGTACCCGAGAGTTGGATAGGATGCTGGAGGCTCTGGGTGATGATGGATTGGCATATTCGCTTTGTGATGATTATGCAATGGTATTTTCAAGCAAAGCCATAGTATATACGGAGTTTGGGAACTACCTTGTGGGAAGTGCCGTGTTTATGAAGACGGGCAGAGATTCCAGGATAAAGGAACTTTCAGATTTGGACATAAAGGCGATAAGAACTCTGTTTGAGAGGAGTCTTGTAAAGCTGAGCTGCGCATCAGTCAGCTTTAAAGCATTTCCGCTTGAACATGACTATGGCGAAGCTGCATGAGGTAACTGCCTATGAATAATGGTGAGACTTCAAAGGAAGCCATAAGGTTTGTGATAAATGTTGCCAGAGTTTCCGGGAGTGGCCTCATAAAGGGAATAAAGATCTATATGAGGAACCATGAAAAGAGACATAATGCTCCGAAAGAAGGTAAGCAGACGGTAAAGGAACTTATTAAACAGGGGCAGGGTGCTTCAAGCATGGAAGTAAGCGGTGAGAGCATCGGAACCTTCAAGAAAATTGCTAACAAATACGGAGTGGATTTTGCGATTGTAAAAGACAAGACAGCAGATCCGCCTCGTTATATGTGTTTTTTCAAGGCTAAGGACATGGATGCCATTACAGCTGTGGTAAAAGAGTATTCTGCAGAGATTGTGAAAAGAGGACAGAAGAAAGAAAAACCCAGTCTTGTTCAGCAGCTCCGTAAGCTTAAGGAAGAAATCTCAAAGAAGCCTCGCAAAGAAAAGACGAGATATAAGGAGAAAGTCAGATGAACAGAAAGCTGAAGAAGAAAATTATCCTTAATATCCCATATGTTGCTGTGGGACTTTTCTGTACCAACCTTGGTGAAGCATGGAGAATAGCATGGGGAAGCAATATGTCTGAGAAAGTCCAGGGACTTGTCCTGTATGGCGGATTAAGTAAGGCATTTGCAAATATGCTTCCAAGTCTTCATCCGTTTGACCTTTGCGTTGGCATAGCTTTTGGAGCAGGTCTTAGGCTTGCAGTCTATATCAAAAGCAAGAATGCCAAAAACTTTCGTCACGGACAGGAGTATGGATCAGCGAGGTGGGGAAAACAGGAGGACATAGAACCATTTGAGGACCCGGTGTTTGCAAATAATGTGATCCTGTCACAGACAGAACGCATCACCATGAACAACAGGCCAAAGGATCCCAAGCTAGCAAGAAACAAAAATGTCCTTGTGGTAGGTGGTTCCGGTTCTGGTAAGACAAGGTTTTTTATAAAGCCGAATCTCTTACAGTTCCACAGTTCCTACGTTTTGACTGATCCCAAGGGAACCGTCATCAATGAAGTGGGAAATGCTTTTGTGCAGGCTGGATACAGGATAAAGATATTCAACACAGTGAATTTCAAGAAGAGTATGCATTTCAATCCGTTCCAGTATATCCATTCGGAGTCTGACATATTGAAGCTTGTAACAACACTCATGGCAAATACCAAGGGTGAGGGCACTCCCGGAGATCCTTTCTGGGAGAAAGCCGAGAAGCTGCTTTATACAGCACTTATCGGCATGATCTATTATGAGGCTCCTGAGGAAGAGAGGAATTTTAATACACTTGTTGAAATGATCAATTCCATGGAGGTAAGGGAGGATGATGAATCATTCCAGAATGCAGTGGATATCCTGTTTTCAAGGCTTGAGAAAAAGAATCCTGATCACTTCGCAGTAAGGCAGTATAACAAATACAAATTAGCTGCCGGAAAGACTGCGAAATCTATTTTGGTTTCATGCGGTGCAAGGCTTGCCTGCTTTGACATTGAGCAGGTTCGTGAAGTTATGAGTTATGACGAGCTGGAGCTTGATACGCTTGGGGATAAGAAGACTATACTGTTCCTTATCATGTCAGATACGGACAGTACTTTTAATTTCCTTATCAGTATCATCTACAGTCAATTGTTCAACCTTCTTTGTGAAAAGGCTGATGATGTGTATGGGGGCAAGCTTCCGGTACACGTTCGCTGCCTCATTGACGAGGCGGCGAATATCGGCCAGATACCTAACCTGGAAAAGCTCATGGCTACCATACGAAGCCGTGAGATATCAGCAGCGCTGGTGCTCCAGGCTAAGTCACAGCTGAAGGCGATATACAAGGATAATGCAGAGACCATCTGTGCAAACTGCGATTCGCAGATATTCCTTGGTGGATCCGAGCAGTCAACGCTTAAAGATATAAATGCTACTCTCGGAAAAGAGACCATTGATATGTATAACACAGGTGAGTCCAGGGGAAGTCAGCCAAGCTACAACATGAATTATCAGAAGCTTGGTCATGACCTTATGAGCATTGATGAGCTTTCCGTAATGGATGGCTCAAAATGTATTGTGCAGGTAAGGGGCGTAAGACCTTTCCTGTCAGACAAATATGATCTTACGCAGCATCCGAACTACAAGTACACAGCGGATGCAGACCAAAAGAACTGGTTTGATGTGGAGAAGTTCCTTAGCCACAGAGTAGTTCTTAAGCCCGATGACGAGTATGAAGTCATCGAGGTAACTGATGAGGATTAAGATCTATTGCCATGTCGATAAAGGGTATGGCTCTAAAGATCTTTTCCTATAAACGCCTGTAAAAGGGCAGGTGTGGCCACACGCCGGAGATCAGTCGACGGGTTTCCAGCAGCAACTATCAACCGGCATCACGGTAAAACGAGTGGTGTCGCTGACAAACAAAAACTATTTGCAGAAAGGAGATACCGTGCTATAATACCTATAGATATTCATAGGGTTATTATAGTACGGTAGAATAATAGCTACTATGGCATTTTTTCAGAGTTCAATCACAACATTGCAGACAATCGTAATCGCCCTCGGCGCAGGCCTCGGAGTGTGGGGCGGAATCAACCTTCTTGAGGGTTATGGTAACGACAATCCGGGTGCAAAATCACAGGGAATGAAGCAGCTCATGGCTGGCGGTGGTGTTGCTCTTATCGGAACAACAGTCGTACCTCTTCTTTCAGGACTTCTTTGATTTGACTATGCGTATAATTCGTGCTACTATATTAGTGAAAGGCAGGTACTATCATGAATGTAGACACGAAGACGCTTGTTTCAATCACTGATGCGAATCACAACTTTTCCAGAGTTACGAAGATAGTGGAAGAGCATGGATCTGCTCTTATCCTTAAAAATAATGCCCCTAAATATCTGATGCTTGATCTGACCACGGTAGATGAGAAGTCGGTCGAAAGTATAATGAAAAAGGCGAGCGCGGGCAAAAAGTCATCCAAGTAACCTGGAAGAGGCTGCATCCTGAATAATGACAACTGAATATAGTAAATACTTTCATGGACTGGTCGTGTGGGAAATCCCATAGCCAGTCCTTTTTTGATTCAACAGAAAATGAAAAGACCAGCGCTTTGCTGGCATTAGAAACAGGAGGGATATTTTGGAAAGAGTATGGCAGGAACTGGAAGAACATCTCAAAGAGTACATAATCCCTTCCCTTATGACGCTGTTCCAGACAATGTTTGGATATGTGAATGATGAAGTCAGTGGTATTGCTTCTGATGTTGCAATGACTCCATCGGCTTTTTCACCATCGGTCTTTGGCATGGTAAGGAATGTTTCGGAAAATGTGATAATGCCGATTGCAGGCATAATACTGACGTTTGTCGCGTGTTATGAGCTGATACAGCTTATCATCAGCTACAACAATCTGGCGAACTTCGAGACATGGTTTATCTTCAAGTGGATATTCAAGACAGCAATTGCAGTGGAGATCATCACACACACCTTTGATTTTGCAATGGCTGTATTTGATGTGGCAAATCATGTGATATCAAGTGCGGGCGGAGTCATAGCTGCTTCCACAGCAATAGATTCCTCGGCTCTTTCATCACTGCAGTCCACACTTGAAGCCATGAATATTTTTGAACTTTTCGGACTGTATTTTCAGGTATCAATCATCTTCATAACAACGCTGATATTATCCAAGATAATATTTGTGATCATTTATGTGAGGATGATAGAGATCTATATGTACGTTTCCATGGCTCCAATCCCATTTGCAACATTCGGTAACAGGGAGCAAAGTGCTATGGGAATGAACTACGTGAAGAGTCTATTTGCCCTTGGTTTCCAGGGATTTCTCATCATGATTTGTGTAGGCATCTATGCGGTGCTCATACAGTCCATAGCATTTACAGGAGATATAGTCGGATCCCTCTGGGGAGTTGTGGGCTATACGCTTCTGCTTGCATTGTCCCTATTTAAGACAAGCACAGTTGCAAAGTCGGTATTACAGTGTATTTAAGGGAAAGGAGTAACAGATATGGCAGCTTCGTACATAAGCGTGCCAAGAGACTTAACAAAGGTCAAAAGCAAGGTGTTCTTGAATCTGACCAAAAGACAGCTCATCTGCTTTTCAGTGGCGGCACTCATAGGAGTACCGTCATTTTTTCTGATAAAGAGTGTGGCTGCGGTCAATGTGGCAGTAATGGGAATGATGGTGCTTATGATGCCAATATTCTTTTTTGCCATGTATGAAAAGAACGGAAGACCTTTGGAAGTATATCTTGGCCATTTTATACAGGCCGTTTTCATAAGGCCAAAGAAACGTCCGTACAAAACGGATAATTATTATGCAGCACTGGAGAGATGTGCTGCTACACAGAAGGAGGTGGAGAAAATTGTTCGTGCTTCCATGGAAGAAAAAAGATAATTCCAGGGAATTTAAAATGCCCGAAGGATTATCGCGAAAACAGCAGGAAGAAGTAAGAGAAATAATAAAAAATGCAAGGAAGAACGATGGGACCCCAAGATCGGCCCAGCAGACACTTTCTTTTGAGAGAATGTTCCCGGATGGTATCTGCAGGGTAGGTAATGATTATTATACCAAGACGATACAGTTCCAGGATATCAACTACCAGCTTGCACAGCAGGAGGATAAGACGGAGATTTTCGAAGAATGGTGCGGGTTCCTGAACTTCTTTGACAGTTCGGTGCAGTTCCAGCTTTCATTCATGAACTTCGCTACAGAGATAGGAGATTTTGAGAAAAAGATAGCGATTCCCCATCAGGAAGATGAATTCAATGATGTAAGGGATGAGTATTCCGGAATACTCCTAAAGAACATGCAGGCAGGTAATAACGGACTTACCAAAGTAAAGTACATTACTTTTGGTATCCATGCGGATTCAATGAAGTCTGCAAAACCAAGGCTGATCCATATTGAGATGGATATCCTTAATAATTTCAAACGTCTGGGAGTAATAGCTGAGACTCTTAACGGAGCACAGCGCCTTGAACTCATGCACAGACAGACACACATGGGAGATAATGCAAAGTTCCATTTCGACTGGAAGTATCTTGTGAACAGCGGTCTTTCAGTAAAAGACTTTGTGGCTCCAAGTTCATTTGAATTTCCTAATGGAAGATATTTCAAGATGGGAGATACTTGGTGTGCAATGAGCTTTCTTTCAATAGATGCTTCCGATGTCAGTGACAGGATGCTTGCAGATTTTCTTGGAATGGAATCCAGTCAGATCGTCACAATGCATCTTAAGTCAGTAGACCAGAACGAGGCTATTAAGACTGTAAAGCATACAATCACCGAGCTTGACAGAAGCAAGATTGAGGAACAGAAAAAGGCAGTAAGAGCCGGATATGACATGGAGATAATACCAAGTGATCTTGCGACTTATGGCAAGGATGCAAAGGCACTCCTTAAGGAATTGCAGTCACAGAATGAGAGAATGTTCCTTCTGACTTTCCTTATCATGAATACCGGAAAGACAAAGGAAGAGCTGGATAACAACTTATTCCAGGCTTCATCCATTGCTCAGAAACATTCATGTAATCTGATAAGGCTAGATTTTCAACAGGAGCAGGGCTTTGTGAGTACTCTGCCTCTTGCGTACAACGAGGTGGATATACAGCGCGGAATGACAACATCAAGCACTGCGATATTTGTGCCTTTCACTACTCAAGAACTGTTCCAGGAACACAGGGGTGCTCTTTATTATGGACTTAATGCACTTTCAAACAACCTTATCATGGTGGATAGAAAGAAGCTTAAGAACCCCAACGGGCTAATTCTTGGTACACCGGGTTCCGGTAAGTCTTTCGCTGCAAAGAGGGAGATTGTAAATTCTTTCCTTGTAACAGACGATGACATCATCATTTCGGATCCTGAGCAGGAGTACAAAGCGCTTGTGGACTACCTCGGAGGTCAGGTCATAAAGATAGCCCCGACATCCACACAGTATGTAAATCCCATGGATATCAACATGAATTATTCAGATGATGATAACCCTGTCATGCTGAAAGTGGATTTCATCCTTTCTCTCATGGAACTTATCATGGGATCAAGGGATGGTCTGCAGCCTACGGAAAGAACCGTAATAGACAGATGCACAAGAGCGGTCTACAGAAAGTATCTGGAGAATCCTGTGCCAGAGAACATTCCGATACTGGAAGATCTTTACAATGAGCTACTTAAACAGGATGAGCCTGAGGCAAAGTATGTTGCAACTGCTCTTGAAATATATGTAAGTGGTTCGCTCAGCGTATTCAACCACAGGACAAACGTAGATATCAATTCAAGGCTTGTATGTTATGATATCAAGGACCTTGGAAAACAGCTTAAGAAGATAGGTATGCTGATAATTCAGGATCAGGTCTGGGGCAGAGTTTCAGCCAACAGAGAGATGGGAAAATCTACAAGGTACATCATGGATGAGATGCACCTGTTACTTCGTGAGGAACAGACTGCAGCCTATACTGTAGAGATTTGGAAGAGGTTCCGTAAGTGGGGCGGCATACCGACTGGCGTTACGCAGAACGTCAAGGACTTCCTCGCAAGTGCTGAAGTTTCCAACATTTTCGAGAACTCAGACTTCATAATCATGCTTAATCAGGCCATTGGTGACAGACAACTTCTTGCCAAGCAGCTCAACATAAGTCCACACCAGCTTTCGTATGTAACACATTCGGGAGAAGGTGAAGGACTTATTTTTTATGGAAATGTCATTCTGCCATTTATAGACAGGTTCCCGAAGGATACCAAGATCTATAAGGCAATTTCCACCAAGTTCTCAGAATCCACTGAGGATAAAGCTGTATAAACAGACAGGAGATGAGTTATGGAAGAAGGATTATACACAAGGAATCCTCCGGGGGAGGAGGATTCTGCATCTCCGGAGGATAAAGCTCCGAGAGTGCATGGAAACAAATTAAAGAATAAGGATTCTGCCAGAAGATATTACGAGAAAAAACTCCGCACAGGGAAAGCTGATAACAGCATGACACCTGAGGAGAAACAGCACAGGGACAAGATAAAGAAGCAGACACAGAAGAAGGCTGCAGAGGTCGAAAAGACAAGGAAAGCAGAGGAAGCAAAGAAGAAGGACCGAAATGTGAGTAAAAGTTCGGGAAATCTTTCGGATGCTGCTTCGAAAACCGCAGCTGGAGTCGGAGTCATGTCAGATGTTGTGAACTCCACTGATGATGGTAAGAGCGAGAGTGCTGTTGCCGAGGAAGTTTTTGATATTGGAGGGTATGTTGCCAGCGGTGCAGTCAGCTATGTTACCTCAAAGGTCAAGAATGGCAAGTATAGCAAGAAGGTCCACGGAAAAAGAGAGCTATCGGGTGGCAGTACGGATGCGGCTAAAGAAAAAGCCAGAAAAGAACTTCAGAGGAAAATGATACAGAAGCAGGCAAAGGCTGCTGAAGGTGGTGTCAAGGCTGGCGAAAAAGCAGGAGAAAAGGCCGGTGATGTCATAAGTGCCGTTGGTGAATGGATGAAGAACTTTGCAGAAGAACATCCTGTGATCAGCATCATTGTTGTCCTGATACTTCTTGTAGTCCTTGTATGTGCAGGCTTTTTAAATTCCTGTGCAGCTATCGGATCCGGAGTTGGTGATGTGACAGTAGTAACCTCTTATACGGCAAAGGATGAGGACATCCTTGAGGTGGAGAATGATTATAAGGAACTGGAAGCAGGTCTGCAGGATGAGATAGATGAGATTGATACGGATGGATATGACGAAGTCAATTACTACCTTGATGAAGTAGGACACAATCCATATCAGCTTGCAGCGATACTTACTGTGATATTTGAGGCTTATACAAGGGATGAGGTTCAGGAAAAGCTTCAGGAGATATTTGATCTTCAATATGAAATCACAACGGAAGAAGTTGTGGAGACCAGATATACTGAGCCTGAAGATGAGGATGAAGATCCAGAGCCTTATGATTATTACATTCTCAATATCTATCTTGTGAACCACATTCTTGATGAAGTGGTGGAGGAACTTGGTTTTACTGATGATGAGATGGCACGTTATGAAGTGCTCCTTGAGACCTTTGGTAACAAGAAGTATCTCTTTGGCGAGGAGGACTATTACAACATCCCTGAAGATCATCCCGGAGACAGGGACGACTACCATGTGCCGGGGGAATATCTTTCAGATGAACAGTTTGCAAGGATGCTCCATGAAGCTGAAAGCCATCTTGGAACACCTTATGTCTGGGGCGGTTACAGCCCTTCGGGATTTGACTGTTCTGGATTTGTTAGTTGGGTAATCAATCACTGCGGTAATGGGTGGAACTTCGGAAGACTCACTGCAAATGGACTTAGGGCAAGAACAGACTATGTCCCCACATCAGAAGCTAAACCCGGAGACCTTATTTTTTTCCAGGGCACATATGATACTGCTGGGGCCAGTCATGTCGGCATATATGTCGGTAACGGAATGATGATCCATGCGGGTAATCCTGTGAAATACTCATCTATAAACACGCCATACTGGCAGAGCCATTTTCTGGAATTTGGCAGGATTGGCGGTTAAGGGAGGACAGATATGTTTGAGAAACTGAATAAACTAAGAACTGAGCATGAAAAGGCGAAAGCGAGGTTCGAAGAAGCCAAGGCTAAGTATGAGGAAGCGGAAGAAAAGCTTAATGCTGAGCTGGCGGCAAGCATCCTTGATGTAGTCGGAAGGAAGGACTTTACGCCTGAGCAGCTTGCAGAGCATCTTGGTGTAGGTGATAAAGAAAAGCCTGCTTCCAAGAGCAAGAAGAAGGAGACTAAGACTGCGGATGTAAAAGAAGAACCGCTGCCGTTTAGTGATGATAACGATGCTCACGATACTGAAAACGAAGAGATTATGGAGGATATCTTAAATGAAAGCTATTAAGTTAATAACTGCCAAGGCAAAGGTACTTGGCTGTTCAGTGGCTCTTATGGGGTCACTTTTTTGTTTTACACCAGTAACAGCGTTTGCAGGCGGACCGGACTGCATATGTGAAACAAAGTGTACAGAAGACCATATCAATCCGGACTGTCCTATTTGTAAGGAGGATTACCGCAACTGTGAGGGTAAGGATCCTGAGATTGAAGAGAAGTGGGGCCCTCTCACTCCTGATGGAAACATGGAACTTGTTGATGATTATGGAAGCCTTGAAGCTGGAGGCAAGCAGTTTATTACTGTCATGACCAAGAACGGCAACTACTTCTACATTATTATTGACCGTGATGATGATGGCAATGAGAAGGTTCATTTCCTCAATATGGTTGATGAGTCAGATCTTTTATCTCTGATGGATGATGAACAGGTCAGTGAATATATAAAGGTTACTGGCATTGGTAAGGAAGAGGAAAAAGAGCCTGAGGTTGTAACGCCCGAGCCACAGCCTGAACCTGAGCCTGAGCCCGTGGTAGAAGAAAAACCGGAAAAGGAACCTGTGAACGTGACAGGAATCATGGCAATCATTCTTATAATCGCACTTGGTGGTGTAGGCGGATTCATGTATTACACATCGACAAAAAATTCCAAGAAGAAATCCAGCGGCGTGGATCCCGACCAGGATTATACAGATGAGGATTATCTTAGGAGCATGAGTTCTGATGATGACGATGATGAGATCAAGCTTGATACCGAGCCTGATGATTCTTCTGGTGACGGAGGTGATGAGTGATGGCTAGAAAGTCAAGATATGTAGCCTATGCAAAGGTTGCAAGAAAAAATGTGAAGGGAACAAAGAAGCAGGAGCCGGTAAAGGCTCCTGCTGGCGTTAAGGGCGAAAGAAAGTAAGAGGAGAATCTTATGGATGAAAAAAGTGCAAAAAACGGCAATGAATACCAGCGCCCATCCAATGAAGAAAAGCTGAAAGAGCTGACGGACAAGCTGCAGGATGGTGTAAAGGCAGTCCGTGACAGTGCAGAATACAAAAAGCTGCTTGCTACAATGGCAAAGTTTCCACATTATTCCCTGAACAACTGCATGCTCATAGCGATGCAAAAGCCAGATGCAACTTTATGTCAGGGATATAATGCCTGGAAAAAGATGGGGCGTTATGTAAGAAAAGGTGAGAAGGGAATAAAGGTAATAGCACCAAGCCCTTATACAATCCAAAAGGAAGTGGATGTGCTGGATTCAAAAGGTCGCCCGGTTCTTGATCAGGACGGGGAGCCTGTGAAGCAGACTAAGGAACTAAATCTTATGGGATTCAAGGCAGAGACAACCTTTGATATTTCACAGACGGAAGGAAAAGAGCTTCCGAGAGTCGGAGTTGATGAGCTTAAGGGCAGCATTGATAAGTATGAGGTCCTTATGGGAGTTCTTAAGGATATAAGTCCTGTTCCTATTGGATTTGAGGACATCAAGAGTGGTGCTAAGGGATATTATCACACAGAAGATAAGAGAATCGCGGTTCAGCAGGGAATGAGTGAGCTGCAGACTCTTAAGACATGCATCCATGAGATTACTCATGCAATGCTTCATGGAGACAATGCAGCCGATATCAGCAAGAATAGGAAGGAACTTGAAGCGGAAGGTACAGCTAGCATAGTGCTTTCCTTCATGGGATATAACACAGATGATTACAGCTATCCATACCTTTGTGGCTACACATCTGATGCTGATATGAAAGAACTTAAGGCTTCCCTTGGAACTATACGGCAGACTTCATCAAGGATCATCAAGAAAATTGAGGATAAGCTTGGTGAGATCTATAAGGAGAGAAATCCTGAGATTGTGGCGGATAACGAGCCTGTTAAGAATGATGCAAAAGAATCTGTGAGGGTTGGTGATGATAGCCCTTTTAGGGATACAGCAGGCTGCACAGTGATAGGAGCAGATGGTAAAGCTACAAAAGCGGAGTCTGTTGTTGCGGAAAGAAAGATACTTGGAACGGTTCGTATTTTACCGGATGGCTGGGGAGGAATGAAGCAGTCGCTTCTTGATAATCTCAGCATACGGAAGAATCAGATAAAAAATGACACGGCTGCTAAAGTAGTAAAAAAAGATAGGGAG
Organism: Butyrivibrio sp. WCD3002; assembly: GCF_000424265.1. GTDB lineage: Bacteria > Bacillota > Clostridia > Lachnospirales > Lachnospiraceae > Butyrivibrio. Next base: position 110,660 of record NZ_AUJO01000007.1, read on the forward strand.
GTGTGTTGATGGGAACAGTAGATGATGGCTGGAAGGATGCTTCTGGTTTTGCAGATGAGCTTCCTTTCGGGAGTTTTGAAGATGGCAGTGGTACAACACAGGCTTATGAAGCTGATGATATTGTCGGCAACTGTCCTGTGTGCGGCACTCATGTTGTAGAACGTGAAAAGGGATTCTTCTGCAATAATATGGACTGCAACTTTGCACTTTGGAAGAATAACAGATTCTTCCAGGCTATTGGCAAAGAAATGACCAGAGAAGTTGCGGATGACCTTGTGAACGGTGGAACAGTCAAGCTCATTGACTGCAAGTCACAGAGAACTGGAAATACATTCAGCTGCTACGTTGACCTTACAACTGACGAGGAGGGAAAAGCTCATTTCGAGATTCGATTTCCCAAAGGCGGGCGCAGAAGGGAGTGATATCGTTATGGAAAGAAGAACAGGAACACCCATTGAAAAGTGGGATGATGTTAATGGTAAGACTACAGATGCAACGGCTGTTTCTGTAAATGACCTGTCACAGGGCGAGAGACTTATTCAGCTCCGTGAGAGTACAGGTATGAACAGAACAGAGTTTGCAGATTATCTCGGTATTCCTTACAGAACAATGCAGGACTGGGAACGTGATGCACGTACCATGCCAAATTATGTTTTTGCTCTTATCGAGTATAAGGTTACTGCTGAGTTTGGTTTAAGAGTTCCCCAGGAACTTGATCCCAACACAATCGGTAATGTCAGACGAGGTCTTGAGGACCAATTGGAGCAGAACGACAATATGATTGGTGATGGTGTGATCAACAATGTTGCTACTCAGAATACTGTAGAGAACATGAAGGATGACAACGCCAATGGCATTCCTGATGAACAGGAAGAACTTGGTGCGGTGGCATCACATGAAAAGAGCAAACCATTTCATGTAAGTGTGGCTGAGAAGGAAGAAAAGACATCTCTCCTGAAGGAGCTGCGCGATTGCATCCCAGAACCTTCAGAACGTCCTCACAGAGCATTACATCCCGAACTGGTACTGTGATATGGCAGTAAGTTATGGCGAGAGCATCCTTATCAAGATGACTCCAGAAGATATCAATGCTATAAAAGTCAAGATGGAACAGGCTGGTATAAAGAATCGTAGTGCTTATATCAGAAAGATGGCAAGGGATGGTTACGTCATCATGCTTGATTTGTCTGACATAAAAGAAGTAATCCGTCTGCTTAGAATAAACAGCGATACCCTCAGCCTTTGCGCAGAAAAGATTAATGATAGCGGTGCTGTTTCTCTGGAGGACATAAAGGAACTCCAATCACAACAGGAAGAAATCTGGGAAGCCGTTAGAGGAATACTTGAAAGATTAGGAAATATAGCTTAGGTTTTGCGGCCATGGGGAAGGTTTATAACTTTTCTTGTGGCCGCTTTTCTGATTCTGTTTGATGGTATAATGTTAGAGAACTTATATTCCAGCATAATTGACGACGGAGCGATTGGGGAAAATGATTGAAAAATCTAAAAAGAATCATTCTTGTAAAAAACAAATCAGTGGTGCTATGGCATTCATAGTCTTGATGGGGATAGTCAGTCTGTTTTCTGATATGACTCATGAAGGTGCTAGGAGTATTTTGGGGGAATACTTGAATCTTGCTGGTGCTTCAGCAGCGACCATAGGATTCGTATCCGGATTTGGTGAATTATGTGGCTATTCTCTGCGTCTATTATCAGGATTTATAGCTGATAAAACCAAAAAGTATTGGACTTTGGTAATTGTCGGTTATACTCTTCAGGTTTTAGCAATTCCGGCTCTGGCGCTGATTCCTGAAAATGGCTGGATCATAGCATGCGGACTGATCATTATGGAGCGGATCGGAAAGGCTGTAAAGAAGCCGGCGAAGAATACACTTGTCAGCTTTGCTGCAAGTGAAGTAGGTACAGGTAAGGGATTTGCATTTCAGGAATTTTTGGATCAGCTTGGAGCTTTTCTTGGTCCGGTTATTCTATTTGTGATAGCTGCGGTGAAGGGCACTGGCAGCTTGTTTTCAACATATAGAGTTTGCTTTGCAATACTTGGAATTCCGGCATTGATTACGATTGCGCTGGTAGTTTTTTCATGGATCAGATATCCGAATCCTGAGATGTTTGAAAAAACGAAGGAAGAGTCAGAGGAGTTCCATCTTAAGAAGTCGTTTCTATATTATATGATTGCTATATGCCTGTTTGCCTTCGGATTTGCCGATTTTACGCTTATAACTCTTCATGCAGCGAATACGCAGGCATTTCCAGACTCGACACTTAGTCTTCTATATGCTGCAGCAATGGCAGTTGATGCTTTTGCCGCACTGTTCTTTGGATGGCTGTTTGATAGGATTGGACTTAAGGCACTAATTGCTTCTACAATCTGCAGCGCATTCTTTTCATGTTTTATATTTATTACAGGAAATCCGATACTTATTGGTATTGGTATCATTCTATGGGGAATAGGAATGGGTGCGCAGGAAAGTATAATGAAAGCGGCTGTCAGCAAGATAATCCCGCGAACAATGAGAAGTACAGGCTTTGGAATATTTGAAACAGGATTTGGAATAGCATGGTTTCTTGGAAGCTGGATGTTGGGAGCCTTGTATGATTTCAAGCCTGTGAGCCTTGTCGCAGTTTCTGTCACGGCCCAGCTTATGGCGGTTTTATTTTATGTGATATGCATAAAACGTCAAAAGAAAGAATAATATTGCAGGATAACTGACTAATAGGAGTGTTGATAAATGACAGTAAAAGAATTATTTGAGAAATATTGCACTAAAGACGAGTGGGGATATTGCTGCCATGGACATGGCATTAAGCTAACTCCGGCTTCAGAGGAAGAAATAAAAGCGTTCAGAGATTTATGCGATAAATATGGTGTAGAGCAGAGGGTAGTCTCTGAATTGGAAGAATACTACAAGCAAACTAATAACTTCTTTGATTACTTTAAGTGTGATGAAGAAGATTTATTTACATGGTGGGAAGATGATGATCAAAGATCCATATGGCTTGGCTGCGTGGATTGTGACAGTTTCATCTATGACGATATCACTCACAAATATGCAATTGGAGCGGCAGGCGACAATTCTATTGGAGAATACGATACATTAATGGAGATGCTTGAATCATATCTTAAAGAAGGCTACGAGAATGGTTGGAACAATTAAGATTATACCGGAATTTAAAGATTCGATAGCATTACAGTTAGTACCATTTTGCATTTGGTAAATTATTGGATTGAAGGTAAGGACAAGTAATATGGCTTTTCGTAGGACCCTTAGTGATCTTATTCGGCTGTATGCTGATGAGATTGCTGATTTGGATATAGATATTTGCCAGTATGATAAAAGATATGATGTGTGGGGATGCTTTTATCATGGCAAGCTAGATAAAGATAAGATACCGGAATGGGCACTCAGACATGAAGTTAAAGATGTCTATGAGTCTAAAGAGAATCATTCTTATACAATCTATCTTCAGCCTCTTGAATAAGATATGATTTTGAAATTAAAGAAATAATGCAAATGAATATTTAAGTGCAACTCTTCGGAGCTGCACTTATTTTTGTGGGGAAAACTATTATGGCAGCTACAAGACTTATTTCATTACACATGAACAAGGGAAGGACTCTTGCCAAGTGTCTGAAGGACAGGACGGATTATGAAATGAACCCGGACAAAACAGAAAAAGGGAAATACGTTTCATCCTATGCCTGTGATCCTAAGACTGTGGTGGAAGAATTTATTTTATCCAAAAGAGAATATGAACGTGTTACGGGCAAACATCCTAAGAACGATGTCATTGCATATCAGATCAGGCAGTCTTTCAAGCCCGGAGAGATCACACCGGAGGATGCAAACCGAATCGGATATGAGACAGCTATGAGATTTACAAAAGGCAATCATGCCTTTGTAGTATCGACTCATACTGACAAGGCCCACGTTCATAATCATATTATTTTCAACTCCACAGCTCTTAGTGGTGACAGGAAGTTCAAGGATTTTCTTTTGTCGGGCATGGCACTTGGGAGACTTTCCAATCTTATCTGCATGGAGAATGGATTATCTGTAATTGCTCCGCAGCCTTATCATAGTAAGACAACTTATATCCATGAAGAGCGAGGTCCTACTTTCAGGGACAGGCTTAGAGAATCAATTGACGTTGCTCTTTCAAAGAAGCCGGGCTCTTTTGAAGATCTTTTGTCTGAACTTTCCAAGCAGGGTTATGAAATAAAACGAGGCAAGCATACTTCCGTTAGAGGAAATGGTCAGCAGAGATTTATCCGATTCCGTTCTCTGGGAGATGGATACACGGAAAAAGATCTGATGAAAAAGTTGGAAGGAGTCGAGAAGGGAACTGCTCCTAAGGAAGAGACTATAAAGGAAGAACAGAAACCATTTTACAGGGATGATAAGTTTGACCTTCTGATAAACATCCAGGACATCATCGCCCAGGGAAAAGGTCCTGGCTATGAGATGTGGGCGAAGAAGTTCAATGTGAAAAATGTCATGAAGGCGATTCTCTTTTTCCAGGAGAAGGGGCTGAGGACATATGCTGAACTGGAAAAAATGGCAGGAGATACTTCTGACAGATTCTCTCAGCTATCCGATGACATAAAAGGATATGAGAGCAAGCTGAAGAAAATCTCAGAACAAAAGAAAGTCATTAAAGATTATTCCAGTACAAAAGAAATTTATCAGCAGTACAGGAAGTCGGGCTACAACAGGAATTTTTTTGAAGAGCATAAAGAAGAAATTATGACTCATAAAGCTGCGAAAGATGCTTTCGATAAATACAAAGGTAAGTTTCCATCTTACAAAGAACTCAGTGCTGAGTATGACAAAGTGCTTTCAAAAAAGAGAGCTGCCTATTCCGAGTACAAGGAAGTCAGAAAAGATATGCAGACATATCAGACTGCAAAATATGATATCGACCAGATACTTGGTATTGGAAAAGAACAGGAACAGAATAAAAATCGTGAACGTTCACGATAATCTTTTGGGGCAGTCCATCGTGGCTGCCTCTATCTATTAACAACAACCAAACGTCATTTGCCATCTTCTTGGCGGAATTTCTTTCAGCTCCGGAAGGAGCGTAGTCAGATTTTAATCTGAAGCGAGGGGATTGGGGATGTGCCCCAACAAGTGAGTTTCGATGGGTATATATCGAAACCCCACTTGCCACTTTACTCTACCCCTTTGGGGATGGGGATGATGCGCGGGGCTTTTGAGGGAGGAACAAATAAAAATGATCAGGGGAAAACAAAACGGTAACAAAAAATATGAAGTCATATATGCGGATCCGCCTTGGAGGTTTCGGGTCCGAACAGAAAAAGGGAAGGGCAGGAGTGCAGAGAATCATTACCCGACAATGAAGCTTGAGGATATCTGTAATCTTCCGGTTAAAGAAATTGCTGCAGAGGATTCGATTCTTTTTATGTGGGCGACCTTTCCGAATCTGAAAGAGGCGTTTGATGTTATCGATGCCTGGGGATTTGAATTCAAGACTGTGGCTTTCGTTTGGGTGAAACAAAATAAGAAATCGGATTCTCTTTTCTGGGGCATGGGCTATTGGACAAGATCCAACGCGGAGATCTGCCTGCTTGCAACCAAAGGACATCCGAAGCGAATTGACTCATCAGTACATCAGGTTATCATCAGCCATATTGAAGAACATAGTAAAAAGCCTACAGAGACAAGAGACCGGATTGTGAAACTTGTGGGGGATGTTCCTCGGGTGGAACTTTTTGCAAGACAAAAGACTCAAGGCTGGGATTCCTGGGGGAATGAAGTGGAGAATGATTTGGAGTTTGCAGCATGAATGGTTTTTGAATTATCGTATTGAGGAAAATAGAAGAAATAGCAGTCTGTAATATGATAAAATTATTATTAGGTTCTTTGAAGTATAATCTTTGGGAAAAATGAAGCCTTCAATGGAGAGGAATTATTATGAAACCAATAGACGATCTTGATGAACAGCTAAAAAATGAAGAGAGTACAAAGCTTAAATATATTACCCCAGCATTACAGAAAAAGTGGAATGCTGATGGGGATCAGATTGTAATGGAATATGGTAAAAAGGGTTCTGGTCATTATTTCACCGATGGTCAGATTTTGGTTGAACCTGATGGCAGTGTAAAACGTGGGGAGCAAAAGAAATTGGATTATCTTTTGCTCTTTAAGCATAATTTGCCGCTAGCTTTAGTAGAAGCTAAAGGGTATGACCATAGTGTTGATGAAGGTGTGAGTCAGGCATTAGAGTATGCAGAGTTACTTGATGTACCTTTTGCCTATGTTTCAAATGGACAAATATTCCATGAGGAAGATCGTCTTACGGGAAAAAACTGTGAGTTTGGGATGGATGATTTCCCTACATCTGATGAATTATGGGAAAGATATAAAAAGAGCGAGAATATAACCGATGAAGAGACGGATTTGATTATTAGTCCATACTATATTAGTCCGGATGGAAAGAAGCCACGTTACTATCAGAGAAATGCTATCAATAGATGCATTAATGCGATAGCTAAAGGGCAAAACCGCTTGCTTTTGGTTATGGCAACTGGTACTGGAAAAACATTTGTTGCTATGCAGATTATTTATCGACTCTATGCTAAGGAAGTGAAAAAGAAAATCTTATTCCTTGTAGACAGAAATGCGCTGGCGGATCAGACTTTTGATGACTTTGGCGTGTTTAAAAATACAATGGTTAAGATTGGAGAAAAATATACTTTAAAGAGTGAAGAAGAGATAAAGAAACTTACTTCATATGAAGTATTCATATCTCTTTATCATCAAATGAAATCCGGAAGTTCAGATGAGGATTGCGATTATGTCGAGTCTGAAGATAATGGGAAGGCATATTATAAAAACCTTCCTAAAGATTTTTTTGATTTGATTGTTGTTGATGAATGTCATAGAGGCTCTTTGAGAGAGCAGAGTGGCTGGCATGAAATGCTAGAGTATTTTGGTTCAGCAACACAGATTGGACTTACAGCTACACCAAGAGAAACTGAATTTGGTTCTAATATCGAGTATTTTGGTAAACCGGTATATAGTTATTCTCTTAAACAAGGTATAGCGGATGGATTTCTTGCCCCATATAAGGTCGTTACATATGAGCTGGATGTTGACAGAGATGGTTATATGCCAAAACCTGGCGAATTAGATATTAATGGCAAACCTCTTGAAATGCGTCGCTATGAGCAAAAAGAGTTTGATAGAAAGCTTATTATTGATGACAGGAGAAAGCTTGTTGCTAAGAAGATAAGCGATTATTTGAAGGCTACTGATCGCTTCCAAAAAGTCATTGTCTTTTGCGAAACTGAAGAGCATGCAGGCGCCATGGTCAATTATTTAAGAAATGAAAACAGTGATCTTGTGAAAGAGGATCATAGATATGTCATGAGAATTACAGCAAGTGATACTGTTGGAAAGAGTCATATAAAGAGTTTTAAAGCCCCATCGCAAAAGTATCCAGTTATTGCTGTTACAAGTAAACTATTGTCTACGGGTGTTGATACACAGACTGTAGAGCTGATTGTACTAGATAAAACGATTGGAGCAATGTCTGAGTTTAAACAGACAATAGGCCGTGGAACTCGAATCAAAGAAAACTATAAAGTCGGAGAAGAAGAGAAAAGTAAGACTCATTTTACTTTAATGGACTTTAGAAAGAATTATCTAAAATTCGATGATCCTGATTTTGATGGAGATATCGAAATAATAGATGGCGGAACTTCTATGCCATTATCTACGAAGACAAAAAAGAAAAAACGTGATGTCTTTAGGATTAAGGGAGTAAATGTTGAAGTAGCAGGTCACCAGATTATGTATTTGGATGAAAATATGCAACTGGTGAAATCACAGAATATTGAAGAATGTGTTAAGAATAATATTGTTGATAACTATCCAGATTACAAGGATTTTAAAAAAGCATGGAAAGAATCGGATGATAAGAAGGCACTTATCAATGAATTGCTGATTAATGAAGGCATTGCAGATAAGTTGATGTCTGATTTTGGTATTCCGATGGATTACTTTGATCTTATTGCTTTTTATGGTTATGGGATACCGGTACCATTGAAGGAGGATAGAATTAGTAAGGCTAAAGACTATATTGTTACCTTGGAAGATGGGCAGAAAGAGGTTATGGAAATAGTTATTGAATGCTACAGACATACGGACTTTACTGACTTGCGACACATAAAGATATTTTCTTTGGCGGCATTTGCTAATAAAGGCTTTACTCCAAAGACTGCAATAAAGCCATTTGGTAGTAAAGAAGGATACGAGAGAGTTATAGATAGTTTGGAGGATAAATTGTTTTGAACGGAGATGCATTAGTAAAGAAGACTACGAAGATTATGTTCGGTGATGCCGGCATTAGTGGAACAGCTCAGTATATGTCCCAGTTGGTATGGGTATTGTTCCTAAAGGTATTTGATTATAAGGAAGAGGAATGGGAGTTGGAAGGAGACTATATGCCTGTTATTCCTGCACCATTTCGATTTAGGGATTGGGCTGATCCGAGGAACGAGGACGGATCAAAAGATTACTCAAATAGAATGACAGGGGATAAGCTTATAGGCTTTGTCAACAATTCATTATTTCCGTATTTGAGTGGAAAAGAAATTGAGTTTGATGGTAAGAAAATACTGTTTAGTTCTGATGATAATAAGGCTAAGATAATACGTTCGTTCATGGCCGAATCTCAGAATTATATGAAAGATGGAGTTAGGCTAAGACAACTAATTAATGAGATTGGAGATATTGATTTTGATGTTTCCTCCCAAAAGCATGATTTTAATGATTTCTATGAAAGACTTTTAAAAGAACTACAGAATGGAGGTAAAGCTACAGGCGAGTTCTATACTCCTAGAGCCATTACGCAGTTTATTGTAGATCATGTTGATCCTATTATTGGGGAAAAGGTTGCAGACTTTGCTTGCGGGACAGGTGGATTCCTTGCGGATGCTGTTTCGCATCTACAAAAACAAGCAAAATCAGTAGATGATGCGATAAAGATACAAAAGTCGGTTTATGGCATAGAGTGGAAACAGTTGCCTTATATGCTCTGTGTTACCAACATGTATCTTCATAATTTGGATGATCCGAGCATTGTTCATGGTGATGGACTTGCGAAAAATGTATTGGATTTGTCTGATGATGATCTGTTTGATTGCGTTATTATGAATCCACCTTTCGGAGGTGAGTTTAATAAGGCTGACTTAAATAATTTTCCCGACAACATTGCTTCGTCTGAATCTGCGGATTTATTTGTCGCTAGAATAATCTATTGTCTAAAAAAGAATGGAAGGTGTGGATTAGTATTACCAGATGGCTTGCTTTTTAATTCGGATCCATCAAAAGTCAATTTAAAGAAACTGCTGCTTAATGAATGCAATCTTCATACGGTAATTAGGTTGCCAGGTTCTGTATTTGCACCATATACGTCAATCAGTACTAATTTATTGTTTTTTGAGAAGTCAGGAAAGACAAAGAGTGTATGGTTTTATCGAATGGACATGCCTGATGGAGTTAAGCATTTTAATAAGACACATCCTATCACGAGAAACGATTTAAAGGTTGTTGATGAATGGTGGAATAATAGACATGAAATAAAAGATGAAAAGGAAGACCCTTCTTCATCTGAATCATGGAAAGCTAGGGAGTACTCATATGATGAAATAGAGAAGATGGGCTTTAACTTGGATTTGTGTGGATATCCACATGAAGAAGAGGAAGTTCTTAATCCATTTGAAACTGTTCAAATATTCAAGGAAAGATTGAATAGTACATTTACTGAAATTAGTAAGACGACAACTGACATAGAATCACTGCTTGTAGGGGGAGATGCAGATGCCGCATTTAACAATCTGATTAGTGAGTGTATGCATTTGTCTGAAATAACCAATGATTTGCCTGGGAATTTAAGAAAATCGATACTTCAATACGCTATGCAAGGGAAGTTAACAAAGCAGTTAGAGTCTGAAGGTTCAGCATATGATTTGCTTCCGGAGCTATGCATAGATGACAAACTAAAAGTAACTGATATACCATATGATATACCAGAAACGTGGATGTGGCTTCCGATAGGTAGCCTGGGTGAAACTACTGGAACAGATAGTTTCTCAGATGGTCCTTTTGGCAGTAATTTGAAAACAGTACATTACATTTCTGAGCCAGAAGTTAGAATAATACAGCTAAGCAATATTGGTGAGAATGGTTGGAAGGATAAAAATGTTAAGTATACTTCATATAAGCATTTAGAAGAAGAGATTCCTCGATGTGAAGTTCATCCAGGAGACTTTGTTATCGCTAAGATGATGCCTGCAGGAAGGACTATCATTGTTCCGGATTTAGGTACAAGGATTACTTTGGGATCAGATGCTATGAAATTTGTTCCTAACAAAGCATTAGACAAGGAATATTTATTATATGCTATGCATAGCCAAGTTTTTTTGGACCAAGTTTATGCTAAGGCACATGGAATTACAAGAGTTAGAACAACGCTTAAAGGCATAAAATCATATGTATTACCTATACCTCCAGTTAAAGAGCAGGTAAGAATTGTAAAAAGGTTAAAAGAGATTCTTGTACGTATAGATGGTGGATTAGAGGAAGCATGATATGGAAAAAGTGGTACTGCGAAAGGATTATTCTGATACAAGCAGGCAAGCTTATTCAGAAGAAGAACTGATGCAAATAATGAGCGAAGCAAGAGATAAACTGCCACGCATTGTTTCGAGACATGCAAGAAGCATGGGAATTGATTATGAAAAAGTGTTAGTAAAGAGTCAAAGAACTCGCTGGGGAAGCTGCAGCGATAGAGGAAATATAAGTCTGAATTGCCTTCTTGTTCAAGTGCCTTCTTTTGTAAGAAAATATGTTATAATACACGAACTGGCACACCGGATAGAAATGAATCATTCTACTGCATTTTGGCACTTGGTATCTTCTGAAATGCCAGATTATAGAAGGGCAATAGAGTGGCTTGATACAAATGGAGAAGAAATGATAGATAGACTTGGATAAAGTGAGACTTTTCTCAAAGGTAACTCAATGACTGACATTAAAGAGCGGCTGTTTTCAAATTTACAGGCCGCTCTTTTACAATTAATAATTATAATGATATTATTTTGCGTTAATAAACAATTTATAATTCGTTGATATAATAATAGTAATATGGCGGATTATGAGGATATTATGGATAAACGATATAGAAATCTTATCGATGAAGCAAAAGAATACTATAGTAGCGAAGCTCCAGAACTCAAGAATATTGTAAAGAATGATAAGCTATTTGATTTTAAGTGGTGCGATTGGCTTGAACAAGAAATAAATCTATGGACATATTGGCAGGGGGCCGAATTAGAAACATCAGAGATTATGGTTATAGGGCAGGATTTTGGAACTTGCTATGATCCAAAAAATCAAGCTTTTTACAGGTACTTATGCGAATCAAATGATGACTATGTTAAAAAATCACAGGCTTATATTTCAAGGATAGAGGCGGATTCAAAAAATAAAACGGATAATAATTTGCTTCTGCTTACTGCGGAATTGGGAAAAAACTATTGTGCCAGTATACCAGCAAATAGAATGTTGTTTTTTACTAACATGTGTCTGGGGTATAGATCCGGATCTGGGATAAGTGGAGGAAATGTTTCGTATTATCTGAAACATGACAGTGTGTATATAAGAGAGCTAATTCGTATCAAACAACCCAAAGTTGTTATATGCTTGGGCGCAGATACATATTTTGCATTGCTATCGTGTTTATCTGTTGATAATAATACATTGAATTTAATAGCTACTGACTTTTGGACGCTTTTGGAAAACGCGGATAATTTTATTGATATTTCGCTTGATAAGCTTGACCTAAGAATATATGGTGTCTCCCATGCGGGGGCGTATGGGTTAGTAAATAGAAAGAAGCTTACAGGACATAAGGATGACAATTTTACAGGGCTTGATCTGATGAAATCAGATTGGGGTAGAATTGGAGTATATCTAAATAACAGATAGATGATCATTTGAATCGGAGGTAATTCCATGCAGATTATAAGCCAGAAAAAGGTGTCACTAAAGAATCATCCAGAAATAAATGAGAAAGCTATACAAGAGTATATTTTTGACCATCCAGAAGTGTTAAATTTAGGAGATTTACAACCAATAAAGATGGAAAAGATACAACCTCTTGGGGGACGTCTTGATATGCTGTTTAGTGATGAAGAAGATAATAGATATGAAGTCGAACTTCAACTTGGACCAACGGATCCAAGCCATATTATAAGGACATTGGAATATTGGGATACGGAAAAGAAACGCTATCCGCAGTATGACCATACTGCAGTTATAATTGCGGAAGATATAACAACAAGATTCCAGAATGTTATTTCGCTATTCAATAATCAAATACCACTTATTGCGATTCAGATGTCTGCTACGATGACGGATGATGGTAATATTGCGCTGTCTTTCATAAAGGTTATGGATAAAATAGAGCGCGGTACAGAAGAGGAAGAATATGCTGAACCCACCGATAGAGTTTTCTGGGAAACAAAGAAATCAAATAAAAAATATCTTGGACTTACAGATAAAGTGTTTGATGCATTGGGGGAAAGGAAAGAAGGATATGAACTAAAGTACAATAAGTTTTATATTGGTCTGGCTAGAAATGGTGTGGCTAAAAATTTTGTGCAGTTTGTTCCACATAAGTCTTTTTTGACTTTCAGAATCTACATTAGTCCTGATGAAGAAAATGGAGTTATTTTGGAAAACAATGGTCTTGACATAGAGTATTCCAAGAGACGAAGATGTTACCAAATTAAATTAAAAGATATCGGAGAGTTTAAGGATAATTCAGAAATTATTATGAAAATGGTGGATAATGCCAAAGAACAAAAAAGTGCAGAATGATTGATGGAGATTATGCAATATGGGGAAAGATCTATCTCAAATATTTGATAAGAAGCCAGAACAGTGGGGACTTAGAGGTGATCCCTATTTGTGGGATGAGATGAAAGAAGTGTTTGTCGGCGAATCTTTGGATATATCCACTAGAGACTTGGCAAATCAGATTTGTGAATATTATGAGAAAGCCGTAGGAGAACCCTTAAAGTATGGATCCATGGTGTATGTTGAGAGATTTGCTCACGGTGGAATGTCTTCAGGCCATGTTTCTGGTGAGTTTTGGATATGTTGCGGCATTCCTCTTCTGATAGAGAATTTTAATAATATATGTTCAGAAAAAAACGCGGAGCGATAAGGCGGTAACCTGGAATATCTGTTCGAACACACTGAGACATAATACGGACACCTTATGTGTTAATGTAGAATCAGATAAAGAAAACATTTTTGTGAATGAGATCAATACTATAAAAATCCGAATATGCGAGGGGATAGATATGAGGAATAGAGTAATAAATAAGATACTGGCATGTGTTTTGGCAGCCACTATTGTCTTTGAGACAGGCTATGTATGTTATGCCACAGAGGATGATACAACAACGGTGGATACTACCGCCACAAGCAGTCAGGTTGATAATTCTATTGCGATGCTAAATTACCTTACCGTAGTTACGCAGGAGATAAATGCATCAAGTAACAGTAGACTATTCCTGGAGGAGGCATATTCATCGCTTATAAACAACACATCGCCTAACGCTATTGATAAAAGGACCAAAACTCAGCTAAATGACATGCTTGATACTATTGATGCATATCGAATGGTTGATGTTAAAAGGGAACGCTTACAATATATTTACGAGCAGAATCAGGCTCAGGCATTAAGAGAGGCTGTTCCGAATCCATTAGGATTACTGGCAAGTGTACAATCATTTAATTTAAGAAGCCTGGTTACATCCATTGTTTATATGGCTATTGACTCAAAAGCTAGTTATGATACAGCAATGGCTCAGGCAGATATGCAGTACTTACAGGATGGATGGGAACTGGATGATGCTGAAACAAATGCTTTGACTGAAAGCCGAGAGCAGTTGTTCAATTATATGATTGATATCGTGCATACATACAATATTCCTGACAAGGATGCCCTCAGCGAAGAAGCTGTTAATGAATTTGTAAAATGCAAGAATAATACAAATGTTGCGAGAAGGATACAATTCCTTGAATCCAATAAAAAGAAGTATGAGAACTTTGGTGAATACTGGCTTCTGTGCGCAAAAAGCTACTATGAAGACGGTGATTATCAGAGCTGTCTTGATGCTATTGAGAAATATGATTCTATGGAGATAAATATCTTTAGAAAAGATCACAACTATGCAGATGTTTTACCGCTTGCAATAGCATCTTCTGAGGAAGTATATGGTGCTAAGCCTATATGTGAGGAAAAAATCCGTTATTATGTTGAGCAACTCACCAATAACCTAGAGACAGAGGATTGGTCATTAAGATATTTTGCGGCTCAGACGTATTTAGAATTATATACCAAATCCAAGAATAAGGCAGATATTCAGACAGCCTATAAGCTGACGGAAGATAATGTGAATTATCTTATAGATGAACAAAATACGAAGAATTCAGTGTATTTGAATCCTGTTGTAAAAAAAGATGTTCCTAAGAACCTTTCATCTGCAAAGCAGAAAGAGATCAAGCAGTATAACAAAATGCTTGAGGAAACAAGAAAGAAGGAGCTACCTCCAGTATATGAGCCGTTGTATTTAAATTGTGATCTTTTGTTTGCACTTGCAGATGAGTTGAGTCTTGATAAGAGTGCTAAGAGTAGAATGGAAAAAATACTCCACGGAGGAGATATACCGCTTTTCCTTACGACTCCTCTCGATAATACTTATTATTTCACCAATACGGCAGACGAACAGAGCTATGAGTTTAGTTTTGACAAGGGGGAGCTTATTCTTCCAGCATCGATTTTGTCAGATCGCAGCAAAATAGTTGTCAGTATTACAGACGGTAAGAATATGACTACTATAGATGACTGGAAAATAGATAAGGTAAAACGTGGGACAGAGAAAGACATAAGTACTTTCAAGGCAACATATAAGAGTGAAAAGGCTAAGAAATATAAGTATATTGAGGGAACGACAATAGATATCACAGTAGTACCGGTTGAGGGTAGCTCCTGTGAAGAAGTTGAGGCGCAGTTTGTTGCACATGAGAAGAAGTTCGTTGTTATTCCTACAATAGAATTTGAGAGAACAAAATGAAAAAAAGAGTAGAGCTAGCATGGAAGCTGATTGCCATACTATTAGCGATTGTTCTTGTAATTCCGGGGAAGGTCTGCGCTTATAATTCGGATGAGCATGATAAGTTCCTAAGAGAGGTTCTTTTTGGTAATACGGCCGTTAGAAATACGGATGTCTTAGATGCATTAAATGATGCGTCTGCAATCGCAATAGATCAGCATAATGGGGATGGGCAGCCTACATTAGATGAATTAAGAAATGTTTATAAGATAAAAGGGTTACCATCTTCAGTAAGTAAATTTAATGTAGGCCATGGATATTTACATAGAAATTATACACACAAGGGCTGGAATTATGACTATAAGAAAAACGATGGTGATGATGAGGCTCATTGGGGAGATATCAGAAAAGATATATTATTAAAGACTGTGAATCAGTCATTTGACTTTGGCTTTCTATCAGGAAAACCTTTGCTGGGCTATTCTGATCAATGCGAGGGACTTGCTGCATTGATTTACTATGTGCATGTTCTTGGTGACCATGTGGCTAATGAGACATACAGTTCAAATTATGAGGAAATACCACTAATCAAAGGGAATGGACAGTTAGGATTGATAGAGGACCTTGAATACTATAGCGGATTGTTATTTACTGATCATTCGACAAGGACATACAAGAGTTATATCTCTGAGCTGGATAGAATAAAGGATGATATAAGAGGAATATACTATGCACCTGCAGATCTTGAGGATCCTGAAATCTATGAGCAGTATCACGGATATGCTGAAGAAATAATGCAGTGCCTCAAGGATTACATCCCACTGTTGATAAAAAAAGAAAAGTTTTTTCAAAAGGTTTTTTACCCGGAATTAGTTGGAAAATAAGGAAGGACG
This sequence comes from Butyrivibrio sp. WCD3002, assembly GCF_000424265.1. Classification (GTDB taxonomy): domain Bacteria; phylum Bacillota; class Clostridia; order Lachnospirales; family Lachnospiraceae; genus Butyrivibrio. Next base: position 126,731 of record NZ_AUJO01000007.1, read on the forward strand.
CCATCTCTGTGATGTCGTTCTTTTTTATTGCCATTTTTTAATCTGTCTCGATATCTGTGTTATGAACATATCCCTAATAAGGGTAATACCGCATTTAAGCCACTACCTTGAAAAGGGTAACTGAGGCATTATTTTATTATGAAATACTGTTAATGATGGGCGAGGGATATGATTTCATACGACAGATTTTGGAAATATATACAAGAGAATAACATAACTCAATACAAGCTGATGAATTCTGGAATCAGTCATTCAACATTGACACGTCTTAAAAGAAACGAGTCAGTAAACATGGAAACAATAGACAAGCTATGTACCATACTTGAATGTGATGTTGAAGAAATTGTTGAGTGTAAAAGAAATCCCATAACAATGGGCGAAGATTGATTGTAATTGAATAGATGTATCTGACGGGACTGTAGCTTGGCTACAGTCCTTTATTGTGCTTTAAGCCTTTTTGTGTCTTCCGGTTCTCGAAAACTGCTTAATCTGCAATGAAAATACCGCGTAATGCGCGGTCATAAAAGCGTATTACGCAGTATAGGTATCGCGTAATTTTGTGTAGATTATAATTCGAGGTAGCAATATGGCATATAAAAAATCAAAGCATAGAGACACAAGAGATAAAAGACCTGACAGCTTAAAGGGGAAAAAGTTCAATAAAGTTGCAGGTACTAATCTTAAGACTTTGCAAGATAAAGTCGATTGGACTAATGTTCAGATGGCGGCACTTCTTGGAGTTGGAACAAGTAGCTATGACAGAATGGTTAGCGGGGAAATAGCTATCAGTCCGGAAAAGCTGTCAATACTATACTACAATCTTAATGCTGATCTTCACAGGCTTATCGGAAATGATAATAACTATGATGTGCTAAGGCACGGCGAGGATAATGAGTTTGATTTCAGTACTGCGATAAGTGATATCATCATGGATATTCAGAATACAGACAGCTATGATGAGAGAGCAGAAAAGATATTATATATGTATTCGGAGTTTGGCAAAATGATTGCTTATCTCATGAGGCCGGAAGGCAGGGATAAGAAGTAGTTTATTGACGTTAAGCAGTCGGGAGCCGGAAGCTTTCATGCTACTGCTAAAAACGTGTTTTTATTTGGGGTTCTTCAGTTTGACATAATTATCAAGGCTTAAATACTGGTGCTGGAATGCTCTTTATTCCGACCAGTTTTTCTTTTGGCAAAAAGTATGTTGGAGGGGCGTAACTGATGTTTGCGGTTTTTGTTATAGAGGGAAGAGATAAGGATGATTATAGGAGTTACAACACATGAGATTATCGTGAACGAGTGCATCGCAGCGGGGATAGACTATGAAGAGATGTACAAAGTTATTAGAGAATTGTTGATAAAGTTCAATGATGGAAAAGCTTTTGCAAAACGTATGGGAATAAACTGGCTAAATAATATGTCAAAGAAGATCCCATACAGGACCAAGTTTCTGCAGATAGTTGCAGAGCCATGGAAATATTCCCAGAAAGAGAAAAGATCATTTGCATGGAAAGTTGCATGTGAGAAATGGTATGGCGATAAGAGTGGGCTGGTACTGGAGCAGATGAAAGCCTTTGTGGAAGGCGGCGATATTTTGGCACATATCATTGACTCGGTATACATGAAAGGAAAGAATACAACTAAAACGGATGATGCAATGCTGATTGAGCTTTACATGGGGCGGACAAAGTATTTTTCGGTAAAAAAGGATGCAATAGTCTTGTATGGATTGCTGATCTGGAAATATTGCAAACGCAGAGACCAGGAAGACAAAGATAAAGGCATCATAGATGAAAATGGAGAGCTTATAGATTAAGGCAAAACAAGGTAGGGACTGCTTCGGCAGTCTTTTTATTTTGCTCAAAAATTGTGTACACAATTGCGAACTGACTGCGAACTGGCCGCGAACTAGGTGCGAACTAGGTGCGAATTTAATCTGAACTGACCGCGAACTTGGTGCGTATTTACTGCGAACTCGTAAGTACGATTTTGATGCTATCATTGCCATTGTTCAAGGGAAGGAGGTAGAAAAGCCTTGTTGGGACTAATCTTTTACTATGTTTGCGGTCCGCCATGACTCTGTTTCTTCTATATAATAATGTCTTCTTTTGGAAAGGAAATTATCATGGAGAAATTGTACGGAAGAACAATAGGGGAAAGAATAAGGATCCTAAGGGAAAGTGCAGGAATCCGGCAGGAAGATTTAGCTAAAGACTTTAAACTTGCTAACGCTGGAGTGGTTTCATTTTATGAAAATGATAGAAGACCGCTTCCAACAGATATAGTCGTTGCATACTCAGATAAGTTTGCAGTATCTACAGACTGGATCCTGAAGGGTGATGCATGTTAGTAGCATGTTTCCACACTATACAAATCTTATAAGTTTTATACAGATTGTAAAATGACCTTTGATACTGCAGGACTTACAATTAATAATGTAGAAAAAAGTTCTGCGGTTTCAAAAGGGGGAAACAGTAATGGGAGCAAGAATGAACGCAAGTATTCTCGATAACTATAGGAAAGCTAATGATGAAAAAAGGATAAAGATAGTCCTTGATCATTATTCTAGTTTCATGCCATATGTAAATGCTTATGAAGCGGGGCTTATCAGAACTATAAAAGCAGAACGGGAATATAACAGACGAGTTGCTCTTGGAGATCCTGGTGTGAGAGTTCAGACTTCTAACATTGGAAATCCTACATCCAGCGAAGGCGATGAGGACATGATAGTTCGCCAGGCGGTCAGAGCTGGAGACTATATCACTGCACTTCGTGGTGCTGATAAGTTTGAAACACATAAGTGGGAGATTCTTTTGCTGAAGGACATGAGAGAGATCTATGGGCTTGTAGAAGAGCAAATTGGTTCTCTGGGTGATGAAAAAGATGTATTCAAAAGATACCTCAAACGTGAGTTCAAACTTGCTGCCATTGCTGGTACTGAGGGGGTCACTTCTGAGGCAATGAAGAAGAGATTTGGAACCTTAAGGAAAGACGTGGTAGATAACTCTCTTAAGTGGCTTAAGGAGCAGAGACCTTACTCATATTTGGAACAAAAAGGAGCATAAGGAAATGAGTAATCAGTTGGAGATGGTAAAGAAGACGCGTGGAAATACGAAGCGTCTATATACATATGAAGAGATATCACATCTTATTGCAGGGGATAAGAGAACAATAAGAAAGATGGCCGAAGCATGTGGTGCATACCACTATATAAACAGGGCTACAGTGTATATTGATTATCCAATATTGGAAGAATTTATTTTGTCACATAAGAATCGGTAACGTATGAATAAGACTTGGCAGATTCAGATTAGTTCTTGCTACAGCGCTCGAATAGAGTCATAATAATATTGTGCTGAAGTGCTTTTCATGAATTACAGCCAAGTCTAATTTCATAAAACGTCTTTAACTTTGCAGAAAGGAATCAAATGGGCAATGACATTGCTACAGTAAAAGAGACTAAAGCAAAGGCAACAAGACTGATGCGACTCAAAGAAGCTTCGGAGTATTTTAAGGTCGGCAGAGCAACTATGAAAAAGTTGGCAGAAGCCTGCGGAGCTTATTATCCACATAGTAAGACGCTTGTTTTTGTGGATCCGGAACTTGTAGAGGAGTATTTACGAACCGCGAAAAAACGGTAGTTATGGAGGAAGAATGGCAAATTCAAGAAAAGACTTGAAAGGTAACACCCTCTTCCGCGGAGAACATCAGAGAAAATCAGACAAGCGTTATATGTATATCTACATTGATCCTATCGGCAGGAAGAAATACATATATGCAGATAATCTGTTAGAACTTAGACGGAAAGAGGACAAATTAAAAAAGGATCAGCTGGATGGACTAGATATCTATGCTGCAGGCCTTGCAACCATCAATTCGACATATGACAGATACATTTCAACAAGAATAGACCTGAAGGATTCGACACAGAGTAACTACGAATATACTTACGAGCGTTATGTCAGAGATGACTTCGGAAAAAAGAAACTTGTTGATGTAAAGTATTCCGATGTGTTGCAGTTCTACACCTTTTTACATTCGGAAAGGCATCTTTCATTTTCTACTATTGAATCTGTAGATGGATTGTTGCATCCAACATTCGAGTTGGCTGTAAGAGATGATATAATAAGAAAGAACCCGACCGAAGGAGCAAAGAGAGAACTTGCAAAGAGACTTCCTAAGACGGAAACGGAAAGGCAGGCACTTACTCCAGAGCAACAAAAAGCCTTTATGGAATATGTTGCTATGAGCCCGGTGTATTATCATTGGTGGCCGCTTTTTACTGTACTTCTTGGAACGGGAATGCGAATTGGAGAATGCACTGGCCTTCGTTGGCAGGACATCGATCTGAAAGAGGGATGGATAGATGTTAATCATACACTGTCGTACTACCCTCAGAAGGGTTCACGCACATCAAAGCTAAGGATCTCAACACCTAAGACCAAAGCAGGTTGTAGAATAATCCCTATGATGGATGCTGTTAAAGAAGCATTCCAATTTGAAAAGGAAAACCAACTTGCAGGCAAGGGGTACAATCAGACTGTAGTAGACGGATATTCGGGATTCATTTTCCAAAACAAGTATGGCTCAGTAATGAGTGCTGCCTCAGTTAATAAAGCAATTAAAAGAATCTACAATGATTACAATCATGAGGAAGAGATTGACGCTGTTAGGGAAGATAGGGAACCGATAATACTTCCGCATTTCACATGCCACTATCTGAGACGTACATTTGCTACAAGGCTCTGTGAGGTGGAAGACAATCCAAAAGTGATCCAGGCAGTGATGGGACACAGACAGATTTCTACTACATATGAAATCTATGCTGATTCGTCAGATCGGAGAAACAAAGAATCAATCAATAAGCTTGCAGCAAAGCTTAATGGCGTTTTCTAAAATGGTACTCCGAAAAGAATTTTTCTGACAAACCAAAATTGACAAAACAACATTCTGACAAACGAGCATAATTAGTCAAAGGAAAAGCGCAAAAGTCTACGGAAAGTATACGCTGAAACAAGTACGAAATATCGTGACTGATACAGCCTTTGACAAACAGCTGACAAATCTGTGGGGAAGTCAAATGAACGTAGATGTTCTCAAATGCGTAACCCTAAAAGTACAGTGATGAAGATGGATGCTCGTATATGCTCTCAAATGCTTCCAGATGCTTAAGCGGTCGAAAAAATCCCGACACTTAAGAGCTTGGACAAGTAAAAGATTGATAAATACTGAGGATGCAGTAACCATGAGGGGTGTCACCACACCCAATTTACACCCGTTCAAATTGAACTTTAGATCGTGGGTGCATTCGTTAATCAGATATTCTGTGATATTTAAAAGGTTTTATCAGTTAACAAAGTGAGAAAATCCTCCAAAATCGGACAAATTTTATCAGAGAACTCATGAGACAATTTGTGAACGAAAATAGAGGATGATCTCCTGTGAATTTAATAGTGATTTTTACATAGAGCAATTTTCCAGCTTCGGAGAATTGCTCTTTTTTCTTGCCCGAAAAACGGGTTTAACCACTATTTCATTTCACAGGAGGAAAAAGATGAATTTCGAAGATTTCAAAGAAAACTTTTCAAGCGATGTAAAAGACACATTGGAGAGAAGAAACGGTATTGAGTACGAGGTGGATGCCAGGACAGTCGAAAAGATGAATTCAACCTACGAGGCACTTACAGTAAAACCTGAGGGAAGCGTCATCGGCGTTAATCTTAATCTCACAGATATCTACAAGGAATTGGAGAATGGTGCAGATTACGGAGTTCTCGTTTCAAAATCTGCTGATCTTGCAGCAGAGGCTATCGAAAATCGTCCCGATTTCGATCTTGCATCCATTACAGATTACGACAAGATGAAGAATACGCTGGCGATTGAGGTTGTATCAGCTGAGAGAAACAAGACAAATCTTGAGAACGTGCCTCACAGAGATATGGAGGATATGGCAGTTGTTTACAGATTTGTCCTGGGGGATACAGGTTCGGGCTCAAGCAGCTCAATTCTCGTGACAAATCAGATGCTTGAGAACTACGGTAACACTGCAGATCAGCTTCATGAGGATGCAATTAAAAATGCACCGGAAATCAGACCTCTCGTTATTGAGGGTATGGCAGAGGTTTTAGCAAAGCAGATGGGTGTTGAAGACCTTGAGTTGATGGGGCTCAATATCCCGTCAGAGCAGGAGCAGATGTTTGTAGCATCCGTGGAAGGAAATGTTCATGGTGCAGGAGTACTTGCTTATCAGGACTTCATGGATAAGGCTGCTGAAAGAGCTGGAGGAAGCTTTTTCATTTTGCCCAGCAGCATCCATGAGGTCCTTATTATTCCTGATAATGGAAAATTCGATACAGCGAGCCTTGAGAACATGGTCAGAGAGGTTAATGCCACAACAGTGGATATCGAAGATCAGCTCACAGACAATGTCTATCACTACGATGCAGATGAGAAAGTTTTTGAACTTGCAGAGAAGTTCGAGGACAGAGTAGCTGCTAAGGAAGCTGATATTTCAAAGGAGGAAAAGCCTAAGGAAATATCAAAGCCTCACAAGGATCGTGGAGGCGAAGCTCTCTAATGGATAAATACGCGGAAGATAAGCCTTTGAGCTGTAAATACTGCTACTGGGGCACAAATAAGGGCGAATGTACAAGGGATGTATGTTATTACCTTGTGAAGCCCAGGAAGAAACCGCGTTTTAAGTGCAAAGATAATTGTCCTTACAGTGTAGGCCAGCCGTGTATCGGCTGGTGTACACGTAAGATGCTTGAGGAAAAGGGGAAATAATCTAAAATGGCTGATTTTGAATATTTTTACGGACAGGAAGCTGATCTTTTCAGTTTTATAAGGGTACCAAAGCTTTTGTTTACAGATGACAGGTTTAAGAGATTAAACAGTGATGCGAAAATTCTGTATGGCCTATTGCTCGATAGAATGAGTTTATCCGCAGATAATAAGTGGTTTGATAAAAAAGGAAGAGTGTATATTATCTACACGATAGAGGAAATCGAGAAGACAATTGGCTGTGCTAATGGTAAAGCCGGTAAAACCTTGAAACAGTTAGTCGATATTGGACTTGTTGACAGGACTTATCAGGGACAGGGCAAGGCGGCACTTCTTTATGTGAAGAAAATTCTTTCAGACATGTCAAAATCGCATTCCAAGACATGCGAAAATCGCACTTCTAGGGATGTGAAAATCGAATCTCAAGACATGCGAAAATCGCAATGTAATAATACTGAGATTAATAATACTGATTTTAGTAATACTGAGAATAATAATCTTATCTCATCCAATCTCATCAGAATATACCCTCCGGGATATAAGGCTGAGGATGAAGCAGATAAGATACGATGCGATGAGATAAGAGAAGATAACATGTCTGATATAACAGAATTAAAAAAGTCTGTTATGGAGAAAATAGATGCTGACACTCTTAAGCAGCGATTCCCGTATAGCAAAGACCTTATTGATCAGACTGCTAACCTGATTGTAGATGTTCTATCCGATGATGTTGATTATTACATCATTGGTGGAGCCAGGAAGAAACCTGAGCTCGTAAAAGATCAGTTTAGAAACCTTGAATACAGGCATGTTGCATACGTGATTGATTCACTTAAGACCGTCACTAATGACATTCGAAATATAAGACAGTATCTGATAGCAGCACTTTATAACGCACCATTAACGATTGACGCCCACTATGAGTCACAGGTTAACCATGACTTATACAGGGGCGATTTTTAGTTTAGGAGAAAAACAAATGAGTAAAGGCACAGTATACGCCCTGGTAAACCAAAAGGGAGGAACGGGGAAGACCCAGAGTGCAGAGAATATCGGGATCGGACTAGCTGATGAAGGCAAGAAGGTTCTGCTGGTTGATATGGATCCACAGGGTTCCCTGACTATAAGCCTGGGATATCCAATGACGGATGATATTCCGGTGACCATAACAGATATCATGGCGAACATTCTCCAGGAAATACCGATAGAACCGGGTGAGGGAATAATCCATCATACAGAAGGTGTGGATCTCATGCCTGCTAATATTTCTCTGGCCGGAATGGAGGTGTCACTTGTAAATGCCATGGGCAGGGAGAGAATCCTCAAGGAATATATCGATTCTGTAAAACACAATTATGATGCTGTTCTGTTGGACTGCAGCCCATCACTTGGAATGCTGACCATAAATGCCATGACAGCTGCAGATAAACTGATTATTCCGATGCAGGCTCAGTATCTTTCAGCAAAAGGACTGGAGGCGCTTCTTCAGACTGTAAACAAGGTGAAGAGGCAGATGAATCCGGGACTGAAGATTGATGGCATTCTTCTTACCATGGTTGATGGGAGAACCAATTATTCCAAACAGATCAGTGAACTTGTGAGAAATGTTTATGGCGGAAAAATCAATGTCTATGCTACGGAGATTCCGCATTCAGTGAGGGCTGCAGAGATAAGTGCAGCTGGAAAGAGTATTTATAAGCATGATCCGAAGGGAAAAGTGGCTGTGGCATACAGGCAGCTAACGAAGGAGGTGCTGAAAAATGCAGAAATTGCGCGGAAACATTCAGCTTACGAGTTATGATGACATTTTCAAGACGGATGGGGATGGCCTGAATAATAGCCAGGGAGACGATAAGGCCAAAGAACAGTTTGATAAAGGGGGAGAACAGGTTGTTGATATTTCTATATCGGATCTCCATCCATTTAAGAACCATCCCTTTAAGGTTCTGGATGATGAGGAGATGGCTAAAACTGTTGATAGCATCAAAGAGTTCGGGGTACTCACTCCGGCAATTGTTAGACCAAGAAGTGAAGGCGGGTATGAGATTGTGTCAGGACATAGAAGATGTCATGCTTCTGAAATTGCTGGAAAGGAAACACTTCCATGCATAGTCCGAGACTTGGATGATGATGCCGCTACGATTTTGATGGTGGATGCCAACTTACAAAGAGAGTCGCTGCTTCCGAGTGAGAGAGCATGGGCTTTTAAGATGAAATTAGATGCAATGAAACGGATTGCTGGAAGACCATCTAAAGAAAATTCTGGTCGAATTGACCAGAATTTAAAGGGCAAGGTTTCAAGAGATATTTTGGCTGAGCAAGTAGGAGAGAGTTCAAAGAATATACAGCGCTATATACGCCTAACTAATCTGCTCCCTGAAATTCTGGATATGGTCGATAACAAACAGATCGGTTTCAATCCGGCAGTTGAGATTTCATTTTTGGATGAAGCACAGCAACGCCAGCTCCTTGAAGCTATGGACTTTTCACAGTCTACGCCGTCGCTGTCTCAGGCCCAGCGCATAAAGAAGCAGGCACTTGAAGAAGGTATAACACAGGAGGCTATGAATGTAATCATGTCAGAAGAGAAAAAGTCAGATGTGGACAGAGTTACGATAAAGAACGATGTCCTAAGGAAATATTTTCCGAAGTCATACACTCCAAAACAGATGGAGGATACAATTGTGAAGCTGCTTGATCAGTGGCAGAAAAAGAGAATGCATGAAAAACACCTATGACCACGGATAAAGCCAGCTGATAGTTAGAGAGGGGGAGATTTTTATGCAGGAGACGGTTGAAGAGAAAACCGTAAACCTGGCTATCAGGACAGGCAAACTTTCCATGAGATGTCTGGTGGGGGCAGTCAGGGGATTTATAAATCACAAAAGGCGAAAGCAGATGATGGGACCCAAAAGATACAGGGGCAAGCAGACAGTAAAGCAGCTCCTTAGTCAGGATCAGGGTGCCACCAGTATGGTTATAGGAGATGAGGGTATAAAGGAATTTCAGCGTATAGCTAAAAGATATGGGGTGGATTTTGCAATAACGAAGGATAAATTTGCTGATCCACCTGTATATACAGCGTTCTTTAAGGCAAAGGACATGGATGCGCTTGAAGCAGTCATGGATGAATTTGAAAACACAAGAGCATTCAAGAAAGACAGACCCAGCGTAATAAGGCAGCTTGGCATCTACAAGGAAAAGGCAAAGGAGCAGATTATCAAAGCCAAAGTCAAAGTAAAGGAGATGATCAGATGACACGTAAACAGAAACGTATTATCCTTCTTAATCTTCCGTATCTGCTTATCGGGCTTGTTGCCACAAATCTTGGAGAAGCCTGGAGACTTTCTTCAGGGACAAATGCTACTGACAGAATCAATTCGCTGATACAGGAAATACCGGTTGCCATGGCGAACTTTTTGCCCAGTCTTCATCCTTTTGATATGATGATTGGCGCAGCAGTTGGTGCAGGCTTCAAGCTGGTTGTGATATACAGAAGTAAGCATGCAAAGAAATACAGACAAGGTGCTGAATATGGTACAGCAAGATGGGGAACAGCTCAGGATATTGAGCCATATATGGCTCAAAAGTTTGAGGATAATGTCATACTGACTCAGACTGAACGCTTATCCATGGAGAGCAGACCCAAGAACCCCAAGTACGCAAGAAATAAAAATGTTCTTGTTGTCGGAGGTTCAGGTTCAGGTAAAACACGATTTTTCCTGTTGCCTAATCTGCTTCAGATGCACAGTTCATATGTAATAACCGATCCCAAGGGGGACCTCATTATCAAAACTGGCAACTGTCTTAAGAGGCATGGATACGAGATTAAGGTGTTCAACACCATCAATTTCAAAAAGAGCATGCATTATAACCCGCTGCATTATATCCATTCCGAAAAGGATATTCTGAAGCTGGTTAACACACTTATTTCCAATACAAAGGGTGAAGGAAAGTCCGGTGATGAATTCTGGACGAAAGCGGAGACGCTGCTCTATACGGCTCTGATCGGTTATATCTATTATGTTGCTCCTTATGAGGAGCAGAACTTCAATACACTGCTTGAGCTTCTTAATGCATCGGATGTGAGAGAGGACGATGAAGATTATATGAGTCCGGTGGATATGCTTTTCAGGGATCTTGAGCGGAAGGAGCCAAATCATTTTGCAGTAAGACAGTATAAAAAGTTCAAGATGGCGGCGGGCAAGACCATGAAATCAGTGCTTATAAGCTGCGGCGCAAGACTTGCTGCTTTTGATATCGAGGAGCTTCGTGAAATAACAAGGTATGATGAACTCGACCTTGATATGTTGGGAGATAGGAAAACAGCTCTATTTCTTATCATGAGTGATACAGATCCGACCTTCAATTTCCTTATTGCTATGATCTACAGTCAGATGTTTAATCTGCTCTGTGAAAAAGCAGATGATGTTTATGGTGGTAAACTCCCTGTTCATGTGAGATGTCTTATCGATGAGACAGCGAATATCGGGCAGATACCGCACCTTGAGAAGCTTGTGGCGACCATTCGAAGCCGTGAAATAAGCGCATGCCTGTTCCTTCAGGCAAAGTCACAGCTAAAAGCTATATACAAAGATAATGCTGATACCATAGTCGGCAATATGGATTCACAGCTATTCCTTGGCGGTACAGAGCAGACCACTCTGAAAGATCTTAATCAAATCCTTGGCAAGGAAACTATAGACATGTACAACACCGGTGAGAGTAAGGGTAACAATCCATCGTACTCCATGAATTACCAGAAGACAGGTAAGGATCTCATGTCCATAGATGAGATAGCAGTAATGGATGGTGGAAAGTGCATCTTGCAACTTAGAGGTGTGAGACCGTTCTTGTCGGATAAATACGATGTAACGCAGCATCCGCACTATAAGGAGACAGCGGAGTATAACCCCAAGAACAAATATGACATAGAGAAGAATCTCATTCCAAAGATGTCACTTAGGGATGAGGATTTATATGATGTAGTAGAGGTGTAAAGATAGTGATGAGGCAGAAGTTGGCTATGAAGTATCATTCTTTGTAGCATTCTGCCTTATCAAAAATGTATTGAGTTTATAAATGAATGATTATATACTTTAGGGACATGAATTTTTACGCTTTGCGAGGACTAAATGGAAGAAGTAAAAAATACAGTTTATGTGTATGTGGATGAGTCAGGTAGTATTACTAAAACAAATATAAGCAATAATAGATATTTTATTATTGCCATGCTATTTACGGATAATCCTACCGCAATACGTAGGCTGTTTAAGAAGAAAATTTCACAACTAATAAAGAATGATAGCAAAAGAAAAGAGACACTGATTAAGAACAAAGAGATTAAGGGATCTGATATATCTGAGAGCAAAAAATTACAGATATATCAGCATGTGTTAACACACGGAAAAGATACTCTTGAGCTAGGAATAATCGTTTTAGACAATAATTATGCAACTGACAAATTCATTGAAAATCATGCTAGGGCATTTAATTATCTTGTTCAGGTATATTTCGATAGTTGCTATAGAAAGCATAGCAAATATATGACAGGATCAGGTAAAATTGAGATACTCCTTGATGAACAGAATGTTGCAACTGGAGCAAAGTATAACTTGGAGGAATACCTGAATCAGCAGCTGACTATGTCCAACCCAATTTGTGATTCGTTTGCCGCAAATTATACAGATTCCAAGAATGAAAAACTTGTTCAATTAGCAGACTTTGTAGCAAATACTTTTTACAGAAATATTGAAAAGAAAGATGAGAATAGCGCTGAAAATATCAAATTATGGATGGATTCTTTATGTGGTGATGATATTTTTGACTTTTCTGAGGCGCATGATATCAAACTAAATTTTTGACTAAAATCCTATTTAATGTTAATATTAAATCAGCAAAGTAAATCGTTGCAAACCGCATGAGGATGTAAGGCAGATGTAAGCTGTCCGGTCCAGCGTTTTTGTTAGAAGGGCATTCCAGATATGGGATGTCTTTTGTTGTATATAGAATTTTACATAGGCCAGCAAAGGCCGGAGACGTCCGGTACTTACTGGTCTGTTTTTATGCCCAAATTCAGGTGCACAGGGAGGAAGGCATAACGAAACTATCAATCATATTTTAAATCGAGAAAGGAGAGTAGTCCGAAAGCCGGCGCGGTTTTTGGATGAAGATAGGAAGATGAAGAAAGAGGTACGGATGAAGATGAGATTATGAAAATAGAGTACGAGGCGTGGGTTTCGGGCGTGGGAATCCCGATAGAACAGTTCAGAGAAGGACCAAGTGATCCGTTTATTCTCTATAAAACGGGCTATTATTTGGTATTAATAGCCTTTGCGATTGTTCTGTCACAGGGGATCCCGGTGAGCACAATGGAATTTTTTCAGAGCGCAGTAACATCATTACAGACAGTAGTAGTTGCCCTTGGTGCAGGTCTTGGAGCATGGGGCGTGGTTAACCTTCTTGAAGGTTACGGAAATGACAATCCGGGCGCGAAGTCTCAGGGTATGAAGCAGCTCATGGCGGGCGGTGGTGTTGCCCTCATCGGAACCCAGCTTATTCCTCTTCTTGCAAACCTTTTCTGATTTGCAGGAAAGCGCGGCCTGCCGCGCTATAGCAAGTGGCAGGACTGAAAATTTCATATGGTAATCATACAGAGCCAGGCGGAGATGCCGGTAAAGGGCATTTCCGAGTCTTGACTCTGGTCTTTAAAAATAAGCAAAGGAGCATAATCTATGGACAGAGTTATAGAAGAACTGACCTCCTGGCTTAAGTCTTTACTTGTTGACGGGGTTATGAGCGTTTTACAGGGCATGTTCGACAGTGTCAATAACCAGGTGGGTGAAGTGACCACACAGGTTGCGACAACACCCGCGGCGTTTCAGGCAAATGTCTTCAACCTGATAAAGGAACTGTCGGAAGGCGTGATCATGCCAATAGCAGGTATGGTACTGACATTCATCGCCTGCTATGAACTGATCCAGCTCATCATAGCGCACAATAACCTGGCAAATTTTGAGACATGGATATTCTTTAAATGGATCTTCAAGACATTCATAGCAGTAATGCTCATCAGTAACTGTTTCGACATAAGCATGGCAGTGTTTGATGTGGCTCAGCATGTTGTAAACAGTAGTGGTGCTCTGATACAGGGGTCGACGGCTGTTGATGATTCAGCTCTTGCTGGTATGAGGGCTACGATTGAAGCGATGGATCTGGCAGCCATATTCGGACTGTTCTTCCAGGTGCTGTTTGTTAATCTGGCAACGCAGATACTTGCTGCATTCATCTTCGTGGTCGTCTACGGAAGAATGGTGGAAATATATCTCATGATCAGTCTTGCACCCATACCCTTTGCTACATTCGGCAACAGGGAGCAGAGCCAGATTGGACAGAATTATTTAAGGGGACTTATCGCACTTGGATTCCAGGGTTTCCTCATCATGGTGTGCATGGGGATTTACGCAGCCCTTATACAGTCTGTTGCCTTTACGGATGACATAGTCGGATCCATGTGGGGAGTGTTGGGATATACGGTGCTTCTGTGCTTTTCCCTTTTGAAAACAAGTTCCCTTTCAAAGAGTATTTTCAGTGCAAGGTAGGGGGTAACAGAAAAAATGGCAAATTTCGTATCAGTACCCAGGGATCTTACAAGGGTCAAGGAAAAGATAGTATTCGGTCTTACCAAAAGACAGATTATATGCTTTTCACTTGGGGCCCTGGTGGGAGTTCCCCTGTTTTTTGTTACAAAGAAGATGACGGAAAACATAAGTGCATCAACACTTGCGATGATGGCGGTGATGATGCCCTTCTTTTTTGTGGCTCTTTATGAAAAGGACGGAATGAACTGTGAGACCATCCTTCGGCACATGATCGTCTGGAGATTCAAAAGACCCAGGATAAGACCATACAGGACAGAGAATTACTACGCTGCCCTCATGAGGCAGAGAAAACTAAAGGAGGAGGTAGAGGACATTGTTGTTTCATTTGTTCAGAAAGAAAAAGAAAAGAAACCTTAAGGTTCCGGCACGCCTCTCATCCGAGGAGAAGAAGCAGATAAAGAAGGTCATTGATAATGCGAAGAAATCGGACGATGTTCCCCACTCCGCCCAGGAATCCGTGACCTTTGAGAGGATGTTTCCCAGCGGCATATGCAGGGAGGAAGGGGATTTCTATTCAAAGACGATCCAGTTCCAGGACATCAACTACAAGCTCGCCCAGGATGAGGACAAGACAATCATGTTTGAGGAGTGGTGCAGTTTCCTGAACTTCTTTGACAGTTCAGTGGAGTTCGTGCTGACATTTCTTAACGTAAGTACGGATGCAACAGCTTTTGAAAAGAGTATCAGGATACCCTTAAGGAAGGACGGATTCAACGTCACAAGGGATCAGTATTCAAATGTACTGAAGAGGCAGCTTGAAAAGGGTAACAACGGTCTTACAAAGACCAAGTACCTGACATTCGGAATCCATGCATCATCCATAAGGGAGGCAAAGCCAAGGCTCAACCATATCGAGATAGATATAATGAATAACTTCAAGCATCTCGGTGTCATGGCAAATACCTTAAACGGCAAGGAGCGTCTTAAGCTCATGCATGACATTTTCCATATGGGAGATGATGACAGGTTCATGTTTGATTGGAAGTGGTGCAGTGAAAGAGGACTTGGTCCCAAGGACTTCATCGTTCCAAGCAGCTTTGCATTCCAGAAGAAAAAGAGTTTTGAGATGGGAGACATGTACTGTGCGATGAGCTTCCTTTCGATAACGGCATCCGAGATAAATGATGAGATGCTGGCAGATTTCCTTTCAATGGATTCATCGCAGGTGCTCAGTATACACATGCAGTCAATTGACCAGAATCAGGCTATAAAGAACGTCAAGCGTAAGATAACGGAGCTAGACAGGAACAAGATCGAGGAGCAGAAAAAGGCCGTAAGAGCCGGGTATGACATGGACATAATTCCCTCAGATCTTGCCACCTATGGTAAGGATGCAAAGGCACTTCTTCGCGAGCTGCAGTCACAGAACGAGAGAATGTTCCTAATAACCTTCCTTATCATGAATACGGGTAAGACTGAGAGGGAGCTTGAGAATAATGTTTTCCAGGCAAAGAGCATAGCACAGAAGCATAACTGCATTCTGGTAAGACTTGATTACCAGCAGGAGATGGGACTTATGAGCAGCCTTCCGCTTGCACGTAACCATATCCAGATACAGCGCGGCATGACAACATCAAGCTCAGCGATCATGATCCCGTTCACGACCCAGGAGCTTTTCCAGGAGGGTGAGGAGTCACTATATTACGGACTTAATGCCCTTTCAAATAACCTTATCATGGCTGACAGAAAGAAGCTGAAGAATCCCAACGGACTTATCCTTGGGACACCGGGTTCGGGAAAGTCCTTCTCAGCAAAGCGTGAGATGGCAAACGTCATGCTCGCAACGGACGATGATATTATAGTATGCGATCCTGAGGGAGAGTATTCCCCGCTTGTCCATAAATTCAACGGCCAGGTAATCAAGATAAGTGCCAATTCCACACAGTATATCAATCCCATGGACATCAACCAGAACTATTCCGACGATGACAATCCCATAGCACTGAAGGCTGAGTTTATCCTGTCCCTCTGCGAACTTGTCCTTGGAGGAAGGGACGGCCTCATGCCAATAGAGATAACCGTCATAGACAGATGCGTCCATAAGATATACAACAGATACTTTGAGGATCCAAGGCCTGAGAACATGCCGATTCTGGAGGATCTGTACAATGAGCTGTTAAAGCAGAGTGAACCTGAAGCCAGGAATGTTGCTACTGCACTTGAGATCTATGTAAAGGGTTCCCTCAACGTATTCAATCACAGGACAAACGTTGATATCCATAACAGATTCATCTGCTATGACATCAAGGAGCTTGGAAAACAGCTTAAGAAGCTTGGAATGCTGATCGTTGAGGATCAGGTCTGGGGCAGGGTTTCAGCAAACCGTGAATCCGGAAAGAGTACACGTTACTATATGGACGAGTTCCACCTGCTCCTGAGGGAGAAGCAGACCGCAAGCTACAGCGTGGAAATCTACAAGCGATTCCGTAAGTGGGGCGGAATACCGACAGCAATCACGCAGAACGTCAAGGACCTCCTGTCGTCTCCTGAGATAGAGAATATCCTGGAGAACTGCGAATTCATATATATGCTGAACCAGGCGACAGGAGACAGAAATATACTTGCCAGAAAACTTGGCATCAGTGACCATCAGCTCTCATACGTAACCCAGGCGGGTGAAGGTGAAGGGCTGTTATTTTTTGGAAACGTGATACTGCCGTTTGCAGACCATTTCCCTACAGACATAGAGCTGTACCGAATACTTACAACCAAACCGAATGAGATTGCACAGTATAAGGAAGAGAAGGGAGCATAAAAACTTGAATGACAGAAAGTATTACAGGAGTAAGTTTCGCACGAAGTCCTCCCTGAAGGCTGAATACAGGAAAAAGCTTAATCATGGCAGAGGCGTTCAGAAAAGTCAGGATGGCGATATCATAGGTGATCCGCTCAAAATTACTGAGATGGATGCGACTGATATATCCAAAGAGGAACTTAAAAAACGGAGACTCCGTGCAAGGCATAGGAAGAAAGTTCTTGAAGGAAGAAAAGAGTCTGAGGAGCTTCTTGGTGTAAAGGCGCAGATGATTGAGGAGAACAGACATATACAGGAGGATAACTATTCCAGAAATATGTCACAGATTACAGACGAATCCCATAAGGAATTCGCTGATCATATATCATTCATGAATTCATCTGAAGCTGAGAAGTCCAATGTATATCAGGCTGAGGTTGTGGCGAGCCATGTATTTGGCAAGAGCACTTCAGGCACTCCCGGATCAAGGCTTGATGCTATGAGGAGAACTACCTCGGGCATATCTCATGGTGTTATCGGAGCAGCCGGTCTTGCAGCGTCTGCAGCCACAAGTGTTGTTGGAAGTGCCTGTACACCTGACGGAACAGACGATGACAATTCAGGTGATGATGCAATCCGTGAAGGAATTCGGGCCACGGAAGAAGCCGGCAGAAGGTTTAATGAGAGCGTATACCGCAGGAAGCTTAAGCGTGAGCACAGGGAAGAAAGGAAGAATTCCAACGAGCAGAATCCGAAGGACGGGTCAAATCCAAAGTCCAGGGCAGCACAGAAAAAGAAGAGAAGGAAATCCTATTATGAGAGGGAGAAGGAGCGTGAGGCAGCAAGAGGCGGTCTTACAACGCTGGAAGAGATAGCTGAGAAGATCTCAGAAAAACTCAGTGACATTGCAGCAGCGATTGTTGCCTTTGTTGAGGAAAATCCCAAGCTTTTTGTGGCGATAATCATCATAATGCTCATGATAATCATGCTGTGTACCCTTATGTCCAGCTGCGCACTTGTTATGCCTGCCATGAACGATGGTGGTGCGACATCATCCTACAGTGCCTACGATGAGGATATCAAAGGCGTTGAAAAGGATTACCGGAAACTCGAGGAAGATCTTGAAGATACCATTTCAAAGACCCCGGAGCTTTATCCCGGATATGATGAATACGAGTACGAGCTTGATGAGACAGGACATGATCCCTATCAGCTTGCAGCTTTCCTTACCGCCAAGTATGACGATTACAAACGGAAGGACATGAAGAACATCATTAAGGAGATCTTCAAAAAGCAGTACAAGCTCACCTATTCGGAGAGACAGGAGACAAGGACCAGGAAAGTCCAGAAGATAGGACTAAGGTGGGTGGAGGATCAAAACCACGCTGATGGCGGGTACTATGAGCAGTATACCTATGAGGTTGATGAGCAGTACACAGTAAAGATCCTGAAGGTAAAGCTCGATAACAAGGGACTTGATCATGTCATTGAGCACTCGGGTATGACGGATAAACAGAAAAAGCATTACGAACTTCTCTTGTATACCCGTGGTAACAAGGAATATCTCTTTGAGGATATCTACGGAGACGGAGATGATGATGAGTATCATGTTCCGGGAGAAGCACTCACTGACCAGCAGTTTGCAGCGATGATAGCTGAAGCTGAAAAGTATCTTGGAAGAGCGTATGTCTGGGGAGGCAGCAATCCCACGACAGGCTTTGACTGTTCGGGATTTGTATGCTGGGTGCTCAATCACACGGGATGGCACGTGGGAAGGACAACTGCACAGGGACTGAGGAAATTCTGTACACAGATCTCACCGGAAGAAGCAAAGCCGGGGGATCTTATTTTTTTCCAGGGAACCTATGATACACCCGGTGCAAGCCACGTGGGAATCTATGTCGGGGACGGCATGATGATACACTGCGGAAATCCCATTTCCTATGCATCGGTAAATACAAAGTACTGGCAGAATCACTTTTTATGCTACGGGCGTTTGCCTTAAATGGAAAAGCAGCTGCCAGAAGGGGGAGACATGTTTGAGAGATTAGACAGATACAAGGCCGAACTTGCGAAGGCCAAAGAGAAAAGAGCCGAGGCTGATGCAAAGGTCAGGGCTCTTGAAAAGAAATGTCAGGAGGAGGAAAAGACTGCCGTCCATGAAATGATGAAGGCAGCCGACATCACTCCTGCGGAATTACAGAAGCTTATCGCCTACACAAAGGGGAACATGCCCGGGGATAAGAGTGTGGGAGAGATAGTTAATAACGATGAGGAGGAGATCACAGATGAAACTGAAGACTAAAATACTTATATTTGGCGCAGCGGTGTTTGCGCTGACAGCGTTCTGTATTACAGGCAATAACATCACTGCAAAAGCCTTTGTTGATCCGGAGGCTGTAGAAGCTGAGGAAGAGAAACCCGATCCGCCTGCGGAGGAACCGGAAGAGGAGATGGGACCTCTTACTCCCGAGGGAAACCTTACCATAGTTGATGACTATGGCAGTCCTGAAAAGAGCGGAAAGCAGTTCATCACTGTCACGACGAAGAACGGAAATATCTTTTATATCATCATCGACCGTGATGATCAGGGTGAGAATACAGTTCATTTCCTTAATCTTGTTGATGAGAGGGATATCCTGTCACTTCTTGATGAGGATGAGATAAAGGAACTGAAGGGTGAAACTGATGAAGAGGTCACACCTGCTCCTGTGGTGGAAGAGCCTAAAGAAGAGGAGCCTGAGCCCGAACCTGAGGAGCCTAAGAAGGGAGGATCCAAAGCGGCTCTCATTGTGATACTGATACTCATGGCTGGTGCAGGTGGCTTTTATATTTACTCCAATAAGGACGAGTTCATAAAGAAGGAAAAGGAAGATCCTGATGAGGATTTCCAGGAGGAAGAGGAAAAGAGTGTACTCGACAGTATGCCAGAAGAGCATGAGGACTCTGAAGAGTAATCAGGATATTAAAAGGGCAGTGCCATTAGAGATTCATAAGAATCCCATGAATTGTCCTGAAAAAAAAGCGGCTGCAGATGCTTTGATCTGCAGCTGTTTTCATGAGAGGAGGGAATCATCATGGTGGAAGCAGATGTAAGAATGCCGATGACTGCAGAGGAAAAAGTGGACATCATCTCAAACCGTCTTTCAAGCTACAGCTTCAGGATGGGTGAGGTTATTGATGCCAGAAAGAAAGCAGCGGAAAAAAAGAAACAGCTGATAAAACACGGTAAAAAGGATGGCAGGGAATCAGTTCTTCAGAAACTGGAGAACTACAAAAAAGCGAAAGGAGTGCTGGCATGAGCGGACTTGATATAGCAAACGACAGGCTGAACAAGGAAGAGGAACTTACAGAAAAAGAAGAGTCCATCCTTGAACAGCATACTATCCATTCGAAAAAGAATTATCTCAAAACTGTGGAGGATGCAGTCGAAGGTAATGACAATAACTTTGACGGAGTGATCAACTCGGTTCCTGAAATAAAAGAGGATGATCTGAGAGTTGTGCCTGCCTGGGCTTTGGAATTTTTGGAAGATCTGGACAGGATCCTGGAAGGTGATGACACGGAGCTGTCCGGAAGAAAAGCCAGGGAGTATGAGGAAGCAAAGGCAAAAGCTGAAGAGGCTGAGAGGATTGCAGGGGAGAGAAGACATGCAAGAGCGCACGCACAAAGTTACTGTCAGATTGACAGATGAGGAATATGCAAGACTTATCGCCAAGATGGATGAGGTCGGTGTCAGCAGCATGAGCATGTATATCAGGAAGATGATGCTGGACGGGTATTGTGTGAGATTAAAGACGGATGACTTTAGTGAGATCGTGTATCTCCTTCGCATGTGTTCCAACAATCTTAACCAGTATGCGAAAAAGGCAAATGCTTTCGGAGATGTATATGCTGCAGATATGGAAGATCTGAAAAAGAGACTTGATGAAATCTGGGAGCATACAAAAAACATGATGATAGCTTTTTCGCAGATCAGATAAATGACATAAAGCATGGATATGTAAGAACTTCCTAAATGACAAACTTGGCAGATAAGTTTTTCAAATCTATCATTATCATATCAGGAACGGATATTTGTTTTCCGAGGAATCGCAGTTGGCATGATTTAAAGACTGGAGGTAAAGCGATGGGTATGATGAGAATTGTTTTGAAGGTTCTGCTTTTTCCGTTATTCCTTATGGTGTTCACGGCAAACATGTTTGCAAAGATGTTTGTGAATATCTCTGGATTTGTTGCAGGGATGATGTTCCTTGTCGGGACAATCCTTATCATCTACTGCTTTGCGACCCACTGCATCTTTGGAGTGGTGATGACCTTCATTGCAGGGATGATGGTAATGGCAGCGATGCTCGCCATTGGACTTTGTGAGCATCTGATCGAGATGGCGGTGGAGCTTTACCAGGATTTCTGATAACTGAAGACAATGGATATGGCTATAAAAGCAGTCTGTATTTTTCATAAATATGGGCTGCTTTTTCTAGTGCGCCCGACGGCGCACGTTTCTAATGGGTGTAAGTCCCTAGCCCGCCCGACAGTGGGAAGGGCACAGCCGAACACCAAGGGTGTCCTATCGTGGCAATGACCACGTTAACGCGAGGGGAATCTGAAGGAAGGTGTAGGCAAATCTCCGACCATACGGACAGAAACTATATATGAGGCTATGCTGCTTTGGGGGTAAGACTGCTAGACAAGTCAAAGCCCAATAACTGTACGGAACCGCGCATAGTAAATATGGTTGGTGCATGGAGTGAAAGAAACGTGTGGTACTCGGGGAGGTCTCGTCAGCGGGAGGAAACAGAGTATGAAGCCCGTGAGTAACAACGAATGATGAGAAGTCAGCAGAGGTCGTAGTACCATGGCGACTATAGGCGCCGTGGGAAGGACTGAACTTTTAGGAGACACAAGCAATGAATGTAACCGAAAGTAGGTTTGAGAACAGACAACTTCATATTGAAGACTACCTGCAAATGGCTACTGCGGAACAGGAAGAGTATGCAGGAGTGTTCGACTACGCTAGGATTACTGAAAAGAGCGGTGTCATCACAGATTTTTGGATGGACAATCTACTGGACTTGATTTTGCGTAAAGACAACATGAATAAGGCTTATAAGAAAGTAAAATCAAATGGCGGCGCAGGTGGAATTGATGGAATGCAGGTGGATGAACTTCTGCCCTACCTAAAAGAACACAGTAACGAGCTAATCCAAAAGATAAAGGATGGGAAATATAAGCCCAACCCTGTCCGCAGGGTAGAGATACCCAAAGAAACAAAGGGTGAGTATAGAAAGTTGGGAGTTCCGACAGTTGTAGACAGAGTCATACAGCAGGCAATAACGCAGGAACTCGTGCCCATCTTTGAGCCACAGTTCTCAGAGAGCAGTTTTGGCTTTCGACCCAAAAGAGGACAGCATGATGCCCTCAGACAATGCCAGAAATACGTCAATGATGGATATATGTATGTGGTGGATATGGACTTGGAAAAGTTCTTTGATACCGTCGGTCATAGCAAGTTGATAGAGGTATTGTCACGTACCATAAAGGATGGCAGAGTTATATCTCTCGTTCATAAATATCTGAATGCAGGAGCTATGGCAAACGGACTGTTCGAGAAAACAGAAATCGGTATGCCTCAGGGTGGACCCCTCAGTCCATTACTTAGTAATGTCATGCTTAACGAGTTGGACAAGGAACTGGAGCGCAGGGGCCTGCGGTTCGTAAGATTCGCGGATGACTGCATGATTTTTTGCAGGAGCAAGAGAAGCGCTCAGAGAGCCATGGTCAACATAGTTGCATATATTGAAGGGAAACTCTTCCTTAAAGTAAACAGGGCGAAAACAGTAGTTGCGCATATCAGAGATGTTAAATACCTCGGATACGGGTTCTACATCTACAAGCATGTATGCCGTTTTAGAGTACACCCAAAGTCAGTTACGAAGATGAGAAAGAGAATCAGAGAGCTAACTGATAGAAATAAAGGCATAAGCAATGCTGAACGTGAAAAGAGATATCGTGAGTATGTGGA
This sequence comes from Butyrivibrio sp. WCD3002, assembly GCF_000424265.1. Taxonomy (GTDB): domain Bacteria; phylum Bacillota; class Clostridia; order Lachnospirales; family Lachnospiraceae; genus Butyrivibrio. The sequence continues at coordinate 149,937 of NZ_AUJO01000007.1, forward strand.
AGGATGGATTGTATATTTCCGCCTTGCTGACATGAAGAATCTTCTCAAGAATACAGACTCATGGGCTAGACATAGAATTAGAGCCGTCTATTGGAAGCAATGGAAGAAAGTCAGAACGAGATATAAGATGCTGAGAGCACTGAAAATCGAGGAGTGGCAGGTGAATATGCTTGCCAATACAAGAAAAGGCACTTGGAGAGCGGCACAGATGCTTTCCGTAGCCCTTACAAATAAAATAATAGTCAAACTCGGATACACGTCCATGCTTGACTATTATCTGAAAGTCTGTTGAAAACTAAAGGAACCGCCTTGGTACCGGACGGTATGCCGGGTGGTGTGAGAGGTCGGCTACTCACCTGATGGGTAGCCTCCTACTCGATTTGCCGGGAAAACGAAAGAAGGGGGACCGATCATGGCAGCAACCAGGCTTATTTCACTTCATCATGTTAAGACAAAATCTGTTACCCAGTGCCTTAAGCGCTGCATTGATTATGTCAGGGATGAGAAGAAGACTGAGGATGAAAAGTATATCAGCACCTACGGCTGTGATCCCAAAACAATCGTCGGTGAATTCCTTCTTTCAAGAAAAATCTATGAGGACAATGTAAGAAGACCGCATAAAAAAGATGTTATCGCCTATCAGATAAGACAGTCATTTAAGCCGGGGGAGATCACTCCTGAAAAGGCAAATGAGATAGGGTACGATCTCGCAATGCGCTTCACAAAAGGAAGGCATGCTTTCATGGTTGCCACGCATACGGATAAACACCATATCCATAATCACATCGTTTTCAACTCCGTATCCATCGATGGAAAAAGCAGGTTCAGGAATTTTTATTTTTCAGGACTGGCACTTTCAAGAATATCCGACATTCTCTGTCTGGAGAATAATCTCTCAGTGATTCAGAGCAGATATGAAGAAAATATCAGAAACAAAAACAGTAAAAGGCATCGCTCCGGGAATCGCGCCCTTGATCAGAACAGCCTAAGCTTCCTTGTTGATATCGAGAAAAAGATGCGCGAGGGAAAGGGCAGGGGATATGAAAACTGGGCGAGGAAGTTCAACCTAAAGCAGCGTGCCAAGGTGCTTCTGTTTTTGGAAGAACATGGCATTTCCTCTTATGAGGAACTTGTAAAAAAGACGGATTCCATGGAAGCAGATATCGATGTCCTGAATGAAAAGATAAAAGCCCGTAACACTGCCATGAAGGAAAACAAGGAATTACAGAAAGCCATCATAGACTATTCCAAGACCAGGTCAGTTTATACCGAATACAGGAAGTGCGGATACAGTAAAAAGTTCTATGCCGAACATGAGGATGAGATCGAAAGACACAAAGCAGCGAAGAAGATCTTTGATACTGTTTCCAGCGGAAAGCTTCCCAAAATGAAGGAACTCCGCGATGAATACGGCGAGCTCCTTGCTGTAAATAAAACTGATTTTCAGGAGTATGTACGCATGCGGAAAGAGAAAAAGGACTTCCTTATTGCAAGGAAGAACCTCGAACTTCTGCTGGAGCGTGAGAAGGCAGAAGAGAGAGAAAAGGCGAAGGCGAAGCAGAGCCGCAGCTCGAGGTCGGAGACCTCGTTGTAAAAGCAGAAATCGCATTTGCCCGACAAATGCACTGCTTGCATGCGACCCAGCCTGAGGCTGTGGTCGTCCCGGGGTAACAGCCAGGAAGAAAAAGATCATCAGAGCTTTTCAAAAAAGCTGAAAACACAAACAAACTATTTTTCAAAATGAGGGGAGACAAAAGTCATGAGAATTGATATCAGAACAAGAGCACTTGAGGAGACAACAAACGGAGTAAGGGGAGTTGCGACAGTAACCTTTGGAGGCAGCTTTGCTGTAAGAAATATTTCCATCGTGGAGAGCAAGGCCGGGAATCTTTTTATCTCGATGCCCAGCTATAAGATGAAGACCACAGATGAAAACGGAAAGGCCCAGTTCAAGGACATCGCTTATCCTGTGACAAAGGATTTTAGAGAAAGATTACAGGAGAATGTTCTTCAAAGCCTGGAGATTGGTGAGGACGTAACCTTTGAGGTGTGATCTTTGACTACAAGAATATGCTGAAAGGGGGAGCGTTATGACTGAAGATTATGAGAAATCCAAAATGGACCAGATCTCGGAGAAACTTGAACAGGGACTCCGGGATCTTTTTAATTCTGAAAACTATAAGGTATATCTGACCACAATGTCTAAGTTTCACACTTACAGTTTCAACAATACCCTGCTCATAGCCATGCAGAGACCTGATGCAACTCTTGTAGCCGGGTACCAGGCCTGGAACAGAAATTTTGGAAGATATGTAAAGAAAGGTGCAAAGGGAATCAAGATCATTTCTCCTGTAGTCAAAAAGGCAGAAGAGCCAAACAGAGAAAATATGATCCCTATACTTGCACCGGGACAGACTCTTGAGGATTATCAGAAAGCCCAGGCAGAGAAAAAACCGGAATACCAGATGTCAGGGTTCAAAGTCACAACTGTATTTGATGTATCAGATACGGACGGAAAAGAGCTTCCGACCATTGGATGCAGGGAACTTGGCGGTAATGTGGAAGATTATGAAAAGATGATCGCTGCACTTACTGCGGTTTCTGTTGTGCCGATCGAGTACCATGAGATTCCAGGTGACGTAAAAGGTTACTACAATATGAGTGAGAAAAAGATTGTGGTCAACGAAGGAATGTCTGAGGTACAGACCATCAAGACGCTGATCCATGAACAGGTCCACAGCAGGCTGGATGATAAGGATAAAATAGCAGCGGAGGGGCTGGAGAAAAGAACCCGCAATGATGCTGAGCAGATCGCGGAGTCTGTAGCATATGTTGTATGTCAGCATTATGGAATAGATACTTCTGAGTATTCATTCGGATATATCGCTTCCTGGAGTCAGGACAAAGATGCAAAAGAGCTTAAAGCTTCCATGGAGACCATAAAGAAAACTGCATCAGGTCTTATCAAGGAAATCAATGCCGAACTTGGCATTGATGAAATTGGTAAGGAGAAAAAGAACTTCATGGATAAGCATGTCTCTGCAAAGGGAGCAGAACACTCAGAGGTTAAAGTTGTCAAACCAAAGAAAGATATGGAGATGGCAATGTAAAAACTATCGTCAGCTGACGATGAAAATGTATTTTGAAATTGCTGGTGGAGGAATAGTCCATCCGAACTTTTTGGGGTGTCATTTTATCATCAGCTGACGATGTTTTGGAGGTCAAATTTGTGTCCTGGAGGTTAGTTATGGACGAACTTTTAAAAATCGAATGTGAAACCATTGTTAACTGGAACAAGGAAGAGCCTTTTGCGATTGTCTATACCAGGGATCCGGATGTGATGAAGAGGCTTGATCAGTTATGTACCAGGTACCCGGAACTCTATGCGCTGACAAAGGAAACCAGATTTGATAAATACTATCAGATTCCTAAAGGTTATGTCAGATTTCATAATCCTGCGCAGAATTCTCAGAAATCAAGGGAGGATGCCAGCAGGCGGATGAAGGAAATAAACAAAGCAAAATGGAACGCAAAGAAATGATTTCACAAAAGGGGTTGCAATAAATTTGCAGCCTTTTACATACTCGGCAACATTGATTTGCATTGAAGATCAAAATAAGCTTTACAGAAGAAATGCTATTACTACTGTTTTGATTATTGAGTGGGTGAACATATGGAAATCGATTATGAAATTGTTGGAAAACGCATAAAAGAATATCGTGAGAGACTTGATCTTACACAGGAGGATCTGGCATTTGCCATTGGGACCTCATCGGCATATATAAGTGAAATGGAAAGAGCTTTGAAGAAACCAAGTCTAGATAAGCTGGCTGATATTGCGGAGGTTCTAGGGGTAACTGTGAATGATTTCATATATCCTGCCTCGATAACCATGACCAATGTGAAGGAATTGAAATCAGCATTCTTAAAGCGGATATCAAAATATACACTGGATGAACAGAGCAGACTCCTTGATAATCTTGATTCAATAGTGGACATAGTAAGTACAAAGTAGGTGGCGGCCAAACGGCTGCCATTTTTTTTTGCAAAAAAATACAAAAACTTAACCTATAGCACGAGCAGTTTAACCTACAGCACGTGGTGAAAAAACATTATTAATATTATTTTCATATTACGGAGTACTTAAATGCCGCAAATGAGAGATGTCGGGAGGTAGCAGCGTTGGGAAATGACAAGAAATCCAAAGATGAAGATGCCATAAAACAAAAGATCAGGGAAAGATATAAAGGTGTCAATGAAGAGCTGATAGATGTTATACCGGCTAAGCCCAAGGAGGATTTTTATAAATCTGAAGTACATAAACGTGTAGCGGTTTATGCTCGCGTATCGACGGATGATCCTCACCAGACATCTTCATATGAGCTTCAGAAGAACCATTATGAAGACATGGTCAATGAAAAGCCTAACTGGGATCTTGTTGATATATATGCAGATGAAGGTATTTCCGGCACTTCGCTGCAGCACAGGGACAACTTCATCAGGATGATCAATCACTGTAATGAAGGAAAAATCGACATCATTGTTACCAAAAGTGTCTCCCGATTTGCAAGAAATATAGTGGACTGCATAAGTTATGTGAGGCAGCTAAAGACGCTGGATCCTCCGGTCGGTGTGTTCTTTGAGACAGAAAACATATTCACTCTTGATGAGAATTCTGAGATGGCACTTTCCTTTATAGCTACGCTGGCACAGGAGGAGAGTCACACAAAGTCTGAAATAGGAAATGCATCCATTGAGGCGAGATTCAAGCGAGGGATATTTTTAACGCCGGTGCTTCTAGGGTACGACCATGATGATGAAGGAAATCTGATAGTCAATGAGGAAGAAGCAAAAACTGTTCGTCTTATATTTTTCTCATATCTCTATGGATATACAACTCAGCAGATTGCAGATGCACTTACACAGCTTGAGAGACTCACTAAGAAAGGAAATAGTACCTGGTCTTCCAGCAGAATACAGCAGATCCTGACTAATGAAAGGTATTGCGGTGATGTCCTTGCTAGGAAAACCTATACACCAAATTACCTGGATCATAAGAGCAAGAAGAACCGGCATAACAGAAACCAGTACAGAAGAAAGAACCATCATGAAGCCATTATTTCAAGAGAGGATTTCTTTGCAGTACAAAAGCTCCTCCGGAATGCCAAATACGGAAACAAAGGCTATTTTCCTGAGATGAGGGTGATTGTTGCAGGAATACTTAAAGGATTTGTTTCTATACATCCCAGATGGGCTGGTTTTGGTGAAGAAGATTATTACATGGCCAGTGACAGCGTTGACGGGGATATGTATAAGGTACCTGCAAAGCCACTTGAGATTGGAGTTGAAAAGGGGAACTTCGATCTTAGGGGATATGAGCTGGTAAGAACGCAGTTCATGTCTGTGACAGGACAACCTACGCTAACCATGACAAGTACACATATGACTTTCAATAAAAGTGCTATAGAGAAGATGGACAGAACAAACAGGATAGAGATCTTTGTGCATCCCGGAAAGAAGATATTGGGAGTCCGAAAAGCAGTTGCCCAGTCAAAGAACTATTTTGTATGGAGCGGACAACGTGAAGGGGAACTTGTTAAAAAAACAATTAGCGGAGCCTCTTTTTTACCGGTTCTGTTCACAATCTTTGGATGGAGAAAGGATGCAAGTTACAAGATTCTTGGACATCTGCATCGTAAGGATGGGGAGTCGGTTCTGATCTTCAACGCAAATGAAGCTGTCTTATATGTTGATGAAAATGCAATAAATGATGATGACGAAATTGAGTCAGAGACAGATGAAAATATTGATGGGGATGCGCAGCCAAAGAAAAAGGGTAAAAAAATCCCGGCTTATCCTACAAAGTGGGTCAATAGCTTCGGAGATGATTATTACAAAAGCACAGCACTTTTTGATGAAGTGGAGCCTGAAGATCAGGATTGGGAAGTTGATAAAGATGGTGAATTGTTCAAGGCTACGGGAACAAATGTAACATCGCAGCAGGAGGCAGCCAGGAATATTACAAAGATTCTTGGGGATATAGGAGTGGGGAATGAGTGAAGAGATTACAGTAATGGAGCAGGAGACGCTTCCTTTAATGGATATGGTATCTCAGGAATACAAGGATACTGAAAATGCTAAGGAAGAAGAACCTATATCAAAGAAAGAACAAAATGCACATGTGGGAGAAGAGACTGTAGAGGAGTTTTCTTATGAAGGTTTTGAAGTTGTAAGGGAGGAATTCTTTGCCCATCTTTTTGAACCCTCAGTAACACTGAATAATGAAAAGGTATATGTAAATGTGGCGTGTCTTAGAAAACTTCCGAATGTGGAATATGTTCAGTTCCTGGTTAATCCTGAAAAGAAGAAACTAGCTGTAAGGCCATGCACTGAGGATACGAAGGACTCTCTCAGATGGGCAACGGGAGAGAACTTAGCAAAAAGAAAGCCAAGGCAGATTACATGTAAGATTTTCTATGCAAAAGTATTAAGGCTTATGGGTTGGAGTGCAAATTATAAGTATCAGGTTCTGGGAAAGCTTATCAGGACGGCGACGGATCAGGTTTTTGTTTTTGATCTGAATGATGCCAAGACCTATAGGAAGAAAAAGGCTGGCGAGGAAGTGAACACAAGGGAGGCGCTGTTCCCGGAAAGCTGGAAGAATCAGTTCGGTGTTCCTGCCACAGAGCATCAGGATACTGTTCAGATAAGCATATTCAATGAGTATACAGTGTTCTGTATTGAGAGGGATGAAGAAGAGAAGGGAGGAAGGCCTCATGAAGACGATGCCGATAGCGATATCGCTGGATCTGAGGAAGAACAGGATCCGGATACACAAGCAGACGTTACGGAGCTTGGGGAAACCTGAATTTATACAGATACTGGTTAATCCATCAAGTGCGGTCATAGCTATCAGAAAATATCATAAGTTTATGAAGGATGTTCACAGGATAGATTATGACGATGATGGAGACTGCGAGTTTTATAGCAAGGTTTTGGTTCATAGGCTGGCTGAATTAATAGAGTGCAATGATGGGAATTCGACGTATTGCATACCGGGGGTGAGTTTTAATGGTAATGTGGCAATTTTCAGAATGGAAAATGCTGAGGCTGTAGAAAGGCAGGATGACCTGTAAAGGGAAAACATATGGAAAATAATAATCAGAGCAATTATAGTCTGGATCCTATTTTCGAGCGCTATGTTCAACCATATTCCAAGGAAGCAAAGCAGCAGCTCCTTACTTCAATATTGGAAAATAAAGATGGGAGAGTAGTGCATGTCTGGAAGCACATGCATCTCAATGACAAGGAAAAGTATGAACTGTGCAAGCAGCATGGGATAAAGGAAACGATAAAAATTTATTGCTTTAATGGCAGAAACAGTGCCGCCTACTATATCTGCACAAAAGAGCTTCAGAGGGATGATCTGTGTGAAGAATACAGAAAATACCTGATTGGAGAGCTGTATCATTACAAGGAGCTAATTGAGAAGCGGGATGTTTTTAAAAGATCGATGATGAAAGGGCGGCTTTCTGATGAACTGGGGCTTAAACTTGGTATTTCAGGTGGAACAGTGAAGAAATACAGTAATTATGCTGCAGCCATGGACATCATTTTTGATACAGATAATGAATTTGCAAAACATATTTTATTGGGGAAGGTGAAGGTGTCCCATGAAAATGTGGTGGAATTGTCGAGGCTGCGAAGAGAAGAAATAAGGATCATTGCCAAGGCAGTAGAAAATGATAAGTTGGAAAAGCTTACACTTCAGGATATCAGAAACGAGATTAAATGGAATTACCTGAGAATACAGAATTCACTGCCAAAAGCTAAACGTGAGGTGGAAAAACGGGTACCTAAGGCGGGAACTATCAGGCAGATGCCCGCATACGATCCGGATTCTGAAGTAAACAGCTTATGTATGACTATAGGATCATGGGTATCATCGATAGAGAGGGTTAATAAAACTGCTGATTTTACGAAGATCACGACTAAGGCGCGTATACGGTTATCCAAAGAATTGGTTTCGTTGAATCACATGATTGAGAAGATTCAGTGTTCTCTGGAAGAAAGGACAGGCTAATATGAACGAAGAATATAATGATTTTGTACCCAATGTGCATTTTGAGCTTATCCCTATAAAGGATCTTGTGTCGAATCAGGATTATCAGCGTAACCTCTCGATGCAGCATGTAAGAAGAGCGGCTGCCAATTTTGACATAAACCAGGTCAATCCCATAAAGGTCAGCAGAAGAGACGGAATTAACTATGTATTCAACGGACAGCATACTGCGGAAATAATAGCCATGGTATCAGAGAGCAGGGAAACACCAGTCTGGTGTATGATATATGATGATCTGGAATACAACGAAGAAGCAGATATCTTTGCTAATCAGATGAAGAATGTCAAAGCCCTGTCACCATATGAGATATTTAATGCAAATTGTGAGGCGGGTAATGATAAGGAGCTTCTGATCAAGGGACTTGTGGAGTCCTATGAACTAAAAATACTTCCGTCAGCCGGAGTTGGAGGCATATGTGCTGTCGGAGCCCTGGAAAATATTTATGATAAATATGGATATGATGTCCTGGATCGAGTGCTCAGGCTGATCATTATGACCTGGGAAGGTGAGCAGAAGTCCTTCTCAGCAAATATGATGAACGGGGTGGCGAGGCTTCTGAACAGCTTTGGGGATGAACTCAAGGAGACTACATTCAAGGAAAAGCTTGGGGTTGTATCTGTCAAGGATATCACCAAGAATGCGAAGGAGAGACGACCGGGATCGCTGGGATTTGCAGAGGCTATGCTGGTGGTATATAACAAGCGTATGAAACCGGGGCTGCAATGGAGTAAGTTGTATTCGGTGAAAGCAACTGGGAAGAAGAAAAAAGAGAATAAAGAATATGATGAGGAAGCTGAAGTAGAGCAGGATGCATCATAATAAAATCATAAAAGCAGGCTATACAAATTGTGTGGCCTGTTTTTTATAAGTCCGGATTAATGGACAGCTAATATGGAATAATGATAATTGAGGGATTGTTGAGGGTTTGAAAAAATGATTGTTTCATATAGTGATGGAACGGGAGAATATATTCTTCAAGAATGTAAAGATAATATGGGAGAGTTAATTGAGTCACCTTTATGTATATAGTATAATATCATTATGTTGCGTTAAGAGCGTTAAGGGAGCAATGAGCGAAAATTGCTTTTGTAGAAAGGGTTTCATTGGAATGACTATATCATACAACGGACTATGGAAATTACTAATCGACAAAAATATGAACAAGACTGATCTTATGAACGAGGTAAAGCTTAGCAGTGGAACTATTGCCAAAATGAGCAAAGGAGAGCCTGTGTCTATGCTTGTGTTAGAGAAAATTTGCGATAAGCTTGACTGTGACTTTTGCGATCTTGTTCATTACGAGAGAGAAAAAGTAGGTGATGGACTTGAGTGACTATAAGGGATGTGGTGCACTTACCAGAGAACAGTTTTTATTTCATGAATCAAAGGTGGTAGCGAAGCTTATTGTTGATGAAGGATTATCTGATGATGAGATAATCAGTAAAGTTGCGGAAGAGAATCTGTTTCAGTTCCCAACAGAGCGCATGATAAAAAACATAGCAGGAGTATGCATAAAGAGACTGCATTGCCTTGATGATATGACGCTAATAGGAGTTATAGCACATAGCCCGGTCGAGGTTGCCAAGCAGGCTTGTCTTTATGCCATGATGAAGCAATATCGTCTGGTGTGGGATTACATGATAACTGTCATAGGCAAGAAGTTCGAGGAACAGGATTTATCATATGGCAAGATGGATCTGAATGTTTTCTTTATGAGACTACAGGAACAGGATGATGAGGTAGCATCGTGGGCTGATTCAACGGTGCAGAAGCTCAAACAGGTGCTTAATAAAATCTTGATAGAGAATGAATATATAGACGGACCGAGAGCAACAAAGCTCAATCCTGTACTTATCAGTTCAGAATTGGAAAATGCCATAAGGGCAAATAATGATGAAGTAGCACTTCCGGCTTTTAATTGCTTTTTCTAAATGCTACACAAGGAGAATTTTATGAGTGATATTTTGGAGCGTCTGGATAAATTGAAGACCAGGATTCAGGAAGAAGATTTCTTAAAGGGAAATGGACTAAGCAACGAAGTGAATATACACATCTTCTGCTATGATCCAGCAGATGAGATGGCGGTGAGGTATTTCACTGAGCAGCTGATATCAGATCAGTCTCTTACATCTCATGTGATTGAGAAGAATCTATATAAGGTTCTTTTAGAGATATGTGATGAAAAGAGAATTACTAAAGCAGCTGCATCTATGGAAGAGAAGAAAGGCAAGAAGTTCCTTAAAGACCAGATCATAAAATTTGCTAACAACAAAGCATTTGTAGAAAAGATAAAACCAGAAACACAGGAGCTTGGAGATGTACTTCTGCTGACAGGTGTTGGCGAGGTATTCCCATTTGCTAGAGTTCATGATTTGCTGGAAGCAATTCAGCCAGAAGTACCGGATATACCGATCTTGGTTATGTACCCGGGGACATTTAACGGAAGAGAACTGAAACTATTTAATAAGCTTACACCTAATGGCTATTACAGAGCCTTTAATGCAATTTAATGGAGGGTACATAATGCAGATTCAACAGATGTTCAAGGATGACATTGATCGTAAAATCAATGGCGTTGTAAAAGTAGATCAGGACGCTAATGATGTCCTGATTCAGGAATTAAATGAGTATGTAATCACAAAGGAACTGAAGAAACACTTCATTACCTTTTTCAATAATTATGGGGAATCATTTGATGAGAAGACAGCTGATATCGGCGTATGGATATCGGGTTTCTTTGGAAGTGGTAAATCTCACTTCCTGAAGATTCTGTCATATATCCTTGCCAATAAGGAAGTGGATGGAGTTAAGACTGTCGAGAGATTCCGTAATAAATTCGAGGATGATCCTGCCACCTTTATGCTTATCGACAAGGCTACAAAAGGAGAGACAGATACCATCCTTTTTAACATTGATATCGAGGGATCTATCAACAAAGATGCTACAGCAGTATTACGTGTATTTGCTAAGATGTTCTACAACTACCTTGGTTTCTATGGAGAAGATCTAAAGGTTGCGAAGCTGGAGCAGTTTATTGAAAAGCAGGGAAAGACTGAACAGTTCCGTAAAGTGTTTGAAGAGAAAAACGGTGAGTCTTGGCTTAGCACCCGTGATGCATTTGCATTCTTTGAGGATGACATCGTAGCAACTCTTGAAGAAGTACTTGGCATGAGTGAAGAGTCTGCCCGTAACTGGTTCAATGGAACAGAGACAGTCGAGATGTCTATTGCTCAGCTCGTATCTGAGATTAAAGAATATGTAAACAGTAAGCCGGAGAACTTCCGTCTTCTTTTTATGATTGATGAGGTTGGACAGTATATCGGTTCTAACACAGACCACCTTATTAACCTTCAGTCACTTGTAGAGAAGATTGGTTCTGAATGCGAAGGAAAGGTATGGGTTGTTTGCACTGGACAGGAAGCTCTTGATGAAATCATCAAGACTCGTCAGGATGAATTTTCAAGAATTCAGGCACGTTTCAAGACAAGACTTTCGCTTTCTTCATCATCTGCTGATGAAGTTATCCAGAAGAGAATCCTTGCTAAGAACAGTGATGCTGAAAAGAAACTGACAGAAGTATACAATGCGAATGATTCTGTACTTCGTAACCTGCTTCAGTTTAATAAAGATGATGCGCTTCTTGACATCAGAGGATATGAAACAGACGGAGATTTTGTGAGAAACTTCCCGTTTGTACCTTATCAGTTCATTTTGATGCAGAAGGTATTCTCCGAAATCAGAAAACATGGAAATGCCGGTAAACACCTATCAGGTGGTGAGCGTTCTATGCTTTCCGGATTCCAGGAAGCAGCACAGAAGATTGAAGGTAAGGATGAATATGCCCTGGCTCCTTTCTATCTTTTCTATGATACTGTTCACACATTCCTTGATGGAGCAATAAGAAGAGTTATCGAGAGATGTGAGAGAGCAGCAGATGAGAAGAGAGGCATTGAACCACAGGATGTGAATGTATTAAAACTTCTGTATCTTATCCGCTATCTTGACAATGATATCAAATCCACACTGGATACAATCGTCATTCTTATGGCTGATGATATCCGTATGGATAAGATTAACATGCGTAAAGAAGTCAGTGCTTCTCTTGATAGACTTCTTAATCAGAACTATATCGGAAGATCCGGTAACACATACAGCTTCCTTACAGATGAAGAGCAGGATATCGCAAGAGAAATCAAGGACACTTCTGTAGATACAGCCCAGATAACTGAGAGAATCGGTCATCTGGTATTTGGTGATATCTATGATAAGAAAAAGTTCCGTTATGAAATTTATGACTTCTCTTATGATCAGTATGTTGATGGAACAGCTATTGGTTCCGTAACCGGAGGAATGAAGCTGAATATTATGTCTGTTGCTACAGATGATACAGAGAAGGCACCTTTAAAACTTCAGGCTTTTTCTAAGAACCAAGCTATCGTAGTTCTTGGTGATAGCAAGTATTATGAGTCCATTGAAAATGCTTTGAAGATCAGAAAGTATGTTAAGACTAGAAATGTAGCACAGCTCCCTAAGTCTGTTCAGGATATTATCCGAAACCAGCAGGATGAGGCTACTAAGTATGAGAACGATGCACTTGATCAGATTAGGGCAGCTATAGTAGATGCTGATTTCTATGTTGACGGAGAGCATATTGAGATAAAGGGTGGTGATGCTAAGAGCAAACTTGATCAGGCATTAGAGTACCTTGTTACTCATGTTTATTTCGATTTGAATCTTGTTGGAAAACATGCGGATAGTGATGCAGATATCGTAGATATCCTGACTGGAGCTAATCCATCAATGCCTGGCATGAATCCAAACAGTGGAGCTGCGGCTAAGATTGAAGAGTTTCTTGAAATGCAGGAAAAGAAGAATCTTCCAACATCATTGGCAGATATTCAGTCTAGATATCAGGGCATACCAAGTGGATGGAGAGAAATTGATATTGCAGCTGTAGTAGCACTTTTGATTTACGAGCAGAAAGTTACTATCAAATACTCCGGCATGACTATTCAGCCAAGTGATTCAAAACTTCCGGATATGCTTCGTAAAAAGAGTGAGATTGGCAAGACTGTCATTAGTAAGCGTCATGTAGTTAAAGCTTCGCAGATGAAGGAAGCAAGAGAGTTCCTTCGCGACTATCTGGATGTTATGGATGTACCTGCTGATGAGGACGGACTTGTTCAGTTCATTATCGATGAGTTGAGTAAACTACAGGCTCACTATGATGATTTGAATAAGAAATATGATGGACATAAGTATCCGGATCAGAATCTCGTGAGAGAAGCAAGCAGGGCTGTAGCGGACGTTCTATCACAGAGGAGTGACAACATTGCCCTAATAGACAGATTAGTGGCAAGAGAAGATGCGCTTTATGACGCTAAGGATCATTTGGCTAATGTGGAGAGTTTCTTCAAGAATCAGGTGACTGTATTTGATGATGCTGCAAAGTATGTAGAAGATCTGAAAAACGACCTTGATTACATTGCTAAAGATCAAGAGGCAAATGATGCACTGAATCAGATGCGACTGATTACACATATCATTGATGGTAAACCTTTTGATTATAAGAGAATACCTGAACTCAATGAGTTGAAAGCTAAGGTTATGAATTCACATAATCAGATGCTTGATAAAAAGAGAGCAGGACTAAAAGATATCGTTGTGGAATGCCTTGGAGCAATTCATGAGAAGGTATATGAACATGATGAAGGTAAGCAGGTTTCTGAAAAAGCTGATAACTATTACACTCAGCAGAAAGAAAGAATTGATGAGACAAAGAGCTTGGCTATTCTTGAAGGATTCTCAGTTCAATTGTGGAGTTATAGGGATGATGCACTGGAAAAAATAGAGGCTTTGATTGCACCGCCTGTAATACCTGTGAAGCCAATTAATCCTTCAGATCCTCAAAAGCCAGTGGTGAAGAAGATTATTAAGCCTGTAGCTAGGCAACAACTCTTCCCTGCAAAGACTTTGACTTCAGAAGAAGAGATTGATGCTTATGTTGAGAATATCAGAAAGCAGATGAAGCAGTATCTTCAGGGCTCTGATGGAATTAAGATTAACTAATAAAATGTGATTTGGGAGATAAGCGCCATGGATAAGAATGCTATTAAGAAATATGCCATATGGGCAAGAACAGAGCTGATTGCGAGGGTAAGTCAGCGAGCAGAGAAATATGATATTACAGCAGAAGCGGATGCGGATGCATCTAGTGTCAATGGTATACTTCTTTCTGATGCGGAGAAAAAACAGCGTAAAGCACTGATAGAGCAGGTGAAGCAGAAGGGCTTTGATCAGGTCATGGAAGAAGTTGCCTATACTTGGTTTAATAGATTTATTGCACTCAGATTCATGGAAGTAAATGGATATCTTCCCTCACATATTCGTGTATTTACTGACGAAAATAATAGCTTTAGGCCTCAGATACTTGCTGAGGCTATTCATCTGGAGTTAGATGGCCTTGATATGGAAAAGGTCTATGAGATGAAAAATAACAATAAGAATGAGGAGCTTTATAAGTATCTCATTATTTCTCAATGTAATGATCTGAGCAAGATACTACCAGGAATGTTTCAGGAGATTTCTGATTATACTGAACTGCTTTTTCCGGAAAACATTCTCCGAGATGGTAGTGTCATAGAGCAGATGGTCTCTCAAATCGAAGAAAAAAACTGGGATATTTCTGAAGGTGGTCAAGTTGAAATACTCGGTTGGATGTATCAATTCTATATTTCGGAGAAACACGAAAGTGTAATTGATCCAATACATGGTAAATTTTTGCCGAAAGAAGAAGTACCAGCTGCTACAGCATTATATACAACAGACTGGGTAGTTAGATATTTGGTAGATAATTCTGTCGGAAGGTATTGGATTGAAAGAAATCCTGATAGCAATTTAAAAGATGAATTGGAATATTATGTTAAGCCAAAGAATGGAATAATTTCAAAAGTGGATAATAGCATTACCCCAAAAGAAGTAACAGTACTTGATCCATCTATGGGTTCGGCACATTTTAGTGTGTATGCATTCGATGTTTTAATGAAGATTTATTTAGAATATGGTGTTTCAGAAAGAGATGCAGCTGCATCTATTGTGAAATATAATCTTTTTGGCTTAGATATAGATGATCGCTCTGCTCAAATTGCTTATTTTGCTATCATGATGAAAGCTCGCCAGTATGACAGAAGATTTTTTACAAGGGACATACAGCCAAATTTTTATGCGATTCAAGAAAGTAATGATATTGATAACTATATTATTGAGTATTTTTCAAATGGGGATAATAAGCAAAGAGCAGAGATTGTTAAGGTAATTACTTTATTTAAAGATGCAAAAGAGTATGGCTCTATTATTGAGATGGAACCTATAGATTTTGATCTGTTGTATAAGCGTCTTGAAGAAATTAAAGTTGATATAAATATATATAAAGATGTAGTTATTAGTAAACTAATGCCCTTGGTTAAAGTTGCTCAAGTAATGTCTAACAAATATGCAATTGTGGCAACAAATCCGCCATATTTTAATAGGTTCGATGATAAATTAAAGAAGTATACACAAACTCATTACAAGGATTATTCAGGAGATTTATTTAGTATTTTTATATATCATAATTTCGATTACTGTAAGAAGGATGGATATTTAGGCTTTATGACTCCATTTGTATGGATGTTTATAAAGACATACGAAAGCTTACGACAATATGTAGAGCAAAATAAACACATAGTATCATTGATACAGTTTGAGTATTCGGCTTTTGAGGAGGCTACTGTTCCTATATGCGCATTTGTTTTGAAAAATGAAAAAAGTTACGAAAAAGGTTACTATTTTAGGTTGTCTGATTTTACAGGGGGAATGGAAGTTCAAAAAGAGAAGGTTCTTGAGGCACAGAGAAATAAAAGCTGTGGCTTCTACTTTGAATCAATGCAAGATGCATTTTTGAAAATACCTGGGAAACCAATAGCTTATTGGGCTAGTGATGATATTGTCAACGCCTTTCAAATTGGTGATATGCTCGAAGACTATGCAGATTGTTGTACTGGTATGCAAACAGGAAATAATGATCGTTATGTACGTTATTGGTTTGAAGTAAACATGAATGATTTTGATAAAGCAGCTGTTTCTACAGGAAAAAAATGGATTAAGTATAATTGCGGAGGAGATAGTAGAAAATGGTATGGTAATCACTGGAGGGTAATTAATTGGGAAAATGAAGGAGCAGAGGTAAAAAAAGAAAAAGGCTCCGTAATTCGAAATGAAGCATTTTTCTTTAAAGAGGGAATTTCTTGGAAGAGGATAGGAAGTTCAGATTTTTATTTAAGATATTTACCTCAAGGCTTTATTTTTGATCAGGCGGGAGATTCTATGTTCCCGAAGGATGAGGATAACCTTTACTACATTTTAGGATTTGTAAACACTCCGGTGGCATTATCTATGTTCAAATTTATTGCACCAACGCTTAATCTGACTGCTGGAAATATGAATAAATTGCCAATTATTTTGAACCTTGATAAGAAAGAAAGAATCTCGGAGCTAGTAAAGGCTAATATAATTGAAGCAAAAAGAGATTGGGATTCATTTGAAACATCATGGGATTTTGAAAAACATCCATTGATCAGGAATGAAAAGACTATCGAAAAAGCATTTGAAGCATGGGAAGATGAGTGTGAAAAGAGATTCCATCACGTAAAAGAGAATGAAGAGAAAATAAATGAGCTATTTATAGATATCTATCACCTTAATGGGCAAATTAATCCCTTAGAGAGTGATTCAGAAGTAACAATAAGAAGACCTGATAAAAGAAGAGAAGTTATATCATTTATTTCATATGCAGTTGGATGTATGTTTGGTCGTTATTCATTGGATATTTCTGGAGTAGTTTATGCTGGAGGTGAATGGGATAATTCAAAATATCTGTCATTTCCGGCGGATAAAGATGGTATTATTCCTATCAGCGACGAGGAATACTTTGATGATGATATTGTTGAGCGATTTATTTCTTTTGTTCAAATAGTATATGGAGATGAGTGTTTAGAGGAAAATCTGTCATTTATTGCAGAAGCCATTGGAGGAAAAGGAAGTCCTAGGGAAATAATTAGATCATATTTCCTTAATGATTTTTATGCTGATCATATCAAAACATATCAAAAAAAGCCTATATATTGGCTTTTTAGTTCTGGAAAAAAACAAGGATTTAAGTGTTTACTTTATATGCATCGATACAGAACAGATTCTATTGCCAGAATACGAACAGATTATGTGCATGAGCTGCAAGCAAGATATAGGACTGCTATAGAAGAACTATCAAATAAAGAATTAGTTGCAGTAGGATCAGAAAAAATAAGGACAAGTAAAAAATTAAAGAAAATAAAGGAGCAAGAAGCTGAACTTCATAAATATGAAGAGAAAATCCATCATTTGGCTGATCAAATGATACAAATAAACATAGATGATGGAGTAAAAACAAATTATGAAATCCTCAAGGAGGTATTAGCTAATCTTTAATGCTTAATAGGTGTTTATATGTATATTACATTTCCTAAAGATACAATAATTAATGTTCAAAAAATAAATATCTTCCGTTTTCCAAATTGCATGGAAATGCATGAACAGGTTCTTAGTGAAAAAGGAACCTGTTCCTTTGGAAGATTTGGCAAAAGAGTTGAACGGCAACCAATTACTAATGATAGCGGTTATCTTTTGTTTTATCAGCATGGAAAAGTATTTTTGACGCATGTTATTAGAATTGAAAAAGAGGCTGTTAACTATCCTGGGATTTACGAAGATTATTTTTTTAAAAATGGTCTTTATCCTGTTAACTATCTTCTGTTAGATATGATAACCGAAATAGATGCCATAATATTAAGCAAACTTATATATCTTAGTAATCGAAGAATTATGAGCAGAACAATAAGTAGATGTAATAATGCGTTTATCACAGGTAGTTTTATAGAAGACTATTTCATAAGTACATAATCAATAGAGTGCTTTAACTTAGTAATTATTTTTGTAGAAATCTATATCTTGAATGGATAATAGTTTTTTACCTGGGCAGCATGGGGACATAAACAACATCGAGGAGGAGTAATAGTTATGGCAAAATCAATTCATAGAAATAATTTGCCTGTAATATTAGCAAAATGTGCCAATGAAGAAGAAGTTAAAGCTAATGTTGCATCAGCTTTTAATATAAAATATGACACAAAAATGCATATGGACTTGTATACATCTACTGTGCTTTTTGAGTTTAAATATGATAAGAATATGCAAAATCTTAAGCAGCGTTCTAAGATAATTGCACAGATGCTATATTACATTAGAGAGTTAAAAATAAATGGAGATTTACACCCAATTCCTCCTTATCTATGTGGTATTGATAAAGATGAAGCGTTTTTTGTTCAGACTTCGGTTTTTTCCAGATTGATTAATGATGACAAAAATAAATACGATTGGGATAGAGCGGCTTCGACTCCATGCCCTAAACTGGTTGAGTCTGTTGCAAGGTATAAAGCTACAAAAAACACGCATATTTACAAATTTGATAACAATGAAGATTATGACAATTTTTGTGATAATTTGATTGAAAAATTGAATTATTCTCAAATGCAATTGTTTGAGCTTATTAAAGACAATAAGAAGATAATAAATGAATCCAATTTTGATAAAGCGTTTTCCTTATGGGATAGCTTGTTTGGAGATTATGTAAGAAATGGTATTAAGTCTTCAAAATATTTCATTGCAGATATTCAGCAAGATAGGAATTTTGTTGTTCATGACAAAAACGAAGTAGCTTTTATGCTGTCAGATGACAAAACTATTATAAAGCCTATTCCGATGAAAGATTATTTGTATTTTTGGAACACGTATTCAAGATGTACAAACAAAAAAACCATCAATGCCATATGGCAAAGGCTGGATAGACTAACAGTTGAGGAGTATAGACGTTTTACGGGTGAATTTTACACACCAATTCCTTATGCCATAAAGGCTATTGAATATATTGAGCGAACTGTTGGTACAGAATGGTGGAGACGGGGATATAGATTGTGGGATATGGCAGCTGGAACTGGAAATCTTGAATATATGCTTCCAGAAGAGTCGTTACAATATTGTTATATGTCTTCACTACTTGAAGATGATGTGAGCTATTGTAAAAAAATTTTTCCTAGCGCAAATTGTTTTCAATATGACTACCTTAATGATGATGTTAATTTATTATTTAAAGCCGGGATTGATGTCGACAGACTAGGGATACCTACAAAGATGCCTGAACAGCTTCGAAAAGATTTAAATAATCCAAATATAAAATGGATTATTTTTATCAATCCCCCGTTTGCTACTGCTAATAGCCATACAGAAAAAAAGAAATCGACAATATCTATGACTCAAATTAGAAATTTGATGAATGTAGAGGGACTGGGAGAGTCATCAAGAGAATTATTTACTCAGTTTTTATGGCGGATTAGCAAAGAGTTTAACGATAAATGTGCATTTTTGGGGCTGTTTTCGACGCCTAAATACATGACATCAGACAATGATCAGAAAATTAGAGATTCTTTTTTTAGATATGAATTTAAATCTGGGTTTATTTTTAATGCAAGGAATTTTAGCGGAAATAGCAAGATTTTTCCAGTGTGTTTTGCAATATGGGATTTGTACAAGAGAAAAACAATCGAATCACAAAAAATATTATTAGATATTTTTTGTGATATAGATAACGATTCAACTTATAAGGTGGGAATCAAAGAACTGAAATGTGTAAGAAATGAACAATTATTGAGTAAATGGTGTCCAAGGTATCGTAATAGTAATATAATGCCTCCATTTTCGGATGCAATTAGTATAGCTGAAAATAATAAAGATGTGAGAGATCGTGTGACGTCAGATTTTTTGTTTAGCATGATGGCTTTAGGAAATGATTTTCAACAGCAAATGAGAACAGCTCTGTTCTCAGGACCTGGTGCTTCGGCAGGAGCCTTTTCGGTAACTCCTAACAATTTTGAGAGAGCATTGGTGACATATACAGTGAGAAAATTACCAAAGGAAAATTGGCTGAATAATAGAGATCAATGGTTACAGCCAACTAAAAAATTGCCAGAGGGTTTCGTATCGGATTGTGTGGTTTGGGCACTATTTAGCACATCTAATAATACTGCATCATTGAAAAATGTTAAATACAAGGGGAATACATATCAAATAAAGAATGAATTATATCCCTATAGTCTTGAAGAAATAAAGAATTGGCATATTAGTTTATCTGTTATAGAAGATAGTTTGCTACTGGCAAAAAAGAATCGCTTTGCGTGTGATTGGCTATCAAAACATTATATTTCTACAGAGGCACGGGAAGTGCTTGATAACGGAAAAATTATATATCGATATTTCTATGAACATTCCAGTGAATTCCCATGGAAGCTATATAAAATTGATAATTGGGATTTGGGATGGTATCAAATTCGAATGGTGTTAAAACATGAGGAAGTATGCATTAAAGAAATGAATGCTTTGAAAGCAAGTATTATGAAATTGGGGGAGAAGATTATTCCCCAAATAAGGAAATATGGTTTTTTATCAGGATATATACATTTGTTTGAAGAATAAATATAGTTGCTTTTTCGACATTGAATTAAATATACAAAAAGCAAAGAGGATAATAAATTGAGTTTATTGGAACATAATATCGATTTAGGAACAGTAATACAAGAAATAAATAAACGTTTCATGTCTCCTCTTCCTGAGTTTTATAAGCGACGTATCATTGTATGGTATGACGAGGAACAAGAGTTTGCTGAACAGATAGCTGATATTGAAATACCTGGAGTTAAGACACTTATTCTAACTGGAACCAATAACTTCCAGATTAAGAAGCTAATTTCCATAGAAGAGCCAACAACAAACTTTCTTATTTATAATCCTCATTCATATGATAATCCAGAAGATAATTGGCTTATTGATATTGAGTTATATAGTGAGGAATTCAGAGCAGATCTTACTGCTATTTGGATGGATGAAATGGGGATACCTCAAACGGTTGCTCTTCGTAATCAGGTAAAGAGATATAGTAAATACCTCAATGCCAAGAGCCGTCGCGAAAATGTTGTAAAGCGCATGGATAACATTGATAGTGCGTCTAAGCTTCAGCTCGCAATTATGGCATCACTTGGTGAATCACAGAAGACAGATATTGTATCTATTATTAAGTCTGTTCTAAATCATGGGCTTGACATGAATGACAATGTGATATATCAGGAATTTGTTAAATATGATGCGACTGAGCTTTTCTGGGGGATGGTAGGAAGCTTCACCGGATATACAGATGTTGATAGGAGCTTTACCAGACTTGCAGCTCACATCCTGTCTACTGCAGGAACTAGAACTCTGCAGCCGGAAGTATTCGATGGACTTGATGCGTATATTTCTACACCGCATGAAGCATATTGCTATGACCTTGTTTCTGACTGGATTCATAGTGAGGATTCTGACAAATATGTTGAGATTGCTCAGACTGTTGAAGAAGAGATGCACATGGAGAATCGCCTTGGGAAGCAGACTGTAGAAGCTCTTGCTGACACAGAAGTATATCCATGTATAGATCAGATCATTCTAAAAAAACTGATGACAGATATTGGTAATCATATTATCAACTCAGATCAGATTTTGGATATTGCTGAGAAGAGAAGAACAGCTGCATGGTTTTCTGAGTATAAGGATTACTATGCTGGAATTGTAGCGCTTGCAAAGATGCAAGAGTTCTACAAAGAGCATGCAAGCGGATTTCATAATGTTGAACCTAAGAAGATATGGGATGAGTATACCAATGAATACTATAAGATGGACACTTATTATCGTCAGTTCCATATGAACTATGAGAATAGTAAAAAGTCTTATGTTTCAGCTCTCCATGACCTCTTTGCCGGTGTTTGTGATAAGGTTGAAGGTTTATATACACAGTGGTTCCTTGGAGAACTTGGAAAGAATTGGACTGATGCTATATCTGATAATCTAAGAGATTTAGGATATATAGAGGGTATTCCTCGCCAGGAAGATTTTTATAGTAGGAAGATTAAGAACGCTGATAATAAAGTATATGTAATCATTTCTGATGCAATGCGTTATGAGGTTGCTTCATCGTTAAAAGAACAGCTTAGCCGTGAGATGCAGAGTAAGGTTACTCTGTCTGGAATGCAGGGCGTTTTCCCTACTATAACCAAGTTTGGTATGGCTGCATTACTTCCGCATACAGCAATGTCAATTGAATATAAGGATGACAGCAAAGCCTTTAAGGTACTTGCCGATGGACAGTCTACGGACAGTACATACAGGGAAAAACTTCTGAAACAGGCAAATGAGAATAGCGTTGTTATTAAGGCGAAGGATCTTGTTTCCATGAAGAGAGCAGAACGTTCTGAGCTGGTGAAAGGCAAGGAAGTAGTCTATATATATCATGACACAATTGATGAGACCAGTCACACTTCAGAAGAAAAAGTATTTATTGCCTGTGATGAAACTATAGATGAGCTTAAGAATATCGTGAAGATTATTGTTAATGATTTCAGTGGTGTAAATATCTTTATTACCGCGGATCACGGCTTCTTATATAACTACAGTCCTCTGACAGAGGAAACAAAAACAGAAAAATCTGATTTTGTTAATCGTATTGCTGAGTATGGTCGCAGATTTGCTTTGCTTAAGAAAGGTGCAGATCCAGAGTATCTTGTTCCGGTTAAGCTTAATTACGGTAATGAAGATTATGAAGGTTATGCTCCAAGAGACATTATTCGTATTAAGACCAGTGCTGGTTCCGGTATGAATTTTGTTCATGGCGGCATTAGCTTACAGGAGATATGTGTTCCTCTTATTGAGTACAAGCATTTACGCAACAGCTCTAAGGAATACATCAGAAATAAAGAGAAATATGATACAAAGCCTGTTAAGGTTGAGCTTTTATCAGCTAATCATAAGGTAAGTAACAATATCTTCTCATTGAACTTCTATCAGAAAGATGCAGTGGGCGATAACAGGGAGCCTGCAAATTATGATGTTTATTTCGTAGATGCTTCCGGTAAGAAGATTAGTGATGTGCAGAAGATTATTGCAGATAAGCGTGGTGATAGTGCGCAGGAGAGAACCTTCAGATGTATGTTTAACCTGAAGTCTCAGGCGTATGACAGCAAGGAGACATATTACCTTGTAATAGAGCAGGAGGGTAGCACAGACCTTCCGGAAAGAATTGAATTCCAGATTGATATTGCTTTTGCAGCAGATGATTTTGGATTCTTTGGTTAAGGAGTGACATTGATGGATGATATGAATTACCCTTTTGGTACAAGTGATGAAGTAGAAATTGAAGATAAGACAAGTACCAGTGAATCTGAGGGCAATAAGGCCTCTGACAGAGAAGTAATTGATAAAAAGCTCCGACAGTTCTTTGATGGCAAGATTGTCCGTAAAGATCTGACTAAGCACATAAAGGAAGGCGCTAACGTGCCTATCTATGTGTTGGAGTATTTGCTTGGACAGTACTGCAATTCTGATGATGAAGAAATCATCAATAAGGGTGTGGAAACTGTAAAGAGCATTTTGTCCAATAATTATGTGCGCCCTGATGAGGCTCAGAAGGTATTGTCACAGCTTCGCCAGAAGGGGAGTCATACTGTCATTGATATGATTACAGTCAGCTTGAATATGAAGGATGACTATTATGAGGCTGAGTTTTCTAATCTCGGACTTACAAGAATCCCTATCTCAGAAGAATATCCTGAGGCATATGATAGGCTGCTTTGCGGTGGTATCTGGTGTATCGTTCAGCTTGAATATGGTGCTGATGATATGGACGATTTTGGTATCGTTGATTCTGAGGGCGAGAGGATTAGATCAAAAAAATCAAAGCAGAAGGATGCTACTCCAATAAGTATCAGAAAGCTTACACCTATTCAGATGCCACATGTTGATATGGATGGCCTTAAAGAAGGCAGAAAGCAGTTTTCTAAGGAGGAGTGGCTTGATATATTACTTCGTTCTACGGGTATGGAGGCAGATGAGCTTACTTACCGTGAGAAATGGTTGCTCCTTACACGTATGATTCCACTTGTAGAGAATAACTTCAATCTCTGTGAACTGGGACCTCGTAGTACAGGTAAGTCACATCTATATAAAGAGATTTCTCCAAACAGTATCCTTGTTTCTGGTGGTCAGACCACGGTTGCAAACCTGTTTTACAATATGGGACGCAGAACCATGGGACTTGTTGGCCTTTGGGATGTTGTGGCTTTTGATGAAGTTGCAGGAATTAACTTCAAGGATAAAGACGGCATTCAGATTATGAAGGATTATATGGCATCCGGTTCCTTCGCTCGAGGTAAAGAGGAAAAGGCGGCTTCTGCATCTATGGTTTTCGTAGGAAATATCAATCAGAGTGTGGATGTTCTATTAAAGACATCAAGTTTGTTTGATCCGTTCCCTCCTGAAATGGGTACAGATACAGCATTCCTTGATCGTATGCACTGTTACAATCCTGGTTGGGAGATTCCTAAATTCAGACCTGAGCATTTTACTAATGATTATGGCTTTATTACTGATTATCTTGCAGGTTTTATAAGAGAGCTACGAAAAGATCAGTATGGAGATGCTATAGATAAATATTTCAGACTCGGAAAGAACCTGAACCAGCGTGATACTATCGCTGTCCGCAGGATGGTTGACGGTTATCTTAAGCTGCTATATCCAGATGGTGAGTTTACAAAAGAGCAGGTTGAGGAAGTATTGATCATTTCCTTAGAGATGCGACGTCGTGTTAAGGAACAGCTTAAGAAACTTGGCGGTATGGAGTTTTATGATGTGAACTTCTCATATATTGATATGGAAGACATGTCAGAACACTTTGTATCAGTGCCTGAGCAAGGTGGTGGCAAACTGATTCCTGAAGGAATGTGTAATCCTGGTCAGGTATATACTGTATCTCACGGGAAGTCAGATATGATAGGCGTATTCCGTCTGGAGTCACAGATGCTTCCGGGCAATGGTAAGTTTGAACGTACTGGACTTGGCTCTGATAGGGAATGTAAGGAAGCAGTAGATACAGCCTATAACTACCTGAAGGCAAACGGAAATAGAATCAGTGGTGCTATAAGTACATCAAACAGTGATTACATTGTAAATTATCAGGATCTTCAGGGGATAGGAATGACCAAAGACCTGGCATTGCCAACATTGATTGCTTTGTGCTCAATCGCTCTTAAGAGACCGGCGCAGAGTTCTCTTGTAGTGCTTGGAGATATCAGTATTAGTGGTACTTTGATGAAGGTAGATAATCTTGCAAGTACTCTTCAGGTATGTGCTGACTGCGGAGCAAAGAAGGTGCTGATTCCAGCTGTATCTATGGTGGATTACGGAACAATCCCGGCAGATCTTATGACAGCATTTCAGATCATTCCGTATAGTAGTGCAGAAGATGCAGTATTTAAGGCGTTGGGGGTTGAATAATTACTAGATTGGTGGGGCAGAACATGTATATTAGTGAAGTTAAAGAAATTTCAAATTATAGAAATCTATCAGGAAAGACAATTAAGTTCAATGATAGAGTTAGTTTTTTAATAGGTGAAAATAATATAGGAAAAACAAACATTCTTGAACTGATAAATACTATTTTTGCAGTTGGAAAATTTTCGGAGGACGATTTCACAAATATTTTAGAACCTATACGAATTATATTTACAGTACGGTATGAGGATGATGCAATAGGTTTTTTTGAGGATTATTTTGATGTAGAAGATAATAACTCGATAACAATAATTGCGGAACAAGAAAACGTTGATGGAAGGATAGAATACTATCATGCTACTCCAAATCATACCAGAATATCGGGAGCATTAATTAAAAAAATTAATATTTTATACTATTATGCGCAAAGAATGCCATCGAAGGAACTGGATTTTAGAAAAACAACTGGCTCAGGGAAGGTGCTTAATTACTTTGTTCAGAAAAGCTTAGAAAATTCCGGTATAAACGAATTAGAGGTACTAAATCAAGAAGAATTATCTACAGTTATTGAAATGCTGAACGGACAAATTAATGGCTTGAACACGGTCACTGGGGATAAAATCAATGCATATCTTGATCCAAGTATGGATAAGGTGATTTCAAGAATTCTTATGCTTGGAGATGAGAATGGAAGAGAGATCGGAAGCTTGGGTGAAGGAATCCAATATGCTTTCAATATTCTTTTACAGATTATAGAAATAATACATAATGTTAAGATATCTAGGCGCGATGAAGAGTTTCAGGAACGATTAATAACGATTGAGGACAAAAAGTTTTTTCCATTGATTTTATTACTTGATGAACCTGAAATACATCAACATCCATATCGTCAAAGAAATATGATCAAGAAGATAGATAGTCTTATGAATAATAAGAATGCTGTGTTTGTTTCGCTTCTTAGTGATTTATTTCAAATTGACGGATTGATTGGGCAAGTATTCGTAGCCACACATTCGCCAAATATATTATTAAGCGATTATCATCAATTTGTTCGCATTTATAGAACAGAAAATGAAGAATTATCAATATCTTCAGGGATGGATATCACTCTTGAGGGAAAACTATATAAGCATATGCTTAGAAATTTTGTTGCACTAAAAGAGGCAATGTTTAGTCGCTGTGTTGTATTTGTGGAAGGCGATACTGAAAATGGGGCAATTCCTGTTTTCGCGCAAAGGAAAGAATTTGATTTGGACGAGCACGGGGTTGGGATTGTAAAATTGGATGGCGCTGATAGTGTTAAGCCCTGCATGGAATTATACAGAAGGTTTGGAATAAAATGCTTAGCGATAATAGATAGGGACAAATTTGAATCTTATGATGGAATGGAAAACATTTTCTTCACTACAGAGATGGATTATGAATCAGACGTATATGCTAAGTTCGAATTTATTGATTATTTAAAATGTTGTAAAGAACTTGAAATGATGAATCCTTTTATTGGAATTCTGCAAAGGAAGGGGGTCTCTTTTGATGTGCCTAGTTTTATTGAAAATCCAACAGTGATAGATATAAGTACAAGTGTTGGACAGGAAATTATGGTTGAAAACAAGGAGAGTCAATTAGATAAATTAAAAGGATCAAAAAATGCGTCTAAGGGAGCAATTTTAGCTGAGTACGTAACTTCTATACCCGATGTATTCAGTGATGTTATTGATATGCTGAATACGGAGAGTGTGTGATGGATATAGAAAAAATTCGAGAATTGCATTCTAATGATGCTGATCAACTAGATTTTATCTTTTCCAATGATTCAAGAATAGTAGTTACTGCACCAGCAGGATGTGGAAAAACAACAGCAATGGTTAGCAAAGTGGCAAGGGAATTGTGTTCGGGAAAAGTTGGACATAATAAAAAAGTCTTAGCCATGACTTTTAGTGTTAATGCTGCAATAAAAATTAAGGATTCATTGAAAAAACTTTTGCCAGAGTTAATGGAAGAAACACCGCAATTGTTAAAACGTGTTGATGTTTCTAATTATCATCATTTTGCTTTAAGACTTCTGTATAAATATGGATACAGTTTAAATGAAAGGTTGTTGAACCTTTCTGAATTTCAAATACAGGATGATGAAATAGCTGCTTCTAATCTCATAGAAAGAGATTCTCAGATAATAAGAGATTTTAACGAAGCAATTAATGCTGCAGATACAGGCATGGTTTATGCAAAAATTTTTGATTATTGGAATATCTTAAATGAAAAACTATTTTGCAGAAACATAATTACCTATAATGGCATACTTGTCGCAGCTATAAAACTTCTGGCAAACGAAAGTATTTCGAGTTTTTACCAAAAGTATTATCAAATGATTATTATTGATGAATTCCAGGATACAAATTTATTGGGATTTATGCTTATTCAAAATCTCGTAAGTGATAATATGATTGTTTTTCTTGGTGATGATATCCAGAAGATATATGGGTTCATAGGTGCAGTAGATGGAGCGATGGGACGCCTTACAGAACGATTTAATGCAACCCAGTATAATTTCAAAACAAATTATCGTTTTCAGCATAATGAGAGATTAAAGCAACTAGATACGTTTGTACGTGAATATGCTAAGAATTATAGAAAGACAGATGTTAAAGGAAACATACTACTTAAAAAATTGCCTAATAGTCAAGAAGAGACAGCATTTGTGGTGGAAGGGATAAAGTCTATCTATGAAGCGAATGATTGTAATGTGGCGGTTCTTCTACGAGCTGGATGGCAAGGCAATGAAATCGCAGAACAACTTCAACAATTGAATATTCCATTCTTTAATGCTTTATACAGTGAAACGGATACGGAGTTCAAAAGATTTTATACGATTGCAAGGGAGGAGTATCATAAGATACCATCTGGTAAGGCACTTCAAAAAGAACTCAAAAAGTGTTTGACTGCGGTAAAAGAGCGCGAAAACGAAATATATGATGAACCGTCAAAAAAATATATCTTCGATTCATTGTATCATCTCCTTGATAAACTATTTGTAGTATCTCATGACTGGGAGGAAACTTTAAAAGATAAGTATATCGACATAGATTTTTATTTAGAAAATAATGGCTTAAAGCATATGATGGAATATATAGATGAGCGAATTATTCTCACAACAATTCATTCAGCAAAAGGACTTGAATGGGACTATGTCATTATTCCACAAATGATAGCAGGTATTTATCCAAGCTATAGACATGTATGTAAGGAATGTCAAGCAGTTGGCGGTTGTAATCAGGGATTTGATTATTGTGAAACCTTGTTTTCTAAGGAGGTTGAAGTTTCTATAAAAGATGAAATAAATACATTTTATGTTGCTCTGACTCGGGCAAAAAAGGAAGTGTTTATAACAACATATTCTGGAAATAATCAGTGGAACTATCCAAATAAGTCCAATTGTCTTATAAATTTGGAGGGATTAACCCAAACTGATTATGACTGGTATGCAGTAATTGAGGCAATATAATGAAATATCCAGTAATAACATTATGCGGCAGTACCCGCTTTAAGGATGAATTTATGATGGCACAGAAGAAGCTTACGTTGGAGGGCAATATAGTTATCAGCGTAGGTCTCTTTGGTCATTCTGGTGACGAAGAAGTCTGGGATGGAATGGATGAAGGTACTTTATCCAAGACCAAGGAAATGCTCGATGATATGCACAAACGTAAGATTGATATGGCTGACAGTATTTTTGTGATTAATGTTGGTGGATATATTGGAGATAGTACACGCTCTGAGATAGAGTATGCAAAGGCACATGGCAAGAAAGTTAGATATTTGGAAGAATTATAATTTTCAATGGATAGACCAACATTCAAAGAACAGCTTTGGAGGTTCTTATGCGTATATTAAAAAACAATTTGTCTAGGGTCATGGCTCCGTATGTTAAACGTAAAGATGGTGTGCTATGCGTAAAACGAGGAAAGGTAGATGAAGCAATAAATGCAGTCCTTGAAGCTTATGATAACGAGGGCTGTGCTACTGTGGAAACAAACGAAAATGGAAGAGAATACTTGATAGTCTATGCTGCGGACAAGAATCATCTTAGAAAAGTCCAAGAGTACTACATAGGTGAATCAAAAGAGAAAAATGCTGATAAAAGTGTTGCAAAGACTAAAGAAGAATCTGCGCCGAAGGAAGATAATTCCGTAAAACCTGATAAACAGGAAAATAAAGAGATTATCAAGGGTGAGAATTTTGAAATTCTTAAGCAAGTTGGGGTATTATCTGAATCACCAAAAGGTTGGAAAAAAGAAATAAACATTATTTCATGGCATGGTAAAGAACCTAAATATGACATTAGAGAATGGGATCCAGAACATAAAAAGATGGGCAAGGGTATAACACTTACAGAAGAAGAACTGAAAAAACTGGAGGATGTATTAAAGTCTAGCCGGTAACCGTTTAATATGAGGATTTTGTAATGAAAAAGCTCAGAGAAATTCTTTTACTAAAAGCAGTAGGTGGTGTAGGGAATGCAAGGATTAGTAAGTTTTATCTTCAGTATTTACTTAAGGATGAGGGTATTGATGAATTAAAAAATCTTGTGTTAGCCAATGAAGCAAAGGCTGATAGGGATAGTGTTAATGAGGCTATTGAAAGCTCTAATAAAATATATAATACCATTTTAGATAGGAGTGATTTGCAAGTATATACAATCTTGGATGCCGAATATCCTAAGAAACTGAATACCCTGGGGAATAAACGTCCTTGCATCATATATGTAAAAGGCGACGTATCGGTGCTTGACGAAAAAAACATAGCAGTTGTTGGAACACGTGATCCGGTGAAGCATGCAGCTGACAAGGAGTTGGCTTTCGTAAAAGCAACCATTGAGCGTTCTGAACGTGTGATTATAAGCGGTTTGGCAGCAGGATGCGATACTATTGCACATAAAGTCTGTATTGATTCCGGAGGTAAAACAGTGGCTGTGTTACCATGTGGATTCGATCATATTGTTCCGGAAGAAAACAAAGCTCTTTGTGATGAGATACTGGATACAGGAGGAGCGTTGATTTCGGAGTATCCGCCGGATACGAAAGCAACGCAGTACACCTTTGTTGAGAGGGATGCCATTATCGCAGCACTTGGGGATGCGACGTTTGTTATGCAGTGTGGTATGAAGAGCGGAACCATGCACACTGTAAGCGCGGCTGAAAAAATGCATCGAAAGATTGGCGTTTATAATCCTGGAGATAATGCTATTGGAGATTTTTCTGGAAATAGGTATATAATAAAGAGTAAGGATGGATTTTCCATAAGCGATACGGAGGAGCTTGGAAAGTTTTTGGAATCATTGAGGGAATCGGAAGGTACTGACGAACCTGTTCAAATGACTATATTTGATATTATGGGTGATTGAAATTGGAGTTCAAACGTACTGATTCTGGAATTCTATATCTTTATGATTACTATCCGTCAAGATATGCAGAGCATAACGGCGTAAGTGAGAATATTCTGAAATTTAAGGATAATGATGACTATGCCGTTGCTTCTTTATGCACTGATATTAAGGGTGCTATTGATGTATATTTCAAAAAAAGGCGAGAAGCCTTATCTGATGCGATTGTCTGCATCGTTCCTTCACATGAAAAAGATATATATAGCGACGCACTTAAGTTTCTTGCAAGTAGTGTTTGCGATGAGTTTGGGTGTAAGAATGTGTGGAATCTTATACTCAGGACAAAGACCCATGAGAAATTGTCGGGTGGTGGAGATAGGAGTGTAAAAGGGCTTCTTGATACCATGGCGCTATACGCAGGATATGATTTAACAGCCAAAACAGTTGTGGTATTCGATGATATAACTACTACCGGTAATACCCTGGAGGCGGTAAAGAAACTGCTTAAAGAAAAAGGTGCTAAGGATATTTATGCCATAACACTTGGAAATACCTGTGAAGGGACAGCCAAAACAGATCTTCAAAATGATGAAACCGGTAACATTGAGCCGGATAATACTGAGCGCGAACAGAAAGAAGAGAAGAAAAATAGTATTTTGCCCATAAGTTCTATAAAGCATGAGAAGGAATACTCTCATGAGCTTGGTGCGAAATATTCTGTGCTTTTGTGTGGACAAAGTCTGTCTGAATATCTTGATAGCATAAAAAAATGGATTGATTATGGTATTAAGGTTTTATGGTTTGGTGATGCTGCGTCTGTCGAAGCACTTAAAGGGATAGATAATAGTAAGGAATATATCAAAGCGCGCTTGCTTCAGGTTTTTGTTGTGAGCGGATATAAGGGAATTGTGATAGATGGGAATGATGAGTCTGGTCTTATTGATAGGCTGGAATCAGCATGCCCATCTTTTAATGCTGCGCAGTACAGGGTTGAGCATTGTAGCCCCGATGAACATATTGTTGTTCAAGCAAGTGCTGGCACTGGTAAAACCTCAGTAATGATAGACAGAATAATGTATCTTATGCACACAGTTCCGGGGCTTCATATGTACGATATCTATATGATCACGTTCACTAATGATGCCACAGAGGAGATGAACCGCAGGCTTCAGGATAACTTGTTGAACCGATATCATTTGACTGGAAATGTTAAGTATTTCAGGTGGGTTGAAGAACAGTCCCAGATGAATATCAGTACTATTCATAGTTTTTCTTATGAAGTGCTTCGGAAGTACGGCATTAAGCAGGGCTTTACCGGGAATCTTAGTATAAAGAGCTTCAAGAAAGATCGTAACGATCTGATATTTGAATATATGGATAACCTGCTGGAAACAGATTCTTCCATAAAAGATCAAGTTGGAGAGCAGTATTATACGACGAAGGCTCTGATAGATATGTTTTGGGATGAGTGTGCAAAGGTTGGTCTGTCACATGAGGCAATTCATAACCTGAAATGGGGAGAGACATTTCCTAATAAAGAATCAAACAAGTTCGGCAAGTTTGCAAAGGAAATAATTCCTAAGCTTGATGATGAGTTTTTCGAAGTAAAGCGCAAGATGGATGCAATATCCTTGAGCGATATCATCAGGGATCTGCAGATGGTTCTTGGGGAATTCATAAAGCAGAAAGAAAGAGATGATGCTAGTGAGAGTCCATTATCTGGGCTTGGAATGAAGTATCTTTTTATAGATGAATTCCAGGATACAGATTTATCTCAGATAGATGTTGCTAATCAGTTGGTAAAACTAACAGGGACAAAGCTCTTTGTCGTTGGTGATGTAAAACAGAGTATCTATGGCTTTAGAGGTGCAAATGACGAAGCATTTCAAACGCTGTATAAAGCACTTGATGGAAATGGAAATTGTACTGGTCATATAGATTTTTCATTGAAGAATAACTATAGAACTGCGGCAACCCTCATGCAATCAATGGACAAAATCTTTGCCAGATGGGGAAGCTCTGAGATGCTTAAATATGATGCGCCAGTAGTTCCATTAAATAAGGATGTGTGTGGGGGACTTATAATATATCATTGCGTCGAACCAGAAAAACCTGATGGGGTAATACTTTCAGAGAGCGAGGAAGATAAGGAGAAGACTGAGGATTTCTTTGAAAGAAGACAGAATTTGTTTGAAGATCCATCGCAGCCTTCAGCGAGAGAAATAGCAGAGAATACACAGAAAGCCCTTGATGATCTTATGGATAGGGTTGAGAAATTAAAGGAGGCAGGCAAAGAGCCTGATGAGAAATTTAGAGTAGTACTGTTGACAAGAACCAATGGTCAGCTGGATCAGTTGTCCATGCTCCTAAGAAAGCATAAGATTCCAAACGTAACGAAGAGGGAAGGATATTTTTATAAAAGCGAGGCAGTGAGGGATTTTTATGCTCTTATATGCTCCTTCTTATTTGAAAATGAACCGAAGCATATGTTTAATTTCTTGATGACGCCTTATGCTGGGGATGTCGGAACTATAGACATTAAGGCAATGGAGGCGTTAAACGGGGATAAAGAGCAATTATGTTTATATCTGTCTGATTTTATTAGGAAAACAAAGTGGTATAACTATAGGAACGAACTAAGGCTAAGACCAATTATTTCAGTTTTGAAGGACATAGTTGAACAGATTCCGGTAGTCGAGAACTTTATTGTTAATACAAGGAGAGCTCTTCTGGATGATGGTTGGGATGAAGAGAATGCTAAAGCAGTAACTTATGCCAGGGCGTCACAATATAAAGCAAACCTTGAGAAGCTCATTGAGCTTATACAAAGTAATTTCAGTGACGAGAGGCTTAGCTTATATGTGCTCTATGTTTTCTTAAAATCACAGATAGCTACGAACCGTGAGGAAGAAGAACCTGAGACCAGGAATGATAATGATTATAAAAGTGTTCTGTGCATGACTACACATAAATCAAAGGGATTGGAGTTTGACACAATAATCCTTCCTTACACTGGGAAAAAGCTCTCGTCGAAAGAAAGAACGGAAATGATTATTGATACCAAGGATCTTCGAGTGGGATGGAACGGAGGCGGATTAAATTTCCAAAATGAATTCTACACGGATATGCATGAGATGAAAGTGTTTAAGGATAGGGCGGAAGAACATCGAATTTTGTATGTTGCCATGACGAGGGCAATAAACAAACTTATTGTTATCGAACCAATGCGACCTAAGGAAGATACTTGGGCCAGCTATATAGGATTATAAGGATATGGCAAGAAAAGTATACACCTATACTGAATTAAGTAATCTTGGAAAATGCAGCTTTTGGAGTGAGATCAAGAGCATACCTCAGATTGTTGCTTCTAACGATATGCGGTGGGCTTTAAAGAATGATAGCCCTAAGCATGAAGATGAGTGGGATGGCCTTTTTGACTATGCTTTGGATTTTCATGCTATTTCCATGAATGAACTGCAGGGAGATATCGAAGGGAACTGGGCTGAGGATGCAAATAAGTTTGCCATATTTTCATTAATTTCAAAAATGATTCGAAATTTAATCAGTGATTCAAATGATATATATGAGCAGAAATGGCTTCTTGGATGTATCAAAAATGTTGGTGGCATTTTTAACTCTATAAGCAGGCTTGAAGTCGCAGGTGTTAAGCCAAACGAATTGTATACATTCGGGGATCAAAATGTAGAACTCCTTATACAAATATGGAAAAAACTTCTTGATAGCAGCATATATGATGAAAATATTTTCGGACTTCCGCAGTTAAGAGAACGGCTTGAATCTATAGAAAAGCCTGAACTTATGCAGGAAGTGCTTAATAATGCATATGGATTTTCACCTCAGAGAAAAATATCAAAAATTGTAATACATGGTTTGTACTATATAACACCTTTTCAGGAGAGATTCTTAGAGGCTATGGAAAAGACAGGGATCGAGCTTATTTTCGTGTTCCCTTACGATTCACGTTATCCATTTGCCTATGAAATATGGAAAAAAACCTATGGTGAAGATAAAAAATATTTGCCTATGGATAAATGGATCAGTGCTGTAACAAATAAGGAA
Source organism: Butyrivibrio sp. WCD3002 (assembly GCF_000424265.1). Classification (GTDB taxonomy): domain Bacteria; phylum Bacillota; class Clostridia; order Lachnospirales; family Lachnospiraceae; genus Butyrivibrio. Next base: position 184,998 of record NZ_AUJO01000007.1, read on the forward strand.
GATCCATGTGGTGATATTTTTGAAGGCAGAAAGCCAAAGGTTAAGAGAGAGGGCAGGGTCACTATTAGAGAATACGGTTCTCTTATAGATTTTTCCAATGGTATTGCATGGAGTGCTGACCATGGTGAGGGTGTGTATTCTGCAGGAAGCAACGAGGCAAATGAGATTATAAAAGCGTTTTATCCGAGGTTATATGGTGAAAGAAAGCTAATGGCTTTCCCTATTGGTAAATTCATATGGAATATCAATGATATGTGGGATGAGAACGAGAACGCAATCTGTCTTTCGGAGTACAGTCTGCTTGAGTGTTTTTCATCCGGATGGCTTACCCATGGGGAATATTCAGGTAAAGATTATGTAAATGATCTTACGAAGATCATGCCGTTCTTCAGGGATTGTAATAAGATATCCGATTGGGAAAAACGATTAGAAGAACTTGAAGATATAGAGAAAAACTGCCTTTGGAAAACTGCTAAAGGATCAGATAAGGATGCATACAGATGGCAGCAGATGATGGGAAATCCTTTGGCTGATTTTAGTCAGTTCTCTGTTCCGGTAGAACGAGTAAAAGGCATTATTGTGCTTATAAAGCATCTTTTATTTATAGCGCGGGAGCTTTTTGTAGATAACAGGGAAATAAATATTTCTGAACATATCCGTAGATTAAATAAGATTCTGGATGGATGTGTAGTTACAGATGAAGTATCAGAGTTGGAGCGAGAAATTGCCAGGAAGATTCTGTATAAGCTGAATACAGATAATAATACAAGAATTAAATGTTTTCCTGCTGATGCAGCGAGAGCTTTGGAATTATATCTTGAAGGTACATTTGATGACGGTGAGATAAAGGGAAGAAACTGGGCTGTCATGCCGATGTACCATGTAGATGCTGCCCATATTACTAAGAAGAAAAATGGAATTCATATCTGTTTATGTGACAATGATAGCATGCCCGGAGGTAAGGGGGCATATCCCTGGCCACTTAATGAAAATATTTTAAAGAGTAGTTATGAAAAGAAGAAAAACGAACTGCTTAAATGCTGGTTGTATACGGCGGAAAGCACATCCATTGCAAACAGATATTTCATGTATTCAGCCCTAAAGCATCGGAACGTATCTATATCATGGGTATCTGAGATAAGAGGAAAGAAGAGGGCGGAGTCACCTTATATCGGACTTATTAGGAGTGCTATAGATGTAAAATATTTTGGCCCCAGGAAAAAAGGAGTTAAGTGGGAGCAGGTTGACCATGCAGATAGGGTAGATGCCAAGATTACGGAACATTGCTCTGATGATCTGGCCAAAGAGATTCCCAAGGAAGCCAAAATGGATTATGGAGTTTGTCCGCTAAGGTATTTATATGGATACATTGTAGATGATGCACCTAGTTTTCAGGATGAATTCATGCAGAGCTTCTCTATTACATCGCTTATTGTGGCTATTTCCAATGCCATGAAAGATAAGGGCGTTAAAGTTGAAGAGGTATATCAGAATGTAATGGATCTGTTCCCAGCTATAAAAAAATCAGCTAAACGACAGATTTACGATTACCTAACTGGAGATCGCAAGGATTATACGGAAGAAGATGAAGCGATAGTTGGAAGAGATTTATGTGGCGGACTCTATTATACTGAACAGCGACTTAGAGCACACTTCCCGGATTATTCAGGACGAAAGGAAGCACTGAAGGCATATGCAAAGCTGGATTCTGAAGAGGGTAAGAAGAGTATGAAGTTTACAAAGCCTGGTTTTGCTTATACACCAGAAGGCAAGATAAGGAAGTCACATCCTTGCGCATTTTGTCCAAACGTGGATAACTGCAAGTATTCTGTTTTTCCAAGAGACAGGGAGAAGGTCTATGGTTAATGGAGATTTTTGGAAGGAAGTATCAAAATCCTGGGTTACGAAGAGTAACGGAGTAACCAGGCAGGTAGAGGAAACAGCAAAAAGTATTACAAAGGAATCCAAAGAGTATTCTGATAAATTGATGAAAGAAATGAATTCATATAATGACAAAGAACTTTCAGATCTTTTGGGGATGTGATTATGGACGGGACTTTCTTAAATTCACAAAAGAAAATAATGCAGCTTACTAATGAACAGAAGCGTTGTGCTGACTATTCTGGAGATAAAACACTAATCATAAAAGCGTTCTCTGGAGCAGGAAAGAGTACAGTAATACAGTATTTGGCGAAAAAATACATAGAGGAGTACGAGCAAAATTATGATCCAAAAGCATATAATAAGGTCCTTGTTCTGACTTTTAATAAACCGCTTGCAAGTGCTACTGCTCAGCTTCTTCGTATAAATGGGGATAATAAACGGCGCTTTATTAAAGTAAAGACTGTAGATAGGCATCTTTACGATATTTGTATCGATATAGGACTGGATAGAAACACAATCTGTAATGATGAAACGCAAAAGCGGTTTATTAGAGAGGCATTAGTGCAATATGGAAGAGTTAATTCAAAATGTCGTTTATTGAATCATCCGGTATGTGATGAGAAATTCTGGCAGGAAGAAATTGAGTGGATGAAGTCCATGAATGTTACAACTGCGGACTATGATTATTATATGTCCCTAGAAAGAAAAGGAAGAGGGACAAATATCAGAATGTCAGAAAATGACAGATATGATACATTTCAGTTATTTCGTATCTATAGGCATATTTTAAAGCAAAATGGAATGGTCGATTGGGGAGACTTTGCACTATATGTTGCTAGGAATAGCAATCATATAAAAACAATGCAAATACCTGAGAAGCATATCTACGACCATGTCCTTATTGATGAAGCACAGGATTTTTCACTGGCGCAGATGAAGGCAGTTATGAATCTTTTCAGAGAAGATATGACTATTGCCATGGATAATAATCAGAAGCTTTATAACCGGCATTGGACCCCAAAGGATCTGGAAATGGATATTACAGTAAAGCGACTTACACAATCCATGAGAACCACAGCGCAGATTGATAGATTTGCAGAATCACTACGGAAAGGAAACGATAAATATCTTTCTGAGGATGATAGGAGTGATCATGTTATTCCAAAATGGCAGGGGCAAAAGCCTAATGTAGTGCTTTTAAAATCTATAGAAGATGAAAAAAATCTGTTGTTGGATATTGTAAGAAAATGGCGAGAAGAATTCAATGATCAGACAATAGCTGTTATTGCATCAAAAAATGCTCAACTGGATAATATCGCTACCTGGCTTAAAGAGGCAGGAATTAATTTTGAGATAATCAAAAAGGATCAGGACTTTGACATAACAAAGCCTGGTGTGAAGCTAGTAACCAACCATAGTGCAAAAGGGTTAGAGTTTACCCGTGTTATTATTCCGCAGTTTGTGGATGGTAATTATCCATATTCCTATTTGTATAGGCTGGAAATTGATAAAGAGAGACAGGACTATGAGATAAGGGAAAGGAACAGAACCTATGTTGCTATGACCAGAGCGCAGCAGAGGCTTGTTGTGACATGTGTAAAAGATAAAGCATCACCGTTTTTAAAGGATATTGATAAGAGTACATATGACCTAATTGATAATACAACGCAGCAAATAAGTGAAGATTTTATAGGGGATCATGAAGCGGAAGATGACGAAGACGATGGCACACTCTTAGCTGGAACTGATGAATTAGTTAAAGAGGTGGATTCGTCAGAAACAGTTGTTGATGAGTCAATTACGGAGGAGTTCCAGAGAGTATTGTTTGATATCCTAGGATGTCTTAAAGAACGTGAGGAAAGAATAATTCGCCTTAGGTATGGATTGGAGGATGGAAAGAGACATACACTCGAGGAAATCGGAAAAGAATTTGGTGTGACTCGTGAACGCATCAGACAATTGGAACAAAAAGGCTTAAGAAAACTGCGGACTTTTTCAAGGCGGGACAGAATAAGGGCATATGTGGATCCAGAATTGGATATAGAAGAAATTCTCAGACAATTTATGGAAAAAACATTGGTTATTAGACGACCGAGGACTGCAGCAGAGCGCTTATTAGAATCTTCTGACTCAAAATATATAAATGAAGACGGTTCTATTAGTGATGACTTACCGATAGAGGAACTTGGATTATCTGATAGACCTTATAATTGTATAAAAGGGGCAGGTGTCAATACATTAGGAGAGTTATGTAGTATGAGTGTGGAGGATGTAAGAGGACTGGGCAATTTTGGTATTACCTCCATGAGGGAAGTTAGATCAGTTCTTCTTGAATATGACAGAGTATTAAAGGAATAATTTAGGAAATAGGCGGCCTTATGACCGCTTATTTCATTTTTATAAGCAAGTGCCGAAAGTTTAGTGCATCAAGACCAAGTTTTTATAATTCTTTAATAGCGACACCCGAACAAATGTGCGATAATACATTTACAGAATACATGATTATATTGAACAGCACAGTTGAAAATGTTAAAGCAAGTAAAGAGAGGCTCGCTATGAAGAATGATGAGTGGAGGCTGACGCAGGAGCTACGAAGGCTACGGAAATATGGTTTTTGTCTTCAGGCAAGAAGATGCTCCGATAATCAGCATGATTATAGATATGATATTGTTTTTGCTAATTCAAATGAAATATTAGAGCCCTACTGCAGCTTAGAGGAAGTGCTGGGGATAATTAATTCAGTGGAAACATGCCTTGAGATGATAACAAAATATGGAAAATCTAGAGAAAAAGCGGAGGTCGGAACGTAAGAACACAAACACAAATTCGATTGTGCAGGTGTGATTATTGGACAGCAAAAAGAGTAAAGTGTAATCATAGAAAATAAATTGAATACTGATTGGGGATTTGAAAAAAGAATTGTTGGGGATGCAGCATCGGCTTCATTGAAAGGTAGGTAGTAGTTATGATGAAAAAGACTGTGATTGCATTTTCAACTTTTTTAGTATTTGGAATAATTGTTGGTTTCGTGGGTACAACAGCTCATGCTGAAACTTGGAGAGAGAAGATCGATAGGATGAATAAGGAATATGACCAGAAGCTTTTGGATGAATTGGAGGCAGCAGGTAATCTTACTCAGGATGCCATAGATGCATTGGATGGGCCAAACAGCACTAGAAAGCCTAACCACAGATCCAGTAGGAACAATGGTAGCAGTACCCAGAGTAGCGGATCAGGAACAACACAGGGAAAAGGATGGGTATATTCATCAGATGAATTGCATGTAATTGGACTTCCGGAAGGTTCAAACGGATATACAAAACCAGGTTATTATGGCGATGTAGATGGATCTTATTCATCGGGATATTCAGGAGCAGGTAAAGGCTGGGTCTATGATGCCGACGAGCTTCATGTGATAGGTCTTCCTGAGGGTGAGGATGGATACACAATGCCGGGATACTACGGAGATATTGACTGATAACAATATTGTGAGAAGGAACAGAAACTGAAAGCACTTGATAAGTGAGATCTGTGAAAGGTAGGTGCGAATATGTTAATGCATTTGTTATTTGGTGGCGATGATGAACATGATGTAAGACTGTCGGATAAGGAAATAGAGAAACTTACTAAGAACATGTCAAGATCAGAGAAAAAAGAATTCTGGCGTAGACAGGAAGAGTTGGAAAGAGATCGGGAAGACAAAGAGGCCTGGCATTGGGCTATGGGCGACTGGGATGACGAAGATTTTTAAGGAAACCAGATTTTGGTGAGAGCTGATTATGCTGGATGATTATGCGATATATAAAGAAACCATGATTATATAGCATTATTCGTATAAAATATAGCAATTGCTGCGTTGAAGCTGTTTGTTAAATCATATATAATTATATTGTTCAGTGGGGATAGTTTCTGTGGGGAACACAGCTTAGCTGTGAAATAGTAAGCTGAGATATAGCTATACAGTATATTGAACATCAAAGTGGCATTAAATGGCTGCTTTGATGTTTTTATATTACAAAATTGTTTTTATATATTGATATGGATATTAGAAAATATGACAATTGATATATAGAGCGAATATGGCTCTGGCATCAAGCGTAAGCGGGGAATGTATTGTAGATATCACATTGTTCAGTAATGGGGGATCAAAAGGTGTCCAGTTATAAAAGAAATTATGAGAGAAACGGTGTGGAAATATATTTTGAAAGAAAGCCGTCAACAGCAGTAAGAGATTTGCTGAAAAATAATGGATGGAGATGGAGTGGATTTAGTAAGTGCTGGTATAACTATTATTCAGAACAAAACTATGAATTTGCTAAAAGAATTTGTGGTGAGAAAAAAGCTGTTGATAAAAAGCCGGCATTGATAACTTCAGAAAAACCTGTAATAAAAAGCAGGGCTATAATAAAAGACAGGTCCATCAAGAGCAAGGCTATGATAGAAGATGGATCAATAAAAAATAGGCTAGTAATACCAAATAAACCGATAACAAGCGAACCAATAGTAAAGGAAAAGAAAGTAGAGATACGCAGGCAAATTAAGAGTACGAAGCCTCCCTTTTCAGAGGACGAATCGTGCATAGTTTCCTGTGAAAATGATGAGAAAAGATTCGGTTATATTCAAAAAATAAATATTGATGATAAGCAGGCGGAAGTTAGATATATTATTTCGATAAATTCCAAAGGCGAAAAATATTCTAGTGAATGGTTTAACTTTTCCAATATAAAGGCTTATTCTACTTATACCAAAGATGAATTCATATATAGAAAAACAATTGTCAGCTTTATAACCGAAAAAGGGTTAGTGAAGAAGGGGATGATCATTGATAGTGATTATGATATTACCTATTATGGTAGGACATATAAAATAAAGTACTATGAAGTTGATGATTTTGGATCAATTATTGAGAAGATTAGCCGTGATGTGAAACGTAATCGGATAATAGATGTCTTGAAATATGAAACGGATATTCTGCCTGTAAAGAAGGGAGAAAAGGTTGAATATGAAAGAGACATAAATGATAAAGTCATAGGCCGGGTAAGTGACATATCTTATGATGGAAAGGTAAGCATCAATTATTCATATATAGATATATGGGGTGATAGGGTAGAGGATTGTATATATAATGTGCCATTAGATAAGTTACATATTATGGCAATGGGACGGAGAGTCCTTAATCGCACAGCATATATTTCCGATGAGAAGCAGAAAAGCATAAATATCAATGAACGTATTAAAGAGCGTATAAAGAATAGATTGGATACATTTCCGGATGCCAAAGGTGTTTCTCAAAACAGAGTTTTGTATAGACATCAAAAGGCAGGAACGATTTTGGCAGAAATGTATGATAAGTTTGCCTTTTTCTATGATACTGGGACAGGGAAAACGGTTATGGCTCTAGATATAATAGCAAAAAAGCAACATAAGGATAATGCGCGTTTTTTGATAATTGCGCCAAAATCGATAATAAAAACTGCATGGATGGACGACGCAGCAAAGTACTATCCTAATTTGAGAATTCTTCCTCTGTATAGTGGCTTTGGAATGAAGAAGAAAAGGAACTTGCTGTATTCATGGAGAAATGGAAACAGAGTATTATCTTGGGAATGGGACCCTTCATTTTATTCGCATGTGAAGCTTATTTCTGATGCATTTGGGCTCGGAGAAATAGAATATGATGATGAGGAAGTTATTGAAGAGGCATTAAAAGCTTCTGCACAACACTATATAATTAATTCTGAACTTTTTATACGAAGTCCTGAAAAATATATCAATGAACTTAACATATCAGGAATCATAATGGATGAAAGCGCGATACTAAAGAATTATCGTGGAAAGACAGCCGAGATAATGAGGAAAGTCTCAGAAAAAATGAGATATGTGTATCTTCTTTCGGGTAAACCAGCACCTAATAATGTAACTGAGTACTTTTCTCAAATGAAAATAGTTGACCCAGATACATTTCCAATGTCATATGAAAGTTTCGTGTCAATGTTTTGCTATAACAATGGCGGAAAGCTTGATATGATCCCTGCAAATCGAAAACTCTTTGCAGAGATGGTTTCTGTTCGTTCATTGATTATTTCAAAGAAGGATTGTTTGGATTTGCCAGGTACAATTGATGTTGTACGTCAAATTGATTTACCAAAGAACATTATGCAAGACTACATTATCCTTTATCAGGAATGTATGGCAATCATTAAGGGTATGGATAAATCAGAATTGGTTTATTCCACTCAATCCAGGCTTGCAGTATTCATGAAATTGAGGCAGATGGCATCAGGCTTTTTTATGGCAGAGTCAGATGAGGATAGCAATAAGATTATTATTGATATTCATAATGCGAAAATAAAAGAGTTGAATGCCATAATGGATCAGATACCTGAAGAACAGGTGATTATTTGGTGTCAGTTTCAGCATGAAATCGAGCTTGTTTATAAAGAACTTTCAAAAAGAGCTTACACTGTAACAGCATATGGAAAGACAAAAGATGTAGAGAAAAATATAGATGATTTCAAGAATGGGAGAGCTCAGTATATCGTGGCTCATCCTAAAACTTTGAAATATGGTGTTACATTTGTAAATTGTAAATATACTGTTTATTATTCTTTTTCATATAGCGCAGAAGATTATGATCAGTCACATGATAGGAATTATAGGCTTGGTCAGACTGAAACATGTACATATATGTACATTCAGGCAGCTGATACAATAGATGAAGTAATGTACGCAAAAGTAATGTACAAGCTGTCGGATGCAGAATTCTTTGAACAGCTAATTAAGGATGCTGCAAAGCATGGAATTGATTATGATTCGCTTAAGGAAAAAAATGATTATGAGATAAAAGAGGCTCTGGCTCACGGAAGTGGAAGTCTGCATGACCTGACGATGGATATTTTTAGCAAACAGGAAATGTCAGAACGAAGGGACGATGATTATGATGTTCCCAAATTGTTTTCTACATATGATTATCTTGGAAAAATAGATGGTCCATCACCAAGTGAACTGATATGGATAAAAGATGATTTTATCAAAGATAAAACGTGTATGTATCTTGAAGATGGCCCGTATGAGTGGAAATTATTTGATACTACCAGACCGGATTATTTCGACTTTATTCATGCGGAAGAGCCTTATGAAGAATTTAATGTAAATATGTCATATGACAGATATAGGGCATTTCTTGAAATGCAGCCACAGGAGTATTGGTGGGTCTATGAAATGTACCGGAAAGTCGATGAAATATTGAAACGAATGCCAAATTATACAGCAGAAGTACTAAGAGAAAAATACGGTTTGAAGGCTGGCAGAGCAAAATCAAATAAAACGATAGTTGATAAGATGCGTGGAAAATATCATTCGGAGTATGGAGATACTTGGAATATGGAAAGAGTTTCAGAAGAGATAAATGAGGGACTATGTTTGATAAGTAATAGTAGCTCACTTAGGGAAATTGCTGGCAAAATAAAATATGTTTTTTTTAGTTAATGAGTTTTGGGGAAATCAAAGAGATAACCCATCGAGGAGTTCTGTCAACGGTTATTTCAGATGAGCATGTATAAGGAAGATATAAGGTAATGTAAAAAAGCATCGCTACGACGGCGGTGCTTTTTTAAGGGGGACAGGATTAACATGTGTCATTTTTATAGGACATGTAAAGAGTGATAATTGTATTATCAGAGTAAGCGCTCATTGTAGCCCCGTAGTTACGGGGTTATATTTTTGCCCTAAAATAGTCTTAGGCAGGATGAACCTGGCTGTGACTTGTGCAACCGTTGCTTTGTGATTCTATTTCGTTATAGTAGAGCAAACGGCTCTCCATCCCGCCTAACATAGTATAGTAAACGAATCGCTATCGCCATGGAGGAGAAAAGACAATGCCGAAACCACTAATGAGTGATGAAGAATGGTTCAACTTCCTGAAGGAATGCCGTAGCAGCGGAATGTCCGATAAAGACTGGTGCATAATGCATGGCATAC
>NZ_AUJO01000008.1 GCF_000424265.1 Butyrivibrio sp. WCD3002
GAATTTCTTTCCCTCCTTGAAGCTGCCATCAGGAAGCTCCCATGCCTTCTTAGCTGCATTAAGCATTGTAGCTGTACCAAGTACATTGGTCTCTACAAAGATCTCAGGATTAACGATTGATCTGTCAACATGACTCTCAGCCGCAAAGTGAACTACGCGGTCAATATCGTTCTCCTCAAAAATCTTGTTTATAGCATCTCTGTCACAGATATTTGCCTTGACAAAGGTGTAATTGTCTCTATCCTCTACGTCCTTGAGGTTCTCAAGGTTACCTGCGTATGTAAGGACATCCACATTGATAATGCGGATCTCATTATCATACTTCTTAAACATGTAGTGAATGTAGTTTGAACCGATGAATCCGGCACCGCCTGTTACAAGATAAGTTTTCATTATTTAACTCCTATTATTAAAAAAATTTATAATTATTAGGCTCATAAAATTATAACCGCAATGCACATATCATGCAAGGCGGCGCAAAACCGCGTCACTGCGGCATTTGCTCAAACAAGATAAAATACGCATATACCCGAAAGAATAAGAAGCATTCCTATAATCTTATTTTTTGTAATTTTCTCCGCAAAAAGCATTCTGCTAAGAAACATAACCATGATATAGCCAACAGGCTCCAAGATTACCACGTACATATAAGGCATATGACCGTAACATACTATGGCAATAAACATGGAGACAACCAAAAGTCCGTATCCCATGATCACCAGTACGTTCAGATACTGTCTGATAAAATTAGGATATTCCTTCTGTGAGCTTTTCTTAAGAAGCATCTGTGATATGGATGCTATAAGCTGTCCCCCAAGGGCGAGGATAATAAAAGGAATCATAAACTTCCTCCTTCCTCACGGGCCGGCTTATTTAGGATGATTGTACCGGCAATAACCAGTGCAACTCCAATGGCCTTTGACACAGTGACCTCTCCATGGAAAAGGATAACACTCCATAAAAGTGACCAGAGGAGCGTCATTGCCTTATTGGCATAAGCAATTGAAAGCTCAAATTTTTTCAACAGCTGCTGCCACAAAATAGCATATACACCAAGAACCGCAAAATCGAGTAAATAAAACAGTATGAATTTTGCAGATAAAAACTCGTAATTTGAAACGATCTTACTTATTACAGTTGTAAGTGAATAAATTAAAACCGCACCCTGAAGGAATAATATGGCCTTAAGGGATACCTTTTTATTTTCCATAAATAGCCTCCGCAAAGTGAGCTGCTATATGCTTGTTGCATTCCTGATTAACATGGATGTTATCAAGAAGATATTCTGAGCTGTTTCCCTCATCGATGGTTCCGTAGTAGTTATCAATAAATGAAACGCCCGTCTCTCCGCATACATCAATCATATGCTGCATGTAGGTTGTGAGCTTACCGTTACCGAAATCTACTCTGTCTCCGTTTTTAAGACTTCCGTCAGAATCATAGGCATAGCAGAAGGTAAATGACATGCATACTATTCTGATATAAGGATATTTTTCCTGAATCTTCTTGATTCCGGAACGCAGCGCACCCATGTAAGTCACCGGATCCACATCATTACCGGGATTCATTCCGGGTCTAAGGCTAATATAATCAAGGGCATCATAGTAGACCACAAGGGTATCAACCTTGTCAAAATCAGTATTTTCAAGGCTTCCGAGACTCAGTACGTAGGTATTATCCTCTGTAAAGGAATTGAGCGCTTCATCCATACTGCTAAAGTCACCTGATACGATGGAATCCGCAATATTATTGAAGCTAAATCTGTCCATAGCGTAGTCAGCCTGATATTCAGCGTTCTTTACAGAAATTGTACTTCCCGGAAAGCCCGCATTGATAACTGTTGCCCCTGTCTTATCCGCAACAAGTCCGCAAAAGCCTGTCTTGGAATAGTCATAGGTCACAGCATCATTGCCAAGGACAAGTATGGTCTCCTGACCATCATCCTCATGACCTTCCTTTTTATCTGCGGGAAGAACGAAAATCTGATCAAGGACCTCTACCTCAAAGTCCTCCGCATTGACATCAGAGGTATCAACCTCTCTTCCCTTATTCCAAATGCTCAGCTTCACAACTACAAAAATAATTACAAGTGCAATTACAGCAAGCACCGCGATATGCACCCATACCGGAACAGAAGATCCCCGTTCCCTATTGTCATCTGATCGTAAATTCGGCAATGTAAATTCCCTCCATACCTGCTTTAATAATACTCTGCAGTTAGTAGAGCGTCGAAATCAAAGTCATCCACAATACGCATCATCTCCGAAAGCTCATGTTCAAACTGCTCATTACTTATGACCTCATGCTCGCCGCTTGCAAAGCACTCCGCCATATAACGATTTATTTCCGGCTTATAATGTGTATAATCCGCATAGTTATTAAGATCTGTAACTATTTCTTCCATATTCTGAAAATAAAACAGACGCACATTATCATACGACAAAAATTCGGATGCCGCAAATCTATATTGATTAAGCGTTGCTTCAAGGTGATTCTCGGTTAAAACATTATTCCAGTAAAGAATGCTGTAGGGAGGCACGAATACATAAAAGGTAGTTTCCGGATGAGCCTTTATAAACGGCAGTATATTTTCATCCAGATTTTTCTTAGTCTGAGGTATCAAAAGATCTGGATCCATGACCTCCTCCACCCTTTCAGGGGCCTCATACCCATGCATGACGAAATTGATGTTGTAGTATTCCTCTGTCCACCAGCTGGCATATATCTCAGACATATTCGAAGGCTTTTTCTGAATATAAGGCCTGAAAATATACTCAAGGATAACATCCTTATTCCAAAGATACTTTACATCATTAAGAAGGTTCTTATCATAGAGATGCTCCGGCAAAGGATATTTTATCTCATCCGTCGCTGCCGTAAGAGTCGGAATATCCAGCACCATGAAAACAGCCTTAACATCATTTTTACTTCTGGCAAGAGTATCCTTGTCATATACGATGCTGAGGATATTGTAATCATCCCTTGGATATGCACCGCTGTATGAAAGCTTAAGCGTATTAAGTCCCATAAGCTCGTTAAAATCATCCGTATGGAAATTCACAGTCATGGAAGATCCTATTATACAGCTGTCATAGGTCATATTCCTTGCCATGCCGGGATTTTGCGAGAGCTGATTATCAACAACGTAAGGAAATCCGGAAAGCGGCTCATGATAATGAAAAAAAGGATCTACATATATCACCAGTGCGCTTATGAGGATAAGCATCATCGCTACCAAAATCGCAAAGATCAGTATTAACTTTTTGGCAAATGCATCTTTTTTCATAAAGCTCCAAAAATATAATGCCTAAATTATCGGCAATTAGAAATTCACATAAAGGAATGTACTTACTCTTCCAAGACTAAGGGTACACCACACAAAAAGTCCGGCTAAAAGAACCATATATATTATTAAAAGTCCGCGATGTTTTCCATTACCTGCTGCGAGCTCATATCTTTTTTCAAAGCCGCCCGCAAGCTCTTTTGCACTCTTTCCCGCAAACACAAGGAGACATGCAAGAATCATAATAAACCACATACAAACATAGCCGCTCCAGCTATAGCCCGGAATAGGAGTAACCTTAAGAACATACCATAGCTCATCCAGCTGAAAACATTCAGCCAGCTTAATACTTATCCTAAAGCCGCTCCAGGCGGCAGGCTCAACAATTTTCCCAAGAAGCGTAAGAGCATCGGCGGCGCTCCCTGCCCTGAAGAATACCCATGCTGCAGTTACATATATAAAAGTAAAGAATCTGTTCTTAAATCTCTCAGGTGATACAACTCTTGTAATCACCATCATAAAGCCGTGCATAAGCCCCCATATTATGAAGGTAAAGCCTGCTCCGTGCCAGATGCCGCTAAGAAGGAACACAATAAGAATATTAAAATATGTTCTGACCGTTCCCTGTCTGCTGCCTCCAAGCGGAATATATACATATTTTGTAAAAAACCTGGTGAGAGTAATATGCCATCTGTCCCAAAACTCTGCTATATTCCTTGCCTTATAGGGAGAGCTGAAGTTGATCTCAAGGTCCATACCGCACATTCTGCAAATACCCTCAGCCATATCACAGTATCCGCTGAAATCAAAATATAGCTGAAGAGAATAGCTGAGAGCAACTACAATTGCATCTATCGCAGTGAGTGTCTGAATATTGGAATATCCATAATCCGCCCCAAGCCCCAGGGCATCTGAAATAAGAACCTTCTTGGCAAGACCCAGTATAAAAAGAACCATTCCCACAAGAATATCCTTTGCCGAAACCCTCTTTTTAATAAGGGAGTTAAGCTCGCCTGTTATTTTTTTATAATCAGCAAGAGGTCCCTGCATTATTTTAGGAAAAAACAGAATGTAACTAAGATATTCGGAAAGTCCGAAGCGTTCTACTTCCTTCTTTTTTAACATCACAAGAAATGCTATCTGCTGGAAGGTGTAAAAGCTCACAGCCACCGGCATTACAATGCTGCCATTATATTTAAAGAAGCAAAGAAAGACAACATTTCCGAGAACACCGGGAATCAGAGATATGTCTTTTTTATCTATCAGATACCCCCAGATAATATTCCAAATTATGCTCACAAAAAGAGCACCTATGCTTAATGCTCCGTAGCCTGCAAAAAACAGGGCTGACATTGCAATAATCCAAAGGCGCATGATAACTACGGCATTATCTCTCGTACTGAAAAATCTCTGGATTAAATGTATTCCGAGAATAAATACCGGCAAATATACAAATATGAATATGTAAGAATTAAAAGTCATAGGAATCAGTTTACCATTTTAGGGTCTTCATAAATATTATATGCATCTACCTCCGCAATGAGGGTAAGGCCCATATCTTCCAGGTCCACATCAATACTTCTGCCCTTGGCCATAACAATATATCTGCACTTAGTCTCTCTTGTTGCAGCAAGAAGCTCCTCCGCATTGATGGTCTCCACGTTCTCATAAGCCTCGTGAACAGCATTGTAATATTTCCATGCAATAATATCTCTTCCATAGGGCATCATGATATTCGTGTCATACTGTCTTACAAAATGAACAAGCTCCTCAGGGAATACCGCCCTTACTCTGGGTTCACCCTCCTTTGGAGATATCACATCACAGACATCAATTGCAACCTGAGGTATATGATATAGATTCTCAGCCCTTTGCATATACTGATTTTTATAAACGATGCTGCCACAAAGAATTATAAGCGCGCTTACAACAACCGCACCTATTCTTCTGTGAGATGCAAACAGCTTACATCCGGCATAGGCGATACATACCCCAATAGGAAGAAGCCAAAGTATTCTGTAATAGGTATCTGCGCCGTCATCTAAAATCGCAACATAGGCTATTCTAGTAAAGGGAACAAAAAATCCCAAAAGTACAATGGCCGGAGCAATGGCTATCACCATTTTTTTCCTGTAATCCTTTTCTGCAATAAGTAGATATATAAGTGCTGCGGCAAAAAGAACAAGCATAAAGCCGTTCCCGCCGTACTGCTTAAATATCACCCAGCTTTCCATAAAAATTCCGTACATAATAACCTCTACATAGATTTATATACCAGCAGATATATCACGCTGGGAATTATTGAAAGAACCGCCTTGACGATGACCTTAAAATCTCTCGTATAAATAAGCAAAAGGAATGTCAAAAGCGCTGTAAAACCGCATGCAAACATGATACCCATGGAGCTCATAATACCTGCGCACATATTTACCATAAAAAGGATCACCCATGAACAATTTCTGATAATCCTCGTTCCGCCTGCTGTCTCTTCCTTCCACAGATATCCGGGCTTTCTGCAATCATCAAACATCCATAAAAAGAGCCACAATATCAGCGGAATGATGAAATTGGAAACCATTGCTTTGCCCTGCCAGGTGCGCATCATAAGAAACGTCTCTGCAGTGTAAATCGAAGTATTTCCAAACATGATAAAAAGAGACATAAATATCATAAAAATCGGAACCAGCGCCTGTTTTCCGGCAAGAAGAATCCTTCCGATTTCAAGATAGATAAGGTAAATAAGAGGAATAAGCACAAGGGGCATGACTGAATGGCAAAGAATCGTAGCATGAACACCGCTGACTTTTGCTATAAAGGCTTCCCACATGGTAAACACTGCCATGGCATGTCGTAAATCAAGGCTTGTGGAGCTTCCCGTATAGGGAAGAATAGTGTTCATCACACCTGCCTGCTGTGCCAGCAAAGACTCTACAACATAATAAGCATCATCCCCGTCAAAGGGCGCCATAAACACAGTCATAAACAGCTGAAACAACACAATAAGGAAAAATATCCCCCAGAAAACATAGCTTTCAAGGCTGTACTGTACCTTCATCACCCTCACATCGGTTCTGGGACTGATAAGCGCTGAAGGGTCCGCTTTCTCCTCACCCGGGAAAGTAAGCTTCATGAAGGTATGAATCCTTCCCCCTCTAAAATCCTCAGAAAATCCGGGAACATAGCCGTCACAGATTTTTTTCCTGACTCTCTTAGCTGTAGCATAGATACCAAACAAGGAGAGAATAATCTCACATGCAGCAAAAATCCGCACGCACATCTTAAATGCACCGTACTTTATCAAAATCATACAGGGGATCGATACAACCTCAAACACAGCAAAAGAAAGGATAAAACCACACAAAAAGGTTATCCCAATGGTCTTTTTTGTGTTAGGAAGAAGCCCCTGTAAAAGAAGTCCCATGCACATCGGTATTATTAAAAGCCATAAAATCAGAGCAAGAACCGAAAGCACAATCATCCTCAGCGTACCTCCTCCCTGAGCATGGACTGAAGATGTTCAGTAAAGATATTGATACCTGTAAGATTCTCGCCGCCTCTAGGAATAATAAGGTCGGCATATTTTTTACTGGGTTCAATAAACTGCTCATGCATAGGCTTAACTGTTTCGCCATACTGCGTAAGAACAGAATCAACGCTTCTGGCTCTCTCGATAGTATCTCTTCTGATACGTCTCATAAGTCTCTCATCGGCATCAGTATCTACAAAAACCTTAACATCCATAAGGTCTCGGAGTTCTTTATTTTCAAGAATAAGGATTCCCTCAAGCAAAATTACAGGCTTGGGAACAACGTGAACAGTCTGATCGGATCTGTTGTGAATAGCGTAATCATATACAGGAATATCGATTTCCTCGCCTCTCTTAAGCTTCTTCACATCCTCAATAAGAAGCTCTGTATCAAAAGAGGAGGGATGATCATAATTAAGTCTGCTTCTCTCATCATAAGAAAGGTCATTATGGGCCTTATAATATGAATCATGGCTTATAACAACAATATCATCACCAAACTTTTCTCTTACCCTGTTGACAATGGTGGTCTTCCCCGAAGCTGATCCTCCCGCAATTCCTACTACACAAACTTTAGACATGTAATCTTTCCTTTCTTATCTCATTTTGTGGAAACATATTCCGTCTGCTCTGGTTCATAATACAGATGGGCAAGTATCTCTCCACTATTATTATCATATATCAAAATCTGAATATCTTCATCATAATGAGTATCATCATATAAATAGTTGATGCTCTCATCACTTGAAGGATAAAGAAGTCTGAAATTCTTCTCAATCGGAATATAGGTAAGCTCACCTATGGCTGTACCAACATTTTCTAAGGTCTCCATGCCACAGGCCTCATATTTGCCATAGGCTGCATCCTTAATAAGTATGTATGGTCCATCAGAAGCTGCTGCCCTGTCTATTCCATCAGTCCCGGAAAGCCTTGCTATCAGGTGCTTAATCCCCTCATCATGAAAGGCTTCCGATTCAGTATTTACGTAAACTATACTGCTGACATCAGCCCTCATAAGAAGATTAAGCTCACATCTTATGTCATTTCCGGAAAGCAGCATATCATCCATTTCCGTATTAAAATCAGCAGAAAGCTCATCCCACTTGGAATACTCGCTATCACCTCTGTGGTCTGCAATGTCTGCATTCTGACCAAACCACTCACCGATACGATTTGTGACCTTGATAGCTCCGTTTACATTAAGGTGACCATGATCATTAAGATCCGTTGCCTCATCAATGATGCCATCTTCCTTTAGCATATTGATACAGGGAACGCCGTATCTTGCTGCCACAGCTTCGGCAGTATTTGCTGCGATCTGGTCCTTTGTCTCAGCAGAGAAAGGCAAATACGTCACAAGAATCCCTATTCCGTCTCTCTGGCACTCATCGATAATCTTCATCAGATACTCTTCGCCAACAGTGTGCTCATCAAGAACCTGCCCCTCCTCACACTGAGGATATTCATCCACGTCGGTTTTTACGAGATATCGCATCTCAGCGCCCATTGCGGAATTTGTGGGCATAGTGCCTGTAAGTCTCTTGAAATCGTTACCTTCAAGCTCCTTCCATCTGTCGTGATAAACCATGAAGTTGAAAAGAAACTGATTCCTGATATCCTTATCCTCAATCAGATCGTTTACAGCTGCTATCTTAAGTCTGCTTAAGGGATATGCATCCATATTAAGATGAAGCTGTTCTATGGATGTCTTACGCTCATCCTCAGGTGTATCCTCATAGCATTTATCAAGATACTGATAATTTTTCTCAAGCATATAGGCATCAACTACCACATATTCAGGTTTGCAGTACTGAAGTGCTCGTATAAGCTGCCAGTAGCTCTCCTGTAAAAGACTCCCGTGACCTCCAAGATTATATGATGTGATACCGTAATTCTCATAAAGCACCAGCGGGTTGATACCATTTATCACGTGGGATGATCCAATAAAAAGAACATCAAGATGATCTGCCTTTGCCTCTTCAAAGAAGGCTGCGTTCTTCTCGTAGCTGGATTTTCTCTCTGTGACAAGCATTGCTGCAAAAACAGCACCTGCAAGAATGATTAAAAAAATAACTGTGCTGATAAGCAAGTGGGGTCCTTTTTTCATCAAAAAGACTCTCCTTCCTAAAAAATGGGCTTCAGGGAATTTAAAAATACCCTGAAGCCCATTATATCGCATAATTATATTAGTTGTTAATTATTATAAGTAAATGAATTAATCTCAATGTATGGAAGCTCTGAATCATCGCGTCCAAGAGATTTGTTCAGGAAATGTGCCAAAACAGTGGCATAAACCTGTCTTCCTATCTCTTTGTAATGAAGTCCGTCAGCGAGATAATCCTCAAAGGTAGTAATCTTCAGATCAAAATATGTGGCATACATGGTATCAAGGTAAAAAAAGCCGTCATCCTCACAGAGGTTCCTTGATATATCAGCATATTCCGCAAGAGTACCTATTCCCTTGCTAACAGTGTAGCTGTCTCCTATAACATATCCGTCAGCACCGTACCAGATGCAGTATGAAGGACTGCAGATGATGAACTTTGCCTTGGGACTTATGGAGCTCAAAATATCGCATCCCTTATTAAGCGCACCTCTGAAGGAGTGAATATCAAAGGGCTCGCCTTCGGTACTTAAATCCTTACCATTGATGTAATCATTTGCACCGTATTCTATAACATAGAAATCAACATTTGCAGGATTAACCTTATGATAATCCTCTGCTGCTGATGTATTGTCCATAAATGAGTCATCAGGAAGCTGTCCTGCAAGTGCATAGCATATACCTACAAAGCATGAGTCCTTGATATCCTGCGGAAGATCACTTGCTCCTCTCTCTATAGAAGCGCAGGTTCCGCCGATTCCAAGATTGTAAACTCTTACATCATCGCCCATAAGAGCTCTGGTATAAGCCGGAATCTCACTTCCTGTATCCCTGGCATTATCAAACTGACTGTCACCAAGAAAAACTATATCTATAGTATTATCTTCTGGGGCAGCTGCCTCTGCTTGTGCCTCAGCTTCTGCTGCTGCGGCAGCGTCTGCCTGAGCATCCTTCTGAAGTACATCCACAGGCTGTGTTATCTCTTCCTCTGCAATCTCAGGCTCAACTATATCGTCAGGATTAAATGAAGCTTCTACAGATGAAGCATCACTTGCAGAATTCTCAGCGTCAGCATTCTCAGTAGATGCTTCTCCACTGTTTACATCATTAGCATCGTTCGCTTCTGTTTCAGTCACATTCTCTGCAGAAATATCTGTCTGTGCCTGATTTGCTTTATTTTGTGCAGATAGTACTGCTTCCTTTGAGCATCCGGCAGAGAATACCACCATAAGTGTCATGGCAAGTGCCAGCTTCTTTCTCATAAAAACTCCTCTCAATAAGTCGGTCAAAAATTAATAATCCTTTTGATAATAGCATGAATTAATTTTTTTAAAAGGAAAGCTCATAAATCTTAAGATAATCTTAAGATTATGGACACAGTAAGTTCAAAATAAAAAACCGCATAAAAATGCCCTCTCCACAGGATTTACCAATAAAGAGGACATATCACTGTCAGGATTTTTTAAGCTTCTCTTTCTTTTCGGAATGGAGGCTTATCAGCCTCATTTCAAATTCCCTTCGGTGGTTTATGGTCATATTATTGAGTATAAGTCCCGAAAAGATTGAAAGCAGTGCTGCCATCATCACAAAGCCGCACACGATCAACGTGGGGAACCTTTCAACAAGCCCCGTCTCAACAAATGAAATAAAAATCGGGATAAAGAATACTATTGAAATGATAGCAAATACGGCTGCAAGGATTGAGAAAAATCCCATAGGCTTATAATCTCTGTAAAGCCTGCCAATGGTCATAAGTACGCGCATTCCGTCCGAATAGGTATTGAGCTTTGACTCTGATCCTTCAGGTCGATCGCGGAACTCTATAATGTAGTTCTCAATCTGCATATGATTATTTACTGCGTGAATCGTCATCTCTGTCTCAATTTCAAAGCCTGTGGACAAAACAGGAAATGTTTTTGCAAATTCGTAGCTAAATGCACGAAATCCAGTCATAACATCTCTTATATCGCAGTCGAAAAGTCTATTGATACTGCCTCTTACAAGGCTGTTTCCAAAATTGTGGAAAGGTCTCTTATTCTCCGTAAAGTATGTTGATGAGAGTCTGTCGCCTACAACCATATCCGCATTTTTATTAAGTACAAGCTCGCACATTCCAGGAGCAGAATCCATGGGATAAGTGTCATCTCCATCCACCATGATGTAGCACTCCGCATCAATTTCGCGGAACATTCTGCGGATTACATTACCCTTTCCCTGAACATACTCATGTCTTACCACTGCACCTGCTGCCTTAGAAATCTCTGCAGTTTTATCCGTGGAATTATTGTCATAAACATAAATAACCGCATCGGGTAAAGCTGCCCTTGAATCCCTTATTACCTTTTCAATTGTCTGTGCTTCGTTGTAGCAGGGTATTAAAACCGCTATCTTGTCCATTACTTAACCTTCCTTACTTAACCTCATATACATAAATCACATAGGGTGATGATTCATCACTGTATGTGCCCCTTAAGCTGAGGTTCTTTTCTGCTGCATTTGATATATCTATTCTTGAGAAAATATATCTGCAGCCCAGCTCCTTCAATGCTTTGCTGTCTATATAGATATCGTTATCCGTAACACCGGTATAGCTTCTTGTGGCCATTACGATGGAATCATCCGTTCCCGAATACAGATAGCACCTGGCTCCCCACTCATCGAAGTATATTCTGGTATTTTCCTTCCGAAGAAGCGCAGGCTCTATAACCTTTCTGAAAGCATCCTTGTACTCCTGAGTATAAAAGCCAAGATATCCGTCAACAGTGGATATGCCGTTATATTCAAGGACTGCCGGATGCATTCCGTATGCCGCTGACCAGTCATCCTCTGAATAATCAATATCGGATTTTATTATATCAAAAAGCTTCTCGGAATAGAATTCTCTGTAGCTAAGTCTGTCCACCTCGTGACCTGTCTTTATTCTGTAGGCAGTTCCATAGGCTGTATCATAAAGATCGTTATAGTGCTCCGAGCCTATAAGAATCACGAATACCGCTATAACCGGGATAATGGCAGAGCCAAAGATCAGAAGCTTCTTGTAAACATCACTTTTTTTATCTTCTGCAGCCTTAGCCATCCGATAGCATATTATGAAAAGAGATGCATACCATAAAAATGGGCTAAAGAAGATGGTTCTGTTAAACTGCCACCCTGTTAGAGGCGGAAGAAGAGTGGCCACAAGATTTCTCATGGCCTCACTGTAATAAGCTCCGTAAACCGCACTGTTAAATATAAGAAGTACAGCAAACAGGTTATATACATCACCGAAAATCCCCCGGATATTCTTTTTATAAATGTATCTTACATTAAGGAAAACGAAATATATGATACATACCGGCAAAACAAAGTATGAATGGGCATCATCTGCGTGCATCATGCCATTTTTCCATACATCAAAGGACTCTCCGAATATCTGAGGAAGTGTCATACTTGCATCCTTCATGGAGCTTCTGATAGTCACTTCATCCGAAAACAGCATGGTTCCGAAAAGGCGGTACTCCAAAATCGCAAATCCGGCTGACAGAACCACAAGACCTATGCAAAGAGAAAACGACAGCTTTTTATCTGCTATCCATCTCCAGATTATAGCAAGAACAAGGTATCCAAGAATAAACATTCCAAAATAGGAAAAATATGAAACTACCGGATAAAAAAACAGGAGAACGTAGTATTTAATGGATTTTGCTGACAATCCTTCCCTGTAGATCCGTCTAAGCAGATAAATGACAAGGGGAATCGACGCAAAGGGTATTCCAAAGGCCGGGAACAGATTAAGTATTCCATAGGCAAAACCGCATATATATGCAGGGGCATCGCATTTAAGGCCAAAATCCTTTGCAAGAAGAATACAAGAAACAAGTGCTGTTACAATCTTCAGAATGTAGCCCAGAATATATGCTGTATAAGCGGGAAATATCTCAAATAATACAGAATAAAGATAGAATTCACCAGGCAGATTATCTCTGCTGATCCCATGAAGAAACGGCACCAGCGCATCATGGGCAAAAAACGTATCCGTATTTTGCATCATTTTGTACTGAGCCATAAAAAGATCAAGATTATCGGGTATAGCAATATAGCTGTTTTCACCAACCACCATGTACATGGTAAAAACAGCCATAATAAACAAAGTTATAAGCAGGATATACCATCTTGAAAGTATTTTTCCGGCAAAATCCTTCACAGCTACTCCTTAAAATCAGTCTTCCTTCTTAATAAGCTTCATTCTCTGCTGACCGCCGAGCTTGTTTGGATCTCTTCCCTCAAGAATGGCGTTAACCATAGTCATACGGAAGCCTGCATCAATGAAATCACAGTGCTTGCAGAAGGGCTCGTTCTGACGGCCACCGGCAATCTTTCTTCTGACCTCCATGAACTTTTCTGAAGCCCAGCCTTCCTTAAGGCTTACCTTACTAAGATCGGCAAAATCAGTAACCTCATAGTTATCACAGCAGCAAAGGCCAAGCTTACCGTTAGGCATGATCCACATATCTGTGAAGGGAAGAAGACAGGTCTCCTTTATAACCTTCTCAGTAGCCTGTTTATTAGGTGCAGAACCTGCTCTGTTTGTAAGAACTTCCTCCAAGTATCTCATCTGAATCTCGATATCAAGATCCTTAAACTCCTCGGGATTAGCCTTAACATACTCATATATCTCCTGAATGTTGTCATGGAGCTTAAATTCCATGCTGTAGTTGTTGATAATGAGCTGATTGATATAGGGCTTTATCTGCTTTACCTTATCAATATTGAGAATAAGTCCGTTGGTACTCATGAAAATGAAGCTCTCAGGGAGCTTTTCTCTGGCATACTTATGTCTCTCAACAATCTTTGTATCAAGCCAGGGTTCGTTATTTCCATAAAGGGTAAGATGTCCCTTGTAGCCCCAGTCAGCAAGCTGGTCGATGATGTTTTTATAAAGGTCATCATCAATCTTGCAAAGAGGTCTCTTCTCTGCGTGAACATTAGCTGTACAGAATGCGCAGGTGGAGTTACATCTGTTGATGGTCTCGATATTTACAACATTGGGCATCGGAACCTCAGGTGCATTCATGAAATAATCGATATATTTCTGCTGAGATTTGTGTCTTGTAACGAACTGAAGCTTCAAATATGCTTCACTTGCAAGCATAGGAAAATGCTTTCTTGCAAACCATCCGAATTTACCCATGAAACTGTTTATCTTAATTGGCATTATAAAATCCTCCATAAATCGTCAAACAGAGTTTATTATAGCACATGCGTATCAAATTTTTCCACTATAATGAAATTTGTTTTTAGTTTGACGTCAGGCCAGCTGTTTCCTATAATTAATGAATATCAAGAAGATAATCATTAGAAAAATCAAGCTTCGGAGCACACTATGAGTACGATAAACCTGTTATTTACTACATTATATCTGGCTGCTGCAGGTGGATGTGTTGTTCTATGGTATAAGCGTGACAAAAGCAGCAGCTCTCAGATCAATATCTCAAATGTTTCATTTAATAAACTGTATACTATTCTGCTTCCTATCGCCGTGGTGATTTTAGGAGGTCTCCTTAGACTGTATAAGCTGGGCGATATTCCTATGGGCCTTCATCAGGACGAAGCTTCAATCGGATATGAGGCCTACATTCTGTCTACATTCGGAATCGACAGAAATGGCTACAGATTCCCTGTTTATCCTATAACCTATGGTTCAGGCGGCGGAAGCCCTCTTATGATCTATCTTAATGTAATCACCACCTTCCTCTTTGGATCCGGGGTGACAACACTTCGTGCTTTGCCTGCAGTATTGGGAATCCTTACACTGCCTCTTTTCTTCCTGACAATACAGAAGCTTTCATCAAGCAGTATTAAAACCTCTGAAAATGTAAACTCTCTTCAGAACATTAACGGAGAATATATCTGGATTCCGCTGGTATCACTTTGCATCATTACCTTTAGTCCTTATCATTTGATGCTCTCAAGATGGAGTCTTGACAGTAACACGACCCCATTCTGGATCATCCTTTCACTTTTCCTTTTTACGCAGGGTATGTCTCTCCAGAAGGATTTCTCCTCCTTTGAGAATGTGGGAACCCTTTTCCAGGCAAGAGATAAAAAGAAAAGAGAATTGCTGCACTCATCAGACGTAAAGGCCACATTATTGTTCGCCTTATCAGCTGTCTGCTATGCACTATCACTATACAGCTACGGCGCAACCACGATAATTATTCCGATACATCTTCTGATAATTTCAATATTCTGTGTGAAAACAGGACGCATGACACCATTTCAGATGATTCTCGGAATCATACTGTTTATTCTCTTTTTGTTACCGCTGATCCTGTTCTATGCAGTGAGCTTTTTCGGACTTCCGCAGATCATTACACCTGCATTTACCATAAATGCTCTTACATCCAAAAGATCAGTATTTGCATCCGGCTCAGGATTTATGCTTGCAATTGTAAAGAGCATTATTACAATGGTTAAGAATCTGACTGTTGGTAACTCATCGGAACAGATACTCAACTACATACCGGGCTTTGCGCCTTTATTCTCATTTACTTTTCCTATAACAATTGCCGGAATGGTCGCAAGCTTTATTAGAGCAAAACGCGGCGAATGCCTGGATGTTTTCATGATCAGCCTGTTTATTCCTTCATTTGTCTTTGGACTCTTTGTGGAGGAGGATATAAACAGAATGGTGGTACTTTTTATTCCCGTCATGTATTTTCTTGCAAGAGGATATATTTTTGTGACCTCAGAATTCATCATGATAGAAAAAGCTACGGCCAATAAGACTCTTCGTACTCTGATGATTGCCTGTAAGAGTGCAGCACCTGCCATTTTCTTCGTTGCCGCCGCACTTTTCGTCAGTACATATTTTGAAGATTACAACCGTATGACCACAGATGCATTCATGCCGGGCTATGGTGAAGCCTGCAACTATGCAAATGACGCTGCAGCTGATGATAAGCTTATCTACTCAACTTACTCACACCTCTCAGCGCCATATATGATTGCACTGTATTACACAAAGACATCACCTTATGAATTTATGGAAACTGTTCATTACAGGGATGATAGCTCAGAATTCAGAATTGCAGATTCCTTTGGAAAATTTGTTTTTGGTCTTCCGGAGGATTTTAAGGATAAATCCGGTTTCTATTTAGACGATGGAAATGTATTTATCCTGCATAGAGACGACCTGTCAGAAAACGAGATAACCGCGGATGGTTCTAAATACAAATTCTCGTATTTCGGAAATTTTGTCGTGGTAACAAATTAGTAATAAGCTATAAGGATTTATTTAAGGCAGCCCGGATTTCAGGCTGCCTTTTCTTTTGAAGATATTTTAAATACATAGAATACAAAGCATACATAGGCCACGATCTCTGCAATTGATATTGGTATCATGGAAATATCATACTGCCCGAAAAGAACTATCACATATACCAA
This sequence comes from Butyrivibrio sp. WCD3002, assembly GCF_000424265.1. Classification (GTDB taxonomy): domain Bacteria; phylum Bacillota; class Clostridia; order Lachnospirales; family Lachnospiraceae; genus Butyrivibrio. The sequence continues at coordinate 16,339 of NZ_AUJO01000008.1, forward strand.
AAGCGAGCAGATATTCATCACAAGAACTATTGGCCAAAGCTCACGCTTTACAAAGGCACACACCGTTGTCATCAAAAGAACAATCGCATAATCATACCTCTCATGCATTCCCGGAAGGAACATGGTGCAGGTCCAGGCCATCAGAAGTCCGAACACGATGGCATTTTCTTTTTTCTGTAAAAAATCTTTCTTACGATAGGCATAGATCACAAGCCCCAGAAGAATTCCCGCCGTAAGTGCTATTGCCGGAAGCTTCAAATACTTATCAAGGTTATCCAGTCCGAAATTATAGATATTAGGATAGTAGGAAACCATTCCGTAGCCTTCTGTTGTGGTTTCCTGGGTCTGGGACATATAGGCAAAATAAGTATCTCTTAGGCCCTTTTTGCAAAGCACCGAAGGCAGTCCCATTATCAGATACATAACGGGAATCCAGCCAAATTCAAGAATGCTAAAGCCTTTTTTTATCAGATAGATCATAAAAAAGAAGGGCACAAATAAAATCGCCTGAAGCTTAAAGCCAAAAGATATGGCAAAGAAGATAAAAGCAGCTCTGTATTGATCCTTTAGGAGGTAATATACAGCGATTACGATAAATACAACGTAAATGGCATCACACTGCTTCCAAAGTGCTCCGTTAAATACAACAAAAGGAAGTAAAAGTGAAAGAGCTGCTGCATAATTGGCTTTTCTCTCAGCGTCCTGCGCTAAAACGCCTTTTTCTCCCAATAAAAAGAGAACAATTTTCCTGATATAAAGAGCACTGACTATCTCAGCTATAAAAGAAAAGACCGCCAGCGGAATATACGGCTCCACGGGAAAAAGTGAGCATATGGCGTACATAATGTTATAGGGCACATAGTAATCCCCTATATTTTTTCCAAGACCTGTAATAATGCCGTATTCTCTGTAGGCATTGACCCAGGGAAGATAATAGGAATTATAATCCGGAGAAAGAGTAACCTCCGGAATCATGAGAAGTCTCGCCACTACGGCAATAAGAATCATGATACCAGGAATCACCCTGTCTGAAGCTTTATTCTTAGTCAAAAGGAAGAAACCTCCAAATCAATTTGTCTTATCAAGAGCTACACTGTCCTTGTGATAATACTCAGCAACCGCATTGTTTAGCCAGTCTGAAGTATCATCTGTAATATCTGAAAAATAAAGAAGCTCAGGTCTCACTGAGTAGGGCTTAAGTCTGACATCCTTTATGGAGTCATCCTTTAAAACCTTAAGCCTTTCTGAAAATTCAGCCTTATAAGTGCCTGCTTTGCCTGTTGCCATATCAAAAACAGCAGATGTACCGGTGTAAATGTGAGGATCTGCCTTAATCGCAAGACATGAACCAATTACAAAAATAATCGCAACAAAAATGTACACTCCGGAAAAATCCTTAAAGGATGATACTTTCACATGCGCTCTGAACCATCCGCAAAGATAGCCTTGAAGAAGAATAAGCAGCAGCATGCTTTGCATGTAGTAAATTCCTATTATTCTTCCGGCAATAATATTACCTGTAGCATAAAGCGGCGGTGTAATATTTGCAGATGCAAGAAGAATGGCAAAAGCACCCAAAAGTACAGGATGCTCAAATTTGTAAAACTTTCTGATTCTTCCGGCAGCCTTCCACATAAATGGCACAAGAAGAGCCATCAGAAAAATTACAGGGAATGTAATCCATTCGCCAAACATCCTCTCAAGAGTGTAATAGATGGAAATCATAACCGTCTTTACGGGGCCATAATACGCCTCTGCGGATCTCTTGGCATTGCCGGGTGCAACCACAGCCACTATAAAGCCAACAATCATAAATACAGCAGGCATAACAAGCTTTCTTACTGAAGACAGCTTTAAGCAGATGGCTGTCAGCTTATAACGGCTCATATTTAGCTTTCTTTCTGCATCTGCTCCGTCAAATACACTGTAATAAGCAGCTATAAATAAAATACAGGCGGATACTATTGCTGTACTAAGCCCCGTCATGTAATTTGCACCACCAAGCAAAAAGCCGAGAAGTGATAAAAGAAGCTTTTTATACAGCTTTGTTTCCTGATCGGTTGCCAGCTTTATCAAAAGCCCCATCCACAAAAGTGACAGAGAAAACATAAACATATAGTTTATTGCTCCGCTGTACCAGAAAAAGCTCTCACATCTTGCCTCTGCGGGAAGTGTATGTAAAAGAATTACATAAATAATACTTGTTATGCATCCTGATATATCGCTGCCAAGACGAAGGGTTTTAGTAAGAAGTTGCCTCATGAAAAACCAGAGGCCAAAGGAAAACATCAAAAGAACACACCAGGTACCAAGAAAATAGAGACCCTCATGAAAAACACTGGGTGCCAGAGCAGTAAGTGCATCCGAGAAAAAATAACCGGTCCAGTTCATATAATACCAGTATCCCATATATACAGCCTTAAAAATCGCCGCAAAAACGCTGCCCGACTCCATAAATGCCTCATGAACCTCATAAGCCATACTAAAATCGTCAGCAGCAGGAACATTGTAAAGAGCCATCAAAAAGATCGGAATAACAGCTATTACGTTTCCGATAAACAGCGCTATCCTAAGCTTTCTGACGCCCTCCTTCATTTTGAACTTATCATTTTCGATAGAAATTATTTCCCCCATTAAGTCCTTTACTCCGCTCTGAAAGAATTCAAACGATCAATTACATAATCCATCTCTTCATCCGTCATTCCGCCATAGATGGGAAGTGAAAGCACCTCATCAGCATAGCTCTCTGTTATAGGGAAATCTCCCTTCTTAAAGCCCAAGTATTCATAGGCCTGTGAAAGATGAGGCGGTATAGGATAATGAATAATTGTCGTTATGTTATTATCAGCCAAATAAGCCATAAGCTCATCTCTGTACTTAGGTACTCTTATCACATACTGATGCCATACGCTGGTGGCACCATCTGCAACTTCAGGCTTAATGAAAAGAGGATTGGTAATACCTTCCGCGTAGCGCTTAGCTATCTGGGCACGCTCCTCTGTGATCTCTTCAATATATTTAAGTCTCACTCTTAAAAGACCTGCCTGCATCTCATCAAGTCTTGAGTTGGCTCCCACAACCATGTTGTGGTATCTCTTCTCACTTCCATAGTTGCGGTATATCTTCATGAGTCTTGCAAGCTCAGGATCATCTGTCGTGATAGCTCCTGCATCGCCAAAGGCTCCCATATTCTTGGAAGGATAGAAAGAAAAACATCCGATATCGCCAAAGCTTCCGGTCATCTTCCCATCAAAGCATGCTCCATGGGACTGTGCGCAATCTTCAACAAGCTTAAGATTGTACTTTTTGCAAAGCTCTGTAACCTTGTCCATGCGGGCTGCCTGACCATAAAGATGGACAACCAGAATTGCCTTTGTCTTATCAGTTATCTTCTCTTCTATTTTGTCCACATCAATCTGATAATGCTCATCAGGTTCAACAAAAACAGGTGTGGCATCGTTTATGGTTATACCCATAACACTCGCTATATATGTATTGCCCTGAACGATTACCTCATCACCCTTGCCAATTCCAAGGACTCTGAATGCAAGCCAGAGCGCATCCAGTCCGCTGGCAAGTCCTACACTGTACTTTGTTCCCACATAAGAAGCGAACTCTTCCTCAAAGCTCTCAACCTCTTTTCCCAGGATATACCATCCTGAACGGAGAACCTCCAGTGCCTTTTGCTCATATTCTTCCTGATGTCGCATGAAGCCTCTGTCCATGCGACTCTGCATTATTTTTTCCATTGGTAACACCTTTTATCTTTTTCTAATGAACTATGGTAGTTCAATATTATCTCATTTTGGGATGGCTACGCCTTCTTATGCGTCTCTTCTCTTAACGTATCCAGCGTACCAGTCCACGAAGTTGTGAATACCTTCCTTAAGAGGTGTGTCAGGCTTAAAGTCGAAGTCGTTCATAAGATCCTCAACATCTGCGAAGGTAGCCTCTACGTCACCTGCCTGCATGGGAAGAAGTTCTCTGTGTGCCTCAAAATCAAAATCCTTGGGAAGAAGATCATGAGCAACCAGCTCCTTCTGAAGAAGATCAACGAAATCCATAAGATTCTCAGGGCTGTGGTTACCGATATTATAAACCTTGTAGCGATTACCCTTCTCATCTTCATCAGGCTTATGCTGCATTACATTAACAACACCTGTTACTATATCATCAACATAGGTAAAGTCTCTCTTGCAGTTACCATAGTTAAAGATCTGAATCTTATCTCCTCTGAGAAGCTTGTCGGCAAAGAGGAAAAGTGCCATATCAGGTCTTCCCATAGGTCCGTAAACCGTGAAGAATCTAAGGCCTGTTGTAGCCATTCCATAGAGGTTACTGTAGGAATAAGCAAAAAGCTCATTAGACTTCTTGGTTGCCGCATAGAGTGAAAGCGGATGGTCAACCTGATCCTTTGTACTGAAAGGAAGCTTGGTGTTTCCACCGTATACAGATGAGCTTGATGCATAAACCAAATGCTCTACCTTGGGCTCAGAATGTCTGCAGGCCTCAAGAATATTGAAAAATCCGATAACATTAGCCTCGATATAAGCATCGGGGTGCTCGATTGAGTATCTTACACCTGCCTGAGCAGCCAGATTTACTACAACTGCGGGCTTATACTTTGCAAATACCTCATCAACTGCAGCCTTATCAGCAATATCACCCTTAACAAAAGTGAAATCCGGATATTTTGAGAGCTTCTCAAGACGCTCCTCCTTTAGGCGAACGTCATAATAATCATTTACATTGTCGTAGCCAATAACCTTTATATCCTTAAACTCCTCAAGAAGCCTTGTGGACAAGTATGAGCCGATAAAGCCTGCAGCACCTGTAACAAGTACTGTCTTACCTTCTAAAGAAACGTTTCTCTCTTTCATAATATTAATACTCCTTTGTAGATATGGTATAATCCGTTGTATTATGGTGTATGAGATTGCTTTTTCATAATACAAGTAGTAATCACACTAACGCAATTCTTCAAACATTATAGTTAAAACTCTTGCGGAGGTCAATTTTCATGGGCAGAGTGAAGCTCGCCACAAAAAATATAGCATTCGGATACATCGGGCAGCTCGCAACAGCCCTGATGTCCTTCATATTGAGATCAATTTTCATATATAAGCTCTCCAGGGATCTTCTGGGCGTTAACGCTCTATACAGCAATATACTGTCACTTTTGTCAATGGCAGAGCTTGGAATTGGTACGGCGCTGAATTTTTCTCTCTACGGACCTGTTGCCAGAAAAGAAACCGAAAAAATCAAGTCCTACATGCAGATGTATCGGAAGGCCTACCACACAATAGCCATTGTTGTGGCTGTTATAGGTCTTATCCTTACCCCATTTTTGAAATACCTGGTAAAGAACCCCGGTAACATCACACCTAAGGATCTGACCTTTTATTATCTGATCTTCCTGTTTAACACTGTAAGCACATATTTTGTTTCTTATAAATACAGCCTGGTAAATGCAGAGCAAAAGAATTACATTCAGACCAACATAAACACTCTGACCAAGATAATCACTGTATTTTTCCAGATAATTGTGCTTCTGGTAATTCCTGACTTTTATTTATATCTGTTGACGGACGCTGCAATCCAGCTTATACAGAAGCTCTTTGTCAGCAGATACCTCGATAAGCTTTATCCTTACCTTAGAGATAAGGACATTACACCACTGACCAAAGAAGAGCACGACGAAGTCTGGTCCAAGACAAAGGCTCTTGTCCTTCATAAGGTCGGAGATGTGGCAAGACTTCAGACTGATACTCTTATAATTTCCGCCTTCATCGAGGTTGGAATAGCAGGTGTTGTTGATAACTATACGCTTGTTACCGGTACCATTGCGAACTTTGTAAACATCATATTCAACTCGGTTATATCCAGCTTTGGCAACCTTATCGCTACTGAATCCAAAGAAAAGCAATATAAACTGTTTAAAGTATATCGCTTTTTCGCATCGTGGGTATACGGATTTTCGGCTGCCGGGTTTTTCATCCTTCTGCAGCCCCTGATCTATCTGTGGATTGTTAAGCGTCACGGCGCAGCCTGGATGCTTCCCACAATCGCAGTTTACCTGTTCATCACTGACTACTATTTTAAGGGTGACAGAATTGTATTATCCAATTACAAGACCGCTGCCGGAGTATTCGAACAGGATAAGTATCTGGCTCTAATTCAGGGCTTTGTAAATCTTGTCATATCAATTGTTCTCGTTCAAAAGATTGGTCTGGCAGGTATCTATGTGGGAACCGTTGTTTCAGGACTTATTGCAAATGTTACCAAGCCTGTCATCATCTATAAAGTATGTTTTGATAAGAGCTCATCCTCATACTTTTTAGACAGCGCCAAATATATACTTACAGAGGCTGCCATCATTGTGGCCTGCTTCTTCATAAGTAAAGCTGTCCTCGTTAATATCACCATCCTTACCTTTGTGATAATGGGCATAATAGTTACCGTTATTTTTAATGGTGTGTTCTGGATCATGTTCCATAATACAGACGAATATAATTATCTGCTTGGAATAATCAAAAGTAAGTTATCAAAAAAGTGATTCCTGTTAGACGTTATTATTTCTTGAAACGTTTGTTATTTATACAATATCTATTAATTTAATGGAGATCTTATGACGATCAAAGAACTTGAATCATTTATATCTGTAGCAAGAGAGGATCTTGCAAATATTCATAAGAGGAGCCTCAAGGATTCCATGAAGGACGTTGCCAAAAAAGCTCTTGGTCGCCCTTCTGCCACAAAGGACATGATATTCTGGCCGGCAGGAGTTCTGCTGTTTGGACTTACGGAAGCCATAACTCCGGTTATTTCTGAATCTCTCAGGGAGGATATAACAGCTGACATCAATTCATTTATTAAAAAATGGCAGGATGAAGGTTCTGAAAAGGTCTCCTTTGTGGATGACTCTGTTTTTGGTGCTGCTCTTCTTGGAATGTATAAAATAACAGATGATGAGAAGCTTAAGCAAAGCGCTTCAAAGATTTATGATTTTCTGAATAATAGTCCCAAGAACAGGACAGGAAGTATCATCTATAATCCCAAGGCGGGAAATGACTATATCTTCGCAGATGGCGCAGGGCAAAGTGCCATGTTTCTCTCACGCTACGGCGCTGAAATTGATGATAAAGCCTTTGAGCTTGCAGCCACGCAGCTGATAAACTACTACGACCATGGAATGGACTTCAGGTCAGGTCTTCCCTATCACGCCTTTACTATGTCAACAGCTAAAAAGCTGGGTCTCCTTGGCTGGGGAAGAGCTATGGGATGGCTCATTATGGGGTATGCGGAATTTTTGACCTGCATATATAAAACATCAGATATTCATAATGATGCAGCAGGTCAGGTCATTCTTCCGGCAGGAATAGATTCAAAAACACTCGATATTATAAAAGAACAGTTCATTAATCTCGTTAGGACCACGCTCAGCTACCAGCGCCTTGATGGCGGTTTTTCCTGGCAGCTTCAGGCTATAGAAGGAGAACCCGATACCTCAGCTACTGCTATGATTGGATATGCACTTGCAAGAACTCTTAAAAGTGGCATTTTTAATGGAGCAGCTACTAACAACAGCCAAAATCCTAGTCGAGACGTCAATAAAGAGGGTGGTTTTGATGGAAACAGTACTTTATCCTGTGAATCTGTCAAACAATCCCTTCTTCGTATGCAGGATTTCATCCTTCTTCACTCAGAAAAAGGCTCTGTCCAAAAGTCCCTTTCAGGCTGTGAGGACATAGGTGTTCACAGGCAAGTCTATGGTCATTACCCCTGGGGACAGGGAGCCGCTCTTGCCATGCTGACTCATACAATACAGTTGTAATTTTTGCATTATTCCTCGAAAATCCTTTCAGGCATGGACTTTGATCTGTACTGCATATCACTGACCTTATATACAGTTATGAATGCCTGAGGGTCTATTTTATTTATAAAAGTCATAAGTTTCTGAAATTCACTTTTATCTACAATAGTTATAATCTCATTGTGCTCCTGCATGCGGTAAGCACCAATAACCTTGTAAATGCTTGCACCGCTGTGCAGCTCATTAAGTATGTAGTTTCGTATCTCTTTTTCAAAAGGAGAAACGATACAGACTCTTCTTTTAAGTTTCTGGTCAAATATGAAATGATCAAGGATCATGCCATTAAAATATGTTCCAAGAATACTAAGTATAAGTGTCTTTGTGTCATAAACAAGGATTGAGGATACAGCAACGCACAGTCCTGCTGCAGACATCGCCTTTCCCAGGTCAATTTTCAGATATTTGTTAAGAATTTTTGCCACAATATCCAGACCACCTGAAGATGCATTCCTGTTAAACAAGATCGCGATGCCTATACTTACGGTAAATATGTAGCAAAGAACGTCAAGTGTCGCATCTCCTGTAAAAGAAACAAAATCCGGAAAACACCTTTCAAATATTCCAATAACCACCGGCAGCAAAATTGATGTATATACTGTCTTATAACCAAACTCCGCCCCGCAGGTGATAAAACCGATTATCAGCAGAAATACGTTCATTATCATGGTTATCGTTGAAACCTGTAAAGGTATAAAATTTGTCAATACAATTGCTAATCCGGATATACTACTGACCGATGCATGACTTGGCATTAGAAAAAAGAAAACAGCAACCCCAACAATCGTCGTAGCAATCGTCAAAATGGATATTTCTTTAATCAGTGCAAACTTTTTCATAACTATAAACCCTTTCCCACATATTCATTCCAATTCTGTCCACACATTAGAGTAATACCCCACACGCAAAAAAGCTACAGGCTACTCAAAATTAAGTAACCTGTAGCTCATTTTCTCTAGCGTTATCGCTTTTGTATTAAATTATTTAGCTAACCGACCATGTCTTAACATAACCAATCTTCTTGTTCTTGAATACCTTTATTGTAGGTGCTTTAGCCTTCCTTGCTTCAGATTTGGTCATCTTCATTTTAACCTTTGCCTTTTTATTTATCTTACCAAAGGCATTCTTACCAATCTTGCTGGCCTTGGTGAGCTTTGAAGACTTAACTTTGATATTCTTAAGACCGGACTGATAGTATGCTTTTTTGCCAATCTTCTTTACTTTCCTTCCAATTGTAAGCTTTGTCAACTTTTTACAGCCTTCGTTGGCAGACTCACCGATTTCCTCAACGTTATCAGGAACGTCGCACTTTGTAAGAGCTACGCAGCCCTTAAATGCTTTGGCGCCAATCTTCTTAACGTTCTTACCGATCTTTATTTCTTTAACATTCTTAAGATCTTCGCAGGCACTCTTACCGATTTGCTCAACGTTATCACCAATAATGATCTTGGCAATATCGTCCTTCTTCTCGAAATTCTTGAATGCACCATCGCCAATTGCTGTTACCTTGTACTCATTGCCGTCCTTAAGGATAACAGAAGCTTTAATTTCTTCTGTGCCTGATGCATTCTCAGCGGGCTTCTCGTATGTTACAGAACGCTTTCCTTTATCTGTTCCTGTTACCTTGTAGGTTGCGGAATCCTTGGAACTTCCGTCTTTTGGTGTAACTGTATCGCCAACCTTGATATCTGTGCCGGTGTTCTCGTTGGAGCCTCCAGAAGAGGCATTTCCATTAGCTGTAATGGTTCCATCTGCACCAACATCACCGCCTTCAACGGTAATCAAATTCAAGGGACTTGAAAATAGTTTATTCCAATCAGCACTTCCTGCCGTTATAGTTACTGGGGTTGTTCCTCCATTAGGATCAGCAATAACCTTGTTAATTTTTAATGTAGATCCTTCAGTCATTTTTATTACAATCGGAACATTTTTATTCGAATAAGCCGTAGGAATCGGTGAATCATTAAATAGATATAAAACGCCTGAGGTGGACAGTGCACAATTACCTTTTATTACAATTGTAACCTTATCAACAAAATCAAACCCAGTAAACTGAGCGTCTGTCAAGATAAACTCTTTATTTGAAGAATCGTAACTAGCATATTTTGTATAGTCAGCCGTTTTATCAACAAATTGACCACTTCCATAATGATCTCCACCTACATTTACTCCATTAGATGTAAATTCAGCATAAGCATCTTCTGCATATGCCTTCTGCGGCATAAATCCGATGCACATCGTCAATGTCAATGCAAAAGCCAGCATAAAAGATAAAATCCTATTACTACTCTTTTTGTTAACCCTCATAAAAATACCTCCATCATAGTATTTGTTCCATTAATTCATAATGAATCCACCACTTTCGGCAACACATCTACTACAATTGTCCAACCCTACAATACCTTTTTCAATAAGTGCCGGTGTTATTTTATTCTCTTTTAAGATTGTTTACCCGGTATTTATTTATGGAAAGTATGGCAGATTTTACCACACTGCTGTTTTCCTGCGTTATACATCTCATTTTCAGAAATGGCATAAACTATCTATTCCTAATTCTTTTCGAGCAGAGAAAATACTGATTTTGGACAAAATAAAGGCGCGAGCATAATTATGAAATAGAGACAAATCCTTCCTGCGCAGCGGAAAACACAATTATCGCCAAAATAGAGGCGCGGTATCGCTCTTGAACAGCTTTTGAAAGCTCGAAGCAGAGCTCTCGCGCAGAGAAAATAAAGATTTCATTGAAAATAGAGGTGCGGATTTTTTCTGAAATGCTATAAAGCCGGTTTTTGCGCAGAGAAAATCGAAAATCTCCCTAGAATAGAGGCGTAAAAGCCATTTGAACGACTTTAGCAAGACTCTCTGCATCATGTCTGCGCAGAGAAAATAACCATATCTCTCAAAATAGAGGCGTGGCAGATTTTACCACCTGCTATTTTCCTGAGTCATACATCTCATTGACCATATCCCAAAATTCCATAGCCACCTTTGAAAGGTCCCTCTCTGCACTTTTTACAAGAACATAGCCGGCTGTGACATCGGGTTTTATTATTCGTTTGATTACGACTCCGCCATTAACATATTTGGCAGCGGAAGCAGGGTAAATTGCAATTCCCACTCCCTTGGATGTAAGCTCATAGGCATTTAACATGTGGGCCATTCGGCAGATTATCTTTGGCTGGCACTTTAGCGGCGCAAACCAGTTTTCAATCTCTTTTCTCCTGGATCTTCGTGAGGGAATTATGAGTTCGTATGGCGCAAGCTTTTTTAACTCTATGCTGTCTCCCTTTTCTTTGGTCAGCGGATGGTCCTTCGGAATGATTGCAACCCAGGGTTCGCTGTAAATAAGGCGTCCATCCAGACCCTCTTCGTCATAGGGAAGTGTTATGACGCCCACCTCGTTTAGTCCTGAGTGTACCCTTTTTATAACGTCATCAGAATTCCCATTCCAAACTTCGTATTCCACCATAGGATATTTCTTCTTGAATTCGCTTATCCAATTGGCAAAAAGCTCAGGGGCATGTCCTTCGACAGTAGCAAGGTAAAGCCTCCCTGTAAGACCTTCATTCATTTTGCTGATATCTTCCACAGATTGATCAGCAAGTTGCTTGATGCGGCGAGCGTATTGGAGAAACCTTGTTCCCTCCTCAGTAAGCGCAAGACCTCTTGCCTTGCGTACAAACAGTTTTGAGTTTAATTCTTCCTCAAGATCTCTTATCTGACGGCTCAGTGGAGGCTGCGCTATGTTAAGTCTTTCTGCGGCCTTTGTAAAACTGCCCTCTTCCGCAACTGTAAGAAAATACCTTATGTGTCTAAGTTCCATATCCGTTCCGCCTTTCTGCACCTAAACTCGAACTTTCATCATCAGTAAAGATACATAGTTTCCATAGTTCAGTTATTTCCAGCTATACCTATCAGGTATAATACACCCTCTAATATATGTATTATACAACAGCTAGTCAGGCTGTTATCATTTAATTATCAAAAAGAAATAAGTAGCAGCTAAATAGATACATATAAGCAAAGCAAATCTTGAAAAGGAGGTCTTTGGATATGAAAAAACTGTTTAAGAAGCTTGAGGAAATCTTTGAAGAGATGTATGGAATAGAGGGTAAAGTAGATTAACAGAATTGAATCCCCTTAAAAAGCGGGGCTGTTGCATTAGATGATTAAGTCATCTAATGCGACAGCCCCATTCGAAAAAACAAAAGGGAAGTTTCTCACCGACTCAGTTTTAACTAATCAGTCAAAAACATCCCTTATTGATTTACTTTACTTTCTTCACCTTAGACCATTTGGATACATGGATGCCATCATCCTTCTTGCTGTATGCCCTCATTCGCACATAATATGTCTTGCCGGTCTTTAGTTTTGATATTTTCTTTGACTTAGCATTCTTGCTTACAGTAACAACCTTCACATTTTTTGTGAATTCCTTATCTGTTGCGTATTCGATCTGAATTTTAGAAACCTTCTTCAGATCCTTCCTGCTTATCTTCTTCCAAGTGACTGTTGCCTTAGAATTGCTACGTTTCGTCTTGTCTATTTTAATCTTTGGAAGATCGACTATCTCTTTTGAAGCATCCTCATCACCGGACCGTGTGTCTACCCTCTGAGATTGAGTGTTGCTTCTTTCTGCATTTTCTGTAGAATTATCTGCCTGCTTCGAAGGTGTATTATCATTTTCTGTGTTTCCGGAAGGATTATTATTCTGCCCTGAACCACTGCTGCCTCCAGACTCTCCCGGTTTAGAATCACCACCTTCTTGAGAATCGCCACCGGGATTAGGATTGTTAGGATCTATGACAGTTATCTTGCATACATCTTTTGCTGAGGGATTAGATACAGATGTTGCAGTTATATAAGCCACGCCGGGACCATTTATATATATATATCCCCATTGGTTTGTTGTTGCTACATTCGCGTTATCCGTTTCAAATGTTACCATGCGGAAGATTGCATCCGAAGGTGTAACGGAATATTTTAATGCGTATCGGGTCTTATCCCCAAGATTAACAGTAAGTTCATGCATATCAAGCTGTATGGAAGTAACATTAGCTATTGTTTTCGAACAAATTTCAGCTGTTGACATTAGTCCGTCTTTATCTGTTGCAATTACAGAAAAAACATGTTCTCCGGGTTTTTCTTTAAACTCATCACAATTAAGAATGCAATTATAATCCCAATAGCCAGGATATAAACTACTGCTAGAACCTGATCCATTATATGATTTGGAATTAATCAGAGTTCCTCCCACATACCAATTATCATAGAAATTAATACTGGAAAGCTCCCTATCCACTCGACAACTCAAATAAATAACCGTACCTAACATTACGCTACCTGATTTGTCTTTAATCACAGGTGGATTCTTATCCGGAATAGTCACTGATGTAGGACTGTAATTATAACTTCCGTCATTCGCCCAGGCATATATGTGGATATAATATAGCCCCTTTTCATTTTTGTGGTCTGATATATTCATATGCATAGACCACCTGCCATTTGAACCTTTATCAATGTTATGCCATATAAGCTCATCCTGTCCGTTGTATTCAGTCCATACTGCGAACTGAACATTTCTAAGATATGCCTGATTAGTGACATCGCACGAAATATCACAGCCGGTTGTGGTTACATTCTCGATTTTAATATCTGTTACGGCAGGCTTAGGAATATTGCCTGTAACGTCACGATTGATTGTAACATTTTTGGGAAGTGCCCATCCCAAAAATGGATATTTTGCACTAGCCCACCATGCGATAGTTTCGTTCTTTATAGTGCCATTTCCATGTATACTGGAGACATAATTATTTCCTACATAAATACCTGCATGTCCACAATAGTTCCCGCATGTGCTGCACACATATTTTTGAGAACTGGGGCCTTGAAAAAATACAATCGCGCCAATAGGAATATCATTTGTTGATTTATTCAGATAAAGATGCTGTGCCGCATTATATGCGCAACACCCCTCTCTTCCTACACCTAAATCAGCGCCTGACGCTCCCATATTCTTGAGCTGAGTTATTGTCCACTGAAGACATAAACCTGCATAATTACTCTCCGTAGTTCCATTTTTTCTGTTTAGATAGTCTTTGATAGTGGATTCATTTAAAGTAGTAGCTGCCTGGACCTTTGGCACCGCTGCCGGTTGATTGAAGATTGCAAGTACAGCAAAAAGAAGGATAAGACATTTGCTTATCCATGATTTGAAACTTTTCCTCATATAAGCCCCCTATGAATTGAAATTAGTATTCACACCAAAGTCATTCTAGCACCGTAGATTCCTGATTACAATCAAGCAATATTCATAAGTTTGCAATATATATTTTGGGAAAATTTAAGAAAAGAAAAGTCGATGATATAGTTTATAATTTCGATATACAAACTGTTTATTAGATATTTTTCTATTTACCGAAGGACAGGCACGCGGAGATCTTGAATTTTTTCGGGTATTATCTCCGCATAAACGCTCTAACTTCTATAGTTTTCAAGCTGCATGAAGACATTAATACAGAGATTCCAACTATTTTCAGACACTTCCTCCGTAAAGACCCTCTAATACCTCTAATCCCTATGATTTTCAGACTGCCTGAAAACCTTTTGTAGGGGCTTGAAAAATCTCACTTCAAAAAATTCAGCAATGCTCCGCTTGAGATCAACTGTCCCAAGGCCTCTGCCAGCACAGCTCTCTGCCTGTTTCCCTCTGCAAGCTGAATATTGATTTTCTTTAGTTCATTTAGTATCTGAGTATTGTCAGGCACAGAGCTCTGACTCTTCGCTCTGTACTGCTCGCCCTTGATAGCATAACCGCAGTTAGGGCAAAATCTCTCATGGCCGTCTAAATCAATTCCACAACTTGGGCAATACATATAATCACCTGCCTTTCCATCAAAATAACAGTCATCGCAGTTCAAAATTATTAAAAAAGGAGTATCATAGAATTCGCTGATTTAAGTATTTATGGAAGGTATTGGGGCGAATCATGTCAGTACTTCTTTTAGGAATTTTTGATTTTATAGGCACTGTTGCCTTTGCTATATCCGGCGCAATTACAGGGATCCATAAGAGAATGGATATATTCGGAGTCAACATTCTTGCTATCCTGACTGCCTGTGGAGGCGGTCTAATGCGAGATATTGTTATGGGTAATTTTCCGCCACAGATATTTGTTAATCCATTCTATGTCATAGTGGCGGCGATCGTTGCCAACATAGTATTCTGTATAATGTTTTTCCACAAAGGTGTACCGGATAAATTCGCAGGTCTGTATGACAGAGGACTTTTCATTTGTGATACCTTAGGGCTTGCCGCTTTTATGGTAGACGGAGTTATGATCGGAGCTAATTTTGGCTATGCCGATGATCTGTTCCTTCTTGTGTTTCTCGGATTTATCACAGGTGTCGGCGGCGGTGTGTTAAGAGACGTTCTCTCAAATCAAATGCCTGCAATTTTTGTGAAGCATGTATATGCTCTTCCTGTAATTATAGGTGGCATCCTGATGGTACTCATACATGAAACCATGAATTCCTGGAACGCTGCCATGTTATGCAGCTTCGCCCTTGTAATTCTGCTCAGAGTTCTTGCAAGACACTTTCTTTGGAACCTGCCAAAGGTTAACTTATGATATGCGTTTCATCACTCCCCGAATCTCAGGAAGGTGGCTCGCAAGTCATTCATAAAATCACTCCAACAATTCTGTGTCAAAAAAGTCTCAACATTAATTTTTAAATTCTGGGGCTGTCGCACTAAGCAAATTAGTGCGCGGCCCCGTCTTGTATATGATAATGCCATCTTCCGTTTTCTTAATTTAAATATGATAATCCGTCATTTTTATAAGTAATCTCTATTGCATCCAGCTTACAGCTGCTTTTCCCCTGAAGATAAACTCTGATAAAGTAGTAATTGCCTTCTCTGTTAATATCAAAAGCTTTGTAAATCTTTGATCCGGGGGCATGAGTCACTACAACTTCCTTGAAGGCTTTACCATCTGCGGACACCATAACTCCTGGCTCGCTCCCATCCTTAGTTTCGCTCACAGCAGTAATTTCCACCTTATCCACAGGTATTTTTGCAGAATATTCGATATATCCCTCTTCTGAGCTATTATTGACGATTGAGCTCCCTGACTGCACAATATTTTCAGAGTGGTTAGCGCTATAGGTACGCCTTATCTCCGTGGGGTTAGGATCATTACTCGAAACAGCGATAAGATCAAGATCGTCTTTAACCACATGATTTATATTTTCCACAGTAACAATGTTTGACCAAAGGCCAACACCCGACTCATTGCAAGCTCTTAGCCTGTAGGAATAGGTATGGCCATCAACAGCTGTTTCATCATGGAATCCTGCGATACAGTCATGGGCCTTATCTTCCCAGTTGCGGCCTGAATCATAGACGTAATCTTCCTTTCCTGCAATCGTCACAAAGGCTTCGCTATCCTTATCTGTTACTTTCCCTTCAGCCCTCTGTATTTCGTACCATGCTCCGCCCACGACGCCTCGCCATTTTATATCGCCCACAGAATTCCGGGTAAAAGAATTGTCGTGACCTACTCCTCTTTCAGAGTATAGGAGCGGCGTTTCATCTGTTTCAGGCGCAGGTATCGGCATAGCTGCTGCCTCCCGGTAATTTGCGGCCTTCCCATTTGCAATCTGAGCATAGGCATATATGGAACGGATTATCTCTGTTTCTCCATAGTAACTGCCTGCTTCAAATCCTGGCCAGTGGTAGGATGCCCAGTAACCATCCTCGTTATGAAAATAGAATCCAAAGCCATCCTTATGTGCCCTAAGACTCCACATCATGATTCCATTTGTGTCATTTTCAGCGCCCTTTTGGAAAACATCAATGCAGGGCTTTGCTGTAACCTTAGCTCCAAATTCGCCAAGAATAAAGGGCTTTCCTGCTTCGTGGGCAACCCTTGTGTCGTCTTCGCACCTTTTTGCGTAGTCACCTTCATAATAGTGCGCACCAAGGATATCTGCCTTGTTATCAGCACTAAGGGACTTTGGTGCCATGGACATTCTGCCGTCGAGTACAAGGTGATTGCTGTCAATACTTTTTATATGTTCCACAACTTCATTAGTCCATTTGAAAAGCTCATCATCTCTTTCTGCCTGACTTCTGTCGCCGATCTCATTACCTGTTTCCCAGCACAGAACTGCAGGGTCATCCTTATATTTTACCCCGGTAACAGTGTTTGTTCTGTTCAGCAGACGAGTGATCATCTGCTTGAACATATCCATACATTTTTCACTGCTGTAGAACTTCCATGCCCAATCCTGAAAACCTGTCGGCGTGGGCTTTTGGCCATCGGACTCACCTGCGAGCCACACATAGCTGTCCATGCCGCCAATCCAAAACCAGTGATCTACAAATGGCACAATAACCCTTATTCCATACTGATCTGCCTTAGCCAGCACATCATCAAGTGCTTTAAGCGCATCATCATTAAAGGTAAGCTTTCCATTTTCATCAATTCCCGTAACATAAGCAGTGTCGGCGTTTTCGCCATTATATACAGGGATGGTATATGTTCTTGTAACGTTTCCTCCCATGGCCCTAAAGGTCTTCATGGCGTTGGCATGTTCCCAGGGCGTATCGCTTGTTGCCTGGGGATAATTCAAAGAAACAAATATCAGTTCTTTATGTCCATCCATCAGCTTTGTGCCTGACACTGTAATAAAATTCTTAAATCCCACGATATCCTCCGTACTTTTTGATAAGCTCAAGATTTCTGCTTATCATCTCATCTCGCTGCCATGCGCACAGAACTGACCTTCCCGGATCCTGCGGTGTCTCAAAGCAGAAATCAAGCAGTTTATCAATTGTGGTCGTAGCAACATGCATCCTTGTGTCAGAAGAAGCATAGTAAATAAAGACCTCATTATTTTCATTTACGATTGCTCCGTTTGTGAAAACAACATTGGAAACGTCTCCTACTCTCTCTTCTCCTCTCGGTCCTATCAAAAGTCCCGACGGCTCGGCAATAACCTTGGATGGATCCTTTAAATCCGTAACAAAGGTATAGAGCACATACCTGAGTCCTGCTGCTGTATTTCTGACACCATGGGCGATATGGATCCAACCCTTTGATGTCTTTATTGGAACTGCACCTGCTCCGTTTTTAGCTTCTGTGATGGTGTGGTACTTGCGAAGGCTTGTCATCTTTTCCTCATCGATAACCGCCTGTGTTATATCGCTGCAAAGACCAAAGCCTATTCCTCCACCGCTTCCTGTCTCTATAAAATCATCCATAGGTCTTGTGTAAAAAGCGTATCTGCCGTCCACAAATTCAGGATGAAGTACTACATTTCTTTGCTGGGGACTTTTAAGAGTCACAAGATTTGGAAGTCTGTCCCAGTGCTTAAGGTCCTTTGTCCTTACAATCCCCGCTGATGCCACGGCTGCAGACAGATCGCTGACAGAAGTATCTTTACTTTCCGAGCAGAAAACGCCATATATGTATCCGTCCTCATGCTGCGTAAGCCTCATGTCATAGACATTGGTTTCCTCCTTGCAGGTATCCTCCAGAAGGACAGGATGATCCCAGAATCTGAAATTATCTATACCATTGTCACTCTCAGCTACGCCAAAGAAGGATTTCCGATCATTTCCCTCAATCCTGGCAACCAGGTAATATTTTCCATTCAGATAAATTGCACCGGAATTCATGACAGCATTAACGCCAAGCCTCTCCATGAAAAATGGATTGGTATCCTTATTAAGGTCATATCTCCAGGTAAGAGGAATATGTTCTCTTGTAAGAACAGGATATTTATACCTGTCATAGATGCCGTTATAAAACGGAGCTTTTTCATTCTTTCTCTTTAGAAATTCGTTTTGTTTCTCAAGCTCCTCATAGTATTTTTCGTGAATCATTTACAGCTCCTTTTTTAGTCTATCTATAATCTCAAAGCACATTCTTCCATTGTGGTATGGACATTTCCAGGGTTCTACAATAGGTCTCCTCGAAGGGTGCCCATCTTCATCAACCTGCCAGAACCACTCCGAGCCCTCTCTTTTATCGATCATGTTTTCTTTGGTATACTCCCAGATTGATATGGCCGCAGATAAAAACCGGGACTCCCTTGTCTTAATATATGCATTTACAAAGCCAACCATCGCTTCCGCCTGTACCCACCAGATCCTGGTATTATCATTTACGCCGCTCTCACACTCATTGATAAAAGAGCCATCAATCAAAGCATGCTCCATGGTATTTCGCGCCATATCAATCGTCATCTCTCTTATCCGGGCTTCTACAGTCTTATCAAGAACGCCTTCGCCAAGAGTATTTATCGCAAGATCGATTAGCCAGGATGCCTCTATGTCATGTCCATAACTGTAAAGGTCAATAAGGCTGTTATATTCAAGATCGAAGAAAACTTCCTGCCGCTTTTTATCCCTGTTATAAATTTTTCCTTCCACAGTGGCCAAAAGCTCCAAAAGCCTGTCTCCAACCTGCTTTTTTATGCCGATATCAGAGACTACTTCAAACAAAAGTGTATAGGCTTCCAGGACATGCAGTGCTGTATTCATGGTTCTGTCTGCAAGGACGCCATTTTCAGAAAGCTTGTCATTTGGCCAAAGCCCAAAATCCTCATCAAAGGCTTCAAGGTACCCTTCAGCGTCACGGCACTTTTCTTCTATCAGATCAAAAAGCGAAAGTGCTTCATCGAGCACTGCCTTTCTCCCGCAAGCCTTGTAATACTCTGAAAGTGCATAGATCGCAAAGGCCTGGTTGTAGGTGTGCTTTGTGCTGTCCAAAACCTGTCCGTCATAGGTTACGGACCAGTATATGCCGCCTTTTTTATCCAGCATGTAGTTTTTCATAAACTCGTATGCATGATCCGCATATTCAAGAAGTGCCTTGTCACCTAGCTCTACATAGGCTCTTGCAAAAAACCAAAGTATGCGGCTATTTAATATGGCACCCTTAGGCGCCTTTTTGTCTAAATTAAGCTCATAGTCCAAAAGCCCGTAAAAGCCGCCGTTTTCATCATCCCGAAGGCTTTTCCAGAAAGGAATTATGTGCTCATTAAGTTCTTTTTCTATTTCATGTAACATCAAAATATCCATCAATATTCATCCTTTTACCGCACCCTGCGTAATTCCGCTGTAAATCTGTTTCTGACTAAAGATAAAAACCAGAAATGCCGGCAGTATCGAAATCAGAACTCCCGCACAAATCAGGTTGTACTGACTGCCCATAGGTCCCACAAAGGTATAAAGGGACGTGGACATGGTTCTTATCTCTTTGTCCATAAGATACAGGTTTGCGCAGTAATACTCGTTGTAGACAGAAACTCCTTTCAAGATGCAGGCAGTTACAATAGCCGGTTTAAGAAGCGGAAGGATTATCTTCCAGTAGACTGTCCAGTATGAAGCTCCGTCTATGATTGCCGACTCATCCACAGAAGTCGAGATATTCTCCATAAACTGAATAAAAATATAAATAGAGATAACATCCGTTCCGCACATCATAATGATGTAGCCGTAGAGGTGATTAACAAGTCCAAGCACTGACATGATCTTGTAGACCGTAACCTGCATGGCGATTGAAGGAAGAAGAGATGCGAATAAAAACATATTTCTTATCAGCCTGTTTCCAAAAAAATCGAAACGATTCAGGATATATGCAAGCTGCGTTCCCACAATTACCGATACCACAAGAACAAAGCCCATTACGATAAGGGAATTCATAAAGGCTCTTCCCATATTTGCAGTCTGAAAAGCCTTTATGAAGTTATCAAAGTTAAGCCAGTCAGTAGGCGGAGTCATTACGCTTGTGGTCTGGTACTCTTCCGTTGTCTTAAACGCAGTGAAAATGCATGACACCACGGGGACCACCGCCGCAAGTGCAAAGAACAGCAAAATGATGTATTTGATTATATTTATAAAAATCTTACTTACTTTCATGTATCCGCCTCTCGAAAAGCATATTTAAAGAACAGCTTCTGCAAAATCGTACAGATGAATATGATTATCAAAAGAACCACTGCCATCGCACTGGCAAGGCCCACCTTCTGAGTCACATGAGCTATTTCATTCATGATTACAAAATAGGTTCCGGTGCCGTTTGCTCCGCTTGTTATTACGTATGGCGGCTCAAAGGCACTAAGAGATCCTGTTATGGACAAAATAACGTTCAATGTGACTATTGTTTTTATACTTGGAAGAATTATGTGAAAAAACTGCTGAAACCTGTTCGCGCCATCCAGGGCTGCTGCCTCATAGAGCTCCGCATCAACAGACATAATTGCTCCTATAAACAAAACCATATTCTGACCAAAATATCTCCACACAGAAGTGGCAACCAGGGACCAGTTGTTTACAGCCTGATCCTTTAGCCAATAGGGAAGAACCTCCTGACTCACACCAAAAAGTCCAAGTATTGAATCAAGGACAAATCCTCTGGTATAGAAGAATTTAAAGATAAATCCGATGGCAATTCCGCTTATGAGGTAAGGGAAAAACATCATTCCCTTCAGGATATTTCCTCCTTTTACCCCAAAGCTTAAGATTGTTGCCAGAAACAGTGCCAGAGCCAGCTGGAAAAGAGCGCCAATGCAGTAATAAATACTAAGCTTAAGGGCCTTAAAGCAATCATCTCTTGTGAACACATCAATATAGTTTTTGAGGCCCACAAACACTCTTTTATCCGGCGGTGTAAGATATTTCATTTTGTAAAAGCTGAACTGTACCATCTGCGCAAATGGCAGATAGGTAAAGATCAAAAGAAGAAGTAATGGGACAGTGACAAAGCTGAAAATTATGACAGCCTGTTGTCCCTTTCTACTTTTAAGCCACTTCATTGTCCCATCCTCCAAGGTTCATAGTTTGCCTGAAATTACTGCGTAGCTACGCCGCATGCTTCCTGAGCAGCTGTCCACTTTTCATTCCACTCATTCATGATGTCATCAAATTCCATATCTCCCATTGATGCATGCTCAATGATGAGCTGGATTCTTCTGTCACCGCCTGCTCTGTAATTAAGCTCAGACTCTGCGTTAAGCTCGTTTAAGAGATCCTCTTCGCCTGTGGCAGCAGGTGACTCCTGAAGGAAAGTAACGTTGTCAAAGGAAAGCTTTGTCTCTGTGCTGCCTGCTTTGATGGGAAGACCGTCTTCGTTGTAAACAAAGCCTGAGAGCTCTGTCATCCACTTAACGAAGATAAGCGCAGCCTGCTTTTCATCATCCGATGCATTTACATTTATTCCATAGCAGTAGTCAGGACCTGCAAGTGCATACTGCTTGCCATCAACAGTTACAGGGAAAGGCATATAACCGATATCCTCTGCATTCTCGCCGGCAGCTTCCATCTGAGGATAAGCCCATGATCCGAGAACCATGCATCCGATCTCACCTCTGTTGATCATTCCCTTACAGCCTTCCCAGTCTGTTGTTGAATAATCATCCTCTGTAAGTCCCTTTGCAACTGCATCATAGAGAATCTTATAAACTGCATAAGGATGAGTCTGATCGCCATAATCTCTGAAGGGATCCTTTTCATGAAGAAGTGTTCTGTTTGTAAAATCCGCATCACCTGTAGCGCTGATTCCTGTGTAGTCATCCCAGCTTCCCATTGTCCAGCCTGCAGCATAATTTGTATAAAGAGGGATGATGTCATTGTTGTAATCCTTGATCTTCTGAAGTGCACCTATGAACTCTTCAGGGGTCTTGGGAAGCTCAGTTACGCCTGCCTCCTCAAATACTCTCTTGTTGTAAACAATACCCTGAGCGGTAGCTGTTGAAGGAACCCCATATACTTCGCCCTGATATTCCCAGTGATCTGCGTAGTTGATCTGGGTGCTCATCTCATCAAGGCTTCCGTATGACTCAAAATATGATGAGAGATCTGCCTTATCGATTGAAGGAATAAGAAGCACTGTCTCATAATCACCTGACTGAAGGTGAGTTTTAGCATCCTCAGCGTAGTTGGTATCTGTGATTATGTTTACAGAAATATTCGGATAAAGCTGATTAAAGGCATCCAGGTACTGTTTCCAGTTAGTTCCGCCATAGTCCTCGGAATCGAGATCTGTTCTGTTGCTGAAAAAAGAAATCTCTGCAGTTAAGTCAGTAAAATCTTCACCCAGTGTAAGGTCAGCGTATGACTTAATTCCCTCTGTCTCAGATGTTCCTTCTTCTGTTTCAGTCTCCTGTGATTCCTGCGCGGTTTCTTCGGATGCTTCTGTCTCTGCTGCCGCATCTTCTGCCACCACAGTTTCCTCAGACTCAGAAGTTTTTGTTTCTGCTGCTGTAGCCCCGTTTCCACAAGCAACTGTTCCTGTTGCCATCGCCATCATAAGTGTGGCTGATAATAATCTTTGCAGTTTCATTTTTGTCCTCCTTTTTGGAACTTCGTTTTATTTGCTTTATGTAGAATACATTTTTAAGTAATTTTAATCATCCATTAAACTTGCGATTTATACCTCATTCTTGCTTTTATATTCAATTATCATAGTTTTATCGATTATTTAAGCGATATTTAGGCACTTTTAGCATATTATTGTGCTTATTTACCTAATTTAGTTAGCATTATTTAGCTAATTAACTCATTGATTTTAACTATTTATTTAATTAAAATAATCTCACCAAGGGAGTTTTTATGTTAGAAGCAGTACATAACAAAATAGAAGATTTAAACAGAATATTCCGCTTTCACAGACTTTTCGGAAGCGGCACAGAATTTGCGGATGTTTTGGATACCAAGCGCTTTGTGGCAAGTCCCATTGAACAACCGGACCCGCTTCTTATAAGTGCAAGATTTGGCGGTGCCATCACCTATGGCATACCCACTACCTTTGAATGTATCGATAATCCGTATTTTTTATTGCTCTATATTGAAAAGGGTGATGTGCTTATAAAGGCAAAAGAGAGCCTTAAGCTAAGAGAAAAGAATATGATCCTGATAGGTCCTGGCGAGAAGTTTCGCTTTGATACCAGCAGCACTCCGTGCTACTTTCATATGTTTTTATTATCAGGGGACAGCCTTGGATTATATATAAATAAATCCTTTGAAATTATAGAATTTACAGAAAAATATGTGGAATCTCAGCTGGCGTATCTGCAAAGACTGCTCCAACGCCCGGGGCTTGATATTGAATTCATGAGAGCAAAGCTTCTAACCGACATTCTGACAGATGCATATCTTGCAGGAAGTAAAGCTTCTGCTCCGTCAGCGCCCTCCGGAATACCCGGACATGTGCAGGAAATGAAAAATATTCTTGACCGTGAATACAACAGTTCCATTACTCTGGGCAGCTTGGAAAAGCGCCTCTTCGTAAGCAAATACAGACTTTGCAGAGAATTCAGCAGCTATTATGGAAGATCTCCTCTCCAATACCTGAACAGCCTGCGAATTCAAAAAGCAAAAGCACTACTTGAACAGACAGATATCAGCATTCATTCCATTGGCTATGATGTTGGCATATCAAATACCAGTCATTTCATAAAGCTGTTCAAAAGAGAAACCTCAAAGACTCCTGCCCAGTACAGAAAAAGTAAAAGCTCTTAGCTGTTTAGCCAAGAGCTTTTACACTGCTTTTTTCTACAAGATGTCCGGTAACTATATGCATTCCGGTTTTTACGCTTTCTCCCTTGAGGAGCGCATTCATATATCCCACTGCATTTTGCACCATTACAGGCATATCTACTTCATAAGTTGTTATTTCCACGTCGCAGGCCCCGGGATAAATATAGTTATCATAGCCCACAACCGAGAAGTCATCCGGGATGCTGTAACCTTCTTTTTCAAGCCTTCTTATGAGAACTCCCGCTGTCAGATCGCAGTTACACACGAATGCTGTAGGAAGCTCAAGTGGAAGCGGAAGCTTATCAGGCTCATAAATAATTCCCGTGGTCTTATCTCTGTCCTCTATCTGCCAGTCAGGTCTTACAGGAACTCCATGCTCCATCATGGACTTAACATATCCAAGATATCTGTCCGTTATTGAAGTTGTCACAAGCGGAGATCCTACAAAGGCTATATCCTTGTGACCATGCTCAAAAAGATAATTGGTCATATAATACGAACCATAGAAGCTGTCTGAAATAACAGAAACATCTCTCCCTGATTCATCTGCAAAATCCAGATAAAGTACAGGCAGATCTCCCATAATCCCCTTAATATAATCGCAGTACTCACTTGAAAACTCGCCCTGAAGGATCAGCGCCTGAACCTTTTTTTCTTTAATAACCTTCGGCGCGATCAGATCCTTTTCCATGTCATGGGTGATAATCTCAAGCATGGCAAAATCGCCCTGACTTCCAAGCTCGGAAGAAAGGAGCTGATACATTTGCATATAAAAGGAATTGTATTTGGTGAAATGCTTATCATGAACGATGATGCCAATATTGCGGCCATTATTTTCGCTCTTGGAAGCTGCTGAAGGCTGAACGTAACCCATCTCATCAGCAAGCTTTATTATCCTGCTGCGCATAGTTTCGCTGACACCCTTTTGACCGGTAAGTGCCTTGGATACCGTAACCACACTTACTCCAACTTCTTTTGCGATGTCTGCCATCTTAACAGTCTTAGCCATTTTCGTCATCCTTAATTAGAATTTTGATTTCTCTTGAATGATACTATATCGCTGTTATAAACTCAATTGCTAAAAGCGGAGTGCCTTTTTATTTCACAGAAAACCCTTTGAAATGAAAAAAGAAAGCACTGTAGTTTTGGGGATCCAGTGCTTTCCTTCTCAAAAAAAGAGAAAAATTTGGAGATATATTATATACAGGTATCACAGATTGACCTGCATATACCGTTTTAATGCTGCTTCTGCTTCAGTCTCATCATCGCCGTCACATGTAATTGTGATGACTTCACCGCATTTTATTCCAAGGGTCATGACGGCAAACAGATCTTTAAGATCGACGCTACCTCCGTTACCCTTAGCCGTTATGTCACAGAAATACTCATTGGCAATTTTTATAAGACCTCCTGCGGTGAGTGCATGTACACCCTCAGGATCTTTTACAGTATGTGTAATTACTCTCATACATCCTCCGCTTTTGCATAAGCAGTTTCAAATATCCGGGAGAATTCTTTCGAATTCTCCCAAACTAATAGTTATTCTCAGATTTCTACCCCGTAGTGCTCAAAGAGAATCTTCTCAGCCTCAGGATTCCAGAGACCGCTGTGAGCCTTGCAGGACTCATCAAGCTTGGCAAAAAGAGGATCGCTCTCGCCAAGTTTTCCAAAGTCATCTATAGCTGTAAGAGGCATCTCGATCTGTGTGTAGATAAGCTTCTTTCCGCCGGGGATATTAGGCAGATTGCAGGTTGTCTCTGCAGCTGCATCCAGGCCTCCGATATGTGTAACCATAACAGAAGGATTGATCTCTCCCTTAGCAGCAAGCTGCAGTGCTTCAAGAAGATCGTCGTTATTACCGCCTGTAGTACCAAGAATATGAGTACTTGTGTAGTGTGAGTTGTAGAGATTTATCTCTGCCTTAAACTGGTTGTCTGTAGGACCTGCAAAGAAATTCATGCATCCGTCAAAGGCAAGAAGTCTGTCGCCCATCTCAGCTACGGCTCTTACAGGTACATATACAAATACGTCATCATAGCCGTGGCCTTCAGTGATATCCATAAGCTTCTGCTCAGCATCAGCTCCCGATGAATTGAAATAAATAAGCTCAATTCCCTTTGATGCTGCGTACTCAGGGCTGATAACCTCTGCTGCTCTCTGCAGTTTTGCATCATCAAGATCTGTTACCACAATTCTCTTTGGCTTATTCTCAAATCTAAGACCATAGCTTACTGCGCCAAGGCCCATAGGTCCGCAGCCGCCCATGATAAGGATATTGCCGCCTTCCTTTGTACCCATTGCATGGTCATAATTCTGCTTATTGGTATGATAGTTAGCATGATATCCGCCGATAATGCAGCTCATGGGCTCTCCGAGAGAAGCCTGGTAGAAGCTTTCTCCATCGTAGGGAAGAAGTGCATCCAGCTCCATAACCTCATGAGGCATGATGCAGTAAGTAGCATCTCCGCCACAGAATCTGTATGAATATCCCGGGGAATCAAGCTTTCCCTGATAGTTAAGAGCAGGCTGAAGTGCCCACTTATCGCCAACCTTATACTTATCCTTCCACTTTTCACCTACTTCAACGATAACACCTGAACACTCATGTCCTGTGATAATAGGATTAACATCGATATCCTGTGGTGCTCTCTTATGCTTCTTGCCCTGCTTTGCAAGCTTATATGTAGACATGCAGATACTGTCACTTATTACCTTAACAAGGATCTCATCATCCTTTATCTGTGGAAGCTCGAACTCTTCGAGTCTTAAATCCATTTCACCGTACATTCTTACTGCTTTTGTTTTCATTATTATTTCCTCCGAAAATGCAGACTTATCCTTCAAATAAGTTGCTGATCTCTTCTTCATTAAGTTTAAGCAGGTCCTCAAGTCCCTGTTTATCTGAAAAAGTCATGGCTATCTTCTGTAAAACCTCAAGATGCT
Organism: Butyrivibrio sp. WCD3002; assembly: GCF_000424265.1. GTDB lineage: Bacteria > Bacillota > Clostridia > Lachnospirales > Lachnospiraceae > Butyrivibrio. Next base: position 43,700 of record NZ_AUJO01000008.1, read on the forward strand.
CATCGCCAACAGCAGCTATTCCTATAACTACTCTGACTTTCTCACTTGCACCCCAGTCCAGTCCCTCAGGGAAAGTCATAAGTACAAGTCCTGTTTTCTTTATATATTTCTTAGCTTCCTCAATTCCATGAGGTATTGCTATTTCATTCCCAATATATGTATTAAATACCTTCTCTTTATCCAGCATGGCCTGAGTATAGCTCTCATCCGTGCATCCCTGTGATGAAAAGATTTCGCCAATCCTTCTGATGACATCTTCCTTGCTGCTGCCCTTTTGATTTATAAAGATATTTTTAGTTTCCAGTATCATGTGTTCCTCCTTACCTACAGATCACCTAGCTGCTCACTAAAGTAGCTTCTAAGTATTTCCTGCAGTTTTTCCTTAATTCCTTCTTCGTCGCCCTTTTGCAGTATTCGTAAAAATTCCTCATCCTCAATAATTGCGCTTGACACCCTTCCAAGCATTTCTGAATTCTGCTGTCTGTGATCATCAAGTGGCATTGTCATACAGAGTGCTGCCCTGATGCCCTGCAGCTTTTCATCCGCAAAAGGTTCCTCTTCTTTGGGGCCTACCGTTATTATCTGGCAATCCTTTACAGCCTTTGATCTGCAGTGGAAGAGTGCAATTCCTATCTCAGGGAAAAGCTGACTCATCACCTGCTCTCTTGCGAGGATATCCGCTGCCAAAACCGCTGCAGCCCGCTGTGAATCCGTAATATCCGCCGCGATCTGTCTGATCATCGACTCAAGACTTATATCAGTCTGAACTGTCAGATGATGATACCTTCTAATAACACCTTTAACTCGAGTGATTATGTTATTGATCTCATCTAGCTGCCTGGTGAAATCATTGTTTTCCTGCCTTGCAGGCATGGATGCATATTCATCGATCTTTACACTGATCTGAAGTACATCCCTGTTAGTAATAAGTGGATTAACAAGGCAATAATCTACGCCCAGCTCGTCCACATTTATGCTTGATATGAAAAAATCCGTTCTCGAAACTGTATGTTGGGTAATCTCATCTACCCCATATGCTTTAAGTACTATATCCCAGTCGGAAAACTGGCTTTTTAGCTTTGCCATCATAAGCTGCGCAACGCCAAAACCGCTGGCACAAATAACACCTATGGTTACGGTTCGCTTCTTACGCCTTCTGGAATCTATCCTCTCCCTTGCCGCGCCAAAATGCATTGCAAGATATCCGATTTCTGCATCATTTGGCACGAGAGACGTTTTCTGTGTAATAACTCTTGCTGCCTTCTCACATCTGGAATATATATCAGGATATTCCTGCTTTATCTGGGACAGCAGAGGATTACTTATGGTCATTTCATTTTTTATTCTGTAAAGCGCAGGCTCTAAGTGGACCATCAAGCCTCTTATAAAGTCGTCATCATACCTCAGCTCTCTGGCAAGTCCCGGATCAAAGACATCTATCATTCCCTCAATTATCACCATAAGCTCATCCGTGTTAATGCCGCTCTCACCGATGACATCACTGGTATAATTGAGCTTTGCCCCGTTTATATGAAGCAAAATATTGTTGACCTCGGATTCCGGTATCTCTATGGAAAACTTCTTCTCCAGCGCCGTTGCAATGTTCTTTGCTATGTCGTAACCCTTATCAAACCTTGCATCGTAGCTGTCTTCATTTACCAGCTCGCCCTGAAGGATTCTCTCAACTGCCACAGCCAGGTGTACCAAAAGTCCTATATATGCATCATTTGTCAGAAGATGAAGATAAGGCTCCTCTATTTTTTCCAAGACTGATTCTACCTCTGAGAGGATTTCCTCATTCATCAAAAGATAGATATTATCTCCTGCTGATGTGATTTCCTTTGTCTTCATATTCTCTGTAACAAAACGCTGCATAGCCATGCGGTAGCTTTTCTCACTGCCTGAAAGCGTTATGCCGTAGCCGGGCTTTCTTATAATCTCAAGTTTACATTCCCTTGCCCATTCATCTATGACTTCTAAGTCGTTACTTATGGTTGCTTCGCTTACACCGAACATATTGCTATAGTAAAAGAGCTTCTGGGGTTCCCTGTTTCTCAAAAGCTCAAGCTTTAGGAGCTTTCGCCTCTGTTCCTTATCGGAAACTACCTGCTCCTTGCGGGCTTTTAAGATCCCCATTAGCTGCATTTTGGCCTCGGGATCACCCTCTATCTGGCTGCCCTCACCTTTTTTTCGCACCAGGGTAAGACCATGGTCCTTTAAGATGCTTCCTATATAGTCGGCTTCCCTTAAAATCGTGCGCTTACTCACACCCAGAGCGTCAGCCACCTCCTGATCAGTGGCCGGCTGCTCTGCGCCAAGCAAATATATTAAAATCTGTCTTATGCGTGGTGTAAGTTCCATTTAAATCTCTTTTCTGTCAGTTACGCTCTCAGCTCATTTGCCAGCGCATCATACTCCGGTGCTGACATGAAATTGCTGATAGTTATTACTCTAACGCCGGGAGCACTCTTTTTTGCTCTAGCCGCAAGATCCTGATGTGTTACAACTATCTGAGCATCCTCAGGAATCTCAGAAACAGAAGCATGCTTAACTTCGATATCTGTTCTTCCTACCTCTGATAATTTTTTCCTTAAAACTGTTGCGCCCATTGCTGATGAACCCATTCCGGCATCACATGCAAATACGATGTGCTTGATGTCTGAAGGTGCTACATTTACAAGTGCGTCTGCTGCTGTAGAAACTGTGCTTGCAGCTACACCCTTTGCCTGAGCCTTCATCTCTCTCATCTTCTCTGTAGAATCCTCAAGACTCTGCTTGGAGTTTGAAAGTCTGATGATAGGAGCAGCAATAGCGAAGGATACGCCTGCAGCAACTACAACCGAGAGAAGAACCATAAAGGTTGATCCTCTGGGAGCCATACCAAGGTATGCAATGATTGATCCCGGTGACGGAGGTCCTGCAAGGCCAAGGTTAAATGCTGTGTTGAAGATCATAGCTGCTACTGAACCGCCGATTGTTGCAAGTAAAAGAAGCGGGTTCATAAGTACATAAGGGAAGTAAATCTCGTGGATACCGCCAAGGAGGTGTACGATAAGTGCTCCGGGAGCGGAATCCTTTGTAACCTTATCTTTAGCAAATAACCAGTAAGCGAGAAGTACGCCTGTACCTGCACCGGGGTTTGTCTCTATCATGTAGAAGATAGATTTTCCTGCGTTAGCAACCTGCTCTGCTCCAAGAGGAGTGAAGATACCGTGGTTGATAGCGTTGTTAAGGAAAAGAACCTTAGCAGGCTCAACAAATACTGATACAAGAGGCAAAATATTGTTTTCAACAAGTACTGCAACACCTGCGTTAAGAACTGCAAGTACGCCGCCCATGAAGGGTCCGATTACATAGTAACCGATGATTGCGAGGCCAAGACCAAGGATACCAACTGAGAAGTTGTTAACCAGCATCTCAAATCCTGTAGGGATCTTACCCTCAACTGCCTTGTCAAACTTCTTGATAACAAGTCCTGCAAGAGGTCCTGCGATCATAGCGCCCATGAACATTGTGTACTCTGTTCCGCAGATAACACCGATTGTCATGATTGCCCCCATAACTGCTCCGCGGTTTCCGCCAACCATCTTACCGCCCTGGTAAGCAATGAGGATTGGAAGCAGATATGTAAGCATAGGACCAACTATAGTGCTAAGCTGTGCATTTGGGAGCCAGCCTGTGTCAATGAAAAGTGCTGTCAAAAGTCCCCATGCTATAAATGCGCCGATATTCGGCATGACCATTCCACTTAGGAAACGGCCAAAACTTTGAATCTTTTCTTTCATTTGGATTTCCCCTTCCCAACCTGATATACAGGTAAGCTCCGGCACGTCTGCCGGTATTCTGAGTAATTATCCGAATGCATTCGATTTGTTGTAATCTAATTGTATTTTGGCAGGATGTATTTTTCAATTCATACATATTAAACTTTGTCACGATGAGAAAGTGACAAGTACTAAAAAAGAAAAAATACCCCGGATAGAATAAATATCCTATCCGGGGCACCACATATTAGTGGAGCGCCGATTAAAGCGTTTCCTTAGATAAATTTAATTACTTTTCTTCACTGTCAGCCTTGTTGTCTACATTTACGTTCACGCCGCTGCCTGAAAGATTGATGTTCTTGTTAACCTTTGCATCATATGTGCCGGCTCTCATGATCTCTGTAAAGTCTACGCCTGTAGCCTCTGACATTGTATCAAATACCTGCTTCATAACGATTGGAAGATTACCTGAAATCTGGCTTGTGCCATTTGTTCCATCGCCTGTTCCATAAATGTTGATCTTGTCGATCTGTGAAAGAGGCTTAGCAATTTCAGCTGCCATCTGAGGCATGATCTTGATCATCATCTCAGCCATAGCTGCGCCGTTGTACTGCTTGTAGGCTTCAGCCTTCTTCTCCATTGCTTCAGCTTCTGCAAGACCTTTAGCCTTGATGGCTTCAGCTTCCGCACGACCCTTAGCTTCAATACCTGCTGCCTCTGCGTCATACTTAGCCTTGATACCTGCTGCTTCCTGCTCTGCTGCATATTTCTGAGCTTCAGCCTGGGCCTTTCTTGCCTCAGCTTCCTGCTCCTGCTCGTACTTAACAGCCTCAGCCTTTCTCTGTCTCTGAACAAGCTCTGCTTCAGCGATCTTCTCAGCCTTATACTTCTCAGCATCGGCTTTCTTCTCGATGTCAGCTGCAAGTTCCTGCTGCTTAACGATAACTTCCTTCTGCTTCAGTTCAGCTTCACGCTCTGCCTTAGCGATCATAGCGTTAACAGTATTGGTCTGGATTGCCTTTTCCTGTTCCTGTCTCTGAATCTCATAAGCTGCGTCCGCTTTCGCCTTTGCAGCATCTGTTTCCTGCTTAAGTTCTGCCTGCTTCATAGCCAGGTCGCGCTGCTTCTGAGCAATCTCCAGGTCAGCTGCAATTCTTGCGTCATTTGCTTCCTTATCAGCCTTTGCCTTCTCAACAGCCACTTCCTTTTCAGCCTGTGCCTTAGCTACAGCTGCATCCTTCTTGATCTTTGAGGTATTATCCATACCAAGATCGTTGATAAGACCATTCTCATCAGTTACGTTCTGGATATTACATGAGAGGATCTCAATACCAAGCTTACTCATGTCCTTTGAAGCCTTCTCCATAACCTGATCGGAGAAGCTGTCACGGTCAGTATTGATTGCCTTTAGTGCAAGGGTACCAATGATCTCACGCATGTTACCCTGTAATGAATCCTGCAGGTCTAACGTTATCTGCTCGGGGTTCTTGTTTAGGAAGTTCTTGGCAGCCAGCTGAATAGCATCAGGTGTTGTGCCAATTCTTACCTTTGCAACTGCGTCCACGTTTACATTGATGAAATCGTTTGTGGGAACTGACTGCTCTGTCTTAATATCAACGGTCATCTGACCAAGATAGAGCTTGTCGACTCTTTCAAAGAACGGAACCTTGATGCCTGCACGTCCGATAAGGATGCGCGGAACCTTTCTGATACCGGATATAATAAAAGCCCTGTCCGGAGGAGCCTTCACGTATCCTGCTGCAATAATGATTATTGCAATGATGATGATTGCGGCAATCGTAATTGCCATTGTTAATGATGTTGTCATACAACCCTTCCTTTCCTTGGACTTTTTCCAAGTTGTTTGTTATTAGTTTCTATGTACTTATAGTACATTTGAACCCAAGGGAAATATAGGATTACTTTGGCGTTTTATTTCATTATATTCTTCTTTTTTGGAAAATATTTTTCAAAGCGCCTTATACTTCTCGATAGCAGGTCTGTAGACAAGGCCGCAAAAATAGCCTTTGACGACAATCCATGCTCTTTTGAATCTGTGATCTTTTGCAAGAAACAGACATCTTGCAAAGTTCAAGCCGCATTTTGCAGTAAAATAACAAAAGCCCTTGAAGCCTTCTCTCATATAGGTGCTCCCATCATTTCTAAAGGCATAATTATATCTTGCAAGCCTTCCCATGTTATCTGTTGCAATAAAGCTTCCGTTGTTTGAAGCCATTTTGTGAACAACATGACTTCTTCCGGCTATGAATGAAGGCATATTTTCTCTTATGCTGATACGTCTTGTATATTCGATATCATCACCCCAGATAAAGTATTCCTTTATTGGATACCCTACCCGCTTTACTGTTTCGGCAGGTAAAAACAGTGAAACAAAAGTAGCCTGCTGAAGCAAAAACATACCCTGTGAAAGCACATCAATTCTGTCAAAGAAGTGTCTCATAGACTTTTGAGAATTCATTTTACACTGAGTTCCGTCTATCCACTCTGCCACACTTGAAATATATCCATACTTTCCGGGACCGCCTGCAACCTTGTCTGCTTCCAAAAGTTCATACAGAGCATCTTTATTTGGGATGGTATCATCATCCATAAGCCACAGCCACTTATATCCGGCTTCCATGGCTTTTTTCATTCCGTAATAGAATCCGCCTGCCCCGCCCAGATTTTCTCCGGTATTAAAATACTTAACAGACTCTGATTTTTCCATAAAGTCTTTTACAACATCAGCTGTATTGTCTGTCGATGCGTTATCTATAACCAAAACATCACAGCTTGCTTTCTCCTGCTTTATCAAAGCATCCAGACATTCAATTAGTAAATCTTTGCGATTATATGTAACGACAACCGCAGCAACTTTATCCTGCATATTTTTTCCTATCTGACTTTCTGTTTAACTGACAATCAGCACAATTCCCATTCTGATAATCAGCCGGGCCATTTGATCTTTTTCTTATATTTTGTGTTCTTAAGTTTCACATACTTAAGATATATAAGTGTTCCGCTGATCTTTGAATTAGTGACTCTGACCTTTTTCCCGGAATATATCCCGCAGGCTCCCTGCAGGTTACAGTTCTTTATCTTTACATTTTGGGCAACCGTCCAGTTTCTGCCTATGGCAAACCAGTTGTTTATAATAAGAATCGCAAAATAATCGCTGCTGTTTTTCTTAACACAGGTTATCTTGGTATTCTTAATATTTATGTTCCTGCAGATCTGGTCAGGCTCTAAATATCCGCCGTTTCTGACATTGGGCTCTATGTCTATTCCTGCCTGGGGAGCAGTCCCACGTGCATTCTTGATTTTACACCCATCTATAGTAACATTATTTGCGTCCACTATGGAAATGTTATTTCGCCTGTTTCCGCTGATAGTACATTTTTTTATAGTAATCTTGTTACATCCATAGACATTATCCATATCATTCAATGTCCCAAGATAAATTCCGTCACCCCAGTTATCAGCAATCTTCATATTATAAAGAGTGACATTTGAGCTATCTCTGATATATACGCCATGTCCGAATTCACCGCCACCGCCCTGGTGTCTGTTTTTCTCGCCTCTTAGCTGTCCCCCCGCAATCTTGACATTGTTGCAGCCATAAATATTAAACACGTGATAATCGTCTCGTACGCTTGGCATAACTTCAAGCACTGTCGTTGGCGACATGAGAAGCTCTACGTTATCTTTCAGACAAATACCTTCGTTAATGGATCTTGAAGGTGTTATGTAATACACCCCCGCAGGCACCTTAACTGCGCCGCCACCTGCATTACTAACAGTCTCTATCGCCTTATTAAATCCTTCAGTATCATCCAGATAATCTCCCGGAATCGCACCAAAGTCTGCAACATTAACATTTTTGGCTTCTGCACTAAATCCGCAGGTAAACAAAATAAAAAATATACTGAAGATCCCGGTCAGAATCTTAAGAAAAATACAAAGTTTTTCTGTATTAAACCTCATAATCCCCGCCTTTCAAATTTTTCATTTACAATATGCACAAGGGCACGTTTGCATTATAATACAAACTATCAGTGTAAAAAAGCATAAGGTTCCCCAATGGGAAGCTGAAGGATGCCCCAATAGAGTATTTATGCTTACTTCACCATCTAAGGAGATTTTTGTTAATGACAGCATCTAGTGGCAGTATTCGTCATAAAATAAAAAAAAGTATTACCTTTACAAAATCATGCATATCTCTTGAAAAAAAACTCATTCAAATATCATCTTTATATCGCAAAGCAGGTCCGACTCAGCCATGCACCATATCTGTAGTTCACTTAAACGCGGATGAGATTTCAAAGGATGCCTTCGAAGCATCTGTAAAAAAAGCAAAGACAAGATATAAATATGAATTTGTTTCATCCATGCAGGATGCCACAGGAGATTTCATTCTTTTCCTTAATTCCGTGGACGGTGTAAACACAGGCTGGATAGACTTCCTGATAAAGCCCCTTCTTGAGAATGAAGGTATCGGAATAACCGGGGGCATATCCTACTATTCCATAAACAGTGATAAAAACCTGTCCTACAAAACACTTTACGCAGGGGTAACCCCCACTCCCTTCAGTTCAGATTACAACGGTCTTATAACCAAGCTGGAAAAAAGTCAGTTGAAGGACTCTGAGCCCTCCCTGACTCCCATAGAGGTTTCAATTCCTTCATATAATATTGTTATGATGAGAAAAGCCGTATTTGATTCGCTTGGGGGATTTTATCCATTCTATGAAAGCATCTGGAATTATGCCATATCCGACCTGTGCATGCTTTCAGAATTAAAGGGATATAAAAATCTCCTTTGCACCGGATGTCTTGTATCAACAAAAGACCAGAAGCCCAAATACAAAATGACCATGGAAAAGGGAGCCATTTTTGCAGGTCGCTGGAGAGTTCCGACCGAAATATCAAAACTGAATGATAAAGAAATAGATATTTGCGGCTCAATGCCCCTAACGAAAGGCGGGGAATTCTGGGGTGACTATCACTATGCAAACTCCCTTAAAAAGTCCTTTGAAAAACTGGGCTATAAAGCAAATGTTCTTTTCATAGACGACTGGAATAAGGAAAGCACCGCAAAAACAGTGATTGTGCTTCGAGGTAAAAGACCGTATTTCAGAAGCGCTTCATCAGATGGTAAAAGGCTCATATACTGGAACATTTCCCATCCTGCAGATGTGAACCCTCTGGAATTAAATCAGGCTGATTACGTATTTTTCGCATCAGAATTAATGAAGTCAAAATTTGAAGACAGGATAGATAGCCCTTGCGGAGTTCTTATGCAGTGTACCGATCCTTCAGTAATGTCTCTTCCCGAAAGCGGCGATACTTTAAAGCCAAAACATTCACCGCAGCTGCTTTTTGTGGGAAACAGCAGACACATTTTCAGAAGCATCCTAAAGGACCTTCTTCCCACAACACATGAACTCCAGGTTTATGGCAGGCACTGGGAAGATTTTCCCGAAGTCAAAGAGCACGTGGTCTCTGAGTATATCCCTAATGAAGAAGTAGCCAGAGCCTATCATGATGCCGCTATTTTACTAAATGATCATTGGGATGATATGCGCGAATACGGAATTATCTCCAACAGAATCTTTGATGCCCTTACCGCAGGTGCCTTTATAATAAGCGACGATGTTCCTGGAATCCGTGAAGCCTTTGAAGGTACTGTAGTTACTTACACAGACAGAGATGATCTGGCTAAAAAAATAGATTACTATCTGGAACACTTAGATGAACGCGATAGCCTTGCAAAAAGAGGCAAAGAGCTTATATCACAAAAGCACACATTTGATGCAAGGGCAAATGAGATCATTAAAGCTTTGGAACATATTTAACGGCATATCAAAAGCTGACATACGCATAAAACAAGCGCCTCCGACCCTTTTGCTGTCGGAGGCGCCTTATTGTAATTTTATATCTTACTTTATAAACTTAACATGAGATTCATCATAGGTTCTTCTATGGGTATTCTCTACCACCAGATTGCCAAGGAATCCTGTGGCAATAAACTGGAATCCTGCAATTATACACAGAACTCCGAGAGTAAGCAGCGGTCTGGTGCCAATTGCCTGTCCCATAAACCAAAGAACTGTAAGGAATAAGCAAATAACAAAGCCAACAAATGTAAGTCCTATTCCAACTCTTCCGAAGAAATACATAGGTCTGTCGGAATACTTAAGAAGGAATGTGGTAGTCATGGAATCAAGAAGTCCACGCATGTAACGCTCCATACCATACTTTGAATGACCATGCTCTCTCTTGTGGTGAAGCACTGTTATCTCTGTGATACGGAAGCCTTTTCTGTGTGCCAGCACGGGAACATATCTGTGAAGCTCTCCGTACAGATCAAGAGAATCTATTACTTCCTTTCTGAAGCATTTAAATCCGCAGTCATGATCGTGAAGATATACTCCTGAAAGCTTCGATGTAACAGCATTGAAAAGCTTTGAAGGAAGTCTCTTCTCAGCTGAATCAAGACGATTCTTCTTCCATCCTACAACCAGGTCATAACCCTCATCTATCTTTTCAATAAATCTCTGAAATTCATCGGGATCATCCTGAAGATCCGCATCCATTGTAAATACGATATCTCCTGTGACATGCTTAAATCCACAATCAAGCGCAGGAGACTTACCAAAATTCTTCCTGAAAGATATCACATGTACATTGGGATCCTTATCAGCCAGCTCACACATTACTGCCTCTGTGTTATCGCTGCTGCCATCATTTACAAAAACAATCTCATACTCAGATATGAGCTGATTAGAAATCAACTTCTTTACGTTATCCAAAATTCTGCTATATAGTTCATTCAGTGAATCCTGCTCATTAAATGCAGGAACCAGAACCGAAACCTTACGATTCAATAGAAAAGACCTCCTTAATTGTCAAAAAAGCAATAAACTGATATTATATTATGTTGTCACATAGAAATTTGCAATAATTATTTGGTGTTATTTATGCTCGAAAACTTAATTAAAAATAGGATTCATAAGTTTAAAAAATACAGATTTCTCTTTAGCGAATTGGTCAGCAGAGACTTTCAGCAGAAATATAAACGTACCATATTAGGCATGTTTTGGAGTATTCTTTCACCACTGCTCCATCTGCTTATAATGAAGGTAGTGTTCACAGAGTTCTTTGGCAGAAGTACTCCGCATTATACAACTTACCTTTTCAGTGGAACATTAGTAATGTCTTACTACAAAGAATCAACTCAGCATGGTATGCGGAGTCTGATGGAAAACCACAAGATCATTAGCAAGATAAATGTTCCGAAATATCTGTTCCTTTTTTCCAAAAATGTATCTTCGTTAGTAAACTTTGCATTGACCCTGAGTGTATACTTCCTGTTCTGTTTACTGGATGGAATACATTTCGGTCCCCATATGCTGGCACTTATATATCCCATAATATGCCTCGCAATAATGAATATCGGAATTGGAATGATATTATCAGCGCTGTTTGTCTTTTTCAGAGATATTCAGTATTTTTATGAGTTATTTCTCACACTTCTCACTTATATGTCCGCAATATTCTATAGAATAGATAAATTCAGTCCGGAAACACAGAGACTGTTTTTGATAAATCCGGTGTTTGTTGTAATTAACTATTTTAGATCAGTGGTTATAGATGGCGTTATTCCTTCTCTTCCATATCACGGACTCATGCTGTTCTATTCACTGTTTTATCTGACTATTGGATGTATTATTTATAAGAAGTACAATACAGAATTTGTCTACTATTTTTAAGGTATTAAACTATGATTACTGTTGAATGTAAAAACGTCGGTATTCGATATAAAACCGGTGATCTTAAATCCATTGGTTTGAAAGAATTTGTTATAAAAAAAATAACCAGAACCTATAGTGTCAAAGAGTTCTGGGCTAACAAAAATATCAATTTTTCCTTGGAAAAGGGAGATATGCTTGGAATCATCGGGTCTAATGGTGCAGGAAAAAGCACCCTGCTTAAAGCTATCACAGGTATTCTTATTCCCAAAAAAGGAACTATCAAAACAAAGGGTTCCATCGCTGCTCTTTTGGAGCTTGCAAGTGGTTTTGATAACGATATGACCGTAAGAGAAAACACCTACTTAAGAGGCGCTCTTCTTGGATATACCAGGGAATTCCTTGATGAGAAGTATGATGAAATAATCTCCTTTGCCGAGCTTGAAAATTTCCAGGATCATTCCTTTAAACAATTATCAAGCGGTATGAAGAGCAGGCTCGCTTTTTCTATAGCCTGTCTTGTAAGCCCTGATATCATCATCCTCGATGAAGTATTGAGTGTAGGTGATGGTGCATTCAAGAAAAAAAGCGGCGACAAGATGCGCGAAATACTCGGTCAGGGAATTACCGGAATGCTGGTTTCTCACAGCGCTTCCCAGGTCAGAGAGTTATGTAATAAAGTTCTCTGGCTTGATCATGGTAACCAGATTGCTTTCTCTGACGATGTCGAACTACTCATGAATGCCTATGAGGAATTCCTCATTACAAAAGAGCTTCCCAAAAACCACGATGACATTGTAAAATTATCCGAAGCTTTCGAAAAAAGAATGGAAGAAAAAAGACTCGAGGAAGCGAAATCTGAAGCCGAAAAGCTTCAGGCAATACTTGAAGCCGGGGAAACAGAATCCTCCATTCAGGCTGCTGTTAATATATTAAAGAAAAACCGACCGGAACTTTTAGCCTAATATTACAATAACCTTCACTCCATGTATTCACATAGAGTGAAGGTTATTTTTTTACTTAAATAGCTTTCTTTCCAAAGCTCGTAACACTTTTCTATAAGTATTATTTTTTGGCCTGTACCTCTTACTTTGAGCTATCGGCTTAAGCGAAAACAAAGAGCTGATGGCGTCCTCATATTTGTCAGTTCCCGTACTGTTTGATTCCTGTACTGCCTTATCCGCAAGATAAATTGCGATACCAGCATTTGCCATAACATATTTATGGAATTCAGTATTATTTATCGCATAGCAGATATGCTTATATAACTTTTTACCATACAGTCTGTTTATAGTATCTTTAATATCATAGGAATAAAACATATCCTCAAGCTTATCAAATATCTGTTGTTCCTCTATCAGAGGTCTTGTTGATGAAACGGTATTATTATCCGCTACCTTTGTAGTCTTTTCTTCCTTCTTTAATATTCTCTTGTACTCATATGGATATCTGTTATTTATGCTCTCAGCATATGCGATTGTTTCCGGGGCAATAGTTCTGCCACCCTGAATAGGAAAATCCAGTATTCCTTTTCCATATCTGATGTATATCAGCGCCATAAGCAGATTGCCATCATTACATTCACCTGATGACAGTTTTAATTTTTGAAGATCAGGATCCAGGCACGGACACATCTGATAATTGCCACCAATATAATCATCGTAAATTGGTTTACCAAAATGCACACTATTCCTGGTCTCTCTATACATATATCTTGTGAGATCATACTCTGCCACTTCTCTTCCGGCATTTCTGTATTTATCCACGGTGGATTTATATGCATCATCTACCAAGCTGATTATTGAAGCTGAAACCTCAGGCCTTAGTGAATGAGGCAGCTCTTTTGCCTTATTTGTTTCGCGCCTGATATATACGTTTTTCTGTGGCCACCCTCCGGAACGCATAGTACCTCCTCCGGCGCCACTAAAATAAAAGCCTCTATGGTCCGCACTATGCTGCTTCCAATGCATTTCTTTATGAAATCCAAGCTGATTATTGAACGAGATATTAAATATTTCCTCCATTGTATTATTGGAGTAATCAACTTTACTCTGAGGATCTGTATTTAAGGAAAAACCAAATTTTTCAGCAATCTGAGACGCTATCTTAAAATCTTCAGAATGGGAATACAGATTATCTGTATTTGATTGAATTCTTATTTTAGCGAGGTTAATATCAGGATGCAAAAAGAGCGTCAATACAATTCTTGTATCAAATCCTCCCGACAGATCAACCTTTACACTCTCTCCTCTGCAAATTAGTCCATGTATTAAGCTTGTCCACTTTTCATACCAGCGGTCTAAGAGCTCTATTCCTTCCTTAGCACCTATATCTACGGTATTCTCCTGAAGTGGAAGCATTTTTGTTGAAACGCTTTTTGTTTTAGTGTCTATATATACTTCAACGCTTCTGTCTAATCTTTTTATTTCATTTATCAGAGTCTCAGAAAAAGCGAAGGTGCAAATACCTTTAGAAAGAAATGCATCCGCAAACCTTTTGTTCAAGGACAACTTTCCAACAGTTTTAACTCTGTCGACAAGCATCCAAAATGAATTGGAAATTGCAAAGTAACCACCCTCAGAAAAATAGTACAGGCCATGGCTCCCTAATGAATCCTGCTGAATTACTATCTGTTCGCCTCTTCTTACAATGTTTACATAGGAACCTTCTCCGGATAATTCCCTGTCATTCAAATTATCATTAGTAACAAGACAATTATCTATGATTGAAAATCCATATAGATACGGTTCCGTCTTTTCAAGCGAATCAGAATCTATAACAAAAAAATACTTTTCTTTCGTAAAGTTGCTCATGGTACTCCTTATTTTATTTTTTTGAGAATTTTTCTTTCAAAAAAGCGCAAGGCTTTTCTGTAGATATTGTTTTTGGGTCTGTACCTCTTATCTTGAGCTATCTGCCTAAGAGAAAATAACGAACTGATGGAATCCTCATATTTGTCAGTTTCCACACCGTTTGATTCCTGTACTGCCTTATCTGCAAGATATATAGCAATTGAAGCATATGCCAAAGAGTATTTATGATACCCCGTGTTTGTTATTGCATAGCATATATACTTATACAATTTCTTTCCATAAAGCTTTTCTATAGTATCCTTTATTTCATATGAATAAAAGATATCTTCAACCTTATCAAAAACCTGCTTTTTATCTACCGAAGGATTTTCTGAAAGGTTGACACTGTCATTTACAGTCCTGACAGTTCTTGCAGTCTTTTCCGATATTTTCTTAAAATCATAAGGATACTTGTTATTTATACTTTCCGCGTATGCTATTGTGTCCGGCTTGATACTTCTGCCACCCTGAATAGGAAAATCTATTATTCCTCTTCCGTATCTAATAAATACCAGCGCCATAAGCAAATCTGCATCCAGACAATCGCCCGAATACAGCTTCAGTTTTTGGAAATCAGGGTCAAGTAAAGGACACATCTTATATCGTGATCCTAAATAACTGTCGTAGATCGACTTTCCAAAATGCACAGCATTCCTTGTTTCCCTGTACATAAATCTGGTGAACTCATCATCAGACAGCTCTCTGCCGGCATTTCTGTATTTATCTACAGTTAGTCTGCAGGCATCTTCGACTATATTTTCTACAGATTCTGACACCGTCTCATCTATTGGCCAGGGAATATCTTTAGCCTTGTTGAGCTCATTGCTTATCAGTTCGCTTTGTTTACTGCAATATCCTCCGCGTATAGTAGCGCCGCCGGAGCCACTAAACTGATAATCTCCGGGAATGGATTTTTTAAACTTCCATTGCATTTCTTTATGAAATCCAAGTTTGTTATAAAATGCAATATTAAGAATATCCTCAACTGTATTGTTGGAGGACTTAACCGCATTATTGCAATCCTTATTCAAGACAAATCCATACTTTTCAGCAATCTGAGATGCAATCTTAAAATCCTCCGGATGTGTATAGAGTTTATCCGAATTCGAATTAATTCTTATTTTGCCAAGATTAATATCAGGATGTAAAAACAGGGTAAATACTATTCTGGTATCGAAGCCTCCTGACAGATCAGCTGTTACACTATCTCCATCACTGATGAGATCATGTATCAGATTAGTCCACTTTTCATACCAATGGTCCAGCAACCCCATACCTTCCTTAGTGTCTAAATCTACGGTATTTTCAACCAGTGGACACATATTTGTTTTGGCTGTTTTAGACTTAATATCTATATGAACTTCTATGCTTCTGTCTAATCTTGTTATCTCGTTAATAAGGGTATCAGAAAAAGAATATGTACAAATACCCCTTGAAAGAGATGCGTCTGTACATCTTTTGTTTAGTGATAGTTTTGAGACAGTCTTAACCCTGTCTGCAAGCATCCAGAACGAGTTTGATATAGCAAAGTAACCCTCCTTGAGAAAAAAGTAAAGTCCCTGACTCCCCATCGAATCCTGCTGAATAACAATCCGATCTTCATTTCTGATTATATTTACATAGGATCCTTCTCCGGATAATTCTCTTCCATTCAGGTTATCATTCGTGACCACAGAACTATCCACTATTGAGAAACCGTACAGATGCGATTTCACATTATCAAGTGACTCGGAATCTATGACAAAAAAATACTCTTCTTTTCTAAAATTATTCATAATGCATTCCTCATATTACATTCCTATAATAACCTTTCAAGAAATCTGACTGATTTTCTTAAAATATTGTTCTTTGGTCTGTATCTCAAATTTTCATCTATTGGTCTGAGTAAATTCAAAGAACTGATAGAATCTGCCCCTTCTTCACCATTACGATTCCCTGAATCCTTCACAGCTTTATCTGCCAAATATACTGACAGTGCAAAATATGCCATGGCATATTTATGATATCCGGCATTAGTAAGTGCATAGCACATATTCTTATACATTTTTCTTCCATACAATTTTTCAACTACATCTCTTATTTCATGGGAATAAAATAAATCGTCTACCTTTTTATTTACTTCCTTAAGCTGTATCTGCGGATTCTGTGCACTATCTGATTGGATGGATGCAGCTCGTCCATCTACTTTACTTACTTCCTTTAGTTTCTTTAATTCATATGGATACCTGGTGTTTACACTTTCAGCATAGGCTATTGTCTCAGGCTTAATACTTCTTCCGCCCTGCACAGGACAGTCGATTATTCCCCTTCCGTATCTTATATAAACCATGGCCATCAGAAGGTCACCGTCTGTACATTCATCGCTTGAAAGTTTAATTTTCTGAAAATCAGGATCCAAAAGCGGACACATCTTATACCTTCCACCCATGAAGTTATCATAAATAGACTTCCCAAAATGCGCACCGTTCCTGGTTTCCCTATACATAAATCTGGTAAGGTCGGCATCAGGTATCTCTCTCCCTGCTCTTCTGTATTTTTCCACAGTCAGCTTGCAGGCATCCTCAAGTAAGCTGCCTATAGAAGCATCAACCTCTTTCTTTAGCTTTCCCGGTATGTCCTTTGACATGTTTTTTTCATTATTTATAAGAACGCTTTTTTCACGACAAAAACCTGAACGAATAGTTGCTCCGCCGGCTCCGCTAAACTGATATCCCCTTCGAGAAGCTGTCTTTAGCTTCCATTGCATTTCTTTATGAAATCCAAGCTTGTTATAAAATGCAATATTCAGGATATCCTCCATCGAATTATTGAAATGGCATCCGGATGTTTTTATTTCCCTGTTCAATGAAAATCCGTACTTTTCAGCGATCTGTGATGCGATTTTAAAGTCTTCCTCATGGGTATGCAATTTATCAGAATTTGAATTTATCCTTATCTTACTCAGATCGATATCAGGATGTAAAAAGAGCGTGAACACCATTCTGGTATCAAAACCGCCTGACAAATCAACAGTAATAGCTTCATCATTAGCTATAAGTGTATATATGAGACTTGTCCATTTTTCGTACCAGCGATCCAGAAGCTCTATTCCTTCTCTGCTGCTGATATCTACTGTATTTTCATCAAGCACACACATTCTTTCCGATATTTTCCCGGTAGGAATATCTATTATTATCTCAGCACTTCTGTCAATTTTACCGATCTCATTAATAAGCGTTTCAGAAAATGAATATGTGCAAACATCGCTAGCCAGAAAAGCATTCGCATATTTTCTGTTAAAAGACAGCTTGCCATGAGTTTTTGCCCTGTCCGCAAGCATCCAGAAGGAGTTTGATACAGCAAAATAATTCCCATCAGAATACAGGTACAATCCCTGACTCCCCAGTAAATCCTGCTGTATTACTATTTCCTTTTCATTTCTTATTACATTTATATACGAGCCTTCACCGGATAATACTTTATTTCCCAGATTCTCATCAGTAACTATATTACTTTCCACCAAAGAAAACCCATATAAGCGTGATTGTGTATTCTCAAGTGAATCCGAATCTATAATAAAAAAATAATCTTCTTTCTGAAAAATATTCATAATGATCTGCTTTAATCCTCCCAAAAGATACAGCAACTAAAGAATAACACCAATCCAATTTACCTGCAATCTGACAAACTTGTTGCAACAAAATGTCGTATGGTATAATGTCAATGCTTTACTAAAACTTCCCATACCTGAAAGGAAAAGAAACCCGGGCTCTCTGCGGCTTCAAATACAAAAACTTCGGCCCGGCCCATAGGGTCACGCAGGCTTTTTCCTTCCGTGCCTCAGGGCATTCCAAAATCTTTCACTGGTTATAAGCATGTGTGATTTTGCATAACTCGTTTATTTTCGAGCGATGGCACGGACTGCATACAGTCATTTCGAGTCTCTATAGCTGAGTGATGATTATTCTTATGCCCATAAGCATCCATTGTCCGCGCGAAGAAAGTGTTTGAGCGAGGGCTTTCTGTTATGTAAAGGTTTTGCTATAGTCTTATTAGAAGCCCTTGCGAGTTTCTTTTGAAGCGCGCATTACAATGGGTGCATGGGCATTAGAATAATCTCGCGAAGATAACGAGACTCGAAATAACTGTATACAGGCTACGCTATCGCCCGAAAACAAACTCAGACATGTTGCAAAATCACACATATAACCAGTGAAAGATTTTGGAATTTCGGCAGAGGAAGGAAAAAGCCTGCGTGACCCTGCGGGCCGGAGCTGATTTTTTCCAGAAAGCCGCAGAGAGCCCGAGTTTCTTATTATATTCGGTATAGTAAGGTTTAGTGCTTTATTAAAAACATGAGGTAAACATATGGAAAAGACGCCAAAAATCTCAGTAATTATTCCGGTTTATAATGCTGAGAAATTTATTGGAAAATGCTTAAGAAGTATATTATTGCAGCCAATATCTCTGGAGATCATTTGCGTAGACGACTGCTCAACAGATAATACACCTGCAATATTGGAGAAATTTGCAAAGCGTCACAAGAACGTGCATGTTTATAGGAACAAAACCAACCTTTATGCCGGTCTGTCAAGGAATGAAGGTATCAAGCATGCAAAAGGCGAGTATCTTCACTTTATGGACTCAGATGACTTTGCTCTGCCAAATACATATCCTTATATGTATCGGATTGCTCATGATAACAATCTTGATGTGCTTAAAACCAGATGTATTTGCTTTGACCAGCGTTATCATCTCCCATCAAGGCATCAGGTTTATAGCTTCAAGCTCTTTAATCCTGATCTGTACAACAAGGTTCTCAGTTTACCTGAACAACCCAAGCAGCTGTATT
This sequence comes from Butyrivibrio sp. WCD3002, assembly GCF_000424265.1. Taxonomy (GTDB): domain Bacteria; phylum Bacillota; class Clostridia; order Lachnospirales; family Lachnospiraceae; genus Butyrivibrio. The sequence goes on from NZ_AUJO01000008.1 coordinate 62,898, forward strand.
ATATCAATGTTGTTCCGTGGAATGGTATCTATAAGAGGAGCTTTGTCCTTGAGAATAATCTACAGTTCAATAACCTGTTTTGTTCTAACGACCGTTCATTCTTCGTACATGCCATGATAACTGCAAAACGCGTAATGATTACAAAGAAACCCTTCGTTATGCACAGAAAGAATAACGGAACATCTCTTGTAGATAAAAGAGCACAGCATTTTGATTGTGACATGGAATCATTCAACATAGCACTTTCACTTTGCGATAAGTATGGTCTTGATGGAGAAGTTCGCTTCCAGATTCTGGAACATGAAATGAACAACATCTTTGCCTGGTACAGAAAGTTCATGAAAAAAGGCACCTTAAATGTTGAATACCAGGAAGCTCTTAGTAAAATGGCATCTGAAAAATTTGCTCCGTATTTCCCTCAGTTTGGTGAAAGAAGCCAGTGGGGAGACTTAGAACTGCTATTTGGCGGATATCCGCTTAAAGGATTTAATTCATAACTAAAACGAAAAAATGCACCTTGATTTATAATATTCAAGGTGCGTTTTTTCCTGTAAACTCTTTGACTCAATATTCTTTTTTCTGTTTTTGACACCAAAAAGTATTACTATAGCCTGAGGTTCCAACATATTCACAAATGTAGCCGTCTTTATATGCTAAATCTAAAATTTCTTCCTGTCGTTCAGTATTAGGTACTATAAATACGAAATCACCGTCAGGTCTCATTGTACTAATATCAGGAATCTCTTTCCTGCAATTAGCAAAAGTTACACTATTATAATTCTTAACCTCAAAAAAAGCAGGATGCGTTCTCGTTCTTCTTTCATAAAGAAAAACGCAGTCCAGATCGGAATGTTCCCTCGCAAACTTAATCGCATCTTCAGTATACTTCTCTGAATAACTCCATTCATTAACAAGCCATCCATTTACAGAAACAACAACCAGAATAGCTGCCAATATCACCTTAAAAGCTGTTCCCTTTGTTAGTACCTTAATCGCTCTTGATACAGACAGAATAAAAATCACAAATAGAACTCCATATATTGGGAAATAGTATCTATCTGTTCCATATGGTGCAATTCTCGAAATCAGAACAAAATACATCAGCGAAGGAACAACCGTCACTATCAGGTCAGTACCCGCCTTGATTTCAATTTTTTTCTTAACTAATGCAACAATTAATCCTAATAATGCAATAAAAATTAGTATGGGGAAGAGTCCGCCAAAAATATGTTTATTAATCAAATTCGCAACTACAGACAACTGCGCCACAAACTTTTCATTATATGCGAAGTGTTCAAAGCTCTCTGTGCCTCTTCCGGATAAAAAGAAATGTGAATACATACCGGGAAATATAATAAGCGACAGCAAAACTGATACCGCCATAGTAACGCAAAAGAATAATGCATCCCTGATTCTTTTCCCGGACAGCAGGCAGATAGCATAAACAAAAGTAAAAAGGCCAAAGAATACCATGCAGTAATAATGAGTCAGAATACCACCTACCGAAATTAAAAGCAGTATAATGTACTGACTAACTTCCCTAAAATTATCTTTGTCCTTTATAAATTTGAAAACCCAATATATGAAAAGAGTCACAAAGAACATCGCCATAACATACATTCTTATGAACATTACTGCATTGTAAATACCTGTCATAGCGATAAAAGATAAAGAAATAAGGCTCTTAACAAAATAGCCCTTGGTATATAGATCAACTATTTTCCTTATGACAAGCAAAACACCAATGGCAAAACCAATGTTGATGAAAAAGCCATACCACATAGAAAATGTCCTTGGTCTTAAGGAACATATGGTGTGAAGTATACAGTAATAGAGCGGAGGATGAACATCCTGAACCTGATTATTCCAGACATTTATATAATCGAATCTATGCTCGTCAAAAACAGTCACATAGTTATAATATACCTCTTCAGATGGTACATATTTAAATCCATCTTCTATTTGAATAGACTTTGAACCATAGTGGTTAGCAAGCCCATAGGAGTATACTTCATCAATATTCACACTCACCTTTTGCCTGCAGGCAAAAACCAATACTAAAATAAATGATATGTATATCAAAGTATCGAAAATCTTTTTAATAACCGCCTGTTTCATAAATCTTATATCCTATCATTATAGGTTATTCACCATACGCTTTAAGAATAACGCCAAAGTCCATATTTATTGGAAAGCTTAGGGATTAATAAAGATAACACATTTTCTTATCTGATTTCTCAGCAATAACTTCAACATTTGTAAAATCAGAATTCTCTTTAAACTTCTCCAATATTTCATCAGTGTTTTCAGCATATATCACAAGTATCACCGGATTCTTCTGATTCTCTGCTACTGTCTTCATCAATTCGGTATTATTCTCATCTACAAAGGTAATCGATCCAAAGTAATCTGCTGCCGTAAACAGTCTGTTTTTCCTGTGAATCTTGTCATACAAGCATACACAGTCACTGCCATTATATGCTTCAAGTGCATTTAAATACTCTATATCGTCAAGCTGTAAATACGTCCATTTCGCATTACTGTATCCGTTATATGAAACAACAATAAGTACTACTGCCAGTAATATGGCTGTAATTTTTGAATTCAAAAATCTGTTAACAGATGCCGATAGTAAACAGATTACCCAGAGAATGCTTATTGTATATATAGGTATAATGTATCTCTCGTGAACAAAGGATGCCATTTTAGATACCATAAGAAAATACAGAATTGTAGGACATATCAGCATAAGGTATCTTGCGATCATGTCCTTATCCGCAACCTTGTTTTCCTTCTTAATCCCTGTAAGGCCAAGTAGCAGTAAAACAGCTATACCTACAAAAATCACCACCATATATTTTCCGAACAGACTACTATTTATAAAGCCCACAAATTTTGTCAATCTTTCGGGATAATTGGAAATAGTGGAAAGATTCTCCATGGCTTCCTCTCCGCGATGCTCAAAAAACATATGCTTGATCATACGGGGAAAAAGTACCACACTGCATCCGCCTGCAAGCGCCATAGTCAGACAAAACTTGCCAACATCTGCTTTTCTCTTGTTGATAAGCAGATAAACACCATAGGTGACAGAAATAAAAACGGCAAAGACAATACAGTAATAATGCGTAAGTGCACCGCCTACCGTGGTCAAAAACAGTTTTATGGCAAGGGATTTATCAAATTCTTTCCCGATTGAATTCACGAAGAAATAGGACAATAAAGTCACCCAAAACATTGCGATGATATACATCCTGAAAAAACTTGCTATAGACAGCATGCCATAGCAGGTAACATAGAAAGCCGTGATCACTGTCCTTATCTTAAAATCATCTACAAAAACTTTAAGCAGCATTCTAAAGACAAAGAACGTCAGAATTGCAAAGAAAATATTGATTCCGCCTGCGTACCACATGTTATATACGCCGGGTGTAATGGAGCACAGTGTATGAAGCAGAATATAATAGATTGGAGGATGTACACCTTCTCCTGCAGTCTTCCAGACCTGTATATAATTGAATCTGTTACCTTCAGTAGCCGTTGCCAGATATATATATGGCTCATTAGCGGGAGTATAGCAAACGCCCTCTTCGCCAACATACCCATATGTATGATTAGCTCTTGTATAACTACTTATTTCATCTATGTGATATCCCACTTTATTCGATATCACCGCAATCAGAAGAGACAGCATAACTAGCGCACCGAAAATGCTAATTAAGCGTTCCTTATTTTCAAACCATTTGCCCATACTTCCCACTCCTAAATATCCAACTTATTTCTTCGCCTGCTTTGAGCCAAATACCTTATTCTTCACAAAATCAATGCCCCATGCCAAAAGTATCACCGATAACTCTGAGAAGGTCATCCAAAGTCTTGCTATTACTGAAATAAGCACAGCATACTCGTTCTGCATAATTGAACCAAGGCCAAGAATCATTATTCCCTCTCTTACTCCAAGCCCCGAAGGTGCAAACAAAGCAAGAATACCTATTATAACTGACAGAGCAAAAACTCCCGAAACATAAAGCATCTGTGATAATGGCACAGGATATATTGAATAAACCAAAAGATAAAATCCAACACCAAGCACAGCCCAGTTAACCACAAATAACAGAACGAGGAGGATCATCTGCGGATAAGTTATAAGTATCTGAAGATCCTTCTTAGTAACCTTCTCCAACAGCTTTAAGAAGAAATTTATGATCCTTGGATTGATCATTATTATTGCAATTACAATAAGGGCAACTGTTGCAAACCTGTACTGCTGAAGTACATTGTTCTGGAAAAATAAAAGTGATATCAAAAACAAAAATCCTGCTCCCAAAAGTGTGCATACATTTTCAAGGAAAAAGCATACAGTAACCTTTCTCGGAGGAACTCCGGATTCCTCGTACGCAGGTATTCTTGCAAGAAGCATAAACACCTTACCGGGAATGTACTTTCCAAGAATTGAATAAAAATACGTAAGAACTGCCTTTTTAACATCAATCGGGCATCCATTCAGGTATGTTATATAATGCCACAAAAGAGCCTGCATAACCTTATACACAAAATGAAGGAGCACCGCAATAAAAAACACAGACCACGAAATGCTTAAATCCAGTTCTTTATAGGTATCATAGTTATTGTAGAAATATCTTCCCAAAAAGAACACAACCAGAATAAGGAATATTCTCTTTATCCAGATATTGCGTTTGGGCGTGGTTTTAGTACTGTTTTCTTTATTTTCCATCAATGATTCCAATCAAAATACGCATTAAAAGTTCAGTAAAAATCTAACAAAGCACATATAATAGTAGATCACGGTAGTGGGAACTTTCTTTAATGAATCAAAGTTCTCGGATCTTTTTTTATTCCTTTTAGCCAGTTTAAATGCCAGCTTATGATTCCATCTGCATGGATCTGACGTATCAAGGTCCGCCTTAATACCGCTGTTAACCTTTGCCTTGGCGCAGTTATATTTAAATACGAGCGCTCTCTTCTGGCTTTTTACAACTTTACTTCCAGATATGTATCTGTCGGAAATAACGCCTTCCTGTTTTGCCATATCATAAAGCTTTTTGGCATTTTCATTTCGAATAACTATACCTGTAGGCTTAATGTTCTCATCCTTTATTTCCTTAAGCCATACATCACCAAAGCTTATGTCTGCATCCTTTGCAAAATGATTCTGACAAGCCATGCAGCTTTCCTGTTCAAAATAGAATGCATTTTTATAGGAGCACAGATACTTTGTGTATGAGAAGGTCTTCTCGTTACCGTCGTTGTAAAGTACTGATGAAAGCCCTCTCCAGTGACCTCTTCTGTAATAAAACTTCTTCGCATTATCAAGGCTGACGCCTGCTTTATAAAAAGCCATCTCAGTAGCTTTTTCTGAATGATTTCCGCTACAGAAAAGTCCAAGCTTTATTACAACCTTTTCTCTTAACTGCGCATCTTTCTCGCAGACTTTAGAAAACGCCTTAAGCATACATGGAAGCATGACAACAGCCAGCTTTCCGTCAAACTCCCTTGCCACGTCAATATGCTTCATCATAGGAACTGACATATATATACTGGATGAACCTGAACGTATCTCATCCTCTGTAGTAGCAATGAAAGTATCGTAAGCAACCTTGCCATCTGCTATAACAGTCCTGCAGATCCAGGCACCATCTATAATCTTCTTTCTAAGAAGGAAGCACAGAAAAGCGGTTACCACTCCGCCTGATGCAGCATTCTCTCTTATGCTGTCATCTGTGGCATAACCAACTCTTGTTTCTACAAATTCTCCAATATATTTCTCAGGATTATTGTAATCAAGCAGTTTATATTTCTTTGGCTTTTCAATGACAGCATCAATAACCTCGGAAGTTTTCTTAATATTCTCATATGAGCTTTCCATTACGCTGTCATAGTTTTTATCAAGACGGACTCTGATATCTTCTTCATCCTCAACAAGTTCGCAGAAGTCCTCATAAAGCTTTTCCGACGTAAGATTTGAAAAGTCTGTAGCATAGCCGCTGCATTCAAAGAAATCAAGGACTTCCTGATACTTGTGACTCCATCCTATAAGAAGACATGGTACCTTCCTCTGAAGGGCTCCAATCATTGTATGGAATCTTGAAGCAACAACAAATCTGCATCTTCCGATATATGAACGGATTTCCTCAGCATCCATCTCCTCGTGATACCAACGGATATTGTCCTTATTTCCACATTTCTCATAAACAGCATCGCAGATCATAAGATCGTTATTTCTGGTGGCAGTGCTTCCTTCAATTGCACTGTTTGCGATGATATAAACCTTATATCCCTGACTGGTGAGCTTATCAATAAAACCTGCGATAACACTCACATAATCGATGCCCTTCTTGGTGCACTTCTTATTTACTACAGTACTTGGAGATACGCCTACAATATTCTTATCAAGAAAGAAATCGTCCTTTTTACATCTCTCTTCAACCAGTTTCTCAATCTCTTCATTGTCCTCCATGGTAAAAGCACCGTCAGCGCACTTTACGACGTTTTTGCTTATACCGATTCTGTGTAAGCTTTCAAGAGTGATCTCACCTCTTGCGCAGATAAGACTGATCTTGGGAAGAAGGATTTTAGCCAAAATCTTGTTATAGGCCTTCTTGAAGGGACCAAGTGCCTGAGAATACTTTACAACCTTTGCCCCCATTAAAAGCGGAATAGCATTGGTCATAAAGGCATAAACATTCATCACAAAGCTTCTGCTATCCATAAGGGCTACTCCGGCCTCATCCAGGACAACATCTGTCTGCTTATATGTTCGCAGTATCTGATTTTTTAAAAGTAAATACTTAATGGGCGGAATGAAATGAAAAACCTTATATAGTACTGCCAGAATAAATGCTATAAGAATCTTAACCGGTCCGCTTGGAATGATGGTTACAAAATCCCATGGACACTGCTTTTTATCGTCGGTAGGATACACTGACATAAGAAAGACATTTAATCTTTTTCCATATCTGTCATGTAATTGTTTTATTGAGCTCTGCAGCATGGCTGCGGCACCCTTATTACCGCTGTAGCTTGCTGCTGTAATTGCTATGTTAACGTCTCTCACATAATACTCCTTATTTCAGCATTCATGGCTGTAGCTATATCAGCCTAATAGATTATTTTTAAAACTGTAAACACCGAGAATATATTTTAACATATTCTTGGCAGAGGGCTCCATACTAAGACTCTTTGCCAGATAGTACCGGACTCTTTTCTTATCTCCGGAGTTCTCTGCTCGCATGGCACCATCCATTATTATCATAAGCTCCCTTTTCTTTTTTATTTCCGGAGGGAGCTTTTTAATAAGACTCTCATGTTTTTTATTTATGTGCTCAACAGTATCTTCCCAAAGCTTAAGTTTATTGGTAAGTCTGTGTTTGTCACTTTTAAATACTCTGTAGGAAACAAGGTTTTCTCTAACAGTTCCAACCTTAACTCTCTGAAAAAGTCTTATCTCCATCTCATAGTCCTGCCAGCATGGCAAATCCTCGTCAAACATTCCGATATCAATAAGGGCCGTTTTTCTGACCAGCATCGTAGATGACAGATATGGCATATTATAAAAAATATACTCGCTCAAATCTCCTTCGGGCAGATCATCCGGGTTAAAATAATGCCTCTTACCGGATTCGTATTCATAGAAAATTCCGCATCCCACAAAGGATATGTCATCAGATGACATCATGCAGTCTACCTGCTTTTCTATTTTTGTAGGGAGCCACTCATCATCATCATCAAGAAGTGCTATGAGTTCTCCTTTCGCAACTTCTATACCTCTGTTTCTGGCATAGTTACCGCCTTTAGAATCCTCCGGCATAATGCGAATGTAGGTGAGCTTCATATCCTGGTTCTCACTGAAATACTCATAAGTACCATCATCAGAAGCATCATCTACTACTATCAATTCTATTTTCTTATATGTTTGGGCTAATACACTGTCTATTGCTTTCTTCAACATAGAAAGCCTGTTATGGGTTATAACTATAGCGCTTACAAGTGGCTCCCTCATATAAACTCCATTACTCCTGTACATAGTATTGCAGGGCCTGATTATTTCCATGCATTTACAACTATCTGCATGATCATTAAACTCTGGAGATACATGGTAAATTTCCAAAGCTTAATTGACGCAGCTTTATCTACATTAACCATTCTGTTTTCTGTCATTATAAACAGCATGGCCGCAAAAGGAAGAAAATACCTTCCCTGAACACCTTTGACAACAACATTGCCAAATCTTGTGTATGCCAGCAAAAGTGCAAGTAGAATAGCCACATACGACAAAACACATGGCACAAGGAAAACGACTCTCTTTTTATATTGCAAATTCATTTTATCATTCTCCACATTTGCAAAGAGAAGCATTACCAAAACAAGCGGAAGCACAAAGAACCAATTAAGTTCTATACTATTCCAGCCAAGTTTTCCTCCCATAAGCCCCAGGACGTAATCATCAGAATTATGAATTAAGGTGTTCCAGTAAATACATACAAGCTCCGTGGGATTACTGATAAAGTAAGAAATTGTGTAATAGGTGCGTTCTGTACTGACACTGGTCCTGTCTGCAACGTTCATAGCGGCAAAAATATCCTTATAAATGAATATTATGCCCGCAACAAGCAGTGCCGCACCTACAAGTAAAAGAATTATTGTTCGCTTACTAAGACCCTTTTTCTCTTTCTTCGCATTCCTCTGATACAGCGCATAGATCAGGAAAATCAGCAAAGGACTATATACCCCGCCCTTAGTTATCACAATCAGCAGACCACTTATGGCTGCAGGTATTATGTCCTTCCTGCGGCTGTCTTTCTCCATCACCCTGAGGCAGCATGCTGTATAAAACATTCCCGCACCGATTAACAGAGCATCATAGGATGCTGATCCACACTGCTGAATCGTTATCGGGAGCACTGATATAAGTGCTATCACGTTTTTTCCATAAGGAGCTATAAGTATTGCTGCATACATCAGTACAGCAGAGCATACAAATGCCAGATATCTTCCCAGAATGTATGTAAGCATACCTGACAGTCCAAGAAGTCTGCCAATGGTAATACCAAGGGCCATAGGAAAGTACACTATTCCCGGTGCATTTCCGGATGCATCTACATATCCCACTTCAATAAGCTCTGTATTATCGGGTCTGACAAAGGTATTTTCAAGAAGCTGCCAGAAAGAATTCGTCTCTACATTATTTCCCAGAAGATCAGACTGCTGCGCATCACATTCTCTTTTATAAAGCGTCTGAACATTACCTGTCGAAGGAACCATCATCATATAATTGGAATACTTATAAGCTGTATCAATATGCCAGCTCTCATCCGGTGCTCCGCCTACAGGAATCAAAATCTGATAGCACAGACCAAGAAGCAACAATATAGGAAGAAATCCTTTACCTGCAACAATGCCGTGTCTCATCACATGCATAAAACAGAGCAATACCACAAGCATTATTATAAATACAACGATAAAATAAAGCTTTGTAAGTGATCTTACCTGCCCGTAGGTAACCTTTGTGATAATATTTATCTTATTTTGCGGATCTGAATTAAACGCCTTTACTATGCTGTACTTTAAATTGTACGCGAAAGTAACGGTATCTGCCTTACAATCAATAAGGCTTACCCTGATAATGTATTCCCCTTCACTGCATTTTGCAGAGTCCACATACATCACATAATCTCTGTCTTTTGGTCCTAATACATCCTTAAGAAGATGGTTCTCTGAATATTGCACCTCACCGGTTGCTTTGTTTATTACAGTAAACTCAATATGAGTATCGGGATCGATATTATCAGCCCTTCCTGTCACGGCAATGGTTTTTATCTCTCTCATACCAAAATAAATATCTTCTTCCGCCACAGGATTTTCCGCTGACATGACATATTCGTAATTGTCCTTGTGATCCCACTCAAGCCCTGCAAAAATGTTATCATCAAAGTACCCGTCCAGCTGAATGCGATACACCAGGACTGCCAGCAGAAAAATAACTATCTCTGCTACCAGTATTCTCCCTATTTTCTTAAACAAATCTTTGTCCATGTATATTATTTACCCTTGCCTATTATTTTCATTTCTATACATCACCATAGAAAAAAATCCACCGCTTTTATTATACGATGGATTTGCATTACTGTATCATTAAAGAAACACAGTCTACCCTTAGAAACTGTGGTCATATTTCTTGTGGAAAAGTTTTGCTGCCAAAAATGCAGTTCCCTTCTTAAACCAGTTCACCTTCTCGATGTGCACACAGGGAAGCTCAGCTATCTCTGACTCCGGAATATAGCCGTACTTAATCTCATAGTCCAGCCATACATTTAAGATTATCTCGCCGATTCTTCCGATAAATCTGCCCTGATATGAATCCAGATCCCTCACTGAAGCCTTTTTCTCAAGCTCCTCAAGGATATCATAAAGCCAGTTGCAGTATCTGTCCAAAATATCCTTTCTCATTATCAGCATATTAAACATGTGACCTGAAGTCTGTCCCATAACTCTCTCAAAGGATTCCGTATACTCCGGATACTTCTCCTTAATGATCTCAAAGGTATCATCAAGCTGCTCCTTATAATGAGTATGCGCATAGTGAGACTCAATGGATTCAATATAATATTTTCTCTTTCTGGGAACTACTACGCTGTGATCCTGTAAAAGACGCCTTACCTCTTCGCCTCCCACAATCTGATCAAAGGGCTCTAAATCTGATCTGGCCTGTGGAGATGCAAAATATCTCCTGTAATGAACAAGTCCGATATAATCCGCATCCAGATTCTTCCAGGCCCAATAAAGACCTGTAAGCTCACAATATCTTGCGTTCTTAACAGAAATATTATCTCCCGTATTATCCTGCGTATATTCGGATATAACAGACTTTTTTAAAGCAGCCCCAACCTGAAGAGGCATATAAACCGGATCCTCAGGCATTCTATATTTAGTTGTAGTCGCAACAACTATCTTTATCTCAGACATGAATATGATAACTCTCCCGGTAGTACATGCTAAATAAAGGCACTACAATCCTATTATTTTAACGTACTTTTCCATCCTTGTCTATTAAAATCCACCCCTTCCAGTAGTCATGCATAAGTTCAGGGTCACAGGGCTGGTTGTTTCTCATGGTAAAGGTTCGCACTACTTCCTTGTCTTTCCTGCTGTTTAATCTTGCTCCCCAAAATGAAAAAGTAGAATTCGCACAAATATTCCCTCTGCAGTGGCTCATGAGCTGAATATCAAGAAGAGAATATCTGCCGGTATTGTGATCTACTATGGTATATCTGCCTTTGTCAGCATACTTCTGTCTTGCGTATTCCGGGTCATTCGTAAAAATATAAAAATGAGTATCGGGATTTTTTTCCCTGAAATAATTCATGGCGCTTTCATAGTACTCATCTGTGGATATTCCGCCAAAAAGAGCAGCATTCTCCGGATCCAGGTAATCTCCGCGCCTTATATGTACGCTTACACTGTTACGCTGCTCCATCTCTCTCATAAGCTCTTCATTTCTTTTCTGAAGCTCTTCATCCGGATTTTTAGGAAAAACAAACAGACTCTGAAGCTCATCCATGATATCGTCATAATATTTCTGGCAGGCAAAATAGCCTTCAATATATTTATTCTTAAGCTCAAACACCTCGGGATGATACATCTTTGATTCGGTAAATCTTACGTTCATTCCGGGTAAAAGCTTTGCTGCAGCCTTCATTACAACATTTCTGTCAAGAAAAGCTGCTCTCTCCTGTTTTGTGCAAATAGGAAGGGGGAGCCCTTCAAAATATCTAAGCTCAAGCTCTCTCTTTGCCAGAACGCCCTTTTGACTGTCAGCATCAAACCAGGATGCATCCAGCTTTATAGTCTTATCTGCTCCGGTCTTAAGGAGCTTTCTGTACAACGCATACTGTTGCATCTGATTTCCAAGACCGCCGGCAATATTTATTATCAGCATTTTTATACCTCGTCCAAAAAGCTTACATTGCCTTTTGCTCTTTCCTTAATATCCGGCATCTTGTCCTTCAGCGTCTTAGCGATACTCTCGCCATTTTCCATAATCCACTGGAATTTCTTCAATAGATCCTTCTTCTCTTTAAGGGCCTGTACAGGAATTACATAGTTCTCTTCTGTACCAAATAAATCTCTTGCTATTCCTCTTGATTTTACCGAATAACCAAGTACCAGCGTCGGAACCGCCTGTGAATATGCAGCGATTGTGGAATGGGTCCTTGCTCCCACAAAGGCCTCGCATTTTCCGATTACATATTTAAGTTCGCCGGCAGACATGTCATCAATCAGGGCAATTCTGTCAGCAACAGGTGTTTTTCTATCTTCCCCTGCGAATTCATTATAGAGATCGGTAAGTGGCCTTCTGTCATCATTGCTGCTCCAGACAACGTGCGGAACAAGAGCAACACCATACTCTGTGTTATTTATTATATAGCTTATCAGCTCTCTGTAATTATCCATGGTAATTCCGGCACTTGATTCCTTACTTGCCGCCATGGGACTTACATTTAATCCAATTACCCTTCTCTCATTAAAAAGCTGTGGAAGCTTTACTTTTACAGGATCAAGCACGAATGCAGGATCCGGGCAAAGCATGAGTGCATCCTTATCTACGCCTCCCTTAAGAAGACCTTCATAGGTAATGGTCTCTCTTGCTATTATTCTGTCGTAGGCATTGAGGTCAATTATAAGCCCTGGTACAGTCTCAGGCTCCACAGAGCATCCCATCAGCACAGTCTTCATACCCAGTCCGCGAAAAACATTATGTGATAGCACAAGGTCTTTGATGAGATCCGGGTAACAATAGTTATCTCCTCCGATTGATACAGCTATATCGCCCTTCCTGTAATTATATGTCTTAAGAACTTCCTTATATCTGTATCTGTAAAAGGATTCAGCATCTCCGGTTATTTTTCTATAACCATAGTACAGCACATGAGCTAAAAAATTTCTGTCTATATGCCTGTCTTCAACAAGTCTGCACTTATCGTTGGTGGCAAGCTGACCAAGCCCGTATAGATCATCCTGAATGATATCATTAGATGCTATAACAGGTGTATTGTAATTCTCCAATGCGGCATGTCCGTCCATAAGCTTAAGGGTGCTTACAGCTATAGCTTCACAGCCGTGATTACCGCTGCCTGCATGCATATAAAAAAGCAATTGTTTTTTGTCCATGTTTCCCATCCGTTAACTTTTCCACTTTCCGTAAATTGTAAGATAAGCCCTTCTGCTTATCTTAAACAGTAAAACCTTCAGCTTGTACCCCGCTGATAATCTTCCAAATCCGTTACCAAGGTTACCTGCACTTTCTATAAGCTCCCTGCAGGAGGTAAGTGCCATGGCTATAAGGTCCCCATCCACACTTTCCTTTGATGTCGAATCCACACATGCTATTTTACCTGCAACAAGCATGGCTGACATCATCTGTATCTCTGATAATCTGTCGTAGGCGTCTCTGCTAAACTTATGCTCACTTTCCTTAAGAAGCTTTTCAGCCTCTCTCCAACAGGTCAGCTGATCCAAGTAGCTTTCCTTGAAGCTCTTTTTCATTGCTCCCTGATCGTTATCAAGGTAGTTATACAAAACAGGGGTGACAAAAACAGCCGGCTTCAAGGTTCCAAGCTTAAGAGACAACTCCATAAGAAAAAGCATGTCTTCTCCTATTGTCATCCCTTCTCGAAATCTAATGCCTGCTTTTTTTACAGCCTCCGAAAGAAAAAGCTTCCCCCACACATGAGTATCTCTGTAAAGTATGGCTTTTTCAATGTAATCATATCCGTCCCGAACACCATCAAAATCGCCATCCATCATATCTGCAATCGGTGTTTTTGCGCTTTCTGCTGCCTCAAATAGCTTCTGTATATATTCCTTTGAAACAGTATCGTCAGCATCCACAAAGGAAATATATCTGCCCTCGGCCTTTTCCATCCCTATATTTCTTGCATGGGATACGCCAAAATTCTTTGTATGTATGGCAACTACAGAATCTCCGCTTAGCCTGTCGCATAGTTCAGAGCTTCCATCCGACGAGCCGTCATCCACAAGAACTATCTGAGTCTTTCCATGATTACCGCTTTTATCCTCCCAGTACGACAACGCTTCCTTGACGGAAGCTACGGTTTTTTCCAAGGATCCTGCTGCCTGATAGACAGGTATTATTATGCTGATTTCAATACTCTGTCCATTCATCTCTTTCCACTCCAACAAGTGTATTAAATCCGTAATAATTTGCCATCATTACATTTACCCAATACTGCCAGTCATCTGTAACATCACACCCATAGGCAGATGAGTATTTCGTCTCAAACTGGGGCCTTAGCTTTGGAACTACCACGTCCTTCTCCCCGGTCTTTGCGTACTCCTCCAGATATTCATATCTTTCCTGCTCTTCTCTGTATATTCTGGCAAGGCTTGCACCACTGGACAGATACGTAAAAAACATGTAAAGGCATGCAATATAGATAACAGACTTACGTATCACAACTACAAACTCAGGTCCTTCCTCTGTATAAGCAAAGGCCTGAACCACAGCTATTATAAGGAATATACCGGCACCAAAAAGTGCTCTGTTCTGCGGAGTTGCTGTAAGAACAAGACTATATGTAGTTATTATCGAAAGTCCGGCAAACAGCAGCACCTCAAAAATATCTTCAAAGCTCTTACCATATACTCTTAAAAAGACCACAAGAACAATAAGTATTGCAAAAAGTACAAACATCTCATCTCTTACCGCGTTGGTTATATTGAGGAATCTGGCAGCCATACCAATCATTCCGCCGTGCAGTTCTTCTCTGTTTGATGCTCTGTACATATTTCCGGGAGCAAGTACCATTATCGCAAGTCCCAGTACATTACCGACTACAGCGCTGATCATCCAGGGGCTAAGGCCTTTTTCTTTTCTGTAAAAAAGGAATGTAAAGAACAAAATAAATAAAAGACATCCGCCGCTTGTGTTCTCATTACACCAGCCGGCAATCAGTCCAAATATGAAAAGGCCGATAGTCTTTACCGCAACCTTCTCATCTGCTTCTCCATTAAGCAGCCTCTCCGTATTTTTCCTGAAGCAGGTCATGAAACCAAGAATAATAGTGGTTGTCATTAGATAATTGCAGGCACCTGTCTCCCATAATATTGTCTCCGCAAAGGATATCCCAAAAAGCCAGAGCAGCAAAACTATAAGCACATAGCTCAGAACATCATATTTGGTTTTTCTTTTAATGTTACAGTAAATAAGGTGTGTCAGAATAGTAAACACAGTGGCTGCAAGAATATTGAAGAAAATTCTGTTTCCTGAAAGGAAATGATAATCGATATACATAACGATTCGGGCAATAAGATGGGCAACAGAGCGCCCTGTCCATGTAAGATACTGATGCCTCTCCTGGGCGATCAGCCCAAATACAGATCCCGCCTTTTTGACCTCTGACAAATAAGACATATCATCCATCAGCATGGGAGTAAGAAATTCATAGATAAGGATACTCACAAAGCAGATAAATGTAGCCACACCAAAAAGACGCCCAGAGAAATCCTTCTCCCCATTCTTTTTAATTCCGGTATTTACTGCCATGTGGTCACTCCCCCAAAAACATCATCTAAGTTTAAATCCGGTCATAACAATAAAGGCCATAAACCTTCCCGGATGTCTCATTAATAAATATAATAAATGATTAACCTTGTTTTTTACAACAAGAGGTGTTTTCATAACCCGTGCCTTGATATTGTAATCGGAAAGCAGCTTAAGGATTCTTCCCGTAGTGTCAGGAGCACTGTTCTTTAATTCATTCTTTATCTGGAACATGAAAAGAAAAAGATTTTCTTTTTCAATAAGCTCTTCTGCATCAGGACCATCGTATTTATCAGCAAAGACTTTTCTGACTGCATCCATAAGATATTCAATATTATCATTCAGCCCTGCATCATACCCATGGGCCATGGACTCATCATTGTAGTAATAATGATAGTAGCAGGCATCCTTCATAACATAGATACGAGTTGCATCGAGAATTGCAGGAAGCATGATATTCATATCCTCCCCCATCCTGACTCTCTTATCGCAGTACACCATATTATCAGTAATGAGCTCTCTGCTGGTGAGCTTCATACATCTGGACATTGTGATGATCCTGTTCTCATTGCCAAGGATTCTTTTTTTTATCTCTTTGTCCAGGGTTTCTCCTGTGTATTCACCCGGAGCTGCTCCATGATAAATAGGATCAAGCTTGCCGTTGTCATGCTCAAAAAGGCAGTTGCTGCAGATAATCTCTCCCTTACCACGGATATACGATGCCATGTCAGAAATCATCTCGTTTTCTATCCAGTCATCGCTATCTACAAAACACAGATATGCTCCGGTAGATATCTCTACTCCTGCCATCCAAGCGCTCATGAGGCCGCCGTTTTCTTTATGTATAACTCTTATTCTGTCATCGCGGGCTGCAAATTCATCGCACATAGCGCCGCTCCTGTCCTTGGAGCCATCGTCAACAAGTATTATCTCCAGATTTTCATAGGTCTGAGTGATTATACTGTTTACGCATTTATTAAGATAGGCCTCTGCTCCGTACACAGGCACGATGACACTTATGAGTTCTTTTGCCATATCTGTTCCTCCTGGTAAAAGATTATTCTGCGCCTCTTCCAAACAACACAACGCCCACAGTCTTGATCAGGATTCGTATATCAAGTGCCAGGGACCAGTTATCAATATACTGAAGGTCCAGCTTAACCACATCGTCAAAGTCATCAATATCACTTCTTCCGCTTACCTGCCACATTCCGGTAAGTCCCGGTGTCATGCTTATCCTTCTTCGATAGTACTGATTGTATTCCTCAAATTCCTTCTCCGTGGGCGGTCTTGTTCCCACAAGGCTCATGTCTCCCTTTAATATATTCCAGAACTGAGGAAGCTCATCAATACTGGTCTTTCTGATAAATGCACCGACCTTTGTAACTCTGGGATCATCCTTCATCTTGAACATAAGACCACTCATTTCATTCTGATCCTCAAGCTGTTCCTTGATCTTCTCTGCATCGGTGCGCATGCTTCTGAATTTATAAATTCTAAAGCGTCTTCCGTTTCTACCTATTCGAACCTGTGAAAAGAAGACAGGTCCGGGAGAATCAAGCTTTATAGCCAGTGCCACAAAGGGAGTAACAACTGCAGTAATAGCAAGTCCCACCAGCGCTCCAACTATATCCATGGCTCTTTTTAAAATAAGTGCTCTGTATCGACCAGTTCCGTTAATGTAGGATACAACTGAATACGTTCCAAAGGTTCCTACCTGAGTACTTCCCGAGATATTTGGAAGCTCAACGCAATAATGTACTGTCACACCCATGTCGCCCAGGGCTTCGATGGTATCATTAAGTGACTTCTGAGAGATGTTCGGTGTATGAATAAACACTTCATCCAGAGGAATGGAGGTTATCTTGCTGATAAAATCCTCCTTGTTTGAGATTACCTCAACTCCCCTTATAACTTCACCTGTAAGGTCTTCGTCAAGGCACACGGCACCAACAATTGAATAATTTATCTCAATTCTGTGCTGCAGATGCCTGATTGTAGGCATCAGAATCTCCTTTTCAGATAAAACAAGAAGCTTTACCGCTGTATCACCGCTTTTCCAATATGTTTTAAGCATGCTCCTGAAAAGCTGGTGCAATAAAAGCGTAAGCACAAAATCGATTATTCCAAAATACAGCATAACAAGACGCGAAAACTGTTCAGCCAGCTGTAAACCATAGGCGATTGCTATTGTTCCTATTACAATTGCAATCTCATATTTGAAAACAGCAGTACCTTCACGCCATATAGTGCGCTTTATAAAATCTCTGTTGTAATCAAGTGCGAAGTTGTACACGGTACCAACAAGTACCAGCACAATACAGATATAGAAGTGGGTGGATTTATCCCTCATATCCCTGAAGTTAAAATATCTGACATAGGTTGCGATAACAAACGCCAGTCCGATTGCAACCATATCTATTCCCCAGAGCAGATATGTCAGCAAATATTTATCTTTCCCCTGCATTACTGTCCTCCCGGCATATTGAAAATAAATATGCCCCTAATATTATAAGCATGAAATTTCTGCCTATATACGATGAAACAAATGTCGCTTCCACTACTGTATATAAAAACATAGAAACGAACATCACGAAGGTATCATAATCCTTTTTCTTATACAGCCTGTAAATCATTATAAACAGAACCGCCAATATAATGATAGCCGGTATTATTCCATACCAGTAAAAAAGCCTTACCCATCCCATATCGAAGAATGACTCTCCGCTATTTGAATCTCCAAAAAGTGTCCATGTCTCAATGGTACCCTTGTGATCCCTGGTATTCTGGTACAGCGATATTATACGCCCTGTAAAAAGTCTGTCCAGGGCTGCTGCCAATGTGGACTTATTCTCAAAAGTGTATTTACTTATAACTGCTGCCACAACCGATAAAGCAACAGATAAAACACTTATACCCGCACCTGCAAGATATATAATTCCCGGTTTATCCCCATCAAAAAGAAGGGTCGGGATAAAGCATATCAACATAAATACTACAATAAAAAATCCGGTCTTTGAATCTGTAAAAACAAATAGCAGAACATTCAGCGCAAATATAGCAGTGAAGGCTATACCTCTCTTTTTCCTGCTCTCGTCCTTAATCAGGTACATCAAAAGCATGGACAGCGCAAAAAATATCCCATGCACCGTATTGGGATGGCCGAATCCAAAAGAGTATCTTGTCTCAGTTCCGACAGCTCTTCCAAACTCTTCCGTAATACTCACATTGCCATAAATACCTGCCAGAGCAGCAATAAAGATTACCGCATATCCCACAAGACTTACTGAGAAGAAATACTTAAGAGCCTTCTTTAAGTCCGCTCCCTTACATGATATTACAAACATAGAAAGTCTCAGCAGATCATTGTTACCGCAAACTCTGTAACAGAAAAATGTAAAAGCAGCGGTTATGCCGATAACAAGCCATTCCCTGGTCGAATACTCTGTAAGCAGAATAACCACCAGCGTCATCACAAACGTTGCTCTGAAAACATAGCTCGGCGTTGAAAGCGGAAGGTCACTTCTCTCATAAATTGCCAAAAGAAGCTCCGTCGTAAGCATCAGGTAAAAAACAAAATCCCTGATAGGTGAAAACCTCGATATAAAGTTATTATACCTTGAAGTAATACTCATAAACCGCCTATCTGTGCCTCAAAGTCCTTAAAATTTTGTGATATGCCTTTCTGCAAAATCTTCCAACAGTGATATCAAACTTATGGGTAAATCTCATAAATGGCGTGATCACCGGCATATACAGATGTCTGTATTCATCCAGATGCTCTCTCAAATATCCGGGATAGGTATCATCCACCTCAACCCTTGTGAATCTGGCATCTCTTCCAAAAATATCCCTTCCAAGGATCAGATGATCCATGGTCTCAGCCAGAACCTCTCTGTCGTTGTACTCCTGATGAGCAGCAGCCTTAACCTTAACGCCAATTCTCTTAACAGGATTACTCTCCTTATAGCCGCCCATATATCCAAAATGCCAGCCACCATCTGCTACTCTCACAGAACGCTCATCCGCAGGCGGAACAAGATCGCGAAGTCTTACGATGCCCTCCTCCGGAATATTCTCAATATTGCAGACCTTGGTGCCAAGCCATTTTCTCTCGGGTACAGGTATCTCCGGGAATTCTCCCGTTATGGACAAAAGCTTGCCCGATGACTCCTCCATATTGAGGAATGCATAAAAATTCCTCTGGGCAAGGTGATAAACCTTTGTCTTATCAAAATGCTCTATTATATCTGCAAGCACCTTGGGATTTGGAATCTCGTCGCAGTCTCCGAATATTATCACATCATCCGGCGATGCATTCTTAAGACCCTGAAGCAGATGATTTTTCTGAAAATAGTCCCTTTCATGGGTTACCTCAAAATCCCTGTCCTCAGAAACCACGATATATTCAATCTTATCAAGGAATTTTGCAAACTTATCCTTGTTTTTTTCAAAGCACAGCTCCTTTGGCTGCCCCGAAAAAGTAGTAGTTGCTTCCTCGATAATAAACTTGTCCACGTAAGGATCAAGCACATTCAGACGAAGCTGCAGTATATCTATTTCATTAAAAAAAGGTATCAGATCATAGACCATGTTTCTCTCTCCAGCTCTTCGTCCTTCTCCAGAAAAGTAGCGGTCTTACCGCCATCTTAAATCGTTTATAGGGACTGTAAAATCTCGGATAGTCCCCATTCTCTCCTCTCCATTTATGAAATGCAAAGGGTGTTATACCTGCATTTTCAGGGAGATTATGCTCCCTTGCAAAATATATGGCTTCCTCCATGGGAGCTATTTGTATGCCCTCCTGCTCCATCTCTTTTTTCAGATGACAGCAGATAAAAATATCCTCGTTGTAAAATCCATCATCCACAGGAACCCACTCACAATTATGCTTTGATGGATATTCCATAAGACGCTTGGATCTGATTGATACAGAATTTCCCACGCGGCAGATATTGCCATCCGCATCTCTGTAGGCATAATCGTTTTCAGGCAGTGGCCATGGAGATCCTATATAGTCGTAATCAAGGAATGAATCCCTCCACTTATCAGGATTTATTACAAAGCCATCAGCGTGTACTATCAGGGCAAATTCTGTATTTATATGCTCATGCAGCTCATAGGTCATTTTGTAATTGAACTTATCTATGCTGTCGAGCTTTGATGTATAACTGAATCTGATATCGGAAGGCAGATAAAAGGGCTTTTTATCAGAGATAAAAACCACATCACCAAACTCAATATCCTTCATACTGTACTTTAGCGCCTGCACCGTCTCATAGACATTCACACTGGTCATGGCAGCCAAAGTAACATTCTTCAGCGTTAGCTTTTTCAACTTACTTATCTCCGTTTCACGGTTTCCATGTCTTAATGATTCCAAGTCTTCGCTCTAAGGACCTGACAATCTTCTTTAAATAGAATACGCCGTAGAGGCATTTTCTCCTGATAATCTGGCAGTAGTATCTTACCTTACCGGGACGCTCATTTCTTCTGGCGTAGAGTCTTGATCTCTTTTTGTACTCCGCCAGCTCTTTCCTGCACTCATCGGCCTCCCAGATTTTGCCCTTCTTATCCTGATAATGCAAGAAGCTGTAAATATTCTGCTCCGATGACCAGAATCCATCGGATACATTATGTCTTGCCCAGTACTTGGGGGCTATGGCGTATTTAAGCTCTGTACTGCTAAGCACAGGCATTATTGAAAATGATGAGTTTGACAAAATAAGGTATCTTGCGTTTTTGATCGTCACATAATCCTTGCCCATATCGAAATGATGACACTCATACTCAGGAAGCACCTTCTTTGCAGCCTCCTCGTCCTCTGTGACTATCATAAATCTCATGGCGGGATTTATCTTTTTCATGTTTTTAATGGCATTTAAAAAATAAGATCTGTCCAGATAAAGCTCCGGATGGTCCGTATATTCGCCGCCACGGATATTTATAATGCAAAGGTCATCCGCAGTATACTCGTAGGACTCTGCCTCCTCTTTTACATGGAGCCATTCACGGATCTTATCCCTGTACTTCTCAAAGTAGCTCTCATCCTGCATGTTGCCATAAATAAGAGTATTGTCAGAAACCTCAAAAAGTCTTGGGTCCGCACCTGATATATAGCAACCGTTTGCCATATCATGCTTGGAATTTCCCATATAAAGGCGGTCATCCTTCTCGTTTATTATGGTATATTTACTTTTATCTTCAGCAGGTATCTCTGTGCCGAGGTCTATGTCCATAAAGTACATTCCCCTCTTTGAATGAAAAACATTTCCTACCTGCCCCGGATTTATAAAGCCAAAATCCACACCCTTCTCCATGGCTATACATCTTGTAGTCACATAGAAGAAAAGCTGATTACCAAGGCCATAACCCGGTATAAACTCTGTTCCTATCATATTCCGCAATCACCCGTGAATAATTGTCTTACCTTCAAGGCTGGATTTTACTATCTTCTGATCCTTTACCTCGTAGATAATATCGCACTTCTCTATAGTATTAAGTCTGTGAGCAATAATAACCATTGTCTTTTTGCCGTGGAAGCTGTTCACCGCCTCCATAACCGCTGCCTCTGTCTCATTATCAAGAGCACTTGTAGCTTCATCAAAAACAAGGATCTCAGGATTGTGGTAAAGAGCCCTTGCAATTCCGATACGCTGTCTCTGACCACCTGAGAGTCTCACGCCTCTGTCACCGATCTTGGTATCAAGCCCCTCCGGAAGACTCTTAATAAAGTCCTCGAGCTGTGCCTCTCTGCAGACCTCCCAGATTCTATCATCGCTGATCTCTGCAGCATCTATACCAAATGCAATATTGTCTCTTATTGATTCATCTATAAGATAGATGCTCTGAGGTATATATCCAACCTGCGCCAGCCATGATTCGTAGTTACTGAAAATGTTCTTGCCATCGCAGAGGATTTCACCCTCTTTTACATGCAAAAGTCCAAGCAAAATATCAACTACAGTTGATTTTCCTGCTCCGGATGAACCCATGATTCCGACGGATTTACCCCTTGGGACAATCATATCCGCACCGGTGAAAATATTCTTCTCAGCATCAGGATAAGCAAAGGTAATATTCTTAAGCTCAATCTTGTCCTCAAGCGTTATGGCAGGACCGGCAATTGCCATTCTCTCAGCAGCCATCTTTTTATCAGACTTCATGGACTCTGTAAGATTGTTATATACAAAGTCAAGGCTGGGCTCCTCGTATGCAATCTGAGTAATATAGGTATTGATACGATTTGCACTTGGCATAAGTCTTACTGCCGCAACACCAAAAGCTGTAAGCTGTGTAATAAGAAGCGTCACATCACCGCCGCCAATTATGTAGAACATAATGTAGCTAAGAACAGCCACCATGAAAACTGTCTCGATAAGGAGTCTTGGCATGTTATTAAGTACTGTGTAATCTCTCGCGGTCTCAGCACCTATTTTTCCGGATTCATAATAATTTCTTATAAAGAAATCCTGTCTGTTTAAGACCTTTACATCCTTAAGGCCATAGATAGCCTGGATTCTCCACTTGGCAATCCTTGACTGTATATTCTGATTCTTCTTACCTATGCTGTTCATTCTTGGCTTAATGAGCTTTGTGCTAAGAAGCGTCATTGCTCCAAGAACCACAATAATTAAAAGTGCCATCTGCCAGTTGGTGTAAATAAGATAAATACCAAGGAACAGTGAAACCACGCCCTCGGTGGCAAGGCCGAGCAGAGCCAGCATCAATGAAAAGGTGTGCGGTATATCGCTATCCGTTATTCTGAATACCGTAGGTATATCCGCACCAAGGTAATCCTCATAGGGTCTGTTCAAAAATTCTCGCATAACCCTTGAGATCATGTCATTTCTTGTTTTCGCAATAAAAGTGTTCTGCTGATATGTAAGATAAAGAAGATATGCGTTCTTAACAATATAGATAACTATAAGAAATGCAAGTATCGCACATATCTGTCTTTTTACGGTATTAAGCCCCATTCCCACTGCCAGATTTGCTAGAAAAGGCGCTTTGTCCATGGCATTTTGAAGGGATTCGGGATCAAGAATTACACTGACAACGGGAACCATCATTCCGACACTGAATGTCTCGAAGACGCCTCCCACAAGTATCATAAATCCAAGAAGTATAAGATACTTCTTTTGCTTTTTATCAAAAATATAATTTATCTTCTGAAAAAGATTAAGGTTCTCCGCCTTATTTTCAGAGGGTTTTCCTAAACTCATATAACTCCTTAATATGTCAGATCGGGTATCACCGGCATGTAAAGCAGCCGCCTGCCCTCACACCTTGATCATGCGATCTGTGTAGATATCCTCCATAGGCTTATTGTTCAGCCACTTGGGAGGAACAAGTATTGTTTTCTCCGGAGCATCATTCATCCATGCGCTCCACCAGCTAAAGCTGGAATTAGCAAGAATATGGTGCTTGCAAAGACTCATCAAAAGAAGATCCGCTACGTCCTCTTTCTCCTCACCGGTCTCTACATAGTGGAATCTGTCGCCTGATACATGGGTCTCATACCATTCATTATCATTTGAAAAAATGAAAAACTCTACATCCGGATACTTGCTTATCATTGTGTCGATGGCTCTCTTATAATAGTCATCATCACAAATTCCGCCAAAGGTCTCTACGGTTCCGGGCTCTAAATAATCGCCTCTCCTTACATGGATGCTGGCAGAATTACTCTGCAGAATCTGCCTGTATATCTCCCAGGATTTGGATGTCGTAAGGCAGTCCTCCGGCTTTATCTCAAATTCTCTCTTTAATCTTGAAAGGACATTCCTGTCTTTGAAGTACTTATCAGACTGGAAGTAACCATTAAGATAGGCTGTGTCCATCTCAAGTACCTTAGGATCAAAATTACCTGTGTTATCCTGATATTCTGCGGACTTTCTTCCAAACAGCTTTCTTTTTATCCTGCTGAGAAGGTCCATGTGAGCATCAGTAATCTCCACCACTTCCTCATCTGTGGCCTTATCATAGGTGATTCCGAAAAGATCATAAAGCACGGGATCCCTTTGAGGATCATCCTTAAAGCCATTGACCTCATCGATTTTTACTTCTTTTCCAAGTGCCTTGAGCTGCAGGTAAAGGGCATACTGGAACATCTGATTTCCAAGACCGCCTTTTAGCCTTATTATTATCATTTTTTGTGTCCCCCACTAAACTTTTGACGTAAAGGCAAAACTATCCCCTCATTCAGATCCATGAACAGATCATAAAATTTGGGGTTCTTTAAAAATAATTCCATTCTCATTTTCTGGTGCGGATCAGCTATATCGCATGAAAACACCCTGTACATCTGATTTGCACAGGTTTTGATCTCCTCTGCCAGAGGCTCCATGAATTTCTTCTTTTCTCCGGTCTTATCTCTTCTTGCCTCGGTATATAAAAGAAGAAGCTTCTTATAAACCATATAATCATGGCTTGCGGCAAGGTCCCGCCTTCCGATCTCCTCAAGCAATTCGCTCCTTGCATGATACGAGGGAATCTGCTCTGTGAGAATCTCTTTTCTAAGGCCGGCGCCCATGGCCCCACCTTTTCTGTTTATTATATAATGATACAAAGGCGTGTCAATATATGCCACTTTCCTTACTTTAGACAAAATCTGAGCCGAGAAAAGGATGTCCTCGTAATATCTCTGAACGGGGAAAGATACCTCATCAAGAAGCTCCGCCTTGTACAGCTTATTCCATGGAGCATTTCTGATGACTATCTTATCGCTCTCTTCTACATACTCCTTAAGCGCCTCTCCTCCTGTAAGTTCAAGGAGTCTTACTCCTCTTTCTACGATTTCCTTTGCCTTCCCGTCATCTTTAATATGAACCAGTCCCTTTTTCCTGTAGGTTCTGGCCTTTTTCAGATCTTCCTGACTGTCCTCAAAGTATCTGCAAACGGAAAGCTCTGCATCTGTAGTCAGCATAGCGCTTAACATATATTCATACATATATGGCTCTATGTAGTCATCACCGTCTACAAAGCCGATATACTGCCCTCTGGCAAGCTTTATGCCCTCGTTTCTTGCTACGGCTGCCCCGCCGTTTGTCTGATGAACCACCACGATTCTCTCATCAAGGGTCTTATAATGATCACAGATGTTTCCCGTATTATCCCTTGCACCGTCATCGATGAGTATTATCTCGAGATTTTTGTAGGTTTGTGCCATTATGGATTCTATACATCTTGGCAAAAACTGCTCAACGTTGTAGCAGGCAACGATTATGGATATCAGCGTATTCTGTTTTATTATAGGAATGTCTTCCATGTAATGATTTTTCTCTTCCATACCAAACGCCTACATATATCAATTGTTTTCCGAAAGCCACTGCTCAAACATCAAAATGTACCAGATAAGCGGCTGCCACTGACCGTCCTCCTCTGTAAACTTCTTCCACACCTTTGTTACTGCCTCAGGATTAAGGAAGCCTTCTCTTTGAAGCTTCTCAACGGATATCATATCCTCCGCCCACTGACGCAGCTCCTTTTCCTTAAGCCACTTGGCAACAGGAATGGAAAAGCCCTTCTTGGGTCTGTCCACCAGTTCCCTCGGAACATGTCTGTACAGAACATCTCTTAGTACCATCTTGCCGGTACCTGTGTTTTTATCTCTAAGAAGTGAAAGGGGAAGGCTCCAGGCAAACTCCATTACATCCCGATCAAGCATAGGTATTCTGCTCTCAAGAGATACCGCCATACCGGACCTGTCCACCTTAACAAGGATATCATCCGGATGATACATCCTCATATCCATTAGCATTATATCATGATTTACTTCCCTAAGTTTGTCACCCTCAGCAGTACTGAGCTTGTAGGGAGGCATATCCTTTTCTCTTGCAATATTAAGGGCTCCCGGAACCATTTCAAACTGAATTCTGTAAAGATCCTCGGGACTTCTTGCCTGAAGCAGCCTTGTCTTATCTCTGAAAACATCATTCCTTCTTGCTGCTCTCGAATGCTGCAGTACTTTTCCCGCGCCGCTCCTTACGCCGCCGGGAATTGCTTTCATCTTATTCCATATTCTCTGCACGGATTCATAGGATCTGTAACCGCAAAACAGCTCATCACCGCCGTCACCTGAAAGGGATACCGTCACATGCTCCCTTGTCATCTTACTTACAAGGTATGTGGGTATCTGGGAAGAATCAGCAAAGGGCTCGCCGTAAATAGCCGGAAGCTTTGGTATAACCGCCTTTGCATCTGCCTCTGTAATATACAGCTCCGTATGCTCGGTTCCAAGATGCCTTGCGATCTCCTTTGCAATCTCCGCTTCATTATACTTAGGATCCTCCATACCTATGGTAAAGGTCTTAACCTTCCCCTCTGCCACCTCCTGCATCAGGGATACCACGGTACTTGAATCAATTCCTGCAGATAAAAACGCTCCTATTGGCACATCCGAAACCAGCTGTCCCTTAATTGCTTCCTTTAAAAGACGCTCCAGCTCATCTGCTGCCTCATCAGCTGTCCCTTTAAAAAGATTCTCCTGCCCTTTTCTTGCAACCTCAGTGATATCATAATAGGTCTCGAATCTGTACTCGCCACCGGATCTCTGTACTCCCGTGATTTTTCCCTCGTCATCGTCCTCATGAACGGGCCTAAAGTATGAAAAAGGAGCAGTGATACGAAGTATGGTTCCCGGCTCGAGCTTATAGATATCATTGTAAATTGTATATGGCGCAGGAATATATCCATGAACAAAATACAGGTTCAAAGCCTCTTCAAATATTCTGTTCTTAAAGCCTTCTATGGCTCTGATCGCAGTAATTTCAGAAGCAAAAACAAAGCTGCCATTTACAAAGCCGTAGTAAAGCGGCTTTTCACCAATCCTGTCCCTTGCAAGGCAAAGCTCATGGGTCTCAAGATCATATACGGCAAGGGCGAACATTCCCTTACAGAATTTCAGAGTCTCACTTATGCCAAGGTACTCGATGGCTTCAAGCAAAACCTCCGTATCAGAGGTTCCCCTAAAGCCTGTAACATAGCCTTTTCCTATAAGAAGCTCCGACAGCTTATCCGTATTATATATTTCGCCATTATATACGATTACATACTTACCGCTCTTTGAGCGCATGGGCTGTGATCCGTTTGAAGATAAATCCCTTATGGAAAGCCTTCTGTGTCCAAGCCACACCATATCATCGGGACTGTTCCAGATATCCCCACTGTCAGGTCCTCTGTGAAGGAGTCTCTCATTCATCCTTCTGATATTTTTTTCAGCATCGCCTCTATATCCGCAAAGTCCTGCTATTCCGCACATATAATTCCTCCGGTAGTCTGTACTTAATCTATAAGGCTGTTATAGTCATAATTATTAAACTGCTCTCTTTCATCCTCAATAACAGACTCTGCATTATCCTTCATAAGTCTGAAAGATGATTCTCCACTGTTTTCTCCATCGGCCACCCGCTCTATGATCCACTCGTTCACATATTGATCATAATGGGCTTCATCCCTGTATCTGTTAAGATCCTGTGTAATATCCATAGCAGTTGCAAAATCATATACATGAATGTTGTCATACTCCAACATTAGATCTGTTGCCATTTGCTTAGCTGTAAGTATCTTATTAAGATCACCGGATTCCCATATTCCGCCAAAATAAGCCATAGAATAGGGCGGGAAGAAACATATAAAGGTAGTCTCCGGATGAGCTGCAGCTATATCAACCACATTTGCCCGGACGTTTTCCGAAATCATCGTAGTTTCTTCATCCGTAAGAGAGTTAATCTGCGTAGGTGCCTCAAATACTGTCCTTCCAACCAAAGCATCATCCTTTGAAAAAGTATGGAGATTGGCATTATAGCTGTATTCATCAAAGCTTGTATGTCCGCCGGGAGTTCCCTTAAAGTATTCAACGAACAGCGGCAGCATATATCTTCCTATAACGTCCTTGTTTATAAGATATTTTATGTCGTCGAAAGGATTCTTATTTGTAAGATAAACAGGATATTCACCCATATCCAGTCGCATCTCATCCTTATCCTTTATCAGAAGCGTATAATCCACCGGCCTGAGCACATACTTAATTTCATGACCGCTCTCGTAGGCCACGTTAAGATTATCGTTAATCTCTTTATATGTTGCCCCTGCATAGGTAACCTTTATGGAATTGGTTCCCATCAGGCTGTCAAACTGTGATGGCAGAAAATTCTCTGCCATGGATGTTCCGGTGATTATTGCATCATAATCAAAATGTCTGGTGATACCATCATTTTGGGAACGCTGATCATAGAGTTTATAAAAAAAGTAATCCCGTGGCTTCCTATAATGAAAAAAGGGATCTGTCCAAAAAACACATCCAGCCAAGATCGTAAGCGCCGATATGGTCATTATCAAAATAGAAATAAACCACTTTTTTCCATTCATATTCAAATCTGTCCTTAAAAATTAAAGTATAAAAAGGCTGAAACAGAACTCAGCGAAACAATACACAGCATCAATAATCCCCATACTGATACAAGGGATAACGCATTGAGCTTGTATTTTCTTTCGTAGTTATTTTTGAAGCAAAGACATATGATCAAAGTAACTATCATATACGCCAACATGCTTATCATAAGCACATTGTTATCTGACACTTCGATACCAAAAGGTCTTAACGCGTAGTACAGTTTCGGTATCCTGAACGGCTCAATAAGGTCTGAGCGAACATCAAGATTAAGAACCGTAAGCCTTCTCAGAATCTGAATAAACATTGTGACACTTTCAGATCTGAAAAGAAGCATTGTGAAATTAATGAATATGAAGTTAAGTATCCATTGAATCACACGAACAACTGTGATTCCGGCCTTTCCCAAAAAAGACCTCTCAACGCTGTCACAAAATGCCTTGTAGGCTTTACCTGTTAGCTTATTAACACACTGTGCTACACCATGAACCAGTCCCCACATAATGTAGGTCCAATTCGCGCCGTGCCAGAAACCACTTACCAGGAATACCACAAAAGTATTTATATAGGCTCTAAGGGTTCCTTTCCTGCTTCCGCCCAAAGGAATGTAAATATACGTCGTAAGAAATCTTGAAAGAGTTATGTGCCAGCGCTTCCAGAAATCATATACTGACATGGCTTTATATGGAGAATTGAAATTCCTTGGAATCGTAAGATTAAACATCTTTCCAAGTCCTGTGGCCATATCACTGTATCCGCTGAAATCGAAATATATCTGAAAAGAATACGAAAGCATCACTATGATGATCTCTGAAATTGTCAATGCACCTTCATGAACAGGTACTTCTGCCGCTTTCTGAATTCCCCAGTCTACTGCTTTCCCAAAGGTATCCGCGAGAAGGATCTTTTTGGACAGGCCTACAGTAAACATAGTTATTCCTATGGATACGTTGGTGTAGTCGAAGCTCTTGTTACTCTTATCCCTAAATTGCGGAATCAGCTCACTGTGTAAAACTATTGGTCCCGCCACAAGCTGAGGGAAGAATGCCACAAACAGCGCATATTCAATAAATGAGTAGTCCTTCGCTTCTCCCTTGTAGGCATCGATAATAAAGGAAATCTGCTGAAAAGTGAAAAAGCTGATTCCAAGCGGAAGCAAAACCTTTTCAAAAACAAAGTTCGTTTTAAAAAAGAAATTTATGTTTTCAACAAAGAAATTGAAGTACTTAAAATAAAAAAGCAGGGAAACATTAAATATTATTCCCAAAAACAGATATATCTTTCGCCTGCCAAATTTCTCCATCAGTCTGTATAAGCCATAATTCACAGCAATACTACCGCAGATTATAACAAGATATGACGGATTAAAATATCCGTAAAACCACAGACTCATAAGGATAAGAAAGCACTTGGCGTATTTATCCCTGCCCCATTTCTCCAATCCGAAATAGCCCAAAAGGGTTAACGGAAGGAAACAAAATATAAAAATAAACGAATTAAACTTCACTGATTATATCCTCAAGTATTTTTCATCAATCCTTCAAAATACTCTTTCCACAAAGAATTAATCTTATCCGGACTGTAATTATTCCTAACGTCAGCTGCAGCCGTTGCCATAGATGCGCTCTTCTCAGTATCACTCATAAGGCTTCTGAGAGCATCCGCAAGACTGTTCTCCATGGAAGAATCATCTCCCATTGGAATAAGTATACCATTTTCGCCATCTCTTATAAGGTCTCTTGGTCCTCCACAGGGACAGTCCGTTGATATGCAGGCAAGTCCCATGGACATTGCTTCAATAAGAGCATTTGGCATACCCTCCTGCCTTGATGTGAGAACAAAAATCCCTGCATCGCGAATCTTATCCGCAACACCGCTTACATTCCCCATGAAAATAATGCGGCTGTCATCTGTCTTGCTGCCATCTACAGAGCTGCCTGAAACAGCTGTCTTAAAAGCTTCCATCTCAGCTGCCTCCTTCTCAAACTTCTGCCTTGATGGGCCATCGCCGTAAATGACAAGCTTATATTCCGGAAACTCATCCATGATCTTCCCAAAGGCTCTTATCAAAAGTATCTGATTCTTGTTATCATCCAGTCTCCCAACCGAGACAATGGTATTTTTTCTGTCTGAAAAAGGCACTATATCCCCCTTCATAAAAGAAGGATTTATTGAATTTGGAAGTATCCTGCACTTTTTCCTGATGCTGTCTTTAAAATACTCAGCAGCTCCCGTAGTTTGAACCACAACACCTGCTGCCCTTGGAAACAGCATGTTCATTGCAAGGTTAAGCCCCTTAGAAGCATATTCTCTTGAGGGATTTGATCTTACGGAAACAACTACCGGAATCCCAAGGCCTCTTGCTGAGTAAATTGCCATGCAATTATTTTTTCCGAGAAATGAGAGAATAAGGTCAGGCTTTAAGGTCTTCCAGGTATCTCTTAGTTTCTTTACTCTGTTTCTGAAATTAGCTACTCTTTTGCCTTTTTCATCAGGCATAAGAGCTGTGAAAACCCTGTCTATTCCCGGTTTATCAGAAGCTTTCATACGGACAGTTTTTATATGCTCATCCATATTCAGAACTTCTATAACGCGTCCTGCTTCATCTGCCTTGTCCGTATCTGTTACAGGCTCCCACTTTCTGTCCTTTACCTCGTACTCATCATCCGCAAGGTATGTGGTAACCAGCGTAACCCTGTAGCCCTCATTATAAAAATACTCTGCAAGGTTACACATGACGCGCTCGGCACCGCCCTTATTTAGGGATCCGATATACATTGCAATATGCTTTTTTCCCGAATCCTTTTTTGCGGACATAGGTACCTCTCGTTAATTATTATTAATGTGCTTCTCATACCACTGCTGGAATATGAAAAAGCTCCATGCCAAGTTGGAGAAATTGGCGCCGCTGCCGGAGCCTCCATCTCCCTTTACAAGAAAATCTCTTATGAAACCTGATGCATAAGCAGCATCAAAGATTCCCTGATTTTTAAGAAAGCTCTCATTACTGTAATCTATAAGTCTGTCCTTTAATGGACCGCGAAGCCATGCATCCATAGGGACACTAAAGCCCTTCTTTGGCCTGTCCAAAAGCTCTCTTGGAATATAGTCATAGGCGATATCCTTAAGGATATATTTTTTAACGCCGTCCTTATATTTAAATTCATGAGGGATTCGGAAGCTGTACTCCATAACCTCCGTATCCATGATAGGGCATCTGCACTCAAGAGAATACTTCATGGCCGCCCTGTCCATCTTAACCAGAATGTCACTTGGAAGATATGTATCCATATCAAGGAGCATTCTTCGAACCTGCCAGTTTTCCACACCGTAGCAGGACTCAACAGGATACTTGCAGGGGAAAACACCATCCTCTAAAAACTCCCTGCTCATATACTGCGCATAGGTCATTCTCTGATCCATCT
Source organism: Butyrivibrio sp. WCD3002 (assembly GCF_000424265.1). Classification (GTDB taxonomy): domain Bacteria; phylum Bacillota; class Clostridia; order Lachnospirales; family Lachnospiraceae; genus Butyrivibrio. Next base: position 95,296 of record NZ_AUJO01000008.1, read on the forward strand.
CTTCCCTGCCGGAAATAAAAGCATGGGCTGCAGGAATGTATTTAGGTGCAGAAACTTGCGTCTTTGTCTCAGGATCTCTGTTATCAGCCACAGCCTGAACACTGTAGGGAAGCTTTCTAAGGAGCTTTTCATTGCCAAGAGGTATCTGACCAACGGCATTAACTATTGCACCTACGCCGTCAAGCTTTTTTGCCTGAACTGCTCTGTCATAGATATTGTAGCCACAGTAGAATTCATCGCCGCCATCCCCGGAAAGGGCTACGGTTACATTCTGCCTTGCCAGCTTACACACCAGCATTGTAGGAATCTCTGACTCGTCCGCAAAGGGCTCATCAAAATACTGCGGTATACTGTCCACCAGCTCAAGCATCTCGGATTCATCTATATAAAGCTCTGTATGCTCTGTACCAAGGTGCTTTGCAACCTTAGCTGCATATTCTGCCTCGTTATACTCTGGAACATTGAAACCTATACTGAAGGTCTTTACGGGGCTCTCAGAATTCTCCTGAGCAAGGGCCGTTATAAGTGATGAGTCATAGCCGCCTGATAAAAATGTTCCAAGAGGCACATCAGCTATCATTCTGTCTGCCACAGACTTTTTAAGACGCTGCTTTAGACCTGCCTTGGCTTCCTCATAGCTCTCTACCTTCCTGTTTACATTATCTTTATAAGCATCTCTGATGCTCCAATATTTTTCCTTAGTGATATTGCCCTGATTGAAAACAAGCAGCTGACCCGGTTCTACCTGATATACGTTCTCAAAAATGGTCTCCGGTGCATTTATATACTGCTGATAGAGGTATCTTGGAATGATGGATGTTCTTATCTGTCCCTTAAAGCCCGGGCACTTCATTATGGGCTTAAGCTCAGAACCAAATACAAGATTACCATCTTCAAGCCAGTAATAGAGGGGCTTTTTGCCTATTCTGTCCCTTGCAAAAAGAACGTCCTGATTCTCCCTGTCATAAAGAGCTATGGAAAACATTCCATGGATGTGCTTTACAAAGTCTCTTCCCCATTTAAGGTAGGACGCCAGTATCACCTCTGTATCACAGGTTGATTTGTAAGGGTAATCAGAAAGCTGCTTTTTCAGCTCCCGGTAATTATAAATCTCTCCATTAAAAACGACAGAAATCCTGCCATCTGTCGTTGTCATTGGCTGATGTCCAAGAGGTGACAGATCCAGGATTGAAAGTCTTCTCTGCGCAAAGCCTATTACGTATCCATCTTTACCGGAATACAACTCGACTCCGCTGTCATCGGGGCCTCTGTGTATTATGGTGTCATTCATGGCACGAAGCTCATCTTCTGTTATTCTGTTTCTGGAAATATATCCGCAGATTCCGCACATAGGCGCTCCTTCTATGTATTATCCTTTAAATATGTTATACTACTCTTACTTTTTTAGCAAACTTTTATGAGGTGGACATGGATAGAAAGATCAAGGTTCTGCATATAGTTGGGGCGATGTATCCTGGCGGAATGGAAAACTTCATAATGAATATCTATGAGAACATAGATAAGGAACGGTTTCAGTTTGATTTTGCGGTTCATGATGTGCGAAACGGCGGTTATGATGACTTGATCAGAGAAATGGGTGGAAAGGTGTTTCAGCTGCCCAGGATGATGGCTCATCCTATCCAGAATTTCAATAAGCTCAGCAATATCATAAGTGCTGAAGGATATGACATTGTCATAAGGCATACTGCCAATGCGCTTGTGGCACCGCAGTTACTGGTTGCGAAAAAGGCAGGTGCAATAACTGTTTGTCATTCACACAACGAAACTGATCCCAAGAAGCTTACTCATTTCCTAAGCAGACCCATTCTTATTAAGAACACGGATGTAAGGCTTGCATGCTCGGAAAATGCAGGCAGGTGGATGTATGGAAATAAGAGCTTTGAAGTAATAAACAATGCTATCGACCTCAACAAGTTTGAGTTCAGGAATGAATACAGAGAGCAGATAATTCGTGAGTTTAATCTTGAGGGCAAGCATATCTACGGCCATATCGCCAACTTCATTGCATCAAAAAATCACACCTTCCTTATGGATGTATTTGCAAAGATTGCAGAGAAGGACGATAAAGCAGTTCTCATCTGTCTTGGCGAAGGAGACTTAAAGCCTGAAATTCTGGAAAAGATTAAATCTCTCAATCTTGTAACCAAGGTAATCCTGACCGGAATAAGGCATGATGCGCAGGCTTTCTTTTCAGCCTTCGATACGATGATATTCCCGTCACTGTTTGAAGGACTTCCGCTGACTCTGATAGAAGCACAGGTAAGCGGACTCCCCATGCTGATATCGGATACCATCACTCCGAATGTATCTGTAACAGCTGGGCTTATCACAAGAAAGTCTCTTTCCGACTCAGCAGAGAGCTGGGCTGATGAAGCTATCAGTATAAGAAATAAAAATGAACAGGCAGACAGATCCTGCCAGCGTGAATCCATCCGTTCCCACGGCTACGACCTTGAGCAGCTCGTTAGCTGGTATGAGGATTTCCTATCAGATCTTGTAAAAAACAAGGGGCACATTTAAACATGAAAATTCTTTTTCATTTAAACAGCATGGGCCGCGGCGGCGCAGAGCATGTAGTCAGCATCCTCTCAGGAAAATTTGCTGATGCAGGTCACGACGTCATCGTTGCAACCCAGTGGTTTTCAGAAAATGAATATAAGCTTTCAGAAAAGGTAAGGCGTATTTCCGTTGGCTTAACCAAGGACGAAGAAAAAGACAGCCGCATCAAGAAGGCCTTCACCAGACTTTTTAAACTTCGTGACTGCGTAAAAAGCGAAAAGCCTGATCTTGTTATCTCTTTTTGCGCCAAGGCCAATTTCAGAAGTGCCTTCAGCCTCTTTGGGACACGCACGCCTCTTATAGTCTCTGTCCGCAATAATCCGGAGGTTGACTATGCACCTCATAAGCTTGCAACCCGGTACATGGAGAAAAAGGCAGTGGGCTGCGTATTCCAGACCCCGGATGCCATGCATTATTTTTCCGAAGATTTCCAGAAAAGGTCAACAATTATTTTTAATCCTATCGATGAAAATTACCTTAATGCGGATATGAATAGCTCCGATGGAAGTAGAGCTAATTCAAAGAAAATTGTAAATGTGGGAAGAATCTCGGTTCAGAAAAACCAGCTGCTTCTTCTTAAGGCATTTAACAATATAACAAGAGACTATCCTGACTATTCACTGTACATCTACGGTGATTCCCAGGAAGGGGATATATTGGATGGCCTTACATCATACATAAGAGAGAATCATCTCGAAGAGAAGGTTTTCATTTTACCTCCAAGCTCAAATCTTAAAAACGAAATCACAGGCTCTGCCATGTTCGTGCTGTCCTCTGATTTTGAAGGCATGCCAAATGCCCTTATAGAAGCAATGGCCCTTGGCATCCCCAGCATCTCAACGGACTGTCCCTGTGGCGGTTCCCGTATGCTCATAGATAATGGCAAATCCGGCCTCCTTACTCCTGTGAGGGATGAGAAAGCTCTAACCGATGCCATGTTACGAATTCTAAAGGATAACGAATTCGCAGCCACACTGGGAGAGACCGCCAAATCTGTAGTGTCAAGGGTTCAACCAGACAAAATCTGTAAAGAATGGGAAGATTTTATAAATGCAAAATTAAAAAACAAAGAGGCATAAAGCAAATCAAACTTGTTTGTACATTTCAAACAAACAAGATTAATACACGCCTTTATCTTTTATTGTCTTTTTTAACCGCAAATTGCAATCAAAAATATCATCATCTAAATCATTGATATCAAGCAAGCTTCTGATGCACCATTCCGGATCCTGAGTATGAAAAGTGTAATATACATCATTCAGTTGCTTATGAGCGAATAAGTCCATAACAAATTTGGTAGAAACTTCTCTTGTATATGAAATATATCGATACATATATCCCATCCAGAATAATGAACTTCTAGAGTACTTTATCTTTCCGTAATCCGTGTCACCAAACTGCTGGATAATACTTGTAATGCCTTCATTCACGTCCAATGATAATAACGATGGGTTATTTGTATCTAAAGACTTTAGTAAATCGGAATGAAGAAATCTCCTTAAAAAGATAGCTGTAGAGCAAGTTAAGTCATTAGATTTTTCAAACAGTTTCCCTTGATATTCCGCAAGCAACAGCCCATTGTGGTCAAACTCTCTCATCAAAAATCTCCTCTATATAAAGCCCCGTCTTAAACTCTCTTTTTGCAAGTTTTAACTTAGTATCAATTTCGAATCCTCGCTCTATGAGTAATTTCTTGCATTCATCACGTTCAGGAATACATAGATAATACTTTTCAATTGGAATCAACTTATCCAGTGCCTTATCTGTTTTAAAAATATATTGAAATCCAAGCTTCGATGCCGACAATGAATGAAGAGCTACATCAGCATTTATTTCACCATCAGTAAACTGCGCCATAACGTAAAACATCTTATTGTCCGCGATAGGCGCGATGATAACGTCAGCCTTATTTATTTTTTCTATTATGCTTCTTACCTTCTCATTATCCGAATATCCCCCAAGAGTTCCTCGATGATAGCAAATCGCAAGCATCCATTCCATAGAGCAATCGAACTTACAAACATTCAAATCATCGAGAGAATATCTAAATGAGTATACTGAGGATTTATCACCTTCACAAACAAACGATAATGCCTGACCATAAGTCTCTCCTAAGTAGAAACCATTACCAAAATCACAATTGTTTCTGGAACCGTTTACAGTAACCTGTGATAAACCATTTTTAGACCCATGAAAAAGCACGTAACCATACTTTTCTTTTATCAATTCCTCTTTTACAGCGTTTATCCTATAGTTGCTCTCATAAACATATGAATAAAATTTCTCACATACACTATCAGTTATTGTCCCGTTTTTAGAAACCCCATCCAATGTCACCCTGGAAATTCCAGTCTTTTTTGATAATTCTATCTTATTTATTTTTTCTGTTTCGATAATAAACTCAATATCTTCTTTGAGTTTATATTCACAATCTATGTCAATCATACGCAGACTTCCTTTTTATTATTTATCACTATTATAGCTTTTTAAACATATATGTTCAAGTTGTACAAACAAGTTTGAGCGCATAAAAATACCCTCCTTACTGTTTTGTCCAGTAAAGAGGGTACATATCAGTTCATAATAATAGTGTTTTTCTTTTTACCGGTAGAGTGACTATTTCCGCTGCCTTCCATAATAGCGATCTTTTTGTTCTTTGCCTTCTTGGGTTCGTCCACTCCTATCTTCACATCGAGAATATCATCAGCTGTAATCTTGTGCACTTTCTCGTTGTCTGCACCTGCAGCAGGTTTCTTTTCTGAAGATATCTCAACATTCAGTATGTCGTTCGCGGTAATCTTGGAAGCATCAGCTCCGGGCTTGGCATCTTCGCCGATCTTGACTTTCAATATGTCATCGACGGTAACCTTTTTAACTTCGCCAATCTTCATATCCTCAACTTCTTTTACGCCCTGGGCTTCTGTGACCTTATTTGCTTCATTTACGTTCTCAGCCTTGTTCTTTCCTTTACCTGCATTCTCAACCTGTTTATCGGCTTCCTTATTGATGACGGGCTGCTCATTAAGCTTGATCTTACCTGCTTTTAAGTCTCTTTCAAACTGAATTAAATCGCCAAAGAGATTACTACCTATAAGCTTGCTATTAGTGTTAATAGCACGGGCAAATTCCTTGGGAGACAGTTGATCAAGACCCTTATATCTCATGAAGACTTTAAATCTCTCTTTCAGGTCTTCATGTTGATCTACAATGTTAAATTGTTCGGCAATCTCATTCTGATCTACATTCTTCAAATATAGATCATTAGCGATAAGGAGCTGCCTCAATTTTATGTGGCCTGTCTCATCCAGCTTCTGTCTTTCGAATTCGCCGAGCTTTCTATTGTCTGCTCCAAGTTCTGCATATCTGTCAGTAATATCCTTAAGATATCTGTACTTGTCATCCTCTTCGGAAGTGAGTTTTATACCCTCCTTCATTTTCTTTTCGCATTTATTTAAATACTTCTTTGTCTCAGCAACAGCATATTCAAGAGATGCTTCGTCACCAAAGGAGGGCCCATCTTCAAGCCTTCTTCTTATTTTGATTGCATGTATTTCATCATGGTAGTAGGCTATAAGTTCCCTCTCCAGGTCCTCCATACTACGATACTTATTATCTTTATAAGTGAATATCTCAGCATTATACTTGTCCAATAAGTCCACAAGTTTTTCATTATTATCGACAGTATCCTTGTCTGTAAATCCTTCGGCCCTATATTCTCTGTAAAATCTGTCAGCAATATCCTTGAAATCTGCCTTGTCCTTATAAGCCCTGATTACTCCAATCAATTGTCTGGCTGTGGCAATTCTTCTCTTCTCGCAGAACTCCTTGTCCATCGCATCGTTATGCTTTTTTATCTCTGAGACCAAATTATCTTTCCTTGCTTCCGCTTTAAACTTCTCCTGTCTTAGTGCCTCTGTAAGGATTAAATCGGCATAACGGTCATCCTTGACATCTTTGTCCTTCCACTGTTTATCCTTTAACAATTCTTTCTCTTTGGCTTGTAAAAGCTCATTGCGCATGTTATCACCATTAATAATCGTTCTGCCATGCTTTTCCATTGCCTTAAGGTTAAAATATGTTTCAGATTTAAGCCCTGCCTGCCTTGCAAGATCCATAAGCTCAGGGTCACGTTCCAGCATTTTGTACATACGCTGACCCATTTCAGAATTTATGGCAAATTCTCCCTCAGTACCATTAGTAGCCGTCAGTTCTGCTTTCCATTTAGCAGTCATAAAATTCAGACTATTTGCAAGAACAGTTGCGAGAGGTTTCTTATCGCCTGCTTCATAAGCTTTAAGATCTTTTACAGCTTTTTGTCTTGCTTTCTCTGCAAAAGGAATAATATCCGTAAGTTTGTAGAGGACCTCAGCGCAGATACAGTTGTAAGTATGGGAAGCATAATTATTTATCATTACTTCCTCACTTATTCCATCAAATGTCTTATTCTTTTTAAGCTTATCAAGTTCTGCTTTGAAGACCTCTTTCGTTGTAGATTCTGCCATGGCAATTGCAGCAAAATCTTTGTCAGAAAGTTTTGCATTTTTGCTTGCAGGTCCTATGGGTTTGAACTCATCCTTAATCTCTTTGAGCTCAGTAAATATCGAAACCTTTTCTGTCTTATCGCCTTTCTGTACTTCCTTATATTTAATTACGTGTCTATTATGAAATTCTTCAAGGAATTCCGGTTTCTTGCTATATATAGCTTCCAGCCTTACAAGTCGTCTCTTATAATGCTCAGGTATTTCGGCTCTGTCTTTATAAGAATCAGCCTGAAGCTTATTAATTTCAACAGAGTTTGTAGATACCAAAAGATCTGTATAATCCTTCGTATTATCTGCTGCCTTCTTCTTTTGAATTTTCAAATAGTCCTTACTCTGCTTTTTAACAACCGCAGTAATACTTGTACTTAGTTTGGTCAGTTCATCATAGGATTCAACAACTGCCTTTATTCTAGCCTGCTCTGTGCCTGATTTGGATTTACCGTTCTTTCTGGTACCATCTTCCTTGAATTGATCGGATTTATAGTTCAAATACTCCTTAGATGAAGTTATGGATGCATTCATAACTTCCATCATCTCATTCAGCTTCTGATCTGTGATATTCTTACCGCCATCCTTCAAAGCATCTGCTGAAAGGCTTTTAAGACTATTAAGACCATCCTTTAGATCATCAAAATCAACACTTGTATCAGTTATCCATAGTGCGTCAGTAAAGCTGTTAATATACCAGGGTGTGGATTTATCCATTTTTTCGGAAAGCTGCGTTGCAACTTTGTTTATGTCTCTGACCATCTGAAGCTTTTTATCTTCAGACATTTCATCACCATAATCAGCGTCCCCGTTACTTCCTTCGTGGTCCTGTCCGCCTTGTGCTTTTCCGTCTTTACCTGATGCTCCAAAGTCTCCGGTTCCTGCACTGGGGCCGTCCTGTCCAAGGTCATTTGTAGGAACTTCAGGAAGGTCAATAACCTCTTCCGGATTGTAGGGAATGCCCCTGTCTATTCCGAGCATCTCCTTATCGTTATTATTAAGCCTCTCATCCTCTTCATGAGGTCTTCTTTCAGCCTCATGCATGAGATACATCATATTGAGCTTCTTGGGAAGATAAGCCTTCTCCACCTTTAAAATACCATCGGATCCGATGATATCTTCATTTCTAGCTCCTGACTTATTATTTTCTTCATCTCCTCCAAGGCGACAGAATCTCACACCGTTTCTGTTGGCAACAGTATTTTCTGCATCTGAAAAAGCCTGTATTGCATCAGGAGCAGGATAAACTGTTCCGTCTGTTGCAACAGTTGCATACTTACTGGGCACTCCATGAATCTGCTTCAGATCCTTGTTGAGCTTTATGTCAGACATCCATGTAAACTGCAAAGGAGCGCATTTTGCGGCAGGACCTGTGAGTTTATCTCCTATAAGCTCATCTATGGACATAACATAAGTATGATCTGCGTTTACTCCCAGCCTCTTAGCTTTATTTTCAGAGCTGTCCTTGTACTTTATGATATTACCGTCTATTCCGGTGATTGTGATGTAATGACTACCATTCAGGAAAGCAACAGGGCTCCTGTCAACTTTTATGCTATATAAAAGCTGCTTCTTGATAGCGTTAGTAGCATTTTCTATGTATTCGTCTGGAGAAATGCCCTTTTTCTCTGCAATATCACTGTATGGAGCAATATCAAGCTGTCTTAGCATGGTGTTAGGTGCATACTCAAGGATAGAGTCACCCATATCCATTATGTTTTTGCCCCTGTCTTCGTTATAGGCACTGTCAAGCATTCCGTTTTTGTCGAATACTTCACCCTCTGCAAGCTTTGGCCTGTAGTTTCTGATATCCTCCTGTTTTACAAGTCTCTGACCACCGCGGCTGTTAACCATCATGGCGCCGGCAACAGACCAGCATCCGTTTCCGCTGGACTGGAAGCCCTCCTGATGAATGTCAAGTTCGGCACCTTCTTCACCTGTAACGATAACGGTAGGCTTCCCAACCTTGTAGTAATCCTCAAGATTATTAAAGTTATTCTCTGCAATATCGTTGATGTTTTCGGCACGAATTGCAGAATTAATATGAGCCTGTAAATGAGCCTTCTCCTGATCTGTGAGCAGTAGACTATTGCGCTTCATATATTTTTCTATCTGCTCTATATCAGAGGTGTTCTCTATGTTTGCAGGAATCTTATTATCCTTAGGCAGATACTCATAAAGCCAGGTCTTCGTAGCAAGAGCAGTCTGGTACTCGGTCAGTATCTGGCCGGGAGTAGACTCCTCGAAACGCTTGCGAATTTCTTCAGGTGTCTTATTATCTCTCACAAAAATTCTACTGTATTCAACGAGCCCCGGATGCTTGAAGACACCGTTTACATAATTGATCTTCTCCAGTTCTTTTGAATGCTTGAATGCTGCAAGAGGAAGACTTGTCTTCTCCTTTGCCTTAAATGCCTTGTCAATTACCTGCAGATCATCTGTCAATAATTTAAGTGCATCATTAAAGGACTTAAGGTCATTTTCTGTTACACGCTTTCTGCTTCCTTTGCTCTCATATTTATGATTTTTGTAATCCCTGTAATTATCACGGAGATTCTTTATACGATTAATATTCCGCATGTATTCACTGCGGAGTTCCAAAAGCTCTGCATTTCCCAGCTGAGGATAGGTATTACCGGTCTCACTTTTTGTATAATATCCCGACAGATTTGATACAAGATCTTCTACAGTATCCAAATCATGTTTATGAGCTCTATAGAAGGTCTTACTTGATTTAATTGTCTTTTTAACCTTCTCCGTGGCAGGCGTAAGCTTTCGCAGTGAGTCAAGTTCCTGATAATATGTATTGACAAAGTTGGTAGGCATCTCAGCTTTTGCCCCTTTGTCAAATATATCTTCCATGGTATCGATATCGTCAACTTCAACAGGCTTCTTTGCATGGAGAACCCTGTCATACTCATCAATATTCCTGCCATGTTTTACAGGAGGAAGAATTCCTTCAGGCCTTTCAATTTCATCTGCATCATTTATGAGTCTTCCTCTCTCATAATCACCCTCATCTGCTGCCTTAAGATAATCCTTGCGATATCTTTCACGGGCATAATTCAGTTCTGAGTCAAAATCAATATTTCCGAAGGGATCAACTTCTGCTCCCTGAAGTTCAAGGAACCTTTGACGCATCAGCTCTTCCATTTCATTCTTGGCGCGTCCTAACTGAATTTCTTTGGAAGAACCATCTTTAACAAGATAATCCGCCGCCTGCTTCTTATCAGTATTTATTCTTACTCTCTGCTCGAGCTGCTGCTGTTTCCTTGCTGCTTCCTTACCTATAGCTATATTTGCTTTTGCCTCAATAGCTACGAAAGCGTCTAATGCCTCCTCAAAAGAATTTATATCTACGATGGCATCTGCAATGAGGTCACTCTTTTTTTGAAGTTCATAAGGTGTATAGATTCCGTGTGTGTCCTCGATAGCCTTACCCTTAGCCAGATAAAACTCTGTAAACCAGATCTTTTCTGCAGTATTTCTCTGTGCAGCGTAAGTTTCTTCTCTTTCGGGATCACGGAAGAATTTTACATCATCGTTTACTTTGGATGCTTCTGCATACATAGCGCCGGCTACATTTTCAGAATAGTCCTCAAATGGATTGATCTGCTCAGCCCAGGCATCCTTACTATAAGGACTTGTAGCTTCATCCTCCGGATTAACACCATCGAAGGGATTTGGCTGGCGCATATCCTCAGATACAGGAAGCGAATCTGCAAAGGCATCCATCTCTCCCTGAGCCTCATGATTAGTTTCGGGGAATTCGCTTCCATCAGCAGCGCCCGTTCCCGCATCATCAAAAGATTTCAGAATAACATCAGGATCGTAATCTTCTATGTCGCTAACCTTGTAGATTTCCTTCTCAGCCATTTCATTGATGTTAACGATGTTATCTGTTTTCTTATCATCTACGTTATTTGCGTCAGTATTATTATCGTTACTATTTACATTCTGTTTATTCTCTACGCTGTTATTTTGAGGCTCCTTGTTATCAGCGTTATCATTTACAATCTGCTTGTTCTCAGCATCTTTGCCTTCTGCCTCAGCCTCCGGTAATTCGTCGTCTATTTCCTCCTCGTCATAGAATAAATCATTCTTGCCAAAGGGATTGATAATTTCCTCATAATAAGCATTGGGCAAATTAATAGTGTTATCTACAAACTCATCTTCCTTAAGGACTGAATTTATATCAGGGAACACTTCCTGTTCTGACTTATTTACAAAAATATTTCTGACACTGCCTTCGCCATTTTCAAAGGTAAGAGCACTGTCCTTGTTCATCATTTCCCTAAGGATAACCGGTCTTATAAAGCTTCTGATAACCTCATTATTTGAACCTGCAAACTCAGGGTTCTTACGAAGCTGCGACTCTACATCATCCCATAAGTTCACTGTTTCACCATCAGGAGTTTTCTTATATGTGAATTTCTTAAGTACACTATCAGAATCAAAAACAGATGTCTCTCTCTTGTCTGTTCCGAAAATGTCTTCACATACATTGGTTGCTATCTGGCGCTCTTCATCGCTGATTTTTGTAATATCAAGATTATCCGTTGTCATAAATGATAGATCATCAAACTCAACAGAGGCACCGTTTTTAATAAACTCTATACCGTTCTCAATGGAATGCTTCCAGGACTCATTGATTTCATTTTCATAGCGCTGCATAGCCTGCTCCATGGCAGGTGCATAGTCAGGCACACCGGGATCTGCCATAACAGGTTCCAATGGGCGGTTCATATTATAGTAATTGTTATCAACCTCTCGGAGGCGTCTCTCTTCTTCATTTGAACGATTAGCCGCCTTTTGATTCAGATATGTGGCATTAAGTTTCTTAGGAAGATATACTTTCTCTGTCTTTATAATTCCATCAGTAAGAACAGGTCTGTAATTCTGCTCAGGTTTGGTATCCTCTGTTCCGGCATATCTGGAAACCGCAACACCCACGCTTTGTATCTGCAGACCTTCTTCAGGCATTCCGCCGCCAAGTCGTATGGGATCAGGCTGTCCCTGAACTGTTCCGTCCGGACTCATGCGGACATAATCGCTGGGCACACCAAAAATAGTTCTGCCATCCTTTGATAGCTGAACGTCCTTCATCCAGGTAAGCTGTATTCCGGATATTTCCGGATCATTAAGCACAGATGTAGCTATCGTTGTTAGCGAGCCTTCATAAGTATGATCAGGATCGGGATCTACTCCTGCTGAATCCTTGTACTTAATAATGTCTCCGTCTATTCCGACAATAGTCAGATAGTGACCTGCTTCCAGCAGTCCTACCGGGGATTTGTCTTCTTTTAGCGCATGCTTAATGGTTGTTTTAAGCTGTGTAATAGCTTTTTCTTCAAACTGCCGACGTGTTATACCGTTATTTTTGTGGATATCACTGTATTTTGCTATCTCCAACTCGCTCAGCATCTGACCCGGCATATAGGCAAGGACTCCGTCGCCCATTTCCAAGGCATTATTAATACTGTCAGTATTGTAAGCATCATCAGTAAAAACATCTGCCTTTGTCCCAGCCTCAGGTTTAAGCTCAGGTCTGTAACTACGAATATCCTCCTGAGTAATATCTACTCCTCTGCTTCCTGCAGCATTTGCAAGGAAAACAGACCAGCACCCGTTTCCGCTGGACTGTTTACTTTCCTGATGAACGCCGGTAAGTTCTATGGCCTCATCACCATCTAAACGCATCTCAGTATGAACCTCAGGAAGAATATATAAATCAGCCTCCTGTTCCATCTGCTGAGCCTTTTCTGCCTGGCTTTGAAGCTTTTTATCCGTAGCTTTAATACGTCTGTTTATCAGATACTGCTGTTCATAATTAAGCTTATCTTCATTTTCCTTTAAATACTCTGTGAGGACATCTTTGTCTCCGGTATTTCTTATATGTCTTGGAAGGGACATCGCCCCTTTTGGTTGATCATCCACTCCTGAAGAGTATTCCCAAAGGCTCGGATTATCAGCAAGAAGCTTATCATATTCTGCCTTAAGCTCTTCATCTGTCATTGCTATATAATCAATTGCTATCTCAAGGTCATCGGGCATTTTGGGAACCTGATTTCCATCACTGAAAATATCTACGTATCTCAGTCTTCTAAAATAGTCAGATCTTACAGCAATGGTGTAATTAAACAGACTTATTCCGTTTTTGTCATTTTTCAAAGATTTCTTTGGCATTACTATTTCCCCCTATAAAAAAACACAAATAATACACTAACTTATTCAAAAATTAAACACCTGTATTCTAACACCTGCATTCTAACACCTGCTGTCCAACAAATGTCTACACACCGGTTAACTAAGGATGTTCTTCCCTCGCTTTCGCTCGCAGCAAAAAAAGAAGCACATCACTGATTTACAGTGACATGCTTCCATATATTCTTCATGAAAATTTTCCTGTTAAATAGAATTTCGACATCATCTCTGCCTGAGTCTTAACATCAAAGCCTGCGGCGCCAATCTGGGCTGTGATCGGTCCTGATGAAGCCTCCCTGTCTCCGATGGGAATGCCGTATTCATCATCATTTATGCCACTTAGCATCAGATCATTTAATATCTTTCTTGCCCAGGTTGCAGGTGCATCCTCGATGCTCATCCTGCTTACAAGAGGTGTAATATCAACCTCAGGGGTAATGGAATCTGATACAAGGCACTGAAGTCCTGCTGCCTGCGCCTCCACTACTGTTCCGGGAAGACCCTCGTAGCGTGAAGGGAAAAGAAAATAGTCCATTGCCTGATAATATTCATTGGCATTACTCTTATTGCCTGCAAAGATTACCTTATCCGAAATCTTAAGGTCGTGACAGAGCTGCTTCATTGTATCCATCAGCTCGCCTTCACCCAGCATCAAAAGCCTTATCCTCATGCCATGGAGCATACTGAAGGAATTAGCTTCATCGTGACTTAGAATCCTCAAAAACTCTGCAAATACCTTTATCAGATACTCATGATTTTTTGCATAGTGGAAACGGCCCACATGACCGATAACTATTGCATTGGAAAGCCCCAGCTCTTTTCTGATCCTTTCTCTAGCCTCGGGATTATAAATAAACCTTCTAAGGTCTATGGCATTTGGAATTATTCTGACAAGACCGCCATCTGTAAGGGTATCTCCAAACACTGCTCTTGCCGCATTCTCTGTACATGAAAATCTAAGGTCACAGGTCTCAGTGTTACTCAAAGGATGACGAATAATCTTGGTTACTATTCCCTTAATACCGGGATCGACTCCTGCACTTCTGGCATGGGCTATTGTAGTTCCGATGCCGCAGGTCTTGGCAATAGGAAGATAAATGGCAGCGGTACTTGTCATATGTCCCTGCACCATTTTCCACTCGCCCCTATGCTGCATGAAAAACATACGGACCGCATTTTTATAATCCCTTAAGTTAGTTCCATGATATCTGGGAACACAGTAGATATTTCCGCCAAGCTTCCTTACTGCCGCATCGAAATAATCAGGCTTTCGAACAGCCATAAGCTCATCGGATGTGGGACACTTTTTACCTGTAGGCTCAGCTGATGAATGAACAAGAAAATCAAACTGCACCTTATCCCTGTCAATATGTCTGTAAAGATCCATTATTCGGCTCTCGGCTCCGCCAAGACCCAATGTACCAAAAACATGTAATATTCGAATAGGCTCAGCCATTGTTACCACCTCTTGTGCACTAAAATATATTTAATCCTTGCAAGAATGTATTCCTTAATTCCCTGAAGCTCTCCTGCTTCCACAGGGTCGGTCATAAGCCATTCATTCCAGCTGACAACCTTTCCCGTCTCAAAGACTTTGGAATAATAATTAAAATCTTCATTGGTAAGGGTATTTGTATGAACGACAAACGTGGTGTAGCCTTCATGATCGTCTGTCAGAGCACTGTCCTTCCTATATGAAATAGGATAGAAGGTCATATCAAAACGTCTGTAGGCATTCCTTCCAAAACCATCTGTCACTCTTCTAAAGCCCTTCTCCACAAGAGCTGTTATGGTATTTCTGTCATAGCTGTGACTTGGCGCCATGAAAAAATCTGTGGCAATTCCGTGGCTCTCCAGAATCTTCTTGCCCTCGCTAATCATCTCCAGCTGTTTTTCATATGGAATTCCTGCGAATTCAGACTGTTTATTTAAAGGCAGCATTCCGCCCTTCTTGGTGGTATAAACGTGATGAAAACCATGCATTGCTATAATCCATCCCTCTGACTGAAGGTCCCTCACCATTCTCCAGAAATATGGATTCTCTTCGCTTTCTGCTTCTTCATCCATCCCCTTTTTTTGCTTTGAATCAGGCTCCTCAGTCTCCACCTTGAGCTTCGGATCCCTATTATCCGGTACCACGCCTATAAGAGGTCTGATATTGTACTCATCCAGAAGTCTCTTAAATCTTCTGAATTTGCCCATATCCATACCCGGCGCGATATCATCCATTCGAATTAATATCTTCATACAACAACGCCGCCACTTTTTAAGGTGGCGGCATTCCCCCATTTAATTAAAGTCTCCAGTAAGCAAACTCTGCTTCATCGAACTCATTCTTATTGTAAATTCCCTTAACATCAAGGAATACTCTCTTCGTATGAGAAGGCGCATACCACTTTTTAATATCTTCCTTAGTGATTCCAAGGAACTCCTCATGTGCAACCGCCACAATGACAGCGTCCATATCATGGATATCATCCATAGTATCAAAGGCTATTCCGTAAAGTCTGTTTGCTTCATCACTGTCAGCTGTAGGATCAACTACGATAGGATCAATACCGTACTCCTTAAGCTCATTATAGATATCAATTACCTTGGTATTTCTTGTATCCGGGCAGTTCTCCTTGAAGGTAAAACCAAGAATTCCAACTCTTGCACCCTTAACAGGAACATCACCTGCAATCAGCTTCTTCACACAGGACTCTGCAATGTATTTACCCATGTCATCATTGATGCGGCGTCCCGAAAGAATGATCTGACTGTGATAGCCAAGGGACTCTGCCTTATATGTAAGGTAGTAGGGATCTACACCGATGCAGTGACCTCCTACCAGTCCAGGCTTAAAGTTCAGGAAATTCCACTTGGTTCCTGCTGCTTCAAGTACGCTCTTTGTATCTATATCCATCTTGTGGAAGATCATTGAAAGCTCATTCATGAAAGCGATATTGATATCACGCTGGCTGTTCTCGATAACCTTTGCAGCCTCTGCAACCTTGATGCTCTCAGCTTCGTGAACACCTGCAAGAGCAACAAGCTTATAAACGTTTGCTACTTCCTCAAGAGTCTCCTTATCCATACCTGAAACAATCTTGGTTATGGTCTCAAGCCTGTGAACCTTATCACCGGGATTGATACGTTCAGGTGAATAGCCAACCTTAAAATCTACTCCGCATTTAAGACCAGACTCTTTTTCAAGGATCGGCACACAAACATCCTCCGTTACGCCGGGATAAACTGTTGACTCATATACTACAATAGAACCCTTTGTGAGATATTTACCAAGAGTTCTGCTGGCACTCTCAACAGGGGTGAGATCAGGTGTATGATCTTCGTTAACCGGAGTTGGAACTGCTACTACATGGAATTTACATTCACGCAGCTTCTCAGGATCAGCGGTAAAATCTACAGCTGTCTCCTTTATTGCAGCATCTCCGACCTCTCTTGTAGGGTCGATTCCCTTTTTATAAAGGGCAACCTTCTCTGCATTGAAATCATATCCAACTACCTTGATTTTCTTTGCAAATGCCACAGCAATAGGCATTCCGACATAACCAAGTCCAACAAGTGACAGTTTCTCCTCTCCTGAAAGGAGTCTCTCATATAAACTCATTTTTATACCTCGTCAAATTTTCTTATCTCACATGACTGTAAGATAGAATATTACCAATATATTATACAATCTTGAATCAAAGATTCAAGATTGATGCAAATTGCGTGTCAACTTACCTGGCAGCTTCAAGCACGTTTTTATAGGCATCTATAACAAGCTGTCTGTCAAAGTGCTTTTCAATATATTCTCTGCCAAGCTTTCCCATCTTAGCCCTGTCTTCTTCTGACAGTGAGAGCATTTTTCTTATGGCTGCTTCCAGAGATTCTGCGCTCTTTATCTCAAAGGTAAAGCCACTTTTTTCAGGCTCGATTGCTTCTATACATCCGTTAATGTCAGAGCACAGGATAGGCCTTCCGCAGGCTGCTGCCTCAAGGAGCACATTTGACATTCCCTCATGATAGGAGGGATGAATAACAACGTGACTCTTCGACATAATAGGCTCAACAGTGTCAAGGTGTCCGTGGTAGGTGATAATGCCCTTTTCCTCCATCTCCTTTATAAGAGACTCATAGTTCCCCCACTCATCCTCTTCATATTCTCCCACAAGGTCAAAGTGGACATTTTCGTATTCTGAGGTAATGGTCCTTGCAGCCTCGAGATACTCAGATATTCCCTTATCCTTCATAATTCTTATCACAGCAAGGAAATGTATGCCCTCTGCTTCCGAAGGATATTCCCTAAAAGGATGCTCAGCCAGATTTACTCCGGATCCCGGAAGGAGACCGGCATTTTTACGGGCAACGCCTCTGTCCTGCATGAATTTCTTATTACGCTCGTTTTGGAAAAACACTTTTCTTGCGCCGGAAGTAGCAGTCTTATAAAAAGCTATAAGTGCTTTACTCATGATTCCGCCGTTTTCAATAGCCATTCCAAGGCCTGTAATATTGCAGATATAGGGAGTATGGGTAAGCTTTGCTGCCATTCCTCCATAGAGATTTGGCTTTATGGTATAGGTCAGCACAAATCCGGGCTTAAGCTCCTTAATAAGCTTCTTATACGCCAGCATAAGGGCAAAATCCTTTGCAGGATTCATTCCATGTCTGTTGAAATTTGTCTCTGCAATTTTAACGCCTATTTTCTCAAGCTTTGCCACATTTTCGTCCGGAGGAACTGACACAATAACTTCATGTCCGTCCGCCAGAAATGCTTCCAGAAGCTCTCGTCTAAAAAGAAACAGACCGTTGGCATAATTGGTCAAAATTAGAATTCTCATTGCATTCTGCCCTTTATGTTAGAAAGCGTATCGATAACCACGCTGTCATACATCATCATGACAACATCCTCATCATACTGTCCTATAACAGGCTCATTTTTCTCCTTATCATGGACGTTCTTATATATGAAAGCAGGGAAATCAACTCCTGCTCCGTAGGCGTGAAGATAAGCTCCTCCAAACCTGGGATTAACCTCTGACAGATAGTATTTTCCGTCCTGATAAAACAGATCCATATCAAGAGGTCCGTTAAATCTAAATACCTTAAGGGCATTTTTTACAAAATCAAAAAGCGCTTCATCCTTAAAGGATATTGTCTTATTGGCACCGCCTATTGTAGTTGATATCTTTTTCTTTGAAAAAATCGCCACTACTTCATTGGAAATGGTATCAACATAGACATCTGCATCCATGTCGTTTCCGGTCATAAGCTCCTGGATGATAAGCGACGGATCAGTTGCTGTTACTTCCTCAAGAAGCTCTATTGTATCTACTCTTCTGGCACCAACGCTTCCGCTTCCTGTTCTCGGCTTTACGAAAACGGGCAGTGATATGGCATTCTTTTTATAATCTTCATGAAACTCTGCAAAGCTGCCATAGGTCTTAACAGTATTAATCCCCTTATCACTAAGGTACTTAAACATCTCATATTTATCGAAGCAAAGGTCCGCTGTCTCCTTATAGGGAGCAAGAACCTCCACACCGATCTCTTCAAATTTTGCACGGTTATCTGCAAGAATAGATATCTCCGGATCGATCAGAGTCGTAACCGCATTTATCTTTTCCTTTTTACAGATATCAAGGATTATTCCGATATAAGTAGGATCTGTTATTAAAGGAACCTGATAGCTGGCATCAGCAAAAGCAAGGGCAGGTGCATAGGGGCTGTTATCCGTTACCACAAGCCTTACCTTATCACCAAGGGTATTTCTGAAGTCCTTTAAAAGCTCACATCTTCTACCAACACTGCAAAACAATATATTCATAATTTTAATGCTCCTTACTGATCACTTTCTTTTTCCTTTGGTGTTCCCGTGAATGCCTCCATTGTGGCATCCGTCGCGCTGTTAACATCGCTGTGATCAAGTACTACCTTAATTGTCATAATTATAATCTTTGCATCAAGTGCGAAGGAAAGATTTCTTACGTAATAAACATCTTTCTCAAATTTATCCTCCCAGCTAAGGAGGTTACGTCCATTCACCTGTGCCCATCCAGTAAGTCCGGGCCTGACATCATGACGAT
This sequence comes from Butyrivibrio sp. WCD3002, assembly GCF_000424265.1. Taxonomy (GTDB): domain Bacteria; phylum Bacillota; class Clostridia; order Lachnospirales; family Lachnospiraceae; genus Butyrivibrio. The sequence continues at coordinate 114,677 of NZ_AUJO01000008.1, forward strand.
GATGCTGTTCTTCATTATAAAGAGGAAGATATTTCACAAGAAGAGGCCTTGGTCCCACAAAGCTCATATCCCCCTTAAGGATATTGAAAAACTCCGGAAGTTCGTCAAGACTTGTGCTTCGAAGCTTTTTACCAAAATTTGTAAGCCTTACTTCATCCGGAAGAAGCTCTCCCTTTGCATCCCTTTCGTCTGTCATGGTTCTGAACTTATATAGATTAAAGACCTTCTCATCCTTACCGGGACGGGGCTGCTTGAAAATGACAGGACTTCCAAGCTTAACTCTCACAAGGATTACAAGTATCAGATACAACCAGGAAAAGCATATCAGTACAAGCAGGGATATTATTATGTCCAGCAATCTTTTGAAGAAACTGCCATATAATCCATACTTAATTTTGTTATCATTATTTGACATATTAGGTGTCCCCTGCTTTCATTATTTGCACAACAAAGTTATCACAGTAGATATTATAAATCAATCTATTTGTTGTTATTGCTATTTTTCTGCATTATACTGAGATTATATAACAAAACGCATCAAATATATGCGTATATTATTAATATATTTTGTCAGAGGATTTTAAATGAAGGCAAACCTAAAAAAAGATTCAATTCGTCTTGTTGTTGTACTCGCAGCAGCTCTTTTAATGTCTGTAAATATTCAGTCATTTATCAACGCAGGAGGTCTGTTCCCGGGCGGTGCCCAGGGCCTTACTATTGTTGTTCAGCGAATTGTTCTTAAATATTTCGGCATAAACATCCCATATTCACCTGTTAATATCGTACTTAACATTTTCCCCATTTATCTGGGCTTTCGCTACATAGGAAAAAGATTCACCATTTTTTCAATGATAATGGTTTTGGCCAACGGCTTTTTTGTAGATATCATTCCTGCCCATGCCATCACCTATGACCCGCTTCTTATTGCGGTTTTCGGTGGTATTATAAATGCTGCTGCCATCTGCATGTGCCTTATGGTCGATGCTACAAGCGGCGGAACAGATTTTATCTCCATATATCTGTCTCAGAAAAAAGGCGTGGATGCTTTTCCCTTTATCCTTGGCATAAATACCGTGATCCTTCTTATAGCAGGAATCTATTTTGGTTGGGATAAAGCTCTTTATTCCATGATATTCCAGTATGTAACCACTCAGGTACTGCATATTCTATACAGAGTTTATCAGCAGCAGACTCTTTTCATCATCACCGATAAGCCTGCTGAGGTTTGCGACCTTATATACCGCGTAGCCAATCACGGTGCAACTCTGATTCACGGCGAAGGCTCCTTCGAGCATCAGAACAAAATGATCGTATACTCAGTCGTAAGTGCTTCAGATACAAGAAAACTCATCCCCGCGATAAAGGAGATAGACGAAAACGCCTTCATCAACTCTATTCGCACGGATGAGGTTCGTGGTAATTTCTATTTAAGACCAAGAGATTAAATCAATCTTCTTAATATAATCCGCCGATCTCATTTAAAACAGATGCAAAAACAGCGCCAAATGCCATAATGAAAATAAAAGAAAGTACGTAAGCAATTACCATCCAGATGAGCTTGGCTCTTGCCCAGTTCTTCTTGCTTTCCTTTGTACCGTCACTTACTGCCCATACAATAAGCATGATAAAACCAACAAGCGGAATACAGGTAATAAGGAATGTGAGAAGCCAGTCACCAAGCGAAACAGGCTCATTATTCACAGGCATATATCCATAAGAAGCTCCGCCCTGAGGAGCATATCCCATGGGCTGCTGATACTGCGGCTGATAAACAGGCTGCTGGTACAGAGGCTGCTGATACTGCTGTGAAGGAGCAGGTTCATCAGAGTTAACAGTTGAAGCTGCTTCACCCTCGCTTGCAGGTGCCACTGCAGCGTCTTCAACAGGTGCGCCGCAATTAGGGCAAAAAGCCATATGATCTTCAACATTCGCGTTGCATTTTGAACAAATCTTCATTTCGAAATCCTCCTCTACAAAACTTTTCTCATAAAATTATACAAACTGTTCTGCGCTTATGTAAAGTCCGCATTCACTTTAGCTGCAAGCTCTAAAGCATCATCAATGTGCGGGCAGAAGTTTTCTTTTCCGACTCTCTCCACAAAGCCGTCCTTCTCCATGGTTCTCATGGGCTGCTCATTTACATGTGAGAATATGAGGCGTACTCCCTTCTTCTTGCAGTCTTCGTAGAGCATTTCAAGGGCTCTCATGGCTGTAGCATCAAGAGCAGGAACACTTCTCATTCTGATTACAAGGCATTTTGTAAAGTCCTTGGTAGTGATATTTGCCAGAGCATCAGCATCACCAAAGAACATGGGACCACTGATCTCATAAACTCGCACATGCTTGGGAATTACTCTAAGCTCAATGGCATCAGGGTCATTCTCGGGGTCAATATCAGGATCAACATAAGTCCATCCGCGAACAGATGACTCCTCGCTCATTCTCTTCATGAAAAGGAGACAAGCTGCGATCATACCAACCTCGATAGCAACAACAAGGTCAAATACTACAGTCAGTACAAATGTCATTACAAGTACAATGATGTCGCTCTTAGGTGCTGTCTTGCAGAGCTTCATGAAGGGTCTCCACTGACACATATTATATGCAACCTGAAAAAGAATAGCAGCGATTGTAGGCATAGGGATAAGTGCTGCATAAGGCATAAGCACCACAAGTACCAGTAAAAGTACAACGGAGTGAACCATACCTGCTATAGGAGTTCTACCGCCGTTCTTAATATTAGCAGCGGTTCTTGCGATAGCACCTGTTGCAGGGATACCGCCGAAAAGAACTGATCCGATATTACCTGCACCCTGTGCAATAAGCTCCATATTTGATCTGTGCTTTGAACCGATCATTCCGTCTGCAACTACCGCAGAAAGAAGAGACTCAATAGCAGCAAGTATTGCAATTGTAAATCCGTTTGAGAAGGAAGCCCTTACAAGACTCCATGAAAAGCTGGGTGCATGGAACTTAGGAAGTCCTCCGTTTATCTGGTAGAGATCTCCGATTGTATTAACCTTAAGACCTACAACCTTTACCATAAGGATTCCAACGGTAACTGCAATTAAGGATGCAGGAATTTTCTTGAAAAACTTGGGCCAGATCACAAGAATAAGGAGACATACTACTCCGACGATAACTGCCTGAAAATTTATTGTTCCGATGTTGGCAGCAATAGCCTCCACCTTCTCAACTGTCTCAATTGTAACTGTTCCCTTGGGATATGTAAGTCCAAGGAAATCCTTAATCTGTCCGATAAGAATTGTAACTGCGATACCTGCGGTAAAGCCTGTGGTAATTGTATAAGGAATAAATTTGATCAGGCTTCCCAGCTTGAAAAGCCCCATCAGAATAAGGATTATGCCGGCGATAATGGTAGCCATCATAAGGCCTTCCATTCCGTTCTTAGCAACAATTCCCGCTACAATTGTGGCAAAGGCTGCTGTGGGACCTGCTATCTGAACACGGCTTCCTCCAAGGAATGAAATAATGAAGCCTGCAACAATTGCTGTGTAAAGACCTTCTTCAGGGCCAACACCTGAAGCCAAAGCAAGCGCAATTGAAAGCGGCAGTGCAATGATAGCAACAATAATTCCGGAAATAACATCAGTTGTGAACTGCTTTGCGGAATACTTCTTGATTACCGAAAACAGCATCGGTTTTAGCTTTTCTTTCTTCATAATATCCTCACTTACTAAAATATCTAAAATTAAACCAAAAATATGCTAATGCTTTTATCCTGACAGCGCAAGTATTTTTTATAAACCAGAACATCCTGCTGAGCATTTTTTTATTTCAAAGAAAAATCCCTATGTAATAAAAAGACTCCCGAAGAATAAGCATAAACGCCTATCTTCGGAAGTCTTTTAAATTATCTTATGTCATATACACTCTTAAGTCTTAAATTGGAAGCATCACCGGAAATAATATCAACGGTAACTTCACCTGCGTTCATATCAAAGTAATTATCTGAAAGAACAAGGTCTTCATTGTCATTAAGAATCTCAACACCTCTTGCATATGCATCAGCCTTAACGGTAATCTTACCGTCATGAACTGTGGCAGAAAGCTTAGGATTCTGATACTTGAAGTACTTAGGCATTGTGAAGATAACGGTTCCTGATGAAACCACCTTGCCATCAACCTCTACTTCGTAGCTTACATACTGGCTGAATCTGTCCGCATCTGCAAAATCAACCTTCTTTGTCCATACACTGGAAAGAGCAGGTACATGGATTGTGCCGTTACTTCCGGCGCTGCCGGGATTCTCTTCTCTCTCAGAATCAAACTCTGCTACACCTTCCTTAAGGATTTTACCTGAAGCATCCCTCAAGGCCCAGCGAACCTTTGCCTCGATATCCTGTCTTGTCTCGTTGGCAACACTGAATACCGCCTCTTGCTTAATCTCTCTGGGGAGCCAGTTAAGCTGCTGAGGATTGGTCATCTCGCCCTCTTCCTGACAGGAAACAAGGATCGGAGCAAAGAATCTCTTCTCTGCATAGTGGAGAGCCTTAAGTCTTCCGCAGTAGTCGATACTTGCCCAGGAAGCAACGGGCCAGCAGTCATTGAGCTGCCATACTACAGCGCCCATGCAGCGTCCGCGGTTTCTTCTAAAGTGCTCAACACCGTATCTGATGGCATCTGCCTGAAGCATCTGAGATGCGTAGATAACGGTTGCAAAATCACTGGGATAACGATAGGTCTGCTGCATGTAGTTCATTATCTTACCGTTAGCAGCGCCATTTCTCTGGTGTTTTTCCATAATATAGGAGAAAACATTCTTATCTTCAGGATCATCCGTAAAGCTCTCAACAGTTTTCTCTGCAGGGAAGGACTGGAATCCAAACTCTGAGAGGAATCTGAAATAGAACTGTCTGTATGCTGAGAAGGGCTGGTTACCATGCCATACTTCCCAATAGTGAACATCTCCTCTGTTCTCATCATTGGGTTCTTCAAAGCATCCGCCTGAAGAAGGTGAAGCAGGCCAGTAGTAAACATCAGGAGCATACTCCTTCATCATATTAGGGATGATATATTCGAACATTATTGTATAATCGCGCTTCTCTGTCTTCTTTGTAACCCATACGCCATAATCAACGAACATCTCCATCTCGTTATTACCGCACATAAGTCCAAGGGATGCGTGGTGGCGAAGTCTTAAGAGGTTATCCTTGAACTCTGCCTTGATGTTGGCCTCAAATTCAGGTGTAAGATCATATACACCGCAGGCAAACATGAAGTCTTCCCAAACAAGAAGTCCAAGCTCGTCACAAATATCAAAGAACCAGTCATCGGGATAGTATCCGCCGCCCCATACTCTTATGGAGTTATGGTTTGCAAATACCGCTTTTTCAAGGAGCTTTCTTGTAACTTCAGGGGTAACTCTTCCAAGAAGATGATCCTCAGGGATATAGTCTGCACCCATTGCAAAGACCTTTACGCCATTTACAACAAAGCAGAATTCATTGCCCCATTTATCTTTCTGAGTGCTTACCGTGCAGGTTCTAAGACCGATTTTTCTCTCCCATACATCAAGCGTATTTCCTGCATCATCTTTGAGGGTTACCTTAACTGTATAAAGAGGCTGCCTGCCGTAGCCATTGGGCCACCAAAGCTTAGGATTATCAATCTTGATCTCTGTACCCTTAACATCCTCCCAAAGACTATCTACTGCATTTGTAGGTGTCTGGGCACCGCTCTTTGCATAGTTGAATATAGCATCGCTTATCTCCATATGCTCAGAAGAGATATTTTCGCAGTTTATCACTTCACCATCAGGAGATGTGATCTCAACGTCAAATTTCAGATCGTTTTTATCTACAGACAGATCTCTTATGGACGGCTTTAGTTCCAAAACAACGCTTCCGCTTTCATTGCCTGCATCATCAATCTTCACATTGTCATGATTCTGACTGATCAAAACAGATTCAAATCTCGCCTTGTTAAAGCAAATGACAGAGATTGGTCTGAATATTCCGGCATCGGGAAGGTGTGCGCCCCAGTCCCATCCAAACATGCAGTGCGCTTTTCTGATATGAACAAAGCCGGGCATTGCATCATCTGTACCCTTTGTAGGAGCCTTTTCATAAGCCTCTGCAATGAATTTCGTGGGAGAATGGAAATAAACCTTAAGTTCATTTTCATCCTTAAGAATATCTTTTATGTCAAACTCCCAGGTTCTGTGCATGTTATTGACATTACCAAGAAGCGTTCCGTTCAAGTATAAGTCCGCAATGGTATCAAGACCATCGCAGTGGAGCATTACAACATCAGATGAATCTGCATCCGCAGGCTTTGCAAAATTGCAGATGTACTCATAGTCATCATCCATGAGCTTTAACGCTTTGTCTTCGTTATCCTTGAAAAAAGGATCATCCATTTTGCCTTCCCTTAGAAGGTCAGTGTAAACAGTTCCGGGCACTACGGCATTTATCATGTCGCCATCGCCCACTTTGTGCATTTTCCAGTTTTTGTTAAGTTCCATTTTGTTCATGTCAGTACCTCACTAGAAATTCCAATCATAGATAATTTTCATAATTTTCGCTCTTTACAAAAGCCGGGTAGCTGCAAAATTGCATCCACCCGGCATTAATTTTCACACAGAAGCGTTTAATTAGCAACAGTATCAAGATCCCATTTTTCATAGATCTTGGGAACGTCGCTGATAAGTCTCTTTGTGTAGTCAGCCTGAGGATTGATGATAACGTCCTCTGCTGAACCTGACTCTACGAACTTACCATGCTCCATGATGTAAACCTTATCGGAAATGTAATAAGCAAGACCGATATCGTGTGTGATGAAGATGATTGTCATGTTGATCTCATCGCGAAGCTTAAGAAGCATATCGAGGATTGTTGCTCTTGAGCACGCATCGATCATTGACGTAGGCTCATCTGCCATAAGAATCTTCGGCTTAAGAAGGAAGATACGAGCGATCATAAGACGCTGCATCTGACCACCTGACAGCTCGAAAGGATACTTATTGGTAAGCTCTGCATACTTCAGGTTAACGAAGCTGCAGGCCTCTGTCTTCATCTGGACCTTCTGCTCTTCAGGAAGATTCTTGAAGCCTCTCATGTTGAGACAGTCATCAAGAACTGCATCTATCTTATAGAAGATATTATATGAAGAGAAAGGATCCTGGAATATAGGCTGAATGTTCTTCCAATATTCCTTCTTCTTTGCATTTGTGCTGATATCACGGGGCTTGCCCTGATACTCAATTGTTCCTTCTGTTGTGCTGATAAGTCCGAGAAGCATCTTGGAAAGAGTTGTCTTACCACTTCCTGACTCACCAACTATTGAAATAATCTCACCTTCGTTGAAATCAAAGTCAACATGATCAACTGCCACCGTCTGTACCTTACCAACGCCGAAAACCTTGGTAAGTCCTCTACCTGAGAGGCAAGGCTTGGATTCAGTCGAATTCTGTTTCGGGCTCTGGTTTTGATTCGTTGCCATTTGCATATACCTCCCTAAGTTTTCTTACTGACATCAGGCAGCGATAACATCTGCCATTCTCAAATTCCTTCTCATCCGGTGCCATTGCTGTACATGTGGGTACTGCATAAGGACATCTGGGTGCAAATCTGCATCCCTTAGGCGGGTTCTTCAGGTTCGGAGGTGTGCCGCGAAGAGCGGTGAGCTCGTGTGCCTTCATTCCTTCCTCAGGAACGATGATGGATCCCATAAGACCCTTAGCATAAGGATGAACCGGATCGAATACCATTTCTTTTGCAGTTCCGACTTCTACGAACTGTCCTGCGTACATTACTGCGATATCATCAGTAACGTTATACAGAAGCGGAAGCTCATGCGTGATGAAGATCATGGACTTGATGTAACCCTTTTCCATGAGCTGTCTCATCATACGGATAACCATCTTCTGAGATGTAACGTCAAGAGCTGATGAAGGCTCGTCCGCAATAAGTACCTTAGGTGAAAGGATAGTAGAAATAGCGATTACGGTACGCTGTTTCATACCACCTGAAAGCTCAACAGCGTGCTTCTCAAGAACCTCTTCGGGAAGTCCAAGCTCAGCGAAACGCTCTCTTGCCATGTCATAAATTTCTTTCTTTGTCATCTTAATTCCATGAGCATGGATAACGTCCTCTATGAAACGGATGATCTTCTGTGTAGGGTTCAGAGCATTCATAGCTGCCTGAGGGATGTATGCTATCTCGTTACCGAGAATTCTACGGCGTACATCGTCGGGCTTCATATTTGAAATTGTCTGACCATCTACTATAATGTCACCGCTTATATAATGAAGCGGAGCGAAATAGTAACCCATAAGGGAAAGTGCGAGTGTTGACTTACCACATCCGGATTCTCCGGCAATACCCAGTGATTTTCCTTCTTCTACTTTCAGGGAAACACCATCAACCGCATACACGTCCTCATGGAATCTGGTTACATATTTTGTTTTGAGGTCCTTAACCTCAAGCATTACTTTTCCCATACTTAACCTTTTCCTTTACTGTTCTTAGTGTCAGCATTTTGCTGATCACATTTCCATAGTTACGTCTTAACATCAGTCACGAAGCTGCGGGTTGAATACCTGATCCAAACCTGTATTCATAAGGTTCAGTGAGAATGAAATAAGTGCGATCAGGATTACTACCGGGAAGTATGCCCACCATGAACCATTAAGGTGTGCTGAGTAGGTCATAGCCCACTGCATCATAAGTCCCAGTGTTGCGGTTTTTGTAGTTGCAGGTCCAAGTCCGATCATTGAAAGCTGTGCCTCTGCAAGGATTCCTGAAGAAATCTGGAGAATAAAAGCCATTACTACATAAGAAGCGATGTAAGGAAGGATGTCCGTGAAAATGATACGGAACATACTGTGTCCTGACAGCTTACTTAAGTTAACGTGATCTCTGTTTCTAAGAGATATAACCTGTGAACGAACGGAACGTGTAGTCCAGGGCCATGATGTAACTCCGATGATGATACCTACCATCGCAATACCTCTTGCGTTATCACCTACTGAGTAGGAAATAAGAATAAGGATTACGAATGAAGGAATAACTGTAAACAGGTTTGTAATGAAAATAATGATGTTATCGGCAAGACCACCCATGTAACCTGCAAGAAGTCCAAGGATAAGTCCTATAGCTGTTGCAATAGTTCCTGCAAGAAGACCGATCTTAAGTGAAGACTTTGTAGCTGCTATAAGCTCTGTCAAAACGTCACGACCAAAGTTATCTGTTCCGAGAATAAATGTCTTTTTAGTTACATCATTGATATTTACATAGTCTGTATCCTTAATAACCTTGCTCTGAGCAAGTGCGCCTTCTTCATCTTTTTCAGCGATGATAACGCCTGAATCCTTGAGCGCTGCATTGATCTCGTTGTTAAGTCTCTTAAGAGCTTTTCTCTTAGCTGTTGTAAGTCCCTTATACTTTGTATCAGGATCGTAGTTTGCTTTCCACTGTTCTACAAGAGCCTCTGCATCAGTAACATCGATTTCTGATTCAGCAATGCCTGCCTGCTTAATGAGGAACTGCTGGATTTCAGATCTTGTGTCTATATCAAGTACAGCTTCAAGCTTGGAAAACTCTTTGGGAAGCTGAAGTGTATAGCTCTTACTGAGTGTTGACTCTTCTATAGATACATAGGTTCCGGGCTTAAAGAAGTTACCCTGACCGATCATCTGAAGAGGATCAGCTGTTACAAAAATAGGATAGATAATACATGTTGCGATAATAACTACAAATATGCAAAATCCAAAGAGGAATTTACCTGAATGGAAAACTTGCTTTAATGTGTTTTTCATTTAAATCCCCCTTTCTTAATCCATCTGATTAGCCTTAACTCGAGGATCGATAACACCATAGAGGAGCTCGACCGCAAGGTTAGCTACAAGTACCATGATTGTAATAATAAGTGTACAAGCTGACAGCAGAGGATAATCCTGACCGTTTACAGCTGTAAGAAGTGTCATACCAAGTCCTGGATAGGAGAATACCATCTCTGCTACGAGAGCACCACCCATCATTGTACCAAGTGAAAGAGCAAGACCTGTGATCTGAGGAAGCATAGCGTTTCTGAACACATATCCAACGATCTTTCTGTCCTTGATACCAAGGAATCTTGAATATTTTACATAGTCTGCATTTAACTCATATATTGACATTGAACGCATACCGATTGCCTGACCACCGATTGTGATAAGCACGATTGACCAGAAAGGCAGCTGATAGTGCGAAATAATCGATTTAATGAATGTCCAGCTTGCTGAAGGAATAAGATCATATCCATATCCACCTGAAGAAGGTGCAATCCTTAACTTAATCGCAAACAGGAAAAGAAGAACTGTTGCCATACCGAATGCAGGAACGTTACCGATGAAAAGGAAAATAGGAAGAATAGCCTTATCGAATACGCCCTTGATATAAGCGGCAATAGCACCAAGAATATTTCCGAGGATCCATCCTACGATAATTGCAGGGAGCTGCAGACATACAGTCCACCATACTGCTTTTGCAATTATGTCTGAAACAGGTCTGGGATACTGGCTGAATGATACGCCGAAGTCACCCCTTAATGCGTTGCCGAGCCACATGAAGAACTGCTTGTACATGGGCTCATTTATGCCGAACCTTGTTGCATAATCATTAATTACTTTCTGGATAGCCGTGGAATCCGTCATACCACTTACTGCCTTTGATGCGAGAGCGGAAACAGGATTTCCGGGCATCAGGCGCGGCAGAATAAAGTTGAGGATTACGGCAAAGATGAGTGTCAGAAAATACCAGAAAAGTTTCTGACCGTAGTATTTTTTATACCCTTTCAATTGAAAAACCTCCCTTCTGCTATCATACGCCGGTTATTTTTTACCATTTTTACCGATTTTTGACTGATTTTTCTGATAATTAGGGCTGCCGTAAGAGTTTTTGCCCTAACGGCAGCCCTGATTTAACTAATTACTTTTTCAGTTTTTATCACTCAACGAGCTCAAGATCGTAAAGTGCTGCAATACCATAACCGTCTGTGCAGTCTGTCGGAGGAATGTTTCTTCCGTCATCAGCTGCAGGATAGTTGGTCCATACTGACTCGTTTACAGCGTAGAACAGTGAAGGACGATACATAAGAGCTACTGCAGGGCACTCATCAAGAAGGATCTTGGAAAGCTCTGTGTAGTACTCTTTAAGCTTAGCTTCGTCGGTCTCTGTAGGGATAGCCTTAAGGATCTTCTCTGCATCGTCGTTCATGTAGTGACCAAAGTTACCACTCCAGTTAGAAGGAAGCTTAGCATACTCTTCTGAGAAGTAGAACATACCCTTTGAATAAGGGTTCATCATACCTGCGCCGGGAGCTGACCACATGCAGATATCGAAGTTACATGTTGTCATATCGTCGTAGTAAGAAGATGCTTCAGGGAAGTATGTCTGGATGTCGATACCGATATTCTGACCAGCTGCTGCAACGATCTCCATAGATGCGTTCCAGTCTGACCAACCTGTAGGACACTCAGCCTTGAAGGAAAGGTTTGTTCCATCAACTTCACGGATTCCGTCGCCATCTGTATCAACGATGCCAGCATCGTCAAGGAGCTTGTTAGCGCCGTCAACATCTGCGTTATCCCACTGAAGGTCTGCGATAGCATCAAAGTCAACGTACTTTCTCTCACCATCTGTAGGACCTACAACTGATCTGGGATACTCAGCGAAAGTAGGTGACTGACCAGACATAGCTGATGCGATGATCTGCTCATAGTCAACTGCCATTGCTATAGCACGACGAACTTCCTTCTTGTCAAGACCAGGTCTCTCTGTGTTGAAGAACATTGAAGGGATAGCTTCGCAAGCGCCATAAGGAGCATCGTCAAGCCATGTAGAAATCGGAAGTCCATCTTCGAGCCAGAGGTTCTGAACGTCTGTGATGAACTGCTGACATACGTCAACTTCGCCCTGTGAAAGAGCAACCTGTCCAGCAGCGTTGTCCTTATAAATTGTATGAGCGATGTACTTCGGAACAGGAAGCTTGCCCCACATTGAATCAGCCTGTCCCCAGTAGTTGTCGTCTCTGATGATAACTGCCTTCTGATCGTTAGAAAGGTACGGACCATAAGGGCCTGTGTGTACAAGATCTTCCATTGTATCCTGCTTAACAGCATCAGCATCTTCACCGTTTCTCTCTTCTACAGTCTGCAGATAAGCTTTCTGCATCATGTATACGCTGTTAAGGAAAGAGCTAACCTTAAGAGGATTGAAGTTGTCATCTGTCTTAGCCTTGATAACAACTGTAGTGTCATCAACTGCTTCGATAGAATCGATATATGTTGAGAAATCAGCACCTGTAGATGACTGATACTTAACATGTGTATCGAATGTGTAAGCTACGTCCTCAGCTGTGAACTGAGTTCCATCGCTCCACTTAGCATCGGGGTTAAGTGTAACAGTAAGCTCGGTCTGGTCATCATTCCAGCTGTACTCTGAACCAAGCAGAGGATAAAGCTTACCATCAAGTGAGTTGAACATGAACAGTGTCTCGTAAACAAGTTCACGAGCCTGCTCGTTGGCAGACAATGCAAGACCGTTGTTTGAGTTTGCAGACATAGGGTTCCAGTCATTGATTGTGCCCCACTGCTGACCTGCTTCGTACAGAGTCTCGTTTCTGGGTGTTGCATCAGCATCTGATGAAGCTGTGTCTTCTGTAGCCTCTTCCTCAGTTGCCTCTTCTGTTGTCTCCTCAGCTGCTTCTTCTGTTGCTTCTTCAGTTGTCTCTTCTGCTGTCTCTTCAGCAGGTGCCTCTGTTGAAGCTTCCTCTGTTGCTGCAGGAGCCTCAGTTGTAGTTGTGTCGCTTGTTGATCCGCCACATCCAGCTATCATGGACATTGTAAGAGCGGATACACACAGAAGTGACATAACCTTCTGTAAGTTTTTCTTCATAACTTACCTCCCTTTTTTTAATTTTTTCGAGTCATAGACTCACCTTAGTTGATAGAATTTTAATATTTTGTTAATAATCTTTTATATCAATAATTCCACATCTATAAAAAAATATCCTCATTTGTGCATTTTGTATAATTTTACTTTTTGAAATCGGTTTCATTTGTTAAATAACCCCTAAAGCCGCATTTTACCTATGGCAATTTTTAATAACAAATTGCAATTAATTGCAAATTATTGTAAACTTTTTGTGTCGTTAATATTAATTTGATGTGTCTAAATCGATTAAGTTTGCTTTCGAAAACGATTAATATATCAAAATCGTAAGAGGGGTCAGATATGCAGACAAACATTCAAATTCTAAGATATCGTTTAGATAATTTTTATAAAGATAAGAAGATTCCGGTTTGGGTATTTGGTCAGAACTATGAGATCATTTATACCAACTTTACGACGTCTGCTATTCTGAACATTTTGGAGTCTGTTCAGTCACAGGTTCGTTCCTTCAGACTTGCTCACTCCATCGAGGGCTATTATCTCAACTTCGATAATCCACACGAAATGTATTTCCTGTTTTCTTTTGATGTAGGAAAACACCAATCAAATACTGTTATTGTTGGTCCCGTGCTCAAGATCAAACCCACTGAGAATATATGGAAAGAGCTTTCTTTTAATCAGAATTTGTTCGCTGAGCAAAAGAGAGTCCTCTCACATTCCATACCTGTGATAAGTGAAGAAGATTTTAAACTTTCCATCACGACTATAATGGAAGAGGTTTATGAGACCACAGCTCCATCATTCCCTGTATCAGAAGGATCCTCTGAGGAGCCTGTAAATAACGTTATTGTAAATATTCCCACTGAGCAGAGCTATGACAGAGATGATTTGTCTGAGTACAACGAAATCTGCAGGCTTGAAGACCTGTTCCGTTTCTACATAATCAACGGAAGCACCTATCAGCTCTATGGCTTTTTCAAAGACGAGAATGCTATGTGCACACTTTTTACCAATAAATCTTCTCCGACAGAATGCGCGGTAAGATGTGTAGAGCTTTTGACAATTGCAAAAATGGCTTCGACTGAAAGCGGCAACGACAGCAGGGTAAGCCATTCAAGATTCCAGAAATATATTGATATGCTTAAAAATGTAAAGACCTATGAGAAAATGGTAGACATTTTGCAGAAGGCTGCCATAGATTTCGCAAAAGGCACCCACGATATCCATCATTATACAAGCAGCAACTACTCACCTATGACCAACAAATGTATACAGCGTATCATAGAAAGGCTCCCCGACAAGATATCTCTTGAGGAGCTGGCAAAGGAGCTTCATATATCCGCAAAATATCTGTCCGCTCTTTTCAACAAGGAAACAGGTTCATCTATTACAGACTTTATGCAGGATATCAGAGTTAACGAAGCCAAGCATCTGCTTACAAGTTCGAGCTTGTCCTACCTTGAGATAAGTAACTCCCTGAATTTCAGCTCACAGAGTTATTTCAATCTTGTCTTCAAGAAAAAAACAGGCTTTACTCCCAAGGAATACAGAGAGCAAGCCTTTAAATTATCCGAGGCAGAAAAATAAATTATCCGATCAAAATAAGGGACATCGCAGTGATGAATATCATCCAAAGCAATGTCCCTTTTCTTATTGTTTCTTATTTTTCTTTTTCCGAAGAATTATTTCTCGTCTTCGATCTTATTGTTGAAGCTTACACCTCTGTTGATATCACCCTGATGGTTAACGCCAAAGTTGTAATCATTTCCGGGAAGTACTGCATTGAACAGGATTCCAAGGATAGCTGCTATAGCAAGTGATGTAAGTGTAATGGAAGTGTTACCAACCATGAATGTGATGCCGTTTGAGAAGCCAAGTCCTGAAACAAGGATTACAGCAGCAACGATAAGATTACGTGACTTTGTGAAATCAACCTTGTTTTCAACTACGTTTCTTACACCGATAGCTGAGATCATTCCGTATAATACAAAGCTTATACCACCGATGATTGCTGTAGGCATTGTTCCGATGATATCTGCAATCTTGGGAATGAAGCTTACTACGATAGCATATACAGCTGCAAGGCGAACTACCGAAGGATCATATACCTTTGACAGCTCAAGTACGCCTGTGTTCTCTCCATAGGTTGTATTGGCAGGGCCACCGAAAAGACCTGCTACAG
This sequence comes from Butyrivibrio sp. WCD3002, assembly GCF_000424265.1. Lineage (GTDB taxonomy): Bacteria > Bacillota > Clostridia > Lachnospirales > Lachnospiraceae > Butyrivibrio. The sequence continues at coordinate 129,755 of NZ_AUJO01000008.1, forward strand.
CTGTTGCAAGACCATCACCAAAGAGAGTTCTGTGAAGACCGGGATCTTCGATGAAGTTATTGCCTGTTGTAGCGGAGATTGCTGAAATGTCACCTACATGCTCCATCATTGTTGCGATAGCGATGGGAGCCATTACAAGAATAGCTGTTATATCGAATTTAGCAATGAGGAAAGGAGGAAGTCCTACCCAGCTTGCCTCTGCAATAGGCTGGAAATTAAGGATAGCACTGCCATCTGCATTGGTGAAGCCTGCCAGCTGCATAACAACTGCAACAACATAAGAAATTACTACGCCCATCAGTATAGGTATGATCTTAAACATACCCTTTCCCCAGATATTGAAGAAAACTACCACAAGAAGAGCAACTATAGCAAGGAACCAGTTAGCAGAAGCATTGCTTACAGCTGAAGGTGCAAGAGAAAGTCCGATACAGATGATGATCGGTCCTGTTACTACAGGGGGAAGGAATCTCATTACCTTCTTAACACCAACGATTCTGATAAATACTGCAAGTACCAGATATAAAAGTCCTGCTACTACGATACCGCCGCATGCGTAAGGAAGCTTTTCAGCGTATGTCATGTCAGCGAATTTTCCTGACTTAAGCTCAGCAACTGTTGCAAAGCCGCCAAGGAATGCAAAGGATGAACCAAGGAAAGCCGGTACCTTAAACTTAGCAAACAGATGGAACAGCAGTGTTCCTACTCCTGCAAAAAACAATGTAACCTGTACTGAGAGGCCCTGACCTCCAAAGTAATTGTTTACAAGTATTGGTACAAGAATCGTTGCTCCAAACATTGCAAACATGTGCTGTAACCCCAAAATCATCATTTTCGGCATTCCCAGGGAACGCGCATCCGTAATAGCCTGTCTCTTTTCTCCCATTTTTCTCCTCCTAAATATAATTATTTAATATCTATAAATTCTTCACCTTCAAAGAATGTGAGCTCCATATTCATCATAAGTGTATCTGTTCTCATGAAGCTGGCCACCTCTTCGATGGAATATTTTGAATAGGTACTGTACTCGCAGTAAAGTCTGATAGGAATAACATCGCCCTCTTTTGCTGCCAGCATTTTCTCAAGAGCACTTGCACCTGCAGCTGAACCCATTCCGCCGTAGTTGGAAATATTAGCTCTCATATTTCCGTTGAATACAAAATTGCCGTAATAATAATCATCTATGGTTCCTGTTACACCCTTTTCCTTAATGAGTGCCTCAAGCTCAGGTCTGAAATCCTTCTTGCAGACAAGCTCAAAATCAAGCTGTACGAGATTATCCTCTTTGAGGAGCTTCATCTCAATATTCTTATCGGAAATATCAAAGCAATTACCGACTATATTTCTCATGCTGAACTCAGAAGGCACAACGGTATTGGTCTCATTTACAGCATCCATTGAAAGCTCTTCATCATCTTCAGAATACAGAATAGTCTTGTAATACTGCTGAGTCTTATAGTCTGTATACTTCTTATAGGCTACAGATCCGGTGGTTATAAGAAGTGATGCCGCAACAAGAAGTACAAACTTCACCCAGTATTTCTTTTTGGAAGAATCCAGCAGGTACTGGGTCTGATTATCTATTTCATCATAGATATCCTTGATCGCAGGATTTACTCCGTGATTTGTAACAGACCTCTGATAAAGCTGCATGGCTTTATTTCTCCAGAGATTTACCCAGAATGCCATGTAGGAATTCTTACTGATATTCTCAAGCTGATCGATCTGCCCCTTTATAAAATAAAGAGCCTCCAGAGTAGTATTCTGATCATTTGCAAAAACATAGTTCTCAACTATATTTGCACGCCTAAGCTCATCAGCCTTAAGTTTTCCCTTTCCCATCTTATATGAAGTGGAAAGATAATATATTGTCATAATTGGAAAAAAGAGAACCCAAAGAAGTCCCCAACCTGCTTTAGCAAAAACATTCCAGTTGGACCAGCTTCCCTTATTAAGATACGTAACATAGTCGCCGCCGTTTGCTGCAATGAGAAGCTTTTCAAGCTCCTTAACAGAACCATTTGAATTGGTTCCTACTTCAAACTTCTCCTGAAGCGGAGTGAACCCCTGAATAACATTCCGATCTGCAGGCTCAGCATACGCCATCATTACAGGCGTCTCCCCTACTGCCTTTGCAGCCAGCGGAGCGCCGCAGCTTGAGCAGAACTTCTGCCCTTCACGCGTGGCAGCGCCACAATTTTCACACTTAACCATTGCCTCTCCCCTTTACTACCTTGTAGAACTTTTTAAATCATATCCCCCCGGACTTATTTATTCTGATACAAATAAATAAAGTCGTGTTATTATTGGTTAATAACCTTATAAATTATAACAGCATTTTCATAAAAATAAGAGGAAAAAATGAAATATATTTACGAAACTCATTTACATACCATTGAAGCCAGTGCCTGCTCAAGAACTCCCGCCAAGGATTATATAGATCATATGATGGGTCTTGGCTACAGCGGAATAATTGTCACCGATCACTTCTTTACAGGAAACAGCTGTGTTCCCAAGGATCTTCCCTGGAAGGAACGTATAGCAATTTACTGCAGCGGCTATGAGCATGCTTTGGAAGCTGCTAAGGGTCACGACTTCACCGTTATGTTCGGTATTGAATTCAATTTTCAGGGCGATGAATTCATGATCTATGGCGTAGATAAAAAATGGCTCGAGGATCATCCTGAAATTATGGAAATATCACGAAGAGAGCTCTATGATCTTGTACATGCATCAGGCGGAATCATGCTGCAGGCTCACCCTTACAGAGAGCGCGGCTACTTGTCTGCAATACACCTCTCTCCTACAATCGGTGACGGCGCAGAGGTATTTAACGCAGGTAATGATGATTATATGAATGCTCTTGCCTACGACTATGCAGTTAAAAATAACTTTAGAATGGCCTCCGGCTCTGATATTCATTTCCCTATGGATGATATGGGCGGAATGAGCTTCCCCTACAAGATAAACAGCATCGAAGAATATTGCAAAGCCTTCCTTGCAGGCGACGGAACCCCGGTATTCTGGAAGGATGTAACCCATACAGACACAGGCTTTTTGCCTGTTGAAACAGAAAAATCCCTGACCGAAATCAGCCAGGGACCTACTCTTGATGTGATTATTCACAACGAATAATTATTTTTTAGCATTTTCATCTGCAATAATAGCAAGAGTCTGTGAGATATCATTAAGAGTTCCCACCATTATCTGCATAAATGCTTCTAGTCTAGGGTTGTCCGGAGCATTAGCGAGCTTCTCTTCAACCTCACGTGTTCGCTTTTGATAAAGTGCTGTAACTTCTGATAATCTGCTCATTTGATATCTCCTTTCTAATACAAAAGTTAACTCTAGTATTATTTTATCTGATATATTCTAAAAAATGTATTAAATATTAGATACGTAGACCTTTTTATAACCTGCGATTCTTGCGTATTCCGCAGCCATGGTGGACTTCATCCCTGTCTTGCAGACAAAAAGAATTTTCTGGTACTTATCTCCGCCAATTATAAACGGATTTATTATTATCTTAGACAGCGGAATATTTTCCGCGCCTTCAATATGCTGAACCTCGAACTGTTCCGTTCCGCGAACATCAATGATTCTGCCATCACTAAGAAAGCCCTTTGTCTGTTCCTTTGTAAGCTTCCTTGGAAGATCAACTGCAAGTCTCACATCCTCAAGGGTCTTTGGAATCCGTCTTAGCCTCACATTGAAAATCCTGTTCTCAATCTCTTCAAGCTCTTCCTCGCTGAGAACCCTGTCCATACCAAATTCCCTGTCTGAATCAGGCGGAATAATTCCCTTAAGAAACATCTGCGCAACATGATATGCACAGGTATTACAGTCATAGAGATCCTTCAAAATAGCAGCCCCAAGAATATCCTCAATATCGTTCTCATCCAGAACACCGGTCACATATTCGTGAGCAATCTTTGCCGCCTGCTTTTTTGTAATCTCTTTATCCCTTCTGAAAATTGTTTTTACCCCTTCATTCACCTTAAAATACCCCCCGGCGATTATGCTTTAGGAATCACCCTTATTGTCACATTATCAAAAGCTTCTAACCTATCTACCTTAAATACCTCACCATCAAGATCCCGGACTTCCCCTGTCCAGAGATCCTCAATTTCGTAATTGCCCGACTTTTCAAAGCTATCCCCATACAGCTTATCCTTAAGGGCTTTTAATATTTCTTCCTTTGTAACACTATAGGAATCTTCCTTTGCCTCATCACTTAAGTTAATAAATGAAAGCGCAACACTTCCATCGCTCAAAGGCTTTGCAAGAATATCAACTCTGTCGTTGTTTGTAACATATTCCTTATCGGCAGCTTCTTTTAAGAGACTGCAGTACACTCTCTTTGCCTGAACTCCAAGACTGTCCTGATTAAGTTCTATGAGCTTCTTATTGGCAATTATGTTATAGAGCCCATCTCCCTTATTCACCCTGCGAAGGTCCAGCCCAAGCATAAGAGGCGAATTCATCATGCACCACATAACCATGTGTGTACGGTTCTGAGCATCATTAAGGCCATCCATACCGATGACCATCATATCAGGATCATTCCATCCCTTATCGAGCCCTGCAAATTCATCCATGACAACGCACTTGTTATACTGGCTTGTGACTCCTGTTGTGTAATCACTGGTCCAGGCTGCCTTGCCGGGATTCCCGTCACTTCCCACATTAAAGGTAATGTCGTTAAGAATTCTCCAGGAATCTCCAACCTTCTTTGCCCAATTTTGAGGCTGTGTCTTTCCCCATTCGCAAAGAGAATAGATAATCTCGTTGTCAGGAGCAGCTTCTAAAAGGCCTTCCTTAAGCCTTGCATAGGAATAAAGAGTATTCTCCTGCCTTCTGTGGTTCATAAGCCTGATCCTGCTTTTGCCCCTAGTAAGGCTAACCTTAACTGTAGTCTCCTGAACCTTATCAGAATCTGTATCACCTAAAAAATCATCAAAGAGAATCCTGCTGCCCGCTCCCTCTCCTTCTGCGATCTGAAGCCAGGAACCCATACCGATTTTCTTGCCATTTATATGGCGAACAGTTAGCTCATATTCACCAGCTTCAGGCACATCCACATCAAAGAAAAGCTCACCGCTCTCAGGGCCGACAGGCGTCTGCGCAGGGCCAGTACCATCAAAGGTACCGATAAAGGTGAAAAATGTTTCATCCCCGATCTTCTCTGTCTTAATTCCGCTTCCGGCAGTAGCAAGATCTATACCTGCTTCAAAGCTCTCGCCCTGTAGCGTCACCTTTGTAACAGCAGGTGCATAAACATATTTTGCATTTTCCTCTTTTGAAAATGTAGCATTATCCCACAAGTAATAGCAGTTATCAACCTTAAGAAAATCCACATCCCAGCTGACATAGGCTTCTGCATCTTCCTTCTCATGACCGCAGGTGCCAACAGCAGCTCCCGCACAGAGATTGGTTCCTATGTCATTGTACATACCAAACTTAAGGCCTTTACCATGAATATAATCCGCAAGGGCCTTAAAGCCTCCCGGGAATTTCTCCTCATTGTTTGATAGCCTTCCGTCTATTCTCTCATCCTTATAGCAGCCATCATCAAGCACAAGGTACTTATAGCCAAGCTCATCTAAAGAAAGCTCTTTAATCTTATCAGCCATGGCCTTAGTCAGCGCTTCCGTGTTTCCGCTTCCGAAGGCATTCCAGCTGTTCCAGCCCATGGCAGGCAGCCTTCCCTGCTTTTTGCCATAAAGCACCTGACCATCGTCAAATCTGTCGTATCTGTGGTCCTCCGGAATCCTGTCCAGCCCTTCTAAACTACTGTTTTTCATACAAGTCTCCAATGCAAGTAAAGTTATTAATAGTTACTCTGCCTTAAATACTGCAGGGCGGGGCTTATTTACAGAGATTACCTTTGCTGCCTCAAGGTTCTTAAGAATAAGAATCCTTACCTGTCCCTGATATTCCGGCTTTATCATGTAATGACAATAGGTTTCAACAAGTGAAAAGATGCTGGCTGTTCTGCCTTCGATCTTGAAGTTGTTAATTCCCATTGGCATATACTTTTCATAGATCATCTCCGGAGATACATAGGTTGAATATCCCTGAATTGTATGTATACAGTTGGTATCTCCATACTTACACTTCCATGGAATGATGTGCTTTTGCTTTTCCTTTGGAAGCTTCATATTATCCATGATAATCTGCTGATTAAGAGCAATGTTCTTGTAATGATCCCCTCTTCTCTTACAATCCGGTATGCAAAGGGCATTTATAAGAACCTCCAGCTTATCCTTGTGATTAATCTTTTCAAGCAGGTCCCACTTATTATTCATGTTGTAATCAAGAACAACATAGCGATAGTCCTTCTCAAGCTCAGCATTCAGTTCGTCCACATCCTTTATCTCTTTACAGGTTGTGGAGTCAATCTTAAATGACGGATATTTATCCCTGATGTACTGCTCAAGAATAGGAGAAAATACCAGAACCTCGTTCATACCATTGTCTGCAGCCTTAAGACAGAAGTTGCAGAAAGGATCGTCCAGATCCTCTTCCCTAATAAGAGGATTGGTAAAGGTATAACGAACTGGAATACCCTTTGAATTTATAGTCTTTATAACGTTTTTAACAAATGCTGCATCACACTGATCGTTATTTACAAGTCTTCCGCCATTCCACAAAGAAAAGGGGAATGATCCGAAAAACGAAACAATCTTAATACCGTCCCTAAAATACTCAGGATGCTGCTCCTGAAGGCTGAGCCAGAACATGTTCAGCGGAAAATTATACCGAAGTCCCGGCAAATGAAAACGTACTTCTTCCATAAGTAACCTCCAATAAATAAAACTAAAACCATGATCATTATGAGCAGAAATATTGACAATTCTGCCTTCATAACAAATCAGATTTCATTATAAATCAAAACGATGTAGAATGATAATCGAATGTTGCTCTTTCCTAAAGAGAAAATGCGCTTTGGAAAGAAACTACGCGAAAGCTTACACATTTTGAGGAGGAAGGTTATGGTTAAAAATCCAATAATACCCGCAGATTTTCCGGATCCGGACGTAATTCGTGTGGGTGACACCTACTATATGGCTAGCACCACCATGTTCCTTATGCCGGGAGGCGACATCCTTGAGTCCAAGGACCTGGTTCACTGGAATATAGCAGCACATGTTTTTGATACTCTTGGGGACGATGATGAGTACGAGTTAAAAAACGGCAAGCATGCCTATGCAAGAGGAATGTGGGCTCCGTCACTAAGATATGACAGCGGCACCTTTTATCTTGTTTTTGCCTGCAACGAGCGCCCGAATTCTCTGCTTTTTACGGCAACAGACGCAAAGGGTCCCTGGAAAATGCAGGAAATGAATGGATTTTTCTATGACTCATCCCTGTTTTTCGATGATGACGGAAAGGTCTATATCGTACACGGTAACACTATCGTAAGAATCACTGAGCTTGACAGAAGCACCTGGGGGCCAAAGGAAGGCGGTCTTCAGAGAATCCTCATTCAGGATGAGCCGGGACAACCTCTTGGCTTTGAGGGCTCACATTTATATAAATTAAACGGAAAGTATTATCTTTACACCTGCCACATGCCCAAAGAAGAGGAAGGCAGAAAAACAGAATGCTGCTTCATAAGTGAAACTCTTGAAGGCGAATTCGTAGGAAAGACCATAATTAACGATCCCATGGGCTATAAGAGGAAGGCTCTGCAGGTTGCTCAGGGCGGAATCGTTGATGATCCTGAAGGTAATCTTTACATGTTCATGTTCCAGGACCGAGGCGCAGTCGGAAGACTTCCTATGATCTTCCCCATGAAATATGATGAGGAAGGCTATCCTGTTCCCGCTACATCAGGCGTTGTTCCGGAAATGCCCTCTGATGATGATACACCTCTTAATGAATGGGGCAGAGGTCACTTCTTTGATGATGAAGCCTTTGATGAAGAAAACCTTTCAGAGCTTCTTGATAAAAAGAAATGGTGGCAGGTATCTCATAATATCGATACCGAAAATATCTGCCTTGTTAAGGATGGCAGCTCTAATGCCCTTAGGATCAGGACAGGCGCCGTTACCTCTAACCTTCTTAAAGCAAGAAACACTCTTACCCAGAGATGCATTGAGACCGTTTGCGAAGGCGAAATAACTGTAGATGGAAAAGAATTAAATGACGGCGACTATGCCGGAATCAGTGCTTACAATGCGCACTATGGTGCTATAGCCCTAAGTAAGGACGACGGAAGGCTTTCACTTGTAAAGATCGAGGCGGATGCAGACAATGATTCAATAGGAGGCGATAAGGATTTCTATGAAAGGGATCCCAAGATCACCACTATTTGCGAACTTCCTGCAGGAATAAACTCCGTAAGACTTAAAGTAACAACAGACTTTAATGATGCCCCTGATTTTTGTACCTACTCCTATGATTTAGGCGATGGATATGTAGACGTAGATGGCAGACACAACCTCTACTTCAAGCTTGATCTTTTCATAGGCGCAAGATTCGGACTTTTTGCATACAGCACAAAGAATGCCGGCGGACATGCAGATTTCTCTGATTTTAAAATATCTGCAAAATAAGCTTTAAATAAATCACTAAATTCAGGTAAAACAAAAACATCTCAGACATTGACCGCATTCAAATGTCTGAGATGTTTTAATTTCTTTATTTCTTTATTTCTTTTCTTAAAATTTCTTTAGCCTTATTAACCTGGTTGTCTGTTCCATCCTTTGAAAGTGCCTCTGTATCAAGTTCGATCTCCACATCCGGCTCAATTCCGATTCCGTTGATATTATTGCCGTTAGGTGTGAAATAATTGCTGATTGTAAGCTTTACAGCTGTTCCATCCTCAAAGGGGAAGATTCTCTGAACAACTCCCTTACCATAGGTGGTCTCACCTACGATGGTACCCTTTTTATAATCCTTGATGGCACCTGATAAAATCTCGGAAGCACTTGCAGAATATCCGTTAACAAGAACAACCACGGGAATATCTATTTCATTTGCCCCGTCACAGGTAAAATCTTCTCTGTTACCATCTCTGTCAACAGTGTAAACAATCACGCCTTCAGGAAGGAGTTGTTCCGCTATGTCGCAGACAGCACTGAGGCTTCCGCCGGGATTAGAACGAAGATCAATGATAAGCCCCTTCATGTTCTTATCCTTAAGCTCCTGCAAACCATTTATGAACTGATTGGTTGTAACAGAATCAAACTCTGTGATGCCGATATATCCTATCTCATCATCCATCATGGATGCATTTACTGTCTGAGATTCTACCTTGTCACGAACCACATCAAAATCAAGGTAATCTCCCTCGGACTCTCTGAAAACAGTTACCTTAACTGTTGTTCCGATCTCACCTCTTATAAGTCCTACAACCTCTGACAGGGTAAGCCCCTGAGTGAGCTTGTCATCAACCTTATAGATGATATCGTTTCCGAGAAGTCCAACCTTTTCTGCCGGAGAATCAGGAATCGTTGCAGTAATGCGTGGAAGGTTTGCTTCCTTATCCATGCTGACATAGGCACCGATACCAAAATAAATACCCTTGGTATCTGACATAAGATCCTGATATTCTTCCTGTGTGTAGTACTCTGAGTAGGGATCTCCCAAAGATGAAACTATTCCTTTATAGATGGAAACCGCTTCCGCATCCCTGTCTATATCCGTCTTGTAATAGTTCTCATTTATAGCATTTTCAACTATCTTGATCTTCTTTAGTATCTCATCATCAATGACTGTGTCAGCTGAGCTGCTACTTGCAGCTTCCGAAGCTGAGGAAGCATTCTCTGCCGAAGCAGCGCTCCTTAAAAATCTCTTGATGCCAATATAGTTGATAAATCCCATTGCTATCATCATGCATACCAGTACACCGATGACAAAGCCAATGAGATAAGGAGTTTTTTTGCTTGATCCTGATTCCATTGCCATTCTTCCTTACTTTAAATAGTTCCAGGGACTTACGTAATTACCCCCGGATCTTACTCCAAAATGCAGATGCGGTCCCGTGGATCTTCCTGTAGAACCGACAGCTGCAATCTTCTGTCCCTTCGTTACTTCTGCGCCTGTGGACACACTCAGTGATGACGCATGCATATAGATGGTATATAAGCCGCTTCCATGGTCGATCATTACGTAGTTACCCATGGATGAATTATACGCTGCTGCCACAACCTTGCCATCATAGGCCGCAAGAATTGCAGAGCCGCTTGGCGCAGCCAGATCTATACCATTATGCATCTTCTGAATCCCCAATGTTGGATGCATTCTCATACCGTAATCATCCGATACTCTGGTATATGAAGGACATGGGAATGTAAACATTCCGCCGTCATATTTTCTTGCATTCTGTGCAGCAAGCTCAGCCTTATCGGCTTCAACAGCCTTTTCCAAAGCAGCGATTGTTGCATTCTCTTCTGCAATCTGTGCCTCGTATTCCTTGATAGCTGCTTCTTTATCGGCTATATTGGAAGAAACCTTACTGACCTCACTGTTTTTCTGAGCAAGGAGATTCTGCATGTTATCCTGCTCTATAAGCTGATCGGCCTTTGCCTGATCAAGCGTCTCCTTCTCTTCCTCCAAAGCGGTCTTGGTCATTTCCACAAGCTCGGTATGTGCAATATATTCCTCAAGCTTTTGTCTGTCATAAGCAGAGAGCTTTTCGATGTAATCAGCCTTATTCAGCATATCGCCAAAGGAATTCGACTCGGCCAGCAGTTCAAAATAAATAGTCTCACCCTTTTCATACATGAAACGGATTCTATCCTTCATTTCTTCATACTGCTTATTCTGAGTTTCTACAGCTTCCTCAAGCTCAGCGGTAGTCTCTTCAATCTTCTGCTCTTTTTCTTCAATCTTACCCTGTAGCTCATCTATATTGTTTTGAATCTGAGTAAGGTTTGCATCCAGCTCAGTAATATACTTATTAAGATCCGACTTTTCAGCCTCGAGATTTTTCTTAACAGCCTGGAGATCAGTCAGGGAGTTTTTCATGCTCTCCCTCTCTTTTTTTGCATCAGCTATCTGATTCTCCTTCTGCTTGATACTCTCCTTGGTAACAGCCGCTATCGATGGTATTGCGGCATTTTTTCCGCATACCAGAAGCATTGCACAGACAAGTAAAACCGACAATATTCTGTTGCTGTTTTTCCTTAATCGGTAATCATACATGCAAATGCTTCCTAACTGTCGTCACACTTCCCATAAATCCAATTCCGACACCTATAAGAATCGAAATAGGTAAAAGAGCTTCGAATATAGTATTTACCGGCAGAATATCAAGAATTGAATTGAGCATTGAAAATCTCTCTGCCAGATAATATGACGCTTTATTATAAATCACATATATGATCACAAGCGGTATAACTGAGCCAAACAGACCGATCAGTATACCCTCAATTACAAAGGGTGCACGTACAAAAAAGTCTGTCGCTCCAATGTACTTCATTATCTCTATTTCCTGCCTTCTTACAGCAATTCCTATTGTAACCGTGTTGCTGATAAGGAAAATTGATACAAGAAGAAGTATTCCGATAATACCCATTGAAACATAAGCAACAAGGCTGTTAATGCCGCTCAGCATTGAAGCAGTAACCTCAGATCTGTTGACGGTCCGTATGTCATTTATGGACTCCAGATAGGTTACAAGTGCAGGCTGCATTGAAACATCGCTAAGGTAAATCTGAAGATTTCCCATGTCCTCAAGGGGATTCTCGGTAAAGCCGTCAGCGTATTCCCCAAGGTAATCTGTCTTAAAGCCTTCCCAGGCTTCCTCAGCGGATATATACACTACCTTGCTGACTTCGGGTCTCTTCTCAATAAGAGCTTTAGCCGCAAGCATTACCTCTTCACTTGTACCCTCATTGAAGAAAACTGTTACGGATACGCCTTCCTCAGCGGTCTTTACAACATGCTGGAAATTTGAAACCAGTGAATAAAAAATACCAAACAGGAACAGGCAGGCACTTATTGTTGCAACAGATGCAAGTGTATACCATCTGTTTCTGCTAAGATTCTTAAAGCCCTGTCCCAGTGTATAGAAAAAACTACTCATCCTCATCGTGATACTCACCCTCTTCTTCGTCGTAAATCACGACGCCTTTTTTCATAGTAATAACTCTCTTATGCATGGCATTAACGATCTCTCTGTTATGAGTAACGATGATAACCGTTGTGCCGTTTGCATTGATCTGTTCCATGAGCTTCATGATATCCCATGAGTTGTTGGGATCAAGGTTACCGGTAGGCTCATCTGCAAGCAGGATTTCCGGCTTATTGACCATGGCTCTTGCAATGGCAACTCGCTGCTGCTCACCACCTGAAAGGGCTTTTATCTTACTCTTATATTTTCCGGCAAGGCCCACTGTAGCCAGCACTGACGGAACATTTTTTCTGATGTCTCTTGAGGATTTCTGAATGATTCTCTGAGCAAATGCAACGTTCTCATAAACATTTCTGTCCATCAAAAGTCTGAAATCCTGGAATACGATTCCAAGCTTTCTGCGGAATTTGGGAATGTTTCTGTGTCGCATTCTTCCAAGATCCTGTCCCATAACGGTGATCTTACCGTCGGAGGGAACAAGCTCCCGAAGCAGGAGCTTGATCAGGGTGGATTTACCGGAACCGCTGTCTCCTACTATAAAAACAAATTCACCCTTCTTGATATGAAGGGTGACCCCGTTAAGTGCCGGAGCGCCCGTGGAATAGGACTTAGTCACGTTTTCAAGCGTGATAATGTCGTCCTCCCCGACAGGACGCGCTACTCTCTTTCTTCTAACTTTTTCCATACCTTTTTCCCTTGCTAAAAATATTGATTGTTTTAGGTTAACGCGATACTACGGATTGCTACGCTCTTCGAGCTCCCGCAATCCTACGGCCATTCGTAATCCGCGCTATCGCGCTACTTACTCATGTCCGTTCGAATCCCAAGGTCATAATCAGCTTCGTGCAAGCACAGCTGCTCATGACTTTGGTCTTCTAGTATCGCTCCATGTATTTCATATACCGTACTACCATCAGTGCGATCTTGAATGTGATGGCGTCGTCGAAGACGCGAAGGTCTAAGCCTGTGCTCTTCTGGAGCTTATCAAGCCTGTACACAAGCGTATTTCTGTGAATGAACAGCTGTCTTGATGTTTCGGATACATTCAGGTTGTTTTCGAAGAACTTGTCGATTGTGGACAAGGTCTCCTGGTCGAATCCGTCGGGATTCTTGCCGCCGAATATCTCCTTTATGAACATCTTGCAAAGAGGAATGGGAAGTTGATAAATAAGTCTTCCGATTCCAAGCTCGCCATAGCTGATTACACCCTTTTCCTCAAAGAAGATCCTTCCTACATCAAGAGCCATCTTGGCTTCCTTATAGGAACGGCTCACCTCCTTGATCTCACCTACAACAGTACCTATAGCGATATGAACATTCTTAATGCCTGCGCTTTCAAGGTGCTCCTGAAGCTGCTGAGCTGAAGCTGAGATTTCCTCTGCTGACTTAAACTCGGTCACATCCTTAACAACAGTGACATTGTCCTCATCTACTTCTGTTACAAAGTCGCCACCGTTACCGGCGCCGTATGAGCGTACCATCTCAAGGACATTATTTTCTCTTACCTTCTCGGCAGCAATTATCATTGTAACACGCTTTGCATCAGAAGGAATGTGAAGTTTTTTTGCCCTACTGTAAATATCTACCAAAAGCAGGTTATCAAGAAGCAGATTTTTTATGAAATTATCCTTATCAAAGCGCTCCTTGTAGGCTACCAGCAGTCCCTGAATCTGATATGCAATCATTTTGCCTATCATATAGGTGCTCTCACCACTGCCTGCAGCTACCAGAATATACTCCAACTGCTGCTCGTCATATATTTTAAAATATTGATGTCCCTGTACCTCCTGGGAGTCTGCAGGTGATCTCACAAAATCCCTAACTGAATCCGTCACAAGGCCAAAGTCCGGTCTTGTGGCAGCCACCTCTCCCCCGTCGACATCAAGGACGCACAGATCCACGTGTGCTATGCCTTTCAATCCATCTATTGTGTTTTGAAGGATCTGATTTGAAATCATAATGCTCTCCTATGCATATTACATAAATATAGTTGATTATATTCTACTCGATAATTGCATAAAAATCCACAAAAAAATACTTAATTTTTGTTGAATTTTCCCAATAAACATCTATAGCCTCTTTATCGATATACAAATTAGGATATTAGCTTTCTTTTTATGAGGGCCGTGTATAGCGAAAATACATGGATGTATCCACTTAAGCAGTAAAAGGAGGTGGCTATATGGACATACCCGAATTATCCATGGCTTTATCATTAAGCAAAGTCCAGACTGATTTTGGCACAGCAATGCTCAAAAACAGCCTTGATACTCTTTCGGATGTCGGTGGCGCCGTCGCCGAAATGATAGACACTTCTGCAATGGAACTGTCCGTAAACCCGGATGTAGGAGCTAATATTGATTTAAGAGTCTAAGCCATGGCAGCAATAAGTCACCGCATTTTGCGGTGACTTATGTTATTATATAGACAAATTCTAAGACGACGGAGATGTCTATATAATATGGAAATCAGTAAACCAGACGGTTTTATATCCAAAACATTTAATATACTTATCTCTTTTATTTCTCTGATCATTCTCGCCTTTTTTGTGTATATTTCAGCGACAGTGACCTGCCTTGTGGACAACAATGAGAAAACATATTTTTTGAAAGACAATATATATATTCATGCCATCTTCACTGCAGCCATTCTTGCGATCACATTACTGATTGGCAATTCCTCTTTTTTTAAGGATCTTTTAAAGGAGAAAAACAAAAAGGATCTGTCTACAGCAAAAGCTATTATGCTGACGATTATCTTTGTTGTATCAACCCTGTTTGTATATTTTTCCTCTCTGCCCCCGGTATCGGATCAGGCCTTTGTCCAGCAGGCTGCCTATGGTCTTCGACATTTTGACTACAGTCTTTTTATGGAGGGCGGATATATCCACACCTACCCTAATCAGATAGGTCTGGTCCTCTTTAGCTATGTTTTCTTCAGCATCTTCGGCTTTGGTAATTTCCTGGCATTCCAGATAATGAATGCCCTTTTCCTTGTGCTTTTTTATAAGCGCCTCTGTGACATAACAGGTCTTTTATATGAAGACAGCGCAGCGCCGCAGCTTATGGTATTACTTTTGGGTATAGTTTTTTATCCAATGCATATCTACTGTACCTTCGTATATGGAACCATTCCGGGCCTCGCTCTGTCTGTCAGCGCCATTTATCATGCACTTAGGTTTGAAAAAAATAAATCCATAAAAAACTGTATCTTATCAGCACTGTCCATTCTTGTGGCAATGCTGCTTAAGTCCAATTACCTGATCTTTTTCATTGCTATTTTCATCTACATTGTCATAGCAACTATAAGATGTAAAAAGGCCATTCTGCTTACACTTCCCACTCTCTTTATTGTAGCTTTTTTAATTCAGGCAAAGGCACCTTCTATGATTGTGCAGAAGATGACAGGCATTGATGTAGGAAAAGGAGCATCTTCTTATTCATGGATCGCCATGGGTCTTCAGGACAGCGAGCTGGCTGAGGGCTGGTACAACGGCTTTAATAAGGACAGCTACCGGCAGAGCTGCTACAACCCTGATATAAACAAACAGATCGCACTGAATGCCATTAAGGACAGAATGAATTACTTCAAGGACAATCCCTACGACTGCCTGGAATTCTTCTCGAGGAAATTGTCCTCAGAATGGAATGATCCAAGCTACGAGGCTCTTTGGATAATAAGGCCCACGAAGAATGACCAAAACAAAAATAACCTCATCTCCAGTCTTCTTACCTATGACAACTACTTTTTGCAAATAGGCTTTCTTAACAGTCTGCAGTTCTTTATACTGCTTGGTTGCCTTTTGTTTCTGGTCTTCAAAAGCAAAAATACAGGCTTTGGTTTTGAAGTTCTCGCCACTACCATCATCGGCGGATTTCTTTTCCATATCATGTGGGAGGCAAAGTCCCAGTATACACTTCCGTATTTTGTGCTGACCATGCCCATGGCTGCTGTCGGTTATCACAAGCTTCTTTTTGATACCAGGGAGCTTTTCAAAAAAAATCGCCTGAGGATATTCCTCAGGCTGGTTTTACCGCTTTTATTCTTTTATCTTATTTATTCCGGAACCGTCGGAAAAAATCTGACCTCCGACAACGCTTCCTATAAGGAAGCCATGGAGCGTGAGCTTGAATCAGGCATCAGATAAGAGTGATATCGGATTCACCTATCTTTATTTTGCCCTCTTTTAAGAGATGTCCCACAGCACGCTTAAACTCGTTTTTACTCATTCCCATTTCGGTTCTGATCTTTTCAGGATCAGCCTTGTCGGTAAAGGGCAGTCTTCCGCCCTCCTCTTCCATTCTGGAAAGAATCTTTTCAGCGTCCGAATCAATCTGAAGATATGCCTTCTCTCTGATACTGAGGGTGATCTTTCCATCCTCTCTTATCTCAGTGATCCTGGCTGTGATCTGGTCACCGATTCTGATATCCCCGTAAAGCTCCTTCTTAGGAATAAGCCCGGAGAAAATATTGTCTACCGCAACAAAGGCACCAAAATTGTTGCTGGTCTCATATACCGTTCCTGTTACTCTGTCATCCTTATGATAAGGACTGTCTGTTCTGAGGAACTCGTACACATTCATTGTAACGGCAAGTCTTCCTGACTTATCCACATAAAGAGCACACAGAACCTCTTCGCCGCTCTTTACCTTTCTTGTCTGTTCTCTGAAGGGTAAAAGTACATCCTTTTCAAGTCCCCAATCCATGAATGCACCGATCTTACCCACATCCTTAACCTTAAGCATGGCAACTTCGCCAAGCATAAGCTTTGGAATTCTGGTGGTTGCGATAAGTCTGTCATCAGAATCTTTATATAGGAAAACTGACAGCACATCGCCTATCTCAGCATCCTGGGGCACCTGCTTTTTAGGAAGAAGAACCTTATCCTCTTCTCCCTGCTTTTCTGCAAGATATACACCAAAATCTACTTTTTTAATTATCTCAAGTTCCTGCTTTTCACCAATTCTAAGCACGTTATAACTCCTTTAAAAAATCACAATTGTTTAAGTTCCACTATTGAATAAGGTTTCCCCTCATCATCCTTTAGCAGGACAACGCAGCCGTCAGTATCTGTATCGTCACCTGCCATGACTATTTCCGGATGTATTATGTCTCCTAAATGGGCCTGCTGCCTGTACTCGGCTCTTACCATGAAATTCTTCCTGTTTTTTGCAAGAGCCCTTAAGGCATCCGCCTTCTCTTTATCTGAAAACTCCTCTATTGCAGCAAGGGCAATCCTGATGTACTGTCCATTATTTACATGATGATTCGTATCAAGATGATGAAGTCCCACCTTCCTTTCCTTTACAGAAAATCTCCTGCCATCCCGGGGCTCTGCAATTTTCCTTGAAGCGTAATCCATGGGAAGCTTCTCATCGAGTGGATAGGTCTTAATTATATCATCATTTATTCTGTAGGGCGTTCCCTTCTCCAGGTTTAGCAGTGACCACACGGAATTTGCCACCGCAAGCTCTTCACCCTCCGCTGTTTTCATGAAAAAATTTCTTAGGCCCAAAAACGCCTTAAGCTCATAGGGAACCGTTCCTATAGTAACGTTCTCTCCAAGCTTTGGGAGACGTTTTACATTTACCTGCCAGCTGTTAATTACCCACGCTATGCCAAGCTTTTCCATGGCTTCCATGGTTGCAGGTCCTTCCTGGGTCTGAAAGGTCGAGCAATCCTGAAAATAATCAATCAGCCCTTCTATTGTAAGAAATCCGTTTATATCGCATTCGCTGTATCTGATCCTTGAGTCAAACGAGTACATTTCTCAGAGCTCCTTAGCTGTTTTTTCTCTATTTATGATAACACATATCGACACCGTAAGCGGCATTAGCATCACCACCGCATATTCATATCTGAAATCTATTACAGGCGCAGCAATAAGCAGCGTTGCTATCATGGCAGCCTGAAGTATCATAATCACGGCGCATCTCTTATTTCCGCCTTTTCCAAGTACAGCTATCAGCGAAAATATCACAAGCCAGGTATATGCCCCCGCGCACCACAGCATTCCATATATCGGAACAAAGCCTCCAAGCTTTATAAGTATCTCTTTTCCCTTTATTACAGCCTTACCTCCGATAAGGGGCGTCGGAACAAGACCATATCCGTTTGCCATTATTCCGTCAGCATCTCCGACAGCGTAGGAAAAATCAGTATACACATATCCGCCCACAAGGTCAAACCATGCCCTTATATAATCAAGTGGATATTTTGTCAAAAGCCTTAGCCAAAGCCCAAGATAGGTGCCCTTATTATTTTCAATGACCTCCGGATGTCCCGCCCTTACAAGCTCTTTTATGTTGTCCGCAAAGTCCGGAGCATAAAGCTCATGAATATAGGTAGTATCTATTACATCCGTGATGAGCTTCATATCCTCATCGCTAATTTTTCTATCATTAACAAGAACTCTTGCAACCTGCTGAACAGGAACCGAAAGCGACTCTGTAAAATCCGGCTGGGTTACCCCTGCTCCTTCCATGACAGGTCCCTTCACCATAACAACAAATATGACTGCTGCCGCTATGGTAATTGCAAGCCTTGCAAAACTCTCCCTGAAAAAATAAAGAATGAATGGGATGCACAAAATAAAGGCATACCAGCCATTTGACCTAAATAGGGACAACAACACAAAAAGCACAAACAGCTTTAAGCAATCTCCGATTTTTATTTTTCCGCCTGCTGCCAAATCAGAAAGAACACAGCCTGTAAGCATGACTATTCCGGCAAAGGGAACATCCTTCCACAGTGTAACTGCAAATACCGCATTAAATGGAACCAGTGCAAAGAAGGCAAGAGCAAGCACAGGTCCTGCGACATTACCAATTACCTTTTTCACCTGAAGCACCACCCTGCCACAGCAAACAGACATAAAAATCATCTGTGCAACCGTATAGAAACTGATGGAATTATTTATATCTCCCGTAATCGCCATCCCAAGCCTGTAGAAAAAAGAAATCACAAGGGTATGAACCACAGGGTGATGATTTGACCAGGGTGTAACACCTATTATCTGCTCATACTGCACCAGAGAATCCGCAGTCATTATTCCCGGATATTCATAAAGAAAATAGGGCAAATAGCATAAAAAGCAGATCAATGCAGAAATAGCCACAACCATAATATCGCTAAGCTCAAACACCTTGCCCTCAACAGTTTTTTTTGTAGCCTTCCTGTTATTCAAAAGAAAGGTAAAATCTCTGCTCAAAACATTCTTTATTAAAGCAGGCAATTTTATCATGCTATAAAAAACCAGAAAAAGTCCGGTAAAAATTATCACAATTCCGATTAGCCTGAATAATCCGCTGTCAAAACCAAGTACTGCTTCTCTTCCGATAAAAAGAGTAATCAGACCTGCAAGCGCAAGGGAAACCACAGCTGTTATTGCCCTGACTGAATTACTCCTTTCGCCATCCTTACAGCATCCAAGTATCCAGAAAATGACAAAATAAACAATCGTCAGTGGGTTTCTTACAGTGATACCCGTAAGGAGCTGAAGCCCCCACGTACAAATGAAGGCAACAAGCACATTCTTCAATTCATTAATCATTAAATCGTGCATATATGCTATAATCCTTTTAATATTATTGGCTAGATGAAAGGAACCCTATTATCACATGGAAATATCCAAAACATACGGTAACAGAATAATCGCCTCTGAGCTTTTTTACTATATATACTTCCTGATTCTCTTTGGCGCCCGCGCTGCAGGCTTCTATGACGGCCAGACCATCTATAACCTGCTCCTTGTGGCAGGTGCAGCAATGTTTGGACTTAAACTCATTTCCACAAAGCACACACTGGCAGAATGTCTTGTTATCATTTGCTTTCTGGGTGCCGGATCACTGACCTACATCTGTTCCGGCGAAAAGGGTCTTCTAATATACTTTACCATGATGTTGGCTATGAAGGGTATAAATGAGAAAAAAGTCATGAGACTCGGTCTCTACATTCTTGGAATATCCTATCCTGTGCTATATGTCTTATCCGTGACAGACATAATAACAGAACTGAACCACATGAATAAACGTAATGGCTTTGGCTTCCTTCTTCGCCACTCACTGGGCTATCCCTATCCAAACACAACCCACACAACGCTTCTTATTCTCATAATGCTATTTTTCTATCTCTACGAAGCTGAAAACATCGGCAGACTTATAAGAGCATCCCTTATTGCAATGCTTCTTAACTGTTTTATCTACATTTATACCGTAAGTCTCACGGGACTTATTTCCATTTCCATATACCTTGTGGTAAATCTCTATCTTCAGGCCAGAAAGGAACGCTCATGGCTTGAGAATACTCTTATACGCATTCTTTTCCCTGCAACAGTTATTTTCTCAATTGCAGGTCCTCTTCTTGCAAAAGGAGACGCCTTTGAGTTCATGAATAAGCTTCTTCACAAGCGCTACGAATATGCGCTTTATTTCCTTACAAATGAGAAGGTGACACCATTTGGTTCATATTTTGGAGAAACTCCCGACAGCTGGTACATGCTGGATAATTCGTTTTTGTATCTTTTCCTGCAGCTGGGAATCGTGTCCTTTATACTGGTTTGCTCAATCTATCTGCTTTGGATAAAGTATCTTGTTAAGGAAAATAAAAAGCCCGAGCTGGCTATCATGATAACCTTCTGCTTCATAGGTATGAGCGATCCATTCCTGTTTAATCTAAGCTACAAAAACCTCACCTTTATTTTCATAGGCTCCTGGCTTTATAAGACCCTTTCGAAAAATGCAGATAGAATTCCTGCAATCCTGAATAAGGAGATACAGTTAATCCCTGCCGGTGCAAAGGAGCTTGCCCTTCCGGAGCTTTCTGATTTTAGGCTTCACAAAGCCTTTATCAAAACAACTGCTCACATAAGCTGTCACTTCGTAAGGTTCGCAGCCCTGTTTGCGGTGTCATTTGTTCTTGCATCAGCCGCCTATTACGCAGGAACCTCCGAACCTGCAGTGCTATACACAAACACCAAAATCGCTGACCCATATTTCACGCATAAAAACATTGAAATGACTCAGGAAGATGTGGATGCGGCTCTGGCAAAGGGCGATCTGGTCGAGGGATACAACAGCAGCGATCCCACAATGTATGTATTCAAAAAAACTGCCCCGCATATGGAATATATACGGAGCATAATAACCTGCGGCTTTTTCACAGGTGTCATCTGTGTTCTGCTTTTCTCAATTATTGGACTCATCAGAAAAAGATGATATCTCTTTTACATATTCATCATAATCCCTGATATATTCAGCAGCATCATAATGCTCGCTGGCAAGTACCAAAAGTACTGAATCGGGACTAAAGTCATACATTTCCTTCCAAACCATGTTAGGAAGGTATATTCCTGTATTGGGTCTGTTTAAGCAGAAAATTGTCTCATTTCCCGCACCGTCCAAAACCTTTACCTTACTTGAACCGGCAACATTTATAAGCACAAACTCCGTCCTTCTGTTGGCGTGTTTGCCCCTTACAACAGTGGCATCACTTCCGTATATATAGAAGGTTCTTTTTATTTCAAAAGGGATGTCTCTTGCCCCTTCTACAACTATAAGCTGTCCGCGTTCATCTCCCATATCCTTGAATTCTATCATTTTTACGCGGTCCATGTGATTGATCATATCTTAACTCCTATTCGTTTAAAATTAGACGAATCTTAATACTTTTTTAATTGATTCAGATTCTCTTAAAGACTAGAATTAGTATAACGATAAAATACTATAGATTGGGGAAATGTGCAAATTCTATGCACATACAGACATTATGAAATTTAACAAAGATTGGTTTAACAAAAATTGGTTTCCTTACACTATTGCAACCTGCTCCGCAGTTGTTTTATATCTTGTGCTCTCTCACCTTAACGTACTTCTGGGGGCTCTTGGTGTTCTTGGCAGATATTTTTCTCCGGTAATAACAGGCCTCATCATTGCATATATCATGCATCCCCTTGTGGCTCTTTTTGAGAAAAAACTGCTTAAGGGACTAAAGAACGCAGATGCGAAACGCATTTTATCAGTTGTACTTGCCATAGCTACAATAATACTTGTGATTGTACTTTTGATGATAGCGCTGATACCTCAGCTTATTGATAGTATCTCAACCTTTATATCCAACCTGGACGGCTATGCCGGTTCCCTTGAATCGTTGCTTAATACACTGAGCATAAAGGCGGGAAGCTTCCATCTGGATATTTCAGGTATCACATCCAAGATCAACACCTTCCTGGCACAGTTTGCACAAAAGCTGCCACAGGCAATTGAACAGGTTATCAACGTATCTGCCGGTATTGGACGAAATGTTGTTAACGTCGTACTTGGCTTTATTCTTGCCATATATTTCCTTATGGGTAAGGAAAAGCTCCAATTTGGCTGCAGAAGACTCTTAAAGCAGTTTGTTCCTGCGCCTGCCTTCAGGAGCATGGAAGCATTCCTTGATAAGTGTAACAACATTCTGCTGCAGTACATTACATACGATCTTCTTGATGGAATTATCGTGGGAGTCATCAACTGGTTCTTTATGCTGATAACAGGTATGTCCTACTCAGTGCTTATTTCAGTTGTTGTAGGAATTACCAATCTGGCCCCCACCTTTGGCCCCATCCTTGGCGCAGTCATTGGCGCATTTATCCTTGTACTTGTTAATCCTTTCCACGCCCTTTTGTTCCTTATTTTTACAATAATTCTTCAGACCGTGGACGGATATATCATCAAGCCCAAGCTTTTTGGAGGATCCCTCAATGTTCCCGCAATATGGATCCTTGTAACCTTGGTTGTTGGCGGAAGAATGTTCGGCGTTGCAGGCATCATGCTGGCAATTCCTTTTGCTGCTATATTTAACGTTGTATATACCAACTGGATTGAAAAGAGGGAAGCCGCAGCACTGGCAAAGCAGCCTCCCGAAGAAGAGGAATAATCTATGCGAGTAGATGAGTACACCCACAAAGATCTTGGTCAGATGATGGAGACAATGAAGCGAATGTACGATACCGTTCGCCTTGTTGATCCCATCGAATGCCGCGAGATCACCGTTGATGCATCTGGCGGTGTCCATTACGGAAAAGAATGTCATTCTGTGTGGAATGCCACTTCAAGATGCTCAAATTGCAGCAGCTACAGAGCATGCCTTAGCTCCAACAGGCAAAGCAAAGAAGAAATTTATGAAAACAGGCGTCATCTCATCCAATCCATTCCAATTAAACTCCTTTTACCCGATGACAACAGTTTTTCCTGCGTACTTGAGCTTATAAGTGTAGATACCGAAAATCTGCCAAAGCCCGGTGAAGCCATTGTCCCCATTCTAAACTCAGAAGGAATACAGCTCTCTCAAGGCATGACGGATACCGATTATGTAGTAACCCATGATCCTCTCACCAGACTTTTTAACCTGGACGGCATCTGCCGCGCCATAAGAAAACTCCTGGTGGATGATCCCGATGTAGGCAGACTTCTCATAACGGGAGACATCAGGCATTTCAGGGTTCTTAACGAAAGATACGGAAGACAAAGAGGAAATGAAGTCCTCATTGCAATAGCCGATATGCTTAGAAAAATGTGCGGTCCCGACACCGTATATGGCAGAATCCAGGCCGATCATTTCGTATTATGTATGCCCGAAAACAGATTTGATGAGGGTATTTTCATCGATGCCGTAGAGGAGATCGGTAAGCTTGTTGACAGTGAGAATTATCACCTTTATTTCCATCTTGGCGTCTACAAAATAGATGACCCCGACGTTCCGGTTACCACGATGATTGAGAGAGCTGATATGGCCCTTCAATCTCTTCATGATCACAGGGAAAATATTCTCACCTTCTATACCAACAAGCTTCTTAAACAGAGCGAGAATGAGGAGGAATTCCTAAGTACCTTTGAAAACAATCTGTCCGACGGCCAGTTTACTATCTATGTTCAGCCGCTTTTTAATTCAGATAAATCCGTAACAGGTGTTGAAGCCCTGACAAGATGGATAAAGCCGGATGGCAGCGTAATACCTTCAGAAAAATACATCCGCATTCTTGAAAAGACAGAGCACATAGCCCAGCTGGATTATAAAAACTGGGAGCTTGTTATGCGCCAGCTGAGTGCATGGCAAAATACCCCCAAATATAACATTATAATGGGCGTTAATGTAACCCCTAAGGTCTTCTTCTACATGGATGCCTTAAAGGCTCTTAAAGAGCTTGTAAACAACTATAGGATAGATCCAAACAGACTGGTTCTGGAGTTCTCCGAAGTGGATCTTATGAATGACACGGAAAAACAATTTGAGCTTATAGATGCATTCCGGACAGAGGGCTTTAGAGTTGCCATCGATAATTTCGGTATCGGCAATGTATCGCTGAACATGCTAAAGGATGTCCATGCGGAATATGTAAAATTTGACCGCACCTTCATTGCGGGCAGCGAATCGGATCCCCGCAGCAAAATGGTACTGGAATCATCCCTAAAGCTCTGCAAGAGCCTTGGAATGAATGTGGTAGCAGAAGGTATCGAAACGCAGCAGCAATTTGAATACCTCAAATCCCTTGGCTGTGACCGTTTCCAGGGCTACTATCTGGCAAGGCCCATACCCATATCAGAATTTGAGAGTAATTTCTGATTACAAATTTTATAACATAAACAAATACCCCTGTCTTCAATAAAAGACAGGGGTTTGCATTTCTATAACCATTATCTAAGAGAAATTCTCGCTACATCATAAACAATATTTGGAATATGCTGATACATCATAAACAGAATGTTCGCTGCCATGGACACATATACATTCCTAGTTATGAAATAACAAAGAGCAAGGGGTATAGCCAGCATAACAGCCTCGGCAACTCCAAGAGGAAGATATGCGCTTCCAAAGCCGCAAAGTAACAGCCCGACAACAAAGCTTATCATTGTTGATGCAATGGTATCGAACCTCATGACAGCCTTCCTGTAATATATCTCACCGGCTATAGGTCCAAGAAACATTATTGTAATGGCATAAAGCAATTCTCCCAGGTAGCTGTTCTCCCAGGTGATACTGAAGGTACCATCAAGCATAATTATGTTTCTCTGGATCACATTGGTTTTAACCCAGTATAAAGCAAGCATAGCTATAAAGGTTATCACAACCGGAATCCAGAACTTTTTGATCTTTTTAAAATTACCGTAAAACTCTTTTATTGAAAAACTCTCATGATAATAAACGAGAAGAACGAGATAAAATACAAAGAACAAATAAAGCGTCTTTATGGGGCGCATTATGCACATCACTATAAATAACAGCTCCCACAAAACAGGGAACGCAAAATCCTTCACAAGAGACTTCACAACGCACCTCGCGTTCTTTGCCATTTTAGTAAAAAAACCTCAGAATCAAATTCTGAGGTTTGAACTGGGCTAGTAGGATTCGAACCTACGAAATGACGGAGTCAGAGTCCGTTGCCTTACCGCTTGGCGATAGCCCACCGACAAGAATTGATTATACGTAAGATATAAAAAAAATGCAAGCACTTTTTTCATAAATTTATAAAAAATTTTTAGTTTCCGCAAGGCGCTGGTTTAGGGCGCCTTGCAGTTTTATTTAACAAGAAAGTTCCGCTATCGCTCGCCGGAACACGTTCACACCAGGCTCAAAATTACTTCGCCAAGTGCTCTCAGCCTTCAAACAACAAATCTGCGTATGTAGGGAAGGGCCAATCCTTTTTATCAACCAGCATCTCAAGCTTATCAGCAGGCTCTCTTAATGCCACCATTGCAGGCATTACCTTATCCTTGCAGTAGTAAGCTCTCTTTCTTGTATCAGAAATGGTTCTTGCCTTCTCCTCATCCTTCTTAAGCTGATCAAGAGCCTTCTTCATGGCTTTAAGATTATCTGATATCTCCTTAAGCTCAGCCTTTTCCACAGAAGCATCGCAGCCTGCGGCAGCAATAGCATTTATGTTGATTGCAAGAGTTCCGGCATACTTCATAACTGCGGGAATGATCTGCTTGCTGGCCATATCGATCATGGTGAGTGCTTCAATATTAATGGTCTTTGCATAGGTCTCAAAGATGATCTCTTTTCTTGCTTCAAGCTCAGTCTTATTAAATACACCAAACTTCTTGTAGAGATCAACAGCCTTCTTTGTTGTAAGAACCTCTGCTGCCTCAATTGTTGAAGGAATGTTGGGAAGCTTTCTCTTTGCTGCTTCTTCCTTCCACTCATCTGAATATCCGTCGCCGTTAAAGATTACTCTCTGATGATCTGTGAGATATTCCTTAATGATATCATGTACTTCCATATCAAAATCGGAAGCCTTATCAAGTCTGTCCGCTGCCTCGCAGAAAGCCTCCGCAACTATTGTATTAAGGGCAGTGTTGGAGCTTGCCATTGAATCCGAGGATCCGACCATACGGAACTCGAACTTATTACCTGTAAATGCGAAGGGTGATGTACGGTTTCTGTCTGTAGCATCCTTCTCAAATTCAGGGAGTGTGGAAACACCGGTCTTAAGCTTTCCGCCGCGCTTGGAACGTCTTGCCTCACCTGTTTCGATAAGCTGCTGAACCACATCCTCAAGCTGTTCACCAAGGAACATTGATATGATAGCCGGAGGTGCCTCGTCAGCACCAAGTCTGTGGTCATTTCCCACATCCGCAGCACTCTGTCTGAGTATGTCTGCATGGGTATCTACAGCCTTAACGATACAAGCAAGTACGAAAAGGAACTGAATATTTTCATTGGGTGTATCGCCTGGATCAAGAAGATTTACCCCATTGTCTGTGCAAAGAGACCAGTTATCATGCTTACCTGAACCGTTAACTCCTGCAAAGGGCTTCTCGTGAAGAAGGCATCTCATATTATGATGCTCTGCCACTCTCTTCATGGTCTCCATGATGATCTGGTTATGATCAACAGCTATATTTGCTGTCTCATATATAGGTGCAAGCTCGTGCTGTCCGGGAGCAACCTCATTATGCTGAGTCTTTCCGGGAACGCCAAGCTTCCAAAGCTCGTCGTTTAAGTCCTTCATGAACTCACCGACACGTTCTCTGATAACACCGAAATAGTGATCCTCCATCTCCTGTCCCTTAGGAGGCTGAGCTCCGAAAAGAGTTCTGCCTGTAAAGATAAGGTCAGGACGCTGCAGGCTCTTCTTCCAGTCTACTAGGAAATATTCCTGCTCGGGACCAACCGATACATTTACTTTTTTTGCTGCTGTATTTCCAAAGAGATGAACAATTCGAAGAGCCTGCTTATTAACAGCCTCCATAGATCGCAGGAGAGGGGTCTTTTTATCAAGAGCCTCTCCGTTGTATGAGCAGAACGCTGTGGGAATGCACAGAGTAACACCTGCTCCGCTCTCCTTAAGGAAAGCGGGAGATGTGATATCCCATGCTGTATAGCCTCTGGCCTCAAAAGTGGCACGAAGTCCGCCGGAAGGGAAAGAAGAAGCATCAGGCTCGCCCTTTATGAGCTCCTTTCCGGAAAAAGATGTCATCATGTGTCCGTCACCGCGGGCACTTGTAATAAATGCGTCATGCTTCTCAGCTGTAATGCCTGTCAGAGGCTGGAACCAGTGTGTATAGTGTGTAGCACCGTTCTCCATTGCCCAGTTCTTCATGGCGTTAGCAACTACATCCGCTGATGCAAGAGAAAGATCTCCGCCATTCTCCATAACATCAATTACTTCCTTGTATACGCTCTTTGGAAGTCTTTGACGCATCTTTTCCAAAGTGAATACATTTTTTCCGAATAACTCTTCTACCTTGACCTGCTCGTTCATGCCTACCTCGTTTTCTATTTATGATTTGAAATTACAATATCGCAAATGATTGTACACTAAAAGAATAAAATACTCAATTATCAGATGCGGTATGTACTCTTAAAATATCATACTTCTCGGTTTCCTGATCGAGCTTAATATACAGAACCTCCTTGGGATGAGGGCAGCTTTCCACTTCCTCACCGTTTTCATTGATAATTCCAAGGACCTTTGTCTCTATATCGCGGCCATCGGGCTTCATAATCTCAATTGTATCTCCAACGGAAAATTTATTTCTCTGCTCTATTCTTGCAAGACCTCTCTCGTCAACCTCACCTACAATACCAAGATAGGTATACTCATTTACATAGGTATTGGCATCGTATATCTGCGCTTCATCGGAAGGCTTGCCAAAATAAAAGCCTGTGGTGAACTGCCTGTAGGTACATCTTGAAATCTCATCAAGATACCAGGGCATATTCTGTCTGTATTTTTCCTCAGACTCAAAATAGTCATCTATGGCTTTTCTATAGGTTCTTGCAACAGTAGCAACATAAAGCGCTGTCTTCATGCGGCCTTCTATCTTACAACTGTCGACGCCCGCTTCAACCAGCTCCGGAATATGCTCTATCATGCACAGATCCTTTGAATTGAAAATAAAGGAACCTCTCTCATTCTCATATACCGGAAGATATTCGCCGGGTCTTGTCTCCTCAACAACTGCATACTTCCATCTGCAGGGATGGGTGCACTCGCCGTGGTTGGCATCTCTTCCTGTAAAATAGTTAGATAACAGGCATCGTCCGGAATAGCTTATACACATAGCTCCGTGAATAAAGCTCTCTATTTCAAGATCATCAGGAATATTGTCCCTTATCTGGGCAATCTCTTTAAGTGAAAGCTCTCTTGCCGCAACAACTCTCTTTGCGCCAAGATCAGCCCAGAACTTATAGGTCTCATAATTTGTATTATTTGCCTGGGTTGAAACATGAATATCAATCTCAGGGCAGATTCTTCTTGCCATCATGAACATGCCGGGATCTGCAATAATAAGCGCATCCGGTCCAAGCTCCTTAAGCTCGTGGAAATATTCCTCGGCTCCTTTAAGATCATCATTGTGGGCAAGGATATTAGCAGTTACATGGACATGAACACCATGCTCATGGGCAAACTTTATACCCTCAGCCATATCATCATGACTGAAATTCTTGGCCTTAGCCCTGAGTCCAAAGGAATTTCCTCCTATATAAACTGCATCCGCTCCAAATATTACCGCAGTCTTAAGCACCTCAAGACTACTTGCGGGTATCAGAAGTTCCGGTTTCTTTTTTTCTCTGCTCATTACTTTCCTCTTGCCGTTCATCCGGCATCTTTCACTTTCTAAATTACAACTTATATGACAGCGCCATGCCATCACCAATATTTATAATAACACTCTCAAGCTCAGGGTCATGCTTTATGGCATACAGATAATCCCGCATCCTCTCGTGTATGGTGCGGTTTCTCCTGGTTACGGCAAACCTGGATTCCATGACATCGCCGTCCTGAAGCACATTGTCAGATACAAGAAGCCCTCCCTTTTTAAGAAGTCTCTTGCAATCCGGCAGGAAAGTCAGATATTGTCCCTTGGCCGCATCCATGAAAATAAAATCATAGGCATCAGATAGCCCGGCAAGAATATCTGCCGCGTCTCCCTCAAGAAGAGTTATCTTATGATCCTTGTCATATTTTTCAAAATTGCTCCTGGCAACAGGAATTCTTTTTTCGAATTTCTCAATGGTTGTGATCTTAGTATCCTTATCTGTATACTCTGCCATAAGTAGTGCTGAAAAGCCCACAGCGCATCCAACCTCTAAGATATTCGCCGGCCTGCACATTGCCATCAAAAATTTCATAAGGCCCTGTGAGTCCTTCCTAATAATCGGAACGTTTCCCCCCAGAGCCTCTTTTTCCAGTTCATCCAAAAATGGAGCATTACCCCTATCAAGAGAATTGATAAAGGTACGTATTCTCTCTTCGCTAATCAATTAGCTGCCTCCGCCTCTTTTTCCTCGACCGTCTTGGCACTCATGACGCCTATGATCTCGTCTGCATTCTGCGAAGGACTCAGCTCATAAGTACCGGCTGCGATCATTCCATGATACTCAGAGAATCTCTCCTGAAGCCAGAAAAGATACTTGTCATCAACTATCCCTCTGTTTTCAAGGAGTTCTGCTATATCCATAACCGACATTGACTCTGTAACCGAGATGGTAACCGTTCTGGTATCATACTCAGAAGCAGGTGACTGATTATAAATATTATATCCGTATTCATACGCAACCTTTGCATATTTGGATATCATCATTATGGCAACGATAACAAGCATCACCTTAAAAATGGTATCCAGTAATCCAAGTCCTAAGCTTCTTGCACTCATAATAAAATCCTTTAGTAATTATTATCCATGATAATAGGTAAAATCATGGGTCTTCTCTTTGTCTTCTTCCAGATGAAATCCGAAAGGACATCCTTAACAATATTCTTTAACTTGTTCCAATCAGTTATACCACTATCCAGTGCTTCTGTCACCTCATCAAGAACAAGGTCCGTAGCATAATCGATGAGCTGATCGGATTCTCTTACATATACAAAGCCTCTTGAAACAATGCTGGGGCCTGATACAAGCTGAGCATTTTCCTTATCAATGCCAAATACAACAATGACAATACCGTCTTCAGCAAGTCTCTGTCTGTCTCTGAGAACCACATTACCGACATCACCTACGCCAAGACCGTCAACCAAAATAGCTCCTACAGGCACCTTGCCGGTAACCTTGGCACTATCCTCTCTAAGCTCAAGTACATCACCTGATCTGATGATAAAGATATTATCCTTATCCATACCAAGGCCCATGGCAATGTTCTTCTGAGCTATGAGATGCTTGTACTCTCCATGCACAGGTATAAAGTACTTAGGTCTTACCAGTGTATGGATAAGCTTGATATCCTCCTGACAGGCATGTCCGGATACGTGAACATCCTGGAAAATAACATCAGCGCCCTTAATAAGCAGGTCATTGATAACATTTGTAACCGCCTTCTCATTACCCGGTATCGGATGAGATGAAAAAATGATTGTATCGCCGGGTCTTATGCTAATCTTCTTATGCTGACCGCTGGCCATGCGGCTAAGTGCAGCCATACTCTCGCCCTGGCTTCCGGTTGTTATGATAACAGTCTTATTATCCGGATAGCTCTTAAGCTGTTCAACATCCACCAAAGTATTTTCCGGAATCTGAATGCACTCAAGCTTCTGGGCAATATCTATAATATTTACCATACTTCGGCCTTCTACCGCAACCTTACGTCCGAACTTGTAGGCCGTATTAATGATCTGCTGAACTCTGTCTACGTTTGATGCAAAGGTAGCAACTATTATTCTTGAATTAGCATGCTCTTCAAACAGAGAGTCAAAGGTTTTTCCAACAGTCCTCTCTGATGCAGTAAAGCCGGGTCGCTCTGCATTGGTGGAATCACACATAAGCGCAAGGACGCCCTTTTTACCAATCTCACCAAATCTCTGAAGATCGATCGGGTCTCCGTAAACCGGTGTATAATCCACCTTGAAATCTCCGGTGTGAACCACTATTCCCGCAGGAGAATAAATCGCAAGTGCCGCAGCATCTACGATTGAATGGTTTGTTCTGATAAATTCCACTCTGAAATCACCAAGATTAATAGACTGTCCGAATTTAACAACCTTACGTCTTACCTTCTTAACAAGACCGTGCTCCTCAAGCTTATGCTCGATTATACCCATGGTAAGTCTCGTTGCATAAATCGGAACATTAAGCTCCTTTAAAACATAAGGGAGCGCACCGATGTGGTCCTCATGTCCGTGGGTTATGACAAATCCCTTAACCTTATCCGCATTATTCTTCAGATAGGTAATATCAGGGATAACAAGATCGATTCCCAGCATATCATCATCAGGGAATGACAGACCGCAATCCACCACAATAATACTGTCTTCATAGCGGAAGGCAGTAATGTTCATTCCAATCTGCTCCAATCCTCCAAGGGGTATTACCTGAAGTCCTGAAGCAGCAGTATTCGTTTTCTTTTTATTCAATCGGTTTTCCTCCACATTCTTTACAATAACCGTAGAGTTTCACCTCATGATCGATAACTTTAAAACCTGTTTTCTTCGCTATCTTGAGTTCGAGGTTCTCCATCATGTCTTCCTCGAATTCAAATACTCTTCCGCAGTTTACACAAATCAAATGATGATGGTGGTGCTTATGACTGCCATCTTTTGACAGATGTACCAGTTCATAGCGTTCTATTCCATCATCAAAGTTAACCCGATCGATAAGCTGAAGCTCTTTCAATACCTGAACTGTTCTATAAATAGTCGCAAGCCCTATCTCAGGGTTCGACTTTTTTACCAAATCATAAATTTCTTCCACGGTAAGGTGTGCATCCGGGTTAATTCCCAATGTGTCAAGCACAGCAAGACGCTGCGTAGTCACCTTAAGACCGCGCTCTTTTAATAATGTCTTAAATTCCTCAGATGTAAGTATCTCTCTTTGCGTCGTGTTTTTATTCTTCAAAATCCACCCCCGGATTTATCATAAGAATTAATCTAGGCCGATATCGTCATCTTCCAATAGTTTTCTGAATACAACGGCAACAGCGTTAAGTTCCTTATCATCCTCGACAATGGTGTAGTTTGCTTCATCATCGCCTTTTTCAGAATCATCTCTTAAAATCAGAGCCTCTCCGTCACCATCCTCTACGTCTGTGACCAATATATAGGATTTTGCTCCTATCACAGTCTGTTCCAACACGAAAAAGTCCACGGGCTCCTCACCCTCCGGACGGAATGTAATTTTTTCCATATTTTGTTTCGCCTCTTTCTAGCCTCTGTTGTCCAGATAATCCTGCAATATAATCTGTGCGGCTATCATGTCGACGTACTCCTTGCGATCGGCTTTCTTTATGCCGACTTCATCCATTATGGCGTCAGCCTCCACCGTCGTAAGTCGTTCGTCCCACATAATAACTGGAAGAGAGGTCCTTCTCTCAAGCTTCTCCCTAAACTCTTCAGACAGCGCTGAGCGCACTGACTCAGACTGATCCATGTTCAGCGGAAGTCCAAGCACTATCGTCTCGACATCATACTCCTGGATCAGTTCTTCTATACGCGCCAGCGTCTTACGAAGCTTATTCTCTTCTTTTCTACGGATAATCTCCTTGGCCTGAGCCGTTAAAAGCAGCTCATCGCTGATAGCGACTCCCACGGTCTTGGAGCCGTAATCCAAACCCATTATTCGCATTATTTTCTGGACCAGTTGTTGTTCTTAATATACTCTGTGAGCATCTCTTCTACGAGCTCATCACGCTCTACCTTCATGATCAGACTTCTGGCACCCATGTGGCTGGTAATATAAGTGGGATCACCTGACATGATGTAACCAACAATCTGATTTACCGGATTGTAACCCTTTTCAAGAAGTGCCTCATATACTATTGAAAGTACCTTCTTGACACCAGTCTCCGGCTCAACATCAACCTTGAAAAATTGTGTGTTACCTAAATTCTGATCTGCCATTCACTTTTTCCTCTTTTTTTCTTTTTATATCCAAATGTACCCTCAGTACATTTAAAGTCCCAGCAATAAAAACAGTTAGGGCATGTTACATAGTTATATTAATATTACCCTATAAATATTAAATTAGCAATGTATCGTCAGAAAGGAATTCTTTTATCGTACCCTGAGTAATATCCCCACTCTTTATGCCCTTATCTGCAGCTTCCTGCTCCGGTATCGCTACTCTGACATATCTTGAAGTAAAGCCGATAAGATATCTCTTTCCCTTTATTTCCTCAATATCTTCCCAAAGAATCTTCTCAGTTTCTCCGATAAAGTTATTTCGGTAGTTTCTTGACTGTTCCTTAGTCATTGTCAAAAGAATATTACTTCTTTCTGTTTTTTCTCTGTCAGTCAGCTGATCCTCCATCTTGGCGGCAACAGTGCCTTTTCTTGCAGAATACTTGAAAACATGCATCTCATAGAAATTGATATTCTCTACAAATGCTCTGCTCTCCTCAAAGGTCTCCTCTGTTTCTCCGGGAAATCCGACGATCACATCTGTTGTTATAGCAGGCTTATCGTAAGCAAGTCTCAGCTGCCTTACGCCTTCCGCATATTCCTCAGCAGAATAATGCCTGTTCATCCTCTTTAATGTGTCATTACTTCCACTCTGGAGTGAAAGGTGGAAATGGGGACAAACCTTGGACAGTGACGCCATTTTCTGTGCAGATTCCTCTGTGATGATTCTGGGTTCAAGGGAGCTTAGACGAATTCTCTCAATTCCTTCGATATCATTTAGCTTTGTAAGAAGCTGCAAAAGCTCGCTGCCGCCTCTGTCAAGGCCATAGGAGCTTATATGGATACCTGTCAGGACAATTTCCTTACAGCCATCCTTCGCCAAAAGCTCGACCTCGTTAAGAATATCCGCTTCCTGTCTGCTGCGGATCCTTCCTCTGGCATAAGGGATTATACAATAGGAACAGAACTGATTGCAGCCATCCTGAATCTTAATGTATGCCCTTGTATGCCCAGGCATACGTGTAAGCTCCATATCCTCATATCTCTGAGACGGATCGTTAATATCGGACATGCAGATTCTTCCTGCAAGCTCTTCCTGTTTTGCTTCTTCCTGCTCCTTAAAATATTCCTCAAGAATGCCTACAATATCAGACTTCTTATTATTTCCGACAATGATATCGATGGATTCGTCATCTTTAATTCTGTCCTTGTCAGTCTCTACATAGCAACCACAGGCCACAACCACCGAAGATGGGTTCTTTCTTTTTGCTTTATGAAGCATCTGTCTGCTTTTATGGTCTGCAATCTGGGTTACTGAGCAGGTATTTATGATATAAATGTCAGCTGTTTCATCAAATGCTACAATCTTATATCCGCTTTCTTGTAACTTTTGTCCCATCACATCGGTCTCGTACCTATTTACCTTGCATCCGAGGCTATGTAGTGCGACACTTTTCATATTGAACCTCCATTATTTTTGACGTTTCTATCATTGACTTTTAACGTCCTTCCGTTTACTATTAAGGAAAAGAAGGAGGTATTTGCGCAATGAAAACCGTAAAAATTTCTTTAAACTCTATCGATAAGGTTAAGTCTTTTGTAAATGATATTACAAAGTTTGATTATGATTTTGACCTTGTATCCGGTAGATACGTAATTGACGCAAAATCCATCATGGGTATTTTCTCACTCGATCTTTCAAAGCCGATCGATCTTAACATCCATGCTGAAGATGGCGCCGATGAAGTACTGGCAATCTTAAAGCCGTACATGATCTGATCTAATCAGATCAATTATTTAGAAAACTACTGAAACCTGTGACTTACGTCACAGGTTTTTTTAGTATTGCGTTTCAATCTGTCTCCGCAATCACCTGCAAACATGTATATTCCACTCAGCTGACGCTCCCGCTCTGTAAAAAACGTAGCGGTACTAGGGCGTCAAAAAACGCCGCCCAAGTGCCGACGTTTTTTAAAGCAGCTTCGTGGATCATACATGTTTTCCGGTTCTGCCAGAAACAGATTGAAGCGCTGATACACTAAAATTCCTTATACCTCTAACTCTATGATCTCATCTGTATCAAGAGCAGTCTGAACTAATTCATCTATCTTCTCTACCAAGCGCTTCTCGTGAGCTCTTATAACCTCAAGGCGAGGCTTGGTTACGGGGTGCTTCGCAACAAAGATTGTGCAGCAGTCCTCGTAAGGAAGGATTGATGTCTCATATGCACCGATCTTAAGGGAGATGTCTACGATGTCCTGCTTGTCGAAGGCGATGACAGGGCGATATACCGGCATATCCTGGACAACCTCGTTGGTGGCCATAAGTGACTCCATGGTCTGTGATGCCACCTGGCCGATGCTCTCACCTGTAATAAGTCCGATGCACTTATTCTGAGCAGCGATCATGTCTGCAATTCTCATCATATATCTGCGCATGATGATAGTAAGCTCATCATGAGGACACTCTTTATAGATATACATCTGAATATCGGTAAAGTTGATTACGTGGAGTCTTACCTTACCTGTGTATTTTGCAATTACTTTTGCAAGGTCAACAACCTTCTGCTTTGCTCTTTCACTTGTATAAGGCGGAGCATTGAAATAAACTGCTTCAATCTCAACACCTCTTTTAGCTATCATATAGCCTGCAACAGGGGAATCAATTCCGCCTGAAAGAAGAAGCATTGCTTTTCCGCTGGTACCAATGGGCATTCCGCCGGGTCCCGGAATAATCTCTGAGAAGATATTTACCTTCTCACGAATCTCAACACTTATGAGAATGTCAGGATTTCTAACATCAACCTTCATCTCCGGATAAGCATCAAGGACCTGTGCCCCGATCTCAGCTGCTGCCTCCATTGAATCAAGGGGATAGGTCTTATCAACACGTCTGCACTTTATCTTAAAGGTCTTGTTCTTATCAGGGTATACGCCATCTATGAACTTAATGACCTCCTGTGAAAGGCCGTTTATATCAGGAAGCTTGTTATCTCCGTCTCTTTCAATGCAGACTGCAGGACAAATACCTGTTATTCCAAATACTGTCTGAAGTGCTGCAACGGTCTCATCAAAATCAAAGCCTGCAGCATTTAAATATATTCTTCCCGAAACTCTGAATATACTAAATTTGCCCTCGCATTTTTCAAGAACTCGCTCCATCTGCTTAACTAGTGCTTCCTCAAACAGATATCTGTTCTTTCCCTTGATACCTATCTCTGCATACTTAATTACAAATGCATGGTACTGCATAATAATTTCCTTCCTAAATACATACCACGATGCAGTCCTGTTTTCTCAGGAATGCATTCAAACTACTTACGTTAACATTATCTGCTTCCAAGCTTATCGCCTTGCAAACTGTCTCAGCATCGGAATAATCTGAGCAAAAGCTTCTACTGTATCATCTATCTCTTGTTCCGTAGTAAACTCAGACATACTAAGTCTGACTGTGCTGTCAAGAAGCTCCTTGGGGAGACTTACTGCTTTTAGTGTAGCTGATACGCTTGGATGATTTGTTGCGCAGGCACTACCTGCAGATACATAAATCTCTTTATCTTCCAAGGCATGGAGTAAAACCTCAGCCCTTACTCCCTTAACGGATACGCTTATTATGTGGGGAGCAGTATTTCTTATGGCTTTTGAAAGTTCCTCATCCGAAAGCTCTAAGATATTCTTATCTTCGGCAAAAAGTCCGTTTATTCTGATGTCTGGAAGTTTTTCCGAAAGTCCCTTTATCAGTCTTTTCTTAAGAGAATACAGCTTTTCTGACTTCTCATCAAAATCCTTATATATCATCTCTGATGCAAGGCCCAGTCCTGCTATTCCGGGAACATTAAGAGTACCTGAACGAAGTCCTCCCTGCTGGCCACCGCCATAGCTTATGGGAATTATTCTTACTCCGGATCTTACATATAAAAAGCCAATACCCTTAGGTCCGTGAATCTTATGTCCGCTAACTGACATCATATCGATTCCCGCCTGCTTAAGGTTAAAGCGATACTTGCCGTAGCCCTGAACCGCATCCACATGGAAAAGAATATCGGGATTTTTCTTGTGGATTATCTGGGCAGCTTCTTCAACGGGCTGTCTTGCACCAATTTCGTTATTAACTGCCATTATGGAAACAAGGATAGTGTCCTCTCTGATGGCACTTTCAAGTTCTGCAAGATTGATCCTGCCATCTTCTCCTACACCGAGGTAAGTCACTTCAAAGCCCTGTTCCTCAAGATATTTCATTGTATTTAAAACCGCAGGATGTTCAACCGCTGTAGTTATAAGGTGTTTGCCCAGCCTTTGCTTTGCCATGGCACCGCCTATTATTGCAGTATTATCTGACTCTGTTCCGCCGGATGTAAAAAGAATATCCTTTGCATTTACTTTAAGAGTCTTTGCAATCTGCTCTGCTGCCTGCTTCGTATAATTCTCTGCCACAACGCCCATGTGATGCATGCTTGACGGATTACCGTAATCCTCCGTCATTGTCTTCACCACAAGGTCTGCCACCTCTTTGTAAACCCTGGTGGTTGCGGAATTATCTAAATAAATTTCCATTACCGTTTCCTTACTAATGCCGGTTGGCAATCAATTACAATTCAAACTTCAAAAGTATACATTAACCACGCCAGCATTGTAAAGCCCGCAGTTTCTGTTCTGAGGATTCGCTTACCCATAGTGATGGTCTTAAATCCGTTTTCACCTGCAAAAGCCACCTCTTCATCGGCAAAGCCGCCCTCCGGGCCCACAAAAATTCCAACACTCTCCCCGGGCTTAATACTCTCAATGACCTTTTTGGTATAATCCATACCCTCAGCCATCTCGTAGGGAAGGAGCTTTACATCAATCTGCTCAGCATACTTAACTGCTTCCTTATATGACATTGGCATCGTAACCTCAGGAATAGCTCCGCGCTTACTCTGCTTTGCAGCTGCCTCTGAAATGGCATTCCATCTTTTCACTTTCGATGCCGCTCTTTTTTCATCAAGCTTCACAACGCATCTTTTCATGGAAACAGGGATGATCTGATAAGCTCCAAGCTCAACCGCCTTCTGGATTATGAGCTCCATTTTATCTCCCTTGGGAAGTCCCTGGAAAAGATATATCTTTGAAAGAAGCTCTGCCCCGTTTTCCTTTACAAAACGCAGCTCTCCCACAAGCTGAGAATCCTCTATGGACTCTATACCGAATCTATACTCTTTTCTTCCGGAAAACTCATCCTCAGCTCCGGGAATTCCATCTTCATCCCTGATGCTTACGGAAAACTCTTCGCCCACCTTCATTCTAAGGACGTTCACCATGTGATTGAAATCATCACCGTCTATGATTATTTTCTTTCCATCATCTATAAACTGAGCACTGTCAGCAAAAAAATGGTACATTTCTGTTTCCTTCCATTACTTTTTGGAGATTACTGATACCCATTCTCCCTGTCTCGTTACTTCAAGCACCTCAAGACCTGCGTCCTTATGAGCTTTAACGATAACATCCTCTTTTGCCTCGATAATTCCTGAAGTGATATAGATTCCGCCATCCTTAAGAAGTCCCGGAACAATAGGAGTAAGAGGAACAAGGACATAGGGCAGGATATTTGCAACAACTATATCGTACTTGCCATAGCCAACTTCATCCTGGACCTTTTTATCGTCTATAATATTGCCTATTATCAGGTCAAAATCCTTTTCCTCAATATCATTCTGCTTTTTATTATCTGCAACCGCAGGCTCAGAGCAGGGGTCAAGGTCTGTTCCCACAGCATGTCCTGCGCCGAACTTAAGAGCCAGGATTGAAAGCACGCCGCTTCCTGTTCCTATATCAAGAATCTCTTCACCGCCCTTAACATATTTTCTGAGGGCTCTTATGCAAAGCTGAGTGGTCTCATGCATTCCGGTTCCAAAGGCTGTACCCGGATCGATATGGAGTGTGATATTTGCCTTTTCCTTATCCTTCTCGCTGGGCTCTTCCCATGAAGGAATTACAAGCACATCATCCACAAAGAATTTATGAAAATACTGCTTCCAGTTATTTATCCAGTCCACATCCTCTGTAATATCGACAGATATTGTACCGTCTCCTATATCCGAAAACTCTCTAAGCTCATCAAGGACTTCCTTAATATTGGCCTTCATCTCATCAGGTGTTCTGAAAACTTCAACCTCATTACCGTTTTCATCATACTCATGAAGTGTAAGGATATTCTCATCGCTTACTTCCACAAAGAAGTTAAGGTAAGCAACGCCGTCTTCACCGGGAGCCACAACTGCGCAGCTGTCAACGCCGGTTTCTTCATCATCGGCATCCTGAAGGTCGTCAGTGAACATCTGCTCTTTATCTGCGGCAGTAAGAGGCGCGTTATCCTCAATCTGAGCACCCTCAAGGCCGATATCCATCATGCTGCTAACAATGATATCCTCCGACTCCTCATTAGTCCTTATTCTAAATCTCATCCATTTCATGTTATTCCTCCTAACGCCTTGTAATCATGTATATTGCATTCAGCTGACGCTTTCGCTCGATTTCATGCGTAACGGTACTAAGGCGCCATAATACGGCACCTAAGTACCGACGCATTCAAACGCAGCATCATGCATCATACATGATTTCAAGGCTGTTATGTGAAAAATATAATATAAATTGTTAGTTCTTCGATTATATAGAGGCAGTAATGCTCTCGTAAGGTAAATCTTTTGGTATTCTGTATAGATCAAATGAGAGAGCGTTCCGCGTCGCCTCTGCCGAAACCGCCGAATACTGTGGAGTAGTATCCAGGGGTTAGGGTGGTCATTTCAAAGTTTGATTCTACCACGTAGGTGGTGCCGGTTTCTGCTGCTATGTCGATGCCCTTGAGGATCTCCATACAGTGGAGGCCGTACTCCTTGCTGCAGCGATTGGTTCTGCCTGCAAGAACGGAATAGGCAAGCTCTGCAACTCCGACGCCTCTGCTTCCGTAGTGATCAAAGGGCATAGGTTCTGATACTTTATTTACGCCATTATATCCGTGGGTAAATGGAAGTGTTACCCAGTCATTCTCTGCAAGAAGAATCTCTGTCTTGCCGTTAAAGGTATCAGGATTCCCCACCTTCATTATTCCGTTTGTACCAAAGAGCATTATAAGATTCTGCTCATTGTTTATGGTGTTTCCATTTACATGAAGACTTACAAGGGCTCCGCTTTCGAACTTCAAAGCTGCAGCTACCACATTGCTGCCCGGAATCTGCCAGCTGTCCTT
The DNA here is from genome assembly GCF_000424265.1 of Butyrivibrio sp. WCD3002. Taxonomy (GTDB): domain Bacteria; phylum Bacillota; class Clostridia; order Lachnospirales; family Lachnospiraceae; genus Butyrivibrio. The sequence goes on from NZ_AUJO01000008.1 coordinate 170,380, forward strand.
CTTTTCATCTGTAAAAAGAAGTTCCCTTTCATGAACCGGCGCAGGACTTGTAAAGGCCCTTATCTCTTTAACAGGTCCAAGCAATGTCACAAGAGTCGCCACATAATAGATGCCTACATCATAAGGAAGGGCACCTCCATCCTCCTGCAAAAATCTAAATAGCTCAGAGTTGAGGTTCTGATTCCTGTTTATTGAGACAACACCGCCTGTTACGTCGCCTATCATTCCTCTCTCTAAAGCAAGTCTTGCTGTCTGTGTTCCTGCTCCAAGAATGGTATCAGGAGCAACACCGATTAGAAGATTTTTTGATGAAGCAAGCTCTACCAGTTCCCTTGCCTGATCCACATCTGTGGTGAACATTTTCTCTGTATAAACATGCTTCCCCTTAAGGAGCATCTTTTTGATTATATCATAGTGGGCTGGCGCAGGCGTAAGTACAACCACCAGCTCAATTTCAGGATCATCAGCCACTTCATCAATGGTCATTGCTTTGGAAATTCCAAAAAAACCGGCCTTTTCTTTTGCCTTGTCCACAGTTCTGTTAGCGATTGCCACAAGATCCGTGACACTAAAAAGCTGTGCCAGGTTCCTGATATAGATATCGCTTATCATTCCGCATCCCACAACTGCTGTTTTCAATTTTCTCATTTCGCTCATGCTTCCCCCTTATCAGCTAAAGTTCTGCCTTATCATTTAAAGTTCTGCCATGGTTTTCAATAATAGCACCAAGCTCCGCCTATCACAAATCACTGATGCATCAGCTCATAACTTACAAAAGCAACATATCTGCTATCCTCTGACCAGGAATTAACATTTATTGCCCCCTGTCCTCCAAAGAATGACAGCAGTTTCTTCTTATTATTCCCATCATAGTCCATGAGCCAAAGCTCCACATTCATGTTTGGAAGATGCTCTCCGGGATCCAGCTCATCCTTTGCATAGGATAAGTAGATTACCTTCTCTCCATCAGGAGATACATGCGGAAACCAGTTATTCCTCTCATTATCAGTCATCTGAGTCTGTCCGCTTCCATCCCGGTTCATTCTCCAGACCTGCATAAGGCCGGACCTTGTGGAGTTCATCCAAATATGCTTTCCATCAGGGCTCCATCCATGTAAAAAGCTGGGAGTATTTGGAGTTATGAGTCTTGGCTCTCCTCCATCGATAGGAAGAATATATATCCTGGATGTAAAGCCTTCTCCTATTGCTCCGTGACTTACAGCAATATATTTTTCATCCGGCGACAGCACATGGTCGTTATTGCAGTTGTCGCACTCTCCGCTTGGAATTTCTTTCGTCTCACCTGTATTAATTCCGTAGCTCCATATCTTACCTTCGGAATTGAAAATCAAGGTGTTAGTGCACTTCACCCAGTTAGGAGCTTCTATTACCTTATCGAATTTTTGCAGTACCTTAACCTTTCCGGTCACAGTGTCGAGGATATTTAAATAGCTGACAGAATCATCCCTACACTGGGACAGGTATGAAAAGCTCTCTCTAAAATGCTTAAGGTCATCAATGATGTCCCCATCAGAGCTGTCCTGATCAGCTATCTGAATAAGCCCCTGCGCTCTCGCAAACTGAAAAACTGAACCCACATCAAGCTCGCCATCACCAATCCTTACTTCCCTAAAGCTTCCGTCAGCATCCTTCTCAAAATCCTTATAATGTACCGATTTAACTAAATCCTTATTTCTCCAAAGCAGAGAAACCGGGTTCTCACCTGCATGCATTGCCCAGCCTGCATCCACCTGGGCATAAACTTTACCAAGACAGATCTCCAGCAGGTACTCATAGGCACTTACACCATTTATTTTTGTTTTTATATCAGCATCTTCATTGTGTATAAGCAGCTGACAGCCTATCTCCTCAACAGAAACACAGGGCTCTGCCAATTTGAAACCGGCACCGGATATCTGTTGTACAGTATCCTCACTACACCCCTTTTTACTGAAAACCCCAAATAACATCGCGGAAAATCTCATGCTGACCTCCAATCAGAAAAAAAGGCAACAGTATTCGAAAAAAATATAATATGTCCATTTATTTGACACCTGACAGATAAATTATTAAAAAATTTACCTCTAATAATTTTAACACAACTAATTGGGGCTGTCGCTTATTCCAATGTTTAGAAATCAGAGTGCAGTTTTCCATTAAAAGACCCATCTGAGGCACAAACCACAGATGGGCTGATAATCATTAAATATATGTGCAGAGGTTTATTTTTTCTTACCGAAGAATCCGCCCTTTTTCTTTCCGCCGTTATCGTTATCACCGTCGGAATCGCCGGTAATGGTATCGGCTGCGTGAAGACTGTCACCGGTCTTCTCATCAAACTGCTTAAGCAGATCCTTAGCTTCCTTAGAAAGCTTATCAGGAACCTGAACAACCAGTGTTACATAGTGGTCACCACGGATGTCCTTGTTTCTGAGGGTAGGAACACCCTTACCGCGAAGTCTTACACGGGTATCTGTCTGAGTTCCAGCCTTAACATCATAGAGCACCTTGCCGTCAACAGTATCGATTGCCACTGTTCCGCCAAGAGCTGCAATAGCATAAGACATAGGAACTGTTGAATAAATATCGTAATCCTGTCTCTGGAAAATAGGATGATCTGCAACAATAACCTCAACAAGCAGATCTCCTCTGGGTCCGCCGTTTCTTCCGGGCTCACCCTTTTCACGGATACGAACGCTCTGTCCGTTATCTATACCTGCAGGAATTGTAACCTGTATTCTCTTATTGCTTGAAACATATCCTGTTCCACCGCAATCCGAACACTTATCCTTAATAACCTTACCGCTGCCACCGCAGTCAGGACATGTCTGAACATTCCTTACTGTGCCAAAGAAGGACTGCTGTGTAAATACAACCTGACCCTTACCGCCGCACTTAGGACACATCTGTGCTGTTGTGCCGGGCTTAGCGCCTGTTCCCTTACATGTAGGGCAGGGATCCTTGAGTCTAAGATCGAGCTCCTTCTCGCAGCCAAATACAGCCTCTTCAAAAGTAATGCGAACGCTGGCTCTGATATTAGCACCCTTGGCAGGACCACTTCTTGCGCCCTGGCTTCTTCTGCCGCCGCCGAAGAAATCACCAAAGATGTCACCAAAGATATCGCCAAAGTCTGCGCCGCCAAAGTCGAATCCGCCATATCCGCCGGCTCCGCCTTCAAATGCCGCATGACCGAACTGATCATACTGACGTCTCTTCTCAGGATCACTAAGAACCGCATAAGCCTCGGAAGCTTCCTTGAACTTATCAGCTGCAGTCGCATCACCGGGATTCATATCAGGGTGATACTTCTTTGCAAGTACGCGGTATGCTTTTTTTATCTCATCATCACTTGCGCCCTTGCTTACGCCAAGGACCTCGTAATAATCGCGTTTCTGTTCTGCCATGTGTCTCTCCTAAATCTATAATTAAGTTATGCCTGGAATTATCCGTTAATAAACCGGCCTTGAATGAGCCAAGCCATGTGATTACTAAAAGCCCAATCCATAGTACATTATGTATTGGGCATTAGCAATCTTTATATTATTAAACTTTTATTAAATGGTAGCTAAGTGATTATACTTCTCTATAGTCACCATCAACTACATCATCAGCACTGCTGTTGTCTGTGCTCTGAGCTGCGCCGCCCATACCAGACATGTCAGGGCCTGCACCTGCTGCTCCCTGTGCATTCTCATAAACCTTAGCAAAGAGTGCCTGAGCATCTGTCATGAGCTTCTCTTTCTGGCTCTTTAATGAATCGATATCGCTGTCTGTAAGCTCACGATCCTTGGTCTGCTCAAGAGTATCCTTAAGAGCCTTGAGGTCATCCTCTACTGTCTGCTTCTGAGAAGCATCAATCTTGTCACCAACCTCGTTAAGAGCCTTCTCTGTCTGGAATACGAATGAGTCAGCGTCATTTCTTGCATCAATGCCTTCCTTACGCTTCTTATCCTGTGCTTCGTACTCAGCAGCTTCCTTGATAGCCTTATCGATATCCTCATCAGACATGTTGGAGCCTGCTGTGATTGTGATATGCTGCTCCTTACCTGTTCCAAGATCCTTAGCGGATACGTTTACAATACCGTTTGCATCGATATCGAATGTAACCTCGATCTGAGGAACACCTCTCATTGCCGGAGGGATTCCATCAAGACGGAACTGTCCAAGTGACTTGTTGTCCTTAGCGAACTGTCTCTCACCCTGAAGAACGTTGATATCAACTGCTGTCTGGTTATCAGCTGCTGTTGAGAATACCTGGCTCTTCTTTGTAGGAATAGTTGTATTACGCTCGATAAGTCTTGTAGCAACACCACCCATTGTCTCGATTGAAAGTGAAAGAGGTGTTACGTCAAGAAGAAGGATATCGCCTGCACCCTCATCACCTGCAAGCTTACCGCCCTGGATACCGGCACCGATAGCTACGCACTCATCTGGGTTGAGGTTCTTTGAAGGCTCATGACCTGTGAGCTGCTTAACCTTCTCTACTACGCAGGGAACACGTGTTGAACCACCAACAAGGAGAACCTTGCCAAGGTCTGAGTAATTAAGACCTGCATCCTTCATAGCGTTCTGTACAGGAATAGCACTTCTCTCTACGAGGTCGTGGATAAGCTCCTCAAACTTAGCTCTTGTAAGGTCCATATCAAAGTGCTTAGGGCCTTCTGCTGTAGCTGTGATGAAAGGAAGGTTGATGTTGGTTGTTGTTGAAGAAGAAAGCTCCTTCTTAGCCTTCTCAGCTGCTTCCTTAAGTCTCTGCATAGCCATCTTATCGCCTGAAAGATCTACGCCCTCTTTAGCCTTGAACTCAGAAACCATCCAATCGATGATCTTCTGGTCGAAGTCATCACCACCAAGGTGTGTATCACCATTTGTTGAAAGAACTTCGATGACACCGTCACCGATCTCAATGATTGATACATCGAAGGTACCACCACCAAGGTCATAAACCATGATCTTCTGCTCTTTTTCGTTATCAAGACCGTAAGCAAGAGCTGCTGCTGTAGGCTCGTTGATGATACGCTTTACTTCAAGACCTGCAATCTTACCTGCATCCTTGGTTGCCTGACGCTGTGCGTCATTGAAATAAGCAGGAACTGTGATTACTGCTTCTGATACTGTTTCGCCGAGATACTGTTCTGCGTCTGCCTTCAGCTTCTGAAGAATCATAGCTGAAATCTGCTGAGGTGAATACTTCTTACCATCGATTGTACGGCCGTTGTCTGTACCCATATCTCTCTTGATAGAAGCGATTGTGTTCTCAGCATTTGTAACTGCCTGACGCTTAGCGGGCTCACCTACAAGACGCTCGCCATTCTTTGTAAAAGCTACGATTGAAGGTGTTGTTCTTGCACCCTCTGCATTTGCGATAACGGTGGGCTTACCACCTTCCATAACAGCTACGCAGCTGTTAGTTGTTCCTAAGTCGATACCTATGATCTTACTCATTTTTATTACCTCCATGAAAAATCTAATAATTTACAAATATAAAAAATACGACGCTAAGTGATTACTTAGCTACGGCAACCATGCTGTGTCTAAGCACTGTGTCGTGGAACATATAACCCTTCTGAAGCTCCTGTGCTACGAATCCTTCCTCAACCTCTTCGCTGTCAACCTGCATTACTGCGTTGTGGAAATTAGGATCAAATTCCTTTCCTACAGCCTCGATAGGTGTTACACCAAGATCCTCAATCTGCTTCATGAGCTGCTTGTATATCATGTTCATTCCGTCTGCAAAAGCGGAACCCTTTTCTTCTTCAGGGACTGCAGCAAGTCCTCTTTCGAAGTTATCTATAACAGGAAGTATCTTCTCAAGTACATTGGATGCTCCCTGGTCAAACATCTGCGCCTTCTCTTTATCTGTTCTCTTACGGAAATTCTCGAACTCTGCAAGCTGGCGCATGTACTTATCCTGCATCTCCTCGAATTTCTCCTTGAAGGGGTTCTTCTTCTCCTTCTTACCAAAGAGGCTCTTTTTTTCGCCATCAGCGGCGCCTTCTCCGGCATCCTCTGTATTATCTTCTTCTGCCTCTGCGCTCTCAGCCTCAGCTGCCTCTGCAACCTTGTTAGCTGCATCAGCTACCTGCTTAGCCTTTTCTGCAACTTCCTGCTGAAGCTCCTTCGCAGTCTTAGAAGTCTTTTCAGCTGTGTCCTTTTTTACTTCCTTACTCAAAACCGATACTCCTTTTTATTTGTTACCTGTACTATTCTTTCTTATATAAATCATCCAGAGCTCTCATCATATTCTTAAGTGCTCCGACAACCTTGTCGTAATCCATTCGCTTGGGACCGATAATTCCGACGGTTCCTCGCATTCCCTCACCAAGATCATATGTAGCTGTAACTACACTGCAGTCCTTCATGGACTGAACCGGTGACTCATTACCTATATAAACCTGGATTCCTGCCTCTTCGGTGCTGCTCTGCAGCGTGTTCTCCACAAGACTGGTCAGATCGCTCTTTTCCTCAAAGGTAGTAATGAGGTCGCTTGCTCTTTCTTTATCAGCAAGCTCGGGATATCTGAAAATATTATTTGCTCCGCTTGTATAAATCTGAAGGTCCTCATCCTCTGTGATGGCCTCTGCAGCTGCATCTATTATCTTACCTATGATATCGCTGTGGATTCCGGCTTCCTGCTTCATAGCAGCTATAAGGCCAAGATTGATATCCTCAACGGAAAGTCCTGCAAGTCTGGTGTTAAGCAGGATGTTCAGCTTCAAAAGATCGGCCTCTGAAAGCTCCTGTTCTACATCCACCATACGATTCTTAATGACATTTCCTTCTATTACGATAGTGGTAAGCAGATGCTCCTCATCAACTCTGGAAAGCTGAGTAAATTTCAGCTTGTTTCTTTTGATCATAGGAGCTGAGATCATTGACGCATAATTGGTATCAACAGCCAGTATCTTCGCAACCTGCTTAAGGAGCTTCTCAAGCTTCTCCTCTTTATCAAGAAGCATCTCCTTCATGTTCTCAAGCTTTTCTTCCTTCTCGGCAAGCATCTCATCAACATACACGCGGTAACCCTGATCGGAAGGAATACGTCCAGCTGATGTGTGGGGCTGGATTATAAGTCCCATCTCTTCAAGATCTGCCATCTCATTTCTGATGGTGGCTGAGCTCAGGTTCAGATCGGTGTACTTTGAAATGGTCCTGCTGCCTACAGGCTCGCCTGTTTCAAGGTAATTGCGTACAACTGCATGAAGTATTTTCTTTTTTCTTTCATCTAATTGCATGCTCTCACCCCTTCTCTAAGTGTTAGCACTCATTCGCATTGAGTGCTAACATCTTCTGTAACTTAAGTTACCACTATAAATTTAAGCTGTCAACCCAAAAAGCTAAAATAGGGCCGCGTAAATTTACCTACGGAAATAAAAGGTTAGAATCCACCAAAGAAGCTCTGATAAAAAATCAGGCTTTTGAAATATTGGTTTTATATTACGCTTTTGATTTCCTTATGGCAACCCTACGCTTAGTCCTCTTGTATGTTTTTGAGCTGAGGAAAATATGTATGTCAAGGGCATGCCTCTTAGAGGTGCTTTGCACCCTTGACATACATATTTCCTCTGCTTTCCGGTTGATCAAGAGGACTAAGCTCAATAATGCATCTCCAATGCCTTATAATCCAGCGATGTGATGATTGATGCATAGTTTTTTCTTTATCTCTGATGGAAGCGTTCCCTGTATAGCAGCCATATACTTCCCAAGCTCATAGTGTCTGTTCTTTTCAGATTTCATTACCTCTGTAGGTGAGAAATATGACATCTCATAACCTGCAGCATCTTTTAATTCTTCTCTTTGGAACTTAGCTAGTTCAAGCATATCTCCACCGTTGTAGAAGTATGCTCTGAGCCTTCCCATTTTTCCTGCTCCACACTTGCTCCATCCCATCGGCCTTGAGCTCATTCGTGATGATAAAACATGGCTCACATGTCCTTCAGCGCTACACCCTGGTAGTTTTCTTCTATTACTCAGCCTGACTTTGCATGGCATCCAGTTATCAAGGATATATTTTCTTCCTTCTTCAATGCTCGAAGCCTGCTTTTTATCACCGGCTTCAAGATACTCCTTTATCATGTCCACGTATGAATTAAAGTCATTCTTAGTCTTTTGCATGATGATCTTTCGGAGTTCTGAAATAGCATCCCACTGACTATCCTGGAGATGGCTGGTAATCTTTCCAAGGTACTTCTGCATATGAAACTCATCCATTGTCACTATGACTCCGGAAACATTTTTCTTCCCAGCTTCAATCCATGCACCACCATCGCCATTTATGTATATCTTTTCGATACGACTCATATCATAGTGTGTATCTATATATGCGTAGATGCGCTCCCAGAAGGCATCGTTTGTCTCACTGGTACTGTCAGAGCAAAAGTAATGAGGATTGATAAGCCTATGTCTCTTACTCTTTGGGGATTCATTTTCAATACCTTCATAGACATAGACTAGCTTTTCTATCATGCTGTTATACTTATAACCATTTTCACCTTTGATCAGATCACCCTTTTTCTCCTTGAACTGGAGCGATACATGATCCTCGTCAGCATCTATGTACAGGAACTGTACGAATTTCTTATCTACCAACACTTCATCTTCGGGTGAAAACTGCAATGCATGTATTTTCTTCATCACGGTCTGTTTACTGACAGAATCGAGTATGCTTGTTTTTTCTCCGCCTCTTCGATATGAAGTCTGAACTGTTTCTTCTAAAAGCCTTGCTTCTGCGTCCTCTGTCATTCTTTCATGAGGATCCATCCCCATGAGCATATCTATGATATAAGAGCGTTTTCCTTCTGCTTTGTTTTTGAACAAAGTCTTGTTGTAATTAACGCTACCAAGGGATGTTATAAGCTGCTTGGCCTCGTGTCTGTCCACCACCCATGAAAGCTTTCTCATCTCACTTTCTGTGATCATCTGATCCAGATATCCAAGCGTCTCCTCTATCATTCTTATACCAGCCTTATGAAGCTCATCTGTCAGCTTAGTAATGTAGGATGCGATATCTGAGGGATCTTTCAAAAAATCATCCTCAAGCCTTTCAAAAACTGGTACACATTCCTCGTTAAAATACTGTATACTTTTTACCATGGAGAACACCTCTGTCTTTTATAGTTTGGTTTAGTCACCTTTAACTTTATCAGACTTTGGTGTTCTCTTGTGTTTTATTTAATCCGAGTGAAAATTTACGCTAGCG
>NZ_KE384154.1:0-29819 GCF_000424265.1 Butyrivibrio sp. WCD3002
CTACGCGGCCCTTAATCAATAAGGAGATGTAGTTTCGTGACTGCGAAACACATATCCAGATTACGCAAATTTAGGAGGTTACGTATGGAAAAACATGAAATCTGCAAACTTATCATCCAAAAGATCAAGCAATATATCTCTTCTCCGGACTGCCTGGAAGCTCACCGTGAAAAGAATCACTTCATCAGAAAGCGCAAACTTTCAATGCTCCACCTAGTAACATATCTATTTTATACCACCAAAGCTTCAATGTACCAAAATCTTACAGCAATAAGCGAAGATTTATCACCTGACAATTTCCCTTCTGTTTCTAAACAGGCTGTATCCAAAGCACGTCAACACATCAAGCCACAATTATTTAAAGAGCTCTTCAATTTATCAGTAGATCTTTTCTACAAAAATATCCGAAAACGGAAAACATGGCATGGTTACCATATATTTGCCATTGATGGCTCAAGGCTGGAAGTTCCAAACTGTAAATCTAATTTTGAATTCTTCGGCGAAATGTTCACTGTTCATGACAAGAACCGTAAGTTTTCTTCTGGACTATCCTCTGTAGTATATGACGTAATGGATGACTACATTGTGCATGCATCGCTTCATAAGTACCTTGCATCAGAAAGGGCAGCTGCATTAGATCACATGAAAAACCTTGAGGCTCTTGGTATTTACAAAGATTCAATAATTATATTTGATCGTGGCTACTATTCAGAAAGCATGTTCCGCTACTGTACAGACAATAATCATTACTGCCTAATGCGACTAAAAGAAAAAATCAAACTCACACGCGCCTGCCATGGCGAAAAAGTCACCACTCTTGCCGGTGATCCCAAACTCAAAACATGTGACATTCCAATCCGAGTAATAGAAGTCATACTTGATGATGGCACTGCAGAATATCTTGCCACTAACATATTTGACGAATCTATAACTGTGGATATGTTCCGTGAATTGTATTTCTTAAGGTGGCCAGTAGAGTCAAAATACTATGAGTTAAAGGAAAAATTTCTCCTTGAAGAATTCAACGGCAAAACTACAACCGCTGTATTTCAGGAGTTCTACATAAACCTTTTGCTGACAAATCTTACAGCTCTTATAAAAGGTAGCGCTGATAACATTATTGATACAAAAATGAAAAATGCCACCAAACACAGATATCAAGCCAATCGATCATTTATTATAGGGAGAATTAAAAGGATATTCCCTCGTATACTATGCTCATTGACAGATATCTCCGCAATAGACGACTTGACGGCTACATCAGTAAAGGTAAAATCAATGATTCAGCCAGGCCGAAAATGTAAGCGTCGTAACCTCAAACAAATACGTAGGAAGCATTTTCCAAACCTTAAAACTGCATTCTAACATTTATTGAAACAGAATAATAACCAATCACTCAAGCCCATACTCAGTATAGGCTTATTTGGCATGGATAAAAGTAAACAAAAACCGGAGTCTTTTCTAGCAAGTGGCGTGAGAGACGAAAAATAAAACAAATTGGCCCCCACTCCTCCTATCTTTATGCGATAATTGAATATGTATTCATGTTAAGTTGACGTTAGATAGACCACATTGGTACACGGTTACCGAATGAATCGTAATGGAAAGGATCCATTTGACAACAAGAAACGCGCAGTTTAATGAGCAGGTTAAGCAAGGGAACAGATAAGACCTCCATTACTTACCTCTGATAAAAGCAACAAGCCTGCAATGGATTTCCTGGTACCTAAATGGTGCTGGGAACCCCTTGCAACTTTGTCCAAAATGGACATGCAAGTTTGTCCATTAATACTTTGCAACTTTTTCCAAAAAGCTCTTGCAAAAAACAAACGATACACGGTACCAATGTTAAATCGTCTGTAATCCAGTATTTATGCGGCGCTCAGTATATTCCCATGACACGCAACCCTGCAATGCCTAATTCACATTGTTTGTCAAGGCGCGCGAACAAATGTTCATAAATTGTTAACAGTACACGGTACACCCTTCCCGGAATTTACTGTTACAATCCGGAATTAAAATTAGCACTCAAGTTTGTTAACAGTACACGGTTACCGAATCCAGATCATTTGTCAATAGTCGCAAACAAATGTTCACAAAAAATTCGGAGTACACGGTACCATATTCAGAAAACAAATGTTTACAAAAAATTCGGAGTACACGGTACCATATTTTGACACGCAACCCTGCAATGCCTAATTCACATTGTTTGTCAAGGTGCGCAAACAAATGTTCATAAATTGTTAACAGTACACGGTTACCGAATTCGCACGGTACCATATTAGAAATAAAATAGGAGGGCTAAACCAATGGAAATAATCCTCGGAATAATCGCTGTGTTAAGCTTATGTCTTACCTGCTTTACCGTTGGATACTCCATCGGCAAGGATATCAATAAAACGCAGAAATGACCGCCAGTCCCTGAACAAGATTTGAGCGGTCATTATATCTGCTTAACAATTTAGTTTTGGGCTAACCGTCACGGTGACACCCTTTTTATTACTCTTACGCCTTAATCTTAGCATCTCGCTAGCCTGTTGTCAATTGACATAAATCGTCTGTAATCCAGTATTTATGCGGCGCTCAGTATATTTCCATGACACGCAACCCTGCAATGCCTTCCAATGTATAATTCAGATCATTTGTCAATAGCTGCAAACAAATGTTCACAAAAAATTCGGAGTACACGGTACCATATTAGGATACTCCATCGGCAAGGATATCAATAAAACGCAGAAATGACCGCCAGTCCCTGAACAAGATTTGAGCGGTCATTATATCTGCTTAACAATTTAGTTTTGGGCTAACCGTCACGGTGACACCCTTTTTATTACTCTTACGCCTTAATCTTAGCATCTCGCTAGCCTGTTGTCAATTGACATAAATCGTCTGTAATCCAGTATTTATGCGGCGCTCAGTATATTTCCATGACACGCAACCCTGCAATGCCTTCCAATGTATAATTCAGATCATTTGTCAATAGCTGCAAACAAATGTTCACAAAAAATTCGGAGTACACGGTACCATATTCCAAACAAATGTTCACAAAAAATTCGGAGTACACGGTACCATATTTGCGGAGGTAAAGTCAGTTCATGCGGAATTTACTGTTACAATCCGGAATTTAAATTAGCACTCAAGTGTTTTGAAACGCATAATTCAGATCATTTGTCAATAGTCGCAAACAAATGTTCACAAAAAATTCGGAGTACACGGTACCATATTTGCGGAGGTAAAGTCAGTTCATGCGGAATTTACTGTTACAATCCGGAATTTAAATTAGCACTCAAGTGTTTTGAAACGCATAATTCAGATCATTTGTCAATAGTCGCAAACAAATGTTTACAAAAAGTTCGGAGTACACGGTACCATATTGCTGAAACTGATTTAGTGGTAACTTTATGGGTGTTCATATAATCAGTACAGGAGGCAAGGAGCTTGACGTTTAATTCGTCGATGCTCTTTACCCTTGGCACTGGCACCATAAAGTTCTTTCTTGCATAACCTACAAGGTTTTCAACAAGTCCTTTTTCATTTCCACTAGCTATGTTGCAGAATTCAGTATTAAAGGCATAATGGGCAGCAAATGCTTTGTATCCATCGGTTGCTTTGGCATGTTTTCCAAAGCCTTCTTTGACAGCCACCTTGGCGTTATCAAAGATGAGTCTTGAAGGAACTCCGCCAAAGAAATCAAACATCTTTTGCTGGGCTTCAAGAAAAGACTCCATGTTCTGGGAATAATAAGCCTGAACAAAAACAGCGCAGCTGTTGCAGAGTCTCCCACAGAAGAACTGTACTTTGGTTTTTTGCCCATCAATGTATGCAGTGGCTTCGCCCCAGTCAATCTGACCGGCATCGCCAGGATCATACTCTAGCGGAATGTCTGCCTGTGGTGGGATATCCATTTCAGCACGAAGCGCTTGGACAAGTTTTCTGATTGTTGATTCAGCACCTCGGAAGCCTTTTTCAAAGACAAGGCGGTCATAGATGCGCTTGGCTGTGTGCCACTGTTTTGAGAGATTTTCTTTCTTATCTTCTTCAAGACAGGCACGGGCAAAATCAATAACTTCCTGAGTAACCACCTCAGAGTCCCGATGATACGGTTTCCGCTCATCAGGATGTGTATCGCCTCTGCAATACTTTTTAACGGTCTGCCGGGATATCCCCAGTTTTCTGGCAATGGACCGTATGGATTCGCCATCGTTATAACGGCTGCGGATTTGGTAGTAGAGATCCATTTCAACTATCATCACCTTTCTCCCTTCATGATTTTTTCATACAAAAAAATCATAAAAGGCTCAACGCAAGGTGGTAAACTTTTTCAGTAGCGAAATGGATGAAACTGGTCAACTTTTATAATAGCGTTTACAATGTTGAAATGTACATAAGAGAATGCCTGGATTCAATACTTGCGCAGACCTATAACAATATTGAAGTTATTTTAGTGGATGACGGCTCAACAGATTCCTGTTAACAGTACACGGTACACCCTTGCATTTCTTAGTGCGTCCAAAAGCTTATCATGTTAACGGTACACGGTTAGCTGGTCAGCACATCTCGCCAGCCTGTTGTCAAATGACATAAATCATCTGCAATCCAGTATTTATGCGGCGCTCAGTATATTTCCATGACACGCAACCCTGCAATGCCTAATTCACATTGTTTGTCAAGGTGTACGAACAAATGTTCATAAATTGTTAACAGTACACGGTACACCCTTCTTGGTACACGGTTACCGAATCGTCAAGACACGCGAACAAATGTTCATAAATTGTTAACAGTACACGGTTACCAATTTATGCGGTGCTCAGTATATTTCCATGACACGCAACCCTGCAATGCCTGATTCCCATTGTTTGTCAAGGCACGCAAACAAATGTTCATAAATTGTTAACAGTACACGGTTACCGAATACATAAATTGTTAACAGTACACGGTACCAATGTGTTGTCAAATGGCATAAATCGTCTGCAATCCAGTATTTATGCGGTGCTCAGTATATTTCCATGACACGCAACCCTGCAATGCCTAATTCACATTGTTTGTCAAGACATGCGAACAAATGTTCATAAATTGTTAACAGTACACGGTTACCTGATCCTGATTCCCATTGTTTGTCAAGGTGTGCGAACAAATGTTCATAAATTGTTAACAGTACACGGTTACCGAATGGGACACGATCCCTTTAGACACGGAAGGTTCACCATCATAGTTGATCAAAGGGAAAATAGCCTTTATAGAGCAAACAAAGGGATGCTTTATTAGTGCTACCTTCAATCAGCTATTCAGTATATGATATATGACTATTCATCACCTCTGGCTCCTGTTAAAGAGGTATATCAACAAACAAAAAGCTCATAAATACTGAAATTTGAGCTTGAAATTATAGGAAGGAGAAAAACGGATGTTAGTTCCGCATGATTACTGGATCTTTGAGAATGTGGGATTAAATTCCGCATTCAAGTATCGTCTGTAACCCAGTATTTATGCGGCGCTCAGTATATTTCCATGACACGCAACCCTGCAATGCCTGATTCCCATTGTTTGTCAAGGCGCACAAACAAATGTTCATAAATTGTTAACAGTACACGGTTACCGAATACGGGTCTGTTCTGGCATTGCTTAACAATCTCCGCCCAATGAGCGAGTCTTACTTCATGGGTAATGTTATCCATACTTTGCCTCCTTTAAAAAACTAACTAGTTTTCTTAGTTTTTTTAGTTTTTTAAAGTAAAGCATGAAATGAGGCTTCAGCCTAGGCGGATTGTTTGACGCTTACCTGCGTTCGGTCTCGGATACGCCATCGGACGCAATAGTAAAACACAAGAATAGCCGCCCCGGTTTTGGCAGACTCAGGCGGCTAACTTGTTTAGTCTAATGTGAGGAAGCCTGACCGTTGCCGGTGGCATCCCTTTTTATTTGATCAACTTGTTCTTACGCCTTAATCTTAACATCTCTCCAGCCTGTTGTCAAATGACATAAATCGTCTGTAATCCAGTATTTATGCGGCGCTCAGTATATTTCCATGACACGCAACCCTGCAATGCCTAATTCACATTGTTTGTCAAGGCGCGCGAACAAATGTTCATAAATTGTTAACAGTACACGGTTACCTGATTCATAATACAAAGAAATAAGAGAAAATATAAGTGAAAATTTATCGTGTAAGACTTATTTCTACGTACGTAGAATTTAGTGTTGCAATGTAGAATTCAAAATAGCAATTAACCTTAAATTCCGCATTCAAGTTGTTTGTCAAGGCGTGCGAACAAATGTTCATAAATTGTTAACAGTACACGGTTACTGAATTCCTGATAGATCCATGTGCTTTTGATTGCCTTTGGGTCTATTATCATTCATCTTATCTCTCTTTCTACACAGGCAGGCAATCAACTGCCTGTCTATAATACAAAGAGATAAGAGAAAATATAAGTGAAAATTTAACAGTACACGGTTACCGAATCAAATTCCGCATTCAAGTGCGAAATGGCATTGCCAATGTCAAAAAACAATCATGGCTCCCATGCTCTATACTCTTTCCCCTCCAGAATATCCGCAATTCTCTCGCAGGCATGTCCATCGCCATAAGGATTAACTGCCCCGCTCATAGCTTCATATGCTGCCGGATCTTCCAATAACTGCTTAAAAGTACTATAGATCACCTCTTCATCAGTCCCAACTAGCTTAAGCGTCCCGGCTGTCACACCTTCAGGCCTTTCCGTAGTATCACGCATAACAAGAACAGGCACTCCGTAAGAAGGACACTCCTCCTGAATTCCGCCTGAATCAGTAAGACACAAAAAAGATCTCGCCTCAAAATTATGGCAGTCAAAAACCTCTATCGGCTCAATAATATGAATCCTGTCACATCCACCAAGCTCAGCCTCCGCAGCTTCCCTGACTACAGGGTTCATGTGTATAGGATAAACAGCCTTGCAGTCCGGATGCTCATCAAGAACCCTTCTTATTGCCCTGAACATATGATGCATAGGCTCGCCAAGATTCTCGCGCCTGTGGGCTGTAATGAAAATAAGCTTATCATCCCCTACCCATTCCAGCTCAGGATGTGTGTAGTCCTCTTTAACCGTATGCTGCATGGCATCAATAACAGTATTACCTGTCACATAAATAGTAGACGCCTTCTTCCCTTCTTTTAGCAGATTATCCCTGCTAAGCGGTGTAGGTGCAAAATTGTACTGGCTAACTATTCCCACAGCCTGACGGTTGAACTCCTCCGGATATGGTGAAAAGATATTGTAGGTCCTAAGCCCCGCTTCCACATGTCCTACAGGAATCTGCAGGTAAAAACATGCAAGTGCAGTTACAAATGTAGTCGAAGTATCGCCATGCACAAGAACCACATCTGGCTTAACCTCTTCCAAAACAGTCTTAATTCCATTCAGGATATTTGTTGTAATATCAAAAAGAGTCTGCCTGTCCTTCATAATATTCAGATCATAGTCAGGCACAACTCCAAATGTCTCAAGGACCTGATCCAGCATCTGCCTATGCTGAGCTGTTACACAAACAACAACTTCAAGTCCTTCCCTCTTCTTCATCTCGTTTACAAGAGGACATATTTTTATTGCTTCCGGCCTTGTGCCAAAAACACACATTACTTTCTTCAATTTTTGTTACGCTCCTATTCTAGATTTCTACAACGCATTTGGAAAATGTCATCAATCTCTCATCCAACTTTAAAAGCATCTATCTTCTTATTACGTTCCTGTTGGTCAAGTAAAACAAACAATGATAGCCCCTGCTCATAAATCAAGTCATACCAAGATTCTTTCTCAGCCTGGCTAAGATCTGCAAACTTCTTATTGTATTTAAACGTGTCCTTTGGATCACAATTGTTGTGACGAACGTTCATATTATTAACCAAATAAAAGAAATCATCTGTCTGTGATTTATTCAGTCCTGACAGCACTTTTCTTTTTGGCTCTAATGCATCTGCTAATTGCTTTAGTAATTCCTTTTTTCTTTTTAAATCGCCCTTAAGAAGATAATGGTTATATTCTATGACAATCTCTGCCAATTCAGCATGTTTCTCAGCAACTTCAGTAGCGACAGCATTTTTTTCTACTATCAAGATATCACCATCTATCTCCCTGATCTCAAGTCCAGCCTTTTCTATTGTTGCTTTTATCGTTTCATCCAATGCCTTTATTACTTTTTCCAACGAATCGACTTTGTATTCCCTTAATCCAGCAATCACATTTAAAAGCATTTCACAAAACAGGAGATATTGATTCAAATCTATATTACTGGCAATAATCGCATAGTTTTTAGCTGAGAACCCAAGTTGCACTCGAAGTTCTGTAAACGAAGTATAATTTGAACGTCTCCTCCACTGTCTGAAATTCTTCTCAATCCATGAATTAATGGAAATATGTGTGTGGTAATATATACTCCCATATTCCTCGGCACACATTTTTTCCAGTTTTATATATTCTTTTGGAAAATTATTATCGCGTTCTATCGCTTCAAAAAAATGTACTCTAGCCATATTTCCTTTTCACATTCATCAAAATGAAGATATCTTAGCGTTTTATTCTAAACCAGCATTTTTAAACTGTTCTAAAGCTTTTCTCCAAAAAAACAAAAAATCACCAAAAGCTTAGAGTAAACACTAACTAATTCTTATTTTCCATTTTCAATAGCGGCAACACCTTGGATTCCAAGTACAAAAATTTATTTCTGACAGAATCGTCCGTAGTTGAATTTAAAACGTTTTCTATATATTTATATAACTCATCATACTTTCCCAGCTTATCTCGATTTGTTAATCCATACGCTGAAATGTACTCAATATAATAAAATGCATCATAATCTCTATTCAACAAATTATATGACACTCGCATTTCAGGAAAAGTCTTAATATAATCATCTACTATATCTTTTGTAATGATAATTCTCGGAACGCTAGCATTCTTTTCTTCCATTACATAAGCCTTGACAAAACCTGGTCCAAAAATAATATCATCATCCGAATATAAATTCCCTTTTGCAATTGCTCCCCGCAGCAAAATTGGTGGGTCTAATTCTATCATTCTATTTTGAAAATCCATACAAATAAAGAGTAATTCAAATAATGATTCCGGTATATCAGCTCTTATATAGATACAAACGCTATCAGACATTATTTTAATATTTATGTCTTCATCCGGTATAAGCGGAACAGATTTTTCCTCCCCACCTTCTTCTATGCGTTCATTAAGAACACGCATTGATCTAATAGACTTATATATATCAATGATTTTTTGACAAGTCTCATTCTGTATCAAGTTCTTAAAACCTAGAACATCGATGAACGCAATATAATATTCCTTGTATTCCTCCATATCCTTGTCCTCAAAAGATTCATTTTAGCGGTACAAAGCATCATATCTTCCCATCGCCTCAAAGTATTCACAAGCAAAACACCCAATCATTGTCACTCACAGATAATTGTTTTCCTTACTTATCCTTGATCGGTAACTGGTAACTAAATACATGATCTATGTGTTTCCATTTGTCAACAATATAGCTCAAACATTAATAATTTGTTAACACTACCTGGTACCAATGTCTGTTTTCCAAAGGAAACCTTACTTTTCGTATTCCTCCAGTGCCTTCCATCACCGGCCCAGATTGTGGATCTTTTAGTAGCAATAATTGCAGCGCAGTTAATTCTTCATCGGTCAATCCGATTTCTTTCTGTTAACAGTACACGGTTACCAAATCTCAATGCCTAATTCACATTGTTTGTCAAGGTGCGCGAACAAATGTTCATAAATTGTTAACAGTACACGGTACACCCTTATGGCAAAAATATATGTGTAAGAGTTACTTCTAGACCTCTAGAATTTACTCTTGCAAACTGGAATTAAAATATACATTTAAGTCCTGCAATGCCTGATTCCCATTGTTTGTCAAGGCGCGCGAACAAATGTTCATAAATTGTTAACAGTACACGGTACACCCTTCTACTCTTTGATCATAAGTTAAGTGTTTCTGATTGCCATTATTCATAATTATCTCCAATCTGCACAGGCAGGCAATCAGCTGCCCGAACATTATATAGAGATAAATATCATAAGAGCAATATGGCAAAAATATATGTGTAAGAGTTACTTCTAGGCCTCTAGAATTTACTCTTGCAAACTGGAATTAAAATATACATTTAAGTTTCCAATGTATAATTCAGATCATTTGTCAATAGCCGCAAACAAATGTTCACAAAAAATTCGGAGTACACGGTACCATATTCGTAGATATTATAAGTACGTAACCCTGCTTCAACATGACCAACAGGAATCTGTAAGTAAAAGCAGGCTAATGCCATTACGAAAGTTGAAGTCGTATCACCATGTACAAGCACCAGATCCGGCTTAACCTCATTAAGGAAATCCTTAGCCTTAGACAAAATACTAGTAGTGATATCAAACAGATCCTGCTTTTCCTTCATAATCTCAAGATCATAGTCAGGCTTAATACCAAAAGCTTCACAAACCTGATACAGCATTTCCTTATGCTGACCTGTTGACATCAGTATTGTTTCAAGACCTTCTCTCTTCTTCATTTCTAAATAAAGAGGCGCCATTTTAATCATTTCTGGTCTTGTAGATGCGCATAATACTATACGTTTCATTAAAAAATTAGCTCCTTATCATTTTCTCTTGTGTTAACAGTACATGGTTCACGTTTTCACAGCACTGGCAATACGCGATTCCCATTGTTTGTCAAGGCACGCAAACAAATGTTCATAAATTGTTAACAGTACACGGTTACCGAATTAAATTGTTAACAGTACACGGTTACCGAATAACAGTACACGGTACACCCTTCACGGTACACCCTTACAGAAGTTCACAGACTTTTCTATTGATATACAGTGACGGGCACCAATGTCTGTTCACAAATTGTTAACAGTACACGGTACCAATGTGATGACTTGTTAACAGTACACGGTTACCGAAATGCACGGTTACCGAATCAATACCGTCGGCTCCCAGGGTTTATATTCCTTGCCTTCAAGAATATCTGCGATCCTCTCACACGCATGACCATCACCATAAGGATTGCAAGCATTAGCCATCTTCTTATACTCTTCCTCATTCTCAAGCAATAACTTGAATGTAGAGTAAATAACTTCCTCGTCAGTACCGACAAGTTTCAAAGTTCCGGCATCTACACCCTCAGGTCTTTCGGTTGTATCACGCATAACTAGTACAGGTACTCCGTATGACGGACATTCTTCCTGGATTCCGCCGGAGTCTGTAAGGCATAAAAAGCTACGCGCTTCAAAATTGTGGCAATCAAATACTTCTATTGGCTCAATAATATGGATGCGATCACAACCACCAAGCTCCTGATCTGCTGCTTCACGAACAACAGGATTCATATGTATCGGATACACTGCACGGCAATCCGGATGTTCATCAAGCACACGTCTTATAGCTCTGAACATCTGGTGCATAGGCTCTCCAAGGTTCTCACGTCTGTGTGCAGTTATAAAAATCAGCTTATTATCATCAACCCATTCCAGCTCAGGATGAGTATAGTCCTCTTTAACTGTATGCTGCATAGCATCAATAACAGTGTTACCCGTAACGTAGATTGTGGATTCATTCTTACCTTCATGTAAAAGGTTATCACGGCTTAACTGTGTCGGAGCAAAGTTAAACTGGCTTATTATGCCAACACCTTCTCTATTGAATTCCTCAGGATAAGGACTGTAGATATTATAAGTACGCAGCCCTGCTTCAACATGACCAACAGGAATCTGTAAGTAAAAGCAGGCTAATGCCATTACGAAAGTTGAAGTCGTATCACCATGTACAAGCACCAGATCCGGCTTAACCTCATTAAGGAAATCCTTAGCCTTAGACAAAATACTAGTAGTGATATCAAACAGATCCTGCTTTTCCTTCATAATCTCAAGATCATAGTCAGGCTTAATACCAAAAGCTTCACAAACCTGATACAGCATTTCCTTATGCTGACCTGTTGACATCAGTATTGTTTCAAGACCTTCTCTCTTCTTCATTTCTAAATAAAGAGGCGCCATTTTAATCATTTCTGGTCTTGTAGATGCGCATAATACTATACGTTTCATTTTTAAATTAACTCCTTATCAATTTCTCTTGAAACCTGTTTTTTCGAGAAAAATAAAGTATCTCCATTCGCACTTCTGTTCACAGAATAATAACCATAGTTGCAGGAAGCTTAATCCAGAAATACAAGCTAATTACATAACTGCATTTAATCATCACTATTTGTATTCAAACAGTATTCCAAAAAACAATCATAACCATTAAATATCGGTTCTGATTCAAAAAATGCTTTTCGTACATCTATAGGATCATTACCAGCAGACAAATAATTCTCTATATACTTTGAAAAATTATAATCGTTCCTTGGGATAAACAATGTTGCAAATGCACCAATTTCCTCAATCTTAGGAGGTCTATTGTGAATTCTAATAAAATGATTAACATTTCTAACAGCATCTTGCAAAAAAAGATCCTTGCGCTTTTGATAATAGTCATCTAAAGACATAAGTATTTTTGCAGGAACCCCACCCACTATACAATTACTTGGAATATCACCACAAACCAACGAATTTGCTCCAACTATCACATTGTCGCCTATACTCGATCCCATCAGTATCGTTGAATTCATACCTATAAAACAATTCTTGCCAATATTAACTTCATTTCCACCAGGTAAAAGAATCTCTTTGTGAGTATGTAAAAGAACGCTAGAACTATAATCGTGTGCTAATATAGTACATCCAGATGTTATTTTAGTATAATCTCCAATTTTTATATGATCAATTCTAACAGCATCAACATTTGTTAATTCTGGAGAAAAAAAATATGCACCTATACCAATACTTGCGCCTTTCTTTCTTAAATACTTAACAAATGTTTCCGAATCAACCCTCTCTCTATAAATAATTCTCTTTAGAATCGATTTTAGCACAAACATAGCACGTCTTCTCCGCTTTGTATTTCAAACATAATTAACTGACTTTATGTATTTAACCCTTATAACATCAATGTCTTTTTATCCTGTCACATAATATCCGACCAAACTTTACGATTACATCCATATAGTCTTTTATATATAGCACTATGATTAGCACTGAAAATATTATAGATATATAGTAGTAATAATTATATTCATTCCCCATTACATATGCTTGTAAAAACAATAATACATATACAAAATAATTTTTTTTCTCTACAAATAATCCTATCTTGTTCCTAAGTTCTTTTTCTCGTAAAAAAAACGTAATTCCAAATCCTAAAATCGTGGTGAATGCTGCCCCCATCATGCCCCAATGCATAATAAAAATAAAATTGAGAAGAATATTGGTTATGCTTCCTACTAATGATGTTATAAACAACCCTTTTGTATCTTTTTCAGCTCTAAAACTACTGGCTAAAAAACCCGAAAGACATGCAAACAAATATGCCACCAAAAGCATAGGAACACAATGCCATGCTTCAAAAAACTCTTGCGAAAACAACATTTTTCCTAGTATTTTTGAAAAAGATATAAAAATTGTACATACTAACACATTAAACGAATTATAAAATTTGTATACTACCGATTGATAACTCGATTTATCTTCGTCAGAAACAGATTTGATTACAGAAATAGTCCATGCAGAAGTAAATATATTACTAAAAAGCGTCAACACTGAAGGTATCTTATATGCAACACTATATACTCCACTTTCCGCTAATCCTCTATATGCAATCAATATATACTTATCAGCAGAAGTACTTATCCACCACGAAACCAAAGTAGGAATCATTGGAATACTAAAAAGTAACATATCCTTTAATAATTTTATATTGATCCTTGCACGTCTAAAACTAATTTTTCCAAATAAAATGATATAAAGCGCAGATAAATAATAACCAAGAGCAATCGATAAGAGGTATGCAGTAAGTCCCCACTTCAAATATAACAGCCCAATAACATTTGTCAGCACTACTACAACAGTTTGTAATATACCAGAAAATGCAAAAACTCTTGTATTCCCTATACCTTTTATATATTGTGACATGACTTGCTGCAAATTAAAGCCAAAATAAATCACTGCAAACCAAATACAATATGATTTAAGAGGCTCCAGCAAATCGAATGATTGACTAAGCATGCCCATCGCAGGCATGAATGCAATAACAATAATCTCGCTAAGTACTATTACTATAAGAGAATTAGCTAACACTTCTTGAACCGAAATATCCTTATCAAATGCGAATCTAAGTGTAGCTTCCATAATACTCAATGTAAGTATTGGATATAATAAATTTATGGTATTAGTTATAAAATCAGCAATTCCATATTCTGTAGTAGTTAATACAGATGTATATAAAGGAACCATTAGAAAAACTAATATTTTTGAAGCAAAGTTGCTAATCAAAAATGCTGTCGTATCTGAAAAGAGACTTTTATAACGTTGTGACTTTTTATTCATTTAATGTACTCCCTTCAGAACACAACAAACCAGATTCATCATCATTTGTATATATTTCATGACCTTAGTTTTTTCTTAACGCTTTAACTATAGCCTCTTCGTTTGTTGTTCCTTCAAAATATAATTTTGAATTACGCGACATTTCGGAATATGCATCATCTATATCCTTAATCGCGTTAATAATATTCTTTTTTTCGAGCGTTTCTATACATTTACCCATCCCATTAGACTCTATAGAATACTTAAGCCCTGGAATATCATTCCCTATCATAGGTAATGAAAATTGTGAATATTCATATAGTTTATTAGGCGCACAATAAATTGAATTCAGTGGAGATGTAAACGTACCGTATACTGGCACATATAACAATACTCCTATATATGCATGGCTTGTAACTTCTAAATGATACGGAGGCTCAATATAAGGAATTACAATCGTATTCTTATACTTTTTCAGATCATCACACTCACTTCCTGTCATAATAAGAAAAACAAAACCACTAATTTCTTCCACTGCTTGCGCTATAACTTCAATTGGTCTCTCTGCATCTACAATTCCTTGGTATAATATTATTTTTTTTCCTTTTAAATCATCCACAATATTCTTTGCTTTATCATCATGAAACACTTCTGTACACTTACATATATTATTAGGAGCTGGTTTGTTAACAATTGTTAAGGGCCGCTCCTTCAGATTAAACCAAGCTTGAGTAATACATGCCCTATTATACTCGCATGTAATAACCTTATTCGCATGATCACATATTCTTTTTATGTCTATTTTCATTAATGGATTTTTACCAAAGTAATACATTGAATCTATCAATTCAAATAGATGTAAATTATAACGATATTTAAACAGGCTCTTCCCCATATGCTTTATGGTTATATTTGACATAATCCAAAGAATAGTGTCTTCATCATATAATCTTTCTATTTTTCTTATTAATGAACGATGTATCAGGAATAAATTTTTAAACTTTTCTAAACGATTTGAATTATATTCATAATTACTACCTATCTTTATGCATTCAACGCTATCTGGTAAAATCTTTTGAATTTTGCCATCAAAATAAGTAGAAAACAGATAGACTTTTTTCCCTTTTCTTACTAAGTCATTAATAAGTGCTATTGTTGGTGGATATTTCAAAACCGAATCGACTTGTATAACAAATACTTTATTATATTCCATCATATGGCACCCCAGCCTGTTTATTCTTAATTCCCCTTGTCTTATAACTAGCAATACACATATTTATTAGCATTAACCACGTAACTCCAAATGTACACTCTGATATAAAAATACTTAAGCACGATATATACATCAATAGTTCAGCTTTATTTGAGCCCTTAAAAGCTCGTATCCCCAGATAAACAATAGGCCCAAAGCCCACCATACCGAACGAAAGTAATAGCGAAGAAATATCATTTACATATTCCCTTACATTATTGGTAACTTGATATCCAACTTCTATACCATACTTTATTGATAATGGATAGACACATTGATACCCTATTCCAAAGAGTTTTTCCAAAATAGGTAATTCTAGAAAAACTGCAAAACCACGCGTAACTCTATCTGTTACTTTATTATCATTTACATTAGTCATTCGTTCAAGCATTGCAATAATACCAGCTTGTTGCAATGCTACCCATATCAATACTATCGCTAATAATACTGCCAGCAATATTATTATCATCTTAGAAGGAGTTAAACTTTTTAATTCACGAAAGAAATAATAGCCCCAGATAACCATTGCAATAGCAATACTTGTCCCTGATATACTCATGACCATTAGAAGACTGATAATAATGGACAAAATAAAATTCTTTTTTATAATGTCTTCATATCCATATAGATTCATACATAAAAAAGGTGCTAAATATTGCGCAAAATGTGACGGTTCAATAAACAACGATGAGTATCTTATATATCCCCCCATCGGATAGACCCCGAAATTTGCTCCCCTGTTTAAATATGAATCAGCAACCTCTAGTATCGAAATTCGCCCTGTCATTGTTAATCCAGGAATCTTAATCCCAACAAACTGAAAACATATATATAGTAATAAAAAATAGCACAAATATTTATACATTGACACAAGCAGCCTATAATCCATACCATCTTCAAAACATATTATGGCCAGGATAATACTATCACACAAAACTATTAAATTATGTGGAGCTGCATTTTGGACCATACTCGAATAATCAGATAAATTATACGCATATATGGATATTATTAGTATCCACAAAAAGAATGTTCCAAATAAGGTTACTATTTTGTAATTAATATGAAGCTTTCTCTTTTGTAGCAATATTACTAAAGCACAGATATTAGCAAAAAAAAGATACAGATTATTCCCGCCTGGTAATTTATAATACCTAATTATTGGTAATAGCAAAATATAAGCCGCCAAATATATCCTTAAGAGTTTTGATTTATTTAACATATCTTCAACCTTCTAATTTTCCTATCAACTGTATATAAGCAAGTGCAGATTCTCTTTCTGCATCTATAGAATTAATAACTTTTTTTCTCCATACCTCAATATCACTACTTTTCATTATTGATTCTAAAACCTCCGGTAGTTTTACTGATATATCGTCACTAGATAAATATGATTCCATTAAATTCAGTCGTTCAAGCAGATCCCGAATTTTCGATTTATGTACACTAGAAAAGTCCGTTCTCTTATCCACTGCGATTGTTGGTACCCCATTTAGTAACGAAAAAATTGTACAATGAAAATATGTTGTAACCGTAAAATCAAAAAAAGGGAATACTGCTGCCCATTCTAATGGATTTAACTCAGAAACATTAACATCCGCATATTTATTATAGTTATATACACCTATAATCATATAATCATTCGAATCAATATTTTTTCTTAGTTCCTTACCAAGCTTATTATCCCCCATCAAAAATATAAGCTTTTTCTCAAAATTCACACCAGCATTTTCAAGTTTGTTTTTACCTGCATCTTTATATTTTGAAAACTTTTTTATATCTAGTAATAGTGTGGGATCGCAAACATGAAAAATGTCTTTCCCCAATAAATTCGAAATATATTTTTCAGTATAACTGTCTCTGCATGATAACAAATCAAACTCTAACAAATCAGTTTTTATTCGGTTTAGCTGATTATCCGTTTTCCTCTCATAACTCATTCCATATGCGGATGCAGAAAATGAAATTTTATATTTACAATCAACGTTTTCTAAATAGTATACATATGGACATTGCGTTTGATAGTCATTCCAAACCGCATCGCTTCCTACTATTATTGCATCATACTTATTTGCAACTTGCCTTTGGAATACTTCTAGTTCATCAGATATAACACCTTCCTCTGACAGATTTAAAATCCCAATACTACTGTCAATAGAATGATTACGAATTATCTCAAATGCATTTCTACTTTTAATGTAGTTCCAATTAATAATCTTATATAGTGTATCTTTGATAAAGAACAATAATTGATTATTTGTTTCAATACGTTTTTTTTCAAACAGCCTTATTTTTTTATATCCATCCATCAAATATGATGGTGTAAAATCTATTACTTCTACATAATGCCCTTGACTTTGCAATGAACACATTAACGCATAACACTGTAAAAATGCACCATAATTATACGCCCTGTGAAATGTAAGAATTCCAATTTTCATTTTTTACCTTTCTATAATGCAATGGACATATATACTCCATATAATTATTTATCTATCTAAAAATGTACTTTTCCCTGAGAATAAATTTCAACCAATCTACCTGAAGTTGATTTTATTCCATATCCAGCATCACTTACAATTGCCGCGTAAGCCTCTCTATTAATGCTTTGTTTTAATAAATCGCATATATCATTTACCCATAACTCAATATTCTCATTTAGGTTTTCTTTTTTTACAATATCTGTAACAACAACCTCATCTGTAATATTTGTGGAAATCAAAGCTGGCAATCCTGACATTTGAGACTCAATAATTGAAAATGGTAATCCTTCAAACAGAGATGGAAAAAGAAAAATATCCATAGCATGATAATATCTGTAAATATTACCTTGTGCCCCAGCAAAAATAACCTTATCAGATATTCCCTCTGTTCTTACTAATTCCTTTATTTCTTCTTCTAAAATGCCAGTTCCTAACAGCAATAGTTTTGAATTTGCATTTTTACTAAGATACTCTTTAAAAACACGAATAATAAATCTATGATTTTTCTGGTTCTTAAACGCACCAACATGTCCAATCAAAGTACAATCATCGGGTATATTGTACTCTTTTCTAACTAAATCTCGATTGTACTGAGAATATTTAAATTTTCTTTCTTCTATACAATTCTTTATGACTTCAAAATTTTCATTCTTAAACATCCATTTTCCAGCATCTAACCCGCACGCCAAGAAAACATTTGCCCATCTCAAAATTCGCTTTTGGTTAAAAAGATGAAGTGGAAGAAGCCACTTAACATTTGTTTTTGTGTTATGACTATGTATTATCCTTACAGGAATGCCTATTTTCTTCGCCATTCTCAGAGGAAGTACATAAATTAAAGCATTAGCATGTACATGGATTGCATCATATTCTTTGCCGTGTTCTTTTATATATTGATAAGTTTTAAAATAATTAGAAATAAATGCTTTGGGAAACGGGGGTGTCAGGATGATTTTTCCTAAATGCTTCTCCACAAACTCAGTATACTGGCTATTATCACGCCTGATTAAAAAATCGCAAATAATATCATGCTTATATAATTCTTCTATGTTATTCATAATAAAGGCCTGAGCCCCACCTCTACCCAAGCCATCCATAACCTGCAACACTCTATACATTTTTATCCTCTTGTTCTACTCAATTCTGTTTATTCGTCCTTGATCTTCTATTTTTATAAATCACATATTTTACTTGTCTATATAAACCTGATTTTAGTAATAACATGCGGAGCAATCTTCTAAAGCGATTATAGAATTGATCTGGGAAATATTTCTCAAATAAATCTGCTGCATTCATTTGCTTTGCATCCATCAATAGATCATTTCTAATAGAACTCTGAACAACTGAATTAACCATTTCATTATTACCATATACAATATCCGATGGTGAAATATATAAATACTTTACTATTTTCTTAGAGATAATATCATCTAACAATTTTCTACCTTTGTTTGAATTGATAAGAACTGATGATGTTCCCTTATCATCATCAAAATCGCTCGCAAAAAAAACAGGTTGAAAACAATCCCATAAAGTAAAATCAGATATACGATATCTTTTCTTGAATTTACAATTATAACAAGCCTCCCTGTCACAACTGTTTGTAAAATATGCCCTAAGCATTTTGTCAGATTCTACATCCTTAAAGTAGACTTCCTTTCCATTTTCATCAAAATATGACATAGTCGAATACTTATATCCATAATGTTTCCATCTGAAATAAATTCGTTTCGGTGAATAGTTTTTTGCTAATTCTAAATACTTATCCCAAATTAGTGGCGATCCTATACCATGACACGTTAAATCAACTAATATCAAATTATCATATGCTTTTTGAAGAAAAGATGCCAACCCCTCTACTTGGCAAGGGGTACCACTAAAGCAAACCAATCTTCCACTATTAAGGTGGTTCTTCACTTCAATAAATGTGTTACCCAAATCACTTTGCAC
The DNA here is from genome assembly GCF_000424265.1 of Butyrivibrio sp. WCD3002. GTDB lineage: Bacteria > Bacillota > Clostridia > Lachnospirales > Lachnospiraceae > Butyrivibrio. The sequence goes on from NZ_KE384154.1 coordinate 20,144, forward strand.
ATATTTACTGTTACGCAATTTCCATAAATCATCAGCCTTCTCGACAGAAATATGTCGAACTTTAAAATCATCATCATATGCAGCGCCAAAAACAATCCCGTTTTTACCTAACACTGTTAAGGCAATAGCACTAAACATTCCACCAGATGCACTTTCTTTCCTAATTTCCGAATCCTTAATTTGGGCAATGATAGCAATTTCATCCTCGTTTTTTATTTCAAGCTTAGGATTAAGATATGGACATACTTTTTCACATAAACCACATTCGATACATCTATCGACGTCCACAATTCGCGGAACAGGAAAGCCTGCCTCATCCTTATCCATTTGTATTACTTCTCTATTGCATATAGAAGCACATGCTGTACAGCCAGTGCACTCTATTTTTGAAAAATCAATCATTTTTATCAACCTTATTCTTTATTTAATGCATGTATCAAATAATCTAAAGACTCACTACGAAAATCATCCAATAATTCCTTTATCTTCAAATAATCTATTTCACTAGAATCTTTTTTTCATATTCCTCAATTAGTCTATCCCCCAACCCAAATCTATCAAGTAAATTGGTCACTCTAGAATTAGTAGACATTTTATTAGCATCAGAAAATCTTTTGAACACATATAATTGCTTCTCGAATATTATTGAAAACACACATCCATGAAATGAATCTGTGCACACTTTTTTTGCATACTTAATCAGGTTTAAAAATTCAAATGGCCCAACTTCAGCAGGATATTCATCAACATATTTTTCATCACCCTTAATGTATCCAGCTCCATGTAAAACACCAACTATTTTACAGGACTCATCAGCTGCTATATTTTTTATATATTCCCTATGCTCCTTGTTTTCGCCGACAAGGTAAACTAATATATAATCCCCATCAATAATTTGCTTCTGTGAAATCAGTGAATCCCAATCCTCTTTCGATAAAAGCATAGTCGGATCACACACCACTTTAGCCTGCCTATTTGTCAAATTTTTAATAATTTCTGCCCCACTCTCTTCACGGCAACTTAGATATTGAATTCTTGATAAAAAAGCCCTAGCTATTTCTTTTTGATTATTTCTGATTTCTTTTAGCCCAAAACTAGTGGCATATGAAATCTTATTAATATCATTCGGTACAAAATTTAAAGTATAAAAATTACCTGCAATATTTGCTGGTCTCCATAATTGATCACTACCAACAACTACTGAATCAAAATCTTTACAATGATCAGAAAGTCCTTCCCAGGAATTACATACTGGTCCTATAATAAAATGTTCATCATGAAACTTAGCAAAAGCTTTTTCTCTAGATCCATAATATTTTTTATAAGAAGGATTAATCTTTTTTTGAATAATTGATCCTATTGTACCAAAATAACTTCTCACCTCTGCAAAGTTTAACAATTGACCTATAAAGTATTTCTTTCTAGCCTTTGATACGTCGCTTATCACACTATTTATATTGATAATCTCTGTATCATACCCTAATTTTCTTATCGCGTATTGTGTTGCAAATGCTTGAAGATAGGTTCCATAATTTATTGTATAAGTTACTATTGCCAACCCTATTTTTTTTGCCATAATTCATTTACCTTTATTCTAATATCTCTCTATATATATTCCACATAGTATTCAAAGCATTGTTTATATCAAAAGGCTCTACAGCCTTCAAACAATCCTCTTTCATACTAAGTCTAAGATTTTCGTTACTTGCTAGTTTTTCGATAGCCTTCGAAAAACTTTCTACATCATCCGGATTACATGCATACCCCGTCTTACCATCAATCACATAATCCAATATTCCATGGACATTTGAACTAACTAATGGAACTCCGGCAGCCATAGCTTCTATTCCGGCTAACCCCAACCCCTCTATCTTCGAAGGAAATGCACTTATATCCGCGGTATTACATAATTCCGGAATATCCTTCCTGAATCCAAGAAATACTGTGTGAACTCCTAATGATTCTGACAGTTGTTCAAGATATTCTCTCAGCGGTCCTTTGCCGCAAATAACATAGTAAATATCGCTCCTCTTTAATTGCCCCAAAGCTCTGATAATTACTTCATGATTTTTACGTTCAATCATTTCTCCAACAGATAGGAGCATTATGCTATCTTCCGGAATACCAATACTCTTTTTATAAGCTCTTTTGTCTACTTTGGCCTTCTTAATTCTATCAATATCCACGCCTACTCCCGGAATATATCTGACATTCTTAGCGTGGAATCCTTGTGCCCGTTTATAATCCTCTTTATTGATAGTAACAAGATAATCCGTATATCTTGACATCCATTTCTCTACTGGATAATACAAAAGCCAATTCTTCTTTGGCGCTGCGTTATGGAAATGAAATCCATGACATGTATACATTACCACAGATCCCTTTTTTCTCGCCTTTTTAGCTGCCATCCTTGTAAAAATCGAAGCAGCAGGCGTGTGACAGTGTATTAAATCAAAATTTCCTTTTGCTATAACGTCATGCAGTTCTCTATATGCTGAAATATTGGCTTTATTAAATGGACTCCTAGCAAAATGAATATTGTGAAGAATAACGCCCTCTGACTCGATCATGCCAAGATACTTTTTTGTTCTTTCCTCATCTGTATCTTCCATATAATCAAAGTTACAAGCTATATGAACCTCACATTTCAATTCTGACCTTAGAAACTCAACATTTTCTTTATTAAACCATTCTATGAAAGAGACTACACTTGCAACTATAAGTACCTTCTTCAACTCACCATCTCCTTCACATATTCAATATACATAATTATAGTTTTTCTCCTAATTAGTCAGGTTAACAACATGACTTTCTTGAATTCTACCAACAAGCATCGTTTCAAGTATCAATTCAAGCCCAAACATATTACTCTATTACAGTATTAAAGACTCCCTATAGTTCGTTAGGCTTACGCATTATACCAACTTCCCGAACTATGGAAGCCCCTGTTCATATGATTATAAATGTTTTTTGCCTTACAGAAATCTCTCCAATTCCTTCGGCGGCTGCGGAATTCCTTTAAGCTTCTTCCAATCAGTGTTTCCTTTCAACACAGCCTCAACCGTCATGAATATCAGCTTCCAGTACATAAACACACTCTTATGCTGAACATACCAACATTCAAGCTCGCCCTTATAAGGCATTATGTGATCGAAATAGAACTTATCTTTTTCTTCATGACTATCAAAAGTCTGCAGAATTTCCTCTTCGTTTCGGAAAACTATTGATCCGATTCCACTAAGTCCCGGTCTTGACTTCGCCAAAACTGCCTTAACTTCAGGCTTGTACTCCTTAAATTCTTTCACTACAAGCGGTCTGTATCCGATGATACTCATATCACCTGATAAGATATTCAGGAGCTGTGGCAACTCATTGATCTTAGTCTTTCTGAGAAATCTTCCCATTGGAAGAATTCGCGGATCGTTCTTCTCTGTATAGTATCCGCCTGCCATGTTCGGACTATTTCTAAGCATAGTGGCAAACTTCATTACCTTAAACGGCTCACCGCCTCTACCAATTCTCTCCTGTCCGTAAAAGATATCATGCTCTCCCGTCAGCTTAAGCCCTATCATAATCGGAATCATTAAAGGCAGAAGTATTATAATTGCCAAAAGGCTAAAAAATATATCAAAAAATCTGGTCAACTTAATGACTCTTTCCGGAGAGATTCGTCCCTCCAACGACAACCAATTAACTATAGCAACAAAATGTTTTTATGCAAAACATCTCTTAATTATCTCAATCACCTGCTCCTGCTGTTCCACCGTCATCTTATTATCACTTGGCAGGCACAGTCCTCTTCTGAATATATCAGCACCAACATCAACCATGCCACTCTCAGCAATGTAAGCATTACTTCTTGCTCTTCCATTACCACACTTAGTAATGAATCCATTACTTCTATAAATAGGCTGGCAGTGCATAGGCTTCCATATCGGTCTTCCTTCAGCACCAAAGTAACTAAGTGCCTGCAGAATTTCTCCAGGGCTGCTCTTACCACTTTCATGTGACCAAAGCTGATCTTTTTCACCTCTAACGAAGGGAGCCATAGCATCCTCATCAATTATTAAGCAGCTAAGCCAGAAATTAGGAACACTTTTCGCTTCATCATATGGATTCATTTTTATAGGAAGGTCCTTAAGCCCCTCTTTATAGCGCTCATAAATCTGCTTTTTACTATCGATATGCTCCTGAAGATAAGGGAACTGACCTCTTACGCAGGATGCAATCAGGTGACTGATTCTGTAGTTGTAGCCTATCTCTTCATGCTGATACCAAGGCGCATCCTCTCTGGACTGTGTGGACCACTTACGAACCTTGTTAGCATCTTCAAGGGAGTCTGTTAAAAACATACCGCCTGAGGAACCGGTAATGATCTTGTTACCATTGAAGCTGATGCAGCCATAGTTTCCAAGACTTCCTGTCTCTACCCACTTATCACCAAGCTTGTACTTTGCTCCTAAAGACTCAGCTGCATCTTCTATAATTAATGCTCCATGAGCATCAGCTATGGCTTTGATCTCCTCCATTTTTCCGGGAGTACCATAAAGATGTGCCAGAATTATCAGCTTTACATCAGGGTATATCTCAAATGCCTTCTCAAGAGCTTCCGGATCCATATTCCAGGTATCGTACTCTGTGTCGATAAATACTGCTTCGCCATCTTCGTAAGCAACAGGGTTAATAGATGCATCAAATGTTACATCTGAACAGAACACCTTACGACCTGCTAATGTACCCTGATCAGGTCTTGGCTGTCCGTAGAGCTTCTCACCTGCAAGCTTTGTAGCAAGATGAAGAGCTGCTGTACCACAGCTAAGTCCTACCGCATATTTGCAGCCTACATACTCTGCAATCTCGGCCTCAATTCTATCTATGTTCTCGCCTGCTGTTGTAACCCATCCGGAAGCAAAGGCCTGAGATACATACTTTTCCTCATCACCGTGAATGGTGGGAGATGCAAGAAGGCACTTGCCTTCGATATGCTTTATGTCGCTAAATCTCGGATCTGAACTAAAATCATAACTCATTGGTATTTTCCTCTATTTTATATGTATAGTTACAAACTAAATACAATCACTCAAAACACCAGTAAATATCAGCATTTCGCGCGGTTTTAAATTCGTATTTGTCGCAAATTTTTGAAATTTCCGCCGAGTAATTCTACCACAATTGTTACTTAATGGCAATTTGCACTGCTATACTCAATTCACAACGTACAAAAGCAAAACTGCAATATTCCCTAAACATTAATAATCTCCGTCTGATATTTATTATGTTTAATCTGCTTATAATTGGAGTGTTGCCTGTCCTCCGAAATCACATCATTGAATAAATCCATTTCTTTTTTATATTCCCCTCACGAAAACTTCTCTTTCGCCATATAGTAGTAATACATAACATTATTACTAATTTTATTCTTCACTTCTTTCCTATCACTAAATGCCTTATTCAATATATCCGTTGTTTTCAAAAATGCCTCAACCCCGGCAGCTGTTAATCCTATTTTTGCCCCCATTCGAATAACGTTTTCTAGCGCCGACATAGCACCGGATATCCCTTCTCCTGTAGTGATGGTAGCTGCCAATCCTGCACCTAAATATCCAAGCTTTTTTCTTTCTTCTTCGTCTTCCAAAACTCGTTTTCCAAAGTTTTTTAACACGCTTGTTTCACCGGTTAACTCGTTTATTTCATTTATATTAGGTAACACCTGTGTTTCGTACATTTTAAGGCATTCATATTCGAAATCATCATCCCAGGGTAAAGATGACATTTTCTCTGCAAAGCCATATATTGAGCCTCTGAAATTATCAAGAGGCACCTTCATGCTTTTCTTAAAATCGAGGATTTCTGAGACTTCAGCGTATTCCAGCATAGGTAATGTCATCATAATATTTGATGCGACGCCTGCATGTCTCATTATTTCTTTGTCCACATCTGACAATTTGATACAGTTAGGAGTAGCGTCCAAAATCTGTCCTATTGTATCTGCGCATATACTGTCAAATAGAGGGAATGAATTGTAAATTTCATTGATTGTTCCTCACGTTGGCAATGCCATTTAGCTAAGAGTTCTGTTTTTGCTCGATTATAAAATACTGTATCATTGTACCATTTTTTGCTTTTGAATAAGCATTTATGCATGGCAAACAGGCAGATGCGGAATCTGCCTGTTACTACATATTAGAACCTGGTACCGTGTACTCCGAATTATCACAATTACTACTTAATAGCAATTTGCGGCGCATTCTCTCCCTCCCGAGAGAAATATTTCAAGGTAAATACATTTTGCGTTGCATTTTCTCTGACAGGAGTTTTGTGTTGCATTTAACCTGCAAAATTGTAAGTATAATCAGAAAGTCGCATCGGAACTGGATTTAGCAGTATTTTACAAAATATGCTATAATAAAATAGAAATGTTATTTGAGTATGTTATATCCGGAGTAGGAACTCTAGGGACTTTTGCTTTAGGGATAACAACCAACAGAAGGCATGCAAGAGCATGACCGGATGGGCAAAAGGATACGGAATTCTTCTTTATCGTCGTTATAGAACATTAGATAAAGATAAGAGCCGTTTATATTCTCCATATCTACTTTATGTTTTTCCATAATACATATATGGGCATTAAAGTTTGATGGAGAAATTGAATACAGGTTAATCGCCTGAACGTAACTAATAAGTTATCAAGTAGGGCGAGGCTATCCTCCCCTATTGGATATAAATAATTTAAGAAAGGAGGAGGCCAGATGAACGGAGGAATCGCTATGGAAGTTGTAAGAACAACACTGGATGCTGATCTCTTATCGCCGATAATCAGTATTCCTTTTTCTCTGAAAGGGAAAAAAGTTGATGTGACTATCACTGAAGCAAAAAAAAGTATTGTAGATGAGTTGTATGGCATTGCATCTAATTTAGACATGTCTTTAGATGAAATCCGTACAGAAAGGCTACAAAGCAGATGAAGCTCTTAGTTGATACAAATGTGATTCTCGACTACTTTGAAAGAAGAACTGGTGGCGAAGCTGCAAAAAAACTCTTTAAGCTGGCAGAGGACAATAGTCATTACGAATGTCTCACAAGCTCGTCTGTAACAGACGTTTTGTACTTGGTAACCAAAGCAATGGTGTCCAAAAACAAAGAACAACCTGAAGACAAGCAACTTTTAAGAAAAGATGTTGAAGAACAGGCAAGGGATAATGTTGAGAGTTTCCTCTCAATAATGCACATATTAAATGTGTCTGAAGAACATGTTCATAAAGCTTTTAAGCTAAGATGGCATGACACAGAGGATGCTCTGCAATATGTTGTCGCTAAAGACAATGCCATTGATGTTATTATCACTAATAACAAAAGTGATTTCGAGGCAAATGATCTTAGACTTATGACAGCACAGGAATTCCTTGATAGCCTTCCAGAGTAACAAACTGTATTCGGTAGAAAATAGGCGCACTAGGTGCGTCTATTTTTCTACATTTATCATAATATTCCTTCAATTGCTTTCTTATCACAGCATCTGTATCATTAATCACAAATCTGCATGTAGCCCTAGCAATAGTCTGCAGTTCTCTGTCAGGCATCATACCGGTATCCTCTACTAGCTTGCATACATGTATCAATAATTCTTTCTTTTGCTCATTGCGGTTGATATATATGATAATCTTAAAGGCGGTGATAACTATTCACTTCTTAAACCTACTACACATTACTGCATAACTGATCAGAATCTCCTGCCGAATAATACTGAATTTTATTCACATTATCTTCTTCTGAACACTAAAAATCATGTTCCTTACACTGATACCGCTGAATCTATTTATTTATATAACTCCGATGAGCAGGTTCGTGAGCTCTGCAGAAGGCGTGAGGACGCTATTGCTCATGAGGCTTTCCAGAAGAAAAAGATTGAAGAACTTTCTTCTGAAGTCGAGTCTCTTGCCTCTGAGAACGAATCCCTTGCCTCTGAAATCAAATCTCTACACTCTGCTATCACAGATAGAGATTCAAAGTTGCAAAAGTACATAGAATTGTACGGTGATCTTGATTAAATACCAATAATCTTGTTTATTTGGCAATGTTATTCAAAGCCAAAATAAAAACCTGGTACCGTGTACTCCGAACTTTAGAATTTCTTATGTGGATTCTTCATCCAGAAGTTTTTCAACCTTTTTATAGTATTCAACAACGTTTACGAAAGGAATAACTATCTTACCAGTATTGTAAATAGATCCGCTGATAGACTCTATCTTTCCACGAGCGATACCAATCAGTGCAGCAACACCATTTATTGCTACAAGTTGCATGAATTCTTCTTTTGTAGTCTCACTAGTCGATTTAAATGCACCTTCTAGTAGTAATGAAATATTGGTTTCTCTAGGACCTTCCTGTTTAATAGTAATTACAATCTCAATACGTGCCTGCGCCTTGTATCCGCCATCCTCATAAATCTGCGGTTTAAAAACATTAAGCCCAAAGCTTTTCTCTGTATCCGGAAGAAGTCCTACAATATTATTTTCAATATTCAAATTTAGTATAGTACATCCAATTAATTCAATACCTGTAGCAACTGAATCAAATGCTAGCATGCTATTTCCTCTCTGTTTTCAAGATTTATATTTGAAATCCATTTATTCTGACCATAATTGTCCGTCTCACTTATAAAATCCATAAGCGTAAATGTATCCTTTTTCTCATAACTATCGATGGAAGGTCTAAATTCTAATCCAATTTTTTCACATATTTCATTTAGAGATTTAATTGTAAAATTGTAATCTCTGCTTTCCCATTTTGATACCATTCCTTGAGTGACACCCATGAAATCAGCAAATTGTTTCTGTGTCATACCGAGTTCTATCCTGCGTCTTTCAATTCTGGCTGAAATTTGGGCAAGTTCAACAATACTTTTCGTTTCAGCTTTGCTAAAGCCATTTGTTATCCAATCGTTCTTCTTTGCGTTTTGTATTTTGTCCTTTAATCCCATCTTTACCTCCGTTGTCCCATAAATGAACTATAGAAATAATATTAATCACTTAATAACCATTTAATTCTATTCTTTGCGCTTCTAATTGCTAATCTATAGTCATTATCATTCTTTTCTAAAAACGCCTTTAATAAAATAATCTCTCCATCATCAGAGATATAATAAAGTACTCGAACATTCTTCTTTGTCTCAGGATGCCTAATACTATATATCTTTTCATTGTCTTCCAATAGCTCAAATTGCGCCAAATCTATTGCATGCTCTTTTTCCTGTTCAAGGACTGCAAGGTCTTGTAGTAACTTTTTTTGAAATCTTTGAAACGGAGGAATACTTCGCCACGCTTCACTTACAGCCTTCGAAAACTCTTTTTTAAACACGCTTACTTCATAAACATTGGATAGGCCGTTTATATTTAAACATTCTAGTTCCACATAGCAACCTCCCTTCCCACGTAGTGTGTATTTCCATAATATTACATATAGGTAATATTATCAAGTTATTTCACTCATTCTAGAACCTGGTACCGTGTACTCCGAACTAAAAAGAATAATTCATAATGGAGCTGGAACGACGTCAAGGGACAGTACGCTGGGCGCATGCGCCTGGGCAGCCCTTGACGAAGTGACACGGATTATCCTGATGCAACAGACAGCAAGCAGGCTTGCTGTCCTGCTTCCGACGAGGACGGGTCTGGGC
>NZ_KE384154.1:30471-31879 GCF_000424265.1 Butyrivibrio sp. WCD3002
GGCTTGCTGTCCTGCTTCCGACGAGGACGGGTCTGGGCAGAGCCCAGTTAAAGGGTCAAGGGACTGGTCCCTTGCAGGTTCTTAGGGCGGAGCCCTAAGCCTCGATAACATTGAATATTTTAAAATTCTTAAGATTCCTAAGTTTTCCTTAAGGTTTTCTTAATTCGCTTTTCTTTCCGATCTTGTTTTGATATATTCTTTCATGCAGTCAATTTCTGTGACTCGCATTTCATTTGGCGTATTGCCAATTTCCCCAAACTTTACCGGTATTGTTAAGTTTTAAAATTAGTTAGGAAGGAAAAGAATGAACGAAACAAAAGAAAATATTAAAAACGTAATTAGTTATGAGAATGCCACCGGTCCGATAGAGTTTCCTCTGACAAGTGACATTGTATTCCATTACATTATGCAGAATTCAGAAAAGGCTTTGACTGGTCTAATCTGTGCTTTGAAAGGAATCACCCCTGCAGATGTAAAAAAGGTTTTGGTTAAAAACCCTATTAGTCTAAATAATCTCACCAAAGAGACAGTTTTAGATCTTCTGCTTACCCTTAATAACAACGAAACCATGAATATAGAAGTTCAGGTATATGAAGATAAGTACTGGATTTCAAGGTCGATTCTGTATCTATGCAGAGCATATGATAATCTTAAGGGTGGTGATAACTATTCACTTCTTAAATCCACTATGCATTACTGCATAACTGATCAGAATCTTCTCCCGAATAATAATGAGTTTTACTCACATTATCGTCTGCTAAACTCTAAAAATCATGCTCCTTACACTGATAAATTTGGAATAAACGTGCTACAATTAAATCATATAGACAAAGCAACTGAGGATGACATCTCTAACAATCTAGTTTATTGGGCAAAGTTATTCAAAGCTAATACGTGGGGCGCTGGACATCCGGGGGATGTCCGTTTAGCGCCGACCGGAACGGAGTGTAGACAATTTAAGGCTCTTGCCAAGGATAATCCAGCAATTGAGGAGGTAGGCAATATGATTCTTGAACTTAATACAGATGATGTCACAAGAGAAATGCTAGAAGGCCAGCGCCGTTACAGGGAAATGTTCGACACTCAGTATGTCGCCGGATATACGGACGCTGAGGAGAAGCTTAATCCAATCATTGCAGACAGAGAAGCTACTATAGCTGAACAAAGTGCCGCTCTCGCTGATAAAGATGTTACTATTGCTAATAAAGATGCCACCATTGCTGACAAAGATGCCACCATTGCTGATATAGAATCCCAATTGCAAAAGTACAAACAGAAATATGGTGATTTAAGCTGATTCTATGGACTCTAACCTGGTACCGTGTACTCCGAACTTACGTTGGCTGTTTCATGATCAATATGTTCTTCATAGTATTTCATTATAATGTCATAGTGCCAGCTGACTTCA
>NZ_KE384154.1:32179-165483 GCF_000424265.1 Butyrivibrio sp. WCD3002
CTGGTACCGTGTACTCCGAACTTACGTTGGCTGTTTCATGATCAATATGTTCTTCATAGTATTTCATTATAATGTCATAGTGCCAGCTGACTTCAGATATGAAATAAGTCACTGCCGCACTGTTTCAGCCTATTTTTTTCACACGTGAAGAGACCGTAAAATAAAAGGACCGGTTTTCTCCGATCCTAGTATCTCTATGCTGCTTCTCGTAATCTATAATTGTCACTTCTTGCATAAATGATTTTCCATCTCTGTAATTCTTTCAATCTTCTACATCAGCTCAATATCCGGAATTACTTTGACAATCTTCTTTACTACATTTTCTTGTAGATATGCTTCATTCAGTTTCCTTTTAGAGTATTTCAAATACGTATTCTGCGTCTTTTCTATCAAAAAATGTGTAAAAAATATTTCCCAACTAAAGTACTCACTGCTTTCAATATATGTGAAAGAACTCATGATATGTCTGCTTCAAACCCGCGTATTTACCTGATGATCTAATGCCATATATCTCATCAACACTATAGGGAAGATTTACCAAGCCTTCTCTTGTGACTATTACGTAATAATTATCTGACTTTCTTACTGCTTCTGCAAAATCATAGCTTGGGAGGAATTCGTTATCTTCATCTATGAATACTATTGTATCCTTCATTATTGGCAGCAAGGTACTCCAATCTCTTCCTGCAAGTACACGACACTCTTTGTCACACGAAAGGGTTATGCCGCTCTCTTTTCCGGATTCATAATATTCACTTATCATTTCCACCAATGTGGTCTTTCCTGTCGCACTGTCTCCCTTGATAATCGTTATATTTCTTTTTATATCAAATTCATATTTCACCGTTGCATTTGAAACGGTAATGTGATGTATACCTTTCATTGCAATCATCGGTATATGTGTTTTTAAAAAACCTTGCCGGATTATATATTGCTTCGGGCATTTCGCCAAAAAATATTGATAGCATTCATCAATTCCTCTTTATCCTATTCAAAATCTAACCTCAGCTTTCTCTAACATATTATTTTACCACAACTACTCTATTCAGTTATTCAAAATCTGCAAGATTGTCACATCAAGCTTCTTCATAAGATCAAGAACACTGCCGCTTTCAAGCTTGATCTTAGGTCTGGAGAGCTGCTTGGGATGGTTCTCAAGGATTGTTCCCTGCTGTCCTGTAGATAGAAGTACTCTGCAGCCTGCAGGATAAGGAGCTACATATTTAATGAAGGTACTTGCCACCTCCCTGTCGAACATGGTGCCGCTGTTTGCCATGATATATTCGATGGCATCGGCGGGATTCATGGAATCCTTGTAGGCACGCTTGGAGGTCAGGGCATCATAGACGTCCGCTACGTGGATGATTCTGGCAAACTTGTGGATCTTTTCTCCTTCAAGGCCACGCGGATAGCCTGAGCCATCCCAGTTTTCGTGGTGGGAATACACCGCGTTTTTTACAACTGCTGCCACATCCTCGCCGTCCTGCTTCACCTTGTCACGGAGTCTGATAAGACCATACTCCGGATGCTTCTTCATAACGGTAAGCTCTTCCTGACTGAGCTTTGAGGGCTTATTTATTATTTCGATTGGAACATCGCATTTTCCTATATCATGCATGAGGGCTGCCTGAGACAAAAGCTCAAGCTCCTCGTTTCTAAGCCCCATTCCTATGCCGATGATAACGGACAGCACATCTACATTTACACTGTGGATGTAGGTGTAGTTATCGTAGGAGCTGAGGGTTATCTGCTCTATAATAAGGGACTCTGCATTTTGTACCTCATTAACGATGCTGTTTGCAAGGAACTGGCAGGCGTTAATATCCAGCTTTTTAAGCTTATTTATAGCTTTAATTCTGGTCTCGTTTGATACTATCTGTCTTGCGGTGTTTATATCATCCTTTTCGAAAATATATGCACCGTCAAAATCATGCATCAAAATCCTGTTTATATAGGGCTGCGTTAGCACTGTATTGGATTTTAGAAGGATCTTTTCATTATCATCATATAGATTGCTGGATAGGATCATTCCAGGCTTAAGATCCCTGGCACTGACATATCTCATTCACTGTACCTCCCTAAACATACCCGTTGTACAGTTATGGGAAACAACCCCGTTAGCAATAAAGTTCCTGCCTGAGGTTGTGATTTCTATCAGCTCCTCTCTTCTTTTTATCTCTTCTATAGATACTACCTTTATTGTATCGTTATGCACGTTACTCATGGGAACGTGCTCAAACTGCTGGGTTAAAACCGGTGTAAAAATATGGTAGAACCTCAAAAGCTCCGATGCACCGCCAAAGAGCGTCGCAGACATATCCTGACTGTTGTACTCATATTCAAAGTTGTAAAGCTCAAGACCCTTTTTCAGGATTTCAAGATACTTCATCTTGGCACTGGCAAGGGTCTTAACCACGGGATTGTTACTTCCGTCAGAATCGTATACCCCTGCAATAAAGCCTCGTAAAAATTCATCCTTATCCCTGTCCTTTGCAAATTTCTCTGATAACATGACCATCTGTGTATAGGGCAAATTCAGCTTAGCCGTTACAAAGTGCTCATTGGTATTGTTATTGTGGGCAAAGCAGGGCTCTATCGAAGCCTCGATCCCCAGGTATAGCAGGTAGTTATAAAGGCGCATTGTAACTGCTGATTCGCAAAGTACAAACTCAGCCATCTCTCCGCCCTTAAGGCCTACAAGATTTTTGCCATAGATCTCTATTCCAAGGAAATAGCCTTCCATGTATTGCTTGGTTTCTTCGTAGTTCTTGGCGATCTTACCGCCGATTCCGGACATCTTAACATCATTTTTAAGATACACCTTGTCTTCACCAAGGCTGCCGTCATCATATGTAAAAAGCCATCCAAGCTGAGTAAGCCACTGGTGATTTGGACTGCTTATAAGGGATCTTCCATCCGCTAAGGTAATCTTTACAGCCTTGCCCTTTCGTCTGTTAACGTCAGTTACTTCCCCCTTAATGTATTGATGAATCTCGCCGTCATACTGGACCGAGTAAACAAGGTCACCCTTTTTTACATCCTTGATCTTCCTGACCGTATTGTCATACATCAGGATGTCCATATTTCCATCAACATAATCAAATGTTTTTCTCATATCTGGCTCCTTACAAAAAACGCAGCTGCTTCGTATATTATATCATTTTAGAAACGATGCCGTTCATTATACGATATCCGTAAAGCCGCTTCAATACTGACTTTTTACATTTTATAAATAATGATTTTATAGTAATTTAATACACCAAAAAGCGTTTTTAAATGCTTTATCGTGATAAAATTCAATTATTCGCAATAGGTTTTCTGACTAATGCATATATTGTCAGATAACGCACCTAATATTGGAGGTTTCTTATGAGTGGCAAAGAGAAAAAATCAAATAGCGGTATCAGCCCTAAGGACAGTATCAAAACCAGACTTATAGCAATTATGCTGCTGGTATGTGCAGTTCCTCTTATAGTTTCCACTATAGTAAGCTATAAGACATCTGCAGATAAAGCCTATGCCGATGCCATCGATTCCATGGAATGGGAGGTATGGTATCTGGATGCGCAGTGGCAGGAGGTTCTTGATAATAACCTTAAAACTATCCAGGCTGTTGCCATGGCACCTTCTACCATAGCCTTTATGCTGGCTCAGGATGATGAGGGACTTAAGGAGGTTGAGCTTAACTATCTTGCATCTATTGATGAGATGATGGCTGATGACTCCCTGACAGTGCTTACGGGCGCCGATGGAATGCAGGTTCTGAGAACCTCCGGCAATTATGTAGATGTTAGTCAGCGCGATTATTTTAAGAACGCAATGGCAGGAAAAACCGACATTTCAGATATCATCGTATCTACTGCAACAGGTACCCGTCAGGTTACCTTCTCTGCTCCTATCAAGGACTATGACGGAACCGTTCTTGGTATCGTTCAGAGAAACTATGACCTTAACACCTTCCATGAAATGCTTGCTGCAGAGTCCGAGGATGCATTTTTAACAGACAGAACAGGTAAGGTTGCCGCACATTCTCAGTATGAGATCACCGAGGAAAATGAAGACGACAGAAGTCAGTCCGTTTTCATGACATCCGGTCTTGCAGAAGGTAATTACAGCGCAGATACAGGCAGAGGCTATAAAGCCGTAGTATGCTACGTAAAAAATGCCACCTCAGACTGGAGACTGTGCGTAGCTACAAATACAGTAAAGATTAACGCAGAATCAAGAGCCTCCGCCACGATTATCGTAGGTGTTGGTATTGTAATGCTCATTATAGCTGTAATAATTTCCGTATATATGGCCTTCTCCTTTACAAATCCCGTTCAGGCGGTTAACGCATCTCTTGCAGAGCTTGCTGACGGACGCTTTGCAAAGGTTGAAAAATACGCCGACAGAAAAGATGAGTTTGGTCAGATTGTAAATAACACAAATGACGTTATAGGTAAGCTCAGCGAGATTGTTTCCGAGATCAAGGCCTCCGCTTCTGATGTGGGACAGTCCTCAGAGGAGCTGGCAGATATGGCCAATCAGATTTCCCAGACTGCAGAGGATGTATCAAATGCGGTTCAGGAAATTGCATCAGGTGCAACCCAGCAGGCTGACGAAATTCAGAGCGCATCGGAAAATGTAGGAAAAATCGGCGATGCTGTAAGCGATGTGCAGACATCCACAGGAAACCTCTCCACTCTCGCTCAGAAGATGAAGGAGGCATCCGAGGTATCAAGCAGATCCCTTGCTTCCCTCCAGGATTCTTCATCTGATATGACAAATAAGATCGATGATATTTCAAATACAATCTCCGCAACTCAGGAGGCTGTATCAAATATCAACGATAAGGTTGAAGGTATTGCATCTATTGCAACCCAGACCAATCTCCTGTCTCTCAACGCTTCTATTGAGGCAGCAAGAGCAGGTGAAGCAGGTAAGGGCTTTGCGGTTGTTGCTGAAGAGATTGGAAAACTTGCAGATGATTCCAAGCAGATGGCTGACGATATCAGAAGAGAGATGGATATCCTGTTAGAGCAGAGTAGCGCAGCTGTTTCTGCAGCAGCAGATGTTAAGCAGGGCAATATGGATCAGCAGCTTGCTCTCGGAGAAACTCTTGAAGCTGTTAACGGCATGCTGGAGGATATCGGCAGCACAGTCGGCGGCGTAGATCTTATCTCCCAGGGCGCAGATACCTGCGATTCCTCCAAGAACGCAGTTGTAGATACCATGAGTGCACTGTCAGCAATTTCCGAAGAGAACGCTGCATCCTCAGAGGAGACAGGCGCATCCATGCAGGAGCTTTCCGCAACAGTTACTACTCTCGCATCCTCAGCTGATAACCTTAAGACCGTAGCTGAGAAGCTGAATGAGAATATCGCGTTCTTTAAATCATAATGCTTTGGAAAGCTCGTAAATAAGCCACTTTTTGGCCCCACCACTGCAGGCGTTCGCCTGGGTGATGGGGCTTTTCTATTTTTTGTGCTAAAGCGATAAATTTTCTCTTTTTCACAGTCCTGAGTGCTGTATAATGTGTTTTGGAAAAAAGCAATTCGAAATATTAAGTAATGGAGAATCATAATGACAAGTAAGCTACCTGCAGATTTTCATATGCACACCCACAATTCAGGGGACTCGGATGCTCCCATGAAGGACATGATAGAAAGCGCCATCTCAAAGGGACTTTCATCCATATGCTTTACTGAGCACAACGACTTCGATTATCCCGATATGCCGGATAATCCGCCTGATGGCTTTGAAGTAAATACCGAGGCTTACAGAGAAGAATTCCTCGCACTTAAGCCCTTATATGAGGATAAGCTGACCCTTAACTGGGGCATAGAGATCGGCATGCAGCCTCATCTTGCGGAAAGGAATACGGATTATATAGGCTCCTATCCCTTTGATTTTGTCATCGCATCAAACCATGTATGCCACAGAAAGGACCCCTACTACCCTTCCTTTTACGAGGGAAGAAGCGAAAGGGAAGCCTTCCTTGAGTTCTTCGAGTCTACCTTGGAAAACCTTAAGCTCTTTGATAACTACGACGTGCTTGGGCACCTTGATTACATCGTCCGCTATGCACCTGAATTCGATAAAAACTACAGGTATTCAGACTATGCGGATATCATCGATGCTATTCTTAAGCACCTTATAGAAAAAGGAAAAGGACTTGATGTAAACACCAAGTCCCTGTACTCAAAAAATGCACTTTTAAATCCAAATCCCTCTAAGGATATTCTGCTCCGCTTTAAGGAGCTAGGCGGTGAGATAATCACCTTTGGTTCAGATGCCCATGTTCCCGAGCATATCGCAGGCTCTTTCGATGTTGCTACGGAAATCGTAAAGTCCTGCGGCTTTACACACTATGCAACCTTCAAAGCCCGCAAGGTAAGCTTTAAGGAGCTGTAATTCTACAGTCCGTTTATAAAGTAGCGCTCTGCCATCTCAGTTTCCTTCTCATAGAGCATATCCTCTAATTCAGAGAGGTTCAGCCCCTTTGGGAAGGCAAACTCCTTTGGCGATACGCCCAGCACTTTTAGTCTTTTCTTTATTTTTCCGCATTCTGTTATGTACCTGTAGATTACGATAACTGCAGGTATCAGCAATGCTACCATCAAAGCGTATAATATCATCCTGTCACCTCTTTTTTGACATTATACTGTAAAACCTCCATTCCATGCACAAATTTTCGAATTATTTAAAATATGTTTAGCAATAGTTAATGGTTACTCATTTTATTTAGAGGGCCTATCCCATACCGGATATATTAAGAAACCCGGGCTCTCTGCGGCTTTTTTGAAAAACTTCGGCCAAGGCCCACAGGGTCAGGCAGGCTTTTCCCTTCCGTGCCTCAGGACATTCCAAAACCTTTCACTGGCTATAAGCATGTGTGATTTTGCATAACTCGTTTTTTTCAGGCGATAGCACGGTCTACATACAGTCATTTCGAGTCTCTATAGCTGAGTGATGATTATTCTTATGCCCATAAACATCCATTGTGCGCGCGAAGAAAGTGTTTGAGTAAGGGCTTTCTGTTATGTATTCATTCTGATATAGCCTTTTTAGAAGCCCTTGCGAGTTTCTTTTGAAGCGCGCAAGGCAATGGATGTATGGGCATTAGAATAATCTCGCGAAGATAACGAGACTCGAAATGACTGTATGCAGGCTGCGCTATCGCCTGAAAACAAACTCAGACATGTTGCAAAATCACACATATAGCCAGTGGAAGATTTTGTAATTTCGGCAGAGGAAGGGAAAAGCCTGCCTGACCCTATAGGCCTTGGCCGAAGTTTTTATACCCCAAGCCGCAGAGAGCCCGGGTTTCTTTTTTCTTTCCGGTATGGGAAGTTTTAGTATATAATAAATAAGTAAGAAACCGAGATATTATCGGCCTTTTGAAGGGAGCACTAATGCCTTACAAACGCAGCCTTTTAAAGAAAATACGAATCGCCAAGATCGTAATGATGGCGATTTTAATAATTCTAAGCATTTCATATCTTCTGATCCTGATTCTGAATTCGGAGTTCAGGGCTTCCATCCTGGGGGATGCAGTTTTCCTTATAACCTTTATAATCACATGGCTGTGCCTTCTCACAGGATTTCTGGCGATTCTTATGGATTTTATCCTTATGAAGAAAAATATAGATGTGGCAAAGGACTTAAGCGATCTCTCATTCCTTGATAAGCTCACAAGTCTTCCCAACAGATTCAGCATAGACAGAATCTCATCAAAATACGACACCCAGGATAAGCTGATGCATCTTGGCTGCGTGCTGATGGAGCTTGATAACCTGAAGGAGCTGAATGATAAAAACGGCAGAAGCGGCGGTGATGAGGCAATTTCCTCCTTCTGCACTATCCTTGAATCAGTAGGCATGCAGTACGGCCTCATTGGAAGAAACAGCGGAAATGAGTTCATCGTTGTAATTGAGAACTGTTCACAGCCTGATATCGATTCATTTTTAGAGGTTCTTGGAAAGAGAATAAAAAACCACAATACCTTAAATTCAGAAATCCCCATCAGACTGAGATACTCACATATTCTTGGCAATGAGGTATCACCGGAGCATTTCTATGTGCTTATTGCTGCGGTTTACAGAAAATACGAATCAGACTCTAAGGTTCTTAACTAGGAGCAATATATGTTTAGCAAAAACCATTCCGATAAATTACAAAAGCTCGTAATGGATATGTGGAATGACGATACGGAAAGCTTTGCAAAGCTCTACTGCCTTACTGTGGATGACACCTTCAACTACTGCAGGCACATCATAGGCGATGACAAGGAAGCAAGGGCGGCCATTACGGAGATATATGAAAACGTGTTAAATGGCATACTGTCCCTAAAGGACCCTTCTCTTCTATCCCCGTGGCTTCGAAGACTTTCCTTTGATGTATGCTACAGAAAAATCATGAACGGATGCAGCACAGAGGTCTACGAGCTTTTTAATCCCAACGACTTTATGTCACTTACTTTTATAGAGCAACAGATCATATTTTTATATGATGTCAGAGAGCTTGACGAAAAGGCTATCGCAAATGCTCTTGGCGTCAGCAAAAGCCTTGTAAAAAAGCACCTGCTTCTTGCAAGGGACCACATATTATCGCTACATGAAACAGGCAACGACACAGAATGAAATATGTAAAAAACCGTAAAAACAAATTTCATATACGGGAAGAGGACGCCATAGGCGCGCTTTCAGAGGTACTTAACTCTCAGGGTAAGGATACTCATTTTCTGATTTCCTTTGACGGCGCAGTTTATGACAGATCTAAAAAAGCAGGCACCTACTCTCTTGATATTTGTATATGCCTGTGCCTTTCCATGCTGGTGCTTATCCTCACATCTCCTGTTCTGCTCTTTGCACTGCCGGAGGGTCATGCCATAGATATCGACAGAAGGCTTGCCGCTGAGGTGATGGCAGATGAATCCAACTATGACACATCCCTGCTCGTAAAGGGAGCCCGTGACAACACGCCCCTTTGCCTCGTTCCCACAGCTGACGGAACAAGCACCTACTCAAATCCTTACGTCTATGTGGATGCATCAAATACAGGTCAGGGCTATGTGATAATCCACTATACCGGGGAATCAGAGAAGGTTAAGCTGAGGATCACAGGGCCTGAAGAGATCACCTACACCTACGACATGGCGACAGGCGGCGGAAAGGATGAGGTTTTCCCGCTTCAGCAGGGGGATGGCACATACCTTATCGCGGTGTTTGAAAATATCGAGGGTCTTCAGTACGCAACAGTATTTTCCCAGGAGATAGAGGCTACCATAGATGATGAGTTTTTACCCTTCCTCTATCCCAATCAGTACGTGACCTTCAATGCTGACAATCAGGCAATCGACTATGCAGAGTACCTTGCATATACGGCAAACACGGACCTTGACGTGGTATCGAATGTTTACAACTCGCTTATTACCAGCATGTCCTACGACTACCACGAGGCGGAAACCGTTGAGAGCGGATATCTTCCGGAAATCGACGAGGTTCTGACAACGGGAAAAGGCATCTGCATCGACTATGCGGTTCTGATGACGGCAATGCTCAGAAGCCAGCGGATTCCAACCAGAATGGAGGTTGGCTATGCAGGAACCGCTTACCACGCATGGCTTAGTACTTATATAACGGATATTGGCTGGATAAACGGAATGATACAGTTTGACGGCAAGGAGTGGTCTCTTATGGATCCCACCTTTGCTTCAACTACAGATACCAAGAAGCTTGCAAACTTTATAGGCGACGGAAAAAACTATAAGACAAAATATATCTATTAGGGAGACACGATATGAAAGCCTCTTCAAAGAAATTTTCAGATTACGAAATATCAGTATTTTGCAGACAGATGGCACTTCTTATTAAGGCCGGTATAGCCCCTGTTGAAAGCATAGAGATAATGCTTCAGGACTTTAAGTTTGAGGGTGATGATGCCGTTCTTAAGACCATCCTGCAGATCCTGCATTCGGGAGAAAAATTCCATATAGCCCTGCAGATGTCCGGCGCCTTTCCGGGCTACGTTATCCACATGGTTACAATCGGTGAAGAGTCCGGTGATCTTGACCTTGTAATGGACTCCCTTGCGGACTACTACGAGCGTGAAGAGACCATAAGGCAAAATATCGTGGGGGCTATCTCCTATCCTCTTATCATGATAGGAATGATGCTTGTTGTTATCATCGTTTTGATAACAAGGGTACTCCCCATCTTTGGTCAGGTATTTGCACAGCTTGGAACCAGCATGAACAGCTTTTCAAATTCCCTTCTGAGTATCGGAATTTCCTTAAAAAACTACTCTGCTGTTTTCATAATTATTCTTGCAATTGCAGCAGGTCTTTGCGTTTTCTTTGTTAAAACAAACAAGGGTCGCGAGGTTTTTCATAAAATCGGAATGCACATTCCTCCTATCCGCAAGATCTACGACGAAGTTGCAACCACCCGCTTTGCAAACGGTATGGTTCTCACCTTATCAAGCGGAATGGACACCTATGAGGGCCTTCGCCTTGTAAGTAATCTTGTGGATTCAGAGTCTATGTCAGCAAAAATAGATACCTGCAGGTCTCTTATCGCAGGCGGAAGCAGCTTCCCCGAGGCTCTTCAGGCATCAGGAATCCTGAACCGCTTCTATTCAAGGATGGTATCAATAGGTTTTACCTCAGGCTCCATGGACGTTGTAATGAAGCAGATCGCAAACCGCTACGCCGAGGAAACCCAGCGCAAAATGTACGCATTTATCGCTGTCCTTGAGCCCACCCTTGTAATCATTCTCTCACTGGTTGTAGGAATGATTTTGTTATCGGTAATTCTCCCTCTTATGGGAATCATGTCATCAATAGGTTGATTTAGATGGAAGAGATTTATATCGGAAAAAGAGGAAACAGAATATCGAGACTCACCTCTACGCTGGTTTATTTTCTGATAATCGTAGCGCTTATTGTCATCTTTTTTAACGGCATAGAAGGTATCAGCAAAACAAACATTGATAAGCAGGAAGTCAGCCTTTCTGAAGCCATAAACCGTGACATTATTCAGTGCTACTGTCTTGAGGGAATTTATCCTCCAAGCCTTGATTATCTTGAGCAGCACTATGGCCTTTTATATGACAAGGAGCTGTTCTTTGTGGACTATAGGCCCATAGCTTCAAATATTTACCCTGATGTGACCATCATCCGTATTCAGGGCGATACTAAAAAGGATTTGTAATTTTTTATGAAAAAGGAAAGCCACGAAAGACACATAATCGATATGATCTTCGTCGTAGCTCTGCTGTTTTTGTTTGCCATGAGCGCTCTTATGCTGATCGCCATCGGCTCAAGTATTTACAGCAGGGGTGTTTCCAGTATGCAAAAAAACTATGACAGAAGGACCGCCTACGCCTATATCACTGAAAAGCTAAGGCAGAACGATGCAGAGGGAAATGTCTCAACAGACACCTTCAATAAGTCAGGTGCCATCCGCATCGACAGCACAGAAGGCGGCAGGGATTATGTGACCTATATCTATGACTATGAAGGCGCTCTTATGGAAATAAAGGCAAGGGCAGATGTTGAAAATCTGCTGCCTGAAACCGGTCAGAAAATCATGGACATAGACAGTCTTGAGATAAACACCCTTGGAGGCGGAATCCTCCAGATAACCGTCGTATTAACAGATGGTGAAGAGATAACCTTCGTAACCTCGAAAAGATCCGAAAAAGGACAGACAGGCACATGAACAGAAATCAGCACAATAAAACAAGTCTCTTTCTCATGGAGCTCATAATTGCCATTTTGTTTTTTGCTGTTGCCAGCACTATTTGTGTACGCCTTTTTGTGTCCGCTCATCTCCTCTCTCAGGAATCAATTGGCATAAACAATTCGGTTTTGTGGATTCAGAATCTGTCTGAGGTTTTTAACGGTAAAAAAGGAAAACTGAAGGATATAGCAGACTTTTATTCAGTATCCTCTGTAGTCCTGGTATCCTCCGAGGAGAATCCGGAGATAGGGACCTTAGTTATGTTCTTTGACAAGGACTGGGAGGTTATAGATTATCCCCTAAGCGACGGCGCTCCTGAGGGTGCAAAATACGAGCTTATGCTGACTGTATCGCAGCTCCCTGCATCGGAAGTTTATGCTGACTGCGGCAGTACTGATGAATACACAGGAAATGCGCTTAAGGGCGATATTTATATTCTTAATCTCCCTGATTCCGAGATTATTGGCGAAGCGCCGGATGCTTCTGATCCCTTACTGATAATGTCCAGAAGCGTCGACTACTATACAGGTAACATGGAGGCTATAACGGATGAACCGTGATTCAATAAATTCAACACATATAGGCGCAGCTTCCATAATGCTTATCTTCATGGTTCTGGGCCTCATATCCTTTGCTACTCTTACCTTTGTTAATTCAAGGGCGGACTTTGTGCTTAGCAGCAAAATGAAGCAAAGGAGCGACAGCTACTATGATGCCTGCCACCGGGCCAATGCCTTTATAGCAAAAACGGCATCCTCCTTAGAAAAAAGCTACATGCTCTCTTCCTCAGAGGACGCCTTCTATAACATGGTTGGAGCTGAAAGCTTCTCAGAGAGTTTTCCCATAAATGATACTCAGACTCTGGATATAACCGTAATTCCTACATATCCCGATGCAAGTGATGAGCCGGTTTACACCGTCACCTCCTACCGGGTTGTAACCCATGATGATAAGATTGAACTGGACCAGAGACTTCCTGTTATGCGGTAACCATCTCCGGCTTGTTTCCGGTGTAGAGCTGGTAATAACGCTGCTTCTTGGCGATCAGCTCGTCATGGTTACCCATCTCTACAATTCTTCCCTGCTCGAGTACCACGATCACATCACTGTTTTTAACTGTGGACAGACGATGCGCAATGACAAAGGTTGTTCTGTCTTTCATGAGCTTGTCCATACCATCCTGAACAATTTTCTCTGTACGGGTATCGATTGAGCTTGTAGCCTCATCAAGGATAAGTACAGGAGGATTTGCGATAGCTGCTCTTGCAATTGCAAGGAGCTGTCTCTGACCCTGTGACAGGTTTGCGCCGTCACCTGTAAGCATTGTGTTATAGCCCTCAGGAAGACGCTTTATAAAGCTGTGAGCGTTTGCAAGCTTAGCTGCTGCAACAACCTCTTCATGAGTGGCATCAAGCTTACCATAGCGGATATTCTCTTCAACTGTTCCTGTGAAAAGATGTGTATCCTGAAGTACTATTCCAAGAGATTTTCTAAGGTCCGGCTTCTTTATCTTGTTGATATTGATGTTGTCATATCTGATCTTTCCATCCTGAATATCATAGAAGCGGTTTATAAGGTTAGTGATGGTGGTCTTACCTGCACCGGTTGAACCTACAAGTGCTACCTTCTGTCCCGGCTTAGCGTGAAGCACAATGTTGTGAAGAACCATCTTTTCATCGGTATAACCAAAGTCCACATCGTTAAAGGTAACATCACCCTCCATGGGCTGATATGTGGTTGTGCCCTCAGCCTTGTGGTAATGCTTCCATGCCCAGTGTCCTGTATACTCCTTGGACTCAACGATCTTGCCATCCTCCATCTTGGAATTAACAAGCATTACATAGCCTTCATCGGTCTCAGGCTTTTCATCAAGAAGAGCGAAAATTCTCTCTGCGCCTGCAAGTGCCATGATAATACTGTTAAACTGCATGGACACCTGGTTTATAGGCATTGAGAAGTTCTTGTTAAAGGTAAGGAAGCTTGCAAGTCCTCCGACCGTAAAGCCAAGGTACTGGTTAAGGGCAATAGCACCGCCCACGATGGCACATACTACATAGCTTAAGTTACCAAGCTGTGTATTTATGGGGCCAAGGATATTTGAAAATACGTTAGCCTTATATGCACTCTGGAAAAGCTCTTCGTTAAGCTCATCGAATCTCTCGATTGCCTGCTGCTCGTGGCAGAACACCTTAACTACCTTCTGTCCTGTCATCATCTCTTCGATGTATCCGTTAAGGCTACCAAGGTTCTTCTGCTGAGCTACGAAGTTTTTACCTGATGCTCCTGTTGCCTTTGCTGTTACAAAGAGCATAATGGCAACCATCAGAATTGTAACTATCGTCAGCGGAACACTGAGGATAACCATTGATATAAACACGCTGACGATGGTGATTGCACTGTTTAGCATCTGAGGGATACTCATTGAGATCATCTGTCTTAAGGTATCGATATCGTTGGTGTAGATTGACATGATATCGCCGTGGGCATGAGTATCAAAATATTTGATTGGAAGTGATTCCATGTGTTCAAAGAGCTCAAGTCTTAAATTCTTAAGTGTTCCCTGTCCCACATAGATCATGAGTCTCGCCTGAACAAAGGAAGCTATAACACCGAGACCGTAGAAAATAACTACTCTTCCGATTGCTCCTGCAAGAGGTCCAAAATCGGGATTTTCCTGTCCGATCAGGGGTGTTATGTAGCTGTCGATAAGTGTCTTTGTAAACATGGTTCCCTGCACGCTTGCAACAACAGTAAGAATAATGCAGACAACTACAAGTACCATGTGAATGCCGTAGTCTTTAAATACATAAGACATCAGCCTTTTAAATAATTTTCCGGGATTTTTTATCTTGGGTCTTGGTCCCATTCCGCGTCTGGCGCCGGGGCCACGGACTTCTTTTACCTTCTCTTCTGCCATTTATATTAACCTCCGCTTAATAAGGATGTTCTTCACATCACTAAGTTATGACTTTTCATCAAAGTCAGCATCGCCGCTGCTGCCAACCTGAGATTCATAAACTTCCCTGTAAATCTCGTTGTTCTTAACAAGCTCATCATGTGTTCCGAAGCCGTTAA
The DNA here is from genome assembly GCF_000424265.1 of Butyrivibrio sp. WCD3002. Taxonomy (GTDB): domain Bacteria; phylum Bacillota; class Clostridia; order Lachnospirales; family Lachnospiraceae; genus Butyrivibrio. The sequence goes on from NZ_KE384154.1 coordinate 46,981, forward strand.
CCTTACCGTCATCCATAACAATGATGCGGTCGCAGTCCTGAACACTTGATATTCTCTGTGCGATTATAAGCTTTGTGGTACCGGGTATTTCCTCGGCAAAAGCTTTTCTGATTTTAGCATCTGTAGCTGTATCTACAGCACTTGTTGAATCATCGAGAATCAGGATCTTGGGCTTTTTAAGAAGTGCTCTTGCAATACAAAGTCTCTGTCTCTGACCACCTGATACGTTGGTTCCGCCCTGCTCTATAACTGTGTTATAGCCATCGGGGAATCTCTCAATAAACTCATCTGCGCAGGCAAGCTTGCAGGCTCTTTTTATTTCCTCCTCGCTTGCATTTGCATCTCCCCAGCGAAGGTTGTCATAGATTGTTCCGCTAAAGAGTACGTTTTTCTGAAGTACAACGGATACCTGATTTCTAAGAGCTTCCATATCGTAGTCTCTTACGTCAACTCCGCCGACCTTTATGCTTCCCTTTGTGACGTCGTAAAGTCTGCTTATAAGGTTAACAAGGGATGATTTTGCCGAACCTGTTCCACCGATGATTCCGATGGTCTCACCGGATTTAATGCTGATATCGATATCCTTAAGTACAGGCTCCTCTGAATCGCTTGTATATGCGAAATCTACGTGTTCGAAATCAATGCTTCCATCCTTTACTTCCATGATGGGATCCTTGGGATTGCCAAGGCTTGTCTCTTCATCAATAACCTCTGCAATTCTTCTGGCACTTGCCTGTGACATTGTAACCATTACAAAGATCATAGACAGCATCATAAGGCTCATGAGGATGTTCATGCAGTAGGTAAGAAGACTCATCATCTCACCTGTTGTAAGATCCCCTGCAACTATCATGTGGGCACCGATCCAGCTGATAAGAAGAATGCAGGCATAAACAGTACCTGTCATGATAGGGCCGTTTAATGTAACGACCTTCTCTGCTCTTACAAACATCTCGTAGATATTAAGGGCAGCGATCTTGAACTTGTTGTTTTCATACTCTTCACGTACGTATGCCTTAACAACTCGGATAGCAGATACGTTCTCCTGAACGCTTTCGTTGAGGCTGTCGTACTTTTCAAATACCTGCTTGAAGTACTTGGTGGCATTGTTCATGATAAACACAATCACTATGCCAAGGAAAATAACAGCAATAAGGTAGATGCTTGCAAGCTTTGCGTTTATGATAAATGACATTACCATAGCTACAACCATGGATGCAGGCGCTCTCATTGCCATTCTGAGTATCATCTGGAATGCATTCTGAATGTTGGAAACATCTGTGGTAAGTCTTGTTACAAGACCTGAAGATGAAAATTTGTCGATATTTGCAAAGGAAAAGGTCTGAATGTTATCAAACATCTTTTTCCTGAGATTGCGGGCAAAGCCTGTAGATGCCTTTGCTCCGAATACTGCGCCGCCAAGACCTGACAAAAGGCCAAAGAGCGCAACGAGAATCATGATGATACCTGTTCTTACTATGTAGGCCATGTTCCCGCCATTTATTCCCAGATCAACCATCCTTCCCATGAGTACGGGGATTATCATCTCTGCGATGACTTCACCGATCATACAGATGGGAGTAAGGATACTGGGAAGCTTAAATTCATGTAATTCCCCTAAAAGTTTTTTTACCATACTTCTGTCCTCTCTTTACTGTCCCTGAAGAATCGTCCTTACGTTTATTCCGTTTACCTCTATATGATCATCTACCGCGATAACAAGGCACTGTCTGCCATCGATTATTCTGGACTCCACAAGATCCGTCCTGTCGGGATTGACCTTGATAACTACATCCGGAGCCTTAATGTCGAATTTCCTTGTGTTTGCAATGTTTGAGGCAAGAAGAGGCATCTCATCCTCGCCGGCAATTTTCTCGTAATTCTGATCAAAATATTCCATGCGCTCTTCAGATACGCCGCTGTCCTTAAGAAGGTGCTTTACATCCTCTTTTCCAAGCTCGAAGGGCTCATCATCATCCTCATGGTCCTCCATCATGGTTGCAAGATTTTCATGGACATTACGCATAACGTCGTAGTCCGCCTGATCACCGATGGTCTCCTCAACAAGTGCATTGAAAAGATCCTTCTGCTCAGGAGCTGACATGGGAGATCTGCCTCCAAAAAGTGCCTCTACAAACTCAGGCTGAAGGTCCTCAGGCTTTTTCGTAAAGTAGAGCATGTTGTGGATGTCGGCATTTCTCTCGATAAATGCAGGGAAAAGGAAGCCCTTTGTGGGACCGTCCACTACCCAGTCACGGAATCTGTCCTCGATCTCATTTGTCCTCTCATTGTAGCCAAGGGCAGCCTTGGACAGGGTCACAGGGCAGATGCTGCAAAGGATGTAATCATAGATATTATCAGAGGAATCCTCCATCTCTATTCCATCCTTAGTGACACCGGGAATATCATAAATCGCATGTACAAGGATTATATAATAGTTCTCGGCGTTGATGTAATTAGAAATTATTTTGTCGTAGAATTCATCGATGAGTGAATCGTCCTCAAGATGGCTGTCACGAAGGCGCAGTAAGAACTCCTGTGTTCCACCCACGCTTTCCTGATCAACCGGGAATTCAAGACCAATCAGACTTCTTCCAAAGACACCGGAAAGAGTATGCTTGAAGATATCAAGATATTTGAACATCTCCTCTTCCGGGATAGAGCCAAACGCTTTTTTGAAAACAAGACGCTTATTTTTCTCGTAATCAACATAACACCCGCAGATGTGATCGATAGTACATCTGTCGGGTGTGAATTGTTTCCTTATTTCAAGTACTTCTGCTTTGTTCATTAAAATTAACTCTCCGCTTCATTTGCCATAAATTTCGCGCACATCTCACGGGCAAACTGAACCGGATAAAGCTGAACCATTACTGAGTCAATAAGATCTCCGATAGTAATCCTGAAAGCGATTTTTACAAAAAACTCGTACTCCGTTTCAAAACTCTTTTCAAAAATCTTAACACTGTCAACATCAATCTTATTTACAATGGGCGTACTGATATCGGTGGGAACACCAAGCATCATTGAAAGAGATGTGGCACTTGCTCCCATCATCTGGTTCATGGCTTCGGAGGCCGCACTTAAATGCAGCTCAGATATATCGCCGGCGGTGTTGGTACCATCTCCGCCCATCATAAGATCTGTCATTACCTTTACATCATTTTCTTTCAAAATGAGAACGTTATTACCTGTAAGGCCTTTAACATAATGAATCTGAACAAATACACAGGTCTTTGCGTAATCATCAAGAGATTCACTTCTTTTAATTACTGAAACGTTAGGTGTCGTAATATCAACCTTACGATTAACCATCATACTAAGGGTAGTCGCAGAATTACCCATACTGATATTGGCAATTTCCCCTATAGTATCGATTTGCTCGTTAGACAATGCCTGATCCATATAATACCCCTCTGTTTTAGTTTCTGTTTTCGATTCAGAACCGCGTAAGAACTCGCGTATACATATATTTTAGTCTACCATCTAAAAAGTGTAAAGAAAGTTTCGGGATATTAAATATAAATTTTCTATTACCTAAATATGCTAAAAAAGTTCATATTTAGGCACTTTTTTAGCTCTTATTCACCGAAAAGCTGCTTCAGTTCAAGGAGGTTTTCCATCCTCTTATAATAAAGTCCGCTAACTGCCGCTTCATCATCATTGGTGTCAGGAATGTAAATGGTTCTTATACCTGCTGCCGCCGCGGATTTAACTCCGTTTGGCGCATCCTCAACAGCTATGCACTCATCCTTTGAAAAGCCCACCTGCTCCGCCGCATACAGGTACAGATCAGGTGATGGTTTTCCCTCTTTTACCTGGGTTGCGCAGCAGATCTTATCAAAGTAGTCAAGAAGTCCCACCTTTGTAAGATACCTTGTAGTGCGCTCCTCATCTGTGGCTGTGGCCGTGGATATCATGACGCCGCGGTCCTTTAGCCACTTAAGGATTTCCTCTGCGTGGGGCTTTAGCTTAAGGCCTTCTTTTGCAATAAGCTCCTCGAAAAGCTCCTTCCTGTAGGCTCTTACTTCATCATAGTTAAAGTCATCGCCGTACCACTCCTTAAACTGTCTTGGAGCAAAGGGACGGCCAAGACTCCTTAGCTTAAGAGCCTGCTCCCTTGTCATGGTATAGCCAAAGTGCGCAACGGCCTTTGGCCAGACTATCTGATAGCACCTCTCCGTATCTATTAAGGTTCCGTCAAGGTCAAATAAAACTGCTTTTATACTCATTACTTACCGCCTTAATTTTTCTTAAAGCATCATTCTGCCCTCAAGAAGCTCATAGTCTATCTCGTGCTGATTCTTATTTGAGACTCCGTCAGCTAAGGTTATGCCTACGGCGCCATAAGCACCTGTCATGTCCTTATCGGAGAAAGCTATCTCTTTTATGGGAAACAGTTCATCCTCCGTAAAGTCCTCATGGCTCTCCCTGGTTATTGTCTGGGAGATCAGCACGTAATCCTCTGAGCTGTCATAGAGGTTTTCCTTATAATACTTTCCATATATAATAACAGATTTTTCGCTGTCAGGATTAGTTCCGCTGCTCTTTACGATATCAAGGTCGTAGAAGCCGGTGTAAACAGTCATTGCAAGCTGTTTTTCTTTTCCCTGCGAATCGTGTCCTTTGAGGATTATGGCCTTTGCGGTAATTTCCTTTGTTTCGCCTGTTATCTTTGATACTATTTGCGCTGTTTTTTCTTTGCGGATAGCCTGGGTGCTTCCATCATCAGGAAAGCCGTAGGCGCCAAGGGTTATTGTCACATCAGGTCTAAAGAGTCTTAGCTTATCTGCTCTCATAATGCCGTAGTTTACGGGAAAATCCGCAAGATTTACGGCGTTAAACCAGTGGCACTCGGTGTCCAGCCTGTAGTTGAAAAACTGCCTTCTGTACAAGACTCCGTCCTTCTCGCCGCCCCAGAAGGTTACGTTACATCTGTCCTTTTCATCTGTTGTTCCATCAGTGAGGACATACTGCATGGATTCTACATCCTCTGCAGGGGAAGCCTCCCAAGGGTACTTTGAATTAAAGGAAAGCTTGCTGTAATTCCACATGCCGTGGAGGTCGCTTCCGTTTTTTACAACCTTACCTGTTCTTAAGATAGTGGTCTTATTTTCCGGGTGGTTTGAGTAGCTAAGTGCAGGGCCGTCAAGGGTAGTCACCTTTACGCCGTCCTTATCCCAGTCGCCGTTATTTTCCTTAGCGGTCCAGAAGGGATGGTCAGCCGGTAGGTGCAGGCAAAGAAATGCTTTTCCAATCCAGTAAACGGATTCAGCGCAGGAATAGCCCTGTACCAGAGGCGTAAACTGCTTATAAAAGCCAAGAGCCGGCACCATATTTTCAAGAAAATCATCCCTTGTAAGGAACTGTAAAAGTGAACCTGACGAGATTCTTCTTGCTCGTCCGGGATCCGCCCCCGGATTTTTCAAAAGGAAGTTAGCATCAAAGGGGCTTACTGCCGCAAAGCGGTAAATGCAGCTTCTGCCCCACATCATGGTATAGCCGTCCCCATCGAAGAATTCGGGATAGGTCTCCATTAGCTTATTTGAAGCCTCTTCAAATTTTCCCGCAATGTATGGCTCATTTTCATAGCCGTACCAGATATTCCATATGGGAGCATATACATTAAATGCCCAGCAGGAGTAATAATCAAAGCTGTGTCCGTCCCTGAACCAGCCATCTCCTACGTAGTAGGAAAGGATTGCCTGAGCGTGCTCTCTCATCACATGCTCATCAATTTCGTAGCCTTCCATGTGAAGAAAAGCCATATCAAGCATGTTGAAAAGGCGCCAGTTCTGGGGCACCGTGGCAGCGTGGGCATAGCCTCTTAAAAAGTCTGCGATCGCATCTCTTTCCTCTTTTGTATATCTGTCCCAGATTTCTTCCCTGCAGGCCCAAAGTCCTATAACCAGTGCGCAGGTCTCAACGGTCTGCTGAAAACAGTTTGTGGGATCCTTGCTTCCCGTAATGGCCATCAGCTCCTCATAGGTGCTTACATACTCTGCGCTGTCCTTTTTTGTAAGTGCGCGAAGGATGTGCTCACTGTAGTAATCTCTTAAGTTGATGCCACCAATCTCTATTTCAGGATTTTCATGTATAAGCACAGAGCCTATGAAAAAGGTTCGGGTCAGTCCCTCGAAAATCTCCGCTCTTTTCTCTGCGTCAAGTCTTCCCTCATCAGCGCCCAGGTGTGGATATGTAACCTCTGTTTCGGTCCTTGGTACAACAGGAGCATCGTCTATGCTCTTTAAATTTTCAAAAAGGCCCCTTAGCAGGTAAATTCCCGCATCTATCCAGTGCTTTCTGGTAACTCCGGTATAGGGGCTAAGGCTGTAATCAGGCTCATCTACTGTGAAAACCGTCTTGTCATTCATGCTGTTATCCTTTGTCATGCCATCCTCCAGGTAATATATTTATGCTCTAATTCACCACAGATACTCGCCTCTTCCAAGAAGATAAAGAAGGGCTTCTATATAATAGTAATCACCGTAAATAATCGGGAAATGATGCTCCTTGTCATGGTATGCCGCTGTGCAGTTAATAAGAAGCTCGTCATGGTCAGGGTCAAAGTCGCAGCGCTTTTCTGTAAGGGTCTTAAGTATTTTTATGGCAGCGTCGCTGTATTTTACTCCGTGAGCGTTTTTGATCGTTTCCGAAAGCTCAGCGGAATCCGCACCTTCAAGGGCCTTTGATATCTCATCTGCAAGATGCATAAGGCCGCAGGCTGCGATTGCCGCTGCTGTCGAATCCTCATAGGCAGGGTCCTGTGGCTGCAGAAAATCTACAGGAATCAGGCCGCTCTCAGGAATATGCTCTACAAAGAAGTCAGCAACCTTCATTGCTGTCTCAAGATATCTGTAATCACCTGTATGAATATAGCTCATTACAAAGCCGTAAATTGCCCAGGTCTGGCCCCTTGTCCAGGCTGTACCCTCAGCATAGCCCTGCCCGCCGTGCTCTCTTATAAAGCCCTCGCCGTTTAAACCGAACTCAACGATATGTCTTGATGAGCCATCCTCTCTAATAAACCAGTCCATGGCAGTATCAGCATGTCTTATGGCTATCTGCCTAAATCTTGGATCATCCACGGTTTCGCTTGCCCAGTAAAGAAGGGGAAGGTTCATCATGCAGTCAATAATTGCATAGCCCCTTGTATCTCTGTCATCTCCCCAGTCATTCCAGGCACGGATGAATTCGCCCTCAAGGTTAAAGCGTCCTGCCAGATTTGCTGCCGCAAGAAGTCCTCTGTTTTTTGATTCTTCATTTCCTGTGAATTTATAGTTGGCAACAGCGGTAAGGAGCCACTTAAAGCCGCTGTCGTGATCCATGCCGTTATACTGAAGAAAGTTGGAATCAAGCTTTTCCTCTATTCTCTCTGCTGCTCTTTTATACTCCTCATCCCCTGTTTCCCTGTAAAGCTGCCACAGCATTCCGCCGTAGAAGCCGTTGGTCCACCAGCAGACGTTATCCTTTGTTTTATCATCAAAAACATGATTTATCGCAGTGTAAGGAAGCTTATCATAGCTTCTTCCCACTACCTGTTTTTCCTTTTCTATCACCTTTGAAAGGGCATCCTCAGCCCAGGTAAGATTTCCCATTTTATTCCTCCTGAAAACGGTAGTTCTGATCTCACTTCGTTCGCCAGAACTAAGTAGTACACTAAGCTCGAAAAAACCTCGCTAAGTGATTACTTATATTTTATATGTTTTAAAAGCTTAATGTATAGAAAAAGCTTTCACTATTATCGTTTATTTTGTCCTGAGTTAATTATGAGCGTTAGTGATTATTTATAATTTTTTTTGATAATTTTGGTTATTTTTCATCTACCTGATTGATTATCTTTGATTGACTTTGATTATTTGCGATGCTATTCTGATTTCAGAGTATGAATTTTTAATAGGGGATGATCAAAAATGCTCACAGAAGAAAGACGAAACGAAATCGTAGCTTATATCGAAAAGCATAATGCCGCTACCGTTCAGGAGCTGGTTGATGCACTTAATGCATCCGCAGCAACCATCAGAAGAGATCTTTCAGTACTCCACGACGAGCGCAGAATTATCAAGGTTTTCGGAGGTGCAACCTCTCTTAAATCAAAGGATGTCAACACAGTTGAGCCTTCCGTTGCCGAGAAATCAAGTCGCAACACTCAGGAGAAGGATCTGATCTCAGAGTATGCCGCATCTCTCATACAGGACAATGATTTTGTCTACATCGATTCCGGCACCACTACTCTGCATCTTATCGATCACATCACCAATAAAAATGCAAAGTACATCACAAACGGAATCGTTCATGCAAAGAGAATGCTGGAGCGCGGCCTTTCCACCATGATAATCGGAGGACGAATCAAGCCCGTTACAGAGGCGGTTATCGGTCCTGACTGTGTGGAAGCACTTTCAAGATTTCACTTTACAAAATCCTTTATGGGAACAAACGGAATATCGGTCCCTGCAGGCTTTACAACGCCGGATGTGGACGAGGCACTGGTTAAGGCTGAAGCAATCAAGCACACCTACCTCTCCTATGTACTTGCAGACCATACAAAGTTTGGCGTAGTGAGCTCAGTTACCTTTTCAGATCTTCGAAGCTGCTGCATCATCACCGACACTACTCCGAGTAAAAAGTATTCTGACCAGACAATAATTAAAGCTGTCATTCAGAAATAAACTTCATTTATAACCATAAGGAGGTTCAAATGATTTACACAGTAACTTTTAATCCCGCAATCGACTATATTGTCCGCATGGATAAGCCCCTTGATCCCGGGATGACCAACAGATCCGTTTCAGAGGATTGCTTTTTTGGCGGCAAGGGAATAAACGTCTCAACCGTACTTAAAAACCTCGGCATTGAGAACACAGCTCTCGGCTTTGCTGCAGGCTTTACAGGAGAAGCAATCGTTGAAAGCGTGATCAAAAAGGGAATCATCTCAGACTTCATAATGCTTAAGGACGGCATTTCAAGAATAAATGTAAAGATAAAGTCTGATGAGGAGACAGAGATAAATGCTCAGGGTCCCGAGATCAGTCAGGGCGCCCTGGATGAGCTTTTAGCTAAGCTTGATAAGCTTGAAAAGGACGACATTCTCATTCTCGCAGGAAGTATTCCAAGCTCTCTTCCGAGCAATGTCTACGAGATCATTCTTGAGAGACTTGAAAGTAAAGGCGTTATTTTCGTAGTTGATGCCACAAAGGATCTTCTTATGAATGTCCTTAAGTATAAGCCGTTTCTTATTAAGCCCAATAATCACGAGCTTGGTGAGATGTTCGGAACTGTACTTAAAACAGATGATGAAATTGAGGAGCATGCGAAGAAGCTTCAGGCTATGGGTGCAAGAAATGTACTTATTTCCATGGCCGGTGACGGAGCAATGCTCATTACAGAGGACGGTGAGCGCTTCCGCGTAGGTGTTCCCAAGGGAACAGTTAAAAACTCCGTTGGAGCAGGTGATTCAATGGTAGCAGGCTTTGTTGCAGGCTATATGAAAACAAAGGATTACCGCACCGCTCTCAACATGGGAACAGCAGCAGGCAGTGCCACTGCTTTTTCCGACGATCTCGCAACAGGCGAGCTTATAAACAGTATTTACGAAACTCTGTAGGTATTTCGCCGGGTAGTTTCGTCAATATACAAGAAACAGGTTATTGGGGATGACCTCAAAATTCAAATGCGCTAAGCGTAGAAAGGGAGAAAAAATGAAAATCACAGATTTACTCAAAAAAGAAGGGGTAAGCTTGAATCAGACCGTGGCTGATCAGAACGCAGCAATCGATCTGATGGTGGCACTTCATGACAAGGTTGGCAACTTAAATGACAAGGCTGCTTTCAAGGCAGCAATCGAGGCAAGAGAAGCAAAGGGCTCAACCGCGGTAGGCATGGGGATAGCCGTTCCGCACGCAAAGTCTGCTGCAGTTAAGCAGCCGGGTCTCGTAGCAATCACTGTTCCAAACGGCGTTGATTACAAGTCACTGGACGGAAAAGAAAGCAATCTTCTTTTCATGATCGCAGCTCCTGAAGGCGCTGCAGACACACACCTTGAAGTTCTTTCAAAGCTCATGACCATGCTTATGGATGTAAACTTCACCAAGTCTCTTGTTGAAGCAAAGAGCGCTGATGAGTTCTTATCACTCATTGACAAACAGGAAGCTGAAAGAGACAAGAAAGAAGCTGAAAAAGAAGCCGGAAAGGCTCCTGCTGCTTCTGCTGCACCCGCTAAAAAGACCTGCAACATTCTTGCAGTTACAGCATGCCCTACAGGTATCGCACACACCTACATGGCTGCTGAGGCTCTTGAGCAGAGCGCTAAAGACAGCGGCGTTTCAATCAAAGTTGAAACAGACGGATCAGGCGGTGCCAAGAATGTTCTCACAGATGCTGAGATCAAGGCCGCTGACATCATTATCGTTGCAGCTGATAAGAATGTAGAGATGGCTCGTTTCAACGGCAAGAAGGTTATCAAAGCTTCCACAGCCGATGCAATTCATCACTCAGCCGATCTCATCAATCGTGCTATCGCAGGGGATGCTGCTGTTTATCAGCACTCAGGCCCTGTTGAAGCAGGTGCATCATTCGACAATGAGAGCGCAGGAAGAAAAGCATACAAGCACCTTATGAATGGTGTATCACACATGCTTCCCTTCGTTATCGGCGGCGGTATCCTTATAGCAATTGCATTCCTTTTGGATGACTATTCAATCGATCCCGGCAACTTTGGTTCAAACACACCTATTGCTGCATGGTTTAAGTCAATCGGCGGAACAGCATTCGGATTCATGCTTCCTATCCTTGCTGGATTCATTGCTCAGAGTATTGCTGACCGTCCCGGTCTTGCAGTCGGTTTCGTAGGTGGTGCTCTCGCTGCATCAGGCGCAACTTTTGCAGCTCCCGGCGGAAATGTTCCTTCTGCTTTCCTTGGAGCTCTTGTAGCTGGTTTTGCAGCAGGTTACCTCGTAAATGGTCTTAAGAAGATTACAGAGGGACTTCCTGCAGCCCTTGAGGGAATTAAACCCGTTCTTATCTACCCGCTCTGCGGTATCCTCATCATTGGCCTTGTAATGTGTGCAATCAACCCTATCGTTGGTGCTCTTAACAACTGGATTTATGACATCCTCGAGGGAATGGGCACAGGATCAACACTTATCCTTGGTGCACTTCTTGGTGCAATGATGGCAACTGACATGGGCGGCCCGCTCAACAAGGCAGCTTATGCATTCGGTCTTGCTTCACTTGCAGCACAGAATGAAACAGGATTTATGATCATGGCAGCAATCATGGTCGGCGGTATGGTTCCTCCTATCGCAATTGCACTTGCAACTATCTTCTTTAAGAAAAAGTTTACAGTAGCTGAGAGAAAGTCAGGTCCCGTTAACTTCATCATGGGTCTTAGCTTTATCACAGAGGGTGCAATCCCCTTCGCAGCAGCAGATCCTCTTCACGTAATTCCTTCACTTATGATCGGATCAGCTGTTTCAGGTGCACTGTCAATGCTCTTTAAATGCTCACTTAGAGCTCCTCACGGCGGAATCTTCGTATTCCCTGTTGTAGGAAACGTTGCAATGTACCTCGTAGCACTTCTTGCAGGTTCTGTTGTTGGATGCTTAATGCTTGGTATCCTCAAAAAAGACATAGAACAGTAAAAGAAAGGAATAAATTATGGTATCAAAGAATATTACAGTAAAAAACGAACAGGGTATGCACATGCGTCCCGCAAGTCTTCTTTCACAGAAGGCAACACCCTTTGAAAGCAGCGTAAAAATCATGTTCAACGGAAACAGCTATGATTGTAAGAGCGTTATGTTCCTTATGAGCGCTTGCATCAAATGCGGTTCAGAGATTGAACTTGTTTGCGATGGTCCCGATGAAGAGAAAGCTCTTAGCGAGATTTCAGAGTTCATCGAATCAGGAATGGGTGACTAAGCTGAGAGCCCCTGACGAATTACCATTTGTTCTGCTATCGCACTGAGTGCGGTAGCAGAACTTCACTATTATAATCATTTGGAGGCATAAAATGTATAAAGGAATTGCAGCATCACGAGGAATCGGCATTGGAAGTATCTGCCGCATAATTGAACATGATCTTTCTTTTGAGGCAAAACAGGTAACTGACACAGCTGCTGAGAAGGAACGTTTTCACAAGGCTATTGCTGACTTCGTAGAAGAAACAAATGCCATGGCTGAGGATATCAAAAAACGCATAGGTCCCAAGGAAGCTGAAATTCTCATGGGTCATGCAGTTATGATCTCCGACCCTGCCATGTCAGGTGAAATGGACAAAATGATCGATTCAGGCCAGTGTGCCGAATCAGCTCTTACCGCTGTATGCGATATGTTCATCGGAATGTTTTCAAAGATGGACGATGACATGATGCGCCAGAGAGCATCGGATATATCTGATGTAAAGGTAAGCGTACTTAAAAAGCTCCTTGGTATCGAGGATATCGATATCAGCAAAGTAGCACCCGGAACTGTGCTTGTATGTAAGGACCTTACTCCTTCCATGACATCACAGATTGTAAAAGAGAATGTAACAGGAATCATCACTGAGATTGGCGGTAAAACCTCCCACTCTGCCATCCTTGCAAGGGCTCTTGAAATCCCTGCAGTCCTCTCCGTTCCCGGAATCGTGGATGAGGTCAAGGACAAGGATACAGCCATTATCGACGGCACAGAGGGCGATGTTTACATCAATCCCGACGGTGATATTCTGTCAAAATATATGTTAAAGCGCGAGGAGTTCATCAAGAAGCAGGCTGAACTTAAGACCTTTGTTGGTAAGGAAACCGTAAACGCAGACGGCACAAAGCTTGATCTTTTCTGCAATATCGGAACTCCAAAGGACGCCAAAAAGGCTATGGAATGTGACGGCGAAGGTATCGGCCTTTTCCGCTCAGAATTCCTTTTCATGGACAACACTCATCTTCCCACAGAGGACGAGCAGTTTGAAGCATATAAGGAAGCTGTTGAGACCATGAAGGGCAAGACAGTCATCATCCGTACTCTGGACATCGGCGGTGACAAGGATATCCCTTATCTCGGACTTGAGAAGGAAGAAAATCCCTTCCTGGGCTACAGAGCCGTAAGATATTGCCTTGGCAATTCTGATATGTACAGAACACAGCTCCGCGCCATTACAAGAGCCAGCGCCTTTGGTAAAGTTAAGATAATGATTCCTCTTGTAACAACAGTTGATGAAGTAAGAAGCGTCAAGAAGCTTGTAGCTGAGATTAAGGATGAGCTTAAGAGCGAAGGAATCGCTTTTGATAATAACATCGAGGTTGGCTGCATGATTGAGACTGCATCAGCATCTCTTATAGCTGATCTTCTTGCAAAGGAAGCAGCATTCTTCTCAATCGGTACAAATGACCTTACACAGTACACCATGAGCGTAGACAGAGGAAATCCCAAGGTAGCTTACCTCTACTCCTCTTTCCAGCCCTCTGTATTAAGGTCAATAAAGCACATCATCGAATGCGCAAATGAAGCAGGAATTCCTGTTGGAATGTGTGGAGAAGCCGCAGCTGATCCTCTTATGATTCCGCTTCTTATGTCCTTTGGTCTCGATGAATACAGCGTAAATCCTGTACTTGTTTTAACAGCCCGCTGCATCATCTCCAAGTGGTCCAAGGCTGAAGCCGATGCACTCACTGCCAAGGTCATGGCTATGGATACCGAGGAAGACATTGTAGCAGCCCTTAAAGAGGCCGCAAAGGAATAAATCGATGTAATAAATATTTTTACGGCTCGTTTAAACCTGTTAAACGGGCCGTATTTTGATGAAAATACCTTAGCATACAAAATGCCCGTACGAACCAAATTCGTACGGGCATATATTTTCAATAATAATCAGGCATTCTGAATACTTTTTAACATCTCAATTGCTGTTCTTCCCTCAGCGACTGTAATCGTGGCAGTATTGCTTTCATACTTTCCAAGAAGTCTGGAACGCATCTCTTCGGGGTGATTGTACAACTGATCCATGATGCGGTCAAAAGCTTTTTTCCATTCCATAATTCTCTCCTTGCCAATCTGAAGGTCCCCACCATCAGATTTTGAAACACGCGTCAGTATCTCCTCCCTTATGGACATCGCTTTTTTCAAATGCAGTGTTTATATTAAAGCAAGAAAAGGCTTAAATCAAGGGAAAATGATTAAGAAAATCTTAAAATTCTGTGATTTATCTATGTTGTACAACATATGGTAGAAGCGCTATATTTCGCTATACCAAATGCACTAACGAAAAAATTTTCTTTCTTAACCAAACCTCTCTGCCGGAGAAAAATTTTACTATTTTGTTGAAATAGCCAAATGAAAAATCAAACATTTTTTACCGCAAAAATGTCTGTATATTTATCATTTTTCTTTTGCGCCAAAGGTCTTTATAAGTAACAGGCAAACAATCATAAGAACGATTGAAACAGGCAGACATACAAGCCAGTTCCTTACCCATCCTGCAATAACATAAGCAACTACTGAAACTGCAGCAGCTGTTATAGCGTAAGGGAGCTGAGTTGAAACATGCTTAATGTGGTTACACTGTGCACCTGCACTTGCCATGATTGTGGTATCTGAAATGGGTGAGCAGTGATCGCCGCAAACAGCGCCTGCCATGCAGGCTGAAATAGCAATGATCATAAGCTCGTTATTCATATCTGATCCGAATACCTTGGCAACTATCGGGATAAGGATACCGAAGGTTCCCCAGGATGTACCTGTTGCAAATGCAAGGAAAGCACCGATAATGAATACGATTGCGGGAAGCAGACTCATAAGAGCATTATTGTCTGCAATATTAGCTACAAGACCGCCTACATAATCTGCTGCGCCAAGGGAATCTGTCATTGATTTAAGTGTCCATGCAAAGGTAAGAATAAGGATTGCAGGTACCATACTCTTAAAGCCCTCAGGAATGGCATTCATGCACTCATTAAAGCTAAGAACCTTTGTAGCCACCATAAATATAACTGTTACAACTAAAGCTATTACAGAACCGTATACGAGGCCTACAGAGGCATCAGAATTAGCAAAGGCATCCACAAAGCTCTCGCCTTCAAAGAATCCGCCGGTGTAGATCATTCCTATTACGCAGAAAACGATAAGTGAGATTATAGGCAGTACAAGGTGTACAACCTTACCATTTCCTGAAACAGGAGGATTAGGCTGATCCTCGGCACCTGTCATACTGGAATGTCCTGTTACTTCATCTACCTTTGCTGACTTTGAGTTCTTCATAGCAGCCTCTGCTTTTTTCATGGGGCCGTAATCAAGACCTGTGAAGGTAAGTGTCAGCATCATTACGATAGTAAGCAGCGCATAGAAGTTATAAGGAATAGCTCTTACAAAAAGTGTAAGTCCGTTAGCTCCGTCAACAAAGCCTGTTACAGCAGCAGCCCATGATGATATGGGAGCGATGATACAAACAGGAGCAGCTGTAGCATCAATAAGGTATGCAAGCTTTTCCCTTGAAATCTTATGCTTATCGGTGACAGGTCTCATAACCGAACCTACTGTAAGGCAGTTGAAATAGTCATCGATGAAGATCAGGCATCCAAGAACAACTGTCGCAACCTGAGCGCCTGCCTTGGTTTTAACATGCTCTACTGCCCATCTTCCGAAGGCTGCCGAGCCGCCTGCTCTGTTCATAAGCATTACCATGCTTCCAAGAATGACAAGGAATATAAGAATACCTACATTCCAGCTGTCTGAAAGCTGACCGATCATGCCATCAACAAAAACATGCTGCATGGTTCCGGTAAAGCTGAAATTCGTGTAGAGAAGACCACCTACAACAATTCCGATGAACAGGGATGAGTAGACCTCTTTGGTGATCAGCGCCAGAGCAATCGCGATAATAGCAGGAACCAGCGCCCAAAAACTGTTAGCAAACATAGTATTCCCCTCCTAAACTTTTTTCTTATTAAAGGAATACCGCACCAGGTAGTACTGATGCGGTATTGGTTTTAATCATTATACTATATTACGTTAAAGTAATAAACTAAATTCTGATTTATGCGGTTTTGTAATTCAATAGTTGGAGTTAGATCTCCAACTAAGTTACACGATACCCTGAGCCTTCATAGCCTCTGCAACCTTAAGGAAGCCTGCAATGTTAGCACCTGCAACGTAGTTGCCTTCCATGCCATACTTTCTTGCAGCATCATCAATGTTGTGATAGATGTTAACCATGATCTGCTTAAGCTTAGCGTCAACCTCTTCGAAGGACCAGCTAAGTCTCTCAGAGTTCTGGCTCATCTCAAGAGCTGATGTAGCAACACCACCTGCGTTAGCAGCCTTACCACCTACGAACATAACCTTGTTAGCCTGTAAGTACTCTGTAGCCTCGATTGTTGTAGGCATGTTAGCACCTTCACATACAGCCTGAACGCCGTTAGCAACGAGCAGCTTAGCATCTTCAAGATCAAGCTCGTTCTGAGTTGCGCAAGGAAGAGCAACATCACACTTGATGCTCCATACGCCTCTGCCCTCGTGGTATTCAGCTGACTTTCTAGCTGCTGCATACTCTGTAAGACGTGCTCTCTTAACTTCCTTAACCTCTTTAAGAAGTGCAACATCGATTCCTTCGGGATCATAAATCCAACCTGTGGAATCAGAACATGTAACAGGCTTTGCACCAAGCTGCTGAGCCTTCTCGATAGCATAGATAGCAACGTTACCTGCACCTGAAACAACTACAGTCTTGCCCTTGATATCAGAGCCGTTGCACTTAAGAAGCTCCTGTGTAAGGTAAAGAAGACCATAGCCGGTAGCCTGTGTACGAGCAAGTGATCCGCCGTATGTAAGACCCTTACCTGTAAGAACGCCTTCATAGGAATCACGGATTCTCTTGTACTGACCGAACATATAACCAATCTCACGTCCGCCTACACCGATATCACCTGCAGGTACATCAGTATCAGCACCGATGTGTCTGTAAAGCTCATTCATAAAGCTCTGGCAGAATGCCATTACTTCTCTGTCAGACTTACCCTTAGGATCGAAGTCTGAACCGCCCTTACCTCCGCCAATAGGAAGGCTTGTAAGTGAGTTCTTGAAGATCTGCTCGAAGCCAAGGAACTTGATAATACCAAGGTTTACTGAAGGATGGAAACGAAGTCCTCCCTTGTAAGGTCCGATTGCTGAGTTGAACTGCACACGGAAACCGTTGTTAACCTGTACCTGTCCCTTATCATCTACCCACGGTACTCTGAAAAGGATCTGTCTCTCAGGTGTTACAAGTCTCTCAAGAAGAGCGTCTTTTCTGTACTCCTCTTCATTGGCCTCGATAACTACTCTAAGTGAATCAAGTACCTCCTTAACTGCCTGGTGGAATTCCGGCTGAGCGGGATTCTTCTCTACTACATAGTTGTAGACTTCATCAACGTAAGACATTTTTTCTTTCCTCCTGTTTTTAGAAAATTGTACAAAAAAGAGCGTAAAGATCTAAAGGTCTTTACGCTCCCTTGCGCAGACACCACTGTCTGTCAAGTATTATTCCACATACCTAAAAAATCGTCAAGCACTTTATTGCTTTAAATCGAAAAAATTTTATTCTTCAGATTTCTCCTCAGAGTTCTCAGCCTCTGCTACATCCTCAGAATTATCAGAGCTTTCATTACTCTCAGCTTCAACCTCACTGGCAGAATCATCTTCTGCTGAGCTTTCCTCAGATACTTCTTCAGAGAGATTCTCTGCAACTTCACTGATTATCTCTTCAACTGTTTCTGTAGTTTCTGCTGTCTCATTGCTAACCGGCATCTCTACCTGAGCCTGCTCACCATCAAGATCATCAACATCCTGAGGGAATTTAACGTCTATCTGCTCTCTTATGAAGTCCATCATCTTCATGATCTCCAGAGACTGAGCTTTAGGCATTTCGGGGCATTCCTTCCAATTCTCGTTAAGAGAATTTATCGCAGACATAACCTCATACTCATAACCGGTTATCTGCTTCTCCTTCTTGTAGAAGCCCTCTTTAATACCTGCGTTGTTATATACTGTGATGCTCTCAAAATTGTTGATATTCTCAACCTCGATATGACCATTAGTACCAAAAATGAAGCCCTTAGCGCTTCCACAGGCAATAGCTGAGCATGTGATAACGGCAATCTGACCATCTCTGTAACTCAGGGTGATACTATCCTGCATATCCATGCCGCCGTCACCCTTCTTGGAAACTGCGGATATATTTACTACATCATTACCCAAAACCATGGACGCAAAATTAAGTCCATATACGCCAAGATCAAGAAGCGCACCGCCACCAAGGGAAGCATCGGTTATTCTCTGCTTCCATGCAATATTATAACTAAGGTCGGCAGTAACCATCATTATATCGCCGATCTTATTACTGGACAGAATTTCTTTAAGCTTACCTGCAAGAGGAATAAATCTTGTCCACATAGCTTCTGCAAGGAACAGATCCTTCTCTGCGGCTAATTTAAACATCCCGGCTGCCTGCTTCTCATTTAAGGCGAAAGCCTTCTCACAAAGAACCGGCTTCCCATATTCAAGAGCGAGACAGGTGTTCTCAAAATGAGCAGAATGAGGCGTAGCTACATAAACGAGATCCACCTTTGGATCCATGCACATCTCCTGATATGAACCATAAGCACGCTTCACCTTATTCTCTTTGGCAAAAGCTTCTGCCTTCTCATATGTTCTCGATGCTACTGCATAGCAGGTTACTCCCTTCATTCCTTTGAGAGTTCTTGCCATCGTTCCGGCAATATCGCCGGTTCCCATTATACCTACTCTTTTTGAATTAAACATACAGCTCCTTACTCAGTGAGATACTCAGCCTTGATATAGCCTGTTTCACCTTTATATTCTACTTTTGCCCATCCATTAGCGTACTGCTGCTTAACATCTACTGTATCACCGGCATAGATTGTATAAAGAACATCTGAATCAGTACTCTGTGACTTACGAAGTCTTACTGTCTCTGATACTCTAAGCTTACCTGTTGCACTGGAATCCACCTTGGACTTATTCTCGGTATTCTCAGCAGTTTCAGTCTGAGTCTCCTCGGTAGTAGTCTCTTCTGTAGTCTCCTGTGCTTCAGCGGTATCTCCATCTTCTGCTACCTCTTCGAAGTATTCGGATTTAACAAAAGCTGTGCCGCCATTGTACTCAATTTTACTCCATCCGTTTGCACGTGCTTCAAGCTGTGTGTAGACTTCACCGATCTCAGTCTTTGCCAGCTTATCAGCCGTTTCAGAATCAGAACTTCTGATATTTACTACATCTTTAGCTTTTATCTTGGTTACTGCAGGAGTACTCTCTTCTGCAGTCTCTTCTGTAGTCTCCTCAGTAGCTTCAGCCTCTGCTACATCAGTCTCCTGTGCCTCTGCTGTCTCCTCAGTTGTCTCTTCAGCAGACTCGCCTTCCTGAGCTTCGCCTTCCTGCGTTTCTCCTTCTTCAGAAGCTCCCTCAGCTGCAGGTACTTCGCCTGACTCGATAGCTGCAAGTGCTTCTCCAACAGATACCTGGATATTTGCACTCATGTCTGAAAGGAAGGTCGCAAGATTCTCATGTGCTGCGATAATATCGTTGTACTGCGCAGCAACTGAATTATTAAGATCAACCACATCAGCCTGTAATGAAATATTACTGATATAATCTGTCACACGATCATCAACCACATCTCCATTAATATAGAGATTACCTGCTTCATTGGTGCAAACATACATAGTCTGCATACCGGGAAGTGCAGTTGTATAGCCTTCAAAAAGAACCTCTGTATAAACATAAGCCACATAGCTTCCTTCTACAGGACCCGGCTTAGTATAAACATCAACAGTGGGAATGCTTGTAATATACTTGGAAACCTCGCTTAATCTAAGCTCCTCGGTACTCTCAAGTCCCTGATAAATGGACTTTATGGTATCCATATCACCTGATGCATAAGCACTAAAATACGTATTCATAAGCGAATTAACATCATCATACGCATTCTTTTCAAGCTCAACCTCAGGAACAATATAGCTTCCATCCTCAGCAACTGATGTAACTGCATTCTCAGGCTCTGCTACAACATCACTCTTATTAGCCTTAAGAGCAAGTACAATGGTAAGAACCACTGCAACCACGAGAACAAGCGGCATTACCAGCTTTTTATTATCTGAGATGTACTCAAAAAAGGTCCTCTTATCCTGTGCTGCGAACGGATTAGACTCCTTCTTATTACCTTTAAAGTTCATTTTCTTAAAATTCATTTCTTAATTCCTTATCCACCGCCACATTTTCGTAAAATATGCACCCGACAGGAATCGAACCTGCATTAAAGGCGTCGGAGGCCTCCGTTCTATCCATTAGACTACGGGTGCGGAAAATGTTACGGATTTATTACGTACCCGATTATAATACCATAGCCCCACTTGCTTGTTCAACCTTTTTCACATTATTTTCATCTTCTCTATCATAGTAATAGACGCTGTTTGAAAGGAAATCCTCATCGGGAACACAGCTGTTGTTTACCTCTCTTATCATGCTTTTTAGTTCTTCTATTCCGGGAGCAAACTTCTCCGGCAAAAGTATAGTTTCATGAATGGAGCTGGGAATAATATAGAAGTTACTGTTATACTTTTCGGCAACCTCCTTAAGTAGTCCGGGATATAAGATCACTGCTGAGCCCTGAAGCTTCCTGTTGTTGGTGGCAACTATAAATCCATCATCCGGAATATTTGCCATAAACTCATCATCACACTCATATTCAAAAGCGGTCTCATCCTCTTCTGCGCTTTTCTTCGCAAGCTTTGCACAGAAATCCCACATGGAACAGCAGGCTGCAGGGAAAAGTCTGGGTGTATTGTCCATGGCAGCTTCGTAGAGATCTTCTTCCGATACATCCCACATATCTGCATGTTCGTTGGTAATAAGAATAGATCCGCTTTCCCCTATGAATTCCAGGAACACCATATAAACTACCGCTATATCTCCGATCATGCGATGTGGCAATTCCTGAAGTCTCTCTGCATTCCTCTCTCCGGAAATAAGCTTAAAGCAAATCTTTGGAAGCACCTTTTCTATATCCTCAAAGAAGGAGACATCCACTTCTTTATCAACAAGATGTTCATTAAAAATACCAATCGCCGCATTGGCCATAGCCTCTACATTCTCATCACCCATATAGTTCTGATACAGATCATTCAAATATATTGTAGGAGCGCAGTTACTACCGCTCTTCCTTACGCAGACGCCATACTTCTTAAGTCCGTTGTTCTTACACACTTCATGTGCAGAAACATCTGCGCTGTCACCATAATATGCGCTAATACGCTCAAATACCTTTTCAAAAAATTCTTCTTTTTTCATACCTAAAATTCTCCTTTTTCTAAAAAATAACGACAAAAAAGGCAATGAAAAAATTAAATTCTTCATTGCCTTACAAGTCTATACATTATGTTTCAGAAAAAACGGTAAATTAAACTCTGGAGAGATATTCTCCTGATCTTGTGTCGATCTTGATCACGTCACCCTCGTTAACGAAGAGAGGAACCTGAACAACAGCACCTGTCTCAACAGTAGCAGGCTTTGTAGCACCTGTAGCTGTATCACCCTTGAAGCCGGGCTCTGTCTCAGTAATAGCGAGCTCTACGAAAAGCGGAGGCTCAACAGCGAATACGTTGCCATTGTAAGAATGAATCTGAACTGTCTCATTCTCCTTAACATACTTCATTGAATCGCCAACCTGATCCTGTGTAAGAGAGATCTGCTCATATGTTTCATTATCCATGAAGTTGAAAAGATCTCCATCAGCATAAAGATACTGCATATCCTTACGATCAATACGTGCAGCAGGGAACTTCTCAGTAGGACGGAAGGTTGTTTCCTTAACACCACCATTGATGATGTCCTTAAGCTTTGTTCTTACGAAAGCTGCTCCCTTACCGGGCTTAACATGCTGGAATTCGATTATCTGACATACATTACCATCTATTTCGATAGTCATACCGTTTCTGAAATCACTTGCAGAAATCATAAAAATCCTCCTAATAATTACAAATCAAACAACTACATAATATTATACTAATGTTTTCTTTTTTTCAATACCCTTTTTTCAAAGGTTTATCATTTTTTAATGATATCAGCTATATAATCCATGGCCATAAGATATCCGTCAAGTCCATGTCCATAAATCTGTTTATCGCAGGCAGGGGCTGTAACTGAATTAGCTCTGAAAGCCTCTCTGTTAGTAATATCTGATATATGAACTTCAACTTTTATGATGTTCTCAAGGCTCTTAAGGGCATCATGTATTGCATAGCTGTAATGTGTATATGCGCCGGGATTTATAACGATTCCGTCAGTGCCGTTAAAATATGCCTCCTGGAGTTTATCGATAATGGCGCCTTCATGGTTCGACTGCCAGGTCTCAACCTCAGCTCCCATGTCATCAGCCTTATCCTTTATCATCTTAATAAGGTAGTCATAATCCTGATTTCCATAGACAGCCTTCTCTCTGATGCCAAGGAAATTAAGATTTGGTCCGTTAATTACAAGTATATTCATAAGTTGCATCTCCCCAAATGATATTTAAAGAACAGTCTCTGCCACCTCTACCGCTACTCTTTTAATATTCTTCCCGTCGGTTGAAACTACAACATCCGCAGCGGATTCGTAGATCTCCCTCCTTGAATCAAGAAGTTCCCTGATCCTTGCAAGCTTATCTTCCGTATTAAGAAGTGGTCTTGATGTATCCCTCTTTACTCTTTTATACACTGTCTCAGGAGTTGCCTTGAGATAAACAACTGTACCTATCTTCTTTAGAAGTTCTCTGTTCTTTTCTCTCAAAGGAAGTCCGCCGCCCACAGCCAGCACCATATTTTTTCTGCCGGATTCGATTAGACTTTCAAGGTATTTTGTCTCGATGTCCCTGAAGTATTCCTCACCTTCTTCTGCAAAAATATCTTTGATCTTCCTGCCCTGCTCCTTCTCGATAGCCGCATCGGAATCAATCTTATCATAGCCAAAGAATCTTGAAAGCGTTCTTGAAACCGCGCTTTTTCCGCTTCCCATAAAGCCCACAAGAATAATATTTTCACCGCCCAAAAGAGTCTCTAAGAGCTTTCTGTAAACCTCCTCGCAGTCCTTGTCGGAAATCTTCGTATCATTCCAAAGCTCATAGGCACAAATGCCCTGATAAAGCAAAGTCCTAAGTCCCGTTATCACATAAGCTCCAGCTTCCTCGCAGTAACGAAGGAATTTTGTCTTGAAGGGTCTGTAAACCGCATCATACCCAACCTCTATCAAGCTGTAAAAATCCGGATCTTCTATAACAGCCTTATCAGAATCGGGCATAAGTCCGACAGATGTCATCTGAAAACAAATATATGTCCTGTCAGAAGGAAGCTTTTTATAATCTGATAGCTCCATGGCTTTGCAAAGATCTTTACCTGCAAAATCATTTACGTCGCTGCTGAGCTTTACAGCATTTGCAAGTGTTCTGTTCAGAATAAATACCTCTTTGGCACCTTCCTCAGCACAAAGATAAGCTGCAGGCTTACTGATTCCGCCTGCTCCAAGGATTATGACTGATTTTCCCTTAAGCTTTACCTTCTCATGCTCAAAGGATTTTTTAATGCCATAATAGTCGGTGTTATATCCCTTAAAGCCGCTGCCATCCGCTGTTCTCACAAGGGTATTAACAGCGCCTATGCGCTCCGCCACGGGATCTATCTCAGCGAGGTAAGGAATGACTGCGCTTTTGTGGGGAACAGTGACATTAAGACCAAGTATATCAAGGGCCAGTGCTCCTTTTACCGCATCGCCTACCTTATTATTTTCAACCTCGAAGGGAACATATACCAAATCCGTTCCCGTCTTTGCTGCAAGTGTATTGTGAATATCCGGAGAAATTGTGTGATGCACAGGGTTTCCTATAAGACCGCAAACCCTTGTTGTCCCGTAGATGTCTCTTCTCATTATATCCTCCCGCCGGTGCCCTTATGCTTTCTCTTTTCAGACGCTCTCTTCTGTTTATGAAGATGAAGTCTGTAAAACAGCAGGACAACAGCCTCAATTTTTCTCTTAAGGACTATCTGTATCTCTTCCTTTTTATCGATCTGATTGACCAAATATGTGCGGATGCCCACTCTGTTTGCGCCCCAGACATCAGTAAAAATCTGATCTCCAACAAACAGCGTGTTATCAGGCGCAGTGTTCATGCGCTCCATAGCCCTTAAATAGCCGGCTTTCATTGGCTTATTTGCCTTGTAGATGTATTTGGATTCCACATCATCAGCAAAGGAGCTTACTCTCGGCTCCTTATTGTTGGACAAAAGCATGGTGTCATAGCCTATATCGTGCAATCTCTTAAAAAAGAGAACCGCCCTTTCGTCTGCAGGCGCGCCATGGGAAACCAGCGTGTTATCGATGTCAAAGATAACGCCTCTGTAGCCCTTTTCATATAGTTCTTCAAATGGAATTTCAAAGGTTGAATCCGAGGTATCACTCGGGAATAGTAAATGTCTCATGGGACAAATTTTACAATATATGCATAAAAAAATCGAGCAGGAAGTTGAATCCTGCTCGAAAAAGTTTCTGAAATTATTTTCTTATAACTGTACCATCCTCATCGCTGAAAATAACGTCGGTGTTCTTACCTGTTGTCAAAGCTCCGTTTCCTACAAAGTACTGATACTCATGAAGGACTGAATCCTTCTGCATTGCGGAAACTGCTTTTTTCATAACTCCTGACTGTATGCCCCCAATGTTGCCAAGTCCGATAAGCGAATTATCTCTGTTACCAAGTGTGATCTGAATATTATCAAGTGAAGAATTTCTTCGCTGTGCTTTCTGTTCAGGTTCCTTCACAGCATCTGAAACAGTTTTATTATCACTCTGCTCAGGCTGATAAGAAAGTGCATCATATCTCGGAGATCCAACATTCCCGGGGGAAGCTATTGATTTATCATAAGATGTATTCAGATATGCGTTCTCTGCCTTATAACCGTCTAAACGCATGGCCCCCTCCTTTCTTCATACCATATTATTTTATCTTAATTCATGGCATGATTCAATCTTCGACCTGCATCTGTTAGCTATATCGGCAAGAATGTTTCAATACTTAACAGTTAAATTGAAATTTTACATCATTTTCTGATTCCGGCTGCACGTAAAAGCTCTTTCGTGTACTCAGAAGAAGGATTTTTATAAACGCTTTTTGTCTCTCCGTACTCCTGAATAATGCCATCCTTCATAACCGCCACATGATCGCATATCTGATAAATAACTCTGAGATCATGGGATATGAAAAGAATGGTGATTCCCATATTCCTGTGAAGCTGTTGCAAAAGCTCAAGTATCTGAGCCTGAATAGTAACATCAAGGGCTGAAACAGGCTCATCTGCCACCAGCACCTTAGGATTTCTCATAAGTGCTACTCCAATGCTGATACGCTGCCTCTGTCCGCCTGACAGCTGAGATGGATATCTGTCCAGCATATTTTCCGTAAGCCCTACTGCCTTGATGATTTCCTTAACTCTCTTTTCGCGCTCTTCTTTTGTCCATTTATACTTCTTGTCGGACTTAAGAGGTTCCTCCAAAAGCCAGCCGATTTTCTTACTGGGATTAAGGGAGGAATAGGGATCCTGGAAAACCATCTGCGGATCAGAATATTTCTGTTCCAGCACGCCGTCATAGATCTTGTTCATGCCAACAATAGTCTTGGCAAGGGTTGATTTGCCGCATCCGGATTCTCCTGCAAGGCCCAGAATCTCACCCTCGTAGACGTCAAGATCTACCCCTTTTAAAACATGATTCATCCTGTCTTTACTAAAGGGTGTCTTTTTATGATTTTTATAATATACATTCAGATTCCTGATCTGAATTACTCTTTCCTGTTCCATACTGTTTCCTGTATACAAAAACCTCACAGATCAATCTGCGGTATTGCTGCGATCAGCTTTCTTGTATAGCTCATCTTAGGTGATCTGAATATTTCCTCAACGTTGCCTGTCTCAACTATATTGCCGGACTGCATGACTATTACTCTCTGGCAAAGCTGCCTTATAAGTGAAAGATCATGGGATATGAAAATAATGGCAGTTCCCTTTTCCTTGTTAAGCTTTCTTAAAAGCTCGACTATCTGTGCCTGAATCGTAACATCAAGGGCTGTCGTGGGCTCGTCTGCTATAAGGATTCTTGGCTCTGCTATCATTGCCGCAGCGATCATAACTCTCTGTCTCATACCGCCTGACAGCTCATGAGGGTACATGTCATATACCTTCTCAGGCTCACGGAGGCCAACAGCATCCATCATCTCGATGGCCTTTTTCTTCCTTGTAACCTTATCGATCTCCTTATGATGGATTCTGAGGGATTCCTCAACCTGCCAGCCAATCTTTTTTACCGGATTAAGTGAGGTCATAGGCTCCTGGAAAATAATGGAAATCTCATCACCCTGATAGGATCTTAAAATCTTACGGTCACAGGTAAGAAGATCGTGGCCGTCAAACATTATCCTTCCGTTTTTGGTAAGAGCATGTCTCTTAAGTAGTCCTGCTATCGCAAGGGCACTCATACTTTTACCCGAGCCGGACTCACCAACTATACCGACGATCTCGCCCTTTTCCAGCATGAGGTCAAAGTCCTCAACAACAGTTTCAGGCTTATCATGATCGTGAAACTCAATATGAAGATCTGTTACATCTAAAATAACTTCCATGTAAAATCTCCTAAAATAGATCTAAATCAATAATTTGAGATTCTCTTAATTCCTTCGCTGAGGAATGAAAAGCCCAAAACCATAATAACTATCACAACACCTATGCTGATAACATAGCTGGGTCTGTTGAAAAGATAACTCTGTGCGTCAGAGAGCATATTTCCAAGGCTTGCATAGGGCGGCTGCGCACCGATTCCAAGGAAGCTGAGTCCTGCCTCTGCAAGAACCGCATTATTAAAGCCTATCATTATGGACGACATAAGAACGCCTACCGTGTTTGGCAAAATGTGCACGAAAATAATTCTCATATCCGACACGCCCTGAAGTCTCGCCACCTCTACGTAGTCCATGTTTTTACTTCTAAGAAACTCACCTCTTACTATTCTGGCAAAGCTTGGAACAAAGGAAATTCCAAGGGCTACTGCAACCTGATATGTACCTGTTCCAAAGAGGCTGACAAATACCAGTGAAAGCAGAATACTGGGAAAAGCAAGCATGGCATCAATAACTCTCATGCTTACCTCATCGAAGATACCGCCAAAGTAACCTGTGAGAGCACCGATGATAGTGCCAAGTCCTGCACCGATAACGATGGTAGATGCTGCAATTGCAAGAGTCACTCTACTACCATACATAACTCTGCTAAGCACATCCCTGCCCATGTGGTCTGTTCCCATCCAGTGCTTAAAGGAAAAGCCCTGGAGCTTTGAGGATGCATCCATCTTTGTAGGTGAATAGGGCATATAAAAGAGTCCTATGAAAACCATTAGCAGAATCACGCCTGTAAATATGCAGCCCAAAATCAGGTATGAATTTCTTTTGCCGGTGGCTTTGTTTTTTCTGAAAAGTGATAAAAATCTTTTCATTACTCCTCCACCTCGATTCTGGGATCTATGATCCTGTAAATAATATCAACCAAAAGGTTAATGACAAGTACCATTATGGCGATTCCCATGATGATGGCCTCAACAACGGGATAATCTCTGTTATTGATAGATGAGAGCAATATCCTGCTGATACCGGGTATGCCAAAAACCTGCTCAATTACTATACTTCCCGCAACCATATCTGCGAGAGCCATTCCCATAAAGGTAACTACGGGAATCATTGCATTTTTAAGGACATGGCGGTAAAGCACTGCGTTTGTTGTATTTCCTCTGCTGTAGGCCGTTCTTGTATAATCCTTACCTGCTTCCTCAATAACCGAGCCTCTAAGAAGCTTAGTGGCCATGGCTGCCTTGGGAAGAGCAATGGCAATTGCCGGCAGAATCAAATACTTTATAAACGCACCAAAGTCCTTTGTATATGAAACGAAGCCGCCGGGCTTAAATACTCTCAAAATAACCCCGAAAAAGAAGGTTATGAGAATACCTGAAAAGAAGGGCGGAATCGCCATTATTATCTGATTTAATATTGAAATGATATGATCCATGATTCCGTTTTCATGCTTGGCAATGTATATTCCAAGAGGAATTGATATAAGAACCATGACTACGAATGACATAATAGCCAGTGTAAGAGTTATCGGTATCTTCTCTGCTATCATTCCTGCAACAGGAATCTTGTAATCATAAGAAGTACCCATATCTCCCTGAATAAAAGAAGTAAACCATCTGAAATATCTTACAAGGAGTGGATCATTAAGTCCCATCTTCTCCCTGTACTGAGCAATAAGCTCCGGAGTTGCCTCTGTACCGAACATTCTGGTAACAGGATCTCCGGGAATAAGACTAAAAGCTAAAAACACGCACAGAGATACAACGAATAAAGTAAGCACCATGCTTAAAACCTTTTTCAATATATATCTCATATGCGTGTTCCTCTTTTTACTAAATTATTAAATATCCGCCGGTGTTAAGCAGTAATTACTGTGCAGGCTTGATTTTTGCAAAATCCTGCGCATAAAGCGGATAGAATGTGTATCCTGTGTAATTCTTATTGAGAACTACGAATTCAGGAAGGTCCTGAATATATACGTTTGCAGCCTTCTCGGAAAGGATCTTCTCACATTCCTTGTACTTAGCTGTCTTCTCAGCATCATCAGTTGCCTTAACTGCTGCTGCAAGAGCTGCATCATAATCTGAATCGCTGAAGTTGATGAAGTTGTTATGTGCATCTGAACCATATCTGGAAAGAAGCGCATAAGCTGTAAGTGTAGAAGCATCAACACCTACTACTGTTGACTGGAAGTTGCGGTTTGTATAAACATCATCAAGCCATGTGTTCCACTCAACCTCCTGGATAGTAGCGTTTACACCGATCTCCTTGAACTGCTCAACAAGCACCTGTGCTGTATCAACGTGCTGTGTGTAGTTTGAAGGAACAGTGATTGTGAAATCAAAGCCGTTAGGATATCCTGCCTCAGCAAGAAGCTCCTTAGCCTTAGCTGTATCCTGGTTGTATGTATCGTTAAGACTTTCATCAAAGTACTTACCGAATGAAGGGAACATGCTACTTCCGATTTCTGTACCCTTACCATCTGAAACGAAATCCATGATTGTCTGAGGATCTATTGCATAGCAGAGAGCCTGACGTACCTTAACGTTATCAAAGGGCTCTTTTGCATTGTTGAGGTAAAGAGCCTGTACAAGGTTCATGGTTCCTTCATAAACATCAAACTTATCGGAAAGCTGTGATACCTGAGCACTTGTTACACGTGCGTACATATCAAGTGAGCCGCCCTCTAATTCCATTACGATTGAATCTGAGTTAGCTACAACCTTAAGAGTGATATCCTTGATGTAAGCTGCATCGCCCCAGTACTCATCAAACTTTGTAAGGATTACATTCTCCTGGGGAGAACGTGAAACAAACTTGTAAGGGCCTGTTCCGATAGGGTTACCCTCGGGATCCTCGTTTGATGCAGGTATGATAGAAACTATCATATATGCAAGGAACTCAGTGTTTGCTTCCTTAAGTGTCATTACAATTGTGGACTCGTCCGGTGTCTCAACACTTTCAATATTAGAAAATGCCGATATCAACGGATCACTTCCATCGGTACCGGCATTACGCTCAATCGAATATTTTACATCCTCTACCGTAACCGTGGATCCATCATGGAACTTAACTCCATCTCTCAGTGTGAAGGTATAAGTCTTTCCATCATCTGAAATTGTGTAGTCGCTGGCTATGGCAGGCTGAAGATTACCATCTGAATCAGGCTTTACCAGTCCTTCGTAAACATTGAACAGTATCTCTCTGGTTCCCGCTGATTTTGCAAGATGCGGGTCCATACTGTCAATATCCTGAGGAATACCGATAGTAATCTGTGAAAGATCATCCGCTGATACAGTGCCGTCTCCGTTACCTGCTTCACTGTTCACCTCTGAACTAGCGTCTGCAGTCTGTCCATTCGCATCTGTAGTGGAATCGTCTGCCTTTTTACTTGAGCATCCGCCCAATGTAAGAGTCAGTGTCGTCAACACAACTAAGAGAATAGAAAGGCCTCTCTTCCTCTCAATCTTTTTCTTCATCATGTTACAATCCTTCTTTCTGTATTAAATTTTACCGGAGTACTAAAGCACCTTGATTACATGCCGTTCATACTCGCGCCTATAAAACTATACGGAAAGATAGGTCACGTGTCAAGGGCACTATTATTCTTTTTTAAGAAGGGGTGTACTTTTGTCCGTTGAATCTGTAATAACGCCTTCCTCTTCCTTCTCAAGAACAATCTTGAGCTCATCCATGAAGGTGTTAACATCCTTGAACTCACGATAAACTGATGCGAATCTTACATAAGCAACAGGATCAAGATTCTTCATCTTATCCATGCAAAGCTCGCCGATGATACGGCTGGGAATTTCCTTCTGTTCAAGGTTAAATACTTCTGTCTCAACAGCATCAACAATCTGAGTAATCTGTTCAGCGCTGACAGGTCTCTTATGACATGCTCTCAGAACACCGGCCTCAATCTTAGCACGATTGTAGGGCTCACGATTATTATCCTTCTTGATTACGATAAGAGGGATAGTCTCGACCTTCTCATAGGTTGTAAATCTCTTCCCACAGGAATCGCAGACACGTCTGCGTCTGATGGAAGTGTTCTCATCAGCAGGTCTGGAATCGATTACACGAGTGTTGTCTTTACCGCAAAAGGGACATTTCATAACACTAACCTTTCTGTGTATTGCACACAATCAATGTCAATATTTTGGGTTTTGAATTTAAACCCACACAAATTATTGTAACACCATTTTTCGTAATTATCCACACAAAATATCATGTAAAAATAGTATAAAATAGGATTTTAGCTATGAGAGAACAAAGAGTCGCTTGCGACTCTTTGCGCGCTGGTGCGCGCAAGCTTTAGCTTGCAAAATTCATCTGCGCACCAGTCGCATCCTTAGCGGAGCGCTTTTTATTCAATAGGAAATCCGAAGGAATTTCCTATTGAATAAAAAAAGAACAACTGCAGGTTTGCAGTTGTTCTTATATATTCATTAAACACTATCTGTTATTTCTTCTGTAAGAAATCCGGTATTGTAAGACTTCTGGGTGCTACACTGCTGCGAACCTCAGGTGTTGATCTAAGTCCGGGTGCGGGCTTAGCTGTCTGCTGAGTGGGAGCAGGTGTAGAAGCAGTCTTCTGAGCAGCATTCTGAACTGCATTAGCATTCTCAAGTGTGCTTATTGTAGGCTGCACAGTAGTCTGTGGAGTTATTGTCTGAGCTGTGGGCTGCTGTACTGTTGTCTGTGCCGGAGCTGCCTGTGTAGCAGTGGGCTGAGTTGTTGTCTGAGGACGAGTTGTAACCTTAGGTAAAGGTCCGTTGTTCTTATCCTCGATACCTGTAGCAATAACAGTTACGTTACAGGAATCAGACATTGTCTCATCATACATAGCACCAAAGATGATATTTGCATCATCACCTGCAAGATTACGGATGTAATCAGCTGCAATGGAACCATCCATAAGTGAGATATCACCGGATACATTGATGATAACGTTGGATGCACCATTGATCTTGGTCTCAAGAAGAGGTGACTCAACTGCCATCTTAACAGCGTCTGTAGCCTTATCGTCACCCTTACCGGATCCGATACCGATATGAGCAATACCCTTATCCTTCATGACTGTCTGTACATCAGCGAAGTCAAGATTGATAGCTGCAGGAACATTGATAAGATCAGTGATTCCCTGAACAGCCTGCTGAAGTACTTCGTCAGCCTTCTTAAGAGCATCAGGCATAGTAGTACGTCTGTCTACAATCTGAAGTAACTTATCGTTAGGGATAACGATAAGAGTATCAACATTGTTCTTGATGGTATTAATACCATTCAGTGCGTTCTGCATACGAACTCTTGCCTCGAAAGCAAAAGGCTTCGTTACTACACCAACAGTAAGAATACCCATATCCTTTGCAAGCTTAGCAACAACAGGAGCCGCACCGGTACCGGTACCGCCACCCATACCACAGGTAACAAATACCATGTCAGCCCCCTTAAGAGCCTCGGTAATCTCCTCCTGACTTTCTTCAGCTGCTTTCTGACCGATTTCAGGCTTGGCTCCCGCACCAAGTCCCTTAGTCAGCTTCTCTCCTATCTGTAAAAGCTTAGGCGCTTTGCAAAGCTGAAGTGCCTGCTTATCTGTATTAATCCCGATAAATTCAACACCGGAAATACTTTCTTCCACCATTCTGTTAACAGCGTTATTTCCTGCACCGCCAACCCCAACAACTATGATCTTGGCACCGGATTCTGCCTCGTTTGACTTTATTTCAAGCAAGATAGTGCTCCTCCTTCATAACTAAAACTCCTAAACTATATTATAATCTTTTTAGAAATTTTACAACATAGAATTTTTATTTTTTCTCTTCAAAAGTAATGTTCTGAGTATTTGAACTATAGTCTGACATTTCCAACACACCGCTTTTGCCCTCGAGTTTCGGCAAAATATACTGTAGCTGTATGATTTTCTCATCAATATTTTCATTAGTTCCCAAACTTACTTCCACGGAACCAAAGTAAATATAAATGTGAAATTCGCTGTCAAAAAATATTTTATCGGCTTCCAGTTCATATTTTGTTAATACTTGTGTAACATCCAGAATTTCGGCAAAAATACTCTCATCCTCAACGGGAAGCTTTTCATGGAGAACCACGTAGTCAAAGCTAAGGCCAAGCACCAGAGGAACACCCTCCGAGGGTTCGCTGGAGGTCTCGACCACTATTCCGTCTCTGTCAAAATAAATATATCTGTCGAGGTACTTAACATATCCGGCTACAGCCTTCTCATAGACATTGATCTTGATGGTGTCGGGAGAAACGACCTCAACGTCCATTTTTTCCACAAAGGGGATACCTGTAATGGCCTTATTTCGGTATTTAAACGACAGATAGATGGAGTTATGACCGAATCTTCCATCCATGACCATGTCCATTATTTCCTGATCGGTGTAGTGCGTATTTCCGTCAACATATGTATTTACAACCGTATAATTTTTATAGATATATATTCCGGCAGACAAAGCCGCAATAAGAAGGACAATCGCGAAACCGCCGAGAATAAAAAGACTTTTGTGTAACATAAACAGCTCCCCAAAGCTCATTCGGGGAGCACTTTCCCTATATCCTTTTACACGCTTTCGTCTTTTAACCATCACCACGTTCTACTCAAAGTTCAATATTTCTCGCGACGTTAAACACAATTCCAATCTCAATCAGCAAAAATACGGTAGCACTTCCGCCGTAGCTGATAAAGGGCAGAGTGATACCCGTGTTGGGGATTGTGTTGGTCACAACGGCCACGTTAAGAATTACCTGCAGTGCGATATGTCCTATAACGCCAATAACAAGCAGCGCCCCGTACATATCCGGTGCATTATTGGCCACGATGACCATTCGCCAAATAAGCAGTGCAAACATGAAAAGAACCGCAATTGCTCCGAAAAGCCCCAGTTCCTCACATATAATAGAAAATATCATATCATTTTGAGCTTCAGGAATAAAGCCCAGCTTCTGCATGCTTTCGCCAAGACCTTTTCCGAATATTCCGCCGGAGCCTATGGCATACAAGGCCTGAAGTGTCTGATAGCCCTTATCGTTTACATAAGCCTCAGGATCAAGCCATGCAAGGATTCGTACGAATCTGAAATTAAGCTCGCTGTTATATCCCGCCTTCGCGACAGAAAATACAACTATGGCCGCCAACCCCACGAGACCGGTGACGATCAGTATAAATCTTCGATATCCAGGAGTTGATACAAAAAGCATCAGGAAAGTAATTCCGTAAATAATGATCGCAGAGCTTAGGTTTTCAGTGATCTGCCAGACCATAATACTTATTGGCGCAGGAATCATGAAGGTGATCCAAAAGCCCCTTGTGGTTGCAATATTTCTGTTTATCGCAGCTATAAGAGACGCCATTACTATGATCATGCACAGCTTTGCGACCTCAGCAGGCTGAATACCCACAGGGCCGAATCTGAGCCATCTTCTGGCACCGTTTACCTCTTTACCAAGTGCAGTCTTAACAAGAAGGACTACTACTGCTGATACCGCATACAAAAATATCGCAAACTTTTTATAAATCCGATACGGTATCCTTGAAACAACGGCCATTATTACTATTCCCAGCACAGTAAAGCCAAGCTGCTTCTTGAAATAATACGCTGAATCATGGTAATCGATAGCAGCCTCGTATGAACTTGTTGAATATAGCATGATCAGACCAAAAGTAAGCAGAAACAGCACGATAAAAATCATACTGTAATCCACGTACAGCTCTCTCTTTGGTCTGTCGATGGTTCTTACTGCCTGCATAAATCTCCCCTCAAGGCTTACTTAAGACCGTTTACATAGTCCTTAAACTGTTTACCGCGCACCTCATAGCTGGGGAACATATCCCAGCTTGCACACGCAGGTGAAAGTAAAACCGCATCTCCTGAAACAGCATTGTCACTACAATATTTAAGTGCATCCTTAAAGGAATCCATGAAAACATAATCATGGAAGCCGTTTTTATCTGCACACTGTGCTATCTTTTCCTTGGTTGCACCAATGAGAACAAGCTTTTTAACCTTTCCGTCAAAGGCATTGATCCACTCATCATACTCACTGCCCTTATCATAACCTCCGCCAATGAGGTATGTGGGCCTGCACATTGCCTTGATACCCTGAATTGCAGCATCGGGATTTGTTCCCTTTGAATCGTTGTAATAGGTTACTCCGTTTTTGGTAGCAACGTATTCTATTCTGTGTTCAACTGCCTTGAAGTCATGAACCACCTTAAGAATTGTCTCCATGGGTACATCCATGGCTCTGCCCATGGCGATAGCTGCCATAACATTCTCATAATTACATGTACCTACAAGATTCATATCATTAACATTCATGACAAAGGTTGAATTGCCATTCTCCGCATACATG
Source organism: Butyrivibrio sp. WCD3002 (assembly GCF_000424265.1). Classification (GTDB taxonomy): domain Bacteria; phylum Bacillota; class Clostridia; order Lachnospirales; family Lachnospiraceae; genus Butyrivibrio. The sequence goes on from NZ_KE384154.1 coordinate 82,016, forward strand.
ATCTCATCATCAACAAGGTAGTAACCGTTATCAAGCTTTGATGAAGATGAGAAAAATACCACCTTAGCAGGGCATCTGTCCGCAAAAGCTCTTGTGTATTCGTTATCGTAATTGAGAACGCAGGTGTCCTCTTTTGTCTGATTATTGGTAATATTCTCCTTCATGGAAGCATAGCATTCCATGGTATGATGTCTGTTTAAATGATCGGGTGTGATGTTGAGAATAGCTGAAACTGAGGCATGAAAATTCTCAACAGCTTCAAGCTGGAAGCTGCTTATTTCGCCGATTGAAACCGTGTCATCAGTCATCTCAAGAGCACGCTCTGCGTAGGAATATCCGATATTTCCAACTACATAGGTAGATGCAAAATGAGCTGCCATTATCTCACCAACAAGTGTTGTAGTTGTGGTCTTACCATTTGTGCCTGTTATTGCCACCATTCTGCCTTTTGCAAAATTATAGGCAAGCTCTATCTCACTCCACACCGGGATTCCGGCCTCTTTGAGTCTGAGCATGATGGGTGAGTCCATAGGAACCGCAGGGCTTGGCACCACAAGAACGATTTCCTTTATTTTTTCATCGGGAAGCTGGCCAATTATAATCTCAGGTTCCTCACCTTTATAGCCCTCAAGCTTTACCCTTACTTCTCTCTCATATACCTTTGTATTTTCATCAAGAATAACGGGAACCGCCCCAGCTTTTCCAAGAAGCTTAGCACTTCCGATGCCGGAAATGCCTGTTCCGATTATAAGTACCTTGTTACCTTTTAAATCCTGTGCTTTCATAACAATTCTCCCCTTTTATTCGCCAAAATCAGGAAGCGGATCTCCACCGATCATGTGTCCGTCCTCCGGATCAATAAATCCACCTGTTTCCGGGTCAATATAATACCCCGTTTCGGGATCCATTTCAAATGACTTCCATATAGGTCCTTTGTTTTCATCCTCGTCTTCGCCGATGTTTTCAGGGTTTTCCTCGCCCTCAGGAATTTTTTCCCAAATTCCATCTGTGCCATCTGCGCCGTCTTCTGTGACAGCATTTTCATCACCCTCGGCATTCTCACCGGATTCGCCTTCTGCACCTTCTACGCCCTCAGCAGCTTCGCCTTCCTCGCCATCTTCGGATTCCACAACCTCTGCCTCCTGCGCAGCACTCATCATGATTTCCTTTTCTCTGAGTGCTTCAAGCTCTGCCTGCTCTTCCTCGGTTACAGGCTCTGTCATAGGAAAGTTGAGATAAGGGAGTGCTTCTGTAAGAACAGCTCTTACTATTCTTGTGGCAAACTTCGCATCGTCCTGCTCAACTGTATTTGGTCTGTCTACCACAACGTAAATCGCAATCTGGGGATCATTTGCAGGAGCATAGCCCATGAAGGAAACCACGTACTGTCTGTTTCCACGGGGTACTGTCTGAGCTGTTCCTGTCTTTCCGCCGATCATGTAGCCTGCGGGTCTTGCTGTTTTACCTGTACCCTCTTCACCGGCTACAACCTGGTTACAATACTCAATTATTTTATCTGAGGTAGACTCAGAAACCGTCTGTCTTAAAATTCTGGGTTCAATGCTCTTAACTGTTGCTCCGGATGAATTCTGGATCTTGCTTACAACGTGAGGCTCGTAAAAGTTTCCGCCGTTCACAAGTGAGCTGAAGGCAGTGATCATCTCGATCATATCTACGTTAAAGCCCTGTCCGAAGGTACCTGTTGCAAGCTCTGTTGAGCCCATATTTTCAGCTGTGTAGGTAAGGCCTTCTGTTCTTGCTTCCCCGGCAAGATCAACGTTTGTCTTAAGGCCGAAGCCAAACTGCTTCTGGAATTTGCAGAAGATATCCTGACCGATTACCTGACCGATTTTCATCATGGCAACGTTACAGGAAATCTCTATTCCACGCTCAACAGAAACTGCGCCGTCACCGTATCTGTTGTGGCAGTGAATTTTGTAGCCACCGATTTCGAGGTAACCGTTACAGTCATATACTTCGTTACCTGTTATTTTTCCTGCTTCAAGTCCTGTAGCTACAGTAAAGGGCTTCGCAACGGAACCGGGCTCGTAGGTGTCTGATATGCAGAAATTCCTCCAAAGAGCATTGAGGTTCCACATTTTCTCCTCATCACTCATGCCATCAAGCATTTCCTGGTTAATGTAAACACCGGAATCATATATGCTCTCACCGGCAACCTTGTTACCGTTTTCATCTACTCTTGGCATTCCAATGAGATTTTCCAGATTCTTGGTATCATTCAGGTCAAATGTGGGATAGCTGGCCATAGCAAGGATGTCTCCGGTATGGATATCCATCATGATACAGCCCACATTATTTGCCGCATTGCCTTCTCGGGCACTGTCTTTATAGGTCTCGTTGAATTCGCGAAGGTGCTTTTCTACTATTGACTGGAGATTACCGTCAATTGTGGAAACAATAGTGTTTCCGTCAATTGCAGGGATTGTGGTTCTCTCAAGGTTAGAATCCTCATCGAGATAACCATAAATTCGGCCGTTTGATCCGCTAAGCTCGTCGTTGTAATACTCTTCAAGTCCGAAAATCCCGTTGTTATCGCTTGTGGTAAAGCCCACAACGTCAGCCGCCATGGAGCCGTTGGGATATTTTCTGATGTAGTTTTCTTCAAACCATACACCCTGAATGAGCTTGTTATAATTTTCAGTGCCGTAAGTTATCATGGACTGGAATTCACTGATCTCATCATAGGAAAGCTGTTTTGCCAGCGTATAGTACTGTGAATTCGGGTTATCAGCTATATATTTTCTGATCTCGCTCTCATCAAAGCCAAAATGCGAAACCAGAGCTTCCACTGTGGGTTCTAAGAATTTTTCATCGGAAAGGATTATCTTGGCATCAAGAATTACGTTGTAAACCTTTTCACTGTAGGCAAGAACCGTTCCGTTTGCATCTACAATCTCACCTCTTCTGAAGGGAATTGTTGATGAGTCGTATTTTTGCTGGGATAAAACCTGCTTTTCATACTCTTTTCCATTGTCTCTTGTGATTACAAAAAGTCTGACTCCAAGCAGTACAAAAGCTAGCAGTATGATTGCGAACAGTACTGCCAGCTTCTTTTTCATTGCCAATGTGAATTTTTGGGTGTTCTTTTTCTTACTCATAACTTACTTCCGGGCATTCCTTTTAATTTCCATCCGGTATCGGTGCAACCTGTCTTACATAGTCGTTTCCGCCGCCACCTGAATAAGTAACAATCTGTCCTTCAGTAGCATAAGTCATACCATATTCGCCTATGGCGATTCTTTTTATTTCCTCAAGATCAAGATTGCTAACCGCTTTATTATAAGCCTCATCATTGTCTTGTTTCAAACTATTTAATCTGGCCTCCATGGTTGATATTGTTTTTACGCTGTTTTTAATATCAGCCTGAAGTGTTATATACATTGAAAGTACGCCGCCTGCAAGGACTACTGCAAGTGAAAGTCCAAGCAGTGTAGGAAGGCTCATTCTGTGTGCTCTTTTTCTTGCCTGTGCTCTCTTCTGAACATGAAGGGGCACTTCTCTATCCTGTCTTCTGACAGGCGCATTATGTTTTCTTACGGTGTTTCCGTAAACGTAATTTCTCTCCATAATATTCCCCCGCTAATCCCCATAAATTCAGTGCACCGGGATTTAACGTCTAGTCTTCATTTTTTGTCCCCATAAGAAATGTAATTTAGGATTCTTCTCTTTTCTCGAATACCCTAAGTTTTGCACTTGCGCTTCTGGAATTCTCTGAAAGCTCCTGCTCTGAAGGCAGAATAGGTTTTCTTGTGATTACTTTTCCTTTTGATTTTTTGCCGCATACACATATCGGAATTTCCGGAGGGCATGTGCATGGGTTTTCATTTTTTCTGAAATTGTTTTTAACAATTCGGTCCTCAAGCGAATGGAAGGTTATTACGCATATCCTTCCGCCGGGAGCCAGAAAATCTATCATTCCGTCGAGAGAGTTTTCAAGGACGTCGAGTTCCCTGTTACAGGCAATTCTAAGTGCCTGAAAGGTTCTCTTTGAGGGGTGTCCTCCTTTTTCTCTCATCCTCGCAGGAATGGCAGCCTTGATTATGTCGTTTAATTCAAAAGTAGTTTCTATAGGCTTTTCGCTTCGTCTTGCAACTATGTGCTTGGCGATGTTTTTGGCGAATTTATCTTCGCCATAGTTTTTTATGATATGAAAAATCTCCATTTCAGAGAATTCATTCACAATTGTTCCGGCAGTAAGCTCCTGCCTTCTGTCCATTCTCATATCGAGAGGTGTATCGAATCTGTAGGTGAAGCCTCTCTCTTCGTTATCAAGCTGGAATGAAGAAACTCCAAGATCAAGCAGAATTCCATCCACGCTGTCTATTCCAAGCTCTCTTATTCTGCTGACAGCATTTTCGTAGTTGTCACGGATGATGGTCACTCTGTCGCCAAAGGGCTTAAGTCTTTCGCTGGCCGCTTTTATGGCATCTTCATCCTGATCAATACCGATAAGTCTCCCTTTATCGGAAAGCTTTTCGGCAATATGGCTGGAATGTCCGGCACCGCCCAGTGTTCCATCTACATAAATGCCATCAGGCTTTATATTCAGATTGTCTATTACTTCATTTAGAAGTACTGAGTAATGCTTGAATTCCATTTGCTCTCTTTCCTTATATCAGGTGCTGCGCCAAATATAACTCCGCGTGTTTCAGACACCATGCACCAGACTCGAAGTGCTTCGCATGGCTTAGATGCTTAAGCCGTACTCACTCATCTTGGCTGCGATGCTGTCTATATCATCAAAGGTTGTGGCATCCTCCCACTTATCCTTGCTCCAGATCTCGACGCGATTGCCGACACCTGCAACAACTGCTTCCTTTTCAATTGAAGCGTGGGTCAGCCAGTTGGATTTAAGAAGTATTCTTCCCTGCTTATCAAGCTCAACATCGTCAGCACCTGCCATGAAGAATCTTCCAAGCTGTCTGGCTCCGGGTATATCCATGGGCAAAGCTTTGAGCTTCTCTTCAAAGGCGTCCCAACCTTCCTGATCAAACGCAAAAAGACATCCATCAAAGCCCTTTGTTACAACGAACTGTTCTCCGAGCAGGTCGCGAAACTTGGCCGGGATGATCAGTCGCCCTTTTGCATCGATTGAATGGCTATATTCGCCCTTGTATGCCTTTCCCATTAATTTCTACCACATTCCACCACTTTGTGACACTTTTTACCACCTACATGTATAATAAACCATTTTTTTACATTTAACAACCTCATGAAAAGCTCATTTTGTCTGATTTTGGGCACAAAAAAGCCCCTCACCGTCCGGTGGGAGACTCACCCATACAAGATATTGTATTTGTCGACATTTTGTCGACATATATTGTGCCTGTGATATTTTTTGTAAATTGCTAAATTTTTATAAACTTTTATGCCGGAACTTTCATGCGGATGTATTTGTTCGTTTTATCAAAACTCAGACTGTTTTTCCTTACTGCTCTCATACCTTGATTTAAATACAAGTCCGGCCACAATAAATAACGGGAGCCCTGCCAGAAGGCCATTTGGTGCAGGTCCTAAAAGTCTGAAGCTTCCGGTATCCGGCACGCATAGCGCTATCGGAATTGTTGCAGCTGCATTTATTGACCCATGCAAAATCGCAGGGGACCATATGCATCCGCTTTTTTCATAAACCATCTCACATAAGATACCCATGGCAATTGTGAATACACAAAACAGCAACATTCCGGTAACAGGATATCCAAAGTAGTTGGAGCCGTATTCATATCCAATAAGCCCTATAATCGGCCAGTGCCACATGCCCCAGATTATTCCGCCTATTATGATTCCCTTTGTTCTGCCGAATTTCTCATTAAGCACCGGCTGCATATATCCTCTCCAGCCTGCTTCCTCACCGATTGCAGCAAACATATTCAGAAAAGGCGCATACAGCGAAGCGCTGGCAGATGTGATCAGAATATACTGAAAATAGGAAATACCCTGATTATCCAGTTCCTTCAGAGCAGCCGTTCCGGCATCTCCCGATGCAGAGAGTATATACTGTCCGGTCAGATCAAGATGTTTTGAAAAGATCAGGAAGTATATTACCGCGCCAATTGCTGTGAGCACTGTCGGTGCAAACCATGCAAAAAGAAGCGTTCCTATATTGCCTTTTAATTTGGGTTTCCAGCCCATTCCATTAAGTTTTTCTCCGGAAATAAGAACCGCAATCAATGGGACATACATCATAACAGCCATAAGAAGCTGCCCTTCAGACCTTCCTCCATTCTGATATAGCATCCATACGGCAACCTGCATTGTCCATGCAATGATAAATACCCAGCGAAGGTATTTCATTAAATTAGAGTCTGTGTTTTTTGTAGTGTTCATAATATACCTCTTTCTTTGGGATTAAATAATCTAAAAGAAGGTACCAATCGGCAATCTGTCTTGCATTGGTACCTTCGATATTTTGCTGCTATGCTTTAAATTATCACACGTTGAATCTGAACAGGATCACGTCTCCGTCCTGTACTACATATTCCTTACCTTCCATGCGGACAAGGCCTTTCTCCTTTGCTGCTGCAATGGAACCCTCACGAAGAAGGTCTTCGTAATTGATAACCTCAGCCTTGATGAAACCACGCTCAAAGTCTGTGTGAATCTTACCTGCTGCCTGGGGTGCCTTTGTTCCGATTTTGATGGTCCATGCTCTTGTCTCATCCTCTCCTGATGTAAGGAAACTCATAAGTCCAAGAGTTCTGTAGCTTGCTGCGATGAGCTTATCAAGACCTGACTCTTTAAGACCAAGGCTCTCAAGGAACTCTGCCTTCTCATCAGCTTCAAGCTCTGAAATCTCAGCTTCAATCTGAGCACTGATTACAAATACTTCACTTCCTGACTTTGCAGCAAGCTCACGAACTGCTGCCACATACTGATTAGAAGCACCATCATCTGCAAGATCGTCATCCTTAACGTTTGCAGCGTAGATAACAGGCTTCCAGGTAAGAAGGTCATAAGTATTCATAAGAGCCTTCTCATCTTCGTCGTCAAGCTCAAGCTCTCTTGCCATCTTGCCTGCTTCAAGAACTTCCTTAATCTTATTAAGAAGCTCAAGCTCCTTAGCTGCAGTCTTATCCATTCTGGCAGCCTTGGTGGTCTTGGCAATTCTTCTCTCAAGAACTTCAAGATCAGCAAATACAAGCTCTAAGTTGATTGTCTCAATATCTCTTGCAGGATCAACATTTCCATCAACGTGAACAACGTTGGGATCCTCGAAACATCTTACAACATGTACGATTGCATCTGTCTCACGGATGTTAGCAAGGAACTGGTTTCCAAGTCCTTCACCCTTGGATGCGCCTTTAACAAGTCCCGCAATATCAACGAACTCGATTGTAGCAGGCGTAACCTTCTTAGAGTTGTAAAGGTCGCCAAGAAGCTTTAGTCTCTTATCCGGCACTGCTACGATTCCCACATTGGGATCAATTGTTGCAAAAGGATAGTTTGCAGCAAGTGCTCCTGCGTTTGTAAGTGAATTAAAAAGGGTACTCTTTCCGACGTTCGGAAGCCCCACTATGCCTAGTTTCATTTTCTATATATCTCCTTCTAAAAAATGCTTTATTTAAGCCATTTGTTATCTCAGCTTATTGTACCGAGTACCACGCCGGGCACCATTTTTGTATTAATTATGCGTTATGACACATTGTGACATAAAAATAGTCCTGACACAGCGAATATATATTACCATGTCAGGACGGATTTGTAAAAACGTGTAGTGACAACTGACACATCTAATTCCATATTAATCGTACTTATGTCCCTGTGAACCACACTCCCTTCCCCTAAGACACTTTTAAGCCGTCCTAAGCTCAATCAATATTTCCAAACTCTGCTTCAATTTCTTCAATCGTTGGCATACTTCCTTTAAATTCTTCTGGAATCAACTTTGATAATTCGTAACTGGATACGCCAATAGGTTGGCTACTTGATTCCAACGCATATTGAGCCTCTACTTTGTCAAGATCTTTACATATCAACAAGCCAACAGTTGGATTATCTTCTTCTAACTTAATCTGGTGATTTACTGCTACAACATATGTACCAAGCTGTCCAGCATATGAAGAATCAAACTTGCCCGTTTTCACTTCCAAAACTACATAGCAGTGTCGCTTGGTGTTGTAAAAGAGCATATCAATAAACTTCTCAGTATCACCTACTTCAATCCTGACTTCTCGCCCCATATATGCAAAGCCTGTACCAAGTTCCATAAGGAACTTCTCGGCCTTGTTTATAAGCGCATCCTTAAGCTCTTTCTCATCATACTTTTCTCTCAATGTTAAGAAATCAAATCTATATGGATCCTTCGTCATAGCCTGCGCAAGATCACTCTGCTCTGCCGGTAATGTTAATGCAAAATTTGTTACCGCCTTACCTTGCCTCTCATATAGATCAGTATCAAGGAAGTTCAAGAGTACATCCCTTGACCAATTGTTTTCCAATGTTTTCTTCACATAGAATAGTGCCTTTGCGGAATCTCCTTTACACTTATCTATGATAACTTTGTTATGCCCCCAAGGAATAAAAAATATTGCATTTTCCAAATCGTCCCCAGCCTGGGGACGATTTAATTCATTTTCAGAATCGTCCCCAAGTTGAGGACGATTTAATATTTCCGGATACATCTCATAAAAATATCGCATATATTTAAGATTTGTAGGCGAAAACGATTTGATATCCGGGAAAATATCTTTCAAATCTTCACTAATAGTTTTATAAAAGCCAGATCCGTAATTATTTTTTTCGCTCAATCCAACAATATCCCTACCAAGAGACCAATAGAACCTGAGCATATCACTATTAGTTTTCACAGCAGCTTTTAGCTGAGTCTGTCTGAAACGTTTTGATACTTCTGTAATCCAGTCTTTATATTCATTATCAATTTTAATAAGGTTGCTCATATCTCGCCTCCAAATATTCCTATCAAGCAAATTTAATTATACAGTATTGACTATATCATGTGTAAAAAAGACAGCTATCTCTTTCGAAATAACTGCCCTTAAATTCAAAAAACCCGGTGAAATTATCACTCCTAGGCTTACCAAACTATAATGGCGTAGGAACGCTTCTATGTACCAAATTTGTGCCAGCTATGTACCAGCATTTCCTACTTCACGTGAATTTACGTGAAATTATGTAAAATTAAGATTTGGGAATTGTTAGGAAAAATGAAGATATGTAACCAGGCGTGACAACACGTGAAATGAGCTAGTTGCCGTAGCTAGGGGACGGGGTTTGTGGTCCATTATATGGCTCAAAGTTCTGGTGTTTTAATCTTGTTTATATGAAACTACGCCTAGGGATGCTATTTTTTATTCAGATACATTCATTTAGATTTCCATGCTATCTGGATTTAGAAGAAAATCATAAACACTCATTACCAATATGCCTTCATTATTATAAAGCGGTGCCACAGCATCCTTTGTAATAATAATTTTTTTAAATCCATCGCCTGTATTCACTAATGAGCGTTGTTCCTGTTCCATCTTTTCTTTATCAGGCAATGCATAGGCTGATTGAATATAAAATCTCTTTGAATCTTTGTTGCAGACAAAATCCACTTCCAACTGTTTTCGGATCTTCTTACCATTTTTGTCAACTTCATTCATCACAACAACACCAACGTCCACATTATATCCACGAACTTTTAATTCATTAAATATAATGTTTTCCATTGCATGAGTCTCCTCCACCTGTCTAAAATTAAGTCTCGCATTTCTAAGTCCCAGATCGGTAAAATAATACTTCGATGGAGTACTAATGTATTTTTTACCCTTGATGTCATATCGAATTGCACTATCAATAAGAAATGAATCTTTAAGGTAATCTATATATTTGATTATAGTTTCTTTGCTTATAGTCTTGTTTTTAACACTTTTAAAAGTCGCAGATAACTTGCTTGGATTCGTAAGCGATCCAATTGCTGAGGATAAAATGTTCAGAAGTTCTTCTAACTCTGCCTTATTTCGTATATTATTTCTTCCAGTAATATCAGAAATATAGGTTTCCTCAAATAGAGATTTTAAAAAATCAGATTTTTGATCAGCCGTTTCAAAGCCTAGCACAAGCGGTATCCCACCGAACAGCACATAATCCCTCCAGCCTTCCTGTTTGTCACCGTCATATACACTCATAAATTCACTATATGTTAACGGATACATATGAACTTCATCCCCACGTCCACGAAATTCAGTAATAATATCTTTTGACAGAAACTTGGCATTACTTCCCGTTACATATACATCCACATTTTTCTTTCTTCCGAGGCTATTAAGAACTGATTCAAAATCATCGAGCATCTGAACTTCATCTAATAAAACGTAATACATTTCATTATCAGCGATTTTTTCCATCAGATATGGAAATAAAACTTCAGGATCTCGATACTTTCTATTCTCAAAAGAGTCAAATGCAATCTCAATAATATGGTTTTCATTAACTCCTTCATTTACCAGATACTCTTTAAAAATATTAAATAAAAGGTACGATTTCCCACATCTTCGCATACCTGTTACAACCTTAATTAGTCCGTTATGTTTTTTTGAAATAAGCTTATTCAAATATATATCTCTACGTATTTCCATATTGTTCCACCCATTACTTATTGAACAAAAATGCGGAATCCGCATTTTTGTTCAATAGAATTTTACATCATAGGAATAGCTTATTCAATACTCTAATCGACATTTTTGCGGATTCCGCATTTTTGTTCGATACAGATCAAATTTTCCGACACTGTTGGGAAAATCTTAGAAGCACTATGTACTCTTCGCGCTTTTATGAGTGACTTTTTGTTTCTATACACATTTTTATGCAAAAAGACCTCGCCACATCACTGCAGCATGTTCAAAAATAATGAAAAAACATCCCACACTCTTATATACTTTTAAGGGTGTGGGATGTTTAAATTTTAATGGTATTTAGAAGATCTTTACGGACTTCTTCAAAAACTCATTTACATAAGTCAGCTTATTGTGAATCTTTCAAGGTTATTATTGATGGTATCAACCGCGTCAGAAACAGAGGTTGCAGCGGAGGATACATTTTCAGATGATGAAGCAACGCCCTGAGCTGCAGCTGTTACTCTTTCAACGTTGTCTGCAATTTCCTGTGTGGATGCGGACTGCTCTTCAGATACTGAAGCCATGTTGGTAGCAACGTCATTGACCTTGTTCATCTGCTCGGCCATTTCTACAAGGATATCATTGGCATCGGACAATTCCTGAGTGATCTCTTTAAAGGTTGTAGCTGCAACATTTACGGTCTCAGCACTGTTATTGATAAGAGTAGTATTGGTCTCGGATTTTTCAGAAAGCATCTGCACCTTCTGGGACATATCCTTTATAATTTCACCGATCTGGTTAGTAGCATCTGCTGAATTCTGAGCAAGTGTTCCAATCTCGGAAGCAACAACCGCAAATCCTTTTCCTGCTTCACCTGCTCTTGCTGCCTCGATGGAAGCGTTGAGTGAAAGGAGATTGGTCTGGGAGGAAATAGAGTTGATAAGGTCAATGATCTGATTGATCTTATCGGCAGCTTCGTCAACGTTTTTAACGGCATCTGCCATATCCTTCATGGAGTCAACGATATCGGACATTCCGTTTGCTACGTTAGACATATCATGCTGACCGCTTTCAGCCTTTTTAACAAGTTCATTCATAGAAGCTTCAATCTGGGCTTCCTGATCTGTAACATTGGATACGGTCTGAGCCAGAACGGTTGCATTTTCAGCAACTTCATTTACGGCGCTGGCCATATTTTCAATGTTTTCTTTGATCTGAGTCATGCTTGCGGACTGATTGTTAGCGGCCTCTTCCAGATTCTCTGCTGTATTCTTGGAATTCTGTGCATCACCCATAAGCTTTCCAGATACATCTTTTATCTCTGTAAGCGATGAGCGCATACCTGTTATGAACTCTCCCATAGCTCTGTTCATGTAAGCAATTTCGTCATCACCCTTAGTGGTGATATCAACTGTAAAGTCACCGCTCGAAATCTTTTCAATGTTTTCGGTAAGGGTTGTGACAGGTTTCTTGATCATCCTCTGAAGTACCTGAGAGATTATGATAATAACCACAACAATCGATACTAAGGATACAATTACAAGAGCTAAAATGAGTTGATTTAATACTGCCAGAACTTCGTTCTGTTTTGCATATATAACAACTCTCCAGTCAGTACCGCTAACCTTGGATGTTACTGAATAGATGGTCTGTCCATCTGCCTTAAATGAGTGAACAGGACCTGTGTCACTTTCACTATCCGCGGCATCAGCACTAACAATGGCACCTATATTGGTAATAAATGCATTGTCTGAAAGTTCGGAAACATTTTTGCCGTTTAATGAAGGATCATCTCTGTATGAAAGAATGATTCCCTGAGGTGTAAGCAACATCGCACCACCGGTTTCATAGAGTTTAATCTGGTTAAGACTTTCCTGAGAGCCTGACAGGAAAAGATCCGCTGCAAAGCATCCCTCACGCCCGTCCTTTAAATGAATGTGTCTGATAACTGTCGCACACAGATCACCTGTTACTGTGTCAAAATATGGGACGTCATAAAAGTAGAACCAACTGTTGTCATAGCCTAAAGACTGTGTATACCAGGGCTTTTCAGTGATGCCTTCCATCTGAAAATCAGGCTGGCTTGGATAGATGAAGGTTTCATCGTTTAGCGCAATATAAGCTCCTGTGGGAAGCATTTTATATCTGCCTACAGTTCCTATCATATATTGCATAAGCTCATCGTCGCTGTTATATTGATTCTGCTCAACAGCATCGGCAACACCATTTAGGTAATAGAATGTTGCATTAAGCTCTTTGTTTATCTCACCGGCATCACTTGAAACCTTATTAGTCAAAGTGGAGTCGATAAGATTCTTGACAAGCCCGTAGCCCATGGCAATCACGATGGTTTCGCTTACCAGAATGCTCAGCACAAGAAGCCCCACAAACAGAATGGACAACCTGACGCTTATAGCCTTTACTTTTTCTTTTTTTCCGGTTTTATCGGTGCTACTCATGATCAAATAACCTCCTATCAGTCAATATGTGTAACGCTACTATTTAGTATAAAATACAATAGTTTACAACATATAAATAATGTCTGTAGGAATTATTAAATATAAGTGATAATTCTATAATTTGGACATTTTATGGCATTATAAAAACCAGGCTACTATGAACCTGGCTTTTAAAAATATCATTCATATTATGATTTTGCTAATTTGGGACTCTCAACCAAAAAGTAACCTAAAATGGCATGAAATAATCCCTCATAGGATTACCCAAAAACGAGTGTCAGACGAGTGCCATTTTTTTATGAAATATATGAATCTTTAACAAGTTTTATGCGAGGTGGAACTCCCGCAAGCGAAGTATTTATGCGGTTTTAGAGAGTTTTATAGATTTTTATGGAGATATATGAAAAAGGCGTTCAAATAACGATTCCTAGTTTCATTTTATATTTCTCCTTTTAAAAAGTGCATATTTACTGTGTTTTCAGATTAATACACAAAAGATCTGTCACCAAATCTCACCAAATGGTTGTTTCTTAATGCTGATTTGCTCAGTATTTATCTAGCTTTTTGCAGGTTGTAGAAATGGTGATGCATTGGTGAAAGCCTTTTGTATATTAACACATTTCTTTTTATTTCTCTACTATGGTTAATAATCCAGACTATCTTCATTAAGTAAGAAATCAAACAATCCCATTATTGTTATTCCCTGCTCATTTCTCCACACCGAAGAATTTCCACTAGTAATAATTATCTTCTTAAAAGAATCCGGTATTTTAATGAGTGATGCTTGTTCCTGGTCTATCTTTTCCTGATTTGGTAATTCAAATGCAGACTGAATATAATACCGCTTGCTACCTTGATTAACCACAAAATCAACTTCTAATTGTTTGCGCACTTTTTTCCCATCTTCACTAACACGGATTTCTACCACACCTACATCAACTTTATAACCTCTATAAATCAATTCATTGTATATAGCGTTCTCCATTAAGTGCGTTTCTTCAAATTGGCGGAAATTTAAAAGAGCATTTCTTAATCCAATATCTGTATAATAATATTTTGATGGTGTGCCTATATATTTGCGCCCTTTTATATCATATCTTTCACCCTTTTGAATAACAAAACTTTCCGTAAGATATTTTAAATAATTCGATATTGTAGGCATTGAAATTGACTTATCGCCATTACTATTAAATGTATCCGATATTTTTTGAGCATTGGTAAGTGAGCCAACCGCTGAAGCAATAACCTTCATCAAGGTTTCCATACTTGCTGCATCTCGTATTTCATATCTTTCAACTATGTCTCTAATATAAATCTCAGAATTTAGTCTTTCTAGATATGCTTCTTTAGATTCATTATCTGGCTCTGCCAAAATATGCGGTAATCCACCATAGAATAAATACTCTTGCCATGCATCATATTTATCTTTTCCAGCGGCAGGATAATATTCCGAAAACGACAAAGGCGCAATATGTATTTCATCACCACGCCCTCTAAATTCTGTTAAAATATCAGAGGATAAAAACTTAGAATTACTTCCTGTAACGTACACATCAACGTTCTTCTTTCTAAGTAATCCATTTAAAACCCCATATAATCTAATTGGAACATCAGGGTTTTTCATTTCTTCCTTAGTAATCGCATACTGTGCTTCATCAATAAACACATAATATTGCTTGTTTGAATCAGTTATTCTGCTTTTGATATACTCAGATAGCTTTTGAGGATCGCAGCATTCTACATAGTCATCATCATCTAACGGAACAGATATAATACAATCCTTTGACACACCTTCATTAATAAGATAATCATAGTACAAATTAAAAAGTAAATATGATTTACCGCATCGTCTAACCCCAGTAATAACCTTAATTAGTCCATTATTTCTTTTATTTATAAGTTTTTTTAAATAATTATCCCTTTTTATTTCCATAAAGAACTCCTATTTCAATTTTCCGGTCCAATTACCGCTTTTCTAAAGTATATTACGTTTGAGATATCTTCACAAGTCATATTAAAAAAACGGAACATATACCGCTTTTCTAAAATAGGATTAGTTTTAAACCGCATAAAAATAGTCCTGTGCTGGCTTTGCGATATATACTCAGAATATTGGTCTATATATGTCTTGACTGTTTTTTGAAAAGAGGAGGTAAGTTTAGCAACAAGTCCCATCAAAAGATCATAAAATCTGTAGATTTGTGTCTCATATGCCACTCCTTCCTAAAAAAGCAATCTGCTCTCTTTACTTCCTAATTAGAAGTACATCACCATAAATATACATTTGCATAATAAATCTACAAAATAATGAAAAAATCTGACAGGTCGCAAAAATCGTACACTCCCCCTTTATGATTCCTATGATAGCAAAATGCCTGTCCATTTATAGGGACAGGCTTTGAGGATTCTCTTTTTCAATTCTATCAAGAAGAATAACCAATAGTTCATGCAGTCTCTTTTTTTCGTAGGTTTATTTTGATTCACAATTTTTCTAAACTGCTCATAATCAATGTTAATCATGTCAGCCAACTCACGCGTGGTAATGCCTTTTTTTCCATCTGCATTGATTATTTCTTTCCTTTTCGATTTAACAAACCTTGAAAAAGCCTCTTTATCATAGCCAGCAACGCACTGTTTTTCACTTATCTTGGTTCCCTTTTGTTCTGATATGTTATTTGTATTCATACTTGTATTCCTCCTATTGCTTAGGATTATACATTCATCATATCCCTTATCAGCCCGTATTGGAACTATTTTAGTCCCACTTTTGCACAAAAAAAATAACGGCACCACGAAGCTATTAACTTCATGATGCCGACCATAATTCTTTTTTGCTAATTTGGGACTCTCAACCAAAAAGTTACCAAAAATGACATGAAATAATCTCTCATAGGATTACCCAAAAATGAGTGCCATCGAGTGCCATATCGAGTGCCACCCAGTGCCACACGAGTGCCATTTTTTTATGAAATATATGAATCTATAACAAGTTTTATATGAGTTGAAATTTCCGCGAATGAAGTGTTTATGCGGTTTTAGAGAGTTTTAAGGATTTTTATGGAGATATATGAAAAAGGTACTCAAATAACGATTCCTAGTTTCATATTTTATATATCTCCTTCTAAAAATGCTTTATTTAAGCCATTTGTTATCTCAGCTTGTTGTACCAAGCACCACGCCGGACACCATTTATCTATTATGACATAAAAATAGTCCTGACACAGCGAATATATATTACCATGTCAGGACGGATTTGTAAAAACATGCAGTAATGGACCTAGGGGACAGGGTTTGTGGTCCATTATATGGCTCAAAGTTCTGGTGTTTTAATCTTGTTTATATGAAACTACGCCTAGGGATGCTATTTTTTTATTCAGATACATTCATTTAGATTTCCATGCTATCTGGATTTAGAAGAAAATCATAAACACTCATTACCAATATGCCTTCATCATTATAAAGCGGTGCCACAGCATCCTTTACGATAAACGATTCTACCGCAATAAAAAGGATTGCTAAGCATTCTATTAATGTAAGCAGACTGCCATCTGGTAAGCCCTGTTGCAGTCTTTAGACCCTCCTGCTCCATGATGTCCTGAATTTTACGAACACCATTACTGCTGATTAGCCTCTATAAGCTCTTTCAGTGTGATATGAACATTTCTGTATCGGGCTTCCGGGTTGGGCTCATTTACTGTGGCAAACTGCAGGGCTTTTGTAGGGCAGGCCTGGATGCATGCCATACAGTTTATGCAATTCGTGTAATTATAGTCCGGGCGATTGTTTTCCAACCGGATACATCCTCGTGGACAGATACGGCTGCAGGTACCGCAGCCGACGCAGCGTTCATTTACGCGGTAAAGCGGGAAGGAATACATTGGGCCGGCTTGTTGTTTGAAGTGCATGTAGCCATTATAAAAATCCGTTTCTTCCTTTGACGCAGCCTGAATATAGTGCTTTTCTGTATCGATGTCAGCTTTGATCAGTGCAAGATGCTCGTCAACTTTCTTTTCACCTTCGATTTGTCTCTGCTGATCCATATCAAATACTATAATTGCGTTGTCATGCATGATAATGGTATTGATATAATTCGCTTCTTTCCCGATAGATGAAAGAAATTCCTGGGTACGGCCGGCAACCCCACCGTGATGGCAGCCGTAGGTCACAACCAGATAAAAATATTCTGTTTCAAATTCTGAATCACGGATGAAATCCTTCACCATAGGCGGGATCTCAAACTCAAAAAGCGGGCAGACAATCCCGATCTTATCGGCAGTATAATGCCGGTTTGTCTTTTTCATTTCCTGGGGAATGCTGACAAGTTCCTGATCCAGCTGCTTCGCTGCATAGAGACTGTTTCCGGTTGCTGAAAAAAATAAGATCATCTCAGATTTCCTTTCCTTTTCTTTACTTGATGAATACATTATAACTCCTCCAATGATCCATGCAAAATAACAATTTCAAATAATCTGTCATACAAAATTCAAATATCAGACTGGTGATAAACCGCTCACTTTGCTATACTTGTATCACTATAGAGAAAGCATGGGGACATATGCATGGATATGATAAGTCTTGAGATCTTTATGATGGCAGCAGAAGAAAGAAATATCACAAAGGCAGCGAAACTGCTGCATCTGTCTCAGCCAACAGTCTCCAGAAGGATCCAGGAACTGGAAGATGAGCTTGGCCGGCAGCTGTTCTTGAGGACGAACAGATCTGTAACTCTGACTGATGAAGGCAGGCAGTTCAGGGAAACAGCATCGGATATACTGAGAATCTACAGAAAAGCAGTTAACCGGGAAAAGGATCAGAAATTTCTAAAAGGTGATATATACATCGGATCAGGAGAGATCCCGGCTTTTTCAAAGCTTTCGGAACAGATCCGGGACTTCCGCCGCCTACAGCCCGGAATCTGTTTTCATATTCAGTCTGGAAATGCCGAGGAAATCCGTGAGGATGTGGAAAAGGGAGTCCTTGATCTGGGGCTGCTGACCCGATCCGTCAGTACAGAGCTCTTCGAAAGCCTGGAGTACCCGGGAAAAGCATGCTGGGGTGTTCTAGTAAAGAATGACCATCCTCTTGCATTGCGGGAACAGATCAGAGCCGAAGACCTTGAAAAGGAATCCCTGATCATTCCGGAAAACCCGGTATATTACAGGGAATTGACCGGCTGGTTTTCCAAAAGTCCGGACATAGCCGCTGTCTATACCCTGGCACATAATGCCATCCAGCTTGTAAAGCAGGGGCTTGGCCCCATGCTGTGCTTCGAAGATCCGGACCTCCTGAGGGAAGGACTCACGTTCGTTGCGATTGCTCCCTGCAAATGGGCTACGCCTCTGCTGATCTGGAAGAAACGAGAAGCACAGTCAGATGCAGTCAATGCATTTCTGAAATTTATCGAAGAAACAAGGAACTGACCTGATGCAAGTCATTTATGCATGAGAAAGACTAAGGCCATTCTCTTAAATCCACTTCCAAATTGCTCAATGGTCGAACCTTTAGTAACAACCTTTAACAAGTGGCTCACCCACCTGTCCTTATGAGGTTAACCACTTGGCCCTCCATCTGCCACAACCCCTGTAAAATCAGGCTTTGAAGGATATTAACGTGAATTACGACATATCCGTACCAACCGTTGGTACGGGCAAATTATGCATTTTCGGATAAGTCGGAATAATATGCATTGTTTCAGGCTCAAAATGAGCGCAAAAAAGCAGCTACCTCGTTTGAGATAACTGCTCCAAAAATCAAAACCCCGGGTGAAACTATCACTCCTAGGCTTACCAAACTATAAAGGCGTAGGAACGCTTCTATGTACCAAATTTGTGCCAGCTATGTACCAGCATTTCCTACTTCACGTGACTTTACGTAAAATTATGTAAAATTAAGATTTGGGAATTGTTAGGAAAAATGAAGATATATAACCAGGCGTGACAACACGTGAAATCGACTAGTTGCCTCGATTCCTAGTTTCATTTTTTATGTATCTCCTTTTAAAAATGCTTTATTTAAGCCATTTAATATCTCAGCTTGTTATACAGAGTGCCACGACGAGTACCATTTATGTATTACGACATAAAAATAGCCCTGACACAGCGAATATATATTACCATGTCAGGACGGATTTGTAAAAACGTGTAGTGACAAATGGTCCTAGGGGACGGGGTCAATACTTTATCTGAAAACTACTTTCATCCTCGGGTGGTATGGTTGCTTTTGTCATATCAAGCACTTCTATAAAGCGTCCATCCTTAACCTTCTGAATAAACATATCTATGGTGTCAGGGTCTCCCTGAACCTCCACAGTTACCGAGCCGTTCCACTCGTTCTTCACCCATCCTGTAAGTCCGTACATGGTAGCGATGTGGTATGCGGTATATCTAAAGCCAACGCCCTGCACATAACCTTTAAAATTCAGATGGGCTCTAATTATTTCTGACATAAATTCACGTTCCATTCTTTTGCATATTGGTATAACTGAATATATTATGCCACATTTTGCCCGGACTCGTCCTCAGTAGTCTGCTCAGGTTTCGTTACTTCATCCGGAAAATCGGTAACCTTCGCAGCATCTGCTTCGGGTTCAACATACTGTACGTCAGATCTTTTTATAGTATCAGGATATATCTTAAGAAAATCATTTTTCATGGAAATCGGAACGTAGCCCTGCTCTCTGTAGCCGGCGGATTTTTCTTCCCAGTCCTGTGTTCCCCACTCGCGAACATCATCATCTGCAACTATCATATATGCTGCTGAAGGGTAGGGATTTCTGCTATCCAGAGCATAGTTCATCATGCTGGTATCACTGCCGCTGTTTCCAAAGGCAAGAACAGGATACTGTCCTATCTCACGTTCAATCCAGATTGTCTTGTTCGCGTTAAGATTTTTCTGAATAAAGTCCCCTGTAAAAACAAGCTCATCGCCATCGGCATACTTATAATCCATGTTTGAAGAAACATCCTCGTTTCCCTTAACCTTAACCTCAAACTCTGTTCCGATCACATGGGCCGGAGATACATATTCGCTGATAGGAGAATTTGCAACTATGGCTCTTGTTGTGGTGCGCTCAGTTCCGCTGACCACATAAATCGTAAAACCATTGTCATAGAGATATTTCACCACTTCAACCATAGGCAGATAAAAGCCGTCGATATATCGCATATTCTCAAAGCTGTCCGTCTGCTTCTGTCCAAATTCCACCGCATAATCATACAGCTCTTTTACAGTCATTCCGGCATAAGCCTTGGCAAAATTCCTTGCAAGCTCTTCACCTGCAGTATAGCCCGGCATAATCTCCGCAGCCGCTGCCTTTAGCTCATCAGATACTCTCTCAGGATGATCTGTCAGGCAAAAGTTTATAAACATCATGGTGTCATAATAGGTATAGAAGGTCTCACAGGTAAGCGTTCCATCCATATCAAACACCGCTATGCGGTCCTCCTGCGGTATAAAGTTTTCTGCATCATTTTTATTTGTAACCTTTGCCACGTAACTGCGAAGGCTTTCTGCTGCCTCCGAATCTGCTGCCCAATACTCAGCTAAAGCCTTTGTCTTACTCTGTCCGCATGCAACACAAATAAGGCACACCGTTATTGCCATAACCAATATGCTGCCAAATATTCTTCTTTTCATTAGTTCCCCCTTAAATAAGATAGTATTTCTCTTGCGAATTTTCGCACACAGGTATTCTGCACAGAACTAAATATCATCTTAGCAAGCTGCGCATCCTCTCCTAAATTATACATTTGTGGCGTCAATATACTATTAAATGAACATAAAATATCAGTTTATTGTTATTTAATATTTCAAAATATATGCAGCTTCCATGCTGAAAACACCATTACTCATCAATATCTATACCTGAATATCCAAAGTTGGTGCTGCTTCAATCTGAGTATGCTCTATCATATCCTTCAGATAATCCATATTTGCTTTAACTATGTCCTTATCCTCAGAGGTTCTGTGCTTCCTCTTTAGTTCTTCGAAATCTTCTTTGCTCATGTGAGGATCAACGATCTCCATTTCCTCAAGCATCCCCATGCTTTCCTCTAATTGCTCAAGCTCCTCTTCTCCGAATTCAGAGATCATCTCGTTTATATCAGAAAGCGCACCCTCTGATATAGTTTTCCCGCTTTCTTCAATGCTATCAATCACATCGCTCAGCATCTCTTCCCGGGCTTCGAAAATCTCATCCTCCTGCTCGGTAAGCTTCTCTTCCTCTGCTTCAACCATGGCGTTTTTTATCTGTACTGCAGCATCCTCCATCTCTTCCTGCTTCTCATCATTTTTCCGGGTATACTGCACAAGTTCTTCAAGCTCAATATGATGCTTCTTTTTCCGGGCTACCATTTCCATACGCTTTGCATGGGTAAGGGCGATCTGAAGCTCCTCCGGATCTCCCTGCCCTGAAGCTATCTTACTTTTCAGCTTCAAGGTCTCCCTTTTTGCGGCCAAAACCGCCTGCCCTGCGCTAAGGGATGTTTTTGCCTGCTGGATCTTGGTGGCAACAGCTTTGTAGTTATACTTTACAGAATTAATGACCTTCTCTTCCTCTTCCGCCTCCGGAGAGCCTGACTGCTTAAGAAAATCATTCAGCTTATCCTTTGATGTTGCAGAATTTGTTTTTTCCTCAAACTGCGCGTTTTTAAGCCCGCGAATCATCTGCCGCATCTGTTTTGATACAGCCGACTTCTCATCAGACACATCACCGGATAGCTTTGAGAACAGACCATCTGCTTTATTCTTTCCCTTAACATTGGAATCTTTCTTTTGATAAAAAGATAAATATAGATTTTGGGAATTAACCGCTATATTCATAATTTTCATAAACACCTCCTTGTGTTCACGAAAAGGGCATACGAATAGATTTCAATTAATATATCGTCAAAAGCTGATAAAACTTTACATAAAAACACCCCGGATATTTTCATATCCAAGGGTGCTAATAATCATTTCAAAAGACCAGCCATTACAAATACAAGAGGTGAATTCCAGTAAATAGTAATCTCATTTAAGGAATAGCAGTCAATGTGATCTAAATAGCATTTCATTGGAGGCAGATCCTTAGGAAGTGTCTGCGCTCTTTCATCCTGAAGTCCCACATTGGGACCACCTGATACAAGCCCCGGCCAGGGCTCTTCGATATCGTCGATTGCTGTGGGACGAAGATGAGGATTCTTGTAGGCCTTCTCTCCGTTTCCTGTCACATAGCTCACATCCATACTGTTGCAGCCAAGGAGATAATCAACTCCCGAGAGGATCACATTTTTATATTTTTCCTGAGGATCAAGGATGTTCGCAACCGTTGCAACCATGAGATATTTAAGTAGCTCCATGTTGCTGCCCCAGATAAAGTCTTCCTTACGCATGCAAAGGTTAAAAGCGTTCTTTCCTGCATTTTCGCATAATCTGTCAGCCTCCAGAATAATGCTGTCCTTAGCCAGCTTTTTAAGCTCGTTGTCCTCCTTCATTAATAGAAGAGAAAGTGAGCCAAAACCCGCCACGTCTGTCCAGCCAAAGCATGTAAAGATATTTCCCTGATAGAATTTGAAGGAATCTTCCTTATCATAGGCAATAACCTTTTCCTTCAATATGAGAGCATCCTCATAATATTTCTTGTCGCCTGTTGCTTCATATAAAGAGCATGCAGCCCAATATCTGTTGGAAAAATCCTCAGGCTCAGGATACTCACCTGTGTTAGAGCCTTCTGCATTCTTGAAAAGAAGAGGCTCGGGATTGGCCTTGAGCCACTCGTATGCCTTAATTGCTTTTTCTAACAAAAGCTTAGCGTATTCGCTGTCATAGTCCTTGTAGACTGTGTAAGCAAGCGCAAATACACCGGCAATGTCAGCTGTAGCAAGAGAAGATACGCTGAAAAGGAACAGCTCATTCTTATCATCCTCCGGCATAATAAAATCAGCGTGATTAAAGGTTGTAACCTTGTGCCATACAGAACCGTTTTCCCTCTGCATCTTCATAAGGAAATCAAGCTCAACCTTTACCTCAGCTAAAATATTGGGATACTGACCCTTTTCACATTTCTCGGAAGGGATTTCAAAATTAATATTAAGAAGATTCTCAAAAAATCTGACACCATAAAGAAGATGGGCAACAGCTGTAGCTCCTGCTGTGGAGTATCTTCCATAATCTCCTGCATCATGCCAGCCGCCGCAAACATCAACAGGCTCTACATCCTCATCATAAACGGTAGCCTTTGTAAGATGGCAGGGCTCATGATAGTACTCACCTGCAAACTCCTTGCTAAGACCATGTCCGCATCTAAGATAGTAGAAACACTTACAAATATCATGCATCAGCTTATCATAAGCCTTGTCGGAAATATCAAAGCATGTGCTTTTTACATCTCCTGCTTCTACCTTATATCTGCCCTGACCTGCAAAATCAGAAAAATCAGCAACATAGGTATCTTCACCTGAAATATCATCAGTTCCAAAATGACTTGTTTTTCCCTCAAAAACAGTCTGACCGTTCTCATCAACAAGCTTAAACTCCGGACTGTCAAAGTTTAAAACAGCCTTCTTCTCACTTGCCGGCAAAAATCCAACCTGATTAATAAAAATTTTCTCCATGTTTTAGTCCCCTTCCCAAACTTTACCCTGCAAAAATCTGACGGAATAATAATACACGAAATAATCCAAGAAAAGAATACTTTATTACATCTAAAATACGAAAATATCACGAAAATATTTTCGAAGAATTCCCTGATAAAACCGAAAAAATCCCATGCTCATAACTGAGCATGGGACTAAAAAATCAGTTTTCGTTTTATAATTTTACAGCTAAATTACTGTACTTCAACAAGCTCGATCTCAAAGTTCAATTCCTTGCCTGCCATCTCGTGGTTGGCATCAAAGGTAATTGTCTTCTCATCCTTAGCCACAACCTTTACAGGAATCGGTCTTCCGTACATATCCTGAAGATATACCTGCTGATCAACTGTAAGCTCCTCTGAGCCCGGCATCTCAGCAATATCTACTGTGAAGATTGCTTCCGGATCTGCTTCGCCGTAGGCTTCCTCAGGCATAAGGTGTACGGTAAGCTTCTCTCCAACCTCCATGTTAGCTACAGCCTTATCAAAACCTAGGATCATCATGCCTGCTCCGCATACAAACTGAAGAGGCTCTCCTCTGTCATAGGATGAATCAAACTGAGTACCGTCGTTAAAAGTGCCTCTGTAATGTGTTTTACAGATCTTACCAACGTTCTTTCCTTCAAACTGGGGAGCAGAGCCACATCCGCTGCAACCACCGCAGCCTCCTTCATGACCGCAACCTTCTTCATCATGACCACAATGGCCTTCCTCATCGTGGTGATCTGAGCAACTATGTCCCTCGCCGTGGTGATCACAGTTAACACCTGTATTAACAAGCTCACCTCTAAGATATGCTGCTACAGCTTCATCAGCATCACCCTCAGCACCTGCGCAGAGCTCAATACCCTTTTCATCAAGTGCAGTCTTGGCACCGCCGCCAATACCGCCACAGATAAGCACATCAATGCTGTTATTATCAAGAAGACCTGCAAGAGCGCCATGGCCCTGTCCGTCGGATCCGATGATCTCGGAAGACTTTACTTCGCCATCCTCAACCTCATAAATCTTGAAATTCTCTGTATGTCCAAAGTGCTGGAACACCTGACCGTCATCATAAGTTACTGCAATTCTCATTTGTTTATTACCTCCAATGCAAATGTTTTATCATTATATCAGCATCTTCGAATAATTGCTATTGCTATTTCCCAAAATGTAAAGGGGCAAATACCTACAATTATTGCACCTCTTTTATGTGCAAAGCCACGAAAAAGCAGAAGAACACTGACTTTCCTTGACATAGTCAAATTGCATTCTATATCATAAAATCATGCTAAATAATTGTACAAAATAAAATAAAGGAGAAAACAGTATGAAAGGTTTTGCAATGCTCAAAATCGGCGAAGTCGGCTGGATTGAAAAAGAGCGCCCTGTCTGCGGACCCCTGGACGCTATTTGTAAGCCACTGGCTATTGCCATCTGTACATCAGACGTACACACCGTTTGGGAAGGTGCTGTAGGCGATCGCCACAACATGATCCTTGGCCACGAAGGATGCGCAGAGGTTGTTGAAGTTGGTTCAGAAGTTAAGGATTTCAAACCCGGTGATAAGGTTCTTGTACCTGCTATCACTCCCGATTGGAACTCTCTTGAAGCTCAGAGC
Organism: Butyrivibrio sp. WCD3002; assembly: GCF_000424265.1. Taxonomy (GTDB): domain Bacteria; phylum Bacillota; class Clostridia; order Lachnospirales; family Lachnospiraceae; genus Butyrivibrio. The sequence continues at coordinate 107,270 of NZ_KE384154.1, forward strand.
GGATACTCAATGCACTCCGGCGGAATGCTGGCAGGCTGGAAGTTCTCTAACTTCAAGGATGGTCTTGATTCTGAATTCTTCCATGTTAACGATGCTGACGGTAACCTCGCTCACATGCCTGAGGGTATGAGCCTTGAGGACGCATGTATGCTTTCCGATATGGTTCCTACAGGATTCCACGGCGTAGAGCTGGCTGATGTTCAGTTTGGTGATACTGTTCTTGTAATCGGTATCGGACCTGTTGGTCTTATGTCCGTTGCAGGTACTCACATGCGTGGTGCTTCAAGAATCCTCGCTGTAGGTACTCGTCCTAAATGCATCGAAGCAGCTAAGTTCTATGGCGCTGACGAATTCATCAGCTACAAGAACGGCTCTATCGAAGATCAGGTTATGGAGCTTACAAACGGCAAGGGTGTTGACCGCGTAGTAATGGCAGGCGGAAGCGTTAAGACCTTTGAGTCAGCTGTTAAGTCTCTTAAGCCCGGCGGAAAGATCGGTAACGTTAACTACCTTGGAAGCGGTGATTACATCACTATCCCCCGCGTAGAATGGGGCGTAGGTATGGGTCACAAGCAGATCAACGGTGGTCTGATGCCCGGCGGACGTCTCCGTATGGAGAAGCTCGGTGCTCTTGTTTCATCAGGCAAACTTGATGTAAGCAAGCTTTCCACACATGTATTCCACGGTTGGGAGCATATTCCGGAAGCATTACAGCTTATGAAGGATAAGCCCGCTGATCTTATCAAGCCCGTTGTTATCCTTGATAACAATCCGTAATAAAAATTAAAAACAAACGGAAATGGAGCGGCTTTTTACAGGCCGCTCCTTCTATTAGTAAAAATTTGAAAATTATAATGATTGGTAAACTATGAATATTCTTATTGTCTCCGGCTTTTTGGGTGCCGGAAAAACCACTTTTATAAAAGAACTCATCCGTCGCACCGGTACTACTCCTGTTGTACTGGAAAACGAATACGGCGATAACAGTATAGATGCGAATGAGCTTAGAAGCACAGATTCATCACCGCAGAAGCTTGAAATCATGGAATTTATGGAGGGCTGTGTCTGCTGCACCATGAAGGACAGCTTTGTTAACTCTGTCCTTACGATTTTTTCAGGACTAGCACCGGAATATCTTATTGTAGAACCAACAGGTGTCGGACGCCTTAGCAGTATCATAAGTAACCTGCAGCCTATCCTCCACGGTAATATATCGATTCTAAACCCGATAGTAGTTCTGTCTCCCCGCAGCTACAGACAGAATATGAGCCAGTGGAAAGAGCTCTACACTGACCAGATTGCCAACGCTAAAGTTGTTGTTTTCTCAAAATGTGAAAATGATTCTCCCGACCTCCTTGCAGAGACAGAGGCCGCTGTTCGAAGCATCAATCCCGATGCAGAGATAATAAGCAGCCACTACACCGGGCAGGAGGATTCCTGGTGGAACAGTCTGATGGCACTTCCCGGAAAAAAAGTGAACGTAACTGAAGCATCAGACGAGCAGACCTCCTTTTCTCAAATTACTATTAACAATGCAAAGCTCACTAATCCCGGCGAGCTTATAACTCTGCTGGAGGATTGCCTGAGAGGCGAGCTTGGTCATATAGCAAGAGCAAAAGGCACTATCCCTGTTGGAAATGAAACTCTCCGCTTTGACTTAGCTGACGGCCTTTATTCCATAACGGATTCACCATCGTCAGAAAATCAATGTGTTTTCATTGGAGAAGCTTTGGATAAAACAGGTATCTGCAAACGCATAGGAAGCCGGCTCCTTTCGAAACCGGCTTCGTTATCTTACTCAGATGTAAAACGAAAATCAGGAAAACAGCTACGAGTTATTTAAAAATACTCAGGCTGTCATTAAGCTCAGTTGCCACACCGTTGAGGTCTTTTGCCTGACTGTTGAGATTATCAATGGTATTAGTAATCTCAAGTGTGGTAGCTGATGTTTCTTCAGAGGATGCTGCATTTTCTTCGGAAATAGCTGAAAGAGAATCCATCTCTGCCTTAATACTCTCTGCTGTTTCTGCAGAATTAACGGCCAATTTTCCGATTTCCTCTGCCACAACCGCAAAGCCTTTGCCCATCTCTCCTGCTCTTGCTGCCTCAATAGAAGCATTAAGCGACAGCAGGTTGGTCTGTGAAGCAATCTCAGTAATTGCAGCCAGCTTCTCATTGATGGTATCAACAGCTCTACTGGTATCATTTATCTGCTCAGTTATTTTGGTTATTCCATCTACCATTGAGTCTGTAGACTTCTGCAGATTCTGAATCTGATTTGCAGAATCCGTTGAGGAAGCCTGCATCTGTTTTGCTATTGTATTAAGCTCGCCTGTGGCATTAACCACATTGTCAATAGCTTCTCCGATATGCTTAACATTCTCCGTCGCAGCTGCCACATCCTGGGCCTGCTGGGTTGCACCCTGTGCGATATCTCCAACAGCAGAGGATATTCCCGTCATTGCATCAGACAGCTTATCCGTTATGTCTACAAGATCGTCTGAATGTCCGCTAACTGTAGATGCAGCGCTCTTTGACTGGGGAATCAGCTGATCAAGCTCTCCCATAAGAGCATTTATTCCTCTTCCAATCTCGCCAATCTCATCCTGGGTCTGAACTCCTACTCTCGCGGAAAGATCACCCTTACCTTCCTGAATATCTGCAACAATACCATGAATCTTGGCAGTCATCTTTCTGATAGGTGTCGTTATGTTATTACTTAGTATCGTAACTACAACGGCTGCAATAACACTAAATACAACTGCAAGAATGACAAACACATTTATCATCCTGTATACCGGCAGATTCTGTTTACTCTGCGGTACAATAACAGCCACTATCCAGTTATTGGCATCTGCCGTAGCAGCGGTAATATAACTCTTTATACCGTTGTAATCACTGAAGACATCATTGTTTTGAAGCGCCGAGTTATAGCTTCCTCCCACAACTTCATCCATGGTATATACTGTATCAGCCGTAAGGCCATACTCCGGGTGAACTACAATACTACCCTGATCTGTTGCGACAAGAGTATAGCCATTTTCAGGGACCGGAACATTTTCTGTTAAAGCATTAAGATCAAGGTCAATGCCCACAACGCCGCTGTCTATGGCGTAGGACATGCTTAAATCTTTGCAAGCATTGGCCGGAGCGTCGTAATATCACCGTCAACAACCTTGGCCGCATCGGCAGTTGTCTTAAGTATTGCGCCGTTTGTCATAAACCAACTATCAATTATTTCTGCATAATAATTTGTTGTAGTCTGATAGAGATTATCAGAAAGAGCTTCGAGACTGGACTTAGAACTGATGGTACTGATGACCGCATTAACCACAAGAAGAATAAGAGTCATGAACGTCATTAGCAGCGTAATACGCCTTCGCAGACTTTTCCTCATATATTTTCCCCCCTTAATGTAACAAGAGAACCCTTTAAGAAAACACTACACCACGTTCATTCTACAATTTTTATTAATACTATTTAATAAAATTTATATGATATATTTATTAAAACTTTAAATTTATTTCATTAATGCAAAAATCCCGAAATCTTAATCCGGGATTTAATTTAGTCTGCATTTTTGATTTTCTTTATCCATTTGCCGCTTCTAAGCCGAATTACGCAAACAATACACTTAATAAACTGATCGATCCTAAGCATTATATATACCCAGAATCCCGGCCACTTAAATACAAGTCCTGCCAGGGCTCCAAGAGGAATTGAACATATCCAGAGAAAAATAATATCGGCAACCATAAGAAACTTTGTATCTCCGCCGCCTCTGAGTGTACCCTTTGTAAGAATACTGTTGGCAGCCTGGAACCAGATTACAAGCGCAACCGCATGCATTAAATCCTTAGCAAGCACTGCTGTCTCAGGCTCAATTTTGTATGCTCCTACGATCAAATTGGAAATAGCCAGAATCAGAACACATCCAAAACCGCCTATTATAAAGCCAAGAGCCGCAAAGGTATAGCCCTGAGCTTTTGCCTTCTCAACTTCACCCTTACCGAGAGTAATTCCCGTAATAGTGCAGCTGGCCTGGCTGATACCCTGAATGACAACTGTGGCAAGAGACATTACGACCGTAGTTATGGAGTTGGCCGCAACAAAGCTTGCTCCGATGTGTCCCATAACAACAGCTACTGCGCTGTTTCCAAGACCAAGCAGTGTATCTGACACAAGAACCGGAATTGAAATCCTGATATACTCTCCTATCAGGTCCTTTACGGAAAGTGTAAGATCCTTAATTCGAAGTCCGATATTGGTATCCTTAAAGAAAAGGAATCCCATAATAATAGTAAACTCAACAACTCTCGCAATCAGCGTTCCAAGAGCCGCACCGTTAACGCCCATGGCAGATGCACCGAGCTTACCAAATATGAATACCCAGTTAAAAAAGATATTTATGAAAAACGAACAGCAGCTTGAAATAAGCGGAATATTGGCTTTACCAACGCTTCGAAGCATGATGCTTGATGTTACAGCATATCCGTTCAAATAGTAGCAGGGAATGGAAATAAGAAGGTACCCTGTACCCTGACGAATAACCTCTTCCTCGGTTGTAAACAGGTTCATGATTCCTGCAGGGAAAAGAGCTGTTACTATTGAAAATCCCGTAGCAACAATGAAAAGCATTCTGAACATGATATTTACGGACTTTTTCATGCTAAGCCTGTCCTTCATGCCAAAGAATCTGCTGACAAGAACGCTGGCTCCCATACCAAGTCCCATGCACATAATCTGGAATATGGTGATGAAATTGTTGGCAAGGGTCGCACCACTCATAGGCGCTTCACCAAGCTGACCAAGCATGATATTATCGGCCATGTTTACGCCAACGGTTATAAGCTGCTGCAGCGCAATAGGAAGCGCAAATGCCACCAGCATTTTATAGAACTGCTTATCTTTTACAAATACCTTCATTACTAAAACTCCCAATACATCAGCTCAGGCCCCAAACCCTGAACCCGTTTTTTATCTTATTTTGTACTTCTATTTTTATCTTTCAATCTGTGTAAGAACTATCGCGCCAAAAATCAGAGCACACCCAAGCAGCTCCCTTACTGACATAACCTGCCCCAGAATCAGCCATCCAAATATTGCTGCAAATACCGACTCCATACTCATGATAAGAGATGCTACCGCAGGATGAAGCTTTCTCTGACTTACGGTCTGAAGCGTGTACCCAACAGCGCTTGAAAGGATTCCCGTGTAAAGAATAGATATCCATACGGTAGGCGTCATAAGGGATGTGACAAAGCCCTGCCTGTCCGGTAAAAAATCAAAAAAGAATCCGCATATAAGCGATAACACGCCGCTTACCATAAATTCAGTGCAGGTAAGGGTGATTGGATGCATTCTGGGTGAATATCTGTCTATGCAGATAATCTGAATCGAGAAAAGAAACGCACATCCAAGAAGCAGCAGATCCGTCCAGGAAAAAATATTTCGCAGAAGCGCTATAAGCGCCGCTAATCCGGAGCCTGCAAGGGCTCCTCCCTGCTCCGTGTCAGAAAAACACAGAAGGTATAATCCCACCATGGTGATCCCTGCCGCTACCCAGATTTTTGCAGGGCACTTTTTACCAAGAAAAATCCCAAGAATCGGAACCATTATAATGTAGCAGGCCGTAAGAAATCCTGCCTCTCCGGCATCGGCTCCAAGAGCTATTCCTGCCTGCTGACAGGTGGAAGCAAGAAAAAGAGCTATTCCGCAAACCGCTGCCCCAATAATGTTTCCCTTTGATTCGGAAAGCTTATCCAGCTTATGCTTTGGCATCATGGGCAGGATACATAGACCGCCAATGATAAATCTGATCCCGTTAAAGCTAAAGATTCCAATCTCAGCACCTGCAAGGGACTGAGCAACAAAAGCTCCTCCCCATACAACTGCTGCAAGGAGGAGTAATAGCGCACTTATCAGTTTTTTGTCATGGGAAAGGGAGTCATTCTTTGCTGAAGACTCCCTTTCAAAAATCTTGTTATCTGTCATTTAATTACCAATACCATATCTAAGTATAAGATGCTGCTGTTATTACAGAGCACCCTTGTAAATCTTATAAACAGCCTCTGCGTCCAAAGGACGGATTCTTGAAAGCTTAACACTGTCATTCATTGTAGCATCCATGGCAAGAGCCTTCAAATCATCATCTGTAGGCTCGATATTAAGTCCCTTAAGATCAATAGGCATACCGATTGACTTAAAGAAAAGAACTGTGCTCTCAATACCCTTCTCTGCTGCTCTCACATCATCAGCCTCTTCAATTCCCCATACGCTTCTTGCAAAGCGTGCAAATCTCGGAACAGCGTCCTTATAAAGAGCATTTGCCCATGCACCCCATACTGCTGCAAGCGATGCGCCATGTGTCACATCATACTTTGCAGAAAGTGCATGTCCAAGCTTGTGGACTGAGAAGTCCTTACCTCTTCCGCACTCTGTGAGGTTGTTATGAGAAAGTGATGATGCCCAGAAAACCTCAGCCATAGCGTCATAGTCATCAGGATTTTCAATAACCTTCTTACCGTTTTTCACAACACATCTGATAAGACCTTCTGCTATTTCATCAGTCATATCACAGGTGATATTCGGAATAAAATATCTCTCCATGGTATGCATCATGATATCTGTGATACCTGCAGCCAGCTGATACTTAGGAAGCGTGCTTCCGAGAGCAGGATTGACAATTGCAAAACGGCAGCGGTTAAAATCTGTATTGATGCCTGCTTTCTTACCAATCTCTTCATTTGTAAGAACAGCTGAATCACTCATCTCACTTCCTGCAGCAGCCATAGTAAGAACCGCACCAACGGGAAGTGATTTCGTAAGCTCTACCTTTTTGGTCCAAAGCTCCCAGAGCTTCTCTGAAGGATTTGCCGTTCCGTGGGCGATAGCCTTAGCTGTATCTATAGCACTTCCGCCGCCTACGCCGATGATCATGTCAGCACCAAAATCAAGGGCCTTCTGAACACCCTCCTCAGCATGAGCCAGAGTGGGATTAGGCTTAGCACCTCCAAAATTCTCATAGCTTATCCCTGCAGCTTCAAGGGATTTCTGAACACGGGAAAGCAGTCCTGACTTTTCAACACTTCCTTTTCCATAAACAAGGAGAGCCTTTTTACCATACTTTGTAGCAGTCTCTCCGGTCTTATTCTCTACGTCTTTTCCAAATACTACTTCTGTAGGTGCATAATATCTAAACTCATTCATGTAAAAGCCCTCCGTATATATCTTGTATGCAATTTATGTCTCAATTTATATAATACTACTCTTCACAAATCTATAAAGACTATTTTCAGCGCTTTCTATGATCAAATTTATTGGAAATCTTTGTTCCGATATTCTGTATGATCTGGAAAATAATGATAAGCAGAATTACGGTGATCAGCATGATATCTGTCTGCCATCTGTAATAACCATATCTAACCGCAATATCACCAAGTCCGCCACCACCGACTGTTCCTGACATTGCTGAATAACCAAGAAGCAGACCTGTTGTAATTGTAAAGCCCATCATAAGTGATGTTCTTGCCTCCACGAGAAGCACCTTGGTAATGATCTGGAAATTGCTGGCTCCCATGGATCTTGCCGCCTCAATAACTCCTGCATCAACCTCCATAAGCGATGATTCCACAACTCTTGCAATGTAGGGTGCTGCGCAGATTACAAGCGGAACGATAGTCGCTGTTGAACCATAGCTTTGTCCTACAACAAATCGTGTGAAGGGGATAAGAAGTATCAGCAAAATAAGGAAAGGAATACTTCTAATAATATTGATGACAAAATCAAGAGTTCTGTAAACTATGGGATTGGGCTTAAGTCCCTTTTTACCTGTGACATAAAGCAGTATTCCAAGAGGAAGACCAAGGATATAACCAATGATAACTGAACCCATGGTCATATAGAGAGTCTCACCTATTCCCTGTATGATCATCTCAACAACCTTTTCATTCATTGTAATCTACCTCCGTTACTATAAGTCTTGCATTTTTAAGCTCTCTAATAATAGCTTCCTGTTTTTCTACATCATCCGGGAGACCAAGAATCATCTCTCCCACTGCTCTTCCGCCGATATCCTTTGTATCAGCTTTCAGAATATTGATAGGTGCCTGAACCTTAAGAATCATATTTGCAATAACAGGTTCATAGGCAGTATTCTCTTTAAATACAATTCTGATTCTGCGATCCGCAATCAGCTCCTTCATAGGTGTGTAGCTGATCTTTTTGCCGGAAATAAGCTCCTTGGCTGCATCGGTCCTGGGATGTTCAAATATTGTCTCAACAAGCCCTTCCTCAACAAGATTACCGCCGTCAATAATAGCAACTCTCTTACAAACGGTTGTTACAACCGACATCTGATGAGTAATTATTACAACAGTAATTCCAAGGGTCTCATTGATATTTTTAATAAGCTCCAGAATAGATGCTGTTGTCTGGGGATCAAGTGCACTTGTAGCCTCATCGCAAAGAAGAATCTCGGGATTGGTGGCAAGAGCTCTCGCAATGGCAACTCTTTGCTTCTGTCCGCCTGAAAGCTGAGAAGGGAATGCTTTTTCTTTATCCTCAAGCTTAACCAGCTCTAAAAGCTCCTTGGCGCGACGCTTTGCATCTGCTTTTTTTACACCGCGAATTTCAAGAGGAAAACAGATGTTGTCTATTACATTTTTCTGTTCAAGAAGATGGAAATTCTGGAAGATCATTCCGATGTTGCTTCTGGTTTTTCTAAGCTCCTTCTCTGAAAGGCTGCCAAGATTCACCCCATCAACATAAACCGATCCTTCAGAGGGTTTTTCAAGATAGTTGATGGATCTGACCAGAGTAGACTTACCTGCTCCGGACATACCGATTATTCCAAAAATATCGCCCTTTTCAATATTAAGATTAATATTGTTAAGGGCTACGACGGTATTACCGTCAATCTCAAACTTTTTTGTCAGATTCTTGATTTCAATAACACTCATAAATGCTCCCCAATACTAAAATAGAATTTCTCAGAAATTAAAAATGAGGGAAAGAATTATCTTTCCCTCACTTAATCTTAATCCTCAAAGAAAATTACTGCACCGTCATAGGTATCTTCAATAAATTTCTTTATCTCATCTGATTTCAATACTGAAACCAGAGCCTTAATCTTATCCTGGGTCTCATTTCCTTCGTATACTGTAATGATGTTTACGTATGTCTTAGCTGCTACCGAATCACTTGACTCATAAGCGATAGAATCCTTTGCTACCGAATAGCCTGCCTCTAATGCGTAGTTACCGTTAAGTACCACAAACTCAACTTCCTTGGTTACTCTTGCAACCTGAGCTGCCTCAAGCTCAACGAACTCTATGTTGTATGTGTTTTCCTCGATGTCATTAACAGTAGCTGTAAGATCTGCACCATCCTTTAACTTAATGATTCCATTGTCCTGTAAAAGAAGAAGTGCTCTTGCCTCATTAGTAGTATCGTTAGGGATTGCAATGCGGTCGCCGTCTGCAATTTCATCAAGACTGCTCTTTGTTCCGGGATAAACTCCGAAGGGCTCATAGTGGATTCCGCCTGCACTCACCAGATGAGTACCCTGCTCCTCATTGAAGCTGTTAAGGTACGGAATATGTTCCATGTAGTTAGCATCAAATTCGCCGGACTCTACAACCAGGTTGGGCTGTACATAATCCTCAAATTCTACTACCTCAAGTTCATAACCATATTCCTTAAGAATTTCAGCAGCCTTCTCCAAAATCTGTGCGTGAGGGATAGGCGATGCTGCTATCTTAATAGTTTCGCCGTTTCCGGGAACAATGTCAAGTGCTGAGTTTGATGAAGTTGCTGTTTCTTCACTGCTCTCTTCTACTACGTCTGCCTCAGCTGCTTCACTGCTTTCTGCTACCTCTGTAGCTCCTGCTTCACTGCCGGCATCTGACTTGCCGCATCCTGTCAGGGAAGCAATACCAAGTCCAAGTGTCAGTGTCCCTGCTAATAATCTTCCAAAAAATTTCTTTTTCATAACGTCTCCTCTCATAAATCGTATAAACGATAAAATATGTTTACTATTTTATATTTGCTCCCCGGACAAATCAAGATTTTCTTACATAATTAAATGCCCGGAGTGGTTTCCCCCGGGCATCGGTAAATTCGAATCTGAAATGACAGATTACTGAATACGATTGCCTGACAAATGAGCCAGGTAATCAACCGCATAGCATGCCCGGGAGTTCAACATTCGACAACACATTTTATTAAGATTTACGATACATGTCTTTGTCATCATTTGTTCCTCCTTCGTTTCTGTTGGGTTTATACTATCATCTCATAGCTCATTTGAAAATTTAGATGATTTTATAGTCAGTGATAATTTTTACTTATCCCCCTTAGATTTTCAAATCGGGGTTGTTTAGACTTCTCTATCGCTTATCCTTGTCTATATTTTCAAGCATTATTATAGTTACAATAATATATGCGATGGACCATAGAATCAGTGCCATCCAGCAGCCGACCACTACATCCGGATCAAAAGCGTAAGCAGGATTCTGGTTATATTCAGCAGTTCTCATCAAAATTTCTTCTCTTGAACCATTCTCTTCTATAGCCTTAAGAGCCTCCTGAATTGGCTTTTCTCCTCCTACATCTACACCCTTAAGCTTAACTGCGCTGTTCCAGATAGATACCATCGGAAGTGAATTGTAATCACCCTGTGCGCAAAGTGATGTGAGGCCGAATTTTGTCACAGTGAGATTGGTTAATGGCATTGCCTGTTCCGGAAGATTGAAAAATGCACCGGAAAACAGAAGCTGTACTATAAGCATAAAGGGCATTATAGTCATGGCTGCTGTTGTAGTTTTTGCAAAGGATGATATCAAAAGTGCCAGCATATCCGCAGCATAGGTAATAAGAAAAAGTGTTATTCCAAAATCCAGAATAGGATAAGGGGTAACAAGTGGTTCATTTGGAAGCTTAACCTTCATGGCATCACATACAGATATGGTTATCACAGCCTGCGCAATACACAAGGTCGCCTGATAGATCATGTGGGCCAAAACATAAGAAGATATATGCAGTCCCGATCTGTGTTCTCTTTTGACAATAGATCTCTCCCTGCAGATAGACTGGATGGAATTAAAAAATCCGTTCCATACGCAGATACATGAAATAGCAAAGGATCCCATCAGGGTGCCTTCCATTGTCTTATAGAGATTTCCGCCAACAGCAAAGCATACAAGTCCTGCTATAACCGCAGACATGGGAAGAACCTTCCAGTCATTTTGAAACAGAAACATTCTGAAAAGCTTACCAAGATAGATAATGGTCTGTGAAAAACGTCCTCTTCTTCTGATTTTCTTTTTCATGTTTTTCACCCCATTTCCGCTCTCATATAGTCAGCATATTTTTCGATAAATTCGTCGGCTCTGCCCTCTCCGCCTTCGTCCTTTTGATTTATGGATAAGAGAATTTCCTCCATGGAATTTTTACCAAAGAATTCATATGACTTTTCCACGGGACCATACCATGCAAGTCTTCCCGTTCTTCCGGCATCCTTGGCAAGAACTATAACATCATCAAAAAGATCAATTACTCTGTCCGGAGTGTGGGTGATTACAACAACTATTTTTCCTTCATCTGCTATGCTTCGAAGCTTCTCAAAAAGCGAGCGGGCCACTACGCCGTCCAATCCTGAATCCGGCTCATCAAGAATAAAAAGTGTGGGATCGGAAATAAACTCCATTGCTATCGAAAGTCTTTTTCTCTGACCTCCGGAAAGCTTCTCTACAAGATTATCCTTAACAGTGGTAAGCCCAAACTGCTCAAGTACTTCAGCCACACGCTTTTTCCTCTCTGCCATTGAAACACTTGAAGGAAGCCTTAACATGGCTGCATCCGACAAAGTAAGAGCTACAGTATCGTTACCTCGCATGAGATCCTGCTGGGGAACAAATCCGATATCATACATCATCTTATCGTAATCAAAATAGACATCATCTTCACCGAGAGTTATTCTGGCATCAGCCTTTTCATAACCTGTGACCGCATTCAGATATGTGGTCTTGCCGGCACCCGATCCGCCAAGAAGCAGCACCATATGTCCCTTTGGAATGCACATATGAATATCCTTAAGAAGTACTTTTTTTCTAAAGAAATCAATTACTGATCTCTCATTTATATTGACAGTAAGTCCATCAAGGATACTCTGAACATCAGCGCCAAGCAGCTTGGTTTCCGCCTCTATCTCTCTATCTGTAACCTTTTTCCTGGGCACATATTGAGGTGACAGTCCCCAATAAATAAGAACCGCACCCTCGAATAACACCATTGGTAAAACCCACTTTTTGGATTTCCCAAATACCTTAACAAGCGCTGTAAAGATTCTTACTGAATACAGCAGCTGAGCAATCCTTATTGACAAACAGACAACCTGAAGAAGCGCCCAGATTGCATAGACCTTTTGCCCCATGAGATCCGCTATACCGGACATGACAGCAGCTGCTACGGCAAGTCCTAAATAAACTCTGCCTTCCCTTTCCTTATCAGCGCATACGCCAAGCAGGTATTCTCTAATGAAAGGTACAAACGCCCATCTTCTTTTAATTCCGCACTTATAAAAAATCAAAGCACTTCCGATTGCAGGTAAAAGATACCCAAATACCACTTGAAAACCTGTTGTCAGAAAAAAATCAAAATGTTCCATACATAAAATCCCCCACATATTCTCGCTTATATAATTTTATTATAATGTATAGAATGAAAAATCGAGATTATATAAGCGTTTTTTAGAAAACTTTAATCTTTTATTCCAAATATGCACCCTTCATCGGACTAACAGCATGATCTGCAAAAAGCTTGAGAACTCCTCTCCTATATTTGCTATCTGCCGGTTTCCAGCCTGCTTTTCGCTCATCCAGAATCTTATCTATTTCATCCGGAGTCTTACGCTTACCTTTTACACCGACTATATTGAGTTTTCTTTCCATAACATCAAGTTCTATCAAATCACCCTCTTCCACAAAGGCGATAGGTCCGCCTGCTGCCGCCTCGGGTGAACAATGCCCGATAACAGGTCCTGTTGATGCTCCGGAAAAGCGACCGTCAGTAATAAGCGCAATCGTTTTTCCAAGCTCCTTATCTGAGCTTATTGCTTCCGAGGTATAGAACATCTCAGGCATGCCGCTTCCCTTAGGGCCTTCATACCTTATGAAAACAGCATCGTTCTTTTGTACTTTGTGATGCAGTACAGCATCGAGACATTCCTCCTCGCTGTCAAAGGGTCTTGCGTTAAGAACTGCCTTCATCATCTCCTTAGGGCATGCTGTATGCTTTATTACAGCGCCTTCAGGAGCAAGGTTACCTTTTAGCACGATAACGCTGCCATCTGTACCGATTGCTTTGTCATAGGGACGTATAATGTCTTCCTTTGTAGCCTTGACGTTGTATCTGTTGTTAAACTCCTTAAGGCCTTCTGCACACTTTTCGTAGTAGTCGCTTTCCTTCAGCTCCTTAAGATTTTCACCAAGGCTTTTGCCTGTAACCGTCATTACATCAAGGTGCAGGTGATCCTTTATCTCTTCCATTACCGCAGGCACTCCTCCTGCATAGTAGAAGCATTCTGCAGGCCATTTTCCTGCAGGACGAATATCAAGAAGGTAATGTGCTCCGCGATGAAGCCTGTCAAAGGTATCACCGTCTATCTCTATTCCAAGTTCATGGGCTATGGCAGGCAGATGCATAAGACAGTTGGTAGAACCTGATATAGCAGCATGAACCAGAATTGCATTCTCAAAGCTTTCAAGACTCAGAAGCTTGGATGGTCGCATATCATCATCCCCTGCCATCTCTACTACCCGCTGTCCTGACCTGTATGCATTCTCCATAATGGCATCTCCCTGTGCAGGCAAAAGCGCACTTCCAGGGAGAGCCAATCCCAGCGCCTCAGCCATTATCTGCATGGTGGAAGCTGTACCTATAAATGAGCAGGCACCGCAGCCGGGACATGCATTTTGCTTTGCCCAGTCAAGCTTATCCTGCCCGATCTCTCCTCGCTCAAATCTTGCGCTGTACATTCCAAGCTGCTCCAGGGTCAGCATGTCAGGGCCTGCCTTCATAACGCCTCCGGGAACAAATACGGAAGGTATATCTACCCTGAGCATTCCCATCAGATTACCCGGAACGGATTTATCGCAGCTGGCAAGATATACGCCGCCGTCAAAGGGCGTTGCATTTGCCTGTATCTCTATCATTCCCGCCATCATCTCACGGCTTGCAAGACTGTAGTTTATTCCGTCTGTCCCCTGACTTTCGCCGTCACACATGTCTGTACAGAAATACTCAGCGCCGTGACCACCTGCACTTTCAATTCCCCTTATCACTTCATTGGAAAGCCTTTTAAGATGAACACTTCCGGGATGACTGTCGCCGTAGCTGCTTTCAACATATATCTGAGGCTTGGAAAGATCCTCTTTTTTCCAACCGGTACCAAGTCTTAACGGATCCTGTTCCGGTGCCTTTTCTCTCATCTGCTGACTGACTAAATCCTTCCTAATACTCATGTCTTACTTCCTCCGATATCTGAATATGTCTGATTAAACAGGTCCTATTTACTTTAAAATTATACTATTTCGTTTTAAAATAAAGTATAAAGATTTTTCTTATTGAGGGTGTAAATATGGATAAAGAAATAAGACGCAGGCAAAGTATTCTGGCAACAACAGGGCAGGGTGTCATCGCTTTTGGTCTGTGGGAAGTGATCAAGATAAACCTCTACTATTTGCTTGGCAGGGATTATATTTTTGATGCAATGGGAATGACCGGCACTGAATTTGAAGCCCGTTTTGCTCTGATTTTTTCATGGCTCTTTCTCATGATTTTTGGAGTTACAAATCTCCTTATTAAAATCTACATAGGCAGAGCCGCTATTTTCGAAGCAAATAACTATCATAAAGACAATATTTTCTATTGTTTAGCCATAATAATGACAATAATCAATGCACTAACTCTTTTTAGCTCCGTCCTAAATGTGAATATCGACGAACATATTCCGGATTTTGTTGCATCCTTCCTCGTAGATTCAACTTCACTTTACATGATGATAGAGCTTATTTCATCCACCAGGAAGCTCCGAATTCTTCGAGGTGAAAAGCACGCGGTAAAACATAAAAAGACTATGTGAGGTATTGTCATGCAAATAGATTTTCACTACTATGCGACATATTGCGCAGCATTCCTTGCAGGCTATTCGCACGAAGAATGCATGGATATATGCTACAGCGCTCAATTTGTGGATCTGTGTACAGAGACTTTTTTATCAAGACTGGGAGCTCCTCTCTCTGCTGCAACAACTCAGCTGCAGCTTGAGCTGGCGGATGCGTCATCAGATATAATTAGTCTTCAGAACATCACCAGAATCTGGTCCTCCTTTCATTTTCTTCCGGGAGATCTTTATGCCAAAAAGAAGGGCTGCTCAAAAAGATATCTGAATAAGTACAGACTGATCTGTAATCCAAACGGCGAGCTCCT
Organism: Butyrivibrio sp. WCD3002; assembly: GCF_000424265.1. Classification (GTDB taxonomy): domain Bacteria; phylum Bacillota; class Clostridia; order Lachnospirales; family Lachnospiraceae; genus Butyrivibrio. The sequence goes on from NZ_KE384154.1 coordinate 122,759, forward strand.
TGTAAACACAGTCAAACGTGCAAAAAACAATTCGCTTCAGGCTGTGGGCATAGCTATGCACGTTCTTGCTGACACCTGGGCACACCGCTACTTTGCAGGAACTCCGTCTCTTGTCATAAATAATACAGACAGGTATTTCTTTGAACTCATTCCTGACGGTGACAGATGCTTTGAGCGTCGCATAACCTTCAAACCAAATCCGTCCATGACTGATAATCTTAATGAGTCCATATACGTCAACAGCCTTTATCAGAATAAAGAAAGCTCAATTATGAATCTTGGACACGGCAGGGCAGGCCACCTTCCGGACTACAGCTTTATCAGGTATAAATATCTTCCTGCCTGGGGTGACTACGATGAGATAATAAAAGATAATCCTTCAGATTACCTTCACGCCTTCACTCAGATGATAGAAGCCATGAAATATCTGCGAGGAGAGCGGGAAGATTTTGTGGCAGACACCTATGATTTTGACGCCATAGCGCCTTACAGGGAAAAGATTGAAGCTATTATAAAAAAACGGCAGCTTGATTCCAGCAGAGACTGGAAAGCCTTTGGCGAAAAGCTTTCCGGCTGTTCCATAGAGTTCTTCAATGTGAACAAGTACCTGAAAGAATACAATATGGCCACACCAAAAGAAATCGATGATACCTTTATCGGCAGATTTATAATAGCTGCTCTTGGTCAAAAGAGTATGGTCACAAACGCAATCTATAAATCAGGAAACAGACTGGCAGGCTTTTCAGTTGATTATGCCAAAAAAGGTTTTAGGGGAATTGCTGATTACAGAAAGCTTTTAGATCAGTTAAGGAGGGCAGACGATGACAGCCTTTCAAAGAATTAAAAATATTTTTATAGCCTTTATAATGATCATTGGCAGTATAAGCATAGTATGGATCCCTGAAGATGGCATACCGTTGATAGTGCTTATACTGAGTATGTCGCTGACTTTATATGGACTTAAAAATATATTCTACTACTTCTCCATGGCAAAACACATGGTAGGCGGCAGGAGTATTCTGTATACCGGCGTCATAATATTTGATCTTGGGGTTTTTACACTAACCGTAGCGGATAACTCTAATAGCTTTGTTATTTTGTATATGCTTATAATCCACATGTTTTCAGGGGTTGTTGACATCCTGCGAGCTCTTGAATCAAAGCGTATGTCCTCTTCCTGGAGATTCAAATTCACCTCCGGTGCCATAAATATAGCTATTGCCATTGCAGCATTTGTTGCAGGCTATTTGCTTAAGTCCCTGTCTGTGATTGTTTACATCTACAGCGCAGGACTTATATACTCCGCAATATCAAGGATAATCACAGCCTTCAGAAAGACAGCAATTGTGTATATCCAATAACGTCAAAAATTCAAAAAAGGCGCTACACATTTTGTTACAGTGTGTAGCGCTTTTCTTTATATACTCATTCTATTATGCTGCTTTCTTACTTACCTTTGGTATCTTCTCTCCTGTTGCAAGGAACATTGTAACCGTTCCGATTATTGCCATGGCCGCTCCAAGAACTGTAACCGCCTTTACGGATACAAACTCAAGCATATAGCCGCCGATGATGTTGGCTGCGATTCCAACAACGCCCGTGATTCCTACGGCAAGAATGCCCTGAGCCTTTACTGCATCGGAATCATCCACTATGGAGTTTGCAAAATACACTGATGAAACCATATACATTCCGGAGTAGAAAAAGTGTATCAGCATCAGCGCAATGAAAACCTTTATATCTGTAATAAAGATCATTGAAATGAACTTTATTGAAGCTGCTATAGCTGTGACCTTAAGGAGCTTTTGAGCAGTGAACTTTTTAAGGAAAAACATTCCAAAGGCAACTGCCGGCATCTCGGCAAATGCCGTTACAGATAATACCGTGCCCATCTCCGCTTCTGCACCGCCGTAGCTTTTTACAAAATAGATCATGTATGTTCCAAGCATCATCTGCATGAAATAAATAAGCATTACACTTATAAGAAAAACATCATATCTCGGATACTTTCTGAAAAACTCTATGATTCCGCTGGGCTTTTCAGGCTTCTCCATTTTATCGTTATTGTTATCAGCCTTTCTCATGGACAGTAGTGTAAACATCAAAAGAACATAAACCACGCAGAAAATCGGAAGTATGATATTTGCTCCAAACTTCTCCGTGACCTGTCCCATTACAAAGCCTGCTGCCGCATAGCCAAAGGAACCAAGGCTTCTTGCTATACCAAAGTCCACACCGTAGCCCGCATAGTTATACTGAAGGCAAAGTGCTGTAAGCAGCGGCGATATGGAGCTGGTCACACCAAAGGCTGTAAACATACCTATAAAGGTTGCCACATGAGACGATGGCACAAGCCAGACTATTCCTGCTGCCAGAAAAGCCATGGCAATCATAAGCCCCAATATCTGCTTCAAAGTGATCTTCTTGGATTTGTCAGCAAGAGATGATAAATAGGTCTGAAGAAATATTGCCATAACAGAGCCCATGGTTGTTACATAACCTATCTCAGAGGCCTTGAAGCCTCGCGACATCAAAAGAACAGCTGCGAAGGATGATATTAAAAGATAGTCCACCCAATACCCAAGCTGCAAAAAAGAATACTGTACCGTCAAAATTCTGGTTGCTTTTTTCATATAATCCCTCTACATTTACTTAAAAGTTTTCGCTAATTATACATCATCTTAATCGCCCATTAAATACTTATTTTGCACAATTAGATAACAAAAAATATTATGCGATGGAATGTTGTTTCATCGCCATTTAAAGTTACCTATTGCTAACATGATTACAATAGGTTATAATTTCGTTAGCAATTGCTAACGCTTTACTAAATTTTTTTCGGAGGAGCCATAATAATGCCTGATAATATCATAGTTGAGAATTGCTCACCCACATTAGCAGGAATTAAAACGGGAAACATTTTTACAATAGACAGAAGTCTTATATCAGATATAAAGGAAGAACTTTGTGAATTAAATCAGTGCTTTACGGAAAAGGGTCTTCGTGCCATTCCGCTTAAGATAACAGAGAAAAATGTTCTGCTCTACCTATACCGCCCGGACAAGCTAAAAGCTGACCTTTCATCAAAAGAAGCTAGGGACATTCTTCTTGAAAAGGGATATAGCTGCAACTCCATAGAAAGTGATATTGTTCACCTCATTCACCACATTCATAATGATGGATCCTTCCCCCATGAGATTGGTCTTTTCCTGGGTTATCCTCCTGTAGATGTTAAAGGCTTCATGGAGGACACAAGAAAGGGCGTTAAATGCGTTGGCTATTGGAAAGTTTATGGTGATAAGGAAAAAGCAGAAAAGACTTTTTCAAGCTACAGAAAATGTACTGAGATCTACAAAAAATGCCTGTCCGGAGGCAGATGCTTATCTCAGATGGTAGTAAATACAGCCAGCAGCAGATCAGCTGCTTCATAAAGGAAGGCCTTGATGAGTAATGAATATGTAATATCTCTATTAAAGGATAATGGTTTTAGAATAACCAAACAAAGAAAGCTCATACTGGATATAATCCTCAGCAGTGACGGTGCCTCCTGCAAGGAAATCTACCACAAGGTAGTTTCCAAGGACAGCACCGTCGGAACTGCTACAGTTTACCGTATGATAAGACTGCTTGAAGATGTTGGAATCTTAAAGCATATAGATATGATTTCTCTGACAGGTGCAGAGGAATAATATTTGTTGCTTTTCTAAGCAATGATTACAAGAACTTATGTCTTCTCTGTCTGCGTCTTAAGCTGTTTAATAAAAATAAATTCATTTCATATCCTCAAAAAATATTTTTCCAATATACACGTGAATAAAACTAATGTCAACATGTCAGTGTCACAGAGCTGTAAGATAATCCAGTATAAAAGCAAAAGGCACTGCGATACCCCTTGCTGTCTTAAAACCGTCTCCCACTCCGGGAAGCATAATAAGATTCTCTTTTCCTGTTCCAAAACTGATATAATCGCAGTCAGAACCATCCAGTTGGATATTTTCATTTTTGGCATTATAGAACATTTTAGGCTCCCCCTCTAAATTCTATTTGGTCATATAACTCCGTCCCGACCATGTCCTTTAAAGCATTTCCTACCGTAATTACGCCGGTGCCAACCTTTTCCTGAAATCTCACATCATGCTCAACAAGAAGCATGGTTGGCTTGTATTCCAGGATAAGCTTTTCAATCTGCATACGGGAGAATACATCTATAAAATTGAGAGGCTCGTCCCATATGTATAAATGCGCCGGTGTTATCAGGCTTGCTGCAATAAGGACCTTCTTTTTCTGGCCTTCTGAAAAATCTTCCATGTTCTTTACAAACTGCTCACGTCCAAAATCAAGCTGTCTTAGAATTGCAAGAAATAAGCTTTCGTTAAGTCCCTTTTTCTCACAAAACTTCCTAAGAGAGCCGGATAAAAGTGATGTATCCTGGCTTACATACGAAACTGTCATACCGGCAGCAACACTAAGCTCACCGGCTACAGACAATCCCAAATCATGGTTGTATTCTCCGTCATTAATTCTCTGTAATACAGCTTTTAATATACTGGACTTCCCGCACCCGTTTTCTCCTGAAAGGATTATTCTATCTCCTCTCTTTACCTGAAAACGAAGGTCTGAGAACAACTCATTTTCAGCATCATCATATTTCAGGGACAGGTCAATGGCATTTACCAGCACTTCTTTATGGAATGTCAAAGGTTCCAGCTTCAGATCCGTAACCTTCTCAATATCCTGAAGCAATCCCTCTTTTTCCTCAATTTCATGATCTATGCGCTTTTCTACAGCCTTTACCCGGGACTGCATCTTTTTTGTTTTCGCACCGATAAATGACCTGGTATTTTTGCTCCTGTCATGCTCCTTGATGGGATCGAATCCTATTTTTGTATTTTCATTTTTTTCTGCCCACCTGCTGTTTCTGTCAGCAGCAACCTTAAGCTTACTGATTTCCTTAAGATGCTTTTCATTTTCCGCCTTTGCAAAAATATCCTTCTTTTCTTTATTTTCCCACCATGTCGTAAAATTGCCTGCCTGGACCTCTATCGTGGACCGGTTCATTACAAGCACATGATCGCATACACCGTCAAGCAAATCTCGATCATGGGATACCAGAATAAAGCCCTTTTTAGAGGCAAGATATTCTTTTACAATATCCCGTGCCCTGCTATCAAGATGATTAGTGGGCTCGTCAATCAAAAGAAACTCGTTCTCTGCTGCAAACAGTACCGCAAGCATGACTCTTGTACGCTCACCAAAGCTAAGTGTTCCAAATGGCCTATATAGACATTCCGAATCCATCTGCAGCTCGTTCATCTGAATCATCACCTGCCATTGCTCAATCTGCGGTTTCCATTTTTCCAAAAGGTCTATGGTATTCCGAGAATAATCAGATTCGTCTACCTTGTAAGGAAAATAATCGAAACGGGTACCGGCTTTAATACTTCCTCTGTACTCATATCTTCCCATGAAAAGATTAAGCAGCGTAGTTTTACCCTTTCCATTTCTGCCAATAAGTCCAAGCTTCCAATTTGTATCAATGCTAAATGAAATATCCTGAAGTACATCATCTGCACTTCCATCATAAGAAAAAGTCAGGTCTATCACCTGTATCTGTGCCATACACACCACCTCCGTTATAAAAAATGGCACAAAAAATCTGCTTCATGCCGAAAGCAGATTATACGTACAAATGAAGACCCGATATATGCCAAAAAAGAGCATCCCTGTGGGCGGCTTCAAAACGAATACGATAATCTAATTCGGCATACACAAACAAACCCCTCTGGGCCATTCAAATTCTTCGTTCGCGTTAACCAAATCAAATTATCAATATCTCATTTCTTCACCTACACGCAAGATGCGTGCCTTTCTTTTTACTAATCATTAGGCTATCACTTTTAGGAAATAAAAACAATACTTTTTAATCTGGTATTAATAAAATTATCAAAACTGACTATTTTAATGGTACCAAATTTAGGAATATATTCTTTATCAAAGCAAAGCGATAAAGGAGCAAAGAACTCATGAAAGTAGCAGCAATAAACGATCTCTCCGGATTTGGAAAATGTTCACTGGTAGTCGATATGACTGTTTTATCTGCAATGGGAATCCAATGTTGTCCCGTTCCTACCGCAGTACTTAGCGCTCAAACAGGATATCCTTCTTTTTACAGCAAGGACCTGACAGGCATCATACCTGAATATACAAGGGAATGGAAAAAGCAGTCAGAAATCTTCGACGGAATAATAACCGGCTTCATGATGAGCCAGAAACAGGCCCTTGATTCACTGGATTTTATAAGGCAATTCAAGACAGACAGCACAACAGTACTTGTTGATCCGGTTCTGGGCGACGATGGCAGAACATACAAGAATTTCTCAGTGGATCTGCTTCATACAATCCGTGAAATGACAAAAGAAGCCGATATAATCACTCCAAACCTTACGGAGCTGATACTCCTTGCAGATGAAGACCCTGAAAGCATAATGAAATTAAGGGGCGATGAACTGATCAGCGAGATTAACAGATTATCCATGTTGATTGGCGGCGATCAGGGAAAAATTATTACAGTTACCGGTATTCCCATGGAAGATGATGAAGAAGTTGGTAACTATATTTTGGAAAATGGTGTCAGCCGGCTCATTTCCTCAAAAAGTAACAGAGTTCATTATTCGGGTACAGGAGATCTTTTTGCTGCGGTATTTCTCGGAGCCTTCATATCCGGAAAGAGTGCTTTTGATGCAGCTGATCTTGCAAGCAGATTTATTTACACTTCTGTCAAAGATACATCCCCGGCAACGTCACCGAATGCCGGTGTTGAATACGAAAAAAATCTAAAAATGCTTACATTGTAAAGAGGAGGACTAACTATGAAAAACAGAAACAGCAGAATTTACAATTTAACACTGACAGGAGCATTTGCTGCTCTTATCACAATTTTCACCGCATACATCGGTCATATTCCGGTAGGCGTAAATGGCGGATATGTTCATTTCGGTGACACAATCATATACCTTGCAGCTACTATTTTACCTATGCCCTACGCAATGGTTGCAGGTGCAATCGGCGGAGGAGTTGCAGATCTTCTGACCGCTCCGGCGTGGACACTGGCTACAGTAATCATCAAGGCTCTTTTAGTAATTCCTTTCACAAACAAAGGAGCAAACATACTAAACAAGCGAAATTATATCGCACCGGTAATTGCTTATTTCATATCACACATAGGCTATTTTATTGCTGAGGCAATCATGTTTGGCTTTGAAGCAGCGCTTCTTTCCGGCTTGACGGGAGGCCTTGTACAATCAGGTGGCAGTATGATTTTCTTTATTCTTCTTGGACAGACTTTTGACAGAATTAACCTTAAATCAAAGGTGGAGGTGGCTCATGGCTGATATTATCTACACATACAAAGACTCAGTGTATGCCAATATAACTAACAAATGCAATTGCAGATGCACTTTTTGTATCAGATTTGTAAAAGACGGCGTTGGTGATGCAAAGACTTTGTGGCATCAGGTTAATCCCTCAAGAGAAGAAGTTCTGGATGCAATTAAAAATTTTGATTTTACCGGCTATAATGAACTTGTTTTTTGTGGCTATGGTGAACCAACCTGCCAGCTTGATATTCTTCTTGATGCTGCTGCCTACGCAAAGAAAGAAAAAGGCCTTAAAACCAGGCTAAATACTAATGGACAGGGCTCAGCAGAACATGGCCGTGATATAGTTCCTGAATTAGCAAAGGTCATCGACAGCGTTTCTGTAAGCCTCAATGCTCCTACAAAAAAGGAATATGAGGAAGTGACAAGACCACTTCTGGATAATGGCTTTGAAAACATGCTCGCCTTCACCAAAAGGTGCCGGGAAGTCATCGGAGATGTCCGCTGGTCTATAGTGGACGTCCTCCCTGATGAGGAAAAAGACAGATGCATTGCTTTATCTAAGGAACATGACATTCCGCTTAGGATAAGAAAATATAGCGCTAACTAATACTGCATGAGCTGTTCGTTACCAGCAAAGGCTGCTCTTAGGCCAAGTCACGTATTAAACACTTCGCTTATGCTACGCACATAAATCTATCTTTCCAATAGAAATCTTATAACCTTGACATTTCCATCCATTTCTTCGGAATGGATGGAAAAGCCACATTTTACTGTATAAAATCTGACGTTTTGACTTTTATCCACCGGTGTTACCAATGTAAACTTCTTCCAATCAGAATAGAAGGATTTTGCAAATTCCATTGCAGCCGTTCCTATCCCTTTTCCCTGAAACTCCGGAATTACACATAGACATCCAACTTCATATATTCCGTCTTCCAACGCTTTACATGAAATGCAGCCAACCGGTTTACCATCATAAATAATTAGAAATTTGGGATAATCAATTATTGACTGCTCCATCATTTCTTTTGTTCTTCCATATGCCGGACATTCGCCATACTTTATATAATCATCAAAAAACGACGCATTATAAATATCTACCAGCACCTCTGCGTCAGCTATATCAGCTTTTCTGAATTCAACCATTCTGGATGAGATAGGAATGTAGTTATCTTTATCAACGGCCACATACAAATCCATCCCCATCTTTTTCTCAAAGTACTCTTTAAGGTCGAGATTTGTTTGCCATTTTTCCGGATCATACGAACCGTAGCGGCTTTTTACATCACTCATTCTGTCTATGATATCCATAACACCTTCTGCTCCTGCAATCGAGTCGCAGAGCTGAATAAGCTTATCATAATCATCCTGCACTGTTTCTTTTAGTTTAATGCGAATCAGCTCTGTGTCTTCCTGTGAGGCATCAAAATTTCCAACATATGCTTCTAATTTATCCTGATTAAAAGAATGGGTAAGGCAGATTCTGGCCACATCATCATACCCAAGTGACATCATGTATTTGTATCCATCAGACACATGTCGCAAATGATATACTCCGAATTTTCTTCCTATATCATGTAAAAGCCCGAGAACATATGCTTTATCAGCATCCATTCCACAATTCTGTGCAATCTTTTCAGCGCAGTGTGCACAGGTTCTGCTGTGTGCAACCCACTTACCGGATATATTCGTCAATCAACATTTTTATTACTCTGTCATTCAGAACAATTTTTGATGTCTCATAAGATATTACAAGCTTATCTCCGGGGAATATTCCATTTGCAATATATGAATTTATCTTCCTGACAGCCTTATTTGCGTAATCCGGCTCATCCATTCTTCCATCATGTTCCCAGTATATTTCTTTACCATCTCTTTTCCGAAGTATTGTGAAATCAGGATAGACAATTCCATATCCTTTGAGTTTCAACGGACATTCATACTTATACTCAATTCCCAGCTCAAAGAATGTATCCGCAATTATCTTCTCTGACTTTGAACGAACCCTTTCTCCTTTTTTGGTATATATTTCAGGAATATTTTCTGCGAATTCTTTTCCAACGTATGGCGTATTCTTCCATTCTTGAAGTCTCTGTTCCCAGGGCATTTCGACTGCCTTAATAAGAGTCTTTCTAATCGGATGAAGGTTATCAAATAACTCATCTATCTCATTGTCAGTATATTCCTTGGTAAGCTTCTCTATCTGCTTTATTCTCCTATCCACAAGCTTCTGAACTCGTTGATCATACGTCTTCTGAGCGAGAGCGTTCGCAAGGGATCTATCGTCTTGTTTTATATATATTCCCTGCTCTTTCATCTTCTTTTCCTTATCCATGCAATGCATAAACTGGACCCGATTTCTCGTTGATGTTATTCTTAGATTTCCTTCAGGTACATCTCTAAGTCTGTCATCAACAGTCCTTTTTATCGATTGTAATCTTAATTCTTCTTTTATAAGCATTTCTTTTAATCCATACATAAACGATAGTATCTCCTTTTATATAAATCATGTTTCTCCTCTTTTCTATGTCCGTTGTTTGCAAATAGAACAAATCCAGAATGAATATTCTACTTAATTCATGTCTATTATTTGGGAGTGGAACTAACCCAGAATGAATATTCTGCTTAATTCATGTCCATTACTTTGAAGTGGAACTAATCCAGAATCTTTATCCTGCTTGGTATGAATCCATAACCTGAATTCGTATTTAAAATCCTGCTAAAAAGTTTCCACTATGTCCACTCTATGGGTTTCATAAAGAATTTAGATAACCCACCGCCTGCTTTATTCTGCGATTTGCGATTTTATAGCAGGCATTTTTAGCACCATTTGCCTGCCCGTATCTTTATTTTCCCTTTTTATAGCAGACGATTTTCCTGAATTCTGTCTGCTATTAGTTAATAATTTGCTTTCTATGGCAGGCATTTCGTTGACATCTCGCCTGCCGTATATCAAGTTTTGTCATTCTGCAGCAGACATTATGCCTCAAAAACGCCTGCCTTACTTTTCAATTCTTTCGTTCATGGCAGACAATTAAGCTCATAATGACTTCTAATGGCTTCGCAATGGCCTGCCCTAAATTTCATAATGCTTAACCATAGCAGACAAATTCCCCAAAAATGCCTACCATACCTCGCATATTGTCGAACATCAGCATGCTTCCACGTTTATAAGCAGCTCTAAACTAACTATAAATAGGAAAATCATACGGGGATAAACACCGTACATAGAAATTGTGAATATCACAATAAAAAAAATTATAGCGGCTGACAGAGATTTGTCAACCGCTAGTAATGAAAGTCTTATTTATCGTGTCCCACCACGTTTTCACAAGGAAGTTCTGCTCTCGCATGCAAGCATGCGAGCCAGAACAACAGTCGCCTCTAAACTCAATCCTGTCCCTTCGCTTTTTCACAAGGAAGTTCCGCTCTCGTACTTCGTGCGAGCCGGAACAACTCGTATTCTCTAGACTCAGACTACGCTTTGCTTGTCTTCGTCAAGAGAACTACGGTTTCTACATGATTTGTCCAGGGGAACTGGTCTACAGCCACAGCTCGCTGCACATAGTATCCGCCCTCGGCGAGCTGCTCTAGGTCTCTGGCAAGAGATGTAGGTTTGCAGCTTACGTAGATCATGTGGTCTACACCGTAGGCGATTATCTTGGCAAGAGCCTTGGCGTTGATGCCATCTCTTGGAGGATCAAGGATGATGAGGTCAGGTCTTGTTTCGATCTCGTCAAGAACCTTGAGGACATCGCCTGCGATGAATTCGCAATCCTGAAGACTGTTTCTTGCAGCGTTTTCTTTGGCTGCGTTAACAGCTTCTTCTACTATTTCAACACCGATTACCTTGTTGGCAATAGGTGCGACAATCTGTGCTATGGTTCCGGTTCCGCAATAAAGGTCATAGATTACCTTATCGCCCGGATCTTCGTTTGTGTTATGATACAGTCCGTCAATATATTCTCTAACTGTGCCATAGAGTACTTCGGCGCTAAGAGAATTAGTCTGAAAAAATGAGAAGGGTGTTATTCTGAAACGAAGACCAAGAAGCTCTTCGTAGAAATAATCCTGCCCATACAGAATAGACGTGCCCTCGTCAATGACAGCATCTGCCTTTGCATCATTTACAGTATGCAGTATTCCAACGATTCTTCCCTTAAGATCAAGAGTAAGAAGCATATCACTGTATGCGGAAAGATCATGATCTTCCTGAGTGGTTGTGATGATATCTACAAGAATCTCACCTGTCTTAACAGCTTTTCTTACAAGGAGATGTCTTAAATATCCCACCTGCTTCATTCTGTGATAGTATGTAATCTTGCCATCTTTGTACATGTCTCCGAAAAATGAGAGCGTAGCACTTAAGATGTGATTATAATCATCATCCACAATTCTGCAGCCGGTGACACTTACGATATCATACATGCTGTTTCTTTTGTGCATGCCAAGAGCGAGGGGCCCGCCTAGCTCCTCGTCTCCAAAGGTAAATTCCATTTTGTTGCGATATGCAAATTTCACGGGACTGGTCTTAATTCCTTCCCAGGTGTAGCTCTTCTTCTGCTTCTCCAAAATAGGATTAAGAATTCGTCTAACCTGCTGCTCCTTAAGTCCCAGCTCCTTTACATAAGGCATAGTAAGATAACTGCAGCCGCCACATTTTCCAAAATGGATGCATGGACTTTCAATGGCGTCCCCAGCTTCTTCCAATACTTCCAAAAGCCTGGCTTCAAATCTGCCATTTCTGGCTTTTGTTATCACGCATGAAACGCGCTGACCGGGAAGTGCGTTTTTTACTACGACCTTCCCGTCAGGTGTTTCAATGATTCCCTTATTGGGGAATTCCACACGTAATATTTTTCCGGTTATGATGTCTTTACGTTTCATTTCTCAAGATCCAAATCCACGAAGTCGTCATCAAAATCATCAAAATCGTCATCGTCATAATCATAGTCATCGTCGTATTCCGGTATCATATAATCAAATACCAGGTATGCTATGGTCGCAACTGCTGCGATTGCTCCAAAAACTGCAAGGCACCAGAGAATAATGTTTGAAGGCTTCTTAGCGTTAGCAGCCTCTTTCTTCTCCATCAGCTCATTGATTCTGGTAAACTCTAAAAGTTCATCAATTTTGTTTCTGTCCATAACAAACCCCTTTCAAAATTTATTATTTTTGAGTGGTTTCCGTTTCCAAAGCACCAAACCACTCCTATTCCATTTTACACGACAAGCCGTGCTGTTTCCATGAAAAACCGAAGTATTAATACTTTTTTAATTCTTGTAAAAGTCCCTGCTAAGCATTCCGTTTTGCGAATTTACTCAGCCCTCAAATTCAAAGCTTCTTTAGCTTGGCAAATGCGGCAAACATTATCTTCTGTCCGTAATCGTCAAAGTCAATCGTCACCTTATAGTCCCTTGGCTCTTTCACGATATCCTTAACAACACCCTTGCCAAATTTCACATGCTCTACTCTGTCGCCAACACCGTAATCAGGTTCAGTTCCCGCAGGCATTCCCTTACTGAGTGATGCAAGTCCGCCCTTACCGCTAAGCGCATTGCTGTGTGAAGTTGCTGCTCCTGCGATAAACGGCTTATCCTTTGGAACTGCTCTTTTAAGCGCCGGCTTAGCTGCCGCCCTTGCAGTCGGCTTTCCTGTAGCAGCCGTAGTTCCTGAATATGCACTTCTTTGAAGCGGTGAAGATGTATTATATCCGGTGCCGCTTGAGAAGTTCATCTTCTTTTTGAAAAGTGTACCTGTTGTAACATCTATATCATCATCGTCATCGATTGATTCTCCGCCATCATAGAGATACTGATTTATTCCGGAATTGCTTATATCATCCAAAAGCTCTCTTGGAATCTCGGTAACAAATCTGCTGATGCGATTGTACTGAACCTGACCCTTATTCATCCTGCTCTTTGCACAGGTTAAAGTGAGATGCTTCTTTGCTCTGGTGATGCCGACATAAGCAAGTCGTCTCTCCTCTTCCACACCGTCGGGATCGGAGTCCTCATTCATAAGAGTCATATAGCTGGGGAATACATTCTCCTCCATACCGGTGAGATAAACATTATCAAACTCCAGACCCTTTGCACTGTGTAGTGTCATAAGAAGAACCTTGTCATCATCCTCAGATACATTATCGATATCCGCAACCAGCGCCACCTCTTCAAGGAATCCTGTAAGTGTAGGTTCTTCCTCTTTATCCTCATAGGCAGCCATCTTGGAGATAAGTTCGTCCACGTTTCGCTCGCGGTCGTTTTCCTCTGTGGAATCATCCTCATCTATTGAACGCAGATAATCTACATAATTAATCTCGCGGATCACATGCTGCAAAAGCTGATCAAGTCTTGATTCCTTTGCAAAAGCTCTGAAAACTCTTATCATCTCGGCAAAGGCCTTGCACTTGGCTACCGCCGTCTTGTTTAGTCCGGGAATCAGCTCCGCCTCATCGCAGGCACGCAAAAAGCTGATGTTGATCTTATCCGCATAATCCTGAACATGAGCGATACTTGTTGCTCCGATTCCTCTTTTGGGAACATTGATTATTCGCCTTGCAGAGAGATCGTCAGCACCTGAATCTATGGTCTTAAGGTATGCAAGCATATCCTTAATCTCTCGTCTTCCATAGAAGTTCACGCCGCCCACAAGGTCATAGGGAATTCCCTCGTAGACAAAACGCTCTTCCAGAAGTCTTGACTGGGCATTTGTTCTGTACAGCACCGCAATATCCTTATAATCTGCCTTGCCGGATTTCTTAAGCTTTGAAACCTCGGAGGCCACAAAATCAGCCTCTTCAGGCGCTGTATTTACCTGCTTTAAACGTACAAGCTCACCCTTACCTTCATCGGTCCAGAGTGCCTTTTCCTTACGTCCGTAGTTATTCCTGATGACATTATTTGCCGCATCAAGAATACTCTGTGTGGATCTGTAATTCTGCTCCAGTTTAATTACGCATGCATCAGGATAAACCTTCTCAAAATCAAGGATATTTCTGATATTGGCGCCTCTGAATCTGTAGATACTCTGATCATCGTCACCTACAACGCAAAGGTTCTTATATCTGTCAGCAAGAAGTCTTATGAACTCAAACTGCACATTGTTGGTATCCTGATACTCATCCACCATGATGTAGCGGAATCTTTCCTGATAGTACTCAAGAACCTCAGGAAAATCTCTGAAAAGCTTCACCGTATTAAGAAGAAGATCATCAAAATCCATGGCATTATTTTTCTTAAGGGTATTCTCATACTCGATATATGCTTTGGCGATCTTCATTTTTCTAAAATCATCACCGGATGCAAGAGCGTACTCATTTGCATCAATACAGTTATCCTTGGCATGGGAAATAGCCGTCTGAATGGCTCTCAGCTTAAGCTGCATGGTCTCAAGCTGAAATCTCTTACAGATATCCTTCATTACGGACTTGGAGTCATCAGTATCGTAGATTGTAAAATTATTCTGATACCCAAGCTTGTCTGCGTAACGTCTAAGTATCCTTACACAGGTTGAATGAAAGGTTGATACCCAGATACTCTCAGCGCCAAAGCCGACGATATTATCAACTCGGTCCCTCATCTCGCCTGCTGCCTTATTAGTGAAGGTGATGGCAAGAATGTTCCAGGGATTAACTCCGCATTCATCAATTAAATAAGCAATTCTGTGCGTAAGAACCCTGGTTTTACCTGATCCCGCACCTGCCAGGATAAGAACCGGTCCGTCCGTCTGCAGAACTGCTTTTTTCTGTTCACTGTTAAGTGTATCGTATATACTCATCTAAAACGTAATTCCTCTATTTCTTCTTTTTCCTGCTCTCTTTCCCATTCTTTTCATCAGACTTATTCATGCAAACCTTCTCAACATGATCAAGCATTGTCTCAATCAGAAGTTTTTTCATGAAAACATCATAGGAAAGCATGGATATAAAATTAAGGAGCTGAAGCTCTGCTCTTTCATCCTCCGGAGCATCCGGGAAAGTATCAATTGCTACTTTGTATTTATTCTCAATATCCTTTTTGAGATTTTCGATAATATCATCCTGTTCATCGTAAATCATCCGATAAATATCCTTCAGATCTACCGTTTTATCGGTGTTTCCAAAGCGGTCTCTCATAGGCTTAAGCAGCGTATGAATGTCATTTATGGACAAAATACTCTTATAGTAATAAATGAAGATCAGAATGATTATATGATCCTTGGAATATTTCTTTTTCACAGGAGGCGGTAACAGATCATTCTTAGCATAATTGTTGATCATGGTTTTGGTGAGAATCTTATCTGCACCGGGACGTCTCACTGATTTATGAAGGCTGTCGTCCATAAAAGTAAGAAGCTGATCCATATACAGATCGATGTTTGGAATATCATTTACATCGACCTGCTTGATGCGATCAAGGCTGCCCATTATGCTGTTTAAAAGGTCATCATAGTCAAGTGTCATTTCGTCTCCTTAACATTTCCTGCCTGTTTAATCATATCTCTTGCATTCTCAAGAGCAGTATCCGTAATCTCAGCTCCACCAAGCATTCTGGCAAGCTCTGATACTCTCTCTTCATCTGAAAGCTCTGTTATTCTGGTAACAGTTCTCTCCTGGCCGTTCTCATCAGCCAGCTCTTTTTTGATCTCGAAGTGAGAGTCAGCCATAGCTGCGATCTGCGGAAGATGTGTGATACAGATAATCTGATGGTCAAGTGATAGCCTGCCAAGCTTCTCTGATACCTTCCATGCAGTATGTCCGCTGATTCCGGCATCTATTTCGTCAAAAATCAGTGTATCTATCTCATTTTTCTCTGATACTACGGTCTTAAGTGCCAGCATGATTCTCGAAAGCTCACCGCCGCTGGCTACGTTACTGAGTGGTCTAAGAGCTTCACCGGGGTTAGTGGAAATCATGAATTCCACATCATCATAACCCTCAGAAGATATTCGCTCATCAGAAGAATCCACGGCAATCTCAAATCTTACATCAATGAAATTGAGATCCTCCAGTGCATTCCTTAAAAGCTTTGAAAGCTTAAGCGCATTCTCTTTTCTGACTGCGGAAATATCAGCACACAGTCCAAGAACCTCCTCATGAAGTCTCTTCTCATCTGCCAGAAGCTTCTCCCGGTATGCCCCAAGGTCCTCAAGCTTCTTCAATTCCTCTTCCTTCTCATCACGGTACTTAAGGACGGCTTCGATGGTTCCGCCGTACTTATCCTTTAGATGATTGACAGTATTAAGCCTTGTCTCTGTCTCTGCAAAGGCTTCGGCATCAAACTCAAGATCACTGATATAGGATGAAAGATTATGTCTAAAATCCGATAAAAGATTATCGATATCTAAAAGCTGTGCCAATAAATCCTCAACAGCCTTATCATAGCTGCTAACTGATGAAAGCTCCCTTACTGCTCTTCCGATCTGATAGCTTGCACTGTCATCACTGTCACCTGCACCTGTCATCTCGGCAGCGATTCCTGCTGCCTCAGCGATTTTCTGGGAATTCACCATCTTGCGATAACGCATCTCCAAAGTCTCATCCTCACCTATGGTAAGATTTGCTTCTTCGATCTCGTTAAATTCAAAGCTTGCAAGATCCTGCTCTCTGGACCTCTCCCTCTCATCGAGGTTAGTCTCATCAAGCTCCTTCTGGACATCCTTCCAGCTTCTGTAGGTAGCTGCGCATTTTTCTTTTAATGCAGAAAGCTTATCTCCAGCATACTCATCAAGAATCTGTAGATGCTTCTTTTTACTTAAAAGAACCTGGTTATCATTTTGTCCATGGATGTTGATAAGAATATCCGAAAGCTCACGAAGCTGCCTTGCACTGACGGTCTCACCGCCTGCCTTGCAGACGCTTCTGCCCTCCATGATCTTCCTTTGAAGGATAAGTGTTCCATCCTCCTCTACAGGAATATCCAGCTCCTTAAGCCTGCTTAGCTGTACCTCATCATCAATTCCAAAGGTCAGCTCGATAAGAGCATAATCTGCCCCTGTCCTTATCATATTGCTGTCCGCTTTTCCGCCAAGCGCAAGATTAACGCTGCCGATAATTACGGACTTTCCTGCTCCGGTCTCACCACTCATGATGTTGAGACCCTTCCTGAATTCAATCTCCTGCTCATTGATCAGCGCGAGATTTTTCACGTGTAAACTGTATAACATATTGTTAATCCTTTCCCCTGCTTCTCCGGGCTTGGGAAAATCAACTTAGCAAGTCGTTTAATCTGTTCATTACTATCTGAACATCTTCATTAGTGCGGATAGCAGCCATAATTGTATCATCACCAGCGATACAGCCGACTACTTCCTCAAATTCCATGGCATCAAGTGCAGCCGCAACTGCCATTGCCATTCCGGAAACGGTTCTTATTACCAGAATATTCTGGGCGCTGTCCATGCTGACAAATCCGGCTTTAAGCACGTCCGTGTACTTGTCATTCATACCTGCATCGTCCTGGATTATCACATACTTGTGCTTTCCATCGGGCGTAGACCTCTTGGTAAGGCGCAGCTCTCTGATATCCCTTGAGACCGTGGCCTGTGTAACATCAAAGCCCTCTGCACGGAGCATATCAGCCATCTGTTCCTGAGTCTCAATAACGTTATTCTGGATCATCTCAATAAGCTTTTCGTGTCTTTTCTTTTTCATACCAATTTTTTCCTTAGTGTGTTGAGAAAACTCTCACTGCTGAGCTTTACTATCTTGGTTACTTTATCTGATGCACAGATGTCTATTCTGTCACCGCTTTTCATTATTTTCCTGTTGCTGCCATCAAGGGTTGCTTCCACAATCTGATCGGCGCCTCCTCGGCCTTCCCCAATCTCGACCGTAACCTTATCATGCTCCGACAAAACTATGGTTCTGGCGTTTATGGTATGGGGACATATAGGTGTCAGCAAAAGAATCTGTGCACTGGGATCCACGATGGGGCCGCCGGCAGACATATTATAGCCCGTTGATCCTGTTGGGGAGGACAGAATAATACCATCCGCCTGATACTGTGTAAGCGGCATATTATTTACGAAAATATTGAAATTCAAGACCTGAATAGATGAACATCTGGCTATGACAATATCATTAAGCGCATGGTTCACTTTGCCGGCATCCTCGCCCTGAAGCAAAACGCCCTTTAGCATCATGCGCTCCTCAATCTCGAAATCATTTGCAAGAAGCCTATCCATCGCATTCCTTGCATCGTCTATATCGACTTCTGCAAGATACCCAATCCTTCCAAGATTAACTCCGATTATGGGTATATTTTTGTCGATGACATTGGCGGCTGCCTGCAGCATAGTGCCATCACCGCCAAGAACCACGCAGATCTCCGCGTCACCCGGTACATCCGACGTAAACCTTGGTTTTTTCTCGTCATCCGAAGATACCATAACCTGCTCGGCAAGAGTCACCTCTGCGCCATGCTCTTCAAGATAATCTTTTATCCTGTAAGTCTCCGCTAATTCCGGATCCTTACTCGTATTGGTAATTATGAAAAAATGCTTCATGCTCACAGCTCCCCGTGTGCTTTTTCCACTGTCTCCCTAATAAGCTTTTCCATATCAGCTTCTTTGGAATATCCATTACCTGCTGCCTCGGTATCAGAAAGTAAATGAAGTCCTGTGCCCTCATTTATCTCTGCCACCTCGTCATTTCTGTCAGCATCCTTTTTAATATAAAGCAGGTACTCAATATTCCCCTCCGGTCCCCTAACCGGAGAAAAATCAAGGTTCAAAATCTTGAAGCCGATAATATCAGCAAAATCAATTACTCTCTCAATAACTTCTCTGTGAATTTCGGGCTCTCTTACTACGCCCTTCTTACCAACCTTATCCTTGCCTGCTTCAAACTGAGGCTTTATGAGACAGACCATCTCGCCACCATCCTTAAGAAGCTTTCTTGCAGGTATCAGAATCTTGGTAAGTGAAATAAATGAAACATCCACTGATGCAAAATCAAGATCATCATCAATATCATCACGAACAAGGTATCTGAAATTAGTCTTCTCCATGCAGACAACACGCTCGTCTGATCTGAGCTTCCATGCCAGCTGGCCATGACCAACATCCACTGAGTAGACCTTAGATGCTCCGTTCTGAAGCATGCAGTCTGTAAAGCCGCCTGTGGATGCGCCTATATCCATGCAGACAAATCCGTCAAGCTTAAGCTTAAAGCTCTTCATAGCCTTCTCAAGCTTTAATCCGCCTCTGCTGACATAAGCAAGCTCCTTGCTCTTTACATCTATGGAAATAATTTTTGATTCATCAAATGCTGTTCCCGGCTTGTCCTCACGCTGACCGTTTACAAAAACATCGCCTGCCATAATGACAGCCTTTGCTTTTTCTCTCGAAGCAGCAAGTCCTCGTGAAACCAGGATCACATCCAGTCTTTCTTTAGGCATTAGTTTTCATGTACTCCATTATCTTCTCAGCTACAGAATCAGCATCAATTCCAAGCTGTTTAAAAAGCTCGTCGCAGGAACCATGAGTTACGAATCGATCGGGAATTGCAATACACATCGTATAAGTCGGAAGTTTTTCCTTTGAGACAAAAGCTCTCACCTGCTCGCCAAAGCCGCCTGTTTCAACATTTTCTTCCATCGTAACAATAAGCTTATGGTTACCCGAAGCTTCTCTTACGTATTCCTCATCAAAGGGTTTTACAAATCTCGCATTGGTAAGCGAGCAGTTATATCCGTTTTCCTTAAGTATCTCTCTGACACCCTCTGCAACCTTCACCATGCTTCCTACAGGAAGGAGTAAAATATCGCTCTCCTCGTAGATAGGCTCAGCCTTGCCCATCTCGATGGGTGCTCTGAAATCCTTAAGTCCGTCATAGGCTGTGCCTCTTGGATATCTGATGGCAGTGGGGCCGTCAAATCTTATGGCAAACTTCATCATATCCGAAAGCTCCCACTTATTCTTGGGTGCCATGATATGCATGTTTGGCATAGTAGACAGATATGACAGATCAAAAACTCCCTGATGGGTCTCGCCATCACTGCCAACAAGTCCTGCCCTGTCTATCGCAAAGGTAACAGGGAGATTTTGCAGGCACACATCCATCATGACCTGATCATAGGCCCTCTGAAGGAAGGAGCTGTAAACTGCAAAAATGGGATGATATCCGCCAACTGCAAGTCCTGCAGCAAAGGTAACAGCATGCTCCTCTGCAATTCCTGCATCAAAAAATCTGTCGGGATACATGTTCCTGAATCTCTTAAGTCCGGTTCCATCAGCCATAGCTGCGGTAATCGCAACTGCCTTGGGCTCACGCTCTCCTATCTTGCACATAACCGTGCTGAAAATATCCTGATAGTTAGCGGTTGTCCTGGGCTTTCTTGGAATTCCGTTCTGTGGAAGGAAAGGCTCTGTTCCATGGAATCTTGCAGGGTGCTTCTCTGCAGGTCCAAAGCCCTTACCCTTTTTAGTAACCACATGAATAAGAACCGCCTTGCGGACCTTCTTTGCTTCACGAATAGCTGCGCGAAGCTGTGTGATATTATGTCCGTCTATGGGACCAAGATATGTTATTCCAAGATTTTCAAAAACCATTCCAGGAACAAAGAGCTGCTTAAAGCTGTTCTTTGCGCGTCTGATTCCGTCTACCATCTTGGGACTTGAATTCTTAAGTGAGTTATAAATATCATCACGCAGATTCAGATAGCCTTCATTGGTACGTACTACATTAAGATATCTGGCCATTCCGCCTACATTCTCTGAGATGGACATCTCATTATCGTTAAGAATGATAATGTAGTTGGTATCAAGCTTTGCTGCGTTATTAAGCGCTTCATAGGCAAGTCCGCCAGTAAGCGAACCATCGCCAATAACAGAAACAACGGTATATTTATCTCCGGAAAGCTGTCTGGCCCTTACCATTCCAAGTCCTGCAGAAATACTTGTGGAGCTGTGACCTGTATCAAAGCAGTCGCAGTCCGACTCTGCTCTCTTGGGAAACCCGCTTAAACCGCCAAACTTCCTTAAGGTATCAAAGCCCTCCTTGCGTCCTGTCAGCACCTTATGGGTATAAGACTGATGTCCCACATCCCAGATGATTTTATCCTCCGGAAGATTAAGCTCCAAGTGGAGTGCCATTGTCAGCTCAACCGCACCTAAATTAGATGCAAGGTGTCCACCGGTGTGGCTTATTTTATCTATTAAAAATTCTCTAATCTCAAGTGCAAGCTCATCTAAACGGTTATCAGGAATATTCTTTATGTCATTTGCTTTTTTAATTTTGTTAAGCAACATGATATTTGCTCCTTACTTGTTACGTGAAATCATCCATAATACAAGCGGTATAAGGAATTCTTCACTTTTTTCGGATTTTGAAAGAATATCTGCAGCATCATCCGACAGACGCTTTACTTCCTTTTTGGAATCTTCAAGACCATGTAAGGTTACATAGGTCGTCTTTTCATTCTTCTCATCGGAGCCTATGGGCTTTCCAAGCTCTGCTTCATCACCGGTAACATCAAGTACGTCGTCCTGAATCTGGAAAGCAACACCGATTTTCCTTGCTGCCTGCTCGATTTCCAAAAGCTCTGCCTCCGATGCACCTGCAAGAAGCGCTCCGATCATCATACTGCTCTCAAGCATTGCAGCCGTCTTATTCTCATGTATAAAAATAAGCTCTTCTTCAGTAGCTTCTGCCTTGCCCTCTGCACAGATATCAGCGCACTGACCGCCTACCATACCATATATTCCCGCTTTCCCTGCAAGAATCTGAAGTGCCTTTACTCTGCGGTCTGCGATATCACCATCAAACTGAGGAAGCACTGCGCTACTCCTAAAGGATAAAAGTGCAGTCTCATAGGCATAGTTCAAAAGGCCGTCTCCTGCCAGAGTCGCCATTCCGGGACCGTAAACAACATGAGTTGTCTTTCTTCCTCGTCTGTATTCATCGTTATCCATGGCAGGGAGATCATCATGCACCAGTGAATATGTGTGAATCATCTCTATAGCTGCCATAAAGGGCTCAACAACCTCCTGCTGCACGCCGCCAAAAACTCTGAACATTTCCAGCATGAGTACAGGACGAATTCTTTTTCCACCTGCAAGAATACTGTAGTTCATTGCTTCTATTACAAGCTTCTGATAGCCCTCTTCCTTAGGTAAAAACTTCTGAATGATTTTCTCTGCTTCAGCAGCCCTCTCATTAAGCTGCTCCTCAAAAACAGTCATTACTCAAAGTCCTCCGTCTGTCCGTCTCCGATTATTTTCTGAACCTTTTTCTCAACCTTATCAATAGACTCGTTGCAGTATTTAAGAAGGTCCATTCCCTCCTGGAAAAGCTTAAAGGAATCCTCAAGGGATACGTCGCTGTTCTCAAGGGCCTTGATTTTCTCATTAACCTGCTCAAAAGCGCCTTCTATTGATAACTCTTTATCTTCAATCTTTTTAGCCATTATCTCTCTTCTCCGTAGCATTTGCTGTTGCTCTGATAAGTCCGTCACTTACATAAATATCAAGCTCGTCACCGGCCTTTACCTGCGATATCTTTTTGATGTTCTGTCCGTCCTTATCCGCGATATATGAAAAGCCTGATTTTAGCTTATCCAGTGGACTGAGTGCCTTCAGTCTCTCTATATCCACATCCAGCAGATGCTTTTTATCCCGAATACGCTCCAGCATAAGTCTCTCTAGTCTGTCTCTGCTCTGAGCAGCCCTCATCCTCTGATCGCGAATTCTCGCAACAGGTGAAAGATGCTGAAGGAGTCTTCTGTCGTTTGCTTCCTTCTGCCTTAGGAGATTTATTTTGTCCATCATCCTTCGACCCAGAATATCCTGATAGTCATTTATATCCTGAATAAGGAGGCTGACATCATAAACCGCAAGCTCTGCCGCAGCTGAAGGTGTAGGTGCTCTCATGTCAGCAACAAAATCCGATATTGTCGTATCCGTCTCATGACCAACTGCAGAGATAATGGGAATGTTACAATTAAAAATCGCATTGGCCACCACCTCTTCATTAAAGGCCCAAAGATCCTCTATAGATCCGCCACCTCGACCCACGATGATGACATCCACATTCATCCGCTCAAGGGCTTCTATTCCCGCTGCAACACTCTCAGCCGCACCGTCTCCCTGAACTATAGCCGGATATAAAATAATCTGCACATAGGGATTTCGCCTCGTAGACACATTAATAATATCCTTGACTGCTGCCCCTGTCTGCGCAGTTACCACACCTAAAGTCTTTATGTATTTGGGGATCGGACGCTTGTAGCATTTATCGAACATTCCGCGCTCTTCGAGCTCAGCCTTCAGCCTTTCGAATTTTTCGAATAATGCGCCTTCTCCATCCGGTTCTATTTTTCTTGCATAGACCTGATATTTTCCGTCGCGAGGGTAAACATCAACCGTTCCCGTAACAAGAACCTGCTGTCCGTCCTTCATCTGAAACTTAAGACCTGCAGCCCTGTTTCCGTTAAACATCACACATGAAATCGCTCCGGACGCATCCTTAAGCGTAAAGTAGATGTGACCGGAGGAGTGATATTTGCAGTTACTAACCTCTCCTTTTATGGTCAAAAGGTTCAGTAGCGGTTCCTGCTGAAACATATTTTTGATGAATGAATTAACCTGAGCGACTGTATATACGTTACGCAAATTTAGCAAGTACTCCGTTAATGAAAGATGAAGCTCCGTCCTGACCAAACTTCTTGGCAAGCTCTACAGCTTCATTGATAGCTACTCCTGTAGGAATCTGCTCATCGAATTTTATCTCAAAAACTGCAAGACGCAGAATAGCAAGCTCAACCTTACCTATTCTCTCAGTATTCCAGCCTGTTGTCTCATTATTGATGAGTCCATCGATCTCGGAAAGCTTATCTACAACCTGTTCAAAACGACTCTTTATAAAAGCAGCATCCTTCTCATTTATCTCAACATCGCTGTTCTCAATAAAAAGTGCTTCCTGCTCTTCCATCTCCTCCGGTGTGTTGAATTCCACACGGAAAAGAAGC
This sequence comes from Butyrivibrio sp. WCD3002, assembly GCF_000424265.1. Classification (GTDB taxonomy): domain Bacteria; phylum Bacillota; class Clostridia; order Lachnospirales; family Lachnospiraceae; genus Butyrivibrio. Next base: position 147,087 of record NZ_KE384154.1, read on the forward strand.
TTAAAAACCTGTTCTCTTAATTCTGATCTGTTCATATTATCCTCATTTATTTTTATTCGGGAATGGTTATTCCGGCAATGCGTACATTTACATCTGTCACATCAAGACCTGTCATATTCTGAATAGAAGTCTTAACGCGGTCCTGAACCTGCTTACTTGTTGCAGGAATGTTGTAGCTGTAACGCATAAGAATTGAAAGATCAACTCTTACCTTGCCCTCGCCCAAAAATACCTTTGAGCTCTTAAGTACGTTCTTTGAGCTGTACTTCTCTATATTTTCGTTGGTAATTCCGCCTGCCATTGCGCTGACGCCGTCAATCTCAAGTGCTGCAAGAGTTGCGATCTTAGCAACCACATCATCGGCAAGCTTTACTGAACCGATTTTTTTCTTAGCCTGTGTTGTCTGTAATTCCTTTTCCATAAAAGTAAATTCCTTTCATAAATGGATAGCATAAACCCTTATAATTATACAGGAAAATGCTTATTTAGTATAGCCATATAATCAAAATGTACTGGTCATCAAAGGTGGTGTAGGACACCGTATTATTGGATCCGTCCATGAATCCAAACACCTGCTGGGCATCAAAAAGCTTACCCTTTATATCGTTATATACCGGCTCGGTGCTGCACTTTATTGTCACGTTGTTGCTGCCATCCGCGTATCTTCGCGCAAACAGCTCTCCCACCGCATTCATATCACATTCAGTAAAATACTCGCCCTCACGAACATAATAATTGTTCTTCATGGAGGTACATTCCGGCATTGGAAGCGTTTCAGAAATGACGTGCGTCTTCTTGATATCCTGCGTGGTGCAGCATAAATATGTATAATTTATCAATGGCATCTTCTGGGAATTATCGCCGGATTCAATTCTCTGATATGAAGAATCCCCCCAGGTGGTATCCACATAGGTGTACTCTCCGTCAGCATATATAAGATTCCAGGCATGCCATACATCATTTACTTTTCCCGTAACAAGCGTAGCCGGAATCGAAAGCTTATCAAGCAGATACTGGGTAGCCTTTGCATAGCCCTGACACACAGATCTTCCGCTTATAAAAACAGAGCAAATATTCTGATTATCCGGAGCACTGCTGTCATATTCCGTATTGGTGATCAGATAGTCATATACATATTTGACCTTGGAATAATCATCGCCGCCTACAGGAACGCCGGCAAGGCATTTGTCTGAATACTCATCGATCTGAGCCTGCCTGTGGGCAATCTCATCGGCACTGTAGATATAATTACCGGTAAAGGATAGCTTCTTAAGTGTGCCGCCTATGGTATATCTGGTAAAAGTATATCCATCCATGTAGAAAATCTCAGGATGATCAGCAAGCACAAAATTGCAAACCACATCGAGAGTTTCTTCATCCAAAGTGGAAATAACAACATCCTCAGCCCTGTGCTGTATGATGGCAAGAAGTTCACAGTACAAAGTCTTACCCTCGTCCGTAAGATGCTCAAAGGCATACTTTCCGCGTTGGGATTCCTTTAAAACATCAATATCGGAATCCAGAATACCAATGGATGCTCTCTGTGCATTTTGATAGGTATCACTGTAATAGGTGGTAGCATCCTTCCCCTTACCCTCGGCAGGAGCCTCCGTCTTTTCTGATCTGTTTGTTCTGCCGGTCTCTTCCTCGAGTCTTGCAATAAGATCATCGATAGACTTATTTACCTTGTCTATATCAAGTGTCGAACCCTCAGAAGAGGAATCAGCATCCTCTGCTTCTGCGGCGTCTGCTGTAGTATCTGCGGTATCTTTTGTCTGCTCTGACGTAGCAGCAGAAGCTTCTGTATCAGACTCTGCTGCAGAATCCTCTGCCTGAGCCTCAAAACTGAATGTAGGCGCATCAAATTCAGACTCAGTTTCTGTCTCTGACTGAGTCTCCTCTACCTGTTCATCCTTTTTATCACCATACTTATCCGGCGAGACCAGATTGTTATCCTGAAGATATTTTATAACTGCATCTCCGCAGCCGGTAGCTGTGGTCATCACCAGAATAAGAGCGAATACGGCGGATGTTTTTCCTATTAAGTTTTTAATAACACATCTGCCCTTGTCCATATTCCCCCTATATATGACAATCATGTGTACAAAAACCGTTATCAGCCTACATTTTCATTGAATTCTCTAAGTACGAGTCCCTTATTTCTGTCGATTACCATCTGAGGACTCCACTCATTTATAAAAATAAGAAGCGGCTTGCCGTTCATATCCTTGATCTTCTTCATGTCTGATGTACCTACAAGATTGTTAAGATCAATATCATCATTCTCAACCCATCTGATGTACTCATAAGGAAGTGTCTCAAGTATTATCTCTACATTATACTCGTTTTGAAGTCTGAATTTAAGTACGTCAAACTGGAGGACGCCTACTACACCGACTATAATCTCTTCCATTCCCATATTGAATTCCTGGAAAATCTGGATAGCGCCTTCCTGTGCGATCTGCTCGATACCCTTAACGAACTGCTTTCTCTTCATGGTATCAACCTGTCTAACCCTTGCAAAATGCTCGGGAGCGAAGGTCGGAATTCCTTCATAAACTACAGAATCCTTAGGCATGCACACAGTATCTCCTATTGAAAAGATACCGGGATCAAATACGCCCATGATATCTCCGGCATAAGCCTCGCTTAATATCTTACGCTCATCAGCCATAAGCTGCTGAGGCTGTGAAAGTCTGAACACCTTACCTGACTGAACATGTTTAACTTCCTTATCAGCATCATAGCGGCCTGAACAGATACGCATGAATGCAACTCTGTCTCTGTGGGCCTTGTTCATGTTGGCCTGAATCTTAAATACAAATGCTGTAAAATCATGATCCTTAGGATCAACAACTTCGCCATCTGAAGATGCTCTTCCACTGGGAGGAGTAGCCATCTGAAGGAAGTTATGAAGGAAAAGCTCTACGCCGAAATTCTGAAGAGCAGATCCGAAAAATACAGGAGTAAGGTTACCTGCTCTTACCTCATCAAGATCAAACTCAGCACCTGCACCATCCATAAGCTCTATCTCGCTTTCAAGATTTTCAAGGGCTTCTTCACCGATAGTGGAAATGAGTTGATCCTTGTCATCCATAGGAATGATGGTCTCAGTACCTTCCTTTGTTCCCTTCATTGTATCCTGGAAAGTAACAACATGCTTTTTCCTTCTGTCATAGATTCCCTTAAAATTCTTACCGGAACCAATAGGCAGATTCATAGGACAGGTAGCGATACCAAGGTGATCCTCGATATCATCAAGAAGCTCATAGGTATCCATAGCATCTCTGTCCAGCTTATTTATAAATGTAAAAATAGGAATATGTCTCATTGTGCAGACCTTGAAAAGCTTTTTGGTCTGGGGCTCAACACCCTTACTTGCATCAATAACCATGACAGCAGAATCCGCAGCCATAAGAGTTCTGTATGTATCCTCTGAGAAATCCTGGTGTCCGGGAGTATCAAGAATGTTTATGCAGCAGTCCTCAAAATTGAACTGAAGAACTGAAGATGTAACAGAGATACCACGCTGCTTCTCAATTTCCATCCAGTCTGAAACCGCATGTCTTGCAGTAGCCTTACCCTTAACAGAACCCGCAAGATTGATTGCTCCACCATAGAGAAGGAACTTCTCTGTAAGTGTAGTCTTACCTGCATCGGGGTGAGAAATAATCGCAAAGGTTCTTCTCTTATTTATTTCATCTATTATCTGATTGTTGCTCATCGTAAACCTTTCTAAAAATACAACATAATTATAGTATTTCACGTAGCAAAGCAGTGCTTTACGGCGTGAAAACATGGAAACGCACCTTACCTATTTTAAGGAAAGGTGCGCAATAAGTCAATGATACTAAATGCACGGAAATCTTTACATTTTTTTAATTATTTTGTGGATTCCTCTTGTGGAAGTTCAACCTTGAAGTACTTCACATTACCTGTGAGCTCTTCAGCAATCTTCTGAAGATCAACAGCCTGCTCAACAACATTCTCCATAGCGGTATCAAGCTGCATAAGTGATGCGCTTGTCTCCTGTGTCGAAGCTGCATTCTCCTCGGATATGCTGGACAAGGACTCAACAGAATTAAGGATTTCTTCCTTATCCCTGTTCATGATCTCAACAAGCTCAACGATCTGCTTATTGCCTTCCTCCGTCTCTCTAAGAAGTGCCAGCATCTGTTCAAAGGATTCACTCATTTCTTCAAGAGCTACAGTCTCATTGGTAATGGCTTCCTTTATGCTCTCTGTAAGCTGCTTATTATTCTCTGAATAATCCGTAATGGTTGAAAGCATGTTGGTAATCTCACCTGCCAGCTTATTGGTATTGCCTGCAAGGTCTTTAATATTGTCTGCAACAACAGCAAATCCCTTACCTGCTTCACCGGCCCTTGCAGCCTCAATTGAAGCATTAAGTGCAAGAAGGTTAGTCTGGCTTGCTATGGAAATAATGGACTCAGCAGCAGTTGATATCTGTGCAACAACACTTGCAGTCTCATTAACGGAATCTGCGACCTGCGTTGCCATCTCATCATTTTTCTGATCCTGCTCTTTAATCTGCTCAAGCTGACCTTTAACCTTGGAAGACTCTTCATAAACCTGTCTGCCGCGCTTCATATTTGCGTTCGCTGATTCAAGAACATTATCTACAGACGATCCGATATTTATCGTAATGCTGGATGTACTCTGGACATCCTCTGCCATAGCAGTAGCACCTGTCGCAAGATCATTTACAGCGGCGCTTATATCGTTGGTGGTCTTCTGAGAACTACTGATATTGGTTTTTGCATGCTCAGCCTTATCGTTAACTGATCCGGCATGGTCTATAACTCTCACAAGAGCATTTCTTAGGTCATGTCTCATTTTCTCAAGAGAGTCCCCAATATTGTTAAAATCAGAAATTACACTATGAGGTTTGATCTTTGTCACAAAATCACCTGTAGCGATTCTGTCCACATCATCAGAAATTGCCTTGATACTTCTGATTATGTACCTGATCAAAATAATCGTAAGCACCAGCAGCAGTGCGCTTACAACACCGAATACTACAAAATTGATCACTACTCTTCTTGAAATCTCAGCTGCATTTTGTTCTTTTTTTTGGCTTGCCCATACTTCCACGATATCCGACATGTTAGAAATATAATCTCTTGTAGCCTCAAACTCAATTGAAAACTGCTCAATATCGCCTTCTATGCTATTAAAATCATATGTAGACAGCCACTTATTGTATTGCGCAGCAAAGCCATTACTCATATCTGAATAACTATCCCCGTCATCATCTCTCATGGTGGTGAACAGATATTCATCTCTTTTTGCCAGTTCAGCAGCTTTATTAACTCCGTCTAAAGCCTGTTTTGCATTGCTTTCATAATCAGCCTTATATCCGGCAAGCTGCTCAGGAGTAATATACTCTCTGTATGCCAGAAACTGTGTTCCTGCCAACATGGCCTGATACAGATCCCTATCTGCATTTATCAGATCAGTACTAATGGAATAGAGCATTTCATAGTAAACTTCTTCATCAGTTTCTTCGATGCTCTTCATCTGAGTACTGCCGACAATAATGCTTACTATCAAAGCAATAATAAGCGGAACAGTTACTGTCAACAATACTGCAGTCATGTTAACCTGAAATCCTGTGCCTTCGTTTTTGCCCATCTGCTGCACCTCCTAAGTATCGAGTGTGTAAAATTAATGTATACATATATTTTATTACAACAAATGGCAAAAAGTTTGCTTTTTATCAATTTATAATATTCTTTTTAGAATTTCATTATCCAAGCATGGATGTTCCATCAAACTCAGGCTTAATCTTAAAATAATCAAGTACAGTTGCTGCTATATCAGCAAAAGTACTTCTTGTTCCGAGATTGCGGGGAGTTACATTTTTACCATACATAATGAAAGGAATGTACTCTCTTGTGTGATCAGTGGTCTTAAGATAAGCGGGATCACATCCGTGGTCTGCAGTCATCATGATAATGTCGTCATCATGAAGCTTTGCCACCATCTCAGGAAGCTTAGTATCAAAGTAATTAAGCGCCTTGGCATATCCATCGATATCTCTTCTGTGTCCATAAAGCATATCGAAATCTACAAGGTTAACAAAGCAAAGGCCGTCAAAATCCCTGTCCATATAAGCAAGTGTTTTCTCGATACCATCTGCATTGCTCTCTGAAAATACATATTCGGTAAGTCCCTTACCCTCAAAGATATCTCTTATCTTTCCAACACCAAGAACCTCCTTGCCTGCAGCCTTAAGCTGATCAAGCATTGTGGTCTTTGGCGGCTCAAGAGAATAATCGTGTCTGTGAGGTGTTCTTGTGTAATTGCCACTTGTTCCAACAAAAGGTCTTGCTATTACACGGCCCACACCAAGGTCTCCTGTAAGCATCTCTCTTGCAATATGGCAATACTCATAAAGTGTCTCAAGAGGCACCACCTCTTCGTGAGCTGCGATCTGGAAAACAGAATCCGCAGAGGTATAAACGATAAGATCACCGGTCTTAACATGCTCATCGCCGTAGTCATTTATAACCTGAGTTCCGGAATAAGGCTTATTACAAATAAGTCCTCTGCCAACTCTCTTTGAAAAAGCATCCAGAAATTCCTGCGGGAATCCATCAGGGAATTTCGGCATGGGCTTTTCAGAAACTATTCCTGCTATCTCCCAATGTCCTGTTGTCGTATCCTTATCCTTGCTGGCTTCCTGGCACTTACCGTAAGCTGCTGTAGGACTCTCCACACCGGGAACACAATCAACACCATCTATATTAAAAAGACCCATGGCTCCCATGTTGGGCATAGAAAAATACTTACTTGTGGCACATGACCTTAATGTATTTACGTCAAAATCGCCATATTCAGCAGCATCAGGCTCTTCACCTACTCCAAAGCTGTCCAGTACTATCAAAAATATTCTTCCCATAAAAGCTACCTCCTAGGAAATAAAATTATTAAAGTAGAAAATCCAAGGGATTTCTAAAATATTAAAAAGGAGATGCGAACACTCGCATCCCCTTTATTTTATCATATTTCGCCCTCATCCGTCAGCAGAGCTGACACCTTCTCCCTAGGGAGGGAGAAGGCAAGCTAAATATTACTTCTGAGCTACGTCCTTCATTGAGAAGCTGATTCTTCCCATGCGGTCCTTACCAAGGCAAACAACCTTAACTTCATCGCCAAGAGTAAGTACATCTTCTACATGGTCGATTCTCTCGTTTGCGATCTTGCTGATGTGAACCATTCCCTCTTTGCCGGGAGCGAACTCAACAAATGCACCGAACTCCTTGATGCTTACAACCTTACCTGTGAATACCTGACCCTTCTCAAAGTCAGTAGTAATGATGTTGATCATGTCGATAGCCTTCTGCATCATATCCTTATCTTCGCCGCAGATGCTAACCTGTCCGTCATCTGTGATATCAATCTTAACGCCTGTACGAGCGATGATCTCGTTGATGGTCTTTCCTCTCTGACCAACAACATCACCGATTCTATCAGGATCGATCTCGATAGAGATGATCTTAGGAGCATACTGGCTAACTTCCTTACGAGGCTCTGCGATAGCCTTGCTCATGCACTCATCCATGATGAAGAGACGAGCTTCACGACACTGTGAAATAGCCTGCTCAACGATAGCCTTTGTAAGACCGTGGATCTTGATATCCATCTGGATAGCTGTGATACCGTCCTTAGTACCTGTTACCTTGAAGTCCATGTCTCCGAAGAAGTCCTCAAGACCCTGGATATCTGTAAGTACTACGAAATCATCATCTGTATCGCCTGTTACAAGACCACAGCTGATACCTGCAACCATCTTCTTGATCGGTACACCGGCAGCCATAAGTGACATACATGATGCACATGTGGAAGCCATTGATGTAGAACCGTTACTCTCAAATGTCTCTGATACGCAGCGGATTGCATAAGGGAACTCTTCCTCTGAAGGAAGTACAGGAAGGAGTGCTCTCTCTGCAAGTGCTCCGTGTCCGATCTCACGACGTCCCGGTCCTCTTGAAACCTTAGTCTCACCAACTGAGTATGACGGGAAGTTGTACTGGTGGATATATCTCTTACCTGTTACGTAAGGATCAAGTCCCTCAACCTTCTGCATCTCTGAAAGAGGAGCAAGTGTTGTAACGTCACAGATCTGTGTCTGTCCACGAGTGAACATAGCACTTCCGTGTACTCTGGGAATAAGATCGATCTCTGCTGCAAGAGGACGGATCTGCTTGATATCTCTTCCGTCAGGTCTCTTGTGATCCTTAAGGATCATCTTACGAACAGTCTTCTTCTCATACTGATAAATAGCCTCACCGAGAATTGCGAGCCACTCTTCGTTGTCTGCAAACTTCTCTTCAAGACGCTCTGTGATCTCAGCGATATTAGCTTCGCGCTGCTGCTTCTCATCTGTGAATACAGCCTTCTCCATCTCATCCTGAGGAACTACTTCCTTGATTGCATCAAAGAGTTCCTGAGGAACTGCGCAGCTCTCATACTCATGCTTAGGCTTACCAACCTCTGCAACGATACCCTTGATGAACTCAATGAGCTTAAGGTTTACATCATGTGCAAGATAGATAGCTTCCTTCATCTTCTCTTCAGGAACCTCGTTACATCCTGCCTCGATCATGATAACCTTCTCACCTACAGAAGCAACTGTAAGGCGCATATCACCTGTATCCCACTGCTCCTGTGAAGGGTTAACTACGAACTCTCCATCAACAAGACCGATCTGTGTCATAGCGCAGGGGCCGTCGAAAGGAATATCTGAAATTGATACTGCTACAGAAGAACCGATCATAGCTACAAGCTCAGGACGGCACTCCTTGTCTACTGACATAACCATATCTTCGATTGTTACGTCGTTGCGGTAGTCCTTAGGGAAAAGAGGACGCATGGGTCTGTCGATTACACGGCTTGTGAGAATTGCATTCTCAGAAGGCTTACCCTCGCGCTTGTTAAATCCTCCGGGGAACTTACCGATAGAATAAAACTTCTCGCTGTACTCAACGCTGAGCGGGAAGAAATCGATTCCATCTCTGGGCTTAGCTGATGCTGTTGCAGTACAAAGAACAGTTGTATCACCGTACTTCATGAATGCACATCCGTTAGCCTGTTTTCCTACTTTGCCGATCTCCACTGTAAGTGTACGTCCGGCCAGTTCTGTTGAAAATGTTTTCATATTCATCTCCTTCTTGCGCCATCCTCGGGCGCATAAACATATGTAAACTATATTAGTTATCGCATTAAATAGAGCATACGTTTGCTTAAAAAAGAATAAAGGCGGCTAAGCCGATCATTTCTGACCGGCATCCCCGCCCTATTTTTACTCTGGAAATTACTTTCTAAGTCCAAGATCAGCGATAAGCTTACGATACTTCTCAAGGTCCTTCTTCTTGAGGTATGCAAGAAGAGCACGTCTTCTACCAACCATCTTAAGAAGTCCTCTTCTTGAGTGGTGATCCTTGGGATGAGTATTAAGGTGCTCGTTAAGCTCCTTGATACGTGTTGTAAGGATAGCTACCTGAACCTCAGGTGAACCTGTGTCGCCTGCGCTTCTGGCAAACTTATCAATAACCTCTGTCTTCTTTTCCTTTGTAATCATGTTCTATTCTCCTTTTAATTACAATTTGCCGTATACCAGGAAGCGGTTGGAGTGACCATCATCCGAGTATCGGTAATAACGTTACTCATTTCTCATGCGAGAAATCATTTGATTCTACCATACCTAATTAATCTTGTAAAGATATAAAGAAATTTCTTCCTGCTTCAAGATCCAAATCCATCTGAGCCTTAAGTGCGTTTACATCTGCAAATCTCTGCTCTTTTCTGTGGAAAGTAAGAAGCGCAATTTCCAGATATTTTCCGTATAAGTCCTCATCAAGATCATAAATATAGGTCTCAACACTGACCTGACCGCTATTTGAAACCGTCGGTCTGCATCCGATATTTGTCATGCCGTAAAATTTCCGACCCTCTATCCTCACCTCTGAAAAATAAACTCCGTAGGGAGGAAGACATTTCTCATCAGGAGGAAGCAGGTTGACCGTGGGAAATCCGATGGTTCTTCCAAGCTTTTTGCCGTGCTCAACAAATCCGCCAACATAATAATTCTCTCCAAGAAGCTCTGCGGCACGTTCCATCTCTGCCTGCATGATTTCCTCTTTGATAAAGCTGGAGCTTACATTTCTTCCAAACATCTGAAGCTTCTTGATGGCATGGGTCCTATATGAAAGCTCCGGTGCAAGCTCGTTCAAAAGTGCAAAATCGCCTTTTCCCTTGTATCCGTAGGAAAGGTCATCACCTGCAGCCACATAAGCAACATTCATCTGCTCATGAAGTATTTTCCTCACAAAATCCTCAGGAGCAGTATGCGCAGTCATCTCATCCATAGGAAATTCCACAAGAATATCTATTCCAAGCTTCTCAAATTTCCTTCGCTTTTCGTCCCTGGTAAGAAGCTGTGGCTGTACCTTCTTTGAGAAGAATACTGCCGGAGAAGGATCAAAGGTAAATATTGCTGCCTTCATTCCATGCTCCTTTTTATCAAGGATGTGCTTAAGGAGCTTTTGATGCCCCATGTGAATACCATCAAACTTGCCGATGGCTACTGCGGTCTTATCATCTATATGAAATTGTCTTTCGCCTGATATTATCCGCATATTATCTCTTTCATGCTATATACTGTGCATTACACAGTATAGAAAAATTTCTCAACTCTAAAAGTCCCTGTTCGCTCGTCGCATTTATAGATTCCGAAAAATGCTCCGTCTTCGCCGTAAACCCTGACTCTTGTTCCGTCTGCGTAAAGCTTTTCAGGTTCCACAAAATCCTGCTCATCTTCGGGAGCTTCACTTACAAGATCCGTAACCTTGAAGCCGTTTCCATTTTCAAGTTTTTTCCTGAAGTCATCCTTTACGATGCAATAATCAAGGTCCCTGAAAAGGCTCTCTGTGGATGCAACTATTTCATCCACTCTGCCCTCATCACGAAGCTGTTCAATCTGATCAAGAGTATGTGCTGTCTCCAAATGGAAGCTTCCTACAGCTGTTCTTGTAAGATGCTCCATGGCAGCACCGCATCCAAGAGCTTCACCTATATCATTACAAAGAGTTCTGATATATGTTCCCTTTGAGCACTTGACCTCCATTGTGAAAATATGCTCATCCTGAAGGTGACTCTCATCAAGGATAGTGATTGCCTGAATATTTATTCTTCTTGGCTTTCTCTCAACTTCCTTACCCTGTCTTGCTAGCTCATAGAGCTTCTTACCATTTATTTTTATGGCTGAATACATGGGCGGAATCTGATCATACTCGCCAACAAATTTCTTCACTGTCTCATGAAGCTTTTCACTTGAGACATTCACTTCCGATTCAGTAAGAACACGTCCGGACATATCCTGTGTGTCCGTCGTAACTCCGAGCCTGCAGACAGCGATATATTCTTTATTGTGGTCTGTCAGCATATCACAGAGTTTTGTGCCGTTACCGACACAAATAACAAGAACCCCGACCGCATCCGGATCAAGGGTCCCTGTATGTCCAATCTTTTTCATTTTTAAAATGCCGCGGAGGCGAGCCACAACATCACTGGATGTATAACCGGCCTCCTTGTAAACATTTATAAGTCCGTTGTACATTTATTTCTCCAAAGACATAACATCATTTAACTGCATTTATGCCCTTTAAATCCTTCTCAATATACTCAGAAAGATTATTGATTATATCGTGCTGTGTTCCGTTCATGGTACAGCCTGCGGCCCTTGCATGACCACCGCCGCCAAAAAGCTCGGCAATCTTAGCCACATTGACCTTGCCCTTGGAACGAAGGCTAACCTTGTACTCCATGCTGCCAATCTCATAAATAAAGATAGCGCACTCGGTACCGGTAGTCAGAAGAAGCTGACTTACAATACCGTCAAGATCAGATGACTGAGCCATGTAGAAATCCATAGTCTGCTTTGATATAACACTTACTATGCATTCTCCGTCCATGAAAATCATACTCTCAAGAAGTGCCCTTCCGAGAATCTGATTCTGAACGTAGCTCTTTTCATAAAATACATGATCTATAAGTGCTCCAAAATCAAAGCCAAAGCTTATAAGATCAGCTGCCACCTTCATGGTATCAGGTGATGTATTGGAGTATTTGAAAACTCCCGTATCTGTCACGATGCCCATATAAATGGCCTGAGCTACGGAAATATCTATTTTATCTCTGTCGAGACAATTGTAGACAAGCTCTGAAGCAGAACTTGCTGTAGGAACAATATAATTCTCATCACCTGTTCCTGTATTGCTGACATGATGATCGATATTGATTTTCTTCTTTGCTGCATCGAAAAATTTCTCAGCATCGCCAAGTCTTTCTTTTCCGCAATCCAATGCAAAAAATACATCATAGCTTTCTACATCAGAAGAAAAATCCGAATTAATCTCATCACAACAGTCAATTATTTTGTAGCTCTCCGGAATCTTTTCCAAAAAGATATCTACGTTCAGGTCTGGAAAATTCTTTTTAAGGTAAAGATAAAGAGCCATGGTGGAACCGACACAATCGCCATCAGGTCTGATATGACCGCCTATTCCAACGGTTTTGGCGCCTGCTACTATTTCATCAATTCTCATTCTTCTACCTCTAAGCTTTACTCTTCTGTTTCCTGTTCCTCGGTTTCGCCTCTGGCAGCTCTTGCCTCAGCGTCCTTTGCAGCAACCTCATCGATTATCTTAGACATATTGATGGCGTATTCAATAGAATCGTCCATGATAAATCTAAGCTCCGGAGTATTGCGCATATTAAGTTCCTTTGCAACGGTGCTGCGGATATAGCCCGCAGCAGACTTAAGACCCTCTTCTGTGCGGAGTCTGTCTTCGTCGTTACCCATGACAGACACCCATACCTTACAGGTCTTAAGGTCCGGTGCAACCTCGACATCCATTACAGATGTCATAGGACTGATTCTGGGGTCCTTACTGTATCTGATGGCCTCAGAAATAACTTTTTGTACTTCTCCGTTGATTCGGATATTTTTAATACTGTTTTTTCTCATTATTTATTGTCCAATTTCTCACGAGGTACTTCTACCATTATGTAAGCTTCAACTACATCACCAACGTTAATTGCATCAAATCCATCGAATACAAGTCCGCACTCGTAGCCATCCTTAACTTCCTTAACATCATCCTTAAATCTCTTAAGTGATGCAAGATCGCCTTCGAAGATCTGCTCCTCGGCTCTGCTGATACGAACCTTGCAATCCTTCTGGATCATACCGTCTGTAACAATAGCACCGGCGATATTACCAAGCTTGGATGCCTTGAAGAGCTGACGGATCTCAGCGTGACCGATGATCTTCTCTTCATAAACAGGTGCAAGCATACCCTTCATAGCATACTCAACATCCTCGATTGCCTGATAGATAACCTTGTAAAGCTTGATCTCAACGCCTTCGTGCTCAGCTGTGCTCTTTGCAACAGCATCGGGACGAACGTCGAAACCGATGATGATAGCGTTTGATGCAGCAGCAAGGGATACATCAGATTCTGTGATGGCACCAACACCGCCGTGGATAACCTTAACAACTACCTCATCATTTGAAAGCTTAAGAAGGCTTGCCTTAAGAGCTTCAACACTACCCTGTACGTCGGCCTTGATGATGATATCAAGCTCTTTGAGCTTACCTTCCTCAATCTTGGAGTAAAGATCATCAAGTGACATCTTAGCCTTGGTCTCTTCAATAAGATCCTTCTTCTGCTGCTGGAGGTATGTATTAGCATACTGCTTAGCTTCCTTGTCACTCTCATGTCCAAGGAATACCTCACCTGCTCCGGGAACATCTGAAAGTCCGAGAATCTCAACAGGCTGTGAAGGAAGAGCCTCTTTAAGTCTCTTACCCTTATCATCTATCATTGCACGAACCTTACCTGAGCAAGCACCTGCAGAAATGAAATCACCTACGTGAAGTGTACCCTTCTGTACAAGAACGTTTGCTACAGGTCCGCGACCCTTATCAAGCTTAGCCTCAAGGACAAGGCCTCTTGCCTCACGGTTAGGATTAGCTTTAAGCTCAAGGATATCTGCTGTGATGAGGATTGTATCAAGGAGTACATCCATACCCTCACCGGTCTTTGCAGAAACAGGTACGAATTCTGTTGATCCGCCCCAATCAGTAGCGATGAGACCGTACTCTGTCATTTCCTGCTTAACTCTGTCAACATTAGCACTGGGCTTATCAATCTTGTTTACGGCAACGATAATTTCTACACCGGCTGCCTTCGCATGGTTGATAGCTTCAACTGTCTGAGGCATTACACCGTCATCAGCTGCAACAACCAGTACTGCGATATCTGTAGAATTAGCACCACGCATACGCATAGCTGTGAAAGCTTCGTGTCCGGGGGTATCAAGGAATGTGATCTTTCTGTCGTTAACCTTGATCTGGTAAGCACCGATACGCTGTGTGATACCGCCTGCTTCCTTGTCTGTAACGCTTGTGTCACGGATAGCATCAAGAAGTGATGTCTTACCATGGTCAACGTGACCCATTACGCAGACAACCGGAGGTCTTGACTTAAGAAGGCTCTCATCCTCCTCTTCCTCCTTAAGAAGCTCTTCGATAACGTCTACCTGAACTTCCTTCTCACAGATGATCTCATACTCGATAGCTATATTCTCAGCTTCCTCATAGGTCAGCTCTGAGTTAACAGTAACAATCTGTCCTGCAAGGAAAAGCTTCTTGATGATAACCGAAGGCTGAAGCTTCATCTTATCAGCGAGTTCCTTGATTGTGAGCTTATCAGGAATTGTGATAACCTTGATCTGCTCCTCAGGCTCCTCGACCTTCTTAACTTCAGGCTTAATGAAGCGACCAACCCTCTTACTTCTGGGCATCATCTCTTCATTCTCTTCGTAGATATGATCCTTCTTGGATCTCTTATCCTTATCCTGGTTATTTCTGCGCTTTCCTTCGCCCTTTCCTTCATTCATGGGAGCTGCTTCAAAGCCGCCCTTCTGATCCTTGTTCTTAGCGAAGTCTCTGCCGCCCTTACCGCCGCGGTTTCTATCGGGAGCACCCTGTCCGGGTCTTGCTGACTGCATACCCTGACGATCGCCGCCCTGACGGTCATTATTCTGACCATTTCTGTTTCTGTCATTAGGGCCGCTCTTACGAGGCTGTCCGCCCTGCTGCTGATTATTATTGTTGCCGGCAGGTCTTCTGTCATTTCTCTGGTTGTCGCCTGTGCGCACATTGTTTACAGGCTCTGCCTTAGCAACTTCCTTCTGAGGTGCAGGAGCTTCGGTCTGAACCTTCTCCACCTTAGCAGGCTTGGGAGCTACCTCTTCCTTAGCAGGCTTCTGAGCAGGCTCCTGATACTTAGGAATATCATTGTTATAGGACTCAAGCTGTGAAGGAGCTGTTAGAGGCTTTATCGGATGATATACATTCTGTGATCTTGCGAATGTGTTCTGTCTCTGTCCGTTTCTGCCCTGATTATCACGGCTCTGGTTTCTTCCGCCCTGATTGTTGTTCCTGCCTGCGTTATTATTTCCGTTCTGGAAATTGCCGCTCTTGGAAGCACTGGGATTTGTAACCATGATAATTGTCTTCTTTTTCTTCACAGGCTTCTGAGCATTCTGTCCTGCATGAGCAGCTTCCGGCTTCTTAGCAGGCTTTTCTTCTGCTGCAGCCTCTGCCTTCTTGGCAGGCTTCTCCTCAGCCTTATGACTTTCCTTTTTATCTGCGGTTCCGCTTCCGAAGTGTTTTCTAACCTTCTCCGCTTCCTCGTCCTCTACTGAGCTGGTAGATCTCTTTGCTGACTCAACACCCTGTGTCTGAAGGTATGAAACAATCTCCTTACCTTCAATACCAAGCTCCGTAGCGAGTTCGGATATTTTAATTTTCGACATTCGCATTTCCTCCGTCCTGTAAATCATCTAAGTTCTTCTGAAGCGTCTTCGCAAAACCATTATCCATGATTGCAATACTCGTTCGAACTTCCTTACCGATTGCCCTTCCAAGAGATTCCATATCTCCAAAAAATGACATCGGAACACCATAATACTCACATTTATCACGAAATTTCTTTTTCGTGTTGTCGGATGCATCTTCACTTATCAAAACATAAGATGCCGACCCGCCTTTAATGGCATTCAATACAGCAAACTCACCGCTGGCAAGCTTTCCTGCCTTCTGGCAAAGACCAAGCAGTGAATAAACCTTCATATTATTCATTCTCTGCAAGCTCCTTTTTTAGTTCATCTGCTATCTCAGGCGGAACGGTAACCTTCAGGGTTCTGTCCAGCCCCTTTTTCTTTATAGCCAATTCAAGGCATTTTTCATCCCTGCATATATACGCACCGCGGCCATTTGCTCTTCCCGTAAGGTCCAGTCTGATATTGCCGTCCGTATCTCTGATGATACGGATCAATTCTTTCTTTTCCTTACTCTCACCGCAGCCGACGCATCTTCGCATAGGCTTATTCATAAATTATTCCTCTTCTGACTCGCCTTCGTACTCGCCCTCTTCGTTCTCGTATTCAAGCTCATCAACATCGTTCTCGTATTCTTCGTCATCTTCGTCATCCATATAGTCTTCGATACGGAATCCGACAGCATCCTTAGCCTGAGTCTCACTCTTGATATCGATCTTATATCCTGTAAGACGTGCTGCAAGACGTGCATTCTGCCCTTCCTTACCGATGGCAAGTGAAAGCATGTGGTCAGGAACTACTACCTTTGCGCTCTTCTCATCGGGATCAGCAAATACTGCAACGATCTTAGCCGGTGAAAGTGCATTCTGTATAAGGTTACCCGGGTTATCATCCCAGTTAACAATATCAATCTTCTCGCCGTTGAGCTCATCTACGATAAGGTTAACTCTGTTTCCGTTAACACCTACGCAGGCACCTACAGCATCAACGTTAGGATTATTTGAGTAAACAGCGATCTTTGTACGGCTGCCTGCCTCACGGGCAATACTCTTAATCTCTACTGTTCCATCCTGGATCTCGGCAACTTCCTGCTCGAAGAGC
The DNA here is from genome assembly GCF_000424265.1 of Butyrivibrio sp. WCD3002. Classification (GTDB taxonomy): domain Bacteria; phylum Bacillota; class Clostridia; order Lachnospirales; family Lachnospiraceae; genus Butyrivibrio. Next base: position 164,124 of record NZ_KE384154.1, read on the forward strand.
TTCTTTACAAGATCGGGATGTGTACGTGATACAAGGATTCTGGGACCCTTATTTCCATTTCTTACCTCAAGGATATAAACCTTGATTCTCTCTGTAGGGCGATAATGCTCGCTCTTAACCTGCTCGTTCTCGCTGAGCATAGCATCAGCTCTTCCGAGGTTGATGCTGATATTTTTACCGATGAAACGCTGTACAACACCTGTAACGATGTCGTGCTCATGCTCGAAGTACTCGTTGTAGATAGCGCCTCTCTCCTCTTCACGGATCTTCTGAAGGATTACGTTCTTGGCGTTCTGTGTAGCGATACGTCCGAAATCCTTGGAGTTGATCGGTACCGTAACCATATCGCCGATCTCGCACTTATCTACATATTTAAGTGCATCATCCATGCAGATCATGTTCTGAGGATCCATTACGTCATCAGGAAACTCTACGACTTCCTTATCTGAGAAGCACCTGAATTCACAGGTATCTCTGTCGATCTCAACCTTAATATTCTCTGCTCTCTGATAGTTGTTTCTGCAAGCAGTCATAAGTGAGTTCTCGATTGCATCAAACAGTGAATCTCTGCTGATGTTCTTTTCCTTCTCAAGTAGATCGAGTGCGTCCATCAATTCTTTGCTCATAGTGATTTTCTCCTTATTCTATGAAAAATTAAAAATCCAGTGTTAATCGGATATTTGAAATTTCTTTTCTATTAAAAGTCTGCTCTCCGGCAGCGGTTTCAATCGTAACCGTGTCAGAATCAAATGCAGTAAGTTTGCCGGTGAATTCCTTGGTTCCGTCGATGGCAGCATAGAGCTTAACATCAACATCAAGGCCTAAGCTGTTCTGCAGATGCCTGTCCTTTTTAAGCTGTCTGCCAAGTCCGGGGCTGCTTACTTCAAGTGTGTATGCTTCCTCGATAAAATCGTGTGCATCAAGTGCATCTGAAAGCTCGTGACTGACATCAACACATTTATTGATATCTACTCCGCCGTCCCTGTCTATGTAGGCACGCAGATACCACTCGCCTGCTTCCTTAACAAACTCCACATCGTAGATGCGAACCTCGTTTTTCTCAGCGATAGGCTTAAGAAGCGCCTCTGTCTTATTTTCAATTTCTTCTCTTCTGGACATAATTCTCCGTGAGCCTTATTTATAAGGCATAAAGAAAGTGGGCTCTTTGCAAAGCCCACTTCTAGTCTGAATAATTATTTAGTAACAACTGTAATATATCACTATTTCCGCACTACGTCAAGCATATCAGATTATCTTATCGAAAGTATCTGCAAGTGCAGGATAGATATTCTTGAACTGCTGATATCTTGCCTCGTATTTTTCAACAAGTGCAGGATCAGGCTTCTCTGTCTTATCAACC
>NZ_AUJO01000012.1 GCF_000424265.1 Butyrivibrio sp. WCD3002
AGGCTCTTTCCGGATGTCTTTAGTAACAATTAAATAAGTTTGTGGTGACTCCCTGTAAGTTTTCTCTTGACAGGAGGTCATTACATATCAGTTAAACACAGTATTGACCATACTACAGCTTATAATGAGCATATAATACGGGCAGGAGATCACATCTCCTGCCCGATATTTATTTCTCTCTTTTAATATGCACCATCTGATTTAAATACTACAGGTATTGTTTTAAGGATCAGCTTTATATCGGTTGCAATACTCATATCGCTTATATACTTAAGATCAAGTTCAACCCATTCGTCCCATTTGATATTTGCTCTTCCGCCTACCTGCCAGTAACAGGTGAGACCCGGCTTAACAATCAGTCGCTGCTTTTCATAAGCATTGCACTCTTCCATCTGGTTTACCAGAATAGGCCTTGGACCTACGATACTCATATCACCCTTGATGATATTAAGGAGCTGTGGCAGCTCGTCTATTGAGTACTTTCGAATGAACCTTCCTACGTTTGTGATTCTTGGATCATCCTTAATCTTAAATGCATGTCCTGTCTGCTCATTCCTGGCCTGCATACGCTGGAACTGTGCTTCAGCGTTTTTATACATACTTCGGAATTTATAGATCTTGAATGGTTTTAAATCCTTACCTGCCCTCTCCTGAGTGAAGAACACAGGTCCTCCGTCCTCTAAGAGAATTGCTATGGCAGTTATCAGAAATATTGGAGAAAGAACAACCAAAGCAAAACTACTTGCTACTACATCGAAAACTCTTTTAGTCCCTTTGTAAATGTTTGCCTTGTGATCATATACCTCCTGATAGATAAGATTAATTATCTTTCTACCGGACGCCTCAATGATGTCCTGCTCCTGCCTTACTAAAGCGGTATCGTTCATATTGTTCCCCTCATCTGCCGGTGGTCCGGCACCTTTCTCTGTAAAGAAAAAGATTGTATAACTTACAAAACTTAAAACCAGCTAATCTACTCTTCCGTGAGTATTTATCAGTTCATTTTAACGAATGCAAAGGTTCCTGCCTTATTAACAGTCACAAGGATGTGTCCTTCACGGATCTCATCAACCTGTACTTCGTTCCAGGTGCCATTAGCGCCAAGCTGATAAACCTTGTAAACATCGCCGTTATGAGCGCCGTATACCTTAAAGTCTACCTGAGCCTTTGAAAAACGAACACCGGGTGCATAGGTCTCAACCACGTTCTTTACTGATCCGCCGATCTGTGCAGCCAGGATCTTAGCTGATGAAACCTTGGCACTTGTGGTCTCTCTCATTACGAAGGTAGCCCTTGTCTTAACTCCGCAAATAACCAGCTTACCACCCTGTCCAACAGGAATTACATCACAAAGTCCGGGAGCCTTCATAACTGTGTTTATAAACGGCGGCTCAGCAACTGTTGTCGAACTGCTGGTACCTGAAGAAGAATTATTTATCGTAACCTTGGGTGTCTTCTTTGCGTTTCCCTTAACTGTAATACGAATATTGTAATTGTTCGTAGTAGTATTATACGTATTATTAGTGGTGTAATAGTTGTACGTGTTATAAGAATTTGTCACCTCAGATGCTGTAGGTGAATTAGCAGCAAGCACCGGCATAGAAAATGTAAATGCTCCCACCAACACTAAAGCTAATATCTTTTTCATAACACTGACCCCTTTCTGCGCTTTCGCGCATAATACTCATAAGATAACTATAGTAATATTTTATCAAAAATACGATTAATTCACTACTTAAAAAACAATAAAATATGCATAAACAAGCTATTTACTTAATCATTTTATTGATAATCCTGCTCCATTTCACGGTTTATGGTACCTGCGGCATCACCGATCATGCATCCTACCACAACAAGCTGCTTAGATGGATTCTTTGGATTTACCGTTGTAAGCGTCACCAAAAAGTTCTCAGGGCTGGCTCCCTGCTCCCAGCCTTCTCTGATGTTTGTGGCTGTAGTCCAGTCTTTTTTCATCTCAGTAAGAAACTGTTTGCAACCATCATATTCAGTAAAATCATATTTTTCCAAGAGGTTCGTATTCTCTCTTTCGTATGCCGTCCAAACCTCGTACTCGAGAACATTTCCGTCTATAAAAATTGCAAACCTGTCATGCTCGTTAAAAAACTTCTCATCCTCAAAGCTCCACAGCTGAGAAAACATATCTCCATCATCTGTGGTCTTACCATGAATAACGGTATTAAAATCCGTCATATCCATCAGGTTCGCAGCACTTATATAAATTCCGCCCTTGCTGCTCTCCTTAAATCCGGATGGATCATGATTCTCGTAGTAACTGTCATCACCATCCATATTCTGAGCAACGGGATAATCGATATTAGTCCCCGGAATATATATCCATCCAAACACATCCGGATTCTGCGCTATCACATCCTGCAATTCCACAACACCATCTGCTGCCGATTCGCCAAGTACCTCCACCGGCTCAGAATCTGTTTTTCCCATTTGACCTTTACACGACGTCAGAATGACCGCCATGCTCATACCTATCAGAAATAGTCCCCCGCAGGAAAGCATATTACAGGCTTTCCGTAAATGATATCGGCTCATATCCTTAAAACCTTAACCCTTTCACTGCACCTTTTCATAAAAAATTTCTAAAAACATGTCATACATGGCATCCATATCAGGATAGAATTCCTCAAACTTTTCACCCATTACAGTCTTACCCGATAACAGATAAAAATTTTTCATATTAAAGCTGTATTTTGATACCGTAGAAACGATATATGACAACTCATCAACAGACACATCCGTTACCATCTGCTTACTGATGGCTTTATAAATATCAATAGCCAGTGTCGGATTGATCTCAGTTGCCTCAATAACCTTATTTATAAAAGCTGTGAGATACTTCTTTTGTCTGTCCAGTCTTTTGTCCGCAGAGCCCATCAGCTTGGTGTCTCTTCCCTGTAAAAATGCGAAGGCCTGTTCTCCCTCAAGATGGACCGTTTCGCCCTTTTTGAATTCATAACCCTTTATTTCAAAATCCTCATCAGGGATAATATCAACGCCGCCAACAGCATCATTTATTGTGGTAATGGCACTCATATTTATGGCAGCATAGCCATGTATCGGCAGCTCATAAAACAGGTTGCTCACTGCCCTTTTCTGAAGCTCGCAGGACTCCTCAAGGCCGTTTCCAAAGCCGTGCTGAACAGCAATCTGCGCAGGATAGGTAGTTACATAATTGCCATAGGCATCATAAATATCCACATCTGCCATGGTGTTTCTGTTGATACCGATAACCCTGGTGGTCTTATCATGCGGATTAAACACCAAAAGGAACAGTGCATCTGCCTGTCCACCGTTTATCTCACCGTAAACCTCCTTAACCTCATCGTCCATCTTATCGATTCCCATGATGAGGAAGGTCATTATATCTTCATTGTAGTCATATATGGTGCCCTTATGCTTTACCCAGTCATCTTCCCACTGCAGCGCCGTTTCTTCTTCCTGTGTAGGAGCCTCGGTACTTACTGCAGCAGGCATGGTGTTGGTTTTCCTGGCAAACAGATTAGTCTTTCCAAAAAGCCTTACCACCTCGAAGATACCCACTCCAAAGAGTACGACCGTAACCAGTATGGCCCATATAAGTAAAAACTTATTTAAGCGCCCCTTCATAGTTAATTCCCCGTAGTCTGATTCCTATCTACTGCCGCAGGAAAAACCCTTGACTGCTTGGTAACATTACCCGATAAATCGCTCACAGCATAGTAAACAACAGCAGTCCCCTGCTCCTCATCAAGAATCGTCTTCTCAATTACTATTCGCTCTGTGAGGTCACCATCCACATCATCCCTGGCCATAACACCACCTAAAAGATCAGACTCCTTTGTGGATGAATTATAAATTAGATCCATCGCCACGAAACGCATCTCCGGCGGAGTTCTGTCCGACATGTTATAAAACCATAAAATAAGTACGGCCAGTCCCACACTTCCTATTGTCAAAAAGAATGCAAGTATATTGCTCTTCAACGCTCTTTAATCCTTTCTGATGACACCTTCTATATAATCAAGTTCATCAAGATCATTATTAGCAGGAGTTCTCCTGGGCATAGGTCTGTTCATGCCACTTTGAGCCTTATCCTTCTTGGCGCTCCCGCCCTTTTCAGACGCTTCCCCGTTGTCTTTTCCATAATATTTACCGTAGTATTTCCCATAATATTTTCCGTAATATTTGCCATAGTGGCCATATACACCGCCGGTCATATCCACCTTATTAAGTACTGCTCCGATTACCTTGGCGCCTGCCTTATCAAGCTGCCCTTTTACCTTCTGCGCAAAGCGATAGCTTATGGCATTATCCTCAACAACCATGATGGTTCCGTCGCACTGCTTTGCTATAACGGCAGCATCAATAACGTTTCCAAGAGGCGGCGTATCAACGATGATATAGTCAAAAACAGTTTTCATATTGTCCAGGATCTTGCTGAAAATCTCACCGCCCAAAAGCTCACTTGGGTTTGGCGGAATGGGTCCTGAAAAAACAACATAAAGATTCGGTGTATCTGTTTCGCAAATAACGTTAGACAGCTTTTCGCGTCCCACAAGACAGTGAGTTAAGCCAAGTCTCACAGAGCCCGTCTTATATCTGCCAACCATTACAGACTTTCTCATATCAGCATCTACGAGAACAGTCTTTTTTCCTGCCTCCGCAAAGGCTCTTGCAAGGGCCATGGACACACTGGACTTACCTTCTCCCGGAGTACAGCTGGTGACTGAAATAGCTCTCACGTCCTGACCGCTGAACTCCACATTACTTCTAAGTGTCTTATATGCTTCTTTTATCTGATAATTGTTCTCAGCCTCGCTGAAATGCAATGTGGTCTGCTGCATAACTGTCCCCTCAGCTTCTCTTCTTTCTCTTCTTGCCGTTTTGATCATCTGTAATTGCAGGTATCATAGCAAGAGTTGAAAGTCCCAAATAATTTTCAATATCATCACTGGATTTGATAGTATCATCCATAAGAAAATTCAATATAATGATCGCTGACACAATTAAAACTGCTGCCAGCCCGCCCATTATTCCCCATTTCTTCGGGCTTGGACTATATTTCTCCGTAGGCATATTTGCAAGCTCAGCGATATTGATGGCATCAATATCCATAACATTTTGAATGTGCTTTGAGGCCACCTCCCTTACGCAGTTCGCTTCCTTCATGGCCATCATCGGATCAGAGTCCCTGACAGTAATGGCAACGATACGAGTATCCTCCGGTGTTCCTATGGAAACATAGTCGCTGAACTCGTCATAATCCATATCAAGATGCAGCGTCTGAATAACCTCTTCAAGAACATAGCGGCTCTTAATAAGCTGCGCATAATCCTGAGTAAGCTGCGTTGATATCTGCACATCCGAATAGGTTACGGTAGCGCCTTCTTCTTTATTCAAAATATAAATTTTAGTGGTGGAAGAATATAAAGGAGTAAGTACAAACTTACTTATAAAAAGACACAGGAGCGCAAAGAACACTCCCGAGCTGATGATCAGCCAGGCTCTCCCCAGTAAGACTGCGAATAATTCGCCAAGATTAATTTCGATTACGTCGCCTTTTCCCATACACCCCTCAACAGAAAAAACTATTCTCTAAATGATCTCATTTCTGAGAACCTTCATCGCGTTATCATGAAAAATCTCAAGCGCATATTTTTCACCAAGCTTCCCCTCCACATAATCTCTGCAATCAAGAAGATGTGGTGCTCTGGATCCGCTATCATGTGCATCCGTCGCAACAAAATGCACCATATGCTTTTTTAATAATTCTCTTGTGAAATGCCTTATACCCAGCCCATATTTTCCCATGACGCTGTTAGCATTCACCTGTATATAAACTCCTATATCAAGGAGTTCATCAACATATCCTATATGCTTTGCCATGTCGGCATATCGCTCAACATGCGCAAGTATCGGAATAAATCCCTCTGATCTTACGCTGTATAATGCATTGCGGATAGTCTTATACATATCCGTCGGATGGAACTCTATGAGAGCATAATCAGACCCCGCCAAGGTGGATGCCCGTCCTCTCTCAAGATCCCTTATTGCATTATCATTAAAATAAATCTCGTTGCCCGGAAAAAGCTGTACCTTTATGCCATTGTCACGAGCCACCTGCATAAGTTCATCCGTATAATCCGAAAGATGCTCAGGACTTACGTTGTGATGCATGGGCTTGTAATGGGGCGTTAGTATCATGCCCTTAGTACCTTCAGACAGCGCAGTCTTAAGCATTTTAAGACTGGTCTCCATATCAGGAGATCCGTCATCAACCCCCGGCATTATATGACAATGTATATCAATTGATGGTACCACGAAAAAAGCTCCCCAACACAACAGATTGTACTTTCTCATAATTAGTATACATCATGTTGTAAACGCACGCAATCCCCGAAAGAAGAGGAAAATCCTTAGATTTCCGACTCTTTCGGGGATTGTTATCTTTAGCTTATATGAATCTGATCTAAACTATCAGTCTAATGAGCCATAGGTTACAGTCTTAGCACCGCGCTTTTTGAAGTATGTAGCATACTTCTTTGCAACGCTGCTGCTGGGAGCGAGAACCTTAACCTTCTTTACATTCTTGAATGCATTAGCCTTAACGCTGCTCTTTGTGAGCTTCTTTGAATAGATTTCAAATGTTGCAAGCTTCTTGCAGTTGAAGAATGCCTTCTCACCAATCTTATTGATTGCTGAATCCTGAATAACAACCTTCTTCAGATTTGAGCATCCGCTGAATGCATAAGCAGCGATTTCCTTTGTTCCCATACCTGCATTGATCTGAACATACTTAAGCTTCTTGTTATCTCTGAAAGCGCCGTTGCAAATACCAACTGTGTGGTATACATAGCCATCTTCATCCTTCGGATATGCCTGGATAATGATTGTACTTGCACTATTCTTAACACCTACAACCTTGCACTCACCAATCTTATTTTCTGCCTCCTCCGAGCTTTTGGCTGATGACTTCTTTGTTACAATGTATTTAACAGCCTGTGCAGCCTCACCGTTGCCGATACCTGTGTTGTAGAACTCAGCATCCTTGTCGAGCTGAGCTTTTGCCTGCAGCTTTACACCAAAGCACATAACCAGTGCAATAGCAAAAGTCATAAGCATTAATCCTAATTGTTTCTTCCCCTTCATTGATGATCTCCTTTCGGTTTTACGTAATATTTTTTAGAACTAACCTATTAGATTATACCATGAAATTCTTTCCGCAAACGATTAATTGTATGAAAATTTTAAATGATAGCAATAATTGTTAATCAACAGCAATAATTCACCTAAATCATTTGAAAGTATTTCTCTCAGAATCATAGCTATAGCCTATGGCTTCAAGCTTTTTTATTATTTCTTCAAGGCCGCTTTCGCCGATATCAAGACCTTCAGCCAAAGCCTCAAGACTTCCGTAATTATCTCTTAGCTGAGTATTTATGTAACTGAGCAACATCACAGGATCCTTAGGTATCATCACTGTTCTTTTGCCTTAACCGGACGAGCCGCAAGACTTCCTCCTTCCACGTAGATTTCAATAGTATCATGAGGCTCAACTCTGTCTTCCAGAATCAGCTTTGCTGATAAGGTCTCCACATACTTCTGAACGAATCTCTTAACAGGTCTTGCACCATAATTTGCATCATAGGCATTATCCGCAACAAACTCCTCAGCCTCGGGAGTAAGTGTTATATCTATTTCCCTATCCTCAAGTCTTCTGTTAAGATCAGCCACAATCAGCTTAACTATTCCGCCAATATTCTCTCTTGTAAGAGGCTTAAACAGAATCATCTCATCAAGACGATTCAAAAACTCAGGTCTGAAGTGATCATGGAGCTCATCAAATACTTCATTCTCAGCCTCCTCGCTGATAGTCCCGTCTTCATTTATACCATCAAGCAGATACTGGGCTCCGATATTTGAGGTCATAATGAGGATTGTATTCTTGAAGTCAACAGTCCTGCCCTGAGAATCCGTAACACGTCCGTCGTCAAGTATCTGAAGAAGCACATTGAAAACATCGGGATGTGCCTTTTCAACCTCATCAAATAAAACTACCGCATAAGGCTTTCTGCGAACAGCCTCTGTGAGCTGGCCGCCCTCCTCATAGCCAACATATCCGGGCGGTGCTCCGATCAGTCTGGATACGCTGTATTTCTCCATGTACTCACTCATATCGATTCTGACAATGTTATTTTCATCATCAAAAAGTGCCGCAGCAAGGCTCTTTGCAAGCTCTGTTTTACCTACACCTGTAGGACCAAGGAACATAAAGGAACCAATTGGCTTACCGGGATCCTTGATACCTGCCTTGGATCTCATGATAGCTTCTGCAACCTTGGTAACAGCTTCATCCTGTCCTATTACTCTCTTATGAAGCTCATCCTCAAGATGAAGAGTCTTATTTCTTTCACTCTCTGTAAGCTTTGCTACAGGGATGCCGGTCCACCTTGATATAATACTTGCGATCTCCTCGTCGGATACATTCTCATGGACAAGGGACAGCTCTTTGGATGTTGCCTTTTGCTCCTCCAGCTCAAGCTCTTTTTTCAAAGCAGGAATCGTTCCGTACTGAAGCTCACTTGCCTTATCAAAATCATTATTTCTGTTTGCAATCTGCAGCTCGTTGTTAGCGCTCTCGATTTTTTCACGAATAACCGCAAGTCTGTCCACAGTCTCTTTTTCATTCATCCAGCGAGCCTTCTGATTATCGAAATCACTCTTAAGCTCTGCCAGTTCTTTTTGCAGATTCGCAAGTCTCTCTTTACTAAGAGAATCATCCTCCTTCTCAAGAGCCTTCTCCTCAATCTGCATCTGCATGATCTTTCTATTCAGCTCATCCAGCTCTGTGGGCATGGAATCCATCTCAGTCTTTACAAGAGCACATGCCTCATCCACAAGGTCGATTGCCTTATCGGGAAGGAATCTGTCTGAAATATACCTGTTACTGAGAGTAGCAGCACTTACAAGGGCAGAGTCCATGATCTTTACGCCATGATAAACCTCATATCTCTCCTTAAGTCCTCTAAGTATACTGATTGTATCCTCAACCGTAGGCTCTGATACCATTACAGGCTGGAAACGTCTCTCAAGGGCAGCATCCTTCTCGATATACTGTCTGTACTCATTGAGAGTTGTGGCACCTATGCAGTGAAGCTCGCCCCTTGCAAGCATGGGCTTAAGCATATTTCCGGCATCAAGCGCGCCATCAGTTTTGCCTGCTCCCACTATTGTATGAAGCTCGTCTATGAAAAGAATGATCTCACCGTCAGACTCTTTTACATCCTGCAAAACAGCCTTAAGACGTTCCTCAAATTCACCTCTGTACTTTGCGCCTGCAACAAGAGCACCCATATCAAGAGAAAAAATCTTTTTATCTACAAGGGCCTGTGGAACATCTCCTGCAGCAATTCTCTGTGCAAGGGCCTCTACAACCGCCGTTTTACCAACACCCGGTTCACCTATAAGAACAGGGTTATTCTTGGTTTTTCTGGAAAGAATTCTTACAACATTCCTGATCTCGGAATCACGTCCAATTACAGGCTCAAGCTTCTGATCTCTTGCCTTTGCAACAAGCTCGGTTCCGTATTTCTCAAGAGTGTCATAGGTTGCCTCCGGGTTATCCGAAACCACCTTCTGGTTTCCTCTAACTTCTGAAAGAGCCTGAAGAAATCTGTTCCTGTCAATTCCAAAGGACTGAAAGATAGCCTTTACTTCGCGATTAGGATACTTGATCATCGTAAGAAAGATATGCTCTACAGAGATATACTCATCTCCCATAGCCTTCATCTCATCTTCGCTCTTAATAAGAACCTTATTAAGATCTCCTCCCACGTAGGTTCTTCCGCCCTGGACCTTGGTGCGCTTTTTGAGAGCATCATCCACACGGCTTAAGAAAACATCCTTATCAACTCCCATCTTCTCAAGGAGCTTGGGAATGATACTGTCCTCAATCGTCATCAGACTGTATAGCAAATGCTCCTGCTCTATCTCCTGATTACCGTAATCAAGAGCCACCTTCTCCATATTCTGGATTGCTTCTATTGATTTTTGTGTAAATCTGTCCATCTTCATAACTATCACCTCTTGGCAATATAGAAAAAAGCGCCATGAACAGCGCTTTGTTTCACTTGTTCTATATCATGTATAACACACATTTTTTATCATGTCAACTTGCTTACAAAAACTTACTTTTCTTCCTCTTTGCTTTTGTCAGCATTAACCTCTTTGCTCTCCACATCCACTATTTCCTTGCGGTTTACCTTATCCACCTTGTGGACCCTTGATACGATCCACAGATTGGAAACTCCGTTGTAGAGGAAAGCTGCGCCGATAATCTGCACAATATATGCCATAGATTTTAAGGGATTAAATAAAAGAAATGCTCCGCCGCCAATAGTCAGAACTGCAAGAATAAGCGCAAACCACCAATTGCCGTAGTGGCTTCGCGCAAGACTAAGGGACTCACCAAGATTCATAAGTCCGCTGAATAACATGATAACGCCTGCGATTACGGGAATGATTGCCTCGAAAAAGTGAGGATTGATGAAAATCCAGATTCCAACAACAGCGATTACTATGCCAAAACCGATAGAACTGTTTTTGGTTAACACGTTCTGCTGTTTTGACACAAGGCTTCCGATTATCGAAAGTGCACCCGCTGTTGTAACAACTCCGCCAATAACCTTGGTCAGGAGCGTAAGACTTGCTCCCGGAAGAAAAATAAGAACTGCCCCAAGCACTATAAGTGCAATTGCATCAACAAGAAAATTAGTTTTAAGCTTTACAAAAAATTCCATACCCCTGCTCCCTGTTTATTATTCGGCTTCCTCAGCCTCTTTTGCGAGGATGCTTTCCATAACCTCATATATTTCTTCCCTGCCTGCTTTACTCTGTGCAGAGAAAGGAAGAACCAGTCCGTCCTCAGGCATTCCAAGTACATTCTTTATGGCATTTATATGAGTTTCTATCTGGCTCTTTTTAAGCTTGTCGGATTTAGTTGCAATAATGATAGGTGTAAGACCTGAATCCACAATCCAGTCATACATCATCTTATCATTGGCGGAAGGATCGTGTCGTATATCAATAAGCAGGAAAATCTGTTTAAGCATGCGGGACTTATGAAGATAATTCTCTATCATTTTGCCCCACTGCTTCTTAACTGATTCCGGCACCTTGGCAAAGCCATATCCCGGAAGATCCACAAGATAAAACTCCTCATTTATGTTGTAATAGTTTATGGTCTGAGTCTTACCGGGTTCCTGGCTGACTCTTGCATAATGCTTACGATTCATCAGCCCATTGATAAGTGATGACTTACCCACATTACTTTTGCCTGCAAACGCGAACTCAGGCTTATCATTTTGCGGAAGCTTACTTGTAACTCCTATTACTGTTTCAAGATTTACTTTCTTAATTACCATATATACCTCAGTAAATAATTACTTAAGGCAGGGATGCTATGCACCTCTGCCTATAATTTTAGTTCTTTAAATTCATTTTGCAGGCTTAAGTCTCTTAACCTCGTCCTTATAGACGATAAGAGGCTGTGCATTTCCTGATACAGATTCCTCTGTTACGACACACTCTGAAATGTTGTCATCTGAAGGAATCTCATACATTACGTCCATCATAGCCTTTTCCATGATGGAGCGAAGACCTCTTGCTCCTGTCTTTCTCTCATGTGCAAGCTCAGCGATCTTCTCAACCGCATCGCCTTCGAATGTAAGTCTTACATTATCAAAATCAAACAGCTTCTGATACTGCTTAACCAGCGCATTCTTGGGCTCAGTGAGGATTCTTACAAGAGCTTCCTTGTTAAGACCTTCAAGTGTCACACAAATCGGAACACGACCTACAAACTCAGGGATAAGACCAAACTTGGTAAGATCCTGAGGTGTTACCTCCTTAAGAACCTCACCGATCTCGCGCTCGCTCTTATCAGCGATCTCAGCGTTAAATCCGATTGAGTTGCGGTCAAGTCTTGCCTCTACGATCTTATCAAGACCATCAAAGGCTCCGCCGCATATGAAAAGAATATTTGATGTATCGATCTGAATAAGCTCCTGATGAGGATGCTTACGTCCACCCTGAGGCGGAACACTTGCAGTTGTACCCTCGATAATCTTAAGCAATGCCTGCTGTACGCCTTCACCTGATACATCTCTTGTGATTGATACGTTCTCGCTCTTCTTGGTTATCTTATCTATCTCATCGATATAAACGATACCGTACTGAGCTCTCTCTACATCGTAGTCAGCAGCCTGGATAAGCTTAAGAAGAATATTCTCAACGTCCTCACCTACATAGCCGGCCTCTGTAAGAGTTGTAGCATCAGCTATTGCAAAAGGAACATTTATAATCTTAGCCAGTGTCTGTGCCAGATATGTTTTACCTGAACCTGTGGGGCCTACCATGATGATGTTACTCTTCTGAAGTTCAACCTCATCATCCACATTGTGTGCCTTAGGTGCAAGTACTCTCTTGTAATGGTTGTAAACGGATACAGATAAAACCTTCTTTGCTTCGTCCTGTCCGATTACATATTCATCCAAAAAGTTCTTAATCTCTACGGGTTTGAGCAGGTTGATATCACTATCATCATGAGCTATAGGCTCATCCTCAAACTCCTCCTCTATGATGTCTGCGCAGATATCTACACACTCATCACAGATATAAACTCCTGCAGGTCCTGCAATAAGCTTCTTTACCTGATTCTGTGTCTTATTGCAAAAAGAGCAGCGAATTTCTCCATTGTTCTTTGATGCCATATTACTTATCCTCTTCCTTATCCTTAGGTCTTGACTCTACGATTGAATCGATAAGACCATATTCGAGCGCTTCCTGAGCTGAAAGCCAGTTGTCACGCTCTGTATCCTGAGCAATCTGCTCATAGGGCTTGCCTGTGTTCTCAGCAAGTAATGTATTCAATTTTTCTTTTGTACGGATGATATGCTTAGCAGCAATCTCAATCTCAGTTGCCTGACCCTGAGCTCCGCCAAGGGGCTGATGGATCATGATCTCTGCATTGGGAAGTGCCATACGCTTGCCCTTTGCACCGCCTGCAAGAAGGAATGCCCCCATGCTTGCAGCCATACCGATACAGATTGTGCTAACGTCGCACTTGATATAATGCATTGTATCGTAGATAGCCATACCGGATGTGATCTCACCACCGGGGCTGTTGATATACATGTGGATATCCTTACTGGGATCCTCTGCCTCAAGGAAAAGAAGCTGTGCTACAACAACGCTTGCTGAAACAGAATTAACTTCCTCACCAAGGAAAACGATTCTCTCCTTTAAAAGTCTTGAATAAATATCGTATGAGCGCTCACCGCGGCTCGTCTGTTCTATGACATAAGGTATTAAACTCATATTCATTGCTCCCTTTTTAATTTTATTTATAAATATACTACATTATTATACCCACAAAGAATCCATTTCGCAACTTTATGGAATTTTTCCCGATTATAATGAAAAAATCCCGGTGGATTAGCACCGGGATTCTCAATAAAGAAGAATTACTCTTCTGTCTTCTTTGCTGTCTTACGAGTACGCTTCGGCTTCTCCTCTGCTGTCTCGTCATCCTTCTTAGCTGCAGTCTTACGTGTGCGCTTCGGCTTCTCCTCAGCTGCATCCTCGTCCTTCTTAGCTGCTGCCTTCTTTGTTGTCTTCTTAGCTGCTGTCTCCTTAGCATTGTCTACAAGGAACTTAGCTGCCTTCTGAACTGCAAGATCATCCTTAAGAGTCTTGATCTCACGCTCGCCCATGAGCTCCTTAAGCTTCTCAATCTCCATCTTGTACTGATCAGCCATCTTCTTAAGCTCTTCATCAACTTCTTCCTCAGTAGCTTCAAGCTTCTCTGCTGCTGCAACTGCCTCAAGAACAAGTCTTGACTGAATGCGCTCTACAGCCTGAGGCTTAACCTGCTCAAGGAGCTGGTCTACAGTATTGCCTGTGTACTGCATATACTGATTCATATCCATGCCCTGATACTGAAGTCTCTGAGCGAAATCATTAACGATCTGACGCTGCTGAGTCTCGATCATCTTCTCAGGAAGCTCCATCTCGGAATCCTCGATTACAGCCTTAACAGCCTGATCTTCCTTCTTAGCCTTAGCCTCAGCCTCTTTACGCTCTGTAAGCTTCTTCTTAACGTCTTCCTTATATTCAGCAACTGTCTCAAACTCTGAAACATCGCTTGCAAACTCATCATTAAGCTCAGGAAGCTCTCTTACCTTGATGCCCTTAACTGTGCACTTGAATGTAGCGTCCTTACCTGCAAGATCCTCTGAATGATAGTCCTCAGGGAACTTAACGTTAACGTCGCCTTCCTGACCGATTTCAAATCCAACAAGCTGCTCCTCGAAGCCGGGGATGAATGAACCTGAACCGATTGTAAGAGGATAATCTGTGCCCTTACCGCCTTCAAATGCAACACCGTCAACAAATCCCTCGAAATCAAGAGTTACGATATCGTCGTTCTGAACCTTACGATCTGTAACCTCTACTGTTCTTGCATTTCTGCTTCTCTCCTGGTCGATCTCAGCATTGATCTCGTCCTCGGTAACATCAAGGTCTGCCTTCTCAACAGATACACCCTTGTACTTACCAAGCTTAACCTCGGGCTTAAGTGCTACAGTAGCAGTGAAGATGAAAGGCTTGCCTGCCTCGATCTGTGTAACATCGATCTCAGGATTGGAAACTACGTCCTCGCCACACTCATCAACTGCCTTGGGATATTCCTGATTGATCAGCTCGTTAGCTGCATCCTCGAAGAAAATCTCCTTACCGTACATACGCTCGATCATATGACGGGGAGCCTTACCCTTACGGAAACCGGGAATCTGGATCTTAGACTTCTGCTTGTTGAAAACCTTGTCGATTGCTTTATCAAAGTCATCTGCTGCAACTTCGATTGTAAGCTTAGCCATGCTCTTCTCGAGCTTTTCTACTGATACGCTCATTAAGTTTAATTCCTCCTATTAATACATATCTGAACTAAAACATAAAAATAATTACACATATTGTGCTGTTTTTATCTATGTAAAGCGACCTATGCCAAAATCTATAGGCACAATCGCCTAACGATTATAACATAGGTCGCTGTCAATTTCCACAACTAATTTTATACCCGTTTTATTCGGTACTCATGTGAGCATTGCTGTACCTCACATCTCCCGTCACATCCTCATCAAACCACGATGCCGGCTTGTAGGCTGCTGCCGTCTCCTCATCCGGAAATTCCACCTCTGCAAGGATTCTTCCGTCGAATTTTCCTTCAAAAACATCAAGCTCAATCTTTAGTGAATCCATAAGAGCCCTACTCTTTTCGTCCGATGAATCAAAAGCATCACTATTAATAGGAATAATATATCTCTTTTTTGAAATCACATTCCCATCCGCTTTTACTACCAGATGCTCGTAGGAATCCTTATCAAGAGGAAGATTGTATTCTATCTTGCCAATATCCCCAGCCTCGGAGAAAACGCCCTGCTTACCAAAATCCTTATGGCTCTTGTAGGTCATATAAAAGGTATCATCCTCGCGCCTAACCCTGATGGCGGGAACTACGCAAAGGTACCCCTGCTCAATAATATGAACCGGGTACTGCTCAAGGTTTTGCGGAAGCTCTTTTACCGTGAATTTTCTTTCTATCTC
Organism: Butyrivibrio sp. WCD3002; assembly: GCF_000424265.1. Classification (GTDB taxonomy): domain Bacteria; phylum Bacillota; class Clostridia; order Lachnospirales; family Lachnospiraceae; genus Butyrivibrio. The sequence continues at coordinate 15,679 of NZ_AUJO01000012.1, forward strand.
AACGCCCATCACATATCCTCGTTCCGGGATCAGAGCCTGTAAACAACTTTTTTGCCAAGCTCATCTGCTGTTTCCTTGCCGCAGAAGCGCTCTACTATAGCAAGTCCGAAGGCCATAGCTGTTCCCATGCCTCTGCTTGTAAGAATATGTCCGTCAACTGTGGTCTCGCTCATCTGAACATCTGCACCCTTAAGCTCACCCTCAAGTCCCGGGAATACACATGCCTTTTTGCCCTGAAGAAGGCCTGCTCTTCCGAATACTCCGGGGGCAGCGCAGATTGCACTTATGAATTTACCCTTGCTGTCAAAGGCACGGATGTTATCCATGAGCTTCTCCGTGTTTTCAAGGTTTGTGGTTCCCGGAAGTCCGCCAGGAAGCACCAGCATATCCATAGCATCAAAGTCAAGCTCGTCAATAACCTTATCCGCCTTTACCTCGATTCCATGGGAGCCTGTAACCTGAAGAGAATCCGTTACAGACACCATATCTATTGTAAGACCTGCTCTTCTGCACAGATCAACCACAGTAAGAGCCTCTATTTCTTCAAATCCGTTTGCAAGAAAAATTGCTATTTTTGCCATAATTCATCCTCCCAATTGCATTAAGTATTTAGTATTTAATTGCACCGCTGTCAAAATAGGCAGCTCTTTCATCGAGTATCTCTCCGAGACCATTCTTCATAAGCCTGTTTTCCTCATCGAGCCTTATCTCATTAAAATCTGCCGGATTACAGCAAATAAGATTATATGCGTATTCAACCACCATCTGATCAAGCTTCGTCTGATATTTCGCCTCAGGCTCAAGAGATACATTACTTGTTAAGAAAAAGTAGTTGTCCGTGGTACATACATCATAGAACTTCTCATACCACTCCTGATCTGCCCAGTCAGATCCATAAGCCCATGTTGAAATCTGCTTTTCTCTGTCATTCTCGAAAAACAGGTTATTAACAATGCAGTAGTCATGAGGTGTTCCGGGATACTTATTTTCCTTAAGCTCATCGCTTGTAAGATCCCTTGGCGCACCCTTGTCTGTCAGCTTATGATCCGGTGTATATGCTACATCCACAGCGTTCTCAGTAACCGCAAGCCAGTTGAGGTACTTCATTACCGCATCTACCTTGTCCTTACTTCTGTTTGGAACCATGATATAAAGTCCGGTTGAAGGCTCACAGACATTCCTGTATCCGCCATTCGGAAGATCAAAACACATAACAGGATCAAAGCAGATATGACCTTCATTCTTATTCAGTTCAGCAAAAAGACTGAAGGGTGCAGTGTTATCATCCACGAAAAATCCAACCTTACCGCTCTTTATGGCCTCCATAAATTTTGTATTATCCTTGTCTGCGGCAAAATCCAGCGTTATAAGTCCGTCATTGTAGTATCTGTTAAGCTCCTTAAGTCCGATATTTGCTTCATCTGTAAGAACCAAAAATCTTTCCGAGTAAAGATATGAGTCCCTGGGGCTTAGCTCTTCGATAAATGATCCAACAAAACTGTTGTAGGCCTTCTCAGAGTTGATCGTACCGCCCATAGCCCAGGGTATAACGTCATCCACTCCGCCGGGATTCTTTTCTTTCACGGCGTAGAGGTATTTCTCAAGCTCTTCCTTATTAGTAGGCTCATTCATTCCAAGAGCTTCACACCAGTCTCTTCTGACATATGCCACATGCCTTGGCATCACAAAGCCTCTGTGCTTTACGATGGCTGCCTGCAGGTCATTGTACTGTCCCATCTTCTGCAGTTCACCGATGTTCTTCGAAATGTCCTTGCCATAATTCTTATAAGCCTCTGTCAGGTCGGATATCTGTCCCATGCCTGCCAGTTTTCCAAAAAGAGATTTGGAGTAAGAAAAAACTATGTCAGGTGCAGTTCCATCATCGATCATCTTCTGGACGGTTTCATTGGTGTTCTCTCTTTTTACAGAAGTAAAATGAACCTCAACTCCGGTCTCTTTTTGCACCTGATTTCTGATCCATACGGCAAGAGCGTTATCATCAAAGCCAACGCCATCCGGCAAATCTCCCCGATCCCAGATCATGCAGGTAATGTAGTTAGTATTGGCTTCATTGGGATCGAAGGTATCTTCGCCGCCAAAAAGGCCGCAGCCCACGCACGACACTACAAGTACTGCCGCCAATAAAATACTGATGATTTTCTTAATGTAGCTTCCCCTCATAAAAGCCTCATTATTCTACGAAATGCTTGATTGTCGATTCGCCTATTATAAGTTCTCCCGGAAAAACAATATGTCTGTGACTGCTTCTTGACTCAATGATGTCAAAAAGAAGCTTCACCGTTTCCCTTGAAATCTGATCTAAAGGCTGACTGATTGTAGTAAGTCTGGGATTTGAATATCTCCCAATCTCCATTCCGTCAAAGCCGCATACGCTGATATCCTCAGGTACCCTTAAGCCCGCATCGGCAATAGCTCTCATGGCACCTATTGCCAAAAGATCTGTCACGCAGAAAATTGCTGATATATCTTTTCCCGACTCAATAATTCTCTGGGTGGTTCTATAGCCATTCTCCACTGAGAAATGCTCCATGGTCTGATCTACATAAAAAATATTCCCTTCATCAACAGGAATCTTCCTCATGACAAAAGCATCACGATATCCTTCCAGACGAAGGTGTCCGACAGAGCGCCTTCCCATAGCCTCGGTTATTATGGCTATATTGGTGTGCCCAAGATTCATAAGATATTGAGTTATATGTCTTGCTTCAATCCTATCGTCAACCGATACTGTGGAATACTCCGCAGTGGTGTTTTCATCAAGAAGAGTGGCACCTATAGTTGAGAAAACAGCCGGAATCTTAAGCTCACGGAGCTTTTGTCTTGACTGCTCCGTTCCTCCTCCGAGGAAAATAATTCCCCTTAAGCGTTTTTCATTTTCAAGCTCAAGAGCAACGTCCGCTTCATCCTCCTCCGCACCTGCATGGCGAAGGACCAGGGCATAATTCTGCCTGTCTATCTCCTTCTCCAGAATATCTATCATGGGTGTGAAAAAAGGATTGGTGATTCCCTTTATAACAACACCGATACACTTGGCATCGGTGCGCTTTAAATTTCTTGCACTGTCATTTGGAACATACCCCGTTTCCTTTATGACAGAAAGAACCTTTTCTCTGGTTTTGGCGCTTACGTCCAAATGTCCGTTGATGACGCGGGAGACTGTGCTGACACCAACGCCGGACAGTCTTGCCACATCAACAATAGTAATCTTAGACATTAGCACATCTTCCGTAGGTCTTTGCCATATCCTTCATTCTCTCGGCAAGCTCAGGTGTGATGGCATCACTCTTCATACGCCATGTCCAGTTCTTACCAAGTGTTGAAGGTGTATTGATTCTGGCTTCGCTTCCAAGCTCCAGATAGTCCTGCATAGGAATAATAGCTGTATCCGATACGCTCATGAAGGTAGCCCTTATGAACTCCCAGGTCACATTCTTATTGGACTTAAGGTTCAGATACTTCTTAGCGAAAGCCTTATCGGTTCTCGGAATGGTCTTAAACCATCCAAGGGTTGTATCGTTATCGTGGGTTCCGGTGTAAACGATACTGTTCTTCACATAGTTGTGAGGCAGATAATCACTCTCTTCTCTTGCATCGAATGCAAACTGCAAAATCTTCATTCCGGGGAACCCTGTCTTTTTAACAAGGGCAATTACAGAAGGTGTGAGGTATCCAAGATCCTCAGCGATGACTCTGATATTGCCAAGCTCCTTCTTCATTACATCAAAAAGCTTGTAGCCGGGGCCCTTTACCCATTTACCGTTCTCAGCTGTGGGATCGCCGTAAGGAATTGAATAATACTCATCAAAACCTCTGAAGTGATCGATTCTGATAACGTCATAAAGCTTGTAGCAGCCGCGGATTCTTGCGATCCACCACTTAAAGCCTGTCTCTTCATGATAATCCCACTTATAGAGCGGATTACCCCAAAGCTGTCCTGTTCTTGAAAAAGCATCTGGCGGACATCCCGCAACAGCTATCGGAAGATTCTTCTTATCAAGCTGGAAAAGCTGCGGATTTGCCCATGTATCCGCAGAATCGAAAGCCACGTAAATCGGAATATCACCGATGATATCTATTCCCTTGCTGTTAGCATAAGCCTTAAGCTCAAACCACTGCTTCATGAAAAGGAACTGGATGAACTTATGAAGACCGATCTTATCAGCATATTTTTTCTTTGCTTCATCAAGATCCTTCTTCTTTCTGAGGCGAAGACCCTCAGGCCACTCAACCCAGCTAAGACCGTCATAGCGCATCTTAAGAGACATATAAAGAGCATAGTCCTCTACCCAATCTGCGTTTTCCTTAACAAAAGCATCGAATTCTTTCTTGAGCTCAGCCTTAGGCTTTTTCTTGCTATTTGCAGAAAGGCCGCTGTTAACATAAGCTGTCTCCAAAACCACATAGCGGTTCTTGAAAAGACGCTCATAATCAACATGCTCAGGATCTGAACCAAAATTAACCTTCTCAAGATCTGCAGCCTTAAGATAGCCTTCCTCGATAAGCTTCTCAAGATCCACAAAATAGGGATTTCCTGCATAGGTTGAGAATGACTGATACGGAGAGTCTCCGTAGCTTGTGGGTCCAAGAGGCAGAAGCTGCCAGTAGCTCTGACCAGCATCTGCAAGGAAATCTACATACTCGTATGCCTCCTTGGAAAATGTGCCGATTCCGTATTTAGACGGAAGGCTGAAAATGGGCATAAGCACACCGCATTTTCTTGGATTCTTTACTTTCTTTGCCATTTCAATTTGTCCTTCTTTATATGTAAAAATTTGTATTACCTAAAATTAATACGCGATAACCACCCAAAGGCATCAATTTTTACAGCCCATTATCACGAATACCCCAGATAAGATTTCTCCACTGATCCATCTGCTCTGTGGTCATGAATCCGTTTGATGTTCCCATATAACCAATCTTGTAGGATGAGAACAGCAGTGCATTCTTAATAGCATTAACAGAATCGCCTGTCTCCTGATAGTAGTGAAGGAAGCATGCAAAAAGCGCATTACCTGCACCGACAGTATTGACGATCTCGTTTGTCTTAACCGTCTTATAATCTGCGATGAACTCTCCCTTCTTATCAAAGAGGATTACACCCTTTGAACCGCGACCCATAATGATGATCTCTGTTCCGTAGGTCTTACTGATTCCCCTTATGAAATCATAGGGATCCTCTTCCAGCTGATCATCCGAGAAATAAAGGATTGATGCAGCATCCAGGAAATCTCTGTTATATTTTTCCTTCTCTCTGCAGAAATTACGGATATTTACCGCAAGCTTTTTACCATGCTCGGCAGCTGCTATTGCAAAAGGTCTGCAGAAGTTAGCATTTGCAAGAACCATCATGTCAGCCCAGCCTGCAAGAGGTGCAAACATGGACATGTCATATACCTTATCTCGAAGGTCCTTGATATCCTCAAAAATCTGCTTCTGTCTGTCCTTATCATAAAGGATGACACAGTTCGGGGTTTCTTCCATCATCTGAACCACATAATTAGTGGACAGCTGAATCTTGTTTCCGGGCGGATTAAGCTCATCAACAGACCTGTCACGGCCGATTATAGACATAAATTCAACCTCATCTCCGAGCCATCTGAGCGCAAGAGATTCATTGTAAGCATCCCCGCCAAGACCGGTGTAGATCGAATTGACCTGAGTTGTTAAGGGAGCATAGGTTATCGGAACCTTGTCCACTCTGACAATCGTTTCAACCTGCGTAATACCAGCAACCACAAATTTACCCATTTTGTGCCTCCTTAATTTCTCCGGAAAAATCCGGCAATTTTACTTCACGGTAATCAGTCGTATGTCAAAACTCTTAGCATCTCCAGATATCTGATGACCTCAGCAAGATAATCATCAGCTCTGAAATCGCCCTCCCTAAACCTGCCTTGCAGCACTCCTTCCTTTGTCATCTCCACTATATTCTCAACCAGCTCATAATTGGCATCCTGTTTAAATCTTGTTATATCGCCCCTGTCCAGGATACTCTTTAAGTTCGCCTCGAAAGCTTCTCTCGCAGGAAGAATGGCAGTTGCAGCTTCTGGAGTATCTTCTCTGGCTGCACTGTACAAAAACAGACGAATGTAAGGATACTGCTTCATACAGGTTGCAAGCACCTTCTCAACTTCCTCCCTAATTGTAAAAAAGTCTGTCTCATCCTTGGAAATACCCGTGTTGATCTCAATATTTATAACACGGGTGCTGTAATCGTAGACGAATTGATATAACCCCAGCTTGGTTTCGAAATAATGAAAAATTAACCCCTTACTAATTCCGGCCATTCTCACTATATCATCAGTGCTCGCATGCATATAACCGCCAAGTGCGAATGCCTTAAGCGCTGCATTGATTATTCGGTCCTGCTTTTCTTTCTTTAAGTCAAAAAACTTCTCATTCATAGAAAAAGGATCTCCTGTGATTGACCGGCTTAGTCCATTTAAATATAGCATTTTCTGGCATTTTTTTCAACGATTTAATCTCAAGTGCTTTTCTTATCTGACAATTTGTATTAAAATCAATTTATGTTCTGTTGTATTTTTTACAAATCCAAGCAGGGCTACATTATGAAGGGAGAATATATGTCTAAGCATTTTGGAAAAATAGTTCTTTTTGCAGCTGCTGCAGGCGCTGCCGCTGCAGGTGTTTATTATTATCTTACACAGAAGGATTCAGATTTTGATGATGACTTCGATGATTTTGAGGAATTTGATGAAGAGGATCTTGATGATGAGGAGCCTAAGAGTTCCATCGGACGTCACTATGTAAGCCTCAATTCTTCAGCTGCTGAAGAGGATCTTGCAGACGAAGATGATGATTCTGAAGATAGCGAGCCCGTTAAAACAGAAGAGTTCTTCGATGATGAAGACGATGATATAAATGATCTCAAGAAGATGGACGGCGCACTTTGATTTACCAAATATGAGATTTTTATGGCCCGCAGGATTATCTTGATCCCGCGGGTCTTTTTATAGTCATCTGTAACTTCCGTTAACTCTTTTGAACTCTTTCTTATATTCGTACATCCGCTGGTCAGCTCTTTTTAGTACTTCCTCAACTGACTTGTCAAGCAATGGATCAAAGATTGCATGTCCATAAGAAGCCGAGTACCTGTAGTACGGTTCTACTTCCATATTGTTGTAAGCCGCTGTGAAAGCATTCTCCATATCATCTACAAGTTCCATCCTGGTATCATAATCAGCATCCTTTAGAATGACCACAAATTCATCCCCGCCAATTCGAAATACCGGCGATTTCTTGAAAGCGTTGCATATAATACTACAACACCCCTTTATATATTCATCGCCCAGCTCGTGGCCATAAGTATCATTCACATACTTAAGATTATTCACGTCAATCATCACGAAGCCAAAACAAAACAGCTTTTTCTCATCAACATCTTCCTGCAACTTAGCTATAGCGCCATTGTAGGCCGTTTTACTGCCAACGGAAGTCAGGGCGTCCTTGTAGGCCGTTTCGCTTATTTCTTCTATCTCATTCTTGGCCCTGTTGAAGCTGGACACATAATAAGCACTGTCCTTAAGCGAAAGAAGCAAAGCGTTATACAGCTCATCTATCTCATTATTCAGATGAATGTTCAGTGATTCGAATCCGTTTAGGTTATCGAACCTGTCTTTGTCTGTATCAAACTTAAAGGACTGGATACAGCTTGTCATCTTTTCAAGGGGTCTGAACAGAATTACAGAGAGCAGGATATTTACACCTATGATAACAGCAAGTATTACAACCGTTATTACCACCAACAGCTCAATAATAAACTGGATTCCTTTTCCGTACAGCTCATTGAGAGAGAAATCAACACCCATACTGCACATATAATTACCTTCGCTGTCCATTACCGGCTTGATATACGCAAGGAACGTAACTTCCCTCTCGCCTATCCGGTTTTTTTCAAATACACATTCCTGACCGGAAATCATTCGGTCATAGACAGCGGCGGTCTCTTCGTCTGCTAAATAAGTATTTCCAACCGTGGCGATAGATCCATAGAGCGTACTGTCCTCGCCTGTCTCAATCATATCCACGATCACACGACCGTTTAACGGACCATCTTCTTTATCCTTGTAAAACTTATATATGTATATGTGTTTTACATCAAGGTAGCTATCCATAATGAGCTTATAATGCTCAGTAAGATCTTTATACTCGTCTAAGGAATAATTATTCTCCATATAATAATCTATCTTCTGGGCATCAAAGTTCTCAGCCATAAGCATAGTTATGCCTTGTGCCATCTTAACGTGCTTCTCCACGTTAATTTCTTCGTATCTCTTATATGAAATACCGATTATCGATGAGCCTAATATCAGAAGGCTCAATATAATGATAGATGGTATGCGGTATTTGAGGCTCATGTATTTTTTCAAAATCCGCTTCATAAAATACCCTCGACTGCTAACTCCCTATGGCATTCCCTTTACCGGTAAAATCGGCAACTGCTACTATAATTATCTCATTATTTTACATTGATAAAAATTAAAAAAAAGTAAAAAATGTAAAGTCTCTATTGCTTACCAGGACTGGGGTTACAGCATTAAACTAATGTCTGAATCGCAAAGAAAAAGAGGATATCGTAACATCTCCGACATCCTCTTGGATTCTTTTTGTTGTCCGGGCCAAGGTTAACTTAATGATATAATCCCGGTCTTTTCTATGTTTTATGCCTGTGCAGGAGGATTATTCTTCATATCCTCAGCAATCTTTTCCTTAAGGTCTTTTGCCTTCTCCTTAAGACGTGAGTTAGCTGTTCTTGACATGATGATATTTCCGACCATCTTGTTGGCAAGATCATAATCCTTAACCTCGAGACCGATGGCAGCCATGAGATAGTCAAGAGTAAGCTCATCCATTCCGGCAATAGGAGGTGTCTCACTCTGTCTAGCAATTACAAATCCGTCGAGAGCCTTTTTAAGAAGCTCAAGCTCCTCAGCCTTATTGGCCTTCTGCTTATCCTCATAGCCCTCTGTCGCAGGGTCCATGTGCTCGTTCTCGCCGCGGATAAGCCATGCCATCTTAAGGCAAAGGTATGCCTTCTCTGAGTTCTTGGATTTCTTAACCATTGCTGTAGCAATAGCCAGTTCGTATCTCATTCTGGCTTCTTCGTAGGTGTAGGTCACCTTGCCGAACTCATGCTTTTTATAGTTGGCACTAATCTTATTCTTGATCTCATCGATCTGGAACTTGGTCAGATTTCCATAGTATTTTGCCAGAGTGGAATATCCACAGTTAGGACAGGTAACTATGTCGTACTTGCTTGGGTCAATCTCATTGTATGTGTTTCGAAGATCCACATCCTGGCTCTTAACACGCACTTTTCCTGATCTTACTGTCTTAGAATCAAATGCAGTGTCACAGATAGGGCAAGTGTATTTCTTGTCAAAAACAAGAGTCTCCTCATTTAGAGGCAGAGCCTGCCTTTTAGGCTCTTCCTTTTTTGCTGCCTTCTTTTTAGGATCCTCGTAGAGTTCTTCCTCTTCAAGTGCTCCAAGTCCAAATTTCTTAAGTCCGTCTAAAAATCCCATTTTGTCTCCTCTATGATATCTAACTTACGCCTTCGGTAAAACAAATGAACTCTTAAGTGAAACGATGCGGTTAAATACAGGTGCTCCATCCTTGGAGTCCTTACTGTCTACACAGAAAAATCCATTTCTTACAAACTGGAATTTATCATAAGCCTTAGCTTCCATAAGCTCGGGCTCCAGCTTAGCATTCTCAATAACTGTGATGGAATTGGGGTTTAAGTTAAGTGAACCGTCTTCGTTATAGACACCCTTTTCCTCATCAATAATGTTCTCGTAAAGTCTTACTGTGGCTTCGCCGCACTTATCAGCTGATACCCAGTGAATTGTTCCTTTTACTTTTCTGCCATCGGGGCTGTCACCGCCCTTGGTCTCAGGATCGTATGTGCAGTGAATCTCTGTAACATTGCCATCAGCATCCTTCACACAGCCTGTGCAGGTAACGAAATAAGCGTTCATAAGACGAACCTCGTTACCGGGGAAAAGTCTGAAGTACTTCTTCGGAGGCTCCTCCATGAAGTCCTCACGCTCAATCCAAAGCTCTTTTCCAAAAGGAATCTCTCTGTTTCCAAGCTCGGGAGCTTCCTTGTTGTTCTCTATAGGAAGCATCTCAATCTGTCCCTCGGGATAGTTATCGATGATGAGCTTTACCGGATCAAGGATAGCCATCATTCTCTTAGCCTTAGGCTTAAGATCCTCTCTTATGCAATACTCAAGCATTGCATAATCAGCTGTTGAATTAGCCTTACTTACACCGCAGAGCTCAACGAATTTCTGAATTGACTCCGGTGTGAAGCCGCGACGTCTAAGGGCTGCTATTGATACAAGTCTGGGATCATCCCATCCGTCAACTATGCCGTCCTCAACCAGCTTCTTGATATATCTTTTTCCTGTAACCACGTTCTGGAGATAGAGCTTTGCAAACTCAATCTGACGTGGCGGATTCTCATATTCGCACTCGATCTTAACCCAGTCATAGAGCGGTCTGTGGTCCTCAAACTCCAGTGTACAGATGGAATGTGTGATTCCCTCTTCAGCATCCTCGATAGGATGTGCAAAATCATACATAGGATAGATGCACCACTTATCGCCTGTGCGGGCATGTGTCATATGAGCAACTCTGTAGATGATGGGATCACGCATGTTGATATTAGGTGATGCCATATCGATCTTTGCTCTGAGAGTCATTGCACCGTCTTCAACGCTGCCGTTTTTCATCTCTTCAAAAAGACGAAGGTTCTCTTCTACGCTTCTGTCTCTGTTAGGGTCGTTTTTACCGGGCTCTGTAAGAGTTCCTCTGTACTCACGCATCTCTTCAGCAGTGAGCTCTGAAACATAAGCCTTACCCTTCTTAATAAGCTTAACCGCATTCTCATACATCTTATCGAAATAATCGGATGCATGGAAAAGTCTGTCCTCATAATCAGCCCCAAGCCAGTTCACATCCTCGATGATAGCGTCCATGAACTCGGACTTCTCTTTGGTGGGGTTGGTATCGTCAAATCTCATGTTGAATTTGCCGTTATATTCTTTTGCAAGACCATAGTTTAAAAGTATGCTCTTAGCGTGACCGATATGTAAAAATCCATTCGGCTCAGGAGGAAATCTTGTTACAACGTGGTCGTAAACACCTTCCTTTAAATCCTTGTCGATTTCCTGCTCAATAAAATTCCTTGATTCTTCTGACATTTTCTGTAATTCCAATCTAATATACTTTAATTCGTGACAGTGAAGCCTCAAAGCGAGACTTCACCGCTTATATTATTCTACCACACAATGCAAGCCCTTTGCATCTCATAGGAAAAACCGCGGTTTTACGCTACTTTACGAATTTCTTTTCAAAATCCGCAGCATTAAGAGGCTCAGAGAAATACTGGCCCTGCGCCAGAGGAACATTTAAATCCTTCAAAACGTTAAGCTGCTGCTTTTTCTCGATACCCTCAACGCAGACTTCGGCATTTATGGCGCCGGAGAGATCCATAAGGGACTGAACGAGAGATGCCGCATAGTTTTCTTTTCCAAGCTCACTTGTTATGGTCCTGTCTATCTTAACAACAGCGAAAGGATATGCACGCAGTCCGCTTAAGGAACTGTAACCCGTTCCGAAATCATCAAGAGAAAGCATTACGCCCATCTCACTGATTTTCTCTATGGCACCCTTTGTTCGCTCTGTGTTGTTCATGGTAAGAGCTTCGCCCACATCCAGGATCAGCTGATCGGGCCCTATTCCCGCTTCCTCAAGAGCTTCTCCTATCTTCGCTGAAATATCCGGCTGCATCAGCTGTACAACAGACATGTTTACATGAACCTTCATCTTGCGCTTAAGCTTCTTGCTCCACCTTCCGCACTGCTTGGTGGCTCTCCTAAGGACATACTCTCCGATAGGATTGATAAGTCCGAGATACTCAGCCAGTGACAAAAATTCTGCAGGGCTGACAATGCCCAGCGTCCTGCTGTCCCATCTCACAAAGGCCTCTGCTGCCACAAGCTGATCCTTATCATCTATCTGTAAAATAGGCTGATAGTAAACCTCAAACTCATTGCAGCTGTCCTCTACAGCCTTGTACATGGCTTTTTCCATATCAAGTCTTCGGATAGTGGATGCATCTATACTCTCGGAATACTGTGATATTCTGTTTTTACCTGACTTCTTGGCCTCGTACATGGCGATATCGGATTTACGGATAAGCTCCTCAACCGTATCTCCTGCCGTAGGAAATTCAACGATACCCATACTCATGGTGCAGTAGTAATCGCCATCCTTCAAGTACCAGGGTGTCGCAAAGGCTCTCTTTATCTCCTCAAGAATACTGTCAACTCTGTCATAGCTTTCAGGCGGAACAATAATTACAAACTCATCACCGCCCATTCTGTAACAGGAATTCTGTACGCCGTCTATTGACTTGATGGCCGAAGAGATATCCTGCAAAAGTACGTCGCCGTACTGATGTCCCAAACCGTCGTTGATCTTCTTGAAATCATCCAGATCCAGGTACATGAGCATACCCTTGGTATTGTTCTTTTTAGCCTGCTCAACGTAGGTCACAAGATCTCTCTCACAGCACAGTCTGTTGTAAAGACCTGTGAGGAAATCAGTGTAGGCCTGCTGCTCTATGCGTTTTTGATATATCTTTTTCTCAGTGATCTCATAGATTGCACAGAGGGATACAAGTCTTCCGTCAACCCACTTGATCCTGGTGTAATACAGATCAAACCATCTGTCCTTTGCTTCGTAGTATATCTCATAGTTTCCGCTGTGACTTCTTGGCGGAATATTTCCCTCAAAAAGATCCTTAAGAGTATTCTTCTGAAGCTCCTTTGCAAAGTGCTTCTTAAGACTTCTGTTTGCAAAAAGCAGCTCATCGGTCTTCATGCACCTTACATAGATGGCACTACCTACATTATCAAGTACTGCCTCTAAGGAATTGAAGGAGCTTGCAATGGAATTTCTCTGAATTCTCTTGGTAATGATATTCTGAAGGATCTTGATGGAATCGTTTATGAATTTTATATCATTGACGATCCATTCGCGGTTCTCTTTTGTTTCTGCAAAGCAGGCATAGAAGGGTATCTGATCCGCAATAACGATAGGTGCTGCAACAACTGCATAAACTCCAAGGTCCTCAAGCTGCTCCCTTTCACCGGCATTCATAGTGGTACTTCCGGATACGGCAACCATCTGAGAGCTTCCGATAAACCAGCACCTTTCAAGGTCCTCTGTTTCCTCGAAAACGTTGTATGCTCCGTCGCACTTCCACTGAACTATCACATCCATCAGATTGTCTTCCTGATGCATCCTTGTGATAAATGAATTGCTGATGCCCAGATAATCACATATTTTCTGGAGAATCTGAAGCATAATGACTTCAATCTCATCATCGCTGTCAAGAAGCGATACTATCTCCGTCATTATCTCAGCGCGATGGAAGGAGACCTTGAAATCCTCTGATCTCTTAAAGTTCTCCGCAGTGGAAGCTGCAGCATCATCCTCTGTCTTTTTTGCCCGAACCATGGCAACAGTAGTAATCCTGACAAAGTCAAGAATGTTATAAAATTCTTTTTCAGTTATTATATGGGGAAAATCTGTTATAGGTTCTACATCATACAGATCCGGCTCATACTCAATATCCTTAATGACACCGCATATTATCCATACGAGCTTTGCCTTGCCTTCGACCTTGGCAGCGACAGCAGCAATCCGAAGATTGGGGATCAGCGTCCGCTCTACGGCCTGATCCTCTAAATCACCTTCGGTTACTCTCTGAAAAATGTTTCTGATATGAATATCATCAACAGCTTTTTTGATTGTGGAAACCTCGAGAGGGCTTCCTGAAAAATCGGAGATCTTCTCTCCTGACATATCCAAACAGCATAAATAGACTCCTGCTATGGATGTAAAGGCATCCTGCCATCTCCGGAGTTCTTTATCCCGCACCTTTATTGAATTTGCTGAGTTTTTATGGCCTTCTCGTTCCAAAAAACCCGCCTCCTTGAATATGTATTATTCGTCTACACTATAATTTGGCGCTTCTTTTGTAATATGAATATCATGAGGATGACTCTCTTTAAGTGCTGCGCTCGTCATCTTAATGAACTGACCATTTTCTTTTAACTTATCTATTGTATCACATCCGCAATAGCCCATACCTGAACGGAGTCCGCCGATAAGCTGGAATACTGTATCCTCTACAGTTCCCTTGTATGCCACACGGCCTTCAACACCCTCGGGAACCAGCTTCTTGGCACCTTCCTGGAAGTATCTGTCCTTAGAACCGTTCTCCATGGCTGCAATTGATCCCATTCCACGGTAAACCTTATACTTTCTGCCCTGGAAAAGCTCGAAATCGCCGGGAGCCTCATCGCATCCTGCAAACATTGAACCCATCATTACAAGATTTCCGCCTGCAGCGATTGCCTTTGTGATATCTCCTGAGTACTTGATACCGCCATCAGCGATGATCGGGATACCATACTCTTTTGCAACTGAGTAGCAGTCCATGATTGCTGTGATCTGAGGAACACCGATACCTGCTACAACACGGGTTGTACAGATTGATCCGGGTCCGATACCAACCTTAACAGCATCAGCGCCTGCTTCGATAAGAGCCTTAGTAGCAGCAGCTGTAGCTACGTTACCGGCGATAACCTGAAGATCCGGGAATTTCTCCTTGATCATACGGAGGCATCTGAGAACGTTCTCTGAATGTCCGTGAGCAGAATCAAGAACAACACAGTCAACCTTTGCATCAACAAGAGCTGCAACACGGTCAAGGCAGTTAGCACTGATACCAACACCTGCGCCGCAAAGAAGACGTCCCTGGTCATCCTTAGCTGAAAGAGGATACTTGATGGTCTTTTCAATATCCTTAATTGTAATAAGTCCTACAAGATTGTAGTCGTCATCAACGATGGGAAGCTTTTCCTTCTTGGACTTTGCAAGAATCTGCTTAGCTTCCTCAAGTGTGATGCCTGCCTTAGCAGTAACAAGATTCTCACTTGTCATAACATCCTTGATCTTCTGATCAAAGTTCTTCTCGAATTTAAGATCACGGTTGGTGATGATACCAACGAGCTTTTTGCCCTCAGTGATCGGAACACCTGAAATTCTGAACTTAGCCATAAGCGCATCAGCATCAGCAAGTGTATGCTCGGGAGAAAGTGAAAAAGGATCTGTAATAACACCATTCTCAGATCTTTTAACCTTATCAACTTCGTCGGCCTGTGCCTCAATTGACATATTTTTATGGATGATACCGATACCACCCTGTCTTGCCATTGCGATAGCCATGCGGTGCTCGGTTACTGTATCCATACCTGCACTCATCATGGGGATATTAAGCCTAAGCTTCTTTGTAAGCTGTGTGCTTACGTCAATCTCATTAGGTACAACCTGTGAATAAGCAGGTACCAAAAGTACGTCGTCAAATGTAATTCCTTCGCCGATAATCTGTCCCATTATTACTCCTCTTTCCTTCCTTAATCTGTAAATACTTTACGTGGTGCCACGTTTTTAACTGCTTCAATCATCTGAGAGTTTGGTTCAAAAATAACCTTTTCTCTGCCGTCATAGTACATAGTATATGTAGGATCCGGCTGCTCATTTGTTCCAGATGAAAAATCAAGTGTTCTGTAATTTGTGTTCTTACGATAATCGTCCAGATGATAGGACCTTGATGGAGCCAGGGCTTCCATTTTATCGGTCTCAAAAACCGCTACCCTTTTTCTCCTGCTCTTGTTTAGAATCTTGTCTACTGTGATCTCTCTCTCACAGTACTGATACTCATACTCAATAGAAGCATTGAGTGATACGAAGTAACCCGCTACACCAAAAACAATACATGCGATTACGAGCACGATCATGCCGCCCAAAAATCCCATAATAAAAGCGAGAGCTGCCAGCGTGAAAAGCACATACTTAAGAATCTGCATTAGAGGTGATGCTTTTCTGGCAACCATAACTTCTACGTAACTGTTGTCGTTCATCATATTGATTTCCTTCCGATTGACTTTTTAAAGGATATGATATATTAACATACAATAACTTGCAATAATAATTATAACTAGAAAAAAGAAAAAAATTAATAATAAAAACTAAGATTTCTTATAATATTCACAAAATTGTTTTATAATCATAAAGTTATTATAGAAAAAAGGAGTTTCAACATGAATATAAATGAAGAAAAAAGACACCAGTGGCAAGCGCTGAAGGGCATGGGCTTCAAGGCATACCTTGAGTATTTCTGGGATTATTATAAAATTCACACCTTTGTAGCGATTTTTACAGTGGTAATGCTGGTTATGCTGGTCCGTGATATCAGCTCCAACAAGCCCTATGCACTGAATGCCATGTTTGTAAATGCTGCATCCTTCATCGGCTCTGACACCCTGGAAGCAGAGTTCGCAGAGGCTCAGGGTATTAATACAGATGAAGAAGAAGTATATATCGACACAACAACTTCTCTCTCAGCTGATGGAGCAGGCGGCCAGATGGATTACACCACCATGGAGAGAATATATGCAATGATAGCTGCAAGAGAACTTGATGTTTTCGCAGCTGACCCTCAGCTTTTTGAGAAATACACCCAAAGCGAGATGTTCATTGATCTTAGAGAGGTTTACTCAGAGGATGAGCTTGCAGCTTTTGGTGATAAGGTCTACTACATGGACTACACAGAAGTACTTAAGGCAAAAGAAGAAGCCGCAAAGGCTCTCGAAAGCGGAGAGATGGTTACTGAGGAAGAAGAAGGAAACTACGAATTTGTAAGAAGAGATCCTTCCGAAATGGATCAGCCTGTTCCCGTTGGCATCATTCTTGCAGACAATCAAAAGCTCACAGACAATGAATGCTACATCGGAGTTACACCAATCGCCGGTATCGTTGCAAGTACAGATCACCCGGAAGTATCAAAGGCCTTCATTGATTTTCTTTTAAAGTAAATCTTATAAAAGACATTAGATAGATTTCACAATAACTAAAAAGAGCTTCGCGCTGTTCACCAAAATGAATACGCGAAGCTCTTTATTTTCTCTAATGCTATTAAAGCTGTGTCATTACGAAGATATCGTAAATAGCCTTGATTGCTTTTTCAAAATCCTTACTCTCCACACCGATGATGATGTTAAGCTCGGATGAACCCTGATCGATCATGCGGCAGTTTACGTTTACATGAGCAAGGGCTGAGAAGATTCTTGCTGCAGTACCGCGCTGTCTCTTCATTCCGCGGCCAACTACCGCGATAAGCGCAAGGTCTGATTCGATCTCGAGAAGATCAGGCTTTGCAAGGCGGTGAATCTCTGAAACAACTGCCTGCTCCTTATCAATGAAATCCTCCTGAGCAACAAACACTGTCATGGTATCGATTCCAGAAGGAACATGCTCGATGGAGATGTTCTGATCTTCAAAGGCCTGAAGAACTCTTCTTACAAATCCAACCTCTGAATTCATCATATCCTTGTTGATATTCACACAGCAAAAGCCCTTCTTACCGGCGATACCGGTGATTGTAAACTTTGATTTCTTTGCTGTGGACTCAACGATCCAGGTTCCCAGATCGTCAGGTCTGTTGGTATTTCTGATGTTGATCGGAATGCCCTCTTTTCTTACAGGGAAAATTGCGTCCTCGTGAAGAACTGAAGCACCCATGTATGCAAGCTCTCGAAGCTCTGTATAAGTGATTGTCTCAATGGGCTGAGGTCTGTCAACGATTCTGGGATCAGCTACAAGGAAGCCTGATACATCAGTCCAGTTCTCATAAACATCAGCGTGAATTGCTCTTGCGATGATGGAACCTGTGATATCAGATCCGCCTCTTGAGAAGGTCTTTATTCTTCCATCCTCGTAGGCTCCGTAAAATCCGGGGATTACTGCGTTCTCAACGCCCTTGAGTCTCTTTGCAACTCTTCTGTTTGTGATCTCAGCATCGAATGTGTCGTCATCATCAAAAAGAACAACGTTCTTGGGATCAACGAACTCAAAGCCAAGATAATTTGCCATCAGAACGCCGTTAAGATACTCACCTCTTGAAGCAGCGTAGTCTTTTCCAGCTTTTGCCTTGAACTGTTTCTCGATTTCGGAAAACTCATCCTTAAGGGAAAGCTTAAGCTTAAGTCCCTTGATGATCTCGTTATATCTTGCCTCGATTGCTGAGAGCTGCTTGGAAAAATCCTTACCCTCTTCAGCAAGTGCATAGGTCTGATACAACATATCGGTAACCTTAGTGTCACTGTCGCTGCGCTTACCGGGAGCAGATACTACTACGAATTTTCTCTCGCTGTCTGAGTGAATGATCTCTGCTACCTTCTTGAACTGATTGGCATCAGCGCAGGAGCTTCCGCCGAACTTTACTACCTTACTCACTTTTCATAATCTCCTCTCAAAATCCTCATATCATATAACATCCCGAACCAACCTGATCCGGGAAGGTATAATACATTTTTACAGTAATCTGATATAGCCCTTGATATTGCCGAGTACTGTTATTTTTTCTTCAAAAGCTTTTTCAGTAATTACCTCTGTAACAAATGCAAATTCACCGTTTACGCCGGAAGCTGTAACCTCCTGTGCGCCGGAGAACTGGACAAGAGCAGCATCCTTAGCCGCAGCGTCCACTCTTACAAAGAACTGTCTCTCTGCATGCTCGTTGGACTCAACCTGCGCCGGAACATTTCTGAGGTTCCAGTCGATGTGCTTGCCCCTGTGCTTTACTATGTCGATCACGTCAGCTACAACAGCAGAAGCTGTAGCTTCCTTGCCGGCGCCTTTTCCGTAGTACATAACATCGCCCAGCATATTTCCGTGAACATCTATCGCATTGAAAACTCCGTTAACGGTAGCAAGCGGATTGTCAGCGCCAACCATGAAAGGTGCTACCATTGCGAAGAACTTGCCGTTTTTCCTCTCGCAGCTTCCAAGGAGCTTGATGGCTCTTCCAAGACTTCTTGCATATTCGAAATCCTCTGAAGAGATCTTGGTGATACCCTCTGTATAGATATCCTCGTGCTTTACGAACTGACCGCTCATAATGGAAGCAAGGATCGCTGTTTTTCTGCAGGCATCATGGCCCTCGATATCTGCCTCGGGATTTCTCTCAGCGTAACCCTTTTCCTGAGCAACCTTGAGAACAGAATCGAAATCTGCCTTTTCCTTATCCATCTTGGTAAGGATGTAGTTTGTTGTTCCGTTTAAGATACCTCTTATGGAATCAAGTCTCTCATGTCTGATTGAATCATTCATGGAACGAAGTACCGGAATTCCGCCGCCTACACTTGCTTCGAACAGATAGCTTACATTGTTTTTCTTGGCAAGCTCCACAAGCTCAGGTCCGTGTGCGGCAACCAGCTCTTTATTAGATGTACATACGCTCTTACCTGCTTCAAGTGCTCTCTTTTCAAAAGTAAAAGCAGGCTCGATTCCTCCCATAGTCTCGCAGATAACCTCTACCTCAGGATCGTTTAAGATCACATCGATATCATGAACGACTATTGATTCATGCTTATCCCCGGGAAACTCACGAAGATCAAGGATGTATTTAAGCTCAATATCTTCGCCTGCGCTGTCTGCGACCTGCGCACCGTTTGTATCCAAAACATATGCAACACCGCTCCCCACAGTGCCATATCCTAAAACCGCGATCTTTGCCATTACGAATTCCTCCTCTTTATGCCTGTATAGATAAATTTTTGTCTGCTGCTTTATACTTCGGCGTTTCTACCGATAATCTGTACCCTGTGTACACGAGGCGCGGACTCAAGCTTCATAAGAAGCTCTGCAATATCTCTGGTAGTAGGTAAAACCTGAATTCCTACCGAGAGAGCCGCAACTCCATTATAAGGTATCGCCTGATGAATTGTCAGTATATTTGCGCCGCATTCAGAAATTATCCTAAGGACATCCGACAGAACTCCAAGCTCATCATCCATCTGCAGGTTCAGGGTAAGTGTGGTTCCCTGCAGGCTGTCATGGAATTCATATATGTCGTCCTTATATTTGTAAAAAGAACTGCGACTTATACCAAGGCGCTCGGATGCTTCGTTTACAGTCTTACATTTTCCGGTATCAAGAAGCTTTTTAGCCTCCAGAACCTTCAGCAAAACCTCCGGCACCGCCTGTTTTTTCAAAACATAATATCCGGTTTCTTCCCTCATACTACTTCCTCTGAAATAATAAGATTGGCGCTGCGTGTCCGTCCCGCATAAACTGAATTTTGGAGTGTTTTTGTATCGCGGACATTTGTGCGTCCTTGAACGATATTATCACAGAACATTTTTCTTGGCAAGCACTTTAATGAATTAAATCAAAAAAGTTTTTTATCAAAGTTTTTAACAGAGCTTTGACATGACGCAAAAAAACTGAGTATAATCACAATAAGTTTTATTCTTAAGCGACTTAAATCAGACACAAACTTTCATTTACAGAGGTGAAAATATGCACTTTACGAAAATGCACGGCTGCGGAAACGATTATATTTACATAGACGGCGGCAAGGAGAAAATCTCTCAGGAGGAAAAGCCCGAGCTGGTGAGATACCTTAGCGACAGACACTTTGGTATAGGCGGCGACGGCGTTATTTTCATAAATCCCTTTGAGACGGATCTGGCTGACTTTGAGATGGAGATGTATAACGCTGACGGTTCCTACTCAGAGATGTGCGGAAACGGCATCAGATGCGTCGCAAAATTCGTCTATGACAAAGGGCTTACCGATAAGACAAAGCTTAAGATTGTAAGCGGCGGAAGGGTCAGAATCCTCGACCTGAAAACCGAGGACAACATCGTTACAAGCGTGAAAGTGAATATGGGTGCACCTATACTGACACCTATTGAAATTCCTCTTGCTCTTCCCGATGAGAAGGCCATGAATTCAGGTCAGATTGTGAACTACCCCATCACTGTAATGGATAAGGAATATAACATCACCTGCGTATCAATGGGTAATCCTCACGCAGTTGTCTTCCTTAACAGAGGCATGGATTTAGATTCCCTAGACCTTGAAAAGATAGGACCCAGATTTGAACATCATTCATTTTTCCCTAAGGGAATAAATACAGAATTCGTTACTATAGATGACAGAGAAAATGTCCACATGAGAGTGTGGGAGCGCGGAACAGGCGAGACCCTTGCCTGCGGCACAGGATGCTGTGCCACAGTGGTGGCCTGCATATTAAATGATCACACCTGCGACGATATTACTATCCACGTCAGAGGCGGTGAGATTCGTTGTAAATGGGACCGCGAACTGAACACAGTCTTTATGACAGGTCCTGCCACTACCGTTTTTGAAGGAGACGTTTAAGATAATCAGACAGCGTATTGCCGGCCTTTCGGCGTTCGCTGTCTTTTTCTATGCGCTCCATGTACTCATAGAAGGCAAAGGAAAACTGTCTGTGGGCAATGCAAAAAGCTGCAGTCGGCACGCTTGCGCCCGCAATAATGGTATCAGACTCAGAATGCGACATCACAAGGAGGGTAGCAGGTATGCTGTCAGATATGATGACACTGTAGCCCGCATATTTTTCGCACAGCCTCTCTGTCTCCTTAAGATGCTCAATATAATCATCTGCAAAATAGACATACTCCGCCGATCCTATCATATCCGAAAGCGGCATCGCAGCGCCGCTCTTAAAGTCTAAGGACTCCATCCTGCCGGATATTATCTCTGTAATTCTTCCGCCACCTTCGAGAAGGGATATCATGTTTTTTCGCATCTGTGATGCCACCTTGATAATAGATGGATCACCTGCTTTTTCTGCAAGCTTTTTTACCAGAGCTTCCGGCATGGTCCAGATAGATGGCAACGGACTGGACATATAGAACTTGCCTCCGGACACATCTTCATTTAAAAGAAGGTCCATAAATGCATCCCTGTTCTTTACCGAGAACATCTTCATAAGCGGCCTGCAGAGCTCGAAATAGTTGCTGTACTCCTTTTCCAACGCAGAAACCACTTCTGTATTTCTGATAAGGAGATTCACCATATCCTCAGTCTTATTCTCAACAGAGGTAGACACAAGGGCAGAATGACCCTGGGCTATGAAAAGCGATCTCCTGTACACACCATCCCTAAGCTTTGGATAATAATATGGCTCAATTGCCCCTGTGGAATAAAGAGGCATCCATTTTCTTATAGCCTCCATCATCTCTACAAGATCTCTGCTGATGGTGTGGACTATCTGTATGCGGGATCCGTTTTTCAAAAGCTGGAAAAGCAGCATTCCCCACTGCCTTGAAAACTCCGGGCTCTCATATAGCCAGCTCATATCCTCATCGGAATATAAGAACAATTTAAAGGGCTTCTTTTTCATTACAAGAGTCATCAGAAAACGCTTAACGCTCTCCCTTTTTCCCTGATTACCATAGGCCGCATAGACAGGAACTATCTTATCGTCAGAAGCGGGAGTGATTGCGGATTCATCAAAAGAAATGTCGCCACCGGGCATACTGCCACCATCAAGCATGTTCGTAATATCCGAAATAAGGTTCAAAACAGGCGCCTGTGTACTTACATCAGGTCCCTGCTCAAGCCATTTATAGAGGCTGCTCTCCAGCTCATCCTTATCGATAGGAAGCGCATCCGCCCCAAAGATCATCTTAGATACTGCTTCTATCTGGTATACATCTTTTATATTTCTGGAAAAATAAGCGGCAACCTCCTTAGAAAAGGACTGATTTTTCGGCGTACCGCGGCTTCCTGATCTGATTCTGCTGATATACGACGGATCAAAAGAAAGTGCTTTCCCCAAAGCTACATTCTTGGTATTCGTAAGATTCATGAGAAAATCAAGCTTTTCTGAAATATTCATACTCAATTGCCCCCATAAGACTCTTAAGATATAAAAATATCTTTGATATTTTATATTCTGGCACAAAGCATGACAAAATTCCATTAAGAAAACATGAATTTTTAATTCCGACGCACGCTCGAAGGACCTGCCCTTTGGAGATAAGAGCAGGTCCTTCGCTTTACCGTGTAGTTTATGAAACGGTGTGGTCTATTTAACTGTATCGATTCCCAATGCCATTGGTATAAGCTTTTTATAACTCTCTGTTGCAAAGAACGGCTGTGATACTGCAACAAAGTAATAATATCCGTCTATAACAGTCATATAGCTATAGATAGCTATTGTAATGCCATTATCATCCATGGTTATCTCACTGATATGGAACTTCCTTCCGGCTATCTCCACATCTTCTTTATACACAATATTAGGATACATTCCTTCCATGATTCCCACGAAAAGTTCATGGAGCTGATCCTGGTTAAGAGCTTTGTATTCATCACCGCTTAAGTCCTCGCATTGAATCAGCATATAAGCCAAAGTATCCTTACTCAGGTTGTAGCTGATCATCTGCTGCTCTTCCTCTACTTCATAGGCTGATGATTCCTTAAATGTATAACTGCCGATCTTCCTCTCTTTATCGTACTTAGGTGTCTCAAATGCATAATCACAGTAGGAAATTCTGGTCTTATTATCAAGGGTCTCGATTCTGTATGGAGTTGTCATGTACTCATCAGCATACAAAAATGATATTCCGGGAGCATCATAATCGGTCCATCCGGTAAACTTACCAAACACTCTGATGTCCTTATCTACAATGCTGTTCATCAGCTTCATAAAATTCTCTGTGGGCTTATCGCCACAGTTTACAACCCAGGCAGTTGTATCATTGGTTACAATAAGGCTTCCGGTGTTTGCCTCATAAAAAAAGGCCTTTCCCTGAATCCAGATATTTTTTCCAACAAGCTTGCCATCGTCATTTACATAGGCTTTGTTGTCCGTAACTTTTTCAAATCCATCGGTAAACATAGGCTCTGCTACTTCTGATTCCGGAATGGACTGCGCAAGCATATCATGTGTAGTGGTCTCTTTTGCAGTCTCCTGATCTGTAGCAGCAGCCCTTGCAGAAACAGGCATCATAGCCAGCATAATTGCAAATATCAGTAGTATGGATAAAATTCTTCTCCTCATAAGCACTCTCCTTTTTAACCACATAATGGAACAGGCTCCCACACCCTTTCTACACTTCATACTTCAATTCTAGCATCGGCGAAAGCGCAAAAAAACACGCAGCAAAGCTCTGTCATTGACAGTTTTTGTCACGTGTTTTTTTAGATATTCTTCATAAATATTACTTTGAAATTTTATTTCCAAAAAACGGGTACCATTAACAAATAATAAATATTTAAATATACTGGAAGTTGCATTATAATCATTAGGAAAATCAAAGGAAAGGTCTAATATAAGTATGAAAAGAAAAGCAACAATAGCTATGATGCTTATGTCCGCTATGTTAATCAGCGCATGCGGCAGCAATCGAAACGATACTCTTTCACAGATATCGACTGACAAAAAGATAGAATCAAACGGAACAATCCTTGATGTTCTGGTGGCTGATTACTCCACCAATGACGAGATCAAAAAGGCACTCTCAGCCAGCAACATAAGCTACAAGGAAGAGGATGAAGGTATTTTCAGTGAAGGCACCGTAAAATTCCTTGACTATGACAGCACCTTTGAGATTTACTGCTCCGAGGGCAGTATCTACGAAGCTTATGCCAACATATATTTCTCAGACAAAAATACTTATGACAGTGCAAAAAACACTCTGTCAGATTATTTATCAACCAAAATAAAGGATTCCAAAGGCCTTGAAATCACTTATGATTCAGAAACTGATATGACCTATTATCCCATCACAACCTTCAAGTCAGAGGATGAAGAGATGGTGCTTTACCTGACACTGTCCTCCACAGAATTTGAATCCACACCCTCCGGAGACTATATGTCCTATGGCTATGAAATAACAGAAGGAACCGCATATCTTTCAGACTGGGATATCATGACTTCTCCTACAGGTGAAGACGCCGATATCGAAGACGATGAAGAAACAGATACAGAAGATGAGGATGAATAATACTGTTATCATTTTTTTATTAATAAATGCCATCTTGAATCAAAAATTCAAGATGGCATATTTTATGCCGGAGAACTTTCTTTTTCCGGATGATAGGTATCTACTACCTTCGCGACAAGCTGTTTTATATTGGCATCGTTTTTCTTTGATGCAGCATCGAGTTCGTCAAGCTGAGCAGCAAAAAGCTCATCATTCATATCGATAGGTCTTCCGATATAGATCATGTTATTAGCTGTTTTCTGCTTACCCTCCTCGTCCATAAGAATTTCTTCATACATCTTTTCTCCGGGACGAAGACCGGTATAAACAATCTTAATATCCTCATCTGGCTTAAGTCCTGAAAGCTTGATGAGATTTCTTGCCATATCATCAATCTTCACAGGCTTACCCATATCAAGAACAAATATCTCACCGCCCTTGGCATAGTAGCTTGCCTGTAAAACCAGGGATACAGCCTCAGGAACCGTCATGAAATATCTGACCATATTTTTATCCGTAACAGTGACAGGCCCCCCCTCTGCTATCTGCTGCTTAAAAAGCGGAATAACAGAGCCGTTTGATCCAAGCACATTTCCAAATCTGACTGCAGAAAAAACAGTATCAGGATATTTTCTGTCCATCATCTGAATGATCATCTCGCAGATACGCTTTGTGGCGCCCATAAGTGATGTAGGATTTACCGCCTTATCTGTAGATATCATAACAAAGCGTTTAACCCCATAATTTGCTGCCGCAAGGGCTGTCTTATAGGTTCCCATTACGTTATTTTTCACGGCCTCGTTGGGGCTTTTCTCCATAAGAGGTACATGCTTATGAGCCGCTGCATGGAAAATAATGTCCGGTCTGTATTCCTTAAGGACGCCTCTGATCCTGCTGGTATTTCGCACAGAACCGATCAGAGCCTGAACATCCAACTGAGGATATGCGCGCTTAAGCTCCTGCTCTATCTGATAGGCATTATTCTCATAAATATCAAATATAATAAGCTGCTTTGGATCTGCGGCCGCAATCTGCCTGCAAAGCTCAGAGCCGATGGATCCGCCACCGCCTGTAACCATGCACACCTTATCCTTTATTGAAGAGAAAATCTCACTGTTGTTAACCTTTACCTCGTCTCTCTCAAGAAGGTCCTCAAGATTTACGTCACGAAGCTTGGATATACTGACTTCACCTGAAACTATCTGTAAAAGTCCGGGAACAGTCTGAAGTTTACAGCCAGTCTCCTTACATATATTCAAAATCTCACGTCTGTCCTCTACCGGTGCAGATGGAATGGCATAGATGATTCTGTCTATATCGTACTTTTTGCAAAGAGCTACAATATCATCTCTTCCGCCGCCAATCTTTATTCCCTGAAGATACCTGCCCCAGGTGGTCCTGTTATCATCAACCAGCACCCTTACCCTGTATGACTTAACCAGCTTAAGATCCGTCAAAAGCTCTCTGGCAGCATGCCCTGCACCGATAATCATGACATTGTCACGCTCATTTACTTCTTCATCATTATTTTCAAAAAGATGTATGGGACTGCCCTTTACCACCCTGTAAGAAAAGCGGATGCCAAGGCAAAAGATCATGTTCAGGATAATTGCAATAAAAAGGCAGCTCCTGGGAATATTGAGAAAGCTTATCCTTATCTCTGCAAACATCATAAGTGACAGCACAAAATACGCCAGCATGGTGCGGTAAACCTCAGCCAGTGACGCAAAACGCCAAATACTGTGATACAGCCTGAAAACATAATAGACCGCTATAGTTGTCACAGCAGCACAGGGCACAAGGATAAGAATATTATCCCTGTACAGCTGTGGTATATCAAAATATCTGAAATCAAAACGAACAAGCAGTGCCAATACATAAGACACCACCACACTGAGAATATCAGCAATTAAGATTAAAAGCACAAGCGCATAGTATCGCTTTGTCGCTTTATAGAAATTCCCCATACAAAACCTGCTCCTTATCCCAAAGCCAGCCGTCCAGACTTCTATCCATTACATTCTTCCATCAAGGAATTTCCCTGTTTCCTTGTGATTAAAGTTAGGAATCATGTCGTTAAATAAGTCTATAAGATCTGCTCTCTCCCAAGCACCTGCCTTTTTCATGGCAGTAACCCTTCTTACGAATTCATCAAGCTTATCACCGTTATAAACAGGTTCATTTTTAATGATACCAATAGACTCAAACCTGTTCATATCAAGAACTTCATTATCAGTATAGAACTCCTCAAAATCCTTCTCACCTGTAGTATCAGAATTAAAGAAATAAACAGGGTACTTGTGCACAGCCTTAAGTTCATTTACCCTGTCTCTTGCCTCCTGCTCTGTATCACACAAAACAGGCTCATAGCCAAGATTATGCAGGTATTTCTCTGCAATGCTGCTAAAGGTAATAAGATTGAGCTCTTCGCTGAGCTTAGGAAAATAAATATCTCTGTTACCGCCTGTAAGACATGACAACAGACACAGCTCACCTGACTCCTTGGGTGTTACAAAATATCGTCTTACATCACAGGGTGCTGACAGGGGCTGATTTTTATCTATTCTTCTGTTGAAGCCGTAAAGAAGACTTCCATCTGAGAATGCAACATTGGCAAATCTCGCCATGGAAAGAGGCATATTCTCGCTGCTTCTGTTTAAGAACATCTCCATAATGCGCTTGGATGCTCCCATCATATTAACCGGATTTGCTGCCTTGTCAGTTGAAACACAGAAATACTTCTTAGTTCCCATCTCCTGAGCCATGCGCATAAGCTTCTCAGTATAAAATATATTTGTATCGACCATACGCATAAGAGTATAGGGATCCTTCTCTGAGCGCACATGCTTAAGAGCAGAGGTGTTGAAAATATAATCATAGCCTCCGATACGCTTTTTCTGAGCCTCAATAAAATCCTCGAAAATTTCACTTCCACAGTCTATTGCAAAGGTTGCAAACTCACCTGTGCCATATCCAACAGAGGACCTGATGTCTCTTACAAGCTCAACCATGTTATTCTCACTGATATCTACTACATGAAGAACCTTGGGATTTCTGGCAAAAAGCTCTCTGCAGATAGCTGAACCAATGGTTCCCGCACCACCTACTACAAGAAATCTTGATGAGCTTATGATCTCTGTAAGTTCCTTCTCATTATTCTTAATGTCCATATCGAACAGTGGCTCTGTTCTGCCAATCAGTTCAAGTATATTATCTTTTACCATCGTTTCTCCTCTGCTATTACCGTCAGTCTTCCGATTATTTTATTAGTGTCAAAAAAGGAGCACCCTATCGGACGCTCCTATTGTATCATAAAGCTTACTTACATTCTCTCCGGGGAGCGTATTTCTTTCCCTGAAACAGCACTCCTCATCTCATTTTGCTGTTCCTGTGTAAAGCCTTCTGTACTTTCCTTCCTGAATATTACCTTAATTGTCTCAAATATGATCTGAACATCCATAAGGAAAGAATAATTTACTATATAGATCATATCGAGCTTCAGCTTATCAAGAGCTGATGTATTATACTTGCCGTAAACCTGAGCGTATCCTGTAAGGCCACCCTTAACCTTCTGTCTGAACGCAAACTCAGGAATATCCTCGCAGTATTTCTCCACATGCTCTACTCTCTCGGGTCTTGGTCCTACTATGGACATCTCTCCCTTAAGAATATTTATAAGCTGAGGAAGCTCATCAATTCTTGTCGCTCTGATAAAATGTCCAACCTTTGTAATACGGTCATCATCTTCACCGGCAGGTCTTGGTTTTCCATCCTTCTCAGCATCGACTATCATGCTTCTAAATTTTAGAATCATGAACTTCTCACCACCAAGAGTACATCTCTCCTGCTTAAAAAATACTGGACCGCCGTCCTCTTTGTGAATAAGCAGCGCAACTACCAGCATTACAGGTGAAGCAACTATAAGTGCAATGGCTGAAAGCAAAACATCCATCACTCTCTTAAGTATTCTCTGCCATAATGGCATACCTATATTCCTGCAAAAATAAAGTGGCGTATCAAAAAGATTAAGCGCATCGGACGACTTAACTATGATATCAGAGAGCTTGGGCGTGAAATATACTCTCTTATCCATATCAAAGCATATCTTTATTATGTCGTTTTTCGGTTTACTTGGAATATCATTTATAAGAACAGCATCATAATTTGAAAGCTTTTTACGAAGCTCTTCTTCTGTTATATCATAGTGAATCTTACCGGTAATCTCGTACTTATCAGGTCTCCCTGCTATCTTCATCAGCAGATCATTCTCATTTTCACCACCGATTTCTAAAAGTGTCATAGGTGGGAAAAGCGTTCTGTAGGAATTGATCATCGGAACAGAAACAAAGCAAACTATTATACTCTGTATTCCGCCAAGCATCAGATAAACAAGTAAAAAGTCAAAGAAAAACCTGAATTGTCCTGTGATAGCCATGGAGATAAATACCTCCAGGAAATTCACGCTAAAAATGGCAACAACCTGTGATGCCAAAATATTAGTCTTCCTGTTGACTCCGATCTTATAGCCGCCCACACCCTTAAACATAACTATTGTAAGCACCACGTAAATTCCCAGTGCCATTCCAAGGTTACCAAGGCCGGTCAGCTGTCCGGTCGTATTATTTATTTTAACGAAGTTGTACCATACACGCACAAAAAGAGCTGCATCAATTATAGTTAAAATAGTGCAGCACACAGCTCTGTATAAGTACTTTCCTTCCATTGCTTTCTTTTTTACATTCATCCCTTTTCCTCAAAAATCGCAGGAGCAGAATTGCCCCTGCGATTCTTAGGTAGATTGTCCTAATTAAGATAATCTTTGGTTCTTAGACAAAGCTAGAATTACTTCTTAACTGTGCCCTTGAATCCTGCTTTCTTAAGAGCCTTTGCGAAAGCTTTACGCTCCTTTTTGCTCATCTTAGGGCACTTGATTACCATCTTCTTGGTATTCTTACCCTTGAAAGCGTTCTTCTCAACTGTAAGAGCCTTCTTAGAATTAACCTTAAGAGTCTTAAGCTTCTTAGCTGTTACAGACTTCTTGCAAAGCTTTGTGATTGATGCAGGAAGAGTAACTGTTGTAGCCTTAGTAAGGTTCTTAAGTGCCCCTGTACCAAGCTCTGTTACAGTGTACTTAACGCCGTTAACCTCAACAGTATCAGCGATAGTTACAGACTTCTTTGTGGACTTAGCAACGCTTGTAAGTGTAGCTGTTCCATCAGTTGTTGTCTTAACAGTCTCACCAGTTGTAGCTGCAGCAGATTCCTGAGCAACAGGCTTATTAGCTGTTGTAGGGCTTGCTGTCTCAGCTGCGTAAACAGGAGCTGCAAGAACGAGAGAAGCTGTAATAACAGTAGCAAGAGCTCTCCTCATGAACTTGAACATCTTAGGTGTCCTCCTTTCTTCGTATCGCTCCGAAAGAAACAATACTCATTATAGTATATCTGAGTAACCGGAAGAATTCCGGATAACCCACGTAAATGAATTAAGCTGCGGATCAGCTTTTCTTACCATAGTAGTAGGAATCACTACTATAATATTTTCCATAGTGACCATAGTATCTTCCGCCGTACTTCTTGTAGTAGTAGCCACCCTTTGAGCCCTCTACACGGTTTAGAATGATACCAAGAAGCGGGCAACCCGCTCTTTCAAGCTGCATAACAGAATGCTTTACCATGCCCTTGGATGTAACACCACCTCTAACTACAAGGATGGCTCCATCACACAGTGAACCAATTCTCTCACCATCTGATACCAGATCAAGCGGCGGAGCATCTATAAAGGTATATCTGTAATTCTCACCGGCATAGTCCAGCAGATCTTCGAATCTCTGATTCTCAAGAAGCATTGAGGGGTTAATAACATTATCCACATTGGGAAGAATATCCCCAGCTTCTATATCGGTATTGAATATTGAATCCTTTATAGGAACATCGTTAGCCAAAACATAACTAGTTCCTTCAATTTTACCACCATTTTCTAAACTCATGCCATATTTTTCTGTCATGATTGATTTTCTGAGGTCGACGTCTATCAGAAGACTCTTATAACCTGTCTCAGCCATCTGTCTCCAGAGCTGCATGGCAATAAAACTTTTACCTTCATTAGGTGTTGTTGACACCACCATTATTTTTCTAACATCCTTCCCCAGGAAGCTGATGTTAATTCTCAGTCTGTTAAAAGCCTCTTCAACAGCATAGGGAAGATCTGGATTATTCTTTATTATGATCTTATTCATTTCTTTTTCTTATGCCTCTTCCTGGATTTTCTGTCTATTATTTTAGCAAGTCCTTTCTTATTGTCACGGTCATGCTCCAAGAACTCTGAAAGGATTCCTATATCACTCTCCGGAATAGTAGTCAGAGGCATTACTCCGAACATCTTCTCCACATCCTCAGCTGAATTGAAGGTGTCATCCATTACAAACATTGCTGTAAGAATAGAAACTATTACCACAAGTCCCACAAGCGCACCAATAATTATGTTCTTGGAATAGCTTGGTGAACTTCTGTGTATCGGCACAATCGCAGGCTCAATGATATGAGGCTTTGATGTATCCATAAGCTTTGGAACCTGTGATTCAGCGTCCTTCGCGAGAGCATTGGCTATCTCTGCCGCTTCCTCCGGACTGGTGCTGGTAACCTTAATTGTAAGAATACGAGTGTTGTTTACTACTGATATAGATGTCATACCAAGGAGCTGCTCGTAAGTATAAGGAAGATCCAGTTCCTTGATTACATCCTCGAATATAGGTCTTATCTTAACGACCTCCTGGTAGTCCGCCGACAGGCTGGTACCAAGGTTAAGGTCTGTGAGATTTACAAGTGTATCACTTGAAGCTGATACCATGTACAGCTTCGCTGATGCTGAATACTTGGGTGTGATTAAAAATACAGTTATAAGTCCTGATATAATAGCACCTGCTATGAAGAATAATACTATCCATCTAAGCTTTGCCTGCAGGTAGAAAAAGAGATCTACAAGATCAATCTCCATTTCACCGTTCTGGTTCTGATCGTCATTTAATATTGTATCGGTGAACTGCTTCGCCGTTTGTTTCTTATCCATAGTAATCCCCGTGCTCTGTTTTATTCCTCATTCTCTTCCTCCAAACTAAGCGTCTTTACTTTTTCAATGTCATAAAGCTTCGTCATAATTTCCAGAAAAGAGTTGTAATCTATATAAAATTCCTGATGTTCAATATTATCATCAAGGAGCTTACCAAGCTTATGGGCACCTTCAAATCTCTGTACCCCAAGATTCTCTCCCTGACTTATTCTGTTCAGGATTTTTGAGATATCGTTGCCTGTAAGGTCAGTATTTGCATACTCTTTCATATCCTTATAGGCGGTATTGGGAAAGTTGGCATTTTCCTTGGTCTTCTCAATTATCTTGTGAAGATAGGCATCCATATATTGCTTCTGCCTGTTCATACGGTTCTCATTTGATCCGTCTGCCACGCTCATTCTGGCTCTCAGAAAGGCGTATGCCTGATCATCACTAAGTGTGATGGTCTCTCCCTTTATTAATGAAGGATCAGCTTCTGTCAGGTCGTCCTCTATGGTGACCGTAACCCCATCAACTATATGGTTGAGTCTGGGTATCTGATCCATATTAACCTCGTAATAACCCTCGATTGGAACTCCTCCAAGGAGGCTCGATACAGTATTAACTGTATTCTCATTACTCTGCTCGCTATTTCCGCCATACCAGTGAGCTGTACATATCTGCATCTCTGATGATGCGTAAGCGGATCCGTCCTCATTCATCATGGGAACGTCTGTAACTGTGTCTCTGTCTATCTGAAGAAATGCATAATTATTATCAAGTCTGTTCAGAACCAACAACACAAGGTAATCAGCCATCTGGCCTCTGTATTTTCCGTCATCTTCCGAGTTGCCACTTGCATCTGTTCCTATTATAAGGTAGTTTTTAACATCAGTATTATACCTGTATACTGTATCTCCGATAAGCAATTCATCCTCGGCGAGTTCATACTCATCGTACTCATCATCCGAGTCATCGTCGGCCTCAGCTCGCTCCGCATAGGCTTTTTGCTCCATACGCTTTTCCACAAGCGATATTCCGAAGAAAAGAATCGCAACCGCTAAAGCAGCACCTATAAGAGTAAGGACAACTTTTGCTTTCTCAAATCTCTTCATTTTCCCATATTAGCTTTCCACGTTTATCAATGTTCTCTAGCACTGAAGCACCAAGCTTTTTCTCAATAACAGCCCGTCCTTCCGTCAGGTTTGGAACCCTGCTAGTGATATTGTGACAATCGGTACCAAGTATAATCCCATGCCCCTCTTTGATAAACCTGATATCAAATCTCCTGCTCTTCCAACTCAGGAAGCTCCCGGTATTGATCTGCGGGATAACAGGAAGGTCCAATATATCACTCCAAACAGCTTTATCTTTTTGAAACTGATAAAACCTCTCGATGTGCGCAAGTATGACTCTGAGCTTCTGCTTCTCTATGATGTCCTTCACGTCGCGGTAAATGGAACTTGTCCACTGAGCAAATGGCATCTCCAACAGTATGTAGTCCGTACCCTCCATACACAGACGCGGTAATATATCCGCCTTGCCCATTCCGGGAAAGTAGTAGACTTCAGCGCCAAGCTTAAATTCAAGCCCGTCTGTAAGATCGGCACAATTCTCCTTCACGCTCTCGTACGCTTTATCGCGCTTTTCAAGAAAATGCTGCGCATTTTCATTCTGAGCGTAAAAATGAGGCGTAAACACTATTTTGTCTATGCCTTGTTGCCTCTCCCGCTGTATCAATTCTTTTGTCATATCAAGGTTGCGACTGCCATCATCAATCCCCGGCAGTATATGTGTGTGAAAATCAATCATGTTCTCTCTTGCTGTTAATTAGCTTTACCCATATGCACACCTAGCAGTCAAAGTATACATTAACCACTTTTCAATTTCAAGTGTAAATTTTTATTTTTTTTTAAGATTGAATTAAATCTGCTTTTTATATTATGTCTTTCCCGTGTTCCCTGGCAAGAATGTAAATTCTTTCGCTTTCATCCGTAGGCTGTGAGTGAGTTTCCGCGTCTATGGCTGTGATAAACTCCATTCCTGACTGTTCTATGAAGCCCTTCATTTCATTAAGAGTATAACCTCTTTGAAGGTGGGTTTCGATTGAACGTTCAAATAATTCCGTCATATCGTCAGCCCGCTTTCTCACAAAAAGGGTGAGATCATATTCGTTGATATTAGTGTCGACGTCGAAGAAGTTTTCCCAGATAAAACTGCAGTCTTCGCGGTTCTCGGCTATAGTCACATCGCCTATGACGTCCCTGTACTTGTGAAGTGTGTTGAAGTCAAAGAGGAAAAGTCCGCCTGGATAGAGGTAGTTGTTAACCTTGGTGAAAGCTTTTCTTATCTGTTCATCTTCTATTAGATAGTTAATGCTGTCGCAGACGCTGACGATGGTGCCAGCGGTGCAGAAAAGATCCAGCTCGCACATGTCCTGTTCAAGGTACATGATATCAAGACCTGCTTCTTCCATTTTCCTGCGGGCTTTGCCCAGCATGTCCCCCGAGTTGTCTATGCCCATCATGTCATAGCCGAGGTTCGCCATCTCCTGGGTAAAGCTTCCTGTTCCGCAGCCAAGCTCCACCACCAGATTCTTCTCCTGAAGAAGGAGGTCTTCTTCGGAGTTTTCTGCGTCATTCTCTTCCTGCTCATATTCGTATGTTGCGGGGATATCTCCCTCAGCGATTTCAGACTCTTCAATCTGATATTCGTTTACGCCGTTAGTTTCGTCTGTGCTTATCTGTTCTGACTCACTTTGGCTTTTCTGTATTTTCTTACAAGGCGCAGAAATCCCATATTGCGAAATGAGCTGTGATATATACACAGCCCAGTCGTGATATGGGGTCTCATCCATAAATTCATCATATACTTTTGCAAAATCGGTATAGGCTTCCATAATCAGCTCCTATGTGATCCGTATCAGCCGGCAATTCCTGTGATGGCGCTTACGCCAAGGAAGCTTACGATACCCATGATAGTGCCTGCAAGAGCGATTCCGCCAATTACTGCAAGAACGCTCTTCTTAAAATCCATATCAAGGATGGAAGCAGCCAGTGTGCCTGTCCATGCACCTGTTCCCGGTACAGGAATTCCTACGAATAAAAGGAGTGCCCAGTAGAGTCCCTTTCCTGCCTTCTCCTGAAGCTTAACTCCGCCCTTTTCACCCTTCTCGAGACAGAAGGAGAAGAACTTTCCGATTACAGGCTTATCCTTGCCCCACTCAAGTACGGTTCTTGCGAAGAAGAATATAAAGGGCATAGGGATCATATTGCCGATTGCGATAACTATATAAGCAAGCAGCAGATTAAAAGCTGGATCTGCAGCGTTTATACCGTGTGCCACGGGAATAGCTCCTCTGAGCTCTACAAGGGGAACCATTGACAGGAAAAATATGTATAGATATTTCTTTAACATTTCAAAACAGCCTTTCTGTTAATTCAAAACCCGGTTTTGTTTCCGGATAGTCTACTTGATAATTCAAGAATCCGATTTTCTTTTCCGGATAGTCTAAACATTCCAAGGCTAAATTCTAACAGAATGCAAGCTTATCAGCAAGGCTTTTTAGAATTTACATATTAATTGACAATTTCACCCAGTGCCTCGATAAGCTTATCCATCTCCTCATCGGTGCCGATGCTGATTCTGAGGTAATCGTTTATTCTGTCAGCATTCCAGTGGCGGACAAATATACCTCTCTTTTTAAGCTCTTCGAAGATATCATTGCCGGACATGGTGCCATGTTTTGCGAAGATAAAGTTGCTCATGGAGTCAGGGAATGTGAAGCCCAGCTCTGTGAGTTGCTTTTTAACACGCTCTCTTGTGGCTATGATCTTTGCGCAGGTATCTTTAAAATACTTATCATCCTCAACTGCTGCCACTCCAAGCTCTAATGTGGGCCTATTCATTGTGTATGAGTTGAAGGAGAACTTTACATCTCTCAGGTACCCGATGAGTTTCTTTGAACCAAAAGCAAAGCCTATGCGCATTCCTGCCATAGCTCTTGATTTTGAGAAGGTCTGAACCACCAGAAGGTTGTCATATTTTTCAATAAGAGGAAGTGCACTCTCACCGCCAAAATCAATATATGCCTCATCCACGATTACTACAGAATCAGGGTTAGCCGCAATTACCTTCTCGATTTTAGATACCGGCTCAAAGATTCCGACAGGTGCGTTAGGATTTGCAATTATGATACCGCTGTTGGGATTCTTTTCCGGCATGTAATCATCAAAATCTATGGTGAAGTCATCGCGAAGCGGGATCTTTTTATAAGGAACCCTGTACAGCTCCGCCCACACATCATAGAAAGAATAGGTTATATCAGGAAAAAGTATGGGCTTATCTGAATTAAAAAATGTAAGATAAGCCATTGAAAGTACGTCATCGGATCCAACGCCAACAAAGATCTGGTCTGCCGGAACATTATAGTACTTTGAAAGGGCGTCCACAAGGGATGATGCCTCGGGATCGGGGTAGAGACGCAGATCCTCATACTTCATGTTTTCAATAAGCTCTGTTACTTTTGGTGCCGGGGGATAGGGACATTCATTTGTATTGATCTTGATGATGTTTCTGTCCTTTGGCTGCTCTCCCGGAACGTATGGTGTTACCGTCCTGACAAACTTTTCATAACTCATAATGATCTCCTCTTTAAGTGATGCCCGGTGTATCAAAACGGGTCTTTTCCCTAAAATCGCCGCTTTTTCTGTAATCTATGCGGCGATTTCCCAAACCGTTACGCGATATCCCAGAACATATAAACAAGCAGTGAACCTATAAGGCACGCCGCCATTGCTGTATTTACGATGAATTTAACCGCTTTGCGTGGTCCCTTCTTGCAAACTGTCTGTACATCCACAAATCCGATTGATGTGAAAACAAGGGATGCGGTCATGTATCTGAAGTCGC
The DNA here is from genome assembly GCF_000424265.1 of Butyrivibrio sp. WCD3002. Taxonomy (GTDB): domain Bacteria; phylum Bacillota; class Clostridia; order Lachnospirales; family Lachnospiraceae; genus Butyrivibrio. Next base: position 52,587 of record NZ_AUJO01000012.1, read on the forward strand.
TGCTGCAGGTGTATGGATATTTAAACACATACAAGCAAAAGCTTAGCAGCATAAATACGTAGGTTGTCCAGAGGAAAATACTTCTTTCCATGTGATTAAAAGCTTCTTCTGTACTGATAACGCCCTTTGATCGCTCCTCATCTGTAGGATAAGGAAGAGAATATCTGATCTTTCTTGTTTCCTTTATGATTTTTTTCAGATAAACCCACAGGAAAACTACCGTAGTAGCAACCGCCACGATAATGGATGCCACATAAGCTATCTGCGCAACAGAGAGCAGATAGTCGTTCATGCCTGCAGGATAAGCCTCAGCAAAAAGTCCCGTCTGGAAAAGAATTACCCAGGTATTATGGCTTGCCTCAGCGCTGATCGGATGGAAAGGGAAAGCCACGTTCCAGTCTGAAAAAGCAGGTATTCCGATAATCGACCATACGGAATAGGGGCCTGTGTACATAACCGACTCATTTGGAATGATAGCAGGTGAAGGTATTCCCGGCTTTTCTCCAAAGAGCACCAGATTACGTACTATATAGGACAGTCCGATTGGCACGCATATTACTGCGAATACCACAAACTGCGTTATGATGTTTTTCCTGACTAAAAGGTTTCCATCCTTAAATGCATTAACAAGTACGATAAGGAAGATAACTGCAATTGAAAATGCACAGATTGCGGTATTTAGTTTGCTTATCATTCCAAAGCCCAGAGAAAGAGCAATCATAATGATGTTTTTGATGTTCTTTTCCCTGATCCATACAAGAGTGCGCCAGATGGTGCAAAGAAGAAGGAGCAGCGCTAAGATGTCGTTATTTACTGAGCCTGCAAGCACCATCATTCTGGGATGAAACGCAAAAAGCATCATTCCGGGAATGACGAATTTTTCATTTATATCCGCTTCCTTAAGGATCTGCAGCATTACAACCATGCAAAGTCCCGAATAGATAAGTGTGGGAATCTGCAGATTTTCAAAAGCAAGCTCCTCTGCAACTCCAAGGAATCTCTGAATTGTCAGCCACAGCGCTTCGATTATATGATGAAGCGGCGGATGGTAATATCCGAAGTACTCATAAGGATCCATGGTTGGCAGATGGAAAAATTTATAGATGTACTCGATGTATCCGATATGTCCATTGTTAATCTGCTCTGTCCCAAAGCCGGTGAAGGTTCCGCCGTCGTTCTGGAGAGTTGTGATATCAAAGAAAAGAACATATCCAACACGCATCAGCATTCCGAGCCAGATAGTCCAAAGGATACCTCTCTCTGTAGTGAGATTCAGTGTCTTTGAAATGGTACCTTCCTTCTCCTCAGACTTGCGTCTGAATCTGATTTTCCCTGTAGCCTCGCAGTAAATGGCTGTAAGGCTCAAGAATCCCACAAGAAAAAGTATCATTATCTGAGGCTGTCTCGCAGCCAGGCCTCCTGCAATCGAAACCCAGTAATTGCCCTGCAAAATGGCTGTTATCAGAGCCATTACAAGTATCATTATTACCGACGCTCTTGTGGTCTTTTTATAATCAATACACTGTTTCAACATCAGTTATTTCTCCGTTTTCATCTATACTGTAGCTCCAGATGGCATGGCCGGGAATCCGGTGCTCTGTCAGAAACCACTTATCTCCTATTTTAAACATATTATAGGGTGTTCCGCCACCCACAAAATATTCAGAATAGATATCTTCATAGTCACCTGCGGCAAGTCCCTTAAGATCCTTTGTCCTTATCATGGTGGCTGCATCCTGACTTCCCACCACATCCGTAGATACCGTTATATAGTAATATGGCGCATCATATCTCATGGCCGCCATTCCGGCAAGGGAATCAGGGACGTTGTAGGTTTCTTTTATTTCCAGCGTCTTCTTATCACATCTGATAATTCCTGATGATGTGCCGTCTCCTCGAATTCCGGATACAAAATAAATATCATTTCCTTCTATATAAAAGGACCTGATATAGGTTCCGCTAAGTGTCTCTATCGTTCTTACCTCTGTCAGGTACATTTTGGTATTGCCCTCTTCGTGCCTGAAAACGTACATCTCTCCTGACATGGAGCTCCAGGTGTAGAAGGCTTTTTCCGATTCATCATATACCGTGTAGTGAGGCCTGTTGCCTATTCCGGTAAAACGCTGTGTATATTTATAGCCGTTTTCTGAAGGCTCGTACACTCGGACTTCATTTTTCTCTGTATCATCTATCAATATGACCTGCCCATCTCCTGCCATGGTATGGGGCTGACTCAAGTCAGTTGCCAGGGCTTTCCAGCTAAGAAGGTCACTTCCAAGGCTATCACTGTAGATAATCTGGTTGTGGTAACAGTCAGCTATGAAATAGTCACTGCCTATCTGCCCTATGTATGTGGGCACGCTTAAGGAGTACTCTGTGTTTGCGACAGGTTCGGATTCTGTACTCTCAATATCTTCCGATTCCTTGATATATCCGTCCGATGCATGCCACTGGGCTACCGGTGTTTCCTGCACCTGCTCTTCAATTTGTCTATTGCCTGTGAATGTATAGATCAGTGCGCCTGCAATAACTATTCCCACGGCGCCAAGTATTATAGCTAAAGTTTTTCTGGTCACTTTTAACTAAAGTCCTTTCAAAGTCTGCTTGATGGTAATTATATACTAGTATTCTGCTTCTGTCATTTATAGTCGCTGCTCTAATCGGAGAAATGTGCGGGTTTAGGTCGTGGGAATGTGAGGTTTTGGATCGGAGAAATGTAAGATTTTCAACCGGCAAGAATATTAGTGTCGCGCTAGAAAAGTACGAGAATACAGCGCAATTCTTCTTTTCAAGCCATTTCGCGGTATTATGAGACTGATATTCTCTAAATGAGAGCTTAAAGGATATTTACCCCAAGAGAAAACCCGCAGTTGCCATAGCATCTGCGGGTTATAAGATCATCTTTATTACCGATCGCCATAGACTTAATAGCAAAATAATCCATAAGAAAATGGAATGCTCTATCACTCCGGCTTGGGAGGTTCCCAGCGGGCAGCTTCCTTCTCGTAGTCCTCAGCCTGCTCAAGATTGCCAAGCTCTCTGTAGCACTCAGCAAGCTTCTGCATCGGCAGATCGCCTCCGTGGTGAATATCCAGAATGGGCGAGGTCTCATAGGCTGCATTGAAATACCATACGATAGCTTCGTCGATATCGCCGCGCTTTCTGTAGAATTCTCCAAGCTCATAGCACATCTCGCTTGATGCGATGGTGGTAACATCCTTAAGCGAATACTTGAGCACGCCAAGAACATCGTCCTCCAGCACTGCTATATGAGTAAGCACGCAGCTTGCTTCCTTTATCTGATCAAGGTCTCTTCCTGTATCGATTATGGAATCCGAGAAAAACTTCTTCGCAAGAATGAAATCCTCATCCCCACCAACCATGTAGAGCTCTCTTGCGTAGAGATTATGAAGCCTCTTTGAGATATAGCTTCCCATATCTACTGCACGTCTGAAAGCAGCCAGGTCTCTCTGGCCATGGTCTTCAGTGGGATTGTGCTGAATCTCCACCTCGCTGTTGCAGACAACGGGATCCAGCTGAATAGTCTCATGGATAGGATCCTGCCAAATAAAGCTTCGAACCCTTCTGAAAAGCTTAGGTCTAAGCTCCCTGTCATAGTTGTAAACAGTGTTATGGCTCAGCTGATTGCAGTAGTACATCTGTACCACATCGATATCGAGATCGTCGATATCCTCTTTCAGCTGCTTAAAGCGCTCTCTGTTCTCCTCATCTATTGTCTCATCCGCATCGGCGGCATAGATGTATTCACATGTAGCCTGTTTAAAGGAAAAATTTCTAGCATCAGAAAAATCGCCGGTCCACGCGAATTTGAAGACCTTCGCGCCGTAGGACTCTGCTATCTCAACAGTCTTATCGGAAGAACCGGTATCCACGATGATCATCTCATCAACCAGGTCCTTTACACAATCAAGACATGTAGCCAGTTTATCCTCTTCATCCTTAACGATCATGCATAAACTTACTGTAACCATAAATAGCCCCTCATTAAGATTCAACAAAGCTTATACTGCTCGAAATATCGATAAAATTATAAGTATATGTTACCAAATAAGCGTGAATGTGTCAAAAAAGCCCAACTCGCGCCGACCACAAATCCCCCCGATGAAGATAAAAAAGCGGCCACTGTCGTGGTCGCTTTAAATATTCTGCATTAACAGGCACTATGCCATATTGCTATTACTCTGCATCTGTATCGCCAACGGGCTTACCGCCTGTTGCCAGCCATTTAAGATATGCATTGATGAAGGGATCAAGATCTCCGTCAAGTACGCCGTCTGCGTTAGAAGCCTTGAAGCCTGTACGAGTGTCGTTAACCATTGTGTAGGGCTGAAGAACGTAGGAGCGAATCTGACTTCCCCATGCGTTATCCATTACCTCACCACGGATGCCTGCAAGCTTTGCTGCCTGCTCTTCCTGCTTCATAATAAACAGCTTTGCCTTCAGCATCTGCATAGCCTTATCCTTGTTCTGGAACTGAGAGCGCTCATTCTGACAGGCTACTACAACACCTGTAGGAATATGTGTAATACGTACAGCAGATGATGTCTTATTGATGTGCTGTCCACCGGCACCACTTGAACGATATGTATCAATTCTGAGGTCATCAGGATTGATATCGATATCTATATCTTCCTCGATATCAGGCATGATATCACAGGAAACGAATGAAGTCTGTCTCTTAGCCTGTGCATTGAAGGGACTGATACGAACAAGTCTGTGAACTCCGTGCTCTGACTTAAGAAGTCCGTAAGCATTGGTTCCTGAAATCTGGAATGTAACTGACTTGATTCCGGCTTCATCACCATCGAGATAGTCAAGAACCTCTGTTGAGAAGCCCTTTCTCTCTGCCCATCTGGTATACATTCTGTAAAGCATTGACGCCCAGTCGCATGCCTCTGTTCCGCCGGCACCAGCATTAAGTCTGAGGATTACATCATATTTATCATAAGGTCCGTTCAAAAGATTACTGATACGGATCTTCTCAAGAGTATCTTCAAACTGATCAAGCTCTGATCTGATCTCTGCTGCCATGTCATCATCATCGACGCCCTCTTCGTTCTGAAGGTCGATGAGATCCATCATATCATCATACTGTTTGTGAAGACCCTCTATCTCCTCAACAAGATCCTGCATGTTCTTAAGATTTCTTGTCTTCTTATTGGCCTTCTCTGCGTCATCCCAGAAATTAGGTTCTTCCATCTCACGGGATAACTCTTCAATCATTTTCTTCTTTGAATCAAGGTCAAGTGAGCCTGTAATCTCATCAAGTGTTCCTCTAAGATTGGAGAGCTCAACCTTCATCTGATCAAGTATTACCATATCTATTCCTTCCAATTCTCATGGGAAATGCAGAGCTCATCACTCTGCATTTCAAGTAATCGTCATCAGTAAAGCAACTTATATTACCAATTATATTTAAATTGGTCAACCCTGTGCTCTTCCGTGGCAGTTCTTATATTTCTTTCCGCTTCCGCAGGGGCAGGGATCATTGGGATAAACCTTTGCCTCCATACGCTTCTTGGGTTCCTTTACTGCGCTGTCGTCCTTATTTGTTCCGGTTACCTTGGCAACCTGCTCACGCTCTACCTTCTCCTCGATGTGTACGTGGAAAAGAAGTCGTACTGTGTCTTCCTTGATGTTACGTGTCATCTCATCGAACATCTCGAAGCCGGCAAGCTTGTACTCAAGCTTGGGATCACGCTGAGCAAAAGCCTGAAGGCCGATGCCCTGACGGAGCTGATCCATATCGTCGATGTGGTCCATCCACTTTCTGTCTATAACCTTAAGGAGAATTACACGCTCTATCTCTCGGATAGTCTCTGGCTCAGGGAACTCAGCCTCCTTCTCCTCGTAAAGCTTAACTGCCTCTTCCTTAAGTTGCTGCTTAAGTCCGTTCTTGGTAAGCTTTGTGATACGTCCGCGGTTGATCTTTTTAAGCGGGATTGTGGGAAGCAGAAGCTCGTTGAGCTCTTTAAGATTCCACTCATCTGCATCTGTAACTTCACCTACAACAGTCTCAACTGACTCTTCAACAATATCTGTGATCATCTTGTAAACAGTATCACGCATGCTGTCGCCATCAAGAACTCTTCTACGCTCATCATAGATGATCTCACGCTGCTCGTTATTAACCTGGTCATACTCAAGAAGGTTCTTACGGATACCATAGTTGTTATCCTCGATCTTCTTCTGAGCTGATTCGATAGCCTTTGAAAGAGCCTTGTGCTCGATCTCCTGGCCTTCCGGAATTCCAAGAGAGTTGAACATTGAAATAAGTCTCTCAGAACCGAACAGTCTAAGGAGGTTATCCTCAAGTGAAAGATAGAACTTTGATTCACCGGGATCTCCCTGACGTCCTGAACGTCCGCGGAGCTGGTTATCAATACGTCTACTCTCGTGTCTCTCTGTACCGATGATCTTAAGACCGCCGGCTGCAACTGCCTCGTCGTCAAGCTTAATATCGGTACCACGACCTGCCATGTTGGTTGCGATTGTAACGGCGCCGTGTTTTCCTGCCTCTGCAACTATCTGAGCTTCCATCTCATGGAACTTTGCATTCAATACGTTATGAGCGATGCCGCGCTTTTTAAGAAGCTTACTTACTTCCTCTGAAGACTCGATTGTGATAGTACCTACAAGAACGGGCTGTCCCTTCTCGTGAGCTGCCTGAACAGCATCAGCTACCGCATTGAGCTTCTCCTTCTTGGTCTTGTAAACAGCATCCTGATGGTCAATACGTACAACAGGCTTGTTGGTAGGGATCTCGATAACGTCCATACCGTAAATATCACGGAACTCACGCTCCTCTGTAAGAGCTGTACCTGTCATACCGCATTTTTTCTCGAATTTATTAAAGAAGTTCTGGAACGTGATGGTTGCAAGAGTCTTGGACTCACGCTTAACCTTAACATGCTCTTTTGCTTCGATAGCCTGGTGAAGACCGTCTGAATAACGACGTCCGGGCATTACACGTCCTGTGAACTCATCAACGATGAGAACCTCATCGTCCTTAACAATGTAATCGTGATCCTTAAACATGAGGTTGTTAGCACGGAGAGCCAAAATGATATTGTGCTGGATCTCAAGGTTCTCAGGATCTGCAAGGTTATCTATACGGAAGAAGTTCTCAACCTTTGCAACACCCTGTGCTGTAAGATTGACGATCTTGTCCTTCTCATTAACTATGAAGTCTCCGGTCTCCTCCTGCTCAATACCCATGATGGCATCCATCTTGGAGAATTCTTCCTGGTCCTCACCACGAGTCATCTGCTTTGCAAGAATATCGCAAGCCTCATAGAGCTTTGTGGATTTATCACTCTGACCGGAAATGATAAGAGGTGTTCGGGCTTCATCGATAAGGATTGAGTCTATCTCGTCGATGATGGCGTAGTTCAAACCTCTGAGTACGCACTGCTCCTTGTAGATAGCCATGTTATCACGAAGATAATCGAAACCAAGCTCGTTGTTGGTTACATAAGTGATATCGCAGCCATAAGCAGCCTGTCTCTCCTCACTGTTCATGCTGTTGAGAACAACACCAACGGTAAGTCCGAGGAACTCGTGAACCTTACCCATCCACTCTGCGTCACGCTTTGCAAGGTAATCATTGACGGTAACTACATGTACGCCCTTACCCTCAAGTGCATCAAGATATGAAGGAAGTGTCGCTACAAGTGTCTTACCTTCACCGGTACGCATCTCGGCTATACGACCCTGGTGGAGAATAACACCACCAATAAGCTGAACGCGGAAATGTTCCATTCCGAGCACTCTGCATGCTGCCTCGCGGACTGTTGCATAGGCCTCAGGCAAAATATCATCAAGTGTCTCGCCGCCTTCAAGTCTCTTCTTGAATTCATCGGTCTTAGCCCTAAGCTCATCGTCAGTGAGCTTCTTCATCTCAGGCTGCAGGCTCTCAATCTTATCCACAGTACCCTGAATACGCTTAAGCTCTCTCTCACTGTGTGTACCGATAATCTTATCAATAATACTCATTTCTTATCGCTCCATAAAAATTCTACATCTGTATATTTTGTACATACGAAAAGCGGGAAGCAGTACATAAATCCGATTCGCCCCCGCTCTATAAAGACAAAATCACAAATGACATTGTATCAAATTTAAGTAACTTAATCAACCATGGTAAAAAACGCTTACTCCGGCTTCTCTACCTCGTATTTCTCGCCGTCCACAACTACACTGATCACGTCTTCTATTGAACTATATATCTTTTCATCCACATAGTTGAATTTCTCCGGGGTGTTACCGCTCTCCAGTGCTTCGATAAGCGCCTTAACCCTTGGCCCGTGAAGGGGATTACACTCAGCTATGCAGGATATTTTTCCCTCTTTACAGTATTCCAGAGACTCCTTGTTTACACCGTCAAAGGATACGACCATTATGTCTCCGTTTAAAATATCTCCGCCAACATGACCGCCTGCGCTCTCAATAGCATCGATGGCGCCGATAGCCATATTGTCGTTTTCACAATAAACTACATTGATGTTATCAAATCTCTTTAAAAGTGCGGCCATGACCTCTCTGCCCTTGGCTTCCGTGAAATCGCCGCTGGTCTCTGAGATTATCTCCCAGTGATTTTCTCTTGCCGCGTTGGCAAGTCCTCTGGTACGACCTATCTGGGCCGTTGAGCCCATTGTACCCTGAATATCAACTATATGAAGCTCTCCCGGCGCTATGCCGCGCTTAATGGTGTAATTCTTGATCCAAGCCGTGAGCTTCTTTGCTTCAAGCTCAAAATCAGAGCCTACCCAGCAGGAATAAAGGCTTTTATCTGCTGTATCAACTCTTCTGTCCACCAGAATAACCGGAATGTTAGCTTCCTTTGCTTCAGATAAAACCGTATCCCAGCCGGTCTCAGTGGCAGGGGCAAGAACAATGTAATCAACATCCTGCTGAATAAAGGTTCTTACGTCCGTTATCTGATTGGCTTGTTTTTGCTGGCCGTTTTTGTAAATGAGGTTGTAGCCCGCTTCCTTTGTAAAAGCGCTCTGCATTGACTCCGTATTGGTATTTCTCCAGTCGGACTCTGCGCCAAGCTGCGAAAAGCCAACAGTAATCCTGTTGACCTGCGCTGCTTCCGTCTCATTTTTATTTTCTTCCTTAGCACTGCTGCTCCCGCAGCCGGCGAGAAGTGCCAGCGTAAGGAGCAGCATAGTGGTAACATAAATGGCTTTTTTCATTAGTTTTTAACTGCCTTCTTTTTCTGTGCCATAACAACACTCTGGATCAGCAAGAATACGCAGAGCATAGCTGCTATGGTAATTCCGGTCCACCAAGCCTGATCAAGACCTGCGGACGCAACGATATTCTGAATTGTACTAAGTGACAGAACACCGAAAAGTGTGCCTACGATATTGCCGACACCACCTGTAAGCATCGTACCTCCGATAATGGAGGATGCTATTGCGTTCATCTCCATACCCATGGCATGTGAAGCTGAACCGGATCCAACGTGAAGGAAGTACACATATCCGCCGATTCCTGCAAGAACAGAGCAGATCATGTGTGATATAAATTTGGTCCTCTGAACGTTAATTCCAAGCATAAGCGCACTCTGCTTGTTTCCGCCTACTGCATAGAAGCTTCTTCCAAGCTTGGTCCATCTGAGCACTACAAACAATAATACCACAATTATCAGCGCTACGATTACACCAATTTCTACATAAGCAGGTACGTAAATGCCTTTTTTATTAACTGTTCCCATTCCGGGCACATAAATTCTTGTAAGCTTTAAGGCTGTGAACTCCTCATCTGCTACGTTAAAGGGCGCTGTGTTTACGATGGTGGTCATACCTCTTGCAAAGAACATTCCGGCAAGGGATACGATGAAGGGCTGGATATCAAGGTAAGCAACCAGGAAGCCCTGCACGATACCGTAAGCAACACCGATTCCAAGAGCGATAAGGATTGATCCGAAGATACTTCCGTCATGATAATCAAGGTACACGGCGCAGCACATGGAAACAAGTGCAACCACGCCGCCAACGGAAATATCGATTCCGCCGGATATCATAACAACGCTCATTCCGCAGGCTGTAATGATAAGAGCCGCATTGGAATTCAGGATGTTAAAAAACATCTGAGGCTTTGTGAAGCCGCCTCCCTGGAACACTATTGCCCCTATATACATAAGGAAGAAGATTACAATAGTGATCGTAAGGAGGAGGTTTGTATCATTCATTCCGGACAAAAAGCCCTTCTTTTCCTTAGATGTATTCATTTAAGCCACCCCCTTCTTAGCTGTGGCCTTTTTTGCAAGACCGCTCATATACTCTCTTACCTTGGGAGCAGAGAAAACAACAAGGAGGATAACTACAACTGCCTTATAAGCTGCAAGAGCATCGGAGGATACATTGAACTTATAAAGAGTAGTTGTCAAAAACTGAATTACATAAGCTCCGAGGATTGAAGCCCACATATTGAACTTACCACCTGAAAGTGAGTTACCGCCGAGGGCAACTGCAAGGATGGCGTCCATCTCGATATCCTTTGCGATTACGGAATAGTTGATTGTTGAAAGTCTGCTGACCTTGATAAGAGCAGCAACTGCAACGCAAAGTCCAAGGATTACAAAGCTCAGGAACTTTATAAAGGTAGGATTGATACCGTTAAGTCTTGATGAACTTTCGTTGATACCAACTGCCTGTGTGTAAAGTCCAAGGTTTGTAAACTTAAGAACAAGTGCGATAACTATAATACAAGCGATAACTATGAAAACCGTAGTCGGAATCGGAATTCCGGGAATAAATCCGCCAAAGTAACCAAACTTCGGGTCCGGAACGATAGGCAGCTCGTTGTTGTTTATCCATGCAGCGATTGATCTTCCGGCTGTAAAAAGTATCAGCGTTGCGATCATGGGCTGTATCTTGAACACCGCAACCAGCATTCCGTTAAAGGCTCCGCAGAGCATTCCTACTACACATGCAACAAGGAATGCTACGATTACAGGCGCTGCCAGCTCAGTAGGTCTTGAAACACCGCCGCAGAGGATTCTAAGCATTGCAGAACCTGCGATTGCGATAGTAGCACCAACTGAAATATCCTGTCCGCCTGAAGCAGCAGTTACAAGTGTCATTCCGATTGCAAGAATACCAAGCTCTGAACCGTAGTCCAGGATGGTGATCAGATATCCTGAAAGAACAGGATTACCTGCATTGTTTGTTCCCAGTGTTATTCTGAAAAATCCGGGATCATTTATCAGATTTATAACCGACAGCAAAAGAAGCGCTATAACCGGTATAAAGAGCTGATTACTTACGAGCCTTTTAAGAAAGCTCTGCTCATTTTTTTCTATCTTACTCATACCTTACTCTCCCCTGCAATCGTACTCATAATCTTGTTCTGGGTAAGATCACCACCCGCCAGCTCGCCAACTACCTTGCGGTCTCTCATGACAACAAGCCTTGAACAGGTTCTGAGCATCTCGTCTGTCTCTGATGAAATGAAGGTTACGCTCATTCCATCCTTTGCAAGCTCAAGAACAAGCTTCTGGATATCAACCTTGGTTCCTACGTCGATACCTCTTGTGGGCTCATCAAGGATCAGATATTCAGGATGCATGAGAAGCCATCTTGCAAGTATAACCTTCTGCTGGTTACCACCTGAAAGAGATTTAATAGGTGTGTCCGCAGAAGCTGTCTTAATGTTTAACTTCTTAATATATTCGTCTGCAAAAGCATAAGCCTGTGCTTTTGAGAAGGGCTTGAAAAATCCCTTAAGTACCTGAAGTGCAAGAATGATGTTATCTCTTACTGAAAGATCCCCAATGATACCATCAACTTTTCTGTCCTCGGGGAGATATGCAATTCCGTTCTTCATGGCATCAAGGGGTTTATTTATCTTAACCTCCTTGCCATGCATCTTTACTGTACCGCCTAAAACTCTGTCAGCACCGAAAATAGCACGGACGCACTCACTTCGACCTGATCCGAGAAGTCCTGTGAAGCCGTTAACTTCTCCTTTTTTAATATAAAAATCAAATGGCTTAATGCCGGCATCACTCTGAAGGGCACTTGCTTCAAAGATTTTCTCATTAGCGTCGCCGCCTTCATATCCGCCGCTTTCACCCTTTATGTCTGACAGATCATCCATCTCCTTACCAAGCATCTTGGCAACAAGCTGAACTCTCGGCAGATCTTTAATTTCATACTCTCCCACAAGCTGACCGTCTCTTAAAACGGTGATCTTGTCACATACCTCATATACCTGATCAAGGAAGTGGGTTACGAAAATAATACCAACACCTCTCTCTTTAAGATTTCTCATCAGGTTAAAGAGCTTTTCAACCTCCTGCTCATCAAGAGATGATGTGGGCTCATCCAGTATCAGAACCTCACACTCCATATCAACGGCTCTTGCAATGGCAACCATCTGCTGAACGGCAATTGAGCAGTTTGAAAGCTGCTGCGTAGCTTTTGCCGGGATATCAAGATTCTGAAGGAGCTTGTCAGCATCCTCATTTATCTTCTTCCAGTTTGTGATGGCTCCCTGTGTTCTGCCGATGAACATGTTCTCAGCAACAGTAAGGTTGGGGCAGAGCGTTATTTCCTGATAAACTGTACTAATTCCGTTCTTCTGTGCATCCTGAGGCGAATGAATTGCAACCTCGCCCTTCCCCTGAAGGCTGATGGTTCCTGAATCCTTGGAATACACTCCGGTAAGTACCTTGATCAGTGTGGATTTTCCGGCACCGTTTTCGCCCATGAGAGCATGAATCTCACCCTTACCCAGGTTAAAATCCACGTTCTGCAAAGCCTTAACGCCCGGAAACGATTTATTTATGCCTCGCATTTCGAGCACTCTGTTTTCTTCCACCGGTTCTACCTCGCTTCTTAAAAAATGCGCGGTGCGGACACTTCTCCGCACCGCGCTGAAATTTTAGCTATTATTGATATCCAAGCTACTTTGTAGCACTACTATTAGATACCGTAGTTATCAACATCTTCCTGAGTGATTGTGCTTGCATCGAAGCCCTTCTCGTCCATGATGATGGTCTTCTCTGAAAGTGATCCGCCGCTCTCAAGAGTCTTGATGATCTCGTCGATGTAGCTGGACTGGAAAGGATTGCACTGTCCATCATAGTTCCAGTTCTGAGCAAGAAGCTCTTCAAGTGCCCACTTGTTGCAGTCAAAGCCCATTACGATAACGTCTTTGCCAACACCGTGTGAGATACCGGCTGCGTCAAGAGCTGCAACTGCACCCTTAGCCATATCGTCGTTCTCTGCATAGATTACGTTAAACTTCTCGCCGGAATCGATAACTGACTGAACGATCTGCTGAGCCTTCTCTGCGTTCCACTCAGCTGTCTGCTGGTTAACGATGTTCCAGTTAGCTTCTGCTGCAACCTTCTCATCAAGAGCGCCGCTGCGTCCCTGCTGAGCTGCTGAACCCATAACACCCTGAAGGTGGATTATGTTGTACTCGTCAAGTCCCTGACCTGCAAGCCATGTAACTGCTGTCTCGCCTTCCTTAGCCATGTCTGAAACGATAGAAGCTTCATAGAGGCTTGGATCTGCATCGATTGTACGATCGAAAAGGATAACCTTGATTCCTGCTGCCTGAGCATCCTGAAGAACTGAATCCCAGCCTGCTGTATCAGCTGCGGAAAGAAGAAGGTAATCTACTTCGTCCTGAATAAATGTCTGAGCTGCTGCAATCTGCTCATCGTTCTTTAAGCTGTATGCAAATGATGCATCATAGCCGTTCTCTTTTGTGAATGTAGCCTTGAGGTCAGCATCGTTAGCTGTACGATAACCAGACTCGTTAGGATCGTTATTGATGATACCAACCTTGATAAGGTCACCTGAAGCTGCTGTATCCTCTGCTGCTTCTTCAGCTGCAGGCTCTTCAGCTGTCTCTTCTGCTGCGGGCTCCTCTGCTGCTTCTTCAGCAGGTGCTTCCTCTGTTGCTGCAGGAGCTTCTGTAGTTGTGCTCTCTGCTGCGCCGCCGCCACATGCAACAAGGCTAAGTGTCATAGCGGATGCCATAATTACTGACAATAACTTTCTTCTCATAACTTTTTCCCTCCAAAAAATATGATTGACTAGTGGGGAACTCGCCCCTGTTAGTTAATATTTTAGATTTTTCGAGGGAAAAAGCCATTGAATAAAAAACTTTATTAAGTTGGAATTTTTATCGTATTGATATGAAAAGTAGAAATTTTTACGATTCAGGTTAAGATTTTCGGAAGACGAACCGTAACAGTGGTTCCAACGCCATGAGTACTCTCAATTTTTATGCCGTAATCTTCGCCAAACTCGAGACGTATTCTCTCATTTACATTGTAGAGGCCGTAGATAGCCTTATCATTTTCGTCATTGGAAAGTAGGCTATTCTGCACCTGCATAAGCCTGTCAAAATCCATTCCCTGTCCGTCATCATGAACCGTTATTACTATATCATCACCCTCGGACTTGCCGCTGACCGTGATTTTTCCGCCGCCGCGCTTATTCTTGATGCCATGATAAAGGGCATTCTCAACTATGGGCTGAATAGTGATCTTGGGAATCTTGTAGCCACCGATATCATCCTCTGCTTCAATCTCGTAGGTGAGAATATCCTGATACCTTATCTGCTGAATCTCAAGGTAGCTCCTTACGTGCTGCAGCTCCTCCTTGATTGTGACAATTTCCTTACCCTTATTTAATGAAGTCCTAAAAAAGTCGGAAAGACTGCCAACCATCTTAACTACCTGCTTCTGGTTTCCCGCTTCCGCAGACCATACTATGGCATCAAGAGTGTTATATAAAAAGTGAGGATTTATCTGGGCCTGCAAAAGCTCGAACTCAGCTTTTCTAAGCTGCTTCTGCTCCTCCTTTACCTGCTCCTCGATGGGCCTTGTGATGATGACAGGTCCCACAAGAGATACGAAAACAATACTTACTACTATGAAAATAAAGATACCTATAGACACCTTGGCCGTGTTCAGGAAAAAGGCGCTGGTCTCCTCCTGGGCTGTCTGCAGCTGCTTATTTTCATAATAGATATACTCGTTGATGGTCTCCTTGATAAGTGAAGTAACTATCTGAACGTCGTTCTCCCAGATAGTCATGTTGTCATCGTACTTATCCTCGTAGTTCATGTTATCTTCGATGTGAGCAATATACCCCTCAAGGTTATCCAGGTATTTCCCCGCACTCTCAAGACGCTTTACATTGTCCTCAGCATCCGTCATACCCTCAAGCCTTTGAACAACACCCCTTGCATCCGAAATAAGCTGCGGTATAACAGACTCCTCGGGAGATACATTTCCTACTATTAAAAGATAGGTCTCGTAGTCGAATTTTTCCTTGAAGTCCAAACTGAACTCGCTGGCTGCAACCACGGAATTCAGCATGTCGTTGTAGCGCTCGTTTATGGTCCACAGATTAAAGAAAGCATAAAACATGAACACAATATTAGGCAAAAGCAGGATCAGATATGAAAGTCTGATCTGGTCCGCAAGGTGTGATTTTGATTTGTTTCTTCTTTTCAGAAACTCCATGTCAGCTTACCTCCGGAGAACTTCCGCTCCTGTACTGTGTCGGGGTCATGCCCTGGGTCTTCTTGAAGGTGTATGAAAAATAGTGAGGATCCTTATAACCAACCATAAGCCCTATCTCGTTGCTCTTTTTGGAGGTTGTCACAAGAAGCTCCTTTGCAGCATTCATGCGATAGTCAGTCAAGTACTTGATAAATGGCTGTCCTGTCTGTGCCTTAAAAATTGCACTTAAATGATTTGGTGAAAAATTCACGTGAGCAGCCAGAGTATTAAGCGACAGCTCATCATCCGTGTAATTCTTCTCGATGTAGGAGATGACCTCACTTACAACGTCGCTGTAGCGTCCTCTTGAATCAGCTTCTCTCACAGCCAGAACCTGATTGATGATCCTTCCCATGTATTTCTGGGTCTTGTCCTCATCAGCTAAAATCTCAGGTGTTGGCGTCTCCACCTCTTCGCTTAAATCCTTTCTCGAAATACCAAGCTCGTTTTCAAGGAAATCCGATACGCAGAAATAGAAGTCCATTGCCACATACTGCCTTATAAGTGTTGACTTAATGGCACTTCTTCCCATTCCGTTTATAAACTCTTCAACAAAGAACTCTGTCTCAGACCTCTCGCCGCGCCTTAAAAACTCCTTTATAAGACGCCTGTCGATATGCCTTGGATCAATCTCGGAGAGGATTACATTATCTCCGCCGCTTTTAAGAGCCTCTTCCGTTCCAAACAAAAATCCGCTCTCATCCGTCAAATACATGTGAGCAAAGGCTCTGCTGGCCCAACCAAAGCAGAAAGGAATCTCCGTAATCCTGTCAACGCTTCTGCCAACGCCGCCAAAATAGCGCACATGCTTATAGTCAAACAAAAGTCTTTTAATTTCCTGAATGCACCTTTCAATACTGCTGGATAACGCAGCTTCATCATCGCCTTTAAAGAGCAAAGCGATTCCTTCTATATTTAAGTTAAAGTAGATGGCGTCGTTCTTTTCAGCAATCCTGCGGATTCCCTGCTCTATTTCAACGACGCTCCCTGAATATTCTCTCGCATCATGCTTTCCGGACCATACTCTCAGCATCAGAATGTTATATCTGATAGCAGTGATGTCTATCGAAAGCTTCTTGGCGTTTTCCAAAAGCTCTGAAAATTCCTTGCTTCCCGTTATGAGATCGCTGAAAAATTCCTGTTTTTCCAGCTCCATGCGCTCTTCCATGTCCTCTTCATAACGCTTTTTTGCTTCCAGTTCTTCCTGTCTCTCCTCTATTCTCCTTGCGACAGAGTCAACCTCCTTTAGGAGACTCTCGCCGCTGATGGGCTTGGACAGATAGCAGGATACGCCAATCCTTATTGCCTCCGTGGCATACTGAAAATCCTCATAGCCTGTCAGAAGAATTATCTCTATCCAGGGAAATTCCTCCTTTATCATGCGACTAAGAGTCAGTCCGTCCATAAAGGGCATCTTAATATCAGTTATGACAATGTCGGGCTTAAGCTTCTGGATCATGGAATAAGCAAGCTCCCCATCACCCGCTTCTCCGCAAAACTCATATCCATGGGCCTGCCAGTCCACATTGTTTTTTATGCCTTCCCTCACGACAAACTCGTCTTCAACCAAAAATACCTTCATACATTCCTCTTTTATAATTTCTAAAACTTCCCATACCAGGCATTAAAAGAATCCCGGGCTATATGCAGGCCGTACTATCGCAAGAAAACAAACGAGTTTTGCAAAATCACACATGCCTATAACCAGTGGAAGATTTTGGAATGCCCTGAGGCACGGAAGTGAAAAGCCTGCCTGACCCTATGAGCCGGAGCTGAAACTTTCATACTCATAGCCGCGGAGAGCCCGGGATTCTTTCCTTTTCCGGTATGGGAAGTTTTAGTGATTTTCAAAAAGCCCCTCCGGAATAGTACCCGGAAGGGCTCTGCCTTACGTAAAATTAGCGGAACACTAAGTATTACTCGTAAATCTTAGCCTGTTCCTCACCGTTCATAACACGGATAGCACCCTGTGCAAGAGCAAGAAGCTCGTCCTCGCCGGGATAAACTGTTACAGGAGCGATAAACTTAACCTTATTTGATAATCTCTCCATGATAGGTGCGTTATAAGCGATACCGCCTGTAATGATGATCTGATCAACCTTGCCGTCAAGGACTGCTGCCATTGATCCGATGTTCTTAGCAAGCTGGAAGATGAATGCATCGATAACAAGCTTAGCCTTCTCATCGCCTTCATCTCTCATCTTAACAACTTCTCTCATGTCGTTGGTGCCAAGCCATGCATTGAAGCCGCCCTTACCAACTGCCATCTTGCGAACCTCAGCCTCTGAATACTCACCTGAGAAGCAAAGACGGATAAGACCACCTGTAGGAAGTCCGCCTGCACGCTCAGGAGACATAGCACCGTCACCATCAAGAGCGTTGAATACGTCGATGATCTGACCATTCTTGTGAGCACCTACGGAAACACCACCGCCAAGGTGAACTACTACAAGATTTATATCCTCGTACTTTTTGCCGATCTCCTTAGCATATCTTCTTGCAACAGCCTTCTGATTAAGTGCGTGGAAAATTGATACTCTGGGGATCTGAGGAAGGCCTGTAACTCTTGCCTCTTCACAAAGCTCATCAACTACAACGGGATCTACGATATATGAAGGAACACCGATCTCGTCTGCGATTTCCTTAGCAAGAAGTCCGCCAAGGTTACTTGCATGCTCACCCTGAACGCCTGCCTTAAGGTCCTTAATAAGTGCATCATTAACTGCATAAGTACCACCGGGAATAGGCTTAACAAGTCCGCCACGGCCTACGATTACATTGAAGGACTTCACATCCTGATCAGCGCTCTTAAGGAAGTTAAGAATAAGCTCTTTTCTCCAGCCAAGCTGATCGATGATGTGATCGTACTTTGCAATCTCCTCTGTGGGATGGCGGAGAGTCTCCTCCATTGTAAGAGTCTCATCCTCGAAAATACCAAGTTTGGTAGATGTGGAACCCGGATTGATGATTAAACTTTTGATCATAATTGTCTCCTTCTCCCTCATTATTATAAATTTTTCTCTTCTGCTACAACTGCTGCAAGTGCGATTGAGTTGAGCTTAACCTCAACAGAATCTGAACGGGATGTAAGAATAACGGGAGCCTGTGTTCCTGTTAAGATGTTACCGTTCTTAACTGTTGCAAGACGAACGATTGTCTTGTATGTGAGGTTACCTGCGTGGATGTCAGGGAAAAGAAGAATATCAGCATCACCGACAATCTTACGATCCTTAGCGCCGGCCTTGTGCTCTGCTGCTGAAGGGTCAATTGCAAGGTCCATGGAAAGAGGTCCGTCAACGATGCAGTTCTTGATCTCACCTGCCTCGTTAAGGCGTGTAAGCTCTGCTGCCTCAACAGTTACAGGCATCTTATCGTTTACAACTTCAACTGCTGCAAGAGGAGCAACCTTAGGGCACTCAACACCGCATGCTCTTGCTACGTTTACTGTATATTCAATGATAACCTTTTTATCTTCAAGTGTGGGATAAGGCATGAATGCAACGTCTGTAAGGAAAAGAAGACGATCGATGCCGGGAATCTCAAATACGCAAACATGAGATAACGGACGACCTGTACGAAGACCAACTTCCTTGTTGAGAACTGACTTAAGGAAGGTCTTGGAATCAAGCTGACCCTTCATGTAGATATCAGCCTTGCCATCGTGAACAAGTGAAACAGCCTTGGTAGCAGCTTCAACTGTATCCTTCACATCAATGATCTCAAACTGTGAGAGATCCATGCCCATCTCGCCGGCAATTCTCTCAATCTCGTCCTTATCACCTACAAGGATTGCATCAGCAATTCCACGCTCCTTAGCAAGTTTAACAGCCTCAAGAACAGGCTCATCCTGCGCACATGCAACAGCAAGCTTCTTTGTGCTGGCTGTCTTAAGCTTAGCAAGGATATCATCGAAACTCTTACTCATTATATATACCTCCTGGATAAAAAATAAAAATTGGAATCTTATCAATAAGAAGCTCACCGGACAAAAATATCCGGCGATTACTTAAACACCGTATGAATTTTACCACGATGCGTCTTCTTTTTCAATTTTGCTTATCAGTCATCAAACTTTCCAAAATATTCTTTGATAATATACGTAGGAACCTCAGAATTTAAAACATATTTGGTATCTTCATCTATTATAGACAGAAAAATATCTGCTATCACAGGGTCAAACTGTGTACCGCGGCCCTTCTCTATCTCGCTTCTGACCTTTTTCTGCGTCATGACACACTGATAGCATCTCTCAGAGCTCATGGCATCATAGGCATCGGCTATGGCTATGATCCTGGCTTCTTCAGGTATAGCTTCCCCCTTTAATCCATCCGGATATCCGTTTCCGTCGTACCTCTCATGGTGCCATCTGGCTCCCACTGCAAGTCCCGGAATCTCGCTTATATCCTGCAGGATCTTTGCTCCAAACATGGGGTGCTTTTTCATAAGGGTATATTCTTCATCTATGAGACATTCAGCCTTGCTGATAATCTCGTTAGGAATTCCGATTTTGCCTATATCATGCATAAGCCCCATCTGATATATCTCGTACTGCTCAGCCCTGCTTTTTCCCATGCGCTTTGCAATTTCCATGGAATACAACGCAACACGCTCTGAATGATCATGGGTATAATGTCCATTCTCATCGGCCACCTTGGCCAAAGCGTGCATCAACTGATCAGCCAGTTTTTTCTCTCTGTGATATTTTTCCTCGTAATCTATCACCTGAAACCTCTTCTAACTCTTTAAAACTTAAAATCCTTCTTTTCTTCTCTGGACGCGAAGCTCAATCCTCTTCTCAGCGCCCTGCCACTCAGCTCTCTCGGCTTCCGTGCGGACATTTAAACCGTAAGGAACCGTGGTGGGTCTGCCGTCTTCATCGACGCACACCTCTGTGAGATAAGCTCTGTTCACAACGTGTCTCATGCCTGTGCGAAGATCCTCCACATAGGTGTCCACTCTTACCTCCATGGAAGTCTTACCAACATGTGTAATCCTGCCAATCAGAACCACAATGTCATTAAGAAGTACCGGCTGTTTAAACTGCATATTGTCAATTGCCGCTGTAGTAACAGGAGTTCCGGCGTGCCTCAAAGCAACCATACCTGCAACCTCATCAATCCAACGCATGAGCTCGCCGCCAAACATCCTCTCATATCCGTTAATCTGATTATACTGAACTACTCTGGTGATCTCAGTAACAGAATCCTCAACACTTTTGTTTGCAATTTGGTGATCAACATGAAAAACTCGGTTATTCATAGCTTACCTCCGTGATTTTATATATATGTATTGTACCATGAATAGTATATTTAGGACATAAAAAAGGGACCGGCACATTGTGCCGATCCCTTTTCTGTTTTTAATTATTTTTGATTAACGAATGAATTAATCTTCGTCACTCTTGCGTCTCTTGCCTGTGATAAGAATTGTAGCTACTGCTCCTGCTGCGATGAGAAGAACGATTACTCTGGAAGCATTGGTGTTATCATCTGTACCACCTCTTCTTGCTCCAAGTACGCCAGGCTCTTCTTCGGGCTCTCTCTTTGCTCCGAGAACTTCACCCTGATTATCTGTAGGTCTCCTTGCTCCGAGAACCTCTCCGTCATCATCGTCATCATCATCGTTATCGACGTTGTTGTTATTGCGGCGGCGATTATCATCATCGTCATCATCGTCGTCATCATCATCGTCATCAGTGTCAGTTACATCTGTTACCTTAAGTTTTCCATAAACCTTGGTAATCTGATAGTTACCTGTCTTGGTCTGGGCATTTGCAGGTGCAAGATCGAACTCGTTGTCACATTCACCAACAAGAGTCTGGCTCTTTGTAAATGTGAATGTAAATGCATCGCCTTCAGGAATCTCGGGAGTATGTGTCTCAGACTCAAACTTAAGAGGTGTTCCATCATAAACCTTCTCGGCCGATCCTGATGTGAAGGTTATAGGTAAAGGCTGAATTATCAGATTACCCTTTACTATCTCCATATTCTCTACATCGAAGTTCTCTGTTACATCATTTGCATCCTCACCATTACCATCCATGATGACTACCTTACCAACAAGATCAAGAGGATATGTAGCAACATCTCTTCCAGTTACATCTACTTCAAGACCCTTAGCATAATATGTAGATCCATCGATTTCAAATGCATGGAGCTCATTCACTGATGTTGCACCTGCCTTTATTCCGAAGAAGTTAAGTACTCCATCAAAGAAGCTGTTAAGTGCTGCCATCTGAGGAATATGAACTTCTTTAGGTGCCATACCTTCCATCTTGTAGTCGAATTCAGGACCTGTCCAGGTCTTGCCACTGAAGATTTCTGTTCTGCCGATGGTAGTTGCCTTAAGCTGATACTGCTGTCCGGGACCACGAGGATTAACTTTTACATAACCGTCTGTAATTTCGAAGGTTACTTCAAAGTTAGGATTGGTGTTCTTGAAACGTTCGAATTCCTGCTTCTCGTTCACCCTGTTAAGTTCCATGTAAGTAGTGCCGGAAAGAGTTCTTGTTACTTCAGGCTTAGTATCCTTGACCTGTCCAACCTTCTCCTCATCAAAAGTTACATCTTCATCAGGATTGTATGCCTTTACTGCATCTGCGAAATCACTGTTTTCTTTTACAGATATATCAAATCCCATCTCTGTGTGAGGATTGTTGTCATAAAGGACACCCTCGCCGTTATTGTGGCCTACTATGACTACTTCGATGAACGCAGGATAGATATGAAGCCATCCATCCTTAACCTCAAACTTAACATTTGAATAGTTTACGCCAGTATATTTGAAGCTGCATTCAAAGTTATCACTTTCTCCAGGGGTTCCCTTAAGACCCATTTCATAGTTTTCATCATCGGTAGCATTTGCATCCGTACCATTTGCAACTGCACTGATATCATCATTAGCATAGGTTATCTGATCCTCTGTAATTCCAACAGGCAGCTTGGATGTAATTGAGTAGCCATCTATAGACTGAGGCTTTCCATTATAATACGTTGTACCTGTTGCACCCTCAATGCTGATTACAACCTCATCAGTGATAGGAGTTATCTTAAGCCAGC
Organism: Butyrivibrio sp. WCD3002; assembly: GCF_000424265.1. Taxonomy (GTDB): domain Bacteria; phylum Bacillota; class Clostridia; order Lachnospirales; family Lachnospiraceae; genus Butyrivibrio. The sequence goes on from NZ_AUJO01000012.1 coordinate 75,207, forward strand.
CATCTGTTACTTCAAATTTTACATTTGAGTAATTTACACCCGTATATTCAAAGCTGCATTCAGAATCCTTCTCACTTGCAGGTGTTCCCTTAAGACCCATATCATATTGAGGCTTCTCAGTGGTATTTGCATCTGTACCCTTTGCTTTAGCTTCTTTGCCTTCTGCAAGCTTAATATCTGTTGCTGCAATACCCTTAGGAAGCTGAGATTTAATCTCATAGCCTTCTACATATTGCTCTTGTCCTGTATAGGTCTTTGTTCCTGTTGCACCTTCTATGGAGATAACAACTTCATCAGTATTAGGAATGATCTTCATCCATCCGTCCACTACTACGAACTTGACGTTAGAATAATTAATTCCTGTGTATTCGAAGCTGCTTGCTGGATCCTTCTCACTTTCAGGTGTTCCCTTAAGACCCATATCATACTGAGGCTTCTCAGCTGTATTTACTTCAGTACCTTTTGCCTTAGCTTCTACGCCGCTTGCAAGTGAAATCTCTTTTTCCTGGATACCAACAGGTAGCTTTGAAGTAATCTCATACCCTTCTACATACTGCTCTTCTCCGGTGTAATTCTTTGTTCCTGTATTACCGCTGATATTTATGACAACTTCATCCTCGATGGGAGTGATTATCAGCCATCCGTCTGTTACTTCGAACTTAACGTTAGAATAATTTGTTCCTGTGTATTCGAAGCTGCTACTGAAATTATCATTTACACCCGGGGTTCCCTTAAGGTTCATAGGATACTTAGGATATGCACTTGTATTTGCATTTGTACCGCCTGCTTCTGCCTTCGCTCCTTCTACCAGTGATATTTCTGTATCCTGGATACCAACAGGTAGCTTGGATGTAATCGAGTATCCGGTTACTGACTGATAAGAACCGTTATATGTCTTTGTATCTGTATTACCGCTGATACTTATCGTAACTTCATCCTCGTTAGGAGTGATTATCATCCAGCCATCTATTACTTCAAACTTAACGTTAGTGTAATTAGTTCCTGTGTACTCGAAACTGCAGTCGAAATTATCATCCTCACCAGGGGTTCCCTTAAGTTCCATATAATATCTTGGTTTCTCAGTAGTATTTACCTCTGTACCCTTCGCCTTAGCTTCTTTGCCTTCTGCAAGTACTATATCTGCTGCTGCAAGGCCCTTAGGAAGCTGAGATTTAATCTCATAGCCTTCTACATACTGCTCTGCTCCGGTGTATTGCTTTGTACCTGTTGCACCTTTTATGGAAACAACAACTTCGTCGGTATTAGGCGTTATCTTCAGCCAACCATCTGTTACTACAAAGACAACATTCTGATACTTTGTACTTGTGCACTCGAAGCTGCAATCAGGATCTGCTGTATCTTCATCCAGTTTAGAGCCATGAAGTCCCATGTTATATTGAGGATTCTCTGTAGTATTTACTTCTGTACCTTTTGCCTTAGCTTCTTTACCTTCTATCAGGCCAATCTCAGATGTTGCAAGTCCCTTGGGAAGTTCAGATGTAATTTTCCAGCCTTCTACATACTGCTCTTCTCCCGTATAAGGCTTTGTTCCTGTCGCACCTGATATTGTTACTACAACCTCGTCCTCATTAGGAGTAATCTTAAGCCATCCATCTGTTACTACGAATATTACATTCGTATACTTTGTACTTGAGCATACAAAGCTGCAATCAGGATCTGCATTGCCATTTTCCAGTTTAGAACCATGAAGTCCCATGTCATACTGAGGATTACTTGCATCGTTGATCTCTGTACCTTTTGCCTTAGCTTCTTTGCCCTCAGCCAGACTAATCTCAGTTGCTGCAAGTCCCTTAGGAAGTTCAGATGTGATTGACCAGCCTTCTACATACTGCTCTTCTCCCGTATATGACTTTGTTCCTGTCGCACCGGATATTGTTACAATAACCTCATTGGTATTAGGAGTAATCTTAAGCCATCCATCCGTTACTACGAAAGTTACATTCGTATAATCTGTGCTTGCGCATACAAAGCTACATTCAGGATCTGCATTGCCATTTTCCAGTTTGGAACCATGGAGTCCCATGTCATACTGAGGATTACTTGCATCGTTGATCTCTGTACCTTTTGCCTTAGCTTCTTTACCCTCTGCCAGGCTTATCATAGATTCTGCAAGTCCATCAGGAAGTTCAGAAGTAATTGTCCAGCCTTCTACATACTGCTCAGATCCGTTATAAGACTTTGTTCCTGTCGCACCGGATATTGTTATTACAACCTCATCATCATTAGGCGTAATCTTAAGCCAGCCATCCGTTACTACAAATACTACATTTGTATACTTTGTACTTGTGCATACAAAGCTGCAATCAGTATCTGCACTGCCATTTTCCAGTTTAGAGCCATGGAGTTCCATGTCGTACTGAGGATTTTCTGTAGTATTTACTTCCGTACCTTTTGCCTTAGCTTCCTTGCCCTCTGCCAAACCAATATCCGTAGGTGCAAGTCCGTTTGGAAGGGTCGATGTTATCGTGTAACCTTCTACGTACTGCTCAGATCCGGTATAAGACTTTGTTCCTGTCGCACCGGATATTGTTACTACGACCTCTTCCTCATTAGGAATAATCTTCAGCCAGCCATCTGCTACTACGAATATTACATTCGTATAATTTGTACTTGTGCATACGAAGCTGCAATCAGGATCTGCATTGCCATTTTCCAGTTTGGAACCATGGAGTCCCATGTCATACTGAGGATTCTCGGTAGTGTTTATCTCTCTTCCTGTAGCCTCTGCTTTTTTACCCTGAGCCAGTTTGATATCAACATCCTTACCGCCAAGACCCTCAGGCAATGTTGATGTTATCTTCCAACCGTAAACTGTCTGATCTGCACCATTGTACTTATAAGTAGCTGTATTACCTGCTATATTAACAACTATCTCGTCATTGTTAGGAGTGATCTTCAGCCAGCCATCTGTCACAACAAATGTTACATTTGTGTAATTTGTACTTGCACATACAAAGCTGCAATCAGGATCTGCATTGCCATTTTCCAGTTTGGAACCATGGAGTCCCATGTCATACTGAGGATTCTCGGTAGTATTTACATCTGTACCTTTAGCCTTAGCTACTTTTCCCTCTGCCAGGCTTATCTCTGATTCTGCAAGTCCATCCGGAAGTTCAGATGTAATCGACCAGCCTTCTACATACTGCTCTTTTCCGGTATAAGCCTTTGTTCCTGTCGCACCGGATATCTCAACAACAACCTCCTCATCATTAGGTATGATCTTCAGCCATCCATCTGTTACTACAAATGTTACATTGGTATAATTTGTATTTGTGCATTCAAAACTGCAATCAGGATCTGCATTGCCATCTGACTTCTTGGAACCATGGAGTCCCATGTCATACTGAGGATTCTCGGTAGTATTTACATCTGTACCTTTAGCCTCAGCTGTCTTACCTGACTTCAAACTGATGTCAGCTTCTGTAAGGCCACTCGGCAAAGATGTCTTATCAATTACATATCCGGTTACTGACTGCTCAGATCCGGTATATTTCTTTGTATCTGTATTACCGCTGATCTTAACTACTACTTCATCCGTATTAGGAGTAATCTTCAGCCAGCCATCCGTTACTACAAATACTACATTTGTGTATTTTGTACTTGTGCATTCAAAGCTACAATCAGGATCTGCATTACCGTCTGGCTTCAATGAGCCATGAAGACCCATATCGTACTTAGGATTTTCGGTAGTGTTTACCTCTTTACCACTTGCTACATCCAGATCATCTGCTTTTGTTTTTATCTGCGATGCCGGAAGGTCTGAAGGAAGAATGGATGTAATTGTATAGCCACTTACTGTCTGCGTCTGGCCATTGTACTTCTTGGTTTCATGGTTACCTTCAATTTCAATAACAAGTGTAGTTTCTCTCCATACACCGAAGATAGCCTGATATGGCATTACTTCATCAGCAGCAACCTTTGAGACCTTTTTATCAGAACTACAAGCTTCATCCGTGTAATAATTTCCATCCTTGTAGTACAGGAATAATTCCGGAACTGCATCATCTTCTTTGAGAATATAAGCACTCTGGGTATAATTGTCGGAATTACCCATCCATGTATCCGGATCATTACTCATATTCACTCTTACCCAGCCAAGAAATTCTCTATTTCCAAATCCCTGATTTGGCTGAATATCTACTGCATCATTGATGTTCAAAGGAATGGTATTATTTGCATCCTTATATCTGTCAACATGGAATGCTGCGTTACCATCATTGTTGAACCATGGAATGAATGTAGGTGTAGCCTCTTCTACAAGCTTGTAAGCTGCACGAAGCTGAATTGTGTAATTATACCTGGGGTTGCCCTCTGCATCATTTTCCCCTGTTGGTACCCTTTTAGCATTTGCTACGTGAACATCAAAGGTTGCTCCGGGAAGAACAGTGATATCTTTTTCTGCACCTACTAAGTCTACATAATCGCCCTGACCATTATTTGCCTGGGGATCCCAGCGCTGCAGTACCCAATGTGAGAACTGATATTTAGCAGGCTCTTTTGCTTTTACAGCAGCCGCTGCAGCCGCTTTACTATTATCATCATGGAGCTTGGTGTCAACAGGTGCCGTATCGGTACTTGTCATATCATCATAATCCTGATCATCAGGATCGTCGTATTTTCCATTCTGACCGGGATCTACAACACTATACTGAACCTTTATTCCATCCGAGCCATCAACAACGTCTTTCCACTTGGCATAGAGATGGAATTCCTTAGTAATCCACCAACGGTCATTTGTAACATCTGAATTTGAATTACTCTTAGGATTTCCATACTTATCTAACTCTGTGCTCTGAGTTGTATCATAATCCTTGGTTACATTAGTTTCATTAAGTACAAATGCCTCCTTGTCATATACAAGCTTAAACTCAGGATCTCTGTACCATCCAATCAGCTTTTTACCATCTCTGGTACCATTAGGTGTACTGATCTGCTCGCCATAGTCAACTCTGAAGCACATGGAGACTTTTTCTTCTTCTTCAGGAGTATCAGCCCACTTAAGACTTGGATCATTCACATTATTTTCAGTAGCATTAGGATGCAGGAATACACGATACTGTATTATCCTCCATTTAGCATAAACTGTTACGCCGCCAAGAGGCATTGTATGTTTGTCAAACTCATACTTGCTAGTACAGCCCTCATCCATATACCAGCCTTCAAATACATATCCAGCTTCCAAGGGAGCAGGCTTATAATCTCCATAACTGCTGATATCTGCTTTATAAGGTATGCCCTCCGCTACATGAATCTGGTAACCGGCATTATTATGGTTATTCTCCGGATTTCCATCACCATCAAAATACTGACCATCCATGTAGTTTATGGAATACCGTTTTGGCTGGTAATAGAAGTTAACTTGACAATTACCTAACCATTGTGTTTTATCTTTTTCGCAAACATATCCCTCAATCGGAGGGTCTGACTGAGACCCGTTACCAGCCTGATTGGATTTGGCTTGTATTTCCAGATCAGGTTTTGCGTTCTGGTCAGTTTCATTTTTATATTTTCCGTTCTCATCCGCAAACCAGATATAATAAGTCCAATTATTCGGTGTGATTTTATCGTATCTGGCAGTTAAATAGTTATCGTTTTTAGATGTAAGATTACCGAGTATCTGCTCATCAAGAATATCTACTGCTCCCTTGATAGTATCCAAACCATGAGAATCGCCCCTATATGCTTTTGCATTAGACATGAGGAGCCAGCTTACAAAGGTTGCACTTGTGCCTTGTCTCAGAACAGGTGTAACCTGAAGATCACCTGTGTATTGAGGCCATCTGTCCGATATTTTGTCTCCGTACTTAGCTGTTATAGAATAATAGTAATATCTATAATCGCCTAATGTATCGTAAGTTGAGGGTGCAGTTCCTCCTATCTGAGTAACTCCGCCAAGATTAACTGCATCAGCGGTATTCCAGTTACCCTGAAATACATTTCCAAGTTTTGTAGCTCCCTTGAATCCGGTGCCGTTCAAATCAGTTCTTGTCAAATAGAACCTGAAACTATACTCCATACGGTCAAAGTAAACATTAGCTACAGCTTCACCCTCAGGTGTTATATTAGCATCTACAATATTATTCAGTGTATATCCTGTATATGGATCAGAATCTGTTCCATTCTTTACAAACTCAATGCCGCCATAATCCTTGTCGGGTTTGCCAGCCTCTTTGATCGTGATGTACTGCATATTACCTTTTGTTTTAATTCCTTCAGGCATAGCAGTAATCTTAATGCTATCTCCTACAGGTCCATGTCCTTTATAAGAACCGGCAAATTCATATTTTCCTGTGTCAGTATTATTTCCTGTTGTTGAATCGCCCTCACCCGTAGAGGTATTTGCGTTGTCATTATCAGGAAGCTTTTCTCTCCAAAATAGGATGGTAAAATCAGCCTCGTCATTTGGTATCCACTTTGCATAAAGTGTAGTCTTCTTTTCCAGCTTGGCACCAAAAACAAAGGCAGTATCCTGTAACTTTACTTCACCATCTTCCGTAACAGGATTTCCATTAGAATCTAATACAGCTTCATACCATCCACTGCTGGTTTCGGTTTTTGCAAAGGTATACCCTTTTCTGGTCATAGGTACTGTAGGCTCTTGTGTATTATCTTCTTTATATACAAATACAGGAGCATTGTAAGTCGCACCCTTACCATTCTCTCTGAAGATAAGCCAGTGTCCCTCAGGTAAGTTGACTGTAAACAGTACATCACCTGTTATTGTGATTGTTGAGTAATTCTGATAAATTGTTCCGGCATTTTTATTAGCTGTGGGGTCATATCCTACGATGTGCTCGCCGCCTGAGCTAACAAGCCATCCTTCGAAATTGTGCTCTTCATCATCAGGTGTATAGCCCATATTTACCTGATAGGACATCTTAGGATCTGTAGCACCTGAAGGAAGCTCTACTATATGTTCACCAATGATAGACTTTCCATCTGTGTAAGAAACGGTATAGCCCTTGATAAACACTGCATGATAAGTAATGATAGTGCCGCCTTCGCTTTCAGCATCTATTACAGCGTCCCAATCATAACTGCTACCAAATTTCTGTCTGATTTCCTTAATGGTAATTCCGGTTGTAGCATCAGCATAATCATCTGAATCTGTCCAGCCTTTGAAAACTGTACCTTCCGGTTTCTCACCAACGCCGGGATCATAGAGAACCTGATCCAATTTATTTGCATCTACATCTCTCTTAGTAACGAACATGGATGCAATTTCTGTATCGCCATTCTTGAAAATAACCTTAAGACGGGCGTCATCGCCAGGTCCTACAACTACTGCATAAATAGAGAACTCATCGGAAACAAACTCTGCTTTATCTTCGCCAAAGCTTGCATCATCGATTACTTCCGTCTGGTTGTTGTCATCTACGTGTACAAGAGTAGCATTCTCTTCTTCGATGATTTTATTCTTAATTGAAACGCTGATGGGAGCCTTGGGTTCGATATCCAAGCCATCTGCATCCTTAAATGTAATATCAACAGCTACTGCTTTCTGCTTTCTGTTATCTGTCTCACTGTCAGCAGCGTCCTTAACAGCATTAATGATCTCTGAATCCTTAACCTCTGTTACGAACATCTTTGTTCCCTCAGGGAATGCACCTTCAGGAGCGTTTACTATTACTGTAGTTTCTCCTGCCTGTTCTTCAAAATCTACTGCAGGCATATTCACTTCGGGTTCAGCTTCTTTCTTAACCTCTTCGAAGTTAGCTGTATAAACTGCGCCATCAATAATCTTGTCGTCCGCGGGAACGAATTCAGCATCCTCGCCTACAGGATTACCATTTGCGTCTGTCCAGTTTACAAATTCGAAGCCTTCGTCTGCCTTAGCGATAGCGCCTTCAAATACAGCGCCTTCTACGCTTATATCAACAGTCTCAGTATCCTTCGAAACAGTTCCGCCTTCACCAGCTACGTATGTGATCGTAACTGAATTTGCAGGTGTTTCAGCAGCCGGAGTTTCAGCTGCAGGTGTCTCAGCTGCAGGTGTTCCCTCTGCGGGAGTCTCATCAGCCGGAGTCTCAGCTGCAGGCGTCTCCTCTGCAGGTGTTTCGTCTGCAGGTGTCTCGTCTGCAGGTGTCTCGGAAGGAGTTTCTCCCTCTTCAGCTGCAGGCTGCTCATCTGCGGGCTGTGCCTCGTTCTGAGCAGGAGTTTCTTCAGGCTGTTCTTCCTGAATCTCTTCCTGTTGAGGTTCTTCAGGTTCTTCCTGCTCTTCTGCAGGCTCTTCTTCCTGAATATCTTCCTCTCCAGGTGTCTGTTCAGCACCAATAGGCTCAGTGAATACTGAGCTGTAATCTGGTTCTTCTGTCACAGTTTCCTCTGCCGTTACATCGCCATCGGATGTAGCGCGTACACCTATGCTGTTGTAATCAGACCCAAAGGTCGTCACAAGAAGCATAAACGCCAGCAACAGAGCAAACTTTCTTGCAATGTTCTTTCTCATAGATATTCCCCCTCTAAAAGAAAAATTGGGTTTATCAACCTCATGTTACTCTTATATTATATGAAAAAAATTTACAATTTGGAGTACTGAAAATGAATTTTTTTATTCAAAACTCGTACTTGACAACATTCCATTAATGTGCTTGCCCATGAAAATAGGCCTACCAAACTAATATTTCCATTAATTTCGATAGGCCCATCATGATTTTTTCTATGTAATTTTATTGTCCGGCACACAATTTACTGTATTTCTGCCAGCTTCATTTTCTGTTTTGCCACATACATTCTTGCATCTGCTCTCTTGAATACCGCTTCTGCGTTCTGATCCGTTTCGGGATCATACTTAACCATACCCTTGGCAATATTTATTTTTTCCCAATCATTTGCGGTAGCTTTATTATGTTTTTCTGCTTCCACATCGAAATCGCGCATCAGCTTGTAGCAATTCTCATAATCAGCCCCCTGAAGGATTACAACAAACTCATCACCGCCTATCCTGAATACAGGACTTCCTTTAAATACCTTACAGGTAAGCTTACAGGCATTCTTCAGATATATATTGCCTTTCTCATGGCCGTAGGTATCATTTATCTTCTTGAGGTTATTGGCATCCATTACCACAATGCCGTATTCTTTATCGCCCTCTATCTCATCAAGCTTAGCAATGGCTTCATCATAGGCTGTCTTATTCTTGACACCGGTAAGGGAGTCATGGAAGGCCAGCGAGTTAAGGTCGTCTATATGGTGCTTTAGGTGATGCACCATCTTTTCAAGGACATGTGTAAGAGCCCCGACTTCATCCTTGGTCTCCTTGGGGAAGGTTACCTCAAGCTCACCTTCATTTATTTTCCTTGCTACATCTGCAAGCTCCTTAAGAGGCTCCGTAATTCTTCTAGATACCATCAGGGTTACAAAGAAGAAAATGAAAAGAACTAATATAGTAGATACGATAACCTGTCTTACCAGGTTATTACTTACGGCATTTATCTCTCTGGTTGGAGCAGTGATTATAAGTCGCATTCCGTTTGCGAGAGTCTTATAAGCCATCTGTTTCTGCACTTTCCCAAGATAATAGGTTGAAAGCTCTTCGCCGTTGGACTCGGCTTCAAAGGACAAGCCTTCACTTACATCCATCTCACTCATGGGTGTGTTTTTTTCATAATGAGGATTGTAGAAAACTCTGCCGGTACTGTCAGCAAGGCAGACATAACCAGTTTCATAACACGTTACGCTCTTAACATTCTCTATGATTTCCGAGAAATCAATATCCACCCCTGCTTCACCGATCAGAATATCTCCGGCATACAATGGAATGATAAAGGAAATGATTTCTCTTTCGGAAACAGGATCATAAAACGGATCGATCCATGTAGGTTCCCCTGTTTCAAGAGGTTCGTACCACCAGGCTATAAAATCCTTATCTTCCTTTTCATACTTTGCTATATCAATAGGCTCCTGATAACCAAAGGTTCTGGCAGAAGCATCCCTCACATAATATAGCCCGCCATCAGATTCGATGATAGCAGGATTGTAAACCACAAAATATGCAATTGTTCCGGGAACATTGACCGCGATATTCGCGAAGATATTTCCAAGCTGAACAGTGTAGCTATCTCTATAGCCTTCATCTCCTGCCAGCTTTTCTACTGAAAAAAGACGCTCCTCGGCATAGTCCGCAAGAATGCTTACAGCTTCTTCAGCATCGTAGAGACTCCTGTTTATAGCTGCAGCTTCTTTATCACAGGTCAGATTCAGAATCTGAGCAGAATCATACTCACCAACCTGTATCAGATTGTAAACTGCCGACGTACCCACAACAATGGCGACCATGATTATCGCCACCGTAGTGAGCAGCATTATCTTTTGCTGAATAGATTTCATTTCACCCTCATTTTACTGCTGTCTGTTATGAATAATCCAAAAACTATGATCATTATAAGAAAAAGAATTCCATAGATAAGAATCTCTGCGGAAGCATTCGGCTGTGTTGTATTGACACCGGTCTCCTCAATACCACCCGACAGTGGAGAGGCCTCATCCTCGATAACTGTCTCCTGACTACTTTCTGTATTAACCGCCACTTCTTTGCCTGAATCCCTGTCACGCTTTGCCCCAAGAACATTCTCCTTGGTATAGCTGACCCTCAGGGTCCCCGGTCTTGTAACCACATTTACGAACTGATCTGTAACATTGAGTCCATTAGGATCGTAGATAATATAATCAGTAACTATATTGTTATCTTCCGCATTATCTTCGGGAAATGTAACACTTCCTTCAGCTACTGCCTTATATGTATAACCCTCGGGTAATCCCTGGGCTGTCACATCAATCTGTTCTGTAAGAGGTTTTCCATCATATAATTTTTCTGCGCTCGGTGCGGTAAAGATGACCAACTCCGTGTGCTTCTCTGCAGCTCTTGCGGTCATCGTATAACCTACACTTGGCTCGAAGAACGCAAAAACTACACATGCCGTAATAATCATGCGTGCAAGGGTAGTGATTGCGTTCTTCAAACTATTTTTATCCATCTCCCCATCACCTATAAAAAACATATATACTGCTCTTATATTATAATCTGACTTAAAAACAGATTGTTTACGGAAAATGAACAGTTTTATTCATATTTCGTACTTGACAATTCAGATTTTTGTGCTCTTGCCCAAATTTACTGCATGAAATATAATATATCTGTTAAAGGAGAGAGACTTTCTTATGAGTGATTCAGGCACATTAAAAATAGCTGTCTGCGATGATGAACAGGCGCAGAGAAGGCAACTTCAATTTTTAATAGATAAAATCCTTCCGGGTTCCCAGGTAGACCTTTATGAGTCAGGTGAAGATTTCCTTAATTCATTTCGTCCCGGAGTTTACGATCTTATTTTCATGGATATATTGATGCCCGGAATGGGCGGAGTCGATGCAACCACCAAGATCAGAAGTATTGACGCTTCCGTACCGATTGCATTTGCCACCTCCAGCAAGGATTACGCCATGGAGGGCTATAAAAACAGAGTAATAAGATATCTGATGAAGCCCTTTGATCCCACGGAGATTTCAGAGGTTCTGACTCTGGCGGGACAGATGAAGGGCGGTCAGGGCGGTGTTACCGTGCGCATAAACGGTAAGGACATGAACTTTTCCTATGAAAAGATTTGTTATGTGGAACAAAATACCCACACTCTTTACCTGCACATGGCCAACGGAGCAGTACTGCAGCTGACCGGTAAGCTGGACGACATCGAGGCTCAGACTCCGGATGATACCTTCATGAGAAGTCACAAGAGCTTTCTGGTGAATATCGCCCACGTAAAGAGCGTGGATAAGGATTTGCAAATGTTTGTAATGAAGGACGGCGATACGGTTCACATCCGCCGCGAAAGCATGCGTGAAGCAGCAAGAATGCTGGCGGAATACACAATGGCATCCCTTTAATACTCACATGCTTTCATTGATCATCTGAATAAGAATATCTACAAGAGCAGGGTCGAACTGAATTCCTTTGTTTCGATCCAGCTCTTTTATTATGCGGGTAGGAGGCATTACGGGAGCATAGGGTCTTTCACTGGTCATGGCATCGTAAGCATCCGCTATTCCGATAATACGGGCTTCAATTGGAATCTCATCTCCAACAAGGCCGTCCGGATAGCCTGATCCGTCATACCTCTCATGGTGCCATCTTGCTCCTGTTGCAAGTCCCGGAAGCTCTGACACATTTCTTAGGATTTCGTAGCCGATAACAGGGTGCTGTCTTACGATATCCGCTTCGTCTTCCGTTAAGCTGTCGGGCTTTCTTAAGATTTTTTCAGGAATAATGAGCTTTCCTATATCGTGTACAAGAGCCATGGAATAAATATCCTTCAGCTCCTCGTCGTTTTTGCCATAGCGCCTCGCTATCTCTGTTGCGTACTTGGCAACTCGCATGGATCGGCCGTTTCCGCTTACCTCTCTGGCATCCACTGTGTTTGCCAGAGCAAGAAGTATCTGAAGTGATAAGTTTTTCTGCTCAGCCTGGTCTTTAGCGGACATTGCAATTTCAGGAACGCCCATGTTTACTGCCTGATCAGATGCTGTCTCCATGCTGTTATATTCTTCAAGGCCCTTTCTAAGTTTTTCCGAAAGCTCATCATAATGGGTCTTAAGCAGAGGATGTTCCTTAGTAACAGCCTCGGTTCTTCCTTCCTTTATGGCGTTTTCAAGGGTCAGCGCTTCCTCAGAAAGCTCGCCTGCACCGATGGTTTTCGCTGTACTCTTAAGGGAATGAACAGAGATAAGGTAGTTCTCGTAATCCTTATCATTGCAGAAGCCTTCAAGCTCATCTCCCTTTTTGCTTTCAACAAACATCTCAAGCTGCGAGACATAAAACTCCTCATCATCCATGCAGTAGTTAAGGCCAGCCTTGGTATCTATAAAGTCAAATATCTCGGAAAGAGTCCTCTTTTTAACTGGCGGCTCTGCTCCGTCTGATTCTATCTTCTTTTCCATATAGAAAAGATGCTCTAAGGATACTCTCTGCTTAATGAGCTCTAACGGCATAATATCTGAAAGCAGCTCGTAAAGAGTATTTGCAACCACAGGCTTTGTAAGATAGGCATCAAATCCCAGCTCCTTAAATCGCTCCTCATCACCGCGAAGTCCGCCTGCCGTAAGCATTACAACAGGTGCTCCGGGGCAGAGCCTTTCTTCTCTCATGATACTGAGGGTCTCTACGCCGTCCATAACAGGCATCATATAGTCCATTATGATAAGGTCGTAGCTTTGCTTTCTCAGCTTCATCAGAGCCTTCTGTCCATCTGCTGCCGTGTCCGTTATAACCTCTGTCTTTTTAAGAATCCTCAAAAGCAGATCCACATTCATGGCATTATCATCAACCACCAGAACGGAGGCCTTAGGCATGATAGGTACCAGCACTTCGTCGGTATCCTTGTCAATGAGAGAAGTGTATTCAAAAAGACTTTTTATATCGATCTCCTCATCACCGCTTCTTGATATAAGACTCAGAAGATTATTGAAAAATGCCAACAGATTTTCCCCTGCGCTCTTTATTTTGGATGCGTACTCTGATGTGAGACTTTCCTTTGTATTTTCCAGAATAAAGTTATTGAATCCGAGAATTGAATTGATAGGCGTTCTTATCTCGTGGGACATCTGGGACAGGAATTCACTCTTAACATCATTGGCTTCCTCAGCTCTTCTCCTTGCTTCACTGGCCTCTTTTTCCGCCTTTTCAAGCTTATCGATGGTCTTTTCAAGTCTGTGAAAATCCGGGGTCTCCAGAGTAAAGAACAACATAAGCAGTGCCAAAGATGCTGCAAAAAAGGCAAGGGAAGCTTCCTTAAATATGAATATCTGCAGCATATACAGGGTTACAAGCACAGTAGTAGATACAGCCATACTGACAAGCTGCATGACTGTATAGCTTTTCCTGTTCACCGCTACAAACCCGGATGCCAGAACAAGATAGTAGAGTGGGATAATTGCAGATGTTACATAGAAAAACATTCCGTGAACATATCCGCCTTCGACTGTATAGGAAAAGACATTTCCCGTCATGACATTTTGAAGCACCATAAATGCCAGAACCACGAAGATTGCCAGGTTTATCTTATTAAAGGAAACCTTGCTTGGGTCAATATTCACGCAGGCGATTACATATTCAACATAGGATGCTGCTGCCAGCGAGGACGACAAAATATTCAGGGAATGCAAAAGGTAATGAGAAAATACCGAAATCTGCGGTCCCATGCCTATAGCAATGCAGGTAAGGGCATCAATAATAGTCGCGATCGTAAGATACACAGCGAGTTTTCTGAATGCTTTTGTTGTTCTTGATGAGTCCGTATAAATAAGATTTACAAATGCGCATATTACAAGGTCAAAGAATACCGCAGCAATCTCATAGCTTGGATCGATTATCATAGCTTCCCCCCAAAAATATTATGCATACATAGATATGGCAGCTTTTAACATATAAAAATCAACGGGTTTTTCAAGGTAGTTTACAAAGCCGGTTTTTTCCAGATATTCATCCTCCGAAAAATCGGCAGCGCTTCCCATGACCAGAGCCGGAGTACTTTTATTTAAATCATCAATCTCCCTTATTGCCGCAAGAAGTCCGAAGGCATCCCCTTCAGGCATACACTCATCTATCAGAATAAGATCAAATTTCTCCTGACCGCAAAGCCTTATGGCAGCTTCGTGGCTGCCTGCATATTCAAATGTCACATCATCTATTTTCCCGGCGAAACCTTTAAAATACATGGTCTCTACCGCAGAATCATCTACCACAAGGATTTTCTTACTCACCGTCTTCACCTATCATACGGATCTGATCTGCCAGTAGATTTTTCTCTGCAACAAAGGATCCGATCCTCTCTCTCATAAGTTCAAATTCGCTCTTTTTAAGAAGAGCTTCTAACCTATCTGCCTTTTTTACAAGACTCTCCGCGCCAAGGAAAACCGCACAGTCTCTCTGCTCCCTTATAAGCGCCTTGCAAACTACATAGTCGCCTTTTCTGATGGCAGCGGAAAGTTCCGTGCTCACATCATTTTCAGCAAAGGCAAAAAGGAGCTGTCTGTAAAGTGCTATATCGTGAAGCAGATGTTTTCTCGCATCCGCAACTCTGACGGTGGGAAGTTTTTCCTGAAGAGCCTCCCACTCAGTGATGTCTGCTTCCTCGTTCCATCCACTCTCGGGAATTGGCAGAAATCTCTTAAGAATATCCCTGATACTGCTCTCGGTAAAAGGCTTTGTGAGATAGGCCGCAAAGCCTTTTTTCAGGTATTTTTCCTCCTCACCGGTGATGGCATTTGCTGTCAGCATGATGACCGGTGTATCTTCGCAGAGCTTCTCCTCACGAAGCTGTGAAAGGGCTGTAACGCCGTCCATAACAGGCATAAGATGATCCATGAAAATAAGATCATAGTGGAATTTCCTTATCTGAAGGATCGCCTGTTTTCCGTTAGTGGCTGTATCTACGGTAAAGCCCATGGGTCTTAGCATTCTCACCATAAGGTCAATGTTCATCTCTGCATCGTCAACTACAAGGATTCTGATCTTGGATGCACCGCTTACGGCTTTGTGGGCAGAGGTTCCCACATCATCAAGGAATGACTGCTCATCTGTTTTTTCTATAAGCTCAGCCATAGACGGAAGGCGTCTTGCGGAATTATTATCTTCCTCTGATACGAAATTAAGGACATTCTCAAAGAAAAGCAGCAGTCTTTTTGCAGAGATCTTTACTCTCTGGGTGTACTCTCGTGTGCTGTCCTCACCGGTGTCTGCCAGTATCAGATTGCTGTAGCCCATTATTGCATTAACAGGGGTTCTTATTTCATTGGACATCTGAGCAAGGAATCTGCTCTTTGCACGGCTCATTTCCGCAGCTCTTATTCCGGATGCTTCCAGCTCTCTCTTTGAAATCGACAGTTCCTCCATGGTCCTCATGAGCTTTGAATAGTCAGGAGTTTCCAATGTGAGGAACATGGTAAACAGCGCTGCCGATGCTGCAAAAAATGTAACCAGAAGATACTTATCCACAAGCATCTGATAGGCGTACAGACCCACCATAAAAACAAACGTGACAAACAGCGAAACTTTCATGCCAAAGGCGTACTTTTCACTGTGACTAAGGATGTAAATTCCTCCGAAAACAATGAAATAAAGAGGATAGATATATACAACAATATTGAAAAAATCTCCCGGAACAAAATGTCCTGCTGCGTTGTAACGATATACGGTTCCCGTAAAGAAATTCTGTATGAGGAGTGCAAAATATATGAAAAAAGCAGTTTTGTTAATTACTGCTCCAGCGGTATTGCGCCATTCATTTCTGGCATAGGCCGTCACATATTTTACAAACTGATAGGATCCCCAGGTCGCGAAAACGTAATCCATGGTGTTTACAACATACATGATCCATGGATGAATCATGCCGTCATAGCTGATGCACACACCGTCTATAACGTCCACTATAGTTCCTATAAGTACCAGCAACGAGAGGGCACGGAACTCCCTGTTTATCTTGGTTTTATCTCTATATTTGTACCAGAAAAATATACATAGAATGACATCGAAGGGTATCGATGACAATTCCAGAAAAATGTTATACTTCATCTTTTATTTAAATCCCTCGCTTACAGCTCCTTATTCTGCCTGCGCCTTAGTATCTCTGCTGCCTTCTCGACTCTTGAATCAGCTTCTCTTGCCGACTTGTCTTTCTTTGAACTGTCAATGGACTTTACCTTCTCTTTGGGAAGGTACTTTAGAAGCACCTCCTCAAGCTCTTTGTAAACAACAGGCTTTAGCAGATAGTCGGCAAAGCCGTGATTACCCTGCATTTCCTGAAGAGTTCCTGAAGAAAGTGCGATACAGGGCGTATTTTTATTCACATGGGGATGCTCGTCATCATAGCCATCATCCGAGTCATTCAGCCTGCTCCTTCTCCATCTGCTGAGCTTAAGTCCCTTGCTGTCGTTTTCCCTGCCCCTTATAAGGCTCACCATCTCTTCGCCGTTCATGCCGGGCATTCGAAGATCTATGAAAATAAGGTCATATTTTCTCTTGGATGCCAGCTCAAGTCCGGTGGTGGAACTCATGGCAGAATCCACCTGCATTCTCGTATCCTTTAGGAGCTCTTCCATAACGGAAAGGTTAAGCTCTGCGTCGTCAACAACCAGAATTTTCACATCCGGTGCGAGAAGCTTTGTGTAGAATTTATCCTTACTTACAAGGTTTTCAGCATACAGCTGCTCGAAATCACCGATGGGATTCATTTTCATAACTTCCTGTTTTACCTCAAAATGGAAGTTACTGCCCTCACCGTAAACACTTTCCAGCTCCAGCTTAGAGCCCATAAGTCCAAGGATTTCCTTTACTATGGAAATTCCGAGGCCTGTACCCTCAACGTATCTGTTTTTCTCTTCCTCTATTCTCTCAAAGGGGCTGTAGAGACGGCTTAAATCCTCTTTCTTGATACCGATACCCGTATCTCTTACGGATATTTTCAAAAGTATCTCTGTGTTACCCCTTTCGCTGATTTCATCTAAAAGCTCATAATCCACAGAAAAAGCGATCTCGCCCTCCTCCGTATACTTTACGGCATTGGTAAGAAGATTTATTATGCACTGCTTAAGTCTGTCACTGTCGCCGTAGAGAAATCTGGGTGTCTGTTCGTTGACATAGTTTTTAAGCTCAAGGCCTTTTGTAGCAGCCCTTGGCCTTATCATCTCAGCCAGCTCTTCAATCACGGCACCAAGATCATATTCTTCCGGGAAAAGACGCATTTTTCCGGCTTCTATTCTGGAGTAATCAAGGGAATCATTTATTATGGACAAAAGGGTGTTGGCCGCAGACCTGATGCTGCTTGCGTACTGACGAAGTGCAGGATCGTTGTACTCCCTGAGGATAAGCTCATCATAGCCCATGATGGCATTTATGGGCGTTCTGATCTCGTGGGCAACATTGGCAAAATATTCCATTTTACGCTCTGCCTCGAGCTCTGCTTTCTCCTTCTCCTTGCGGAGCTGTTCAATATCCCGCATCCACTTAAGATTTAATTTCATACCCTGTCTCCATAAAACAACTTTCAGAATTTATATATTCCATTTTACGCTAGTTTCCTATATAAAATCTACTGTTTGTGTAAGTATCATATTTTTACAAATGCTCTTTATGATGGTAAGATTAGCCTATCATTTATGACAGTGAGGTCGTTTTGTGGGTACTGAAAATAGCAGAAAAAAGATATGCATGATCGTGCAGGAGCGCACAGTAAAGGGCGGAATTGCCGCAGTTATTGAAAATTACTACGGTAGCAGGCTTGAAAAGGATTTTGATATAACTTACGTTGAATCCTACTGTGACGGTTCTAAATGGAAAAAGCTCTTTAAGGCACTTTCAGCTTATAAGGAATTCAGGCATGTATTAAGGACAAACAGGCCGGATGCGGTTCATGTTCATTCATCCTTTGGCCCCAGCTTTTTTAGAAAAATGCCCATAATTATAATGGCTCATAACAAAAAGATTCCCATCATCAATCATATCCACGGTTCTGCCCTTGATGAGCTTTATACCAATGCCGGAAGCTTTAAGAAATATCTTGTCAGAAAAATCTACGGCTACTGCACAAGGGTTGTGGTGCTCTCCGAGGAATGGAAGGAGAAGCTCTCAGTGATCGTGCCCTCTGACAGGATTACCGTGGTTTCCAATTATTGTAAGCTTTATCCCGAAATGGCTGATGATAAGTCGCTGTCGCAGCGCTTTGAAAAAAGGCAGATTCTGTACCTTGGACGATTTGATAATTTGAAGGGTGTTGTGGACATCCCTGCTATCGCGGATATAGTAAAAAAGAAATTCAGTGATGTGCGTTTCGTTCTTGGAGGAACCGGTGAAACAGAACCTGTTATCTCCGAGATCGAGAGGCTTGGTCTGCAGGATACCGTAATTCTTCCGGGCTGGATTACAGGAGATGAAAAGGAAAAGCTTCTTAGAGAAAGCGCGATTTTCCTTCTGCCCTCCCACATGGAGGCGATGCCCATGTCCATCCTTGAAGCCATGGGCTATGCCCTTCCCATCGTATCAACAGAAGTCGGTGGCATTCCTCAGGTCGTAGCAAAGGACGTAAACGGAAAGCTCTACGCTCCCCAGAATGCATCCGGCATGGCACAGGGAATAATGGATTATCTTTCAGATTATGAGGCTTATGCTGCAGCAGCCAGGAAGAGCTTGGAGATTGCGGACGAAAAATACAGCTTTGATGCACATATCGACAAGCTTGAGAAAATATATGATGAGGTTATTGCTTAATTGATTTTGCGGCCCGGGTTCGGTTTAGACTATTCGATAGCCTTTCTCTTCAAGTACCTTCAGGGCATAGTCAAAGTCCGCCTCTTTTACCAGAATGTAGTCTGTGTTGTAGGTGGAAATTGCAAAGATTCCGATGTTGTTTTTTGCAAGGACTGTGGAGATTTTTGAAAGGATTCCTATGAGTGAAAAATCCAGCTTTCCTTCAATCCTTACAGCCTTCCAGCCATCGCTTCTCTCCGAGGTGTTTGAAGGTGTCTTGGAAGTAGCGCATACAAGAGATATCTCCTCATCTGTTTTACTTACAAAAACAAATTCATCCTCCATGTTCACCTGAGATAAATCAGCTACTTTACATACAGTGAAGTTGGTATCTATTCTTTTAAGTTCCATGGCTCATCCTTTCATTGTTTCAAAAACTGATCACACAGTAATTCGTAAATGGTTATATCAGCCAATCAGAAGTTGATTACGAGGTACTTTTTAGTTAAATCAAGGTTTTCATCTATGGCGTCGTTTATGCTGTCATCATAAATGTCCGCTTCTCTCATGGCCGCAGCATCTGAAGATAGTATACACATCTGACTGCTGCCGTAGTATCTACTTTTAATAGAGTCCATTGTATCGGAAGGATCGATTGTTCCCTCCACCACGTCGCTTCTGTAATACAGCGATCTGTAATCCAGCGTGCTGAAGATCACAACGCTGTTTTCAGGAATCTCCGCATAATCCTCATCCCAGGACATTTTCACGATGTCGTAGTAGGGAAGCGTATTTTTTGCAACATGCTCCGTGTAATCAGAAGCCGCAAAAATCAGCAGGTACAGAATCATAGCTGAGAGCAGGTAAATATATATTTTCGTATCTCTGATATATTTTATCAAAAGTCCCGCAATTCCTAAAGTAAACAGGAATGTGGCAGGGGCGAAAAATCTGTAGTAGAAGGTATCCATCGATGAAAAATACCTTATCACCGTAAACATAACATAGTAGATCACAGCTGTGGTTATAAGTACCGATTCCCTGGTAAAGTGTTTGCAATTCTTAGCTATGAAAGCAGCAATCAAAATTCCCAAAAGGAAAAGAATGAGGACGCTTTTTCCATATGAAAGATTCATTATGTACTGGGGCACCTCTAGGTGGAAAAGGTTAAATACTTCCGCAAAGAGTGATTTAACAAGGTCGTTTGTAAGACTCTGATAATCGTCCCACCACATGGATCTGCTGACACCTGAGGGCATACCGTTTTGAAGCTTGTTATTAAAAAGGTATGCTACGCAGAGGATTCCGGAAACACCTGCGGTTATGACAAGTGAAATTATTTTTTTATTGAAGATAGCCTTGATGGTCTTTTCATCTCTGATGGCGGTTATTGCAAGAGCCAGGATATAGAAGCCTATTACAAAATAGGTAAACATTCCAAAGTATCTTGTAAGGAAGCAGAGAAATGCCGATGCGCCAAGGAGGATGTAGTTCTTCCCATCAGCAAGAACATCCGCAAGACTGAAGGCGAACAGCACCATGAAAAGAATGAATGGAAGCTCGCTCCAGGAATACCAATAGAGGTACATAAGTCCAAGGTTCGTCATGAAAAGTGCATAGAACCAGGCTTCTTTATTATAGGCTATGCGAAGTATCAGTATCAGAATCCCCACAAAGATCATGGAAAGAATCTTGGATGCTGCGTAGACTTCAAGGCCTGTGATTTTCATCACCGCTGCTATCATTGCAGGATAAAGGATTGGCCAGTTGGCAAACCATGCACCTTTGTATCCTGCAAGGCCGTCATAGTTAAAGCCATAGCCTGCTGCCATGTTGGCTGCTTCCCTCAGGTAACCTGCAGAATCGGCGCTTATGTTGATGCCTTCAAGATATCCGTTAATGTAGATTGAGAGGCACAGCACGATAAAGAGAACCACAAGGAAGATATCATTTCCAGCCTTCATGATAAGGTCTGATGCATGAATTGTTTTTATGGCGTTGGTGCACTTCTCATATCCAAAGATTATGAAAAGAATGGCTGCTGCCGCAATAAGAATCGTAATTATATGTGAATAATAAAATACATCCCCGTAGGTCAGGGGCTTATCCGAAATCACAGAGGTTCCAAGGGATATGCCTGTGGAAAGTAGTGCGCCACTATCTGAATTCCGGCTGATACTATCGGCATTAACATTTCCATCGGCGCCGGAGGCTTCATCTGCCGCAAAAATCTGCTCTTCAAAGGGCAGGGATCTGTTTGTGGCATCAATCTGTGTCTTTATAAAGTATGGATTGCAATTATTTGCCGTGATTGCAAGCGTGTACTCTTTTCCCTCTTCGACGTAGGTAGCAGGGCTACCTATCTCGTACCATTCTCCAACGGTTATGGATGCTTCCGGAACTGTAGTTGTCCACTCTTCGCCGCCTTCATTGTTTGTAAGGACAAATTCTATCTCGCCTTTTCCTTCAGAGTCGGTATTTACCATAACTACGGAAAGGCTTCCGATATTGCAGCTTCTGTCTGCTGTAAGCTTCGCAGTGAGAGTGCCTCCGTTTTTTATCTCCACATAAGAAGGGGTATCAAAAAGCGGAGGGCGCATGTCCTCCGACTTATTCTGAATTCCTGTCTGTTTTGTAAGTGCAAGCTGCACTCCGCATGTGAGAAGAATTATCAGCACACACAGAAGTGCCTTTGCTATCTTTGATTTTGTTTTCATAATGTTTTCGCCAAATTCATGGCTCTCTCCATAACAACGTCTGAATTGTAGTGCTCGTGCTCACCCCAGCGGCCAAGAGGAATAATGCCATTTTCTCTTGCTTCTGTCATGATGAGATTTATTTTTTCAGGCTTATTTACTGTATTTAAAGGATAAGCATACTCGTTCATGTATGCGTAGTTGTCCTTCCAGTCGCTGTTTTCATAGGCTCCTGTTCTGCCTTCTACTGTTTCAACCCAGTAGCCTTCGCTGTCAGGACAGAAATTACATCTGCAAAGAATCCTGTGGTAGGGCGTGTTTTCATCGGGAACATATACCCAGTGAGCAGGTGACTCCGGGTCTTCTGCCACATATCTTATCTCAACCGATGAATGCTTAAGCTCTGATAAAGCATTTGTAAACTGCTCGGAGCAACCTGTGATTTTCATGCTGTTCCATGGAATTGTGGTGATTATAGTCTCTGCGCAGTATTCTTCACCGTCGGAGCATTTCACTGTTTTTGCAGCAAGGTCAAGCTCTGTTACGGATACGCCGCATCTTATGTTTTCATGCATGCTGTCTGCGATTCTAAGGAATGCTTCGCCGTAGCCGTATTCCTTTGGATAGTAGAATTTAGCATGTCCCGGCTGGGTTCCAAAGCTCTGATGCATTTTGCAGGATTCTAAGGTTTCTTCATAGCTTACATTCGGAAGCTTCTCGAGCCAGTAGGTTCCAAGCTCGTCCAAAGCGCCGCCAAACATTTTGTTATTATAAGGAAGCATGTAGTTTTCAGCGATCTCATCTCCCAGCTTCCATCTGATCCATTCCTTGAATTTTGCAGGCTTTTCTTTTCCTGTGTTGCAGCCTGCATTTTTTATAGACTCAAGATATTTTTCCTGATATTCCTCGGAAAGCTGCCAGATATTCGCTTCAAAGGGATGATTTATCTCGGCTGTGTGAATGCGGATCCTCGAATCGCGATCAAAGCTGTTCCACTCATTTTCCGGAAGAAATCTGAACACAAAGTCGCAGACCGCAGGCCTTCTGACATCAAGGAAATGGCCGCCACCGATGTCCAGGGGCTTACCGTCTACATCCTTGGATCTGCAAAGTCCGCCGGCTTCATCTTCTTTTTCTATAATAAGAAAGTCATTTTCGCCTTTATCAGCAAGGCACCTTCCAAGAGTCAGGCCTGAGGGGCCCGCTCCCAGAATGAGGTATTTTAATTTTTTCATATAATGTTTTTCCAAACGTATTTCTCGTGATCTTTTAACTTGAACAGTATTGAAAGTGCCTCCATTACTGTGCTGGCCTTAAGGCCCGTGGATGAACCCACATAGTGGATCGGCACTTCTACAGTGTTAAGATTTCTGCAATAAAAACGCATTTCTGTCTGATACATGTGGCCTGTGGACATTATCTGATCGAGCTTTATGTTCTCTAAAACTTTTCTCTGGAATGCCTCATAGCCGCTGGTCATGTCCTTTAGCTTAGTGCCAAGTACGAGGTTTGAAAGAAAGGTTCCGCCGCCGCTTAAGATTCTTCTGTAAAGCGGCAGGTCGCTGACTCCGCCACCCTTCATGAATCTGGAGCCCCATACGCAGTCATAGCCTTCATCGAGTTTTTCAATGAACATGGGGAGCTGCTTTGGATCATGGCTAAGTCCGCCATCCATCTCAATAATTCTGTCAGCGCCATCTTCAAGGGCCTGTCTGTAGCCTTCAAGATAGCAGCTGATAACGCCTCGTGATTCCTTATAGTATATAAGCTTTATCTTATCGTTGTTTTCTGCTTTTTCTCTGATAATTTTCTCGGTATCGTCCTTTGAAAAATCATCTATCACCGGATAGTAATACAGGTTGTCATAGGGCAGGGCCATGATCTGATCTATTACCTGTGCCATGGTATCCGCCTCATTCGCTACCGGCATCACTATTATTGTCTTTGGTGAATTCGCCATTTACTTAATATTCCTCTTCCTTCTAAACAAAGTTCCGCTCACTATTATAGCCACTTTGCTCTACGGGCTCAACATGAAATTCTGTCCTGCGGACGCCATGGGGACGGGCTCAATGTGTAGTTCTGTTCGGCGGACGCCATGGGGACGGGCTCAATGTGTAATTCTGTTCGGCGGACGCTTTCGCTCTGTTTCGCGTCGTCACGTTACTAAGACGCCAAAATACGGCGCCTAAGTAACGACGCGCTCAAAAGCCACCTCACAGAACCACACATTTCGCCCTTGCCATTGGCGTTCCGCAGGAAAGATTTTACATCGAGCCCTGTCATTGGCATTCCGCAGGAAGAACTAGGTACTGCCCTTTCAAAAGATGATTTACAAATTAGAGATTAACATTGCACCATAAGTGCTTATGTTTGTTTCGTAGAACAACAAATGGATGGACAAGTTTTGGTCCATCCATTCATTATCATCAATATAATGATGTCATTTTATTAAGAACTCTTGTAGTAACTTCCATGTCTCGCTTAATTTATTAAAAAATGAAGAGCTGATCATATTGATCAGCCCTTCAAATCAAAATCAACGTTCACTTATATCCATTCTTTTTTAGGATTTCATACCATTGCTCTATTTCTGAGAAAGTTTTTTCAAGCTGTGTTATCTTTACAATCATATGCACATCATATCGGCCTTCTGCCTCCCAAGAAGTAATCAGAAGACTTTTCTCATCAATATACTGCGGAACAACGATACTTATTCCTAGTGATTTAGCATATTGAATTAGCTCGTTCAATGAATGTTTATACATCCTTTTAAGATCCGGCTGCTGTTCCAAATAATAAATCTGTATTTTTATTAACTTTTCCGCTGCTTGTTGAAGATGATAACCCGCTTGTCCTTTTAAATACTTCGCTGCTTTAGGTGTTCGCCTCTTTGCCTCATCGATAGTTGCCTTTGCGACAAATAAATCAGCTTTTATCTGTTCCATGTTTAAAGGATAATTATTCCCTGACATACAAAACCTCTCCCTTGTCTATTTCCGCTAAGATTGCAGAATCATCTTTCTTACCTGTCTTGAAATATAGGATGTCATAGCTCTGTAAAAAATCATCAAATTCTGCCAATCTATCAGCAAAACGCCTGAACTGTTTAGATGTCAAAGCCTTTCCTTTGGGGTGTGCGCCAAATACCGCAATATCTATATCTGAATCCGCTGTACATCTATCCTCTATACTCGATCCAAATAAAACAATCTTATCAATAAAAGTGCATTCTTCTGCCGAAGCCACGATATTCTCAAGGTATTTTCTTTTTATATCTGCAACTTTTATATTGCGGTTACCAATTTGTACACTGACTACCTTACACATGTTTGCACCTCATCGAACAAAACTAATCTAGATTAATTATATCATCATCTCACAAAAATCGCTGATAAATCCCGCTCACAAATTCTCCATAAAAATCATGGGATGTGCGGTGCAAAACGGTGTTTCCTTCATGTATAGTCCTAAGGTTTCATCGTTGTCATCCATGAGAACTACAGACATAGGATCGATGTCCGGGAACAGCTCTTTTACCTTGTCCTTGACTATCTGTGGCTTTTTAGAAGCATCCAAAGTATAGAAGCAGTGGGATGCAGGAATGCCGTAAAGGCGCTCAACCATCTCTGATTTCCATGCCTCATGGCCATGAGGTTCCCTGGAAATACAATAAAGCCTTCTTACATCGTGCCCCTTGATGTATTCGTATATCGGCTTAAGACGTTTGCAATCTGCGTAGATATTGACGTCCCTGAATTCAGGTGTGAAGTCAAGCTCGTGGTGAGCATGATGATCACCATAATTGTAGCTTGTAAGCGTCCCATCTATATCAAAGAACACCACCGTCTCAGGCTTATGTAGTATTTCCCATATCTGTCCCATTTAGTAAACTCCTAAACTTTTATTTTCTGACTGTTGCCTCTATGACTTTTTCGCCGGCAATTGCTTTTGAATCAGTCTGAAGATGATGAGGATGAAGAAGAGCTTGCTGCATTTTCCCTATCCTTGATCATGTGCTGCAATGTGATAAGAATGGCAACTACAATCTTTTCATGCTCAGGTCTATAGATATCGATGCAGTACTTATCATGGATTGAAAGCAGCTTCTGAGATATTACTGCAATGATATCACCGTTATGATCATACAGTTCAAAATTAAGTCCGATGATGTTGCCCTTGAGCTGCCAGCCAAGTCCCTCAATATTCGTTATGTCCTTTATGATATGGAAGAACTCGTTTGAAACCTGAAAAGAAGTCCCATCTGCCATTGTCACAAAATGTCTTTCGTGGAGAGTAAAGAATTTCCTTTCAATGTGAGCAACCTGATTTCCTGACGCATCGGTTATATCTGTCTTATCGTGAATAGAAGGAAATTTCGTCTCGGAATGATATACCACATTTTCGCTGGCATCGGTTATATCGATTTTGTGATGAAGTGTAAAAACCTTTGATGTTGTAAAAAGTGATTTTGCAGGCTCGCCGAAACGATCCACATTGTTGATATTTGCAGCCTCACCGGCTTCTCTGAATCTGTGTAGCTTTGAAAATACTCCCATACTTCCCCGATCCTTTCTTTTTCACTATTATCGTTATTTTGTAATCTATTTATCCATCTTATCAAAAACAGCGTGTACACTTCAATCACAATGCTATTTATATTCAAAATTTTGAAACAAAATGAAAGCGCCAAAACCTTCGATTAAAGATTCTGACGCTCTTCATACAAGTATTCGACTTCTGATTCTATTAGTATGTGAAAGTTGCACCGAACACAGTTATTTTTCTGTTACTGTAAAAAGGTGAAAGCTTCTCGAGGAACTCATCATGCATTTTGTTATATGTTGCATCTCTATGTTCGCTCTTTGTCATCTTTGTCAAATCCTGTACGTCGTGAAATCTCATAATGGATCCCCCTTTCATAAGTTTTTCATTGTGCCACGTGGTTTGTTGTCTGTTTCTGATACTATATATAACACGCAAGAAAAAACAGGCCCTATGATACACTCATAAGGACCTGCTTTACACTGATTTGTCAAAAAATTGTTGTTTTTAGTATGCTTTGTATCCGCATTCTGATTTCTCAGGGCCATCAACACCGGACTCGTAGTGTGCCCTGAATTCCATGTTTATCTCACGGATTTCCTTAAGTCCATCGATGTAAGGCTGGTACATTTCCGCCAAGCCTCCCATGCAGCCATCGCAGGAGCCGCTTATGTTTCCGATGGACTCTGCAACTATCTGCTCACGTTCTTCCTTTGTGGTGTCCTTAATTAAAATCGATTTCATTATTTAATCCTCATCCTAAATCAAAATAGCTTTCTGCCGATCCAAATACAGATGCATGCGCCAACTACAGGAACGATCATGCTTCCGATGATGCCTGTTGCAGTAAAACCAATAAGCTTAAACAGGTTATATCCTACGATACTTCCGATCACACCAAAAATCATGTTTTTCAGCATTCCTGACTTCTCGCCCATGATCTTGCTGGCGATAAAACCTGCAAGCATTCCCCAAAGCAAACTCAAAAACAAAGTCATAACAACAAGAATAAACATACCTTTTCCCTCCAATGTAACTCTTTTTGGTTTCTCCCAAGCGGTGAGAACCATCATATATGATAGCCCTTTTTCCGTCAGTAGCAAACCGTTTTCTTTGTTATGTCTTAAGTATATTTTGATTTCATGCTCAGTTACATGCCGGTTGTTGCAATTCCGATAATCATATTTTCATAAATTAGGTAAAATAAGAGCCTTCTTCAGCATAATTACTATCTTTGTGATATGATGGTAGCATGTTTTTTTTCGATAATTTCGTAAAAGAAATAAGACATTTTTCGAAAACAGCGCAGGAGGAACAAGACATCTATGAACATGACAGAAAAAACTTACATCACCGACAAAGGCACAATCCATTACTGGACCTGCGAAACACCTGAAAAAGACAAGCCTGAACTGGTTTTTCTTCCGGGTCTTACAGCTGACCATAGGCTTTATGAAAAACAGCTTGAGCATTTTGCCGGAAAGTATCGGATATTTGTTTGGGATGCGCCGGGACATGCGTCATCATATCCTTTCGAGATGACCTTTAACCTCGAGGACAAAGCAAAATGGCTGGATGAAATTCTGGAACTGGAAAACTTCAAAGAACCTGTTTTCATCGGGCAATCCATGGGCGGATATCTCAGCCAGGCGTATGCTCAGCTTTTCCCTGATAAAATGAAAGGCTTCATATCCATAGATTCAGCACCCTTGGGAAAAGGTTACTACAGAGCATGGGAACTGTGGGTTCTTTTCCGAATGGAGCCAGTTTATCTAAAATATCCCTGGAAGCTTCTGCTTAAGCAGGGATCAGACGGTGTTGCGACATCCGATTACGGACGCTCTTTAATGCGCAGTATGATGATGACTTATGACGGTGACCAGCCAAGATATGCTCTTTTGGCGGGCCAGGGCTATAGAATTGTGGCTGAGGCTATATCAGCAGATCTGCCCTATGAGCTAAAATGCCCCACCCAGCTTATCTGCGGCACCAAGGACCAGGCAGGTTACTGCAAAAGATACAACAAGGCATGGCATAAAAAGACCGGCCTCCCCATCACATGGATAGAAGGAGCCGGTCATAATTCCAACACTGATGCACCTGATGAAATCAACAAACTCATATCAGATTTTGTAGAAAAGCTTGATGCTTCGAAGCCATAAGCATAACGCCACTTCGTTTTAAAATTGTAGCACGATTATCACTTTTTCTTCTTACCAAACAGATAAGCCACAAGGCCGACGAGAGCTGCAGTGCCTGCTATGATGCCGGCCACTGCGCCGCCGCTAAGGCAACCTGCGCCTTTAGTACCGGCATCACTCTGAGAACTGCTGCCTGCTTCACCAGCAGTAGTTCCTTCCTCCTTGTCGTTGCCCTTATCACCTGTAACAGTGCTATCATCGCTATTATCAGCAGCAACAATACTGTCGTCTCCCTTAACAAGCACCAGGGCGGAAATGCCATCAACGCTCACACTGCCGCTTACTTTGCCAAGAGACTCAACGCCGGCTTTTATGTCTTTTACGCAAACATCCCATTCACCCTCGGGAAGCTCTACTGTGGTCTCTTCAGGATTGGGATTAAACACAAGGAAGATGCCTTCTGCATTCTCACCTGTAACACCCTTATCAGCGTTATCCATAGAGAAAGCGACTACATTTTTATCAAGTCCCTCTACAGGCACAACGCGCTTTGCAACTTCGTCAGCGCTTGTGAGTCTTAAAAGACCATGCTCTTTTCTAAAGGCAATAAGTCCCTTATAAAAATCAAGATTAGCCTTGTATTCCGGATCGTCCAAGGTCTCCCACTTGATGCAGTTTATCTCATCTCCGGAGCTGTAACTGTTTTCATCAAAGGTTCCGTCCTCTTTCACTTTCGTTCTGAGAATCTCTTCACCTGCCTGCATGAAAGGAATTCCCTCCGCAGTCATATAGAAAGCTGCTGCCAGATTGCTCATCTTAATCCATGAAGCTCTGTCCAAATCCTTCCTTGCAACGGCGATTCTGTCAAACAAAGTGTTGTTGTCGTGGCAGGATGTGTACTGCACAATCTGCGTAGGCTCTTTGCTCCAGCTCTCGGCAGCCATAAAGGAAGTAGTCATCTGGCGCTCTTTTCCCTTTGAACCGGAAGCCCAGCCTGTCTCAGCAGAATTGAAAACGCTACCCTTTAAGCCATCACGAATATTGTCATTAAAATATGCAAATCCCGGAGTTCTTCCCGAAGCCTGCTGCGTAGCAAGAACCACATCATCCTTGGTTACATCTGTGTTCATGCTCCAGCCTTCGCCGTAGAAAATCACATCGGGATGTGTCTTGTGAACCTCAGTCACGATCTCATTTATCGTATCCACATCAAGAAGTCCCACAAGGTCAAATCGGAAGCCGTCGATGTGGTACTCATCTGCCCAGTAGCGAACAGAATCCACAATATATTTTCTAACCATGGAACGCTCGGAAGCTGTGTCGTTGCCACAGCCTGAACCATTTGAATAAGTGCCGTCATCATTTATTCTGGAAAAATATCCCGGAACAAGTCTGTTCACGCAGAAATCTTTTCCGCTGTAAACATGGTTGTAAACAACGTCCATTACTATGGAGAGGCCGTTATCATGGAGTGCCTTAACCATCTCTTTTGCCTCTGCCACGCGAACCTCGCCGTGATAAGGGTCAGTTGAATAAGAACCCTCAGGTACGTTGAAATTCACAGGATCATAGCCCCAGTTGAACTGATCGGAAGTAGGTGAATTCTCATCAACAGAACCAAAATCATAAAAAGGAAGGATGTGCACATGTGTCACGCCAAGGTCCTTTATATAGTCAATTCCTGTGCTGCTGCCGCCTGCAGTCTTTGTTCCTGTTTTGGAAAAAGCTGTATATTTTCCCGCATCACCGATTCCGCCGGCCTCGTTAACAGAAAAATCCCTTACATGAAGCTCATAGATAACTGCATCTGTGATGTTCTCTCCTGCGTGGGGATTCTTATCGCTATCCCATCCTTCAGGATTTGTGGCTTCAAGATCTACAACCATTGCTCTTTTGCCGTTGACGCCCGTTGTCCTTGCATAAGGGTCGCAGGCCTCTACATTAAGCCCATCGATAACAGCAGTAAAGGTGTAGTAAGTTCCTGCTTTATCTCCTGAAACCTCGGCTACCCAGGTGCCATTAGCATCTGAAGTCATCTCGATTTTCTCTGTGAGATTATCCTCCCAGGGATCTCCGGACTCATACAGATTCAGGAAAACTGTCTCAGCTGTAGGTGCCCAAACTCTGAAAGCAGTCTTGTCCTTACTGTAAACAGCGCCAAGATCATCACCTTCATAGGTGAACTTTTCCTCAAACTCAGGTGTTGAATAAACGATTGGCATGTTGATCTGATACTCCTCATCCTCAAAACCAACTCTATAATTCCTGTTAACATCCAGTTCTTCCGAAATAGTCAGATCATAGTAAAACTCACTCTCGGAAGCCTTCTCTTTTAATGCAACTTCAGTAACTTCAATCTCGCCCTGTCTTCCTATCACATAAAAAGACTTCTCCTGATCGGCATCAAGCTCTCCTGTAAAAAGTACTGTAACCGTATTTTTTCCATCATAATTTGCACTCTTTAATTTTGTCCCCGTCACAACATCATCTCCATATTCTTTAACTGCGCCTTCTACGCCTGATTCAACGTAGGCATGTACTGTTCCTGATATAACCTCTGAAATGTCAATGTACTGATCCTGCTCGATGTCTTTCGTCCAGTCCTCTGTCCTGACGATAAAACCGACTCTCGTAGCTCCCGCAGGTACAGTCATGGTCGCAACCATTTCTCCGTCCTCTTCTTCAAGAGGATAACCTGCTCCTTCGCCGCCATCAGGCCAAAGCCATACATCCCATAGTTCGTAGTCCCCATCCTCCCTATGATAATGCAGTTTCAGTGTGACCCCCTCATCCGCTCTTACCTGCATGGATACTCCTAAATCCGACAGGAAAAGCATTGCTGCCATGACAAAAGCCATGACAAAAGTGATACCTCTTTTTGCTCTTTTCACCTCGACCTCCCAAGTAGTAATTATTTGATTAAGAAAACGTTTTCCATAAGGCAAATTCTACTACATAGGTTTTTATTCGTAAAGAGAAAAATGGTCGCCGGATGGCAACCATTTTTAAATTGTTTTATTCTAATAAAGCTCTTTCAGGAAAAATCTATTCATTGTGGCGTGAACCACTTCCTCTGGTTTCTCGATTTCGTTGTAGCCGCATTTTTCATAAAGATGAATAGCTACCGTCAGATTATTGTGCATGCTTTTTCAAGTTATCTCTTATTATCTCTGCAAGAGCCAGGTCATATTCCGGCGTAAGTGTAGTAATCTTCAAGTTTTCCATTTTTGTTTTGTCCTTTTACCACGTGCTAAGATACAGGCATTCTTCAGATAAAGTGTGGAACACCACTTCCTCCGTGGTTCCATCGTCCCTTGTCAGCGTTCCTATAAGCATCCTGTCAGAATTAAAGCCCTGCTCAAATTTAAGATTCTTAATCATTCCATCTCTGCAGA
Source organism: Butyrivibrio sp. WCD3002 (assembly GCF_000424265.1). Taxonomy (GTDB): domain Bacteria; phylum Bacillota; class Clostridia; order Lachnospirales; family Lachnospiraceae; genus Butyrivibrio. The sequence goes on from NZ_AUJO01000012.1 coordinate 107,236, forward strand.
AAAATCCTTCTGTCTCCACGACCTGATCCTCACCATCGGCGTTAGGATCTGCATAATAGGGAACATCCATAAGCTCTCTGCCGTTCACAGACACGTGAAGTATTTCATCATCAAGTAGGATTGTCACATCTGCAAAATATCCCGCACCTGTAAAGTATTCTCCTGTTATGGACTGGGTCCAGTAATAGGGCACGTCGCGTTCTTCGCCAAGATTATTGTCTGTTTTTTTACCTGAAGAAGTTTCTGCCACTTTCTTAGTCCAGGTGTCCGACAGCTTAACAGCAGAAGCGGGAGCACTAACCACGCACCCTTCAGGGAAACTTGGTTCTTTTTCTTCCGGGCCGTAATAATCCGGAATATCACCGGTGAATACAGCATTCTTTAGACCCTCGCATTTTTTAAATGCTCCTTCTCCTATGCTGCACATATCTTTTCCGAAAGTGACCTTGGTTATAAGAGGGCAGTCCAAAAATGCATTCTCTCCTACGCTGGTCATTTTTTCAGGGAAAACAAGCTCCCCTGCAATAGAAGAACAGCCGCCGAAAGCATATCTTTTTATATGCTTGAGATTTTCAGGGAACGCGCTTATAGAAGTGAATCCTTTGCAGTCTCCAAAGCTTCCGCGGCCGATAGACTCAAGCCCTGCAGGAAGCACCAGCTCTCCCGTAAATCCTGTGGCAGTAAAAGCATCATCGCCGATTACAACAAGCGCTGATGGAAGATGCAACTCCCCTGTCATTCCTTTGCAATACATAAAAGCATTGTCGTTAATATATTCGAGCCTATCCGGAAGTTTAAGTGAAGTAAATCCCTCACAGCTCTGGAATGCCGACGAATCAATTAATGTCACGGAGTCAGGGATTACAAGATCACCTTTTAAATTCTTACAGGTAAGAGCATAAATTCCGATATATTCAAGGCCTTCCGGAAGTGTCAGTGTCCCGTCGAAACCATCATCCACAAAGGCATGCATGGCAATGGTTTTCACTCCCTCAGGTATCACAAGGTCACCCTTAAAATTCTTACAGCTTGAAAAAGAAGCCGTTTGAATTTCTGTCAGATTTTTGGAAAGAGTAAGGGTTCCATCGAATCCGCACTCAGCAAAAGCATAGTCGCCAATAAAAGTAACTGAGTCAGGAATTACCAAATCTCCCACCAGATTCTCGCACCTGTTGAAGGCGCAGCGCTCAATCCTTTCCAGGCCATCCGGAAAGACAATACCACAGTTCAAACCACTCATGCCTTCAAAGGTCTCTACGCCTATGTTTTTCAATGATTTGGGAATACTGAGCCCGGAGAAACCGGTACACCTTGTAAACGCATAGTCCCCGACAGTTTCAACTCCATCCGGAATCTTCAGTTCACCTGTCAGTCCATCGCATCCATAAAAAGCAAACTCACCTATAGACTTAAGGCTTTCCGGCAAAACCAGCTCGCCCTTGAGGCTGCTGTTAGAATAAAAAGCGAGAGCTGCAACCGACGTTATACCCTCGCCGATCACAAGTTTTTCAATCTTATAATCAGACCACATGAATTTCTCAGGAACCACCATTTCACCGGTTCCCGAAATAGTCATGGTCTTTTCTTTTTTATCATACTTCCAGGTTATGTTATCGCCGCATGTGCCTTCAGCATTTTTCCCGCCGGCATCACCACCAAAATTTTTAATACCGCAGCCAAATAGTCCAAAAGCCATAACGACCCCCACGATTAAAAGCAGTGTTTTCTTCATGTTCAGTTCCCTCATAAAAAAACGTATATTTATATACTCAAACATGATCAACTATCTGTCTCAATTATCATAACATCAAACCGCAAAGAGATGTTCAAGTCATTTTTCCTTTTTTTAATTTCTTAAAAAAGGGCCCTGTACTTTTAAAAAAGAAGCAGTATACTACAGAAAACAAAATATGGCTCCCGAAGCGGCGCCGGATTAGGGGGATATTCAAAATGAAAAAAGTAAGTGAATTTGTTGGAAAGTATATGGCAGTGATTGTTCTTGTGGTTGCTGCACTTGCACTATTTGTGCCGGGATCATGTCTATGGATACAGACATCATGGATCAACTACCTTCTGATGGTAGTAATGTTTGGAATGGGTCTTACACTAAAGTTTGAAGACTTCGCAATAGTATTTAAAAGCCCAAAAGACATCATCATCGGCTGCATTGCTCAGTTTACGATCATGCCTCTTTTGGCATTTGCACTTGGAAAAATATTTGGACTTGAGGCAGGTCTCCTTGCCGGCGTAATCCTGGTTGGAACTTGTCCCGGCGGAACAGCCAGTAACGTCATGACATACCTTAGCAAAGGTGATGTGGCACTCTCTGTTGGAATGACAAGTGTAAATACGCTGCTTGCTCCTTTCCTTACGCCTTTCATCACTTATCTTCTGCTGAAAACAACTGTAACTGTGGACATGATAAGCATGTTCGTCTCAATCATCAAAGTGGTCATCGTTCCCATAGCTCTGGGTTTTATCATTAACAAATTCTGGGGAAAATATACAGAAAAAGTATCCGAAGTACTGCCACTGATTTCAGTTACAGCCATCACTCTCATCGTAGCTGCGGTAGTTTCTCATAACTCAGAACGAATTTTGGAAACAGGTGCTATCGTGTTTGTTGTGGTCATCCTTCATAACCTTCTTGGCTATGCTGTTGGCTTTATCCTTGGAAAAATCCTTGGTCTTCCCATGACAAGGAAAAAAGCTCTCGCCATCGAGATCGGCATGCAGAATTCCGGCCTTGCAACATCCCTTGCAGGCACAGCCTTCCCTGACCTTGCAATGGCCACAGTTCCCGGCGCTATCTTCTCAGTGTGGCACAATATATCAGGTGCACTACTAGCTAATATTTTTAGAAGAATAGAAGAATAATATTAAAAACGGTCAGTGACTGAAATCATTCAAATCACTAACCGTTTATTTTTACTTCTTCACCACTCTAGCGCCAAAGGGAAACAGTGCAAGTCTCGCGATCTTGAAATACTGCTTACCAAAGGGAATTCCTACGATCGTAATACATAAGACAATACCAATCAAAGCATTTCCAAGTGCCAGCTCAAGTCCTGAAACGAGCATCCACACTAAATTCAGCAGAAATGACCCTGCTCCACCTTCGTCAACTATCTCTTTCCCAAATGGACAAAGGGAAATCGTTGAAAGCTTAAAGCACTGTAAACCTATCGGAATTCCTATCACAGTAATGCACCAAAAAATGCCGGCAAGCCACCAGCCAAGTGCACTGAAAAATCCTCCAAACAATATCCATAGCAAATTACCTAGAAACCTCATACCTCACCCTCCAAGAAAAATATTAGTCTACTGCATAATTATACTGTATTTTGCAAATTATATCTTTCATATTTTTTCAACATTAACGCATGAATCAAAATTTCATTGAACATCAAAAAAGGAAAATGCGCAGAGATCGGTGCAAAAGGAATTATAGTAAGTCACCATCACGGCCGACTTCCTTATGCTGTTCCTCCGATGATGATCCTGCCCGACATCAAGGAAGCATTAAAAGATAAAGATATGACAATCATTGTAGACTGCGGCATTGCAAGCGGCGCCGATGTCTACAAAACTCTGGCTCTTGGAGCAGACGCTGCGGCTGTTGGAAGATCAATGATGCCATCCCTTGAAAAAGACGGAGCTCCCGGAGTCTCAAATTTCCTTACGGAAATCGGAAACGAGCTTCGATACATCATGAGCAACACCGGTTTTGCAAAGGTTTCAGACATCGATGATTCTGCTTTATACGAATATTAAAAATATGCGTTAGCAAAATATTTGTTGAAAAATATTGGCAGGTGCTCATTCCCTTTCATGAGCACCTGCCATAACCATTTCTTTTTTATACCAACAAATTTCTCTGTGATACTTGCACCTCAAGTATCATTTTCCTGCCATTATTTTTCTATAAAATGCTTTGTCTTCTTCATGACTTTCCCAAGTATCTCGATATTTTCAAGAGTGTCCTTCCCTTCAAGAGAATGATTAACACCTTCATAAAGGTGCATGGGAATCCCCTGTTTCTTTGCCATTTCTACAACTTTTGGCACATCGCTCCAGGGATCGTCTGAGCCGATAAATGCTATCGCGTCGATATCCTTTTCCCCATTAAGGACCTCGATAGTCTCTGCCAGCGGCGTGTAAAGCACATGTCTTACACCCTTTATCTCACGCTCTTTTTCATATGCAGCCGCTATTACAGTTCCGATACTCTTAGACATAAAAAGAACATCTGCGTATTCATCAAAAGCTACGCCGCTAAGACTCTCCTTAGCCTGGGCATACATCGCATCAAAGGCTTGTCTCATTTTTTCCTTATCTCCGCGAATGTTCTGAACAGGGCAACTGTAGCTGATATTTATAACCTCGTCATAACCGGCTTCAGCGGCTGTTTTCCTGCCATAATACAAAAGCGGCTTATCACAGTGATATCCAATTCCCGGGAATACCACCAGAAGTTTCTTTTTCTTCATATTTTTTCCCTTTACTTCTCATTAATCCAGACTGCGAAAGCTTCGTATATCTCTGAAAAACTTTTTCCGTAAACTGTCTTCATTTACCTATTTCCATCCAAACACCAAGTTTTTGCTCCATCAGTAATTGTAGTATTTAGGCGCGTCAAAATAAAGCCCACTATTTACATTGAGCAGCGGTACCTCTGACTAGTGCCTATGGAAAAAGGTATCTTCCTCAGCTTCATCCATCTCTTTTCTGAATTCATAGAAATAATCCAAAAGTGACATAATACTCATGTACACAAGCATAAAATAAATAAAGTCCCACTTAATGCCGAACTGCCCCAAGAAGCTGGTCATGAAATTGTGAATATAATCCATTAACATAGAATTTTGCCCTCGATTTCATAAGAATTTTTGTAAAAAAAGATAACTAGAAAAAGGGAGGATCATTGGCTTTTCCCTCATTTTCCATGTTACAGGAAATTGAGTCCAATAATCCTCCCACAATACAATTTTTAGTTATTTTTTCACTCAATAAAATTTTCGTTTAAAAAATAAGAGCGGTACATTTTCGTACCGCTCCGATGATAATCATTTCTTAAATAATCCGCCCGCAAGATCCTTGATATCGTTAAGATCGAGTTTTCCATCTGCTACTGCAGCCTGCACCTTCTTGATATCTGACTCCTCAATATCAATATTCGCTTTCTTGAAAAGCTCCTTGGCCTGAGCCGGATCAGCCTTGGCGATCTGTGCCATTAACTCTTTGTTACCATTAATCTGTTTGAGAATTCCTGCTATGTCTGCCATTTTTGTTCCTCCTCCAACGATGTTTTAATAACGATAAAAATATTATACTACCAATCACATCAGACAAACACTATATTCTTCCGGGTTCAAGCCTTTTTATTTTTCAAAAATACGATCTCAGTTTCGCCGGAAAGATCATCCCTAAAACTTTAAGTTATCCCCAAGTACCTGTACCTTGCTGGCAAAGAATGAAAACTCGCCACTATCAAGAAGATTACCGTTATCATCAGTCACTCTGATATCAAATACCAGGATATGTTTTCCTGTTTTCAGCTTCATGCATTCACAATAGATATACTCTGTATTCACTGCAGGCAAAAGGAAATTCAGATTAGCGGAAACCGTCGTCACATAGTAACCGCTCATGCTTCCTGTAGCACCCGCCATAACATCAACAAAAGAAAGCAGCGCGCCGCCATGAATGCTTCCGTATGTATTGTGAAGTCTCTCATCACACTTAACCCTGGATTTACTGTAGGTCGGGCTAAGCTCCAGCACTTCAAATCCAATGAACTTGTTATACTCATTTGCATATAGTTCAGAGATTATCTTTTCTCTGATCGCATTTTCTTTTTCTGTTCTTGCTTTTCTCATGATACTCCTTTATCAAATACACAGTCGTTAAACTTGCTAAACGCTTTTAGTGTACTTAAAAGTGCTGCGTCCATCTTTTTTGTTTTCCGGATTCCCGGCTCCCACCATAATCCTTTTACGGAAAGGATCTTATTTTTCCTGTCTGGAATAGCCTCTATCCTTCCCACGAACTTTTCACCAAAAAGAATGGGCAAGGTGTAGTAGCCATATTTACGTTTTACTGCAGGTGTGTATATTTCCCAGGAATACTGAAAATCCCACAACGCAAGGACTAGTGACTTGTCCCACATAAGAGGATCAAGTGGTGCTATAAACGACATCCTGGGTTTTAGATCCGCACTTCCTTCAATTATTTTTTTCATCAGGGCATCGTCGGAAGAAAGATGATAGAATGTGGTTTTCATTCCTTCCACCATAACCGGACGGATTTTGCCTTCATCCGTAAGCCTTGCCAATATCTTTTTCCGCATCTCGGCATTAATGTTTAGCCCAAGAAAAGCTGTACTATTCTTGTCCCAAAGAAGGCCCACCGCACCGTTTCTCCTAAGCACTCGCCAGCATAAAAAGCTCTCCTCATCTTTGCAGGGATTCTCAGCATTCAAAATAGATTCCGGCAAATGTTTTCTCGCCAGATCGTAGAACTTGCGGCTTCCATTTTTATGGTGAATAACAAGCTCTCCATCAGTATAAAGCTGTTCAAGAACGGATCTTGCAGCAGCTGATTTTTTGTCCCAGTTACCGCTCCAATGCATCGATGAATGCCAGTATATTTCTCCCTCTATCGGAAGCATGTCGCTTGAAACCGGGCCGTTTTCATCAATATATGAAATAGCCTGTTCCTTGAGTTCCTCTAGCCCATCGAAGGTACGGCCCAGCTCAAGACTCCTTTCTCTGTAGGAAGAAAAATACGGCCAGTCCTCTGCCGGCCATATGGAAAGCTCCTTATCCGGGTAGTCAATGAGTTTTCTGTCCTCGTATAGAAGTTCCTGAAGCATGAATTTTTTAAAGCCCTTCACTCGTGATTGCAAGGTGAGCTCGGCATTTTTCCCGCAGACATCCACCGGATCGTACTGAATACATCCGACCTGCCTGACATAATCATAGGCTCCGTCTTTTCCCTTAAAACGATATGCCCCAATCAGTCCCTGCTTTGAAAGAATAAATTGTCTGGCTTGTTGTTTAGAAATAGTTATCATCGCTTTCCTTTTTTAGCCTTTTCTCCTCATTCTTTATTGCCCAGATATTTCGTAATTATCTCAAGTCCTTCAGTCGGTACACAGAAAGTGCCATCACGATGCTCACATCCCTTACGGACATCCTCAATATCAAACCATTTTACTTCTTCCACTTCCTCAGTCTGGAGCACAAGCTTAGTCTCATCCACCGGCTTTTCATAAGCATATACGAAGGCAACCTCGTTGTCCCTGAACATCTTTCCATGGAATTCCATTGCATAGTTTATGTGGAACTTGCCGGCAAATGTGAGATCTTCTTCGTTAGCGTCAATTCCCAGCTCCTCAAACAGCTCTCTCTGCGCTGATTCCAGCGGCTCATCCCCGGCCTGAATATGCCCGGCAGAAGATGTATCATACATTAAAGGAAATGATTCCTTTTCAGCACTGCGTTTCTGAAGCAGCACCTGATAAGAATCTCCCTTTTTTCGTACAACCCAAATATGAGCAGTTCTGTGTAAAATTCCCTTATCATGGGCCTCACTTCTGCTTACTGTTTCGCCCGTAGGCGTTCCATTTTCATCTGTAATATCAAAGAATTCCATTTTAGCCACCTTGGTTTTGAACTTTTTCACTTTACTTATTATAGCCAACAAAAAAGAAGCATACCATTCATTTATGAATCGTATACTCCCAATTGTAATCCCTTTGAATAACTATCACTGCTATTGTGGACATTTGTTGGACATTAGATGATAGTCTGCTCTTGTGATTTAAAGTTTTGCTTTCAATACAGTTTTTTGTGCGTCGTTATGACCATATGCGAGGGGGGAAGATCATGATAAAAAATGAAAAGTTGAAATGGCTTAATGTTATTATTTGGCTGGCATCTGTTGCCACAATGATAGGGCTTATGATTGGCTGCGGAAGAATTTTTGATGACAGCACCGATATGGGCCTGCTTATTGAATTTGTTATTATAACTGTGGTGACGCTGGGCTTTTTGTATCTCATATCAGGGAAAAAGACTTTTACCTATTTAACCAATGAAACCGGATACACGGTTAAAATGCTGTGGCCAACCCTGATTTTTTCCGGTATTTTCGCTTTGTTTGGAGTACTGGCCTACTTTATTGATAAGCCCCCTTTCAAGGATAATTGGGTACTGGGACTCATCATATCTGCCATCTCCATGTTCTTAGTTGGAGTCTATGAAGAGGGTTGCTTTAGAGCATGTGCTTGTGATGCGCTTTTGCCGATTTTAAAGAAAACAAAACACCCTTTCTTTTGGACAGCTCTAATTTCCGGACTTCTATTCGGTTATGTTCATGTGGTATCCTTTGACTTTACAGATCTTCAGCAAACGTTACAGTTTTTTCTGAAAATAGCAAATTTGTTAATTACCGGAGCTACGTACATGATCTTATATTGGAAGACGAGGAATCTGCTTGGTCTTGCGATTGTACATGGATTAAATGACTTCCTTCCGGATTTTTTGAATCACATATTTGAGTATAAAAGTCAGGATGATTCTGAAGCGTATATCACCGGTGATGTATCTACAACAATTGTCTATGTAATTCAGTTAGTTATTGAGTTGCTATGCTTTATCTATGTATACAAAAAAGTCGCTAAGAAAATTGACTATAAGAAGACACTGGATGAGTGGTGTGACTAATGAGAAAAACACTCTTTAGTCATTGATAGCTTTTGGTCCCGGGGGACCATTATTTTAACGCGTCACTCAGACTATCGATTATTCCCCTTGGCCCTCTGATTGCATTTATTCCGTACTTATCCTTGAGGATTTGAAAAGTAAAACTATCCTCCGGATACCTCTTTTCCAGTCTGATCTTCATAAGTGCCGTTATGGTCAGATTTTTATCCGAGTAGTCATATGGGATATCCGTTTCAGTGACCGTGCACTTATACATTACCGCAGACACGGGGGCTCCCACATACACGAAAACTGTATCTCCGGTTATGATTCCTGCTCCCTGCTTCCAGTCTATCTCCTCAGCATTATCAAATGCGTGAACTATGTCATAGTACTTGGGATTGGCAGGAATGATCCATTCCTTAGGCGCTCTTGTCTTCCTGCTTTTAGTCAATGATCCTGATCCAGCCAGAAGTTTTGCTATCTGACTTTTGGATGCAATGGGGTATATTTCTTTAATGTGCGCTTCGATGGCCTTCCCTGATTCTTCGGACGTCTCGCTATATCTGGACGTGACAAAATCATATCCCCAGATGGTTTCAGGCTTTGCGTACACAGCAATGGGCCAGCCGTAGAACTCGCCCTTTTTGTTTTTCCTCTGTCTGAAATCCTTTACGCAGAGGTATGTTTTTGCCTGAAGGTCGGTGACTACTCCTTCGAACCCCTTCTCTCCGCCTTTGCCAAAACCTGCCCTTAACTTGACTTCGTTGGAATATATCTCATCCTCTGCTTCAAAGAGGTCCATTATCTTTTTCTGTTTTCTTGATGCCTTCTCATCATCCCAAAGGGCATCAAAGTCATAGCCATCCCGCCTGAAATTGGCAAAATAAGGAAGCCATTCCTTGGAGATAAAGCCTGCCTTTTTTTCAAAAAATTTGCCATAGGCAATTTCGCCGCTTCTGGCGATGATCTCTCGCCACTCCCAGGGATCAACCTTGGGATCTCCGCACCACCAGTAGCCCGGAACCGTGCGTTCCTCCAATGAAAATCCCGGAATATCATTTTTGAAAAGTGGCAGAAATCCTACTTCATTTATGTAGTTTATTGCATCCTGAACCGTGCGCAGACACTCCGGGTCGTCCCAGTCCACACCGTACATTATCCAGGTTCCGTTCACATTTTCCATACTATTTCCCCTCTTTACCGGTTCATCACTGTACTCATTATATCCCAACAAAAAAGGGGCATACCATCCATTTCTGAAAAATATGCCCCCAATTTTAGCCTTAATTTGTCGTTTCTTACCGGCAAAGCCACGTCTCATCCCGCTGCCTTAAAGTTGTAGATAGGCTTCATCACATCTATTATCTCCACTGACTCCTTTATCACATCGATGATGTCATCAAGTGACTTGTAAGCCATAGGCGCCTCGTCGATTGTGGCCTCGCAGACAGATGATGTGAAGATTCCCTTCATGGACTCCTTGTACTCTTCCATGGAAAGATTGTTCTTTGCGGCGGTTCTGGACATTATTCTTCCGGCTCCGTGTGGCGCAGAATAGTTCCACTCAGGATTGCCCTTGCCCACAGCAAGCACAGATCCATCTCTCATATTTATGGGAATCAGAACCTTCTCTCCCTTGTGGGCAGCTATTGAGCCTTTTCTAAGGATCATCTCATCAGTGTCGATGTAGTTAATTGCTGTATGCACCTTTTTATTATTCTTTATGCCGCGATCCTATCATATCTTTCTGATAAAAGGACGCTCATCATAAATCTATATGGCTCAAGATCACCCTCTTTTAACATGGAGAAAATCTGAGGGCTGCAGCCTGAAACCAGCGCCACTCCTCTATCGTTCACCTTCACAGGCTGCTGACTGTTACGACTCTCCACGTTCCAGAACACTATCTGAGGAAGTTTATAACCATATCTCTCAAACTCAGCCTTGGCATATTCGAAATTGGTCATATTCGCATTACCTGCACAGTAATCGAATTCCATGTCAGAGATGATGTAGAGCTTTTCCGGCATATCTGCCTGTGTAAGGTTATTCTTTACAGCAGTTCTGAGAATAAGCGCAAAAGTTCTGGCTATATCCGTATTGCTGCATTCATTGAAACGCATACAATAACGCACTTTTTCCACAATATCTCTTCCCTTTATCTCCACTAATCTGGGATTGGTGGAAAAGGTTATGAAATGGTTATGAAAAGCGCCAGTATTTCTCTCAGCAAAATATATGCCAAGTGACTGCGCAACTGCTGCCGGAACCGGATTTTCGCTACAGTACATAGAGCCTGAACCATCAACTACAACCAGTGAATTTTCTGCTCCTGCAAAATTCTCCAGGGCATTCCATGTGGCATTCATGGCACGTCTTTCGTCCTCTGAAAATCTAGCCCTGTTTATTACAGGCGCTATAACATCATAAGGTGTAAGTGTCCCTGTGTGCATGACGGAAGGATTTTCCTCTGCCTTTGTTATGAAAGCTGTATATCTTTCCTGATCGTTTCTAAGAAAAGCCTGTCTATACTTATAGAGAGCCTTGGAAGGCTGCTTTTCATAATCGAAGGTGTAATCCTTTTCTCTTAAATTATTCTCTATGATTCTGATCTGTGCTCTGAGCGCAGACAATGTTTTTCTGTACTCGGTATCAGTCATACCCATGGCTCTTGCGATCTTTCTTGCATTTTTTACAGCTTCCAAATTGCTTGTATTAACGGAAGGAAGCCACTTTGCAAGAAGTGAAACAGTTTCATTTTCTTCATTAAAACCGTTCATGATCTCGATGTCCTTCTTTAAAGTCTTACCAATGTAAGCCATTACTTCCTTCTCTACCGGAGTGCCGATTAGAGCAAGAAGGTCATCGAATCTGCCGTATTCAGCCACGTTCTCAATATTCTTTTTTACAGATTCAGGCTCAGCTGCTGCCAGATACTCAAGTATTACTCTGAATACTCTTCTCTCACCAAGGCCGCCTCTGATATCTCTTGCGAAAAAGAGCATCTTCATCGCAAGGTCAGCATCCTCTGCGTAAGCCTTAACAAATCTGCCAACTATATCATCCTCAGAAGCATTTCTAAGGGCACCGATTGTCGCAAACATATCAAGGCACTCAGACTGAGTGGATGCATAAGTAACTGCGCCGTTTTCTGTATATGTTTTATTTGCTTCCTTCTTCAAAAACTCTAACATTTTCTTTTCCTCCTAATCCACTAGATACAACCTTTAAATAGGTGATGGGATTCGAACCCACCGAATGCCTGGTTATAAGCCAGGTGCTCCCATGGAGCTAACCATTGGAATTATTGCTGTTCGTATCTATTTGATTACTGTATTTCAGCCTTACAAGACACACTTCCCCAAAAGGGAAGGGTGGGATTTGAACCCACAAAGCCGGACCGAAATCCGGCTGTGCCAACCAAATTGCTGTATGTGTCTTTTGACTTTCTGTGATTTTATCTTAGCCCAGTTAATTGGATATAAAAAGATGCAGTTAGTATACATATCGCAACCCCAATATGATACAATATATGCATAAAACACATAGATATTTATTATTTTTACAACCCCATTTAAGAGGCGCGACATGACTGAGAAATACAAATTTATTTATCCGAGGATACAAGATCAAGACTTATTAACGATGCAGAGCTTTTTGAATTCACTAAGAAAGATGAAACTGTAAATCTCAATGCCTTCCTGAAAATCCTAATCGTCAACTACTTCGATCAATACAGACATGACAGCGAGGCTCTGTTAAACAACATAATGAGCGATCTCACAGAGATGACATCCATATCTGATGCAGATGCTGCCCATCTAGCAGACAAAATTGTCAGCACATACATAAAGAACGATAGGATATCCAGTTCCAAAAATATAGCTGTTACGTTGACAGTCAGCGGATCATCCTATGACATAATCCGAATTATAGAAAACAACATGCTACGTGATACTTCCCTCTCGCAGTATCTTAAGGACATGTTCAATTCATATCTGTCCATTCCAAGGAGCCAGAGAGAAGCCATCATTTTTAAGGACACCTACGAAGATATAGAAAAAGCGCTTAAGCAAGGTCGTGTGCTCACCTTCACTACAACATCTTCTGAGTATGACAAATCCTTTGCTGTGGAGCCTTACTTTATTGCGCCTTCTAAAGAAGAACAGTGCAACTACCTTCTGTGCTGCGATGCCCGTACTCGCACTCCGCATACCTTCAGAATCTCAAGAATCAGGAGCGCCTTCGTAACATCAGATAAATTTGAAATTGATTCAGAGCTGCAAAAAGAGCTCCAGGAAAAAGCTATCCGAAGCCCTCAATCAGTATCAAAGACAGTACCGGCTGTCATTAAATTAAATAAATATGGAATCAGAAAATTTAAAGTTGTCACTAAAAACAGGCCAATTGTGTCAAAGATAGAAGGCGACCTTTACTACTTTGACTGGCCTGAGTTACAGCTTGAAGAATACTTCAACCGTTTTGGAAGGGATGCCATAGTATTAGAACCGGCTTCCCTTAAAGAAAATCTTCGCAAATACTATTACTATGCCCTCAGAGAATATAGTAAATAAAAAACCTCTCCTCACTAATATTATGTTGACAAAAATAATAGATGCATTTACATTTAGATAAACATCTAATCAAAAATTGTGAGGAGGATATTATGAAAAGAGATACATATAAAAAAATAGTCGCTGCATCAGGCATAGAAACCGGAGATCTTGTACTTATACAGTACTGGATGAATGACAGCTTCAGCGAGGATATAGCTTTTCTCCAGGCTGAGATAGCTGCTGCCGGTGCAACCCCGGTAATGGTGGTTCAGAACCTTATGATAAGCCAGCTTATCAATGAAAATGCCACAGAACATACCTATGGCGACAAGTTTTTCAAATTGTACGAAGATGCTGATGTGATCATCGACCTTATGGAGAGGCCTGTGGGCGTTCTTACCAAGCCGCTTGATCCTGAAAAAATGGGACTTCTCGGCGGATATATGGGTAGGCTTTTCCAGACATGCGCATCCAAAAAGAAGATGCTTCAGCTTCGTGTTCCCACTGAGGTTATGGCTTCAAAAGAGGGTCTTGACCCGGTAGATTACAAAAACCGCATGGAAGCTGCAATGGATATAGATTATAATTCCCTTAGACAGGAATGTGAAAATCTACGAGAAGCCAACAGCCGTTTCAGCGGTGTTACAATTAAAACCGGTGACAATTACAGTCTGGACATTTCATTTGGAGACAGGTCCTGGGATATTGATGCCGGAGATGGTGACATTCCCTGCGGCGAGATCAACATCGCACCCATAGAGAATCTGACAAACGGGAAAATCTTTTTTGAAAAGATATACCTCCCTGATCCGGAGAATCCCAGAGCCAGACATGATTTTGACAAGGTTGTGCTCTCCGTTAATGAGGGAATTATTACTAGCTCAAACAACGAGGCGCTTAATTCTCTTATAGAAAAATACGGTCCTGAAAACGTCACTGTCTGCGAGCTTGGATTTGGTATGAATCCCGGTGTTACAAGCCTTTGCGGCTGCGCTGTTCTTGATGAAAAAATGATAGGTACATTCCATCTTGGAATTGGCGATAACACAATGTTTGGCGGAACAAACGAGGCCGACTTCCACAACGATCTTATCGGCCACGGAGAATATATTTGGAAAGAGTAAAGGAATTATCTGATGAACGAAAAAGAATTATTTGATTTTCTTGATGAGGAAAAGGCTTTAGTGCTGGCAGAGGTTAAGGAACTGGCCTCTCAGGACAGAATGGACGAGAGCAACATCTTAAAAGCCAAGTCCAATATCTATGACATCTGCAAGGCCGTATTTGGCGCAGCGACCAAGAAAGCTTCTGACGGCAATGTTAAAGATACCTTTTTATCAACATTTGGAAACATAACAGGCCAGTGGCAAAAATCCCTTGAGCAGGCCAAAGCGCATGATGACAGTTACAAAATCCTGATCGAAGAAGCCAAGCTTTCTGCAGTTTCCGAGATTCTGGAAAAGACTGAAGATCTCTTTTAAGGAGGCAACATGACTGAATCACAGGCAATTGCTCTTTTCAAATGTCTTGCAGACAAATCAAGAATACAGATTTTAAAGTCTCTCATTGAGGAAGAAATGTACGTAGAGCGCCTCTCCGAGCGATTAAGCCTCACCCCCGCCACCATCTCTTTTCACCTGAAAAAGCTTGTGGATGTCGGAGCCGTGAAATCGCGAAAAGAACAGTACTATACCATTTACTCCATCAATGACGATGTCTTTAATGTATCAATTCTGGACATTCTAAGAGAAGAGTCTGAGGAAAAAGATCTGCATGCAGAGCGAGACGAAAACTACAGAAAAAAGGTAATAGACAGCTTCTTTGAATATGGCAAGCTTAAAAGTATTCCTACCCAGCGGAAAAAAGAACGCATTGTTCTTGAGGAAATCGCTAAAGCTTTTGAACCAGATCGCAGTTACACTGAGCGCGAGGTAAATATCATCATCGCTGATTTTCACGACGATTTCTGTACGCTTCGTCGCGATATGGTCGCAGAAAAACTTCTGGTTCGCGATAAGAATCAATATAAAAGATGGCCTTAGGGATAACTTAAGTAAAACATATTCATCCGTTATTACAAAAACTACTACTTGTGGAACTATTTTTATCATAGCAATAATAATCGGAATAATTATTAGTATCATTCGTATTAGCAGTAAGATCACATCTATTGTTAATGAACTCACATCAATGCGAGACTGGAAGAAGTAGATGAATAGCGGAGGGAATTTTTTATGTTATCAACCTTCATATTTGTACCATGGATGTGTTCCGATTATTTCAAATCCGACAGAGCAGGCTATTTTCATGGATGCTTCATTCCTCGTATCGCAGCCCCATGAAGGTGTTTTTCCTCTTCGAAGCGTTTCTTTCACCATTGCAGAAGCAACGATTTTTCCATAGTCTGTGAGTTTTTTCATGATTTTTCCATACTCTTTCTTTGTGCAAAATACAGCGGAATGATGGTTAACAGAACTACGACAAATCCTGCAATAAACACTGCGTTTGTAGGAAGATACTCTGTAAAGCCGTACTCATCCACAAACTCGCCGCTTCTTTTTATGATGGGATTCGAGATAAGCGGAGCAACCACCATGGGTATAAGGACGTAGAAAATAATACGTATACCTTCAAACTGGCCCCTTGAATCCTCAGGATACAGGCGCTTTGACCAAACGGTGATGGTTTGCAAAAACAGCATGTATCCGATGCCTACAAACAGCACACCTGCCAAAAGATGCGGATTCCAGATAGTGGAAGGATCCACGTTAGTGGGTGATACAAGCAGGCCGATTATTAAAAGGCCTATGGAATTGATAATGATAGCTACCAAAATTATCAGCGCTGATTTTCCTTTTTGAATAAGCTTAATTGCAGGAATGGTCGTAAACATGGCGATAAGAAGCCCCACGCCCTCGATCAGGCCCATGGTATCAGCCGTAAATCCAAGATAATAAATCATGAAGTTTCCAAGATGTGAAAAATAAACATTGAAAGAAATAAAGTAAACTGCCAGCATCAAGTTTACGAAGATAAGCTCCCTGTGCTTTAAATATTCTTTTATATTGAAAATAGAGAAAAACTGCTGTGAAAAGCTTCCCTTAACAGAAGAGCGAAGAGACTCGGCATCCTTCATTCCAAAAAGAGAATACAATCCGAGCAATATCACGCTTCCACCAATTACCACAAAAAGTCGCATGTAATTGTCATCTGCACCTACAAGAAGACCGCCAAGAATTGTTCCTGCGATCGTTCCGATGACAGGCTGAACTGCAAGAGCAGCACCCAATGCTCCTGAGTTTTCCGGAGTCATGTAGTCGTTGATCCAGGCGTTAAAACCTATATCATTTCCCATGGAACCAAAGAAACTCATGATTGCGTCAGCTGCAATGACAGCAAATGCAACACCTATGATGGAAGCATTTTGATTTTCCTGATTCCTCAGAAATTCCGTTGTTCCAAAAAGAATTGTAAAGATTCCCCACAAAATATACCCAACTGATATAAGCGTTTTTCGGGTTCCTTTTCTGTCGGATATGCATCCGAATAAAAATGTGGACACCGTTGTTGCCATGGCAGATATTGCCAGCATCCACGAGATAATAGTCGGATCCTTTGCGATTTTTGCATACACGAAGGTGTTAAACCACTGGTTTTCCATATTCCAGCAAAGCTGTCCGGCAAGTCCCAGTAGCCACACGAATGACCAGAACGATACTGTACTCTTTTTAGAATCAGAATGCATATTGACCCCCCCATTTCGCTTTTTTCTATAAATATCATACTACATTATTTTGGACCTGGGGGGACGAGGTTGGTGGTCCATTTTGATTCAATAACTAAATTCCTTGGAATTAGTCATCTCTTCAAAAAGTTCAACAATGCTCCGCTGGAAATAAGCTGTCCAAGTGCATCCGCAAGCTTAGCTCTCTGCCTGTTTCCGTCTTCCAGCTGCATGTTGATTCGCTTAAGCTCTGCCAATATTTCACTATTATCCGGCGCAGGCGCCTGCGTAGGAACCTGCGCTCTGTACTGTTCACCTTTCAGGCCATATCCGCAGTTAGGGCAAAATCTCTCATGACCATTTAAATCAAGACCACAATTAGGACAATTCATATAAACACCTGCCTTTCTGCCAATCCAACTCCATAAACACATACTATTCCATGATATATATTTATTATCCCTCACATATCTAAAACCCTCGTAAACTGCGGCTTAAAGGATAATTAAATGGATTTTTAGTTTCTTTTCCTGCGTTATTTTTCTGCAATATTTTTCCATTGAAAAAGGCAGGAATTTCTTCCCGCCTTGATAAACCACATATTATTATTCACTTATTTATACTCTTTTATAATATCTCTTCAATATTTTCTTCATCCCCTATAAAACACCTGGACTCTGCTGCAAGGGATCTTTGGGTCTTTATCGTACAGATCTTCGTCGTCTGCATACCAGAAACCGGAAATGACCTTGATATCTTCAGCCTTGCATTTCAATACTGCTGCCGCGTAGTCTTTCGCCAACTCCAATGGGCACCTGACTGAGACTGTTATGTAGTCTCTCCCGTCTTCGACGCCAAAATATGTCTGCGTAAAATAATCCTCTTCCACTTGATGTCTGATGTTTTTCATGACAAACTCCCCCAAAACTCCCTAGCGTGCCATTGGAGACGGTTCTACTTGGCACACAGTACACAAGAAAGGCGTGCCAAAGAGAACCGTCCCCAGTGGCATGCACCAGTGGCACATGATATCACTTTCTGCCGATAAACTCCGCTATCTCTTCCATATCCTCAGAAAAGAGAACCCTTCTAAAGTACTCCTTCTGTCCAAGGCCGTTATTTATGACATTATCAATGACGCCCTTAAATGGCTGATAATATCCGTCTGTATTGAAAAAGACGATGGGACAGGTAGTAATATCAAGACTCCCAAGAGCCATTACTTCTGTGATTTCATCTAAGGTTCCAATGCCGCCGGGGAGAGCCACAAAAGCATCTGCCAGTTCGATCATTTTGGCTTTTCGCTCAGCCATGGTGGCAGTCTCGATGTACTCAGTAAGGCCCTGATGTTTCCTCTCCTGAATCTGCAGAACGTCGGGGAGAACTCCGATAACTTTGCCGCCTGCTTCCAAAGTACTGTCACTTACAGCTCCCATGAGGCCTTTGCTAGCCCCGCCGTAAACAAGAGTGTGTCCGTTTTCGCCAATCCATTTGCCCAGTGTCCTTGCTGACTCTGTGAACTTCTCATTATTCCCACTTGTTGACCCGCAATATACCACAATATTCATCAGCATCTTTCCTCCTGATATTGCTACTTACAAGCAATCATATCCCACAAGGTTTCTTTTTGATCTATGCCAAAATTTAGTATCTTCCATAAAGAATCCACAGCATATGGACCATAAGTCTGCATATATGAAATGTGCATCTGTTCTGCGCCAAAAAAGAGCAGATCGTATTCTTCTTTCGTCAATTCTTCTTCGCCGTAATATCCTCTAAGGAAGCTTTTAGCCAAATCAAATCGATAGTTCATCTGCTCGGTATCATGATTAAAGTCTACAAACTGCATGATGAAAGGCCACCCAAGATCAAGATACTTACTACCAATTCCGGCGTCATCCAGATCGACGAACATCACCTTGCCATCCTCGCTTAGCATTACATTATGCGGGCCTATGTCGGTGTGAACAAAGCATTGATCCAATTGTTCAAAATCAGGAATATTGTCCAGAATTGCATCGAATTCTTTAACAAAGCTGCGATCTCTGAACCATTCATAAAAACGCATTTTGCTCTGGATAAAAGGAGACTTAATGCTATATCCTTCCAGCTTATGCAACTGCCTCAATGCTTTACCGATCATGTATTCATCGTCGGGAGTCTCTTGCATTTGCCTACCCTCAATAAACTCCATTAGATAAAACCAAAAATCGCTATCGCATATATAGAATCTACCTGTTTTCGTAGGGATAATTCTTGGTGCTACGCCCTTTTCATTTCCTAAAAACAAGTGTGCCTGAACATTACTCGATATAACGGCTTCAGGCATTTCGCAAGAAAATCCCTTTAAAATATAAAATCCAGAATTCGTTTTTATTTTGTAAACAGGTCTTTTTATATCTTCCTTTAGCTGTTCTTCAATATGCGGATTATCAAGATCCCAATTTTTCAGTATCCCTGCCAACGCCGGTTCTCCTAATAATCAATAAAATGGATTTATTTATAATCCCTCGATATCGCCTTTTTATACTTAAGCTTAGCGTCCTTGGCGCCGCCTGTCTTGTTTATCTTTTTAAGAAGCTTTTCGGCGGCTTTTTTCTTTCCTGCAAAGATGGTGAATTTCGCCTTCTTCTTTATTTTCTTAAATGTGTTCTTATCAATCTTCTTTATACTGTCACCGCACAAGCTTATAGCTAGATTGATAGACCGTTCCATCAGGCCACCAATACATCTTGGTATCTACGTAAATTGACCCCACCTGCGCTAATACTGTCTGTGATGATGAAAACAAAACGGCGAACGCCACAAACAGACTCAAAACATTTTTCCACACTTTCATAATAAGCCTCCAACAATCCCCATTTTTCGCACCTCAAAAAACTCTGTGCCAAAAAGAACCGTCCCCAATGGCACACTAACCCCGTTCCCGGGTCCATTAAAGATTAACTTTTGGCAGATTCCAAAGGAAATGTCTTGCCAGGACTCTCAGCAAAATCACAAGGGCAAAGCTGCATACCATCGCGGCATTCCAGGCTTGGAAAAGCTCGTGCATGAAAACCATAAGAATTCCGCCAATTATTACAGGCAGCGCATAGACATGCTTAACAAAAATTGCAGGCATCTGATTGGAAAGAACGTCCCTAAGCACGCCTCCGCCAACTCCTGTGATAAAGCCAAGAAAAACAAGAAGAAACAGATCGTCGGCATAACCGAAATTTGCTCCTATCATGACGCCGTCTACCATAAATGCCGCAAGGCCAAGGGTGTCAGATACGAAAAGCCCTCTGTCATAGAGACCTGTAAACTTCTCAGGTACGCCCTTATGGAAATACATTATGCAAAAAACAATGTTGGCAACAACGGCTGCCACCAAAACATAAAAGGGATTAAGAAACATCTGCGGCGGAAAATTGCCCATGACAATATCTCGCATAAGACCGCCTCCGCAGGCCGTCAGAATGGCAAGAATATTAACTCCGAATATATCCATTCTCTTCTGGATTCCTGTAATTGCACCGGATATAGCAAAGGCAACTGTGCCTATAAAATCGAAAATTCCTAAAAGAAGTACTGACATTTCCCCAAATACCTTCCCCAAAAATACTTAATCAGCGTATTCTATGATACTCCATTTTTCCCTTGTTTTGTACTGTTCCTGACAGTAATATCATCTTTGCATTTTTTATTTTGTCTGTCTACTTCCTACATGCTCTGCTGAATCGCACAGTCAGAGTGGCTATATTATAGTGCAATATATTGCACTATATGTGCCTGTGCACCGTATAAAGTGCATTATTTTACACTTTATTTTGACTCGTTTCTCGTATACGTGGTACTATGTATATATGAATTACAAGAGAGGTGCCGCTATGACTTCGCAAGCTTATCTGGAGAAAATACAAAGAAAACTTAAAAGATATAGAATCGAGTCTGCAATGACACAGGAGGAACTTGCATCTGCAACAGGCTTGTCACTTCGCTCAATAAAACGATTTGAAAACGGAAATGATATTTCCGCCGGAAATCTTATAAAAATTCTTATTGCACTAGATCTTGCTGATCTGGTTGATAACGCTATTCCGGATCTTGATAACAGACCTTCAGCTTATGTAGATAAACAGAAAAACAGAACTAAGCAAAGAGCTCACAAAAAAACTACCAAAAATACAGTTGAGTTTAAGTGGGGTGATGAACAATGAATTATGCAGAAGTATTTCTTTGGGGAACTCGCATAGGAACATCTGTGCCGTTAATCTTAATCTCGCCGTGCTGAGGCTCAAGGGCACGCATTATGCACTTGGCAAGTGTGGATTTTCCGCAGCCGGACTCTCCAACGATTCCGATTGTCTCACCTCTGTGGACTGTAAAGGAAACATCCTCAACTGCATGAACCTCACCGACTTTTCTCTTCATCATTCCCTTCAGAATAGGGAAGTACATTCTAAGGTCCTTAACTTCCAGGGAAACCTCATCGGAAATGAGCTTCTCAGGAGTCTTCTCCAGCTCACCGTCAAGCTGTTTCATCTTTTCCTTAAGCTCTTCCTCCGAGAACACGCAGCGAACAAAATGACCTTCTCCTATCTCCTTAAGCTGAGCCATTCCTTCCTTGCAGCGCTCATCTCTGTATTTACATCTGTCATAAAACTTGCAGTAAGGAGGCATCTTTGCAGGTACAGGCGGAAGTCCCTCGATGGGGATAAGACGTCTGTCCTTTCTGTCCGTAAGCCTCGGAACTGCAGCCAGAAGACCGTGGGTGTATGGATGAACCGGCTTATCAAAAAGTGTGTATTTATCTGCCGACTCAACGATATTGCCGCCGTACATTACATAAATTCGATCCGCATATCTGGCAACAAGTCTCAGGTTGTGGGTAATGATTATTACAGAGACATTTCTCTCAACGCTGAGGTTCTTTATAAGGTCCAGAATCTGGGCCTGGGTTGTAACATCAAGAGCTGTGGTTGCTTCATCTGCTATAAGCACCTCAGGATCCGCAGCAAGAACCATGGCTATCATGACTCTCTGCCTCATACCGCCTGAAAACTCTGCAGGATACTGATTGTATCTTATATCGGGATTGGCGATACCAACCTTTTCCATCATTTCGATGGCCTTTTTCTTGGCCGCAGCATCATCCAGATTAAGATGTGTCTTGATGTTTTCCTTTATCTGCTCTCCGACTTTAATTATGTGATTAAGGGAAGTCATGGGCTCCTGGAAAATCATTCCAATCTTGCCGCCTCTGACACTCCTTGCTTCCTTACTGAACATTCCGTAATCCAGCATGTTACCTTCCATACCGTTTATACGAACATCTCCCTCTACCTGTCCGGGAGACATGATGAGCTGCAGCATACTCATGGAGGTTACGGACTTACCTGAGCCGGATTCTCCAACGAGACCTACGATCTCACCCTTTTTGAGTTCTAAGGATACGCCATCCACTGCTTTTATTCTTCTAGTCTTATCAAAAGGGAAGGTTGTGACGATATTCTCACATTTCACAAGGATATCATCCGTTATATTTGTATTTGAATTCATTATTAGCCCTCCATTATTTCTCACCGCGAAGTGACGGATCCAATGCATCGCGGATGCCGTCTCCCAGCAGGTTCAGGCTTATTATCAATATTGCAAGGCAAACGCATGGTATCATAACGTATGAGGGATAAACCATGAGATAGGGTCTTGCTTCGCTGATGATTGATCCCCAAGAAGCAGTTGGTATTTTAATACCTACTCCAAGGAAGCTAAAACCTGCTTCCATCATTATGGTTCCGCCTACACTCTGGGTTGCCTGTACAATAATAGGTGATATTGCATTAGGGAAAACGTGCTTGTACATGAGCTTTAGCTTGTTTTCACCGGATAACTTAGCAGCTGTTATGTAATAATATGCAGCTATCATACCAAGCAGTATTCCTATAGCGGTGGCAGCCATTGTTGCAATAACACACGTTAGCAATGAAGCCCTTGCTCCGTATACGATACGGGACAACAGATCTCTTCCAAGATAGTCTGTTCCAAGGGGATTCTTAGCTGATGCGGGCTGCGGAATGCCTTCCTTCAAAATTGCATTGGGGTCATAGGGTGCAATGAACAACTCCTGCCCCCTTTTTCCTTTTTCGTAATCCGCATCCGGTGCATTAAATATAACGCCTGTTTCTTATGCCCGACTCCATTAAAAATATGCTATTTTCCTGCCCTGCAATACGAAGTTAAATGGAAACTCATTTTTGGCGCCAATCCCGCAAACCCGCTCTATGACAAATTTTGAGAGGTACCATTTCAAATTTTAAGTAGTGCAAGGGCCTCCTAAATGTTATTTTTTATGTTAGATGAGTAATACTAGGCGACATATCCTACTCATTATGTAATCCTTTGGCTCGCCCCCTTCTTTACTGTCACGGGATCGCATCATTTTTGCTTGATATCATGAAAAAACAGCTCAGGACTTTTGGTCTTGAGCTGTTTTGATTTACGTACTATGTATAAATTCAGGTGTTATTTTTCCAACGCCTTTTCCTCATTTTTAATTTCCCAATGGATCAGGAACGTAAGGGCAGCTCGCAGGGTTATGATAGCTCCAAGAATTCCAAGCTCAGCCCATTCTCGAACAACAACGGTTCTAAGAACCTCGCCACCAAGCTTAAATTCCAGAGCAAGGGCGATACCCTGGGCAAGCTCCAATCTGATGGCATCATTTTTTTTGATCCAGTAAATGAAGCTCTTCACACCGGTATATACCAGAATGCAAATGCCAAAGAATTCCAGTAAAAGTGTAGAAAACTCAACCACGTAACGAAGCAAATTTTCCGCTGCCAGATAGGTCTGTTCCATAGCGCTCTCCTTTTTTGGAAATCAAAAACATTAACCTACTTTAATTATGACACAGACTCCTGAAAAAGAAAGTTAAATATCGCTAAAAAAGTATTAAAAATCCGTACATCATAACAATTTCCGAAAAATTAAGCAATATTTGGAAAGAATCGGTCTTCTCGAGGGTATATGATAATACTATAGTTCAGGGGTTATCCATAAACAGCCATAAAAAAATACCATATGCTGTTATGAATAATCAGAAGGGCCTGAACCAAAGGAGGAGCAAAAAACAATGGAATACGTTTTTGAAATGCCCGGGGAAATGCTCATAGAAGCGGAAAAGAAGGGCCGCGTCGAGCTGCTTGAGTATGATTCAAACACTTATGATGAAGAGAACAGAACTCTTCACAAGAAAGCATGGGTATATCTTCCCTGCGATTATGACGAAACAAAAAACTACAACATTCTCTACCTGCTGCATGGCGGCGGATTCACACAGGACTGGTGGCTTAAGCTTTTCCCTGACACCGTGACAATACTTGATAACATGATAGAGAAAAAGCTTTGCGATCCCTGCATCGTTGTTACACCTACTTTCTACCACGATGAGGATGACAAGCACACAAAGGATGAGTCAAGATGTGAAAACTTCCGGCATGAGCTTAGAAATGATCTGATTCCTGCAGCTGAGAGCAAATATTCAGGCTTTTCAGGAAAAGATGTCTCAGAAGAAAACCTCATCAAGACAAGAGATCACCGCGCTTTTGCTGGACTTTCACTTGGTTCTATGACTACCTACAGAGCCGCTTTCTATAATAACTTCGATCTGTTTGCATGGTATGGTCCTTTCTCAGGATGCTGCGGTCCCTTCGGTGACCATGATTTGGAGGTTAAGAGAATCTGCGAAACTCTTTCCAAGGGAAAAGAGAAGGGCTATGATCTTAAATTCATGCTTTGCTGCAACGGCGATAAGGACATTGCCTTCGAGGAGCACATCGATATCATGGAAAGGGCAGTTACAGAGAGTGACCTGCTCAACCAGGGAGAAAACTACGATTTCTTCATCATCCCCGGCGGTGTTCACGACATGAAGGCATGGCAGCTTCATATGTACCATGCACTGCAGGTGTTCTTTAAAGCTTGATCCAAAACCTGACGTAGCGTCTTGCGTCTATAAAACGAAATGAGGGCGTCACAGCAAAGTGACGCCCTTTATAATTAAATTCTTTTCACTTCTTTCCCACAAGTATCATACTGGATCTAGGCCCTAAAGTTATTGAACTCTGATTTCCAAGCTTCTCTTCCTTACCCACATCTGCGCTAAAGCCGTAGGCCTCAAAGGCCAGATACCACTTATATTTCTCAGGCAAAACCGGAAGCTCAAAGGTCTGCTCTTCCCAGTAGGCATTGATGCCCACATAGATAAAGACATCCTTTCCCGTCTTATACTTCTTCCCATCCTCTGCGAACATATAAGCAAAGGAAAGAGCCGGTGCGCCTGTATCAATATCCCAAGGCTTTGTGCCATGCATGGCATATCTCCCTACTCAGTCTTTATCCGGTAACCTGAACATATCTACATTGCCATCTGAAAGCAGCTTCCCATCAGGGGTTGTGACAGATGCATGGATCACCACCACGCTTTTTCCCCGCTTAATAACACTGCTCTGTGCAAAAACCTCTTTTGCATCCTTGGTGTTGGCAAGGTAGTTTACATAGACATTCTGCGTAACGTAGTTGTGATTATCGGCTCTTGCGGTAATTCCCGCCACGCAGTCCATAAGCGTATACAAAAGCCCGCCGTGAATCATCCCATAAGGATTACAGGAGTTCTCTGTGATGGTGGCCTTAAGAACACTTTTTTCCGGAGAAATCTCCACAATCTCTATGTTGTTATACTCCATGAAAGGATTATGCAGCCTGCTTAAGGGATAATCATTCTCACTTCCCATATCATCCTCCTGTATAATCAAAGCTACCGGTCATTACCTAAAGCTGATCAGGATTTTTTCTTACCAATCTCAAACATAATGGCAGGAATGTGGCAGTAGCCCTGGGGATTTTTCACAAGATATTTCTGGTGATACTCTTCTGCCTTATAAAAATTCTCAAGAGGCTTAACCTCTATTGCGCTCTTTTGTCCAAGCTCCTCTTCAAGAACGGCCATCCTTTTCTCAATTACGGGAAGCTGAGAAGCATCCGTGTAGTAAATTCCTGTGCGGTACTGGATTCCCTCATCTCCGCCCTGCTTGTTAATTGATGTAGGATCGATGACCTTAAAATAATATCCGATCAGTTCATCCAATGTGATCACGCTGCTGTCGAACTCCACCTTAACTGTCTCTGCATGACCGGAATCATTGCAAACCTCCTCGTACGTGGGATTCTCAGTAGGACCGTTGGCATAGCCTGTATCTGTACTGATAACTCCGTCAAACTGATCAAAAAATCTCTGAGTGCCCCAGAAGCACCCTCCCGCAAAATAAATTGTTTCCATAATAGTTCTCCTCCACTGTGTAAAGCCATCAGATCATTCGGAAAAACTGCGCTCTTGCCCTGAATAATCTGACTAAAATTACAAATACAAAAATAATCAAAATCACCGACAGGAACAGCCAAATATTATCCTTAAACATGTCCATGTTCGAATATGAATAAAGAAGTCCCGCATAACGATATGCCATATTCTGCACATATTCAGGACCAATAATATTAACTCCGCGGTTTAGGAGCTTTAGAAGTCCCTCATTTCCTATCTTTACTCCAAAGCACCTGTCATCAGCCATGCTAAGCTGCTTAAAGGAAAGCCCCGAATACTTTCTGTTCCTTAAAATATCATTTGCACGAAGCCCGTTAAGAGTCGTGGCATTTGCCTTTCCTGCAAGCACCGCATCAAGGCATTCCTCGATTGAAGTATAAAGGCTTACCTCCGCCCCGGGAAAATTGGTCTTGATATAATAGTACTGCATTTTATTGTTTTCATTAACAGCAAAATGAGTAACCACATCATCATTATATTCTCCAAGGTAAACCAGATCACTGGATGCCGATATCACAGGATTTGACTGATAGATTCCGTTTTCCTCGGAATAATAAAGTCCGCCTCCCACAGGAAAAGCTACATCGATATCTCCTCTTGTGACATCATAAATCATGTCATCATAGCTGCGATACCCCACATAACTTACATTAATTCCGGAAATATCCAAACCATCTAAAATCTCAGGAATAAGATTCTTAATTACACCTGTAACATTGCCCTCTTCATCGGTATCGCTGTAAGGCAGATAATTCTCAAGATATCCAACCTCAAGAGTTGAATGACTGCTCATCCACTCTCTTTCTGATTCGGAAAAAGATCTACTTGAGATTGTTGATGCGTAATATTTACTTCTAAGGGTGTTTAAATAGCTGGGCTCCTCTACAGAAAGCTGCATCTGCGCATAATTGAGCTCATCGAGAAGATCTTTTCTTTTATTATTCACGCAAAGATAATAGTCATTTGCACCGAAATTACTGATAACCTCTGCATGCTCTCTCTCCCTGGTACCATAGCCCTCGGCTGCAAGAATATCTATCTCCTTGGTATCAAAGGCCTTGAAAAGAGAATCATAATCCTCGAAGATAACTACCTTTGCCGTGGTTCCGTTGGCAGTAAGATACTTCTCAAGCTCATCCACCATGGCGCTTCGCAAAACGCCGATCTTTTTACCCCTGAGAGTCTTTGGATTTCTTGATACCGTCCCGTCTCTGTCATGCTTTACCAGCGTATAGGTCTCATTTCCCATTGGCTCATCCGGATATGCTATAAGAGATGTTCTCTCCTCCTTATAAGCAAGTCCCGCCATGAGATCAATCTCTCCTGCAACCAGCATGTCATAGAGCTCCTGAAAGCTTCCGTAGACATATTCATATTTCCAGCCTGTGTACTCCGAAAGCTTACGATAATATTCGTATGCATATCCTGTTTTAACGGCACCGATTGCAGCACCCTCTTCAAAAACCTCGTTCTCATAGTATCCAACCTTTACGGTCCTATCCTGAGCCTCCGCCCCGGAACCATCCTCAGCCCTAACGTTTACGGGATACATGAAAACAGTTATAAGAATTATCAAAAAGGAAAGACTGAAAATACGCTTTCCGATATTTGCAAAAAAACTTCTATATTTGCGACAACAGCCCATATATAAAAAAATCTCCATCTCTTTTAGTCATACATATTTATGATATCAAAAGATGGAGAATTTCAGAAGTATTCTTCGCATATATAATTAAATTAAAGTGCTGCGAATTCCTTTGTCCCTTTGCTCTTTAACCAGAATGCCAAAGCAATTGAAAGCACCGCAAAAATCACCGTCCAGATCAGCATATAAATCACGTTTCCTACCAAGTATCCAAAAAACATATAGCAGGCTGCAAATATCACGCAAATCGCCCAGCCTCCGAACATTGCAAGGAATACACCTCCGCTGTGCTTTATGGGTTCAATCTCGTTAGTCCAGTTAAGAAGCGGCATCTTCACTGCTATTACTGTATCAAGTATTCCCGAAAACAGAACATATACCATGGGCATAAGCACCAGTAAAACTCTCTCTCCTAAAGATGCATCCGCGCCGATAGCCGTCATCACGCTTCCAAGCAGCATTGGTATTCCCGTAAGAATAATCTGTAGTCCTGCCTTTGCAGAAAGCGCAGTCCAGGGCTTAACAGGAAGTGACTGACTTATCCAAAGATTCTTTCCCTCCAGAGAAACCGATGGAGCTGCCATACCATTCATGGAAGATAACAGGCACAGCGCCATGCATACAAGAATCGTTGCGCACTGGGGGCGCTCACCAATAGCTTCGTTTATAAGAGGCATAAATTCTCCGGCTTCCAGCAGGAAATAAACTCCCGAAGCAGGAATTAGCAGTATTCCAAGGCCACAGTTCAGCATATAGTTGGGACTTGATGTAAATCTTGCAAGCTCCTTTGAAAGCATTGCTCCAAAAATGCTCTTTTCTTTTACCTTTTTCTCCACATAGTGCTCAGTCTTAACCCTTCCTGTTGCCGTGGCAATAGCCGAAAAGCTCTTAAGCATCCTCATCCAGATAAATCCAACCAATACAGAAACTGCCACTGTAAAGCCGATTGCACAGACAATGTTACCTGTTCCTATAAGGCCAAAGAGATAAAGCACATAAGCCGCACCTTTGATCTTTTCGCCGTATTCCTGCGCATGAAGCAGCAGATCTCTGATAAAGAATCCTGCCTTGAAATAGAAGAAATAATAGCCGGCTATAAAAAGCAGTGTAACAGCCACAGTCACAAAGCTCTTATTCTTTATCTTAAGACTAATCTTTGCCACAAAAAGTCCAAGCAGACATGAAAGGGCAAGTACGAAAAATGACAGGATAAAGAACAGCAAAAACAAACATACCAGCTTCAGGGCTGATACCCCTGATACCATCAGATACACAATATCCATGGGGATCATAACCGTCAGCAGATACATGGTTCCCATCAGGTAAACATTAAGGAGTCTTGCCCCGACAATCTTGCGAACAGGAATTGGCATTGAAAGAAGAAGGTCATTGTCCTTTGCAAGATACAAAGCAGTATAGGTGTTATACACGCTTCCAAAGCAGCCAAGCAGAATCGAGATTCCGCCCATCATAAGAAAATACATCCAGTCCATATCCGCCGCTACGAGCGGGCCGCACAAAGTAAATGATAATCCAAGGAACATTCCACCAAGGAGTCCCACCATAATCACAAAGAAAAATACAATCCACGCTCCAATAGCAAGGGGCGAGCGCATCTTGTTTTTCTTAGCGTCATAAAAATATCCTTTGAAAACCTCAAATAGCTGCTTTTTAAGTAGTGTCCTAAGCATTTAGACCGCCTCCAGTTCAAGGAAAACTTCTTCTAACGTATCATCGCCTTTGACTTCATCCATGGTTCCAACCTTTACCAGTTTGCCATGATTGATTATCGCAACCTTGTCACAAAGCTTCTCAGCCACCTCAAGTACATGCGTTGAAAAGAAAATCGCTCCGCCCTTATCGCAGTGCAAACGCATCATTTCCTTCAAAAGATGTGATGACTTGGGATCAAGTCCAACAAAGGGCTCGTCCATAATAATGAGCTTAGGGTCGTGCATCCATGCAGAAATAAGTGCAAGCTTCTGTTTCATTCCGTGTGAGTAAGCTGCGATAGGAAGTGCCAGATCATCAGTGATCTCAAATAAATCAGCATATTTTCCGATTCTGTCATTTCTAAGCTCTGAGGGTATCTCAAATATATCTCCTACAAAATTCAGATATTTGATTCCGCTCATAAAATCGTACAGATCCGGATTGTCCGGAATGTAAGCAAGATCCTTCTTGCAACGAATGGGATCCGTTTTCATGGAAATCCCATCTATCAATATGTCGCCTTCATCAAAATTCAGGATGCCGACGGCGCTCTTAAGTGTAGTACTTTTTCCTGCACCGTTATGTCCTATAAATCCGAAGATTTCTCCTTCCTTAATCTCAAGGCTAAGATCATCCACGGCTTTTTTATCACCATAGGTTTTGGTTAAATGTTTTATCTCTAACATCTCAAAATCCCCCTTAATCTTTTACATCATGTCATTAACAGTTATCGTCTTTTAGGGCGTGTTTTCCTTTCACAGTACTCTGACATTAACTATAACGACAAATAAAAAACAGACCCATCCTGCACGGATTATGGTCTGTTTTACACTGCATTATAAATTATCCAAGAGCTACATCAAGGGCCATCATGACTGTGAATCCAAGAGCAAACATAAGAACACCGATATTTGAGTGCTCACCCTCCGACATCTCCGGAATCAGCTCCTCCACTACCACATACATCATGGCACCGGCCGCAAAGCTCAGAAGATATGGCATTGCCGGAACAATAAGCCCCGCCGCAACTATGGTCAAAAGTGCTCCAAGAGGCTCTACTGCACCGGATAATACACCGGCCAGAAATGCCCATAATTTACTTTTTCCATTGGCATGAAGGGGCATTGAAATAATGGCTCCTTCAGGGAAATTCTGAATTGCGATACCGATTGCCAGTGCCAGAGCTCCGCCTGCCGTAACTACCGAGTTCCCTGCAAGATATCCCGCATAAACCACACCTACCGCCATTCCCTCGGGAATGTTGTGAAGAGCAACAGCCAGTACCATCATGGTTGTCTTTTGCAGCTTTGACTTTGGTCCTTCTGCTTTTTCCGCATTCATGTGAAGGTGAGGTATCACGCAGTCAAGCAATAACAGGAACAATATTCCAAGCCAGAAGCCAATGGCTGCCGGTAAAAACGAAAGCTTCCCCATTCCCACCGACTGATCAAGAGCCGGAATAATAAGGCTCCATATCGAAGCCGCCACCATTACTCCGCTGGCAAAGCCTGTAAGCGCGCGCTGAACCTGGGTATCCAGTTCCTTTTTCATAAAAAAAACAAGAAATGATCCAAGGGCAGTTCCAACAAAGGGTATCATGATTCCAATAGCTGTTTCCATGCATTTTCTCCTTTTTATGCAGCAAAGGATGGTCATCCGTCAGATGACCATCCTTCTCATATGATTGTATATTGCATTAGTTCGTACTTAAGCTGAGTTCCCTCTGCTATTCCGTCCGGTAAAAGAGCTCGTGCCACCAGCTTAAGGTCATCGGACTCGATATCCGTTCTCCTTAAATTCGCATAGTCGCCGTCGATACTTTCAACTACGTAATACCATGTCTCCATATTCCGATGCCTTTCTTTACATAGCCATGCCTCCTGCTGTCATGGGTCTCTCCATGGGTCTGCGAAGGCGTAATCTTTCCTGCTCTTTCATTATCTCATATGTCACAGTATTATCACATAAAAATATTTAGTTTTTTATTCACCAAAGTCCATAAGTCCTTCGGTCTCATCAGTTACTACTTCCTCATCTTCAAGCTCAGCTGCGGAAGGTGTAGGAATAAATTCTGTAAGATATGCATCCTGAGGAAGACCTGCAAGCATTGCAGGAAGGTTCAGGATAATACCATCCATGCTATAGGGAAGGGGAAGTCCTACCTGAACCTTGGAGGTCTTTCCATCCTTCTCGTTGGTAACAAGGAGCTGCATATTGAAGCTCTGACCCATGGTATCAACCATGCCGCGCTCCCCTGCCTTAAGGGATGCTACCTTCTCACCATTTATCACAACATCAATTTTGTAAGGAACATTATCAACAGTCTGTCCGCCATACTCAAGGGATTTATTATCAAAATAAACCGTATGGCCTCTGCCGATGATGAACATTGCTACAGCTATCAGAACGAGGACTACAATCGCTACTATTCTGAATATCCAAATTCTTTTCTTAGAATCAGCCATTTACTTCCTCCTCCTGTTCAAGAGCAAGCTGTTCACTGGCTCTGGACTTATTTTTTCTCTTGTTGGTCTCATACATGATAAGAGCAACCGTGATAACCGCATAGGATACAAATACGCGGAAATACTCACCGATCATTGAATCGCCGGTAATGACTGTTCCTGCCTTAGGTGCTACGATGAACATTGTGTGGAAAAGAACGATACCAAGGAAAACATTTCCGATGGACGCCTTATCTACTGATGCACCACCTACAAGAAGGGCTGCGATACAGAACATACCAATCTGTGAGTGTGAGCTGTAGGTTGCAATGTTACCCATATTCTGGAGGTAGATGATCATACCGATGCCTGCAAATACTGTTGAAAGCACCATAGAAATAATTCTTGTGCGCTCAACATCGATTCCTGCGTCTCTTGCAACGCCTATATCCTGGCCAACCGCTCTCATGTCCTGACCGAGCTTTGTCTTTCTGAACCAGATGATAACAAGGCAAAGAAGGAACACGATGATGAATGTTGCAACAGGAATCTTAACGCCTGCGATTGAACAGGGAATAAGGTTATCAAGCTTCTGTCTCATGGAAAGAAGTGAAACCGTATTTCTTACACCATATCCGCGGGGAAGCTTGATTGTGCTGTGCTTGATGGGAATAACAGGTCCCATGAGGTAAAGCACTACCAGCTGATAAATACCGTTTATGAAAAAGCTTATGATGTAACTTGTGATCATCTCACGACCCTTAGCCATGTTCAGGACTTTTCCGCAAAAAAGACCAAGAAGAGCTGAGATCGGTACAGAGATAATCATCGCAAGTACCATTCCGGGAATGCCAACTATCTGCCAGTCGCAAACCAGAATAAGGCCAATCTCACCTGCCATAGCACCGAGAGTCATTGAAAAGTTAAGACCCATACCTGCCATGATAGGAATAAGAAGGCTGAGAATAAGGAAGGCATTTCTTCCCATTCTTGTTACGATCTCATTTGCAAGATAGCTGGGTGACAGGCCTGAAATCGGCGCACACACCGCACAAATGATCACGAACATAAGGGGAACAGAAAATCTTCTAAGGTAATCGCCTATATTTTTATTACTCATTTCGTTCCCTCCGTTTTTCTTGTAAGTGCATACAGAATCATACCGTTGGAAACAATTATTCTGATAACCTCACTCATATCAAGATGAATCATGTTGTTCATTACTGTAGGTGTCATTGTAACAATTCCCTGGAAAAGAATTGTTCCGATGATAACGTTCATGATGGATGCCTTATTAACTGAAGCACCACCGATAAGGATTGCTGATACAGCAGGAAGTGCCATGTAGAAAGGCGCCATGTAAAGCTGTATAAATCCGAAGCCCTGCTCGTAAACAAGGATTCCGATAGCAGCAAGCCATGTGGACATTACTACTGAGATAAGTCTGATCTTGTTTACATTGATACCTGCAGATCTTGCAAATTCAGGGTTTGATCCAACGGCGGTCATAGCAGTTCCTGTCTTGGTGTGAAGGAAAGCCCACATCAAAAATGCAAGGAGCGCGAAGAATAAAAGCGCGCCTGTAGGAATTGAAAGATTGCCGATGTTGATCTGAAGAATCTTTGCAAGTGCCTGTGTGTAATATCCCTCAAGGGAGATTGTTGTTCTGAGACCTTTTCCTGCCATACCCCATACCATATTCGGGCTGTGGTAAGGAAGAAGAAGCCACATCATACACATAAGTGATACAGATGAAAATCCAACGTAGGTTGCGATCATCATCTCGCCGCCCTTGATCTTATTAAGAAGCCATCCATATACGCTTCCGAAAACAAGAGCAAAGGGTGTTGCCAAAAGTGCTGCCATGAAAAATGACATTGTTCCTGTGAAGCCAAGCTCGATTGAAAGTGTGGCTCCAAGAAGACCTGAGATAATTCCAAGGGGCAGACCAAAGTTCAGTCCGCATCCGGAATGTACCATAGGTACCATAGCAAGAACGAGAATTCCGTTCCAACTGAAACG
Source organism: Butyrivibrio sp. WCD3002 (assembly GCF_000424265.1). Lineage (GTDB taxonomy): Bacteria > Bacillota > Clostridia > Lachnospirales > Lachnospiraceae > Butyrivibrio. The sequence goes on from NZ_AUJO01000012.1 coordinate 141,412, forward strand.
ATTTATAATATTTGAAATCTGAGTGGGAAGATCCGCTCCCACAAAGGGTGATACTACAAGGAGCAGCACCAGGAAGCCTGTAATAATAAGTCTTGGAAGCCCGAAATCCTGAGCTATGTCCTTCACCCTGTCTTTAAATGTGATTGTCGCTGTTTGTTCACTCATCACTAATAACTCCTTAACAGTTTTGCAGCATTAATTCGCCAAATTTCTCAAGCTGTTCGCCGGCAGGAAGAATTCCCGCAACCTTACCACCGGAAATAATTGCGATTCTATCGCAGGTTCTTCTCAGCTCTTCAAGCTCTGATGAAACCATGACGATTGTTACGCCGCTTTCCTTATTGAACTGCTTAAGTGCATCAAGTACCAGTGCCTTAGCACCTACGTCAATACCTCTTGTAGGCTCACTTACAAACAGGAGCTTCGGCTCAAGAGCGAAGGCCTTTGCAAGACAAATCTTCTGCTGGTTACCACCTGAAAGCTCTTTTGCCTTCTGGGTTGAACTTGTACATTTAATCTTTAGCTCATCGATATATTTCTTGGTTACTTCCTTGATTGCGGCATCATCTCTCCACTTGATAAGACCGCCAAGATATTTCTTAAGGAACTTATTCTGAATCTGCATTGCAGGGAATGATACATTCCACTCAAGAGATTCATCAAGAAGAAGTCCCACGCCTCTTCTGTCCTCTGATACGAAAGCAAAGGATGAATCAAGGCATCTTCTTGGATTGTTAAGAGGAATATCCTTTCCTTCAAAGGTAACTGTTCCGCCTGCCTGATAAAGTCCCATGACACCATTGGGGATTCCAAGCTTACCCTGTCCTGCAAGACCACCGATACCAAGGATCTCTCCCTCTCTGACATCGAGGTTTACGTTGCGGACTGTTTCACCGGGCATATCAACCCAAAGCTTTCTGATAGAAAGGATTGTCTTTTTATCTGCCCCTGTGTCCTCAGTAACATAAGTTGCATCGGAACCCTTAACATCACGTCCTACCATCCACTTTGTGATATCCTGAACGCTGGTGTCCTCGGTTTTTGATTCATTTACAACATAACCGTCTCTCATGGTGATAACTCTGTCACATACAGAAAGAATCTCACCAAGTCTGTGTGTTATGAAAATAACGGCGATGCCGCGCTTTGACATTCCTCTGATTGAATCAAGAAGAGCTTCTGCTTCTTTTTCTGTCAAAACAGCTGTAGGCTCATCAAGAATCAGGAGCTTAAGCTGCTCCTTTGAAAGCTCTCTTGCTATCTCTGTAAACTGCTTATGACCTACCGGCATATTTGAGGTAAGCATATTCTGATCTATATTAACGCCCATTTTCTTAATTGCTTCTTCGGCGCGTTTGTCCATATCCTTACGATCCAGCGTATCCATACGGTCGCTGAAAAGTTCTGAAAGTACACTTTTTTTCTTAGATTCGCGGTTTAAAAGAATGTTTTCTGTTGCTGTAAATCCCGGAATAAGAGAAAACTCCTGGTGAACCATTCCTATTCCCTTAGCGATTGCATCAAAGGGTGACTGGAAAGAAACCTTTTCAGAATTAAGCAGAATCTCACCTTCGTATCCCCCTGTTTCACGAATGTCGTCTGCTCCGAAAAGAATCTTCATCAGTGTGGATTTGCCTGCACCGTTTTCTCCGCAAAGACCAATAACCTCGCCCTCATTAAGAGTAAGGTTTATATCGGTAAGGACCTGATTTCCGAAAAAGTCCTTTTTTATGTTTTTCATTTCTAATAGTGGTGCTTTACCCATTTTTTACTAAAACCTTTCTTTCTCAAAATGTGGGGAGATAAGAATCTCCCCACTAAGGTATGACTTATTTTGTTGTGAAGTACTTCTCAGGAACTTCGATTTCTGTTGAACCCATGTACTTACCGGGATCACCCATGATGTATGTATCCTGATAAATAAGGAATGTGTTGTCAGCCTTAACACCTGTGTCAGCATTTGTGTAGTTGGAACCGTTCCATGCTGCGCCGGGTGAGAATACCTCGTAAGCCTTTGAAATATCATCGATATTTGTAAGCTCACTTGTTCCGTCGATAACGTTCATAGCGTGCTGTGCAAGACCTGCAGAAACTGTGTAGCCGTATGAGTATGCCCATGTACCAAATCTGCCTGCGCCGCCTTTTTCTACAACTGCGCTCTCAACCTTTGCAAGGATCTTGGAGAAGTCACCGGCCTCTTCTGTGAGGTCAAGACCAAGTGCTCCGGGATATCCCATAAGAGGTGAAGGAAGGTCAGCTTCGATGAAGTATCCGCCGTTCTCAAGAAGTCCACGAAGAAGGGGCTCTGTGTGAGCGTCGTTTGTACAGAAGTATGCAGAGTTCTGACCGTACTTCTCAACCCACTCCGGAACGTGCTCAGCGATGTAAGCCTGTGCTCCGGGAACGCCTACGTCAGTTGTCGGATCGGGAGCTGACTCCATAACGAATTCCATACCGAACTCTTCGCAAGCAGCCTTCATGATAGCTACACGACGGCTCATTGTCTCATAAGAGAGGTGACGAGGGAATGAAATGTGTACGAATGTGTCACATCCAAGCTCGTGAGCTGTACGGATGATAAGGTATCCACGTGCTACGAAGTCGTTGTTACAAACAAGGTCAGCTGCGCTTCCGATTTCAGGAAGATCCTCGTGTGACTCACCTGCGATACAGATGATGTCAGGTCTTCTCTCTTTAATCTGACGGAATGCTTCTGTTGTTCCGGGAATTGCCTGGTTTACGATGATTGCCTTCATGTCAGCATCATCAGAAAGATTTACGATAGTCTGAATTGTTGTCTCAAGCTCTTCTGTGAAGTTATCAGGATATGTTGCAAGGATAACTCTGTCCTCACCATACTTAGCCTGGAAAGCCTCAGCTCCTCTTCTGTCGTCCTCAGACTGTGATACAGAACCTGTTACGATACCGATGTGGTAATCGCCTGCTGCCTCAGTTACTTCCTCAGCAGCCTCTTCTGCTGCGGGCTCTTCGCTTGCAGTATCAGCAGCTTCTTCAGTGCTGGTCTCAACTGCTGCAGTATCTTCCTCAACAGTTTCGATAGTTGCGCCGCCAGTGTTTCCACATGCTGCAAGCATTGTAGAAAGCATAACTGTAGCGGTCATTACGCTAATAAACTTTCTCATTTACTTTCCTCCTTTGACGTTTTGACGTTTTAAAGCGTTAATTCGATTAAATGGATTATATCAGATGGTTTCCTATATCACAATAAAATTCATCAAGTTTTTTAATAAAAAAAATCAAGTTTCCCATCGATGGTATTGTGTTCCAAATTCTGATAAAAAAAAGACGCTTCGGTAGTTTACCGAAACGCCTTTGTTCCTCGGATAGTAAATATTCATTTTTCCAAACGGGCAATACTTAATCCTTCAGATCAAAAACCGTTGCCTCGTAAGGTCTGATAGAGGAAGCTTTTTCCTTGTAATTACTGATGAGAATATCTCCTCCGGTCATAGCCTCGATGCTCTTTGGAACATCAAGAGTCTTATCCGTGAAGTTACATACAACAAGAAGCTTTCTGCCGTTAAGACTTCTTGTATAAATGAAAAGATTCTCATCCTCAGCCTCTAAGAGCTCGTAAGTACCATCAACTATAATGTCGTTTTCCTTACGGAGACCGATAAGCTTCTTATAGTAATTATATACTGAATCAGGATCATCCACCTCTGCTGCGGCATTGATGGTCTTATAGTTGGGATTAACCTTAAGCCAGGGCTTACCTGTGGTAAATCCGCCGTTTTCAGAATCATCCCACTGCATGGGGGTTCTTGCGTTGTCACGGCCCTTTGCGCTGATGACATTCATCATCTCTTCATGGGTGTAAACCTTTGCATCCGTAACAAGATCCTTGTAGATGTTTATCTCCTCTACATCATCACAATCGGAAATTTCCTTGAATGTATAGTTAGTCATTCCAAACTCTTCGCCCTGATATACATAAGGAGTTCCCTGCATCATGTGAAGGCATGTAGCCAGCATCTTGGCAGATATTTCTCTGTACTCATCGGAATCATTGCCCCATCTTGATACGATTCTCGGCTGGTCGTGGTTATCCCAGAAAAGACTGTTCCATGCTACGCCTGCAAGCTCCTTCTGCCACTTTGTGAGATTCACCTTTAAGTCAGGCAGATACAGCTTCTTCATGGTCCACTTACCGTGCTCATCGGAATCAAGATCCATATGCTCAAACTGGAATACCATGTTCAGTTCTTTTGAATCAAAGCCCGCATACTTTTTAGCTTCTTCAATGGTTACGCCTGCTGCCTCACCTACAGTAACAAGGTCATACTTACTTAAAACCTTCTGGTTCATCTCCTTTAAATACTCATGAACGTGAGGGCCGTTTGCTGTGATGTTTCCGCAAAATGCGTACTTTTCTCCGGGTCTTACGGGACCGTCCTCATAAACTTCGGGCTTTGAAATCAGACTGATAACGTCCATTCTAAAGCCGTCGATTCCCTTTTCGCACCACCAGTTCATCATGTCGAAAACGCCATCTCTTACCTTGGGATTTTCCCAGTTAAGGTCAGGCTGCTCCGGAACAAACTGATGCAGATAGTACTGTCCTGTGGTCTCATCAAACTGCCATGCGGAGCCGCTGAAAAATGCACCCCAGTTGGTGGGCTCATGACCATCTACGGGATCCTTCCAGATGTAATAATCTCTGTAGGGATTGTCCTTTGATTTTTTACTCTCCAAAAACCACTTGTGCTGGTCCGAGGAATGATTTACAACAAGGTCCATAACGATCTTAAGACCTCTCTTGTGGGCCTCGGAAAGCATTTCATCAAAATCAGCCATGGTTCCGAATTCAGCCATGATGTCGCGATAATCGCTGATGTCATATCCGTTATCCTTGTTGGGGGACTTATAAATCGGAGAAAGCCAGATTATAGTCACGCCAAGATTCTTAAGATAATCAAGTTTTTCCGTTATGCCTTTAAGATCGCCGATTCCATCACCGTTACTGTCTTTAAAACTCCTGGGGTATATCTGATATACCACAGCATTTTTCCACCACTTTTTATCCATAGTCCCTCCTTATTAAGAAAAATATGTGTTATGTAAGCTATTTCTACCGGCCACTGCCGGATTTTTCATAAAAGAATTCAGCCTCTCTTCGGTTTCCAGCCCTTCATGGCTGCTATACCCTCAGGTGTAACGGGCTTAATCCACTTACCCCTATAGAGATGAACCTGCATAAGGACATATCTGATGGGCTCATCCATGTAGCAGCAGGCAAATACAAAAAGTGTAGGAAGCTTAAAAATCATACCCGTGGACCAGACAAGTGGTACTACCATTGCCCACATGAAAGCGATTTCCAGGATTGTTCCGTAGGAGGCATCCCCTGCTGCCCTGAAGGTATCGTTCTGAGTCCAGTTACCCATTCTGATAAAGGCTGCAACAGCGTAAATGCACAGGAAACCAAAGGCAATTCTGAAGCTTTCTCCGCTCATTCCCATCAGCGTCAAAATAGGTGTATGCAGAACCACCAGCGACAGTACAACAAGTCCGATTACAGACTGGCACAGATAGATAAGCCTCCACGCCCTTGCATAGGCTGTATCGATATTGCCGCTTCCAACCTCTTTTCCCACAAGAATGGAGGATGCATTGGAAAAGCCTGCAAAGAATCCAATTACAAGTCCCTCAAGAGTTCTGAAAACAGCGATGGCCGCAATAGCTTCCTCCGGCTGTCTTCCAAGGACTATATTTATCACCATGTTTCCAAGGCCAATTAAAACCTCGTTGGCAATGATCGGCGCACACTTTTTAAAATACTCTCCGATAAATGAACCCTTCCATCCAAAATGCCTGTTAACCGCAAGAAGATAAGGGTGCTTATTCCAAATTCCAAGAACAGTCAAAACAGCCACGCTTACAAGCTGTGCGATCACCGTTGCAAGAGCTGCTCCGCGAACGCCCATGGGCTTAAAGCCTAAATGTCCAAATATCAAAACCCAGTTAAGGAATACATTTGTCAGAACTGACGCTATAGAACTATACAGCGGTATCCTCACCCTCTCAGTGCACCTTAGCATAACTGCCATGGCCATGGATAATACCATAAGCGGATATGAAAATCCTGCAATTCTAAGATATGAGATACCTATCTGCTGAATGGACTCCTTGTCCGTGTACAACTTCATGACAAGCTGCGGAAAACAAGTCCCCATAAAACAAAACAGCGCAGCAACAGTCATCATACAGGTCAGCGTAAGACCGTAGGATCTGTTAATTCCATCCTCGTCCCCCGCTCCCCAGTACTGGGATATGAAAAGCATTCCTCCGCCTACAAAGCCCCAGTAGCCACTGAACATAAGTGATGAAAACTGCGCACAAAGTCCCACCGCACCGACTTCCATCTGCCCCAGCGATGCGATCATCATTGTATCCACCATAGATCCGGTGGTAGTAAGTAAATTCTGCAGTGCAACAGGTATTGCTATCACTGCAACCTTCTTAAGAAAATCTCTCCAGTCAAATCCTCTTCCGCGCATATTAGATTTCCTTTACCCCACTATATTTCTTATCGACTCCCAATCATAACAACGTCTGAAATCACCCTCAGGGAACTCACAATCGCGGTTCCAGGGTCTGTCGTAAACAAGCACCTTTAATTCCGGCAGATGGCTGAAAAAGCCAAAGGCCATGGGCGAATCCTCTACTGCATAATCAAAATGCATCTTGTAATAATCCTCAAGCTTAAGAGTAAAGGAGCTGCCTTTTATGAAGTTATCCCGTCCGTATTTATCAAGACAAAAAAGCTTAACCCTGTCCAGATCGTGCTCATCAAGCCACTGTCTTGAAGGCTCATAAGCACTTGCGGGCCGCCCGGTTATTATAGATACATCTATGCCCTTATCTATCCAGCTGTTTATGGTCTTTGAAGCACCCGGGGTCTCATCATAAGAAAGCAAAACCTCCGGCTTATGCCCCTCTATCATCATGTATTCATACTGCTCATCTGTAAGAGAAAAGGTCTTTTGGAGATTAAAATATTTCATGTTTTCATAGGGTACATGAATTCCAAAAAGCCCTATCACAAGATTGGAAAAGCTCTTTGCTGTCTCGCAAAGACAATCATCAAAATCAACGTATATTTTCATTCAGTAAAATTTCCTTTATTTAAACTTCCATATGTAAGTTTTACATTTTTCAGAGATTAATTCAATAAAATTACTCTACTTATTAGATAACGGATCAAGGCCGTAATCAAACAGCGCTATATCAATTTTAATAACGCTGTAGTCCCCGCGGCTAATGAAATATCTGACCACAATATCCGTCTGTGAAATGGGCGACAAAGCGTATCCCGCAAGCCCCAAAAAGTCCACCGTCTCATCCAGATTTAACCTAAGTCCCACAGCCAGTGCCAGCATTTTTTCCTTGGATGGCTTAACCTGACCCTTTAAGAGCTTTGAAAAATACTGCTTTGATATATTTGCAGTCGTGTAAACTTCGGAATTCTTTAGGCCCTTCTTGTTAATAAGCTGCTGCAGATGCTTCTCAAAGGAATCCGTGTACATCTCCTTAAGGGCATCATCAAGGGACTGGGGCTCCTCATCGTCCGCAAGAAACATCATCTCGCATTCGAAATCTTCATCCTGAGCATCTTCCGCCTCAGCTTCGAAATCTTCATCCTGAGCTTCTTCCGCCTCATCTTCGAAATCTTCATTCGGAACCTGTGTCTTTTCAGCTCTCGCCCCAAGCATCGCCTCCATTCCGAACGCTTCAGGTATGCCATAATAATACTCAGCCTTAAGAGCAGAGCTTACATATTCTTCATCAATGAAACTCTTTATATCATCAAAGATTTTTCCTGATACATGATATGCATATTCGCCGAAAACAACCAGCGTAATCTCCATCTCATAATCCATAAGGAACTGAGTAAAAGAATCTATAGCAATCTGAATTCCAAGCTCCTTGGGAAATCCATAGGTTCCTGTCGCCAGAAGCGGAAAAGCAATTGACTTACAGCCATTCTCTGCAGCAAGCGCAAGGGACTTATCATAGCACTGCCTAAGAAGCTGTTCTTCACCATGATCTCCCCCTTCCCACCAGGGACCGCTGGCATGGATAATATACTTCGCATCCAGATCAAAGGCCGGAGTAATCCCAACTTCACCGGGCTCAAGCACGCCAATTTCACTGCGGGCAGCAAGAAGCTTCTCCTCACCGGCAGCCTTATATATTGCGGCATCAACGCCATCGCCTATAGCTACTTCCGGATTGGCAGTATCTACAATGGCATCTGCTTTTACTTTTGTAATATCATTTCTGATTATTGAAAACGGCATAATCTTATCCCCCTAATCCATAATAGAAAACGCCGGGATTTTTGTAAACAATCCCGGCGTTTAGTACATCCATATTTTCATTTTAGTATCTCATTTCCTTTTCATTATTTTGCAGCAGCAAGGCTGTCAGCGAATCTTATAAGCTCACTCTCGATTCTGCTGTAGTCTGAAGCATCCAGTCTGCCAAAGGGCTTTCTGTATGTAGCTGATGCATCAATGAAACCAAATTCTTCCATGAAACTCTCAAATAATCTAAGCATAATCTTTTACCTCCAATACAAAACCATAAACCTTCAATTTTTATCAGCCATCAATGTGAATGTGTTCTCCGCAATGTGTGCACTCCACATCATCCTGCATAACATCTACTGTTGTTAACTCCTGGCAGTGAGGGCAGCTGATTTCCATCATCTGTGTCTTTGCTGCTTCTGCTGTCATATGCTTGTTTAAGCCTGAGCCTAAAACAATTGCTACTGCTGTAACTATCATTACTATTTCCTTTAACATCATGTTCCCCTTTTTCATTTCAAATCCCTCTCTCATATTTATGTTTTGTTTCGTTGTTTTCTTGTGATGAAATCATATTATCAATCCTTCTATCACAGTTTTATCACTCTCTGTCCAACAAATGTCTTAAATCCATAATTCATGCGGTTTTAAGCCTCCTTATAATGAAATAATATTTCAAATTTACGATATTATGTATATCGAATGACGCAAAATAACCATTTCTAATCCTCTATTATAGATAACGAAACAAAAGCGCCGGAATCTTCAACAAAAAGATTCTGACGCTTAAATTTTTTATCCGGCATGGAAATAATTATCTACGCTGACCACTGCGTCTTTCGTAATCCTCTCTGATATCTTCGTCCCAGTCACAGCAGTTGAGCTCTTCCTCGGCATCCATTGCGCTTTCTGCCATCATTACTGAGCAGACGGCCTTTGAAACTCCGGCGTAAAGATTTGCTGTTCCAACAGAATCGTGCATATAGTTGACCGCTCTTTCCTTTTTAATGCCGAAACGCTTCGCCTCAGCATAAGAATCAATATTCGCACCTATGAAAATGAACTGCCATCCATATTTCTTCTGCTCATGCTGTATCATCTTCTTTATCTGGTCATATGAATATCTGCAGCTGGCATTTTCCATTCCATCGGTTGTTATTACGAAAATAGTCTTATCAGGTCTCTTGTCCTTTGGTGCATGCTTGTGGGCGTTTGCCGTGTGCTTGATAGCTCCGCCAACTGCATCAAGGAGAGCTGTGCACCCTCTCACATAATACTCTTCTGGCGTAATATCCTTAACCTCTCTGATATCTACTCTGTTATGCAAAACCTCAGTTACATCATCAAACAGTATAGTTGATACATATGCCTTTTCACCGGTCTGTCGCTGCTTCTTTATCATGGAGTTAAAGCCGCCTATCGTATCCAGCTCCAGCCCTCCCATTGATCCTGATCTGTCCAGTATATAAACGATCTCTGTATAACCTTTACTCATTTTGCTACCTCCTTTGCAACAATCATTTTCTTTACAATGTCATGTTACAAAAAAGGCAAATAAAAATGGTCAACCCGGAGTTGACCATTCCAATTCAAAGGAGTTTTTTATGTAATCACTTATTTATAGCTCTTATAAGCTTTTTCCTGGTGCTACCTTTCACACCCTTTACCTTGATGGTAGCGTCCTTGCCAATCTTCTTGAAAGCGCCTTTACCGATTTTCAAGGATTTGTTTGCCTGGATAGTTACTTTACCAAGCTTTTTACATTTAAAAAATGCTTTATTTCCGATTGACTCGACATTTGAGCCGATAGTGACTGTATTGATTTTCCTGTTATTTTTGCAGGCATTATTTGCGATAGCTACAACAGGATATGTTTTTCCCGCTACAGTTACTGTGTTAAGGCCTGCCTTCTTTTTGGAATCAATTTTTAATGCGGTAGCTTTTCCGTTAACATCAATTAAATAGGTGATGTCATCTACGATTACCTTCTTCGGAGCGCTTGCAGTATCAGTTGCATTGTCGTTGGCAACAGGAGCCTGTGACTTGCCTGCATACTTCTTATACAACTCTTCTTCTGTCATGCCTCCAGAACCCTGCGTAGATTCCTTTGGAAGGATAATAGTCATAGGTGAGTAAAACGGTATTCTTTCTTTGATGAATTGAGTTTTTATTTCATCACTTAAAGTGAAGGTAACTTCATCCTTAACAGAATTGGTCGACAGTACTTTATATGTATCAGTCTCCTGTCTGTCAACTATTTCAATGTCCATTTCTCCGTCAAGGTCTAAATCAATTTGTCTTCTTCCATTTCTATCAGGAGATGCTACTACCTTAACTTTAAGAAAATCTAAGGAATCATATCCATAAAATGAACGCCTGATCATATCCATAGGATCTGATACTTCAGTAGAACCTTCTGACAGATCTATTGTTAACTCACCTTTGTCGAATAATGCCTTGGTATCAACTGCAGGAAGTGTAACGCTCACAGGTTCTGAATCTGCGTAAGTACTATAATCACGGGATAGAGTTCTGAGTTCTACCTTCTTCTCATAGTCGTCCATTGCTATTAATACATAGTTACTCCCTTTACTTATTAAACCGCCACTTGTTCCTTTGGGGTCGGGATAACAAAACGTATGGCTTAAGCCATCATCCTTCCAACTGATCATATATCTGTAAATGTAAGTACGATCATTGGAAACTTCCACTTTTACGTCCTGGGGCTGTGCTTCCCTTTTGCTGATTGTTGTAGAGTATGATTTTACTACGTAATTTGGGTCTTTCTTATATCTTTCAATATCAAATACGATAATACCCTTTTTCTCAGCTCTCCATACGACATAAACCGTTACTTTTCCGGGATTATATCCATTAGTTAACCAAAACTGTTCTTTATAGGTTTCATTGGCAGAGAGTTTCTTGTTTGTTTCCAAATCCATCCACTTATCGGATTTGTCGTCTCCAAATTGAATCCACAAGGAATAATATCCGTCAGAAGCAGCTGTAAACTGGCAATAATTTTCCACAAGTTTTATATCCTTGGCGCCTTTTGCTGCTGCGGCCTCAGAGCTGATGGATGAACTCCAAAACAAGACTGTCATGCACATCACAGATGCGATGACTACTAATAGATTCCCCAAATACTTCTTCATTACAAAATACCCCCAACTTTAATTCATTCTGCAATATTGCAGCATCCCCCCAGACAATTATTATATCAAACGTTATTACAATGTCACAAGAATATTGGCATGACGAAAGACTACGCAGAGGATTCATGAGTTTCTCTCCACGCGAAAGGGCGAGACTACGCAAAAAAGCCGGTTTGAAACCGACTTTTTCATGTCATATATGTATGGGTACATTGAATTTATTTATACTGTTTTACAAACTGTACTGCTGCGTCAATGTCATCCTGGTTAGGTCTGCCCTTGTGGATACCCTTGAACTCGCCCTTGCAGTGGAATTCCTTCTCATCCATGGGAATGCCAACCTTATCTGCCTCAGCCTTAACCTTCTTGTATGTTGAGTTAAGCATAGCTGCGGATCCAAAGTTAACTATCTTGCCAACCTTGTTCTTATCAAGTGATCCCACAAAAGCTTTAACCTCAGGATCTATGTTGAATGCATAATAAGAATTACCAAGGAAAAGAATATCAACAGGCTCTTCAATAGCTTCACTTATGGGAAGCGCTTCTACTCCAAGTTCCTTTGCAATTGCTTTAGCAAGTCTCTTTGTGTTACCTGTCTTTGTATAATATCTTACTGCGTAAGTCATGTCGGGGTCTCCTCTCTATATACACGTTTCATTTATCATTATTAGATTGCGTACAATCAATTTACTCCACGCAAGTAATTTTGTCAAGTCATCAGAAATCTCTTTGCCAAATTTCTTTATCTCAGCCTGTGTGACACTTTTGTGATAATCGTAGGAGTATTATTAACTCAGAACATAAGACAAGGACAGCCACGGTAGCGATGCTTCACCAAGGTGGAGTCGAAAGTCTTAAAGGATATAATTCCAGCAAAGGTAGCGATGCTTTACCGGAGCCAAGGAATAAAGCCTGCGGTTCATTATTGAGTGGAAAGATATTAAGGGCGGCGATGCTTCACCCAAAAATATCATATAAACAATCATCCACTGCAAAGGAGTTTTCTCCACGCGAAAGGACGACACTACGAAAAAAGCCGGTTTGAAACCGGCTTTTTCGTGTCATACACATTGTATTTATGCTATTAAGGTTTACACCTTCCGCAAGGCCTATAGCCCTGCTCCATAACTTCATCTCTGGTAGAATCCTCAAAATAGACCTTATTCTTCTCCTTCATATCCGACACACTGTCACAATCAGGATAGTGGAACACATGAGAATTCCTGTTCCCGATATATGAATAAGTCTTATCGGGCTTATTACTTTGACCTTCCTTATAATTCTTATCCAGCTTATTGGAGCCATCAGAATAATCTATGATTACCCCGGGCTGAACGTTGTAGCAGAACACATTGAAGCTTACGCCCTTGCCATCATCCTCAACTGACAACGCCTCGATTTTCACGCCATCGCAAAGAAGATTATTGCCTTCAAATACGGGAGTAACCCTATACATTACGTGGTTGCCGGTGCTTTTTACATAATCAGCAACCTCATTCTCATAAGGCAGCATGCCTTCCACATTCATGTATCTGGTGCCGGTTATCAGGTTCTGCTCATTGGCATTCTCACCGGTGAGCTGGAAGCCTATCATATGACATCTGTTGTAGAGAAAAGGCGGATCCGAATCAACAAGTCCCGGATATTTCTCCTGCTCCCAGCCTGTAGGCTTTACCATGCTTATGGACTCGCGATCCTTTGTAGGCATAAGATCCTTGCCAATGCTGGCTGTAGCCGGAGTGCATCTGCCAAGATCGTCAAACTCACCATAACTCTCAAAGGATACCTTCGTAATCTCGCTCTTTGAAAACTCGGGCTTATTATCATTTATCTCTACTGACGGACTGCCACTATAAGCAGGGATCTCGGGCTCTTTTTTATCCGCATAGACCCTGCTGCCCATCATGTTGACTACAAAGATGACAGCCACAAGAACCAGTATCCATATGAAATTAGACTTACGAATATTTCTCATAGCTGACCTCCTTTTCTATATTTTACATCAGTCATCAAAAATCATCATCATCGCTCATAGCCCAGAGCCATGCCTCTTTATCAGCGCGATCCTTCTCCAGCTCTTCCTGCCTTCGATAGAATTCCTTTTTCTCTGACCTGGACATATTCTTGGTAAGCTTCTCCATTTCCTTATCTGTAAGCCTTACATCATGCTCATCACTTGAAAACAATCCGAATAATCCCATAGTAAATCTCCTTATTTATGAATCACAATTACCAATTCTGCACCGGTAAGAGCTTTCTCACAAATTATCTATATCATAAATTCCATCAATAATTATCATTCCAGTAATCTTCCGCTGCATCGTATGCTTCGTCCTCATCGTCGTAATCATCCTCGTAGTCGTAGAACTCCTCATACTTATCGTCCGCAAAATCCTGCGCGGATTTGTAGTTATGAACTCCGTAGTAGTCATAGCTCTTGTCTTAATGAGATATTCCTGCTCGTCATTTATATGTGCGTGATCTCTTCCGGATATCTTGTTGTCATACTTAATCCTCAGTGATCCAAGGTTCTTGTTTATGTTCCTTCTGTTTTGCGGGAAAAAGTTGCCAATACTTCCTGCCAGAGAATCCATTGTTCCGTAAAAATGACCTGTGTATCCGCCGGCACCCTTATTTAAAAGGGATATCATTATCGGATCCCCATAGCTGCTGGTAAAGCCACTGTCCAGCCACAGATAAACTGTATCCCGGTCCGGCTGCATTTTGCATGAACACTTATCGTCTATATAAAATTTTGTAGATTTTTCATTTGTGATAAATTTCTTGATAGTCTGAGGACTTGGCATCTGTTTGCCGCTAAGCTTCGCAATACCCTCCATCACACCTTCGATATCGTCGATAACTATACCATTGTCAATCATGAATTCCTGCATAATCAATACCTCCGTCTTTGCAATCTCGTTGTTAAAAGTAATCTCTGTGATCGCATGTATCAGCGGAGTAGAACGCGCTTTACTGGTCCCCCGTCCATGACCGGTTCTATGCTCGCTTCTAATTTTTCTGCACTGTTCGATGTTGTTAAGATAAGATTATAATAGTGCATTACATGCTGAAAATATATGTCACATGTAGCCAAATAACCCACCTTATTTTTCTAAACCAAAAAGGATTATTGGGCTCCTCCTCATCTTCAATTCTATCGAAAATGAAGTCCAATAATCCTCTCTTATAGCCGCACGAGTGTTCGTTTTTTTGTCACGATTACATATAATTATCGTGACTAACTTAAATGTAATTTTTAATTCCAGTTTGCAAGAGTAAATTCTAGGGTTATGGAAGTTACTCTTACACATATATACTTGCCATATTGATATTCACATATAGATCTCTATATAATGTTCGGGCAGCTGATTGCCTGCCTGTGCAGATTGGAGATTTATTATGAATAAAGGCAATCAGAAACATATAACATTTGAACAACGTGTAGAGATTGAAAAAGGATTGACCGAAAACAAGTCCTTTGCTGAGATAGCAAGGATAATCGGGAAAGATCCTTCAACTGTCTCAAAGGAAGTACGTTTGCACGCTCAAGTTAAAGAACGGCCAGATCCCGGATATACAAATCCACCATGC
>NZ_AUJO01000013.1 GCF_000424265.1 Butyrivibrio sp. WCD3002
TCATCGGTACTTACATGAAGGAATTTCTTTCCCTCCTTGAAGCTGCCATCAGGAAGCTCCCATGCCTTCTTAGCTGCATTAAGCATTGTAGCTGTACCAAGTACATTGGTCTCTACAAAGATCTCAGGATTAACGATTGATCTGTCAACATGACTCTCAGCCGCAAAGTGAACTACGCGGTCAATATCGTTCTCCTCAAAAATCTTGTTTATAGCATCTCTGTCACAGATATTTGCCTTGACAAAGGTGTAATTGTCTCTATCCTCTACATCCTTGAGGTTCTCAAGGTTACCTGCGTATGTAAGGACATCCACATTGATAATGCGGATCTCATTATCATATTTCTTAAACATGTAATGAATGTAGTTAGAGCCGATAAATCCGGCACCACCTGTTACTAAATATGTGCGCATATAAGTTCAGTTCCTTTCTAAACACATAGCAAGTTTTCACTAATATTATACTCATAAAGCCAATACTTTCAAAAATGCATTGATTAGTCTGACAGATATTATCACAATCATGAAGGAATTCCAAAATATCCAAGGAACTCTTCTTCAGCCAGCGTCACTACCTCTTTAAATCTTTTTCCTTCATAAGCATGAAGATTAAACAGTCTCCTCGGTTGCTTTTTGGGAGATGAATTTTTCGCCATCAATTGGAAAAATATCTTCATACTTGGCGTTTCGGAAGCGGTGTTCGCTTCATTCAAAGTTAATTCTTTTTGCTTAAGCGCTTTCAAAATTCCGGGATTCCACTTCCTATATACACGTAGAAAGATAATAAACTTCTCTCCTGAGTTAATATCATTTCTTCTATTGTTATACTCCTGGCTCAGTCTTCTAAAACCAGTTAGGAAATGATCCCTCTCGTTCGGATCATTGAAGAATCCCATAAGCTTCTTATTCTCTAAAATAATATCATCTATAGAGTAAAACACATCTAAAACATCATGAAAATTGGGATACTTACCATTATCAAGGCAGTTTTCAAGGAACTCCTTTGCGGTGCTTTCCCCATGAAGATATGAATGATTATCTATAAAATCCTCTAACTCTTTAAACTCACCCCGCTTAAGAAGATCTCTCCACCCATTCTTGTCAGCTTCAGTTATGGCTTCCGCATCGTGTATCTTTTTATTATAGATAAGACAATAGTTCATTTTGTCCCATAAAAAATGTGGGCTGAACGTTACTCCCAGTTGTTCTAATTTTGTTTTAATTTCAAAATCTGGTTGTCTTCCTCTATCAAGGTATGAACTTCTATCATCAACTACAAGGTATCCTTTATTCAAAAAATCCATGTCCAGGAAAATGTTGCAGCTGTCCTCTATTTTTTCGGTAATCTCTCTTACTACTTCGTCACTGATTTTACCATCCTTGCACTCAACGAAAACCCATTCACCTGCCGGAGTAAGTATAAGCGCATCGTTTGATCTGTAGTTGATGGCTGTACCATTAACTCCTTCCATCCTTCTGTTATTAACATAAATTGTTTTAATATTATCAAAATCTATCGCTTTATATCCAGATACTACCGGGTATTCAACGGATCCTATACGAGCTTTTTTATCCTTCGAGGCTGTGTTTCGAAAGATCTCCTTAAGCGATCTGCAAAAATAATCCTTCTGTTCCTGAGTCAGATTTTTTCCTACTTCAGTTTCCAATTTATTGCTCATAAGTCGTTAAATTCTGTATCCTCCATTATTTCGAAAAGCGGAACTGTAAGCTGTTTAAAGACACTATCTACCTTATTGGTAACGTCTTCAAAGCATACGCCTCCATTAGTATTCACAGTTGTATAAAAATTAGCATTCTGAATCACTTCATATTTTCTTGAAAAGTACAATATTGCCTTTAAGAAATATGGACTATGTGTTGCTATCACCACTTTAAGCCCTACATATTTTTGAAGAAGAACTATTATCTCTGCGTAGCGTATCTGCCACTCAGGGTGAAGGTGAATTTCAGGCTCATCAAGGCCCCACACAGTATTATCCGTTAATAATCCAAGTTTTATGACCTGCTCTAAAAGAACCATAGACTTAAGTCCTGTTGACATATTTTCAACTGGAATTTTCCCTTCCAAACCATTTTCAACAAAATTCAAGCCATTACTGTCATATACTACATATCCGTTCAACACTTGCTGAACCTTCTCTAACGCCTGAGAAAACTTTCTTTCCAGGTTTATTTCGTCAATTATACTTTTATCGGGCCCATCCTCTTCGTACGCTTCCCATAATGACTTATATCTATCCATCTGAAGAAGACCTCTTAACAGCTTCTTTTTGCTGAATTTCACAGCTCTGGAAGCAGCAAGTGATCCAAATAGGTTCAAAACATCAGGCTCTCCAACAGAAAGCGCATTGTATTTCATCGGATATTCTCTAATGATTTCTGAACAATAATCTTTCTTATCTCTCGTAAAAGTCAATCCGGCAGCAGCTCCATTTTCCTCTACAATGATACTTCCCGCAGAAGCATTAAAATTGACTACCGAATCTCCAAAGGTCTTTCTAAACTCATCAGTCACATGACGATAACCTATCTCATCATCATCCAACTCAAAGCTTTCCATTATATTTGAATACGCCAGCATAGCTGCATCGAAACTTTCTGAATTGATATAATCGATGTTTAAGCCATATAATCCACAGATGTCTCTTATAAATAGATCTATATCCTTTTGAACTGCCTCTCCTGACTCTTCTTCTAATATACGAGGAATATATAAATCGATTGTGGAATTTATTTTTCCGGTTTTTTTGCGAACTATGTTGGTGTTTTTCTTGCAAAACAAATCAAGTGCGTCTCCGAGTTTGACCAGTTCTTTTCTAAGATTCAGAATTCGCTGTTTTTCAATAAACTGATCCATATCGGCGAAGGCTGATATAGCTGTAAGCAGAGCTTTACCGGCAGTACTTTTACCCATGTTATTGCTGCCGGCTATAACCGTTATTCCGTCAACTTTTATAGTGGCATCTACTACCTTTAATATGTTTTTAAGTATTAGTTCCATATAGAATTCTCTCCTTCAGCTTCTTTCCTTAACCTCTCCAGCTCATTCTCCCTGTCGTACTCAGCCTGTTCTTCCTCAAGAAGCAGCGTTCTGCGGCCCTTTCCGCGTTTACCTCGCCTGTCGATAAGGGCATCCTCGCCGCCTGCTTCGTATTTTCGAACCCATTGATAAACGTGAGCATAGCGAAGTCCATAAAGCTCTGCCGTTTCACGGATGTTTCTGTTGTGATCCAGGCAAAATCTTACGACTTTCAGCTTTTCCTCATAGGAAAGCTTCTTCTCTAAGAGGTCCTGACCAGAATCAAGATTCATCTGCATTATCTTTATTTTAGTTTCAAAGGACATTTGTCTTTTGGGAACTTTTTTATTTTTTGACATGGTAATCTCCTGTAACTATATTACTGAAAGCCACGCCCCAAAAATCTTATTCCCCGGTAGATTCCTCAACTTTTTCCTCAAGCTCACGAATTCTCTTCTCAAGAAGTCCCTGATTCTGTATGAGCTTGGTGATGCGCCCGGCCTGTCTTGACGCAATGCTTGTAAGAGATAAAACCAGCATGATAAGGAAACCTATCAGCATTATGTATAGTCCATTCATTGCACTGGTTATGCCAAGAAGCTGAATTATATAAAACATCAGCATTGGATTTATCACAAGCACAAGCATCACAACTCCTGTAAAAAGCCACAGAAGCGTGTACTTCATGTTGAGCATTCTATGCTTTAGAAGTGATAATATTATAATAAAGTAGATAGCTATCGCGGTTATAAGTACCGCGGTAAGCCTTGGTGGTATTATTGTACCCATTTCTATTTCCCCTATCTTCTGATACCATAGCTTATTCTGCAGACTATGATGTCCAATGTAACCTTGATCATGTAGTAGACTGACCTTTTCAGGTTTATGGAACTGGTGCCGGTCTCACGCTCCCGCATGATTACAGGAAGCTCAATGATTCTTTTTCTTCGCATAACGGCGTCCATAATAGCCTCCGGCTCAGGATAGTCTATGGGATAGCTTACTGCAAATACATTTATGAAAAATTTGTTCACTGCGCGGAAGCCGCTGGTCACATCCTTAATTTTCGTAAGACAAAGAACTGTTATAAGTCCGCTTAGAAATCTTATACCGATACGCCTTGTAACTGAGCTTTGGAAGCCTTCCTTATTTACAAACCTTGAACCGATTACGTAATCTGCTTCACCATCGAGGATAGGCTGCACAATATCACCTATGTATGCAGGATCGTGCTGACCATCGCCGTCAAGCTGTACAGCCACATCATAGCCCTTCTCCTTCGCATACTGATATCCTGTCTGTATGGCACCACCGATTCCCAAATTGATGGGACAGGTCACATGATTGTAGCCGTTCTCCATAAGGATCCGGGATGTGTTATCAGATGAACCGTCGTTTACCACAACATAATCATACTGAGGATATCCATTCTTTAGCTCCTCAACTATATTTTTGATGTTCTCGCCTTCATTGTAGGCAGGGATGATTATAAGCACATTTGATTTCTTTGTGCTGTCCGAATAAGTCATTTATTATTCCCCGATTTTAAATATTCATACAACATCTTGATTATAGCATATTTTCCTAGTCTTCCCGTGACAAAATAGTTTACGAAATTATAATAATTAATCTCTCGTAATCATGTTATAATTTTCTCATCAACCAACTAGAATTTTTTCACAGGAAAGGAGCTTTTCTTATGAAGTACGTATGTGGCACATGTGGATATATTTATGACGAAGCAGCAGGCGATCCGGATAACGGAATCGCAGCAGGAACAAAATTTGACGATCTTCCGGCAGATTGGGTATGCCCTCTTTGCGGTGTAGGTAAGGATGAATTTAAGCCTGAATAATTATCACCAAAATCTATATTGCTTTTACTAAGGGAACCGGGGCGACAGCATTCCGGTTCTTTTTTTCTCTCAGTTTTTTCATAATCCATAAAAAAGCAGCGACCCCTTTACCGCGCCGCTACTTTCTCATGTTTTTATAATTATCTTTATTTTTGTAATTCGACATTTCTATCTCAATGTTCAAAACAATTGGATAAAACATCTTGATTTTTTTTTATTATTGTTATTTAATACATCTTTGGGTGAATACCCTAGAAAATTGATAGTTTCTATTTAATACAGCCATGGGGTTCCAGCCCATGGTTTTATTATTTTCCGGGAATCGTCTCCGCATTCCTGGGAAAATAACCAGGGTATATCGCAGTCGAGCCTGCGCTTACCTTGTATTAAAGCTTCCATAACAATAATCTCCTTTTGACCTGCTTTCTGTTTTTTAGTACTACGAGTGAACACTCTTTAATCGATCGATATATGTACTATTGGTGAATACCATGATAAAAACAGGCATTTTGCATTAAATCCTTACATGTTCCCATATGTTCCCGGCAAATTATTTCCCTAAACTGACTTTGCAGCGAACTTGTAATAACTAATCCTATTGTCCTTATTTTCTTTTATCTCTTTTTAAATTATTACTCTTCAAGCCCATAGTTTGATAACTCCCCAGGTACAACTTTTAGGAATAATCAAGATGATCATCTTGTTCTTGAATGCATCGGAAACTTAATGCTCACTGATAGTATCATCAGATAAAAGTTTCGTCAATAAATAAATTATAATTTAACCTCGATTTTCATTTTGAGAACGCATTATGATTTTTAAAAATCAAGCATGAATTCTGAGCTTATCAAAAATTTGGTTTTAAAGAAAATTTTTGATTTGACCTTCAAAAAAGATATATTTTTGATGTCTTAATGAATATGAAATTACGTTATTAAGATTAATTTTTTTATCAGTTTCTATTTTGGCACTTCTGATATTTTTCTATCAAAGCAGCGAACAACATAAATAATGCGCATATACAACATAACAGTTTGCACACACGCATTATAATACAGTTTCCTATCATATTTTATACCACCTGTTTGTCCAGATAGTCCTCATAGGCTCCCAGATTTGAGATGGCAGAGAGAGTTGAATTCTGAAGAGTTGAAAGTGTACTGTTTGATGATCCGTCATCACCGGTACCGCCAACCGCCAGACCGCTGAAAAGTGCCTGGGTAAAATCAGCCGAATCCGTCAGGGAATTTTGAAGTGTATCCTTCATGATTGAAGCTGTAAGATAATTCTGCATAATCAGATTGCTTCTTGCTTCCTTCTCGGTTCCATTTGATGTATCAACACCTGCGAGGCCTGCCAGCCTTTCAGCTGTATCCTCATCCACTCCTGTGGTCTTAACCATGGAATCCAGCACACCTGTAATAGAGTTTAACCCGGAGCTTGCTGTCACTGCTCTTATAGCAGAATCAATCAATTCTTCATTGCTTGTCTCCGGAGCATTATTAGAAACAGACTGCAGAGCATTATTAAGCAGTCCGCTAAAGGTATCGCCTGAAGACAGTGTATTAACCACATCACTTATTGATGAGGTGCCTGATACACTTCCTATTTTGTTACTAAGTGCTGATAAATTTGTGTAATTAGAAACAATTGAAGAAAGATAATCGTAGTCCATGACTCCCCCAACATCCACAATATCTTGTGGTTCCCCAAAAACTCTTTCCATATATTGCTTTATTTGATATTATCTCACATTTTTACAGCTTTTTGTTTGATGTATTTTAACCTTTTAAATCACAAAAAAGAACCGCTACAGTTCTGGTTTTAAGCCATGCCGTAACGGTTCTTGTAGATTCTATGCGGCTTTTGGCACCATGCATTTTTATTCTGCAGCTCCCACTATAGCTGCCTTACACATATGCCAAATACTTTAGATAATTACTGTACAGATACAGATGTGATGTGGGGGTTAACACCCTCATACCAGTAGAGGAAGCCCTCCATGTCTACTGTATCACCAACGTTAAGACCTTCAACTGCCTTGTAAACGTCTGAATCCTGACCGCAAAGGTAAGACTCAACTGTGAATGTATATGTTGTGCCATTTGCAGAAACGTTGAAGTAAAGGTCATCACCCTGTGAACCTGAACCATCATAGTTGTAAAGGAAAGCTACATCATTTCCGTCAGCATCCTTGCTAGCCTCAACTGTCATACCCTTGAATGCTACGAACTCGTTCTGGTGATCGATAATAGCATCATCTGCAAGAAGATCAGTAACATCAAGTGCCTCTGCTACAAAGTTGCCATCCTCGATCTCAAACTTAGCATCTGTGATCTCAACTTCGCCTGACCACTCAGACTTATAACCTGTAACCTTGATCTTTGTGCCGGGTGTAAGCTGCTCGTACTCTTCCTCTGAGCAAGGCATGTTGTAAATAAAGTAAGCACCGTCCTCAGCCTGTGTGTAGAATGTAGCGTTACCAACGCCTTCGTTCTCCCACCAGCCCTGCTTAGCCTGTACGTATGTCTCAACTGTTACTTCTGAATCAAGCTCAGCTGCAACGTAGTCTTCGTGTGTCATAACATCGCCTGCTGCCTCTTCAGTTGCTTCTTCGCCCTCTGAATCCTCTTCAACTACCTCTTCAACAGCCTCTTCAGCTGCATCTGATGCATCCTCAGCAACTTCCTGAGCTGCTTCGCTAACCTCTTCTGCTACCTCTGATACAGCCTCAGTAGCTGCATCCTGTGTTCCTTCTGCTGTCTTGCTGCCGCATGCTGCCATGCTAAGAGCAAGGCCCATTGTCAAAACTGTGGCAATTACCTTTTTCATAATTTTTTCTCCTCTTTTGCTTTTACATGTTAATGTAACAGACGTATTATACCACTATTTTAAAATTTTGGTCCTAAAAATATAAATTCCTATAAATAACCATGTGGTCACAAGTAATCTAAGGAGCCACTTCGACTCACTTGGAAGCTCGCCGAATTCAGCTTTTCCGCTGCCTGCAGCAGATGCCTGATCTAAATGATACAGACTCTTTGTATCCTCATAGAGCTTTTCGATATAGGCTTCATCCACAGTAGCTTTTCTTCGAACCGACTTTGTGGCATTCTCAATAAGCGTTCCTGCTGCATCCCTTAGGGAAGTTGAACCGTTGAATACGCTTGTTATAAATGTATATCTTTGATTTTCCAAAAGAAGCTTCGTCGCATCTATTTTTACATCATAATAAGTGCTGTTGTCTTCTCCTGCGCGTCCCAGATAGTCCTGATATTCAGCCGATTCCTGAGCTTTAGAGGTTACGGGAACATACCCTTCTGTCTCTGCATAGGCTATTTGCACATCATTCGTCAGCATATACTGGGCAAAAAGCCATGACGCAAGCACTTCCTGCGGATCCTTCTTATTAAAAATACAAATGGATGGTCCCTGCGACATCATGGCAAACTTCTTTTCACCGGGAGCAAGCCTCGATGCCTTGTTATCAGAAATCTCAAGGCCTTCTCTGTCCACAAATTGAGGAATAGGATAAACAGCAGTCTCAAAATCCATTATCTTATCCTTGGCAATGTCGCAAAGGGGCGCATTTGTTCCCATCCAGGTAGCACCTGCCGTGGAATCCACAGCAAAAATGCACTGACCAGCGTTAAGGAAGTTTGCAGGATATCCGGAAATCTTAAAGGTGGAAAAAGCTCCCGTTTTAGCATGAGAAGCAATCTCAATCAGGTTTTCCTTTGTTACATCCTCAAAAAGCCAGTTATTTCCAAGAGCGTCCGAATACTGCGCACCCTCCTGTCTAAGCAGAGTGATCATCATATTGTCGGTGGACTTATAAATGAAGGGAATCAGAACCTTCTGACCATTTAACTTAAATGTCCCATCCTCATTTTTCTCTGTCGCCTTTTCAGATACCTCCCAGACAAAATCCCAGGAAAGAACCTCCGGCATCTCATAGCCAAGCTGCTCTATAAAGGTTTTGTTAACGTAACATGCTTCCGTGGAGCGCATATAGGGTATTGCATAGTAGTGATCACCTATAATTCCCTCAGATAAAAACTCTGGAATTATTTCATCCTTTGCGGGAGCATCATACTTAAGCTCAGAGCCGGAGAGACCATACCTTGAATCCTCCATAAGAAAATCCAGCGGTACCACCGTATCTGCTCCTGTAAGATAGGTAGCGATATGATCCGGATATGTAATACATACATTTGGCGTCGTATCTGTGGAAATATTGGTAATTACATCGTTGTAGATTTTTCCGTAGTCTGTGTAAAGCCTAAGGTTTACATCAATGTTTGGATATAGCTTTTCAAAATCAGTTATGGCCTTCTCATAGATTTTTGTCTGAGTTTTGTTGGTATCATTTTTCGCCCAGAAGGTAATCTCATATTTTGAAGTCTCATCGAAAGCCTCCGGAATCTCAAAGCCCAGAGACTCTTTTGATCCATGGCATGCGGTAAGTGGCAGCGCAGACATCAAAACAAGCGCTGCTGCCATGAAAGATGCGGCCTTCCAGGATTTTTTCCCAAATGAAAGAAGTCTCATCCCTTGGTTCCTCCTCTTGCAACGCCTGCCATTATCTTTTTCCTGAAAACAAGGAACAGTACCATAAGGGGCACTGATATTGCGACAACAGCTGCCATCATGGCAGGAATATTTTCTCTTCCAAAGCCGTTTTCTCTTATTTCCTGAATTCCGTTTGAAACAAGGAAAAAGTTCGGATCGTCGGTTATAAGTCTTGGCCATACGTAGGAATTCCAGCACTCGATTACCTTAAGGATAGTAATTGTAATAAGTGTCGGCTTTGCTATAGGAATCATAACCCGCCACAAATAGCGTAAATCTGATGTTCCATCAACCTTTGCGGCCTTATAGAGCTCGTCCGGGATCTGCTCAAAATTTTCCTTTAATAAATAAATATAGAAAACCGAGATCACTGACGGAAGCACAAGACCCGGCATGGAATTTCTAAGGTCCATGTTGGTGATCGTAACGTAATTGGTAATGATAACCAGCTCGTTAGGAATCATCATAAGTGATAAAAACAGAGCAAACAGTATGTTTTTGCCCTTAAACTCGAGCCTTGAAAAGGCAAAGGCCGACAGCACCACAATAACCAGCATGATAGCCGTTGTAACTGCCGTAAACACAAAGGTATTAAGCAGGTATCTGCCAAGAGAGACCTCCGTAAAGGCATCCACGTAGTTCTGAAATGTGGGTGAAGTAACAAAGAGCTTTGGTACATACTCGCTGTTATAGGAGCTGTAGCTTTTAAAGGATGTAAGGATCATCCAATAAAATGGGAAAAGTACTATAAGCGCCCAAAATGCCAACAGAAGATATCGAAGAATAAGTCCTGTGATATTAGCCGCCGTAGCCCTCTGCTCTATTAGTTTATATTCTGAATTTTCATGGGGCTTTGCCCCCGTTTTTCCATCTGTATTTGAAGACATAAGCTTCCTCTTTTCATGATGAATTATGCTAAAGTCAAAAAATTACTGATAATATACAGTCTTCTCACTGACAAGAAGGTTAATAATTGTAATCGTAAACACTATGGCAAAAAGAATTATGGCTGCTGCCGATGCGTAGGAAGGATAGCCGCCGCTGTTTCCGTACAGCATGTCATAGATGTAACCTACAATGGTGTTCATTCCAGCAGCATTAAGGTCCGTTCCAAAAAGAGCAACCTCGTCGCTGTATGCCTTGAATGCCCCGATAAATCCCGTAATTACAAGATAAAATACCATTGGCGATATCATAGGAAGTGTGATCTTGAAAAAGATTCTGTATTTTGGTGTGGCATCAATTTTTGCCGCCTTATAATAAATAGGGTCAACGGATGCCAGATTACTTGTGAGGATCAGAATTTTAAAGGGCAGTACTACCCAGATTGTGTAAAAACACATAACAAACATCTTGGCTGAATATGGACCATCGATAAAGTCCACGGATTCGCCGCCAAAAAATCTGATCAGCACATTTACCATTCCGTCCGTGTAGGCCGTTTTCTGAAAAAGGATCATGAAAACAAGTCCAACCGCCAGAGTATTTGTCACATACGGAAGGAAGTATATCGTTTGGAAAAGCTCACGAAGCTTATCTATTGAGCTAAGGGCCAGAGAGATTATAAGCGCAATACCTGTAGAAAGCGGCACAGTTATAAGCACAATGATAAACGTATTCTTAAGCGCCTGAATAAAATAGGGATCATGCAGCACATAAGAATAGTTGTAGCCACCAATTCCAAAATAGCTCTGGGATGCAAAATTATACCCCTCCTCAAAGGAATAGATGAAAACATCTATCATGGGATAGACCAAAAAAGCTCCCAGGAATATGATCGCCGGCAATAAGCATAGCCAGGCAGTTAAGGTCTGTTTTTTATTATTCATTTAGTGAAGCACCTTCCCTGTTTTTGCATCAAAAATATGAATCTTGTTTGGCTTAATTGTAAAAGCAACCTCTCCGCCGGGAGTCTTGATTCCCGTGCCGGATGCCACAATTGCTCTTATCATAGTGCCTTCAAAAAACTCATTTGCGCACAGAACACTGGAATCTCTGCCCATTACTTCAAGCTTTCTGAACTCGCAGATAAGCCTTTCTTTATCATCAGAGGCTTCGCTTCTGCCATTCCAGCTATCATCAGGTATAAAGCCCTCAGGCCTTATGCCAACATAAACATCCCTGTCACCAAGGTCCTCTTCCATTCTATAAACTCTGTCCGTTCCAATGAAAACAGATCCTGCTCTGACAACACCCTTAAAGACATTTATCTGAGGTGTTCCGAGGAATTTGGCAACAAAGAGATTATCAGGCTTGTCATAGACATCCTGAGGATTACCCTGCTGCATGATCCTGCCATCCTGCATTACTACTATGGTATCGCAGATACTCATGGCTTCTTCCTGATCGTGGGTTACAAAAATCGTAGTTATTCCTGTCTCCACCTGAATTCTCTTAAGCTCTTCCCTGGTCTGCAGTCTTAATCTTGCATCAAGGTTAGATAATGGCTCGTCCAGAAGAAGTACCTTGGGCTTTTTAACAAGAGCTCTTGCTATGGCAACTCTTTGCTGCTGTCCGCCTGACATCTCAGAAGGCTTTCTGTCAAGAAGCCCCTCTATCTGTACAAGCTTTGCAGTCTCAAAGACCTTCCTGTCCATTTCATCCCTTGTCAGCTTATCCTTCCCCCTAAGGTTTTCAAGAGGAAATCTGATGTTTTCTCTGACGTTCAAATGAGGATAAAGTGCGTAATTCTGAAAAACAAGTCCAACTCCCCTGTTTTCAGCAGGAAGCTCCGTAACATCATCATCGCCAAAATAAATTTTGCCCTGTGTCGGCTTTTCAAGGCCGCTTATAAGATTAAGAACGGTACTCTTTCCACATCCCGAAGGGCCAAGAAGCCCCACAAGCTTGCCATCCGGAATCTCGTAGTCAAAATCGTTAACTGCGATAACATATTCCTTTATTTTCTTGTTTCTGTTTGGAAATTTTTTGGTTAGATGCTCCAAAACTATTTTCATAAAAAATCCCCCAAGGTATATTTATACTCTGAATCCTGCTTTATGATAATTATCCAGAAAAATTCTAATGTCCGAATTCATTATCAGATTATCAGGAAATGCTATCTCTTTAAGCTCTGCCTGTAAAAGTGGCAGCCCCCCTATCTCCTTCGCATTAAGAGCCCCGGAGTCAGCGCATATCATAACATCTTCCTCAGCGCATTTTATAAGGAGTTTTCTTGCTTTCTCCCTTACTTCATCCCCAAGTAAAAGGGTCTGTTCATCTATTTCCACAGGCTTATTAAGGCTTCTGCATGCTCTTATAAGCTCCGTATAGTCAAATTCTAAATCTGTTCTGCAAAGATTCCCAAGCATCAGCACCTTTTCATCGCTTACAGCATTTATATACATCTGCGTTGCCTTAGCGGAGCTCATTTCCATAGGCTTCCATTTGCCGCTGGCTAAAGCGATTATAAAATCCGGCATAAAAACGGTATCACCCCAAAACTTCTTTTCACCGGGAAGACCTATTCCAAAAAGATAGCCCTCCGGACTTACGATATCCGCAACGCAGCCATATAGAAGCTTTACCCCGGATACGTCCCTGGGGAGAATCTCCTGCTCATCATCCTCTAAGCTTGATGTTTCCGAGTTATCACCTTCGGATGATGAATCTTCTTCCGTTTCCGGATGCTCCGGATCTCTGTCAACAACCAGCGAACTGAATGGATCTGTTACTGCCAGAAGCTCAAGTCCTGCCTCTATCCCTGCATCTATATTTTCCTGTAAAGACGACTGTCCGCCTGCGGTAAAAAATGTATGAGTCCGCAGATCGCATCTTATACTGATCATAGAATTTACCCACATTCATTTTTACTATATAGCCAAAACCGCTTAATTGATACCCTTTTGATGGTTTTATTGAAAAAATAATTAAGCGTTTTCACTTTTTACCTTTATTATAAAAAGTCTGCCTTCCCTTACTGAAACTATGGCACTGCCTCCATCCGGGACTTCATTACTTACTCCGACAGGAAAATCCATGGTCAGCTCTGCATCCTTAACATTATACTTTGCACCTTCTATGGTGACACCATGGGCATCGCCCCCTGCAGGAAGCACAGAAAAATATTTAAAATCGCTTCCTATAGTTTCAGACCTTTTTTCGGAAATTAATGTGATCTCAGAATAATCATCTATTATCATCCCGGAAAGCCCCTTCATTTCCAGCATGATAAGAATTGCCATATTGCCAAGGCTGTGATCGAACCGTTTTCCGAGAACTCCCACAAGATAAAAATCAGTAAATCCGCGCTTTATTGCTTCCTTTACTGCAAAAACACTATCGGTATCATCCTTTTCCGTGGGAAGCTTTATCAGCTCTACATCAGTTTCAGGCACCGGATGCGAATCGAAGTCACCTATTATAAGGTCCGGCTTAAAGCCCAGCTTTTCCTCATGATAAAGACCACCATCGCAGTAAATGTAAAACATATTCTCATCTATATGTGATTTAACCCATTCATGGTTTTTAATCTCAGCCCCTGCTATGATGACGCATTTTTTCATAATTCCACGACCACTCCATTTTATGATCAGCTTTTCATATATCTTTAACACTATATCATTATAAAAGGCAGATGATATTAGCTACCATCTGCCTTACATTATAATCCTATATTCTATATTATGCCTATATCACGATTATGCTTCAGTATAATAATTATTGCCTAAAAGCTTTCACGCTATATATCTTACTTTATCCTGTCCAGAATTTCCTGGGCGTTCTCCTTTGTAACCTTTACATAATCGCAGCCTATGTAGTGATCGTTGCCTGCCCCCTTCATATAGTTGATGGTTGCGGCTGCTGCCCGGTGCGACTGATCAAAGTAGTCATTGAAAACCGTTCCCGTAATAGATCCGTCAATGACATCATCAAGGGCTTCCGTAAGGGCATCAACTCCAACGAGGTAGATATCATCGCCAACAGTCCTGCCTGCTGCCTTAATGGACATAAGAGCCCCAAGTGCCATAGCATCGTTGTTACAAAAAACCACCTCTGTTTCGGGATACTTCTCTAAGGCCTCCTTGGAAAGTGCCTTTGCCGTCTCCATATCCCAGTTTCCAACCTCATCAAAGAGACATTTTACACTCCATCCCTTATCCTCTAAGGCCTTTACGGAAAACTGCGTTCTGTACTGGGCGTCTATATTCTCAGGATCCCCCTCTATCATGATGTATTGAACAATACTGTCGCCGTTCTTATCAATCTTCTCAAGACCAATATCTGTTATGATATCGCCCTGAAGCGTTCCTGACTGACGGGCATCGCAGCCAACATAGGTTACTTCCCAGCCATTATCCACCCATCTTTGCTCTTCTTCGGCATCCGGTTCTCTGTTTATATAAACAAGGGGTATTCCCGCCCCCACTGCCATGTCTGTGATTGTGGCAGACTCTGAAGTGTTGACCGCATTTATAATAAGAACATCAATGCCGCCATCAATCATGTCCTGAATCTGCTTATTCTGCTTTTCCTGACTAAGCTCTGAATTCTCTACTGTGATGTTTTCCTCAGAAAATCCCTGGTCCACCAGATAGTTTACAAGTTCATTTCTGTAAAGTGTCATGAAATTATCATCAAAGTTATAAATACAGATACCGATTTTTTTCTGAGAAATGTCATTACTTTTTTCGGCTGATGCCTCCTGCTGTGAAGCTTCTAAGCTCCCTGTATCGCCGGTAGCTTCATCCTCTGCCGGTATCGGTTCTCCTCCCGCACATCCTGAAAGCATTGCTACCACAAGTACCCCGGCTATAAATAAACTGCCTGTTCTATTTTTCATAGTGCATTCCTCCTCGTGCCTTACAAGGTAGTTTTATCTTTTCTTTTCCGGATATTTCTCATAAAAATCTTTTTTCTCATCCAGCATCTGCTTATGAGAATCTCTAAGGGCAGCTCTGATATCTCCGGCTCCGTCGTCGGCACACCAGCCTATGGAAAGATGAACACCCTCCGGATCACTTCCAAGCTCTCTTAGCTTTCCTATCTTTTCTTCGAATTTCTCTTTGCTTACTCCCTCCGCAACCACAGAGAATTCCTCTCCTGCTGAGCGGAAAACCTGAGATTCCTTGAATATGCTCCTAAAAATCTCACCTGCCTTGGCAAGCGCCTCATTACCTGCATCATGACCATCCTCTGCGTTAAGCGCTTTAAGTCCGTTCATGGCGCATATTGCAACTCCAAAAGGAGCCTTCTGATATTTTAATCTGGCATCCAATTCATCAACCACTCTGTTCATGGCAGCTCTGTTTCGAACGCCTGTAAGCATATCAAGGCTTGTAAGCCATTCAAGTCTCTTTAAGAACTCGCTGTTAGCCATTTCAGATGCAAGGAAAAGAGCCATAAGCTTGGCTGTTTCTTTTATTTCACTTTCTCTCTCCGCATCAAAACTGCTGATAATAAGATATCCCTTTGTCTGCTGCTCATGGGAAAGAGGAACAAGGCACACATTGCTTGCGCCTTCTGTTTTAAGAAGGTTAGCCCACTTATCGGGAATTCTACTGTTGTTTTCAATTTCGCTCATATCCCTGATTATGAAGCTGTTACTGTCACCAATGATCTCATCCCAGGCTTCAACTATTTCAAAAGGAACCTCACTGAAAAGCTGCTCTGCTGCAATGGATCCATCTCTGATGCTCTGTCCTATGATCTCCGCCATCTTTTTCTCGTTATCTGCAGAAACGACACAAACAGAAACAGCGTCTGCAAAATTTCGAAGATCATCCAATACTTCGTTGAGGTTAGCCTTAAAATCTGCACCTTTTTTAAGGCTTACGCTGGTTTTCATAACAAAGCCTGCGACAATGGGAGATATAGCGGAAAACTTATCCGGCTGCATCTCTTCGTCTAATCCATATATGAACTGGCAATAGCCAGTTTTTCCATCTGATGAAGGTTTTAGTGGAAGAATAAGATTCTCAGACCATCCGCCATAGAGCTCCGTGGTGTCGATATACGTATGAAAACGCTCACCTTCGAAGGCAGATTTAAAGCACATGTCGTCAAACTCTGCTTCCTGTCTGATAAATTTGGTATATAGTTCGCCCTCTGTGTTTTCTCCTGTCATGCTGAATTTGTCATTAGCTGCAACAATCCTGATTTCTCCGCAGGTTCCATCAGGATTCTTCTCAACACTCATAACTGCACATGGATCAACACAGCTCTCAGCTATTATCTTAAGCTTTTCATAATCCGGATTATTGGAGCTCATTCTGCACCTCCTGGGCGGTCTGATAGATATTATTATTCTATCATAATTTGCATTATAGAAATAAAAATACGATAAACTGAGTATTTAATTTATCTAAATAATCCCGAGAGTCACTGTTTCTGCGGAAACTTAGGTTATGCTGTATACTTTCTTCCCTTTTGCCAGGTATTATCCAAAAAGACGATAAGTGGCTTTGTGCAAATGTTATAGATAATATAAATCACAAAGCCTGCCACGTAAATTCCTGCCGCCGAAATAAGCATGGAAATAACAAGGAGCACAGGGCTTCCCGAAGCAAAAAACTCGATATTGCAAAGAGGAAGGAACCTTACATGTACCAGATACACAGTAAAGGATGCTGCTGAAAGTGTATTGATAACCTTGGTGTTTTCGATTTTCATATTCCTGAAAATAAGGAAAATAAGCACCGCTTCTATGATCACAAGAGGATTATCGTAGTTCCAGGCTATCGTTTCAAAAACGTTCTTTTTAAGAACAAGCTTATCAAAGTATGTCCAGAGGATGATAAGCACCGCATCGATGCAAAACCAGATAAGAAGCTTTGAAGTCTTAAGCTCAATTGATGCTCCCGCCGCGCCATTTTTATCCATGTCCCTGAGAGAGCACCCAATAAGATACATAAATACAAAAATCACAATGGTATATCCTGACTGGGAACCGGTCGCTCCAACAGTGCTAAGGCCGTTCATCGACCTTCCGGATACAGCTCTTGCGACCTCAAGAAGTGTAGGATAAACCGAGAAAACGATGAGCATAAGTGTCAGAAGTCTCTTTTTCCCTGCCGAATCAAGGCTTTTCCATACAAGATTTATATAGGGCGAAAAAATATAGAGCGCCGCATAAATAAATACAAACCAGTTTACGGACATGAAGAATGATAAAAAAACATCAATATTAAATCCGCCGCCATTTGCCAATACCGATATTCCAAAGAAAACAAGGCCCAATATCAAAACCTGCAAAATGAGTTCTACAGGCTTTAGCAGATCTCTCTTGTTATTGTCAGCAAGAAAATATCCTGAAATAAGTACGAAGACATTAACCGCACAGATAGAAAGCGTCTCAAATAAAACCATGATGAACTCATTTACGCTGCCGGATGCCGCAAAGCCAAATCCACCGCCGATGGAAGCGTTATTGTAATGGAGCCACACTACTCCGCTGGCTGCAAGGATTCTCAATAATTCAATATTTGATTGTCTACTTTTACGATCCGCCACGTTTGGTGCTCCTATCATAGCTGTTTTGTTTCTAAATAAATCTTTAACGATTTATCAAACCTAATTATATATCTTTTCGCGCACGTTAGTCTATCGTGCTTTTTAATCATATTTACAGTACAAAAAATCCCCGGAAGAGATAACTCTTCCGAGGATAATATGCTTAAAACAATTATTTTTCTTAGTTCTTTGCGATCATCTTTCCGCCGCGCTTTGATACTACGTCGAAGATAACGGCTGCAAGAAGAACGACACCTTTAACCACCTTCTGCATGTTGGCATCAACGCCCATAAGTGACATACCAAGGTTGATAACACCCATGAGAACCGCACCAACGATAACTCCGGGAACTGTACCGATTCCGCCGTAAGCAGATGCTCCACCGATGAAGCAGGAACCGATAGCGTCCATCTCATAGTTCTGGCCGTATGTAGGCTGAGCTGATGTAAGACGTGCGATTGTGATCATACCTGCAAGTGCTGCAAGGAAGCCCATGTTTGTGTAAGCAAGGAAGTAAACCTTGTTTGTGTTGATACCTGAAAGCTTTGTAGCCTTCTCGTTACCACCTACTGCGTAGAAGTAACGTCCAACTGTTGTGTTGTTTGTGATGTAGCCATAAACAAGGACTACGATCATAACCCAGATAAGAACTGTAGGAATACCCTTGTGCTGTGCAAGCTTGTAAGCAAAGAGAATGATTACAGCTGAGATAGCAATTGTCTTTGCAAGGAATCCTGCGAAGTTTTCCACTTCATAGTTATTCTTTGTTCTCTTAACACGTCCTGATACTCTGAGGATTACATAGATTGCTGTTGCAAGGATACCACCAAAGAGACATGTAAGGTTAAGTGCACCGTTTCCGAAGATGTCATGTACATAGCAGTCTGCACCGCCACCGAACAGGTTTACAAATGATGTCTTATCCTTGATGGAAACTGTTAGTCCGTTAAGTACTACGTTTGAGATACCTCTGAATGCAAGCATTCCTGCCAGTGTTACGATGAAAGGAGGAATTCTTACAAATGCGATCCAGAATCCCTGGAAAGCACCGATTGCTGTACCGATGAGGATCATGCAAAGAATTGCAAGCGGGATCGGCACATTGAGGTTAACCATAAGTGTTGCACCTACAGCACCTACAAAGCAGACAACTGATCCAACTGAAAGATCGATGTTACCACCGGTTAAGATACACAGTAACATACCTGTTGCAAGTACGAATACGTATGCGTTCTGTGAAATCAGGTTACTTACGTTCATAGGCAGAAGAATTGCTCCGCCTGTTCTCCATGAGAAGAATGCTACTACTATGAGAAGAACAATTATCATAGTATTTTTCTTTAAAAAGCCAAGTACTTGGTTCTTATCCATTGTTTACCTCCTTATTTCCGGATGACTGTAATATCTTAGTCATTATCTTTTCCTGTGTTGCTTCTTTGCCATCGAGCTCTCCAACTATCCTACCCTCGTTCATGACATAAACTCTGTCACACATTCCCAGAATTTCCGGAAGCTCTGAAGATATCATAATAACTGATTTACCTTCAGCTACGAGCTGATTGATAATGCAGTAGATCTCATATTTAGCGCCGACATCGATACCTCTTGTAGGCTCATCAAGTATGAGAATATCGGGATCCGCAAACATCCACTTTGCAAGAAGAACCTTCTGCTGGTTACCACCTGAGAGGTTGCCAACGTTCTGTTCAACTGTGGGTGCTTTGGTCTTAAGCTTTTCTTTGTAATCAACAGCAACCTTATACTCTTTATCTTTATCGATGATCTTGTGGCTGCTGACTGCATCAAGATTAGCAAGTGTTGTATTTATCTTGATAGGATTGGAAAGGATAAGTCCGTTACCCTTTCTGTCCTCAGTAACGTAAGCAAGCTTGTGCTTGATCGCATCCTGAACAGTGTTCAGATGAACTTCCTGTCCCTTGATGAATACCTGTCCTGAGATGTTCTCGCCATAGCTCTTTCCGAATACGCTCATTGCAAGCTCAGTTCTTCCTGCGCCCATGAGTCCGGAAATACCAAGAACTTCACCTTTCTTTACCTTGATGCTTACGTTATTAACGATTTTTCTCTCATTATATAAAGGATGGTAAACATTCCAGTTCTTTACTTCCATCATGATCTCTTCGCCAACGTGATGCTCTCTCTTCGGGAAACGATCGGAAAGTTCACGTCCAACCATGCCCTTGATGATTCTGTCTTCCGAGAAGTCATCTACGCCTTTAGTAAGAGTTTCGATTGTAGAACCATCTCGGATGACTGTTATCTTATCAGCTACATAAGAAATCTCATTGAGCTTATGAGAAATGATGATTGAAGTAAGATTGCGCTCCGCTTTCAGCTTGAGAAGCAGATCAAGAAGTGCTTTTGAATCTGTCTCGTTAAGCGAAGAAGTAGGCTCGTCAAGGATAAGCAGTCTGGCATCCTTTGAAAGTGCCTTTGCTATCTCAACAAGCTGCTGTTTACCAACACCAATATCCTTAATCAGTGTCTGTGTACTGTCTTTAAGTCCGACAATATCCAGATATTTACGAGCAAGTGAACTGGTCTCGTTCCAGTTGATCTTAAATTTGGTTCCCCGTTCGTTTCCAAGGAACATATTTTCAGCGATTGTCATGTAAGGAATAAGTGCAAGCTCCTGGTGTATGATAACAATACCCTTAGCTTCACTGTCCTTAATATCGTTGAACTTACAAACCTCAGAATCGTATTTGATATCCCCTTCATAGGTTCCGTACGGATAAATACCGCTAAGTACGTTCATCAGTGTGGACTTACCAGCGCCATTCTCACCAACAAGCGCATGAATCTCGCCCTCTTCCACCTGAAGATTTACGTTATCCAGAGCTTTAACACCGGGGAAGGTTTTGGTGATATTTTTCATTTCCAATAATATCTTCGCCAAGATTACCCCTCCTTTTACACAATAGGTTAATAATTTTTACTGGTTTAAAAGTTTTTCAT
Source organism: Butyrivibrio sp. WCD3002 (assembly GCF_000424265.1). Lineage (GTDB taxonomy): Bacteria > Bacillota > Clostridia > Lachnospirales > Lachnospiraceae > Butyrivibrio. Next base: position 20,898 of record NZ_AUJO01000013.1, read on the forward strand.
ACAATGGGCGGGTCTAAAGTAGGCCCGCCCTATAAGTATTTTGTTTTAGATTAGCTTACTGAAGCTGATCCTCTGTGTAATAACCGGAGTCGATAAGGAGCTCTTTGTAGTTATTTACATCAGCGAATACGGGCTCGCAAAGGTATGAAGGAATAACACCTGTGCCGTTGTCATATGTCTCTGTATCGTTTACAGGAGCTTCTGAGCCCTTCATGATAGCGTCAACCATCTCAACTGTCTTAGCTGCAAGATCACGAGTATCCTTGAAGATAGACATTGACTGCTTGCCTGCGATCATGTTCTTAACGTTAGCTACGTCACAGTCCTGACCTGTGATGATCGGCCAATCACCTGTGTAGTTAGCTTCAAGTGAGTTTGTAGCACCGAGTGCTGTAGAGTCGTTTGAGCAAAGAACTGCATCAAGCTTTGTTCCGTCAGCATAGTTTGCAGAAATGATAGCATCCATTCTTGACTGTGCTGTCTCTGTTGCCCAGTTAGCTGTTGCAACGTCGTCGAACTCAACCTGTCCGGACTTAACTACAAGCTTGCCCTCGTCGATGTAAGGCTTAAGAACGTCCATAGCACCGCCGTAGAAGAATCTTGCATTGTTGTCACCGGGGTCACCTGTGAAGATCTCAAGGTTGTAAGGGCCATCTGTGTTGTCAAGATCAAGCTGATCTCTGATGTACTCACCCTGCTTTGTTCCAACCATGTAGTTATCGAATGTAGCATAGTAGCTAACAGCGTCAGAGTTCATGATAAGACGGTCATAAGCGATAACAGAAACGCCTGCTTCCTTAGCCTGCTCAAGAACTGTTCCAAGTGAATCACCATCGATAGAAGCGATTACAAGAACCTGTGCGCCTGAGCTGATCATGTTCTCAATCTGAGAAACCTGAGTAGCGATATCGTTTGATGCATACTGAAGATCTACTTCATAACCTGCATCCTTGAGCTGCTGCTCCATGTTTGCACCATCCTGGTTCCATCTCTGAAGGTCCTTAGTGGGCATTGCCACACCAACCTTGCCGCCGCCTGCAGCTGTGTCCTCTGTAGCTGTCTCTTCAGTAGCTGTCTCTTCAGTAGCTGTCTCCTCTGTAGCAGCTTCCTCAGTTGTCTCTTCTGCAGCAGGAGCTTCTGTAGCTGTCTCCTCAGCTGCGCCTGTGTCAGTTGTTGCCGGAGCTGAGCTTCCGCCGCCGCATCCTACGAGCATTGAAGCTGCCATAGCAACTGAAAGAAAAGTACCTAAAAGTTTTCTCTTCATTTTGTTTCCCTCCCTATGAGAAATTATGAAAAATTTTACGGAATTTGTTTTCCGTTCCTTACAGTAAACAATCTATCATAAAAGCATTAGGAATAATTTACGACATTCTTCAAATTTTTATCATGGAGTGAAATAAAAAATCGATTGTGCTAGCATTTTTTTGCTATAAACAATCGATTTATTATAAAAATGTGCTATAGTTTACGGTTTTGCGTATTCTATAAAAGTGGCAAAACGCCCACAAACACTGGATTTATTTAGTTTTCAGGCATCTTTCCGGGAACGTTTAAGTAAACATCCTCTTTCAAATGGAATCCGCTCTTAATTATTACATCATTCATATTGTCAGCAGTTACGCTTACCGGCTGTATTTTCAGGTACGGTATAGTGTTACTCCCATCGTTAATTGTTGAGATTTCGCATCCCTCAGACTCAAGGCTTTCTGCATCAAGCTCTTCGCCATTTGCAAGCTTTACTGCGCATATAGCCGCTGTCTGTGCCAGCTTCTCAATAGGCTTATAAACTGTCATAAGCTGGGTTCCTTCAACGATTCTCTGGCAGGCCTCAAGGTCTGCATCCTGTCCGACTACAAGCTTTCTGCCTGCAAGTCTTTTCTCTGAAAGTGCCCTGAGGGTGTGGCTTGCAAGATCATCATTGCCGCACATTATGGCATCACATCTGATTATGGTACTTATATTATTGTAGACATAATCACCGGCAAGCTCTGCCTTCCAGCCATCTGCATAGGTTTTATCTATGATTTCGTTACCTGCTTCCTCCATGACTGCTTCAAAGCCTGTTTCCACCATGGGAACATTGGTATCATTGGGAGATCCGCAGATCATTACCACCTTTTTGTCTGTAAGACCTGCATCCACAAGAGCCTGTCCCATGAGCTCGCCGACCATTTCGTTATCAAAGGATATATACAGATCAGTTCCTGCATCAGCGATCATTCTGTCATAGGCTATGACCTTGATACCTGCGTCCTGTGCTTTTTTTACTGCATCCTTCATATGAATAGAATCTATGGCAACTATTACGATTACGTCCATTCCCTTTTTAATGAAGTAATCAATCTGCTTTTTTTGCTCATCCACATCACCGCCGGCAATCTGGATATTTACCTCTGCTCCAAGCTCCTTTGCCATTGACACAAAGACGTCTCTGTCCCTTTGCCATCTCTCGATTACAAAGGAATCAAAGCACATTCCGATCTGAATTTTTTTCTCTTCTGTCTCGCTCTCGTTCTTGCTACTGTTATTTTCCTGACTGCAGCCTGATAAGCTGCTTGCTGCTAGTGTGGCAATAACAAGGCATGATGCAAATCTCTTTAGTAATGTTTTGTAAAAATGCTTCATCGTTTAAGTCCGTCCCGGATTTTTTTAATATAAGATAGGAATCCGCAAATTTATAGTTTTCCGTCTTTCTGAGAAAAACAGGATTCTATGCTATTGGATTCTCTTTGTACTCTGTAGGTGTGACTCCCACATTTTTCTTAAAGCTTCTGCTAAAGTAGTTGGGGTCGGTATAACCGCACATTGAGCAGATTTCCTTCATGGAGTAGTCTGAGTTTTTAAGGAGCTCTTTTGCCTTATCCATGCGTATGTTGGTGAGATATTCAATAAAGCTCACGCCGCTCTCTTCCTTAAATATCTTACTGAAATAGTAGGGAGAGATGTTGACTACCTTGGATACGTCATCAAGTGATATGTCGCTTGCGTATTTCTCTTCGATGTAGCGCTTGGCTGTTTTGATGATATCCGTGGATTTTTCCTCGCGCCTGTTGGCTATGTCGTGGCAGGCGGAGGTGATTTTTTCCAAAAACCACTCTCGTAGCGCTTCCGGCGTATCAAGGTCCATTATCTCAGGCAGATAGCTGTTTCTTGAAGAATATCTGTAGGTCTGGCCTCCGCTTTTGTACATTATATGCTCTGCATAAAGCGAAAACTCCAGTACCTTAAGTCTCATGGCCATGATGTCGCCTTCTTCCGCCATCTTAACCATCCAGTCAGAATATTTACCGGCTATTGTGAGTGCACTGTTCACATCTCCCTTTCCAACAGCCTCAAACAATGGCTTTTCAAGGTCGCTTGGATAATCCTCCTCGTAGGCAGGACTAAGTGGCAGATCGTCTGCATGGGCCACTCCTCCTGTTGTGGCAATGAGTGCATTAAGCGCATCTCTGTAGGAATCGCCAAGCTCCCTTAAAGGTTTAACCCCGCCTATTCCTATGCGGAAGTTTACGTCTGTCTTTTTTCTTAAGTACCTTACAAGGTCTCTTGCCCTTTCGATGAGGGAACTTCTCTCATCAAGCTCCATCTTTGTCTTTTCATAGGGGATAAGGACAGCGATCTTATTAGCCATTACGTTACCGATCTTGCAGTCAAAAAATTCCTTTACGGCTTCTCTTATCTCCTGGTATTTTCCGGAAATTTTAACTGAGCTTCCGACTGCGTTGGTCATGTGATTTCCTTCCTGGGTATCACCGCTTACGATAGCCAGCATATATCCATAATTTTCCTCAATTCCAAGGATTGTTCTGTAGCTGTCGACATCCTCTTCAAACTGTTCCTTTAAAAGGATGTCGTAGATAAGTCCGTTCTCTATTATGGGCTCTACTGTCTCAAGCTTTTCCTTAATAAGAAGCTCGTTACTGCGCTTTTCTCTCTCCGAGTCGATCTGCACCATGGCCTTTTTGATAACTGTTATGATCTTCATGCGATCCATAGGCTTATTGATATATTCGAGAACCCCGAGCTTTATGGCTTCTTTTGCATAGTCAAATTTGTCATAGGCGGACATTACTATGAAAACAGTATTCGCTGAAAACTGCTTTATCTCCTTCATGGCATCGATACCATTTATGCCGGGCATGTGGATATCCATGATGGCGATGTCAGGCCTGAAGCGCTCTGCCAGTTCTATTACGCTTCTTCCTGTTTTGGCAAACTCCACCTGGCAGGTATCACCAAATTCCTTCTCTATTATAAATTTCAGAGAATCAATTACGATTCCTTCATCATCCGCAAGCATGATTCGATACATGGCTTACTCCTCTTTTCTTAAAAGATAATTCTGTTTTGAATATCCCAATACTCCGGCAGATGTATTGATCAAGATCACTCATCAGCAGGAAGCGGCAGTCTGATAATGACTTCGCACCCTTTTCCCGGGCCTTCGCTCTTTATGTCCACAACATCCGGTCTTTCCGAAAACAGTCTGAGCCGCGAGATAACGTTGTCCATTCCGATTCCGTTGTGCTCATATTGCTCTTCTTTGTGGGCAAAGCTTCCGCCAAGGATCTTGTCGATATCCTCCTGGCTTATACCTTTTCCGTTATCGCCGATACTGATGCAGACATTGCTGTCCTCTCTGTAGACCTTGAGCTTAATAACACCTTTATCACCCATCTCTCTGATGCCGTGATTTACGGCGTTTTCAACGATTGGCTGCAGGGTCATAGAGGGCATCGCAGTCTTAAGAAGGCGCTTATCCACCTGTTTTTCATATTTGATGTCCCCTGAAAAACGGACGTTAAGGATCTGGATGTAGTTATCAACGAGGGTTACTTCCTCTTTTATGGTAACCTCTGTCTCCTGATTTTTAACATTGTATCTGAAAAAGTCAGCCACAGTCTGGACATACTCATAGGTCTTGTCCGCACCTTCCATCATGGCAAGCTGAGCTCCTGCATTTAATGTGTTGAAAAGGAAGTGTGGATTGATCTGCGCCTGCAGATATTTTAGCTGAGCATCCTTCAGGTGTGTCTCCATCATAAGCTCTTTTTCCTGGAGGTCACGCTCTTTTTCCATACTTTCCCTGAGTCGTACAATGTACTCCTTGATGCTGACCACCATCTTGTTGAAGGCACCGATAACTATACCGATCTCGTCATGGTAGAGGGGCTCGGGAAGGTCTGTATCAAAGTTACCTGTTGCGACTTCATCCGCAGAATCTGCGAGGTCCTTAAGCGGCCTTATGAGCATGCCTACGATGATTATGATGCTTATGATGTTTCCTATCATAACGAGAGTAAGAACAGCCACGCTGACCAGCTCGAAGGTTCTGAATGCGCTGGCTAGCTCGGTGTAGTGCTCTGAGTTACTGACAAACTGCTCAATATTAAGACTTGAGATATAGGCATTTATGTAGTCATAAAGCTCAGTTGACTTCTCGTAGTGGTTTCTGTATTTTTCTACATTTCGTCCGCGCTTGGCTTCAATTGTGAGAGATACTTCACTTAAGTAATTCTCTGACATGTACTTGATATTACGTCTCATGCGGCTAAAGGACTCATCCGTAACCTGAACGCCTATGGCTTCCGACAGATTCTGGAATTTCTGCGCACTGTTATAGTAGTTTTCCAGGGAATCAGTGGTCTTGGAGCTAAGGTAAACGGTCATGGAATCCTGTACGTCCGCTATAGCCTCGGAGAGGGCATTCAGCTGTCTGTTGTCGTGATAAACCATCTCCATTTCCTGAGCCATGATGTTGATCCCGAAAATCAGGAAAATATTAACTATGAAAATTAGTATATTGGCACCCATGTAGATGCCTACGATTTTTTTCTGAAGAGGGAGGTTAAAGAATCTATTCATCTATCTCCTCCTTTTTCAGGAAATCAGCCACATTGCTGCCATTAATAAGTGTTACATCCGCTGTAAAATACTGGCTGGTGGTACCAAATTCATGGTAGTCACTAAGGGCTTCCACGCAGTACTGGCCCATCTGCGCCGTATCAATTGAAATAGTGGCATAAACTATGCCTTTATCTATGGCACTTACGATTGATTCAGAGTCATAATATCCAAGGATGCTGACATCTCCAACTTTATTAAAATCAACTACCGCCTGATAAGCACAGACAGTGTTCAGCTCATTAAGGCAGATGATCACGTCAGGGATTTTTTCATTAAGGAAAATATCTCTGATGGATTCCTCAACCGAGAAGGCATTTTTATTATCAACAGGCACAACCGAGATGTTGAACTCGGAATTCGTGGCATTTTCCTGGCTAAGAGTTTCCTGTAGCGCAGAAATGATGATGTTCTGACCGCTGTCCTGAGCGTCGGTATTAACGAGCACGGTTACCTCCATGCTCTTTCTCTGCTTCATTTTCTCAGAGTCTTTGAAGTCCTCGCGGCGTTTTTCCTTGATGATGTTGAAAACCTGTCTGCCGTACTCACGTCCGATGTTATAACTTCCGACACCCACAAAGCTGATTCTTCCTGAGTGGGTATTATCTCCGTAAAGAGTTACCACCGGGATCCCTTCCTCAGTGGCCTCGTTTATCAGGCTTGTCATCTCATCGCTTTCGTTGGCGTAAACGATTATTCCGTCAACCTTAGATGCGATTGCCATTTTCATAAGCTCCTCGCAGCTGTATTGACGGTCCAAATTCTCGCCAAGAAGATCTATATAGATGCTCTGCTCTTTTGCCGCTTCAAAAGCGCCTTTATATACAGACTTCCAGAAGTCCGCCTTGTAATTATCCGTTATCATGACATAGTATCTGTCATACTCGTTTACTTCACCGGCTTTTCTGAAGTCTTCCATATAAAAACGAAAAACAAGTGCTCCTACCACCAGCGTAGCTATGGTAAAAAGCACAGTTGAGAAGAGCAGAAAATTGTGCCCATGCATTTTCTTATTCGATTTTTCGGAAGATGTATGTGTACTCATACTCAGAATTTTAGCAGATTTTGAGATGTTTGTTTACTGTTTGAAATATTGATGCTGCAAATTAGTCTGTCATGACTTTGGTTTTCCCGGTATCCCAAAGAGCAAGACGAATAAGGAACAGTGTTCCTCTTACGCAAAGCTCCGTGCACATGGCAATCCACGCGCCTTTTAAACCATACCTTGCACCAAGAAAATACGCCAAAGGAATTCTTACAGCCCACACACTCATAAGGTTAAGAATACTTGAAAGAAGGGTCTCTCCGGCCCCTCTGAAAACTCCGGCCGCCACAATAGAAGCGCCGTAAAGGGGCTCAGCAAAGGCTTCTATTCTAAGTATCTGGGTTCCCATTCTTCTAATCTCTGCATCAGGTGTAAGGATACCTATCATGAAGGGTGCAAAAATCCACATAAGAACTGCACTTGCTCCCATGATAAGCATTCCAAGAATAACAGCCATCCAGCCAAGTCTTTTTGCAAGCTCTTTTCTTCTGGCACCGATGCACTGACCAACGATTGTTGTGGCAGCTACGCCGATACCAAATCCCGGCATGTAGCAGAGGCCTTCTGCAGTTATGGAAAATGAGTTTGCCGCAACAGATACAGTTCCAAAGGGAGATACTATTCTGGTAAATGCAACGTATGCAAATCCCATTATGATGTTGTCTATAGCAACAGGAATGGCTATTTTGAGGGAAGCGGGCAGCTCTCTTTCGGCAAATCCCATAAAGCCTGCCGTATCTTTTTCTTTTCTGCCTGTAAGGTGCAGGGCAGGTGACTTTACAAGAAGTATATAGAGCATCACCGTCGCAATTATCACAAAGGATAGCGCCGTACCAAGGGCTGCTCCGGTAACTCCAAGCCTGGGAATGAAAATCGCATTAAAAACAACGTCCAACGCACACATTACCACATTCAAAATGCTGGGAATGCGAATATTTCCGCTGGACTGAATCATACCCTGAGACGCGAAAAGCAGCTCTCTTGCAGGAATTGAAAGGGCATAGATAAGGAAATATGACGATGCATCCTTCCTTATGGCGATGTCGCCACCCATCCATGTGGGTAGGTAACTGCTTACCAGAACACCTATAGCCATAATGAAAATACTGAAAATAAGGGAGCATACAAGCCCCCATTTTACTATGACTCTGGCACCTGCTTCGTCCTTTGCACCTATCCTGTGGGCAACGCACACAGAAAAGCCCATGGCAGCCGCTGTAATAATTCCTCCTACAAGCCAGGTGGTACTGGAAACCAGACCTATGGATGCAGATGCATTAGCCCCAAGGTGTCCTACCATGGATGCATCTATGTACTGCATAATTATTGAAGATATTTGCGCAAGAATGGCAGGAAGACTGAGCTTTAATATCAGCGCAGCCTCCTGCCTGGTTGTTAATTTCTGGCCATTTCTTATGGCCGCTAAAATTTCACTCATTTTATCATCACTTATTTATCTAATATTTCCGCTGCTTCTTTCATCAGCTCTATGATGGGCAGATGCTGAGGGCATACGCTCTTTGGCATAGTGCTTAAATCAATAGCCATAATTTTTCTCCCTTCAAGTGCTATACCTACTATAAAACATGAATTTCGCAGTGCTTTGCCAAACGCACATAAATCCAATTTTCATGATATCAGTATTTAAATTTCCATACTTCTTACACTTTGAAATATGAGTTATCATTTTTTGATAAATTTATATGAAACAAAAAATAATAATCTGTCATGTCAAAAACTCAGTTGAATACTTGTTCACATCAATATAGAATATAAGCTTGTTACAAAAAACTAAAAATGTAAGGAATAAAATTTTGAAAACAAATAATATGACTTCAGGAAACAGTATGAAGCAGATTGTACTGTTTTTCCTGCCACTTCTTTTTGGAAATCTTTTCCAGCAGGTCTACAGCCTGGTGGATAGCATAATTGTAGGAAAAGGTATCGGCGATAAGGCACTTGCTGCAGTCGGAGCTTCCGGCACTTTGAATTTTCTCATATTGGGATTTGTTGTCGGACTTACAAGAGGCTTTGGAATCAGCTTTTCCCAGTCATTTGGCAAAGGCGATTCAAAGCTTCTTCGCGGATATATACTGGCTGCGCAGTTTATTAGCTCTGGCATGAGCATTGTATTTACAATATTATGCCTGATGGCTCTAAAGAGTATGCTCATTTTTCTAAACACCCCGTCAGATATTTTTGATGATGCCTATAGCTATTTTGCAGTTATTCTGATGGGAATAATTGTAACTGTGCTTAACAATCTTGCGATTACCATACTTCAGTCTCTTGGAGATAGCAAAACACCTCTTACAGCCATGATAATTTCATCCATAACAAATATCCTTCTGGATATTCTACTTGTTATAGTTTTCCATTTTGGAGTTGTTGGCGCAGCTATAGCCACTGTCATAGCTCAAGCTGTCTCATATATATACTGCCGTATTGGCCTTAGTAAGGTTCCTGTTCTGACAGACGAGGATAAAGCAGGTAAGGGATTCCTTGTTTTGCCGCAGTCTGACCTGTGTATTGAGCTTTTGAAAATAGGCCTTCCTGTCGCATTTATGAATTCTGTAACTGCTGCCGGCGGAATGATCCTACAATATTTCGTAAACCTCATGGGAAGCGCCTACGTTGCCGCTTATTCAGTCTGCATGAAGTTCGCCGGACTGTTTGAACAGTTTGGAATCTCCGTAGGTCTTGCCATTCTTACTTTTGTCGGTCAAAACAAAGGTGCCGGTAAATATGACAGAATACGTAAGGGTGTATTGCAGGGACTTTTTCTGTCCATCATCGTAAACATTCCTCTTGCCCTTATTCAGATCATAATCCCCGGATTGATATCAAGGCTTATGCTAAGTGACCCTGTCACCATCGGATATTGCAGCGAATTCATGCCCATTCTCGGAATAAGCCTTTTCGCCCTTGGCTGGCTTTTTGTATTTCGTTATGCCGTGCAGGGGCTTGGAAACACTGTTGTTCCCATGTTTTCGGGATTTCTCGAGGTTGCCATGCGCCTTGGATTCGGCTTTACCCTGGGCAGAATGTCCTTTAGAGGGATCGCCGTATCTGAAGTCTCAGCATGGATAGGCGCCTTTATAATGCTGGCTGTGACTTATTTTGTACTGATGAGAAAAGCGTAATGAGGTCTACATGTTATACACAAAATGAAGTGATTGCTATATCAACATAGCCATCGACCTTTTCCCTACTTAAAAGAACAACCGTCTCGACATGTGTTCTAATGTACAAACCAAAGTAACAAAGAAAAAGAACGAGCAACCCGCACACTGTAACATGATCCGCGGTAAAAACCCGTTCCCAAAGAATTCTTTCTTACGCAGCAGCATCAATCAGGATCTTGACATTATCCGCTGTGAAAACATAAAAACATTTGGATGGGCGGCGTATCCATCATATCAGATTCCACTTAGGGAGCGCAGGGTGCCTTTCCTGCTCGTCAAATGTTCTTATATCCGGAGTATAACATCAGATATTTCGCGTAGTCAAGTGGTTTTAACGAGCCTTCCTGACCTTATGTAAGAATCAAGCTTTGCCTCCTTTATGTCAAACATTGTGGCTACATAATACCTATTTTTCTTTACATCAAGTTTTATAGTGATAAAAATGTTGTCCTTATAGCATTTCACCATCTCGAGTACACTTCCATTTAAGCCTATATAATCCGGGTTTGTAATAATATCCGGCAAATAATCATAATATTTCGCAGCTTGAAAATGTTGTCTCTTAATCAGATGAGCAAGAAGTCCCTTAGAGCGAAAAATAATAAAAGCATCATAATCAGTATCCAAATACCGATTAAGCTCAGTATTAAATCGAGCTACCGCAATCAACTTATCTTTCTTCCCCATGTCAAGCCCCAATTTCAGCTTTAGTCAAGATTACGTTTCGTCTCCAGTCTACTATCCCCGGTATCAACACAATTTTTGCAATATTACCATTTGATAATAGATTCATTGCTATATCCTTGTTAATTCCTAAAGACACACCTGGCTTATCACAATACAACCAATCCCCTTCATCATCAAAATCAACCTTATTGAGCGTCCATATTAAATTCTCTAATATATTGAACTTTCTAAAGTCTCTGCCAAGTTTCACATCACTAATCTTAACATTATCGAAATCTGTATCGTCACAATATTCTTTCCAATATACTTCACCCGATAACACTCCGAAATCTGTATAGATATATTCGTCATCAAATAGAATCTCTTTAATACAGTTCTCACCTATAATAAACGCTAATAAACCGACAGAACCTCTCTCACATACGGTCAAAAATTGCAATTCTAGTCCGTTTTCAGCAATGCTATTCATATTGATGAATGCCGGATCTTTTAATTCCTGAAGTTTTTTATTATAAGATTTTAAGGATGAACTCCTGCTCTCAAAAGATTTGCTAATTCTTTTAATCTCATCAGGGATATCATTTTTGTTTATGAAATCATCAATATTGCTATATCCCGATTGATATGCCTGGTGTTCAAGTAATTCCTTTGCCAGCATATACTTTATTGGGTAAAGTTTGCAATAATTGTTTATCCGACACTCTAACGTTTCGACATATGTTATCTGCATATTAACTTCCGATCTATTATGCCTGCAATTAAGAAGATTATTGTACTTGCTTTCCTCGATAAGCAGTCCATATTCATCAGATACCTCATATGCATCAGGGTTCTCTTTAATAAAGACCTGTTCTGAACTATATCCTAAGGCATTAATACAATCTGCCATTCTCAGGTAAACTGTTTCATCTTTGATAATCCTATACTTAAAATCCATACGCCTATCCATTGAAAAATTTTACCCAATGCGTTATAGTAACCATTGGATAATGGTTATTATAAGTTATCCAATGGTTACTGTCAATAAATTATTGAGGTACAAAAATGGAAAACCAATTAATTCCGGAACGTTTGAAAATGGCTCGTGAAAAACTCGGGATTACCATGGCCGAAGCATCCCGAAGACTAAACTTATCTAAAATAGGATATTGCAGATATGAATATGGAGAAAGAGTACCTTCATATCAAACAGTAGAAGTAATTGCAAGATGCTTATGCACTTCTGTCGATTATCTTGTAGGTAAAACAGATGATATGTCCCCTGATTATCTTGTAATTAGTAAAAAAGATGCGCCTTATCTGTTTGAATTGGTGCAAAATGCCTATAGCTTTGATTCTGATACCCTGAAACGATTAATAACCTATAGCACAAGAATATGTGAATCACAACTTACCTCCAAAACCGACAAATAATTTATCAGGCATGCCAACAAGCCCTGAAATATAGGCAGAATTCACCTCGCAGAATCTACTGCCTTCCATCCGAACCTGTCGGAATTTCCAACAGGTTGATTTTTCATCTAATTTGCTCTCTTCCACTTACCTTCTCTTGCTTTTTGCATCATTTGCGGATTTTTATGGAGTAACATCTGACTACCTTCTGGGACTGACTGAAAACAGAGAACAACATCCCTTTCCTGTAGATGAGCTCGGATTAGATGATGAAACTGTCGATTTATTGAAAAGCGGAAAGCTTAATGTTCGCTTAATTTGTGAAATGATTAAGCACCCGGATTTTATAAATTTTCTTTCAGACACGGAAAGGCGCACTCATACCTGCCATTAGTAAGTATAGAGTGCGTCTTTTCCTAGTTGTTTATTTCAAATGTATCATCTATATTGCACTTGAGAAAGAGTGGTCTTTGTGTTTATTCAATCATATTAAAATGTTTCAAAGCATCGATAATAGCTTCTCTCTTTTCAGGAGTCACCTGTCTAGGCTCATAATCGTCCGATTTAGACAGATTATAGTTCTCTCCCATCTCTATACCCATCTCACGCTTTACTTGGGCTATATAGGCAGAATGGAGCCTAAAGCCGTATTTCTCAAGCACGTACTCATTGATTTCTTTATATGTGGCGTGCTTGTTGATATTATCCATATAGCTGCCATCAGGCGTATAATCAATGGCTACAGACTTTTTGATTTGTTGGTGGGACAAGAGAGTTACGGTCTCAACATGAACCGTATTCGGGAACATATCGCAGGGGCGGACTTTCTTTAATTCGTAGCCGCCGTCTACGAGGATGCGGAGGTCTCTTGCAAGAGTTGCGGAGTCGCAGCTGACGTAGACGATTCTGTCCGGAGACATTTTGAGCATGGTCTCAAGGCAGGCGATATCGCAGCCCTTGCGAGGAGGATCAACTACTATTACGTCAGGATGTAAGGCTTTGGCCCTGCTGCCTGCAGCGGTATCTTCTGAGTCTGATGCTCCCATGTCGCCATTCTGGCTCTTTCCTCCATCAAGCTTCCCATCATAGAAGTCAGGAAGGACTTCCTCTGCTTTACCCACATAAAAGGTCGCGTTTGTAATTCCGTTATTCTTCGCATTATCCCTGGCGTTGTCTATTGCCTGAGGTATTACCTCTACTCCGTAAACGTGTCCAGCCTTTTTCGCCATGGACAGGGTTATGGTTCCAATGCCGCAGTATAAGTCCCATACGGTTTCTTTTCCAGTTAGTCCTGCATAGGATACAGCTGTGGTGTAGAGCTTATCTGTCTGAACAGGGTTTACCTGGTAGAAAGACAGGGGTGATATCCTGAAGTTAATACCACAGAGAGTGTCAGAAATCGCTTCTTCTCCCCAGATTACATGAACTTCTCTTCCGAGAATTACATTGGTCTTTTCGTTATTTATGTTTACGGAGATGCTCTTCATCCCGCTTATTTTGCTAAATCTGCTTACAAGCTCGTCCTGTCCTTTAAGAAACTGTACTGCAGTTTTGGGATCACTGTTATTTCCGGATGCATTACTCTTACCTGCTTTCCCATCCTTAGCATTCACAACAAGACAAACCATGATCTCACCACTGGTAAATCCCTTGCGGATAAGTACATGTCGCATCACACCCTTGCCTGTAGTCTCATCATAGGCAGAAATGCCATACTTTTTCATATGATCAAGAACGATTTCAAGAATCTCTTTATTTTCTTCAGTTCCAAGAAGGCAATCCTCCACCGGGATAATTGCATGGGTTCTTCCCGCATAGAATCCAGCTATCGGCTGTCCGTCCTTGCCTGTACCAATTGGAAATTGAGCCTTATTGCGATACCTGAAATGTGAAATATCCATTCCAATAATGGGCTTCATTATGCCATCGATAAAATCCCCATCAAAACCGCCAAGTCTTACAATGTTATTCCTTACCTTGTTCTGCTTGAATTCAAGCTGCTTTTCGTAAGCCATGTTCTGAATCTGGCATCCGCCGCAGGCCTTTGACACAGGGCAAGGAGGCTCCACTCTGCAATCCGAAGCCTCTATTACCTCATCAAGGTGAGCGTAAGCATAGTTTTTCTTACTCTTCATTATCGAGACCTTTACAAGATCGCCGATAACCGCATCCTTTACAAAAAGGGTATAGCCATTAACTTTGCCAATACCCTCCCCGTCATTTCCTATATCTTCAATTTTTACAGTGAGAACATCACCCTTTTTATAGGGTGTATTCTCCTTTGCTGTACTTTTCTTTGACATTTATTTCTCCTGTATTTCCTTAGGAATATCTTCTTATCAGGCAGATAAGCCTTACTAATATATCAATCCTTCCACTTAAGTCTGTGGAGTTCTCCCTCTTCTTCCATTCCGGGAAAGCCGTTCTGTCTAAGGGCTTCATATAAAACTATCGCAACGGAATTAGATAAATTCAGGGATCTGATATCGTGTCCCATGGGAATTCTTATGCAATCCTCTTCGTTTTCCACAAGAATTTCCTCAGGAATTCCTGCGCTTTCTTTTCCAAACATGATGAAATCGTCAGGTCCAAAGGATACCTCTGTATAAGAACGCTTTGCCTTGGTGGTTGCAAGCCAGACCTTGGCTCCCTTGTGCTTTTCCTTAAATTCTTCGTAGTTGGTATATCTGGTGTAATCAAGCTTATCCCAGTAGTCCATGCCCGCACGCTTTATGTCTTTTCCGTGAAGGGCAAAGCCAATGGGCTCTATCAAATGAAGACTGCTGCCTGTTGCAACGCAGGTCCTTCCTATATTGCCGGTGTTCTGCGGAATCTCCGGCTGAAGCAATACTATATGCATTAAAAATCTCCTATTACTGCAATTATTATGAAAAGGCGCTAAAATACGCCTTTTAAACCTCCTCATCACTGTCCATGGAAGCGGCTTTTGGAATGGAAAAAATAAATTCTGTGCCAACCCCATAGGTAGAGATGCAGTTTATATTTTCGCCGTGGGCCTTAATAATCTCTTTTACGATAGAAAGGCCAAGGCCTGTGCCCTTCTTATCTTTTCCTCTTGAAGCATCTGATTTATAAAAACGCTCGAAGACCATCTTCTGATCTTCCTTGGGGATTCCGATACCGCTGTCCTTAACGGATACGAAAACCTTGCGTCTTTTTTCTGTGGTCTCAATTTTGATAACTGAATCGTGGTGACTGAATTTAATAGCATTATCAAGAAGGTTATAAAGAACCTGCTGAATCTTACTGAGGTCAGCGTTAACCAGCATCTTATCATCCGTCAAAACAAGTTCAATTGCAATCTTTTTCTCAAGACAGGTCATTTCAAAGGATGCCGCGGTATTTCTTATTACCTGATTTATATCAAAGTCAGCTCTCTCAAGAAGCATGCCCCTGGCGTTTAGATTGTTCAGGGTAAGGAGACCGTTTGTAAGCTTGGTAAGTCTCTCTGTCTCATTTAAAACGATGCCCAGATATTTTTCATGCATCTCGGGAGGAATTGTTCCATCCAGCATTGCGGACAAATAGCCTCGTATCGAGGTAAGGGGAGATCTGAAATCGTGGGATACATTTGCCACGAATTTTTTCTGATCATCCTCCTGTCTTGCGATCTCGCCTGCCATATATGAAAGGGATGCCGCAAGATATCCCATCTCATCCTCTGATTCAACGGAGAACTCGTAGTCCATATTTCCCGATGCGTACTGCTCTGTAGCCTGGGTAATCCTTCTAAGTGGTATGTATACAAGCTCTGTAAAAAAGATAAGTATTATCAGTGACAAAAGGAACATGACAACCAGCATCAGATAGGAGATGTTGAGGTATCCGTCTGCAGTTTTCCTGATCTGATTGATGGGAAGATGAATTACCACGTAAGCCTGCACCTTATAGTTAGCTGTAATAGGCGCAAACACGCTCATGTTGTCTTCTGTAAAACAGCCCCAGAAGGTTCCGATGGTGTAATAGCTTCCGGCAGTTACTGTGGGATCAAAGCCGTCAACTATGATTTCTTCGTTCTGGCTGATGATCTTGGACGAATCAAGAACGAGACGTCCGGAAGGGTTTACTATCCATATCTTCGCACCTGCCATGTATGCCGACAAAGCACTGAGCTGGCGATGAACGGTATCAAGGGAT
Organism: Butyrivibrio sp. WCD3002; assembly: GCF_000424265.1. Taxonomy (GTDB): domain Bacteria; phylum Bacillota; class Clostridia; order Lachnospirales; family Lachnospiraceae; genus Butyrivibrio. The sequence continues at coordinate 37,269 of NZ_AUJO01000013.1, forward strand.
GTCTCAGCATTATACAGATCGGCCGCATAGGTATTGGCAATCTGCGTTGCTTCCGCATAGAGAGATTCCGCTTTTTCTCTCTTACAGTGCTCAAAGGTCATGTTGGATACGAAGGTGGCAACCATTATGAATCCGAAAATTCCAAAAAGCAGATATGCAATTAGAAATTTAAGATAAAGTGTACGTTTCATTATGTCCTCTGTTATTTATAGTAATCAAATATATTTTAACATAAAATAGGATTTCGCTTGCGAAATCCTTGCGCGACACATGCCCAAATTAAAAAAGCCCCCAGAGCGGCACTTGTTACACCACCCCGAGGACCTTAATGAGAAGCATATTTAATTATTTTGAAAGTGCAGCCTTTACCGCGTCAAGGAGCTGCTCTGCCTGCTCATCATTCATCATTCCAAAGGACTTAAGAGATTTAACAGGCATGAACTTGATCATCTCCTGCATCATCTTATCTCCGATAGCATCGTTTTCCTCTGCTCCTTCGAAAGGCGAATTCTCCATTGCCTTTTTCATTATTTCACCGATGATAGGTGCAGTTGCGGCATTAGCCATAAGCTCGCCGACTGTAAGAGAACCATCAACTCTCATAGGCTTAATCTTCTTTGTCTCGAAGCTGATCTCTGTGCGAAGAGTGATGTTGTCACTTGCATTACCAACAAGAAGTTCATATTTTCCTGTGGGAGCAAACCAATCGCCAAGGCCTTCATCAAAATATGAAAGTGCTCTTGAGCAGATCTCCATCTCTACGGTCTTGGTCTCTCCGGGAGCTACCTCAACCTTTGCAAAGCCCTTAAGCTCCTTAACGGGTCTGTCGGGAGTTCCGTTCAAATCGCCCACATAGAGCTGAACTACTTCTTTTCCTGCAACAGAGCCTGTGTTCTTAACGTCTACGCATACCTTGATCTTGGTATCATCACTCATCTTGTCGGATGAAACCCTGAGATTTGAAAGCTCGAAGGTTGTATAGGACAGGCCATGTCCAAATGCCCAGCGTACAGGCATCATCTTCTTGTCATAGTAGCGGTATCCAACATAAACGCCTTCGCTGTAGTAGCACTTCTCAGGATCTGTATTAAAGTTAAGGTATGAAGGGTTATCCTGAACTCTCATGGGGAAGGTCTCAGCAAGATGTCCGCTAGGGTTCTTCTCGCCATAGAGGAGCTTATCTGTAGCTTCACCTACGCCCTGTCCGCCAAGATACATCTCAAGGATTGCTGCTACATCATCAGCCCAGGGTGTTTCAACGGGGCTTCCGTTATGAAGAACAACAACCACGTTCTCATTAACCTCTGCAACTGCCTCAATGAGCTCGTTCTGAGCTGCAGGCATGTTCATATCTTCTCTGTCATAGCCTTCAGACTCGATAATGTCAGGAAGTCCAGCAAAAATAACTACTGCGTCAGCGCTCTTAGCTGCCGCAAGAGCCTTATCAAGTTCTGCCTTATCAAGGGGTTCGTCTGCCTGTGCCGGGAAGCCCTTTACATACTCTACATTTCTGCCCTTTGCCTTTGCTGATTCAAGAGCACTTGTAACCTTGGATGAGTTGATGTGGCTTGAGCCGCCGCCCTGATATCTGGGTGCCTCTGCATACTCGCCGATGTAAACAATCTTCTTATTTGCATCAAGAGGAAGAATGCCGTTATTTTCAAGAAGTACTGCGCACTCTGCAGCAATCTCTGTTGCTTTCTCGTGATCTGCGTCTCTGTCGAATACTACGCCTTCCTTTTTGTTATCAAAATAGTCATAAACAACCTTGAGGATTCTCTCGCAGGATCTGTCCACAAGCTTCTCATCAAGCTCGCCGCTCTTAACTGCTGCAACGATCTTGGCATCATTCTCAGCAGTGTTTCCGGGCATCTCAAGCTCAAGACCTGCGCGCACGCCCTGTACTCTGTCATCAACAGCCCCCCAGTCTGTCATTACGAAGCCTTCGTATCCCCAGTCATCCCTGAGAACCTTGGTAAGAAGCCACTCATTATCTGAAGCGTAGGTTCCGTTTATCTTGTTGTAGGAGCACATAACAGTCTTTGGCTGTGACTCTCTTACTGCGATCTCAAATGCTGGGAAGTAAATCTCACGCATGGTTCTCTCAGAAGCTTCTGAAGAGTTGCTCATACGGAAAAACTCCTGGTTATTAAGCGCAAAGTGCTTAATGCTGGTTCCAACGTGTCTTGACTGAACGCCGTTGATATATGCTGCTGCCATCTTACCTGCAAGGTAAGGATCCTCTGAAAAATACTCAAAATTTCTTCCGCAAAGAGGACTTCTCTTAATATTTACAGCAGGGCCAAGTACTATGGAAAGATCCTCAGCCTGGCACTCATCGCCTATAGCTTCGCCCATTTTGCCAATCATATCTGTATCAAAACTTGAAGCTGTAGCACATGCAGCAGGGAAACATACAGCCTTAATACTGTCGTTAACTCCCAGGTGATCTCCCTCTGTGTCCTGCTTACGAAGACCGTGAGGTCCATCTGACATCATAAACTTAGGAATACCAAGTCTCTCTACTGCCTTGGTGTGCCAGAAGTCATCGCCGCCAAGGAGGGATGCCTTTTCTTCAAGTGTCATCTCTGAAACAAGTTTCTTTATATCTGTCGCCATTTTTAATTCCTTTCCCGGTAAAACTATTTGAGTACCGAAATCACTCTTATAACCGATAAATTGATATTAACAATAATAGGGAAAAATGCTATGATATTTAACAGATAAATATAAGATTTTACAGATAAATTTTTACCAAAAATACTTTTTACCATTTATTCATATATGCTAATACGATAACAAAATGAGCGAAAACAATAGACAGGAAACAAAAGAAGAACACATAAAAAAGAATATTGAAAAGATGGAAAAGCTGATAAAGGAGGAATCCAAGCAGATATTCGCTTCTGTCTCCCAGCATATTTTCATGACTAATGATACTCCGGGACCTGATAACGGAACCCGCAGAATTCAGGAAAAAGCCATGTATTACTATGTGGCAGCCGGGGATGTGGTAAGAATAGATGAAATAATATCCACCTCTTTTGAAAATATTGTAAAAACAAGAACTAGTGTAATAGAGCCCTATACCAAAGGTGCCTTTGCAGGTCCTGACACTGTGGGAGATGTTTCAGAGAGTCCTCTTCTTTTTGCGAAATATCTTCTTATAGCTAATGTTACCCTGGCTACAAGAGCTGCCATAGACGGCGGTCTTCCTGAGCACATTGCCTACGCCATAAGTGACGGATATCTGCGGTACATGGACAAAATAAATGACATCATGAAGATCAATCTTCTAAGCAACAAGGCTCTTCGGGACTTCACCTACGCTGTTCACGACTACGCCTTAAAAGAGTGTGGCCCCATCACCAAGTCCTGCTGTGAATACATTCTTCGTCATCTTCACGATAACATTACAATGAAGACGCTGTCGCAGATAAGTCACCGCTCAGCAAATTATATTTCCGATACCTTTGCAAAGGAGCTTGGAATGCGTCCCATGACCTTCATAAGAAGCAGAAAGCTTGAATATGCAAGGACCCTTATCGAGACCACATCCCTTTCCGTCTCAGCTATTTCGGATCTTTTGGCATTTCCAAGCACCAGCAGCTTCATAACATATTTCAAAAAAGAATACGGACTTACACCTCTGCAGTATAAGAGCAAGGATGTAAGCCCGCAGTAATTTAATTTTGATTAATAAAATCTGTCGAAGCAGCATCTGCGACACGGGACAAATTATACCTGTACCTCGAATTTATATCCGATACCCCAGATAGTTGCTATGCGCCAGGTCTCGTGATCCTTGATCTTTTCCCTAAGGCGTTTAATATGTACGTCTACGGTTCTAGTATCACCTACATATTCATAGCCCCAGATCTGATCAAGAAGCTGCTCTCTTGTGAACACTCTGTTTGGTGAAGAAGCAAGGAAATATAAAAGCTCCAGTTCCTTAGGCGGCATATCGATTCTGGCACCCTGATAATTTACAGAGTAGTTTGTCATATTGATCTCAAGATCCTGATATCTTACCACCTTATCATCAGTGGGCTCAGGCTCTGTCATCACAGGCTTGTATCTTCTAAGCACTGCCTTTACTCTTGCTACCAGCTCCTTGGAATCAAAAGGCTTCTCCATGTAGTCATCGGCACCCATCTCAAGGCCAAGTACCTTATCAAAGACTTCTCCCTTTGCAGAAAGCATTATTATGGGGCACTGTGACTTCATTCTGATCTCTCTGCAAACCTGATATCCATCGATACCGGGAAGCATCAGATCAAGAAGAATCAGATTCGGTGCAAAGGTCTCAAAGGCCTCCAACGCAGATTCCCCATCCCCGACAATAAGAGTCTCAAAGCATTCCTTCACAAGATAAAGCGAGATCAGCTCTGCAATATTATTGTCGTCATCAACGATCAAAATTTTCTGTTTGCTTACCATTTATCCCCCTAAACACTCAGACCTCATACCACCTGTCTGTTTATTTTATAAAAGTAACTACCGTAACTCCGGAATCTCCTTCGCCAAATTCGCCAAGCTTAAAGGACTTAACATAAGGAGCTGCCTTTAAGTGCTCATGCACTGCCTGTCTTAATATTCCCGATCCCTTGCCATGAACGATTCGAACGGAAGGAAGGTGTGATACGTATGCACTATCAAGGTACTTATCAAGCTCAGCAATGGCATCTGCCGAATTCATACCGATGAGGTTTAGCTCTGTTCCGATGTTCTTAGCTCCGGAAAGGTCCATCTTGTACTTTCCGTAGAACTTCTTCATCTGCTCTTTGCCGCCCTCTTCCTTTATAAGCTCCAGATCATTAATATTTGCCCTGGACTTCATAATACCACATTGTACCACAAGATTACCGTCTTTATCAGGTTTGGAACTGATTGTTCCCTTAAGTCCCATTGAAATGATCCTTACAGAATCCCCAAGCTTTATCTGTGATGGCTTAAGGGCCTTATGCGCTCCGCTCTGGGGCTTATTCTTAATAGAAAGCTTGCTGTTCTTGTCTGAAATTTTAGCTCCGACATTCTGCCTTGCCTTCTCAAGCTCCTGAATAGGTATACCTGCCTGGGCCTTTCTTACGGTCCTTATGGTCTCGTCTGCTGTATCCTTAGCTTCCTGAAGAATCTGTCTTGCTTCCTCATTGGCTTTTCTAAGAATCTTATCACGGGATTCATCAAGTCTGTTCTGCTTACTCTTAAGCTCTTCCTTAAGCTTCTCAACTTCCTCTTTGTATCTCTCTATTTCGAGGCGCTCATTCTCAATTGTTACCCTGCTGTTTTCAAGGTCAGTAAGAAGATCCTCGAATTTCCTGTTGTCCTGACTTATCTGTTCACCGGCAGCATCGATAATCTTCTGTGAAAGACCAAGTCTCTTGGAAATAGCAAAAGCATTACTTTTTCCGGGAATACCGATAAGCAATCTGTATGTGGGTCTTAAGGATTCCACATCAAATTCACAGCTGGCATTCTGTATACCTTCTGTAGTAAGAGCATAAACCTTCAGCTCACTGTAGTGGGTTGTTGCAAGGGTCCTGATACCTCTCTCGTGAAGGTGATTCAATATAGAAATCGCAAGAGCCGCTCCCTCTGTGGGATCAGTACCTGCACCAAGCTCATCAAATAGACACAGTGAATTTTCATCGGCATTTTCCAGAATACTTACTGTGTTTGTCATGTGAGATGAGAAGGTTGAAAGGCTCTGCTCTATACTCTGCTCATCACCTATATCTGCATAAATCTCTTCAAAAACAGAAAGCTCTGACCTGTCCGCTGCGGGTATGGCAAGACCTGCCTGTCCCATAAGTGTAAGCAGTCCTACTGTCTTAAGAGTAACGGTTTTACCACCGGTGTTGGGACCTGTGATGATGATCATATCAAAGTCTTTTCCGGCATAAACATCAATGGGCACTGCCTTCTTTTTATCAAGAAGGGGATGTCTTCCTTTAATGATGTTGAAGTAATGCTCCTCATTGAAAATAGGAGTAATAGCTTCCTGATCAAGTGCAAGGGATGCCTTTGCAAAAATGAAATCAAGCTCTGTCATAAGCTTTGCATCATCGGAAAGGGCTGTCAGATAATCCGCTGCCTCAGACGATAATCTCGCAAGGATCACATCGATCTCCGCCTTCTCTAAGCCTGCAAGCTCTCTTAGCTTGTTATTCATCTCAACTATTACGCTGGGCTCAATGAACAGTGTCGAACCGCTTGATGACTGGTCATGTACGATTCCGCTTACCTGTCCCTTGTACTCAGCCTTAACCGGGATACAGTATCTGTCTCCGCGCATGGTTACAACAGGCTCCTGAAGATAGGATCTGTAAGAACCTGTAACCATCTTATTAAGCTGTGCGTGGATTCTTTCTCCTGTGAGGGTGATATCCCTTCGGATGGACCTCAGAGTCGAGCTGGCATCTGATGAAATCTCATCCTCTGAAATGATGCATCTTCTGATCTCTGCAGCAACGGGAGTAAGGGGTTCAAGTCCATCAAACATATCTGAAAGGACATCCCTTGTATCCTCTTCCTTGTCTGCTCTTCCATAGCTCTTTACTCTGTTTACGTTATCAAGAAATCCTGCGATATTTAAAAGCTGCGGAGCATCCAGGGAGCTTCCGATTTTAAGTGCCTTTAAGTAACCACTAAGCTCTCTGTTACTTCCAAAGGACACTGAGCCTTTTTTGAAAATGCGCGCTATAGCGGCATTTGTCTTTTTTAAATTTCTGTCTATCTCCCTTAAATCAGAGGATGGCAAAAGCTCGCGGCACATCCTCTTTCCGGGCTCAGACGTTGCAAAAGTACTGAGTTTATCTACTATTTTGTCATACTCAAGTACATGTAATACTTTTTCATTCATGATTCTACTCTTGTGTCAAAAAGGTTGCTCTCCATAAGTCTGTTATAGCCAAGCCAACCTATCTCATTAGTGTTTTTTAGTATCTCTGTAAAGGTTTCCATCTTAGCATCTGTATTATCTGCAAGATGAAGCGCCATGGCCTCAATAATTGCAGGCATTTTGGGTGATCCATATTCAAATTTTCCATGGTGAGCTAAAATGCAGTGCTGAAGCTCCTGCTTTAAAAGCACAGGAAAGCCCTCAATAAGTCTTGCCTTTTCAGCCACCATCTCGCTTCCCATGACGATATGTCCGAGGAACTGGCCCTCGTCAGTATAGTCGTTTGTAGGAAAAAGTGATATTTCTTTGATCTTACCTATGTCATGGCACACTGCTGCTGTAATAAGCAAATCCCTGTTAAGTGCAGGATAGCTGCTTGCAAAATAATTGCAGAGCTTCGTAACACTTAAGGTATGCTCTAACAATCCACCTATAAATGCATGGTGAACAGATTTAGCAGCAGATGAATTTCTAAATGCCCTGATAAACTCCTCATCCTCTCTGAAAAAGAGATTAAGAAGCTTCTTTAAATGCACATTCTTAACTGAATCGATGAGAGTAAGAAGCTCTTTAAACATCTCATCATTATTCTTCTCTGAAACAGGAAGGTACATGGACTGATCATATTCGCCCTCATGACAGAGCCTTGCTCTCTTAATGTTTACCTGAAGAGCTCCATTGAAGCTTGTTACTTCTCCATATACATCGATATAATCCAAATCTGAAAAATCATCTATACCTTCGCTGTTAGGTTCCCACACCTTGGCATCAACCGTTCCTGTCTTGTCCTGAAGTGTAACGGAATAATAGTTCTTTCCGTTCTTGGTTGTAGCTACCTGTATATGCTTGCACAGGTATATATCCGCTATTCTGTCGCCGGTGTTAAAATCCTTAATAAATTTCATAAAAATCCTCAATTCTAAATATTACTTAATTAATCGGTGGTAGTTGAATTTCCTATCTCCATGTCGATATTAAGCTCAACGTAACCATCTGTAGCCTGTCTCATAAGAGTCAGTGTGATATCAGCGCCGGGATGAAGCCTTATCAGCTCCTCCACAAGTGAATCATAGCCGCCGATTTCTGTATCATTGATCTTGGTTATAATATCTCCGCTCTGTATTCCTGCAAGCATGGCAGGAGAATCCATTTCTGTCCGGGTAATATAAGCACCTGATGGAATATTCTGTCCCTCCTGAACAGCCTCGGGAACACTCTGCCCGTGGAGTCCAAGATAGCTTCTTCCCGTTCCGTTTGATAGATCCTCTATTAGGGATCTTAGCTCTGTTATACCTATAGCACAAAGAACATTTGGCAGGTTTTCAGAATTATAATCCATATCCGTAAAGCCTATCACAGCCCCGGAAAGATCAATAATTGCACCACTTGCACTGCTGCTTCCGTAGATATCCGTAGTAAGCAGCTTATAGTTGCTGTCGCAGATGCCCATATCTACATTGGATGATGTAACAAAACCATAGCTTATTGAATCAAGTGTACCTGTCGGACTTCCGATAGCAATAACGGGCGTACCTGTAACAGATGCACCATTTGATTTACCAAGCTTTGCTGTAGCTATCTTTTTCTTGGTGTCATCCGAAACATAGTTCACTCTGACTGCGATAACACTGAGTCCCGTGTTCTTATCACTAAGCTTAAGATAGGCTCTTGCAGAGGTCTCATCAACAAATGTAACCTGTACTGATTCTGCATCCTTTATTGCAGAGGTCTGAACCAGTATCAGATATTCCGAGCCGTTCTCCGCCACAATAAGACCAGAGATGTCATCTGTGCTGTCATAAGGATCGTTGAACCAATTGGTATCTGAGGTAAGAGCCGTAACCTTTACAATGCTCTTTTCTCCCTCATAGGCAATGTCCTTTAGCGCAGCATACATATCTGCGTAATCCGACGAGCTTATCCTGAAGGAATTGATCTCCCGCTGCATCCTGTCAATCTCCGTGGATGCCATATCTATTGCAACACTGGCCGCCTCTGCCGCAATTGCATTATCATCGGCATACATATCCTCCGGCTGCATCTCATCGGTAACCGTATCCTCTGTGGTAAGAGCTATTGGCGCCGGTGTCTCCTCCGGATAAAGCTTATTATTTATGACAGGCGAGAGAAAAACAAAGGTAAGACATGCCACTGCACCAAATACCACGGCCAGTGTCATTGTGATAAGCGTCCTTCTAAGAAGCTTTTTCTTATTTATTGGACGCTGCTTTATTTTCTCCCTCATAAAGTCAGGTGTCGCTATTGGACTATTAACTTTATCTAATTCTTCGCTGTTTTTATTATCCATAATTCCCCCGGTACTACATCAAAACTCATTCATACCTTGAGATAAATCTCTTAAGTCTCTCCACAGCCTTCTTAAGGTCTTCAAGCGAATATGCATAGGATATTCTTATAAAGCCTTCACCGCAGTCACCAAAGGCCGTTCCTGGAACAACCGCAAGCTTTTCCTCCTGAAGAAGCTTGGTGGCAAATTCATCACTGCTCATGCCAAAACGCTTGATGCTGGGGAAAATATAAAAGGCTCCAAAGGGCTCAAAACATGGAAGTCTCATCTCTCTGAACTCATTTAAAAGATAGCGCCTTCTCTGGTTATACTGCTCGCGCATCATAGCCACGTCTTCATCACCGTTTTTCAGGGCTTCAACAGCAGCATACTGGCTGGTTGTGGGAGCGCACATAATAGCATACTGATGAATTTTGGTCATCTGCTCTAAGATTTCCTTAGGACCGCAGGCGTATCCAAGTCTCCATCCTGTCATGGCATAGGCCTTTGAAAAGCCGTTGATCAGGATAGTTCTCTCATACATTCCCGGTATCTCTGTAATAGAGACATGCTTATCAGTGTATGTCAGTTCAGAATATATCTCGTCAGACAAAACAAAAATGTCTTTTTCCTTAATAACCTCTGCTATGCTCTCAAGATCTTTTCTCTCCATGATTGCGCCTGTAGGGTTATTGGGGAAAGGAAGAACCAGTATCTTGGTTCTGTCAGTTACATGCTCCAAAATCTCTTCAGCTGTAAGTCTGAACTCATTTTCTTCCTTAAGCTCAATAATGACAGGCTTAGCACCTGCAAGAATAGCACATGGCTCATATGAGACATAGCTGGGCTGGGGTATAAGCACCTCATCCCCGGGATTTATCATCGCTCTGAAAGCAAGATCAATTGCTTCCGATCCACCAACCGTTACAAGAACCTGAGATGCCGGATCATAGTCAAGATTGTGCTTTCTTTTAAGGTAATTGCAGACCTCTTCCTTAAGCTCCATAAGTCCTGAGTTGGATGTATAGAAGGTTCTGCCTTTTTCCAGTGAATATATACCCTCATCACGGATATGCCATGGCGTGTCAAAATCAGGTTCACCAACGCCAAGCGAGATAGCGCCGTCGATGGTCTTAACAACGTCGAAGAATTTACGTATTCCAGAGGGCTTAATATCTACGATTGTATCTGCTAAAGGATTCCTCATGGCGTAATCTTCTCCCTTGTATCTTCATATTTCTTTGTCAGTATTGTTCCGTGATCCTTGTACTTCTGCAAAATAAAGTGTGTAGAGCAGCTAAGTACCGTATCAAGGGGTGAAAGCTTATTTGTTACAAAGCCTGCAACCTCCTTAAGGGTCTTGCCTTCCAGAATGACCATAAGGTCAAAACCACCGGAAAGCAGATATACGCTTGTTACTTCAGGATATTTATAAATTCTCTCTGCAATTGAATCAAAACCGATTCCTCTCTGAGGAGTAACCTTTACCTCGATTAAGGCCATAACTTTATCTATGGAGGTCTTAGACCAGTCTATCATTGTATGATAACCGCAGATAACGCCTTCTTCCTCAAGGCTCTTTAGCTCATTCGCGACTTCTACCTCCTCCGCGCCAAGTATAACCGCCAGTTCATCTATACCGATTCGACTGTTCTTTTCGATAGTTCTAAGTAATTCATCTCTGTTAATCATAATTGCCTCCCCTACTGAAGTTCTAAACCGGAAAGTTTACTGCATCCGGTCACCGCCATACATAGAATATTATGAAAAATTTCCTGCACAGCCCATACGTTTCCTATTTTACCATAAAGCAGATGTATAGCATACCTCCTCTATGTTACGAGAAATATCTATTTCGTCCTTAATTCATCTATTCGCAAAAGCTCATCCGCTGCAGGCTTATCCAAAAATCGCTTCTCTCCGTCATTAATTATAAGACGGTCGTTTCCATCACATACTCTTCCAATGACCGCAGCAGGTATTCCTGCCTCTTCAAGCCTTCTTATGGCGGGTTCTTCTTCTCCTGTTATAAAAAGAAGCGATCCGTTTGATGCAAGCATATAAGGATTGACCAGCAGACAATTCGTAATCTCTATGATTTCCTGTCTCATTGGAATCTCTTTAAGATCCACCTGAAAACCACAACCCGCTCTGGTTCCAAGCTCCCATAAAGCTGCAAAAACTCCTCCGGATGATACATCTTGTATGAATGATGCCTTAAACTCCCTGGCTATCTCTGCTTCTTCCCTTACAGAGATATACTTCTTAAGTCCTGATGTCTCCGAAATAATGTATTCGGGAAGTCTCTCCTTAAGTTTGTCATGACACTCATCTGCAAGAATTGCACTGCCCTCAATACCTGCCCACTTGGTCATGATGATGGCATCACCGGCTTTGGCCTTCCGGGGATGATTATTAATAGAAGCTGCATCTCTACCGGTGCCCGAAATCACTGCACTTACAAGAGACCTTGTGAGGGCATCCGTAACCTCTGTGTGACCTCCTCTTATTGAAATGCCAAGTTCATCAGCCGCCCTTTTGCAATCCCTTGATATCTGCTTAAGCTCACTCTCCTCTGCTTCTGCCGGCAGCATGATATTGATCATGGCCATTTGAGGAGTGATACCGTCTGCATAAAGGTTATTTATTGCATTATATACAGCATAGTATCCAACATTTTGGACAGGTGCCGTAATGGTACTGATGGCACTTGCCAGGATTTCTTCGCCATCTATAGAATAAGCGCAGTTTGAAACTGCGCTTTTCTTATTTTTATCTCTTATAAGCTTTAATACGGATCTGTTAAGTATGCTTTCTGTAGCCTTACCTATTCTCATTCCTTATCTCCATCAGCCTTCCGGTGTCTCTACAGGAACCTCTGTCGTTACTGCTTCCGGATCCGCTTCTGCGGGTGCCTCTGCAGGTGCTTCCGCCGGAGCTTCTGCAGGAGTCTCACCTGCTGCCGCTGCTGCCTGCTGAGCCGCAAGCTGAGCTTCTGCTCCTGCTGCCGCTGCTGCGGCTGCAGCCTGCGCTGCCTCTACATCAGCACCTTCTGTTGCCTGCGCTGCCTGAACTGCTGCAATGGCACCTGCTACTGCATTAACCTGATTAATATCGCCTGTAGCAATGGCTGTAGCAATCTGCGCTGCTGCAGTAGGATCACCGGTAGCTGTTCCGACTGTAACGATCTTGGGCACCATCTTGTAATTACTGCTGTTAACAACCTCTCTGCCTGTCTCAACGCCATCTTCATAAGTTATCTTCCAAAGCTGTGCCTTGTATCCGATATGAGCTGCCTGTGATGATATAGAACCTATGGGCTGACTTGCATCAGCAACTATTTGATCCGGTCCGGCAGGTATTGTCTCAAGAACTTCGCTCTTATACTCTACCTTATGTGAAGCAGGTCTTGTCTCTACACCATAAATAGTAAAGGTAATGTGCTTATCTGAAGTAGTGTAGCCTTCTATATAAATAGGATATTCTGAGCTGTTTACGAACTTAAAGTTCTTTCCGCCCGACTCTGCAATAGCAGCGTCCATTGAAGGATCTACATAGTTGATGATCATTGAATGGTTGTGCCTTTCTGTAACCTCAAGCTCTGCCTTTAATACTGCGTTATAAAGTGTGGTCGAAACCTGGCAGATTCCGCCGCCGACACTCTCTACAACAAGACCGTTTAAATATGAGCCTGCAGGGAAATAACCATTTGCCTCTGTAAATGGTGTAATAGTATCAAGTACCGAGAATTCCTCCCCGGGATATATTGTCTTTCCATTAATAAGTGAGCATCCGTTAGCAACGTTAGCACTTCTGGCTGAACCTGATGACTTATAGCTTGTAGTATATGTTCCAAGTACATCACCGACTTTGCTAAGTGCCTCATAGCTTCCAAGAGGAGCATCCTCTTCGATTGCTATATCTATCTCGCCATCCTCGTGATTCCACTCGTTCTGAATATAATTTTTAATATTTGCAAGTGAGCTCTTCTCATCAAGGATATATCCAACCTGTCCATCTGATACCACAAATCCCGAATCAGTCTTGGTCAGTGTGTAATTTACCTTGGATACATTGAAAGATGCACAGTCAACATCAAGAATCTGATAAATAGCATCATCATTAAAAGAGTACTGGATATCATAGCGATGACCGTTATTCTGAATATCCTTCATGGCCTTATAGCGCTGAATGATATTACCTTCTTTTCCAAGGCCGTAAGCTTCATCCACAACCTCGGGGTTTGCAAAACCAAGGCCGAAGGCTCCTGCCTGAACTGTCAGTCTCTGAGTTTCATCTTTACCCTTGAGGGTAATGTTTTTTTGCCCCAACTGTTCGATGTAGGAATTAACTGCAGAGGTGGCCTCTTCTTTTGTCATCCCTGATACATCAACATCACCAATAAAGATTCCATTGGCGATTGTATCAGAAGAAGCCTTTGCGCTTCCCATGGGAACAAAAAGTGCAAAAGCTAACACCAAAACAAAGCCATAAATAAATTTTTTCATAACTTCTCCATTTCGCCTATATCCGGTATGTGCTATTATCAGAATGAAAGCGCACTACTTGCAAGAGGAATGACGAGTGCAAGGATAAGTACGATAATAATAATTGCTGAAATAAGCTTTTTATTTTTACCGGAATTAAAAAACTTTAACATAATTTATCTCCTCATTTTCTGAAAGGATATTATATATGAAGATGCCTTTTTTTACAAGCTTTATACTACTTGTTCTGATTACGCAGATTGCCATAAGAAGAACAAGTTATAAGATAGAATCCAAGGAAGCCGACTTCTGGGAAAAGGAGCGCAAGGCTAATTTCACAAGAAAAAAGCCCCTTGATAATCTAAACTACATAAAGATTCCTCTGGATTCTCTCCCCTTTGGAAAGCTTGATGATGATGAATCCAGATACTGCGAGAAGGTCATCAGATCCCTTGCAGACCAAAAGGTCGTTAATCTGACAGGCTTCACCAATACGGATCTTAAGCTTGAATACGGAGCTCCGAATATAACAGAGCTCACCAAGTATGACCAAAACTATACTACCCTTGTTACAAACCTTCAAAAATGGGGCAAGCTCCTGTATGATGCCGAACTATATAATGAGGCAACTACTGTCCTCGAATTCGCGACCGACACAGGAACAGATGTAACAGCCACCTATAAGCTTCTTACCGATCTTTATCAGAATAAGCTCACGCTGTCAGACTCCGAGAAAAAAGAAAAGATCTCCGCGCTTTTACCTGTAGCAGAGGAGCTTCGCTCTCTAAGTAAAGATCAAATAAAAAGACTCCTTACAGAATCTCTGTAAGGAGTTTTCTTTTTAGAGTATTGTAGGGCCATCACCGATTTCTACAGTGTAGAAGGTAGCTTCATAGCCAATCTTATCAAGATAAGCTTTTCCAACCTTCTCCTTAAATTCTTCAACAGCTTCATCCTTTACGATAGAAACAGTACAGCCGCCAAATCCGCCGCCTGTCATACGGGAACCGATGACACCGGGAATCTTCCATGCTTCCTCAGCAAGAGTATCAAGCTCTACACCTGTTACATCATAATCATCACGAAGTGATACGTGAGATGCATTCATAAGCTGACCAAACTTTGTAAGGTCGCCTGCCTTAAGAGCTGCCACAGCGTCTATTGTACGCTGGTTCTCGTAAACCGCATGCTTAGCCTTAATTCTGCGGTCATCATCCTTAATAGCATCCTTATGCGCCTCAAATTCCTCAGGTGAAAGATCTCCAAGACCCTTGATCTCACATACGGTCTGAATCTCTGAAAGAGCCTTCTCACAGGCACTTCTTCTTGCGTTGTACTGAGAATCTGTGAGCTTGTGCTTCTTATTTGTATTAGCTATTACAATCTTAGCTCCCTTAAGACTTATGGGTGCATATTCAAATGAAAGATCTGCCGTATCAAGGAAAATCGCATTATCCTCTTTTCCCATAGCTACTGCAAACTGATCCATAATACCGCAGTTACAGCCGTTAAAATTATTCTCGGAATACTGTCCTATAAGAGCAAGGTCCTGATTAGTAACATCAAAGCCATACAGGTCTCTTAATATAAATCCTGTAAGAACCTCCAGTGATGCAGATGAGGAAAGACCTGATCCATTGGGAATATTTCCATAGATACAAAGATCAAAGCCTGTATCAAGCTTAAAGCCTCTCTGCTCAAAGGCCCAAACCACACCTGCAGGATATGCTGTCCAGCCCGCCTTCTTAGAGCTCTCTATATCATCAAGTGAGCCTTCAATAACCTTTGAATTTTCAAAGTTCATTGAGAAGAAACGCATTTTTCTGTCGTTTCTCTTAGCTGCTGCTCCGTAGGTACCGATGGTAAGAGCGCAGGGAAAAACATGACCGCCGTTATAATCGGTATGCTCTCCGATAAGATTCACTCTTCCGGGAGCAAAATATGCCTTAACTCCGTCTGTCTCCCCAAATACCTTAGCGAAACCGGCAAGGACTTCTTCCTTCATTTTCTGTTCCATTATTTAAACACCTTCCTATTTGCCTGTAATTATATGCTGTGCGTCTTATGATATCAGTTCTTGGATGCCTGAAGGAGTTTTTCACGAAGCTGTCCTTCGATCTGAGTAAGCTCAGCCTCTGCTGCCTTACGCTTCTCCTTACCCTCTGTCTGAATCTTCATTACTTCATCAAGAGTTGTGATAAGAGTCTCATTTGTATGCTTAAGAGTCTCGATATCTACGATACCTCTCTCAGATTCCTTAGCTGCCTCAATAGATGCAACCTTAAGAGCATCGGCATTCTTTCTAAGAAGCTCGTTTGTCATGTTGTTAACTTCGCGCTCTGCCTTAGCAGCCTGTGCTGAGTGCTCGATACCGATGGCGATAACCATCTGGTTCTTCCAAAGCGGAATTGTGTTAACAAGAGTAGACTGAATCTTCTCAGCCATAGTTGTATCAGCGCTCTGTACCATACGGATCTGAGGACCTGTCTGCATAGCGATTGTACGTGTAAGCTCAAGGTCGTAGATCTTCTTCTCAAATCTGTCGCAAAGAGATGCAAGGTCTCTCGCTGCCTGAGCATCCTCAGGAAGTCCTGACTGCTCTGCCTTCTTCTGAGCTTCAACAAGATCTGTAGCACGAACCTGCTCAAGCTTCTTCTTACCAGCAATGATATACATTGAAAGCTCTTTGTAATAATTGAGGTTTAAGTCATACATATTGTCGAGAACCGCAACGTCCTTCATAAGCTGCTGCTCATGACGCTCAAGCTCGCGGCTGATAGTCTCAACATTAGTCTCAACCTTGGCATATTTTGCCTTCATAACATTAAGCTTATTTGATCCCTTCTTGAAAAGAGCGATGATTCCCTTCTCATCCTCTTCTACATCAAAGTTCTTAAGCTCTGTGACAAGACCTGCGATCATATCGCCTACCTGTCCCATATCCTTTGTACGAACATTGTCGATGGCCTTCTCTGAAAAATCTGCCATCTTCTTCTGTGTACCTGCACCATAGTTCATTACCGCCTGAGAGTTTTTGAGATCGATCTGATCTACAAAAGCATCTACCTGCTTCATCTCCTCTTCGCTGAGGTTAGCTTCCTTTGCCATAGCCTCTATCGGTGATACAGGTGCTGCCTGTGTTGCTGCAGCGGCCGGTGCCGGTGCAGGCTCCTCTGCTACTGCCCCAAATGATAATGTCGGTGCCGAGTTCTCAAACTCTTTGAATTCGTCTGCCATTAAAAATATCCTCCCTTAGAATTTTAATTCTACTTTTGCCTGTTCCTGTGCGGCAGGTGCTACGGCCTGTGCCGTCTGAGCTGCCTGAGCCATCGCTGTATCCATCTGCATGGATGATACAGGTGCTGCAGCTGCTGCCATGGGCGCCGCCTGTGTTGCTGTGGCTGCTTGCGCTACCGGAGCCTCTGCTGCGGAATTCTGTAATGCGCTTCTTAAGCCGTCTTGTGTAAGGCCGTCCTGAGCCATCATTGTCTTCATAACAGATATGTCTGATGAAATATCCCATGCCATATCCTGGAAAAGACTATCCAGCAGATTCTCAAAAGCGCTGTTTATAACATCTATCGCATCCTCAATCTCGCGTTTTGTCTGGGATATGTTATTTCCAACCTCAGGCTGCTTATCGAGATCAACGTATGCGTTTAGAAGCTTTATTGTAGTAGGCAGATAATAATTCATGAATTTTCTAAGATCATCTGCACATTCAGGCTGCTTCTCAACCTGTGAGAATATCCTGCTCATGATGTTTTCAAGCTGATAAAGCTTGGAACTCATCTCATCGCCGGGTATTTCTTCATTTATTTTCCTGATCGTATTGAGGTACTCATTACCTTCCCTTACTATTCCGGAAAGGCCGTTGTCATCAGTCTGCTCAGTCTGCCTCTTCTGAAGAGATCCCTGCATCTCTTCCTGTCTCTGCTTACGCTCCCTCTCCTGTCTGTCCACCTCGGCATTGAGATATCTCTCATAAGCTCTCTGGGTAAGCATTACAGTGGTCTCGGCACTATCGAGTCGTGCCTGAGGAAGAAAGCCTCTTTTCATCATGTTCTTAATATTCGTAAGAACGGAATCTGACATCTCTCCTGCTGCCACTGCCAGATCTCTAACCGCAAAGTACTCGGAATTTCCCAGTATGTTTCCGTATTTCTTATATTCCTTAGCCAGCTTGTTATCTTTTATACCATTTCTTAAGAATAAAAGGTTAAGCGCCGTAAGTAGAGAAAAGATTATAAAAGGAATAATTGCTTCCTTAAAATCTACCATAAGGCCGATAATACAGAACAATGCAGGAAATCCAAAGAAAAACGACCCTATTGAGCCTGCAATTATCTTGCCTATACCCTTTGATTTTGAAACCATTGATGCAAAGAACGGCGTTCTAAATGCGCGTCCATGCATCGGAACTACTCTTCCGCTGGAGTATGTAACTGTTCTCTGAGCAGATGCTCTACCCTGGAAATTCTGACCCGGATTCTCTGTTGCCTTCTTGACTGCGTCCTGAACCTGGACTCTGATTGTATCCCCAAGACTGCTATAATCACCGGTACTTATGGCCTTGTTGACCTCTTTGACTATCTCATTACCGGTATTTAGTAAGTTATCGTATTCTCCCATATCAAAAACCTCATGATTAATCAGACTAAACCACTATCTGACATTATATCAAAAGCCTATTAATTTTAATATAACTATAATGAAAAAACAATGACAGTTAATGCATTCTGGTAGTATTATTGTATTTGGATATTTTATCCGAAAAATCAAAATAAAAAAGGATTTGCGAACTAAGTCACATAATTTTCTGACATATTTTGCAAACGGGGGTAATTATGGACAGACAGAATCTGACTCTACTCACTGACCTGTACGAACTCACAATGATGCAGGGCTACTTCAAGAACAAGTCTCAGAACGAGACTGTTATCTTCGATGCTTTTTTCAGAAACAATCCCTTTGGCGGCGGCTATTCAATCATGGCCGGCTTAGAGCAATTGATAAAATATATTAAGGAGCTTCATTTCGATGACGAAGATATCGAATATTTAAGAAGCGTAGGCATTTTCGATGAGGATTTCCTTGACTACCTCAGAGACTTCAAATTCAGCGGAGATATTTATTCAATCCCTGAGGGAACCATCATTTTCCCAAGAGAGCCCCTTGTAAAGGTAATCGCTCCTATCATGGAAGCACAGCTCATTGAGACTGCTATCCTTAACATCATTAATCACCAGTCCCTTATTGCTACAAAGTCAGCCCGTATTTGCTACGCTGCACAGGGTGACGGCATAATGGAATTTGGTTTAAGACGCGCACAGGGTCCCGATGCAGGTACCTACGGTGCAAGAGCAGCAGTTATCGGCGGCTGTGTGGGAACAAGTAACGTTCTTTGCGGCCAGCTCTTCGATGTTCCCGTTAAGGGCACCCATGCTCATAGCTGGATCATGAGCTTTCCTGATGAGTACACAGCTTTCAAGACTTACGCAAAGCTTTATCCTTCAGCATGCATCCTTCTCGTTGACACCTATGACACATTAAAATCAGGTGTTCCCAATGCTATCAGAGTATTTAAGGAAATGAAGGAAGAAGGAATCGACCTCAGCTTCTACGGAATCCGTCTCGACAGCGGCGACCTTGCTTATCTTTCTAAGGAAGCAAGAAAAATGCTTGATGAAGCCGGCTTCCCCGATGCAGTTATTTCCGCATCCAATGACCTTGATGAGTATCTGATCACTTCTCTTAAAACTCAAGGCGCTGCAATCACTTCCTGGGGTGTTGGTACTCACCTTATCACAGCTAAAGATAACCCGTCCTTTGGAGGTGTTTATAAGCTTGCTGCCGTAATGGGTGAGGATGGCAATTTTGAGCCCAAGATCAAGCTTTCAGAGAATTCCGAGAAGATTACAAATCCCGGAAACAAGAAGATTTACAGGGTTTATGAAAAGGCAAACGGCAAGGTAAAGGCTGACCTTATCTGTCTCGAGAATGAGACCTTTACAGAGGACAAGCAGCTTCTTCTCTTTGATCCCCTTGAGCCCTGGAAAAAGACACTTCTTCCCGCTGGCTCATTTACTCTTCGCGAGATCATGGTTCCTATTTTCAAAAATGGTGAATGTGTATATGAATCTCCCAAGACTATGGATATTCGTAAGTACTGCCTTGAAGAGCAGGAAACCTTATGGGATGCCACAAGACGTCTCTTCAATCCTCACTCGGTACACGTTGACCTTTCAAAGAGACTCTATGATACAAAGATGAAGCTTCTCGATCAGATGAGCGGCGTCGACATGACAGACGTAGAAAGATAAATCGGAGCAGGATTGTCAAATAATAGAATCGAATTTCGCTTGCGAAATTCGTGCGCGAGGCGCAGTTGCTGAAAGCAACAATTTCCTAATGCGCCGATGCGCATCCTCACGGAGTGTTTTCTTAAAGGCTTGTCCTTTAAGAAAAACGATCCTGTAAAGGATGCATGCGGCGAACCCAGGCTACCTTACAACACATGAGAAATTCCTCTTAGTGCTGCTTCGTTCCCGACCTGACACGGTTCGTGGGTTCTCATTGCATAAGACCCAAATCCGCACGGATGCATGCACCCATTACAAGACCGTCATTTTTAAATAATACGCAAACCTTACCCGATTGTCAATTATTTATATTGAATCCGGGTATGCCACAGGAGCAATATTATATGGCTGATAAAAACCTCTCTGATGATATTCTCAGAGATAAGCTTGATAAAAAGTACATGAAGGCTGCCCTTGCACAAGCAAGAAAAGCCATAGAACTGGGTGAAGTGCCGATCGGCTGCGTAATCGTCTATGACGGAAAAATAATAGGTCGAGGCTACAACAGACGTAACACCGATAAGTCCGTGCTTTGTCATGCTGAGATTACAGCTATTAAAAAGGCCTGTAAAAAGATTGGGGACTGGAGACTTGAGGACTGTACTCTTTATGTCACCTTAGAGCCATGCCAGATGTGTGCAGGCGCCATAGTCCAGTCCAGAATTCCCCGTGTCGTTATGGGTGCCTTAAGCCCCAAAGCAGGATCCGGCGGAACTGTCATCAACATTCTTGACAACCCTGAGTTTAATCACCAGGTC
This sequence comes from Butyrivibrio sp. WCD3002, assembly GCF_000424265.1. Lineage (GTDB taxonomy): Bacteria > Bacillota > Clostridia > Lachnospirales > Lachnospiraceae > Butyrivibrio. Next base: position 58,064 of record NZ_AUJO01000013.1, read on the forward strand.
GAGATCACAAAGGGCGTCCTTGAGGAAGACTGCAGTGCTATCCTTAAGGAATTTTTTACTGAGCTCAGAAAAAGAAACAAGGCAGAAAAAGAAGCCAAAAAGGCTGCCATGGCTTTAGAAGATTCAAATGAATAAACCTTCTTATTTTAATTTCTCAAGTTCTCTGAGGTATATCCCTTAATGTCAGATATTCTTTCACTTGAAAACTGCATACTATGTCCAAGAAAATGCGGCGTAAACAGAGTAGCCGGCATAAAGGGCTACTGTGGTCAGGGCGGCACTCTTACCGCTGCAATGGCCTACCTTCATATGTGGGAAGAGCCCTGCATTTCAGGCACAAATGGCTCGGGGACAGTATTTTTCTCCGGCTGTAATATGCGATGTGTCTTCTGTCAAAACAGCGAGATTGCATCAGGCGATATTTCAAAGGAAATTTCTACGGATCGCTTATCACAGATATTTTTAGAGCTTCAGGACAAAAAGGCTTCCAATATAAATCTTGTGACACCAACACATTTTGTTCCTCTGATAATTCCCGCTCTTGAAAAGGCGAAATCAGAAGGTTTGATAATACCAATTGTCTACAACACTAGTGCCTATGAAAATGTTGAGACTATAAAGGCTCTTGATGGACTTATTGATATATATTTACCGGATTGTAAGTATTACTCTGACGAACTGGCAATAAGGTACAGCAAAGCACCTTCATATTTTAAGGTTTCCATGGCTGCAATATCTGAAATGCTTCGGCAGGTTGGTGAGCCACTATTTACCGAAGGTATTGGCGCTTCTGCCTATAATGATCTTATGGAAAACAGCGAAGATGATTATTTCGGCCCCCTCATGAAATCCGGTGTCATTGTGCGTCACCTGATGCTTCCCGGTCAGCTAAGGGATTCCATGAATGTGGTAAGAGAGCTTTTATCTACCTTTTCAGACAAAGTATATCTAAGCATCATGAATCAGTTTACACCCCACGGTGATCTGACTGAATTCCCGGAACTCCTTACCGGCGTAAATGAAGATGACTACGACAAACTTATTGACTACTGCATAGATCTCGGAATCGAAAATGGATTTTTCCAGGGAAGCGGCACTGATTCAGAAAGCTTTATTCCTGCCTTTGATTTTGAAGGAATATAAAACGCCGGATAGCTAGTCACTATCCGGCGAAATTTTTATGTTTTCACAACACTTAGAAATCGCTTTTATCTACATATCTCATATAATTGAGAACCATCATTGCAATCTTAAAGGTCAATGCTTCATCAAAGGTCCTTACATCAAGACCTGTTGCCTTCTGAAGCTTCTCAATCCTATACACAAGAGTATTTCTGTGCACAAAGAGCTGTCTTGAAGTCTCTGATACATTAAGATTGTTCTCAAAGAACTTGTTAACAGTGTTTAGTGTCTCTTCGTCAAGGTTCTCAGGAACCTCTCTGTCACCGAATATCTCATCGATGAAAATCCTGCAAAGATTAATGGGAAGCTGATAAATTAGTCTGCCTATTCCAAGGGTATTATATGCAGTCACATGCCTCTCTGCGTAGAAGATTTTTCCTACATCAAGAGCCATCTTGGCTTCCTTATAGGATTTACTGAGGTCCTTAATCTCCCCTACTATTGTTCCGTAGGATACGCGAACATCAAGCATAGCCTCCGTGTTCATCATATCTACAATAGTGTTTGCGATATCATCTATATCCTCGTAGCTCTCGCCTGCCTTAACAGACTTCACGAGGATAACGCTGTTCTCATCAACGGCAGTTACATAATCCCCGGCCTGGGATGTGAACATGCTGGATAAAAGCTCTGCTGCACCACTGTCCCTCTCTGCTCTTGTCTCAACAAGAATGATTACTCTTGGCACATTTACATCTATTCTTAGCTTCTTTGCACGATTATAAATATCGATAAGCAGGAGGTTATCCAACAGAAGGTTCTGGAAAAAGTTATTTCTGTCGTACTTTTCCTTGTAGGCGATAATAAGGTTCTGTAGCTGACTCACACAGATTTTTCCAACCATGTAAGCGTCTTCGCCCTGACCGGAAGCTATTAGAATGTACAAAAGCTCTCCCTCGTCAAAAATCTTAAGGAGATGAACCCCGCCAATAACCTGAGAGTCAACGGCTGATCCTGCAAAATCCGAAATAAAAGCGCTGTCAAATGAAGGCGCTTCAGCTGTAGCAGCAACAATTTTACCATTCAAATCCAAGACGCTTAGCTGAACCCTGGTTATTGCTGATAATTCGTCTATACTGGTCTGTATAATCTGAGCTGAAATCATGATATTTCTGCCTCCGTTAATTAATATATGATTAATTCTAAAATAATTTTAGCACGTTGTATATAGAAAAAAAGCTGTGCCTTACGAATTTACGTAAAGCACAGCTCATTATTTGCGCATATTATGCTAGCATATATCAGTTTGTGATAACCTTCTCTGTCTCTTTGTCGAATACGTGAATCTTCTCAACATCGAAAGCAAACTTAACCTTATCGCCAGGTCTAGCTGTTGTACGAGAATCAACTCTAGCTGTTACAGGGAAGCCTGCAAGATCAAAGTACAGATAAACTTCTGCACCAAGAAGCTCGTATACGTTGATTGTTGACTCGAATACAGCCTTAGATGTGCTAACAACCATCTCAGAATCATCAACATCCTCAGGACGGATACCGAATGTTACAGTCTTTCCAGCGTAACCACCATCGATAACCTTCTTAGCCTTTGCCGGAGGAAGCTCGATTGACTGGCCAGCGATCTTGAGGCAAGCCTTGTCGCCTGATACTTCTACTTCTGCATCAAGGAAGTTCATCTGAGGTGATCCCATGAATCCTGCAACGAAGAGGTTGCAAGGCTTATCATAGAGGTTCTGAGGTGTATCTACCTGCTGAACAACACCGTCCTTCATAACAACGATTCTTGTACCAAGTGTCATAGCCTCGGTCTGATCGTGTGTAACGTAGATGATTGTGGTACCAAGTCTCTGGTGAAGCTTAGCGATCTCTGTTCTCATCTGAACACGGAGCTTAGCATCAAGGTTTGAAAGAGGCTCATCCATAAGGAATACCTTAGGATTACGAACGATAGCACGTCCCATAGCAACACGCTGTCTCTGTCCACCTGAAAGAGCCTTAGGCTTACGATCAAGAAGGTTTGTAAGGTCAAGGATCTTAGCTGCATCCTTTACCATCTTATCGATCTCCTGCTTCGGAACTTTACGAAGCTTAAGACCAAATGCCATGTTATCATAAACAGTCATATGAGGATACAGAGCGTAGTTCTGGAATACCATTGCGATATCTCTGTCCTTAGGCTCTACATCGTTAACTACACGGTCACCGATTTTAAGTGTACCGGAAGAGATGTCCTCAAGACCTGCGATCATACGAAGTGTTGTTGACTTACCACATCCTGAAGGTCCTACGAAGATGATGAACTCCTTATCCTGGATATCAAGATTGAAATTCTTAACAGCTTCGAAACCGTTAGGATAAACTTTGCATACATTTTCAAGTGTTAAACTTGCCATTTTTAGTTTCCCTCCTATTTCTCAAAAAAAGAGCTTTCCGCTCCTGACAAATAAAAGTATAGCCAAAGCACTATGCTTTGGCTATGCAACAATTATACAAAGATTTGACCATTCGTTGTAAGAATTGCCATTTAATAATTTTTTTATAAATTGGTTAGGAATTTTTGCACAAAGATATTAAAATCTTATGTACAATGTGACAAATCACCTTAAATCCTGCTTGAATTATTGGCTTTTATTTCCTGTCTCTGGCTTCCTGCATGCGCTTGATTGCTGCCTGAAGTTCTTCGTCATCTTCGTCATTCACAGGCTCTTTGACCTCTTCTTCTACCTTGGGCTCAAATCTCTTGAAAAGTCCGTTGTACATAAGCGCCATAAGAAATGAAGGTCCTGTTACTCCAAAAAGGATGAGAATAGGAAGGATCTGCATATCAAAAAAGTAAAGCAGAACGATCGGAATAAGTGAAACCAGAGTCATTCCTACCGTTCTTGGCAGACCAAGGATTGCAAACATCACAGAATTCTTCAGAGTACGATTAATCGGATTATCGAACCTTGACTGCAGCGGGAAGATGTAAAGCGAAACCATGTAAAGCAGTATGCTGACACCAAACATTACATATGTATAAGCAGCCGGTACCTTTGTAGCGTTGTAATAAATCCATGCAAAGTCAACACCAATTATCGCACCTACTGCAAAAACGATGATCCACAGAATAGTTGCCTGCTTAAAATTAAGCTTAAAGGATTTCCAGAAGCCTTTTATAATATAGCTCTCTTCATCTCTAACCATCTTAAGAAGTACATAATGCATTCCGGTAAGAGCCGCACCACCTGTAAAAGGAACAACCAAAAAGAATAAAACTACAAGATTGAGCAGCATAAGATCTGCGATTTTGTTAAGCGCCCTCATAAAAGGACTGTCTAAATCAAATAATTTTCCCATAATAAATAACTCCTAAATCTAGAAACAAAAAAATAATGCCTGAGCACAATACATAATATCATGCTCAGACATATAATTCATTAAATATTTTTTATCCGATGGTCTTCTTGATCCATGCAAGCTGATCAGCGAATACAGTTTCTCTTCCGATCTCCTGCTGAAGCTCATGTCTCATTCCGTCATAGAGCTTAAGTTCAACATTGGTAAGACCGATCTGCTCTGTCCAAACCTTATAGAGCTGCTCTACACCGGAGCCATACTCACCAACGGGATCTTCTTTTCCTGCTGTAAGAAGGATAGGAAGCTTCTTGGGAATATCCTCCATCTTGCCTGTATCCTGAACTCTTGAAAGAAGCTCAAAAAGTGTCTCAAAACCGTTTACTGTGAATACAAAATTATCTCTTGGATCATTTATGTATTTATTTACACTCTCTTCATTGTGTGAGAGCCAGTCAAACTTGGTCTTGGGACTGGATATACGGCTGAGGTATCCCTTAAATGCTGTGTTGTTAAGGAATCCTGATCTGTGCTTTTCACCAAGCATAGCGCCAATGAAAGCAGCCATTCCCTTGCCGGCTTTGATGGTACCTATAGACATATAGCCTGTTCCCTGAATGATGGCGCCCTGAATACCTGTGCCGTATCTTGTAAGATACTCTCTGGCAACAAAGGATCCAAAGCTGTGTCCCATAAGTATTACAGGGATTCCGGGATACTCTTCCTGAGTCATCTTCTTAAGTCTGTGCGCATCTCTAAGAAGCACTGTAGCAGGATCGTTCTTGCAAAAATATCCATAAGGAACTCTCTCTGAAACTGATCCGCCATGACCAAGATGATCATTACCTATAACGAGAATGCCATTATCTGCCATATATCTTGCAAATTCATCGTAGCGGTCTATAAACTCCTGCATACCATGAATTATCTGCAATATTGCGATCGGCTTCTCCTCAGGAATCCATCTTATTGCATGAATCGTGGTTTCGCGGTCTCTTGATTTGTAGGTAAGCTCCTCTTTTCGTGCCATAATAACCCCCTTAATAGTAATGCCAAAAATTTTCTATACCATCCACATTTTTTGACAGTTTTTCTAAATACTATTTTACCACAATTTCGTAATGTGCATTCTTAAAAATTCGTAAATTATGTCACAAAATAATAATTTATGCTATCTCAGCACCTGAAGGCATTGCCTTCTCAGGAGTCATCAGTGCAAGATTACCCTCTGCATCCTCTGCACAAAGGAGCATACCCTCTGATTTAACACCTGCAAGCATTGCGGGCTTGAGGTTTACAAGAACCATAACCTTCTTACCAACCATCTCCTCGGGAGTGTAGTATTTGCGGATTCCGGATACAATCTGCTTAACCTGGCTTCCAATCTTAACCTGTGAGCAGAGAAGCTTCTTGGACTTCGGAACAGCTTCACATGCGATGATCTCACCTACCTGGAACTGAAGCTTCATGAAATCATCAAAGGTGATCTCATCCTTTGCAGGAATATCGATACCCTCGGAAGCACCTTCTTCTGCATCACTATCACCGCCACCGATTACGATAGCGTTTGCTTCTCTGAGCATTCCAGCCTTTGTGAGGTTTTCTTTTGCTTTCTTCTGAGACTCAATATAATCTGCCTTCTGCTTCTCAGTGATCTTTGCTGCTTCTGCAAGAACCTCATTAAGATCTTTTCTTGCAAAGCACTGCTCAGGAGCATCTGTCACCTTTGTGCCGCTTACATATTTACCAAACTCAGAGAGGGTATCAAAATCACGGCTCTTTGTATTGAGCATGTTAAAGATCTTCTCAGCAGTTCTGGGCATAAAGGGCTCAAGAAGACTTGTGCCGATTGTAATACCTTCAACAAGATTATAAAGAACTGTTGCCAGTCTGTCTGACTGTGCCTCATCCTTTGCAAGGTTCCAGGGCTCAGTCTCATCAATATATTTGTTGCAGCGCTTAAATACTGTGAAAATCTCGGTAAGAGCATCAGCTACGCGAAGCTCATCCATCTTTTTCTCAACCTTTTCATAAGCACCTGTGCATACAGCCTTAAGGTCAGCATCTACGCCGCCTTCAACGCCCTTATCCGCCACTACTCCGCCAAAGTACTTGTTGGACATAGCAATTGTACGGTTTACAAGGTTACCGAGGGTATTAGCAAGGTCAGAGTTGTATCTTTCAACCATTAGTTCCCAGGAAATAACACCATCATTATCATAAGGCATCTCGTGAAGCACGAAATACTTAACAGGATCTACATCAAAGATACTTACAAGGTCATCAGCGTAGATAACGTTACCCTTGGACTTACTCATCTTCTCGCCGCCCTGAAGGAGCCAGGGATGTCCGAAAATCTGCTTCGGAAGAGGCTCGCCAAGAGCAAGAAGGAAAATAGGCCAATAGATTGTATGGAATCTGATAATATCCTTACCGATAAGGTGAAGGTCCGCAGGCCACCACTTTTTGTAGGACTCACTGCTGTTATCTACATCAAAACCGATACCTGTTATATAGTTTGAAAGTGCATCAAGCCATACATAAACAACATGCTTCTCATCAAAGGTTACAGGAATTCCCCACTTAAATGAGGTTCTTGATACGCAAAGATCCTGAAGACCGGGAAGAAGGAAGTTGTTCATCATCTCGTTCTTACGGGAAACAGGCTGAATGAATTCAGGATGGCTGTTGATATGATCGATAAGCTGCTGTGCATACTTACTCATTTTGAAGAAATATGCTTCCTCTTCAGCGGGATGTACATCTGATCCGCACTCAGGACATTTTCCGTCTACAAGCTGAGACTCTGTATAGAATGCCTCACACTCTGTACAGTACATTCCCTTGTAGGAACCCTTATAGATGTCGCCCTGATCATAGAACTTCTTGAAAATCTTCTGAACCTGCTGTACATGATCCTCATCTGTTGTACGGATGAAACGATCATAGGAGGTATCCATCATGTCCCAAAGACCCTTGATAACGCCTGCCACATCGTCTACAAATGCCTTAGGGCTATCAAATCCTGCCTCAATAGCTCTTGTCTCGATTTTCTGGCCATGCTCATCAGAACCAGTCTGGAAATGAACATCATAACCATCTTTTCTCTTGTATCTGGCAATTGCATCTGCAAGGACTATCTCATAGCTGTTTCCGATATGAGGTTTTCCTGATGTATAGGCAATTGCCGTTGTTATATAATATTTACCTTTGTTCTGCATTATATCTCCTTCTCCCTCATCCGGCACTTCGTGCCACCTTCCCCCTAAAGGGGGAAGGCATCAAATGAGGTGATATATATTTTTGTTTTTTGCCTTCTCCCTTCCAGGGAGAAGGTGTCAGCGAAGCTGACAGATGAGGGTTACCAGCAAAGAAGCTCGCAGCCGTCTTCTGTGACCAGAAGCTCTACTTCCCACTGAGCTGACGGTGCACCGTCTTCTGTGTAAACGGTCCAGTCATTCTCTTCATCAACAAAGATTCTGTCAGTACCCATATTGATCATGGGCTCAATCGTAAATACCATGCCGGGTACCATGAGCATCTCGGTACCTGGTTTACTTACGAAGCTTACAAAAGGCTCTTCGTGGAATTCATTGCCGCATCCGTGTCCGCCGATTTCGCGAACTACTGTATAGCCATGCTTAAGCGCATGCTGGTGAACTGCATCGCCCATATCTCCCAAAGGGGTCCAGGGCTTTACAGCTTTAATACCTATCTCCATAGCTTCCTTGGTCACATCAACCAGCTTCTTCCACTCAGGATCCACATCACCGATGCAGAACATTCGGGAAGAATCTGAAAAATAGCCATTTAATATAGTAGAACAGTCAACATTAATAATGTCGCCATCCTTAAGAATGTCGTCTTTGGAAGGTATACCATGGCAAACCATGTCATTAATGGATGTGCAGACACTTTTGGGGAAGCCCTCATAATTAAGAGGTGCTGCTATACCGCCCATCTTCTTTGTAACATCTGCAACAATGTCATCAATATCCTGAGTTGACATTCCGGCCTTGATCTTATCAGCAACTTCATCAAGACATGCCATATTAATCTTGGCACTCTCTTTGATTCCAAGGATATCTTTTTCTGTTTTAATAAGTGATCTCTTCGGGACGATATGTCCCATTCGCTCATAACCTATGATCTTATCATCAAAGGCCTCATGACAGCTCTTATACTTTTTACCGCTGCCGCACCAGCAAGGTGCATTTCTTTCAATCTTCTTGTACATCTTCTGCCTTTCTTTAGCCACAAACTTATTGTATAGTCAGAAATCCATACCTACAGCTAGTTAGCCAATTTCTAGTATGCCTTTTTGCGCCGCTATTGTCAATAAAGGGCACAGTAGGACACAAAAAACGGCAGCATCTCTGCCACCGCTTCCTGTTATTGATTTTATATATGCAAAAATCAGTTATATCCGGAAATATCACTTTGTGAGCTTTTCCATTAAAAGCTTTGTATTCTCGGTAATATCACCATTAAAAACAGCAGATCCTGCAACTATAACATTTGCTCCTGCTTCTAATGGAACATTGACATTGTCTATTGTAACTCCGCCGTCTATCTCAACATCTGTGGAAAAACCTGCATCAGTGATAAGTTTTCTCACTTCAGTTATTTTTGCAGTGCATTCATCCATGTATTTCTGACCGCCAAAACCGGGTTCAACCGTCATGATAAGAACCATATCCACATGTTCAAGATAAGGCTTTAATGCATCGACAGATGTTTTGGGCTTTATTGAGATACCTGCCTTTTTACCACAGCTCTTTATTTTCTCTATTACTTCTCTTGGGTCTGAAGCAGCTTCAAGATGGAAGGTTATAATATCCGCTCCTGCTTTGGCAAATTCCTCAATGTATCTGATGGGTTCCTCTATCATAAGGTGTACATCATATACCTGATTTGATGCCTTGCGAATAGACTTTAAAACAGGAAGTCCAAAGGATATGGAAGGAACAAATATACCGTCCATTACGTCAAAATGAAGGTACTCAGCTCCTGCTGCCTCTGTTTCCTTGATCTGCTCTCCAAGGACAGTAAAATCTGCTGATAAAATTGATGGTGCAAGAATGTTCATATTTCTCTGATTCCTTTTTATATTTCTTTAGTTCGTTTAAGTAATATATTATTTCTGTCAAAATTCAATATTTAAAAAATTGAACAGCCCACATATATCACATATGTGGGCTGAGAGTCAAATCATTATTGCATAAATTACTTAAGGAATTCCTTAACTGAGTTGTATACACCCTCACCATCGAGACCATACTTCTTAACAAGATCTCCTGCACTTCCGGACTCACCATAGCGATCCTGCATACCGATCTTCTTAACAACTGTAGGGCACTCTTCTGAAAGTACATCACATACAGCACTTCCAAGACCGCCGATTACGGAATGCTCTTCAACTGTAACAACCTTGCCTGTCTTCTTTGCAGTTGCTACAACAAGCTCTCTGTCGATGGGCTTGATTGTGCAGATGTTTACAACCTCTGCGCTGATGCCATCTGCAGCAAGCTTTTCAGCTGCTTCAAGAGCAGAACCAACACCGATACCTGTAGCGATGATGGATACATCTGTTCCCTCACGGAGAACTGTTCCCTTACCAAGTTCAAACTTGTAATCAGGTCTGTCATTAACTACAGGACAAGCTGCACGTCCAAAACGAATGTAAACAGGGCCCTCGTGCTCAGCTGCTGCGCGTACGCAAGCTCTTGCCTCGATATCATCTGCAGGGCACATAACTACCATTCCGGGAATTGTGCGCATAAGAGCAAGGTCCTCATTACACTGGTGGCTTGCTCCGTCCTCACCTACCGTGATACCGGCATGTGTTCCGCCGATTTTAACGTTGAGATGGGGATATCCGATTGAATTACGAACCTGCTCGAAAGCACGTCCTGTTGCAAACATAGCAAATGTGCTGACAAAAGGAATCTTACCTGTTGTTGCAAGACCTGCAGCGATACCCATCATGTTGCACTCTGCAATACCGCAGTCGATATGTCTCTCAGGAAACTCCTTTTTAAACCAGCCTGTTCTTGTTGCTGCAGCAAGGTCAGCATCGAGAACTACAACCTTATCATTAACCTTAGCCAGCTCGATAAGCTCTTTACCATAGCTGTCTCTGGTAGCAATTTTCTTAACTTCGCTCATTTTGTAACCTCCACTTTTATGCTTCTAATGCTTCGCCAATCTTATTAAGATCTTCCATTGCCTGTGCGTACTCTTCATCGTTAGGTGCAACACCGTGCCATGAAACCTGGTTCTCCATGAAGGATACACCCTTACCCTTTATGGAATGAGCAATGATAGCTGTGGGCTGACCCTTAGTCTCTCTTGCTTCCTTGAAGGCTGCTCTGATCGCATCAAAATCATGAGCATCAATATTGATTACATGGAAGTTAAATGCCTCAAACTTCTTGTCGATGGGATAAGGTGAGCAAACCTGATCAATAGGTCCGTCAATCTGAAGGCCGTTGTTATCAACGATAACTACAAGGTTATCAAGCTTACGGAAGCCTGCAAACATAGCTGCCTCCCATACCTGACCCTCTTCAATCTCACCATCACCAAGGAGTGTGTAAGTTCTGAAATCCTTATTATCAAGCTTTGCAGAAAGTGCCATACCGCATGCTACTGAGATACCCTGTCCAAGTGAACCTGAAGACATATCAAGTCCGGGAAGGTACTGCATGCTGGGATGTCCCTGAAGTCTTGATCCAAGCTTACGAAGAGTTGTAAGCTCCTCAACAGGGAAATAACCACGCTGAGCCATTACTGAGTAAAGTCCGGGTGCTGTATGTCCTTTGGAAAGAACAAAACGATCACGGTTCTCAGCCTTAGGATCCTTGGGATCGATGTTCATCTCCTCAAAATACAGATATGTATAGATATCTGCTGCTGAAAGTGATCCGCCGGGATGTCCTGCTTTTGCTGCATGAACAGCCGTAACAATGCCCTTGCGGACTTCGTTTGCAATTTTCTGCAATTCTTTATTTGTCATAATTCCTCCACTTCCTTTGCTTTAATAGCGCGAAAAATCTTCACATAAAATTTAGCACACTTAGAAATATGCGTCTATCGTATTTTTTGCGGTGTTATTCGTAAATATTGTTAATAAGGAAGTTCTGCTCTCGGGCAAAGCCCTCGCCAGAACAAAGTAGTACACTAAGCCCGAAAAAACCGGGCTAAGTGATTACTTTTGTCCATAATAAGCATTGGCACCGTGTTTCCTGTAGTAGTGCTTATCCTGGAGCTCCTGAGGTGCTGGCATTACTCTGGGATTGATAACCTCGCATCTGTATGCCATCTTGGCAACTTCCTCTGTTACTACTGCGTTATGAACGGCTTCATGAGCATCCTTACCCCATGAGAATACGCCGTGGTTCTTGCAAAGAACTGCAGGAACAGCAACAGGGTCTTTTCCCATGGCATTAAACTCATTTACGATAAGATGACCTGTGTTCTCCTCATAGGCATCCTCTATCTCTTCCTTGGTAAGACATCTTACGCAGGGAATCTCGCCATAAAAATAATCTGCATGGGTTGTGCCGTAGCAGGGAATGGATCTTCCTGCCTGAGCCCAGCTTGTGGCATAGGATGAATGTGTGTGAACAACGCCGCCCACTTCTTTAAATGCCTTGTAAATCTCTACGTGAGTAGGTGTGTCGGAAGAGGGATTAAGCTTTCCCTCAACCTTATTACCATCAAGATCCATAACAACCATATCGTCGGGAGTCATGGTCTCATAGTCTACGCCGCTTGGCTTAATTACAAAAAGCCCTAACTCTCTGTCTATCTCACTGACATTGCCCCATGTGAAGGTTACAAGTCCGTACTTGGGAAGCAGAATATTTGCTTCGTATACTTTCTGTTTAAGTTCTTCTAACATGATTTACTCCTTTACTTAAGTACATCTACTGCAGCTCTCTCGATTGCGAGGCCAGCATTGTAATCCTTCATGAACTCATCAAAGCCCTTAACGTCATCAGCAACAGGGTCGCAGGTCTCAACCTTGCCATCCTTAAATACCTTATTGTTAAGGTAATTCTCAAGCGTCTCTCCATCTTCCTTATTAAGCATGAAACCTGCAAGGATTGCCTGACCCCAGGGACCGCCTTCTCCAGCTGTCTCCATAAGCTTAATGGGTGTATCGAGGGCTGCTGCCATAACTCTGTCACCAACGCCTCTTATCTTGAAGAATCCTCCCTGGCCAAAGAAGAAGTCAGCCTTAACATTCTCCTCCTTCATAAGGATATCGTTACCAACCTTAAGAGCGCCAAGTGCTGTGTAAAGATGTGTTCTCATGAAGTTTGCAAGATTCATCTTTGCATCAGGTCTTCTTACGAAAAGAGGTCTTCCTTCGTTGAAGCCTGTAATGCTCTCACCTGAGAAATAGTTATATGCAAGAAGTCCGCCGCAATCTGCGTCACCCTCCATAGCCTTTCTGTAAAGTGTTCCGTAAAGTGTATCATCATCAACATCGGCGCCAACAGCCTGTGCAAACTCTCTGAAAAGTCCTACATAAGCGTTGAGGTCAGATGTGCAGTTATTGCAGTGAACCATTGCAACCTGCTCGCCTGAAGGTGTTGTAACAAGGTCAAGCTCAGGATATGCCTTTGAAAGGTCATGTTCAAGAACGACCATTGAAAATACTGATGTTCCTGCTGAGATGTTACCTGTTCTTACGCCAACTGAGTTTGTGGCAACCATTCCGGTTCCTGCATCGCCCTCGGGAGGACATACGGGAATACCTGCCTGAAGTGTTCCTGTAGGATCGAGCTTCTTAGCGCCTTCAGCTGTAAGCTTTCCTGCGTCAGCTCCTGCGGGAAGAGACTTCGGAATAATATCGCGAAGCTTAAAGCCAAAGCCCTTCTCCTCTGTAAGCTTGTCAAACTGACCTACCATTTTCTCGTTATAATCACATGTTGATGAGTCGATAGGGAACATACCTGAAGCATCTCCTACGCCGAGAACCTTCTCGCCTGTAAGCTGCCAGTGAATATAACCTGCAAGAGTTGTAAAGAAATCAACCTTGCTAACATGCTCCTCGCCGTTAAGCATTGCCTGATAGAGATGAGCGATACTCCAACGCTGAGGAATGTGATAGCCGAAAAGATCTGTAAGCTCATCAGAAGCCTTCTCGGTAATTGTATTTCTCCATGTACGGAAGGGAACAAGAAGTTCTCCATCCTTATCAAAAGCCATATAGCCATGCATCATTGCTGAAAAGCCCATAGCTCCGACCTTAGTAAGCTTTTCCCCATACTGCTTCTCAACGTCCTTAGCAAGGTTTGCATAGCAGTCCTGAAGTCCACCCCAAATATCCTCAAGGGTATAAGTCCAGATACCATTATCAAGTCTGTTCTCCCAGCTGTGAGAACCCTGTGCTATAGGATTGTTATCCATATCTGTAAGCACTGCCTTGATTCTGGTTGAACCAAATTCAATTCCTAGTAAAGTCTTGCCTTCAGCGATAAAACTTTTTGCATCTCCCATTTAATGCACCTTCCCTTCTGTATTTTGCCTGGTTTTGTGTTAGTGTTTATGCTCACAATGAACATTATAATATAGTTTATAATAGTCCGCACTACTATGCGGACTAATTTTTTATAAAAATTTAAAATATTTTACTTTTTTGTGTAATATTTTTTATTCGACAACGCCAAAGCCCAGTATTGTGAACTTTTTACTCTCCATATCCTTAGCCATACGAATCTCGACTTCGTGTTCCTTTGTCTCTTCCTCATTAAGGATGATGACAGGATTGCAGTGAGTCCAGCCTGTCTTTAAAGGATCGGCATCCATTACCTTTTTACCGTCAACAAATACCTCTGCTGTACCTGCTGTCGGAAGTCCCGAATCCTTGAAAACAAGCAGCAGCTTTTTACAGCTAAGCTTTAATCTGAAAGGATCATCTCCCTGCGCATCATCAAGATGTGCCCAGTTATAGGGGAACTCAGGAACCTGAGTAATCTCGCTATCCATCTCGACCTTCTGAAGATCCTTATCTATTTCTGAGAAGGCACCCATCTCAAAAAGAGTTATTCCAAATCTGCTCTTTAAAAGCGGCATTTCTTTTCTGTCAAGAAGTATAACCTTTTCAAAATCCTTGCCAAGGACAGGTGCGATATCTTCAACAGGTATTTCTTCTTCATTACTTCCGACTCTTCCTGCATTTACTTCATCAAGTACATAAAGAAGTGAGTCACACATTACCTGATGTCCAAGGTTACTTGGGTGATATACATCATAGAAGAACTGGTTCTTGGATATTACCCTGCCATCCTGTGGAAGCAGAGAAAACTGAGGTGTCACAGCATTCAGAATGCTTACCATAGGAAGGTTATATCTTTCTCCGACAGGTGACAGTCTGTCCTGAAGATTCCAGTCGTATGAGAATACTGCAAAAAGCAGTATTACAGCAGGCTTCCAGGGAAGCGCAAGAGCCTTTCTTACAAGTGACTCATAGCATACGCCCTTGGTCTCATCGCCCTCGTCATTAACAGCAAACTCGATCACTACAAGATCCGGCTGTTCCTGACCATCTCTTAAAACATCTCTCTCGAATCTGATCATTCCAAGCTCTGAGGGAGTTCCGCCAACGCCTGCTTTTACAAGCTTAACCTTTCCTTCCTTAGAGAACTTCTTCTCGAATTCATTGGCAAAAAGTCTTGCATAGCTTTTCTCATGGATCGGTATAGCACCTGCTCCTTGAGTTATTGAACCGCCTATGAATGAAAGTGTTACTTCTTCACCCATTGCCGCTTTTTCGAGAACCTTTTCAAGTCTTTTTGTATTGCCTGCCTTCATAAGGCTTCTCGCAATCATTTCTTTATATCCGTCAGATTCAAAATCCACCGCATATTCCATTGGCTGCGGAGGAGCTGTAAATCCGTCGTTTAGATAAAATCTCACATCTGCCATTGCCTGAACTCCGGATTCCGGAAATTCAAAGCGGATCTGTCCTATCTCATAATCTGTAGGAACCCATGAAACATCAGCAAGATCAATAGTCGTCTCCATACCATCGGTTTCAAATTCTTTTGTTATCTCAGTCGCAGGTTCTCCGGGATTTCTCGGATACATCTGCATTACAAATTTTACTTTTTCATCATTGATTCTTGAAGAAACACTTACACCGATACTGTGAACCATTTTTCTGAAGCCCCTTGTGCTCTTAAGGTTAGTAAGCATCTCTTCATCTGTTACATTACCGGAAAGCTTTGCAGCATCAATGATCCTTCCGTCATTTTCATATATAAACTGAATTCCCCTTCCATCAGGCTGAGGAGCTCCGAATATTCCCTTACCCTGCATTATGAAAAAATATGGGCGTTTTTTCTCCGGATCCTTTGGCGCTGTGGGTCCTTTTCTTTCCATTACCTGCATAATCAAATTCCTTCAATTTTGTTCTGTTAAAAAGCACTTCTTTAAAAAAGTACCGACGTTATCTGCCTAAAAAACAAATAGGGCGATGTCTTTACAGACACCGCCCAAATTTACATTAACAGTTTCTGTTAAATGTTAATTATTTGTTTGCATCATCTACATAAGACTTCCATGTATCTCTGATTGCTTCAACCTGCTCAGATACAACTGCGCCGGGAGCGATGTTCCATACGAAGTCAGAACCAAGGCTGAGGTTAGGAACCATGCCGTGGTATGCGATAGTACCCTTCTCTGTCATCATTGTGATAGTCTCATCAACTGCTCTGCTGTCGAAGATACCATTTCTAGCTGTTGAAAGATATCCGTTGTAATCTACATACTCAGCTGCAGGAGCATTTGTGTAAAGGTTCCAAGCGAATGCAAGCTTCCAAGCCTTATCAGCATCATAGCAAGCAGGAATTGAAACCGGGTTGTTTGTCCAAACGTTGATGTAATCAGAAGCCTTAGGTCCCTTAGGGAACATAACGAATCCAAGTTCATCAGGCATATCCTCAAGGAAGTTGCCAGGGCATCCAGCATACTCATCCTCTACAAGGAATGCAGCCTGTCCGTTGATGAATGCTTCTTTGTAGTAATCCCACTCAGCGCCTTCAGGATCGGGCATATCATAGTTGTCATAGATCTTTACGCACCACTCAAGAGCTTCAAGTGTGTTAGGGTTCTCAAGTTCATATGTAAATCCGTTAGCATCCTTGCCGATAAACTCACCGTTATTAGCAAATACTGCCTCAGTTGTCATAACACCTTCGTTAAGTGTAAGACCATAAACATCGATAACACCATCGTTGTCTGTATCTCTCTGAACCTTGGAAAGGAGATCCTCGAAAGCATCCCATGTCCATGTTCCGTCTGCCTGCATATCATAGATTGTCTCAGGATCGATACCTGCATCTGTAAGGAGTCTCTTGTTGAAGTAAACACCTGTACGAGCTTCTGAATATCCAGCGAACATAGCATAGATCTTGTCGCCATCTGAGTACTGCTCATGAAGCTTGTTTCTCTGGAACTTATCCTGTGAGAAATCAAGGCAGTCAAGTGTAGAAAGGTCATACATAAGACCGTTAGCCATAGCTGATGTGATAGCCGGATCATCACGAAGTGTGAAGAGGTAGTTAGAGCCATCATCACCTGTTGTAGCGTAATCTACGAAATCTGTAGGTGTTGAACCCCAATCGGAGATAGCCTGAGACTTGATTGTGAAGTTGTATGTCTCCTGGATCCAATCTCTGTACTCCTGAAGAGCTTCCTCATAATCGTTCTGAGGTTCTGCCGGGTCACCTGACCACCAGTCACGGATGATGATATCCATACCACCAAGGTCGATGGGGTTGCCATCAGCATCTGTGATAACCTGATAAGGATCGTAGTCGCTATCAGCTACTTCTTCCTCTTCCTCATCCTCTTCTTCGTCAGCTTCTTCTTCATCAGCTGCTTCCTCTGTGTCCTCTGTTTCTTCCTCTGCAGCATCCTCAGCTACTTCTTCTGTCTCTGTAGCTTCAGCCTGGTCTGCTTCAGTTGCAGGTGCCTCAGTGTTTGATGAGCCACCGCATGCTGCCATACTCATGAGCATGGCTGCTGTTGTGATAACAGCGGTTGTCTTTGTTGTTAGAGATCTTTTCATACTCTAATCCTCCTTTTTGAATACTCCTACTCATAGGAAACTTTTATATCCTCCGGAGCAAAGGCTCCGGCTGACTACTTTTTTTACATCTTTATACCGGTACTGCTAATACTTTCTACGAATTCTCTCTGTGCGAAGAGGTAAATAACAATAATAGGTACAATGATGATAAGTGTTCCTGTTGCAAGAATACAGTTTGAATATGCAACAGAAATTGTGGTCTTAACTCCGTTAATTCTCTGAATGTAAGCTCCAAGGCTGTCTACGATTCTTGAAAGTCCTGTACTTACAAGCTTTGTGCTTCCAAGGAACATTCTGGAATAGAATCCGTCTGTCCACTGCCATACAAATGCAAACAGGAAGCATGAAGTAATAATAGGTCTTGCCTGAGGAAGCATGATTGTGAAGAAGGTCTTAAGTGTTCCGCAACCATCAACATAAGCAGCCTCTTCCAGGTCGCCGGGAATATTTCTGAAATACTGACGGATCATGTAAATATACAATCCGTTCTTTAGTCCCATACATCCGGCACTCATCAGGTAATAAGGTAACTTTGATCCACGAAGGTTCAGCGTCTCTCCGGTTATCAACTTGAAAATACCAAGAACATCAAAGTATCTGAAGTGAAGGTGAAGTGAGCTGGCAATTGTCTGCGGCGGAATAAGAATTACCAAAAGGACCATCGCAAACCAGAACTTCTTACCGGGGAACTCAAATCTTGCAAATCCGTAACCAACCAGTGTGCACACTGCAATCTGTAGTGCCGCAATGGTAAGTGAGATCAAAAATGAATTGAGTACCGCTTCTTTTAAGCTTATAAGCTCTGCAGCAAGTCTGTAATTGGCTGTTGTGAAATGCTCGGGTATTGAGATTACAACGGGGTTATACAGATCCTGCTCTGTCATAAAGCTTACAGAGATTTTATTGAGTATGGGCTGAATGATCATGAAGCACATTCCGAATAAAAGAATGAATCTTATGATACTTACTGCCTTTTCTCCGATTACTTTTTTAAGAAGGTATCCTCCTGAGAGCTTGTTTCTCTCCCAGAATCCCATCTTTTTATAGCTTGCCATAGCTTCTGAATTAGTCATAATAGTAAACCCTCTTTGAAATGAAATATGATGTAATTCCAACAAACGCAAGGACAAGCACAAAGTAAATCCAAGACATTGCTGAAGCATTTCCGTACTGCTGCTGATCGATCATAACCTTCTGAATCTTCTCGATAACCTGGTTATCAGATCTCATACAGAAATCGACTACTGTGTAAATCCAGTTAACAAGGAAAAGTGAGCTTATCATAGGGAATGTGATCTTCCAGAGGCTTTCCCATTTAGTACATCCCTCGATATCAGCGGCTTCATACATGCTTGATGAGATGGTCTGAAGTCCTGAGAGGAAAATGATGATCTGGATACCTGATGCAAGGGCTACATCATAGATATTGTCGATAACCTCGAATACCTGCTCGTATGCTCTTACACCGACGCCTGCTGTTCTCAATATATCCTCAAGAGCTGCTGTCACGCTGACACCCTCTGTTGTCTGCTCAATTGTCTGAGCCAGGGATGCCATGAGCTGGTTATTTGATTCAAGACCGATAATAACACCGGATGAAAGAATAACCGGAAGGAAGAATATAGCTCTTACAAGAGCTCTTCCCTTGAATTTCTGGTTAAGGATCAGTGCCACGAAAAAGCTGAACACGATTATAGCCAGTGAATAAACCATCATTCTTGAAAGCTCTTCCACAAGGAGTCTTGTATATTCAGGGTCAACTCTGAATGCGAACTTGAAGTTTTCTAATCCCGCCAGAGTTTTCGTAATCTTACCTGCTGAAAGATCCACATTACAAAAACTCATATACAATGACTCAAAAAGCGGTTTAACAAGGAATACCAGGAAACCGATTATGAACGGGGATATGAAAAGATATCCTGATATGGCTTTTCTTTTCTGTAATCCGGCCAGTTTGTTTTTCTGCTTACTCATTACTATTTATCCTTTCTCACCTAGTTACCATATAATCCCTTGCCGGAACCTTTACTCCATCCTCAGTTACAAATTCGCTGTAACCGTAGTTTACATAAACCGCTGTTCCATCGGCATATTCGGTACGGGAGACGTCTGCGCTCAGATTCTTGTGGTCTACCATTTCCTGATTGAAGGTATGTCCGAGTTCATTGTTGTATCTTGTGTAGATCTCGAGCATCTTGTCCTTCCATGCATCAAAGGTTGCTCCGTAGTAATCTGTGTATAAGGTCTTCTGTGTTGCAAATGATGTCTCTTCCATGAATGTAAAATTAAGACCTGCGCCGTACTCTGCGCTGTAGAGAACCTCGTTCTCTTCGTTTCCGCAGATATTGATTGCTTTTCCTGTGTAGTTTGTTCTTCCATGTACTGCAAGCTGGAAGAAAGGAATGCACTCATCGAGGATTGTGTACTCACTACCTCTTAAATCCATGTCTGTTATCATGCTTGCATAGGGAACTGCGTAATCATTACCCATGTTTACCATGATAGGTGTTCCTGCATCGGCAATGCTCTTAAGCCTCTCTGTCTGGAGGTTAAGAACCGCCTGTCTGCTGTAAGTGTTCTTCCTGTAGAAGTCTGATGAAAGATCCATGCCCAGATCCTGGAAGGAAGCGCCTGCTGCGTACTTATCAGCTGTTTTTGCAAGATTGCTCACAAGGCTGTCAGCCAGCTCTGTGTGAAGCAGATAGTATGTATTGTTTGAGTTTTCTCTCTCTGCATATGTGATATGACTGTATTCATGAAGCTGTGCTCTCTCTTTACTGATGAGCTTGGCTGCATCGCGGAATGAGAAGAAGCCGTCGAATATGTTGCTGTCATATGCATACTGTGTAATTCCGTTTAAATAAACTGTTGCGCCCTTTGACTCAGCTGTGCTTATGAAGCTCTTAAGGTCGCTCTTTCCACCAAGTGCACCGATGGGCTTAATTGATTTAAGAAGCTTTTGCTTAACACCTCCGTTACACCATCCTGTGAGCTTGACATCCATGTTGGTAACGCCGCTGTCACTGAGCTGTGTAACTATATCTGCAGCTTCATCGAAGCTTGTAAGCTTAAGAGGTCTTGATACCGGAATACCAACAATCTGCTTGATCTTGTCGATGGCTCCGACTATCTCGATGGCAACAGGTGTGCTCTCTTCATCAAGCATATCCAGATATCCTGAATACTCATTCTGTAAATAGCTGCCGTAATCCTTTGCCATGTCCACATAACTTCCTGAACCGATGAAGGAATATCTCTGTCTGAGAGTCTCATTTGGAAGTTCAGGGATGTATTCGTAAATATCACTGTTAGCGATATCACCTACATCGTATTTTTCACGCTGATTTACGCTGTAAATTGCATTTACGTAATTGTAGCTGTTGTTTTTGCCTGCTACATCAGCCTGTACTGCTGCGTAGGATCTGCCATCCTCGAGAATACAGATGAAGGAATCCTCTCCTTCAGATACACCGTACACTCCGTAGTAAGCTCTTGTGTCATGTACAACTGCATCTCTCTTTAAGCACTTATCCCAGCCATATACATTAGCATAGTAACTGCTCTGTGCTGTTTTACCGTTGTTAAAGCTTATTGTTGCTCCGCCGCCCTCGGGTACCATGATAAAGCCTTCGTCTTCAGGGCCGCCTGCTCCGAAATACGGAAGAGGTGTTATCGTATAAATAGGTGTTTCTTTATCATAAGCAAGATCTTCATAAGGAATTTCAACTACAAGGTCTTTTCCGTCAAGCTTGTAAATGATGCTTGCATTGAAGATCGGATTATCTGATGAGGTTGAAGACATATCAAGTGCTTTGTCTTCTATATAATCATCATAGGTGTAGCCTGCTGCAGCAAAAAGCTCCTCCATCTGCTGCTTGGTTGCATCCTTAGTCTTCTGTCTGAGGACATAGATTACACTCTCTTCGATGATGGGATAATTTGCGATCAGCTCGTCTTTATTGTCTTTCTTGCTAAGCTTATTGATGTCATATTTCTTGTAGTACTGCTTTACCAGATCGGCATCCTTCTTGTCCATCTTCTTAAGAAGCTTTTTGAATGCCTTCTTGGTTGCTACAGGAGGAATTGTGAACTCCTTGGAAACTGTACCCATTGAGTAATTTACCCGGATCTCATTATCTCCCGGAACAATCTCATAAATTCCGTTCTGTGCACTGTAGCCGAATGAGTTATAGGTTGTCTCAAGACCCTGTGTGATTGAGTAGCTCATTACCAGTGGTGACTGGAGAAGAGCTTTTTCATCAGTAAGTGCTATAGGATCACTTGCTGCGTCCTTGGGATTTGAGTACCACACTTTACCGGAATCCTTAACTTCAATGGAGAACTCTGTTGTAGCGTTATCCATTACCAGCTTAAGTTCATCATTCTCTATGACTGTCTGTTCCTGCTCGCCTGTGTATGCGTAAGGAGCAATCGCTTCCTCATGTTCTGCCGGTGCTTTGTAGTTCATAACTACTATCACACCTACGAGGATGATCAGAAGAAGTATTATTTTAGGAAGCTGTGATAAAACCGCTTTCCCTATTTTTTTGGCTAAATTGTTCTTTTTCAAGTTCGTCACCTCTTGTTACTCCTATATTCGGAACATCAATTCTTTCGCAATGGATATGAAGTATGAAACACCCTGCGAAATCATGCTAAAGAAGATCATAAGTATAAAGATCATAACCAGCATTGAGAACAGTGTCGCTACTGTGAACAGCAGGTTCTTTTTGGCTGAGTATTCATGAATCTGACCCATGGCTACAACAACCAGGATTGCCGCATAAACTAGTGTTAA
Organism: Butyrivibrio sp. WCD3002; assembly: GCF_000424265.1. Classification (GTDB taxonomy): domain Bacteria; phylum Bacillota; class Clostridia; order Lachnospirales; family Lachnospiraceae; genus Butyrivibrio. The sequence goes on from NZ_AUJO01000013.1 coordinate 80,446, forward strand.
AGCACTTAATGTGCTGTAGAACTCTGCTTCATCTACTGTTACAAAGTTACTGAAAATCATCAGCGGGAATTGTACCAGCGGATAAGGGGTAAGTGCATAACAGGTTGCCATGTAAACCTGCCCCAGTCGTCCTTTTCCATCGAAAAGTGTTGTGAGTCCCCAGTTACCTACTACCCAAAGGGCCAGCGGGAAAAGAACACTGGCCAGGTACAGAAAGATGTTCAGCTCTTCCCAGTAAACCTGTACGAATATGAAGCTTGTATATCTGAGCTTCAGTATTCTGATAAGTAGTGTAAGGAACAAAATAGTATTTGCTGCCGCATAAGTTCCTCTGCCCTCATGGGTGAGATCCCAGAATCCGTCGAGCGGATGAGAGATGCAATATAATGCAAACTTAAGGGAGTCTATATATTTTTCTTTCGGTGTATTAAACTGTTTTAATTTTGCGATCATATCCTCACCTGTTTCTGCCTGCTACGAAAATGTCTGCTGTGTCTATTTCGTGGCGTATTCTCTTTACCCTTCCGATTGAAAGCGGGATAAGGAAAAGCGCAAGAATCACTATTACGATTATTACGATGTGATCCTCAACCCACTCTTTACGGTACTGTCTGTATGCCTTGGAGTAGTTCTCTGCGTCATACTTAAGTTCGAAGTAATCCATCGCCTCTTTGTATCTCTTCTGGCGAAGAAGTGCTCTTCCTATACCGATATAAGCAAGATCGTAGTTACCATTCTGATTCATTACGCTCTCCCAGGAAGCACCGGATGCTTCGTAATTACCCTGGTCGAACTGTTCGATGGCATCATATACGAGATTACCGAACTCTGTAGGTACAAAAGCTGTTATTGAGCAGTCAAGTGCATCAAGTACATAAAGCTCATGACCATATCTCTCTATTGCTGAGGGCTGTCTGAAGTAACCATCCATGTTACCGTTTCCGCCAAAGGCGAATACCATGTGGCCCTGGTCGTCATATCCAAATACACGACCTCTGTTCTTATCAAGACATGCGTAGATGTCATTGTCCATTACAGTGATATCTGTGAAGTATGAAGGTCCTTCGTAACCACCGCCTGATCCGAAGTACAGATCACCGTAAGCATTCCAGTCACCGTTCTGAACCAGGATATTGTTACCCATAAGGTTCAGCTTTCTGACAGCATCTGCTGATCCGTTTCTAAGATCATCAGCTTTAACTGCACCGGTGCAGGCATATATGAAGCCTTCATAGTCCATGAAGATGTTGTCATACTCTGTAGGAACGAAGGATACCATCTTGGCTCTCTGCTCCTGAGATGCGAACTTCTTCCATATATAATCTGTCCAGTCGTAGGTAACAGGTGTTGCTCCTACAAATCCTGAGAAGGTTCCGTCATTTTCATATTTGACAAGACCTTTGTTGATTCCGACTGCTATACAGTAAACACGCTCAGCAGTATCGATTGCCAACTTACTTGGCTGGAAAACCAGCTTCGGATCAAGTGTCTTATCATCGGGCTTTTCAAACTTCATAAGATAATTTAAATCTTTATCAAGCTTTACTACTCTTGCATTGCCCTGATCAGCTATGAAAATATCTCCATCCTCTGATATTGCTATATCAGTGGGATTATTAAGTGTTGTCTCGCCTTCGCCGCCGCTAAAAGAATCGATTGTTCTTACATATTCAAGATTCTCAGCGGAGGATCTTTTCAGCTCAAGGATTCTGTTATTACCGCTGTCACAGATGAAAATGCTGTCACCGTGTACGTACATTCCCTGAGGGTTCTTTAATTTCACATCAAGTCCTAAGTCTGAGGATGTGAAAACCTTACATACGTTATACAGATCCGGGCTTTCCTGAACATCACCCCAGTAATCGTAATTGTATGAATATCCATATTCCGCAGATGCCTGCGCCGTTATCGGAGTAACGACTGTAAATGCTGCAGCCATAGCCAATGCTGCGGTTTTTAAAAGTATGTTTTTCTTACGCATAAGATTTAAGTCCTTTCAGCATTAATCCTTCAAACCAGAACTTGCCATGGTCTCGAGGATCTGACTTTCTGAGAATACGAATATTATGATCGGCACGATCATTACTACTACAAGTACGGCTGCGCCCTGTCCTGTTCTGGCAATACCACCGCTCTGTATCTGCTGGAGTGCATAAACCAGTGTCTTGCGCTCCTCTGAATAGATGTATGTTGATGCCTTGTTGTTCCAAAGTCCCTGTACTGAGAAGATGATAAGTGTCATCCATGCAGGCTTAACGTTAGGCATTACAATTCTTGAAAATACCAGCCATTCATTTGCACCGTCGATCTTGGCAGCCTCGATAAGTGATGTCGGAAGGCCTTCCATGAACTGCTTCATAAGGAAAAGTCCCATAGGTGAAGCAAATGCGGGAATGATTATTGACCAGTAGGTATCAATCCATCCGAGTTTGTTCAGGATCAGGTAGTTAGGAATCTGTGTTACCCAACCTGTGAACATCATGGCAACTGTTACAACCTTGAAGAAGGTCTGGTTGCCGGGGAAATCGTACTTAGCAAGTACGAATGCACCCATGGATGCGATTATGAGGTGTCCAAAGGTTCCAAGGAAGGTTATGAACACTGTATTGAACAAGTATCTGGAGAATGTAACCCAGGATTTACCCATTGTTACAAACAAATCCGAGAAGTTGTCCATTGTAGGATGCTGTGCGAAGATCTTCGGCGGGAACTTAAACAGCTCATCCAAAGGCTTCAATGCACTGCTGACTGCGTATATAATTGGAAATGCCATTACAAATGCTACAAGTAACAGGAAAACGTAAAGTGCTATATCTCCTGCGATAGATCTGTTTGGCTTTCTTTTCTTGATTAGCTTCTTGCTCATTTCAGGTTCCAACTCTCCTTAACAGACTTTGAATAGCTTTATTGCAAAGTATCATCATGAGGAACAATATCGTTGCTATGGCGCAGGCATAACCCATCTCAAATCTTGAGAAGCCATAGTCAAACAGGTGAGTAACAATTGTTCTTGCTGCGTAGTCCGTACTGGGATATCCGCAAAGTGCCATTGTTACGTCTGCAACACCAAAGGACTGTGTGATTGACATTACCGCACCGAACATGAGCATGGGCTTCATGTTGGGAAGTGTGATATACCACAGCTCCTGCCATCTGTTCTTGATACCATCCATGTATCCGGCTTCGAACTGTGCTCTGTCTACACCCTGAAGTCCGGCTACGAATGAAAGGAATCCGGTACCAAGTGACATCCACAGGATAACTACCATACATATAGGAAGCATGTACTGAGGATTTATGAACCAAAGTATTGGTGCATCAATGATACCTAAATTCATCAGGAACGCGTTTACGTATCCGTAAGCATCTCCTCTGAAGAATACTGAGAAGATTACATAGCAGTTACCTGCTATAGACGGTGCGTAAAACACGATGACAGCGATACTTCTGATCCATCTGGGCAGCTCGTTTATGAGCCAGGCAAATAGGAAGGACAAAATGTATCCAAGAGGCCCTGTGATCAACGCTATCATCATTGTGTTTTTCACACCGATCAGAAATATGTCATCCTGTAAAACAAGACTCACATAGTTCTGAAGTCCTATGAACCTAGGAGGTTCGAGTATGTTGTAATATGTGAAGCTGTAATAGATCGAGGCTACTACAGGAAACACATAAAACATCGTAAATAAGATTGCGTAGGGTGCGAGGAAAAGGTAGCACATCTTACGGTTCTTAGCCTTTTTCCACGCAACATTCATATTATGTTTACGCAGTACAAAATATTTCTGCAGGTATTCCTTCATCGCTATAGTTTCTCCTTATTCCTCCACCGGCATACCGAACTCTTTACGTTTCTTTACAATCTCTTCATCTATCAGAATCGAGTAATCGATGATTGTCTCTCGTGAGTCAACCTTTTCATTTATTACCTTTCTGATGGCATTTGAGATATGTCTTCCGGTGAAGTATCCGCCGGGTACCTCTCTGATACCAACGGTCTGATCCCACTGATCATCAAGTACTGCTATGTCGTCAGCACTCCAGGACAGATTTGAAAATGCATCTCTGTTGGCTGTTGCATATCTTGCTGATGAACCAAGGAGTGCCTCGATCTCTCGACCGAATCTTACCTGTGTATCAGCTGTTGCCCACCACTTCATGAACTCCCATGAATTCTGTCTGAGCTGATCATTCTCTGTACTGATCATCATTGTGGCACTTCCTGTAATGAAGTCCGATCTGTCTATCTGACCATTTACTTCAGTTCCGGGGATGAGAGTGAAATCCCAAAGTCCTCTGATCTCCGGTGCGGAAACCATCAATGTGTTGTAGGTCGAATACGGGGATATACCAATCGGCATCTCACCAGAACGGAATCTGCTGACGAAGTCGTAAATTGTAGGTATACCATAATCATTGAAGTATCTTACATAGTCATCAAATGCCCTAACTCCGGCCTCTGTATTAACAGTTGTCTTTGTTCCGTCTTCGTTGTACATGTCTCCGCCATACTGATAAAGCAGTGAGAAGTACATTGAAAGATCAGGAACGTTCGACATGATTGATGTTGAAGCTGCTGTAGCACCGCTACTTCCTGCTGCGGTAGGAATTCCGACAGAGAGGTTATTTCCCTGAATTGTGGGAAGCATCTCTATAAGTTCCTGCCATGTCTGAGGAGGCTCAAGTCCGAGTTCCTCAAGTACGTCCTTTCTGTAAAACATTACGTTGAAGGTCTGTGTCTCAGGTATTCCGTAGATGTGACCATCAAGTCTGTACTGTTCATAAGAACTTTCCGAATAGTGGGACATTACTTCTTCCCAACCATCGAACTGGGTTATATCTTCAGCTGCACCACGCAGAGCGTAGTTTACAGGCTGATCTGCACCAACTGAGAGAACTACGTTCGGTCCTCTTCCTGCAAGTACTGCATTAAGCAGTGCTCCGGGATCAACGATTTCTACGTTAACCTTTACTCCTGAGTTGGGAGTGAAATCGTCATCTACCATGGATTTAAGGATTGTACCCTGGTCACGACCAGTGAGTACCCAAACCTTTACGATCTCTTCGCCTGAATTCTCATCGTAAACATCACCGACTGAGTTGTAATCAACAACAAAGGATGCTGCGAAGGACTTGATCTCATGTGCTGCCTTTGTGAAGAAGTTTGCTTTATCCTTCTTGGGCTTTGTGTCTGTACCTGATACAACCAGATAATCGATATCCAGTTTGGTCTCGCTCATCTTAAGTGAAGCTGTACCAAGTGATGTGATGTTATCTTTAAAGGTTACAAACTCTGTTGTTATCTTCTGAGGCTTTGCACAGAATCTTTCAAGCTGCTGAGCAATTGTCTGTGCTGTTGCTATGTTATCTGCCTTCTGTCCTGAGTATGCAACCATGTCATCTACTATCTTGTAGAGACGCTTGCTTTCAAGCTCCATGGCTTCCATGATCTCGGGATATGTTGTATCAATATGATAATCTCTGTAGATATCAGGATTTGCTCCTGTATATACAAGTATTCTTCTGTAAATCTGATTGAGTCTGTAGGTTGAATCCTCCATTTCCTGAAGGATTGTTCCCATTCCACCAAGAGTTGCCTCAAGCCTTATGGTGTGAGTACCCTTTGTAAGGTAGAAGTTGTAAGGAGTCTTGTTTTCATCTGCCAGAGTAATGCTGTCCCAATCGTTGTTATATCCAAAGGATATTTCCTCAAGTTCCTTGAAAGGAATCTCGCCATCGATCAGTACGCTTCTGGTTGAAACAGATCCTCTTGCGTAGTTCTGACGACCCTTTACCATGATGTTGTAGAAACCGTCTGCCGGAATCTCAACGTTCCATTCAATCCACTGTCCTGAGCTTCTCCAGCTCTCACCACCTACATAGTTGAGTTTGGTGGTTGTTACACTGTTAGGACTTGTTGTGGGTGATGATCTGTCATATTTTGCATAAAGTGATGACTCGGATCTTATTGTTGAATCCTCACCCTGTATGAGTTCCATGAAGCTCTTTGCTTCTGCGCTGTCACTCTTTCCTGCATTAGCTGCCGCATACTCTTCATAAGTAGGTCTTTCTGTTGCCGCACTGACAACAACCTTGGAAATGAGCATCGGCTCGTTATCTGCTTCAAATGTAAGAGTGTTTGCTCCCTTATTCATATAGAAGAGATAGGGTTCAGCGATGTATCCCATATCATCTTTGAAGTAAGCACTCTGCCAGTCGAAATACTCAACCTGTCTGGGACGGATCTCATTGCCCTGGTTATCAACCTTGACCTCGCCACCGTCCATCCACATTCTTGTGAATGCGATATTTCTTGCATCCTCAAAGGGAAGCTCATCATTTATGTATACTGTTCTCTCTGCAGCTACACCTCTTGACTCCGGAAGCTTGTACTCAATGAATAATCTGTACATTCCTTCTTCAGGCACATCCACATTCCAGGTGATCTTTGAACCTGTCTCTGTGAAAACTGCATTTTCTTCTTCGTGAACATCGCCCTCGGATGTGTAATCCATGAGGTTAACCTCTACATCCTTGTCTGCTTTTTTCACGCCGGCATGTTCATTCAGGTATCCGGTATAGCTTCCTGTTCTCTCCATACCCTCTACTTCTTCAGCAAGGTCGACTCCTTCATATTTTTCATGGAAGTCTTTTACCTCGGTGTGAGAAAGTACTACGCATATACCTATAACTACTGCTAAAGCTATGATTACACCAATTACGGTTTTTAGATTTTTGTTCATTACCTTAAGTCTCTTTCCCTTTTTAGGTTAATTAGTATCCGCAAAAACATAGAAGCACGGCTTTGGTTCGTAATTACTGTCAAACAAAAGCGGGCACTGTTTCTGGTCTTTCTTACTTCCTCCGCCGACATTGGAGCGGAAGTTCAGCCATGAGTATTTATCAACTGTTCCCCAGAAGGTCATTCCTGTGATGTTTACCTTGCCTGAGTTCTTTGCTGACTGAAGTGCGTAGTACATAAGGTTGTATGTCTTGCGCTGCTTCTCATACTCTGTCTCCATGGCTTCCACGCTGCCATCGTAGCCATCAGATGCTGAAAGATCCCATTCTGTGATCTGTACATTTCCAACCACCTCGCCGTAGGCTTCGGCTGAAACCTCTACATCATTGGCATTGCTGTTTACACTGTAATGTCCCTGCATGCCCATGGCATCAATTCTTGTTCCCTCTCCGGGAGCTCCCTCCTCTGCCTTTATGGCTTCAAGGAGCTTTATGATACCCTGCCTTTTTTGCGGAACACATTCGTTGTAGTCGTTGTAATAAAGCTCTAAATCTGCAGGAGCATATTTGTTGGCGAATTTAAATGCATTTATTATGAACTCTTCGCTCTGATATACATGCCACCAGCTTGAATTGTTTCCGTGTCTGTCTTCCGAAAGATCCTCGTTTGGATTCTCTGTATCTGTTCTGTAGGTTCCTGTACCATCAGAAACTGCTTCATTAACAACATCCCATCCATAAAAGAGATCTTTGTAAGGACTGTCCTCGCCTGTGAAGTGTGTCAGTACTTCTCTTATGTACCACTCTTCTCTCTTGGTCATTACCTCAGGTGTTACATAAGGCTTTGTCTTATCGTAGTCTTCATGGAAAAACCACTCAGGCGTCTGGGAGTGCCATAAAAGAACATGTCCTCTCACTTCTAGTGCCTTATCCGGATTGGCTTCGTTCCATTTAAGTATCTTATTAAGAATCTTCTCGGGATTCTTATAATTAAGAACAGGAACCGTTATAGTCTCTCCGTTAAGCTCTGCCTCCTCTGTTCCGGGGCAAGTGCTTACACTGTACCCAAACAGTGAATCAGGCTTAAGCTCATTTCCAAGTGTTACCGAACTAAAATGTGTGGTAACCAGATTCCAGAGAGGAATGTCCCAGGGCTCATCCCCTGTAAGCGCGCATCCGATTCTACATCCCATCTTCTGTTGTACACAGTCCCTTAGTATGGGAACTTCCTGCGCTTCATCCACCTCTTCTGTCTCCTCCGCGGTCGTTTCTGTGACCTCTGCGGCTTCCTCCGAATCACCCTCAGAAGCCTCTTCGCTCTCGGCAGGACTTTCTTTACTCTCTTCGGAGCTTTCAGTCTCAGCCGATTCATTCGCTATGGTACTTTCTGATTCTGCTTGATTTTCTGTATGATCTGCACTGCCACAGCCACCAAGTGTTAACCCCAACGCTGTCATGCAGGCAATTGCTGAAATAAAAGATTTGCCCCTCCGATACAAGATGTATCCTCCCAATATTTGCTTACCAAATTTTGCTAATCATAGTCAGCTATGATAATGCTTAGTATAATGGCTTCAAAATGGGCATGCTTACCATTTCTTGCCTTGCGCCTTTCAGATATTGCGATTAATGAGCAAAAAATGAACCGTGATTTTTGTGCACTATATACAAAAACCACATAGATGCCTTGTGTTCTTTAATAAAATTACCATTGTACTAAAAACAAAAAAGCAAAATTTGATAGTAATGTGTTATCATTTGTGCTAATATACGATTGCAATGTTAATTTGGGGTTAGCAAGGGGTACGTATTGTGATTAAATTGAAAGATGAGTTAAAACTCAATTATTATCAGCAGAATACTGATTTTACAGAGCGTGTGCTGGAGGGAGATAACGAAAAGTCTATCTTCCCTAAGGATAGTTCCATCCGTATCTGGCACAACATTGAGACAACGGATTATCCGACTCACTGGCATAATGCTTTGGAAATAGTATTTCCTATTGTAAATTTCTATGACGTTGATGTTGATACCGACAGGCATCACGTTCTTCCGGGGGATATTATTTTTATTCCGCCCAGAAAATCGCATTATCTCCATGCTCCGAAAACCGGAGAGAGATACATATGTCTGTTTGACATTGATTTCTTTTCATCTGTAAGAGGATATTCGGGACTTATATCCATGCTTCAGGACTGCATCCATATAACTCCGGATGAATATGCTCCTATATATAATGATATTTACGATCTCTTTTCCCAGATCTGGAACGAGTATTTCCAAAAGTCAGAATTCTATGAGTTCTCGATCTACTCTCATCTGTTCCAGATACTGACCATCTTATCCAGATATCATCTGAATAAGCTTCAGCTTTTCAATGATACATCACCTGTTAAGAGACGAGAGTACTTCGACAGATTAAATAATGCCATCGATTATATAGATGAGAATTATACAAATAAGATCACTCTGGAAGATGTGGCTTCCTACAGCGGTTTCTCCAAGTTCCATTTCTCGAGATTGTTCAAGGAATACATGAACTGCACCTTCTACGATTATCTGATAAATACCAGAATTAAGGCTACAGAGGTCCTTCTGACAAGAGACGATCTGTCAATTACAGATATTGCTCTTCAGGCCGGATTCTCAAGCATCCCTACCTTCAACAGAACCTTCAAGCAAAAGAAGGGATGCACGCCGGGTGAATACAGAACCCTTTTCTCAGGCGGCCTGGGAAATAAAGATATGGGCGATGTATCATCGCCCAAACTTCCATGAATATACTTCATAATCTTCACCGGAGAATACAAAGTACAAATTGTGTTTTCCGGTTATTTTTTCGTCCAAAACAGCCTTTATCTTTTTAAGCTCTTTTCCGGGCTTCTCGATTTCAACTGTTCCCATCTCTTTTCCGGAGGGAGTATCAAGGCGGATTGAAATGCTTCCGCTTCCGGCACCACAGGCATTTACTGAAACTTCCTTAGCGCCATCTTTTCCAAAATCTACGCCGCTTACACAGGTCCAGCTGCCATCAGAGATTTCAGAGAGAATCATATCTCCTGATCCGTACTTTTTAGCCTCTTCGCCAAACTGCTTTGTGTCAATTCCTGCTGCGTTTGAAATTGTGACAGCCTTCACATCGTTATAAGGATCAACAGTCTCAAGCTGCTTAACTCCTGCTCTTGTGCCCTTACTTGTTGTGGGCTCATTATCATCATTTAAAATGAGCTTATCAATATTTGTGCTTCTGTAACCGCCAAGAACTCCCATCTTTTCCTCAAGAATTCTTGAATGGTAGGTAATGTACCACTCGCCGTTAAATTCAAAAATGCAGTGATGGTTATTTCCGCCAAGACCAAAGAAAAACTCAGGATTCTTGAGGACAGGATTGCAAAGCTCGAAGGGACCCATGGGTGATTCTGACTTCATGGTTACAATCTCGCCGGACTCAAATCCGTATTTCTTTGTAGCATCCTTAGTTACGTCAAAATTGGAGCAATATGAATAATAGTATGTGTCTCCAATCTTATTTATTCCGGAATCCTCAAAAAGATAAGGTACATTTTTAATGGGCTTTGGATCACCGTCAAGGCTAATCATGTCATCGCCAAGCTTAGCAACTCTTGCTGTTCCAGGGTTATCTGCCTTATCAGGTACCGGTACGCCGCCGCCAAAGTAGATATATGCACTTCCGTCATCATCCATAAGCACGGCAGGATCAAAAAGCCATGTAACCTCAGCACAGGTGGGTGTTTCTCTTGAAATAAGAGCTTCTCCAAGAGGATCTGTGAAGGGTCCTGTCGGTGAATCTGCTGTAAGAACAGCTATGCCGTTTCCGTTATTGGCAAAATACAAGAAGAACTTATCCTTGCCGTTAATCTTTTTATAAGCAGCTGCAGGAGCCCATGAATTGTTGCCCCAGCTTGCAGCGCCAAGCTTACCTGCCGCATAAACGGTTCCATGATCGGTCCAGTTTACAAGATCACTTGAAGATATAACACAGATAGTATTTATATTCCCATAAGTGTTTTCCTTGACAGTGCGATCAGGATTATATGATATCTTATCACCTGTCATATATATGTATACTCTTCCGTCATATACAAGAGCGTAAGGATCTGCACCAAAGCGCTGCACCATAACCGGATTATGGTCAGTAGCTGCCTTGCCGCTCTCCTTTAATTCAAAATTCTCAACAGTCTCTGTCATTTCTATAGGCTGTGCGCAAACGTTCATCATTTTTACGTCTCCTCAAAATATTACTTTACTAAGAATATAAATTTGAGATTGTAAGAGCCGCCACAAAAAAGTTGCGAAAATAATTTCAGTAATTGCGTAAAGCTGCATATAGGCAAGCATTGACTAAGGCGTAGCAATTATTGATAAGACTTTACAAGTGTCAGATAATATAAATTAAGTATATATTTCTTTCACTAAAAAACTAATGAATGTTAGCAAAATAAAGGGGAAAAGACATGCTTAGAGAGACAAAAGTAGAAAATGGAAAAGTTAAGGGTCTGCCCGGCGCAGATCCCAGAATAACAGTTTATAAGGGCATTCCTTTCGCTGCTCCTCCGGTGGGTGAGAACAGATTCAGAGCTCCTCAGCCCTGCAAGGATTGGGACGGCACACTTAATGCCTTTGAATTTGCTCCCATATCCGTTCAGGACAGACCGGGCCTTGGAACAGACATTTACTGCCGCGAGTGGCACGTAGATCCCGGTATCGAGATTAGTGAGGACTGTCTGTATCTGAATGTATGGACACCTGCAAAAAAGACAGACGAAAAGCTTCCTGTTCTTGTATGGTTCTTTGGCGGCGGATTCCAGTGGGGCTACACAGCCGAGATGGAATTTGACGGCGAAAAGCTTGCAAGGCGCGGCGTTATTGTTGTCAGCGTAAACTATCGTCTGAATGTTTTCGGATATCTTGCTCATCCTGACATCACAGCAGAAGCTCCCGATGCTCCCGGTAACTTTGGACTTCTCGACCAGAGAGCCGGTCTTCACTGGGTTCACAGAAATATCGCAGCCTTTGGCGGAGATCCTGACAGAATTACCATTGCAGGCCAGTCAGCAGGCGGATCCAGCGTAATGCAGCAGTTCACTAACGAAGAGAATTTTGACATCATAAAAGGCGCCGTTGTAATAAGCGGAATGATCCGTCATCCCGATGAGGACTCTGATATTTTCAAGCCTCTTTCTCTGGAAAAAGCAGAAGCTCACGGAAAAGAATTCTTCCAGGTTCTTGGTGTATCAACACTTGAAGAAGCAAGAAAACTTTCCACAGAAGAGATTTTTAACGGCTATGGAAAATATATTGCTGATCATCCAAGAATGTTCCCCATTATGGACGGACAGTTCTGCAAAGGTAATCCAATAGAGCTTCTTGCAGAGGGCAAATGCACAAAGGCTCCCATAATTTCAGGAAATACTTCCGATGAGTTTGCAATTAATGGCGAAAGCATTGTTGAAAAATCAGTAAAAGAAACCTTCCTTGATGCTGAGAAAAACGGACAGAAAAATTATTACTACCGCTTTGACCCCGATATCCCGGGAGATGGCAACAAGGGTGATTCTTATCCCGGAACCTTCCATTCCGTAGATTTGTGGTTCTTCTTTGAATCACTTTCAAAATGCCACAGACCCTATGCCGGAAGACACTTTGATCTTGCCCGTCAGATGTGTGACTACTTTGCCAACTTTATTAAAACAGGCGATCCCAACGGAAAGGGCTGGGACGGCAAAGAGCTTCCCAAGTGGATTCCCTACACAGATAAATGCAGAGCTGAGATGGAGTTCCTCGGAAGAGGCGCAACTCCAAGATTTGAAGGCGGCATCCGCCAGAACAGCAAAAAGCAGGCTGTAAATCCCTATCTTCCGAGCTGGGAATATGTGCCTGACGGAGAACCCTATGTTTTCGGAGACAGAGTCTATGTTTACGGATCCCATGATCTTTACAACGGTGAGACCTTCTGCCTCGGAGATTATATCTGCTACTCTGCTCCCATAAATGACCTTGGTAACTGGCACTACGAGGGCGTTATTTATAAGAAGACTCAGGATCCTGCTAATCCCGATGGACACATGTGTCTCTATGCCCCTGATGTAACAGTGGGTCCCGACGGCAGATACTATCTGTATTATGTACTTGATAAGATTTCAATCGTTTCCGTGGCTGTAAGTGATACACCGGCTGGCCCTTACGAGTTCTACGGCTACGTTCACTATGAAGATGGCACAAAGCTCGGAGATAAGGAAGGTGATGAGCCTCAGTTTGATCCCGGCGTTCTCACAGAAGGCGATGTTACCTACATGTACACAGGCTTCTGCGGACAGGGAGATAAATCAAGACACGGCTCCATGCTGACAGTTCTTGGTCCCGATATGCTGACTATAAAGGAAGCTCCTATTTTCGTAGCTCCCGGAAAAGAATATGCGGCCGGAACTGAATTTGAAGGCCATGCATTCTTTGAAGCATCATCAATAAGAAAGCATAACGACACCTACTACTTCATTTACTCATCAGAGGTTATGCACGAGCTCTGCTATGCTACCTCCAAGGATCCAAGAGGGCCCTTTAAGTATGGCGGCGTTCTTGTAAGTAACTGCGATCTTCACATAGATAGCTACAAAAAGGCTGAGGAAGCTACAGCTTACGGTGCAAATAACCACGGAAGCATGGTTCAGATAGGTGATGACTGGTATATCTTCTATCACAGACACACAAACGGCAACTGGTACAGCAGACAGGGCTGCGCAGAAAAGCTCATAATTAATGCTGATGGTTCCATTCCTCAGGTAGAGATCACATCCTGCGGACTTAACGGCGGTCCTCTTTCCGATATAGGTGAATACCCGGCATACCTTGCCTGCAACATCTTTACAGAGAAGCATGATATCTACGTTGAGCCCACAGCTCCGAGAGTTGTTCAGGAAGGCGGCGATGGAGATCAGAATCCAGGATATATCAAGTCCATTACTGATGGCACTACAATCGGATTCAAATACTTCGACCTTAAGGATGCTACAGGCCTTAGAATCCGCACAAGGGCATACTTTGGCGGTAAATTTGAGGTTAAGACCGGTATTAATGAAAAGCCTATTGCTGAAATAGAGGCTATTTCTTCAAATATCTGGACAGCCTTTGAGTGCAGGTTCCCGAAAATAAGCGGCACACATGCTCTTTATCTAAGGTATAATGGTACAGGAAGCGCAAGCCTTGCTTCCATAGAATTCTTACATGATTAAGGAGCAAAAAATGAAGTTACATGTAATTAAGAAAAACATTTCGGCAGTGATGGTTGCTGCCGCCCTTATGGCTACCACAGTAAGCGGCTGCGGACAAAAGCCGGCTGAAACTGTTCCTGCTCAGGAAACAGAGACTGCTGCCAACGAGGAAGTCGAAACTACTGCTACAGAAGAAACAGATGAAACCGAAACAGATGCTGCAGACGATGCTGATGAAGCCAATGAAGCCAATGAAGAAACAACAGAAGATGCACCTGCAGCAGCGGGAGATAAATACGAAATGAGAGACATATCACCAAAAGATCTGGTTGCTGAAATGACCACCGGCTGGAACCTCGGAAACACCTTCGATTCCCACGGAACAAAGGGTGTTGCCGCTGAAACCAGCTGGGGTAACCCCAAAACCACCAAGGATATGATTGATGTCATTCACGATAAGGGCTTTGATCTTATCAGAATCCCCACCACCTGGATGGACCACATCGGCGAGGCACCGGATTATACTGTTGACGAAGCATGGCTTTCAAGAGTCGAAGAAGTTATAAATTTTGCTCTCGATGATGGAATGTATGTAATTCTCAACACTCACCACGAAGAGGACTGGAGAATCCCGGATGATGCTCATATCGACGAAGTTGATGAAAAGCACGCTGCACTTTGGAAGCAGATTGCAGAGCACTTCAAGGACTATGGCGACCACCTGATATTCGAAGGTTTAAACGAGCCAAGAATAAAGGGAGATGCCCACGAATGGGACGGCGGAACAGACGAAGTAAGAAAATGCTTAAATCGTCTTAACAAGACCTTTGTTGATACCGTAAGAGCAACCGGCGGCAACAACGAGAAGAGACTTCTTCTCATCACATCTGTTGCAGCATCTCCTCTTCCTGTAACAATTAATGATGTTGAGATCCCTGAGGATGACCATATAGGCGTATCAATACATGCCTACACTCCTTATGCATTTACCTTTGACATCGATGATGATTGGGAGCTTAACACCTGGGATGGCACTCACAAGAAGGATATCTTAGACGTATTTAATGACTTAAAGAAGACCTTCTTAAGTAAGGATATTCCAGTTATCATCACTGAATACGGTGCCATCCACAAAAATGATAATGTAAGCCAGGTAACAAGATGGGTTGCTGATTATCTCTCAATCGCAAAAGCAAACGGCGTACCCTGCATCTGGTGGGACAACGGACAGTATGAATCAGGCAATGAGCACTTTGCAATATTTGACCGTAACAACCTGACCTGGTACAGAGAAAGCGTCGTAGACGCCATCATGGAGATTTATAAATAAAAAACCCGCAGGTACTGCAGTAAAAACAAAAGGCTATGGAACAAATTAAGTTCCATAGCCTCTTTTTTTACGCTTATAAGTTTTAGTTCATACCGTAGAGAAGTCTTGCTATCTCTGAATTCTTATCAAGAATAATGGTCTTCTGACCACCGGTTAAAGACTTTTTCATTGCTTCAAGAGAACGAACATAGTTGTAAAAATCCGCCTTATCCTCTGTATTATAGGCTTCGGAAAGAATTCTCATGTACTCTGCTTCTCCTTCACCTTCAAGCTGTGCAGCGGTCTTTTCAGCATCTGCTGTTAAAATAGCGACCTTTTTATCGGTTTCATTCTTTATCTTCTGAGCTTCCGCTGCACCCTCTGCCTGATAGGAAGCGGCGATGTTGTTACGTTCAGATGTCATACGCTCATATACTGCTGTTCTGTTGTCATCGGGAAGGTCAAGAGCCTTTATCTGAGCTGTAACGATCTCAATACCGTAACCGCCCATATCTGAGTTAGCATCCTCTGTTATGAGCTTTGTGAGTGTCTCACCTCTTGCCTCAATAACTTCGTCCTGACTCATTGATGAGATGGCTGTTTTTGTTGCATTGTAAACAGCTGCTTCTATTCTCTCCTGAGCTCTTGAATCGATAGCGTTAAGTGACTGGATAAATTTAACCGGCTCTACCACTCTCCAAAGCACGTATGTATCAGCTATCATTGACTTTTTATCTCTTGTGATGACATCGGATTTAGGAATGTCATACATCTTGATTGCTGCATTGATTCTCTGGGTTGACTGTACAAAGGGAGTTATCATCTTAAGACCGGGCTCGCTTTCAACTCGCACAATCTTACCAAACTGTCTTACTGCAACAAATTCTTTTTGATGAACTGTAAATAATGAATTGCCAAGGATTACCACAAGCGCTACAACGATAAACGCTGTCAGGGTTCCGGCTATTGTTTTTTTCATATATCGTATCCTCCAAATATCTTATTCACCATCTGTAGAAGATTCTGTTGTTACATCAGAATTAGTAACAAACTGAGCTGCCGCTCCTAAATCATTCTGATTGAAGCTGTCCAAGGGAAGAATCTGCTCGGTCTGACCGTCAGTAATGATCAGCTTTGCACCGGGAAGAACATCTTCGATTGATTCATAGAATAATCTCTGCTTGGTGATAAGCGGGTATTTGCTATACTCCTGAAACATGCTGTTAAACTTTGCAACTTCACCTTCTGCTTCTGCAACCCTTGCAGCCTTTGCAGCTTCTGCTGTCTGAACAATTCTGTCTGCGCTTGCCTCTGCAGCAGGAACCTGCTCGCTCTGGTACTTTTTAGCATTGTTTACAGCGGTTTCTTTACCCTGTTTAGCCGTTTCTACAGCCTTGAAGGCCTGCTTGATCTCATCCGTCGGAGGCTCTGCGTCCTGAACAGATACGTTTACAACTGTAAGACCGATATCCTGCTTTGTAAGCTCATTTGATAAAAGAGCCTTGACATCAGACTGAATCTGTCCCTTCGCTGTGGTGATTACTTCATCAACAGGGAAGTTTATAACTGTTGATCTGATGCTTGCCAGTGCAGCATTTTTCATGATTGTCTCAGGATCACTTGTGTTATAGATATAAGCAACAGGATCACTTACCTTGTATTCCAGATAGAAATCAATATCAACAAAGTTGAAATCAGAAGTGATCATAAGTCCCTCATCCTCAACAGTAATGTTCTGACCATTTCCATCTATTGTGTATCCGATGCCGATACCGTGAGTTGTCATATCTACTTTGTGAACAGCCTGGATAAAGGGTACCTTAAAATACAGTCCTGCGCTATTGGTGGCCACCACCTTACCAAACTGTGTCACTACTGCCTGCTCCTGCTCACTTACATTGTAGAAGGAGTCGAAGGCGGCGCCTGCAAGGAAAACCAGAGCAATGATTATCGGAACAAAGGGTCCGAATTTTCTGTCCTTGTAGTGTTCTACTTTTTTATTTACTTTCTTTTCTGCGTCCATTTATTCCCTCCTGCTTTTTTCATAACAAAAATCAGTATAGCAGTAATCTTCGCTATCTGCATGTTTTTTATGTTGATATGATTATAATGTAATTCCGTGTGCCGTTCATTATACAGTTATCACTATTACAGGGCTCTATCTTGCTTTTTATGTAAAATAACAGCGACGGATCATAAAAGGTCCGCCGCCGTATAATAGAAGGTATTTATAAGCTTTTTAATCAGAGTGTTACTTTAGCAGATACGCATTCATGGCCGGTGAGCTCCTTAGAACGCTCATCAGGCTGTGAAAAGCCGGCATAAAGAGTGAAATTCTTTGAGAAAATC
The DNA here is from genome assembly GCF_000424265.1 of Butyrivibrio sp. WCD3002. GTDB lineage: Bacteria > Bacillota > Clostridia > Lachnospirales > Lachnospiraceae > Butyrivibrio. Next base: position 98,077 of record NZ_AUJO01000013.1, read on the forward strand.
TCTCTGTTTCCGTCTTCATCTACTGTAGTAAATGCTCTTTTATCTAAGTGAACAATCACATCCTTTTCTTCTCCGGCGCTGAGACTCACTCTCTTAAAGCCGCAAAGGCTGCAATTTCTTACCGCAAATTCGCTGTCCATATCCTTGATGTAAAGCTGAACCACATCATCTGTATCCACTTTTCCATCGTTCTTAACTGTTACAGTGACATCCATTCCTTCCTCTGAGAAGTCACCTGCCTTCATTGAAAGCGCCTTGTTATCACCATAGGTAAGCCCAAAGCCGAAGGGATATTCAGGTGTTCCCTCATAGTATCTGTAGGTTCTGTTCTTCATGGAGTAATCTGTAAATTCAGGAAGATCCTTGCCTTCTCCGTAGAAGGTTACAGGGAGCTTACCGGAAGGAGATACTTCGCCAAAAATGATCTTAGCTATATCCTCACCGCCTCTTGCTCCGGGATACCATGCCTGAAGAATAGCGTTTGCTCTCTCGTCTGCAAGCTCAAGGTTTACAGAGCTTCCTGACATATTAATGACAACTGTAGGCTTGCCCATATCAAGGACATTCTTCAAAAGAAGTCTCTGACAAAGAGGAAGGTTAAGATCGTTCTTATCTCCTGATGAGAACTGGTTACCTGTATCGCCCTCTTCACCCTCCAGTGTCTCATCAAGTCCCAGTACAACGAAAACAATATCTGAATATTCGGCAACTGTCTGAGCCTCTGATAATCTGTCGGGATAGAAGGGGTTAGCAAGTCCGCTTATATTTTCCTTCCAGAGATCGCAGCCTTCTGAGTAAAGAACTCTCGTGTCCTCACCCACTGCGTTCTGGATTCCCTGAAGTACTGTCACGTACTTAGAGCTTGTTCCGTGATAGTTACCCATAAGAGCAACTCTGGAATCAGCATTAGGACCTATAACGCCCACTGTCTTATATTCGCCCTTCTTAAGAGGAAGAACGCCATCGTTTTTAAGCATTACCACACTTTCAAGAGCCGCTCTGCTTGCAACTGCAAGATGCTCAGGGCTCTCTACTACAGTGTAGGGAATCTTGTCATACTCTGTCTCATCGAACATACCAAGAAGGAATCTTGTTGTGAAAAGTCTGATACATGATTCTGTAATATACTTTTCATCAAGCATTCCTGCTCTGTATGAATTCATTACTCTCTGATATGTACAACCACAGTTAAGATCACATCCCATCTCCAGGGCAAGCTTTACTGATTCCTCAGGAATACTTGTAACCTTGTGGTTTTCATGGAAATCGCGAACAGCCCAGCAATCGGAAACAAAATGTCCCTTAAAGCCCCATTTCCCGCGAAGAGTATCCTTCATAAGAACCTCATGTCCGCAGCAGGGTTCACCGTTTGTCCTGTTGTATGCTCCCATCACAGCTTCTACGTCTGCATCCTTAACGCAGGTCTCAAAAGCAGGGAGGTAGGTCTCCTCCATATCCTTCTTGGAAGCCTTCGCATCAAAATGGTGTCTTAAAGCTTCCGGACCTGAGTGAACTGCAAAATGCTTAGCACAGGCAGCTACCTTCATATACTCGCCATCACCCTGCATGCCCTTGATAAAAGGCACTGCAAGCTTACCTGTAAGGAAGGGATCTTCGCCGTAGGTCTCATGACCGCGTCCCCATCTGGGATCACGGAAAATGTTTACATTGGGTGCCCAGAAGGTAAGACCCTTATAGATATCTCTGTCACCGCGCTTGCTCTGCTCATTGTACTTTGCTCTGCCCTCAGTGGCGATTACCTCACCAACCTCCTGCATAAGCTCCTCGTCAAAGGCTGCAGCCATTCCTATTGCCTGTGGGAACATGGTTGCGGTGCCTGCTCTTGCTACGCCGTGAAGAGACTCGTTCCACCAGTTATATGCGGGAATTCCTAGTCTGTCGATTGCTTCTGCATCGAACTTGAGCTGAGATGCCTTCTCCTGAACGGTCATCTTGCTGACAAGCTCTTCTGCTCTTTTTCTTGCTTCTTCTCTGTTCATGTCGAATCCTCTTATAACTAAAGTCAGTTTGATGAGCAAATTGTAAGTGTTAGCCCTCTTTTTTTCCACTCATTCTTTGCTTCAATGCTCTTAAAAATTGCGCAATGTGATAAAATATTATTGTAAGCAACCATAAATGTTTTCATTCTTATATGAGGGTCCTCAATATGATTAAAACGGTTGAAATTTCTGATATGAATTCCCTTTTTGATATGGTTTCCGAGCAGGAATACAGAGAAGACTTAGATCGTCACAGAAATCTCTTTGTCTACAGAGGTCAGCCGGACGCAGAGTTTCCCTTGACCACAAGTCTTATGCGCAATTGTAAGGATAAAAGAAGGGAACTTGAACCATGTATGCTGAGAAACTTTACTAAATATGCTGCTCTTGAAGAGCCCACAATTGAGCGCTCTGTGTGGCGTCAGATGATCTTCGGACAGCACCATGGTCTGCCAACAAGGCTTCTTGACTGGTCCTTTTCGCCTCTTATGGCCCTGCATTTTTCCGTAACCGAGAATGATATGGATGAGATGGAAGCCCATGACAGCGCTGTATGGAGAACGGATATCCATGAGCTTCATGATCTCCTGCCGGAAAAATATCAGAAAATTGCTGCAAAATATGCTACTACTGTTTTTTCCGTGGATATGCTGGCTGAAATCTGCTCATCCCTTGAACAGTATGATGAGGATATGGGCTCAGATTCTATCCTTATGATCGAACCACCCTCTGTTGATGTCAGAATAGTGAACCAGTACTCGTTTTTTGCGGTTATTCCAAGTGCCATGGAGGATATTCAGGGCTTTCTCGACAAGAATACCGAAAAGACTGTGAAGTACATAATCAAAAAGGAACTCAGATGGCAGATTCGCGACATGCTTGATCACCAGAATATCTCCGAAAGGATAGTGTATCCCGGTCTTGACGGGCTTTCCCGCTGGCTTGGAAGGCATTATTTTGTAAAATAATGGCCATCCAAAACCTTGACAATTGTCATACTTTTCATTAACATAGATTAAAGAAGAGAAAGAAAAAGAAGTTGGTGAAAGTTATGAGTTTAAAAAGTATTTTCGCCCCTGTTGACATGACAGAGGGCAGCCCCGTCAGGCAGATTGTCAAATTTACCATTCCCATGCTTCTGGGAAACATCGCACAGCAGCTTTATAACACGGCAGACAGCATAATAGTTGGAAGATTTGTTGGTGATAACGCACTTGCAGCGGTTGGAAGTGCCGGTCCCATTTTGAATCTCATGCTGGTTCTTTTCATGGGTATCGCAGTAGGTGCATCAATCATGGTTTCCCAGTATTTCGGAGCAAAGCAGAGGGAACACTTATCAAAAGCTATTGGATGCAGTATCACATTAACCGCAATTGCATCGCTCATCATTATGATCATTGGTCCCATAATAACGCGGCCCATATTGGAACTCCTGGGTACCCCGGAGAGCATCATCGACTGGTGTACGGTTTATCTTTGGATCATCTTTATCGGTATTCTTGGTGGAGGCTTCTATAACATAATGAGCGGAATCCTGAGAGGTCTTGGTGATTCTGTCTCAGCACTAATTTATCTACTGGTTGCAACATTCCTTAATATCGCTTTGGACCTTGTATTTGTTGCTTCCTTCAAGATGGGCGTAGCAGGCGTTGCTCTTGCAACAGTACTTGCACAGTTCGTATCTGCATTTCTCTGTATGAGAAAGCTCACAAAAATGTCAGATGTTTTCGACATGAAGAAGGAATATCTGATACCCGAAAAGTACTACACCATGAATCTTATTAAGTTAGGACTTCCTTCAGGTGTGACACAGGCTATTTTCTCAATGTCCATGATAGTAGTTCAGAACCTGACAAACACCTTCGGAGAGCTGTATATTGCCGCTAACGTAATCGTTATGAGAGTAGATGGATTCGTAATGCTCCCTGCATTTTCATTTGGAAGTGCCATGACTACCTTCGCAGGTCAGAACATCGGTGCAGGAAAAATCGATCGCGTAGAAAAAGGAGCTAAGAGCGGAACCCTGGCTGCTATGGGCATTTCCGCCGTCCTCTCAGTACTGATCATAATCTTTGGAAAATACATCATGGGAATTTTCACAAGTACCCAGGAGCTCATCGATATGAGCTATAAGATGATGTGTATTCTGATTGTAGGCTACATCGCAATGGAGGTAACCCAGTGTCTTTCAGGTATTATGCGTGGCGCAGGTGATACGGTGGCGCCCATGTGGATCTCAATGTTTTCATCCATAATCATGCGTGTACCCATGGCTTACATTTTTGTATACATGACAAAAACACCGGAGCTTCCTCAGGGTAACTGCTACATGATGCAGCTCTCCATGCTGATAACCTGGACCCTTGGTGCATTCATAACCTTCCTTACCTACAAAGTCGGAAGATGGAAAACCAAGGCAATTACCTAAGCAATAAGTAAATACAACTTCGCAAATATTGAAATGCCATGTACCACGAAAAATTTTAGAATTATTGTGTTACATGGCATTATTTGTACATTAAGGAGAATTACTACAATGAAAAATACAGATTGGTCACAGCTTTGGCTTGCTTATCACAAGGTAAGCGATGATGGCGGAAAATGGAATTTTTCCTTCGAGGGATTTGATGAGGATAACAGAATCATTAATAGCCTTAAGAACGAACTTTCCCTTGCTCTTCCAAAGCTTATCGGTGCAAGTATTACAGATAGAAATGAAGATATCCTGCTCAGGGTTATAAGAGACTCATCCATAGCAAAAGAGGGCTATGTTGTAAAAAAGGTTGACAATACAGTCTCCATAGGTGCTTCTGATGAAAACGGAGCTCTCTATGGAATGTTTGAACTTTTACGACTTATCACCTTAAGAGAGGCTGATGCTGACTTTGAATTATTATCAGAGCCTGACAACCCGCTTCGCATGATGAACCATTGGGACAACATGGACGGCAGCATCGAAAGAGGTTATTCCGGAAGATCATTTTTCTATGTGAATAATGAGATTGTAGTTGATGAAAGAACCCGTGATTATGCGCGTTTTATGGCGAGCATCGGCATTAATGGCATAGTTATCAACAACGTAAATGTCAAGCAAGCCGCCAGCTACATGATAACAGACAGATATTTTGCAAAGCTCAGTGAGTTATCGGATGTATTTGCTGACTATGGTATTAAGATGTACCTGTCACTTAACTTTGCATCTCCCATAGAAATCGGTGGAATGGATATCTGTGATCCCCTTGATGAAGGCGTTATCTCCTGGTGGAAGGAAAAATGTAAGGAAGTATTCACAGAGCTTCCAAATCTTGGAGGCTTCCTTGTAAAGGCTGATTCCGAGGGAAGACCCGGACCTTTTACCTACGGAAGAACTCAGGCAGACGGCGCAAACATGCTGGCCGACATAGTAAAACAATACGATAAGCTCATAATCTGGAGATGCTTTGTATATAACTGCACTCAGGACTGGAGAGATAAAAAGACAGACAGAGCCCGCGCAGGCTATGACTATTTCAAGGATCTTGACGGTGAATATCACGATAACGTAATCCTTCAGATCAAGAACGGTCCCATGGATTTCCAGATAAGAGAACCCGTTTCTCCTCTTCTTGGCGGTCTTACTAAAACAAATCAGATGCTGGAGGTTCAGATCGCACAGGAATACACAGGGCATCAGATTGATTTATGCTATCTTATGCCTATGTTCAAGGAGGTTCTTGAATTCAGAACTCACTGTCAGGATGACAAGGACTGCGTTTCAGATATCATAAGCGGAAAAGCCTTTGGCAATAAGAGCTGTGGAATAGCTGCTGTTATCAATACCGGTAATGACTACAACTGGACGGGAAATGACCTGGCTGCAGCTAACACCTACGGCTTTGGAAGACTCGCTTTTGATATGACACTTTCTTCCGAAGAAATTGCCAGGGAATGGGTTAAGCTGACCTTTGATCTTAGCGAGGATGCTGAGGATAAGCTTGTTAAAATGCTCCTTGATTCAAGAAGAATATATGAAAAATATACATGTCCCCTTGGAATTGGATGGATGGTTACACCGGAAACCCATTATGGTCCAAGTGTAGATGGTTATGAATACTCAAGATGGGGCACCTATCACAGAGCGGACCACCTGGGACTTGGTGTAGACAGAAGTGATAAGGGCACAGGCTATGCTCAGCAATACTACAAGGAAAACGCAGAAGTCTACAATGATCCCAAGACCTGCCCGGAAGAACTCCTTCTTTTCTTCCACCATATTCCCTACACCTGGAAGCTTAAGGATGGAAGGACGCTGATTCAATACATCTACGATACTCACTTTGAGGGTGAAGCTGAGGCTGAAGAGCTTGCTGCTATGTGGGATAGCCTTGAAAAAGAGATAGAACCTGAAGCATTTGCAAGAGTAAAGCAACGCTTCTCAATGCAGCTTCACAATGCCAAGGAATGGCGTGATCAGGTAAATTCCTACTTCTTTAGAAAGAGCGGCATTGCCGATGAAAAGGGAAGAGATATTTTCTGATTTTATAGAGAAACAGTAAAACTAAAGGCTATGGAACACCGGGTTCCATAGCCTCTTTTTTGCACTTTGTTAATGCTCATTTTCTTTTTCCATACTGTCTATATAGCCTCTGTCCCAAAGCATGATGTTGAGCTTCTTTGCCATGGTGACTGCAGGCTCTGTAAAATACTGATTGGTCATTACCACCCCGACCATGCAGTCGTAGAAGTCTTTTCCTGCATACACCTCCTGTATGGCCTTTACGCCGATTGGTCTGTCATAGCACTTACATTGCACGGCGTAACTTACTCCGTCCTTCTCTGCAAGGATATCTGCCCCAAAGTCTCCGCTTCCCTTAGTGACCGTAGCCTCCTGAAAGCCATGGCTCTTTAGAAGATCAGCGCAGTAATATTCAAATTCATGACCGCCAAGCTCATCCATGGGAAGCGGTCTGTTTCTCCATCTCCTTATGAGAAGAAGGATAACCACCATAATCAGGATAACTGCTATGACAGCGATAAGTATGTATGTGGTTTTAAGTAAATCTGCCTGCATTTATCCTCCCCAAATCTTATTCCGTACCTTCTTCCTCCAAAAGAGCCTTATAAATATCGCGCTTACCGACTCCTCTGTCTGAAGCCACCTGCTTCATGGCATCCTTTCTGCTCATTCCGTCCTTTTCATAGTAGGCCATGTGATCCTGAAGGCTCATTTTAAGCCATTCTTCCTGCCCTCTTTTTTCAAGCTCAAGAAGGCTCACCCCGTCTATTACAAGCACATACTCACCTCTTGGATCATTCTCCTCATAAAAAGCTATGGCTGCGCTTATGGTAGTAGGCACTATCTCCTCGAAGCGCTTTGTGAGTTCTCTGCAAATGGTAATTTTCCTATCCCCAAGTGTCTCTGCAAGGTCAGCCAGCGTTCCCCTCAGGTGATGAGGTGCTTCGTACATGATGATAGTCCTGTGCTCATCCTTAAGGCTATCGAGAATCCTTCGTCTCTCCTTTTTATCGTCTGCAGGAGGTAAAAAGCCTTCAAATACAAATCTTCTGGTGCTAAGTCCCGAGAGCGTAAGCGCTGTGATACATGCCGCCGGCCCCGGGAGCGATGTCACAATAATTCCCGCTTCATGGCACATTCTAACCAGCACCTCACCGGGATCTGAAATCGCCGGAGTCCCCGCATCTGTAATAAGAGCAATGTCCTTGCCCTCGTTCATAAGCCTTATGAGATACTCTGCCTTCTCCACCTTGTTGTACTCATGATAGCTTGTCATCTCTGTATGAATATCGAAATGATTCAGAAGCTTTATACTGTTTCTCGTGTCCTCCGCCGCAATGATATCCACATTTTTCAGCGTATCGAGAACGCGGAAGCTGATATCATCAAGGTTTCCTATGGGAGTTGCACATAAAAAAAGCATTCCTGTCCTGTTTTCTTCCATTAAAACTCCTATTTTCTTTATTGCAATTAATACTTAAAAGCCGTAAGTCTCTGCGACTTCATCAGTATACGTGCCATCCTCTTTATAAATAATAAGCGGTGGTTCAACAGATAACCTGGACTTACCGTCTCTAAGTCCCTCTATAAGAACCATGCTTGGTTCTTTATCAGCGTAGGGGTGCACAAATCTCACTCTTTTTGGTTCAATCCTGTGCTTTGTCATGGCTACGAAAATCTCAGAAAGCCTAAAGGGCCTGTGCACCATGAAAAATTTGCCCCCTGGATGAAGCATTATCTTTGCTGCCCGAAGTACATCATCAAGATCACAAAGAATTTCATGCCTTGCAATGGCCTTGGGGCCTTCAGGGTTCCTTAGTCCATGTCCCATTATCATATATGGAGGATTTGTTGTCACAACGTCAAAAGAGGCAGGTTCAAATATTTTGTCCGCCTCTTTTATATCTCCGCATACAATGCGCACGCGATCTGCTATATCATTTAGCATCACGCTGCGCATCGCCATATCTGCACTTTCTTCCTGGATTTCCAGACCTACCAGTTCCTTTGCCTCTGTCTTTGCGGCCATAAGTATCGGAATAATTCCTGTACCCGTGCCAAGATCAAGAACTCTTGCCCCTTTTCCCGCACCTGCAAAAGCAGATAAAAGTACCGCATCCATACCAAAACAGAATTTCTCGGGATTTTGGATTATCTGAAAACCATTCCTTTGAAGGTCATCAAGTCTCTCACCTGACTTAAGCTTTGGTGCTTCCATCCTGGTTACCCTTTTGGCCCTGGGGCTTTCCGCCACCCTTACCGTTCTTGTTAAAATTCTTTCTGTTTCCGCCGTGACGATTCTTCTTTTTTCTGTTATCGCCATCGCCCTGGCCCTTTTGCTCAGTTGCTTCTACGCTTCCGCCCTGATTATTCTGGACGTTTTCCTTATCAGCTGCACTTTTACCGGGCTGATTATTCTGACCGTTTTGATTATTATCTTTACCGGCTGTATTTTGAGGTTCCTGACCGTTCTGATTATTCTGACGGTTCTGGCCACCCTGTCTGTTCTGCTTATTCTGTCTGTCTCTTCTGTCGTTATTCTTTCTGTCGCGGTTTCTGTCACCGCCCTTGTTGCCCTTGAGTGCTACGGCACTTCCTTCATCAAGACCTGAGATGTCTTCCTGCTCTAAAGCCTTAAGTGCCTCTTCATCTACATCCTTCTCCTTGGGAGCATTGTTCTGCTTATGCTTCTGTTTTTTGCGAAGGAAAGTGATATCGTCCACATGATACTCATGAACTTCCTTCTCATCGTCCACATCCACAAGAATACGAACTGTCTGTCTAAGGATATTAACGCTTGCAACCTCGCCCTCAAGGCCATCATTAGAAGCAACAATGTCGCCTACTCCCGGCATCTTGCGGTTGAGCTCTTCGTAAACATCCTCTTCGTTTTTAAGACAGCACATAAGTCTTCCGCACACACCTGAAATCTTTGTAGGATTAAGTGAAAGATTCTGCTCCTTGGCCATCTTTATGGAAACAGGGATGAAATCAGATAAATAGGAGTGGCAGCAAAGCGGTCTTCCGCAGATGCCGTATCCACCGATTATCTTAGTCTCATCTCGCACACCTATCTGTCTAAGCTCGATTCTGGTCTTGAACTCTGAAGCAAGATCCTTAACCAGTTCTCTGAAATCGATTCTTCCGTCTGCTGTAAAATAGAACAGCACCTTATTGTTATCAAAGGTATATTCTGCATCTATGAGCTTCATCTCAAGGCCGTGCTTGATGATCTTTTCCTTACAGATGCGGAAAGCTTCCTTTTCCTTTATCCTGTTGGTAGCCTCCTGCTCAACGTCCTTATCATTTGCCATACGAAGGACGCCCTTGAGGGGCTTAGTAACCTCTTCATCCTCCACATCCCTTGGATCGCAAAGAACTGTTCCAAACTCGATACCTCTTGCGGTCTCAACTATGACGTGGTCTCCTTTTTTTATCTCAAAATCCCCGGGATCAAAATAGTAGATCTTTCCGGCCGTTCTGAATCTGACGCCGATAACCCTGGTCATATATTATAAATTCTCCTTTATATTAAGCATTAGCATTTCGAGAGTAAGAAGCGAGTTAACATTAGCTTTTATCCTGCTTCTGGCCTCATCGACAGCTTTAATCATATTGCCAATCTGTTTAAACGTACATTTTGTGGTAACACTACTAATATACGACAGTTTATCCGCGAAAATCAAGTGTTCAGCGCTATCCTCGGCTTTATACACAAGGAAATCCCGGCCCAAAAACATTAATATATCAAGATAGTTATTAACTGCGTCAGGATCCGGTTTTTTGGAGGTGGACTTGGCCTTTTTCTCTTCTGTATCCATATCACCGCTATCATCTGCCGAGTTACCTGTAATCAGCATATCCGACATTCTGTCCGTTATCTCATTTACGGTTAGCCGCTCCATTCTGGATAACAGGTCGATCGTGCCGTTTTTTAGCCTCTCAAATTCTTCACTTTCAGATAGTAAGATAGCTTTTCCAATATTCCCCTGTGCAAAGGAAACCGCCAGTCTCGCCTTATAATCCACAATCTTCCGCTTTTCCATAAGATACTTCATAAGAAGATCGTCTCTTACAGGCTTTATCTGAAAAACTATACATCTGCTCAAAATAGTTGGCAAAAATGCATCTATATTGGCTGTCAGAATAATGATAACCGCATATGCAGGCGGCTCCTCCAGCGTTTTAAGAAGAGCATTTTGCGCCTGAATTGTCATCTTTTCTGCTTCAGGTATTATATATATCTTATGGTCCGAATAGGGCTTTATATATACGTCATCGCAGACCTGCTGCCTTATATCGTCAACACCGATAGTTGCCTTCTCGTGTGTCACTCTCCTGATGTCAGGGTGTGATCCGCTCTCTGCCTGGTTGCAGGAATGACATTCGCCGCAGCTCTCAATAAGCTTTCCGTCGTCTATTCTGTTTTCACAAAGAATTGCTTTGGAAAAAGTATCAGCGATCAGCTTTTTTCCTGATCCGACATCCCCGGAGATAATATATGCGTGAGATATTTTCCCTGTTCTCAGGGCATTTTGCATGTGCTCCACTATCTGTCCCTGATCAATTATGTCTGCAAAATGCGCCATTTTTGCAGCTCCTCCCGTAATTACGTAAAAATATCAAGAAGTAATCCCTGAATCTGGCCTATCTTTGCCAGTATCTGGATATTGTCCTTTTCATCCTTAACAAGCTCCTGTGCAAGCTCATCAAGATTCTCATCAATAAGTCTGATTATGCCGTAAACCCTATGTCTTCCTCTTCTGTCCAGGAAGTTTTCCCTGGAAAAGGCATGGGATCTTGTAACCACTTCGTTAAGAAAATCCTTAATAAGAAAGCGGTATCTTTGCATATCCCTGATATCGTTTTTCTTGGAAATCTGTTTTCCCTGTTGGACGATATCCTGCATCATAAGGTTTAGACGCTCTGCCAGCGAAGAGTCCTCAATCTTACTTGTGAGCGTGAATTTAAAGTCACCGCTCACCTCCTGCTGTGACTGTGTCTGTTGAACCTGCTGTGTATTTTGAATATTGTCTATTCGTATATCCATATAGCTTTCTCTTATTTCTCATCCGCAAGGATAAATGCTTCGATTTCGCCAAGACAATCCTCAATGTCGCCGTCATTATTGAAAAAATTGTTGACTCCTGCTGCCTTTAGGTTCTCCTGGGAATAATCTGCCTTGTCCGCAAGATATCTTCTGCACATCTCATCATATCCCGGATTTTCTCTTTTCAACTCCCTTCCAAGGGCTCTTTGAAGAATTACTCCGTCATCCACCTGGATCATCAAGGGTACTACCTTATCTTTCCCAAAATAGTTGCTTATTGATGTAAACATCTCGATAGTACCGATTATTAGATAATTTCCTTTATCCAGATCTATCTGTCCATCGTCCACTGTAAAATAATGCCATGGACCATAAACCGTATTATAGGTCCTCTCTTCTATTATCTTTCGACTGTTTTTGAATTCCAGATAACGCTCTTCATCGCAAAAAAAGTATTGTACACCCTCGCGCTCTCTGTCTCTCATGGGCCTTGTGGTATAGATGATCACCTTATTAAGGTTCGCATTTCCTCTCTCAAGGAGCTTTTTGTATATCGTATCCTTACCGCATGAGCTCCTGCCCATTATTTCATATATTTTTCCCATCAGTATTAATTACCCCAAATCATATTTCACTTTTAATTACTTTTAACAGTCTCTCTCCTCTGGCTGTAATTTCCACGCCTTGAAGATTCATACCATCATTAATAAATTGGCCGATTTCAGAAAGCAAATCCTTATCAAAGACTTCTCCCGGAACTATAAGCGGTATTCCCGGCGGGTAAAGATTTATGAAATCTCCGGCTATCCTGCCTGCTGCCTGAGCTATGTCGATATACTCAGGATCTGCATCCCATGCCTTATATAAAGGGAAAACTGTCCTTGGAATATTAAAGGTTTTGCTTTCGCCGGAAGTATCCTTCGCGGAAATTCGCGAATCAATGTCCTTTATGGCCTGTATCAGTCTGTCTATTCCTTCATCCGTATCATAACCTGTAATAATGGCAAGGCCATAGGCATCCCCTGCCATCTCAAGCTGCATATGATACTCTAAACGAAGTATATCATATATCTGCTGCCCTGTGATATTTGCTGATGCCGAGCATATAAGTACTTTCCCCGGATCTGATATCTCATCCAGGCCAGGGATAAAAATGTTCCTGCATTCGGCTGTTTCCTCTTCGATTTTTTTTCTGAAATTAATCAGTCTTGAAAATACCTCTTGTCCCCGTTCTTCAATATCCTTAAGGCACGAATCTACCGATGCCATTAATACGTATGAAGGACTGCTTGACTGGTAAATCCTAAGGTATCTGCGAAGTCTTTCTCTGTTAACAAGATTCCCTTGTACATGTATCAGCGCTGTCTGTGTCATTGAGGCTAATGTCTTATGGACACTGCATATTACTATGTCAGCTCCTTCGCAGACCGCGCTCTTTGGCAGCCTGTCATCCAGGCCAAAGTGTGCACCATGGGCTGAGTCAACTATCAGGATAACTCCTTTTTCATGACAGATATCTGCTATAGCCTTTATATCTGATGATATCCCTTCATAGGTTGGAGATGTGATAAAAACAGCCTGCGTATCCTCATTTTGTAATAGTGCTTCCCTGACTGAATCAGGACTTATCCTTCCAAGAAGTCTCGTCCCTTTTTCATAACAGGAATCTCCCAAACCCGAGCCTCTTTCCCATTCACCCTTTGCCACAGGACCGGAAATCTTCGTACTTTCCGGAATAATATATGCAAGGCCAAGCTCTCTCAGATAAGCTGCATTATAAAGGGATTTATGACAGTTTCTTGCTGTTATCAGTTTTCCACCTTTTGATACTGCCGCAGATACCGCACTTAGTACTCCGCAGGTACTGCCATTAACAAGAAAATGCGTCTCCTCTGCGCCGTACAGCTTTGCTGCTCTTTTTTCCGCATCAAGAATCATACCCTCTGCATCATGGAGGTTATCGTAATCATCTATCTCCGTGATATCAATATCCATATAGCCTGCCATGGGACCTGCATTTTTATTTCTCTTATGTCCGGGCATATGTAAAGGATAGAGATCACTGTCTCTTAAGTTTTTAAGTTCGTCTAAAATATGTTTCTTCGCCATTTTGTCCGTTTTCTTGGAATTTAATGAATATATTTATATTTTATCATAAAAACAGGCAGCTACATACGCAGCTGCCTGTCATGACTATATTTTAAGATATGAATTAGTGCTGAATTTCAACATCTCCGCCGAACATAAACTTCGGAATAATGCTTGAATGAAGCTTTACGAGCTCTGCATCAAAGTTGTGCTTACACTCGCAGGTTCTGTCGAAGATCATTGTAGCTTCATCACCGGGCTTGGATGCATCCCATGTAGGAAGCTCTTCGTGGTTAGGATCGCCTGTTCTTGCAAAGTTCATTACTGCCTTGAAGATCTGCTCCTGAAGCTTATCGGATACGCCGGGTACGTTTGCTACAGGTACGAGATCGATATTGTGGAAGAAGAATGCAATATCTGAGCAGTGCCAAGCGGGCTTGTTGTGCTGAATCGGGAACTCAAGAGCAAATACATAAGAGTAAACAGGTGCTTCTGTTCTCTTACTTGCTTCCTCAATGAGTACTCTAGTAGGCGCACGGAAGATTGAGTCATAAGAAATAAGATCAACAATCTTCTTATCAGGATAAGCTGCCTTGAACTTCTCAATGAGCTCATCTGCCTGATCACCAAAGGTCTCTGCAACCTTTGCTCTCATCTCTTCTTCAGTCATCTTTGTCTTATCGAATGTAAGAGGCATGAATGCGAATTCGCCAAATACACTACCGATCATAAGCGGGATCTTCTTGGAATTCTCTGTGAATCCTACGAACTGAGGCTCACCCTTATACCAGTCATTGATCATAGGTGACATACCTGTGTAAAGTCCCTGCTTCTTGATATCCTCAACTACTTTGCCATAAGCCTCGCAAAGAGCCGGATAAGGAAGGGTCTCAAGCTTTTCAACGTCGTTCTCAGATAGTCCAAGTTCTTTAAGCATAGCTGTAACGATCGGTCTGCCATCACCCTTTCCTGTATCCATAAAGTCTTTGCCGAGTACTCCGCTCATTACAATACCTTTGTGGAAAAGTCCGTCAGCTTCAGGTGTCTGCATAAGAGAGGTAACTTTCATACCGCCACCAGACTGACCAAAGATTGTAACGTTGTCGGGATCGCCGCCGAAAGCTGCGATGTTTTCTTTAACCCATTTAAGGGCTGCTACCATATCTGCGTTACCGCAGTTTCCGGAATTCTTGTACTTTTCACCAAAAGGAGAAAGATCAAGGTATCCAAGGAGGTTGAGACGGTGATTGATTGTAACAACTACTACGTCGCCTTCCTTAGCCATTGCTGCTCCGTCATAGCAGAGCTGCTCTATAGAAGAACCTGCAAAGAATCCGCCACCGTGAAGCCATACCATTACTGGCTTCTTAGCTTCTTTGCAAAGCTTTGTTGACCAGATGTTAAGGTTCTGGCAGTGCTCATCCTGAGGCCAGTATGCATGAGGAACCATCAGCTCTCCTCTGGGTGTATCCTGCTGCATAAGAGGGCAAACCATTCCGAAAGAAGTTGCATCCTTGATGCCTTCCCAGGGCTCTACCTCTGTAGGCTGACAGAAACGCTCTGCTTCTGCGTAATGTACGCCCTTAAAAATGTAAGTACCGTCATAGAAATATCCCTGAAGTTTTCCGGCCTTTGTACTTACGATTGTTGATTCATCCTGTTTAAAAAATTTCATTATTATGTCCCCACTTTTCTGTAATTAATTGGGTAGGGGGATAATGATCATCCCCCTACCCTATATTGTTAAATACCTTCTCTGTTTCTTTAAAGATTAACGAGCGTTGTAACGATCAAGTGCTGCCTGCTTAAGCTCGATGCAACGATCGATGTTGTAGGTCTTAAGCTGCTCTACGAATGCATCGTAGTCATCAAGTGACTGCTCGCCTGTGATGAACTTAACTGTGTTCTCCTGAACAAGTGTCTGGATATCTGTGTAAAGTGTTACATACTCAGAGTTCTCAGCATCTGTAAGAGTCATACAGGAAGGAAGCATAAGGTCGAACTTGTCCTTATCGAACTCATCGTAAGCATCAAGTGCTGCATTTCCTTCGTAGATAGGATCGAACATACCCCAGTTGTAAAGACCGAAGTCAGATGTTCCAAGTGAATATGTGTAAACAGCCTCTGAAAGTGTGTTAACCTTACCCTCATCAACCATCTGCTGCATAGCGTCTGTAAGGTGATATGTGTCGCCATCCTTTGTGTAAGACTCGCCTTCGATACCAAGTGAATCAAGCATCATAGCATCCTGTGAATACCAGTAGTCAAGGTATCTGCATGCAAGCTCAACATCCTTGCAAGATGTAGAAATAGCAACTTCTTCTTTAACAAGATCAGATGTAGCAAAACCGATTTCAGGTGTGTCACCTTCCTTAAGAACAGGAGCAGATGTAGCTACGATATTGAAGTCCTCATCTGTGTTGTAACCCTGCTGCTTAAATACGTCTGCTGTCATACCCCAAAGCTGAATACCTGCGCCAGCCTTGCCTGTGCCCATGTAATCTGCAGGAGACATGATGTCGGCTGCGTTTGTCATGAAGTTAGGATCGATAAGTCCCTTCTGATACCAATCATGGAAGAGTGTAAGCCACTGCTTGTAACCATCTTCAAGAGGGCCATACTTAACTGTGTCGCCATCCTTGTAGAACTCACCAAGGCAGCCATAAGCTGAAAGGAAGTGGCTGAAGTAGTCGTAACCGTTTGTACCGATCATAAGAGGTGCTTCACACTCAGGATAGTTCTCCTTGAATGCTGTAAGAACTGTTTCCCACTGATCAATAGTTCTGGGTACCTCAAGGCCAAGGTCGTTAAGCCAGTCACCACGAAGTGCCATACCTGCCCAAACTCTCTCACCTCTTACATCACCGAAGTAAGATGCGATTGTACGTGTTCCAACAATCTTACCTTCATCAGTTACAGTATCCTTCTCGAGCTGCTCGTTGCTCTTACGAAGTGCCTGATATGTAGGCATATATTTGTCAACATAATCTGTAAGGTCTAAGAGAACGCCGTCCTGTACACCCTTCTCTGTTCCGCCGGGATAGTATGTTCCGCAGTCACGGATGATATCCGGATACTCACCTGATGCAAGCATAAGACCGAACTGCTCCTGAGCGGATGCAGCGTCAACTACCTGCCAGTTAACATGTACGTTTGTCTCTTCTTCCATTTTCTGGATAGCTTTAAGTTCGTTAGGATTCTCTACATAGTCGTTACTCCAAACGATCCAGATACTAAGCTCCTTTTTCTCGGAAAGGGGCCAGTTCCATTCGCCTGCCTCTGCTGTAGCAGCTGCATCTCCTGAACTTGCGGAATCTGTACCTGCGCTGTCGCCTCCCTTGTTGCCGCAGCCTGCGATAGTTCCTGCAAGCATTGCTGCTGTCAGCATTACTGCCAATACCTTCTTTTTCATTAAAAATTACCTCTCTTTCATTTATATCATTTTTAATTGATACCACTAATTAAGTTCTGCTCTCGGGCTAAAGCCCTAGCCAGAACATGCTCTGGCCAAGCTCGAAAACATCTCTCTAGGCCTTCTCAACCCTTTACTGATCCAACCATAACACCGGTTACAAAGTACTTCTGAACGAAGGGATAAATAGCAAGGATCGGAAGTGTTGAAACTACGATTGATCCGTATTTAACCAGTGTCTTATACATCTGAGCATTATCCATAAGGTCGCCCGCATTTGCTGTAACCGAGCTTGTGGAGTTCTGCGCAGAAATCAAAATCTCTCTCATGAACATCTGAAGAGGATATTTATCTCTTGCAGTAGGCAGATACAGGAGAGCTGAAAACCACTCATTCCACTTACCAACAGCGATAAACAGAATGATTACTGCAAAGGTCGCTTTACACAAAGGAAGGATGATCTTAAACATGATGGTCAACTCCCCTGCTCCGTCTATTCTTGCAGATTCTTCAAGAGAATCCGGTATTGCCTGAATGGCTGTTCTCATAATGATGATATAGAAAACACCCATGGCCTGCGGAATCAAAAGTGCAGCTCTTGTATTCAAAAGACCCAACTTGTTTACTACCATATAAGTAGGGATCATTCCGCCGTTAAACAGCATTGTGAATGCAAGGAACATCATAAGTGCGTTTCTGTAACGAAATCTCTTTCTGGAAGTGATGTAACCTGCGATAACTGAAAGCACGCTGGTTATGAGGCACTGGGCTACTACATAAAGGATTGTGTTTTTGTAGCCGATCCAGATGTTCTTGTAACGCATGATGATTCTGTATGCATTAAGTGAAGGTTTACCTAAAGGCCAAAGTATAAAGCTTGTAGCCTTATCAACAAGTGCGGGTTCTGAAATTGATGCAAAGCATACATGTATGATGGGAACCACACACAGAAAAGCTATGAATGCAAGGAGAATATGATTGATGGAATCAAATATATAATCTCCTACTGTCTTTTTTACTACCATTTCTATTTCCTCCGATCAGAACAGGCTTGACTCTGTGAATTTCCTTGAAATTGCATTAGTTGTAAGCAGGAATGCAGTTCCAATTATTGAGTTGAAAAGACCTACTGCAGTTGAAAAACCGTAATCATACTGCTGAAGACCACATCTGTAAATGTAAGTACTGATAACATCCGCTGTCTCATATGTTGCAGGTGTGTACAAAAGCAGGATCTTGTCTGCGCCGACCTGCAGGATTGAACCCATTCTCAGGATAAGCATGATCATGATTGTAGGCATAATTGACGGGATTGTGATGTGTATACATCTCTGCCATCTTGATGCACCATCAAGAACTGCTGCCTCATAAAGCTCCTGGTCAACACTTGCAAGTGCTGCGATATAGATGATTGATCCATATCCCATTCCCTGCCATATATTGGAAGCAATATGTATTGCCCAATAGTTTGAAGGGTTAGCTAAAAGATTCTCTACTGTTGTGCCTGTAAGCTTTGCTACTACATTAGAAATAAGTCCGCCGCTCTGTGTGAAGTCTACGATAAGACCGCAGACAACAACCATTGATATGAAGTAGGGCATATAAGAAACTGTCTGAATTGTTTTCTTATAGAGTTTTCCTCTTACTTCATTAAGAAGCAATGCGAAAATAATTGGTGCCGGGAATCCGAAGATTACATCCAGTACACCGATGACGGTTGTATTTCTAAGAAGTCTTCCAAAATAAGGTCCCGTGAAAAATCTTACGAAGTTGTCCAATCCTACCCAAGGGCTACCTGATATTCCAAGTGCCGGTGTGTATTTTTGAAATGCCATTACTATACCGGCCATCGGTATATAATGGAAGATGATGTACCATACCACAATCGGTATGCACATAATATAGATTACTTTGTTTCGCAGGAAATCTATCTTTAGATTATGTAAGAATCCTGCAAAGCCGGCATGCTCTGCATACCCCGTTGCCGGAATTACCGGCTTTTCTTTTGTCACTTTTTGCTCCATTCCTTCCTTCTCCTTTTTCTTTTGGCTGCTCCCTATGCAGCTGTTTGCCTTGTGTGAGTTTAGTATATCGTTGTACTAATTACATTGAAAGAACCGCTTTTTTACGTCGGGGTACTATTTTTGTCTTTATGTAAGAAATGTGCTATGTTCCAAAATATTGCTCTTGAAAAGCCCAGTATTTATCGATATTTCAAGCTGAATGTACAATTTTTTACTAGGGAAAAAAATAGTAGTTTATAGAAATTTTATAATAAAAAATCGGAAATGCTTATACGCATTTCCGATTATAAATACATCTTAATTATTTACTTTTGGGAATAAATTTATCTAATAATTCTATTATTTACTCTTATAAAAATCTCCCGGTGTGGTTCCATGTTTTTCTCTAAAACATCTTATCAAAGGTCTTGGTGTTGTAAATCCAACCTTGTCAGCAGCGTCCTTAACTGTCATTCCATCCGCCATTAATATTTCGGCATTTTCAAGTCTGACATTATTGATATACTCAAGCATTCCTATTCCATATATCTGCTTAAAGGTTCTTGAAAGATAAGAATTATTAACATTTAGTTCGTTTGCTACACTGTTAACGTTCATATCTTTATCGGAATACTGCTTATCAACGAATTCCTTGGCCTTTTCGACCAGCTGCATGCTCTTTCCGCTGTTTTCCTTCTCGGATTCATCTACATTATCAGTGCCTTTGCTACTCTCAACAGCAGCACTTACGATATTATCAAGCATACTCTGAGCTTCAATACCCCTGTGCATACGGTAAAGGTTCTGAACCTGCTCCATCTGATCCCAGCTTGTCAGGGTTGCTTTTGCTTCATCATCAAGAGATAGCTCTTTATAAAAAGCCACATTTGGAAGTGTACCCACATAAATGCGATACTCTCTTACCAGCATTGCCTCTCTGTTTGCTGTGGGGATTCCTTTTTTACCATGATGAATGTCCGAAATGTTCGCCACAAGAGCTATATTAAACTTCTCTCTGATAAAACTGCATACAGTATTCAGTTTATCAGTAAGATCCGGAAGTGACAGTTCATCCTGTCCTCCAAGTTCAACAATATTGTAAAACCAGTGAGCCAGGCCGCCTGTAATTAGCAGATTCTCTTTCCCAATAAGCTCTTCCGATACATTGTGAATGATAAACCATACCTGATCTCTCTCCTTCTGATCCATTGGAGTTTCAGTAGGGTTATCGATATCATAGCTGACTACCAGATATCTGTTGCCATCACCATCATCCTCGGATAAGATATCTGTTCCGTAAGTCAAAAGTCTGATAAGCCTTGTTTCGTTATCATTTTTGAATTTATCAAGCTCCTTCTGCGATACCTGCAACATCTGAATGCTATTAATTGACTTACTGATTCCCATTTCAATACGTTTGAACTCATCATCATTTAATTCAGAGTCATCAGCAGATCTTGTGGTCTCGTATTTGTCCATGAAATCAATAAGCGATTCTATTGGCCTGTACTGAACTCTCAGAAGATGGGTAACAAAAATACCAACAAGTAAAATAAGAGCAAAGCCATAAACAATTACCCCGATAACGAAGGGTTTTATTGCATTAACCGCAAGTCCTGTATCATGAACCGCTACCATCCTAAGGCCATAAGGGCCCAAAGCAAATGGATATATCACCTTATTATCAACTATGTGCTTTTCTATAGAAGCTATGCACTCAGCAATCATCTCTTCATCAAGACTACCATAGCCAAACTCTAAATATTCATCATCCTCTGAAATAAGCAAAAAATGGTAATTGTCATTAATTGCTTCCTTCATTTTGGTCTTATCTATCTCTATAAGAAGAACCGCATCCTGCTCCTCAAAAGGAGCTGCGTACTGTGTGGACATAGAGTAAAAAAGGCGCTTCTCACTGCCTGATCCTGCAATCTTAAACTTACTGTACAGCGCATCGTTGTACAAAATCTGCATATCCTCAGCTGTAAGACCAAGGCCCTGAACGCTGTTTATATTATCACTGATGTTGATAAATTCTTCTTTGGTGAGAACTGATGGATTATTCTTTGGCAAAAATAAAAACATTTTTCCAAATACTTTATGGACCGCACCATATTCATCCATCAGATCCGCTATCTCAGAAAGACGCATCTTGTCTTCCAGATTTTCATCATGCTTTTTCGCCGCAATCTGAACCAGATTATAGGTTATAAAGGTCTGTGCTCCAAGCACTACCTCTTCACAGATGTTCTCTATTGATGCCACCTGTTCACGAAGAAGCTCCTCCTGAAGAGACTCCTCCTTGGCATACAATTTATGCACCAAAAAGAAGGCTGACCCTATCATACCCACACCGGTGAGTAAAACAATAGCCAGCCCTACTAAAATCCATCTTCGTAGTATTGGGCGGTGCTTCAAATATTTTGAGAGTCTCCCAAACATTCAAGTTCTCCCATCTTTTTCTAGTAAAATAGTTATGCTATGGGCAACTCAAGGACAGAGGCCCTTTCTTTGCCTGTATAAATTGTCTGTTTTGCCTTTTTCTGATCCTTCTGAAGTGACCATACTCCGGCGTTGTTTGAATGTATACTGTATTCAGGGAAATTCGATGATGTTATATCAAGTCTGATCCTGCTGCCCTTTTGAAAACACCAATCGATGTCCCAGAGCTTTATATTGACTTCGCATACCTCTCCCGGCTCATAGCTAAGTCTTGCATCAGCATCATTTCTATATGCCAAAGTGGTAATGCTACCTCTAACATTATAACTCTTTTTATCTTCAAATTCCTCAATTACTTTTACATAGAAGGCTGTATCCTCTGCATCTGATGATACATGGAGTTTTACGTTGATCTGCCCAAGCACATGTATCTCATCTTCCAGTTTATCTGAAACAAAGCTAATTACATCGCTTCGATGGTCCGCTTCTTTTTGCAGGTGTGATCCGTTTTCCATCATTGAATGGAAGGTTGACTCTGCTCCGCAGACCATAACCGGATTCTTTGGATCATATACAAAAGAGCATTCTCCAGCATCCGTTACCATTTCGTTACATAGCTTTTTATCCTTATCAAGATAAAAGCTCTTAACTTTATTTGTTCTAACCGGGAACTCCTTAGGATATTCCCATTTATCTGCACCTACTTCATATAATCTTACATTCTCTGAAGTAGTCTTATTTTTTCTAAGTACCTCATCAAACCAGAGAGCAGGTGATGAAAAGGCATCTTCTCCTACGTGATCTGTTGTTTGATGATCTATACAATTTGCATACCCATGATTCCATGGACCGATCTCTATTCTGCTGATGGCCTTGGTCTCATCACTAAGAGCTTCCCAGGTCTCAATAGCGCTGCCAAGATGATGGTCATACCATCCCTCTCTAACGCATACGGGTATCTTCACCTTTTTCGGAATTTCCTTAAGCATTCCCCAGAAGCCCTCTTCCCAATAGGGATCATTTCTGTCTGTGTGGGTAATCCAGTCCCTATACCAGTCGAGCTTTACGCCCCAAAGCTTCTCATCTACCTCTGCCTGCGGCATATAGGCTGCACTTTCCAGATAATCTGCGCTAATCGGGACTCCCGCATTATTCATGGCCCAGTCCGTCAGGATATCCTGTCTGAACATACCATCCTTATATGCAGAGGTGTGTCTAAAGCAGCCATAAACTCCAAGATACATTGTCTTAACCTTGGACGGAACAGCATCAGCCATGCACCATCCCGTAAGTGCAAGGTAGGAATCTCCCCAATAACCTACACTCTCGATCCTGTCATCTTCCTGGAGCGCGTTCATAAAGGAAAGACCGTCTCTTCTCTCATTTATGTTAGGAACCCACTCTCCTTCAGAACCATGTATACCGCGGCACCACTGGACTGCAAAGGCAAAGCCCCTTTTATTAAACTCCCTTGCCTTAAGCTTCAGTAATTCCTCCTGATCTACATAGCAACATCTAACCGCTATGCAGGGAAGAGGATATTCCATATTTTTAGGGAAAAAGAACCATGTTTTCAGCTTTTTTCCATCTTCTGAAGGAACCATGACCTCTTCAAGTTCGCCTTCTTCTGCCACTATATCAAGTGGGATGTTGCAAAGAAGCTTCTTCTGCTTCTCCATATACTGTCTTATCATCTCTTCAATTGCTGCCTTATCTAATGCCATGGTTCATTCTCCTATATAATCGCTGGTTTATATCTGGCTAACCGTCCGGATACATGCTCCGGAAATTAAATATATCAGATTGTACCTGCTTCCTTAAAAGCAGCAATTTCTTCCTCTGAATAGCCCAGCACATCCTTTAAAATGCTGTCATTGTCCTGTCCAAGTGTGGGAGCCGGACGATTAATTCTTGGCATCATATCCATAAGCTTAATGGGATTACCATTTACCTTCATAGGTCCGATAACCGGATGATCAACATCGATAAACATCTCTCTGTCTTTACAAATATGCTCATCTTCAGTAATCTGCTTAACATCAAAGATAGGACCTGCAGGAATACCTGCCCCAAGAATAATATCAACTATCTCACTGACAGTCCTCTCCATTGTCCACTTCTCTATCTCTGCCTTCTGAATCAGATTGTTCTTCACACGAAGAGGAACAGTAAGGAATCGCTCGTCAGTTATCATATCTTCTCTGTCTATGAGCTTACAGAATTTCTCGTAAAGCTTCTGATTACCGCAGGCGATAACAACAAATCCGTCCTTTGCATGATATGTGTCATAAGGTGCAATTGACGCATATGCGTTACCATTTCTTACAGGGATTTTTCCCGAGTCAAAATATCTGATATACGCATTCTCAAGACTCGCTACCACAGAATCAACAAGTGAAACATCCACTCTTTGGCCAAGTCCGGTGCGCTCTCTTGCATGAAGTGCCATAAGTACGCCCATTATCATATTCATTCCGCCAAGGATATCACCCATGGCATTACCTGATCTTGTGGGCTCACCGCCCGGAATACCCGTAACAGACATAAGTCCGCCCATTCCCTGGGAAATAATGTCGTATCCGGGACGCTGGCTGTATCTTCCATAGCTTCCAAAGCCGGAGCATGCTGCATAGATGAGTCTTGGATTTATTTCCTTTAATACATCATATCCAAGACCAAGCTTTTCCATGACACCGGGTCTGTAATTTTCAAGAAGTACATCTGCCTTGGCAACAAGCTTCTTAAAAATCTCTTTTCCTTCATCACTCTTAAGATTTAAGGTGATTCCTCTTTTGTTCCTGTTAAGATTGGCATAATACATGCTCTCGCCGTTTCTGTAAGGTGCGTAGCCTCTGGCATCATCACCTTTTCCCGGAACCTCAATTTTAATTACATCTGCTCCAAAATCTCCAAGAATCGATCCGCCATAAGGTCCTGCCACAACTCTTGTAAGATCAAGGACGCGAACATCCTCAAGTGCTTGTCCGCCCATATTTAAAGCCTGTTCCATTACTTTTCCTCCGCATAAGGATCCTCGAAGGGCATAAGCTTAACTCCGCTTTCAAGCAAACTCTCAAGTTCTTCCTTTGAAACGTTTATCTTCATTCTCATAACTGCTGAGCCCATGGATTTTCCAAGGGAGTCAAGTCTAAGGCTCATTGTAGCGCCGCCGCCAAGTGCGTGGTGCATGACAAAATTCATTCCGTTTAAGGATGCAACCTCATATCTTGTGATATCGCCCTTTACCATATCACCAAAATAGTTCTTCAAATTCTCAGGTGTTGCTTCCCTTAAGATTATGTCGTAATATTCAGGTTTTCTTGCAAAAACACAAACATTACTGGTATCTCCCTTATCGCCGCTTCTTCCGTGTGCGATATCATATAAATATATTCTGGGCATGATGACCTCCTAATTTTCACTAAAAATCCATTCCTGAACCTCGGGGTTCAAAAATGCTACCAACTTATACTGTAAGAATGTGACTCTCAACCTTAAGTGCATCTCTTGGAATAACTGTAGGATAAAGTGCCATAACCTCCTGAACATGAGCTCTTCCTCCAAAGAAGGATGCTCCCTGAGGACCGTTAAGCTGAAGCGGGCTGATTTCCGGAATGATCTTAGCGCATTCAGCCTTATCCTCTGAGAATACTGCGATTCTCATTACGCATTCATTAAGTCTTGCGATGGTCTCAGGACTCTTATCAGCAACTCCAAGATGAAGTGAATCAAGACCGATGAAGCTGATATGCACATCATCTGCCTTCATACCTCTCTCCTGCATCTTCTTCATGATCACATCTGCACAGTATCTAGCCTTCTCATAGGCATCCGGCCAAGCAAAGGACAGCATTGAAACCGTCTTCCAGCCCTTGTGATATCCAACGCAAAGCTTTATGGTATCAGGTCTTTCATTACCCTTTATGCCTCCAACTGATACTCTGTTCTCACCCTTCTGAGTAACAGTAGCATGACTAATATCAACATTAACATCAGGTGTGTAGTAATTAGCAGGATCAAGAACTTCATATAAGAACTGTTCCTTAACACTCTGCTCAGTAATAAGTCCGCCACAATCAGGTGCCTTTGTAATCTCGAAGGTATCCTCTGTAATCTCAGCAATGGGGAATCCAAGATGTTCCATATCAGGAACGGATCTCCAGTCATACATGAAGTTACCGCCGGCACCCTGACCGCCGCACTCAAGAAGATGACCTGCCATAATACCTCTTGCAAGGTTATCCCAGTCATCATCTGCCCATCCAAACTCATGAGCAAAAGGTGCAAGGAAAAGTGCTGAATCTGCTGCTCTACCTGTTATAACCGTATCTGCACCATCTGCGATGGCCTTCTGAATCTGCTCGTGACCGATGTATGCGTTACAGTTGTAAATCTTATCCTTTATATCTTCAAAGCGAACACCGCTTGTGTCATTGCTTCCTGCAGTGTCCATTGAGGGAAATTCCCATCCGTCTGCAATAAGCTGAGGTATCTTATCCTTAATATCATCTCCTGTCACATAACCTATCTTATATCCCTTTAAGTTCTCAGCCTCAGCCCAGCTCTTAATGGAATCAACACAGCCCTGAACATTCATTCCACCTGCATTTGTAACAATCCTTATCTTTTTTTCAAAAGCCTCTCTTCCGGCTTCCTTAAGGAGCCTTGTTACAAAATCAGGCGCAAAGCCCTTTGTGGGATCCTTTATCTTCTGTCTTGCCATGATAGACAGTGTGAGCTCTGCAAGATAGTCGCAAGCCAGATACTGTATATCAGCTTTTCTGATCATATGTATTGCTGCATCCGGAGAATCACCCCAAAATCCCTGACCTCCGCCGATTGCTATTTTCTTCATTTCGTAGCCTCCTGATAAAATTCAGATAGTAAATAATTACTACAACGTTGTACTAGTATATTGAATATAAACCTATTTAGTGTATAATGTCAATAGTACATCGTTTGACTAAAGGATTTTTATTATGGTTACAATTAAAGACATTGCAAAATACACAGAACTGTCACCCAGTACAGTTTCTATAGTTCTTAGAGGACTTGGTAAGAAAAGAAATATTTCAGAGTCTTCTATAAAAAAAGTTCAGGAGGCTGCAGTTAAGCTTGGATACACTCCCAACATGCAGTCAAAGCTTCTTAGAAGTAACCTGCCCAATATGCCGGTTATCACCATATTCTGGGACGCTTCCGCAAGACAGGATACGCTTTCAAGATTTTTATCAGGCCTTCAGTCTTCAATAATTAAGCATGGTTATAAGTACGGACTAAATATCAACCCTTACAACACTTCACACCTTAAAGAAGCTATCACTCAAAGGACGCTGACCAGCAGTAATGGAATAATTATCTGTAATGCATCGGAGAACGATATGGAATATCTGGACAGCAACGATTTTCCTATTCCGATTGTTCTCTACAACAGATATTCCGAAAAATATCCAACTGTGAATATGGATGACAACGAGATCGGTGTCATTCCCGCAGAGGTCTTTGCAAGACATGAAAAAAAGCATCCCTGCATCCTAGGCTCAGTTGCTACCTTTAACGGTATGCACATCAGAGAAAATGTTTTTCGTTTCAAAATGAATGAATTTGGTATAACTGATATTGGAAAAATTGAAGTGCAGGACAGCCTTGCCGGTGGCTACATGGGAGCGCTGGAGATAAGTAAGAAGAAAGAACTCCCCGACTGTGTACTTTGTACTTCAGACAATATAGCTTTCGGTGCCCTTAAAGGTTTTTTCGAGAATGGAATAAAAATCCCTGAAGATCTGGAACTCATCAGTATAGGTAACGGTCTTAAAGATCATGAAGAATACGCTATCCCATCCCTTTCCGTAGTCGGGCTTCCCATTGAAGAGATGGCAGATGCATGCCTTACCAGAGTGGCCCGTGCAATTACCGAATTCGATCTTACACCGGACAGACAGCAATTCCATGTTGAATACATTTCAAGGAAAAGCTCTCCCGTGTGAATTATTTTCATAATCTATGCGGCAATTTGCATACAATATTTCAATTTTGGCTTATTTTTAAAGTATTTGTAAAATTTCTATGTTTTTTGTTATTTTTCTAACAGAATATTGTATAATGTAGTGTATGAGCGTTTAGCATTGATCTTTGTAATCATATGCTATCAAAATAGAAAAAGAAAAGGAGTTAAAGAAATGGCAGAAATCAATTTAACACAGTATGGCATTACAGGCACAACTGAGATCGTTCATAATCCTTCTTATGAAGTTCTCTATGAAGAAGAGAAAAAGGCCGGTCTTGAAGGCTATGAAGTTGGACAGGATACAGAGCTCGGTGCTGTTAATGTTATGACAGGTATCTACACAGGACGTTCTCCTAAAGATAAGTACATCGTTATGGATGCTAATTCTAAGGATACTGTTTGGTGGACATCAGACGAGTATAAGAACGACAACCATCCTATGAGTGAGGAAGTTTGGGCAACTGTTAAGGATATCGCTAAAAAAGAGCTCTGCGACAAGAGACTTTTCGTAGTTGATGCTTTCTGCGGTGCTAACAAAGACTCACGTATGGCAGTTCGTTTCATCGTTGAGGTTGCTTGGCAGGCACACTTCATCAAGAACATGTTCATCGTTCCTACAGATGAAGAGCTTGCAAACTTTGAGCCTGACTTCGTTGTTTACAACGCATCAAAGGCTAAAGTAGAAAACTATCAGGAGCTCGGTCTCAATTCTGAGACTTGTGTAGCTTTCAATATCACAAGCCGTGAGCAGGTTATCATCAACACATGGTACGGCGGCGAGATGAAGAAGGGTATGTTCTCAATGATGAACTATTACCTTCCTCTTAAGGGCATGGCTTCCATGCACTGCTCTGCTAACACAGATATGGAAGGTAAGAACACAGCTATCTTCTTCGGTCTTTCCGGAACAGGTAAGACAACACTTTCAACAGATCCTAAGAGACTCCTCATCGGTGATGACGAGCACGGTTGGGATGACAACGGCGTATTCAACTTCGAAGGTGGTTGCTATGCTAAGGTTATCGGTCTTGATAAGGATGCTGAGCCTGACATCTACAACGCAATCAAGAGAAATGCTCTTCTTGAGAACGTAACAGTTGATGCTAACGGCAAGATTGACTTTGAAGATAAGAGTGTTACAGAGAATACTCGTGTATCATATCCTATCGACCACATCAGCAATATTGCTTCAAAGGTTAACAAGATTTCAGCCGGTCCCGATGCTCAGAATGTTATCTTTCTTTCAGCTGATGCATTCGGAGTACTTCCTCCTGTATCTATCCTTACACCTGAGCAGACACAGTACTACTTCCTTTCAGGCTTCACAGCTAAGCTTGCAGGAACAGAGCGTGGAATCACAGAGCCCACACCTACATTCTCAGCTTGCTTCGGACAGGCATTCCTTGAGCTTCATCCTACAAAGTACGGTGAAGAGCTTGTTAAGAAGATGCAGAAGTCTGGCGCTAAGGCTTACCTTGTTAACACAGGTTGGAACGGCACAGGCAAGCGTATCTCCATCAAGGATACTCGTGGAATCATCGATGCAATCCTTAACGGCGATGTAAACAAGGCTGAGACAAAGAAGATCCCGATCTTCGATTTCGAAGTTCCTACATCTCTTCCGGGTGTTGATCCTGCAATCCTTGATCCTCGTGATACATACGCTGATGCTTCTGAGTGGGAAGCTAAGGCTAAGGATCTTGCTGAGAGATTCACAAAGAACTTCAAGAAGTATGAAGGAAACGATGCTGGTAAGGCTCTTGTAGCAGCTGGCCCGAAGCTTTGATTCCTTGAAAAGTAAATCTGATTAAGATATTAAAGGTGGTCACATTGATTTGTGGCCACCTTTTTTATCATCTTTTGCTAATGCATCTCATTAAAATATAGAGAGTTATGATACTTTATTATTTCTTTCTACAATAAAAAAGAGGTCAGAAAATATCTAACCTCTTATAATACTTAATCATTATTCAATTCAATATATTTAGCCTTCAATCTGGCTTTATGTAAGCCTATCGTCTCCATAGCTGAACAATACTTATCAGCCAGTGTTACGACCCATGCTTCTCTGCAAAGTGGTGGAACAACCGTAAGAGGCCACATATGCTTCTTAATAATATCCTTCTCTCTCTCTGTCAATACGAAGTCCCTGGATGCGTTTTTAAGGGCCGTAGAGGGGTGAAAAAAGCCATGAAGCTTTGGATGTACATTTCCCTTATCTTTGCCGTCTATATGCCAATCATAGAGGAAATAATCGTGTAATAAAGCTCCTCTGACCAGATCTCTCTCTTTACATTTAGCATGTAAAAAACGATTGATCCTAACAGCTCTCTCTGCAACATTAACACTATGCTCATACACAGACATATCGCCATGCTGTATAAACTTATGGGACTTTAAAAAAGAATGCGAATTCAGGATCTCACTACCATGCTTCTCAAGCAATTCCCTTGCAAGCTTTTTCTTTTCTTCTCTTGTCATAACTTACTTATATCTTCCTGAAAAAATCATATCATGATGCATCTGCACTAACAAATGTCACTAGAAAGCTACCGATCTAAGCAGTCTTATAATTATCCTGCAAATAAACACCAATAAAATTACTTTTTCATTATATAGCTGTGTGGAAAAAAATCAAATTAAAATTTAGCGAAAAAGGGTAAAAAAAGATGCCTAGACTCGGAATCGAACCAAGGACACGAGGATTTTCAGTCCTCTGCTCTACCAACTGAGCTATCTAGGCATTTGTGAGTAGCGGGGACAGGATTTGAACCTATGACCTTCGGGTTATGAGCCCGACGAGCTTCCAGACTGCTCCACCCCGCGATATTAAGTTAAATGGATGGCGGTGGATTCGAACCACCGAAGCAATTTGCAGCAGATTTACAGTCTGTCCCCTTTGGCCACTCGGGAAGCCATCCATATAAAGAGCCGATGAGCGGACTCGAACCGTTAACCTGCTGATTACAAATCAGCTGCTCTGCCAATTGAGCCACATCGGCTTATCTCAAAGAAAATCTTTGAAATAGTGGGGCCTACAGGGCTCGAACCTGTGACCCTCTGCTTGTAAGGCAGATGCTCTCCCAGCTGAGCTAAGACCCCATTCAAAATTTATTCAATTTTGAGCGACCCGAAGGGGGTTCGAACCCCTGACCTCCGCCGTGACAGGGCGGCGCTCTAACCAGCTGAGCCACCGGGCCAAATTCTTGAAGTTGTACCTTCAAAACCGAACACTGAATTATTCCATCTTATTCCAAATCTCTTTGTTCTATATCCTATTGGACAAGCCCTCGACCTATTAGTACACATCAGCTGAACATGTTACC
This sequence comes from Butyrivibrio sp. WCD3002, assembly GCF_000424265.1. Taxonomy (GTDB): domain Bacteria; phylum Bacillota; class Clostridia; order Lachnospirales; family Lachnospiraceae; genus Butyrivibrio. The sequence continues at coordinate 128,900 of NZ_AUJO01000013.1, forward strand.
ATGCTTACACCTTGTGCCTATCTACCTCATAGTCTCTAAGGGGTCTTACTCCACAAAGGAGGGATATCTCATCTTGAGGGGGGCTTCACGCTTAGATGCCTTCAGCGTTTATCCCTTCCGGACTTGGCTACCCAGCCTTATGCATCTGGCGATGCAGCTGATACACCAGCGGTCCGTCCATCCCGGTCCTCTCGTACTAAGGACAGCTCCTCTCAGATATCCTACGCCCGCGCCGGATAGGGACCGAACTGTCTCACGACGTTCTGAACCCAGCTCGCGTACCGCTTTAATGGGCG
>NZ_AUJO01000014.1 GCF_000424265.1 Butyrivibrio sp. WCD3002
ACTGACGGACACTCTTAGTTCATATCCGCTTGCTAAATAATCCTCATGAGCCATATATCTGTCAAGGCCGTAGCCGCGCAGCGGTGCTTTGCAGCCTTGACAGATATATGGCTCATGATAAAAAGGTAATCAAGCGGATATGAACTTAGGCCTGGCATAGATGCCCGGCTACAACATAAATTCAGAGGCTTGCCGTAGGCAAGGCTTCCATTTCAGACAAGTTTACGCAGCATTACGCTTTTCACGAAATTAAAATAAAGCCGTAATCCTAGATGTATACTGGGATTGCGGCTTTTTAGGTGTCAAAGATGGAATTTTTACATATACCGCTTAACATTTCAACCTAAAACCGCAAAAAAAACGCCAAAGCTGATAACTTTTGTCAACTTTGGCAATTTTTTAACATAATTTATATTTTTCTTGTTAGTTTTTTTCGTTTGTTCTATTATTCTTTAATTTGCGCCGAGAATCCTCTTGGCGTTTTCAATTCTCTCCGCAGAAGGCGCCTCAACTCCCTGAAGCTGATAGGGGATCCCAAGTTCTTCCCACTTAAACTGTCCAAGAGAATGATAAGGAAGGACATCTATCCTTTTTACATTGCTGAGTGTATCCAAGAATTCTCTTGTCTTCTTTAGATATTCATCATTATCCGTGATTCCCGGAACAAGCACATGTCTTATCCAAACAGGCTTATCTATTTCCGATAAATATCTAAGGCAGTCCTTGATATTCTCATTTGGCTTACCTGTAAGCTTAATATGCTCATCATTATCGATATGCTTGATATCCACCAGCAAGAGATCCGTATCTTTCATAAGCGCATTGAACTCTGAAAAGAAAGGTTCTTCTCTGGTAAAGGGCTCAGCTGCAGTGTCGATGCAGGTATTTATTCCGCGCTCCTTTGCCTTTGAAAAAAGCTCCCTGAGGAAATCCATCTGAAGAAGCGGCTCTCCGCCGCTGACTGTTATGCCGCCCTCATCACCCCAGTAGCTCTTATACCTCTCAGCCTTATCAAGAAGCTCATCAGCTGTCCTAAGATCATTTGACTCAGGATTCCAGGTGTCGGCATTATGGCAATACTTACATCTAAGGTTACAGCCCTTTAAAAATATGATAAAACGGACCCCCGGTCCGTCTACCGAACCGAAGGTCTCTATTGAATGAATTCTTCCCTGAAGCATTATTTTTTCCAATCTTCAATCTGATCACTGAGCCACTTGGCAAACTTATCAACTCCCTCGCCTGTCTTAGCACAGATAGGGATGATCTCAGCCTTGGGATTTCTCATGTGGATATACTCCTTGCACTTCTCAAGATCAAAGTCAAAATAAGGAGCAACATCAATCTTATTGATAAGAACAACGTCGCAGATGCTGAACATAAGTGGATACTTAAGGGGCTTATCATGTCCCTCCGGAACGGAAAGGATCATTGCATTCTTTGAAGCACCTGTATCAAATTCAGCAGGGCAAACAAGGTTTCCTACGTTCTCAAGAATTGCAAGCTCAACGTCACCCTCTACAAGTGCATCAAGACCCTGTCTTGTCATATCAGCATCAAGGTGGCACATTCCGCCTGTGTGGAGCTGAATAGCCTTAACACCGGTCTCAGCAATCTTCTGTGCATCAACATCTGAATCGATATCTGCTTCCATTACGCCTATCTTGTATTTATCCTTAAGCTCTGCGATAGTAGCCTTAAGTGTTGTTGTTTTTCCTGATCCGGGAGATGACATAAGGTTCAGAAGGAAAATCCCCTTATCCTTAAGCTCGCCTCTAAGAAGCTCTGCTCTCTCATCATTACTCTCAAATACACTTCTTTTTAATTCAATAACTCTGGTACTCATAAATTTCCTTTCTTAACTAAAACAAAAACTAAAGCACAAAAACATTACTTATCTTTTTTCTTCTTGCTCTTTTCCTTTACCTTTTCCTTTGACTTGTCTTTTACCTTTTCCTTTACTGCATCCTTTGCCTTATCAACAAACTTTTCTTTCTTCTTTTCGGCAGCTGAAACAGCTTCATCGATTATCTCCTGATCATCAGCTCTCATGATATTTACAATAGTCTCATGATCCTCTATGAAGGAAGGACTGATATCATCCTCATCGTCAAAGCCCCTCTTAACAGCAGGAAGTCTGTATTTTCTCTCATACAGATCTACAGCGATCTCAAATTCCTTGTTCTTTTCAGCCTTAAGGTGTTCAAGATACTCGTGAGTATCAAACATTCCTTCGCTTACTTCAAGGATGCATACTGCGATATTGCTACAGTGGTCTGCTATACGCTCAAAATCGGTACCGAGATCCGAGAGGATAAAGCCCATATCTATGGTGCACTTTCCCTTGCGAAGTCTTCTGACATGGCGTCTCTTGACCTCCATGTTGATTCCGTCTATTACTTCTTCAAGAGGCTCTACAGACTGTGCCAGCTTAAGATCCTGATTCGCAAAGGACTGGAATGAAAGCTCTACTATTTCTCTTACCGCACTTGAGAAGGTCTTAAGCTCTTCCTTAGCTTTACTTGAGAACTTCTCGTTCTTCTCGTTCATTACGCGGGCTGTCTGTGCAATATTCAATGCATGATCACTGATACGCTCAAAATCCGTGATGCAGTGAAGGATGATTGAAAGGGTTCTTGAATCCTTCTCCGCAAGATGGTGGTTGTTGATCTGCATAAGGTAGGTACCCAGCTGATCCTCATATCTGTCAACCTTCTCCTCGATACGTCTTACTTCATCAGCAACCTCTGGATTATACTCATCAATCAGAGATGTGGCCTTTTCAAGACCTTCCCTTGAGAATTCAGCCATATCCATAGCAACCTGTCTTGACTGCTCAAGAGCAAAGGGCGGGTTTGTAAGGAAACGCTCGTCCAGCTTGGTGATATTCTGCATATCCTGCTGCTCTTCACGCTCTTTTTCATCAATAGGAATAGTCCTTAATGCCATCTGAACAAGGAGTCCCGAGAAAGGAAGCATAAGAGGCGTAGCCACAAGGTTAATAAGTGTATGAATAGAAGCTATGCCTACCATTCCTGCCTGACTGCTCATAAATGCAAAATTCACAAAGGAATGTATTGTGTAGAAAATGATCATAAAGGAAACAGCTTTTATTACGTTGAAATAAAGGTGCATAAGAGCTGTTCTCTTACCGTTTTTATTTGCTCCAAGTGATGAAAGAATTGCTGTTATACAGGTTCCAACCTCGGCACCAACTACTACGGGAAGTGCAACACTGTAGGTGATGCTTACCGACGCAGACAAAGCCTGCATTACACCGATGGTTCCTGCAGAGCTCTGAATTACCATTGTAAAGAGCACACCTACCAGGAAGCCGATAACAGGATTGCTGAAGGTCATGATGATTGTCTGGAAGCTTTCGCTGCTGCGGAGAGGATATACAGCCTCAGACATCATACTCATTCCAAACATCAATACTGAAAATCCGATAAGTATAAGACCGATGTTGTTCTTTTTATCATTCTTGGAAAACATGTAAAGAACAATACCGATAAGTGCAAGAAATGGTGTAAATGACGTGGGTTTTAATAAATTGATTATGAAATTGTCACTGCTGATAGCATTTAATGAAAGCAGCCATGCAGTAAAGGTGGTACCAAGGTTAGCACCAAGAATAACATTTACCGCTTCCTTTAAAGTCATGATTCCTGAATTAACAAGACCGACAACCATTACGGTTGACGCAGATGATGACTGTACAAGAGCAGTTACTCCAACGCCGAAAAGATAAGCTATGATCGGGTGACTGGTTACTTTACTGAGAACCGTCTCCAGCTTACCGCCGGCAGTCTTGGTAAGACCACCGCTCATTACATTCATTCCATACAGAAATAGCGCAAGTCCTCCGATAAGGCCTGCAATTAACGAAAAGATTTCTTTTGAATCCATCCATACCTCCTAATGTCTCAGGTACTACGTAATAATTTATCCCTCTCTATCATAAGTATCGTAACTGAAATAAACCTAAATATCAACTGCAAGATATAGACAAGATATAACTTCTTGTGGACAAACTCAGAAATAATCCGCAAAAAATCTTAATTTTTTAGAATTCTATCGCCATCTTTACATACTTTCCAAAGTGCATTTCCTGCGCAGGTATGCGCGTTCCGTCGTGATATTCATCACCATAAATATTCTCTTCAATATCAGCCTCTCCGGCTTTTACCATGCCCAGTTTCTCGCAAAGATGGATTGAGACTGTATTCTCGGCTTTTACAAAGGCAAGGACTCTTTCAAACTGAAGGATATCTCTTCCATAATCCAAAATCGCCTTACAAACCTCGTAGGCGTACCCCTTTCTCTGATAAGCAGTTCCTATTAAAAATCCGATCTCTATATCATCGAAGCCGTTTCTGACGCTGTATCCGGCACGTCCAATGATCTCCCCGGTCTCCTTAAGAACCACGGTCCAGGTTCCAAACCCCATAAGACCATAAACCTTTTCTATGTAATCTCTTTGATATTTTTTCTCATCTTCGGGATCTGCAAACAACCCTTCCATGTATCTGGTCATCTCGGGATCTGCATACAGCTCATAAAAAACATCCACATCTTCAACAGTGGTTTCCCTGATAAGGCATCTGTCTGTTGTAAGGATATCCCACGGTAGATGTGCATAGCGCTGATAGGCCTTTATAAAGGAATCCATCCCCACTTCCTCTATTTCCGTAAAAACGTACTTAATACCTTCAAAGCGCTCATCGGTATTGCCCTCATAGCTAATACCTACAACATATCCTCCGCCTGATATCAGGTCCACTGCAAACTCTGATGAATCGGTAAGAAAAAGCACATCTTCCGGCTTTTCTTCTGCAGTATCACTCAATAGAGAAATCACAAGATTCTCCTTACTGCAGGCCATATTATTCGGGTATACAGCTCTGCTGCCGATTCCTTCAGTCTTTATATATGAAGCGGTCTCAAGAATCCTTGAAACAAACCCTTCATCCTTATCGTTCTTTATGCAAAAAATGATTTCTTTAAGCATTGTAACGCCTTTTTATCTGTATTTTTATTCTACTAATTATTGTATAATTAATCCCGGGTTTGTTCCATGAAAACCCTATATCATTTACATTAAAAAATCGTTTTCATTAAGGAGAAAAATATGTCTGAAAACAAAAATCCTATCGTTACAATTACAATGAAGGGCGGCGATGTAATCAAGGCTGAGCTTTATCCCGAAATCGCACCTAACACTGTAAACAACTTCATTTCACTTATCAATCACAATTTCTATGACGGTGTTATTTTCCACCGTGTTATCAAGGGCTTCATGCTTCAGGGCGGCGATCCCGAAGGCACAGGAATGGGTGGCCCGGGCTACGAGATAAAGGGCGAGTTCTCACAGAACGGCTTTAAGAATGATCTTCTTCACACAGAGGGCGTACTTTCAATGGCACGCACACAGATTCCTGATTCCGCAGGTTCACAGTTCTTTATCATGCATAAAAATGCACCTCACCTTGATGGCGCTTATGCTGCTTTCGGTAAGGTCATCGAAGGTATGGACGTTGTTAATAAGATTGCTGAGACAAAAACAGACTGGAATGATCGTCCCTTAGAGGATCAGGTTATGGAAAAGGTTACTGTTGAAACATTTGGCGTAGATTATCCGGAACCGGAGACAGTGTAATATCAAAAAGTCCTATAAAAGGGAGGAAGCCAAGGAAACTCGTGTTTCCTTGGCTTATTATGAAAAAGTTATTATAATTGGTATTGCCTTTCTTCATCTGACATCTTTAGTATAGCGAAAATAAATGTCTAAGATATGATTTGAAGTAAATAGTCTTTAAACGTTTTATGAACAAAAAATGAACGTATGTATTAGGGAATCATTATATTAATGACCTTGTTCTCATTCCTGATATCCACATGAGTATGGTTACCGCCAAACTCTCCATCCCTTGTCCAGGAAATGCTTTCCTTAGAATCAAACTCAATATGCTTCGTCTTAAAGCAATACATAAGCTCTGTATTAATATCCCTGTTAATAAATGCTGCAAGAAGATTACTCATATCCAGCATATTATCAGGAAGCTTTACCAGAGTGACCTCAAAAACTCCGTCATCCATGGTAACATTCTTACCGGTTATATCCTTAAATCCTCCCACAGATCTGGAATTTGTTACCATTCCAAATACAAAATCGTCCTCAATAACTCCTTCATCGGTAGTAACCTTCATATGGTAAGAACTTATCTCAGAAAGCCTTTTTGCGCCTTCAAGAATATATGCCATGTGTCCTAAAATATTCTTAACATCCTGCCTTGTCTGGTATGAAACATCCGTAAAAAGTCCAAAAGCTGCTATGTAAACGAAGGTTTCATCATTCATGATTCCTATATCGCAGGCATATTCGTTACCGTTTACGATTGTTTTTGCCGCTTCATGCATCTGGGACGGAATTCCAAGGCTTACCGCAAAATCATTTGTGGAGCCTGCAGGAACATAGCCTATGGGAGTCTTTCTTTTTGACTTCCACATTCCGCTCACAATCTCATCAAGGGTACCGTCACCGCCACTGCACGCTATGATATCATAGCTGTCATCATATTCCATGACTGCTGTCGTTCCATCTCCCCGCTCCTTAGTGGGATAAACCGTAATATCATATCCGCCTCTGGCAAAAACATCAATTATATCAATAAGATTGCTTCGAATACGCTCCTTACCAGCCTTCGGATTGTAAATGAAAAGCATTTTTTTCTTATTCATACCGTACCTCATTAAAAAAATGACCCATCTAATCTCATTATATGAAATCAGATGGGTTAATTCCATTATAAAAACAAAATCCGTTATGAAAGCTGAAGCTCTCCCAAAAGAAAGCTCTCCATTCCCTTAACAGCGTCCTCTTCATCCTGTCCGTCAGCTATTACAGTAACCTCTTCACCACTGTTAAGACTAAGAGTCATCATGCCCATAATACTCTTGGCATTAACCTTCTTAGACTGAGCCTCGATATGAACAGTACTGTCATAACGGCTTGCAAGCTGAACCAGCTCTGCAACCGGACGAGCTTCAAGGCCACCCGGAAGCTTGATTTCGATAGATTTTGATATCATAATTTTCCTCCTCAAACTTAGTAAATTAACCTCTTAGCTTCTCTGCCAATTCGCTAAGCTTTCTCAACCTGTGATTTACTCCTGATTTTCCAACAGGTGGATCAAGGTACTTCCCAAGTTCCAATAATGTTGCATCGGGATACTGAAGCCTGGCCTCTGCCATATCCCTTAAGCTCTCCGGAAGATTTTCAAATCCGTAATGATCCCGGAGATATAAAATATCTGTCGTCTGTCTTGATGCAGCGTTAACCGTCTTGGTAATGTTAGCTGTCTCACAGTTAACTCTTCTGTTAATGGCGCCTCGCATTTCCTTGACGATGCGCTCATTCTCCATATTCATCAGACTGACAGGTGCTTCCATAACATTAAGAAGATCTACAATTGATGTACTCTCCTTGATGTACACAACGTAATACTTCTTGCGCTGTATAATCTTTGCCTCGATATCGAAGCTTTCTATCATCTCCCTGATCTCCTCAGCAAGCTTCATGCTGCCACAGGAAAACTCCAGATGATAAGATTTGCTGGGATCGCTTATAGAGCCTATACACAAAAAGGAATCACGTAAAAACGCTCTTTTACAGCAGGCTTTCATTATAAGCTGGTGACTTACGCCAGAATTCTCATCTCTGAGACTGCCATCATCGTTATAGTAGTGTATTCCCTTAAGTAGCGCTATTGGTTTCTCGGAACCATTGAGAACAAGCCGATAAACCTTGCCTCCGATTATTTCCTTACTCCCATCTACAAGCGTACCAGTGTCTATATTAAATGCTTTTTTTAATAATGTAAAGAACTTTCTAATCGCCCTCTCGGAGTCATCAGCCAGAAAAACCCTGTATTCATCGTTGGTTTTTCGTTCAACATACCCTGCATTAATTAGTATTGCAGCTATCTCTGCCAGCTGACAATGACGCCCCGGAGCAACCTGTTTTTCAAGTTCATTTTTCACATCACCGGAAAATGACATATATATTACCTTGCGTGCTTAAGATCCCTGTGATATTTCTTAATACCAAACTCATTTCTGTCCTTAAGCTTTTCATAAATCTCATTCGCTATTGTTACTGATCTGTGCTGGCCACCGGTACAACCGATTGCCACTACGAGCTGGTACTTACCCTCATTAATATAGCCCGGAACCAAAAATTCAAGCATGTCCGTCAGCTTATCCAGAAACTGTCCGCACTCCGGAAAGCTCTTCACATAATCCTGAACCTCTTTATCATTGCCGGTAAGATGCTTTAATTCTTCTATATAAAACGGATTTGGCAAAAATCTCACGTCAAAAACAAGATCCGCATCCGAAGGAATACCATGCTTAAAACCAAAGGAAAGAATTGTAACCATAAGATTATTGTGCTTCTCGTTAGCCACAAAAATCTTATCCATCTCTACCTTAAATTCGCGGGTAAGAAGCTGCGAGGTATCAATGATATAATCCGCCAGTGAACGAATCTTTGACAACAGCTCTCTTTCCTTTGTAATACCGTCCTCAATTCTTCCATCAGGTGAAAGGGGATGACGTCTTCTGGATTCCTTATATCTCTTTACAAGGACAGCATCCGAACATTCAAGGAAAAGAATCTCGACATTAAGGCCTCTTTTTCTGGCCTCCTCAATGATCCTTGGTGCATCCTCAAAGCGCTGTCCGGAGCGCACATCAAAGCCAAGGGCAACCTTGGTTATTTCACTGTCAGGTACAGATATAAGCTCTATAAATTTCTCAAACAGACTCGGCGGAAGATTATCAACGCAATAAAATCCATCATCTTCAAGCATATGAATTGCAGTAGATTTTCCACCACCGCTCATACCGGTCACGATTACGATTCTCATCCTTAAAACTCTCCCAGTCTGATAACCTCCGGATCAAGCATCACTCCGGAATTTTCAAATACCTTTTTCTGTACATCTTTAATAAGTTTATCGACATCCTCTGACGTCGCTTTACCTTTATTTACAACAAAACCGCAATGCTTTTCGGAAACCTGCGCATCTCCAACACTGTACCCCCGAAGACCGGCTTCCTCAATAAGCTTACCTGCAAAATTTCCCTCAGGCCTTTTAAAGGTAGATCCTGCACTTGGAAACTCCAGCGGCTGCTTATCACGCCTTCTGCCCATCAGCTCGTTCATGGTGCTCTCTATCTGATCCTTATTGCCCTTTGACAGCTCTATCTCAGCACCAAGAATTACGCAGGGTCTGTTCTTGAATGCACTGCTTCGATAGCCAAATTCCGCCTCTTCACCTGTAAATACCCTGACGGTCCCGTCAGGCTCCATAATGGAGACTTTTTGTACAACCTGCTTCATTTCTCCGCCATAAGCACCTGCATTCATTATCAGTGCTCCGCCGATAGTTCCGGGGATTCCATGAGCAAACTCAAAGCCTGTAAGGCAATTATCCTTTGCCATATTGGCAACAGCTGAATTAAAAGCTGCTGAACCAGCAGACACATGTGTATCATCAAGAAGTCTGATCTCTGAAAACTCACCGCCAAGAGAAACTATAACGCCTCTAAAGCCTTTGTCAGAAACAAGGAGATTACTTCCGTTTCCAATCACATAGAAGTCCTTGAAAAACTCCATATTATGCTCTGAAAACAGCTTAAGAAGCGAAGACAGCTCACCTTGACTATTAATTCTCACAAAATAATCGGCAGGCCCACCGATCCTGAAGGTGGTGTGCCTGCTCAAATCTTCATTTTCTATTATGCATTTATCCGAAATTATTCGGGATAATTCTTCTGATAATTCTGATCTCATTTTACTGTATTGAATCCAAAACCAGCTTAGCTGCTCCAAATAATCCTGCATCATTTCCAAGCTTTGCAAGAGCAAACTTTGTTCTCTTTGCGCCGTGGAAAACATACTTCTCAAAGGAAGGACGAACCAGATCAAAGAGGATATCTCCTGCCTTGGATACTCCACCGCCAAATACGATGATCTCAGGGTTAATGGTTGAAGCGATCATGGCAAGACCCTTTCCAAGATAATCACCATAGCGTGTAATTGCTACGTTAGCAAGCTTATCTCCGTTCTTGGCAGCATCGAAAATGTCCTTACATACGAAGTCCTTACCGCGAAGAACACATTCTTCATCACTCTCTTCAAGAACTCTGTTCATGAGAAGAACTGCTCCGGTAGCACTTGCATACTGCTCAAGGCATCCGTGATTACCGCAGCCACACCGTAAAGGCTCATCATCCTCAATATGAATATGTCCGATCTCACCGCCAGCACCTGTAGCACCGTTGAAAATCTTACCGTTGTGAATGATTCCGCCGCCTACGCCGGTACCAAGGGTAACCATGAGCATATCCTTGTAGCCCTGGCCACCGCCCATCCAGTACTCACCAAGAGCTGCAACGTTGGCGTCATTACCGCACTTAACAGGCATCTTTACAAGGTTATGAAGCTCATCCTTCATATTGAACTCGCTCCAGCCAAGGTTAACTGCCTTGAAAATTGTTCCATCATCACTGAAGGGACCGGGTGCGCCTGCACCGACACCTACTACCTGTGAATCCTTTATACCTCTGTCTTCCATCTTCTTGCGGATAGCTTCTGCAATATCTGGAAGAACGTATTCACCGTTGTTCTCTGTTCTTGTAGGAATCTCCCAAACCTCTATCTTGTGGCCGTCCATATCAAGAAGACCGATCTTAACGGTTGTTCCGCCTATATCTACTCCAAATACATATTTTTCTACAAGACTTGATGTGTTGTTTTCCATTTTGTTTTCCTCTGCTTTATTTAGTCGTCGTCTTCCTGCCCACGGGCAAGTGAATTCTGAACTCTGTTATAGAGCTCCTGTGCGGCATTGTAACCCATCATCTTCTGTCTGTGGTTAACTGCTGCCGATTCACAGATGATAGCCAGATTACGTCCGGGACGAATCGGGATTCTGTGGCAAACGATCTTGTTGCCAAGATACTCTGTGTATTCCTCTTCAAGACCGAGTCTGTCGTATTCCTTATCCTTATCCCAGTCTTCGAGTTTAATTACCAGATCGATATTCTGAGTATCGCGGACACTTGATACACCAAAAAGTGTCTTAACATCCACAATACCAATACCTCTAAGCTCAATGAAATGTCTCGTAATATCAGGTGCTGTACCGATAAGTGTTACATCACTGACCTTGCGGATCTCAACAACGTCATCCGAAACAAGTCTGTGTCCTCTCTTTATAAGCTCGAGAGCTGCCTCTGATTTACCGATTCCGCTCTCACCTGTAATAAGAAGACCCACACCATATACATCAACAAGAACGCCGTGGATTGAGATGCAGGGTGCAAGCTCTACATTAAGCCATCTGATAATCTCTGCCATAAATGATGAGGTGGATTTCTGGGTTACCATTATCGGTACCTGCTCCTCTATGGCTATTCTCACAAATAACGGATCCGGAACAAGACTTCTGCAGAAAACTACTGCCGGTATATCAAATGAAAGAAACTCTCTGTATACCCTCTCCTTGTCTGCATCCGGAATTGATTCCATATATGTGTATTCAACGAAACCGATAACCTGCAATCTTGTTGCTTCAAAATGCTCAAAGTATCCTGCGAGCTGAAGAGCAGGTCTGTTAATATCCGGCTGATGAATTCTGATTCTGGAGATATCTATCTCTTTTGTGAGATTTTCAAGCTCCATTTTCTTTACAACTGTTTTAAGCTTTACTGTTGCCATGTGTTACCCCCCTTGTTAAACAAAGACAGTTTACCATATTATCCCTGTTTGTGAAAGTAATTATAAATGTCGTTTGCGGCGTTTTCCGGTATCTCCGGAATGGATTTAAGCTCCTCTACCTCCGCATTTCTGATCTCGTCAATTGACTTAAAGTGTCTCATCAGAGCCTTGCGTCTTGCAGGTCCAACACCGGGAATATCATCAAGGGAGCTCTTTACCTGAGCCTTGGATCTTAAGGACCTGTGATATTCTATGGCAAATCTGTGGGCCTCATCCTGAATTCTGGTGATCAGCTTAAAGCCTTCAGAATGTCTGTCTATGGGAAGCTCTGTATTGTTGAAATAAAGGCCTCTTGTTCTATGATTATCGTCCTTTACCATTCCGCACACGGGAATGTTTATCCCAAGCTCATCAAGAACCCTGAGACATATATTTACCTGTCCGCGTCCGCCATCCATCAGAATCAGATCCGGAAATTTGGTAAAGCTTCCGTACTGCGCATCTATTTCCCTAAGCTCAAGTTCATGTCGTTCCTCAAGGCCGTGCATAAGTCTTCTTGTAAGGACCTCCTTCATGCAGGCATAATCATCGGGGCCTGTGACTGATTTTATTCTGAACTTACGATAGTCACTTCTCTTTGGCTTTCCCTTTTCATATACAACCATGGAACCTACGTTGGCAAAGCCACTGATATTGGAAATATCATAGGCCTCCATTCTTGTCAGTCCCTTGATTCCAAGAATACTCTCGATCTCCTTAACCGCTCCGATGGTTCTGCCCTCTTCACGCTTTAATCTCTCTTTATCCTTGGATAAAACCAGCTCCGCGTTCTGGGCAGCAAGTTCCATCAACTTTTCCTTCTGTCCGCGCTCCGGAACACTGATATAGACTCTGCTGCCCTTGCGGTCAGTGAGCCACTTCTCGATTATCTCCATGTCCTCTATGGGCTCCGGAAGCATTAGCTCTCTTGGAATAAACGGCGTTCCTGCATAGAACTGCTTCACAAAGTTAAGAAGAATCTCATCTCTGGGATTGCCTGAAATATGCGTCATATAAAAATGCTCGCGGCCTATAAGTCTTCCGTCGCGGACAAAGAATACCTGCACAACAGCATCATTTTCATCTGCTGCAATGGCAAGAATATCCTTATCTTCCATGGCTGCATCCGTCATCTTCTGCTTCTGGGCAACCTGCCTTACGCTGGCAAGAAGATCTCTGTAATAAGCGGCTCTTTCAAAATTCAGTTCCTCCGAAGCAGCCTCCATCTTATCGGATAAATCCTTCATGATAGGAGCATAATTACCGTCAAGGAAATTCAAGGCGCCAGCTATTCTCTGTCCATATTCTTCCTTGGATATTTTCCCGTCACAAGGGGCTGAGCACCTTCCCATATGATAATTAAGGCAGGGTCTGTCTACACCTATATCCCTTGGAAGAACCCTGTTGCAGGTCCTAAGACCATATATCTTGTTTATCAGCTCGATAGTATCCTTTACTGCCGCAGCACTGGTAAATGGTCCATAGTATCTGGACTTGTCCTTTTTCATTATTCTGGAAAAAAGAATTCTTGGGAAATCCTCGGATACCGTTACCTTTATATAAGGATATGTCTTATCATCCTTAAGCATGGTGTTATATCTGGGGCTGTTCTCCTTGATAAGATTGTTCTCAAGTACAAGGGCCTCAAGCTCAGAGTCTGTAACTATGTACTCAAACCTGGCTATCTGCGAAACCATTCTGTCTATCTGAGGTCCTCGACCCACAATCTTACGAAAATAAGACCTCACACGATTGTGGAGGTTAATAGCCTTACCGACATACATGATGGTATCATTCTCATCACGCATTATATAAACGCCCGGCTGATTAGGCAGCTTTTTTAATTCTTCCTGTACGTTAAATTTCTCTTCCATATAAAAATAATAGCATTAAGGCTGCCGCAATGCGACAGCCCTATATATAAGTTTACTTATTATCAAAATTGTCAGGCACATGTGAAAAACGTCCACCGCTTGGAGTAGCACTGTTCTCTGTAGGTGCGGAAGGGTTCTCCTGATAAGGATTCTGAAATGCAGTCTGCGGAACATCGGGTGTCCAATCAATCAGTGGTTCATCCTCTTTAGCATCCGAAGAATTATCACTCTGATCCTCATTATCTCCGACAGTCACCTCAAAGGTTGGAGCTGTTGTCTGAGTGCTTACTGCCTCAGCTGCTTTTCTCTCCTCCTTTGTGGGAATATTCTCGCCAACTGCTGCAGACTCAGGTCTTGTAGCATATATTCTTCCACGTTTTGCAGCCTCTGCTTCCTCATCGGTAGGTTCGGGAATATTCTCAACCTCCCTGTAAATCTTCATGAATTCCTTACCGGTGATAGTCTCCTTCTCAATAAGGAACTGAGCAATCTTATCCATGGAATCAAGGTGATCACGGATTATCTGCTTAGCCTTTTCATAGCATCCTGCAAGGAGCTCCTTAACCTCTTCATCAACAAGATATTCTGTCTGCTGGCTGCAGTTAAGAACTCTGTTTCCGTCAAGGTATCTGTTCTGAACAGATTCAAGCTGCATAAGTCCGAATCTTTCGCTCATACCAAACATTGTGATCATGCTGCGGGCCATTGAAGTTGCCTTCTCGATATCATTCTCCGCACCGGTTGTAACAGTATTGAAAATAACCTCCTCTGCAGCACGTCCGCCAAGGGTAACAATAATATCATCCAAAAGCTCGTCCTTAGTCTGAAGATATTTCTCATCCTCTGGCACCTGCATTACATAGCCAAGAGCTCCCATTGTTCTGGGAACAATAGTAATCTTCTGAACAGGCTCTGTATTCTTCTGAACCGCGCTGATAAGTGCATGTCCAACCTCGTGATAGGATACGATCTTTCTCTCCTCTTTACTGAGGATACGATCCTTCTTCTCTTTACCCACAAGCACCTGCTCAACAGCTTCCATAAGATCCTGCTGGCATACATATTCTCTGTGAGCCTTAACAGCATTGATAGCTGCTTCGTTTATCATATTGGCAAGGTCTGAACCAACCGCACCGCTTGTTGCAAGGGCGATTCCCTTAAGATCAACGGTCTCATCCATTTTTACATCCTTGGAATGAACCTTAAGAATCTCTTCACGTCCTTTGAGATCGGGCTTATCAACGATGATTCGTCTGTCAAAACGTCCGGGACGAAGCAGAGCCTTATCAAGTATCTCAGGTCTGTTGGTTGCGCCAAGAACCAGAACACCCTTGGATGAATCAAAACCGTCCATCTCTGAAAGAAGCTGGTTAAGAGTCTGCTCACGTTCTTCATTGCCACCGTACTTATTATCACGGCTTCTACCGATAGCATCTATCTCGTCTATGAAAATAATGCAGGGAGCATTTTTACTTGCCTCAGCAAAAAGCTCACGAACGCGGCTTGCTCCAACACCTACATACAGCTCTATGAAATCAGAACCAGCAAGAGAATAGAAAGGAACATGTGCTTCACCCGCTACTGCTTTTGCAAGAAGTGTTTTACCTGTTCCGGGAGGTCCCACAAGAAGGGCTCCTTTAGGAAGCTTAGCACCTATCTTTACATATCGTCCGGGGTTATGGAGAAAATCTACTACCTCAACCAGGGACTCCTTTGCTTCATCCTCGCCTGCTACATCCTTGAAGGTAACTCCCGTTTCACGCTGCATGTATACCTTTGCATTGTTCTTACCTATGCCAAGCGGTCCACCGCCCTTGGACATACGTCTGAACACAAAGGAAATGATCAGCCACATGAGAAGAATCGGAAGGATGTAATACATTACAAATGAAAGTATTGCTCCTGATGAATCCGGAACCTCGCTGCTGACTTCAATACCTGCATTTAAAAGTCTCTTTGTCAGAGTAGCATCATCCTCGGCCTTACCTGTGTAATATGTAAGAACTGTGGCAGACCCGTAAAAAGGATTAAACTTCAGCTCATTCTTTCCCACTTTGGGAATAATATTAATCCTGTCATTCTCGATTACAACACTCTCAACCTGTTCTTCCTTGATCATGTTGATGAATTCCGAGTAGGATATCTCCTTATTGCTGGTGGATGTCATAGCTCGCATGAAATATGTCATAAAGAGCATCGTCACAAGCGCTGCCACAACCAGAAGCAATATATTTTGTTTCCTGGGGCTGTTATCACCGCCGGAATTATTTTTGTTGTTTAAGTTATTATCCATCTACATTCCCCTTACTTTCAGAGTCGTTCTGTTCTATTATATTTATAACACGTATATAAATCAATTGTGCACATGCGAAATTCCTGTGTCCAAATCATAAAAAAAGTATAAACTTTTCTCTGAAAATTACCACTGTTTCATCTTTGTCGGACAACATTTTTTAATTATCACATTATTTTGTGAAATAATCACCCTTAATCTGCTGAATTTAACTACTAATTTGCGAATTAATCCTTCATATATATGCTATAATCTTTGTAAAGTTTTTTCAAAGAAAAAGATATATTTAAGGAGGATATGTTATATGGGTATTTTAAAAGCTGGTATAGGTGCCGCTGCAGGGGTTCTTGCAGATTCCTGGAGAGACTATTTCTATTGTGATGCGCTTCCCGCAGATACACTTGCTGTTAAGGGTCAGCGCCGCACAGGAAAGTCAAGCTCCAATAAAGGAAATGAAAACATCATTTCAAACGGTTCAATCATCGCTGTTGCTGATGGTCAGTGCATGATCCTTGTTGATCAGGGAAAGGTTACTGAAATCTGCGCTGAGCCCGGTGAATTCGTTTATGACACAAGCACAGAGCCTTCTCTTTTCTATGGAAGCCTCTCATCAAACATTGCAGAGACCTTTAAAAAGTTTGGTAAGCGCGTTGGCTTTGGCGGCGATACTGCTAATGATCAGAGAATCTACTATATAAATACAAAGGATATCATCGGCAACAAATACGGCACAGCTAATCCTGTTCCTTTCCGTGTTGTTGACAAGAACATCGGTCTTGATGTAGATATCGCTATCCGCTGCCACGGTGAGTACAGCTACAAGATAGTTGATCCTATTCTTTTCTACACAAATCTTTGCGGCAACTTCCAGGGTGAATACAAGCGTGATAACCTTGATTCACAGCTTAAGAGTGAGCTTCTTACAGCTCTTCAGCCCGCTTTTGCCAAGATCTCAGAGACAGGTGTACGCTACAGCGCACTTCCCGGACACACCACAGAGATCGCTGATGCCCTCAATGAAGTTCTTTCCTCAAAGTGGGGTGAGACCTATGGTATCAAGATTTCTACCTTTGGTATCAATTCCGTAAATGCTTCTGAAGAAGATGAAAAGATGATCAAGGAACTGCAGAAGAATGCAGTTTATACAAATCCCAACATGGCAGCCGCTACTCTTGTTGGTGCACAGGCACAGGCTATGCAGGATGCTGCTAAGAACACAGCAACAGGCCCTATGATGGCATTTGCAGGTATGAACATGGCTCAGCAGGCAGGCGGCGCTAATGCAGCCAATCTCTTCGCAATGGGTCAGCAGGCAGCTCCCGCTGCAGCTCCGGCTCCTCAGGCTGCTCCCGCTGCAGGATGGACCTGCTCCTGCGGAACTGTAAACACCGGTAACTTCTGCAGCAACTGCGGTTCACCCAAGCCCTCAACTGACTGGACCTGCTCCTGCGGAACAGTTAACAGCGGCAATTTCTGCTCAAACTGTGGATCACCCAGACCCCAGTAATTTATTACTCTGATTATTTAAGGATTTATTTATGGGATTAACCGAATATGAATGCCCCGCCTGTGGCGGGGCAATGGAATTTGATGCAAAAAGTCAGATGCTCTCCTGCCCTTTCTGTGACACAAGGATAAAGGTTGGCGATTACAAAGCACCTAGACAGGAAGAGCAGGACAAGGATGCCAAGGCTGACAGCAATGAATGGAACAAGGAAGAATTAAACGGAATGGTAGTATACTCATGCCAGTCCTGTGGTGGTGAGATCATTGCTTCTGAAACTGAAGGCTCCTTAACCTGTCCTTTTTGCAGTAATAATGTTGTAGTAAAAGAGAAGTTTTCCGGAGATCTTAGACCAAATTATGTAATTCCTTTTAAGACCACCAAAGAAGATGCAATGAAAGCTTATTCAGGCTATGTAAAGCATAAGCTTTTATTACCTAAAGCCTTTTTTGAGCAGAACCATATAGATAAGGTCAGAGGAATCTATATCCCTTACTGGATTTATAGCGGTAAGATAAAGGGAACCTATGACTTCACTGCAACAAATGTACGCTCATGGAGTGACGGAGATTACGAATATACCGAAACCTCATACTTCGATGTCCACAGAGAAGGTGATGAGAGCTTCAAAAACGTGCCTCACGATGCCTCAAAGGAAATGCCGGATGATCTTATGGAATCCATCGAACCCTTCGACTTTAATCAGGCGGTGGATTTTAACAGTGGTTATCTGGCCGGATTTTTGGCTAACAGATATGATATAGATGCCAAGGATACTGAAGCACACATACTTGAACGCATGGAAGATTCTGTGGAAAGTGATATTAAAGACACGGTTTCCGATTACAGCACAGCCACGGTAAAGGCCAAAACCAACAAGGTTGTGTCCATGTCTCACAAATACGCCCTGTATCCGGTATGGCTTCTTAACACAACCTGGAATAATAAGAATTTCCTTTTTGCCATGAATGGTCAGAGTGGAAAATTTGTCGGAGACTTGCCTGTAAGCAAAATAAAGGCTCTGATTCTTTTCCTATGCACATCTACCTGTGCCACTCTGCTTAACATAGCAATCTGGTTCCTTTTTTTCAGCAAATAATTAGTAGGACGTATAATAATGAAATATATTCGTAAACATAAGAAAAAATACATAATGCAGGCACTGCCTGTGCTGCTTGCCGCAATGGTACTATCATTATTCATTCCTGCCGTTGCAAAAGCTGATGCAAGCGGACTGGTGGAGCCTATCTACGCTACTGACGGTTCACTGTATCCTGTAGTAGATTACGCAGATCTTCTTACAGATGATGAGGAGCAGGCCCTGGCAGAAAGAATATATGGCATTCAGTCTA
This sequence comes from Butyrivibrio sp. WCD3002, assembly GCF_000424265.1. Taxonomy (GTDB): domain Bacteria; phylum Bacillota; class Clostridia; order Lachnospirales; family Lachnospiraceae; genus Butyrivibrio. Next base: position 18,851 of record NZ_AUJO01000014.1, read on the forward strand.
CATATGAATCAGCTATTGTGCTTCTTACTGTCCCCTCCACAGACTACAGATCGCCAATGGAATATGCCGATGATTTCTATGACTACAATGGCTATGGAATCGGCGAAAGACATAATGGAATCATTTTTCTTCTGTCAATGGAGGACAGAAGCTGGCGATTTGAAACGACCGGCACAGCTATAGATGTATATACTGACTCTGATCAGGAATACATATTTGATGAGATAAAGGGCTATCTCTCTGAAAACAGGTATTATGAAGCCTATGATAAATTCATATCTCTCTGTGATGACGAGCTGCGATATGATTATGAATCAGGTATATTTACCCCCGGCAAATTCTTTATCTGCCTTGCAATTGCCATAGTATTTTCACTTCTTGTACTATTTTTCTTTGTGGGTCAGCTGATGACCGTTCAACCTGCAAAGGGTGCATCCAACTATGCAGACGGAGGGCTTCATCTCACAAGCAAACACGACAGATTTGTTCGTAAAACTCTTCACAAGACTAAGATTCAAAAAGACAGCGGCGGTTCATCCACTCATACCGGATCGTCGGGAACATCGCACGGAGGCAGCGGAGGTCATTTTTAATGGCCTCCTTTTTTCATAAAAACATAACCCTTTTTTAATAAATAGCCATCATAAAGTTGCTATACTTATTGTCAGGAGAGTAGGCCATGAGATTACGTGATTATTTGCACATAAACGTGTGGCTGCTGCCTATTATTTTAATACTCCTCCCCATAGCACTTACTTTTTTTGGCAGCTCATATCTGTCCACACCAAATGAGTATTACAATATCCAGCTTGATAGCGGCTGGTCTGTTAGTCATGGTGATTATCATTATGAGGACGTGCATCTTAAAAACTTTAATCTTGGTCAGACAAAAAAGGGCGATATTGTTACAATGACCAATGTTCTGCCGGATACGTCTGTTCCAGCAGCCGCCATAATGTTCAGAAGTATTTTATCCGCAGTCTCTGTAAGTATTAATGGAGAAAAAGTCTACGAATACGGTCAGGACTACGCCGATAGAAATCTTATACTTCCCAAGCACTACAATTACATTTCAATACCTGATAATGCTATAGGTAAAACAGTGGAAATATCTTTTTTTGTTACTGAAGACAACGCCTTTTCCGGCATCTCCCCTGTTTACTATGGAAATCTCTTTGAAATCGAGCGCAGCTATTTACAGAGTAAGCGCCTTGATCTCTTTATTGGGGTCTTTCTGTGCCTGTTCGGCTTTATGCTGCTTACTCTTTCATCCTATCTTTTCATGTATCACGGGCAGGATCTGTCTCTTATCTTCAGCTCTGTGATCTCATTAAATCTGGGATCTTATATCCTGTGCTATAATGACCTGTTTAATTTTATCGGTGATAATGATTTCTATTTCTGCGTAATGGAATATGTAACACTGTATTCCATTCCATTTTCAATCATCGTATTCCTTGTATCCACCCACCCCGAACTAAATACCAGACTGGCTAAGATTTTCATTTCCATAAATATACTGTTTCCTCTGATAACCCTGATTCTTCAGCTAATAAACGTGGTGCATATTAATTACTTTGTATCCATCTTGCATATTCTTGCAATTTTGGAGGCTGCGATTCTTCTTCCAAGGCTGGTAATGAATATCTTCAGACAGTATAGGACAAGAAAGGATTCTCCTGAGTACGCTGGAATGACATCTGATTCAATCCTTATTCTTGGTCTTGTAGTTTTCATCTTCTGCTGTGTAATAGATATAGCAAAATACAATTTTTTCAACGAATTTGGCGGAGGCGGAGTTGCATATACAAACATTACCTTTATGAACCTTGGAGCGCTGTGCTTTGTTATGAGCCTTTTCGTATTCTATTTCTATCACGGAATAGAACATATAAATGCTGCGTATGTAAAAGAGCATCTTGAGGGTCTTGCCTATACGGATCCTCTTACCGGTCTCATGAACCGCGCAAAATGTATGCAATATATGGCTACTGTTCGAGGAAACTATGCTCTTATCAGCATTGATATGGATAACTTAAAGCCCGTCAATGATACACTGGGCCATCTTGAGGGTGACAGAATGATCCGCTGCTTCGCGGATATATTAAAGCAGGCCTTTTACGGCTCAGCCCTTATTGGAAGAACCGGCGGCGACGAGTTCCTTGTTGCCATAGAGAATCCGGAGCCCGAAATCTGTGAAAAACTTATTGATAAGATGGAAACACTTATGGCTGTTTTCAACGATACCGATAAAAAAATAAAACTATCTGCATCCTGCGGATTTGCCTATAGCACGGAGCCTAAGCTCACAGATGCAAATTCTGTATTTATTTTGGCGGATACCCGCATGTACAGAATTAAAGAACAGCACCACGAAGACAAGCTTTCAAAATTCCTTGATGATATCATCTCCGGAAAGATCAGCCAGAAAGGAGGTGAAAGCAGCTTATGAGAAAACGTCTGCATTTCCTCATGATCGCCTTTTTCACATTCATTGTTCTGGTTGTAATCTGCTACTGTACCTTCAAGCCTAACAGCTCCAGGAAAATATATACTCTTGATGATGGATGGGATATTCAGCTGGGCACAAGCTACTATGAAAATGTGAATTTAAAGGATTTTATAAAAAATCCCGGTCGCCCCATTGGAAAAGGCGATCTGATCATAATGTCCAGAACTATTGATATAACAGAACCTATTGCTTTTCCCACCATACAATTTATGTCAAAATACAGTGCCTGGCGCTTAACCTGCAACAACGTACTGGTTCAGGGAGAATACACAAATTACATAGCTGCAGATAAATTTATCGGTATAAAATACAATAACGTAACTCTCCCAAAATTGAATGGTCCATATACGCTCAGCATCGAATTTTACGTTAACGAAGATGCCTCCTACAGTTATTTTGACATTCCAAAATATGGGGATTATGTATCAATAATGATTCATTACGTATTCGGTAATCTTCTGGGTCTTGGAACCGGAATTTTCCTCATTATATTTGGGCTTTCCTTTGGCGTGATAACACTGATTTTTTACAGGAGATTACCCGGAATCCTGTCACAGCTTTTTTCATCTCTGCTATTCATCGATGTTGGAGTGTGGATACTTTGCTATTTCAGGCTCACGGACCTCTTAGTCTCAACAAGTGGACATTCAACGGAGGTCGAGTTCTTTGCTTTGTATCTGCTTGTTCCTCTTATCTACATGATAATCGGATGCACCCAGCAGCACTACAAGAATTGGATTTTCATGGTAACCGCTGCCACAAGCACCATGATATGCCTGTTCTTTATGCTTATGCATTCGACAGGTATAGCCCATATAAACAGAACCTTCTCCTACTTCCAGGGCATATCTATGATATGTTTTCTTTTCCTGTGTGTAACCATAAGAAGGGATATAGCCCAAAAGAAGCTTGAGCCATCTGATAAAATACAGCTTTTAGGACTGGCAACCCTTGCTATTTCATTCCTGCTAAGTATGGTGCTCCATATAATCGAAATGGCCGGCATAATATATGGAAATGAACTCATTAAGGTGTTCATTCCCTTGGGCTGTCTTGCCTTTGTATTTGCAACACTTATCAACTATTTCATATATATATCAGAATCCTATGCAAGAAGGAAAGAGTACGAATCTCTTACTCATCTTGCCTATGCCGATGGCCTGACCGATCTTCCCAACAGATCACGCTTTGAAAAGTATATGGCAGACCTTGATAAAGGGAATGAGACCTACTGCATCATAAGTCTTGACCTGAACGGATTAAAAGAAATTAACGACAACGACGGACATGCCGCAGGCGATAAATACCTTAAGGAATTTGCAGACATCTTGCAGCAGTGCTTCGCTGACAAGGGCTTCATATCCCGCATCGGAGGCGACGAATTTGCTGCCATACTTACCAAAAACAATATTTACGACGTGGACACCATGATCACCAGACTAAAGGATGCTCTTGAGGTTAAGAATGTGTTATATCCGGAATATAGAAGAAGTGTTGCGACAGGATATGCATACAGCACGGAAATCCCTGACGGGGACTCCCATGCTGTTTATCTGCTTGCCGACAAGCGCATGTATAAGAATAAAAAGAAAATGCACGAAAAGCTTGGCATTAAAGCCAGAATCTAAATAAATCAAATATATAAAAGTTAATTGAGCAGGGCTTCGAGGTTGTTTTGAGCATCCTGGAGCCCTTCATCTATGGTCTTATTTCCTTTGATGATGTTCTCCATTTCAGTACCCAAAATCTTGTAAAAATCAGGCCACTCTTCCATAACCGGTCTGTAAACACCATTCTCAAGAGCCTCAAATACAGCCTCAAATGTAGGGTTTTCCTTTAATATCTTTTCATCCGTAAGGCAGGAATACCTGCATGGAACGCCGCCACTATCTATAGTTTGCATCTGAACATGCGGATCCATCAGATATTTAAGGAGCTCCAGTGATAGCTCTTTATTCGGTGCATTCTCGGGGATTCCAATGGTCCAGATACCGTATACATTGGCGTTGTATGCAACTGCGCTATCTGTAGTTTTACCTGTAAGCGCAATATAATCGGATGATGATCTGGCGGTTGGAGTATACCATCCGGGCCATCCTATAGCCATGGCCGCAGCACCGTTTGCAATAGCCATTATAAGATTATCTCTGCTCTCGGCCTTTCCGCTCTCTATCAGCTCCATATAGAATCTGAGAGCTTCTTTAAAGGTTTTCGTATTAACTGTAGGATTATTGTTTTCATCAACAACCCATCCACCATAGGACAAAAGAATCGGAAGGAAATCTACTACATAGTTGTTTGGTGAGTCGCCTCTGTACATAAAGCCCAGATTTCCGTACTGCTTTGCCTTGTCGCATACTTCCTTAATGGTCTTAAGAGAGGTCAGCTGGCTTCCATCGTAGCCTGCTTTTTGAACAACTCTCTTGTTATACAAAAGAACTGTTACATTTCCATAATAAGGAGCAAGATAAACATCGCCGTCGTGGTAACAGATTTCTTTAGTAGCTTCAATAATATCTGAGTCTAGCTCATATCCCTGCTCGCTAAGATTCGACAAAACTCCCTTTGATGTAAATTCTGCCATCCATGAGCCGTCTACCATGCACAGATCGTAGGCACCGGTCCCATTTGCAGCATCGTTTATCAATCCGGAGTGAAGCTCCTCCTCACCCAGCTCAACTATGTCACAGATAATTCTGTTTTCCTCCTCAAAGGGAATCAGACAGGATTCTATGGCATCAACATATATACCTGATCTGAGTGCCAGCGTTATATGGGTGGCTGTATCAGGATCTACTGTCAGGACTTGTTCCGGATTCTTTTGTATGCCGCAGGATACCAGCGACACAGTCATTATTAAGATCAGTATGACGGATGTAAACCTCTTTAGCTGTGATCTCATTCTCAGTCCTTTCCTTCATAAGAAAATCTATCCATCTTTCTTCTGACATCTTCCAAACATTCATCAATCTTATTCATAGGAATGTTACAAAAAACCTTGACCAGATATTCATCGAGCTGCTTTCCCGCTGCCAGTTTAAGCTCTGAAACCGCTGCAGCATAGGGAAGGGTTGCTCTGTATGAACGATTCATCGTTATTGCAGAATATGTATCCGCAACTGCTATGATCTTTGCACCAAGGGGTATCTGATTTCCTGTAAGCTGGTGATAACCCTTGCCGTCTATGCGCTCATGATGATAAAGAATATACTCCTTTACCTTGGGAAACCCCTCTATATCATCAAGTATCCCAACTCCTAGGTCGGGATGCTTTTTCATTATTTCCCACTGAGACTGACCAAGCTTACCTGAGTGTCCTACGATTTCCCTTGGAATCGCAAGTTTACCAATATCAAGAAGGAGTGATGCATAGTGAAGATCCCGCTGTCTAACCTTTAATCTGTAGCTGTAGGGCAAAAACTCATATATGGCCATACAAAGGTTATGTACATGTAGTGAATGTCCGTCAAGGTTCGGATCATCTGCTTCCAGTATTCCTATCAGTATTTCCATCAGCTGCAGGGAACGCTTCTTTTCAACAAATGCATTGTATGTTGAAACAATAGCGATCAGAAATGCAGCAAACATACAAAGAACCAGAAGATCAAAAACATTAGATTCCATTGAAATCATAGTCCGCCTCCCTGTCCTTCTACATTACTGAATCTGATCTGATTTTTACCTGCACGTTTTGACTCATAAAGAGCTTCGTCTGCCCTCTTATAAGCCTTATCTATATCGCGGTCTCCCGGCAAAATTTCTGCCACCCCAAAGGATGCATGTATGCCGTGAAGCTCGCCGATTTCCACGTGATTAAGAGAATCCAGCATACGCTGAAGCAGTTTTGTAACCTCTTCTCTGTTCGATGCACCGCGAATCATGACTATAAATTCATCGCCGCCAAGCCTTCCGGGAAAGCTCTGCTTTTCCTCAAGGACTTTTTCCTGAAATCTCCATTTTTCAGACATATCAATATCCAAAGTTTCTATAATAGTTGTTCCCGCCACCTGTATGGCTTTATCTCCCATCTGATGTCCAAGCTTATCATTTATCTGCTTGAACTCATCAAGGTCAAGGAGGCATATTGCAAGATATTCATCATGGGGATTATTAAGTACATTGCCTGCAAGGGAGAAAAATCTGCCTCTGTTAAGAAGAGATGTCAGGGCATCAAAGCTTGACTGTATCTCAAGTTCTCTTTGAATCTGGGTATTCTTCTGATAGGTTACAAACTGCTGCATCCTTGTTCTCTGGAATGCAAAGTGCAGGATAACGGCAAGTCCGGTGAAGGTTACCGCGTTGTAGATATCTTGCATTACTATTGATGCAGGCTTAACCATGTATGATGAATAGACAAAAACTGAAACCAGCACAGTTATTATCAGCAGCATATTAAGCATATTTGTAATAAAAGAAAATGAAACTACTACCAGCATGATCATAAACATGGTGGCTGCCATGTATGGCTGGCTGACGGAAAGCTGTATACTGTATACCATCCACAAAAGGATGCCTAAAAGAAGTTGCAGTTTTACAAACTTATGAGGATACTTTTTCTGAAACCATCTTGAAAAAGCAGATGTACAGATAGAAATAACACCATAGGTGATATAAAACTTAATTTCAACCTGGTTTACACTAAAAAGGTCAAGCAGCGAAAAACCGACGCATAACAAATTAACGATGATGAACCATAGACTGAGAATATTAATATGATTCCAGTTGGTATCATCGATCAGCTGCCTGCAATCTTCGAATGTAGCTTTATCGTATCCATAGTATTTCGTACTCTGTGCTGTCATTAAAAACCCTCATAAAAACAAACAGTACATCATACTAATACTCTATCAAACAAATCTATTAATTCTCTAAACAATAAAATAATTTTTTAGGAAAACTACAGCTATTTACTGGATTTGGACCACTTTTCCAACATCATAAATATCCGTTTTCTGATCGGGATATTTAATCTCAACATATTCTTTGAATTCTTTCGGGTCAGCACTGTTAAAAAGGAACATGTCATAGTGACCGGGAACTGCGAGACCTGGCTTAAGTGTTCCCACAAGGTCTGCTGCCTCCTGATAGGTCATATTTCCGATGCAGTCTTCCTTAAGTCTTCTTGCATCTCTTCCGTTTATGGGCACAAACATTGCATCAAAGGGGCCCTTTTCCCTGAGCTTTCCGTAAATACCTTCATAGAGGCAGGTATCTCCCAGATGGCAGAGCTTTTTCCCATTAAAGCTAACAATATAAATAAGATAAGGGTGCGTTCCATCCTCCCTGGTATCAAGGAACTCGTGGGCTGCAGGAATCGCTTCGATATGAACAGGTCCTTCATCCGCGCTAATGTTTTCATCCACGAAAATAAATCTGTCGGCGCTGATACCAAGGTCTCCCGGCAGATTATCCTTAAAGGCTATAGGTGCTACAAACTTAATTGAAGGATAAAGCTTTCCTATCTTTTTCCATGCCTCTCTGTCGATGTGATCCACATGATCATGGGTACCGAATATCAGACTCACATCTGACAGATCCTCTGCGTTTACGATATTCTCTACCTGTCTTCCATCCATATCTGAAAGAAACAGATCTATACCAAACTTATATCCTGTCTCTGTATCCCATACAAGAATTCCCTGCTGTCCTGTTCTCATGAAATTTACTGCCATAACCCTTACCTCCTGATGTTTACCCTTTAATTATTTGTGCTCCGAGGTTATTTTTTCTTTTTGTGACTCTTTTTATTACCCTGCTTATTTCCGGATTTTTTTGATGCCTTATTAGCCGGTTTCTTGGCTACACTATAGCCAAACTTACCAAGCTTTTTGCCGAGTTTAAAATATTCTCCGTGGGAGTATGCAACAAGATCTGCAGCTACCAGATCAAAGCGGCCCTTCTCGTCCAGATATTTTTCGTCCACTGTTACAGCCACAACCTCTGCCACAAACATGTCATGGCTTCCAAGCTCAAGAATCTGCTTTACTTTACATTCAATATTTACAGGGCTCTCTTCTATTCCGGGAGCACTTATCTTCTGTGACTTCTGAGGAGTAAGCTTCATCTCCTTAAATTTGTCGTAATCTCTTCCGGATCTTACGCCACACCAGTCAGTGGCTCTTGTAAGCTCAGTATTTGTCAGGTTTACAACAAACTCCCCTGTCTCTTTTATGATGTCGTAGGAATATCTTTCTTTTCTTACGGATATGGAGAGCATAGCCGGAGAACTGCATATATTTCCTGCCCATGCAACTGTTATGATGTTTGGTTTTTCACCCTCTCTGCCACAGCTAACCATAACTGCGGGAATGGGATAAAGCATATTTCCGGGCTGCCATACTTCTTTAGCCATTATTTCTGCTCCTTACTTTTTTATCTAATTTTATACAATATATAAGCCCCGGTAAAGGATTTATCAAAATCAATTACCGGGGCGGTCAGTTCATTTAAAGCTTGGTGGTCCACTTGGTGCAGTCGATTATCCGGGTAGCAAGATCCTCATAAAAATCAGGCTCGTGGCATACCATAAGTACTGTACCCTTGTATTCCTTAAGTGCTCTGTGGAGCTCCTCCTTCGCATCAACATCAAGATGGTTTGTAGGCTCGTCCAGTACCAGTATGTTGGACTCTCTGTTCATGAGCTTACAGAGTCTTACCTTTGCCTGCTCACCACCTGATAAAACCTTGCACTTACTCTCAATGTGTTTGGTGGTTAGACCGCACTTGGCAAGAGCTGAGCGGACCTCATACTGGGTAAAGGAAGGGAACTCATTCCATATTTCTTCAAGACATGTAGTCGTGGTATCAGGAGACATCTCCTGCTCGAAATAACCTATCTCTACATGCTCTCCCCTCTGTACCCAACCTGACAGAGAAGGGATCAAACCAAGAAGACTCTTTAAAAGTGTGGTTTTACCGATACCGTTGGCTCCTGTCAGTACAACAAAGGTATTTCTCTCAATCATCAGGTTAAGAGGGCTTGATAAAGGCTCCTCATATCCGATAACCAGATCCTTGGTCTCAAAAAGAACCTTACCGGGAGTTCTTGCTGTCTTAAAATAAAACTCCGGCTTTGGCTTTTCCTGTACCTTCTCGATAAGCTCCATGTTATCAAGCTTTTTCTGTCTTGCCATAGCCATGTTTCTTGTGGCAACTCGTGCCTTATTTCTCGCAACAAAGTCCTTAAGATCAGCAATCTCCTGCTGCTGTCTGTTATAAGCAGCCTCTCTTTGTGCTTTTTTCATCTCATAGACTTCCATGAACTTATCGTAGTCGCCCACATATCTCTCAAGGCTGTGGGTTGTACCATCCATGTGATAAATGATGTTCACTACGCTGTTGAGGAACGGAATGTCATGGGATATCAGAATAAAAGCATTCTCGTATTCCTGAAGGTATCTTGTAAGCCATACTATATGCTCAGCATCGAGGTAGTTGGTAGGCTCGTCCAAAAGAAGGATGTCAGGCTTTTCCAAAAGAAGCTTTGCAAGAAGTATCTTTGTACGCTGTCCTCCGGAAAGCTCCGTTACGTCCCTGTCAAGTCCAAGCTCAAGGAAACCAAGGGCTCTTGATACCTCATCAATCTTTGAATCTATAAGATAAAAATCGTGATTGGTCAAAAGATCCTGTATTGTGCCAAGCTCTTCCATCAGTGCTTCCAGCTGCTTCTCATCAGCTTCGCCCATGGCATCGCAGATCTCATTCATCCTGCGCTCCATCTCATAAAGGGGCTCATAGGCAGATGCAAGCACGTCCCTTATTGTCATGCCTTCCTTAAGAACTGCATGCTGATCAAGATAGCCTGCCTTCACATTTTTTGCCCACTCAATATTACCGGCATCAGGCATAAGCTTGCCTGTAATTATATTCATAAATGTGGACTTGCCTTCACCGTTTGCTCCAACAAGTCCAATGTGCTCTCCCTTAAGAAGTCTGAATGATACATCATCAAAAATAGCTCTGTCACCAAAACCATGGGTGAGATGCTCAACGTTCAAAATACTCATTATTATTCCTTCCAAAAATATCCCGGGTTAATAAGTTCTCTATATTCTAAATGATTTAATATCTTATGCAAAGTAGCTCCAAAGTCCGTAAACAGTAAGGAATACCAAAATCACAGGCAGTACCAGCTTAAAGTACCACTTAAGTGCAAGGCTCATCTTTATTCCAACGCCGCTGTTGACCTCTTCAATATAATTATCAAAGCCCCAGCCGTACTTACTGGTACAGAACAGGCAGCATATAAGTGATCCTATGGGCAACACCAGATTACTTACAAAGAAGTCCTCAAGATCCATTATGCAATTACCTGCCTTAAGAGGCTGGAAGTCGCTCCATAAGTTAAATCCAAGGGCACAGGGAATTGATCCCAAAGTAATAACAAGACCTGCAAAAGCTGCCGCCCTTCTTCTGTCATATCCAAAAAGATCGATGGAAAAGCTTACATCATTTTCAAATACACCAACCATAGTGGACAGTGCTGCAAAGTACATGAAAAGGAAAAACAGACTTCCGATTATTCTGCCGCCCTTCATTGATGCAAACACATTGGGAAGGGTAAGGAAAATAAGGCTTGGTCCCTTATCCGGTGCTACTCCGTATGCAAAGCATGCAGGAATAGTGATAAGGCCTGCCACAATTGCAACAAAGGTATCAAGACCTGCTACCAGCATAGCTTCGCCTACAAGACTTCGCTCCTTTTTAATATAGCTTCCGAAGATCTCCATGCCACCCATTCCAAGGCTCAGTGTGAAAAAGCTCTGGTTCAGGGCACCGTAAAGCACATTTCCGATGCCTACCTTTCTGACATTGTCCATGTTGGGCATCAGATAAAACTTAACTCCCTCTATGGAGCCGGGAAGCATCAGTGAATAGATGCCAAGTCCGATCATGATAAGGATCAGCATGATCATCATTATCTTTGTTATCTTTTCAACGCCCTTTTCAAGACCCATGGAAGTGATGAACACAGTTATCAGCATTGTGATTCCCATAAAGAAAATAAGTATTCTTGGGCTGCTCATCATCCTGCCATAGAGCTCTTCTATTTTTTCAGGACTCTGACCCTGGAAAGCTCCCATCAAAGCCAGCACAAAATATCTGAGTATCCATCCGGATACCACAGAATAAAACATAAGAAGAATATAATTTCCCGCGATGGCAAAGTATCCGTAAATATGCCACTTACTGCCTTTAGGCTCAAGCTTTTTAAATGCTGAAAGTACGCTGAGACGACTTGATCTTCCTATGGCGTACTCCATGGTCATTATCGGCACTCCAAGAATAAGTAAAAACAATACATAGACAAGTACAAACAGACCGCCGCCATTTTCTCCAACCATGTATGGGAATCGCCACACATTACCGATTCCTATTGCACATCCCGCGGAGAGCAGAATAAATCCCAATCTGCTTCCAATTGATTCTCTTTCTTTCATTGCTACACCCCAATTTGATACGCAAAAAAACACCGGCGGCTGAGATATTTCTTTCAGCACACCAGTGCAGTAATCCAACTGTATTATGGTACTTCATAAATCATGATTTATCAACAACCAAAGCACATTTTTATCACTTGGAACGTTCCTGTAATTCTCTGATAATATCTGCCTTTTTCCTGGTATCTGCGAACACGCTGTAGTAGTAGACTCCCGCAAGGATTATATAGGGAATGGTAAATGACCTGTAAAACTCAAACCAGCCCCTTGGAGTTACCTCATCGAATCTGCTTACTATCAAAATAAAAACTGCGACCAGCACACATGCCACAAGATACTGAATAACCATCATCGCAAGTGGACTTATATTATCAAAAAGTCCGTGCAGCGATAAGACAACAGAAGCTATGATGCAGGTAATAAACATTATCATCTCATTCCGGTTATTAGTCTGGCCTCCCGTCAATGAATTGATAATTGCTGCTGTCACTGAAACCATCGTATATGAAATGCAAATCATTAAAGCTAAATTAACAAGATACTTTTTCATTATGCCATTTTCCTCATTCTCTGAAGATACTCATCAAATCCCTTTTTATAACTCCTGTTAACACAGATTCTCTCACCGTTATCAAAGTAGGCGTAAACCTTCATGTTTAGATCAGGCTTTAGCTGTTTAATTTTATAAATATTTATAAGATTAGACTTTGATACCCTGACAAAGCCGTAGTTCCAAAGAAGTTCTTCACACTCGGCAAGAGTCTTCATAATGCGATAGACTCCGCTTCCTGTGTAAATAAATAGCTTTCTGTCCACATAGTCCAGATAATAGACCTCCTTTGGATCAATCAATATCTCCTCACCTTCGTCAAGATCATCATCCGCCGGTCTTCCTGAAAGAGAAAGTCTTTCTGAATTTACAATATCAATTATCTGCTTTATCTGCGGACGCATATTTGAGTAATACACGTCCACATGTTCATTTATTGTATTCTTATCTTCGAAAAGGTTAAGCTTCATACCATTTTTTATAATCCGGCATTTGCAAGGAAGGTATCAACATATTCCATGTATCCTGCAGGATCATCAATTACTCCTTCAATATGCTTGCTGTTTACATATGCAATACTCTTTACCTGGCTTCCTACATTTTCATATACTTCTTCAACCTTCTCTGGAAGGCATACTGTATCTTTTTCAGAAACAAAGACGAGTGTGGGAAGCTGATCATTAGCTACAACTATTATAGTATCGCCCTCATCCCAGTTAACACCATAGAAAAGTCTTGAGTAAAGCTTGCTTGTATCTGTGAGAAAAGATGTAACAAAGGATTCCATCTCCTTCGGGTCATCATCTGCAATTACGCTTCTTACCATGTATTCCATACCGGGAACGGGGCTGTCACAGATTACTGCATCTGCAGCTTCTTCTGTGCCGGGAGTTACATTTGATGCATAAATCGCGCTCACCTGAGCGCCCATTGTTGTTACTGCAATCTCTTTTCCTGAATATTCAGCATTAAAACCGTCAAGATCGTAGCCATAGGTTGCAAGCTGCTTAACTGAATTGCCCTGAGTATCATTACCTTTATTCTGGTAAAGCACGCTGTCAGAAACCAGCTTTGCCATTCCTATAGTTCCTACAACAATCAGTGCTACAACTGCTCCTAATGTGATTTTTCCCACCTTAACGATTATGTTCTTTTTCATTTGTATTTGCTCCTTTTCTTAAGATGTTTTTACCTTATCAGAAAAGGATCTCGCCTGTATTCAAATTTGCACAAGTTACATTTTGGGATGCATAAGTTGCAATTGACTTTAGTCATCCATAAAAAATACTAAATTAAAACGGACCTCGTGGCGCTCAATGTCCCTGTTGGTGTAACAGCACCTGTCAAAACCCATAAGCTTAAAGCCCTGCTTCCTGTAAAAGGTGATGGCTCTAACGTTACAGGACTGGGTCTCAAGCATGATGGCACGCCTTCCCTGCGCCTTTGCCTTTTCCTTTGCAAGATTCATAAGCTTTGTTCCAATGCCCTTACGATGCAGCTCATCTGCTACCCAGAGCTCCGTGATCAAAAGTCTGTTACTCCACTCCTCAGGACAAAACTCAATGCAGGCAAGGAGCTTCTTCTCGCCGTTTTCTTCTGCGACTATTCCAAAGGCCTCAGCCCCTTCCCAAAATTCCTGATAGAGTTTGTCAGGAAAATCATACTCCTCAGGTGTATGGGTAACCGGTGTATCAAACTTCTTTTTTACCATCTTGGCTGAGAATTCGTCGTCACTTTCCTCTATTTCCAGGTCATAATACTCCTCACTGGTATTTCTCATCATGATGGGAGTGCCCTGCCACTCTTCCTTTGGGAGACTTACTATTTCATATTCCATACTGTTTAAACCTCGTTGTCTTATATTTTTAATTATTTCTAAATTCTGCTGTTTATCTTAAGTGAAATCGAACAGACTCAGCTGTTTATATTTTTCCGGAAACTCATTCATATATGAAAAGCACTCATCCGGCTTGTACATCATATTGTTCCCTTCACAAACCCTTCTAAGGAGTGCGAATAATGCCTTTGAATTCGGACTTGGAACCTCATAGGCATTACCATAGGTACTGATGTATTTTTGCTTTAATCCCGGAAAATGCTTATCAAGAGCAGCATAATAATACTCTCTGTCACCCTCTCTTAGAGTTACTCCCATACCAAAATTGATGATGCCCTTAACCCCGGTCTGCGCGCAGGCATCAAGTATCTGTCCCACGTTTTCCTCCGTATCATTTATAAAAGGAAGAATGGGAGACAGCCATACTACTGTGGGAATCCCTCTTTTTTGCATCTCGGATAAAACTTCTATCCTTCTTTTGGTATTACATACATTGGGCTCAAGAATGCTGCAAAGCTCATCGTCATAAGTTGTAAGTGTTATCTGGACAACACACTTTGTTTTCCTGTTTATCTCATCAAGAAGATCGATATCTCTGAGAATTCTGTCTGACTTTGTCTGAATGGCAAGGCCAAATCCATATTGATGAATTATCTCCAGACACCTTCTTGTCAGTCCGAGCTCTTCCTCACAGTGCATATATGGATCAGACATTGAACCTGTTCCTATCATGCACTTTTTTCTCTTCGATTTAAGGGCAGCCTCCAGAAGCTGCGGTGCATTCTGTTTTGCCTCAATATCCTCAAAGGGATGCATAAACTGATAACACTTGCTTCTGCTGTCACAGTAAATGCATCCGTGAGTGCACCCTCTGTAGATATTCATTCCGCAACGACCGTCGCTTGTTATGAGTATTCCTTTTGCATCGACAAAATGCATACCATCACTCTTTCCTTATATACCAGCTGTAGCCGTAGAAAATCAGCTTCCTTTCCTGATCGCCAAAAACGGGCCTTAGAGACTCCAGCATCCAGCTTCTGGCCTCGTCTTCAGCTATCTCTCCGCCTTCAATTCTGGCATTAACATTGGACTGAATAAGCATGAAATTCACAAAGTCTTCAAGAGTAAACCCGTACTCCATCTCATACTCTGTCTGCTTTTCCATAATAAATCCGTCAATCAGATCCTGCTGACTCCACTTATTTTCTTTTCTTGGTGGTTTGGGAAACTTTTTTAGATACTCATCCTGATACCATGTTGTGTAATCACTGTTTCCTGCCATTTTGTCAGTGATACCAAAATCATAGATAACTATCAGAGCTTTATCGGAAACTACCTCTTTCATATTCTCCATGAACCGCTTTTCATCCACCCAGTTTATGCAGCCTGCTGCCGTAACGATGTCGTATTTTTCATCCGGCACCCTGGTCTCCTCAGCCTTTGCAACATAAAAGGAAAAAGCCTTATCACTGTAAATCTCTCTGCACACCTCTACCATCGAGTCAGCGATATCTGTACCGGTGACCTTGTTGCAAATAAGCTTAAGAGCTTTTGTGGAAAGCCCTGCGCCACAGCCCACATCAAGACCGTTTTCGAAATGATACGCTTCAGGAAGCTCTAAGTCCTCCAGCAATCTGCCCATTACGCTTTTGTGGAGCCAGGGCCTCTTCAAATACCCTTCCGCGATTCTTTTGGAATCAAAAGATTTGTTATTCATTTGTATTACCCCTTAACTTTTCTCTTTACCCCTACAAGAAAAATTACCCAGAACTTCATTATATTTGATTATTTCCTGCTCTGCAAAGCATATAGTAGGCAAAATATATTTGCATTTTAAAAAACCTTGCAAATTATTCAGGAATTCGGTATATTATTCACTAATAAAGACATAGGCGTCTGCTAGAATTAGTGGGCGCCTTTTTTAGATTTATTGGCTTTATTGTCTTTATTGGGAGGAGGGGTATCTTGAGACCTGTTATCGGTTTGATTCCGCTTTATGATGATGATAAAGAAAGCTACTGGATGCTTCCCGGCTATATGAAAGCTATAGAGGAAACCGGCGGCCTGCCAATCATGCTGCCACTTACCTCTGACGAGGATGAGCTTGATGAAGCATATAGTCTCTGTGATGGTCTGCTCTTTACAGGCGGTCACGATGTATCTCCCGATATATACGGCGAGATTCCGAAAAAGACCTGCGGCAAGCCCTGTATCACAAGGGACCGGATGGAGTGCTATCTTATAGATAAATGTCTTCGTGATGATAAACCGCTCCTTGGTATCTGCCGCGGAATTCAGCTCTTAAATGCACATCTTGGAGGTACTCTGTA
This sequence comes from Butyrivibrio sp. WCD3002, assembly GCF_000424265.1. Classification (GTDB taxonomy): domain Bacteria; phylum Bacillota; class Clostridia; order Lachnospirales; family Lachnospiraceae; genus Butyrivibrio. Next base: position 35,520 of record NZ_AUJO01000014.1, read on the forward strand.
TCAGGATCTTCCTACTGAATATCAGTGCAAGGCAGAGCACCACATGACACCTCCCTATGACAGAAAAGCCCATGACGTAGAAGTTTTTGACAACACGCTTTTAGCAAAAATCATTGGCAGTGGAATCCACGAGGTAAACAGCTACCATCATCAGGCTATCAAAGAGCTGTCCCCGGAAGTCACTAAAATGGCCGTTTCAGAAGACGGACTTATTGAGGCAATCGCTGTGAATAACCACAGATTTGCAATAGGTGTGCAATGGCACCCGGAGTTTTCCTATTATAATAATGAGGAAAGCATGAAAATAGTAACAGCATTCGTTAATGAATGCAGAAAAGGAAGGAGTATATAGTTATGAAAAAAAGAATGTTGGCACTGGTAATGAGTTGTTTTATGGTAGCTGTTGCAGGCTGCGGTGGTTCAGGAGCCGGAACAGCAACTGATGGTGCTGCTCAGGATGATGCTGCTCAGGCAACCGAAGCAGAAGCTACAGGAACCACAGAGACTGCTGAAGCTTCATCCGACGCTTCAGGCAAGGTTTGGAAGATTGCTACAGATACTGCTTTCAAACCCTTTGAGTACACAGATGACAGCGGTAACTTCGTAGGAATCGATATGGATATTCTCGATGCCGTAGCTAAGGACCAGGGCTTTGAATACGAAGTACAGGTTCTCGGATGGGACGCATCAATCGCTGCATGTCAGGCAGGACAGGCTGATGGTATGATCGCAGGCGCATCTATCACAGATGAGAGAAAGGAATCAGGCTGGATCTTCTCAGACGGCTACTATGATGCAAACCAGAGCATGGCTGTAGAAGCATCTTCTGATATCACAGGCTTTGACGGTCTTGACGGAAAAGCTGTTGCTGTAAAGACTGGTTCCATGAGTGCTACATACGCAGAGAGCCTTGCTGATCAGTATGGCTTCACAATCACTTACTTTGAGGATTCACCCACCATGTATCAGGCTGTTGTAGGCGGACAGGTTGCAGCTGTATTTGATGATACACCGATCATGGCTGCTAACATCAAGGATACAGGCATCTCCATGAAGCTCGTTGATGGTACAGGTAACGATCCTGCAGCTTACGGTTTTGCAATCTTCAATGCAGACAACCAGGAGCTTGTTGATATGTTCAATAAGGGTCTTGCAAACATCAAGGCAAACGGTACCTATGACGAAATCCTTGCAAAATATCTCGGTGAATAAAAGGTTTGCTGTTTCAACAAATCATCCGGGCAGGTTCTCCTGCCCGGTTTTATGAGGAATTTATTCTATGGTTAAAATTATTTCAGTTTATGGAGGAATGCTTCTTGTAGCCCTCGGAAGAACTCTCCTGCTTGCTCTTTTAGGACTGTTCTTTGCATGTATAATCGGTATGATCTTCGGAATCATGGGTGTACTGAAAAACAGAGTCTGCAATGTAATCTCCCAGATTTTCGTCGACGTTATCCGCGGCGTACCGATGATCGTTCTTGCATTCTTTGTCTATTTTGGAATCCCGTATTTCTTTAATACGATAATCGGTGGTTTTTCCATAAGTCTTACTGCACTTCAGGCAGGTACCATCTGTCTTGCCCTTAACTGTGGTGCTTATATGGCAGAAATTGTCCGTGCAGGTATTCAGTCAGTTGATAAGGGTCAGATGGAAGCAGCCCGCTCCCTTGGCCTTACCTATGGAATGGCCATGAGAAAGGTCGTACTGCCTCAGGCTATCCGCACCATGATTCCTACATTCATCAATCAGTTTATTATCACCCTGAAGGATACATCCATCCTGTCCGTTATCGGTTTCCCGGAACTTGTTAACACAGCTAAAAATGTTCAGGCTAACACATTCATGTCCTTCCAGACATGGGCTATCGTTGGAATAATGTATCTGATTGTTATCACTATCCTTTCACGCAGTGCGAAGGTAGTTGAAAGGAGGCTTAGCGTTGGCAGATAAAGGCGAAATCAAAATTAAAGTAGAACATTTAAAGAAAAGCTTTGGTAATCTTGAGGTCCTTAAGGACATTTCAACAGAGATCACAAAGGGCGAAGTGGTATGCGTAATCGGACCCTCCGGTTCAGGTAAGTCCACCTTCCTTCGCTGCCTCAACAAGCTTGAAAAGGTCACTTCCGGCACAATTGTGATAGATGGAAATGACATTACTCAGAAGCAGGTGAACATTAACCGTGTCCGTGAAAACATCGGAATGGTGTTCCAGCACTTTAATCTTTTTAATAATCTGAACATAATGGACAACCTTACTCTTGCTCCCGTGCAGCTGAAAAAATGCTCAAAGGAGGAAGCAACAACAAGGGCTAAAAACATGCTCAAAAAGGTTGGACTTGAAGATAAATCCGAGAGCTATCCAAGCCAGCTCTCCGGCGGTCAGAAGCAGCGTGTTGCAATAGCAAGAGCACTTTGCATGCAGCCCGATATAATGCTTTTCGACGAGCCCACATCAGCTCTTGATCCTGAGATGGTCGGAGAAGTTCTGCAGGTTATGAAGGACCTTGCAGCAGACGGAATGACCATGGTTATCGTTACTCACGAGATGGGCTTTGCCAGAGAAGTCGCAGACAGAGTCATATTCATGGATGGAGGCTTCATCGTAGAAGAAGGCACTCCCCAGGAAGTTTTATTAAATCCAAAGGAGGAAAGAACCATCGATTTCCTGAACAAGGTTCTTTAAGATTGATCTATGAAAAATATTATTACAATCAGCAGACAATTTGGAGCAGGCGGAAGCACAATAGGTCAGGCAGTTGCCGACAGACTTGGCTACTATTACTGCGACAAGGATATGATTTTAAAGGCTGCTATGGAAAGCGGTTCTCTTTCACCTGACGAGGTTCGCTACTACGATGAGCGCGTTCCCAGAGAATGGGGCTTTGGACAGAGTCTTTTTGATTTCTATAACAAGCCTCTTGATGAAAGACTTTTTGTAGCACAAAGAGAAGCAATAAAAAAGGTTGCCGAAAAAGGCAACTGCGTAATTGTAGGACGTAATGCCAATATTATCCTTAAGGAGTTCGACAAGACTCTCCATGTATTTATCGCTGCTTCAGAGCGCTTCAGGCTTGAGCGCATGCAGAAAAAAATGCCCGATCTTTCTGAGGATAAGGTTCTTGAACACCTTCACTCAGTAGATAAGGCACGAAAAAAATACTGCAAGTACTACACTCATACCGAATTCGGTAATGCAGCTTATTATGATCTTTGCGTAAAAAGCTCATCACTCGGAATCGAAACAAGTGTAGACCTGATTTGCGATGCAGCTAATCGCTGATATTACTTTTAAATAAAATGCTTCATATAGCATCCTTACGGGGAACCCTGTAGTCCGGAATCCCAAGAATATTTGCAGCCTTTGTAAAGTATTCTTCTTCGATATATGGCCAGTCTACAGGGTTTCCTGTCTCTTTTTCCTGAAGAAGCATAGCTTTATTAATAAGCTCAGGGGTTACATCCTCCCCTGTTTTTAATATATGCTCATTATTGACTACAAACCATTTTCCTTTATCCATGAGCCCTTTTTCATAAAGGGCATCTATTACATAATCCACATCATAGGGCAAATTTAAAAACTCCGCTTCCCATGAGGGACCTTCCGGCTCATTCTCATCAAAACCATGTAATATGAGGCACTGCGCCATTCCGGCCGCACTTATAGCTATTCCTGTAGATCCGGTATTGAAATAGTGCTTTCCATTATGATGACATTCGCCCTGAATGTGCGTATGTCCTCCTACCATGTAATCTGCATCTATTCTTTCAAGCCACCTCTTAGCGGTGTCGTCGTGAAACAGAAGAAGCTCGCGATTGTTTTCCGGGGATCCGTGACAGCAGATAATATCAGGATATCCATCACATTTGTATCTGTAGCTGATTGGAAGTGACTCAAAGAAATCCAAATCCTCGTCTGTCAAAAGCTCATAGGTATAAAGAAGATTCCCGCTGGCAGAATTGTAAAGCCATAAGGGTGCATCCGACTCGCCGCGAAGAACCCTTCTCTGACCTAAAAGGTAGTCCTCGCGATTTCCGCGAATGGCTGTCACCTTGTATTTTTTCATAAGCTCGTATATATACTGCATGGTTTCAACAGTATCCGTGGTATCGGAAACATAGTCTCCCAACAGAATAAACTCTGTTATGCCTCTTTCTGTCATGTACTGTACTGCTGTTTTGAAAGCAGTATAGTTACTGTGTATATCTCCAATTACGCCAATCTGTTTTGTCATTTTGTCATCCTCAGGTCTAATATCATTTTATTGATTGCATAGCGATATTTTAACCTTATTCTGATTTTGCGGCAACAAGCAGCACCGTATCCTTCGTAAGCTCTAAATCCCGACTGCCTTGCGCCGTTCTAAATCTCTGCTTCTTTACGCTGCATATTTCTTCGATATTCTCCGGGGGATACTCCAAACTCTCCCTTGAAGGTTTTAAGGAAATGCTTTTCATTTTCATATCCAACCCTATGGGCAACATCGATTATCTTTTCATCTGTCTTTTCAAGTAGGTCTCTGGCTGCCTTTAGACGGATTTCTTTAAGGAACGTGACAAAATTCTGCCCCGTATACTGTTTAAAGGAGTATGAAAACAGCGTGTAGTTCATTGAAATGTAGTTCGACACAGTGGCCATATTCATATCTTCGCTATAGTGTTCCTTTATATAAGATATGGCCTGATTAATCTTGCGCTGCATAGGCTCTTCATCTTCTACCTGAAGAAGGCGCTTACTAAGCTCAATTAAAAATGTGATCACCTCATCCTCGTAATCAGAAATAGTGGCAAAGGCAAGTGGTAGCTCAAGAGCCCTGCTCTTTTCAATATCATCCTCTGACATAACCTGCTGATACACATCTCTGAGCTCCTGCATATCCTTTTTCATCTCTTCTATAAAAAGTTCCGGAGCAATACGTCCACGCCTTGTTTCATCAAACAGTGCTCCCCAGTTTTTTATAAGCTCCAAATGGTTTTCCGTTGAAAGCATCTGAATGCGCCTGGTTCTCTTGTTTTCCGATAAAAGCTCCTTGGAAAGCTCCTGGAGCTTTTCTGAAACAGAAGGCTTTGGTTCATCAACAGATATGGATTTTTCAATGCAAAAGGCTCTGCTTCTTGCTTCTACTGCCTCTGCAACGGCAAACTTCAATTCCTCGTCGCCCTGATGCAAGCGGCTTAAGCCGGCGCCAATGCTCTCGTATTCTTCAGGAAAAATCTTCGCCTGCTCTCCGGTAAGAAGGACGCCTGCAGCATTTGTCATTCCGGGAATCCTAATTAAGTCATTCTCGATCTGATCCAGTGATTCCTCTGCGAAAAAAGCGACTCCGTAGGCTTCCTCTCTAAGGAGCTTATCGTAGGAACCGCTGCCCTTTGCCTTTTCCTTCTCATTTATCTTCTCGTTAAGAGTTGTCAGTATCTCCTTAATTTTTTCTCTCTCGATGGGCTTTAACAGGTACTCAGTTGCACCGTTTCGCAGCATTTCAACTGCATAGGAAAAATCATCAAAGCCACTTATGGCAACTACGTAGGGCATGTATCCGAGACTCTTCAGATTGTGAACAAGCTCGACGCCATCCATTCTTGGCATACGGATATCGGTAAACATCACTTCTATGCGATGTGATCGCAGAATCTCAAGAGCAGCTTCCCCGTTGTTGGCTTCATATATTTCATTTATTTTTACGCCGCTTCTCTCCGCCATTGTCCTTATTCCCTGACGGATCAGCTTTTCATCCTCAACGATTAGTAATGATCTCATTTCTCTTTTCCTTTCTCTTTGGAAGGTGCATGATAGTCTTTGTGAACTTACCTTCCTCGGAGGCCACTGTAAGTCCGTACTCCCGGCCAAATTCCAGCATTATGCAATCAGCCACATTTTTTATTCCAACACCATGTCCCTTATGAGAAATCTCTTCTGTTTCAACTTCGCCCTTTAATCTCATCTGAAGACGTTCAAGGGCTTCCTTTGACATTCCCTGACCATTGTCCGAAAGCTCTATCCACACGTCGTTTTCATCCTCTACACCCTTGATGTATATGGTTGCATCCTCACCAAGATCTGAGATACCGTGAATAACTGAGTTTTCAACTATAGGCTGCAGTGACATCTTGGGAATCTTCTGACGGTACATATCATCAGGAAGATTTATTGCAAGGTTTATAGTAAAATCATTTCTGAAATTCATAAGCGCCAGATAATTTTCAATATATTCAAGCTCCTCACGCAAAGTAACAGTGCCGGATTCCCAGCGCATTGAATAGCGAAGCAGCTTTCCAAGAGATGTTATGGCATCTGAAATAGCATATTCCTCATTCATCTCTGCCAGCATCTTTATGGATTCAAGAACGTTGTAAATAAAGTGGGCGTTTATCTGGTTCTGAAGTGAACGTATTCCGGCATTTTTAGCCAGTATTTCACGCTGGACATTTTCCTCTGTCAGCTGTTCTATTCTGTCCAGCATTCGGTTGAACTGATGCGCCAGCTCGCCTACTTCATCAGTCCCCTCCACATCAGACCTGACAGAAAGATCGCCGTGACGAATCGCCCTCATATTTTCCACAACAGTGTACAATCTTCCAAGCATTCCTCTGACCATACCACTTACGGCAAAGGTCATGAATATTCCGATAATAACCAGCACTGCAAAAAATGCGTTACGCTGCATGCGAACTTCACTTACGATATCTGTAATATCCGTTACGCCCACGTAGGTTCCGCCCATTTTGGAAATCGGGATAGCGAAAAATACAATCTCCCTTCCTGCTATACTCTCTCGTTTAACACTGGGTTCCTTTTTTATAGCTCTGTTTAGCAAAAGGGATTCTGCTATGATCTCACTGTATGGTGAAGTATGGGTTCCAAAATAGATTTCTCCTCCATCTACCACAAAGAAGCTCCAGTCCCCGGAATCACTTTTGTCATCGTACATGGCAGGAAACATGGTACGCATTTCCGTAGCTGCTTCCACGTAGCCTATTGTGCCGTATGTAAAATCATTAATCGGTGTAACAAGTCCTAAAAGCGGAACATCGCCATTTTCCGTAAGACTTCCAAAGCTTGTATCGTAATATGAATAGTGCCAGCCGGTCACCGGATTCTCTTTACTCCAGGACATATTTTCCATTCGGGAGGCCTTATAAACTATAGGCATTATCTCCTGGATATAGTCATCCCTCGAATATACCCTGACCGTATACAGCACCGGATTATTTTCCACTGTCTGCGTAAGAAACGATCCTATTCCCTGTGAAAACTCCAAAAGCTCTCTCGTAGATAAAGTTTCGCCTGCCGCTGATGCTTCAAGCATGCCAAGTAATGCATCGTTATTTGAAAAAGAACGCTGCATCATATCTATCGCTTCAAGTCTTATGGAAATCGCCGAATCCAGCTCCCGCTGACGATAATACATGTCACTTTCTATCTGCTGCACAGAGCTTTGCTCTATCTGGTAAAACAGAACAAGCGAAAGTACCACCAAGGGAAAGAATACAAGAAGCAGTATTAAGATGGTAAATTTGGTATTTAGCCGAAGAGAATGAATCTTCTGCCAAAATTGTGCCTTCTTTTTTTCCATCACTCCACTCCCATGGTTACTTTGTTTTCGATCATCTTTTTGGTCTTTTCCTCCATGAGACGTTCATATCCATTGAGTAATCGTTCTTCTTTATAGTCCGCCAAAATACTGTCAAACTCCTTTTCACTTTCTGCAAGAAGAAGCTCCTTCAGGGTCTTTCCCCATAAGATATTCTGATGCCTCTCGATTCTGGAAAGGTCTGAGTTTTCCGGCATAGTCACATCATACTGACTTGTATATGTTGAGTAGGGATAGGTCCACTCCGTTGTCTGCTTCACAGGCTCTTCCAAAGGATAGGCCCATTTTTGCTGCACTACATTATCCATAAGCATCCAGAAGGTATCATCTCCGCCATAAACGGCATTGTATTTTCTTTTCTGGAATCTTCGCAATTCATCGGCTTCCTCATTCATGATGATGTGGCCGCTTTCATCCATTTCGTAGGCTTTTCCTTCCACGCCAAGGTAGATCAGCTTCTGTCCTTCCTCAGACAAAAGATAGGAAAAAAGCGAAATCGCAAGATCCGGATGTGAACAGCTTTTTGGTATCATGGAAATCATCCATCCCTTTAATCCCGCAAGGGGCAGTTGCGGATCGTCACCACTGCTGTTCCTTGGTCCATCCACAGCTATATAAACAGAATCGGGATCCTGAGAGTAGCGAAGTGCCTGCTGCTCTGCTATATCGGTCCTTTGGTAGATCATGCAAAAATAGCGCCCCTGCGCAACCTTCTCAGTGGTCTGAATTCTCTGATCAAGAAATACGTCAGAGGGCATGTATCCATCCTGACCCAGCTGTCTGAAAACCTTAAGCCATCTGATATATTCAGGATCCGTATTCCTGTCGTGATATTCACCGTCGACCTCATAGGGTATTGCAAGGAGACTCTGGAGATATTCATCAAAGGAATAACATCCACTCTCTGTAAAGGGAGTCCCGTCTATGGGTATAAGGGGGCCGTATTCTGTCGTTCCATAGGATCTCATTGCTCTTTCAACAGCGTCCCTAAAGCCTTCCGGCGTAGTCATATCAGGACATCCAAGCGCCTCATAGATATCTTTTCTAACCAGGAAGGTCAGATTGGCTGCCAGATTATCATGCTCCTTTGCTTCCTTTGCAGTTACTGTTGCATTGGGATAAGCATAAAGATCTCCATCCGTTGCTTCGTAGAATCTGCGGACCTCAGCCTTGGAATTCCGGAAAAAATCTGGCGCATATAATCTTGCCAGCTGATTTAAGGAATATACCTTTTGCTGATTTACAAGGCTTGCATAGTTACCGGAGGATGGCTCAACAGTAATAATATCCGGCAGATCATCCCCAAGAATAAGTGATTCAAGCATTTCCGAATTGCTTCCGACGGGAGTAATAAAGTGTATTGATATACCTGTATCCTCGGTAATCTTTTGCGATACCTGATCCGCTCCCCAGGTTTCTACAAACCAGGGAGAATCAATGTACCAGTTAAGTGTTACCACCTCCGTTACATTTTCACTTTTATATTCACGCCGAAAATGCCCCGCGGAAAATACCACGAGGCAAATCAGTGTCAGTAATGCTATGGCTAAAAATATATTTCGTTTTGCAAAATTTGATTTCATGTCACTCATTTTACTCATTCCGAGTTATTTGCACAAGCATTTTTATTCTTTTACTGCTCCGGCCGAAATACTACTGATGATATACCTTGAGAAGAAGGTAAATACCAGCATGATTGGTATAACGGATATAGCTACGGCCAGATAGGTTGCACCCTGATTCTGCTGAAGGTCTGTAGCGGAACGCAGAGTAGAAACCATTACAGGAAGCGTGAACTTCTCTGTTTTATTAAGGATGATCATCGGAAGAAGGTAACTGTTCCAGTTTCCGATGAAGGTCATAATACCCATTGTTGCAATACCGGGTGAGAGAATCGGGATTATGATCCTGTGGAATGTATAAAGCTCATTTGCACCATCAAGTCGTGCTGCTTCGATCAGTGTCTCGGGTACAGCTGACAAAGCATACTGTCTTAAGAAAAACACCGTTCCGGGAGATGCAATAGCTGGAAGTATAAGGGGCAAATAGGAATTTACCAGATGCAGCTTAGTACAAAGCTGGTAAAAACCAATGAGGGAAAGTTGTCCCGGAATCATCATAAAGATAAGAATCGCAGCAAACACGATCTTGTTGGTTTTAAATTTATAAAATGCAAGGCCATATGCAGCAAGTGCTGAAAAGTATGCGGTAAACAGCGTTGCAGGTACGGATACCAGAATACTGTTGAGAATACCTCTTGGGATATTAACAAACTTTATAAGCTGCACATAGTTTTCTACAAGATGTGAGCTGGGAATAAGTGAGAAAGCTCTCGAAATTTCCACACCGCTTCTTGTAGCATTTATGATCATCGCATAAAAGGGGAAGAAGCTTACTACCGCCAATAATCCGATGGCAAGATATAAGATGCATTTCATGATCTTGTCGTGAATAACATTGTTTTTGTACGTTCTCATTACTTTCTTCCTCCCTTCTTAGTATTTGTCTTATCCTTATCACGGAACAGATAAAGCTGAATCAGTGATACTGCAAGAATGATAAGGAACAGCATGTAAGCTACTGCAGATGCGTAACCTGTATTGATTGAACCTGCGGTAAATCCGAAACGATAGAGGTACATCATAACTGTCTGCACATTTCCGTAAGCACTTGATGAAGGCTGGATCATCAGGAACGGAAGGTCGAACATCTGAAGACCACCGATAAGTGATGTGATAGCCACGTACATCATAATGGGGCGAAGCAGAGGAAGTGTAATCTTAAAGAACACTGTCCAGCGTCCCGCACCGTCAATGGCTGCTGCCTCGAAGTAATCCTTAGGTATACCCTGAACACCAGCCATAAGCATGATGAAGGAGTTACCAAACCACATCCATGACTGAATTACTGCGATAACATAAGGAACCACGTGTCCGTTACCAATCCAGTCCACTGGGTTATAGGATGTACCAAAGAATCTTGCAATGTTACTGATAATTATGTTAAAGGATCCATAACGCCAATCCAGAAGTGTCTGAAACAAAAATGCTACGGATGTTGCCGCAATAAGGTTTGGCAGATAATACACGATTCTGAAGAATCCAAGACCCTTCATCTTGTACTTTACATCCGAGAAAACCATCATTAATAAAAATGCCAGTCCAAGCTGTAATACGATATTTACGCCCCAAATACGCACTGTATTAAGAAGGGCTTTCCAGAAAAATTTATCCTGAATAACACGAATATAGTTATTAAAACCGATAAAGTGAGCATCCCCCATTACCTTTAAATCCGTGAAGCTAAGATGCAGCGTTCTAAGTACGGGATAAACGCTGAAAATCAGGAAGATCACTGAAAAAGGCAATACAAAAAGATATCCCCAATTGTTATAGGAGCCAAGCCGTTTGTGCTTACGCATATTTACCTCCGAAAATCATTTCTTTGAAAAAGGGGCAGACATAATCTGCCCCGGGTAATTCACTAAAAGCTTATCTGTTGATGATCAGATCAGGATAGGTTGACTGTACTGTGTCATAGAAGTTGCTGATCGCATCTTCCTTATTCATCTCACCGGTCTTAATTGAACCGATTGCAGCACCCCATGCATCACCGATTACCTTGTCATACTGTGTAACCTTTGAGTAATCAATACCCTTTGCCTGGTCAAGCCAGAAAGAGTAAAGTGTCTGTCCGCCATAAACGTCATTAGCATCCTCTGCGTGCTTCTCAAGAGCTGAGATAAGTGATACTGTGTCGCCTTCAGATGTCTCAATCCACCAGTCAGCTGTCTCCTCGTTGAAGCATACAAACTTGATGAAGTCCCAAGCCTGCTCCTGACGCTTTGAAAGTGAAGAGATACCGATGAAGGTACCGCCGCCAAAGCCGTAAGAAGGTCCTGCGCAAACGCCCCACTTACCGGAGAGATCGCCTACGTTATCACGCATTGTGAGAACTCCCCATGAAGGAAGACCAAATGCAAATACAGAAGTCTTTTCAAGATCTGCTGTCTGCTCTGCGAATGCCTCTGCATCCCATACGTTTACAGAATCATCTGCATAGTTCTGAATATCTGCTGTAAGGATCGGAACCTCACCTGCCATTGCCTGATACCAGGGTGTAGACCACTGATTGCAATATGCTGTAAGGTCATTCTTGTAAAGGTCTACAACAAGATCCATATAATCAAGACGTCCCTGATCTACGTTCAGAGCACCGTCAACAACCCACGCTGAGTCACCGGAGAAATAGTTGATCTCTGAATCAGAAGCGAAGATTCTGTAGCCTGCATCCTTAAGTGTCTGTGCTGTCTCACGAATTGTGTCATAGTCTGCAAACTTTGCTCCGATTGTCTCAGGATCATCTGTTCCGAATACTTCCTGAGCGATATCACGACGATAGTAGATACCTGCAGGAGTGATCTGGTAAGAAACTGCTCTCTGAACGCCTTCCTTATCCTGTCCTACCTGCCATACATAATCTACGATCTGATCTGCATAATCCTGTGCTCCAAGATCATCAAGATTAGCGAAGAATCCATTATCATACATATCTCCAAGCATCTGAGGCTCACCTACGATGATGTCAGGCTCTGTCTCACCACCCATGATTGCTGTCTGAACCTTTGTGGGATAATCTTCAGGAGCATACACAACAACCTCTACGTCATTGCCTGTCTGCTGCTCATAGTACTCGCCAAAGGTTTCAAGATCCTTTGCAAGTGTCCAGATAACAAGCGCATCTCCGCTTGATGCTGCGCTTCCATCCTCTGCTGCTGCGCCGTCTGCCTGAGCTGCACTGCCGCTATCTGCGCTGTCACTGCTGCCGCAAGCTACAAGGCCAAGAGCCATTGTTCCTGCAAGAATACCTGCTAAAAGTTTTTTGCGTTTCATAAAAAAACATCCTCCCTTTAAATATGTTCTTTCACCTAGAAGCACCTGGCTTCATAACCGATGAAAAAACTATATTAAAAAAGAGGATGTGAAAAAATGGTGCAGTTTTCACTTTGGTGTCATTTTTTATATTCTTTCTTTATGCTTTTCTGGCTATAGCGGTAAACTCGCCCGGAAGCTTATCGTCCTCCCATGCGGGATGCTCATAAAAGCGCTCCAGTGTGAATCCGGCGTCAATTATGCCGTTAATAATCTCGCTTATCGTATACTTCCTGTACTTACACTTAGGAATCTGCCTGCGAATCTCCTCATCATAGAATCTGGCATGGGCCATCTCGCCTTCAAATACCTCCGAATAGAAATACCCGGGTGTGGGCTGACCGAATTTCAAAATATCAGCTATCTTGGTAAAGGGATGAAAATCACTACAAATGAGTTTTCCGCCAGGCTTAAGGAGGCCATGCATGATACTCATGAACTCATTAATATCATGAAAATAGTGAAGAATACCGCCTTCCATAAATACCACGTCAAAGTACCCTGCATACTTTTCCATATCTATCTTAAGGATGTCACACACCTCAAAATTTATTGAGACGCCTGCCTCATCTGCAGTTTCCATGGCATATTTTTTGTTATCCTCGGAAATATCGAATATGGTAACTTCGGATCCAAGAAGCGCCATCGGTATTGCTTTCTTTCCGCAGGAGCCGCAGATATTTGCTACTTTTACTCCATCAAAAGAATCAAAATAAGCGGCATGCTGCTTTAGCATTTTTCTTGGATCAGCCTTATCCTTTTCTGCTCTCTCAGCAGGCGTTCCTGCTGTTCTGACCCAGAAGTTATAGGCGTCAAACTCCCATGCTTTTTTGTGCTGCGTGCTGTAATCCTCAAGTGGTTCTTTGTCTGTCTGCATTCTTTTTCCCCTTTATCTTTTTTGTGATTTCAGATTTTCATACCGTTATTCCAGGCCCCATAAGCTTCACTAGTCAAATAAAAGGAGTCATGTATTTCTGCATAACTCCTTTTACCCTTAATTACAAAATCTTTTTACAAATTCCATCCAAAGCAGTTTTCTACCAGCTTTACCGTATCATCTACAGCCCTGCTATTATCCCGCTCTATCCAATTGAATTCACTCTTCTTAATGGAATTGTAAACATTCCTGTTAAGATTACATAAAGTTTCATTACAGTTTGCCTTGGCAGCTTCCGGATTTGTAACACTTTCTATATATTCCTTGAAATCCTGATGGTCCGGCCTGTTGCAATACTCATCAATCAGATTGACAGGTTCCCGAATCATGAACACTATCCTTGACGGATCAGTCAATTTTTTCGCCTGCTCCAATGTCAGATGACAATCGCAGATAATACGTCCATTTTGAGCTAACCTCATAAGATCCAAAATCACAAAATCCAGCTGCTCTCTTGTGTTATCAAGAAGCCATTTTTTGTACTCCTCAACACTTCTTCCGAAGAACTCATCTGCATCTCTGAAAACTTTGTTCATGTTGGGCTGATGCTCTTTATCTGAAATAGCCTGATGCTCAGGAAAACGCTCATCAATGTCATACACCGGTATGCCATATTTCTTTCCAAGTGCTCTTGAAGCAGTAGTTTTTCCTCCGCAAGGTGTACCTGTAATAAAATAAACGTTTCGTAAATACTCTTTTATTATATTGTCTTGAAATTCCATTTGTAATCTCCTTAAATTAAATAGTTTATTGTTCCTGATTACTAGGCACGAAACTATTTATTAAGGTTTCATGCCTATTAGAAATTTCGAAGCTTTAAAAACATAACCATATCGATATCCTCCAAAATAATTTACTTATTATCGACAGCAACATTGCAATTATAGCACTGTATTTTCTGAAATAATACCCACAAATCACATATTTACAGGTTTTTCCTATAAACATTTTGTATTAGGCATAATTTAATCCATCCAAAGCTTACTGCGCAGCTCCGTAAGTGTCGGTGCTTTTGAATCCTTCTCCGAGATTTGGTTTAAGTCATTTGTATCAATATCAATGGGCCAATTAATACCAAGCTCAGGAGCTAACGGACAAAGTGCAGTTCCCGGCATTCCGGGTGCCCATTCATTATCAAAGAAGTATAGGTATTCACTATCTTCCAAGGCCTGGAATCCGTTACATACACCCTGTGGTACAAATACCTGAACCCCGGGAGTGATATAAACAGTCTGAACTGCACCAAAGGTCTTACTGCCGGGTCTTGTGTCCACATATGCACCAAAAACAGAGCCATAAGCCACGGTAACAAGCTTGTTCATCGCTTCACCGTGAAGACCGCGAACAGCTCCCTTTTTTGTTCTTGTAAGGTTAATCTGCTTCCATCCGGTCACTGTTCTGGGAAGGACTTCCGAATGAATGCTGCTGCGAAACAGTTCGCGCACAGTACCGCGATCATCCGTAGCGCTTTTTACATTTATTATTTTCAATCCCTCTATACTGGAATCCATTGCCTCAAATGGCTCTATATGTGTACTCATAATCTTTTCGCTCCAATCTATAATATTTGAAATCGCCTTCCTCTTTGATAAACTCAAATCCCAGTTTATCAAGTATATGCTGACTTCTTACATTCTTTACTACAGTATCTGCGTTTACAGCCATCATGCCAAGCTCTTCAAATGCATACTTAATCGCCAGGCATTCGGCCTGAGTTCCATATCCCTTACCCTTAACTGCATCATTTTGCATATGAATGCTAAGAGTGCATTCCTTTTTATCCTGATCGATCTGCTTAAGCTGAACCTCGCCTATAGGCTTATCTTCAAGCATTATAGCAAACAATCTGCGAGACGGTTCCTGTTTGGAATCATAGTATCTGTCAACCGCTTCCTCCCTATAATTATACGGTTTAAACAGCGACATATCCATATATATGGAATCATCGTTTTCCCAGGATTTATATAGCTCATGACACAGTTCTTTTGTCATGATAGTTAAGCGTACTTTATCCAAATTATCTACTCCTGAAATATCCTTATACAATAGCCAAAATATGTCGCAGGAATCAGGCTCCATATCCTTATTCATAGCGCAGGGATCTGTGGCGCAATCCTTAATCTTAGTATTGAAGCCAAGACGCCTATAAAGCTGTACATTAAGTTCTTCTGTTTCGTCTACACCTATGGTTACTCCGGTGAAGCCTCTATCTGCCAGTTCTTTTACCGCCGTCTCAATCAGTGATGTTCCTATGCCCTGTCTGCGATAATTCTCCTGCACACGGAATGCACATAAGTAAGCTGTTTTACTGCCATCTGCAAAGTCCTTATCATCCAGATTCAGAAAGGCATACAGCTCACCAATTAGCTTTCCCTCATCCTCTGCTGTCCAAAAAATCGCATTTCCGGAATTTAAATTTTTATAGAAAAACCCAGCTGTTGGCGATGCCGAATTTACATCCTGATATCCCCATAAATCAAGCATTTCTGTGCCTGACGCTTTTCTGATTTTCATTCTCTGCCATCATTCTCCTGTAAATATTTTTTGCACATATCAAAATGCATTCCGGAGCAATTATTTTCCCTGGCAATAACCGCTTCAACTTCATGAACTTTGTACCACTTGAGATCATCAACCTCATCAGAATCAGCAAAGTCACTCTTATTTACATATGCAATAAAGCCTATCATGATAAGCTGCTTCGGCTCAAAATAATAGCTGGATACATATTGGCACTTTGTAACTGTCTGGCCTGTCTCCTCTTTTACCTCTCTGGACACTGCCTCCTCTATTGTCTCACCATTTACCATATATCCCGATACAACAGTCCACTTGTCCTTTGAAATATAATCCTGCTTAAGAAGAAGGATTTCATTAAGCTCATTCACCACCAGTACTTCAACTACAGGCAGTGGGTTGTTGCCATATATTCTCTTACAGGAGGGGCAAATTTTGCAGTCGTCATCCCCTAGTCTTATTTCATCAAGTTTATGTCCACATTCAGCACAATATTTATAAACCATATCTGATTCCCCATTTATTACTTCTAATCATACCCGATACCCTAAGGGCAAGGTCAACACAATATGCCCTAAGCCATACCTGTATACCCTAGTGAACAATATCAGCATAATATGCTTAAAGCTTTCTCCACATCCTCCTCGGAAAGACCATGCTCAGGATCAGTCATTACCTGATTTTTCGCGATTTTATCATTATGAAGTTCAAGGTCATCTATAACTAGCCATTTTTCTGTTTCAGGATGTTCTTTAAGCCACATCAAGATTTCATCCGCCTTAACCTTGCTGAATTTCTTAGTTCTTCTGATTTCTTCAGTAGTAAGATCCGGCGTCATTCCAGCAACTACCATTCCCTCTTTTTCCAAAAGCTCTGCAAGATAACCTGCCTCTGAACGCAGAGGTTTTAAATCTGTGTCAAACCAGAATCTCCATCCTGAATGCAGAATAATCTCTGCCTCAGCTTTTTTCACAAGCTTCGACAACAGCCTAACCTTTTCGGTATCTATGTATTTTCCGTCACTTATTTCTCTTTGATGATCAGCATTCCAGAAATTGGAATTAAGAACCCCATCAATATCTAAGAATATTACTTTCCCCATAGTACCCCCAACAAACTCCTTATTCCGCCCTACTCATAAAAGCCAGGATGTAATCATACTCTTTATTATATTAGAATTTATGGGGTGTTGAGAAGTTTCAAAGGTCATAATCATATTTTTTCCTAACTGATAACCACTTTCTTCATAAGAATTGATTTTAGCAACATTCTTATTCGCGTAATTCTCATCGTCCATCATCCCAAAGTGTTCCCAGATATACTCTTTTCGTGTCCTAATATTAAGGCATGTGAAATCAGGCCTCACTATACCTCTTTTCCCCAATTTGAGTGGAGATTCATATTTATATGGCACTCCATATTTCTCCAACATATTTGCGATAATTATTTCTGACTTTGATCTGACTCTTATCCCGCTATCTGAAAAGTATTCTGCCGAGCTATCATCAAATCCCATAGGTTCATATGGTTTTTCTTTCCATCGTTTTATATATTCCTCATCCGATGTTATAAGCGGCTTTACAAGCAGTTTTCTCTTATCACTTAAACCTTCATATATTGAACTGATATCATTTTCCTTAATACACTCAAGATACTTAGTTATCTCCTTGAGTTCTTTTTTTATCACTCTAGCCAGCTTTTTATCATAGTCTTTTTGAGCCAGCTTCCTCGCAATATCTCTATTTTTCTTAGGTATAAGCTCTCCGTTTGTATCCCCCGTCTTTTTTATCCAATAATACAAGGCATAGCTGTTTCTATCCTGCACTCTTAAATGGCCTTCCGGTGAACTGTTTATTGATGCTTCTCTATCCATAATCAGCTTTTCCAGCACTGCTTTCCTTCTACTGACTTTGCTTATCCATTCACTGTCATATTCAGTTCTCTGTTCTGTTTTATTATTTACTTCCTCCATTTTGTTTTGGTATCTCCTATTTCTAATACTAATTCATTCCTCACAATAATCCTTATTACAAGCGTTAACTATATTCCAATCTCAAGAAGTCCACTTGCCGGTTTCATCCTTTCTACACAACATATATAAGAGAACTCCTTAAGCAATATTTATATACCTATTTCTTCACACTCTTCGATGCCAGGTATATAAATTAAATATTTAGATATAACTTATATACTTTTCTATCTGCTTTTTCTAACTTTCTACTTCAAGTAATTCTTTGAGCACAGAAAAAAGTATATAAGAAATCAGTATATTTCTATCTTATATACCCGCTCTACTCCACCGCCTTGCAAATAGGTATATAAACCCTATAAGTATTTTTGTCTTATATACCAGCTTCACCCCACTATACCAGCTGTACCCCACCGCTTACAAAAAGGTATATAAATATATATGTTTGGAATATCTTAGCCACTTTATGATTAAAGCAACCATTCAAAAGAATTATTGAAAAGAAAACTCTCCTAAATCCATCGACTACTATACAGAATGATCAATAGATTGTAAAGAGCAAATCTACGTAAAAACGACGTCAAGGGCAAAGCAAAAAGCCCGCAAAGCCCGATAAACACAGGCCTTGCAGGCGATTACACATTATTCCATCTCAATTGTTCCCGGTGGCTTGGAGGTGAGATCGTACATTACTCTGTTGACTCCCTTAACCTCGTTAATGATTCTGTTCATTACTGTCTGCAGAATCTCCCATGGAATATTTGTAGCATCTGCTGTCATGAAGTCAGATGTGTTTACTGCACGGAGCGCTACTGCATAATCATAGGTTCTGAAATCTCCCATAACTCCAACGGAGCGCATATTTGTCAGTGCTGCAAAATACTGAGCAGGAAGCCATTCGGGATTCTTGCCGTTCTCTTCCTTGTAAGCAGCAGCTGCCTTGCCAATCTCCTCGCGGTAGATTGCATCTGCATCCTGAACGATGCGAACCTTCTCGGCTGTAACTTCGCCAATGATACGGATTCCAAGTCCCGGTCCGGGGAATGGCTGTCTGAATACCAGGTGCTCAGGAATACCAAGCTCAAGTCCTGATGCTCTTACCTCATCCTTAAACAGCATACGAAGAGGCTCAATGATCTCTTTAAAATCAACATAATCCGGAAGGCCGCCTACATTGTGGTGAGACTTGATAACTGCTCCTTCTCCGATTCCGCTCTCTACAACATCGGGGTAGATAGTACCCTGTACAAGGAAATCAACGGCTCCGATCTTCTTTGCCTCTTCCTCAAATACGCGGATAAACATCTCTCCGATGATCTTTCTCTTCTTCTCAGGCTCTTCAACACCCTTAAGTGCCTCATAGAATCTATCCTGAGCATTTACTCTTATAAAGTTAAGGTCGTATGCGCCGTTTGGTCCAAATACTGCCTCAACCTCGTCGCCTTCGTTCTTTCTAAGAAGACCGTGATCTACAAATACGCATGTAAGCTGCTTACCAATAGCCTTACTCATAAGTACGGCTGCAACTGATGAATCAACGCCACCTGAAAGAGCGCAAAGAGCGCGGCCGTCTCCAACCTTCTCTCTGATCTCGGCAATACTTCTCTCAACGAAATCTGACATCTTCCAGTCGCCTGTGCAGCCACAAACCTTATATACAAAGTTGCGGAGCATCTTTGTTCCTCTCTGAGAATGCATAACCTCAGGATGGAACTGGACTGCATATATCTTTCTGTCAGCGTTCTCCATAGCTGCCACAGGGCAGTTGGCTGTATAAGCTGATATCGCAAAGCCCTCGGGCGCTTTAGCTATATAATCTGTATGGCTCATCCAGGTTGAAACCACGAATTCACCCTTATCATTCTTCAAAACAGGAGCATCTGTGTCGACCATTCCATATCCATCAAGCAGAGTGGTCTCTCCGGCATCCTTCGTATCTATATCTGCAAAGAGAACTGAATCTGTCTTAAGGAAAGTCTCTGTCTTACCGTACTCACTTAAAGGCGCTGTCTTAACTTCGCCTCCGTTCAAAAATGCAGTAAGCTGTGCGCCGTAGCAGATTCCAAGAACCGGAATTCCCAGCTCATAAAGCTCCTTCTCACACAATACTGCCTGATCGCCGTACACGCTGTTGGGGCCACCTGTTAAAATGATGCCCTTGGGATTCATCTCTTTAAGCTTATCAAGCCCGATGTTATAGGGATGAATCTCGCAGTAAACGTTGCACTCACGAACACGTCTGGCTATCAGCTGCTTATACTGTCCGCCAAAGTCAAGAACTACAACCATTTCTCTTGCCATATTTTCTCTCTTTCTGATCTTTTTTCTGATGAATCATGTTCATGCTAAGTAAAGTCCACATCACACGCACAATATTTTCATCACACCACTAAACTAACATATATGTTGACCTTAAAAATTGCAAGTAAAACCATTATAAAATATACATTAACTAACCCATAAGCGATCAATTAACAGATTAGAAAATCAATTCAAATCAATCCGTTAAGCTCCTGATAAAGTCTCTTAGCGTAGCTGTCTGTCATACCACATACATAATCCGTAACCAGAAGAAGCCTTAGATAAAGCTTTTCTTCCTCAGATTTTCCTTCAGAGTAAATCTGATAAATCTTCTTATAGTTGTTAGAGATAAAAGAAATCATTCTCGAATCTATGGGGCTAAGCTTTGAATCTGTGTCAAAATGAATTGCCGCAGGAACCAGTCTGTCCAAAAGATACGTCAGTATCTGATCTGCACTTACCTCTATCTTCAAAATTGGCTCTGAATTAAAGGCATACTTAACAGCTATATCGCCAAGGGCATCAACAATATGCTTTCCTTCGGCAATATGCTCTTTATTATCCGGTCTATCTCCCGAATTATCTCCGCCGTCATTGCT
The DNA here is from genome assembly GCF_000424265.1 of Butyrivibrio sp. WCD3002. Classification (GTDB taxonomy): domain Bacteria; phylum Bacillota; class Clostridia; order Lachnospirales; family Lachnospiraceae; genus Butyrivibrio. The sequence continues at coordinate 56,364 of NZ_AUJO01000014.1, forward strand.
GTTACCAGCATCTTCTTGTGTCTTACTTCCATAGACTTTACCGCATCCTTCCAGCAGTTCGCTTCCAAAGGAACCATCCATAATACTCTTATAGTTTGCAGCAAAACCATCTGTAGCAAGATAAATGAGTTTACCCTGAACAGCAACTACCCAGTTTGAAACAGCGTACTCGCCGGGATCACTTACGCCAAGCTCGATACCTTTTCCATATCTGTATTTAAGTGAATCAAGGAGCTGTCTGTAAATTTTATCGGACTGATCCTCAAAGCATCTGCTCTCAAGCTCACGTACCAGCAGGTCAAAGCTAATGAGTCCCTTCTTATATGCATCCTCTATGTCGGCAGTTCTGTATGCAATATCATCTGCCGCCTCAAGAATAAATGTAAGGGGATGTCTTCGCCCGTTCAATCCGCAGGATTCCTGAATATCCTTAAAAAGCTCCCTGTCTGCATAGTAATATCCCATCTTGTGACAGCATATATCGGGACTCTTCTTATTAACCTCAAGGGATGATACAGGATATTTAATGATTGTAGCAAGCAGTGCCTTTGTCAGGTTCATGCCATGCTCATCCACAAGATAATGAAGCTTTGATACCACGCGAAGAGCCTGGGTATTACCTTCAAAATTGTAAAAATCGCCCTTCATCTGCGGGTTCAATATCTCTGTTACCGGCTTACCGGAAAACTGTTGCTCCGCCAGATTGTTCTTAAACCATTCTCTGATAACGGTCTCACCAAAATGTCCAAAGGGCGGATTACCTATATCATGAAGTAATCCTGCGCACTGCAAAATATCACAGATATCCTGCTGATATGAGGGCAGAAAGCTCTCATCCTTAATATCTGTCAGAATCCTTCTTGCAATATTTTGTCCAAGGGACTTGCAAAAGGAGGAAACCTCCAAAGAATGAGTCAGTCTGGTCCTTACAAAGTCGGACTGATCAAGCGGAAAAACCTGTGTCTTATCCTGAAGGCGTCTAAAGGACGCACTGCCGATTATTCTGTGATAATCCTTTTCAAATTCACTGCGAAGATCATTGGAGCCTTCTCTTTTTTTGATAGTTCTCACTCTGTCTTCGCAAAGCAATTTACTCCATTCCAAATCTCTATCCCCTTAAATGAATCTTCTGATGGTAAGAATTGTTCTGTAGGTTGCGTTTTCATATTTTATTCCGGTACGGGCGGTACTTGCATGTACGATACGTCCACCGCCCAGGTAAATAGCCACATGACCGCCATAGTAGATAACATCTCCGGGCTGTGCATTCTCATAGGACACGGCCTTTCCATAGGCTGCCTGAGCATAGGATGATCTGGGCACACTTATTCCGAAGGCCTGGTAAACTGCATATACAAACCCCGAACAATCCGCACCGTTGGTAAGACTTGTTCCACCAGCCACATAAGGATTGCCTACAAACTTACAAGCATAGTTTGCTATACTCTGTCCGGTTGCAGAGCCTGTAGGCGCTGTAGCCTCCGCACTCTTTGATGAACTGTTATCTGATGCATTTCCTGCAGATGCAGAATCTGTATCTGTATCATCGTCATCTTCATCATCCTCATCTGTATTTGCCTGGGCAAGAGCCTCTTCCGCTGCCTTTTTGCTGGCTTCCTCAGCAGCCTTCTTCTTTGCTGCCTCCTCAGCCTCCTTAGATGCCGCTTCTTCTGCGGCCTTCTTGGTCTTCTTTACTTCGGCTTCCTTTGAGTCAATCTTTGCCTGCAATTCCTTTATCTCAGATGTCTGTTTCTGAAGCTGCGCTGAATATACAGCCGCATCCTGCTTTGCCTTAGCAAGCTGCACGTCAAAGTTGGCATATTTTTTCTTGTAATTTGCTATAACTGTCTCTGTGTATTTCTGTTCTTCTTCTAACTCATACTTGGAGGTTTCAAGCTCGGATTTAGCCTCTGCCAGCTGATCCCCATATTCCTCGGCAGCATTTTTGGCAGCCACGTATTCACCAAGCTTTGTTCTGTCATACTCATACAAAGACTCAACATACTCTGCTTTATTCAGGAGATCATCAAAGCTCTGGGCCTGTAAAAGAAGTTCTGCGTAGGTAAGCTCACCCTTCTCATACATGTAGCGTATGCGCTTTTTCATAACTTCATACAGTTCTTCCTCAAGAGCCTTGGCTTCATCATACTCAGCCTGAGTCTGAACTATTTTCTCTTCTGTATCCGCAATATCAGCCTGAATAAGATCAATACTTGTAAGAAGTCCTACAAGCTCTTCATTGGCAGCGTCAAGCTCTGCCTGAATTTCTGCCTGTTCGCCCTCTATTGCACTAATATTCTGATTTGCGCTGTTAAGACCGCTCTGGCTGGTCCTTTTTTCTGATTCCAGCGCATCCTGCTTTTTCTCCAGCTCCTTCTGCTGCGCCTCAAGTTCCTTTTGCTGCTTTTTAAGCTCTTCACTGGAAGTAGCAAAAGCCGGCGCACCTGAATTTAAAAGCATTGCCGCAGCAAGTACAGTACATATATATCTGTTAAAAGATTTCACTTTAAATCTTCGCATATTTCCCCATTATTTAAAGCGGACAAATAATCCGCAAAATATCCAACAAAATTTTCTATTTAATTATAACATGATTAAGCTGTCAGCTTTTATCCTTATACATATTTCAAAAAAAATTCACATGAATACAAAAAGAAAAACTGTTGTCTCCTGTCAAGGAAGCAACAGTCATAAGATTCTTAAAAATTATAACTCGCAGTTACCAACTGTACGAGGGAAGGACTCAACATCACGGATGTTGCCCATACCTGTAAGGTACATTACGCAGCGCTCAAAGCCAAGACCGAAGCCTGCGTGACGAACTGAACCGTAGCGACGAAGATCAAGATAGAACTGATAATCTTCCTTTTTAAGTCCAAGCTCATCCATTCTCTTCTCAAGAGTCTCAAGATCATCCTCTCTCTGGCTACCACCAACGATCTCACCGATACCGGGTACAAGACAATCAGCTGCTGCAACAGTCTTGCCGTCCTCATTCAGCTTCATGTAGAAGGCTTTGATTTCCTTCGGATAGTCAGTTACGAATACAGGCTTTTTAAATACCTTCTCTGTGAGGAATCTCTCATGCTCAGTCTGAAGATCTGAGCCCCACTCAACCTTATAATCAAACTCATCGTTATGCTCTTTAAGAATCTCAATAGCCTCTGTATATGTGATACGACCAAACTCGCTGTTTGCAACGTTCTTAAGACGCTCGATAAGCCCCTTATCAACGAAGGAGTTAAAGAACTCCATCTCGGCAGGTGCGTTCTCAAGTACATAGTTTATAACGTACTTAAGCATTGCCTCAGCGCAATCACAGTCATCCTTAAGATCTGCGAAGCACATTTCAGGCTCGATCATCCAGAACTCAGCTGCATGACGGGTTGTGTTTGAATTCTCAGCACGGAATGTAGGTCCGAATGTATAAACATTCTTAAATGCAAAAGCATAGGTCTCAACATTGAGCTGACCAGAAACTGTAAGGTTAACAGGCTTACCAAAGAAATCCTTTGTATAATCTACTTCGCCTTCCTCATTCTTGGGAACATTGTTAAGATCCAGTGTTGTTACCTGGAACATCTCGCCTGCGCCTTCACAGTCACTTCCTGTAATAAGGGGAGTGTGAACATATACAAAACCTCTCTCCTGGAAGAATGAGTGAATCGCATAAGCAGCCAGTGATCTTACTCTGAAAACAGCCTCAAATGTGTTTGTTCTTGCACGGAGATGAGGAAGTGTTCTCAAATACTCAAGTGAGTGACGCTTAGGCTGAAGGGGATAATCGGGAGTTGAAGGTCCCTCAATCTCTATTCCTGTAGCCTGCATCTCGAATGGCTGCTTGGCATCTGGAGTCATTACAATCTTACCTGTAGCAATGATTGCGGCACCAACATTAAGCTTACTAACCTCTGCGAAATTATTAAGCTCATCAGAATATACCACCTGAAGAGGTGAAAAATATGTACCGTCATTCAAAACAATAAAGCCAATTGTCTTAGAATCACGAATGTTGCGGATCCATCCGCCTACTGTTACTTCTTTGTCTGCGTACTTATCCGGCTCTCTAAAAAGCTCTCTGATATCTGTCAGTTCCATAATATGCCTCCATATTTAAACATTAGTTGTTCAAAAATTATTCTCCATCCTCGGAAGCATCTGTAGCTTCCTCAGTGCTCTCCTCTGCTGCTGTCTCCTCTGTAGCCTCTGCATTGTCATCATCAGAAGGCTCAACAACATTTGCATTTGCAGCAAGGAACTCAATAACCTTCTTACTGAGAAGACTTTCTCTTATATTCTCTACATCAATGGTCTCTTTGTATGCATCAAGACTATCAACCTTATCAGAATCAGCAGCGCTTGCATTTGCATTTTCCATATCAGATGTAAGCTTCTCATTAAGCTCTTCCTCTGTAACCTCAATGCCTTCCTGAGCTGCTATAGCACCAAGCATGATGTACTGCTTTGCAAGCTTAAGTGCCTGCTCTGCTTTATAATCCTCAGCCTCTCCTGTATAGCCTTCCTGTGACATAAGCACCTGAAGTACTGAATCAGCTGTCATTGACTGTCCGTAGCTTGCAGCATAGTACTGAGCAACCTGCTCCATCTGATCTGAATAAAGACCTGTAAATCTGTCGAGCATAGCCTGGGGCGGATTCTCAAACATGCATCCGTTAGTAGCTGCCTCAAGTGCCTCATTCTGAACTGAGGTCTCATAGGATGATTGCTTATCCTCCATGAGCTTTTCCTTTATATAATTACTAAGCTCATCAACTGTAGATACGCCTTCGATTCCAAGAGTTGCTACATAAGCATCATCGAAATCAGGCTTAATGAGAATCTTGTTAACTGTTACTGTGAAAATAACGTCCTTGCCTGCAAGATCAGCATTACTGTATGAATCGGGGAACTTAAGGTTAAGGTCCAGTGTCTGACCAAGCTCTGCACCGATAAGTCCATCTTCAAAGCCATCGATAAATGTGTGAGAACCGATGGGAAGATCATATCCCTGAGCGGTACCGCCATCGAATGCCTCACCTGAATCGGCATATTTTCCGGCATAATCAATATTTACTGTATCTCCTGACTGAACAGCTCTGTCGGTTACTTCTACTGTAGCTGCCATAGAATTCTGTACATACTGGATATAGCTTGCAACCTCATCATCGGTAACCTCAGGTGAAGCAACCTCAACAGTAAGGTTCTTGTAATCACCAAGTGTTACATATTTTGATACATCTGTGTCTTTTAAATATGCTGCGTTAGTGTCATTACCGGCTTTAGAACATCCTGTAAGGGATGAAACGGTAAGGAGTGCCGCAAGCATCGCTACTGCCATCTTTTTCATGAAAAAATACTCCTCTATTACTTCTTATAAAATAAAACTTTTTTAATACTATCACAGAATTGACTTTGATTAAAGTATTTTGTTGCCTGCCAGATAAAAGAATGATAGAATACAATTTGCTAGTTAAATCAGTTTGAAGTAATTGGAGGTTAGTTTTGAGTACCGCAGCTATAGTAATGATAGTAATCTTAGTAATTTTGATCATAGCTCTTGTAACCCTTACAATCCTTGGCAAAAGAGCACAGAAGCGTCAGGAAGAGCAACAGGCTCAGATGGAAGCTGTTAAGCAGAGTATTTCCATGCTGATAATCGACAAAAAGAGAATGCGTATTAACGAAGCAGGACTTCCTGCAGCCGTTATGGAGAACACACCAAAGCTTCTTAGACGTTCAAAGCTTCCGATCCTTAAGGTTAAGGTTGGTCCCCAGATCATGAATCTCGTATGTGATGAGAAGATTTTTGATTCTGTTCCTGTAAAAAAGGAAGTAAAGGCTGAAGTAAGTGGAATCTACGTACTTTCTGTTAAGGGCATTCGCGGAAGTAACGTTGCTCCCGAAGAAAAGAAAGGCTTCTGGAAAAACCTTGTTGCTAAGGCAAAGGAGAAGGCAGGAGCAAAGCCTTTATAATTCAAATGTAAATCTGCTGCGAGGGAAATCCTTCGCAGCTTTTTTTATGTTCACCTAAGGGATTTCACAAACAGAATCCTTTCTGGCACACGTATTCAAATTCATTGTGTTAATAAGCGTTTTTATTATATATTTATAGTAAGGATTAAACATATTCTTATCCGAAAGGAAAAATAAATGATAACAAGAAAAGCATACGCAAAAATTAACCTGGGTCTTGATGTCCTGGGAAGACGAGAGGATGGCTATCATATCGTAAAAATGATCATGCAGAGCATTGACCTCCATGACGAACTGTCCTTTGAAAATCGCGACGACGGACAGATAATCATTATGACTGCCAATCCCAGAATCCCCACAGATAAATCCAATCTAATATGGAAGGTTGCCGCTCAGCTAAAAGAAAAATACGGCATTGAAAAAGGTGTAACCGTAAGCCTTAAAAAACACATTCCTATGGCTGCCGGCCTGGCAGGCGGAAGCACAGATGGAGCTGCAACTTATCATGCCCTTAACGAACTTTGGAACCTTGGTCTTAGCCAGGAAGAATTATGCGAGCTGGCAACACCTTTAGGTGCTGACATACCTTACTGCATCTGCGGTGGCACTGCTCTCTCAGAGGGAATAGGCGAAAAACTGACATTTCTAAGGGATATGCCTTCATGCCATATAGTCATCGCAAAGCCTTCCATCGATGTTTCAACGGCATGGGCCTATACAACTCTTGATTCCAAGCCTATAGAAAATCATCCCGACATAGATGGCATAATGGGCGCTATCGAGAAGCGCGACCTTGCCGGTATAACAGACAGACTTGGAAATGTATTAGAACCTGTAACTGCTTCAAAATACACTGTTATCGAAGATATAAGACAAATTCTTCTTGCCAACGGCGCCATGGGTGCAAGAATGAGCGGAAGCGGTCCAACAGTATTTGGAATTTTTGAAAACAAGAATCTGGTCTATGCAGAACATGCCATAAACGAGCTTAGAAGCAGAGGAATCGCTCCGGAGCTTTATATCACAAAGCCTGTATAAAGGTAAAAAATATGAATGGAAAAATTAAGATAATCGGCGCACACGATCATGGTGACGGCAAGCCCGAAATAGTAAAAACCGAATGTACTGCTTCCTGCATCACCGACGGAAACAGTACCTTAATCCAATACTATGACCCTGCTGATGATGATAAGCTGCATATAAGAACACATCACACCCTTATAATCGGGAATGGAAAATTCTCCATGTCACAAACGGGCTCTGTAAATTCCGAGCTTCATTTTGGGCTTGGAGAAACCTGTGAGACCGACTATCAGACCCAGTACGGCATCATGAAGCTTACAGCCATTACAAGGCACCTGATGATCGAAGAAACACCAAAAAAAATCTCCGTCCACCTCCAGTACGAACTACAGGCTGACGGAGAAAAAATCTCTGATTCAAAGGTCAGGGTATCCTTCACTTTTACAGAATAATACAAAATTATTTTATCGGAGCTTATTCAACGGCTCCGATAATTTCATTTATGTCCTCAATTCCCTGCTCAGACATATAACGCTCTATTCCTTCGATTACCTCTATTGTTGCATAGGGGTTATGGAAGTTCATTGCACCAACTGCAACTCCTGTTGCTCCTGCAAGCATGAATTCAATGGCATCCTCTGCTGTTGCGATTCCTCCCATGCCGATGACCGGAATCTTTACCGCATGTGATGCTTCATATACCATGCGTACAGCTACCGGCTTAATGGCAGGACCGGAAAGTCCTCCTGTCTTATTAGCGATAGCGAAGGTCTTTTTGTAAATATCAATCTTCATTCCCGTAATTGTATTAATAAGTGATATTGCATCGCTGCCTGCTGCCTCTGCTGCCCTTGCCATCTCTGCAATGCTTGTGACATTGGGACTAAGCTTCATTATGATGGGCTGCTTTGCATGCTTTTTTATCTCTTTTGTAATTTCAAAAAGAGCATCCGGGTTCTGACCAAAAGCGATGCCTCCCTCCTTTACATTGGGACATGAAACATTGATTTCAAGCATGTGAACGCTGTCCTGATCAGAAAGTCTTTCTACCACATCCACATAATCCTGTGTGCTTTTTCCGCAAACATTGACGATAACCTTTGTATCAAAGTCCTTAAGAAAAGGAAGGTCTCTCTCAATCATTACATCCACTCCGGGATTCTGAAGGCCTATAGCATTAAGCATTCCTCCATAAACCTCGGCGACTCTTGGTGTGGGGTTTCCGGGCCATGGCACATTTGCAACACCCTTGGTCACAACTGCCCCAAGTCTGTTGAGATCAACAAATTCCGCATATTCCATTCCGGATCCGAATGTACCGGAAGCTGTCATTACAGGATTTTTAAAGGTTACTCCCGCTATATTAACTGATGTATTCATATATTCTCACCTCTCCAAGTAACTGATTATCAAAGCTCAAGCTCATCTGCGTCAAAAACAGGGCCATCTGTACAGATGCGTGCATTCTTTACATGAGAATGTTCATCCACATCCTTGGTTTTACATATACATCCAAGACACGCACCAACACCGCAGGCCATGCGCTCCTCAAGGCTTATATATGCCTTTGCACCTGTCTCTTTAGCATAAGCAGCCACACCGCGAAGCATCGGCATGGGGCCGCAGGCATAGATAACATCAGCCTCTACACCGTTTTCCTTGCAGGCATCAATTACATTTCCTTTAATGCCTATACTTCCATCCTCTGTAGCAATCAGAAGCTTTCCAAAATTTTCAAATTCGTCAGTAAGAAAAGTATCAGCATTTCTATAACCCATAACCATGGTCACTGATTCAGGACGTACATCCGGATTTTCCGAAAGCTCCTTTGCAAGTCCAAGAAGCGGCGGTACACCTATGCCTCCTCCGATAATAAGTACTCTCTTACCAGCTGCCTTATCAAGCGGAAAGCCGTTACCCAAAACTCCCAGTATATCTACGTTATCACCCTTTTGATAGAGAGCAAATTCCGCAGTTCCGCTGCCGGCTATCCTGTAAACAATACGCAGTTCCTGATTCTCTCTGTCAGATCCGCAGATGCTGATAGGCCTTGGAAGAAGTGTAGACTTATTTTGGGGATATACTCCAATAAACTGTCCGGGATTGGCATCCTCTGCAAGACTTGTTCTAAGCCTTAAATCCATAATTCCTTCCGCAAGTAAGCTTTGCGAAATAACCTCTGCTCTGATTTTCTTCTTTTTTGACATAGCTTTTATCTCCTACCTTAAGTTTATATCATCATGCCCTATAGACTGTTTTTCCGCTGCAAATTGTATAGTGAATTTTGCCGGGAAGCTCTTCTCCAATAAAGGGAGTATTACATGCTTTTGAAGCAAATTTCTCAGCTACTGTATAGGTCTCATTCTCTCCAAAAATTACAAAATCCGCGGGGCCACCCTCAAAGCATCTTCCGACAGGAAGCTCGTCATATACGTTTTCTCCTGCGCTCTCATCTCTGATCAGGGTCCTGATTCCGTATACCTCCGCAGGCTGACAGGTCATTCTTGAAATAAGTGTCATAAGATCCATATATCCCTTGTGTACCAGCTCTCTTATGCCTAGTCCAAGAGAGGTTTCAAGTCCTATTATGCCGCTTGGCGCTTTAGTTAATTCTCCTGCCTTCTCTGCTGCTGTATGAGGTGCATGGTCAGTTGCAATGGTCTCTATTGTGCCATCGGCAATGCCTTGAATTATGGCTAACCTGTCCTCTTCTTTTCTAAGGGGCGGATTCATCTTTGCCATTGTACCATGCTTAAGTACAGCGCTGTCCGTAAGCGTAAAGTGATGAGGCGTCGCTTCTGCATGTATCTTGGGATTAGTTTTTCTTGCCTCTCTAATAAGCTCCACCGCTTCCTTTGTACTGATGTGCTGAACGGTTATCTCTGCTCCTGTCCTTCCGGCTATTTCAATGTCGCGCTTTACCATTGATATTTCTGCATCCCTTGGTGATCCCTTAATGCCCAGACTCTCTGCAACATCACCTGCATTTATTCCATTTTCTGTTATATATGAAGGATCCTCTTCGTGAAGGCTTAGCACCTTGCCAAGTCTTGCTGCTTCTCTGCAGGCGCTCTCCATAATCTCCGGATTTGTTATCGGCTTTCCATCATCGGTAAAAAGAACAATCCCTTCCTTAAGGAGGCCTTCCATGTCCGTTAGTTCGCTTCCTGCCATATCCTTTGTGATATTGGCGCAGGTAAAAACCCGTATTCCTGTGGATGCTCCCTTTTCAAGGGCATACCTTATGGTCTCCAGATTATCCATGTGGGGATTGGTATTACCCATCATGACTACCGATGTAAAACCGCCTGCCTTCGCTGCTTCTGCTCCTGATAAAATATCCTCTTTTTCCGTAAAACCGGGATCTCTGAAATGAACGTGGGCATCCACAAGCCCCGAAGCCACAACAAGGCCTGCAGCGTCTATCTCTTCAAGATTTTCACTTTTCACGGATGCTGCTTCAACAGCCAAATCATGTAAGGTTCCGCAAAAACCGATCTTTACGATTCTCTCTCCGTCTACCAAAATATCCCTGAAATCATTTGTTCCGGACCATGGGTCTATCAGTCTACCGTTTTTTATAAGCAGCATTTATCAGTCTCCTTTGTTTGTGTTATACTATCGTGGTATAGCTGATACGTCAGCATATATATAATACATAATTGGAGTGAAATAGTAAGTATGTTAAGGCTAATTTTTGTAGGTTTATTTTTATTAGTATTTTTTCTTTTGAGCCTGGTAATGCAGTTAATACTTTGGATTGTCGGTAAGTTCAATCCCATGGCACAAAAGACAATTTCTCTTGCCATTGTAAGCAGGGCCTTCAAAATCGTAGCATTTCTCTCAGGAGTTAAGCTTACGGTTATCGGTGAAGAGAACGTTCCAAAGGATACACCGGTTCTCTATGTAGGCAATCACCGAAGCTACTTCGACATCGTTCTCAGCTATGCAAGAGTACCAAGAATCACCGGTTATATTGCCAAGAAGGAAATCAAAAAGGTTCCGATCCTGTCAACCTGGATGGTCTTCATGGACTGCCTTTTCCTTGACAGAGACGATATCAGACAGGGCCTTCAGGTCATCCTCACAGCCATCGACAATATAAAAAACGGCATTTCAATGACCATCTATCCTGAAGGAACAAGGAACGCCTCAGACGAAATGCTCCCCTTCCATAAAGGAAGCTTCAAAATTGCTCAGAAAACCGGTTGTCCCATTGTACCGATGACCATCAACAACTCAAATGCGATATTCGAAGATCATGCTCCTTTCATCAAGAAAGCTCATGTAATCCTTGAGTACGGAAAGCCAATCTATATGGATCAGCTTGATCCCGAGGATAAAAAGAATATCGAAACCTATTGCTACAACATAATTAAAGAAACTTATGAAAAAAACAAGGTGGATGAGTAATCATTCACCTTGTTTTATATTACAATTTCGCTGTTTTCGCGCCGCCAAGGTTAACACCTTCAAGCACGTTTGTATCAAATGAGAATACGATCTTGTTATTCTCTCTGTCCTGTTTAATAGCGATATCGATCATATCGTCAAGAAGCTGGGTATATTTCTTACCGAGTGGCTCCCACAGATAGAATGAAAGTGATCCGGGAATAGTATTGATCTCATTGAGATAGATCTTTCCTGTTTCCTCATCAAGCATGAAATCAATTCTGGAAACACCACTACAGCCAAGACACTTAAATGCATCTACAGCCATTTTACGGATCTCACTTCTCTGCTCATCAGTAATCTCTGCCGGAATCTTTCTCTTAAGAGATGCCATTCCCTTGGAGCCGCCGGTCTTTGCACCGCCTTTAGCACCGCCCTTTGAGCCGCCTCCGATATATTTATCCTCGAAGGAAAGAATCTCGTCTGAGTTAATAGGCTCCTCACACTCTGAAGCCTCGGCATTCTCATAATCACCGAGAACTGAACAGTTAATCTCCTTAAGCTTCACAATTGCAGGCTCAACAAGAATCTTTTTGGAGAACTCAAAGGCAAGCTCAAGGGCTTCCTTAAGCTCCTGTGTATTACTTGCCTTGGATATACCGATACTTGAACCAAGGTTGATGGGCTTAACAATAACAGGATATTTGAAAGCATCCTCTATCTTCTTAACAAGCGCCTCTGCGTCCTCATAATCAATCCATGTATAGCACTTGCAGTCAAGGACAGAAATACCATTGTCCTTAAGAACTGTCTTCATAACATATTTATTCATGCCAACTGCAGATGAAAGTACATCACAGCCAACAACAGGAAGTCCAAGAGTCTGAAGGTATCCGGTAAGTACTCCGTCCTCCACGTTTGTACCGTGTACGATGGGGAATGCAATATCCACAGATGTAAGAATATTGTTACCAAATTTCTTCATGGGATAACGAACAAGATTTACCTTATTGCCATCCTTAATAAAGATTACTCTTGTGCTCTTTTTAAGGAGCTCCGGAATATGTGTATATTCCTTAATCTTATCTATGTCTTCACCAATATAAAAATCATTATCCTTAGTTATATAAACCGGGATAACCTCATACTTATCTCTGTTGATATATCCGATAGCCTGGATAGCGGAGATAATTGAAATCTCATGCTCTGTACTTTTACCACCAAATAAAACTGCTAATTTAAGTTTCAAAAAAACACTTCCTTTCAAAAATTAACTAGGGTTCCCTAAAAGTATAGCCTCATCAGAAAAAATTTCAACCTCATTTATTTTTTTCAGGCATAAGCATGCACAGGCAAACAGGAGACGAAAATATAAGAGGTAGCGCATATCTGCTGTAGTTAACAGGACTTACAACCAACATAAGAATAAATATGAAAATTGGTACAAGGATACCATTTACAGGCTTTCTTTCTCCGCTCTTTTTATACCCTCTCTTTATGACATTGTAATATAGCAGATATGCAGGAATCCAAAAGCTGTAAAGCACCACCTGAAACAGTATGCTTATGCCGGGCATATCTCTTAGTCCGTAGTACCAGTCATTTAGTCCCATCCATAGCTTAGCCGGATTCACCTGTTTTACATTTTCTAAAATTCCCTCTGATGTCGGTATTTTGTCAAAGACCTGAATAGAAGAAACAGGAGCAAAGAAGTTACCGCATATCGGAAGTATTGCCCTTAGGTAAATAATTGGATGTTGAAAGCCCTTTCTTATCCAGAATTTATAATATGCAGTCATATCTTCATTTGTTGCATGAATATTGAAGGTAGCCTTTACAGGGTCCGTTGCATCAAAGGCATAGTCACTTTTTATTTTTTCATAGTCCAGAATCTTACCGATGATCTGTTTCTCCTCATCTGTAAGTTCATCCTCCCTATCCCTTACAAGCCTTGCTGTCTGCTGGAAGCATGTCCCGAGCATCTCCTGCTTTCCACCGGGATAGATGTTAGCTGCCGGATAAATAACCTTTGGAACAATAATGAACCAAACGACAATGCACAGGCAGGTGTTTATAAGAAAAATCTTTCTGTTCTTTTTTCTGAAAATCAGATGTAAAAGACTTGATAAAACCACCACATAGGCACCGGTATTCTGAGAAAAGCACATAAGAAGAGATGTTACGATCATGAAAACATTACCTTTTACGGAGGATATCTCTCCGGCTTCAAGATACCTGTAATAACCATATAAAAGAATTAAAAACAGCAGACTGTGTATTGTATTTTTCAGCATGCAGATTGTGTAATAAGGAACAAATGGTGAAAATGTAAAAAACAGCCTTACCGCTTTTACCACAAACAGTTTACCTGAATCCTTTGTATTATTCTCAATATCTGTAAGAATTCCCGAGAAAACAAAGCATGCTACGAGAGACTGAATAAGGCAATAGATAAACAGTCCCTTTCCGGGATCGCCAAGCAAAACTCCCAGCTTTATAAATGCTGCAAATAAAAACGCAATAACAACAGGATGATGCGCATTCATAAAGACGTTAACCGTCTCCTGTCCCTCCACAAATCCAAAAGGCACCGGAGATACTCCGTCAAAAACATCTCTAATCTGATTTATGGTATCGTAGTTTAAAACTCCCGGTGCAAGAATAAGAAGATATGGCAGATGAGCACACCACATTAAAACAGCAGGCAGGACCATCTTTTTCTTAGCTGCTTTTTCCAAGGGCTTTGGATCATATTTTGAACCAATATATTTTAAAGCCATTGTGGATGCAAAGAACAAAGAAAAAAATACCGCAAAAACCAACATATCTTTGACAAGGACATAGCCTGTCAAAAAGAAGTGGTCTTCTACGGCATTTAAATTTATAACGGTTATCAAAGACATACAAAGAGAGAAGCATATATCCATGAAGTCTATTCTTTTTTTATCCCTTTGCATATCCCCAACCTCTTTTTTCAAGTGTAATTATCCGGAAGATCATTCTCCAAAAGAATGACCTTCTGCCTCCCCGCATCGATCTCATACATAAGATCGGTGGCTTCCTTCAGTGTCTCTTTTGAAAACAGCCTGTCCTCCGAAAATCCTGCTTCAAGAGCACCTTCCTTGATGGGTCTTGTATGATCGATACCCACCAAAATGATATAATCTGCTGCCTTTGCTGCCTGTCTTCCAAACTCGCGGTTATATTCCGCTTCCTTATCGCCAAGCTCCACCATTCCGGGGGTTACAAGGATTCTGGTATAATCCTCAAATTTAGACAGTGTATTAAGTGCCATTTTAGCACCCATTGGATTGGAATTATAGGCATCGTCGATTATTGATACATTACCGTGCTTAATGAGTTCCTGTCTGTGAGGTGCCGGTGTTATCCTTCGAACTCCCATCTTAAGCTTGGAGAAGGGAATACCCAGGGTATGTGCCATTGCAATAGCGCCCACCACATTTGTTACATTGTGCTCACCAAGAAGCTTCATACTAAATTCAGCGCTATCCCCATTTGGTGCTGTAACTGTGAATGTCGCACCATCAGCACTGTACTTAATATCTGTAGCTCTGTAATCGCAGCCCTCCGATACACCATAGGTAATGACATTTTCATGCCTCATATTGGCAGTTATGATCTCATTATCACCATTTGCAAACTTAAGTCCCTTGCTGCTCTTTTCCTGAACAGCATCAAATAGCTCGTACTTGGTATCTATGATATTTTCGATGGAATGGAAGGTCTCAAGGTGCTGAGGTCCTATGGAGGTAAGTATTCCATCATCCGGATGAACAATATCTGTTATTTCCTTTATATCATGTACATGCCTTGCTCCCATCTCGCATATAAAAATCTCATGCATGGGCGTAAGGTTTTCTCTGATGGTTCTTACAACACCCATTGGAGTATTGAAGCTCTCAGGTGTCATCAGTACACGGAATCCCTCAGAAAGCAGGGTCCACAGGTAATACTTTACGCTGGTCTTACCATAGCTTCCCGTTATGCCTATGATCCTAAGCCCCGGATGTTCAGCAAGAATCCTTTGTGCATCGTGAATGAACCAGTCATTTACTTTTTTCTCGATTGGCTTATTTATTAGATTGCAAAGGGCTGTTACAAGCGGAAGCAGTCCCATATAAACAGCAACGATGCAGTAAGCACCCGCCCTGTTTCCTGCTTTATAAAGTATCGCAGCTATCACCGCAAATATAAGGAAAACAACCGCGTATGTGGCAAAAAGTCTTTGAACCCTCTTAGTTACTACAAATTTCTTTTTGGCGGGCTTCGGAAGGTATTGGAAAACCATGAAAACCAGGAACAGCAAAGAAAGAATTCTAAGCACATTCCCCGCTTTCGCATCCGCAATTCCTGCCAGGATAGTCACCACTAAAAATCCTACATGCAGGCCATATCTTTGCGGTTTTGATCTAAGAAATCTGAAATATCCCTGAAACTGATATGAAGAAAGCTGCAGCATATGGGAATAATATCTTAGCCCAAGCACGGTTACAGCTATATATGCAATAATAAATACTACAAAAATAAATGTATTCATTCTATTTTCCTTTTAAAAATCCACATTTAAAAAGCTTCCGAGTATCTTGTTAAAAAGGTACTGATTATCAAGGAAAGAATAATGTCCTGCACCCTGAATAACCGCAAGCCCTGCTTCAGGCATAAGCTTTTCCATCTGCTGTCCATCCGACAAAGGTGTTGCAGTATCCTGATCACCCCAGATAAGAAGAACAGGCATTTTAAGAGCAGGCATATACTCCTGCAGATCCTCATTAACAACCTTTACAAGACTTGCTCGCATAACGGGCGATGCCGCTGCATAATCTGCAGAACCAAATTTTTTCTGGAGACTCTCAAGGGTGCCCGGAAAAGCCTTCGCAATGCCGGTATTAACAAGAATGCTCTTATAAAATTTATAGCGCTTTGTCTTACTGCTCTGTTTCCCCGAAGGAATAGGCTTAATTCCCGCACTGTCCGTTAGAATTACTTTGGGAATCCTAAAGCCCAGTTCATCCTCCGATTTTGTTCCGATCATTTTGATGATAACTCTTCCACCCATTGAATGGCCAAGGAAAATTACTTCCTTCTCATCAGGATAGAGTTTTTTTACAAAGGCTATTACAAAATCTACGAAATCTGATACTTCCCAGGGTTCTGCAGGTTCATCACTTTTTCCAAACCCCGGCATATCCATTCCAACTACATGATATTTCTTGGCGGCAAATTTGATCACACCATCAAAAAGATCCACGTTGGAGCCCCAGCCATGAAGCATCACAAGGAGCGGTCCCTGTCCCTCATCGCGATAATTTATTTTTAGTCCGTTTATCTCAGTATTCATAAATCTTATTCCTTAATAACGCTAAGCATGAATATAAATTTGGCATTGAGAAGAGGCTGATTCATAATACCCATTCCTGCATCTGTATCAAGGTAGGTTCTCTCCGTATCGTCAGTTATATAATTAACCGCTTCAGGATTTCTTCCCATCAGATAATGGGCATGATTCTCAATGATTGTCGTATATTCATAATTATAAATGATATGGTCCGTAATTGTTATGGTTCTCATATCATCCAAAAGCGCTGAGTGTTCTTCGTCCGATACAAGATATGCGCTGTTCTTTGAAGCACTTGCTATTGCCGATGCTTTTTTCATAAGAAGCTTCATTATCCTGTCGCACACATCCACATTTACCTTCTGGCTTGTGGAAATATAGGTCACTCCGCCAAGGAAAACCTCTTCATCCTCTTTGAAAAGACTGTCAAAATCGCTTCTTCCGAAATAGGAGGTCAGCACCTGCTCATAGCTTGATGCGCCTGTGGCTCTGTAAAGCTGCGCTGCCGCATGAAATCCTGCGGAACTTTCCTTAACATTTTCATTACTTACAAAAACGCTATAGGCTTTGTCTGCACACTTAAGGCAGGCTGTAGCAAAATCCGAATCAAAGCTTTGGTACTGGTAACTAAAATCTGCAAGAAGCGTGGCGAAACAGATGGTAGCCTCCATGGTAATAGGTGTAACCTCCACCTCAGCCTGCATAAGATCCTTACTCTCGTCTCTCACGGTAAGGGCAGAGCCATAAACACCGCCTGTTCTCTCATCCTGCATCTTCATAAGCCATTCTATTTCATATTTTACCTCATCAAGAAGATCAGGAATGCCATTTCCACTTTCAGGAATACCTGTATCATCAGTAACAGCCTTGGGATTCATCTCGTAGGCAAGAAGAAGATTCTGGGCAATTTTGCAGCCCTGAACCACATCTCTGTCAGCCTGAGAATTAAGATGCCATCCGCCGGAAACATCCATAGCTTTTGATGGATCCTCCTGCAGATGAGCCTCTGCTGTATGACAGGCCAAATGTGCATCACTTCCCGCAAACTCCTCGGAAAGATTTGTGCCGCATCTGTTCATATAATAGGTCTTGCAGGCTTTATTCCAAATATCATCATACAGGTCATTCTGAATTCTGAAGCTGAAGGAGCTTCCTATGATATCTGTGTAGATATAATAATTCCCGTCTGTTATAAGATCAGAGAAATATCCGATCTTTACATTTTCCTCACTGGAGCTTCCTGATCCCCGCATCTGACCTGTGTATTCAAGATCATCCGTATCAAGATTATAGATATAAAAAACATCCGGAAGATTCTCGCCTTTAAATACAACGGCTTTTTCCGCACCTGTTCTGTACCCGTTCTGATCAACAAGTGCGCTGGGAATCTCTGCAGGTACATCATAAACAATATTTGGAGCAGGTGTGCTTTGTATGTCAACCTGCTCTGTCTTTACTACATTTTCTATTGCAGGTGCCTTTTGCCCGCATCCGCAGGCAAATGCACCCATAATCAGCGCCATAAAAAGCGCAATTTGTTTCTTCATACTATTTCACATCCTGCGCGAATTATTTTTTTCCTGCGCGATTGTAATTTATCAGACATCCATCAAGGATAATCTCTCTCTCATTATCAGTAAGATCGCCAAGAGTCATGGTGAACTCTGTAAGCTTTCCATCTGAAACAGCCACTGCCTTAATGGTATCAGCCTTGTCCTCAACAGCCTTTCTGATTCCGGGAAGGAATACATAATCAAGGTTCTTGAAGGGAAGGTCGCCCTCTTTAATGAGAAGCGGCAGCATACCCCAGTTGATAAGGTTTGAACGATAACGCTTTGTAGCATACTCGTTAGCAATGTTAGCCCATCCGCCAAGTACCTTCTGACATGAAGCAGCCTGCTCTCTGGCAGATCCATCTCCGGGCTTAACAGCAAAAATAGTTGAGCCGATTCCGGTATTTGCTGCAGAAACATCAGGATATTTTTCCAATACAGCCTTAATTACAGCGGCAGTCTCAGGAGTCATTGCGTCAAAGGAAGCGTCCTCACGTCTCTTTAATTCCTCGGCATATACAGCCTTTGCCCTTCCAACGTATTCAGGATCCTTTCTTGAAAGAGTGAACTCAGCCAGGCCCTGAGGGTTAGATCTGTAGGAGCTGGTCTCACCTGAAGGAATAAGCTCATCAGTTGTGGTAACAGGATCATGAATCTCTGAAACGACACGGAGAAGCACATTCTCTGTAAGCTCTGTCATCTTGGGCCAATCCTTTATGTTGGGACCAAACTGAAGCTCTACGCTGTCATCTGCTTTTCCCTTTGAATCAAATACGCGGTTTGCATATATTTCCTTATCAAAATGATATGTGTATTTATTGAATTTACCGTCAAAAGCAGTAGCAGGTGTAAGAACACCCTGATTAGCTGCTGTTGCAGCGATTGACCTTGCATCCATAAGTGCAACTGATGCGATCTGTCCGCTCTGAACCTTGGAACCCTCTCTGTTGGGAAAGTTTCTGGTTGAATGGCGGATACTGAATGCATTATTTGCAGGTGTATCTCCTGCACCAAAGCAGGGACCGCAGAATGCTGTCTTAAGGATCGCCCCTGTCTCAAGGATCTTGGCAGCAACACCGTTTTTAACTATCTCCATGAAAATAGGTGTTGAGGCAGGATATACGCTCAAGGTAAATCTGTCATTACCTGTAAATCTGCCCTCAAGAATGTCTGCAGCAGCGCAGATGTTCTCGAAGCCACCGCCGGCACAGCCTGCTATCACACCCTGATCTACCATGAATTTGCCGTCTTTTATCTTTTCCTTAAGAGAATATTCAATCTTATCGCCAAAGCTTACCTTTGCACGCTTTTCTACATCTGCAATGATATCTGAAAGATTTGCATTGACCTCATCAATCTCATAGGTATTGCTGGGATGGAAGGGCATTGCGATCATGGGCTTGATCGTACTTAAGTCAACCTCAACAACGCCGTCATAATATGCCACATCTCCCGGCTTTAATTCTTTATACTCACCGACTCTGCCATGAGTATCATAGAAGTTCTTAACCTCATCATCTGTCTGCCAGATTGAAGAAAGGCATGTGGTTTCTGTGGTCATTACGTCGATTCCGATACGGAAATCTGCCGAAAGAGACGCAACACCCGGACCTACGAACTCCATTACCTTATTTTTTACATAGCCGTCACCAAATACCTTACCAATGATGGCCAGCGCAACGTCCTGAGGACCAACACCGTGCATAGGCTCGCCCTTAAGATATATTGCCACTACGCCGGGCATTTTTATATCATAGGTCTGATTAAGGAGCTGCTTAACAAGCTCAGGTCCGCCCTCACCCATAGCCATGGTACCAAGGGCACCGTATCTGGTGTGAGAATCCGAACCAAGGATCATGCCACCACAGGTAGCAAGCATTTCTCGTGCAAACTGGTGAATAACTGCCTGATGAGGAGGCACATATATTCCGCCGTATTTCTGAGCAGCGGTAAGACCATACATGTGGTCATCTTCATTTATTGTTCCGCCTACTGCACAAAGTGAGTTGTGGCAATTGGTAAGAACATAAGGAATCGGGAATTTCTCAAGCCCTGAAGCCCTGGCTGTCTGAATAATACCAACATAAGTAATATCATGGCTGGTAAGCTTGTCAAACTTTATCTCAAGCTTGTCCATACTGCCTGATGTGTTATGCTTCTCAAGAATTCCATAAGCTATAGTGTTCTTTTTTGCTGTAGCTTTATCTGTTTCTTTGCCTGTTTTTGCTGCAATCGCCGCGGCTGCATCTGCATTGTCAGGGATAAGCTCTGCTCCGCCGATCAAATATGCACCGCTGTCATAAGTCTTAATCATTCCCGTCCCACCTTTCTCTAGTAACTTTTCTCTATTATTATTCACTTTCTCCAAGGTATTATACTTTAATCTTGCATATTTGTGTATAAAAAAAGGAAGCTGTACACCGAAAACCATCGGTGCACAGCCTTGTGTATCAGATTTTTTTCAGACTTTACTCATATCCAGTTTGTCGATGTGCCAGATCTCATCCACATACTCCTGTATTGTTCTGTCTGATGAGAACTTTCCGCAGGATGCAGTGTTAAGAATTGCCATCTTAGCCCACTTTTTCGTATCTCTGTAGGTCTCTGAAATATTTCTCTGAGCCTCTATATAGGATTCGAAATCCTTCAATATGAAGTACTGGTCAGCCTTGTTTGAATTAATAGTATTAAGAAGAGAATTAAACAGTGGTCTGAACAGTTCTCTGTCGTTTGAGAAGGTTCCATCCACAAGTCGATCCAGAGTTCTCTTTACATTAGGATCCTTGTTGTAGATATCTCCGGGATTATATCCACCGTTCTTCTCATAGGCGATTACTTCATCAGAAGTCAATCCAAAGATAAACATGTTATCTTTTCCTACTTCCTCAAGCATTTCAACGTTTGCCCCATCAAGAGTTCCAAGAGTGATGGCTCCGTTTAACATCATCTTCATATTACCGGTTCCGGATGCTTCCTTACTTGCTGTGGAAATCTGCTCTGAGATATCAGCTGCAGCAAATATAAGCTCAGCATTTGAAACCTTGTAATCCTCTATGAAAACAACCTTGATCTTGCCATTTATTGAAGGGTCGTTATTTACAACATCAGCTACAGAATTGATAAGCTTGATTGTAAGCTTCGCTGTCTGGTAGCCGGCTGCTGCCTTCGCTCCAAAGATATAGGTCTTTGGCGTATACTCCATATCGGGATGAGCCTTTAAAAGATCATACATATAAATAACATGCAGGATATTGAGGAACTGTCTCTTGTACTCATGAAGTCTCTTAACCTGACAGTCGAAAATTGACTTGGGATCAACATCAATTCCGTTGTGCTCCTTGATGTAAGCCGCAAGACGCTTCTTGTTAGCCAGCTTAATATCCATGAACTCCTTTTGAGCCTTCTTATCTCCTGCAATATCCTTAAGACCGGAAATCACAGAAAGATCTGTAATCCAGCTGTCACCTACATGAGCTGTTACCCAATCTGCCAGAAGCGGATTTGCATGCATAAGGAAACGTCTCTGGGTAATGCCGTTTGTCTTGTTATTAAACTTCTCAGGATACATCTCATAGAAATCCTTAAGCTCTCTCTTCTTAAGAATTTCAGTATGCAGTCTTGCAACACCGTTAACAGAATGACCGCCAACGATGGCAAGATGAGCCATTTTAACCTGATTGTCATAAAGGATCGCCATGCTGCGAATCTTATCCTGCACATCAATGCTTGGAAGGTTCGAGTACTGACGCATGATCTGATCAACGAATCTTCTGTTGATCTCATCAACGATCTGATAAATTCTGGGAAGCAGTCTCTGGAAAAGATCGATGGGCCACTTCTCAAGAGCCTCTGCCATAATTGTGTGGTTAGTGTAGCAGCAGGTTTTCATGGTTACATCCCACGCAGTATCCCATGGCAGATAATACTCATCCATAAGAAGTCTCATAAGCTCTGCAACCGCAACTGTGGGGTGTGTATCATTAAGCTGGAAAACAGCCTTTTCATAAAATCTGCTGATATCCTCGTGGTGACGAAGATATCTCTTGAGAGCCGTCTGAACAGAAGCAGAGATGAAGAAATACTGCTGCTTAAGTCTGAGCTCTTTTCCTGCAATGTGATTATCGTTAGGGTAAAGTACTTCGCAAAGCTGACTGGCAAGATTTTCCTGTTCAACAGCCTTCTGATAATCACCCTTATCAAAAGAATCAAGCTCAAAGCAGGTGACGGGCTCTGCATCCCATATTCTAAGGGTATCAACTACTCCGTTACCATAGCCTACAACCGGAAGGTCATAGGGAATTGCACGAACTGACTGATAACCCTCCTGGCGGAACATCGTACGTCCTCTGTCATCAACAAAGGCATTAACATAACCGCCAAATTTTACTTCCTTGGCATACTCAGGACGTCTAAGCTCGAAAGGATTGCCGTTTTCAAGCCAGTTATCCGGTACTTCTACCTGATAACCATCCTTAATTTTCTGCTTAAACATTCCATATTTATAACGAATTCCACAACCGTAAGCCATATATCCAAGGGATGCCAGAGAATCAAGGAAGCATGCTGCAAGTCTTCCAAGACCTCCGTTACCGAGCGCCGGATCCGGTTCCTGATCCTCAATCACATTGATATCAACACCAAGCTCATCAAGGGCTTCCTTAACGGGCTTATATGCCTGCAAATTGATCAGATTGTTTCCAAGTGCACGGCCCATCAAAAACTCCATGGACATGTAATAAACAATCTTGGGATCCTGCTCATTTGCTGCCTTCTGTGTGGACATCCAGTGATCCACTATCGCATCCTTTATGGCGTAAGCGGATGCCTGGAAAATCTCCTGTGATGTGGCTTCTTCGATTGTTTTTCTGTAAAGAGTCTTTACATTATATAAGACACTTCGCTTGAATAGTTCCTTATCAAAAGATAGCTGTTTTTTCTTCATAAACTTCCTCCTCATATTAGAAGTATGTATAGACCTTATAATTGTATCACAATTCGTCCACATTTAGACGACATTTTATGAATAATAGTTTTGGCTTGTTAAAATGTGATAAAACCATTATAATGAAATGGATTGCGTGAAAAGTTACGCAATAGACCAAGTAATAGCTTTATAGAAAGGGAGAAAAGCATTATGAAAAAGTTACTTGCTATGATGCTTACAGCATCACTCACATTCAGCCTTGTTGCTTGTGGTGGTTCATCATCAGACAACACAGCTGAGACAGCTGCTTCAGAAGCAGCAAGCGAAGTAGTTGAAGAGGCTACAACAGAAGAGGCAACTGAGGAAGTTGCTGCAGAAGAGACAACAGAAGAGACAGCAGAGGAGACAGAGGAAGCTGCAGAGGCTACAGATGATGCAGCAGCTCTTGACGGAACAGGCTACAAGATCGGTCTTGTAACAGACGTTGGTGGTGTTAACGACCAGTCATTCAACCAGTCAGCATGGGAAGGTCTTCAGCAGGCTCAGAAGGAGTTTGGTGTAGAGGTTAGCTACCTTGAGTCAAGCACAGACTCTGATTACGCCAGCAACATTGAGACTTTCATCGATGAAGATTACAACCTTATTATCTGCGTAGGTTACATGCTTGCAGATGCAACAAGAGAAGCTGCTACAGCTAATCCTGATGTTAAGTTCGCAATCATTGATGATTCTTCAAACGCTGATCTTGACAACGTTACATGCCTTACCTTCAAGCAGGAGCAGGCTTCTTACCTTGTAGGTTATGTTGCAGGTCTTACAACAAAGTCAAACAACGTTGGTTTCGTTCTTGGTATGTCATCTGAGACAATGCACCTCTTTGGTTATGGTTACGCAGCAGGTGTTCTCGATGCTAACCCGGATTGCACAATCCAGCAGATGAACGCAAACAGCTTTGCTGATTCAGCTATTGGTAAGACAGATGCTACACAGATGATCACAAACGGCGCAGACGTTATCTTCCACGCAGCAGGAAGCACAGGTCTTGGTGTTATCGAGGCTTGTCAGGAAGCTGGCGACGGCATCTATGCTATCGGTGTTGACTCTGACCAGAACTACCTTGCACCTGATACAGTTATCACTTCAGCTATGAAGAGAGTTGACGTATCTGTTTATGATTCAGTTAAGGGTCTCCTTGAGGGTACAATCAAGGGTGGCGAAGTTGTTTACGACCTTTCAGTTGGTGGTGTAGACATCGCTCCTACAACAACTCTTCTTTCAGATGATGTTATCTCAAAGGTAGAAGACGTTAAGGCTAAGATCATCAGCGGTGAGATCAAGGTTCCTTCATCTCAGTCTGAGTTCGAGGCTACTTACGGCGACGTTTACGAGTTAGACTAATAACTATCGAATCGTTGCCTATGGCACGTAAAGTGATATAATAATTATGAGGATACCGAACCGGGGGATTATGCCTTGGTTCGGTATTTTTGAGAATTTGTAATTATTCAGAATCAGGTTGATTTTTGAAATTCATTTACCCGGTCCTGAATAGCTATAAATTTGTATTTTTAAGGAAATAAAGGAGGCAACATGAGACCTATTTCCATGGAACGCGTTGAACAAACAAGAGGAGAAATCCTTGATATTATTAAGAGTGCAGAACTTACTCACGAGCAGAAAGTTACCTGTCTTGCCAACAAGGCAGATTCTCTTTTGGAAGTACTGGATTTACCCGAGGGACTTGATGAATTATTAAATGTTCCCGGCGATGAGAAATGTATATGTGATCTTTCAGAAGGTCATGCACCGCTTCGCCCCCGCTATATCACACCTGATTATTCAAAGCTTATGAAAGAGGGCTGCAAATATCTTAACCTTGATGCACCCAAGGATCTTTTCGAGGCACTTAATACTCTACTTATCTTTTACAAACATGTGCCCAGCGTAACAAATTATCCCGTATATCTCGGTCAGCTCGATGATCTTCTCGAGCCCTTTATTGATACAGTTCCCGAAGAAACAGCTGCCAAGCTTATAAAGATGTTTCTTCTTAATGTGGACAGAACAGTTCTTGATTCCTTTGCTCATGCAGACATTGGACCCAAGCCTTCAAGGACAGCACATTATATCTTTGAAGCTGAGAAGGTTTTAGAGGACGCTGTTCCCAATCTTTCACTTAAATATGACGCAGCAGTAAGTACCGATGAATATCTCAAGGAGGCTGTTGAGTGTGCGCTTACCTGCGCTAAGCCAAGCTTTGCAAATCACAAGATGTTTACAAGCGAGCTTTCAGAGAATTACGTAATCGCAAGCTGCTACAACGGACTTTTACTTGGCGGCGGATCATACACCCTTTGCCGTCTTGTACTTGGAAATATAGCCAAGAAAGCATCTTCTATCGAAGACTTTAAGACCAATAAGCTTCCCTATGTAATGGACGTCATGGCAAAATACATGGATGCCAGAATAAAGTTTGAGGTGGAGGAAAGCGGATTCTTCGAGAATAATTTCCTTGCTCAGGAAGGATTTATCAGCAGGGATAAGTTCACTGCAATGTTTGGTCTTGTTGGTCTTGCAGATGCTGTTAATCTCCTCCTTGAAAAAGAAGGCAAAACAGGAAGATATGGCCATGATGACGCAGCAAATCAGCTTGGCGTAGAGATCATGGAGATCATAAATGATTTTAACAACAATCACACTAACCCTTATTGTGAAGCCACAGACGGACATTTCCTTCTCCATGCACAGGTAGGACTTGCCGAGGATGTGAATATCACACCGGGTACACGTATTCCGATAGGTGAAGAGCCTGAAGAACTTATTGATCAGCTTAACGTTCTCTCTAAGTTCCACAAGTACTTCCCTTCAGGAACAGGTGACATATTCCCGATAGATCTTACAGTACATCGCAACCCTGAGTACGTAATGGATATCATCAAGGGTGCTTTTGCCAAGGATCTTCGCTATATGTCATTCTATTCAAGCGACAGCGATGTAATCAGAGTAACAGGCTATCTTGTTAAGCGCTCTGAGATGATCAAGCTCGACAATGGGCATGCCGTTATTCAGGACACAACCGCTCTTGGACTTGGCGCTTCTAAAAATGGCCACATTTTAGAGCGAAAGGTCAGATAATAATGGAAGCTCTTGTTACAAAAATAATACCTTTCAGCAGTGTTGACGGCCCGGGTAACCGCACTGCCGTATTTCTCCAGGGTTGCAATATTAACTGCAAATATTGTCACAACCCTGAAACCAGAAAGGTATGTATATCTTGCGGAGCATGCGTATCAAAATGTCCTGCAGGTGCACTTACCATGGATTCAGGGAAGGTCATATTTGATGCATCAAAATGCGTATCCTGTGATACCTGCATCAAAACATGTCCCCACGATAGCACCCCAAAGGCTGTCAGTATGACTCCGGATTCTGTATTTGAAGTTGTAAGAAAACAACTTCCTTTTATCAGAGGTATAACTGTTTCAGGCGGTGAGTGTATGCTTCAGCCCGAATTTATCAGGGAATTATTTACTCTTGCCAAAAAGGAAGGCCTCGGAACTCTTATTGACAGCAATGGGACCATACCCTTTTCAGAGTATCCTGAACTTATGGAGGTTGCAGATGGCGTAATGCTCGATATCAAGGCATTTTCATCTGATGAGCATCTGTATGTTACCGGCTTCCCTAACGATATGGTTCTTGAAAATGCCCGGTTCCTTGGGGAAACCGGCAAGCTTTTCGAGGTAAGATGTGTTATTGCGCCTGATTTATACAACTGTGAAGAGAGTGTCAGAAAAACAGGGGAATTTCTTTATCCCCTCTATAATCTCCACAAATTCAGGATAAAGATAATTGCTTACAGACCTATGGGAGTAAGAAAAGAATATTCAGACATGCGAGTTCCTACGCAGGACGAGCTGTCAAAATATAAAAACATGCTGTCCGGCATGGGTTATGAAGACATAATAATCATTTAAGAAGGAGGTACTAGGATTGGAAAAGGCAAGCCATATGGACCCAAATACTGTAGTCATCGAAATGAAGGATATTGTCAAAAAGTTCGGTGATTTTACAGCTAACGATCACATCAATCTTAAGGTACACAAGGGGGAAGTTCACGCTATTCTGGGGGAAAACGGAGCCGGAAAAAGTACGCTTATGAATGTCCTTTACGGACTCTATAAGCCCACAAGCGGTTCAATTTATGTTAACGGAAAGGAAACAGAAATTTCCAGCCCCCGTCATGCCATCGATCTTGGTATCGGTATGGTGCATCAGCACTTCATGCTGGTTCAGCCCTTCACCGTTACTGAAAATATCATTCTTGGCGTTGAGCCCCAAAAAGGTATCGTCATCGATAAGAAGCTTGCAAACCAGAAAGTTGTGGAGATATCTGAACGCTACGGCATGAAGGTTGATCCTAATGCCAAGATTGAAGATATTTCTGTTGGTATGCAGCAGAGAGTAGAAATTCTTAAGGTTCTTTACAGAGGTGCGGATACACTTATTCTTGATGAGCCTACAGCATCTCTTACTCCTCAGGAAATTGATGAGCTTATGGAGATCATTCAAAACCTTACTGCTGATGGCAAGAGTGTCATCCTGATCACCCACAAGCTCAAAGAGATAAAGGCCTGCTCAGATAATTGTACTATTATCAGACAGGGAAAATACATTGATACCGTTAAAGTCGGTGATGTAAGTGAGAATGACCTTGCAGCCATGATGGTTGGTCGTGAAGTTAATTTCCGCGTTGAGAAAAAGGAACAGGAACCCGGTGCTGTTGCTCTTGAAGTAAAAGACCTCCATGCCAAAGATTACAGAGGCGTTGAGATCCTTAAGGGACTTTCAATCAATGTAAAAGAAGGTGAGATTGTCGGTCTTGCCGGTGTCGACGGTAATGGTCAGACTGAGCTTGTTGAGATCCTTACAGGTCTTAAAAAGGCTGAATCAGGACAGATCACAATGCTTGGAAAGGATGCTTACAACAGATCACCCAAGGAAGTATTCGATATGGGTATTTCCAGTATACCGGCTGACAGACAAAAGCATGGTCTTGTGCTTGATTTCTCCATTGAGGACAACATGATCCTTCAGCATTTTGAAGAAGAGCCTTATTCCAGCAAGGGTATCCTGAACAGAAAAGCTATTCGCGAACAGGCTACCAGACTTATGGATAAGTTTGATATCAGACCCCGCGGTTCCGAAGAGAAGCCCGCAGGTACACTCTCCGGTGGTAACCAGCAGAAGGTTATCATTGCAAGAGAGGTTACAAATGATAAGGAGCTGCTGATCGCGGTAAATCCTACAAGAGGACTTGATGTCGGCGCTATAGAGTTTGTACACAAATACATCGTAGAGCAGAGAAATAAGGGACGCGCAATCTTACTTGTTTCATTCGAGCTTGATGAAATTATGAGTCTTTCTGACAGAATCGAAGTTATCTTTGACGGCAAGATCACAGGTAGCGTCGATGGTAAGGAAGCAGACGAGAAGGAACTTGGATTCTTGATGGCAGGAGGAAAAAAGCATGAATAAGAAAAAAGGTATATTACAAAGCAATGTACTTTACACTATCATTGCCATCATAATCGGTTTTATTATCGGAGCAATCTTCCTTGCAATCGCACACATAAGCCCCATTGAAGCATATTCAAAGCTTCTCTCAAGCGTTGTTAGTAAGCCCAAGTACTGGTTCTGGACACTGACCTATGCAAGCCCCATCATCCTTACAGGATTGTCAGTTGCTTTCTCATTCCGTACTGGTGTATTTAACATCGGTGCCGAAGGTCAGTTCGTTGTTGGATCTCTTGCAGCAACAGTAATAGGAATACTCCTTGATCTTCCTGCTGTAATTCACATTCCGCTCTGCCTTATAGCTGCAGCTGCAGCAGGTTGTCTCTGGTCACTGATCTGCGGAATCATGAAGGTTAAAAAGGGGATCCACGAAGTACTTTCCTTCATCATGTTTAACTGGATCGCATACTACCTTTCAAACTACGCAGTTAACACAGAAATACTGCACAAGGTAGGCGGCGGTGAAGCAACCAAGGATCTGCATGAATCTGCAAGACTCCTTTTCCCTAAGAGCATAATCGCTCTTACAGGATGCTCCGCAGCAAATGCAGGTATCATCATTGCTATCGTTCTCGCAGTTGTCGTTTGGATAATCATTGAAAAGACAACTCTTGGTTACAAGCTTAAAGCCGTTGGTTTCAACAAGTTCGCAGCTCAGTATGCAGGAATTGATTCTGATAAATCAATCCTTACAGCACTTGGTATCTCCGGTGCTCTTGCAGGTCTTGGCGGTGCCGTTCAGACCATGGGTATGGGCGGACGTCTCGCACAGTTTGCCAGCCAGGAAGGCTACGGATTTGAAGGTATCACTGTTGCCCTTATCGGTGGTTCAAACCCCATCGGAGTTATCTTCTCAGGTATCTTCTACGGCGCAATGAAGTACGGCGGATCAAAGCTTACACTTATAAATGCTCCTTCAGAAATCATCAATATCATAATGGGTTGTGTAGTTATTTTCATAGCTATTGCTCATGTATTTAAGGCATTGCTCTTAAATCTTTCTAAGAAGAAGGAGGCAAAATAATGAATATACTTATTCAAAATCTCGGATTATTAATAAATGCAACACTTATAGCTACACCTCCGCTTCTTTTTGCAGCACTTGGATCATGCTTCTCAGAGCGATGCGGCGTTGTAAACATCGGTATTGAAGGAATGATGACAGTAGGTGCTGTTGTAGGCGCCATCACTGCTCTTACAACACATAACGGCATCATAGCCTTCCTTGTAGGCGGACTTGCCGGTGCGCTGTTTGGACTCATCCATGCAATAGTATGTATCTCCTATCACGCAGATCAGACTATCGCAGGTACAGCCATTAACTTCATAGGCCCCGGTCTTGCTGTATTTACCTGCAAGATACTGTACAACTCATCTGATACACCGGCTATCGATTCAGCATCAAAGCTGCCTAAGATGTTCAACAACATGTTTGCAGCAGGAAGCTTTGGAAGTAACGTACTTAACGTTTACTCAATGGCTTATCTCGTATTTGTAGTTGCAGGAATCTGCTGGTTCGTATTCTATAAGACAAGATTCGGCGCACACCTTCGTGCCTGCGGAGAACATCCTGAAGCCTGCGAATCCCTTGGTATCAACGTATATCTTGTAAGATATATCTGTGTTATCCTTTCAGGATTCCTTGCAGGTCTTGGCGGAGCTTTCGTAACACTGGCTACAGTATCACAGTTTAGACCTACAGTTATCGTAGGACAGGGCTTTATTGCTATCGCTGCTGTTATCTTCGGTAAGTTCTCTCCTGAGGGTGCTCTCAAGGGATGCCTTATATTTGGTGTATGTAACGGAATTAAGGCTCTTGCCAGCCAGGGTAACGTGGTTTCACCCAACCTGATCTCAATGATCCCTTATGTGGTAACCATTATCGCTCTTATCCTCTTTGTAGGAAGAGCAAATGCACCTGCTGCAAATGGTAAGCCTTACATCAAATCACGCTAAATATTCAGTCTGATTTTATCCGTGCCACAAGCCCCTCAGGCTTCTGGCACGGTAATTATTCTAATCAAATAAGGAAATGATCATATGACGTATAATGAATTAGTCGAAAAGGCGCTGGAGGCAAGAAAATTCGCCTACACTCCCTACTCACACCACGCAGTAGGTGCTGCTCTTTTGACAGAAGATGATAAAGTATACACCGGCTGCAATATAGAGAATGCAGCCTACACTCCCAGCAACTGTGCTGAGAGAACAGCTATTTTTAAGGCTGTAAGCGAAGGGGTCAGAAAATTCAAAGCAATTGCCATCGTCGGCGGCCCCGACAATGCAGAACACCTTCCAATCTGTGCTCCCTGCGGAGTTTGCAGACAGGTAATAAACGAATTTGTTGATGCAAATACCTTTGATGTTGTACTTGGAACAGATAACCCCGAAGAGACTGAGGTCCACAAGCTTGCAGAGCTTCTTCCTCTCGGCTTTGGTCCCAGGAATATGAGTTTTCTCGAAAACTACTAATGCAGAAATACTGTGAGGTAAAAATGGATTTTAAATCATTACCAAAAATCGAATTACATTGTCATCTGGATGGTTCTCTTGATCTTCAGACTACAAGGATACTCCTTGCAGAGCGAGGTGAAAGCTATGAATCAGACGAACTTGCCGATCTTATGCAGGTACCGGATTCCTGTGAGAGCCTTACAGAATACCTTAAAAGATTCGATCTTCCAAATCATTGTCTTCAGGATGCCGAGGGTATAGAAGAGTCATCCTATGCTCTTGCAAAAAATGCTGCAGCAGAAAACGTTAAATATCTGGAGGTTCGCTTTGCTCCTGCTTTCTCTACATCTAAGGGCATGTCCTTCAGAGACATTATTGAGTCTGTAGAAAAGGGTCTTAGCCGTGCAAGAAGTGATTTTGATATCGAGACAGGTATTATTCTCTGCACCATGCGAGGCCTTGATGAAGATGTTAATAAGAGCGTCGTTAAGATCGGAAGAGAAATGCTTGGTAGCGGCGTTGTAGCCTGCGATATAGCAGGTGATGAGGCAGCCTATCCAATCTCTATGTATGCTGATCTCTTCAAATATGCAAAAGAGATAGGTCTTCCTTACACAATACATGGCGGCGAAACAGGTATCGTTTCAAATATTACAGGAGCCATCGATCTTGGCGCAAAACGTATCGGTCATGGAATAGCCATGATCAAGGACCCTGACCTTATGAAGTTTTGCGGAAGCAATAAGATTGGTACTGAAATCTGCCCTACCAGCAATATTCAGACAAAGGCATATCAACGTATAGAGGACTGTCCTATCCTTAAATTCATGGAGCATGGCATTCCGGTATCTTTAAATACAGATAACAGAACCGTAAGTAACATCACCTGTACTGAGGAGTATAAAAAGCTTGATAAGGCCTTTGGATTAAACGAAGATGTTGTTCGAAGAATCTATGAAGATTCAGTAGATATGACATTTACTTCGGATGATGTGAAGGATAAGCTCCTTAAAAAATGGACTGTATAATCCGTAAAAGATATTTTTCCATATTGGTGCACATATAAAATCAATTAATGAAAGGATCAGAAAATGGATATTAAGACAATTTTGAATCACTGCGACCACACACTTTTAAAGCAGGAAGCTACATGGGATCAGATCAAGGAGATCGCTGATGATGCTATCAAATACAACACAGCATCTATCTGCATTCCTCCCTGCTACATCGCTCGTGCAAAAGAGTACGTTGGTGATAAGGTACAGCTTTGCACAGTTATCGGTTTCCCTAACGGAAACATGACAACTGCTACAAAGGTATTTGAGACCAAGGATGCCCTTGCAAACGGCGCTGATGAAATCGATATGGTAATCAATATCGGCGAGCTCAGAGCTAAGAACTATGACTATGTTCTAAACGAGATCAAAGAGATCAAGGCTGCTTGCGGAAACAACATTCTCAAGGTTATCATCGAGACCTGCCTCCTTACAGATGAGGAGAAGATCAAGATGTGCGAGCTTGTTACAGAAGCTAAGGCTGACTATATCAAGACTTCCACAGGCTTCTCCACAGCAGGTGCTACCTTTGCTGATATCGAGCTCTTCGCAAAGCACATCGGTCCTGATGTAAAGATGAAGGCTGCAGGCGGAATCGGAAGCATTGCTGATGCTGAGAAATTCATGGAGCTTGGCGCTGACAGACTTGGAACAAGCCGTGTTGTAAAGATCGTTAAGGATGAGAATCTCCTTTAATTACTAAAGGCAGAATACAGCTATATAGAATATTTAAAGCCATACCTCTTAGCTCATAATGAACTGAGGTATGGCTTTTTATTTATGTTCCGATATTATTTACTTTTCCAAAGGCGATCATGTTATCAAGGACTGCGCCGTAGTCTGTACCTTCCTCGGGATGAGCGTGGTAGATTCCATCTACCATATATCTTTTGCCGCCGTTTTCAAGCTCCTCTATGACCTTGTATCTGTCTATATAAAAAGCTCTGCGGGATACTTTAACACCCTTTGCTACGCCCTTGAATTCCGATAATGGACAATCTGGAAAATTGATATTCAGGATTTCTCCAAAATCAAGATCCACCTCAAGGGCATCCATAAGCATATCCCTTAAATAGTGGTCTGTGACCTCGTGAGTCCCATTAAAACCTTCTGATAATGCGATTGCATGATAGCCCTGGAAAGCAGCCTCAAATGCGGCTCCTGCGGTGGCAGAATACTGGATATCAGATGCCACATTGTAGCCAAAATTGATTCCTGAAAGGACCACATCCGGTCTTTCATCCATTACACTAAGGCTTCCTGCTCTTACGCAGTCTCCGGGAGTTCCGCTGCAGGAAAATGCTTTTACACCTTCAACAGGAAAATCATGGGGATAGATATCTATACCATGTCTTAAGGTAATGCTGTGGGAAGCGGCGCTCCTCTGAGAATCAGGTGCAACCACCCATACCTCTCCAAACTCAAGGGCAGCCCTGGCAAGCCTGATGATACCCTCAGAATCTATTCCGTCATCATTTGTAATAAGTATTTTTCTCATCCGCTTCCTCCATATTTTAAAAGCGCGTGGCAGCATTCGCTACCACGCGCCCCTAATATTACTTTAACTTATTTTTCAAACCTTTTCCACACCAATAGTAACTGTCTCACCATTGATATCCCACTCCTTGGAATTTGCCACATTGCTGTCATAAACGATCTCTGTAGCAAGAACCTTGGTTGAAATGGAATCAGCATTGTCTTTAACGATCTGAGATATTTTCTCGTTACCATTTATAGACAGCTTGATGTGATCCATAACTTCGAAGCCGGAATCCTTACGCATTGTCTGAACCTTACTGATAACCTCATACATGAAGCCTTCATTAAGGAGCTCCTGTGAAAGGTTAGTATCAAGAACAACAGTGATTCCGTGATCCTCTGTGCTCTCAAAGCCTTCCTTCTGAGCCATGTCGATAAGAAGGTCTTCCTCAGCAAGCTCAACAGCTGTGCCGTTTACCTCAAACTTAAGTGCTCCATTAGCCTTAAGCTCATCCATAGCGTTGTTTCCATCAAGTGAAGCAAGATGCTCTTTGATACCGCCAAGAACCTTACCATACTTAGGTCCAACTGTCTTAAGCTGGGGCTTGAAGGTGTAGGTTGTGAAGTCTCTTACATCATCTGCAAAGACAACCTTCTTAACATTAAGCTCGTCCTCAATGATCTCCTGATAGAACTCAGATACAGACTTCTCAGCCTTAACATACATCTGTCCGATAGGCTGACGGTTCTTGATTGCAGCTGCGTTACGGCAAGCACGGCCAAGAACTACGATCTGAAGAACTTCATCCATGTTCTCCTCAAGATCCTTGTCGATAAAGCTCTCATCTACTGCAGGGAAATCGCAGAGATGGATTGACTCGGGTGCAGTGCTGTCACTTGTTCTTACAAGGTTCTGATAGATCTCCTCTGTCATGAAAGGAACCATGGGAGCTGCTGCCTTACATACGTTTACAAGAGCTGTGTAAAGAGTCATGTATGCAGAGATCTTATCCTGCTCCATTCCCTTAGCCCAGAAACGCTCACGGCATCTTCTTACATACCAGTTGGAAAGATCATCAACAAATGCATCAAGTGCCTTTCCAGCCTCAGGTATTCTGTAATTCTCAAGGTTCTTATCAACTTCACCGATCATGGTGTTCATCTTGGAGAGGATCCACTTATCCATAACCGTAAGCTTATCCTTCTCAAGACTGTATTTTGAAGCATCAAAGCCGTCGATATTTGCATAAAGTACGAAGAATGCGTATGTGTTCCAAAGTGTTCCGAGGAACTTTCTCTGTCCTTCCTGAACAGTTTTTCCTGCAAATCTTGAAGGAAGCCATGGAGCAGAGTTTGTATAGAAATACCATCTGATAGCATCTGCACCGTACTTCTCAAGTGCTTCGAAAGGATCAACCGCATTACCCTTGGACTTACTCATCTTCTGTCCGTTCTCATCCTGTACAAGACCAAGAACGATAACATTCTTGAATGCAGGCTTGTTGAAAAGAAGAGTAGCCTCAGCGTGAAGTGAGTAGAACCATCCTCTTGTCTGGTCTACAGCCTCAGAGATGAACTGAGCAGGGAACTGCTTCTCGAAGAGCTCCTTGTTCTCAAAAGGATAGTGGAGCTGTGCGAAAGGCATTGCTCCTGAATCGAACCAGCAGTCGATAACTTCCTTGACTCTGTGCATCTTCTTGCCGCACTTAGGACATGTGATCTCAAACTTATCGATATAAGGTCTGTGAAGCTCTGTTGTCTCAGCAGAAGGATCTCCTGAAAGCTCAGCAAGCTCTTTCCTTGATCCTACTGAAAGCTGATGGCCGCAGTCATCGCACTCCCAGATATTAAGAGGTGTTCCCCAATATCTGTCACGGGAGATACCCCAGTCCTGAATGTTCTCAAGCCAGTCACCGAAACGTCCCTTACCGATTGACTCAGGAATCCAGTTGATCTCCTGGTTATTTCTGATAAGGTCATCCTTAACTGCTGTAACCTTGATGAACCATGAAGAACGTGCATAGTACAAAAGAGGTGTACCGCATCTCCAGCAGTGAGGATAATCATGCTCCATCTTAGGTGCTGAGAAAAGAAGGCTTCTCTTATCAAGATCCTTAAGTACCTCGGGATCCGCACTGATAGCACCCTCATCCATTTCCTTCTGAGTAGGCTTACATCTGTAGCCTGCAAAAGGTGTCTCAGGCTTAAGTTTTCCTTCGCCGTCAACCATCTGTACAAGAGGAGCATCATATTTTCTACCAACACGGGCGTCATCTTCACCGAATGCAGGAGCAATATGTACGATACCTGTACCATCTGACATGGTTACGTAGTTATCGCAATAGATGAAGAATGCCTTCTTGTGCTGTCTCTCTGTCTCGTCAGCAGCGCACTGATAAAGAGGCTCATATTCTTTATATTCAAGGTCTGTACCTACATAAGTCTCAAGAACTTCGTAGGCCTTCTCACCCTCTTCCTTCGCTAAACTGCCGAGTACTGTATCTGCAAGAGCTTCTGCAAGATAATATGTATAGCCGTCTGCTGCCTTAACCTTGATGTACTTCTCATCAGGGTTCACGCAGAGTCCGATATTTGAAGGAAGTGTCCAGGGTGTTGTTGTCCATGCAAGGAAGTATGCATCCTCATCCTTAACCTTGAATCGAACAACAGCGGTGCGCTCTTTAAGTGTCTTATAGCCCTGAGCAACCTCGTGTGAAGAAAGAGGTGTGCCACAGCGAGGGCAATAAGGAACTACCTTGAAGCCCTTGTAAAGAAGACCCTTTTTCCAGATCTCGTTAAGAGCCCACCACTCGGACTCGATAAAGTTATCATCATAGGTGATGTAGGGGTGATCCATATCAGCCCAGAAACCAACTGTGCCGGAGAAATCTTCCCACATTCCCTTATATTTCCATACGGATTCCTTACACTTTTTAATGAAAGGCTCCATACCGTATTCTTCAATCTGCTCTTTTCCGTCAAGACCAAGGAGCTTTTCTACCTCGAGCTCTACAGGAAGACCATGTGTATCCCAGCCTGCTTTACGGGGAACAGTGTAACCCTTCATTGTGCGGTATCTCGGGATCATATCCTTGATCGCACGTGTAAGTACGTGTCCGATGTGGGGCTTGCCGTTTGCGGTCGGCGGACCATCATAGAACATATACATCTCGCCCTGGCTGCGTGTATCTACGCTCTTCTGGAAGATATCCTGATCTTTCCAGAACTGCTCGATCTTCTTCTCGCGGGCGACAAAATTCATATCAGTGTCAACCTTCTTATACATCTGAAACTCCTTTCAAAACTATAAAACCCCCGTCCTGTAAAAAGGACGAGGGTCAAACTCGCTATACCACCTGTTTACGCATACTCCCCGAATTTACGGTTTTATATGATTCTCCATAACGGGGAGATTCCGTCGTAACTTACTGATTCAAATAGTTCGGTTACGCAGCTCGGAAGTGATTTTCCATAGTTCATACTCGCACCTGCTCGCACCACCCGCAGGCTCTCTGAAGCTTTCAAAACAATGTACTGTCTTCGTCACAGCTTTTCTATTCAGTTATCCATAATTTTATTCATGACATTAAAAAAAGTCAAGATATTATTTTCGTTGGCGTTATTATTCTTGCGCCTTGAATCAAGCTCAGCCTTAATCAATAAATGCACCAGTAAGCCGTATTGCCATCGATTATCAGCTGTTCGTAAACATTGAAGCTGTCCCATTCCTTTTCGGCAAAGTAAGCTTCCCTGACTTTATTTCCGTTTACCTTGCTTTTTCTGAATCTGAGCTCTGTGGTTCCGGTATCCAGCTTATTCACATATTCAAGAAGGCTGTAGGGAACGTTGTGCATTACCCTCTCGTTAATCTGGCCCACTGTGTAATAGACATCATCAAAATAATTAAGAGATACGCTGTCCTCACAAACCGCTATTTCTTCCACAGTGATGCCTGTTTCATTTTCATACTTATCAATTGCAACAAGTACGGCTCTTGCACAGGAAATATCCTTGTCATTGGAAATGTAATGATTTACGGCTATCTGCTGGTTTGAAAAAATCTGCAAAAGCACAATACACAGTATTACTCCCTGCATGATCGTCAAAGTTTTCCCATCAAGCTGCACAAAGGAAAGGAAAACAAAGCATCCCAAAGCCCCATAAAGCACAAAGATAACTCTTGGCGCATCTGCCTGCATAAGCGGAATTACTATAGCCAGGCAAAACATTATAAATCCTGCAAATATATGGGTTACAACCTCCGGCTTTTCGTATCTGTGACAAATTATCATAAGCACTATTGCCGCAATTATTGCCATAAGATTTGCATATCGGATTGGTAAAAGCCCGTTTCCGCTAACCAAAAAGGCCTTTAATAGATTTAAAATATGTGCGAATTTGTCGAGTACGGATTCCTGCCTAAGTGCTTTTGGACTGTCTGTAACTATACCTAAAAGAAATACCACCTTTGAGGTAATGACATTGATAACGCCTGCCGCGATGCAACATAAAGATGTCAAAAGACCTCTTTTAAACATTCTTAAGGTAAGTGCATAGCCCTCATCAATGACTACAAACAGTATGGCATATACCGCGCTGAGCATAACCGTCGCCTGATAAGTAAACACAGCCATTAACAGGAAAAGTATTGCCCCTATATATCTTTTTCCGGAATACATATAAACCGCAATGGCAGAAAACAGAAAACCTATACTAAATGCAAAGCACTCCGGGAACATAAAATATTCCGAGTATAAGGTGCTTATAAGCGGAAGCGAAAGAATAAATCTTCCCATGTATTCCTGAACAGGATCCATCTCAATCCGCTTTTCTCTAAGCTTACCGATTATAGTCTCCTGATAAACAAAGGCTGTAGATGCTGTGAAAATTAAAAAGAACATGTAAGAGAGTCTGTAGTGCTCAGGTAAAATGTATCCGATTTTATATAATGAAATTTCCACCAGATACGAAATATATCTGGTATATGCCAGCTTTGATTCGATATTTATAAGCGGATTAAGATAATGGGTCATGGTATCCGACTCAAATCCAAATCGATAAAAGCCCTGATAAGCAATGACCACAAGTATCAGTGTAATAAGATATGCATATATTTTGTTTGCCCATTCGTTTTTTCTGTTATTCATCTATGCAAAATCCTTCTCACCCATAATTTTACTTTTCTTTCCCCATAAACAAAAAAACATAAGGATAAATACCGATCAAAATTGTAAGCACAATGAAATAACGAGCCGATCTTACAAGATAGGCCGGTGTTGTTCCCGATGCCAAAAACTCCGCAGAAAACGGCATTTTCAGAAGCTTGTTAAGGACAAAATACAATGCCCCGCCTCCCAATAATCTGACAATGCAAATGGCAGGCTTTGTGGTGCTTTTGAAATCCACAAATCTTTTTTCAATCTCTATTCCAAGGAAAAAGCCTCCCATGATTCCAAGCCCGGAGAAGTAGTCCTCTGTCTTGCAATAGAATATTCCAATACTGGCTATAAGAAATACAACCAGATTAACCTTCCATCTGTTCTCTTCGCCAAATTTATCCATGATGAATGGTACAGCGAAAATGACCAGTGCTCCGCATAACCAGCCCGTAAGCACGTCCGTTGGATAATGCACACCTACAGAAACTCTTGAAATACCCACAAGAAGCGGAAGTACAAAGGCGAGAACTTCAAAAAGTCTCTTTTTAGTATATCTTCCTAGAGAACCATATGCTATGGCTGAATTCATAGAGTGACCACTGGGAAAAGAGTAACCCTGCGCGGCAACATCATATAAATCCGCATCCGGTTCCACTGGCCTAAAACACTTAATTTCAGGATGCGCCATATAAGGTCTTATTCTCAAAAAGATATTTTTAATCAGCGGATTGAGAGTAATACCCACCGCTACGTTTGTTCCAATATAAATGCCAAACTTTTTGTCATAGCACCAATACAAAAAGCCAAGTATAAGTATTAGGGCATATTCCTCGCCAAGTGCAGAAAATTGCGAAACGATTTTTGCTCCTGTCTCTCCCAGAACACCCTGAAGCCATGTCATTAGAGCGGGTTCAAAAGCAAAATAGAATGTATTACCCATAAAAAATACCCCTTTCGAAAAAGCTATAAGTATATTGTATCATACTCATGTTATACTTTTCGTGTACTATTCCCGAATGGAGAAAAATATGAAAACACTGATAAATATAGAGGATTATGAAGCACCTGAACTTTATGTTTACAAGGAGCAATCTGAAGTTCAGTTATATCACATAAACGAACCGGAGCCAGGTATTTTCATAGCAGAAAGTCCAAAGGTCATAGAGAGAGCTCTGGCTGCGGGCTATGAGCCAATATCACTTCTTATAGAAGATAAGCAGCTCCGTCAGGATAATGGTGAAGCAGCTTTACTTTTGGATAAGATATCTGCTCTTTCCTTTGAAGTTCCTGTTTACACCGCATCTGATGAGGTACTGACAGGTATTACCGGCTTCCACCTTACAAGAGGTGTCCTTTGTGCCATGAAAAGAAAAGAGCTCCCTTCAGTAGAGAGCATCTGCAATGACGCAAAGAAAATTGCTGTTCTTGAAAATGTGACAAATCCCACAAATGCAGGGGCAATCATACGAAGCGCCGCTGCACTCAATATCGATGCAGTACTTTTTTCGCATGGGTGCACAGATCCGCTATACAGACGTGCAATCCGGGTAAGCATGGGCAATATTTTCCTTATGCCCTGGACCTTTTTACCTGAGGGCGATACCGTGGAACTTCTTAAATCCCTTGGCTTTTCCACTGTTGCCATGGCACTCAGGGATAATTCCTATTCTATCGATGATCCGAAGATCAGATCCAGTGAAAAGCTTGCCATTTACCTAGGCGCCGAGGGCGATGGTCTGATGCAGGAGACAATAGATGCCTGCGACTTTTGCGTAAAGATTCCCATGTCCCATGATGTGGATTCATTAAACGTTGCAGCAGCCAGCGCGGTGGCTTTCTGGGCTATATCTCACTGATGTTTTAGAGTTTAGAATTTCACAGTCCTGTTTATTGTATTTAAAACATTTTTCTTATCAAGGCTCCACAGCGGTTCAACAAGGAGTGCTCTTGGCCCATCTCCTGTCATTCTGTGGACAACGGTTTTCTTGGGAAGCATATTTATGCTCTCTGCTAAAAGCTCCACGTGCTCTTCCAAAGATAAAATATGGAAGGGCTCTTTTTTATATTCCTCATACATCTGAGTTCCTTTAAGAATCTGGAGATTCTGAAGCTTTATCCCGTTAAGCTCAGGAGAAAGGTTAGATAGATAGCGGACAGTTTCGAGCATATCCGCTTTTGTCTCTCCCGGAAGACCGAAAATCACATGTACTATAACCTCTATTCCGATAGCCTTCAGATTCCTGTAGGCCTCTTCAAACACAGATAAATCATAGCCTCTGTGGAAATGTCTGGCGCTGTCTTCATGAATTGTCTGAAGTCCAAGCTCTATCCATACAGGCTTAACTTTTCTAAGCTCCTTAAGCATTGAAAGGACATCTTCGCCTATGCAGTCAGGTCTTGTACCTATTGCAAGGATCACCACGTCATCTCTTTCTATGGTCTCTTTATATAAAGACTTAAGTCTTTTAAGGTCCCCGTAGGTGTTGGTATAGGACTGAAAATATGCGATAAATCTTTGGGCGTCTGTCTTACTTCTGATACGCTTTTTGGCTTCCTCAATCTGAACGTCCACAGGGGCAACCTCTGCAGCAAACTCGCCGGAACCGCCTTCAGAGCAAAAGGTGCAGCCACCTGTAAGAGGCGTGCCGTCAGGAAGAATAATGCTGCCATCTCTGTTTGGGCAGGTGCAGCCTGATGA
This sequence comes from Butyrivibrio sp. WCD3002, assembly GCF_000424265.1. Lineage (GTDB taxonomy): Bacteria > Bacillota > Clostridia > Lachnospirales > Lachnospiraceae > Butyrivibrio. Next base: position 98,007 of record NZ_AUJO01000014.1, read on the forward strand.
AAGAGAGAGTCTGTATATTTTTTCTCCATATTCTTTTTTCAGATAATCAGAAAGTCTCTGGGGCATGGTGGTACGTCCTTTTAATAAGAAATTTCACTTCATAATAATATCAAATTTCCTGTTGACAATATATATATGCTTCGTGTAATATATGTTTTGCGTTGTTAATTATATAAATCGTTTGCGATAGTAGCTTAGTTGGTAAAGCGCCACCTTGCCAAGGTGGAGACCGCGGGTTCGAGCCCCGTCTATCGCTTGAATAAAAAGAGAACCGGTTCGATTGAACCGGTTCTTTTTTATTCGAGCGAAGCTGAGACCCTCACCCGCGGTGCGGGATTCGTGTCTCCGCTTCGCTCCGGTCGTTGCTAAACGCTCGTCCCCCGGACGAGCAGCAACCCGTCTATCGCTTGCATTGAAATGGTTCACTTATCCGCGGTGCGGGATTCGTGTCTCCGCTCCGCTTCTACGTTCCACTTCGGTCGTTGCTGAACGCTCGGTCTTCGTTCCACTTCGGTCGTCGCTGAGCGCACATCCCCCGGATGTGCAGCGACCCCCGGACTCGTGCGACCCGTCTATCGCATATATTGAAAGGACAACCAACTTCTCTCTTCTATAATCACAACAAAGGAGCAAGAACGCGCAGACAGCAATCAATAAATCTGTAAAAAATACCATTATTAATGTACTCAAGAGTTCTCTGGGTACAGCTTTCAAGACTTGTCTCATAGTCTTTTTTCAGCGATTCAATTATATCTGCTTTGTAGAACAATGAATTACACTCAAAATGCAGGAACAGGCTGCGATAATCAAGATTTACCGTGCCGATGGTTGCAACCTTGCCATCAGCTATCATAGCCTTTGCATGGACGAAGCCCGGTGTGTATTCGTATATCTTAACCCCAGCCTTTAACAGGTCTCTGTAATAACTTCTGGACAAGCGATAAACTGCCTTCTTATCAGGGATTCCCGGCATGATGATCCTGACGTCGATGCCTCTTTCGGCAGCTCTTATGAATGCATCAAAAAGCGCATCGCCCAGCATCAGATATGGCGTGTATAACCATACATATTCCGTAGCAAGTGATAATACTTCTGTATAAAAGACGTTACTGGTATGCTCTTCCCTCATAGGCGAATCATAATAAGGAAGAATGAATCCGTTATCATCCTTCACAGATTCAGAAGCGGCAAAGGGTTCGATTTCCTCTTTGTTTATCAGGTCTTTTGAAAATGAGTTCCAAAATTCCACAAACATGAAGGTATAGCTCTTTACCCCGGCACCGGTAATTCTAAAACCGATATCCTTCCATTTTCCAAACAATTCCTTCTCGTTAACATACTCATCTGCCAGATTGACGCCGCCGCTGTATGCTACTTTGCCATCAATTACCATGATTTTTCTGTGATCACGGTTATTTAGCTGTGTTGTTACAAAGAAAAGCGGATTGAAGGGTATGCACTTAATTCCCTTTTGCTGTAAATCACGTATGTCTACTAAAGAATAGGTTGCAATACTTCCAAGATCGTCATACATGACTCTGACATCAACTCCTGCTGCCACCCTGTCAGCCAGAATGTCAGTAAGCGTATCCCAGAAAACTCCGCGCTGTATGATGAAATACTCAATAAAGATGTATTTTTCTGCCTTTTTAAGGTCCTCGCACATATCAGCGAACATGTCCTCGCCGAAGGGATAGTACTTGGATGTATCGTTTTTCAAAAGCGGAAAGCCTGTTGTCTCATAGATTCTCTTAACGGACTGACCCAGTCTTAGATCATCTCTCTTCAGCTCATCCGATAAATCCTTTTCATCAACAAATTCCTGTACCGTCACTTTATTTGGAGCCTTCTCCATTTTTCTCTTAAGGCTTCTCCCTGTGCTCTTGTTTCCAAGGAAGGCATATAATATGGCTCCAAGAATGGGGAAGCCCAGTATGACCACAATCCAGAGTATCTTATATGAACTCTCATCCCGCCTCGAAATCAGAACCAGCACAAATATGACTGCCAAAACAGTAAACAGGATCTGTATGACATTGCCAAGATGCCCACCTACAACGGTATCCAGTCCGCCAAAAAGAAGTACATACCAAAATACCTGCAGTGCTATGGCAGGAACAACAAGAAGAATTCGTCCTAATATTTTTTTCATCAGATTCTCCTTTCAGCAAAGTTGTCTATATTATATCATCATGATTTACTATTTTACGTTTTTTGTTTTTCTTGTAGATTGCGCCTTTTTCCTGCAGTTTCCATCAAGTATAATGTAAACATGCTGAAAAGAAGGGGACTTACATGAGTTTGAAAACCTAAAAATGTTGGGAGTGACGAAAAGTGGAATACACGCATTTTGTTTCAGTTGCAGGTCTTGTTGTAAATGATAAGGATGAAATCCTTTTATTGGAAAGTCCCAAGAGAGGATGGGAATATCCAGGAGGAATGGTTGAACCTGGTGAAACACTTCAAGCTGCACTTATCAGAGAGATCAAAGAAGAAACCGGTATAGATGCTGAGATCACAGGATTTATTGGAATTTGTAAAAACGTCCAGAAAGATGTGGTAAACATAGACTTTTCCTGCAAATACATCGGAGGAGAACTGGCTACAAGTGACGAAAGCTTGCATGTTAAATGGGTCAATAAGTCCGAGGCATTGGATATGGTGACATTTCCATTGACCAAAAAGAGACTTGAAAACATGTTGGCTGCGGATAATTGTGTAAGGTGCTTCAATTTCAAGAGAGAACCTTTTGAGATAGTTAATGAAGAAAAATATATGGTTAAGTGATATGCAAAAGCCTTTTTATTACCCCTATTGATGGAGAATAAAATAGAAAATGGAAACAATATTTGAACAAATTGAGAAGAACATAGATAATCTGGTAACAAACAACGCGGACTGGACAGCAAGTGCAACCAGAGAAGAATTGGACGCTGCAAGGAGTGGTGATCTGGTGCTTCATTTCTGGGAAAAAGAAGTTCCTAAGGAGTGGCTGGCGAACATTAAAGGCAATAATGTGCTGTGCCTTGCAGGTGCAGGCGGTTTGCAGGCTCCGCTCCTTGCCTGTGCCGGGGCCAATGTAACGGTCATCGACATTTCCGATAAGATGCTGGACAAAGACCGAGAGATAGCAAACGCAGAAAACTTGTCAATCGAGATAGTTAAAGGAAATATGTGTGATCTTTCCTGTTTCTCTGATGATACCTTTGATCTTGTGATAAATCCGCCCTCTCTAATGTACATCCCGGACCTTAAGGTTGTCTTTGATGAAGTTCGCAGAGTTACAAAGGAAGGCGGCGAGTTTATCATTATGGCTCCAAACCCTATCAACTACGTCTGCGACTGGGTTGATGACGAAAATGGCGGATACTACAAGGCTGTCCACAAGATGCCCTGGTGCTCAAAGGATTTTGATGATTCCGATTGGATTGAATATGGTCACACCATGGAAGAATATCTTGGCGGCCTTATAAAAAGCGGTTTTATAATCGATGGATACATGGAATGTCAGAGAGAAGACATCACAGAGCTGATGTTCATGGTAAAAGCAAGGAGATTTTAAAATGACAAGAGTATATTTTGTACGACACGCTGAGCCAAACTATGATAATCACGATGACTACAATAGAGAATTAACACCAAAAGGAATGGAAGACAGGAAGCTTGTTACTACATTTTTGTCCGATAAAAATATAGATGTTGTACTGTCCAGCCCCTTTAAACGTGCAGTAGATACAGTTGCTGATTTTGCAGAGAAAAAAGGCCTTTCCATCGAGACGATAGATGCTTTCAGGGAAAGAAGGGTTGATAGCTGTTGGATTGAGGATTTTGCAGAATTTACCAAAAGGCAATGGAGTGATTTTGATTATAAACTCTCAGACGGGGAATGCCTTAGGGAAGTACAGGATAGAAATATTGCTGCTTTAGATACCGTGCTTGAGAAATATAAAGGTAAGAATATCGTGGTGGGCAGCCACGGAACTGCCCTCAGTACGATCATCAACTATTACGACAATTCATTTGGACATGAGGATTTTGAAAAGATAAGATTAGTCATGCCCTGGATTGTGGAATTTGTATTTAATGATAAAAAGTGTATCACCATAAACAAATACAATCTGATGTGATCGATCAACCTTCAATTTGAAATCTGACCAATCATGTATTTAGCGTACTCTTTTGCAAGACTCAGATCATAAGAAACATCCGTGCCATCCAAGTATTCACGCAGAGCATCACTTATCAGCTGCTTATATTCCTGAGGAAGGTTCTTTATTGCCCATTCTCCGCCTTCCTTTTTGGACAAAACAAGCTGCTCTTTCTTATACGCCAATACTCTTGCCAGATTCAATGTGATGTACATGGTATTGGTCTCAATATCCTCAGGGGCTTCAGCGATGTCATCCCATATAGCATCCATATAATCCTTTTGGGGAACCTCTCCAAATACTTCATCAATGGGCTCTCCGTATAGACATTTTCCTCTTTTTCCAATGATGGTAAAATGCGCAGCCAGGTCTACATCAGTACCATTCATTTTCTGGATATAATCCTCCGGATTGTCTCTGTACCATCCAAGATGCATTACAGAAAAATGAAGTTCAAAGGGCGTAGGATATACAAATGGCTTGCATACATCTTTAGTCACTACGCTCATTTCTATGCCTTTTGCAGGTCCTTTTTCATTTAGAGAAACTACCATATCCATGATCCCGCGCTTTGAAGCATCATCCATTTTTTTATTAACAACAATGATAAGATCGAGGTCACTCTTTTGGGGATTAAAGCATCCCATAACGTAGGAGCCATGCAGGTATATGCCTACAAGATTATCCCCCAAAATCTCTTTTGTCTGTTCAACAAATTCATTTAAAACTTTTTCCATAACAACCTATTCCATAGCATAAAGTATTTTTCGATGCTTGGACCGCTTCTCCATTATGCATATCAAATACAAAGCTTTTCTTTTATTCTATTCTGTATATCAGCACTGACGCCTATGGATTCGAAGTATTTCTCCGGCGTGCCGTACCTGTCTTCAAGCATTTCAAAAAGCCTGATCATGTTATTTTCATTGGGAATAACAATGTTCATATCAAGCTCAGGAAAATTTTTATGGATCAGCTCAAAACGCGGTATATTGTTTTCCTTTGTCCTCATGTAATCATAAATAATATCGCTTTTTCTGATTCCGCAAAGCCACAGTATCATCGCTGATACTACGCCCGTTCTGTCTTTTCCGGCGGTGCAGTTAAACATTACTCCATACTTTGCAGCAGCTATTGTTTTGAATACCTCTGCGATTTTTGCAGAGTGGGCAATCTTGTAATAACTGTCAGGCACTGCCTCAACACTCTCCGGTATTCCGCTGCCCTCAGGAATGGGAATGTCATAATAATCAAAACCATCTAATCCCGTGAGACCATGGGGCTTCTTTTCCTTTTCACCCGAAGACCTGGTGTCAATTATCGTAGTTATACCATTACTTTTCAAAAACTCGATATCTTTTTCAGACGGATAATTGGCTACGTCGCTCCTAATAAGACGGCCGTACTTTGTATAGTTTTCTGTTCCGTCTATCCGGTATCCACCAAGATCTCTTGTGTTTAAAGTAGTCTCCAAAAGAGAATATACCCTGTTGTCCCAGGCATTATCGTAACTCTCGATCAGCTTACCGCCGTTTCTAAGGGCGTCCAGCTCCTTTGCGCAGATATCCACCGCCTCTGCAATAAACTCATCAGCCATTTCTCTTGTAAAAAAGAAAATGTCTTCATCTTCTACCTTCTCAAAATACCCCGCCATTGACTTAACAAGCCAGTCGACATCATAGGTGCAAACACTGTTTATCTCTTCGTTCTCAAATCCGGCAGGGGTTGCGATATCGTTTTTTATGTTGTATTTTTCTGCGACATAATAATTTATTATGGAGTAGTCCTTATGAAGTCTCTCAACATTCCCCGGAATCATGGGATTCCATTTATATTTATCGTAGACAAAATGTCTGTAACAGATATCCTGCACCAAGTGTAGGTAATACCCAAGGTACAGGTCATCGGTTTTCATCAATTCTCCAAACCTACTTCTGAAAAATTCAAAATCGTAAGACTTCTTATTTCGGCCCCAAATGAATTTGTTTAAATGTCCTGCTTTTCCCTGACCTGCATTAGGTAAAATAGCTCCAAATTTTAGTCTGTCTGTATCCGAAAAATCGAAACGCTTTATCAGTTCGTATGTAACTGCCAGGTGCATAATACTTGATGCCATTTTTGTAATTCCTTCCGGGTTAGTATAGTAAAAGCGGATATGCGTAGTATTTCTCCTCTTATTCGCACTTATAAAGATAAAATTCGCCGGGATTTAGTATCACGTCCACGATCTTTTCATGAATAGTTCCAAAGTCATGCTGTACTTCATTAGGAGACAATGGAAGCTTATAGTTTTCACCCAGGTATTTCGGTGCTGATAACCACGTAAGCTCCGCATCCTCTTTTTGGATATGAATAGTGGCATGAATAGGATGTGCTTTTCCTGTAACATGCGCATAAAGAATAAATGTCCCGTTATCATAATGGAAAATAGAAACATTTGGAGCACTTACATATATTCCGCCCAGATTAAATACCGGCTTTATGGCATCCATTGCCCACTCAGGGATCCTTGCAAGGTCTGATGGATTCTCCGGAGTATTGATAAGATACAGCTGCCCTTTTCCGTATGTATCTCTTAGGAAAAGAGTTGTGTGATACTCTCCTGCACCTCCGTTTAATATGGACCAGGAGAGATTATTTGAGTGCTGCACATCGGCATATAGTATAGGACTTACATCCTCAAGATAACCCGCAGGATCATCGGTTTTGTAATATCTTGAAACAGCAAGCTTTCTGCCGGTAAGATATGAGCTGCTCAAATCCTTCCACTCATTTTCCGGCGCCTTCATAGCGAAGCCTGTGGTTACAAAAACCTTTCCTCCGTTTATGAGCAGCTTCTTCATTTTTTCAAAAACATTCTCATCATAAAGTGAGCTCTGGGTCACTAAAACACTGCCACTTTCAGGGAATATGGGCGTAGGATGAAGTGCAAATCCCTGCATGCCAAGAAAATCTTCAATGTGGTTTTCACCCTCTGAAGCGTATGGAATATAGGCAGGAATTCCTATAGGCTTGCCGGTCTTTTCAAGCATTCTGTCTATTCTTGTAAACTGGAGTCCCAAGGGAGTAACCAGTTTATTCTCGAAAAGGTCAGACCACTGGAAAAGTGTGATCTCCTTTGGTTTAGCAAAGGCAGACAGATATCCCTGCTCAAGATAATCATCAATTGGCCAGCACTGATACGTATCAAACCAGGTTCCGTTATTTCTTCCCTCTGAAGCTGCATCCATCCAGTGAACCAGGCTGTAGCTGAGATATGTGGGAAGATGCTGATCCTGATATGCACTGGCTCTGGTTTCTGTTCCGGTATAAACCATGTCAAAAATATCCTTTTCAACATCAGGTCTGTATCCTGTTGCATGATAGGATTCTTTCCAGTTAGGGAACTTTATAACCATTTTCACATTAGGATTTATTTTTTTAGCAGGACCGACAACCAGATTTTCAGAAACATCCTTCATTAACTCTTTTCTGAATTCAACCCAGGTTTTGTCACCCTTTGCCTTTATGCAATCTTCGCAGGTGCAGTTAGTAAAATAAAAATCATCAAGAATTACTTCATCAAATTGCTCTGCGCAGTATTCGGATACCTTTTTGATATGATCACGCATCTTGGGATTTGTATAGCAAAAGGTTCCAAAAAGACGCTGTCTCTTGGCATCCTCTTCATCAAGATCCGGCACAACCGCTGTGAAACCTCCTGCTACTTCTACATTTTTCCCCTTAAAGAAATCAATAAATTCACGCATTTTATCTTTGTCCACCCAGTGTCCTTCACGGAAGGGCTCAAGATAAACCTTGTCAATTCCTACATATTTCTCAATGAAATCATACTGCTTCTTAAGGGTGTCTAAATCCATCCTCTCCAGTACCTGAGTTACACAATAAACCGTCAATTTGAAATTCTTGAAATGTGTCATGGTTACCTCCTACTGTCAGTAATGTTTTTGAGTTTTAGAGCATTTATGAGTATCAATTACATAATTATTCCAAGTTTAAGTATCCCGGTACCTTTGTCAAAGCTCAGTTTACCGGCCTAATAGCAGAGCTGATTTACTCAGGAACAGAATGCTTTAAGATAAAAGAACCATCAACTTCCTTAAATGTCAGTTCTCTTGGAACACCCATTGCTCCTGTTGTCTGATTTGCAACGCATTTTGTCCTAATCCATGGAATCTGTATAACTCTGTTTTTCGGATCTCCGGACCAGGTCTGTACTTCTGGCATGTCCCCAGGTCATATCGTCCCATTCAACTCCATTAGGATTAGTCTGGTAAAAAAGCTCATATATTCCATCATGGTAAACCAGGCCGTTGGGGTCATTTAACCATCCGTATGTCGGTGCGAAGTGCATGATTGGATAATTAAGATTATTTTCTCTGCTCATTATGTTTGGTCTCCTTGTAAGTAATAAATGCAGATTTATTCTTAGGAATACTATAGTATAGAACGAAAGAATTACAACCAAAAAGATTGAGTTATTGAGTATTTTTTATTGTTTTTTCGTTTTGAGAAAAAATTGAAAAAAAGTATTGACAGATAAAAGTTCATACTGTATTATTTATTTTGCTGTCGCGAAAGCGACTTTACATATATGCGATAGTAGCTTAGTTGGTAAAGCGCCACCTTGCCAAGGTGGAGACCGCGGGTTCGAGCCCCGTCTATCGCTCTAAAAAAGGAAGATCGAGAGATCTTCCTTTTTTCGCGCATATTACTCGAACCCGCTCCGCGTGTTCGCATCTCCGCTTCGCTCCGGTCGTTGCTAAACGCTCGTCCCCCGGACGAGCAGCAACCCGTCTATCGCTTGCATTGAAATGATTCACTTATCCGCGGTGCGGGATTCGTGTCTCCGCTTCTAGTCTCTTACTAACTAAAGCATATTTATTATGCTTCCTTATTCGATGGATTTTCCGTCACCTTATCATATATCGCCATAGCTATTATAGGCGTTATAACTCCTGTGTAGAGTGAGTTAAGTTCATGTCCCGCTTTATTGCATAAGATATTTACAATTATCAATACAACAAGGATTCCTAATGTTATCACAGTTCCCTTAATCACATTTTTCATACAGCGTTTCCTCTCTTTCCGAATAGTTTTTCTACTACGAAAAATTATATAGAAAAAAATGCAGTATTCTCATTTATGCAGTAAACTGCTGTTTTAATGTCTTTTTCGTCATACTCAAAGAAAACATTTTACGTTTACGACTCCGAAATATCAGATCATCGCTACTTATTTTTCTTGAGTTTCAGCCTGTCTTTTAGTCCCTTGACCTGCCTGAAGGACAATAGACATTCATCTCCGTTCACCATACGTATAATGCTATTGGCCGTGTCCACTTCCAGTATGTTATCAGTATTTACTAAAAAGGATCTGTGACATCGATAAAATCTGTCATCCAGCTCACGTTCAATCTCTTTTATCTTACCCGTAAATTCCAATTGTCTGGTCTTACAATTCAGAATTACCTTATGAGCATTGGCAGATGTCTCAAAGAATAGTATTTCATCATAATCCACTGTAAAAATCTTATCGCCGACTGCCAAGGAATAGTTTGCCTGAGTTTTATTTTTGGCAGAAGAAAATCTTTCATTGGCTTTTAGGATACATTCACGTACTCGCCTGGTCATTTCCTCCACGTCATCTTTCAGTATGAAGTCCAGTGCTTCGAGTTTATACATAAATGTCATGTAGCTCATTTCCGAATGAGTTGTGACAAAAACAATAAATCCCATGGGATCATATTTCCGTATTTCTTTTGCAAGGGTAAGCCCCGTCATATCCGTCTTTAAATCTATATCCAGAAAATATAGACCGACACAATCATCAGAAGCTACCTTTTCAAGCAGCGTGTACGGATTGTCTGTAACGCAGGAAAACTCCATATCAAGGTTCTCTATAAGCGCCACGTTGTCCATTGTCTTCTTTAGATGTTCTCTTTGCTGTGCATCGTCTTCACATAGATAAAGCTTCATCATATGAGCATTTCCCCTAACAATAAAGAAATAATATAGTCTATAATAGTCTGTAAATGCCAGGCTTTACAAGGAGTATATATGTTGGAATATGCTTTGTTAAATTCATTAAGTAATGCCATTCTTTTCACTATCGGACTAATAGCGTTTTATTCTCGTTCCTTAAAGATTAGAGATTATTGCTTATTCTTTACCATGCTTTCCTCATTGATGTTCGTTATTACTTTATCCGGTTTAAGGCCATTGATAATCACATGGTTTATCATACCCTCCATATTTCTGGGCCATCTTACGGGTAGAAAGAAATCCGCGATTGTGTATTTTATTCTTTACATAATTATCGGACTGGCAGTACTTCCGATGTCTGCGCTCGTCAACTTCCTTGCTCATCATCCCATAACTAATACAGATCAAAGCCCTATAGAAATGATAATAATCGTTGTTTTATCGACCGCCATCTATTTTCCGGTCATTCTCGGTTGCAAAAGACTGTACCGAAAGCATCTGGCTAAAATTGTCGAAAGAATAGATGATAAGCTTTTTCTATATATTACCTTCCTAATGGCATTCAGCGCCTTTTTCATTTTTGGAATAATGACTCTATCGACGAACATCGCCGAGGATCGCTATTATCCGCTGATCATTTTGGTAACCCTTTATACATTTCTGACAGTTGCTTCAGTGGTGGTAATACTTATTACAACCCGGAAAAACTATGAACAGCAGCAAAGGATCAGGGATCTTAACACTCTCCGGGAATACACAGATAATCTGGAAGCCACGTACAATAACCTTCGCTCCTTTAAACATGATTACGTTAACATTCTCTCTACGTTGGCTATTTTTATTGATGAAAAAAGATATGATGAACTTGATGTTTTCTTTCATGATCACATTATGCCTCTGACAAAAGAGCTGACTCAAAAGAACGCTTCTCTTGCCAATCTTTCCAGAATCAAAAATCTGGAAATAAAAAGTATTTTCTATTCCAAGCTCTTATTGGCAATCAACAAAAACATCGAAGTTACTGTTGATATTCCTGATGAGACAGGTGAGCCCGGTATCGATTCAATAGATATAACACGAATACTTGGTATCTACCTTGACAATGCTATTGAAGCTGCGGTAGAGACCGACCATCCTTCTCTTAATATCCATTCAGGGACACTGGACAATGGAATTGTTTTCATAATCGCGAATTCATATATTGATCATGGGCTGTCTGTTTCTCAGATGTGCAAAAAAGGGGTATCTTCAAAGGGAAACGATCGCGGCATTGGTCTATACAATGTGTCAGTGATTCTAAATAAATACGATAACATATTTACTGAGACCTCTATAGAAGATGGATCATTTATACAGAAAATCCATATTTGTGGAATGCATCAGTAATCTATTTGTGGAGTTCTTGAATTTTTTTACTGAGAAATAATAGGTACCTTAGGTCAGGTTTTGATTGAATCCAAATAAAAAAGAGGATCAGATTACTCCGACCCTCTCAAGTATGTGTCCGCAAACACATACCCCAATTCGTATTATAAGTATACATCAACAAAAAGTTTTATTCAATGGGTTAGAACATAATTCCTTAGCATAGAAATCCTGCTACCAAGATCAGGGTGAATTACCATAGCAGAAACATTTGTATTTACAGAATTCCTATATTTGTCTGTAATATTCTCAAATTCTCTAAGAAAAGCTTTGATTTCTGTCCTAGGCACGTTCAATAAAACCATGTAATAAGCCATAAGAATAATATAGTCACCAATAGTTTTAAAATTCATGTAAGACAATCCCATCTCTTGCATAAGACATTGTTTCATTGCCTTGGTTGGTTCAATATTCCTAAAACGAGTATCAAAAACCACAGCATTATGGGCAATAGCATTTCTTAAGTCTTTTAATGTATATATATATTTATATATAAGTTGCCTATTGGTATCTGCAGCAACATTGAGTCCCAACCTCTTTGAAATATCATCTCTTACATCGTATACCAGACAAGAAAGCAAATATCCTAAATCGCCCATAGTCATAATTTCAAACAATGACCATATTGGCACATCAGAATATCCCACGTTGTTGTAAAAGTGAGTGATCTTAGGATTGTTCTTTTTGTATGCATTAGCCAGATTTGCCTGTATAGAATTCTGAAGATTCAACTTATTCTGTTGTAGCTTCTTCTTTTCTTCTGGAGTGGCATTGGCGGGGGCATTATTATAACTACTTACCACTTTATCATACATATCCTGAATGGATTCTGAATTAGCCTTAATCAAGATGCTTTCCAATGCTATGTTCTTTACTGCTGTTTCTATGTACATCATCTTCGGATAAAGAAGGGCCTTCAACTCAGAATCATATTGAATTGTTGCATAAACTTCATCATATGATACAAAAGGAAGTCTTTTAGAGGAATTCTCAAAGAATCTGTATCCTTTATATCCGTGATAGTATCCGGTGTTTATAAGTTGCCGTTTCTGTTTTGTACCACCGATTGCTACTCCATTATTCCTTAGATGCTTCATCAAAGCATCTGTTGTCTTATAACTCATACGCACCACCAAATTTTAATTATAATGTTATTATAAGCATCCACAATTCATATGACAACCCAAATATGAATTGTGGAAATGAATGTTTAGCAACCAGAAATAGCAATGTATAATTTCAGCATGCATAAAGTACTATAAGAAAATTACAATTCATTATTCACTATAGGAAAACACTTTGGGTTGGCACCTCTGGCGAAGGAACGTATAATTGTGGATGAGGAACAGGAGGGATTCATGAAGAATAAAGCTGTTAAGATATTACTTGGAATTACAATAGCGATAGTTATATGCGGTGTTGGTTATTACAAGTTTCATCCACATATCTTCAAGCAGATAGAATTTCAAGAACCCACATTCACAGAGCAAGGTATTGAAAAATACAAATGTTGGTGTGGTTCCGAAAAAACGGAAATGCTTGATGCGATTGGACATGATTATCAAACAGAAACCATAGATGCTACTTTCTTTCCCATTTTACATTTGTGTTGTTGTAAAAAGAAATCTCGAACTTTGAACTACTACCTATACAAAGGACACGTATGATTCATGTTTTTATACGTGCTTTGTGAGACAGGTATATAAGATGTAAAAACACATAGAATTTATATACCTTTTTTTTAAACCACTGAGTAAGGCAGGTATATAAGATAGAAATATTATGGTCTTTTATATACTTTTTCTGTGCTTAATAAAGTACATGTGAGTGAATGCTACTGGAAATTAATATAAAAAAGTATATAAATTAAATTATTATATTCAATTTATATACCTTGCGGAGAAGTTACATGAGAAATAGGTATATAAATTTGGCTTAAGAGTTTTTCTTATATATGTTGTGTAAAAAGGAGCGTAATACATATATTAGGAACACTTTTGTAAAAAGGAAGTTATAGTTTCGAGCCCTGTCTAACGCTTAAATATAAAAGAAACCGGTTAACTTAAACCGGTTCTTTTTATTTAAGCGAAGCGGATCTACCCCCCCTCCATTACTATTAGTCATTTGGGTCATAGATAATTACTTTATCCGTAAGTTTTCGGCTCATTTCGTGTCTTGCCTTTCGGTTCTGCACTGTATCAAAGACGATTGAAAAATCGTAGTTCTCCGGGTACAGCTTGTCTGCTTTTACATGGAGCTTTACTCTCTTGTGGTTTATGTAGATTTTCTTGTTTGGCAGCTGAACTCGTAAGATTCCCTTTTTATCTATGGGCTCGCATACAATTCCTATCTTCTTTTCAGGATAGACCATTACACTGTCACCGATGCTGAATTTCTGCTCCAGCTCTGCTGTGGAATGTATCTGTTTTGCCTTGACGATCTTACTTCCGGTGCTTCTCTTTCGTGTTTCCTTTTTATCTGAAAAGCTATAATCGTTAGCGGCTGCATCGCCGTAGGCAGCCTTTGCTGCAACGGAGAGCATTTCAGCAGGCATTCCAAGTCTTTCGGCAATGTAAAAAGCACAGCTGTCCCCGGCTTCTCCGATTACCATCTCATAGGTGGGACGCAGAGTTTCCCTATCAAAAGCCATCCTTGCATTCATGATATGCTCTGTTTTGGCGGCATAATCCTTAATTTCCGGATAGTGGGTTGTTACAAGGAAATTCGCATTACTCTTTCTTAGCTCTTCAAGTATAGCTACTGCAATTCCCATGCCCTCTGCAGGATCTGTGCCGGATCCCAGCTCGTCCATGATAACAAGACTTTCATGGTTCACCTTTCCAAGGATATCAAGAACGTTCTTGATATGAGCGGAGAAGGTCGACAGGTTCTCAGAAAGATTCTGTCCATCGCCAATATCTGAGAGGTAATTACTGTTCATGCAGATATCCGCTTCCTTGCATGCTACGTGCAATCCGCACTGAGCCATATAACAGCTTAGCATAACGGTCTTGATGGAAACTGTTTTTCCGCCGGTGTTGGGGCCTGTGATCACTATTCCTCTTATGTCACCATCTCCAAGTGTAAAATCAAGAGGCACGTTTACCTCTTTATCCATAAGTGGATGTCTCGCCTTCACGAGCTTGATTCGCCTATCCAAATTTATTTCAGGTTCTATGCAGTCAAGATCAATACTGAGTTTTCCCTTCGAGAAGACATAATCCAACTTTTCAATCATCTGAACGTTTTCTTCCATAATCGAGGCATAGTCCGATACCATAGCGGTAAGAGTATAAAGTATTCTGTATACTTCATTCTCTTCGTCTATGCGAAGGAGCTCAAGTTCTTCATAGCACCTTGAAAGGCCCTCCGGCTCTACAAAAAGCGTACTTCCCGTTGAAGATTTTCCTATAACGCTACCTGGAATCTTGGATTTATATTCCTTCTTTACCGGAACGCATACTCTTCCATTCCTAACGGTATGGAAGGAATCAGTCATGTAGGCTGCGTTTTTCCTGATTATCTGGTCAGCCTTTTGCTTCATGGATTCTTCCATGGAAACTATGCGGTTTCTGAGTTCGTAAAGCTCCTTTGATGCTCTGTCATCCACCTCTTCATTTCTGATCTGCGTTACTATCTCTTCCTTAAGCTCGGACAGAGGATTTAGGTTTTCATCATAGTAAGCAAGTGAATTGTCATACTGCCTTCCGCGGCTAAGGTAATCCATCATTCTCTCTACAGCCACCAGCGCCGTTTCAACTCTCTCAAGCTGATAGGGTGTAAGGCATTTTCCTTTATCAGCTATCGTCAAAATATCTCTTATCTCTGTAACATTCTGAAGAGGCGGATTCCCCAACTTTTCAATCATCACGCGGCTCTCTGTGGTATCCTTGATTGCTTTTCTAAGCTCACGTTCATTTAAGATGATTTCCGTCTTATTTATCTGTTCCTTTGCATAGTCAGTGCATGCCAGCTCTGACCATATATTTTTAATTTTATCGAATTCAATTTGCTTTTCTGTGTTCATTTTCCCTCTCAATCTTCAAGCAGATTTTTGAACACCTTTGTGATCTTTGATTCACCTTTATGATTCCAGATAAACTGCACATCACTTCCTACTTCCGGCTTTTTATCCAGGCCATCTGAAAGCTTTGTAGGGATTACAAGCTCCCAGTAGCGAACCATATATGTGTCATCCTCTATCTTCTCAACCACTCCAAGGTGCTGTTCAAATATCTGCATAAAATCTTCCTGTACTTTAACTACGCGATATTTGGGAAACTCTTCATTGATCTTTGCAAGTCTTTCCTTGTCCTCAAGCTTTTCAAAGTCCCTGCTCTCAATGAGTTTTCCCTTGATCTTTGAAAAATCTGCATTTAACGGAAGAACCATTAATTCATCAAAGCTGTTACCCTGTTCATCAGTGATTCCATACTTTGAACCCCGCTCAAATCCAAAACGCGGATAATAATTGGGCTCTCCTATCAAAGCGATTCCTCCATAACCTGCCTCTTTGGCAAGCTTTATGGTTTCACGCATAAGCGCTCCGCCAATGTCGTTTCCCTCCAGGGTGGGCTCCACTGCCAGCGGGCCAAAGGTGACTATCTCATGTGTCACATCACCATCCACTATCCATGCCTTTGTGTAGTAAACAGCTCCAACAATTTGGCCGTTCCATTCAGCAATCCTGCTTATTTCCGGAATATAATCTTCGGATTCTCTGATTATCCTCACAAGAAAATGCTCATCTGCTGCCGGCCTGTATTTATTGAAAAAGCTGCGCATGGTCATCAGTTCTGTATTTTTGTAATCAGCAGGTTCTTCTGCTCTTATAATTAAGTTTTCTAACATTCTTATTCCCCCTTTCGTCATAAAAAGGATTTCATCTTCGTAATTCTGCGCTAGTGTTGTTTTTTGGCAAAAGAAAAACCATGACATCTTACGCAAAGATATCATGGTTCTAAATTTACACATATCAAAAAACAACCTCATAAAATGCGGCTTCTTTACCATAATATTATTAAGCGTAATCTAATAAGCCAGTGGTACACACCACTAACCCACAAATATTGATTCATTGAATCCTGTGCTCATTGCAATATCATGTAGCCGTATTGCAATGAAATTAATTCACCACGCTTAACATAAAGCTCCTCTTTTTGTAATATTATGGATAAGCACATTTTATGCTCTAACTTGAATATATTACCTGTATTTTTATCTGTCAACCTTTTCGAGGGTACATGGCCGCGTAAATTTACCTACGGAAATAAAAGGTTAGAATCCACCAAAGAAGCTCTGATAAAAAATCAGGCTTTTGAAATATTGGTTTTATATTACGCTTTTGATTTCCTTATGGCAACCCTACGCTTAGTCCTCTTGTATGTTTTTGAGCTGAGGAAAATATGTATGTCAAGGGCATGCCTCTTAGAGGTGCTTTGCACCCTTGACATACATATTTCCTCTGCTTTCCGGTTGATCAAGAGGACTAAGCTCAATAATGCATCTCCAATGCCTTATAATCCAGCGATGTGATGATTGATGCATAGTTTTTTCTTTATCTCTGATGGAAGCGTTCCCTGTATAGCAGCCATATACTTCCCAAGCTCATAGTGTCTGTTCTTTTCAGATTTCATTACCTCTGTAGGTGAGAAATATGACATCTCATAACCTGCAGCATCTTTTAATTCTTCTCTTTGGAACTTAGCTAGTTCAAGCATATCTCCACCGTTGTAGAAGTATGCTCTGAGCCTTCCCATTTTTCCTGCTCCACACTTGCTCCATCCCATCGGCCTTGAGCTCATTCGTGATGATAAAACATGGCTCACATGTCCTTCAGCGCTACACCCTGGTAGTTTTCTTCTATTACTCAGCCTGACTTTGCATGGCATCCAGTTATCAAGGATATATTTTCTTCCTTCTTCAATGCTCGAAGCCTGCTTTTTATCACCGGCTTCAAGATACTCCTTTATCATGTCCACGTATGAATTAAAGTCATTCTTAGTCTTTTGCATGATGATCTTTCGGAGTTCTGAAATAGCATCCCACTGACTATCCTGGAGATGGCTGGTAATCTTTCCAAGGTACTTCTGCATATGAAACTCATCCATTGTCACTATGACTCCGGAAACATTTTTCTTCCCAGCTTCAATCCATGCACCACCATCGCCATTTATGTATATCTTTTCGATACGACTCATATCATAGTGTGTATCTATATATGCGTAGATGCGCTCCCAGAAGGCATCGTTTGTCTCACTGGTACTGTCAGAGCAAAAGTAATGAGGATTGATAAGCCTATGTCTCTTACTCTTTGGGGATTCATTTTCAATACCTTCATAGACATAGACTAGCTTTTCTATCATGCTGTTATACTTATAACCATTTTCACCTTTGATCAGATCACCCTTTTTCTCCTTGAACTGGAGCGATACATGATCCTCGTCAGCATCTATGTACAGGAACTGTACGAATTTCTTATCTACCAACACTTCATCTTCGGGTGAAAACTGCAATGCATGTATTTTCTTCATCACGGTCTGTTTACTGACAGAATCGAGTATGCTTGTTTTTTCTCCGCCTCTTCGATATGAAGTCTGAACTGTTTCTTCTAAAAGCCTTGCTTCTGCGTCCTCTGTCATTCTTTCATGAGGATCCATCCCCATGAGCATATCTATGATATAAGAGCGTTTTCCTTCTGCTTTGTTTTTGAACAAAGTCTTGTTGTAATTAACGCTACCAAGGGATGTTATAAGCTGCTTGGCCTCGTGTCTGTCCACCACCCATGAAAGCTTTCTCATCTCACTTTCTGTGATCATCTGATCCAGATATCCAAGCGTCTCCTCTATCATTCTTATACCAGCCTTATGAAGCTCATCTGTCAGCTTAGTAATGTAGGATGCGATATCTGAGGGATCTTTCAAAAAATCATCCTCAAGCCTTTCAAAAACTGGTACACATTCCTCGTTAAAATACTGTATACTTTTTACCATGGAGAACACCTCTGTCTTTTATAGTTTGGTTTAGTCACCTTTAACTTTATCAGACTTTGGTGTTCTCTTGTGTTTTATTTAATCCGAGTGAAAATTTACGCTAGCG
>NZ_AUJO01000015.1 GCF_000424265.1 Butyrivibrio sp. WCD3002
ATTTTATCACAATTAAGGGTATAATATGAACATAGGATGTCGATAAATAATAATATATGCACACTTTTACAAAAGCTTTCTTTGATGAGGGGAAAAGACATGAAAAGCTTCGGAAGATTGTGTGACAGGGTTATTTTGGTTATTAACTCCAACTATCCCAATCGCACCGACGACTATGATAAAAACATTGAAGCTCTTACTTTGGAATTAAAAGAAAATAAATGGGACTCAGAAGAAGTCCTTTCTCTTGCTGACAATGCTTTTCAAAATGATGTCCAGCTATATATCCTTTTCTTATCTGCAGTTTATCTGTGTACAATGGATTCAGCTTATCTTGTCCAGATTGAGAACATCCTTCTTAAGGATTCTCTTGATATGTCTATGACAACCTCTCTTCTTTTCCAGACCAGATATTTTCGTTTTATTGAAGGAAAAAACGACGACTATCCCTTCAGGAGAAAAGTCTACAGACATATTGCCACTCGATTTCTAAATAAGCTTGGGGCATCAATCGATATGATCCCTTATGATAAGCGCGATCACGAGCTTGTTTTTGTTGTCACAGGGCAGCTCCTTGACGAAAGGCACGCTCCCTCCCGTATAGTTCTTTCTATTTGCTATTATCTACAGAAATATTTTGGCTATCTGGTTCAGCTCATTGTCACAGGCGAACCCATAGATACCAATGCCACATCTGCCTATTGGTCAGGTGACATCGTTATGCCTACCTACATGCCCTATTGGGGTGATCAGGTCTATCGTTTTCACGATGAGGATATCCATTACTACCAGATCGATTTAAATAGTTCCACTAAAGAAAAAATCCTTGATGTCATTGGAAAACTATATATTAAAAGACCGGAATTTATCCTTCAGTTTGGCGGGTTTCCAATGACGGATCTGGTATGGCGGTCAATGTCGACATTTATCTCCATTCCTGCAGGGAATAACTATGATGTGTCAGATGCACATCTTCTTGTTTCTTATCAGAAAAATGATGCCGATGCAGAAGAAGAGGAAAAATACATACATTCTCTAGGTCAGGAAACCTTATTTATCAATATGCAGGCGCTTCCTCTTACAGAAAACTCAAAGGAAGAAGAATATACAAAGAAGGCCTTTGGCATAGACCCCGACAGCTTTACAATAGTCATTGCCGGCAACAGGCTCGATGATGAGATAACGGATGAATTCAAGGATGTAATGAACAGAATCATAAATGAAAACGATAATGTTACATTTGTCCTTATCGGCAAATATGAATTACCTCTTCCTGAAGGTATTGATTCCCATACCGTCAGACTTGGTTACAGAGAGGATTTCGTTCAGACAGTCTGCATAACCGATCTTTTCCTAAATCCAAAGCGTGCAGGCGGATCAGGCGGTGCGCTGCGATCCATGTCAAACGGAATTCCCGTGATCACTTTACCTGACTGTGATGTAAGCGCATTTACGGGAGAAGACTTTGTATGCGACAGCTATGACGAGATGGTCTCCCTGACTCACAGATATATAACAGATGCTGAGTTTTATACATCACAATCTCAAAAAGCCAGACAGCACTTTAATGAACGTAACGTAGGCGTAAATATGAAAGAACAGATGCAAAAATTAGTCGACAAAGCACTGGAGATAGGGAGAACCCAGAAATGAAAAGGATAAATATCACACAGTCATCCATGCCGTCCTATGAAGAATATATTGAAGCAATAAAACCCCTTTGGGACTCCCACTGGCTCACAAACATGGGCAATTACCATCAGGAGCTTGAAAACAAACTGAGGGAATATCTTGATGTTCCCTTTGTATCCCTCATGGTAAACGGTCATATGTCTCTGGAGCTCACGCTGCAGTCCTTTGGTTTTCCTGAGGGGAGTGAAGTTATCACTACGCCCTTTACCTTTATTTCCACTACTCACGCAATAGTACGAAACAGATTAGAGCCTATCTTCTGTGATATCAAGCCGGAGGACGGCACTATTGATGAGTCGAAAATCGAGGATCTTATCACTGAAAAAACCGTGGCCATTATGCCTGTCCACGTGTACGGCAATATATGCGATTATGAAAAAATCGAGGATATCGCATATAAATACGGGCTTAAGGTAATATATGACGCGGCCCACGCCTTTGGCGAAAGGATAACCATAGCGGATCCTTCAGGCCAAAAGAAGGAAACTGTCGGAGTAGGCAATCTCGGAGATGCATCCATCTTCAGTTTCCATGCCACAAAGGTATTCAACACCATAGAAGGCGGTGCTGCTGTTTTCTCAAACCCTGCTCTCTATGATAAGCTTTATAACCTGAAAAACTTTGGCATCAGAGGCGAGGAACTGGTTGTAGAGGTTGGTGCCAATGCAAAAATGAACGAGTTCTGCGCAATAATGGGACTTTGTAATCTTAAGCACATCGACGATTCCATAGCTTCAAGAAAAAAATGTGCTAAGAGATATGACGATGCTCTTGCATCCGCTAAGGGAATAAGCTTTCTTACTCAGAGAGCTGATTCTTCAAAAAATTACGCCTACTATCCGATTGTTATTGAAGAAAGCTATGGACAAACCAGAGATTTCCTTTATGAAAAGCTGAGAGCAAATAATATTTTCTCAAGAAAGTATTTTCATCCTATTACATCAGATCAGGCCTGCTTTAAAAACAAATACAAGAACTGCAATCTTGATATCGCGAGAGATCTTTCAAAGAAAGTTCTTGTGCTTCCGATCTTCGAGGCTATGCCGCAGGAGAGCCAGGATAAAATAATAGACATAGTACTTAACCCTGCAAAATAGTGCTTGCTATTAATTCGGTGTGGTGTTATATTAGCATACGCTACATTTTTAATACGAGTGTTTACGATCTGTTTAACAGATCTTCCTTCCCACTCGCAAAAACCTAAAGGAGAAAGAAATGAAAAAGAATGTATTATTTATGACTCAGGCAGCCATTATCGCTGCTATCTATGTTGTGCTTACCATGATGGTAGCAACAGTCAACCTTGCAAGCGGTGCTATTCAGTTCCGCGTATCCGAAGCACTTTGCGTACTTCCATTTTTCACACCTGCTGCTGTTCCGGGCGTTATCATCGGATGCTTCCTTAGTAACGTACTTACAGGCTGTGCACTTCCGGACATCATTTTTGGAACACTTGCTACAGCAATAGCTGCGGTAGTTTCTTACAAGCTTAAGAATCACAGATTCCTTGTAACACTTCCGCCTGTTATCTCAAACGCACTTATTATTCCTTTTGTACTTAAGTTTGCGTATGGTATGGAAGGTACCATTCCGTTCTTTATGGTTACAGTTGCTGCCGGAGAGATTCTTGCATGTGTTATCTGCGGATCAATCCTGATCACAGCTCTTATGCCTGTTCGCAAGTATATTTTCAGCGCTGAAGCTGCAAACTAATATTATATTCATGAGTCAAAAAAGCGGCGGATTAAAATAATCAAATCCGCCGCTTTTTCATGTCTACGATATCTTTGCCATATCTATCTGATGCACTACCCCCGCTTCTCCTGTGGACTCTTTTAAAAAGACTCCGCTTGATCTGAACTGGGCATTTATCATGAAATCATTTCCTCTTGATGTAAACTGCGTATCTGCTTTTCCAAGATAGATTGCTCCTACATCCGCTTCCTTCAGTGTCATAAGTGTTTCATTTCCGTTTTCATCATGGCACCAGACCCTGAGCTTTTCATAGATTTCATCAGCTTCATCTATCCAGTCGTTATTATCCTTATCGAATTCTGCCAGCTCTGCAAAGCCATCGCCGGTTCTTGCCCCAAAGAGCTCTGTTCCATTATTTATAACACCGTCACCGTTTCTGTCATAAGAAAGGAAGCCGCTTCCTGAATCAAGTCTTCTTATTTTATCTTCTGTGCCGTCTGCGTCCAGATCAAACACAAAGGACTGATCCGATACGCTGGTCACTCCGCTGCCGACATTTATTACCAGGGGATCGATAAGCTCTGCAGGCTGCATATGAGTTATTCCGATGGACTCACAGAATTTACTTGTCATGGATACATTTATTCCAAAATGAAGCTCTCTCCCATCCGCTGTCATGGCAGTTCCCTGGGCTTCAAAGGCTGTATGCTCCTCTTCAATGTGGGTGTAGGTTGCTGTAGTAACGCTCATAAGCTGATAGGAGCCGCCATTCATTTTTGCGGTTAACTCCTTCATGTACTCGTTCATTTTATTGTTTTTTCCTTCACCGCCTCCAAACAATATCTGCATAATGTTTAACAGCTTTTCTACTATCTGCCGCCTGAGCTCATCTATCTCCGATACCTTCTTATCCACAGGCGTATCACTCATCACGGCAAATTCACCGTCTGCATTATAATTGGTAAACAGCACATCCTTGAAATCCGCTACCCCTTCACTTTTGTTACTGATGGAAGTCATCCCTTTCTCCATGCGGAATTCGGAGCGTGACACATACTTTCTCTCCGAAACCAAATTGATGTTGCTACTGGCAATTCTCATAAGCATCCCTCCATATTAAATGAAAAAAACACAACACTTAACTAAGCTATGCCCATTTTGAGAATTACTTTTCTGGTAAAAAAAGAAACCGGGCATAACTATATAAGCTCTGCCCAGCTTCTGATTCTTATATCGTCATTTCGCTCTTTTTTTATTAGCATTGTGGTATAATATTTTTATGAAACTCAGTGACGTAATGAAAGATTCCAAAATAAAAATTCACGCTAGTATTAACGGACATGGGATTCTTCTCATAACCAAGGCTGCCATCGGTGTTCGAGACGGCCTGTTAGTTGAGTCTTTAACTTATTTTGATCATGATCTCACGTTTCGTGAACCCTGCAAAATAATCGCAGTCAACAAAAGAGACGGCAGAAGCTATCAGTTTGAATCAAAATCCATCGGTCCTGTAGAAACAAAATACGGTAAGTACCACCTTATAAGATGTCCTGAGGATGGTCTTGTGATCAACAGAAGACAGGCTGAACGCTACGACATCGATAAGCTTGGTGTTATTCGAATCGGTAAAGAAGGCGATATCAGAAATGCACTTGTATATGATATCTCCATGAAGGGAATTGCATTCATTCTGGATAATGACGCTGTGTGCAGAGTAGGCGACCATATCACGGCTTCCTTCAGATATGATCCGAACTACTTCCATTTCTATGCCTGCGAGGCCACCGTCGTAAGAGTTTTCACACTTGATAATCAGCTGGCGATCGGTTGTACCCTTGATTCTATGGGTGCTGATCTTGTTACGCTTATAAGTAATAAAAAGAAAGAGAAAGCCGGCATTAAGATTAATGATATTCTGAATTATTCTCAGTCATCTGATGAGGCCGTAGCATCGGGAGATAAGATTCCTGTTAACTATGTTCCTCCGATTCCTGCTGCCGAGTCTGATGATATTACAAGGCGTCTTGCCGAGCAGCTTCTGTCACCGGATGATGCCGCAGATCTTATTCCTGAGCGCGGAGAAAATGAAATCATAAGATCAAGAGCAAGCCGTGTTGCTGATGCTCATAATATACCCGAGATAGCAGATAATCGAAAGGATAAGACTCCTGCTTCAGATTCTTCTGCAAGGCAGGGATCACTGTCCATTGAACAGCTTGTTGATCCGAATGATCTGGCAGAGCTCCAGTCTATAGAAGACAGGACTCCCTCAAAGGCAAAAGCAAATCAGGAGCCAAAACAAGCGCAGACTGCTACGCAAAAGCCTGAGTCCGCAGCTCCTTCCGCAGCCGCAAAAAAACAGGCAAGCTCTTACGATCCTGCCCGTTCTCTTGCAAATGCAGCTAATGCAAATAATTCAAAGGTTCATCTAAAGAGCGCTGCTCCCTCTGAATTTGATGGATATTTCAATCAGAAGGGCAATGCCGTTGATGAAAGCCTCTTCATAAAAGGAAACAAAGAAGATGGCTTCC
The DNA here is from genome assembly GCF_000424265.1 of Butyrivibrio sp. WCD3002. GTDB lineage: Bacteria > Bacillota > Clostridia > Lachnospirales > Lachnospiraceae > Butyrivibrio. The sequence goes on from NZ_AUJO01000015.1 coordinate 5,919, forward strand.
TGACTCCCGAGCAGATAGCTGATATCATTGATCTCGAGAGAATAAATAAAAGTGAATTTTAAGCCATTGCCGGCGGCATTCCATCTGTAGATGTTATAAAGAACTGCTCTACACGGATGCCGGCTGACATAGCATAATATCTAAGGGTATGTCTTCCGTTTCGAAGCTTCACATCCACCAGAGGTACCCAGCGCCAGATGTTCTCAGCTGAGAATCTCCAGATTCCCTGGCCACCGTAAAGGTCCTGCTCTGAGTATATCTTGTCATCAATGCCTATTGTGAAGTGCGATTTTGCAGCATCCCACATAAGAACCCTAGCCCATATACGGTAGGTTCCTCCCCTTGCTTCAAATACATAGTGAAGTGAAGGGGCTTTTTTTATGGCACTTGTACCGCCCCATTTTGTCTTGTGGAAATTCTCAAGCGCCGCCTCATCTCTTATATACATTGCAAGGCCTGTCTCCCCGTGGGAGGGCGAATTACAGTAATCCCAAAGATCACTCTCAGTATATGCAGCCTTGGATCCGCAAAGGGCAGAAGCTGCTTCTATGAGAATTCTTCCATCCTTTTCCTGCATGGGGTGAAGTCCCTGAGCAAGGATCTCGGAAGCCGGGATAGGTGTTCCATAATGACTGAGGAATTCCATATGTTCACCGATTCCATCGCCCTTCTGCTTTCTCAGGGCATAGTATACGGGTCTTGGCGGCAGCTCATAAGCTTCCTTACCATAGAAATCCCATGAAAATCCCGCAGCATCAAAGGAAAGGGGAAGGCGCAGATCGCCGCCTCTGATTCCAAGTGTATTTTCTCTTCTCTCCTTTGTATAAATAACAAATCTTGAGAACGCAAAATACTTGTCCACTGCGTGGAATATAATTCTGTGGGCACCGGCCTTTATGTTTGGAAGACGCAGATAAAGCTTATCCACATTATTTCTTACGTTATTCTTCCAATCACCCTTATACTCATCGATGGACTCGGATTCTATCAGCTCCGCAGGATTTTCATCCACGGATACTCCTATTCTAATCCTGCCCATGGCATTAAGAGACGGGAATCTGTGAAGCTCCAAAAGGAACGCACCCTCACTGGTAACCGTTACCTCATAGGTAAGAGTTGCCCTCTCCATTCTTGCTTCTACAAGAGATCCTCTGTTTCTTCCAAGGTTCGGAATGCGAATCCATGCACCGGAAAGATCCCTTACCATGTCGGCCTCGATTCGGAGCATTCCGTCATCCTCCATGTGCGGAGGGAAGACAATATTGTTTTGTCCAAGAAGAGTTATGCCTCTGAAAAGTCTGATCTCTACAGGTATAACACAGCTTTCACCTGTCATGAGAGCCATGATATGTATTTCATCCTTGATGGAAACTATCTTATCCTCAGGCTTAACATCGCCCCTTTCGGACATCTGGGTAATCATTTCCGGAACGGATTCCCAGTCTACCTCAAGAAGGATTCTTTCTTCGCCCTTTATTCTGATGTCGCCATGACCCTCAAAGCCTACTATGCTATCCTCAGCAATTCTGAGCCATCCCGGCAGATCAACCGTTACCACGATTTCATTCTCGCCGGCATTTGCAATTTCAAACCACTTTTCAACGGGCTTAACAAAGGTAATGGCACTGTCATCGTTCTGACAGGTGATTATCAGATGGTCCGCTGCCTTCTCAAGGGGAGGCTTGCAGGCCGGATACATGGCAGTTCGCGGCGGCGGAAAATCCTCAGGGGTAAGTATTCCATCCCATTTTCCGTTTGCCATAACATGGTTGTAGAAGTAAAGCATACCTCTTCTTGCATGGTCAAAGGACAGCGCTTTTTCCGTATAATCGGCGGCACTGTGGGTCTTACCCTGTCTCATGCAGAGGTTACTTCTGTCCGCATAATAATACATGGTATAGGTATAATATGCGGCGTGAATTTTCATAAGTATAAGCTGGAAAAACGCATCCTTCTCGTTGTCCGGAAGAGAATGGTAGATACGGTTTCCTGTTTTAAACATATATTCATAGCGGTGAATTCTGCTTACCGCCTCGTCTGTATAAGCAGTCTGTGAAAAAGCATCCACATCCATCTGCTCGACCTTGCGCACATTGGTAAGCTGGTCAAACTCAACCAAAAGGGGAGCCAGCTTCTTTCCATGTCTTCCGCTGAAGGTCTCATCTATCCACTGGGCAAGGAATTGCACCTCATCACCGCAGATAGTGTTTTCTTTTCCTATATCCCATGCCAGCTGGGCATAGTAGGTAATCTGCTGCTCAAGGGGTTTTATCGCACCAAAGTTTGTTACCCAGAGCTTTCTGATTCCCTCCTCGTATGCCTTTTTCAGCTCGTTACGGGTCTGAGCAAGGGGCACGGAACAGATGAAAAGATATGACTGTCCTGGCGGTGCCCAATAGGAATTGTGATAATAAATACCGTTTCCGCCGGGGCGTCTCTTCTCTTCCTCATTAGGATATCTTCTGACATGACCGTAATTATCATTAACCCATATAAGGGTATAATCATCCGGAACATGTAATCCGTTATCATATAATTCAAGAACTTCCTTGTAGGGAACGAAAATACGCATGGGCTTATAATCTAAGGTTGTATCAAGAATCTCCTGCTGGATTTCCATTACATCCTCTAAAAGCTCTATCTTTCCTCTAAGGAGGTCATCCCCCTGAAGTCCCGAAAGGGCAACGGTCTCAAAGCCCGAATCGTGAATTCCGCGCATTCCGAGAGTATAGGTAACCTCATAGTCCTTATTCTGTTCAACACTCTCACGCCAATATTCGATTATTGCGTCACGGCTTTTATCTGAGGCAGTGATATCATATCTGACATCGCTGTAGCCCTTTTTCTCAAGCCATGGTCTCCACTCCTTATTGTTGCTGCGCATCAGCATGTCGCAGTGGGAGGAACCCACTACTATGCCCATCTTGTTAGCAAGAGCACCATTCTGTTTGTCGGCATTAAAGGAGTTCACATGCATGGCAGGCCATATGTAATTAAGCCTAAGCCTTAGCATAAGCTCAAATATTTTTTCATAGGTCCTGACGCCTATGGTAGTCTCGCCGATATAACGCTGAACCCACTGTTCCAGCTCTTCCTCGTCGTTAATAAAAATTCCGCGGTACTCAATGCTTGGATGATCGGAAACATGATAATCATCCGGAAGCATCACTTCCATCTTTGGTTTAACCGGCACATCCGCCATGAAATACCAGGGTGATACCCCAAGAATGGTTCTGCAAAATTCATAGATACCATAGATTGTTCCGCGCTTATCTGATCCTGCTATGACCAGCATTCCGCGCCTGTCGCGTATTACATAGGCTTCCTTGCGCCTTCTTCCGGACGTGCTGAAAAGGCCTGTAAGATCTTCCTCTTCCAAGTCATCACACACGCCAACCGTTCCTACCAGTACTCTCTGGCAGTCCGGATCTGCAGCTTCAGTATTAATTTGTAGCACACGTTTAAAGTCCCGGATCAGATTCGATACCGCAATTTTGACTGCTTCTGATTCGCGCTCGCTGATTGTCACCACAACCGATGAGTACTGCCTGATTGTTATCCCCATCCTTATCCCCCTCGTGAGATTTTTAGTCAAGCATATAATCTATTTTACCAATTTTTTATAATTATGTGCTATAGCAATTTTACGAAATTTTCATAATTAATTGTATAAAATGCCAATGAAACAATTAAGAAAAATAAATGCTTGTTTTAGTGGTTCATTTGTTGCAAAATAAAGATTGTACCGATAGTGAAGTATTTTCATATCAGAAAATGGGCGAAAACATGCAGAATTACATCTTACTTGACCGATTTATTCAGGTGCTTTCAAGCACTGAGAACTCTGTCGATTCCGCTCAGGAAGCATTCGACGAGATTGCTCCTGCCTATAGTATCACTCGTATTACATTGGATATGAATATCCCCGAAACGCGTCAAACCCCTACAGGTGAGGTGCGCCATTTATCTGTTTACGAGGGTGAGATTTCTGATGATACCGAAGCCGAGATTGTATGGCTTGAGGAATCATACAGGACTTTTGAGAACGGGATAATAACCGCAAAGGTTTATGCACCCATCAGTACCAACTGGAGTCCCGAGGAGCGCCAGGTTCTGCTTTCGATCATGAAGGTATTTCTAATTCACATCGGCAGATGCAGGCTTGTTGAGCTTGTTCAGAGAAGTGTTCTTACCCAGTATCTAACAGGACTTCCCAATTCAGGAGGCTTCCTTTCCTTTGCCACGCAGAAAATGCTGGCGGGAGAGCTTAAAAAATATAATTCCTATTACTTTAATCTTCGCGGCTTTGGTCTTATAAACAGGCGCTACGGCCCCGAGGAAACAGACAATATCATAGTCAGATATTCCCGGGTACTTTTAGAGTTCACCTCAGAGGATGAGATCATAGGTCACCTTGGTGGCGACAATTTCGTTGCGCTTATCAGGAAAGAAAAAACCGAAGCTTTCCTTAATCTTTTACAAAAAACAGAAACCTTCGGAATCAAGGACGGAGCAAAGGTTCCCATTACCATCAGCGCAGTTGCGGGAGTTTTTGATATCGACGACTCAGTAAAAAATCCCGGACAGGTTATTGGCAGAAGCTCCATAGCCTGCAGCGTTGCAAGATCCTTATCCAATGAGCCCTTCCTCTTTGTAACAAAGGAGATGAGCACAAGGGTTTACCGCGAAAAGCAGATTGAAGACCGTTTTGAAGAAGGACTTTCACAAAGGGAATTTAAGATTTATTACCAGCCCAAGGTAAATACCCAGACAGGCGAGCTTGTAGGTGCTGAAGCCCTCTCCCGCTGGCTGTGTAAAGGCGAATATGTCTATCCCGCAGAGTTTGTTCCCGTTCTTGAAAGAAACAGCTATTCTGTAGGTCTTGATATATATGTTATTGAGGATGTTTGTCGCACCCTCAGAGAATGGATTGATCACGGAATGGATCCTGTTCCTGTATCAGTCAATTTTTCAAGAAGCGATCTTACAGACGAGCATCTGGCGGAGCAGATACTTAAGATAATTCATAAATACGATATTGATCTTGATTATATTCAGATAGAGGTAACAGAGACTGCCACTTCAAAGGAAAAGGGACTTATTACCGATTTCCTCCATAAGCTGAAGGGCATGCATATCGCCAGCTCCATAGATGATTTCGGTACCGGCTATTCATCCCTTGGAATTTTGAGAGACCTGCCGGTCAATACCATAAAAATCGACAAGTCCTTCATAGATGCCGAGGTTCTGACCTCCCGCGATGAGACCATTCTAAGAAACATTATCCGAATGGCAAAGGAGCTCGATATCGAGGTAATAACAGAGGGAGTTGAAAGAAAGGATCAGATAGACCTTCTCCACAGAGTGGGCTGCGATCTGGTACAGGGCTTTTATTTTGATAAGCCCCTTGAAAAAACAGAATTCGAAAAACGCTTACAGACAAAAAAATATGATGTATAAAAAATTTGCGGCATTATTTCAATGCCGCAAAAATTATGCTTGCTACTATCTGCAAAATTACAAATCTAATCACAACCTGGGTATCTGACCATTCCATATTTTTACGAACATGATCATGAATAGGTGTGCGAATATTGTTCATGATATGAATTTTGCAAAAACGAATAAGTGACACCTTGATAAGTCCAAGGCCGCCATCAATTATCAGCACGATTGACAAAATAAGGTAAGCAAAAGGGTGTCCTGACTTCATGGCAAGTATCGCGATAAAAAATCCCAGCGCTCTTGAACCCGCATCTCCCATAAGCATGCTGCTGGGTGAACAGTTAAAGTACAAATATGCCAGAAGCACAGCGCAAAGTATCTGGCCTGCGGTTGCCATACTTCCAAGATTTTCAGAAAACAGGAAAGCAAATGACATTACAGTTACAATTACCAGCGATCCGCAAAGACCGTCAACTCCGTCAGAGCAGTTTGTAACATTAACCGCAATCCATATCAGGATCACCCCAAGGATGAAATAAACCACATAGGGGATATTGAACTGAAGCGTGAAAAAGGACACTTCCGTTCCGTTATACTTTAGGAATGTGACCATGGTCAAAACTGAGATAACCAGATCGATCAGACCTTTTTTATACTCGTTCCAGGGTTTTTCTGCCGCATCATCAAGATATCCGCTTAGCATCATCAAAAACAGAAATACCAGATACAGTATGTACTCAAAGGAAAGCGGAAGGAACAGCAGGGATGCAATTATAAAATCAATCACAAACACTATGCCAACGCCTCGAAGTTTCCCCTTGGAAAGCGCTCCGTTAATAGCAAAAGCGCGGCCCTGATCCTGAGGAAGAAAGCCAAATCTCATATTAAGAGTGATGAAGGTAAGTAAAAATGCTACTGCCATTGCGATAGCAGCTGTCTGAACCGGCGCAAAATATCCGAATAAAATATCATATAACATAAACTAACTCCTTTATATTTATAATAATATGTTATAATTTTACTCATGTTTACTGATTATAATAGCGAAGGAATTAAATAATGGCAACTTTTTCAAATAAACTAAAGGACCTTTTTGCTCCTTATATTCACCCATCTATCAGGGAAAGTATTTATCACATCAATTTACAGTCAAACAGAGCTTTCACTCTTTTCATGTCCATTTTAGAGTCCGCTATTTTTATATTCATGATTTTCTTTGAAAAGGGAATCTTCGGTGAGCCTTTCGTGCTTCTGATGTGCTTATATGCTATTTCCACAAGCTTGTTATTCTTTTTTATAACAAACTATGCCCTAAGGAAATCACACAAGCCCTATAGCAGGTACAGATTTATTTACATAGCCTATTACATTTCTATCCTGGCATTTGGCATGTTCACTTCTTTTTACCATTATTCCCATGGTGAACAGATGCTGGCCTTTTTTGCTACAGAATTCTGCGTAGCCAGCTTTCTGATTTTACCGCCCTGGTGTTCTATTTTACTTATCATTGGCTCATATATCGGATTTTATGGCATTTTGTTTGCTTATGACGGTGCTCCTACAGTAAATCTGGTCAACTATATTATACTTACCTTTCTTACTACCGCAGGTTCAATCCGTAAATATCGCACCCAGGCTACTGAGCTTGAGCGAATTCACAGAATAGAGACTATGAATGAGATGATGCAAAATCTTCCCGTTCATGATGCCACAACCAATTTAAAGAGCAGATATGCTCTTCGCGATGATTTTACCTCTTATCAGAATCATCCCATAATAGTAATCATGCTTGATATTGATGATTTCGCATCCATAAACGAAACCTACGGCACAAAGACAGGTAATGAAATTCTTAGTAATATCGGCGATCTTGTAAGTAAATATCTTACAGAAAATGCAGCCTACAGATATGGTGATGACTCCTTCCTGATTATTCTTCAGGATGTTGACGTTGATGTCGCAATGCAAAAGCTGTCAAGATTTGAGCGTAGCATAGCAACACTTAAGATTCCGGAAACTGAAATCCCCGTGCACAGCAACAGCGGATATTCCCACGGAACACCTCGTGATGAAGAGGATCTGCGCCTCCTTATTGATGCTGCCGCAGCAAAAAGAAGAGAGTTCTCATAAAAGCACTTTCTATATTTAATTATTGCGGAATTGTTAATTTGGACTTTTTCAGAATGACCTTTTCTGTTAAAATGGTAAAGGCGTTTTCTTACGCCGCATAATAAGGAGGATTATATTATGAAGTTAAATAAGAGATTTATGAGCATTGTTCTTACATCAGTAATGCTCACAGCTGCTGTTGGTTGCAGCAAGTCTACTGAAACAGAAGACGCTTCAGAGGGACTTTCATGGGAGACAATTGAAGATACTACATCAAGCGATGCATCTTCAGAGGAAAGTGTCGAAGAAGAAGTCGTAGCCGAAGAAGAGCCCGTAGTAGCTGCTGAGGTTCCTGCAGGAATGTATCTCAGTGAGCTCACAGGTGAGCCTATAGATGAAGCACTTAAGGATCAGCGTCCTATCGCTGTTATGGTTGATAACGAATCAATCGCTCTTCCCCACTACGGAACATCTGAAGCAGATGTTGTATATGAGATGATGAACAGTACTCAGAACGGCCGTATCACACGTCTTATGTGCCTCGTAAAGGATTGGGCATCAATCAAGCAGATGGGTTCTATCAGAAGTACAAGACCTACAAACATCATCCTTGCAGCTGAGTGGAACGCAGTTCTTTGCCACGATGGCGGTCCTGCTGTTCACATCAATCCTTACCTTGCTAAGGAATGGGGTACAAACCACTTCTCAGGAACATTCTCTCGTGTAGATAACGGTAAGAGCCGTGAGTATACAGAGTACATCCTTCCCGGAGATCTTGAGAACAACTTCTCCAGCAGCGGATTCTCAACAACCTACAACGAGTTCACACCTGAGGGCGTTAAGGAGAACCACTTCAACTTCACAACATGGGGTAACGAAGTTAACCTCGAGAACAAGGGCTATGCTAAGTGCCTTGATGCTACAACAATTGACATCGCATCATTTACACACAACACTTCAAAGCTTGTTTACAACGAGTCAACTAAAGAATATGAGTACTATGAATATGGTAAGCAGCACCTCGATGCAGAGGATAGCGCACCTCTTTCATTCAAGAACGTTATTCTTCAGAAGTGTACCTTCAATCAGCTTGATGATCACGGTTATCTGATCTACAACTGTATCGATATCAACCAGCCCGGTTACTACTGCACAAACGGTAAGGCTACAGATATCGTATGGACCAAGGTTGGTGAGCTGAACAAGACTCAGTACTTCGATTCACAGGCTAACGAGCTTGAAATCAACAACGGTAAGACCTACATCGCTCTCGTTCCTGCTGATACATGGGATACTCTTGTAATCGAGTAAATCAGAAACATCTGAATAAATGACTATAAAAACCTCCGGTGGTATCCATCGGAGGTTTTTATTATTTGATCATCTCTTTGAATTTTTCAGGAGGAACAGGACGGGAGAAGTAATATCCCTGAATCATGTCGCAGCCTATTCCCTTTACATATTCATACTGGCCTTCGGTTTCTACGCCCTCTACTACAATTGGCATATCCAATTGTCTGGCCATCTCTACAATCGTATTTATAACTATCTTGCCCTTATCTGAGCTCTCTATTCCATCCATGAAGTGCATGTCTGCTTTAAGAACATCCACATGAGCATCCTTGAAGGTATTAAAACTTGAATACCCGGATCCAAAGTCATCCATAAGGATTCTAAAGCCCACTTCCTTAAGAACTTCAATAGTTTTAAAGAATCTCTGGTTATCCGCAACGAATGCACTCTCAGTGATCTCAAGCTTTATATCAAGCGGAGATAAATGGTACTTCTTTATAAGGTCCACTATTACCTCATACAGATTATCCATCTGAAGGTCACGTCTTGAAATATTTACCGATACCGGAGGTACCAGAATTCCTTCCTTCCTCCACTCAGCTATATATTTGCAAACCTGCTCCCATACATAGACATCCAGCTTATTGATAAAGCCGTTTTTCTCAAATAGAGGAATAAAATCCCCAGGGCTAATAAGGCCATACTGCTTGTCCTTCCAGCGAACCAGCGCCTCTGCGCTACATATCTGCTTGGTATTTGCATCATAGATTGGCTGGAAATAAGGCACAAATGCATTCTCATGGATTGCTCTTTCGCAGTTATGAAGCATATATGCCTGCATCTCGAAGGCATGATCCTGACTCATATCATATACGCATTCATGCTTATCATAGTCATACCTTATAGACTGCATCGCAAACCGGGCTCTGTCACACATAAGGATAGGATTCATTGTCCTGTCCTTAATCTTATACACGCCGGAATATAGAGAAAGGTTGTAATCCATATTCTCTCCGGGATACATTTCATCCAGTGACAGAATCCCCTGCAGCATCCAGTAAGTGCCTTCAGGGAAAAGCCCTACGAAATTGTCCTCTCCAAGATATCCAAGCTCAACCTCCCAGGAAAAGCTTTTTCTCATGGCAGCCGCCACTCTTATGAGGATATCATCACCGCGTTCAAATCCAAACCTCTCGTTTACGTCCTGGAAATTTCTGATATCCAGAACACAAAGCTGATAATTTGTATCGGGATTAAGCGCCAAATCTTCCTCTACTGCCCTGAAGAAGGCTTCTGACTTATAAATACCTATCTTGGGATCTACGGGATTGTCCACAATATACAGCATTATCAGATTGAAGGTTACAAAGGTAGCAAACACAGCTCCCATGAATTTAAAATCGGATATTCTGTAATTCAGCGCCGTGATACAAAAGACAAGCACTACAATCGCAACAATAGTTGACGAAGCAAGTACTCCCAGTCGTCTTCTGTGTCTGATTACCAGATATGCTGTCATTATCACATAAGCAAGAAGTATTACTGTGGATACGAAAATAAATGTTAACTTTTCTAAAGTGACTTCTCCTCTTACCTCAGGATAATAAGCCACATGATTGATCGGATTGATAACAAGTAAGAAAATCATTTGAAGCACGCAGGGAAAAATAGAAAGTAGAGGCCTTTTCTCCTTTGCGCGCACGAGACCAATGGTAATTTTCATTGCAAACAAAAGATACGACGTAAGCGCCAGGGTAAATGCGGATATATTGAAAACATGTATCCTGCCGTCGCTTAACGGTACGAATCTCTTTACAAAATCACTTCCCCATACTAAAAGGATATATAAAATTGTGACAATGATTTCCATATCTATCCATAGCTTTCCTACACTACGGCTGATACTTCTCGCCCTAATTGCAAGAATACCTATGGCTAAGATTCCAAAACTCAGCAGTGTAATCATGGATAATCTCCCACTTCGCGTATATTATCATTATACACAAAAAAATCGGCGAACCATCAGTTCACCGATTTTTTCAGATTTTTTTTATATCGTTTTTATTTTTTCGAATTACAGGAACTTAAATGCATGAACAATAGGTAATTCCTTAGCCTTACCGTTACAAGCATTTACAAAACCGATAATCTGAACTACAAAAAGGACCAGACCAAATACACCGGCTACGATAGGAACAATGATTGTCCAGCAAAGAGCAAGTGCAACAATAGTTACAAGTGACTCAAGAACTAAGAGTCTTAAAACCTCACGAAGATGGAAACCAACAAACTTAGAATCCTTTGCTGCAAGTAAAGCAATGATCATTCCTGCCCAGCTAAGAACATAAATAGCAATAGCAAGGATCTTGTTCTCTGCTATATCTGCAGGATCCATCTCTCCTGTGTGATCTGAAGGATCAACTACATATACCGGCTGATATCCGGGTGCTGCATAAGGCTGCTGCATATTAGGTGCCACTCCGGGTGCGGGATTGGGTGTAGCATTTGCTGCTCCAACCGGTGTTCCACACTTAGGGCATACCTGAGCATCCTCCTCTAAGCTCTCTCCACAATTTGTACAAAACTTCATACCATATACCTCCCAAACGTATTTTAATGCTTTTGCATCCCTATAATAATACACGATTTTACGCAAATATGCTATATTAAAGATATGTCGGACGGAAACATTATTGTCTCATTAAAAAACGTCACCCGCTCCTTTAAATCAGGTGACAACAGGCTTGAAGCCCTGAAGAATATTAGCCTTGAAATTTATGAAAAAGAGTTCGTAGTTATACTTGGCGAAAGCGGTTGCGGCAAGACTACCATTCTGAACATCATTGGAGGCATGGATCACATGTCAGATGGCAGTCTTTTTATCGACGGAAAGGATTACTCCAATCCCACAAGCCAGGAGCTTACTGCGTACAGACGGAATTTCATAGGCTTTGTTTTCCAGGATTATCATCTGATGCCAAATTTAACCGCTAAAGAAAATGTGGACTTTATAGCAGAGCTCCTTCCGAATTCAATGGATTCCGATGAGGCGTTAAAGCTTGTAGGTCTAACAGACAGAGCCGATAATTATCCCTCTCAGCTAAGCGGCGGACAGCAGCAGAGAGTTTCGATAGCAAGGGCTATTGCCAAAAGACCAAGACTTATCCTTGCAGATGAGCCTACAGCAGCGCTTGATTTTACTACTAGCATCGAGATTCTGACCGTTTTTGAAGACATTGTCAGATCTCAGGGCACCACAGTTGTAATGGTCACACACAATAATGAGATAGCTAAAATGGCCAATCGAATTATAAAAATAAAAGATGGTCAGATTGATAGAATAATCACTAATGAACATGTTGCAAAAGCAACTGACCTTTCCTGGTAGCTATAAAGTGTTTTTCAATAAGGTCCCGGCAAGTGTACTTACGCTTATAGGAAAGCCTTAATCTCGGGTATTTATATGGCTAAAACAGGTCGAAAGGACACTTTACGTAACATCAAAAAACAGCTGGTTTCCTGGCTGTCTATCATCATAATTACCTCATTTGCAATCACTGCTTATCTGGGGCTTTCTTATTCTGCGTTTTCTATGGCAAGAGAAGGTAAACGCATCTATGATTCCACAAACTTCCATGACATACAAATATCCTCAAATTGTCTCTTATCGGAGGATGATCTAAATGCAATAGCCGGACTTGATGGAATCGAAAAGATTGAAGGAGTCCTTAGGACCTCCGCTAGAATATCAAATGGAACAAAAACAAAGTCTGCATACATCACATCAATTTGCAGGGAAATCGATATTCCCATACTTCAATCCGGAACACTTCCTGCTTCATCAACCGAATGTGCTGTTGAGCAAAGCATAGCCGATGAACTTTCTCTGTCTATCGGAGATGAACTCTCCCCTCATGATGCATATAATGAAAAGCTTCCCGAGCTGGCAGAGGAAGCTTTTATAATCACAGGTATTTTCAAGCATGCAGAGCATGTAAGCTACGATCTGGATGAACCCTACTGCATTCTCGTCACCAAAGATGCCTTTGACGCAGAGCGTTTTGACGACTGCTATGCTCTTGCGAATATCGTTATAGATAAGCCTGCTTATTCAAAGGCATACGACAAAAAATACTACTCTCTTGTTTCAAAAAGATGTGATGCAATAAAAGAGCTTTCAGATTTTCGCTCAAAGGCCAGATATGAAGACTACACCCTGTTTCTCGAAGATCAGATAATTGACAGTGAAAAAGATCTGAATAATGCCAAGCATGACCTTGCTCTTGCAGGTCGTATGATACCTTCTATGTCCGGAAAAACAGGTCAGATTATGGCTGATCTTGGAAATATGCTCTCTGTAATAATCTCCAAAGAGCCCTCGGAGTATAAAACCGTACCGGAACAAATCTCTGACTATGATAAAGCACTGATTGAATATAACAATGCTCTACTAAAACTGGAGGACTCAAAAAAACGCCTTGATAAACTGCAAAATCAAGGCGAATGCGATTGGTATGTCCTGGATAGGAATTCAAATATTTCCTACTTATATCTAAAAAACAACTCTGAGAACCTTAATAAACTTACTTCCACTTTCTCTATATTGTTTGTGGTCATAGCTATTATGGTCATCTTTGCTTCTCTGTCAAGAATGCTATACTCACAGCGCACTCTTATCGGTGCCTCAAAAGCCCTGGGCCTTACTGACACAGAAATATTCTCAAAATATATTATATTTGGCTTATCGGCCACTATTATTGGCAATGTCCTTGGAATTCTATTGTCCGTATTCATCCTCGAATTAGTTATTTCCATTGGCTATGATAATCATTTTATTTTTGGTCGCTTTCCCTTTGCCATATCTATCCTGCCAACTATAATAATATCCGCGCTGGCTATTACCACAGCATACCTTGCTATTTATGCCTCCTGCTCAAAGCTTATGCGACAGACTGCCAAAAAGCTTATGTCTCCCCTTGCTCCGGACAGCAAGCGTGAGAGCCTTAAAAAAAATAAATTTCTCTCTAAGCTAAGTCTTTACAGTAGGATGATTATTCTGAACATGCAGACTGATATTCTGCGAGTGCTGGTAACAATTATAAGTGTAGCAGGGTGCTGTTCTTTAATTGTTATCGGATTCTCTCTTAGAAGCTCCATATCGGGCTCTTTTGACGGTCAGCTGGCAGAAATATCAACCTATGATGGAAAAATTACTTATAACGCAAATATTTCTGATTCCATTGAAAAAGAAATCTCAAAAGAAATATCTGCAAGCGAGATAGACTATGTAAATCTTTTAGATAAATACGGAAGTTTACAGATAAATGATGTAATGGAGTTTACTGAGTTTTTTATTACAGACGACATAGAGTCTCTTTCAAGATTCCATAATATCCTGGATTATCCAACAGGTAAGCCTCTTTTAGGTAATAACTCACAAGACATAGAAAACCTTTCTGATGGAATAATCATAACAAACAGACTTTCAGAGCTATACGATCTGTCCGTTGGTGACAGCATAGAACTCATCGATGATATGGGACTCCCCCACTCAACAAAGGTTTCCGGCATAATGAAGAACTACATCGGACGCTTTGCCATTATCTCAAAGTCATTATATGAAAAGCTTGTAGATGACAGTTTTTCCAACAACACATTTCTGATAAGAACGAAGAGCTCGATGCAGGTTGCTTCAATAGGCACTGTCATTGATAATATTTCGGGATTACAGGGCTTTGATAACTACTCACCTGCGTCGGAGCTGACTGCCATGTTCCGTAACGTTATGATAGTGCTAAACCTTATAGTTTGGCTGCTTATTATTTTGTCGGGAGTGCTGTCTATGTTTGTGCTTTTAAATCTTGCGAACATGTATCTGATATCCAAGCATTCAGAACTGACAATCATGAGGATAAACGGCTTTACAGTTAAGGAAACGATTGTTTACGCCATTAGAGAAGTCATTATTACCACCTCTATAGGCATCTTCTTTGGAATTATATTTGGCGCTGTTATGGTCTATTCGATTATCAGAAAAATGGAGCAGGTTCATCTTATGTTTGTACGAACTCCGGATGTTTCGGCATGGATCATCAGTGCAATTATAACCATACTTTTTTCTGCCGGAATCTACTATATTCCAATGTCAAAAATAAAGGATCTGTCACTTACAGATCTTTTCTGATTATTGTATCAACGAGTCTTGCAGAGTCCTTGCTTATCACAAAGTTTTTAAACATGCGAAATGGCAGCCATTACAGCTGCCATCTCTTATAGATATTTTTATTTAGAAGTTTTCAAATTATTTGTCGTCATATAAGTGACATCTTACAACATGTCCGTTACCCATATCCTTGGCCTTAGGATCCTGCTCCTTACAAATTCCCATGCAATGAGGGCATCTTGTATGGAACTTACATCCCTTAGGCGGATTAGCAGGTGAAGGGATATCTCCCTCAAGGAGTACTCTTTCCTTCTTGATATCGGGATCCGGCATCGGAATAGCACTGAAAAGCGCCTTTGTGTATGGATGAAGCGGATTTGCAAAAATATCCTCTGTCTCACCTGTCTCAACAAGATTACCAAGATACATAACACCTACTGCATCTGAAATATGCTCAACGACAGACAGATCGTGTGAGATAAACAGATATGTAAGATTATTCTTTTCCTGAAGTTCCTTAAGAAGGTTGATGATCTGTGCCTGGATAGAAACGTCAAGCGCTGATACAGGCTCATCACATACAACGAACTCAGGCTTTACAGCCAGTGCTCTTGCAATACAGATACGCTGTCTCTGTCCGCCGGAGAACTCATGAGGATAACGATCCTTGTGATACTCCTGAAGGCCACACTCCTTCATAACCTCGGTAATATAGTCATCAAACTGTTCCTTGGGAACAAGACCGTGCTCACGTACAGCCTCACCGATAATCTCACCGATAGGAAGACGGGGAGACAGTGAAGAATAGGGATCCTGGAAAATGATCTGCATCTTTGTACGAAGCTCACGAAGCTGCTTCTTATCAAAAGTGCTTATATCTTTACCATTGAAAATGATATCACCTTCAGTTTTCTCAATAAGTCTGAGGATAGTTCTTCCTGTTGTAGACTTACCACAGCCTGACTCTCCAACGAGACCCATTGTGGTTCCGCGGGGAATTGAAAAAGTAACATCATCAACTGCCTTTACATTGCCGGTAACACCACCAAAGAACCCTCCCTTAATAGGGAAATACTTTTTGAGGTGCCTTACTTCAAGAATGTTATCTTTTATTTCATTTGTCTTATCACTCATTAGTTTGCACCTCCTTCCTCAGTTTTCTTACCGATAAGCTCCTCACATCTGTAGCAGCTAACCTCATGAGTAGGTGACACCTTGTAAACTCCGGGATATTTGCCACTGCACTTCTCTACACACATTTCACATCTGTCCTTGAAGTAGCAGTAATCTGGCATATCGATAGGGTTAGGAACATTGCCGGGTATGCTATAAAGCTTGTCAACGTGCTTACCTACAACGGGCTTTGAATTCATAAGTCCGATAGTGTAGGGATGTCTGGGATCTTTGAATATTTCTCTTGCAGTACCTTTTTCAACAACACGGCCTGCATACATTACTACAACATAATCAGCCATCTCTGCTACAACACCAAGGTCGTGAGTGATAAGCATGATTGATGAATTGATCTTGTCCTTAAGGTTTCTAAGAAGGTCAAGTATCTGAGCCTGGATTGTAACGTCCAGCGCTGTTGTAGGCTCATCGGCGATGATAAGCTTAGGATCGCAGGCAAGAGCCATAGCGATCATAATACGCTGTCTCATACCACCTGAGAGCTCATGAGGATACATTGAATAAACACCCTCTTTGTTGGCGATACCAACCATCTGAAGCATCTCAATTGTTCTTTCCTTAACCTGTTCAGGTGTCATCTCGGGATTGTGAAGTGCGATAACCTCATCTACCTGTGCGCCAATTCTGAAAACAGGGTTAAGTGATGTCATGGGCTCCTGGAAGATCATTGACATCTTGTTGCCGCGAAGCTTCTGCATAACAGAAGCGGGAGCATTAACAACATTTATTGTTCTCTCGCCATCATTAAAGCGAATCTCGCCTTCAACTGTCTGACCTGAAGGTCTCTGAACAAGCTGCATAAGTGAAAGGCTTGTTACAGACTTACCGCAGCCTGACTCACCAACGATACCAACAGTTTTTCCCTGAGGTACCTCGAAGGATACACCGTCAACTGCCTTAACTGTACCTATATCTGTAAAGAAATATGTATGTACATTATCAAACTCTACACAGTTGTCAGGATTCTTCATCTGTGTAACATATTCACTTTCAGGAATATGTTTTCTATTTCTCTTTTTCTCAATCTCGGAAGTAATCTTTCTGTTCTCTCTTGAGATTTTTCTGGACTCCCTGGCCGAGATATAATTTGAATTCTTTGCCATCTTAGTCTCCTTATCTCTTCATTTTCGGGTCAAACGCATCACGAAGACCATCACCAATAAAGTTGAATGCAAGAACTGTAAGAAGGATAAATGTTCCTGCAGGAATCCATACAAAGAGGTAATTGGTCATAACGTATGAATCTGTAACTGCGTTGATGATACTTCCCCATGAAGCAGCAGGGTACTTGATACCAAGACCAAGGAAACTAAGTGAAGCCTCTGAAAGGATAACCTCACCAAGACCCATACTTGCAAATACAATAAGCTGAGGAATTACATTCGGTATAAGGTGCTTGAAGATTCTGCGGTATGTGCTGATACCAAGCGCTTCAGCAGCAACCATGAACTCCTGCTCACGAAGTGAAAGGATCTGACCTCTTACAATACGAGCAATTCCAACCCAACCGATAACAGCCATTACGATACAGAGCAGATAAATACGTGCTCTGGGGCTTGCCTGATAATAGTCCATGATTGAACCAAGGATCAGGTAAAGAGGCATTGCAGGGATACAATATACAACGTCTACAAGTCTCATAAGAAGGTTATCTACCCATCCACCAAAGAAACCTGCTACACCACCGATGATCATACCGATGAATACCTCAATGAATATTACAACGAAGCCAATCATAAGTGAAATTCTGCCACCGTACATAAGTCTTGCAAGAAGATCCATACCATTTGCATCAGTTCCTACAAGATGAGCCTTGGAAGGAGCTGCATATGTATCGATAAGTCTGGTCTCCTGGAATTTCTTAATTGTATACTGACCTGTTTTCTTTTCAAATCTGTACTCAATCATATTGCCATCTGCATCAGGATACTCAAATGAACCCGAATTGCCCTGAGCCTCAAAAGCCTCAAGAGCAACTGCCTTGTATGCAGGATCAAGGAATGTGCCCGGATCTATCGCATTGAAGTTCATATTTGATACAACTGCATATCCTTCGCCGCCTGCCTCGATCATTCCTTCGCTGTCAGCACTGTATGTCGTGCCATCAGCTTCAAAAGTGCTCTCACCGGTAGCAACAGCTACAAGAGCATTTCTGTAAAACTCATATGAAAATT
Organism: Butyrivibrio sp. WCD3002; assembly: GCF_000424265.1. Lineage (GTDB taxonomy): Bacteria > Bacillota > Clostridia > Lachnospirales > Lachnospiraceae > Butyrivibrio. The sequence continues at coordinate 24,294 of NZ_AUJO01000015.1, forward strand.
GTGTGTCTTTGCTGTAACCGGTAAATGATCTCTTACTTGCAACTGCAAGCTCAGTAGCCTCATATACATCGGCCTTGAAATCCTCACCGTCGAACATGTAAATCTTTCCATCCTGCTCGAAGTCACATCTTCCTGCTTCTACAGCAGCATCAAATTCCTTGTTTCCCTTAAGAAAAACCTGAGCGGGCTCAAGTGAATAAATAAGATAGACATCTGAATCCTCTGCAGCAGGTGCCATTCCCAACATCTGACCATCACGTGTCTGGAAAACATACTTTTTCTTGGAAACAGCAATAAGTGCCTTAGAGTTTATATCAGAAGGAAGCTTTGCTCCATCAACTGACTGGAACTGGAACTGATCTATTTCAGTTGCACCTGCGAAATCCTTCAATACTTCTTCGGTCTTATAGAACACCTTACTCTCTGAATAGGGATAAAGTGCTCCACCTACAAATGCAAAAAGGAACATGCATACAATGATTACCATTCCTACGATAGCAAGCCTGTTTCTAAGAAATCTCTTAAGAACCATCATTCCCGGAGAGAGGACTTTTACTCTGGCTGCATCATCAAGGTGCATTTCTTCCTGACTGTTATCATTTACGTTCTTATTTTCTTCTGCCATTTCTTTATCCTCCTTCCTTAGTTTACTCTGACTCTGGGATCAACCACAGCATAAAGAATATCAGCAATAAGGTTACCAAGTAGTATAAGTACTGCCATAAATACCATGTAGAACATAACAAAAGGTATATCTCCCTGTACTACGCACTGATATGATGTATAACCTATACCGGGAATCTGGAACAATGTCTCAGTGATCATAGCACCGGAGAAAAGTCCGGGAAGTGATCCGCCAAGAAGAGTTACGATCGGTATAAGTGTATTTCTGAAGGCATGGTAATTAACTACTCTGTCTTCTGAAAGTCCCTTAGCTCTTGCAGTACGGATATAATCCGCATTAAGCACTTCGAGCATATTGGTTCTTGTATAACGCATAAGTGAACCTACACTTACAACGGTAAGTGTGATTACGGGCATAATCATATGTCTTGCCATATCAAGGATCTTACCAAATGATGAATAAGACTCGTGGTATCTTCCTACTATTCCGTAAAGGTCAAGCCAGCCAAGCTTAACTGAGAATATATATTTCAAAATCGTCGCAAAGAAGAAACTCGGAAGTGAAATTCCGATAAGTGCGATTACCGTAACAGTGTAATCTGTTGCAGAATACTGTCTTCTTGCAGCAGCAACACCTGCAGGTATTGCGATTATAATTTCCAAAATAAATGTCACAAGTCCGAGTGCAAATGAATACCATATAACACCACTGAACTTCTGAAGTACCGGCTGATTCCAAAACCATGAATCACCGAAATCAAGTTTAATAGCCTTTGATGCCCACTTAAAGTAGCCCTGGATTACCCCCGTGTCCAGACCATACTGAGCGTTTAACTGTTCAACCCACTCAGAGTAGCTTTTTGCACCCGGCTTTGTAGACAAAGCCATAGCCTGCTGCTCAACATATGATGTAGGCATACATCTCATGATCGTATAAATAATCATAGATACAAAAAACAGCAAAACTACTGATATGAGTAGACGCTTTAATATGAATTTCTTCATTGTTGTCTATACTCCTTCTAAATAAAATGTCTTCCACCTGAATAAAATTAAGAAATTTCCCGGGGAGTTTGTGTAATCTATATATAATTTCGCAAAGCGAAAATTATTTTCTAAAATAAAAGTTCCAAATAATAATTCTCTGTCGTTTTAAAGCTATAAAGTATTTTTTTACATAATATGTCCGCGGGAGCTAAATTAGCCCCCACGGACAAAGTTATACGTATTATTTTATAAATACGAATTACTTAGTCTTAAGTGTGTTGATCTGATCAAATCCACTTGTTGTGCTGTAGAAGTTGTAGAAAGTTGTCTGATCCTGAAGCATTACAGACTCATCTACATTTACACGCTCAGGAGCGTAAACGGAGCATTCCTGTCTCTGATAGATCGGAATCTCTACTGCATAGTCAACAATATAGTCAAGGCACTCTTTATAGATAGCCTTACGTACTGCCTGATCTGTTGTTGAACGAGCTTCGATAATGAGGTCATCAAGTTCAGGCTGGTTGATTCTGTACATATAAGCAGAACCACCTTCTGAATGATATACCTGGAACATATCAGGGTCAATTGTTGCACCCCATGCTGCACACCAGATCTCAGCTGTACCACCTTCAGTTGCTGTCCAAAGAACAGAAGAATCTGAGAGGTCATTGATGATAAGATCGAAGCCAATCTTAGCAAGGTCTTCCTTAGCTGCTGTAAGGATACCAAATGAAGGATGATCACCTGAACCATCTGCAGGAATCATTGCTTCGTATGAAAGCTTAGCACCTTCAGGAGCTGCTGTAAGCTTACCATCTTCTACTGTGTAACCAGCCTTCTCGAAGAAACCAAGTGCTGCCTGAAGAGCTGCATCATACTTCTCATCTTCTGACATGCCGTCTGTATAAATATCATTACCCTCAGCATCTACTGAGAAAGCAACCTTGTAATCAGGATCTGAAGCCTGAGGTGCTGCCCATGATGTATTTGAGATAGGATAGTTGATTACGTTAGCTGCTTCGCCATAGTAAGAATCAATTACAACGTCACGGTGTACAGCAAGTACTGTTGCAATAGCCTTACGAAGTGCCTTTGACTCTTCGCTTGAAGGATCATCGCCAACCTTAACGTTTTCAGAGTTCATTCCGATGTAACCATATCCGTTAAAGTCTGTAAGAGCTGTATAAACTGTCTCACCCTGTAATTCGCCGTTTGAGTTGTCACCCTTGATCTGCTCAAGTGTTGACTTGTTTGCAGAAGGCTGAGCAATATCGAGTGTTCCCTGTACGATAGCGGGCTCAGCATCAGCCTGCTGTGTAACCTTCATCTGAATTTCCTTTACCTCAGGAGCTCCAAGATAGAAGTCCTCGTTTGCTGTAAAGTAAACGATCTTGTTCTCATACTTCTGGAATACATAAGGGCCTGCTCCAAGAGGAGATGTTGTCTTTGCACGAACTGTTGAAAGATCACCCTTATCGAAACCAAAGTGTCCAGCCTCGTAATCATACTTGGAAGGATCGCCATAGTAGTGAAGAGGACATACAGGTAATGCTAAGCTATAGATAGCTGTTGCATCAAGCTTATCCATATGAACTGTGAATGAATAATCACCAGTCTTCTCGATACCTTCGATTGTTGTAACAGAGTCACCGGTTTCTACTGCATTCTTGTACTCGTCGCCAAGCATATCAAGGATGCTGTCTCCAGCTTTCTCTGCATCTGTAGCTGCAACAACGTCTCCGTCGTAAGCTGCAACGATTTCATTCCAGAAATCATCAACTGTAGGAGCTGTGCCACCCTTAACATCGAATGTAGCACCTGAAGGAGCAGTAAGTACGCCATCTGCTACCTGACCATAGCCCCAGTTTGCCATAGCATTTGCAATAGGATCAGCTGCAACTGCTTCATCTTCTGATACAGCACCGTTTGCTGTGCAGTAATCTGCGATATCGTTGATGAACTGTTCCTTAGCTGCAGGGAAATCTGTCTCCCAGAACTTCTTCTGCTGATCTTCTGTGAAGTATGTGAAGTCTGTGTTGTCCTCACCGGCCTTAACAAGAAGGTTGAAGAGTGTATCAGAACCGCTTCTGTATGCTTCCATACCAGTGATGGGAAGTGCATTGAATGATGAACTTCCATCATAAGAAGGATCAGCAAATACATACATAGAGAAAATAGCATCATCTGCTGTAAGAGGCTCTCCATCTGAGAACTTAACATCGTCACGAAGCTGGAATGCATAATCAACTGTTCCATCCTCGTTCTCTGTTACAGTGATGTCAGAAAGTCCCTTGTATTCATAGGAATTACCTTCATATTCCTTAGTCTCACCCTCGATGCCGTTCATGATAACTTCGCCGAGACGGTCTGTCATAATAAGACCTACTGTTGTGAGGTTCTGTACATTAGAATCATAAGTTGTTGTAGAGAAGAACGGACTGAATTTCTCAGAGAATTCAGACTCTCCAATAACGAGCGGTGCGCCGCTTCCTGTGCTCTCAGCAGCATCTGTTGCCTCTTCTGTGGATTCAGCTTCTGTTGCTTCTGCAGTTTCAGTGCTCTCCTCAGTTGAAGCATCTGCAGTAGATTCTGTCTGATCTGCAGACTCTGTAGTTGCAGTATCTGAGCCTGTGTTTGTAGCGCCGCCACAGCCTACAGCTGATGCAACCATTGTTCCGGCAAGTCCAAGTGCCAGAAGTTTGCCTAACTTTTTCATAGTGCCCTCCATTCCGGGGTTCTCCCCAAAGTGATATATGTGCATCCACCTAAGTGGTTGTCACCTTCATATTCAAAAGCATTACGTAGTCTTTTCTATAGTAATGCCAGCAAAATGCTTGTCGTAATATTTTCCAAACAAAAAAGCTATAACAATAACAGGTATATGCAAAGCCAGATAAATCAGCTCTGATCCGATTTCGTACTGACCTCTTCTTATAATAAGGTAAAGCAGTTCACATAATGAACTGATAACTGCCAGCACAATTACTGCTATCCCGCAAAAGTGCATACGTCCAATACCTTTGTCATATTGTGGGCGTGTCATTCTGGGAGTTGCCCAGGCATATTCCAAAATTCCTACCATATAATACAGAACCGGCAGAAACTGAAAAAAGTACGGAACCACAACCCATAAAGTATGTGATGATGTCTGATTGACCATTCCCTGCAGAATGACAGACACAAACATACCAAGGCCGTATAAAATACACGGCAGATAGGTTTTCTTCTTTACATTCTCATCAAACGGAAGCTGATAGATATCCCCTTTATAGAAAAATCTGTCCCGAAACCTACCCCTTTTATCCAACTCAGGAGCATGATCAAAGTCTCCCTTGTACGGATTACGTAAAATACTCATTAACAAAAAACCCCAAAAAATAAAGCCTAAACAAATTGCCGACAATAAATTATATCAAATGATTAAAAAAAGTCAAGCATTGGCGTACTTTTGTCTTTGTAGCGCGGACACTCACATACTTTAAAGCACCATAGCGGAAACGTAAAAAAACTAGATGCCAGTTATTTCCTTGTAAAAAAGACTTTCCAAATAAACTTTGCATTGGACACAAGGTATCTCATGAAAAGACGTTTTGGATCCTGGAACAATCTGTAGAGCCATTCCATTCCAAGCTTCTGAATCCATACAGGCGCTCTTTTTATATTTCCGGCAAAGAAATTAAAGCCTGCACCAACACCCAGCATCACTCCACTGAGCTGTCCCTGATGAGCTGCCATCCACTTTTCCTGCTTGGGCGCACCCAAACCTATCCAAATAAGATCAGCACCGGATGAGTTGAGCATATCGACAACTGCCTCATCTTCCTCAGGTGTAAGCTCTCTGTAGGGCGGTGAATAATATCCCTTTATATCCATTCCGGGAAATCTTGCCGGAAGCTTTTGCTTTAGCAGTTCTATTGTCTCCTCGGAAGCACCATAGAAAAAGTGTGAAACCTTGCCATCCATTGTGGACTTAAACATAGCCTCCATAAAATCAGGACCGGCAATCCTTTCTGCTTTTACAAATCCTGCCTTCTGAATAAGATTTACGATGGGCTGGCCATCCGGGAATGTCAGAGCAGAACCATTTTGAATTCGCATATAATCTTCATTTTCACTGGCTTCCACAGTTGTATGCACATTACAAAAGCAAATGTATTTTCCTATGAGAGATTTCAAATGACTTCTTACATATAAAACCGCATTCTCAACATTTGAGACTGCAAAGTTTACTCCAAGTACGCCGCATCTCTTTACCATGGCAGAATAATAAACCGCCTGATAATATCCCATATCCCTGATAAGCTTACCTGTGATCCAGATACCATCGAGAGACAATCCAAAATAGGTATTTACACCTATCTTGCCCAGTCTTTCCACTATGTCATTTCTTATGTAATCAGCCGTATCATTCATGGGCTTATTCGGTATACATACGAAAGCATCGCTGCATCCAAGCTTTTCTATCTGCCTGATAAGCTCACTTCTGTTTTTCTCAATATTATCGTTTTCTGTTCTGACTGATTCTCTGGGATATGCTTCATCCAGCTTAAGAATACCCGAAAGCTCATATTCGATGTCCAGATCCTTTAAATGGCTGTGAAGCGCCTCACTGTCATTTTCATAAACAAGGGCAACCAGCTTTCTTCTGTGTCTGTCGGGATTACCTCTCTTTTTCAGAACAAATCTGTAGACAAGTCTGCCTCCAAGAACTATCACCATGTTAAGAATCACCAGATATGCCATGGCGAGTCGTGACATGTAATAGGTGTTCTGAGTCATCATCAGTACCACCAGCAAAAATGCAAACTGCAGTACCTGATTTTCGAAAACAACCTTAAACACCTCAACAGGATCACAATCTTCAAGATTCTTATAGCCTTTACGTCTGCTTCTGTATACATCCAAAAGCACAGCAAACATAACCTCTACAACAAAAATCATACTATAGAGAGGCGGCATCCATTTCTTTTCAAAATACCAGTGAAAACGGATTGTGATCATAGCTATATAGGCAATGCTTAATGAGACCGCATCAACTATCAGCAATATTCTGTTTCTTTTATGCGAGCGGGAAAGGCTCATATTATCAATTTCCTCTTTTACTTAAAGCATCTGTGAATTATGTCTATTACTATATCCTGTTCTTGCTCAGTCATCTTTACATCCGAAGGAAGGCATAAGCCCCTTTCAAAGATATCCATACTCACATCGACTGCTTTACCTTCATCAATGTAAGCATTGCTTCGGCCTCGCAGAAGTCCCTGCACAGTTACAAAGCTGTTTGTTCTGTACATGGGCTGCATATGCATGGGCTTCCAGATTGGTCTTCCCTCTGCATTAAAGGCCATAAGACTTTCAAGTATTTCGGTAGGACAGGATTTTCCGGGCTCTGTATTGTAAAGCACCTTCCTCTCCGATCTTACCTGGGGACACATTGCATTCTCATCGATTATCATACAGCTTAGCCAATAATTAGGCTCTGTATTTTCAGGTATGGGATTCATGGACACCGGAAGGTCCTTAAATCCATCCCTGTATCTCTCATAAATTCTCTTTTTGCCTGCGATATGCTCTTCCAGATAAGGGAGCTGTCCTCTTATAACACCGGCAACAATATTGGACATTCGGTAATTATATCCAAGCTCCTCATGCTGATACCAGGGTGCATCCTCTCTCGCCTGAGTGCTGAGCTTTCTGACTTTATGTGCATCAGCCTCGGAATCTGTTATAAACATTCCTCCGCAGCTTCCTGTAATTATCTTGTTTCCATTAAAGGATATGATAGAGTAATCACCGAACTTACCTGTCTGAACACCCTTGTAGGAAGCGCCGAAGGACTCTGCCGCATCCTCAATAATAAGCGCACCGTGCTTATTAGCAATACTTCTGATCTCATCAATCTTTCCGGGTGTACCGTATAAATGGGCAACCACTATGAGCTTTACATCAGGAAAAATCTCAAAGGCTTTCTCAAGAGCCTCAGGACTCATATTCCAGCTGTCTGTCTCAGTGTCGATAAAAACAGCCTCGCCGCCTTCATAGGCAACAGGATTAACAGTAGCATCAAAGGTCATATCCGAGCAGAAAACCTTATGTCCTGTCAGGGTGCCGACATTTGCCGGCTTTGGTCCGTAAAGTCTCTCTCCGGCCATTCTGATGGCAAGGTGAAGCGCAGCTGTACCAGAACTAAGAGCAACGGCATATTTAAGCCCGATCTTTTCCTGCACCATTCTTTCCACTTCATTGATGTTTTCACCAACTGTACTTACCCAGTTAGTCTCAATTGCTTCATTTATCCACTTACTTTCTTCACCGTGTAGTGTGGGAGAAGCAAGCCATACCCTGTTCTTAAAGCTTTCTATTCCTTCAAATCTCTTATCCATATTTTTACTCCGATTCATTAATGAGCTCTGCCGCGCGCTCCAGCGCCTTTTGATGCTCTTCAGTATGGTCCTCGGCATTATCCTCAGGATGATATGTAACAACTATCCTTTGAACAATTTCTCTTATCTCATCAGCATGCTCTGCCTTGGCCGCTCCGTTAAGTTCCTCAAGCTGAGCGAAAAATCTCATATCGTCCATTGCTATCGGCTTTCCGATATGAATCATTCTGTTTGCTGTATCCTGGAGTCCCTCTTCATCCATAAGCATCTCCTCATACAGCTTCTCACCGGGACGAAGTCCAGTGAATTCAATCTTGATATCCTCGCCCACCTTATAACCTGAAAGCTTAATAAGGTTCTCGGCAAGATCAAGGATTCTTACGGGCTCGCCCATATCAAGAACGAATATCTCTCCGCCCTTTGCATAAGCTCCTGCCTGCATGACAAGACTTACCGCTTCAGGGATTGTCATAAAGTATCTGATAATATTAGGGTCTGTTACGGTAACGGGACCTCCGGCTGCGATCTGCTTTTTAAAAAGCGGAATAACGGAACCGTTGGAGCCAAGAACATTACCAAAACGCACAGCCACAAATTCAGTATCATAATGCTTGTTGAAGGTCTGTACGATCATCTCACAGATACGCTTACTTGCACCCATGATGTTTGTGGGATTAACAGCCTTATCTGTAGATATCATTACGAATTTGCTGCAACCATTCATTGCTGCAGCCATGGCAGTCTTAAAGGTACCAAAAACATTATTCTTGATAGCTTCTCCCGGGCTGTCCTCCATAAGAGGCACATGCTTATGAGCTGCTGCATGATAAACGATATCAGGCTTGTAGGTCTCAAAGATCCTGTTAATTCTGTTGGTATTTCTTACTGATGCAATAAGAACCACCAGATCAAGCTCAGGATGCTTTGTTTTCAGCTCCTGCTGAATATCGTAGGCATTGTTTTCATAAATATCTACTATTATAAGCTTTCCCGGCTTATGGTTTGCTATCTGTCTGCAAAGCTCGGAACCGATGGAGCCGCCGCCACCTGTTACAAGAACAGTCTTACCGCTTACATATCCGGCAATCTGACCAAGATCAACCGCTATAGGATCACGACCAAGAAGATCCTCTACTTCAACATCTCTCAGCTTAGAAACATTGACTTCACCGTTAACAAGCTGATAAACACCCGGCAGGGAACGAAGCTTACAATTGGTCTCCTTACAAAGATCAAGAAGCTTTCTCATATCACTTCTTGAAAGTGAAGGAATTGCAACAATAATTTCTTCTATATCATAGAGATCTGCGCACTCAATTATCTTGTCGCGTCCGCCTACTACTCTTATACCCTGAATGTAATGTCCCCACTTGCTGCGGTCATCATCGATGATACATCTGATAACCATAGTGGAGTAGTTACTGTTAACAATCTCCTTGATGATAAGATTACCGGCTTCACCGGCACCGATCACCATTACGGATATGGAATTCTTTTTATTTTCTGATTTATGCTTAACACTTCTAAAAAATCTGTAGCTGAATCTGCTTATAAAAATAAAGGTTATAAGCAGGAAGGTATACAAAAAATAATAGCTCTGGGGAACCGGCTGTCTTCCAACTCTGAAAAACTGGAGTCCAATGGCATTCATAATTCCGGAGGACACACAGCCCATTACCAGATTCTGCAGCTCTGTCTCACCTGCATAGGCCCACAGGCTGTGATAGAGCCTGAAAAAGTAAAATACGATTATCGTCAGAACTATGTTTATTCCCAAAAACTCTGTTACGGGAACCATAAATTCCGTAGGTGCCAGGTCCACATTAAACTCATATCGCATAAGCAGAGCCAAAAAGCTTGCCGCTATTATACTGATAATGTCATATACGATTAAACCTGCACTTCTATAAAATTTAGCATAATTAAAAGGTTTCTTTTCTGAATTCATAATACTCTATAATACCACAATTTCATTTTTTCTGCTCTCTGATGCACAGAGGCATAAGTGACAGCATCAGAGCAATCGTCATGGGATTACTGAGCTGGAACACCCACTCAGATAACGATGCTACTGCAAAGCATACTGTCATTGCACCGGGAAGAAGTGCACCGGGAATCTCTCCCTTATATCTTATGTAATAAAGCCATCCCGAAATAATAGATATGAGAATAATTGCCGCAAACAATATTCCCGTAATGATTCCATTATCGTACATCACCTGAAGATAGGTGTTATGTGCATGAACCGCAATTTCTCCGGAAGGAAGCTCCGCTCCCATTTCCTCATGTCCCCACAGATTCATCTGCTGAAGGTATGACTTGAAAATAGTAATTCTTCCGTTTGAGAACTCTTCTATTCCATCTGAAAGATTCTGCTCAGTAGAAGCTTCCTCTGTTACCTCTTCAGCAGGAGCATCTTCCACCTCTTCCTGAGGCTGATCCAGCCCAAGCTCGTAGCCTGCCGTATCAAGAAGATACTGTTTGTCCTCTTCAGAAGTAAGGGCTGATTCCAAAAGATCTTTGATCTCAACCTTATAAAACTCACCCTGAACCTCTGTAAGCTTTACACCGTTCTGACCATAGATCGGTCTGCCCTTTTCATCAAAATTGTACTTGTCCTCAGGATATTTGTAGTTGATCAGATCAACGCCAAGTATCTTTTCAGAAAACAGATCGGCAAATCTCTCCACATTCATGAAAAGAGTGCTGCCGGGATTACCGCCACCGTTTAAGCCCGGATTCCAATATTCAATCAGGAAGGTCTTTGGATGAGCTGAAATTGCGGGAAGTATTCTCTGCATGGTAAACGCAGCAGGGAAGCACAAAATCACAGCAAAAGCCATGGTGATAAGCTGTCTAAGGAAATACTTAAACCTTCCGTCTTTATTGTCAGAAGCTGTGACAACACATACAAACAGGAACATCACAATGCATGCAAGGTAAGATGTTCTGGAAATAGTGAATATCAGGTATGCACTTACAAAGCCAAAAAGAATGAATTCCTTCCAAAGATATCTGAATCTGTCCTTAAAGCGCTTGATATCTCTGGTGTCATATATCTTATATGCCAAAAGCACCATTGCCATGCATTCCATAGCTGTCATATACTCAGCCGTTACAGTTACAGTATGGAACACAAAAGGAAATCTTCCTGTATTAAATGCCGGGAACATTCTAAATGCCCAGCAGTAAAGCATAGACACTACAAAATTAAGAAGCAGTCCTCCCATCACAAGCTCAGGATAACCCTTCCTGCTCTCTTTTTCAGGAAAACAGAATCTTCCATAGCAGAACATCAGCATAAGAACGAATGCAGCAAGCACTACGCCCCACCATCTGGTGTTTCTGAAAACAGCAATGGCCGCAAAAAACAAAATAGCTACTACAGCCATAACAGTAATACTGTATCTGCCCTTCTTATCCGATTTCTTTTCGCTTATCATGCGGACGATTTCCACAACGATATTGATAATTAAAAATCCGAAGAGAATTGCAATTACAACGCCATAGGTCATGGCAGCGTTATGAAGATCATATTCCTTCTCGGTTTCTGCCATAAGATGTCCGTTTCTATAGATAACACCGGCCACAACAGTGGCAGCGCAATAGATAAGATTATAAATCTTAAGTATCTTTTCTCTCGGGATAAACAGGCACAGCAGCGCAAGAAGACAGATCATCTCCTTACGTTCTGCAATACTCTGATAAATCGTGTAAAAAGCATTCATGTATTCGCAGCAAAACCATACAGCTGCCGCGATCATACTCATTTTTATAAAATTCAGGACATTGTGCCAAAGCTTTACCTCAAGAGTCGCATCGTTTTCATGGTTAATTGCATAAAGCATGAAAAATCCGCATATAATGACACCTGCCTCATAAAAGACAATATCAATCACTCTGTCATCAAAAATCTTAAGAGGAAAGATCATGATCATGAGCGCTAAGGTTATGGCAACCGCAATGGGATTTCCAACAAATCTTATTACCCTGTGGACAGTAACAAGCTTATTTCTTTTTCCTCCGTAAATAACCGATACCAAAAGGCAAAGCACTGCTGCCGCAAGGACAGTCGCAAGTATTACAAGAAGTGACATTTTCTTTGTAATAGGCTGCTCATAATTATATATAGCAGCAAGGCTGACTCCGCCAACTTCAGTATCATGATAGGCAAAAGAAAGCACATAGGGAAATCTTGCAGGATCATAGGTACTGTATCCAACCCTGAAAGATGAGAAGCATCCGTTTAGAAGAATCGTGTAGGTCTCTCCCACCTCAAGATCAAGTCCAAGGGGAATCGTTACATATCCGGGAAGAGTTTTGTCCCCAAGATAAACATAACGCTCATACAAAACCTCCATTGTCGGTTTATATACCACAACCGACATGTACTGACCTCTTTCAAGCTCACTTACATATACGTCAATTGAATCAATCCTGTCGTACTGGGCAATAAACTTCTGTACCACATCATGATAATCATTTACCCTGTCGGAGGTCATAGTAACCTCTACATCCGCATGCTCACTGATAGTCCTCTGCCAGATTCTTAAGGGAAACACCGACAGCACAATAAGTAAAGCAAAAAGTATAATAACAGCCCTTGCAGCTGTCTGTTTTGTTACAACCGTTCTTCTCATAATTCCTCCACCTGCAATGCTCCAACCTGAAACAAAACAGGAATAATATACCACAAATATACAACGTATCTAACCAGATAAGTAGGTCCTAGAAGCACTGTCATCCATACCAGCATAATGAGCAGGTAAGGATACAAAAGCTCCTTTTTCCTGTGATGGGCCGTCATAAACAAATAAAGACAGCCAAAGAAGTATGCAGCAGGCGAAAACAAAAGCGAAATCACAGGTATATTCTGCTGAAACCTCTCTATTGAAAGCTTTCTGTAAAAATCATCGATAACAGGAATAAATGAAGACCTCTCTCCCGGCAGCTCCACCTCATATCCAAAATATGAGCTGTCCTTATAAGTAAAGGTGAAAACCGTATTCCCCTGATATACGTTTATAACAGCACCGGGATACCAATATCCGTAGGACGTCAAAAACCACGCATTTACGTAGCACATGGGATGCTGTATAAAAAGCTTCGCCCACAGCTTCCAGAAGCCTACTCTGTCACTCTCATATAAAGAATTATTAAAATAAATCTTTAATATATCTGATATTCTCGGAGTGTAATGTGTAAGCCCCTCTTCGCTTAAATAACTGACAATTGCAGCCTTATCTTCCTCAGAAAGCTCATCGCCCTCATACACATAAGTTCTTGCCAGCTGCTGAATTGGCACTGTAAGCATCTCCTGATGTTCACCGCTTTCTGCCTTAAGAGCAGCACCCATTACAGTATTTATGACAAGATAAAGCACAATAGGCACAATAAGAAAAACTTTCCTGCCATGCTTTATTACACTCTTTTTTTGCTTTTCTCTGCCTGCAATCATCACAAAGACCGCAAATACAAGGTACGCATACAATCCGTTATGTCTAAAAAGCATCATAAGAAGTGCACTTATAATTATCTGTCTCTGCTTGCATTTCTTCTTATCATTACCGGAAAGCTCCTCCCATTCCAAAATAAGAATGACAGTAAGCACAAGAAAGGCTGAAAAAAGCCCGTCCTTGCTGGAGCAGAGAGTATACATAACAACCGTTGGAAAAATGCCAAAAAACAAAGCAGTAGCTGTTCTTAACCTTCTGCCTGCACCATGCCTTTTCATGAAGCTGATGATATAGGTAAAAATCCAGGTCATCACAAGCATCTGCAGGACTGTATACGCAAATATCCCTACGTTATAGCTTCCAGTCAGCTTATGAAAAAAAGCAACGCTTCCGCCAAGCATAAGCACATGCAAAAGCGGATGGTGTGTATTAAAGCTTCTTGTTAAAACCTCTGTTACCTCTGTCTGGGCATCATAAACAAAAAAGCCGGGATAAACACCAAGAAGTACGATAAAGCTAAAAAGTGCTATAGCAAACCATACCGCAAGAAAACAGCCTCTGTCGTATCCATTGTATTTACTCATCTCTCTTTTATGGACAACATGTATCTGCTCCTCGCTGCGGCTTAGCCTTACATCTCTTCTGTCCAGGAAAACCCAGCTGAAATGTACCAAAAGAGCAAAACCCATCGCGAGAATCGCAAATACAACGATACCCTTTATATCCGTAAGAACGATATGATCATAATGTTCAAGCTGATATCCCCAGGTTATGGAGAGGGACAGCAATACGCCAAATAAGACCGGCAACAGCCAGGTCTTATTTCTATTACTTTGATTCCTCATGTGTGACCTCGTCGCGAATCACGTACTGCGGATTATTGTTCTGAGAAATATATATTCTTCCGATGTATTCACCAACCAGTCCAAGCATTATCATTAACATTCCGCTCATGAAGGTCATCATTGACATCAGAGCACTGAATCCGACAATAGGAAGGTCAGGATACAAAAGCTTCTTGATTATGGTATATATTCCATATAAAAAGCCAAAGCATGCGATCAGGCCTCCCATCAGTGTTCCTATTCTAAGAGGCTTGATACTGAATGCAGTGAAACCGTTTATCCACAATGCCATGAGCTTTGAAAAGGTATATCCGCTGCTGCCAACAGTCCTTGCTCTGTGGGTAACATCCACATTAACGATATTTCTTGTGGTTCTAAGAACAAGTCCGATTACGTAAGGATAAGAGCTCTTATACTTCACCATCTCATCCACAACAAATCTTCTGGCTGCAAAATAGCTGGATACAAACAGATCCTTTGGCTTACCAAGCATCACATGAGCCATCCACTCATTCATGGCTGTACCGAAATTCCTGAAAAGATTGTGCTGCTTATGACCATATCTGGCATACACAACATCAGCTCCCATCTCTATCTGATAAAGAAGCTTACCAACCTCATCAGCGGGAGTCTGCCCGTCATCATCAAGGCACACGATGATATCGCCCTTGGCCTCGTTAAAGCCGGCCATAAGAGCTGCGTGCTGACCAAAGTTCTTCGCCAGATTATAGCCGCGAATTTCATCATGCTCCTTTACAAGCTCACAGATTTTCTGCCAGGTGTTATCCGGAGAACAATCATTCACCAGAATGATTTCGTAGCTGTAAAGCACAAGCATATCCATTGCGCCTTCAATCTCATTTATAACATCTTCAATTGTCTTCTCCGAGCGATAGCACGGAATAATAAAACTTACTAATTTATGCATAGGATTATTCTACCATATCTGTTAATTTCTTTTCCATCAGAATCATGTCCCTGACCTCGCCGTCAGAGCATTCTACATCAGGGAGCGCCTGCATCTTGACAAAGCCCGCATGCTCATAGCTCTTTCTTGCAGGCTCATTATCCGTGAACACTCTGAGAATAAGCCGTCTTAGCCCCACTTCGTCTTTTGCATAATCACACATAAGAGTGGCCGCTTCATTACCATAGCCCTTACCAAGAGCATCGTCCTCTCCTATGAAAATGCCATACTCAGCTTCCCTAAGCTCCATATCCACATCACGAAGATATACGCTTCCAACGGGCCTTCCATCAGTCTTTTCACAAATGATCAGCTGAATAGCCTCTCCTGTCTCCACCTGGTTCTTCATCCAGCTGTTATGTCCCTCTTCGGTAAACACCTCTCTGTAGATGAAATTATTCCTGACCCTTTCATTGTTACGCCATTTCACAATTAAGGGTGTATCATCGTATGTGATTTTTCTTAAAAAAACCTTAGTTCCATCTTTAACCATAATCTCATTCCTAAGCTCATTGTCCGTGCTAAAGGCAGTGGTCTCAATGCTTTTACCGGCTATTTACCATATAAATAACAAACTCGCCTGCAATTTCATCAATCTCGGTAAGTGAAACACTGATACCTTTTTCTTCATAGTAGTTGGTAAGCCACTGCATATCCGTATCCTTATCGGCAGCAATAAAGCTATTTGCTTCCAGAACGGCATCCTGCATATTGTCAGGTAGTCCGCGGGCTGTAAGCTTCTTTTTTTCAATGGGACTTTTGCTGGCCCAGCCGCCCATCAAAATACTGTTAGAGCCCTTATTTCCATTGGCATTAAACATCCTCTGTGAATAAGTAAAACCATTATCCTCATAAGCAACAGAGGAATACACATCCACAAAATAGAAATTCTCAGAATGCTCTTCAAAATAGCTTTCAAGAATCTCATATACTTCATTATATTCGTATCTGCCTAAGCATTCTCTGCGGGTTACATCAGCCTGAACAGGTATATAGATGAGCATAACCACTGCCAATACAGCCGCAAGAATATTTATAGGGCTTTTATAAAATGGCACTTTTTCAGAATCATCAGTGGAAGCTCTTCCGGCATGTATGCCTGCAATAACCGTAATCAGCACGATGATTTCCAGCATATAAAGAGAATGGGTAATCCTTATGGGATCCCTTCCTCTGACCAGAATATAAAGCCACAGACTGCTTCTTCCAAGGAAAAGAATTATAACCTTACCAATCAGAAGAGCGCCCTTCTTCGCAGCATCTCCCAGAATGGCAATGACAGCCATAACTATCACGTACACATAGAGAATAAGAGCAACGATATTCCACGGCGAATCTGTCATGGGATACTCAAAGCTCTTAGGAAACGATATGCTCCTTAGCCTGTAGAAATAACCAGGCAGCGCTGCCTTAAGCCTTGATGGTAAACTCTCCTCATGCTTTATGGATGCAGCATACTCTGCAATTTTCTTCATGGTATCTGCGTTTATCTCATCATCAAGTCCAAAATTATAATTTATCAAAAGCTCATACTCAGTCTTATCAAGCCCGATAGAATCGTAGAACTCTTTGTTTTCATCATAATCAGGAACCTGATAAAAATCGTAAACTTCCGTCCTGCTATCGAAAAAGGAATTAAATTCTCTCCAACCGGCAGAGCTGTAACCTGCAAAGTGGATTCCTTCGGAAATAAGCAGGCCTGCAGCTATCATCAAAAAGCAGGTCAGTGCCTTCTTAAATGCACCGGTTTCCCTGAAATTATCAATGAACCTGAAAAACAAAACCACCATCACCAGAGGCAGCATCAAAAGTGTCATCTCTGATCTTGTAAGAAAAGCAACAACTATAAAGGCCGCTGCAGTTTTATCTCTGCCCTCTGCGATCAAAACCGCCGCTGCTCCGCACATCATGGCAACAGCGAAGGTGTACTGAACTATAACAAGGTGCCCAAGCATCAAGGATGAACAGATAAGAAGTACAAAGGCTGCTGCCTTCAGGGCCTTCTTTGTTTTACCTGCAACAAAATCCATGATAAGCGAAAGGCTAAGATACTGACAAACCAGAAGGTAAAGTCCATACCAGTCCGCCACGCGAATTATCCTATAGAAAATACTTATAAAAAGACTGACAGGATACAGCATCTGAATGTTATGCCCTTCGGGCTTTCCGGTATAAACGCCTGATAAAATATCCTTCATAAGGACATCATCATTAAGATCATAGAAATAACCGTACAAAAGTCCCACAGCCACCGCAAATGCAGTAACCATGAGACCTGTGCTTATAAAATTACGTTTTCTGTTTTCACAAATATTATTCATATTATCAGTCTTTTCTCCGACTTCCCCATTATCTTCAAAATGACTCATTAAACTGCCTTATAGAATTCCTTTACTCTCTGGATAACCTCTCCCTGATCCTCCTTTGTAAGCTTGTAATACATAGGAAGTCGAAGAAGTCTAAGGCTCTCCTTTGTAGTGTATTTATCCTCACCGTGGAATCTTGAATACTTAAGTCCGGCTGTAGATGTATGAAGCGGTACATAATGTGAAGCAGGCAGGATATCATTACTCTTGAGATAGTCAATCAGGTGACCTCTCTCCTCGCCGTCCTTACATTTAATATAAAACATATGAGCATTGTGTACACACTCATCAGGTACATAAGGAAGCTCGATAAGTCCTGCCTCCTCAAGAGGCTTAAATTCCTCTATATATCTGTTGTAATGGGAAATTCTGTCCTCATTGATCTCATCTGCCATCTGAAGCTGCGCATAGAGATACGCCGCATTCATGTCGCTTGGAAGATAAGATGATCCGGGCATAAGCCAGGTGTACTTATCAACCTTTCCAAGCTGATAGAGAGTTCTGTTGGTACCCTTTTCTCTGATGATTATCGCATCATTTATATAATCCTCATCACGAAGAAGAAGGGCTCCGCCTTCTCCCATGCTGTAGTTCTTGGTCTCATGGAAACTGTAATTACCAAAATCGCCGATGGCACCAAGAGCTTTTCCCTTATAGGTAGACATAACACCCTGGGCAGCATCCTCAATAACAAAAAGATTATGTCTCTTTGCTATATCAAGAATTGTATCCATCTCGCAGCCGACACCAGCGTAATGCACAGGTACAATTGCTCTTGTCTTAGGTGTTATCGCAGCCTCAATAAGCTTCTCATCGATATTCATGGTATCAGGGCGAATATCAACAAATACTACAGTAGCACCGCGAAGTACAAATGCATTGGCAGTGGATACGAAGGTAAAGGATGGCATGATAACCTCATCACCTTCTTTAATACCTGCAAGGATGGCAGCCATCTCTGTGGCATGGGTACATGAGGTTGTAAGAAGACATTTACTTACGCCTGTCTTCTCCTCGAACCACTCATTATCCTTTTTGGTATATATGCCGTCACCGCAGATTTTCTGGTTCTCAACGCATTCCCTGATATATTCCATTTCCTTCCCTGTATAGGGAGGTACGTTAAAATTTATACGCATAAGTTAATCCTCGTTTTTCTTAAATACTATCAGCTTACTGATAAAATAGTTAAGAACTATAACTACAAAAGTTGCAGCCAGTTTTACAGGCATCTTGGGGAATTTCAATAAAGTAATGAAAATAAATATTAAAACATCCTCTACTACAAGTGTAAACAGTCTTCCTGCTGTAAAAGATCCTGCCTGCTTTATGAAGTCTTTCTTTGTATCAACTTTACCGTCAAAGACCCAGGTTCTGTTGGTAAAGAACTGAAACGCAACACATATAACCCAATCGATGGTGTTGTTGACCACCTCATTAAGGTGCATCACACTATCCATAAACCAAAAAAGGAAAATACTTAAAAAGAAGGCCAGTCCTCCAAAGAATAAATATAACAGTCCTTCCTTATACTTTTTGTAAAAGGGTTCAAATATATTAAGAACCGGCAGCGACATTATTTTGTCAAAGATATCCTTCTTTGGTAATTCATTTAATTCCATAATTCCTCTTTTCTTCCTTCAGTCTCTGAAAAACAGTCTGTCATCACTCAGAAACCGCATAAACAATAAAACGACCATTATCAAAAACACTATTATACTTAAAACTGTGAAGGAAGTCCAATAAAAGGTCACATTTTTCTTCTGCCAGTACTTCACCCTCAAGATCCGGATTCACGATAACAACAGGCAGCTCACTGGCATTGGCGCCGCCATAGGAATCCAGAGCGATGGCAAATTTTTCTACGGTATTGGAATCAAGATCCGGCCATGTACTGAAAATCGCAGGCTCCATCTTAAACAAGTATGAAAGACCGGGAGCCTTACCAAACTGCAGAAGCCTTTTATTCTGGAGCTCGTTATCACACAGAAACTCATACAAATCCGTAAGGGACTTGGCATTATTCTTTGTGGTATGCATACCTGCTGCCCTTGGAACATCCTGAGAACCCACAACTGTATCTCTCTTTTCGCCGTCAGTTCCGTCAACAAAGCTATGATAAACATGGAACAGTCCGCCCTGAATGCAAAGAACAGTCAGCAGCATAATAAACATTGCCTTCCATGTAAAATTAAGCTCGCTTTTTCCTGCTGCCTGTCTTACTCGTCTGAACATCCACAAAATGACAGGTGCCACAATGAAGAGATTGTTGATAACAGGATAAGTATAATTGTTACTTCCAAGAGGTGTGATCAGTATTATCAATATTGATGCCAGGCAAAAGGACCTCTCCGAAGCCTGTCCGTGAAGGAGCGGTGTAACTCCAAGCACCAGGAAAACAAGACCTGCAATAAGAAACATCATAGCCGGCTCAAACATACTGTCGTAGTAAAAATAGCTTCTTGTAATGATTTCGCTCTTAAAGAAATATCTTACAAGCACAAGAATACCTGCCACATACAAAAGTCTCTTGATCCAGTAATACTTACCGGGCTTTAGCATTAAAAGGATAGCCGCAGCCATCATAAAGGGTGCAATTATAAGCATATGTCTAAGGCTGCTCCACCAGGCTCCAAGGATAAGTGCCAGCATTCCTGCGCTGGAATAATCGCTGGCCCCCTCTGACATTGCAAACAGTGATCCTATCATCTGTGGATAAGCCGAAAATCCAAAGGCTATACAAATAATTAAAAAAGGAATGATAAATCCAATGAAAAAGCCAAGAACACAATATCCCAGCTTTTTAAAGATCACTTCCTTTTCTCTCTTATGAAGGACCTCATAGTATACCAGAATTACTATCAAAGCAGTTTCAACTATGTTAGGAAATCTCACCATGACGTTAAGACCAAAGAATACTCCCGCAAGAGCAAATCTGTAGGCCTTCTTTTCATAGTCGGTCATGGCATGAAGAAGCATCAGCACGCCCAAGGTAAAAAACATGTAGGTCATGTAGTTATAGAGAATAACTCTTGGGCACCAGCATAAGCTGATAGCTATCATCTCTCCGAGGAAGGTCATCCATCCCGGAATCCATCTTTGCAGCATATAGTATGCGGAAAGGGCCGTGATGCATATAAAGATCGTGCAGTAAATATTCATTCCCAGCATTCCGTCTCCGCCCGGAAGAAGCGTGAAAAGTTTTCCCATAAGATTCGGAATAAAGGTTGCCAGAAACCACATGGGATCTATTGTCCCTGAATACACGTAGTTACCAAGACTGTAGGTGGTATCCGTAACATCTACGCCCTGGGATACTCCTATAAAAGGATAAAGAAATATGATCAGCGGAAACAGCCACTTCTCCATGGGTTCCTGATATTTTTTAAGTCTGAAAATCTCGTTTTTAACAGCTGTAAGCGTAAGCATACTGTTCCCCCGGGTATGTTATCTTTCTTGTGTAACCTTCTGACCATTTACTCTGTAAACCATATCGCACTTCTCAATGGTCTGAAGTCTGTGCGCAATTATTATAAGAGTCTTCTTTCCGTGAAGCCTGTTGATGGAATCCATGATTGCTGCTTCTGTCTCATTGTCCAGAGCACTTGTTGCTTCATCAAGAACCAGAACCTCCGGATCCTCAAAAAGAGCCCTGGCAATACCGATACGCTGCCTCTGTCCACCGGAAAGTCTGATACCTCTCTCACCGATTGTAGTATCAAGTCCATCGGGAAGATTTCTTACATATTCATCAAGCTGGGCTTCCTTCAGCGCCGCCCATACCTTTGCATCATCAATATTCTCATCGGGAATACCAAAGGCCACATTCTTTCTGATGGTTGAATCCAGCATGAAAATAGTCTGAGGAATGTATCCGATATTCTTAAGCCACTGGGGATAATGCTCTCTTACCTCAACTCCGTCAGCAAGAATTTCACCTGTCTCTATTTTCAAAAGACCAAGCATGATATCAACAATTGTTGTCTTTCCTGCACCCGAGGTTCCCACAATTCCAATGGCCTTGCCTAC
This sequence comes from Butyrivibrio sp. WCD3002, assembly GCF_000424265.1. Taxonomy (GTDB): domain Bacteria; phylum Bacillota; class Clostridia; order Lachnospirales; family Lachnospiraceae; genus Butyrivibrio. Next base: position 45,954 of record NZ_AUJO01000015.1, read on the forward strand.
AGGAATCTGCATATCCGCATTCTTAAGAACATAGGCCTCGGAATTAGGATAACGATAGGTGATATTTTTAAGATCGATCAGCTTATGAACAGGAAGCTTTTCTACTTCCTTCATTTCCCTGTAATCCTCGGCATTGTACGAAACAGAGCCGTCGTTTATCTCCTGCTGGAGATTATCGCTTACATTCATGAAAAATGGCTCAAAATATGCTATTGAAGTAAGATAATTATTAATTCTGTTTGCACTTGGAATAAGCCTTGTTGCAGCAGCTCCCATGACACCTACAAGTGCCACCATGTCCTTAAGTGCTTCGCCGCTAATAATTACAAACAGCATATATCCAACCATTCCCACAACGCTTATGGTCTCGATAAGAAGTCTTGGGGTTGAATTATAAAGGTTGTATTTTTGTACCGCATGAACATAGCCGGCACCGCAGTCTGCATAACCGTTTATGAAATAGTTTTCCTTATTGGCAATCTTGATTTCCTTGATACCCATAACGGACTCCTCAATCCATTTAAAAAGTCCGCTGTAGTAATCCTGGTTGTCCTGACCTGCCTTAACCATGATAGGCTTAATGATGAACTTAATTATCAAAAGAACAGTCACAAGCAAAAACGCAATGGACAGCGTCATCTTGGCATCAATATAAAGAAGCATGATAACAAGACAAGCAAAAACGATCATCTCCGAAATAAGCTGCAGACAGCTTAAGATGAGGCCATACATATTGTTTACATCGGAGGTGATATTTCTCTGAATAACCGACGTGTCCGCATTGAGATAATACTCGTAAGGCCTTTGCATGAAATTGATCATCATGCGCCTTGATGTGGCAAACTGATTGGTATAAACAAACCTGAGCTGTATCACATTTATGAAAAACAAAACGATGTTCTTTATGATAAATACAGCTATCAATGCCAAAAAGATTACAATAGCAAACTGGGTAATGCTTGTGCATCCAAGAAAGTTATAAATCGCCGAGAGCTTTTCATTCTCTGACACCTTATCCGGATCTATTACTGTTGTCATTGCAGGTAGCAGCATTGCGATACCAAGAGTCTCAAGAAGACCTCCAAGCAGCATCATAAGCACAATGAGTACCATCTGTTTCTTCTGGCGCTTATCCAAAAGCACCATCATCTTTTGATAAATCTTTTTCATGTTTCTCCTATAGTACCCTCATCCGCCCTTCGGGCACCTTCCCCCATAGGGGGAAGGCAATGTTTTAATACCTTCTCCCTTTTAGGGGAGGCAATGTTTTAATACCTTCTCCCTTTTGGGGGGAGGCAATTTTTAATGCCTTCTCCCTTTTGGGGGAGGCAATTTTTAATGCCTTCTCCCTTTGGGAGAAGGTGGCACGAAGTGCCGGATGAGGGCATCTTAATCGTCAATAATCTGTTCGTTAAGTCGGTGAATCTCAGGCGCTTCATACTTATCCATGAAATCATCACCAAGGAACAGCTTTTCGTCCACAAACTTTATTGAATCAACAACTGTATATACAGATACTAGTCTATCAAATTTGAGCCCTTCGATAAAGTTGAGCATCTCCATGGGGAATGTGCCCGCAAGCAGGATCACATCCGGGAATTTCTCCTTGTAGTCAAGATAATCCCTTGGATGCTGCTTGATCATTACAACAGCTTCTTTACCGTTAACCCTGCCATACTCATTCACAAGGTCTCTGAATAACCGTTCTCTTGTCTCAAGGTCGCAGAGAGGCTCAGATAAAATAAGTACCCTCGGCTTATCCTTACCCTCTTCAAGCTGGGCGGTAAGCTCATCCATATTTTCCACAAAAAGCTTAAGCATAAGCTCCTTGTCGGTTCTTGTAAGCTCCTCCACAAGGGGCTCCCTTGGAACCTCAATGTACTTGGGACAGGGATAATCCAATATGGAAATATCATTAACTTCCATATCTATGCAATATCTTCCCCAGCCGTTCTGTATGAAAATAAGCCCCGTGGAGGCAAGCCACGCCTTGAACTTAAAATGCCCGTTATTGTCATATCTTGCCTGATCACCGTATTTAATACAGTTAAGGCCATCCTCGAGAGCATGATATTTTATCTTCTTGTAATTCAGATAATAGCCGATAGGGTCTGAATCACAGAATACATATATGTCCTTATATTTTTTGAAATTTACAGGAACATATTTCTCCTGAAGCTGTGCAAAGCGCTTGCAAAACTTAATCCTGTTGATCATGTTCTTTGCAAGATTTCCTGTGTTGGTGCGAAGAGGCTTAAGCTCAGGGAAAAAGGTATCCACCTTTTCATCATACTCTATTACTTCTTCAAAGAGTCCGCACTCTCTTGCCCGCTCAACCATCGATCCGAACTTGTTGCTCATCTTAGAGAGCACCAGGGTTGCACGGCCTGCCATATCGCTGCCGATTCCGGCCTTTTCCTTTGCAAAAAAGCCGTCCTCGCTTCTCATTACCTCATGTAAAATATGAAATTCCTTAAGGCATGCCACATACACATGATAAAAGGTGTGGCACACATAAATTCTCTCGTACAAATTAACTCCTTATACCCTCATCCGGCGCTCCGCGCCACCTTCCCCCAGAGGGGGAAGGCTCTTTTTGTCTTCCCCCTTTGAGGGAAGGCTCTTTTTGTCTTCCCCCTTTGAGGGAAGGCTCTTTTTGTCTTCCCCCTTTGAGAGGGAAGGCTCTTTTTGTCTTCCCCCTTTGAGGGAAGGCTCTTTTTGTCTTCCCCCTCTGGGGGAAGATGTCAGCGAAGCTGACAGATGAGGGTTCTATTTTCTTAAGCCTCTATACATCCACAAAAGCCTGTAATATACATAGAATAGCAGATGTGACTTCATCTGCATTGAAATAAGCTTTTTCTCCTCAGGATGAATTCGCTCCTTATAATAAGGATTCTCCTGAAAATCAGGGAAGGCTTCCTTCATTTCCTTAGCCATTTTCTTTGTAAAATTGTAACAACCCTCAATATGCTGTTCTTTTGGCATTGCCGAAAACAGCGTATTAACATAGAAAAGCACAGTATACATGAATTCTATTTCAGGCTTGTAGGTTTCAAGATAGCCATTCTCCTTAGCTTCCGCAAGAATCTGACGTCCTGCAGTCATCCTGTCCTCAAGATTTTTCTTTGAAACAGTATGTACCGTGGAAGCATTGTGCTGATAATAGAAATACAAGGGCTCCTCTATGTACTCAAAGTGCTTAACCCGAAGCATCCAGGTATTACTTACCGCATTATCCTCATAGAAAATATCTTCGGGGAAAATCTTCCTGTTTTCACAGAGCTCATTTCCGAAAACAATATTTCTCTTATAGATTTTTACAACAAGGCTTCCGGTATCAAGAAGAAGCTTTCTGTATTTCTCCTGATCCATGACGCCGGTCTGATCGGCATTGTTATTATGAACTATCTGTCCCGGTTCAAAGGTATAGTGATCAACAAGACTGTAGTCACAGCCAACCATATCTGCACCGGTCTCATCTGCCTTCCCAAGGAGTCTCTCATAGTAGTCAGAGACAACCCAGTCATCAGCATCTATAAAACCGATCCATTCTCCCTTTGCAATCTGCAGGCCTATATTTTTGGCTCCGCCCTGGTGATGATTTTTCTCTGAGTGAAGCGCCTTAAATCTATTTGGATAATCTCTTTCATATTCCTTCATTATTTCGAAGGAATTATCCGTAGAGCAGTCATCCACCGCAATTATCTCTATTTCGCCATCGGGCATTGTCTGTTGCACAAGCGAATCAAGACAGTGCTTTAATTTATCATCACCTGCCATGTTATAAACAGGTACTATCACACTAAGTCGCATTTATCTTATCTTCCGTAATCAAAATAATTATCAGAGTCTGCTAAGCTCTTCATCAAATACCCTGGCAGCCTGCTCCATATCGAAGCGGTTATAACGCTGATCGATCCAGAACGCCAGCATATTATCAGAAAACCTTGCAGATATCTCACATACCTTTGCAGCTTCATCAGCTATGGGCCAAAGCACAGGTGCATATACACCGCGGGCTGCAAGCTTTTTCTCAAAGCCGTCTCTGGTGATATTCTTACCCTCTTCGGTAATTGCGCTTCTTCTCATGAAATCAATATCAAGTACTATAGGCAACATGAAAGGAGTGTACTCATAATCTATTCCGTACTCTGAAAGCTCAGTTTCGGAAAGAAGCTTAAATGCCTTACCGCAAAGAGGAAGTCTGCTAAGTCTTTTGTACAGGTTTCTGTAATTTACATTTCTCCTTGCTTCCAAGGATCCTGCATCCACATTACTCAGAATCTCTGCACTCAAATCAGAAATATGATAGGGATCAAGGCCGTCGCTTAAGGTATCCTCTGCATCAGATAAAAGCTTTCTGTAGTGATCCTTCAGCTCCTGATCTCCGTTTTCAAGATACTCTGTTTTCTCCTTAAGAGCCTCGTATCTCATGGCAGAAAAATCCGTCTCCCCTGTAAGAGCTCCCATAATGAACTCTTTTTTGCTGACAGCAAAGGCTCCGTCGGGAACACCCAGCCACTTTCTTATACTGCCCACCTGGTAATCAGGAACATATTCTTCTTTTCCGTAAAAAGCTTTATCCAGATACTTTTCAGGGTTAAAAAGAATGTGGGTCACATCCTCAATCAAAACAGCATCGGGATATTTATCCCTTAATGCCTCAATGTATCCTCTTACCTCAGTTATTCCATAGAAATTCATAAGAAGTACAACCGGTGCTTTCACATCACCGATCGCTTCTATTAAGCGGTCTGTGCGCACTGTCAGATTGTCATTTAATCTGTAATATACTACCTTAAATCCCCTTACCTCAAAGGGTCTTACCATTGAGTCACAAGAAAGCGCAGGAATAAATACCGTTCTCTGCTCATCTTCTGTATTATCAGCAATTATGTCATCCGCAACAAAACCGATGGCATCTCTGCCGCATCTCAAAAACTCTATATATCTTCCGCTGCCTTCAGCTTTATCAGTAAAGAAGCTGATAAGGTTTTTCCTGTCAAAATTCTCAGTTAAGTTAAATTCGCTTCCGATTTCATACATATCGACAATTCCTCCAGACAGATTAATTACATTATATACGAATTGCTTACCGGCTTTTGATGCCACATGATATACGAATTGCTCCGTTTCTTCGAAGCTCTCGCAATTCTATCATAATTATATATATTCAATGTTAATGCGGGCAAGGGCTCGTTCCGCGTTCTGTGCCGCTTCGTCAGCATCCCTTCCAGTAGCGATAACATGTCCAAGCCTGTCGCCGCTGTTCTTTATACGCTCTGCTTTATCACCGGCTGCCTTATACATAACAACCTCTTCAACACCGGGCATTTTTTTCGCATCCTCCACGCCCTCAATGGATTTTATGGTGCGCACTTCATCATCAGAATCCTCTGCAAATATGTATCTGATGGCACTGCCGTTTTCCCTGGTTCTTTGCCACTTTACCTCTTCGCCAAGGGTAGATGCTATACAGCAATCGATCATATCTACTCCGGTTGAAAGAGGAACCAGCCTTGAGGTTATATAGTCTCCGCCAAGTCTTGCCGCGATCTCCACCAGCTTAGCCCCGGTGGGAGTAACCTTTATCTCTGTATGTGTAGGACCATCCTTTACACCAAGTGCTTTAATAGCCATAAGAGCAACTCTTCTTATATCAAGCTGCTGCTCCCCCGTCAGTCTTGAGGGCTCTGTATGTCCCGTCTCAACAAAGAAGGGAACCTCTGTAACCATCTTATCTGTGATGGTGATAATATGTGTCTCACCGCCTGTTGTAAATGACTCGACACTTACCTCAGGACCTGTCATAAATTCTTCGAGAAGAACCTCTCCATTTCTTGAATACTCATGGGTGTATTCATATATTTCTTTGAGAGATTCCCTTACGCCCTCATCACCTGCAAGGTCTTTGATGCGTCCCTTATTTACCAGAACAACACCTCTGCTGGCCGCATTATCCGCAGGCTTACTTATGAATACATCGGCAAAGTTCTCGGCCTTTTCGAGAAATTCCTCCAGTGACGCTGCCACATAGTAGGCAGGAACCGGCACACCGCTGCTTTTCATGCGTTTTCTCATGGCAGCCTTATTGGTTGCACAGATTGCATCCTCATAGGAAATATCGCATCCTTTTCCAAGCTGCTCATTTACCCATGCGACCGTCCTTACCGGCATGTCGCTGGTGGATGTGATTATATAATCCGGCTCATATTTTTTTGCTGCTTCAAGAACAGCTTCCTTATCAATTGTACTGATACACAAAAATTCATCGGCATCCTTTATTCCAACTGCCTCCGGATCATAATCCAGGGCATATACGTAAAGGCCCTTTTCCTTCGCTCTTCTGATGGCAGGTACCTGCAATGCACTGGCACCAAGGATAAATATTTTTTTCATAAACACCTCGCTAAGTCCTCTCAGCTATAGTTCTGCGAGCGCTTCTGCTATTCTGTCAGCGCCTTGTCCGTCTATAACTGCCTTAAGCTTTTCTCCGATCTCTGCTCTCTCATCTATGCTCATCTCAGAATACTTCCTGAGGGTTGTCATGATATTCATGATGACAAGTCTTTCATCATTTCTGAAATCGCCGGCATAGGGAATAAGCTTTTTCTTTTCAAAGTAGAGTGCATCGGGCTCCATATTTTCCGCAAAAACATAACTGACGGAAGGAACTCCCACTGCACAAAGCTCATACAATGTGGTTCCGGCAGGAGTGATGGCCACATCGCAGCACCCCATTATATCCGCAACATTATCAACATTCTGATGAAGGATCACGTAGCCATCCTCTATATATCTTTGAACCTTATCAGATACCCTGTAGTATCTGCCTGCAAGTACGTGAATCTTTTTCTTATCCTTATCTCTAAAGCCAAGCTCCGGTTCCGTGAGAATTGCCGTGATCAAAATCTCCGATAAGCCTCTTGAATCCGCGCCGCCCGTGGTCAGGAAAATATTATTAAGACCTTCTCCAAAGCCATAAGCTCTGTGGGCTCCTGCGGAGGCCTCTTCATTTTCATCTGCCACAAGATCGATATTCATCAAAAGCTCGCCATCTGTTCCGTAGCGCTCTTCCTTTTGTTCCTCGGTCATTCCCGCAGCAAAAGCCCTGCGCTTCCAGAACTGTTCACGAAGCGGAATATACTTGGTACCAAGAAGAAGCATCGGCATATCCTCTGCATACTTTTCCTCGTAGCCAAGCTCCGGTGCTCCCGGACTGTAATTGACGATGGCCTTAACGGGATATACCTCCTTAAGCATATCGTCCATATACATGACTCTGATACCACCGTTTCTTAGCATCTCAAAATATGGCATAGTCACCTGATAGCTGTCCACCAGCAGAGTTCTTATCTCCTCTTCCTTAAGCAGCCCTAAGAGAACAGGCACCTCGCTCTCCATCCTTCTCCAGTTTGAACCGAGAATCTGTACCTCATAGTCATCACCGATATAAGGTAAAATATTGTCATCTGCGGACACAAAAACGACAGCGCACCCCATCTGCTTCAAACTCGCTGCTATGGTTCTGCAGCGCATGATGTGCCCTGTCGCCACTATTTCATTTGCATCTACACGAATCGCAATCTTATTCAAATTGACTCCAATCCAGCGGCGTTCCGCGTGTTAGCCTGGTCTTAACTTTTTTGCCAAGTACCTCTTCATAGTACTTAGGCTTAATTCCCTGAATATTGTAAGAACGTATACTTCTCACATTCTTCTCTGTGAGCTCTTCGCCCTCTTCCACATCCTCAACAATAAAAAGTGATCTGCGGTTAGTGTACTCTCCGGCCTCTGCTTCCGTGGGGCCATAGAAAACCTTGCCAAGTGCAAGCTCAGCATCGTGAACACCCTTGATCATATCTGCAAACTCTGCGGGTTCCATCGAAAAAGCAGAATCAGCAGAAGGAATATCCCTGCTGAGACAAAAATGCTTTTCAATTACAACTGCGCCGAGAGCTGCTGCCGCAATAGCAGCCGTACTTCCCATGGAATGATCGGAAAGGCCCACAGGCACACCGAATTTTTCACGCATATCTGTAATTGTTCTGAGATTTAAATCCTCTGAAACAGTGGGATATACGCTGCAGCATTTAAGCAGGATTATCTGATCGTTACCCTGAGATCTTATGGCATCAACAGCCTCTCTAATCTCTTCCTCACTGCCCATTCCGCAGGACATAATGATGGGCTTGCCTGTAGCTGCAATATACTTAATAAGAGGAATATCCACAAGCTCGAAGGAAGCGATCTTGTAGAACTCCTCGCCTATATTTTCCAGATAATCCACCGAAGTCTTATCAAAGGGTGTTGATAAGAAGTCAATTCCAAGCTCTTCGCATTTTTTCTTAATAGGCTCCATCCACTCCCAGGGAGTATAGGCCTCCTTATAGAGATCATGGAGATTGTATCCATCCCACAATCCGCCGTGGATCTTAAAAGCCTCTGCATCGCAATCTATTGTAATGGTATCAGCGGTATAGGTCTGAGTCTTAAGACAATCAGCCCCTGCCTTTGCAGCAGCTTCAACTATTGCAAGTGCATTTTCAAGAGAGCCGCCGTGGTTGGCACTCATCTCCGCTATCATGTATGCTCTGTTTTTTTCAAGACATTCCTGTAATCTCATAAAACCTCGTTATCTAAGTATTCCCTGCTCCGTAAGGAAGCGGTACTTAAGCTCTGCAAGTAACCAGTCGCTCTCATTATCAATGTCCTGAGATTCCACAGGGCTTATGATGTAAGGAATCGACCTCTCCATTGTGGTATCCTTCTGAATACGGAATGCATCATTTCTGAAAATATAAAACTGTCCGCACTCATGATACTGGGTCTGAAGATCCTGACTTCTGGTCTCCGCATATTCCGGATGAAGCATCTTCACAAGACCCTTATCATCTATAAAAAGACCACGCTGAGGCGGATAGGAAAACTCCTGCATGGGAACTATGGATTCTGCTCCTGACTTAACAAGCTCGTCCATGGCTTCCTTTAGCTTTCTGGCTGTAATAAAAGGTGCTGTCGGATAAATACAGCAGCCATATTCAAAGCTCTGTCCTCTTTTTTCATATTCACCGAGGACCTCTAGAAGCACATCTGCAGTGGTTGCTGTATCACTTGAGGTCTCTGCCGATCTGAAGAAAGGTACCTTTGCACCTGCTGCCTTGGCAATCTCAGCAATCTCTTCATCATCGGTAGATACCATAACTTCATCAAATATTCCTGACTGTATGGCAGCCTCTATCGAATAGTGAATTATAGGCTTTCCGCAAAAAACCTTGATATTCTTTCTGGGAATTCTCTTACTGCCTCCCCGGGCTGTAATTATAGCTATTGCACTCATGTAACAAACTCCGAAAAACTCTTATTTTCTGTAATAGCTTACGATCTTCTTAACCGCCTCTATTACATCCTTCGCATCATCATCAGACATTCCTGAATACAGCGGAATGGTGATCATCTCATCATAGAGCTTCTCAGCATTGGGGCAAAGTCCCTTCTTATAGCCAAGCTTCTCATAATAAGGGAAATAGTAGGTAGGTATATAATGCACGTTGCAGATGATGTTCTCTGCGCCAAGTGCATCGAAGAATTCCCTGCGGCCAATCTTAAGCTTTTCGGGAACAATTCTCAAAATATAGAGATGGCGTGTACTATCACAGCCTTCTGTTTCCTTCTGAACAAAAATCTCAGGCATCTGAGAAAAGGCTTCGTCGTAAAGCTTCTTTATGGTTTTTCTTCTTTCCATAAACTCAGGAAGCCTGTCAAGCTGGCTGCTTATAAGCCCTGCCTGAATATCTGTAATTCTGTAGTTAGGAGCAAGCATAAGCTGCTCATAATACCAGGGGCCGTCACTCTCATGCTCCATCTGAGCTTCATTTCTTGTTATTCCATGAGCTCTTAAAAGCATAAGCTTATCGTAAAACTCTTTGTTATCTGTAACTATCGCTCCGCCTTCACCGCCTGTTACAGTCTTAACTGCATGGAAGCTGAAGGTACTCATATCAGCAATAGTACCCACATGGGCACCTTTATATTTTGTTCCCACGGAATGAGCCGCATCCTCGATCATAACAAGGCCGTGTCTGTCACAGATTTCTCTGATCTTATCAAGATCTGCTGTCTGTCCTGTGTAATCAACAGGGATAACTGCCTTTGTTTTATCGGTGATTTTTCTCTCAATATCCTGGGGATCAATCTGATAGGTCTCAGGATTGATATCAGCAAATACAGGTCTTGCACCGCAGTACAGAGCGCAGTTTGCACTGGCAGCAAAGGTAATTGGTGTGGTTATAACCTCATCACCCTCTCCTACACCTGCCGCAAGGCACGCAACGTGAAGAGCTGCAGTATCATTACTGATAGCCACGGCATATTTAGCGCCGGTAAGCTCGCACAGCTTTCTCTCCATATCTGTTATTGCAGGTCCTGTAGTCAGATAATCGCTTTTAAGGACATTCACTACTGCCTGAATGTCCTTATCGCTGATATCCTGATGGGAATAATATAATTTTGTAGCTCTTACAGGTGTTCCGCCGCATACAGCAGGAATACCTGTTTTCTCATTATTTAAATCGCTCATTTTTTTCGCCTGTTTTCTTAATGATCAACTGCCTCGTGAAGTCTTGCCTTGATATCCTCAACGCTCATCCACTCAGTGTTATTGCCTGAATCGTAGGAGAATCCATCGGGAACTCTCTTTCCTCTCGGATCGGGCTTCTGACGATCATTAAAGGTAACCTGAGGATATACGATAAAGTGCTTATCAAACTCGTAGGTGAAAGGAGCATCCTCAACTGTAACCATTATCTCATCAAGCTTCTCACCGGGTCTTATACCGATCTCCCTTGTGGCAATTCCGGGGCACATAGCCTCTGCAAGATCCTTAACGTTGAAGGAAGGAATCTTACTGATAAAGGTCTCACCGCCCTTAGCTTCTTCAAGTGCCTTAAGCACAAGCTCAACGCCCTCCGGAAGACTAATCCAGAATCTTGTCATACGATAGTCAGTAACGGGAAGCTCCTTCTCGCCCTTTTCAATAAGGCTCTTAAAGAGCGGAATGATTGATCCGCGGCTTCCTGCCACATTACCGTATCTTACGATTGAGAAATTAATATCCTTGTTGCCTGCATAAGCATTGGCAGCAATGAAAAGCTTATCTGAAACCATCTTGGTAGCACCGTAAAGGTTAACAGGATTAACCGCCTTATCGGTACTGAGTGCAACAACTCTCTTTACCCCAGTATTAAGTGCTGCGTTTATAACATTCTGAGCACCGTTTACATTGGTCTTAATAGCCTCGTCCGGATTATACTCACAGGCAGGTACCTGCTTAAGGGCTGCAGCATGGATAACGTAATCAACACCCTCCATGGCTCTCTCCATACGAGCGCCGTCTCTGACATCACCAATGAAGAATCTCATCTTATCGGCATGCTCTCTGTATACCTTTTCATTAGCCATAGTGTACTGCTTGTACTCATCCCTTGAATACACAATGATTTTCTTGGGGTTGTAATGCTCAAGCACGTATTCGGTAAAGCAATGTCCGAATGAACCTGTTCCGCCTGTTACAAGTATGGTTTTATCATCTAATTTCATTTTTTAACCTCTTTTCAAAGCATAGTTCTAATAGATTATACTATAAAAACTAAAATGTTTCAGCCTTCTTAAGTTTTCGCAAATCAGTAGCATCTATACAGTGTCCACATATCCTTTACGGAAACTTCTTCGATATTGTCTATGTTTGGATTACTCCGGGTTATCTCATCAAGGATAATATCTCTGTTTTCATGATCTGCCGCGTATACTATAACTTCATCTGAGGAATTTATAGAAGCGTCCTCTATCTCGCCGGCATTCTCCTCACTTACGTAGAAGAACTTATCGTATTCCAGAAGCTCATCCGTAAGTCTCCAGATATTGTCAGGAGTTTTTTCGTTAAACATTATAACAACAGGAATATCCTTCTCGTTAACACTCCTTGCGTAAGCAATTCTCGAAGCATCCTCCGGATACAGGAAAAGTACATTTTGATCTACAACCAATCCCTTTATGGTTATAAGCAGGAAAATCAAAAATGTTACAAGAGTAGGAATACTTACTTCCATGAGTCTTCTATGTCCCACAATTACCCTTATTCCAACCTTTATAAAATATACAGCCAAAAGAAGGATAATCGGATAGATCGGCATCTCGTAGCGATTTGAGGTGTTCCCCAGAAGCAGCGCTGTTTTTGCAACTATCAGGAAGTAACCGGCAGTGGCCGCCACAAGAATTCTGACATGAGCTATATGGAGCTTATCCTTTTTATTTTTCATCCTTACAAAAAAGAATAAACCAATTAGCGCCAACACTGAGATTGCTATAACAAGCCACGCAAATCCCGAAAGCAGGTAATCATCAACAAGTCCTACAAAGAATCTGAATCTTTCCCATATATTTGAGCTGTCTGCAAAAGCTGCCTGTGCTTCCTGGCCTCTGTAGCCTCTGAAAATATGAGAAAAAGCTGCAGGATAAAGTAGAACCGCCCCAATGAGTGCAACGCCGCAGCCAAATCCGTAAACCAGAAGATACCCGAATCTCTCTGCCATGGAGGCTGCCTGCTGGGCAAATTCCTCATCATCAAGCAGTTCTCCTATTGTCATATTTATAGGTGTCCGTTCCGGAGCTTCCGGCATCCCTGATGAATCCAATTTCCTCTTTTTCTTTTTAGGCACCATGAAAAGAAACCATAACCCAAAGGAAAGTGCCATCATTACCATAAAGATCAGAAAATAATACTGGGTACTGAATCCCAAAAAACTTACAACCGCTATGCCAAGTACGGTATTCACAAATCCCTTTTTGAATTCTTTATCGAAAGGTCTTGCCAGAACATAGCCAGTAATCTCATTTCCCACATAGTATCTTTTTATAAGACTTATCAGCCTCATGTGGCAAAGTGCCAAAGCAAGCATAAACACCGTGAGCCACATGTACATCCTGATAAACATCACACAGGATATTGTCATGGGATTAAATCCATAGGCAAACATAAGCACAAGTCTCTCACCATCTGACATTCCAATGCTTCTTGAAAGCTTATTCAGAAGAAAAAAGCTGATGGCAAAGCCTATAAGGTTTAACAAAATCCCCTGCCATTTTGAAAACACTCCTGCCGTAAACGAACAGATAGTATGGAGCATATCGTAAAAAAGGGGCGGATGTACATCCCAGGACTGTACAAGATGGACAAGTCCGTAATTAAAGCCCTCCCCGGGTAAAACAACAAACTCATTTCTAACTGTCTCGGAATCCACCCACTCCCTGTCAGGATAATAGAATCCAAGAGTTCTGTTTGTTGAAAAAAAGGAATAATACTCATCCTGATGAAAGCCCGACTTTTGAACGCCATAAAAGCATATCGTTGCAATCTGCAGGATAAGCATTGCAATAAGTATTAAATTGATTTTCTTAGTGACTGTTTCCTTCATTTTCCTGTCTAATAATCGATTCCTTTTAATTTTGCGTGGAGCTTTCTGATTCCCTTAGGGGCAAGTGCAAAAAGCGTAAGATATGCTTTGTTTTTGCCCGTCAGATACTTATTTGAAAGCATATCTCCAAAATGCTTTCTCAAAAAGCCAACCACTTCCTTATTGTAAAAAGCATTATCCTTTGTCATCCTGCTGATCGGAATGTGCAAAAGATAGTCGAGCCTCTGGAAAAGGCAAAATCTGACAGCTGCCTCCCGCAGCTCCGGAAAATCCTTATCTACAAGTCTGTATGCCACATCGGAGTTACGTACAATATCCGTAAATACCGGCGGAAAATAATCCTTCTGATCATTCTTTTTTCTGCTGTTACTGCCCGTTCTGTAAAAGACATGATAGTACTGTCCGGGAAGTATGGCCAACTTTTCCACCCTTTTTAGCATATGTATCATCAGGTAAAAATCTTCGTTGAGCTCATCCTCAGGAAATCCTTTGCACATACCTGTAAAAAGCTCTCTGCTTGTAAGCTTTGTGCAAAAGGAAGCATCTCCTGTGTGCATAAGCAGTGTTCTGAGATGCTCCTGTCCTGTAATAATCTTCTTAGTAGAAGGCGGAATACAAACATCTGGGAGTCTTTCGCCGCTTTCCGCAATCTCATCTCTCGAAGCCTGTACCATAAGAAACGGCGTTCCATCACCATCTCCCTCAAGAGCAGCCTTCATAAGCTCCTCGTACATGTGAGGATCAATATAATCATCCGCATCGACAAAGCCCAGGTAATCTCCTGTAGCTACGCTAAGTCCATGATTTCTTGCCTTACTGCTGCCGCCGTTTTCCTGATGGATGACGATAATATTGTCATGCCCCCCGGCAAACTCCTGAATCCTTGAAAGAGTTCCGTCAGTGGAGCCGTCATCCACAACTATAATCTCCATGAGTTCCTTTGGATAGGTCTGATTGCAAACGGATTCAAGGCATTTTATTATTAAATTCTCTATGTTATAAGCAGGAATTATTACGCTTATTTTCTTTGTAAACAAAAAGCTTCTCCTCTATAAGGTAGTGTTCTCTACTCCAGGTGATTATCCTCCATAAGGGTTCTCCAAAATGAAGGTGCCTTAATAACGTCAGCAGTACTCATAGGACCCTTGGCAGGTACTGCAATGCTTCCTCCCGATATCACCTGATTACAAAAAGCTAACAGTCTCTTAGCGGCATTCTCCGCATTCCACAAGGACACTATAGTCTCATAGGCTGCGCTCTGAAATCTCCGTATCATGGTATCACCGCTATCTCCTGTCAGCATCAAAAGCTTGTTTTTAAAATCCTTTTTGCTGCATCCATCGAAGGTCAGGCCGTTCTCGCCATCCCTTATAAGATATGGAACCGCTCCGGCTTCAGAGGATGCAATGACAGCGCAGGCACTGTTCATGGCTTCATTGACAACAGCTCCCCAGCCCTCAAGATAGTTACTTGCAAAAATAAATACATGACTTTTTTCCATGACGGACCTGACTTCATCAGGATTTTTAGATCCGCATAACGTGATGTATTCCTCCAGCCCGCCAGCCTTTATTTTTTCTGAAAGCTCTGCTCTAAGAGGTCCGTCTCCCACTACATCTATATGAAAATCCACCTTTTCTTTTCGCAAAATCTCTGCAGCATATAAAACAAATTCGGGATGCTTAAGCTTTATAAGTCTTGCCGCAAAGCATATCCTTAGCTGTTCTCCGCGTCTGTACAGCATGGAGGAAAGTGTCGCATCATCATATCTTTTAAGGGGCGGAAAATATCCCCACTTAAAAAGCTTTTCAGGATAGGCGCCTATGAGCTTAAAATCTCCCGATACGTAAGCCCCTGCACAAAGCATATAAACAGGACTGTTTTTATATCTTACATGCTCGTCATATTTCGCCATAAGACCTCTTGGCGAAACTGCTTTCCATCTGCCCTCTCTGTATATTCTCTCACTTACTCTTATTACAGGTTTTCCGGAATTCATCCTCTGCCTTATGAGTCTGTCTCCATCGCTATCCTTTGGAAGTCCTGTCCAGCCAAGCATTAAAACATCGCAGTTCCTGATACAATCTCCACAGAGAGCCTCTTCCTCATAAAACCTATGCACATATGGCAGCTCTTTCGAATCATCGCTCCATCCCATGTCCTTACGCTCCTGCTCCATGGGCACAGCCTCAATAAACCTGAAGGAATCTCCAAGACTCTTATACATCTCATCACAAAAGGGAATCTGATGATGATTTATGAAGTTCGAAACAAAGGTTACAATTATCATACTCCGGTTATTTCCTGATATATTTCCACAAGCCTTTTAAAATTTGCCTCCGCATCATGGGTGATAAGAGCATGCTTTCTGGCATTATCACCATAAACTGCCGCAATCACAGGCTCCCTGAAAATCTGAATGACACATTTTGCAAGGTCGTGAGGATTACCCTCTTCAAATAAAAGACCATCAACATTTTTATCAAGCATGCTGGGAATACCGCCTGTCTGCGAAGCAACCACAGGCACTCCCAGCAGCATAGCCTCCGCAAGAGAATTAGGAGAATTCTC
The DNA here is from genome assembly GCF_000424265.1 of Butyrivibrio sp. WCD3002. Classification (GTDB taxonomy): domain Bacteria; phylum Bacillota; class Clostridia; order Lachnospirales; family Lachnospiraceae; genus Butyrivibrio. The sequence continues at coordinate 61,997 of NZ_AUJO01000015.1, forward strand.
AATTGTGGAAGGACATATAAATACATTGCTCTTAAGAAGCTGTTCCTTCATCTGCTCGGCAGAAAGCTTTCCAAGCATTATCACCTTTCCGCCAAGGTGATTCTTTCGGATAAGTCTTTTTAGATATTTACCATATCCGGTAATTCGAATGGCCAGCGGATATTTGCTCTTACCGGAGGCTCCCTTTTGCTCGTCGGGAACAGTTACGGTTTTGCGCCTGATTTTTCCAATGACACTGTTTCCGGCAACATAAATTTTCGTATCAGGAAACTCTGCCAGTATCTCCGGCATTGCTTCCAGCACAAAATGAAAGCCCTTTAACGGATAATCACCCTGGGATAAAAAGATACTGTGGGTCACCGTATTTACAGATCTCCAGGTACCTTTATAGAAGGTGGATCTCATGGTCTCATTCATGTGGTGATAAATGGCAGAAGGATGTATCTCTTCCGTAACCCTCTTATCAAACTCCGTTCTTCCTGTGATATGTCCCGCAAGAGCAATTGTCTTCTTTTCAGTCTCGCCGCGAAGTCTGAATTTCTCCATCTGCTGAATAAGACTGTCATTTTTATATTTATCTCTGAAGGTCATATCATTCTGAACAGCCTCGGGAAGATGTGCCATATACACCTTTGCTATCTCGCTGCAAACGCCCTGAATTCCAAGAAGCGTCCTGAACGGTCTTCCAAAGGCTTTTATCGCCGCAAGACTATGAGGAAATTCTGTTCCAAAAACATGGATCATGTCAGGCTTAAAGTCATCTATTATCTCCTTAAACCTGTCCTCCATTTTTTCATCATATATCTCGGGAGTATTCAGATCCTCGCTAAATCCGTAGAACCTTACTCCATCAATTTCTTCCACGTCAAAATCGCCCGGAAAACAAATTCCGAGCTGTATCTTTTCCAAATTTCTGCCTGCCCTCAGCTTCTCATAGGCACCGGAAAGCCATCCCTCTCTGTCTGACCAGGGAAGCCCCTTAGCCCTTGCAAAGGCAGGAAGCATTATGTTACATACCCACAAAACTTTCATACTAAGACTCCTTCTATAGTAAGAGGCAAATACTTTTGACGCTTACTATATGAGCAGTTATTTTCGCCCATATATAAGGCTTTTTATTTTGTTATAAAAACCTGCTGTCTTAGGATTCTGCGCTATTTTAGTACGAACAGGAGCAAGGGTAAGCGCCCTTAACAGATCGTACTTCTGAATCTGAGACCTGCTTAGATAAAGATGAATGATCTGCTCCCTCTCCCTCTCGGATATTTTCCTGTTCTCAACTGTCTCTGAAAAGCCGCCACCCTCATAGTCTGCAATGAGCATCTTTAGGTATACGGTCTGAGCCTTTTCAACATATACACATCTAAGAAACTGCTCATAATCAGCGCGGACCTTCCACACTGTATCGAACTGATATCTGAACATAAGTCTGACATCATAGAAGCAGGCCTGATGTGAAGGAACATTTCTGTAGCAGGCAAAATCATTTATCTTTGGAACCGATGAAACTCTCTGGCCTGTCTGCATCTCATAAATATCGCCATAGTAAATGGCAGGAAGCGTCGTTCCAAGACTCTTTATCTGATTCATGATCTGCTCATGAACCTTGGACAGCACAAGAGCACTTGAGAAAACATCTCCGCAGTTTAAGAAGTACACAAATCCCGGCACTTCACCTGCACTTATCTCTGTGCCATATTCCTCCTTGATGCTTTCAATTGCAATATTCATGGCATCGTAAATTCCATGATCCTTGCCCTTAATAATCTTCGCCTTTTTGTCCGGTGATTCTCCCAAAGAAGTAATTCCCAGCATCTGCGCCGCTTTTTCAAGAGAACCGTCTGTAGAGCCTCCGTCCTTTATCACGATTCTGTAATCGCTAAAGCTTTGCGTTTTAATACTGTCAATTGTTTTAATCAGGTCATCACCTGCATTGTAGGCAACAACAATTATTGTAAAAAAAGGTCTTTTCATATTCACACCTCGATAAACTCTTCCCCCGGTCAGCCAAAGCCTCTTTCTGACAGGGTCGCAGGAAGCTCATGGAAAAAGATCGTCACATAGGGCAGAACCCTCACTCCGTCATCAGCTGCTCTTCTCATGTACATTGCAAAGTACAAAACGCAAAAGGCTATAACAGCAACTCTTGCCAGAAACTTAAGGTTCACTCTGGACTTGATGTCCTCCTTCATTCTAAGAAGGATTGCAGGCACATAAAAAATCTGTGTCACCGTAAGATAATAAGCAATTCTGGATACCGTTGGCAAAAATGAGCAGAACACATACAGTGCAAAGGCACCCAGATTACACATGAAGTAAAATCTCATTTTCTTATCGGCCAGTACATCTTTTCCGAGAACATACGCGGCAAAAATCATTACTCCAAGACACCTTGCAATACTTACCGTACTTGTACCGCCGCTTAAAAACTCTGTCCCTTCATAGGAGGGATAAATCTTTATGGCGATCTTTAAATAAATATCCTTAAGAAAAAGCGTTGAGATACAAAGAGCTCCAAAGGCTCCGTACATCCATCTTTTCCACCTGAATGCTGCCAGAGGATAAAGCACCAGAACCACCAAAAGGGACTTATGAAAAAGGGATCCCAAAAGTACCACAAATACAAAGGCCGGCCAGTCCCTCTTAAGGCAAAATCTCATGGCAACAAGAGCTGCACCCAGTGCAAGATAATACCTGACTGTGCTTATGGACTGGAAGTAATACCCCAGAAGCATAAACATCATAAAGGACATCCAAAAATCCTCAGATTGTCTGTAAATCTCACTTAAAAACAGCGCAACAGTAACCGCCGCAAAAATGGCAAACACCGCTACATAATTCTCAAAGCCGGAAATCCTGTAAACAATTCTTGTCAGGGTATTAAATCCCCATTCCGTCGGAACAATGGCATCACTGTAAGCCCTGTGCATAATCTCCACATATTTACTGTAATCGTTACCCACATTCAGCCTTATGGCAGATATTCCTGTAAGCAGCACAAAAATTGCCAGAAGACCAGCACGACTTTTTAACTGGCTTCTGGTAATTCCGCGATATACATAATTATAATCATCTCTTACTAATGCCGTGGGCAGCTTCTGCTTCGACTTTATGGTAAGTGCGATCAAAAGAACCGAAGCTGTCAGCAACAGATATACTATCATAGTCTTTCCACCATACAGTTCTTATCTACTTGCATCCTTTACGCCTTTTGTCATGATAATAAAGCATCTTGGCATCGATATTTCTCTGCACATCTGCTTTCTGTGTGCAAGTAAAAATCTCAGACACATAGGTATCGCAAGATCTCCATACAAATGCTTATAGAGATATCCTCTGTCATAGAAAAACTTCTCGTTATATCCAGAAAACCAAGTAGAAGGACGTCCGCCCTCTTCATGTCCGATCTGGATGCTGGTTCTGTAAATTCTGATTCCCTTATCAAGACATTCCTTTATAAAAAGAGAATCTTCCCCATTACTGTACTTTGCCCCTCCGCCAAAAAGAAGTGAAAAGGTTATGTTTTTTTTGTGAAGCTTCTCCCTTCTGGCAATAATGGCATAGGCGGGATATCTTCCATAGTTCTTGTAAGTCACTCTGGCAAAATCAGTGTTGTGATAGGTCTCTCTTCCCTTAGCCTGCTTCACATTGAACATGATCATATCAGCCTCCGGATGGGAATCAAATTCCTTCTCCACAAGCGCTGTATACCCATCATTCAGAACTATATCTTCATCGCAGAACTGAATAAACTCGTGATCAGCACGCATAAGTGCAAGATTCCTTGAAAGTCCGACGCCTTTCTCATTGCAGTTATATATCTTAAGCTTGTAGCCCTTGTAGCTTTGCTCAGCATAACTGAATTTCATCTTCTGATTGATGACAATGGTATCAGACTGAATATTCATTTTTACGGGCAGTCTGTCCGTATCCTCAGACAGCGCCGAAACCAAAAGCTGTATTCTCGTCATATTAAAGTCCCAAATATCGCTCCATAAACCTCTTGTCCGCATCAATAAGTATCATGCCAAGTACAGGGCATCCCAGCTTTTTAAGCTGCGATATCAGATGTGCGGTCATTGCTCCGTTCCTCTTACCTGCCGTGATCATTATCAGGGCACCGTTAACTGTTTTAAGACTCCCCTCTGCATCCTTGTTATCACCGGGAAGCGGCAAGGGAACAAATTTCATTCTTTCGGAAACAGTGCTTCCAAGTACCGCCTTTAGCTTATCGGTATTTTTCACAGCAAGCTCAGCGCCGCCTCTGTCATCCACGCAGAACACCGCAGCCTCCATAACGCTGCTCATATTTGCCTCATAGGCTGAGAGAAGTTCATTTCTGAAAAATGAAGGCTCCTCCTGTCCATCTCTTGTTATCACTCCAAAAACAGGAATGCGATATCTTTTCTCTGCATCCTCCGGAATAAATACCGCATCGTTCATGGACTCCAAAATAAGCTCAGCAAGAATGGCAATTATAAGCGCTGCTACTGCGCCAAGAATTATTGCTGTACAAATCCTGTCAGATAAAAGTCTAAGCTTTACCTCAGACCTTCCAAGAAGCTTTATCTGATCAAAGGCCGTATTATTTTTTCCGTAGTTTACAAGTGCATCATTCATGGCCAGAGTCATGGCCTCGGTGAGCTCTAAATCAGGGTTTTCCACTGTAAGTACCATAACTCTTACGTCTGATGGAATATCCGCGCTTACACTCTCAGCTATTACATCCTTGGTTATCCCGTTATAACCGGCATTCTCCAAGCCCTTTATCACATCGCCGACTATAGCATCATCCGTCTTTATAAGAGTGTTCCAGGTATAAGCATTGTACCAGTCAACCTGAGTTCCCTTATTTTCATCATAGGCAAAATAAATATATAAAGTGGAATCAGTGTAGTAATTCCTTGGAGCAGCAAAAACTACATTCGAAAGAAAATATATCAGTCCGCCTACAGCAGCACCTGCAACTGCAGCTAATACCACAACCCATAGCTTTGATAACAGCCTTAAGTAAAATGCTCGTAAATTTATTATCTCACTGTCGTAATTCTCTGTTTTTCTACTCATAGTCAGGCAGCTCCTGTCACGTAGCGTTAAGATCAGTTATTATCGATATCCTTTTTGAGAGCAGTTATCTGCGTCTCCTCCACGCCCTCAGTTGCATCAGGCGTAAACAGTATCTTCAGTGTCAAAAGCATAAGCTTAAAATCAAGCCATACCGAATAATTCTCTATATATGCAAGATCCAGCTTAAGCTTGTCATAGGGAGTTGTATTGTACTTGCCATAAACCTGCGCATAACCTGCAAGTCCTGCCTTCACCTTCATTCTGAAAGCAAATTCCGGCATGGTCTCCATGTACTGCTCAATAATCTCCGGTCTTTCCGGTCTTGGTCCGATAAAGGACATGTCACCGCGAAGAATGTTAAACAACTGCGGAAGCTCGTCTATTCGCACGGCTCTGATGAACTTTCCGATAGGTGTAATTCTGGAATCGTTCTTGGTGGCAAGTCTTGCAACACCGTCCTTTTCAGCATCAACGCGCATACTTCTGAACTTCATGATCTTGAACTGCCTCTGATTCTCAGTACATCTAATCTGCTTATAAAGCACAGGACCGCCATCATAAAGCTTGATTATGATTGCTGTGATCAGCATGACAGGTGAAGAAAGCACGACAAGAATAAGAGCACAGACAATATCTACCATTCTCTTAATGGCTCGTTCTTCAACCTTAAGGTAATACTCTCTAAGTAAAAGCACCGGAGTATCAAACAGATGCATCTGAGTAGAGCCCTTTACAAGTACATCCGTAATCTTGGGCATCAGATATACCCTGATTGAATGTGCGTACAGGAACTTAAGAAGCTTATTTCTGTCCTGTGTTGGAATATCCCAGATTACAACCGCATCATATCTTTCAAGGCTTTCCTGCTCGATCTTTTCAATGCCTTCCTTGATATTCATGCACTTTACAATATTATATTTGTCTTTTCTTGAATTGAATTTCCGAAGGATATCATCGACAGGGTATTCTCCGCTTACAAGAAGCATCTGTCTTGCCGGGAAAATAGACCGGTACAGCCAGTTGGTGCAAACAGCCCAAAGGAAAGAAATAATAAGCTGTATTGCCAAAAGCTCCAGCATAGGATAAACCTTTACCAATGCCAGTCCAAACAGTGATATCTGGAAATATGAGATCACATTTACCATCAAAAGGGCGAATATCTGCGACAGGAAAATATCCATGGATTTCAGATATCCTATCTTAAGCCCTCCGTAGGTATTAGATAAAAAGAGTAATAAAACAAAATAGATTGCTATTACAAGCAGGTGTCCACGAAAATACAGGTGGAGTCCGGGACCAACATAATAACCGCCTGCATATCTCGGTTCATGAACCAGCGGATAGTAAATCTTAAGCCAGAAGAAGGCATATACTGCCGTCTGCATGGAAAGACCTATGAGTCCAAGACACAACACAAAAATTCTCTTTATGGATTCAACCTGTTTCATACAATATCCCTTTAGCTTCCTGTCACAGTCTCCTTAGCGTAGCCCGCAGCCCCCATGCCACGAAATGAAAAGCGCTGGAAACAATTGACAATTCTGCAATATTTCTATATAAACCCCAAATACGTTTAACTGCTTTAAGCTTATTGGACGAAAGTGATTTTGAAGGCCTTCTGTAAATAACATGTACCTCATCAAGTCCGTAAGCTGTAATTCCACTCTTTAATATTCTCCACCAGGTGGCAGTATCCTCACTTGCAATGTGCGGCATATAAATCAGCTCGCCGGGAACCGCCTTCCTGTCAATCAAAACCGTGGAGGTAAAAATAATTGTTCTTGATAATGCCTGCTTATAGCTCAGAGTTTTCGGAACATGAACCACCTTACCTGTAGGCTTTGCGTTTTCATCACCGAATTCGTATGCTGTAAAAACAAAGCCTGCATTGTTATCCTTCATGAAAGCCAGCTCTTTATCAAGCTTATAAGGATCCCAGATATCATCAGCATCAAGAAATGCTATATATCTTCCCTCTGCTGCATCGATGCCGTCATTTCTGGCAGCTGCCGCCCCTTCATTTTTCTCTTTGCAAATAAGCTTAATTCGCTCATCTCCTGATGCCATTTCCCTGATGATTTCTTCACTATTATCATTAGATGAATCAAGCACCAGAATCATCTCAAAATCGCTGTAGGTCTGCTTCTGCACCTGCTCTATAGTCTGCCTGATATAATCCTGTGCCTTATAAACCGGCACGATTATGCTGACCTTTGTATCAGAGGTGACTAAATTACTCATCAAATTTCTTCCTTAACAATATAAATAGGTCTTTTCTTTACCTCAAGATAGGTCTTACTAAGGTACTGTCCCAAAATTCCCAGACAAAACAGCTGAACACCGCTTACAAGACTGATAATACATACAAGTGACGGCCATCCGCTGGTGGGATCTCCGTAAACAGCCTTTCTCACAATGGTTACTATAATAAGAGCCGCTGCAAGGAAGCAGAACAAAACGCCCAGAATAGATGCCACTGCCAAAGGTACTGTTGAAAAGGCAGTTATTCCATCTATGGCATATATGAAAAGCTTCCAGAAGGACCATTTAGTCTCTCCCTTTTTCCGCTCAATATTCTCGTACTCAAGCCACTTAGTCTCGAAGCCTACCCATCCAAAAATTCCCTTAGAGAATCTGTTGTACTCCTCCATTGAAAGGATAGCATTCACAAACTGTCTGGTCATAAGCCTGTAGTCTCTTGCCCCATCAACAATTTCCGTCTTAGACATTTTGTTGATGAGACTGTAGAATCTCCTGGCAAAAAAGGATCTTATGGGAGGCTCACCTTTTCTGGTTACTCTTCTTGTAGCAACGGAGTCAAATCCATCATTAACGATGTAGCCATACATTTCAGGCAAAAGCGCCGGCGGATCCTGCAGATCACAGTCAAGCATAACTACATAATCACCCTTGGATTTCTGAAGTCCAGCGTAAATAGCTGACTCCTTACCGAAATTCCTGGAAAAGTTAATAAGATGAACCCTCTCATCCTTCTCATGCAGCTTCTTTACTTCGCACGCTGTATGGTCCTTTGATCCGTCATTGACATATAAAATCTCAAAGTCCACCTCATGCTGCTTAAAGAAGCTCTCAGTCTTCATAAGCTCATTATAGAAATCTGCAATATTCTCTTCTTCGTTATAGCATGGAACTATAATGGTAAGCAGTTTCATCTTATCTCTCCGCTCTCATTGGATTATTCAGGAAATCATCATATGCAAGTCTTATACCATCTTCAAGCTCTGTCTTATAGGTCCAGCCAAGTCCTGCTGCCTTAGACACATCAAGAAGCTTTCTGGGGGTTCCGTTGGGCTTTGTTGTATCCCACTCGATCTCACCCTCATAGCCAACAACCTTCGCAATAGTCTCAGCCAGTTCTTTGATAGTAAGCTCCTTACCGGTGCCTGCATTAACGGTCTCGTTACCGCTGTAATTATTCATAAGGAATACGCAAAGGTTAGCAAGATCATCTACATACAAAAATTCTCTTAATGGTGATCCGTCACCCCAGCAGGTTACCTTTGGAAGTCCTGCCTCCTTTGCCTCATGGAATCTTCTCAGCATTGCAGGAAGCACATGAGAGTGTGTAGGATGATAATTATCATTGGGACCATAAAGGTTTGTAGGCATAACAGAAATGTAATCTGTTCCGTACTGTCTGTTCAGGAACTCGCAGTACTTGAGTCCCGATATCTTTGCAAGGGCATAGGCCTCGTTTGTCTTCTCAAGCTCACTTGTAAGAAGGCAGCTCTCCTTCATGGGCTGAGGTGCCATGCGGGGATAAATGCAGGATGATCCAAGAAACTCAAGCTTCTTGCAGCCATTTCTCCATGCAGCGTTGATAACATTCATCTCAAGAATCATGTTGTCATACATGAAATCTGCAAGCGCGCTCTGGTTTGCCTCAATTCCTCCAACCTTTGCTGCTGCAAGGAAAACATACTCAGGCTTCTCCTTGGCAAAAAACTCCTCTACCTGATCCTGTCTTGTAAGATCAAGTTCCTTGTGAGTACGTGTAATTATATTTGTATAGCCCTGCTTCTCAAGCTCTCTTACAATAGCAGAGCCAACCATTCCGCGATGTCCTGCTACATATATTTTTGCATTCTTTTCCATATCTGTATTTCTCCATGTAAAAAATAATTCAACATACTATTTTACCTTATTTTAGCATTTTTTTCCACTTACCCGGGATCAGTGTATCTTATACCGGCACGGATATCATCCCCCATAAGCTCAACCCCATCAAGGCTCGGAGCTGAAGGAAACGCATAATATCCGGTTCTGTCTCCCGTCACGGGATAATAAAAGGTTATACCTGAGATTTCCTTGCTTTCTACCTCGTATCTGTTGTAATCCTGCTGCTTTACAACATACCCCGGATTAAATCTCACGATATCCTCAAGGCAGTAATAAATACTCTTGTAAGCAATAAACAGTAAAAACAGCGCAAATACCACCTTGTGCAGATATTCATATCTGGCAAGCCCTGCCCTGTTGTAGAAAAGGCACAAAAATCGTCCGATAAGTATAACCGCAGGAAGCCATAAATACACGCATCCGTACCTTATAAGCGGTGATGAAAAAAGCCAGTAGAAAAGTGACAGATACGCTACGCACTCAAGGAACATAAAATCCGAAAGCGCAACTGCCTTTCTGTGACTTAAGTGGAAAATATTCCCCTGCCTGCTGTCTTTATTTCCGGAAGCTCCGGCAAAAAGATAATATATGCAGCATCCCGCAAAAGCAGGAAAACACACGCCATCCAATATGAGCATCATCTTATTGAAAAGCCCGAGGGACATAACCCACGCAGGGAACCACTCCCTGAAGGGAATACCATAGTCCGCCACATTAGTAAATCCGCGACCGTAAGCAATAATCTCATGAGCATCTGACACAGCTCTGTCCATGGGTATTTTCCAGGCCACACCAAATATATCTATGGATGTAAACGGATAAATCAGCCATCCGGTCAGTATTATATTTCTCATGATATAGGGAAACACAATGAAAAAGCCTATAAGCGCAAAGTATAATATCGGCTTTATTGCCCCCTTCTTACGTTTGCTTATCAGTCTGTGAATGGGATAGATAGCAAGCAAAAACACCGGAGCAGCTGAAAGCTTTATTGTCACTGCATACAGAGCCACCATACTTAAAAACGCATGAGGCAAAAAGGATCTCTCATGAATTGAATAAAGATCAAGCCAGTGTATAACAATATAAAGCACCAGCGTCGTCATATAATAATCCGATGCCGGCGATACCATCTCATCAAGAATAGTGAAAAGATAATAGATTGCAAGAATTCTCACAAAATCCGGAAGAATAGGATAACGTCTCCTTGCTATCTCTACGATATCAGCACATTTAATTGCAAGAAGAAATGCGAAATACCCTGCCATACCATGGAGAGACTGCCCCATAAAGCCCATACTGAAAAGCGCAGAAAGAGCAAAGGAAGCGCTGTTATATCCAAGTCGCAAATGCAGATTACCAAGTCCCTTTATAACGCCATACTCCTCAATCCATCTGATCGCCTGAGCGTGATAAAGATCTGTGTCATAATGCATAAGCCCATGGGATGTTGCATAGGCAAGAACCAAAGCTATAGCAACGTATATTCCGATTACTTTTTTATCCCTGAATTTTGTAAACAGATTAGATAAGCTCTCAAGAAGCTCATCCCTTTTTAGAATAACTATAAGCAGGCAGACACCCACATAAAGAACATTGGCAATAAGCCCTACCTTGTAAACAATACTAAAAAGCTGCGCATATGAAGTCGCAGCTATTATGCCCGCAATAAGATAGCTCTCATGATATCTGACCTCATATATACACTGCTTTTTCCCTTTTGCAGTGAACATATGAGGCATATTTACAACAGCCTGTAATACTGCGAATCCCCAAATATATGTAGTTACTATTACATAAGTCCAGTTAAGTAAAATCGACAGCATTCACTGTGACTCCCTTATTTTAAGATATATTCCTTCATATACTTCTCAATTGCATCATGCCAGTCAGCAAACATGAAATCTGATGTAAGCTTAAGCATGTAGTTCTCAAGAATTGAATATGCCGGTCTCGGTGCTGCCTGAGGGTTCTTCTGTGCATACTCTGCACTTGTAACATGATTTACATGTGTGCTCTTACCTGCAATTCTGAATATCTCCTCAGTAAAATCAGCCCAGTTGGTATCGCCTTCGCAGGTACCATGAAAAAGGCCGTAATTCTCAGTCTCAAGAAGGAAATGAATGGCTCTTGCAAGCTCGTAAGTACTTGTAGGTGTTCCAAGCTGATCACATACAACACTAACCTCATCAAGCTTCTCCGAAAGCCCCATCATTGTCTTAACAAAGTTCTTTCCGTCACCGTAGAGCCATGCAGTTCTGATAGTGAAGTATCTGTTGGCAAATTTCTCAACAAACTGCTCACCGGCAAGCTTGGTTATACCATACTTGCTGACAGGGCCGGTCTGATCAAATTCAATATAAGGGCGTGTTCCGTTTCCTGCAAAAACATAATCGGTAGAAACATGCACAAGCTTTGCTCCGACCTCATTGGAAGCTATTGCAAGATTCCTCGGACCAATGGCATTGATTTTATATGCCAGATCCACATCCTTCTCCTGTGCATCAACTGCCGTATATGCAGCACAGTTGATAATAGCGTAGGGCTTAACATCTCTTACAAGTCCGGCAACCTTATCTATATTTGTAATATCAAGCGGAGTAATACCCTTCCCTTCAAATACATCGGTATTTACCAGTTCATATTCTCCGGTCTTACCAAGTTCAAGATTTATGGCTCTTCCTAACTGTCCATTACAGCCTGTGACTATAAGCTTTTTCATAATACACCCTTTCACTTCAAATTATATGGACGACAAAACTGCCGTCCATCATTAGTCAATTATATTATTCTCCAAGACCGCTCTCTATAGCAGCAACAAGAGCATCAAGTGCCTCCTGCTCGTCCGGTCCTTCACATTTAAATTCAAGTTCATCTCCGCATTTAATACAAGCTCCGAGTACGCTCAGTACGCTCTTTGCGTTTGCGGAATTTTGACCATACATAAATGTGATATGCGATTTGTAGTTCATCGCGACTTTACATAAATTTCCCGCAGGGCGCAAATGCAACCCTGTAGGGTTTTTTATAACAACTTTTCTAGTAACCATAGTATAACCTTTATAATCAGAGCATTACATTCTGTATAAGCTCAGCGAGTTTCTTAGCTTCTTCTTCAATAACCTTCTGATCCTTACCCTCGATCATGACACGAACAAGGGGTTCGGTACCTGAGGGTCTGATCAGTACTCTTCCGTCACCTGCAAACTTCATTTCAAGAGCATCTATTGCATCTGCGATTTCAGGATACTCCATATAATGATCCTTCTTATGTGTAGGCACAGTTGCGTTATAAAGTGCCTGAGGCATAACCTCCATAACTGACGCAAGCTGAGAAAGCTTCTTACCTGTTTCCTTCATAACCTTAAGAAGGTGAAGAGCAGAAAGAAGTCCGTCTCCGGTAGTATTATCATCGAGGAAAATGATGTGTCCCGACTGCTCACCGCCAAGGTTTGCACCGATTTCCTTCATTCTCTCAAGAACATATCTGTCGCCCACCTTGGTTTTCTCGATTGTGATGCCTTCGCGCTCACCCATTTTGAAAAATCCAAGGTTACTCATTACTGTAGCAACTACTGTATTCTTTTTGAGCTCTCCGTTATCCTTCATATGCTTTCCGATGATGGCCATAATCTCATCACCGTCAACCATTTTACCATTCTCATCAACAGCCAGGAATCTGTCAGCGTCACCGTCAAAGGCAAGACCGATATCTGCCTTCTCAGTAACCACTCGTCCCATAAGCTCTTCCATATGTGTGGAACCACAGTTAGCATTGATATTTGTTCCATCAGGATTGGTATGGATAGCTATTACCTCTGCGCCTGTCTGTCTCAGGGTTTCAACAGAAGTATATGAGCTGGCCCCCTCTGCACAGTCCATTACAATCTTAAAGCCATCGAGATGAACATCGACGCAGTTAAGATTATGATTTATATATTCCTCTTTAGCATCAGGGCGATTCTTTATCTTACCGATACCTGCTCCTGTAGGCATTTTAACACCTTCCATGTTGTTACGGATAAGCTCTTCTATCTCATCCTCCATGGCATCAGGCAGCTTAAAGCCCTGCCCGTCAAAAAATTTGATACCGTTAAATTCCATGGGATTATGTGATGCAGAAATAACCACACCGGCATCTACCCTGTACTTCTTAGTAAGATATGCAACAGCAGGAGTAGGAAGGACTCCTACATTTACAACATTTGCGCCTACAGAGCATGCGCCTGCCATAAGTGCTGCAGCGAGCATATCACCTGACAATCTTGTATCGCATCCAACCATGATAGTAGGCTTATGCTTATTCTCCTTAGAAAGGACATAAGCACCTGCCTGTCCAAGCTGCATAGCAAGGAGCGGCGTGAGCTCGTCGTTCGCTACACCTCTTACTCCATCTGTACCAAATAATCTAGACATAATTCCTCCAATATTACTCTTCTTTTGTTAATCTGACTGTTACTTCCGCAGAATCATTTGTCGTAACACCTCCGGGCAGTGAAAGTATAACATTTGCACTGTAATCTCCCGAAAGATCCGCTCCCTCCTCATCACTGCCAAGTAGTCCCGAAACATCAATGGTTCCTGTAACCTCTGAGGGTCTTGTTCCTCTTACAGTTGCTTCAAGTCCCTTTATCTTAATACTAAAGCTCTTTGTTTCCTCTTCATCATCAGCTACTATCTCAGCCTCATATCCTTCAGGAACGTTCGTGAGTTCAACCTGTCCAAAGGGTATATCAAGCTCATTTTCAAGAGTAGCTTCGATATGCGCAACAACTGTTGCTATTCCGTTAAAGTCCTCATCTCCAAAGGAAACATTACTGGGCAGATAACCGGAAAGATCAATTGTTGCTTCAAGATTTCCGGTAAGTCCTGTAATATCCAGTGATGCATCCGAAACGGTGATCTCTTCGATCTTATTAAGAACCGACTGTCTTCCTGCAAGAAGCACTGATTCCGGATTAGCCTCAACTTCTCCCGTAGAAGCATATCCATCTGCCGCAACACCTGTAACCTGATAAACAACAGGCACTCTCTTTGTAGCAAGGATAGTTACGTTAACACCGACAGAAGTACTGCTGAGCTTCAGATTATCCTTGGGAATCTCTTCACCGTCAGCATCATAGAGATGTATTTCGGCATTGGTTCCGATATTGGTGGTATAACCTGTCACCTCAACATTAACTGATGCAGTAGCAACACTTCCTACAACTGATTCAGCACCGGTGATTCTGATCTGGTTCTGATCAGTCACAACATCTCCAATTATATACCCATCAGTCAAGCTTCCTGTAGTAGCTGCAGAAAGAGCGATGGTCTTGGATGCACGATTCTCAATATTCAGCAGTACTTTATCACTGCTTCCTGCTATGCTCTGTATCTGATTGCTGTACTTATTGGTAGAGAGCTGAATCTGAACCTCATAAGCTCCGTCCACGCTCTTGGTCTCCTCGAGATCAGCCACAGCCACGATATTATCCCTGTTAAGGGAGTCCACGATAGACCTTGGAGCATAAACAGTAACGGTAGATAAAAGGTCCGTATCATCCAGTATCTCGTACACCTTGTTTTCATCAGTAATGCTGTTGGCATTCCTGAGTTGCACAGATATATTACTGAATCTGACCGAATCTACCGGGTCATTTATATTTGTTACCAGGAACCAAAGTAAAGCGGCAAAAAGCAGCGAAGCAATCTTTAGGCCCCAGTTGGCTGTCAAATTGAACTTCTTCATTTCGCCTTTCCTTTCCCCTTCTTACCCGGCATTATCTTCTTCTTTTTATCTTTTTTACCATCAGATGCTTTATTCTGGATCTGTCTGAGCCTCTCCTTGAGTGCATCGCTGTCAAGAGCCCTCTCAAGCTCACCCATGTAAGCAACACTGATCTTACCTGTTTCCTCGGAAACAATAATTGTAAGAGAGTCTGTTACCTCTGAAACACCGACACCTGCACGATGTCTGGTTCCCAGCTCCTTTCCCAGCTCCATATTATCCGAAAGCGGAAGGTAACATGTCGCTGATGTGATCCTGTCGCCTCTTATGATAACAGCACCATCATGAAGCGGTGTGTTATGTTCAAAGATATTGATAAGCAGCTGACTTGTAACTATACCATCTACATCAATACCTGTTCTCTCATATTCACTAAGTGATGAAAGCTGCTCTATAACGATAAGAGCACCTGTTCTGACCTTCGCCATTTCCACACAGGCTCTTACTATCTCATTTATGGTCTTATCCGAAAATCTGCCTTCCTCTGTTGCTTCTGAAAAATTGAACAGTCCGTGGAAAAAATTTCTCCTTCCGATTCCCTCAAGGGCTTTTCGCAGCTCAGGCTGTAAGATTACAACCATGGCAGTAACTGCAATCCCAAACACATTCCGTACGATCCACAAAATAGTGGTCATATTGAAGGCTGCAGCAATAACGATAAACACAATAATAACTACGACCCCTTTAAGAAGGGACCATAGTCTCGTTGTTTTCGCCCAAACCAAAATATGATAGATCAGGAAAGCAATGATCAACATCTCAATGATGTCGAGCGCTCTCACTGTCGGCATATGCAAGCTTGTCAGATTATTTTCAAGGAAAAATCCTATCTGTTGCATTTAAATTCACTCGCCTCTGTCTCTACCTCTGTAATCACGACTAACACTTGACTGGTTAATCTTCTTTACCTGCGGAGCCGGAGTTGAAACTGATACCTTCGGAACCGCTTTAACATAGTAATAATATTCGTCATCCTCAAACTGGACCTTTTCAATTCTTGTGTAGTCCAGATTAAATGCGAAGAACTGAAGTACAAAAAGAATAAGTACTGCAATTAACGACTTGATTATAACGCCAACAAATGAAATTTCTGTGGTGTAAATCAGGTCTGCAATAAGCAGCGCGATTATATTTGTGATAGCACCAGCAATAATTGCAATTGTCCAGGAATAATCAACTGACATTCTTCTGATAATATAGACAACCGCAAGAGTAAGAGCAAAGCATGCCACGTACATCCACATCTGTTTGTTGGCAAGAAGCTCTGTTATTATAGCCTGAAACTGTGTTGCCTTAGCCTCCATATCAGAAGCCGTAAGAGCTGTCGCATTGCCTGAAAAATATGAGATCATAAATGCAATGATGACTCCGAAGGACATTGAGACTATAGATACCGGTGAACCAAGAAGTCCCAGTGCTATAGGCATTACATAAGGGATACCAATATAAAATGCCATTGGTGTCAACATAACTGCAAGAGTATCCTTCGGTGAAAATCTGAAATACAGAAGAAACATCATAAGGAAAACTATAAGCGCCACTATTGCGCATGGCAGTGACAGCTTATATAAATGTGCAAGTATAAAGCCTGTTGACAACAGAACCATGAAATTTGAAGGCATTATTGAACACAACAAAGAAGCCATCAAAATAATTGGCAGCTTCATAAGACTGGTCTGATATCCTATCTTGTTACCTATCATTGTAAAGGCCAACAGTGCAAGAAAAAACTTCCAGACATACGTTATATAGATTTCAAATTTGATGTAAAAGCTTTTGATATATTCTCGTAATTCAAGTAAAGACGTCATTTTATTATTCCTTTTCGTACATTCTTCCTAATTTTTTCAGGCAACCGTAATATGCCCTCATGCTGCCTCGCATCTTGCGATAACGGATGGAATATATGATGAACGAAATCACTGAATATACAACTACAAGAGCTATGTAGTACACAAGATATTTTTTGGCTGTTGCCATAATGTCTGTATTATATACATCCTGCAGAACATCAGAAAAATGATACATCACATAGGCAGCGACCAGTATCAGATATACAATAGTGGCACTCAAGATTGATTTAAGCACCTGAAATCCAACATAGTCGCTGCGAAAGTATGTATTTATTGCGTTATTCTTTTTCCCCTCATGCTGCTGATACGCAGCCATCCTGGTCATCAGGATCACTCGCTCCTCGTTTAGCATAATCTCCTCACGTTTTCAGGAATTTCATTCCCGACTTAGGATCAGCCGGCTTCTGCTTTTTGGCAATCTCTGCCGCAAGGGCCTGCTGACGCTGTTTTACTGTATCGTTAAGTGCATTGGTAACAGTAGCCTTGCACTTAGCGCAAAGTCTACCGGTCTGAATCCTAGCTCCGCAATTCTCACAGGTAATCTGAATAGGTGAATTCTCAGTAAACATAAGTCTCTCCTCAAGAATCCACTTTTTAAGCTGCTTTGTTGCAACGTCACATTCTTCAGAAATCTGCCTAAGACCACTTCCGGGATTTTCCTGGATATACTTCTTAACCTCCTGGAACTTCTCCTCAATCTCTTTCTTGCAGACATCACATATTACTTCGCCTGCAATATAGTTGAACATCTTACCGCATCTGGCACAATTCTTAATATTACTCATATTAACCTCCTACTGTGGTAAATATATAATTACACAACCTGGCCAATCGCAAGTGTTACAAAATAGATCCGTTCGACGCCCAGCCGGCGGAACTCTTTTGCCACAGCATCGACTGTACTGCCCGTTGTATAAATGTCATCAATAAGGATAATACATTTAAATTTTACATCATTTCTTCTTATATTAAAAGCCTTTTTCAAATTGGAGCGGCGTCCCTGCTGGTCTAAAAGCTTCATGGGGACTGTGTTTCTGGTCCTAATTATTACATTTTCATAAACTGGCACATCACAGCTTTTTCCAATTGCCTTTGCAAGGACTGCAGCCTGATTGTAGCCTCGTTTTCTCATCTTGGCAGCATACATCGGAATAGGAATAATGGCATCCGGTTTTATGTCCTTTATGATATCTCCAAGATATTCTCCGGTCTTTTGTCCATAGAAATCCGCATATTCCCTTCTGCCTGCATATTTGAATCTGTATATAGAGCCCGAAACAGATCTGTATCTGAAAACCGAATAGCCTCTGTCAAAGTAATGGATTGTACTGCTGCAGTCCTGACAAAGCTCTCTGGTTTTGTCCTTGATGGGCTTTCCGCATTTCATACAGGTGATTCTTCCTACAGGCTTTATCTTCTTTTCACAATTCTCATGAATAAGCTTACTCCCGGGCCTCAAAACATCATCACACACCGGGCACCTTCTCGGATACAGCAGCGAAATAACATAATCTGCTGTTTTATTCATTTAGCTTCATCGCCTCCTCTATTCTGCTTTTTAGTCCCGTATATCTTTTAAGCTGCTCCTCATTATCTATCATTTCCTGTACGGTGCTCTCACTTCCAAGCACCACAACACAGCTCTTTGCACGGGTCACCGCAGTATACAAAAGATTTCTGTTAAGCAGCATTCTTGGTCCGCCGAGAAGCGGAAGAATAACTGCCGGGTACTCTGACCCCTGGGACTTATGAATTGTTATGGCGTAGGCAAGCTCCAGCTCATCAAGTTCAGAGAAAGGATATGTTACACACCTTCCCTCATCAAACTCAACCGTCAGCTCGTGCATAGCATTATTTATTTCCTTAACAAATCCCATGTCGCCATTAAAAACTCCCATGCCGCTGTCCGTGGGAATGCCATATCTCCCAAGCACCTCCCACTCAGCCTGATAGTTATTCTTTATCTGCATCACCTTGTCGCCTTCCCTGAAAAGGCGCTCTCCATAGGTGTACTCCCGCTTTTTATCATCTACGGGATTAAGGTATTTCTGTAAAACAACATTCAGCGTTTCCGCACCAAGAGGTCCTCTCTTCATTGGCGTCAGCACCTGAATGTCACCGCTTTTTGAATTCACATAGCCGGGAAGCTTTTTCTGTATCAGCTCAAGCATATGCTTGTAAATTACATCAACGTTATCTCTTCTTAGGAAAAAGAAATCCTTACTCTTATTGTCCATTGTTATATGCTCGCCGCGCTTAATGTGGTGAGCATTCATAACAATATCACTCTCCTTGGCCTGTCTGAAAATCTTCTGGAGTATAAGCGTAGGAAAAGCTCCCGTTACAATAATATCCGACAAAACCTGTCCCGGACCAACACTTGGAAGCTGAGAGCTGTCACCCACAAGGATAAGATGTGTTCCCGGGATAACCGCCTTTAGCAGGGCATTGAAAAGATGCATGTCTACCATAGACATCTCATCGATTATGATTGCATCTGCTTCGAGAGGATTATCGGAATTTTTCTCAAAATGAATTCTTTCTCTTCCCTTTTCTCCGTTATCATCCGAAACCGGCATTCCGCCAACACCAAGAAGTCTGTGTATGGTCTGAGCTTCATATCCCGTTGCTTCCGTCATACGCTTCGCTGCTCTTCCCGTAGGCGCAGCAAGAAGGATATCCATCTGTTCCTGGGCATAGTACTGAATTATGGTGTTTATCGTCGTGGTTTTTCCTGTTCCGGGTCCTCCTGTTATTATCACGACACCATTTTTAGCACTGGCCATAACAGCTTCCCGCTGAAGATCATCCAGTTCAATTCCTCTGTCCTTCTCGATGGATTTTATCCTGTTAAGCAGCGATTCATCATCTGTTCTTACTTCATCGGACAGATTAAGATTTAAGCCCGAGAGCATGGCAGCTATTGACTGCTCCTCATAGTAATACGTCGACGAATACACCGCATCATCACGTAATATAAGCTTTCTCTCGATCATAAGGTTATCGATCTGAGTATCGATTGCAGTCTCTTCAACCTTTAAAAGCTCACTGCTTTTACTAAGAAGAATCTTCCTCGGAAGATAACTGTTTCCGTCAGATGCTGCTTCAAGAAGTGTATAAAGAATTCCGCTCCTTATACGATAATCCGAGTCAACGCTGATCCCCACTCTTGAAGCAATCTCATCCGCTGTCTTAAATCCAACGCCCTCGATGTCATCTGCCAGTCTGTAGGGATTTTCCTTCATGATCCTGTAGACCTGATTGCCGTATTTATCAAATATTTTCACTGACAAAGTGTTGGATATGCCATAGCCTGCAAGAAAAACCATGGCTTCACGCATATCTCTTTTATCCGCCAGCTGTATCGCTATATCTCTGGCCTTCCGTTCACTGATACCTTTTATCTCGGCAAGTCTCTCAGGCTCATCCTCTATTATTCTGAAGGTGTCGGCCCCGAACTTTTTTACTATGCGCCTTGCCATGGTCTCGCCGATACCCTTTATTGCTCCTGATCCCAGGTATCTCTCTATGGACTCCGCATCATCCGGTACCGAAACCTCATAGGAGCTTACCTTTATCTGTTCTCCATACACAGGATGCTCTATGAGCTCACCCTCTATCTCGAGAGTATCACCGGTATCCACATCAATAAATGTGCCTACGCAGGTGATTTCCTCGCTGTCAGAAACAAAGACCATTACCCCATAGCCATTCTCACTGTTCCTGTATATAAAATGATCTATATATCCTTTTATTTTTTCCATACTTTCTTCCCTGAAATGTTTAAAACGTAAAAAGGCTGCCATTTTTTCAAAACATGGCAGCCCTTGGATTATTTTTGTAATGAATTATAAATCGTAATTCCTCTTCATATTCTCATACAACATCTGCGCAAGGCCCGTACTCTGCTTGTCCGACTGTAACGAGGACACCTCCTGGATGGTCACATCCTTAAAGTAATCGACCAGTGTACCCATGGAACCGGATTCATCCTTACTGAATACCTTCGCAGTTTTCTCATACCCTTTATAAATCTGCTCCATAAAATATGCTTCAAACTGCTTGCAGGCATCCATAAGTTCCTTATCAGCCTGTGCTTTGTCGTCTTCGGTCTTAATCGTTCTGATTCTTGAAGCCGCTGAATTAACCTTATCGACCTGCGCCTGACCGCTGGCATATTGCGATATTCCTGACAGATTCATTGAATTCATATCTAATGCCATATCGTCATCCCCTTAGATTATCTCTTGAGCTGGTTAGCTGTCTGCATCATCTCGTTGGTGGTTGTGATTGCTGTTGAATTCATTTCGTAAGCTCTCTGTGCAACAATAAGGTTAACCATCTCTGTTGCAACATTTACATTCGATCCCTCAAGGTATCCCTGTACAATAACACTTCTTCTGATACCCTGTGTGGTTGCCTCGGGAAGAGGCTCACCGCTAGCAGGTGTAACTGAAAAGCTTGTATCGCCTGTTCTCTCAAGACCTTCTGCATTGCGGAACTGGAAAAGTGCAATCTGTCCAACATCCACACGCTCCTGGTTGGCATCAAGATAATACAAAGCACCTTCCTGATCACAGGTAATATCGGTTGCTTTTACTGTCTCATCGGTTACAACGATGGGACCACCGTCTATTCCAAGAACCGGATTACCTTCAGAGGTTGTAAGCTCCAGTGTATTCTGCTCTGTAAGAGCCCAAACGAAATTACCGTTTCTGGTATATCTCGTATTTGCTTCATTGATTTCCTGAGCATCTACGGAATATGCAAAAAATCCATCGCCCTGAATAGCAAATGCAGAGCTTGAATCATTATCCTGCAAACTGCCCTGTGTAAAAAATGAATTGATAGATGATACTCTGACACCAAGACCCACATCGGAATTTACAGGAGATCCGGTGTTCTGAACGGTCTTTGTCTTAAGCTCCTGGTAAAGAAGTGACTTGAATTTTGCACTCTGCGCCTTGTATCCGGCTGAGTTAACATTGGCCAGATTGTTGGCTATAGTATCAACATTTGTCTGCTGCGCATTCATACCTGATGCAGCTGTCCATAAGCTTCTTACCATATCGTTGCCTCCTAGTTCGTGTATACCCTCAAAAAAAACACGCACCTTACCATTTATTATTTCGTCACATTATTCTGAAATCTTTAGTCTTATCCACTAATTTTTCCAAGCTGTGTAACGGCAATGTTAAGGGTATCATCTTCAGCCTGCATTACCTTGGAATTAGTCTCGTAATTCCTCTGTATAGATATAATGCTGACCATCTCGTCAACAACGCTTATATTCGATTTTTCCAAAAATCCCTGATTAACGGTAGCATTAGCCTCGGCTGCTGTGAGACTCACTACCTGGGCCGGCCCATCACCTATAATAAAGGCATTGTCCTGATATCTCTGTAAAAACTGCGGATTATCAAACCTTGCCACCTGAATGGTTGTAATAGTATTTCCATTCTGAGAAATACTGCCATCCTGTAAAATTGTTGTCTCTTGTGTCGGATCGACCTGAATGGGATTGTTGTTGACATCCAGGACATAGTTCCCCTCACTGGTGACCAAAAAGCCATCCTGTGTAAGGGTGAACGTACCGTCTCTGGTATATTTGATAAGTGCTTCTCCCTGTGTAAAGTCAGATGTATAGGAAGTAGCAAAAAAAGCATTTCCTCCGGCTCCCATATTATCATTTACGTCAGCCGAATTCTTGTCAGGAAGATTATTATTGATCGCCAGGTCAAAGGTATTACCTGTAGATTCAAGACCTCCCTGCTCGAAGTTAGTATATGATCCCGCAAGCTTAACTCCGGGATTTATGAGGCCGAGTCTTCGTGCGGTCCAGGGCGCATCAGTATAGTCCTTGATCTTAAGTCCTAAAAGATCACGGAAAGATCTACTGACTGAGCGTTCCTCCTTGAAACCTGTAGAATTCGCATTTGCAAGGTTGTTCGTCTGTATGTCCATGCGATTCTGCTCGTTAACCATACCTGTATACGCCGTGTACAGCCCTTTTACCATATACTCTTACCCCTATTAAATTATTTTTTGCCCTGAGACAGACTAAGGAAGTTACGCCTCGTTTCACTCAGCGTAACACGTTCGAACCAGGCTCAACAATACTTCGCCAGGTTCTCTCAGCTGCCAGAACAAGCTTCACACTAAGCTCGTAAGGACCTCGCTAAGTGTTCAGCTTTCGCGATAGCCAGCCAAAAACTCAACATATCTGCCGGTGCCGATGGCAACTGCAGTCATGGGATCCTCAGCGGTTACAGTGTTGATACCTGTCTTGGAAGCGATAAGGTCATCAAGTCCTCTAAGAAGACTTCCGCCACCTGTAAGCACGATACCTCTATCTGCAATATCAGCAGCAAGTTCCGGAGGAGTCTTCTCCAGAACGCTGTGAATAGCTTCTACAATCTGAGCTGTTGTCTCTCTGAGAGCTTCCTCTGTCTCTTCTGAGGATACCTTTACAGTCTTGGGAAGACCTGTTACAAGGTTACGTCCTCTTACATCAAGATAATCAGCCTCTGCTCTGGGATAAGCTGCACCAATCTTAATCTTGATATCCTCGGCAGTTCTTTCACCGATAAGAAGATTGTGCTTCTTACGCATATAACGAACAATAGCTTCATCAAAATCATCACCGGCGATCTTAACAGAAGTACTTACAACGGTTCCGCCAAGTGAAATAACAGCGATATCTGATGTACCGCCACCTATATCTACGATCATATTTCCGCAGGGCTTTGTGATATCGATGCCGGCACCGATTGCTGCTGCAATAGGCTCCTCGATGATACGAACATCTCTGGCACCTGCCATAAGAGTAGCATCCTCAACCGCCTTACGCTCTACTTCTGTAACACCACTGGGAACACAAACAGCTATAAGGGGTTTTCTGAATGTTCTGTGTCCGATTGCCTTTGTGATGAAATACTTCATCATCTGCTCTGTTACTTTATAATCTGAAATAACGCCCTGTCTGAGCGGTCTAACTGCAACTATATTACCGGGTGTACGACCAAGCATAAGTCTTGCGTCTTCGCCGATAGCCTTAATCTTCTCAGTATCTCTGTCATAAGCTACAACTGAGGGCTCTTTAAGCACAACACCCTTTCCACGGATATATACAAGAATGCTGGCTGTTCCTAAATCGATTCCTATATCTGTATACTGCATTTACTCTATTACCCCTTTCTAAAGGTCAAAAGCGCATATTCGCTCACATTAACTGTCATCAAACCATAATTCAATGCAATTATAAACCAAAGGGCAATATTTTAAAATACTAAACACAAAAAAATCATATTAAGGCTATATTTAATCATATAGAGTATCGGCAGCTCTTTATGTATTCTTTACACTATTTATGATATTATTTTAATCTTTTTCCAGCATTCTCTTAATATATGCACCGGTGTAGGATTCCTTGCACTTTGCAACCTTCTCGGGAGTTCCGCAGGTAACCACGGTGCCTCCGCCGGATCCGCCTTCAGGTCCCATATCGATGATGTAATCACCTGTCTTTATAACATCCAGGTTGTGTTCGATGACAACCACTGTGTTGCCTGCATCGACAAGATCGTGAAGAATCTTTACCAGCTTCTGCACATCCGCAAAATGAAGTCCTGTTGTAGGCTCATCGAGAATGTATATGGTCTTACCTGTGCTGGCCCTTGAAAGCTCTGTGGCAAGCTTGATTCTCTGGGCCTCACCTCCGGACAGCTCTGTTGAGGGCTGACCAAGCTTAACATATCCCAGTCCCACATCATAAAGAGTTTTTATCTTGCGCTTGATGGTCTTTATGTTTTCAAAGAAAGGAAGAGCCTCTTCAACTGTCATATCAAGAACATCATAGATGCTCTTGCCCTTATACTTAACTTCAAGAGTTTCACGATTATACCTCTTTCCTCCGCAGACCTCGCAGGGCACATAAACATCAGGAAGGAAATGCATCTCAATCTTGATGATTCCGTCACCGCCGCAGGCTTCGCAGCGTCCGCCCTTAACATTGAAAGAGAATCTGCCCTTCTTATAGCCCCTTGCCTTGGCATCCGGAGTCCCGGCAAAAAGGTCCCTTATCATATCAAATACGCCGGTATAGGTGGCAGGGTTTGATCTCGGTGTCCTTCCAATAGGAGACTGATCAATCGCGATTACCTTATCAAGCTGATCTATTCCTTCGATGCCCTTATGCTTACCGGGAATGCATCTTGCCCTGTTAAGATCCCTTTCGAGATGCTTATACAAAATCTCATTTACAAGAGAGCTCTTACCGGATCCGGAGACACCGGTAACTATGGTAAGCACTCCCAGTGGGAACTTCACATCGATATTCTTAAGGTTGTTCTCCTGGGCGCCTTTTACATTAAGCCAGCCTGTAGGCTTCCTCCTGCGATCAGGAACCGCTATCTTAAGATTACCGGAGAGATACTTACCTGTTATGGACTCCGGAACCTTCATGATATCCTCCGCAGTACCAACAGCAACAATCTCTCCTCCATGGGAGCCTGCTCCGGGGCCCACATCAACGATATAGTCCGCAGCCCACATGGTATCTTCATCATGCTCAACCACAATAAGAGTGTTTCCAAGGTCCCTCAGATTTTTTAATGTATTAAGAAGCTTGTCGTTATCTCTCTGATGAAGGCCGATACTGGGCTCATCAAGAATGTAGCATACTCCGCAAAGTCCCGAACCGATCTGAGTTGCAAGACGAATTCTCTGGGCCTCTCCACCTGATAACGTTCCTGTAGCTCTTGAAAGCGACAAATAATCAAGACCCACATCTATAAGGAAGCCAACTCGTGCTCTTATCTCTTTAAGAACCTGAGCACCGATCAGCTCCTGCTGCTTTGTAAGAGATAAATTCTGAAGATAATCGCTGAGCTCACCTATGGACATTGAGGTAATCTCAAAGATATTTTTATCATCTATGGTAACCGCAAGAGATTCAGGCTTAAGCCTCTGGCCCTTACAAACAGCGCAGGGTGTTATACGCATATACTGCTCATACTCAGCCTTTTGCTGCTCGGAATAGGTCTCGCGGTACCTCTGCTCAACATTCTTAACGAGTCCGTCGAAGGTAATGGGATATTTGCCCTCACCCCTTTGACCCTTATATTCAACTGTAACCTCTCTGTCGGCACCGTTAATCAGCATATCCTGAACCTTGGCAGGAAGCTTTTCAAAGGGCGTATCCAGCTTAAACTTATATTCATTAGCCAGAGCCCTAAGGATCGCGTTTGTAAAGCTGCCCTCCTTAGCAGAGGATGCCCAGCCGGTTACCTGAAAGCAGCCTTCATTAATAGAAAGACTCTTATCGGGAATCATAAGGTCAGCATCAAATTCCATCTTATAGCCAAGACCGGTACACTCGGGGCAGGCACCAAAGGGATTATTGAAGGAAAAGCTTCTGGGTGCTATCTCCGGAATACTGATTCCGCAATCAGGGCATGCAAAGTTCTGGCTAAAGCTCATGGTCTTGCCATCAATAACATCAACATCAAGAAGTCCCTCTGCAAGATTTAAGGCACTCTCGATTGAATCAGTAAGACGCCCTCTCATCTCATCGGGGTTATCCCTTATGATAAGTCTGTCCACAATTATCTCAATGCTGTGCTTAATGTTTTTATCAAGCTTTATCTCTTCCGACAGGTCGTACTGGCTGCCATCCACACGCACACGCACAAAGCCGGCACGCTTTGCTCTGTCAAATACCTTGGCGTGCTCACCCTTCCTGCCCCGGACAACCGGTGCAAGAACCTGGAACTTGGTTCCTTCAGGCAGAGAGAGAATCTGATCAGCCATCTCATCAACGGTCTGCCTTCTGATCTCACGACCGCAGTTAGGACAATGGGGTACACCTATACGGGCATATAAAAGTCTGAAGTGGTCGTAAATCTCTGTCACTGTTCCGACAGTAGATCTTGGGTTCCTGTTTGTGGATTTCTGATCAATGGAAATCGTAGGAGAGAGTCCGTCAATTTTCTCAACATCCGGCTTATCCATCTGTCCAAGGAACATTCTTGCGTAGGAGGAAAGTGACTCCATGTACCTTCTCTGTCCTTCAGCAAAAATGGTATCAAAGGCAAGGGATGACTTTCCCGAGCCTGAAAGTCCTGTAAAAACAGTAAGGGTCTCTCTTGGAATATTTACATCTATATGCTTCAGATTGTGCTCATTTGCGCCTCTCACCCTTATATAGTCGTGGATATCCGTAGGTAAAATACGCTTAGCAGCTGTATTAACTTTTGTCATTTGTGAATTATCTTCTCTCATAATTCTCCTTATGGCATTTTCTTGTGCCTGAAAATACTGCAGGTTCCAATGTGGCGTTACTTACCGCCTGTAAGTTCAAGTAAATTTTTCTTAAGATCTATCATTTGGTCACGGAGCATAGCGGCAGATTCAAAGTCAAGCTCCGCTGCTGCCTTCTTCATCTTCTTCTGAACCTCTCCGATCAGCTTCTCAAGCTCATCTCTGTTCATGGATTCAGGATCCTTCTCAAACTGGACTTCCTGTTTTGCAACAGCTTTACTGATACTGATAAGGTCTCTTACTGCCTTCTTGATTGTCTGAGGCGTAATTCCATGCTCATCATTGTACTGCTGCTGAATCTTCCTCCTGCGCTCTGTGATCTCTATGGCATTCTTCATGGAATCCGTCATATTGTCCGCATACATTATTACACGTCCCTCGGCGTTTCTCGCAGCTCGTCCGATGGTCTGAATAAGTGATGTCTCGGAACGAAGGAAGCCCTCCTTATCCGCATCGATTATGGCAACCAGTGAAATCTCCGGAATATCCAGCCCCTCTCTAAGAAGGTTGATTCCCACAAGCACGTCGAAGACATCAAGTCTCATATCCCTGATGATCTCAGCTCTCTGGAGAGTATCGATATCGGAGTGCATGTATTTTACTCTGATGCCTGTCTCTGCAAGATATTCCGTAAGGTCCTCCGCCATCTTCTTGGTAAGAGTGGTGATAAGAACCTTGTTCTTTTTATCAGTCTCTTTGTTAATCTCCGTAATAAGGTCATCAATCTGACCCTCCACAGGTCTTACGGAAATCTCAGGATCAAGCAGTCCCGTAGGTCTTATAATCTGCTCAGCCCTTAGCAGCTCGTGCTCCTCCTCGTAGGGTCCCGGAGTAGCTGAACAAAACAGCATCTGATCTATACGCGACTCGAACTCTTCAAAGTTAAGAGGTCTGTTATCCAGGGCTGATGGCAGTCTGAAGCCATAGTCCACCAGCGTATTCTTACGAGATCTGTCTCCATGGAACATGGCACCTATCTGCGGAATCGTCATATGGGACTCATCCACTATAATAAGAAACTCTCCGTTAAAGAAATCCATCAGTGTAAGGGGCGTTGCACCGGGCTCCATAAAATTAAGATGTCTTGAATAGTTCTCAATACCGGAGCAGAATCCTGTCTCCCTTAGCATCTCCACATCAAAATTAGTCCGCTCCGCGATGCGCTGAGCCTCTATAAGCTTATCCTCGCTCTTGAAAAATCTGACCCGTTCCTCAAGCTCCGCTTCAATATTCTTGCATGCAAGATTGATCTTTTCCTGGGGCACAACGTAATGTGATGCAGGATAAATCATCACGTGGGACAGCTCTTTTCTTACCACTCCGGTAACAGGCTCAATCTCACAAATCCTGTCTATCTCATCTCCAAAAAGCTCTATCCTTATAAGATAATCATCGGCCTGGGCGGGGAAAACCTCTATGGTGTCACCGCGAACCCTGAAATTACATCTGTTTATATCAAGATCGTTCCTGTCATACTGAATAGCCACAAGGTCTCTGATGATATCATCTCTGCTCTTCTCCATACCCGGCCTTAAAGAAATAGACATGCCCTTAAATTCCTCCGGGCTTCCCAGACCATATATACACGAAACACTGGCCACAACTATGACATCCTTCCTCTCTGTAAGGGATGCTGTTGCTGAAAGTCTGAGCTTATCAATCTCATCATTTATTGAAGAGTCCTTTGCTATATATGTATCCGTCTGCGGCACATAGGCTTCAGGCTGATAATAATCATAGTAAGAAACAAAGTACTCAACAGCGTTTTCAGGGAAAAATTCCTTGAACTCACCGTAGAGCTGTCCTGCCAGAGTCTTGTTATGACTGATGACAAGCGTAGGCTTATTAAGTGCCTGTATTACATTCGCCATGGCAAAGGTTTTACCCGAACCGGTAACACCCTGCAGAGTCTCAAATTGATTTCCGTTTTTAAAACCATCTACCAGCGCCTTAATTGCCTGGGGCTGATCACCTGTAGGCTTATAATCTGAACGTAATTTAAAATCCATGATTGTCCTCAATCCTTTATAAAATCAAGAATGATACACTATTTCTAGTTTAACACTCTTTATAGTGTCTGTCTATAAAATTCAGAACATCTGTTCGCGCGTCAGTTCTATCGTATCATAGGTCTTAACTATATCTATGAAGTAGGAAGAATCATCAGGCCTCTCCTTTTTCTCGCAGTTTTTTCCGCAAAAAACATAAAGGCTTTCTTCCATTATCTCATTGTTCCATATATACCGCCCAAGAAGCACACTGATAATTCCATATATCACACTGATTTTCCCCATAAAAAACATAAGGATAAATAGTACCGATAAAACAAATAACGTAAAGCCCATCATCAGTCCTGCCACAAAGAAATGCTTCCTTTTTAAACCCTTTTTCCGGCACGTAAGTAGCGCCTCCCTGACCTCTCTACAGCCTGAATACCTGGCGCCTTTCCTAGCGGCAGTGCACCTGTCTATGACTTTCATCAGCTCGTCAGCAAGAAATACATCCTTCCTGCTTTTTTTAAAAACCGCATCCAGCGTTCTGCCAAGAAGATAAATATCAGTCTGGATACTCTCGCATATCAGTCCTCCATATTGTTCAGGGGCTGCATACCCCTTTGTTCCCGCGCCGTACCCTGTGTCTATAGCACCGGCCCTGTAATTACCGGGAATTCTTGCCGTTCCAAAATCAATAAGAAAAATTCCGCCGGACTCACTTCTAATTATGTTAGAAGGCTTTAGATCAAGATAAAGTACCGAGGGCTCTCCCTCGTGAAGACCGCAAAGAATATCGCACAGGGCTGTCCCCAGCTCTATACACTGCCTTGCCCCAAGTTCATTTTTACCAAAGGTTCTGCCCCTGACATATTCCATTACATAGAAGGAATCGCCTTTTCCCAGGAGCCTTGGTATACCTTTAACCCCCTTGCGGTTAAGCATATCCAGAACACGCATCTCAGCATCAAGCTCTCTTTTTGCCTCGGTCATGTCCTTTCCCTGCTCTGAACTCTTAAGCATTTTTACTGCAACCATGCTACCATCCGCTTCACTCCATGCAGAAAAAACCTTACTCATTCCGCCGCTTCCTATACACTGTCCGGTTATGAAGTTTTCACCACTGTAAGTTGTAATTCTCATTTTTACCTGATGCACAGCGCCGCAGCACTGCGTGGTCTCTCCTCTCCCTTTCCAAGTACGCTCCGGGACATGAAATCAAGTGCATACTCCATGTACTTACTGTCAACACACATCTGAGGGCATAGATTTCCTATAAGTTCCCTGTCGGATAACCTCTCTGAATATGAATCTGTTGAGAGTAGTATCGTACAGCCTTCCATAAGACTACCCTTAAGACAAAACGCCTCCCTGTAAAAATATCCATCCCGGGGATTATCAAGAATTTCCTTCCCACGTACACCAATTTTTAAAATATGTCCGACATAATTACTGACGATAAAATAATCCGCTCCGCGAAAACAAATAATGCCAAGCCTATTATTTGAAGAAAGCCTTCTGTCAAAAAACAGCTCCCTGCAGCTGTCAAAAAGCTCTGAAGGCTCGTTATTCTCAAATATTTCTTCTATAGTCCGAATCACATGGTCGCTAAGCCTTGCTCCTTTCCTGTTTTTTCTGTAAGGAGTAAAAAGTGCCATCATGACAACGCCTTCGCCGTTAAATCTCCGCCCCTTTACCATAAGACCATCAGGGTTCTCAGCTCCAATACCATGCTCCCGGACAGCCGCAGCAAAATAATCCATACAAATTTCCTTTCAAAAAATGAAAATCCGGTGAATCACCAAACTGAATTACAAAGAATAAAGATATGCGAATGAATATACAAAAAAATTCTCAGGTTGTAAATACCCTATAGAAAAATTACAATAAACTCGAGATTTATTCCTCGTTTAACAATAAAGGAGACATGTTATGAAAAAAGAACTCGCATTACTTCTTTGTACATCTCTTACTGCTGCTTCCTTAAGCGGCTGCGGAATGATAGGAAAGCTTACCGGTTCATCTACTGATACAGACGCAGGATCGGAGAATTCAAATTTCGTAAACAAGATTAAGGATGGTCTTTCTGAGGAGTCCGGTGAAACATCCGAAGTTACTGATGAAGCAGTCACTAAAGAAGCTGAAGCAGAAACATCATCAGATGCAGACGACCAGCAGGAAAATGAGATAACTGATGATACTGCGGCAGATGAAAACAAGGCCCCTTCTGAGTCAGAACACAAAACTCCCACCTACAAAATAGCCAAAAAGTATTTCACAGCTGTTTACGATGGCGATCTTAAATTCAGCAATCCCGAAAATGACTACTCCCAGGGTGTTCTTATCTCTGCTCAGGATGCCTATATAGTTATGGATGAATCCTACGAAAAAGATTATCCGGAGTTATATAAGGCCCTTAAGGAAAGAGCCACTGTAAAAGCTGACTCAGGCTATGACAACTGGGTAGCTGAAGCAAAAGCCACATACGAAGATGCCATTGCGAATGATTACGGCTTCTTTGGCCCCTGGACCTCGACCCAGAATTATTATCTGACAAGATCCGACGAAACCGTTCTTAGTATCTACGATTATTCCAGCGATTACGAGGGTGGTGCCCATGGAATGTACGGTGCTGTCGGCATAAACTACGACGTTCAGACAGGTAAAGAACTTACTCTGGGCGATGTAGTGCAATATTCCAAGGAAGAGCTTGATAAAATCATCAAAGAGAAGCTCTATGAAATTCCGGATTCAGCAGATGCTTACTGGGAGCTTGATGAAACTCTTGCAAACTACAAATTTGATCCTTCTGAAGCAGACGATGGTTATAGCTACAAATGGTATCTCAGTAACGACGGTCTTCATATCATTTTCAATCCATATGAAGTCGCAGCCTATGCATACGGAATGATTGAGGTTTCCATCGGCTATAACGAGTATGACGGACTAATAAATGAAAAGTTCATACCGGAGGAAGGCCGCGGATTCATCTCCCACTCAGACTTAAGTCTCTGCAATGCAAAATGGGCAGATGATATAAAAGTACTTCACCTGGAATTTGAAGGCAGTGAAGACAATGAATACGGCGATTATGCCGAAAACCTCTCCCTTGTTGATGGGGACAAGAGGGCCACTGTTCCTGCAAGTTTTGAAGTAGACTATGAAAGAACAGCCAGCTACAATGTCAAAACCGATGACGGTAGAGAATATATCTACGTTACTGTTCCTGACTACAATGACTACTATATGCTTTTCGTATTTGATATTTCAGGAAATGAATTCAAGGCTACCGAGCCGGAGTACTTCCACTACGCAGGAGAGGATTTTGGCAATGATTACTTTGGAGAAGCTCTTTTATCTGATCCTGACAACATGCCCTTTGCCATCGTTTCAGACTGCTTTGGAACCATGAACATCTACAACAGCTATAAGGTAGGTGATGACGGAAGACCTGTTCCTACAGAGACTGTCTATACTGTCGGTTCCTATTGCTCTCCGGATGCAAAATCAAACAGAGACATCAAAGGCGATATCGTTGATGAAGCTGGCAACGTCATCTCATCCGGGGAAATAATAAAAAGCGGCGAGTCCTTTGAGCCCATAAGAACTGACAACAAGAGCTTTGTAGACTGCAGACTCGGCGATGGCAGAATTGTACGACTTACACTAAAGTCAGCCTCCTACCCTGTTTCAATCCAGGAGGGCGAACTTACAGAGGTCTTTGACAACATAGTTTATGCAGGATAAAAACAACCCTAATGAAAAAAAAATATCACTTAGATAAAAGGTTCATGACATGGAAAGGGGCTGTCGCACTAATGCGACAGCCCCTTCTACTATAAATCAACCCTTCTTGAATTTAAAGGTTGCGCCTTTAGCTCCGGCTTTCTTAAGCTTCTTCACAAGCTTGTTGAAGGTCTTCTTGTCCTTGCAGACAACTGTAATCTTAGCGCCTTTCTTAATGTTCTTGAAAGCATTCTTTCCTACAGATGTTAAATTGTTGCCATAAATTTTGATTTTATCAAGGTTTTCACATCCGCTGAAAGCCTTGCTTCCAATCTTTGTGACAGTGCCAGGTATTGTTACGCTTTGAAGCTTCTTGTTCTTGGAGCATGCACTTGAAGAAACCTCTGTTACAGCATACTCAACGCCATTTGCGTCCTTGACAGATGAAGGTATTGCAACCTTCTTTGCCTTCTTGTTGAAAGCTGCCTCATAAGCTACAGCAGGTGCGTTCGCATCTGAGGATACAACCTTGAAATTGCCATTTTTACCAGCAGTATTGCCATCTATTTCTGTTCCATTAGCTGCCGGTGTAGCATTCTGTTCTGCAGGAGCAGGATTCTGTGCTGCAGGTGTATTATTTTGTCCTGCCTGATTTCCTGAACCATTCTGGTTGTTATCCCCTGCCGCATTCCCATTACCCGGCTGGTCATTGTTATTGTGTGGCTCGTCATTATTGCCAGGCTCTTCGCTGTTATTACCGGGCTCGTCACCTGCTTCACCATTTACAAAATTGATATCGTAATAGTGTCTGTACAGTCTTCTTCCGTCCTCGTCATCAATCTCATAAATATCTACTTCATCACCATCAACAAAAACTCTAAGCCTCAGATTTATCCAGTCACCATCCTGTATTCCCTGTGAATAACCGGTAAAATCAAGCTTAAGGGTCGCTTTATTTGTATCTGATAAACTTACAACACTTGATGGATCAGGAATGGACCCGGAGGAACTTTCAATCTCCCACAAATATGACACATTTCCCTCAGGAGCAGGATCCAATGTCATGCTAACTGTTCTTGATTCTCTTTTTCCTATTGTTTCTTCAAAATATGAAGGGGACAGGGTCACCTGATATTGCGGCGTAACATCTGCTGAAACAATAATCTCTTTACTATCATATATCTGTGTGCCGTCCTGACTCTTGGATGTCAAAATCAGGTTAGCCGTTGCATTTGATGCACTTACTGTATCAGCCATATGGATAATAAAACATGCAACAGGATGGTCTTCATCATCCTCATCTGGATTTCCTCGCTCAATTTTCTCTATTAAGTTGTTGCCATATCTTATATTCAAATCATATTTCGGATCTGCTACAGTATTTCCACCTTGTTCATATACATACAAATATTGGAATTGACCGGGCTTTATTGATAATTCGGAATCATCAACATACAACTGATATTCGTCATCATCGGGATCATCTACCCCATTATCCGGATCATACTTGACATAAATAGTGATGTCTGCGTTAACCTGGAGTTCATAAGAATTACCATCTTCACAATATGGATGTGAGCACGTCTCATTCTTATAGTGTCTGTAATATCCATGATCCTCGAGAGTAATTGTGTCCCCCTTCTTTACATACTCATAATATTCTTCAAAAGGACCGTCATCTCCCGTAACGGGATTACCATCGAATTCACCATCAATACATTTATAGCGAACACTCCAGACATTACTTGTGTACTGTGCATAAAGAGTCTTTTCGCCGCTTCCGGATATAGGTGTATCCTCTTTTATAGTAGTTCCGGTTCCATCTGCCTGGGTATTCCATCCAATAAATGCTTTTCCAGGA
Source organism: Butyrivibrio sp. WCD3002 (assembly GCF_000424265.1). Lineage (GTDB taxonomy): Bacteria > Bacillota > Clostridia > Lachnospirales > Lachnospiraceae > Butyrivibrio. The sequence goes on from NZ_AUJO01000015.1 coordinate 96,725, forward strand.
GCATATGCTTTAGTCGGAAAATGACCATAAACATCCTTGAATGATGCTCCGGATTTTATAGAAAACGGACCATCCGTCTTAGGATGATCAATATCTACTATATATCCTTCTCCAGCGTCAAAAGTCACTTCACATCCATCATCCCACATTGCGTAGAATGTAACATCCTCTGTAGGAAAATAATTTTCCAATGATGTAATTATGTTTTCTCTGTCATTTTTATCTCTGGAATATCCTGCAAATACGCTGCCTTGCTTATCCGGTAAACTAACATTAATATCGGCGCTCTTAAAGGATCTGCCTTTTTCAATTTTATATGCAGCTACATTATCATTAACTATCTGTCCGCCATTGCCATCTATCGTAACAACATAAGCATCTGCCCAGACCGCGTATAATGTTGCATCTTCAGTTGCCTGGTAAGAAGTAATCACGCTGCCATTTTTCTTCTTACTCCAGCCCTTAAAATATTTTGCTTGGTCAGTGCCAATCTGGCCATAGTTCGATCCCCAAGATGTTCTATTTGATAATCTAATCCTATCTATGCGTAAATTTACGCTTTCTCCGGGAGCACACAATTGGGAAAAGGTATTTATCTTTTCACCGTTCTCGAAAAAAAATCCGCCATTAGGATCGTATGTTATTACAGCTGCATCACCCCACGCTGCATACAGATTATTGTTCTGCGGTGAAACTATTGCATTAAAATAATCCTCTTCTTCCGCATCATCCTCATCATCTACTGCCGCATATTTTACAGGCTGTGTCAATTCTTCATCATAAAACCAACCTGTTATAAGCTTGTTTCCAGCTATATGATCATTGCTGTTTATATATTCGTATACATTGATTTTGGTCGCATTTATATCAATATAGTCAATCTTTTTTGTTTTCTTCTCCGGGGTATTATTGAAGTATCCTTCCCCTGCATGTAATGTGACCGTGTATGTGTCCTCTTCAGCATGAACCTGCGTCGATACCCCAAGTACAATCACTGAAAAGACTAGTAAAACCAGCCATTTTAAATAATTCTTCATAACAAAAATTTCCCTTCAACATAATTTAGCAAAGCTACTTCCATTTACCCGGCGCCTATCCGCCTTCTATATGCATAATAATCATTGTATTAAAAACGCAGCCACTCAGGGCTGTTCTGGTACTTAGCATATGCCTCCTCCATCTCATATTCAAACCACCATTTTACATAATCTCATATTTGTGTGATATTTACAACCTGATTTTCGTTATGAGAGTACGTCAAAACAGCAGACTTTTCCTAAAAAAAAGATATTATTAAATGTTTTATAGATTATTTGGAGGCCAAATTTTCCCTTCTCAATGACTATCCCCGATAAGTAGCGACAGGAACCCGTAAAACTTGCCTATATAGCGATAGATATACACCTATAAATCAGCAAGATGTCATTCCCACTTCAATTGAAAAGGGGCTGTCGCATAATGATATGCTCCCTTCTAGGTAGACAAGAGAAATAATAAAAACCTTGTTCTGCTTGGAAGGGGGCATATTTTGTCTTTTAAACATAAGTACACATTTGAAGAAAAAGAAAGGATTTTACTAGAATACCAGACTGGTACTCATGGTTTTAAAGAACTCTGCCGGATTTATTGCATGGCAGAGCAGGCATTAAAAGACTGGATAAGGTTATACGAAACATTTGGGATGGAGGGATTGAAAACAGGAAGCAAAGCTTCTTGCTATTCAAAAGAGGTTAAGGAAGCTGCAATCCAAGACTATCTGATGCACACTCTTCCCGTTAAAGAAATTCTTATCAAATATCGGATTCGTTCTACAACACAACTAAAACGATGGGTTAAGAAGTATAATGGTCATGAGAAGCTTAAGGCTTCCGGAACGGGAGGAACTGCCATCATGACTAAAGGGAGAAAAACTACTTTTGATGAACGAGTGGAGATTGTTCAATACTGCATTGCACATGACCATAATTATACAGAAACAGCAGCAAAATTTGGTGTTTCTTATCAACAGGCAAGAAGTTATACCGTCAAGTATGAAGCAGGTGGAGTAGATGCTCTTAATGACCGGCGCGGTAGATCAAAGCCAATTAAAGAGATGTCTGAATTGGAGAAGCTCCGGGCAGAAAACAGGATTCTGCGTGCTGAAAAAAGGCAGGCAGAAATGGAGGTATCTTTCTTAAAAAAACTCGACGAAATAGAGAGGAGGCGAGGCTAAGCCTGGTCAGAAATGAACATATCTATCAGGCCATCAAATAAGAGCATGAAGAACATAATTACCCCATCGGAACTCTTTGCAAACTGGGGCATATAAGCCGTGCAGCATACTATAAATGGCTTCACAGAGATATTCCGTCTTATGAAGCAGAAAATGAACGAATTGCTGTGGAGATTGAAAAAATTCACATGGATAGTCCAGATAAAGGTTATAGAAGAATACGAGATGATCTGGAACGTTATAGTGGAATCAAGGCAAACGATAAACGCATACTTCGTATCTGCCGAAAGAAGGGAATTAAGTCTACTATCAAATATTCCAACAACGGATGCACCAGACAAGCGGCAAATCCTCAGTTTATCGCAGAAAATGTGTTAAACAGAGAATCCTCAGCAGAAGCCCCAAACCATAAATGGCTAACAGATGTCACTGAATTCAAGTATTACATCGGCATTGAGGTTCATAAGATTAATCTTAGTGCAATCCTCGATTTATTTGATAGAAGAATTGTATCATTTGTTATCAGGGACTCAAACAATAACGCTCTGGTATTTGATACCTTTGATGCAGCCATCGCAGCAAATCCTGGAGCAACACCCTTGTGCTATTCCGATCGTGGATTTCAATATACCAACCGCGCTTTTCACGCCAAGCTTGAAGCTGCTGGAATGACACAAAGCATGTCCCGTGTAGCTAAATGCATCGATAATGGTCCGATGGAAGGATTTTGGGGAATACTTAAACGCGAACGGTATTATGGGAACCGATTCACTGACAGAGACACTCTTGTGAAAATGATAGAGGACTACATAGAATACTACAATACCAGGCGATTACAGAGAAAACTTGGGATTTTAACACCATTCGAGAAGTACGAGCAGTATCTGGCGGTAGCATAAAAACTGCCACCAGATCAACAATCTGATGGCAGAAAATTTTGTTTTTTCTATTGTCTACTTGACGGGTAGCAGTTCATCTAATGCGACAGCCCCTTTTACTCTGGAGTCTTTGTATTTAGGAAGACTTATTTAACTTCGTCTGTGGAGCCGTCCTTATGAACAACCTCAAGCTTGCATCCAAAACCAAATGCTGCTACAGCGCCTGCAATAAGAGCCCAGGGAGCTGCTGCAAGGCCAAGAACGCCGCCGATGATACCAACATTTACAGGAACACTGAGAACGATTTCATCATCCTTACGAATCTGGATTCTGTCTACATTTCCTTCCTCAACTGTCTTCTTAAGCTTATCGATAAGGCACTTAATATCTTCGCCGATATCCTTTGTCTCAGGCTGAATAAGCTTTACTGCTTCCTCAACGTTACCTTCTGTTCTCTCAAGCGCTTCCTTAGCAACCTTGTATTCAACGCCTGTGAGTTCCATTACCTTTTCAACTGCCTCTAATGTAATCATTCTTTTCTCCTCTCTGCAAAGTGTATCCCCTTGCAAACAAAATTTTCGAAATTCATAAACCGGAATCGGTTTTCTTATGATTGTATTATATGACAACTCGGGTGTATGTTATACATATAATAGAGCAAATAATTTAAATTTATTTTACTTATTTTGAAAAATAGCTAAGAGGTATCATCATGGATGAACAGACTTTGATCAGAAAAATGTCCAGAGTGGGCGTTCTCGGCAATGTGCTGCTTGCAGCATTTAAGCTTATTGCAGGTATACTTGGAAAATCCGGTGCCATGGTATCAGATGCTGTACACTCGCTGTCCGACGTTCTGGCAACCATAATCGCATACATCGGTGTAAAGCTGGCAGGCCAGCAGGAGGATGCAGAACACCCCTATGGCCATGAAAGATTCGAGTGCGTGGCATCACTTATTTTGGGGCTTATCCTTGCAGGAACAGGCCTTGGTATAGGTTATAACGGCATCAAAATGCTTCTTTTTGAAAAGTCAGCAATCGAAGTACCGACCATACTGCCGCTTATCGCAGCCATCGTATCAATCGCAGTAAAAGAGGGAATGTTCTGGTACACCATGCACTACGCAAAGATCCTTGACTCACCTGCTTTCAAGGCAGATGCCTGGCACCACCGCTCAGATGCGCTCTCATCAGTTGGCTCCTTCATCGGTATCGGCCTGGCAAGACTTGGTTTTCCCTTCATGGATCCAATCGCAAGTATTCTGATATGCGTTTTAATTCTAAAAGTAGCCTACGACATTTTAAAGGATGCCCTTAATAAAATGCTGGATACATCCTGTGATGCCACTTATGAAGGAAAGCTTCGTTCATTCATATTAGAGCAACCCGGAGTCCTTGGCATAGACCTGCTTCACACAAGACAGTTTGGAAATAAGATTTATGTAGACTTGGAGATTACCGTTCAACGAGACATCACATTGGTTTACGCTCATGCCATAGCAGAGCATGTACACAGCAACGTAGAGAAAAATTTCCCTAACGTAAAACACATAATGATCCACGTTAATCCCGAACCTGCAAAAGATTAAAAAAGCAGCACACATCGCCTTGTGTGCTGCTTTTTTATATCATCAGCTCATTTTTGATACGTGCTCGAACTCTTCCGTGATCTTATCTGCAGGTGCGGGAGTGATAAGGCTCACAACCACGATTACGATAAGTGCCACAAGGAAAGCAGGTGCAAGTTCGTAGAGATCCCAAACACCGCCCATGGGGCGAACCATGTACTTCCAAATGAATACCATAGCACCGCCGGAGATCATACCTGCTACTGCTCCGAACTTATTTGTGCGCTTCCAGTAAAGTGACAGCAGCATAATCGGTCCAAATACTGCTCCGAAGCCGGCCCATGCAAAGGATACGATTCCGAATACTGAGCTGCTTGGGTTCCATGCAATTACTACGCCAAGCACTGCTACCGCAACAAGAGTTGCTCTTGCAGTAAGCATTGCTGCTGCCTCTGACAGATTGATTCCGAAGGTCTCCTGAATCAGGTTCTCTGATACTGAAGAAGAAGCTGCTATAAGCTGTGAATCTGCAGTGGACATGGTTGATGCAAGAATTCCTGCAAGAACCATACCTGCAAGAAGTGCAAATATGAAGCCATGCTCACTTATCTGTCTTGCAAGGACTACGATAAGAGTCTCAGCAAGGGATGAGCTTGTGGGATTTGCAGGATCAATGAGGTCTTCAAGGACTCCTGCTGTTGTCATTGCTCTTCCTACAACGCCAAGAACAACTGCGATTCCAAGGGAGAAAACAACCCATACAGATGCGATTCTTCTTGAAAGCTTAAGCTCGCTGGACTTTCTGATGGCCATGAATCTAAGAAGAATGTGAGGCATTCCGAAATATCCAAGGCCCCAGCAGAACATTGTGATCTTATTGAAAACACCATAAGGATTTGCTGCATTTGCTACATTGTCGTGGGTTGCGCTCATATTGAGGAAGCCCGGAAGACTCTGAGCATTTGCTATTACATTGCTGGCGCCGCCTGCCGTTACCACGCCATAACCAAGAACGAAGAAAAGCGCAATAGTCATAACTATGGACTGGATAAAATCGGTCTTGGAAGCTGCAAGGAAACCGCCTGTTGTGGTGTAACCTACAATGATGACTGCAGATGTGATCATAGCAAGCTGGTAATTGATTCCGAAAAGTGATGAGAACAATTTACCGCAGGCAGAGAATCCTGATGCTGTGTAGGGTACGAAGAACACAATAATGAAAAGTGCACCGATACAAAGCAGTACATTATTTTTATCATCAAATCTCTTCTTGAAATAATCAGGTATTGTGATGGCATCCAGCTTCTCTGTGTAATTACGAAGCCTCTTTGCGGTGAAAAGCCAGTTCAGATATGTACCTGCGATAAGACCAAGGCAGGTCCAGCCGGCATCAGCAATTCCGGAAAAATAAGCAAGTCCCGGAACACCCATCAAAAGATAAGAACTCATATCGGAAGCCTCAGCACTCATGGCCGTAACAAAGGGACCAAGCTTTCTTCCTCCGAGATAGAAATCCTTAACATCATTTGTGGATTTGGAAGCAACGAATCCGACAAGAAGCATGCCTGCCAGATAGACCAGAATAGAGATAATAATTCCTATTTGCGATATAGACATAATTTCCTCCCCAGAAAACTTTTTTAGTAGTTTATCACAATAAAGTGATAAAGTATAGACCCAAATTAAAAGCCCCGCACATTTCTGAACGGGGCCATAAAATCTACATTCTCTTATTTGATTATCTTTACTTTATCAGCTTATTTGCTACTCTCTTTTCGTTTATACCAAATGTGTTGTAGTGCTCAAGGAGCTTTACAGGATCTGCGCCAAAGGCTTCCTGAAGATCCTTATAATTAGTGTAGTAGTTGTAAGCATTGAAATCTGCTGTGTTGCCACTGAAGGTCTTAAGTGCATTTATCTGAGCTTCCTGCTGTGCCTTTAAAGCAGCTGCAGCGGGATCGGGATTCTGTACATAAACCTCTATGCAGTCGTGATGATCATAGGTTGTTCCATCCTCATCTGTTGAATAGAAATGGAAGAATACGTTCTTGGTGGTCTCATCGGGACCAATGTGAAGTCTCACATACTCTGAGCCCTTCTTATAAGTGCACTCCATATATGTGCCCTTGCTGGTATGGTCACCAACATAATAGGTATAGTCAGTGAAAGCTCTTACCCATACATCCTTATAGGTTCCGGCATCCATCTTGAAAACTGTTTCACCAAAATCAAAATAATCAGGAACCTCACTGTAAGCAAGTGCAGTATTGCTTGTCAGAGCAAAAAGAAAAAGTGCTGCAGAAAAAGTACATAAAATACGTTTTGCGATTTTTTTCATAAACTCGTCCTTGCCCCGCAGATAGCCAGGGTATTTCCTTTCTTATAAATAGTTTAAGCGGTTATTACACCTATATTATAGATTTAGCGTAGTTGTTATGCACATTAAATTTTCATAAAAAGTTTCCATTTCGTATTATTCTATATGATTTATCATAGATGCCAGATATCCTGCACCGAAGCCGTTATCAATATTTACTACGCTTACGCCGCTGGCACAGGAGTTAAGCATGGATAAAAGCGCCGACACTCCGCCAAAGGAAGCACCGTATCCAACACTTGTGGGTACAGCAATTACAGGGCAGTCTGCAAGGCCGCCTATAACGCTTGCCAGAGCTCCCTCCATTCCTGCGATGGCGATTATGACTCTTGCTGACATTATCTCATCCATGTGTCCAAGAAGCCTGTGAAGACCTGCAACTCCAACGTCATAAAGACGAACCACTTCGTTGCCATAAACCTCCGCAGTTTTGGCTGCTTCCTCAGCTACGGGTATATCACTGGTGCCGCCTGTTGCCACAACTATTTTGCCTCTTCCGTCCTTCTCAGGGAGACTTCCGGCGATTCCCACCCTGCTAAGCTCATCAAATGAAAAGTCTTCGATTTCCTTTTTTAGCAGCTCTGCCGCATCATCCTTCATCCTTGTTATAAGAACCGTTTTTTGACCGTTCTCGCGAAGAGACTTTGTTATTTTAAGTACCTGCTCGGGAGTCTTACCTGCACCGTAAATAACCTCTGCTGCCCCCTGTCTTACACCTCTGTGAAAGTCAGGCTTGGCAAAACCAAGGTCTTCAAAAGGAGCCTCCTTAAACTTAAGCATAGCTTCGTCAACGGAAGTTGTACCCTCCGCTACACTTTTCAGCATCTGTTCCAATTCTTTTTTATCCATTCTTATGTCACCTCATCAAGTCTTTTGAAATACATGCTCTTACTTATAAATATAACCCTCACTGTGCAAGGAGGAAACTTAAAATATTCTTAAAAATCTCTCTTTTTCAATAACGAAAAAAGTCCCACAGCAAGCAGGATGATTGCTACGTGCCGTGGGACCTCATTTCTTAAATATGGTTTTTATCAGATCGCTGCAAAGCCCTTCTCAAGATCTGCAATGATGTCATCGATGTGCTCTGTACCGATTGAAAGTCTGATGGTGCTCTGAGTGATGCCCTGATCCTTAAGCTCCTCATCAGAAAGCTGTGAGTGAGTAGTTGTTGCAGGATGGATAACAAGGCTCTTAACATCAGCTACATTTGCAAGCAGTGAGAAAATCTCAAGGTTATCAATAAACTTCCATGCTTCCTCTTTTCCGCCCCCTATCTCAAATGTGAAAATAGATGCTCCGCCGTTAGGGAAGTATTTCTCATAAAGAGCGTGATCAGGGTGATCTTCGATAGAAGGATGATTTACCTTAGCTACCTTAGGGTGGTTTTTAAGGAACTCAACTACCTTCTTTGTGTTCTCTGCATGTCTGTCAAGACGAAGTGATAGTGTCTCAACACCCTGAAGAAGCAGGAATGCGTTGAAGGGTGAAAGTGTCGCACCTGTATCTCTAAGTAAAATAGCTCTGATATAAGTTACAAATGCTGCAGGTCCAACCACATCGTAGAAGGATACACCGTGATAGCTGGGATTAGGAGAAGCGATTCCGGGATACTTACCGCTTGCCTTCCAGTCAAACTTACCTGACTCTACGATAACACCACCAAGAGTTGTGCCGTGTCCGCCGATGAACTTGGTAGCTGAGTGAACAACGATATCTGCGCCGTGCTCGATGGGTCTGATGAGGTAAGGTGTTCCAAAGGTGTTGTCGATAACAAGAGGAAGACCATGCTTATGAGCTATCTCTGCAATTGCATCGATGTCCGGAATATCACTGTTGGGATTTCCAAGGGTCTCAAGATAGATTGCTCTTGTGTCATCCTTGATAGCTGCTTCTACTTCAGCAAGGTTATGTGCATCAACGAAGGTTGTGCTTATTCCGTACTGAGGAAGTGTATGTGCAAGAAGGTTGTAGCTTCCGCCGTAGATAGTTTTCTGAGCTACGATATGTCCGCCATTTGCTGCAAGAGCCTGAATGGTATAAGTGATTGCTGCTGCACCTGATGCAACTGCCAGGGCTGCACTACCGCCTTCAAGAGCTGCGATTCTCTTCTCAAAAACATCCTGTGTTGAATTTGTAAGTCTTCCGTAAATATTACCTGCATCAGCAAGGCCGAATCTGTCAGCTGCATGCTGGCTGTTTCTGAACACATAAGAGGTTGTCTGATAAATCGGAACCGCTCTTGCATCTGTTGCCGGATCAGGCTGCTCTTGTCCTACGTGTAACTGTAATGTCTCAAATCTGTAATCACTCATTTCATCATCCTCCTGCTTTATATTCTGCTTTTTTCTGCGTTTTTATTGAAACCAATAATACATATATTTACATACTGTGTCAATAGGTAAATAGGTAAAAAAGCAAAAAAATTTCTGCCACCTCTAAAAGCGGCAGAAATCTGCATTTTGTTATGATAAAGCTTTATCCAGTTCAGTCAAATCCTCATCCGTTGTGGACCAGCTTGTGGCAAGTCTTACAACCGTGTGATTTTCATCCTGCTTCTCCCAGAAGCTTACGGCGACCTTTTCCTGTAATTTCTTAAGCTTCTCATCTTCAAAAATTACAAACTGCTGGTTTGTGGGAGACTCCAAAAACATCGTAAGGTCGTGAGCCTTACAAATAGCTTTAAGCTTTTCAGCCATGACTATGGCGTGTTTACTGATCTTAAAATACAGATCATCCGTGAAAAGTGCATCGAACTGGACACCTAAAAGTCTTCCCTTTGCAAGAAGAGCACCGCGCCTTTTGATGGAGGTCAACAAGTGCTTTGGTTTATTTCCCTTTGTGAAAACCACTGCTTCTCCGCACAGTGCACCGACCTTGGTGCCTCCGATATAAAAAACATCGCAAAGTCTTGCTATATCCTGCAATGACACATCGGTATCATTACTCATAAGTCCGTAGCCAAGCCTTGCTCCGTCAAGGAAAAGCGGGATCTCATACTCCCCGCATACCTCTGAAATAGCGGTAAGCTCAGCCTTGGAATACAGTGTTCCGTATTCTGTGGGATGGGATATATACACCATTCCGGGTCTTGTCATATGCTCATGATTCTCATCTGCAAAATATCCTGCAAGATAGTCTTTTAGCACCTTTGCTTCCATCTTGCCGTTTTCCTGAGGGATCTCTAAAACCTCGTGGCCTGTATATTCTATTGCCCCGGCTTCGTGGGTACTTATATGTCCTGTTTTTGCTGCTACAACGCCCTCATAATCCGAAAGCATGGTAGATATAATTACTGAATTAGTCTGTGTTCCTCCAACGAGAAATTCTACCTCGGCTCCTTGAACTCCAATCGCCTTTAAAATCTTCTCCTTTGCACTGTCGCAGTACTTATCGCTTCCGTAACCTGAGAGACACTCAAGATTAGTATCAGCAAGCGCCTTAAGTACTTCAGGGTGAGCCCCGCAAATGTAGTCACTCTCAAATGAAATCATTATTATGTCCTTCCTTTACCAGTCTTCGTCGTAACTAAGCTCATCCAATTCAGCCATATAAAATTCCGACCAGCTGTACTGACTCATGAATTCTCCGGCATATCTGTACTTGGATTCATCTTTGTTTTCCAACCAGTCATAATAATCGCACGCAATTCGATCTTTTGCAATAGCCATACTTCCGCGCTGCTTTAAAATTATCCCGTCAAGCTTCAGCTTTTTAAATGTATTCTGCAGGTCCTGCCTCAGATTACAAAGGTATGAAAGCTTTTTTTCAGGATCCCCGTCATCCTCCCAGAGGTTTGCAATGATCTCGCCGTTGGTGGTCTGGGCTCCCTTATTTGCGATAAGAAGAGCTACTATTTCCTTGGTTCTCTTATACTTAAAGTCCACAGGCTCCCCGTCCACGAAAAATTCAAAGTTTCCAAAGGTCTGTGCAAATACTCTTTTAAACTTCTTGCGCATCTCGGGATAGCGCATAAGCTCCAGTTCCTTCTGAACCTCAGCTCCTGTACCGGGCTTTTTGATATATCCGCTGGCATGAAGCTTCATGGCATCATAAGCATGCTCTGTCTCCTCAGAAACATAGATCAGATTTATATAGGGATTCAGCTCTGAAAGATATTTTCCAAGATCCAAACCGGAAAGCTCGGGCATATTCACATCAAGAAATGCCACGTCCATCTCCTCCTCTCTGGCCTTGGCAAGAGCGGAAAGAGGGCTGTCAAAATAAAAGCATGTAGCGTCAGGCTTAACCTTCCCGAGAATAGTTTTCATTTTCTTAAGAGATGCTTCGTTACTGTCAACTGCCAAAATATTCACTGCGCACCTCCTGTAGGTAAGGTTATGGACTTAACCTTCTGATTCTGACGCTGCCGCGCTGTCATATGAAGAGGATCAGCCTCCCCAACCACAAGAGTATCTCCGTCATTAAGTGCAGCCTCATGTAATGGTCCGGAGTTCATATCTGCCAGCACGAGAGCTGCAAATCTGTCGTAATTGTCATCATCGATAACCGGAAAATGATACTTCATTCTGTACCAGTGTTCAGGATCATAGCCGGCTCCGCCGATGTATAGTCTGTCCGCAGTATCAGCAACCTCATCTACACCTGCCTTTTCCCCGGGCTCAAGTCCTGCCTCCTCGCAAAAAAGCATAGCGTAGGCCTTAAGCACCCTGTCTCTTACGGTTTCATCACTGCCGCTTTTATTTTTTCTCCCTGTTGGAGTGTCCATTACCTGATAGTAAAAATCCTGAGCTTCTTCGCTATCATCAAAATTCACGATAGCCTCATAGAATTTCCTGACATCTATGTCTTTAGCTATTGAAGCCATTTCTTTCTCCTTTCAGAGTGCTCTTATTCTCGTACATATTCTTATCTGCCCTGGCAAATACCGCCGCCACATTCTCATCATACTCAAATCTTGACATGCCTGCCGCAATAACAACCTTTCGCTCAAACTTATTTATTCTGTTACTCTGGGCAACGCTCTCCATAAGAATCTCCACATTATCATAGTCAGTGCCCTGAACAATAATGGCAAACTCATCACCGCCAAGTCTGAAAACAGGACTATGCTTGAATATCTGACATATACTGTCACATCCATCCTTGATAAACTGATCTCCGGCCTGGTGACCAAGGGTATCGTTTATCTGCTTAAGTCCGTTAATATCAAATACTGCAATTGCGAATTCAGGATTTTTGCCTGACTTGATCTTTTTATTGAGCTTTGCCTCCATCTCAGCATAGGCATGCTTATTCTTAACGCCGGTAAGCTCGTCATAGTTTGCTTTCTCCTTTGCTTCAAGAATGGTGGATTCGTATGCCTGCTCTCTTCTTACTTCCTCATCAATATTAACAACACCAATTATTACACTGTCCACACCATCCTCATGCACCATGGTGGCTTTCAGCATGGCATAAATCGGCTTTCCATTTATCACAAGCCTGTAGTTAAGAGTATACATGCCTTTATTCTTTATCTGAGACATGACTTTTTCCTTCTTGAACATTTTGAGGAAATAATCAAGATCATCAGGATAAATAACGCTTAGGGCTGTTTCCGCGGTGTCATCATAAAAATGTTCACCCTCTTTGCCGGTTCCAATATGTTCAAAATAATTGCTGGAGGTGTATTTTGTATACTCATCCGTTTCAGGATTGACCGTATAAAGAGCCATATAATCTCCGGAAAGAGCAATGATCCTTGAATAGGTAAGCTGCTCCTCCCTCATCTTTTCAAGGGCCTCTTCATGCTTCATCTGGGCATCCACATTATTGATTCCTATGATAATATTGTTGCCCTTATTTCTGACCTTAACAACCTTCATACTTACATAGACAGGCTCTCCGTCCATCATTACCCTGTAGGTCAATGTGAAAATGCCGTTTTCCTTAAGGCTTTTTTCCACCTTCTCCGGGGTGAAGCTCTTAACAAACTCTTCTGCGTCTTCCTGATATACATTATTCTTTGCCACACTTGCTGTAAGTCCAAAGAAATCATGACCACGAGTTGAGACATTCATATCCCGGTTCACCCCATCCGGGCTGTACTCTGTATAATCTCCGTTATCCATATTTACAAAATACAGGTGAATATAATCCTCTGACAGCGCTCTTGCCACATAGTTGTAGGTGAGGGTGGTGTCATCATCGGGGCTATCTGAGACAGATAAAATCGCAACATTTACGGCTGCTGCTCTCGTAACAGGATTAACTGCCACTCTTCTTATAAACAGCTGTAACGTCTTACCATCTCTGGTTCTGTCATCGATTATTAGTCTTCGACCATCTTTTGCGCACTGAACCGCAGCATTCAAGGAATATGCTCCGGGCTGACCTTCAAAATCCGAAACCAAAACCTCTGTCCTGTATACACTGTCAGGGAAATTTCTTTCCATGAATTCCCTAAAGGTTCCATTGCATCTGGCCAAAATGAGCTTTCCATCCAAATACTCAACAAGGCACATTGGCCATGTATCAAAATAATCACTAAGAGAATCATCATCTCTTCTTGAAATTGACAGATCATAGAGATTTACTTTTCCAAGCTGGATATAATAGTCCGTCTCTGAAGGATTCTCAAATCCAATCTGAATACCCTTTTTGTTTCTCTCAATAATCCCCGCAAGGGAATGTGCCTCGCAGTAATAATAGCCCTGTAATTTGGTACAGCCTATCTCTTTTAGAAATTCTGCCTGTACCTCTGTCTCAACACCCTCTGCTATAGTCTCAACACCCAGAGCCATAGCCATTCTGACAAGCTCAGTGAGTATGATCTTAACGCTTTCTCTTTCACCTATCTGCTGAATAAAAAGCATGTCCAGTTTGAGTAGGTCAAAAGGTATCTTCTGAAGGATTACGGGTGATGAATATCCGCTGCCGTAATCATCCATCCATACACTAAAGCCGAGCCTCTTGAATTCTCCTATCCTGTCCGCCATGTAATCAACGTCATCAAGGAGAACCGTTTCCGTAATCTCTATGACAAGCTTATCCCTGCTAAGCCCGGAATCATCAACCCGCTTTTTAATCTCTTCCACAATATCGCAGGTATAAAAATCAGAGAGGGACAGATTGACAGAATTCGGAACCACATAAAGTCCGTTCTCTCCCTGCTCTTTCATCTTCTTGAGAACTTTATCCACAACACACAGATCAAGCTTATATATACTGTTTGCTTCCTCAAGATATGGAATAAAGGAATCCGGGGTCAGAATGCCTCTCTCCGGATCCTCCCACCGTACAAGAGCTTCCTCGTTGCAGACCCTGCCATTGGCCGTTCTGATTATGGGCTGATAATAAACCTTTATCCAGTCCTCTTCTATAGCTCTGTCAAGATTCTCAGCCACATACTGTCTGTGTTCTATCTGATGCATCATTGCATCATCAAAATAATAGATATCGGATTCGTAGTTCTTTTTGTGGAAATCACAGGCGATCTTTGCCCTGTCACAGGCTGCACTTATACTTATATCATCGCTGTCACAGGAATAAACTCCGATTCTGATGGGCATACTTTTACCGCCGTTTAGGAGCTTGCTCTTTTCAATCAGCTCATGGAGTTTCTCATTTAATCCATCGGGATTAGTATAGACACAAAAATGATCAGCACTAAATCGGCTGCATCTGCTGCTGCCAAAATAGCTGCTTAGAAGTTTTGCAAAGGCAACAAGAAGAACATCACCCTCTGCCATTCCGTATTTACGGTTATAATTTTTCATACCGTTGAAATCCGTAAAGAGGATTGCCGGTTTAATTCCATCTCTTCGCAGCTCCTCACAGCCTTCTCCTGCAAGTTCAAAGAAGTGCGTCATTGTGGGGAGACCCGTCAGATAATCGTAGCTGATATTACCGAATCTGCTTCTCTCATCAAGAGTCCTGCTAAGCATGGCTGTAATGCCCTGTACATTGCTGCCCATATTGGGGGTATATGCTCCCTGATCCGTGTACCATATAAAGGCCAGTCTTACACCATCTTCCTTGAAAACATGCTTACCATAAGCATGAATGATCCTGTACTCTCCATCCACTTTAGATCTGTAGATAACATCATACTGGGCATCCTCTACGGCAAAGCGATAGGCAGCATCACTTATGGATGCCACATCGTCCGGATGAACATCCCTATACATGTCATTGTCCATAAGCTCGTATGCTTCGTCCCTGTCCTTAAGTCCAAAGAGCTCACAAAAGCCAGCTGAAAGAGCAATAGTAACAACATGTTTATTTATAAACTGATAAACTGCAAACGGTACAAAGCTGCCTTCTATCAGTGCTATCTGTTCGTCGCTATATCTGTACTTTTCCAAGAGTAATACCTCCTGATAAATCACATAATATCAGACAAAAATATCAACTATATTACATTTTATCACAAATGTAAAACAGTTTGTTTTCCAAAATAATAAACTAAAAATAAAAACTCCATTACCACTTTTAAAACTAAAAAGCAGTAATGGAAGTCATTCTTTAAAGCAATTAACTCCGTTTTGAAAATATCCAACAGGATGAATCATATGATCCTCAGCCTTGGCATCAAGACCGGATAATGCTTTGTCATAATACATGAGTCCCCTTAGAACCGCATCGTAACCGAAACGCCTCCTGATATCCTCAATGGCAAGGTCGGCCCTGCGATATTTCTCTCTTACATCCTCCCTTAGGAAAAGATCTGTCTGGTGAGGCATGGTATCAGGCACCAGATTGGACACTCTTACTCCCACACTGCGTATAGGATGTGCCCAGTCATAATTGGCCTTAAAGAGCTGCCAGGCATAGCCTGCTATCTCCTCGGAAATATTGGTAGGTATGTGGACCCTGTGCTGTCTTGTAAAGCTGTAAAGCCCGTTATCCCTAATACTTATACCTATAACATCACCTATGAAATGATTCTCCTTAAGCCTTGCTGCCACGCTTTCAGACAAAAGATATATGACCATTCTCACATCATCATCATTTACAAGATCTCTTGGGGTAGTGGTGCTGTTGCCCACACTTTTAACAGGCGCATAGTCATCTGCTGCCGCAACCGGGGTCTGATCCTCGCCTCTTGCAAATGTGGAAAGCACATATCCTATTTTCCCAAAAATCTGATGCAAAAACTCAGGGTCTGCCCTGGCTATATCACCTATGGTAAGAATCCCGTACTTCTTAAGCTTGGCAGTCGTGCGCCTCCCCACATACAGAAGATCCGATGCGGGAGCTGTCCAGAGAATGTCCTTATAATTCTCCCTGGAAATCTGAGTTATGGCATCCGGCTTCTTGTAGTCAGAGCCAAACTTCGCAAATATCTTATTCCAGGAAACGCCTATTGATACAGTGATTCCAAGCTCTGTCTTGATGCGGTCCGATATCTCTCTGGCAACAGTCATTCCTGTGGATGTAGAAAGCATGGACTTAGAATCTGTTATATCTATCCAGGATTCATCAAGTCCGTAGGGTTCCACCAGATCAGTGTAATCACCGTATATCTTCCTGGCCTTCCTGGAAAACCTTATGTACTCATCATAATTGGGTGTAACAAAGACCACATCCCTGCAGGCCTGTCTCGCCTCCCACAAAGCCATGCCGGTCTTAACTCCGCGCCTCTTGGCAATATAATTGGCTGTAAGCACGATACCGTGCCTGGCCTCCGGATCTCCGCCCACCGCCATAGGCACATCCCGAAGCTCCGGATTATGCAGCATCTCCACTGCCGCATAAAAGCAGTTGCAGTCCGAATGGAGTATTATTCGATCATCATTCATAAAAAATAGCCACCTCGAACAGTTGTTCTTGTATGGCTATATTATACGAATGTATGTTCTGTTTTTCAAGTACCTGATCTGAATTCTTTTGACCTTACTTAAATGTAATTTTTAATTCCAGTTTGCAAGAGTAAATTCTAGGGTTATGGAAGTTACTCTTACACATATATACTTGCCATATTGATATTCACATATAGATCTCTATATAATGTTCGGGCAGCTGATTGCCTGCCTGTGCAGATTGGAGATTTATTATGAATAAAGGCAATCAGAAACATATAACATTTGAACAACGTGTAGAGATTGAAAAAGGATTGACCGAAAACAAGTCCTTTGCTGAGATAGCAAGGATAATCGGGAAAGATCCTTCAACTGTCTCAAAGGAAGTACGTTTGC
>NZ_AUJO01000016.1 GCF_000424265.1 Butyrivibrio sp. WCD3002
GTCATAGTACTCAGATACAAATGTATCTCCTCCGTTAATGATTACCTTACCTCTTCCGGACAGTCCCTTCAATATAATTTCAAGGCCATTGTAAATATCAGGAGCAAATGCAGCGTCCCTATACATATAGTAGACATCTACATTATCGACAAAAAATCCGTCAACTCCTGTTGCCTTAATCCTGACTGAAAGATCATTTAGAATGAAATCCTGCCATTTCTTCTGAGATACATCAACCCATCGCTCATCTTCCCAGTTCTCATAAACATCGAGCATAACATCCCTGAAGTTATCGTAATAGTCTCTGTAATTTTCAATTGCTCCGACATTTATATAGCTGTATACCTTATGACCTGCCTTCCTGAGTTTACGTATATCTTCTTTTGTAAAATCATTCTGAGCATCTATCACTACAGTCCTGTACCCGGCCAGTTTCTTCATGGTCTTCTTATTACTGTTAAGGCTAAGAAATACACCGTAATCATTTGCAAAGTTTTTCTTAGCTGATACTGTAGTGGCTGTTACTGCCAAAATCCCCACAAGCATCATAAGTGCAAGTACTGATGCTGTAAGCCTTTTTCTCATATTCATCCCTTGCTATCATAATATTAAAAAATTAATCTTTTTAATCAAAACTTATTATACCATAAAGATGCTGTTAATTTCCTACGGCATTCCAATTATCCTCTATAATTCTAAAATATCACCGCATCCACGACAAGATACCACCTTCAAATTGTTGACATTTATCAGCATAAAATATAGATTAAAAAAATGGACAACGAAAGATTATTATTGGGACGAATTAAAGATCTGGCCAGACGGGCCTATGAAAACAACTACGTAACGCACACTGATTTTCTCTCACAATCAGAGCTCTATGACGTGACTTCGCTATGCGTATCAAATGGACTTATTACCGGAGAAAATCAGATTGAAGGTGTGGATTACTGCATTTACGGCGGAATAGAAGATCCGGAAAGAGCAGTTATCTGTTTTCTTCCATCATATCTGGATTCCGAAGCCTTCCTATTACAGGAGCGCTCTGAATGCGACGTGGTAAGCTGTATTCTGATAGAACCTGCTAACAGAAAATTTGCCGACGAACTGACTCACAGGGATTTTCTTGGTTCACTTATGAATCTTGGAATAGAGCGAAACAGAATCGGAGATATAAGAACGGACCAGACAAAGGGCTACGTATTTGTCATGAAGGATGTGGCCGCACTTATATGTGATGAGCTTTGCAGAATAAAACATACCACCGTAAAGTGTAAAGAAGTTCCCGTTTCCGAATGTGATATCATTCCGGAATTCAGAATCCTTGAAGGCACCGTTTCTTCCGAAAGACTAGATGCAATTCTCGCTCTTGTCTACAAGCTAAGCAGAAGTAAGGCTCAGGACCTTGTGGAATCAGAATCTGTTTTTGTCGATGGAAAAACTGCCCACAGCGGTGGCTATGACCTCAAGGAAGGCTCACGGGTCTCCGTAAGAGGCTATGGCAAATTCATATATGACGGTGTACAAAAAGCCACCCGTAAAGGGCGGCTCTCCGTAAAAATCAAGGTGTATTGAGATTATAAAATCTCATTACATCTTTTTTATTCTTTCAATTGCTTCGATTGTATTTTCCTTACTTCCAAAGCCTGTAAGCCTAAAGTAATGTTCACCGCCGGGGCCAAAGCCTGATCCGGGGGTACCAACTACATTTGCCTTCTCCAAAAGCATATCAAAGAACTCCCAGCTGGTCATATTATCCGGAGTTCTAAGCCAGATATAAGGAGCATTCACGCCACCTGACACCTCATAGCCGGCATCCCTTAAACCATCATGGATATATTTTGCATTCCACATATAATAAGCAATCTGCTCCTTAACCTGCTTCATACCCTCTTCGGAATAAACTGCTTCTCCGGCTCTCTGAATGATGTATGGCGCACCGTTATACTTGGTTCCATGTCTTCTTGCCCATAAAGGCCAAAGCTCCTCGCCACCTGTTTTAAGCTGCTTTGGAATAACTGTATAGCCAAGTCTCAGACCGGTGAATCCGGCAGTCTTTGAGAATGATCTAAATTCTATGGCGCAATCCTTTGCTCCCTCGCACTCATAGATACTGTGAGGAACATTATCTTCGGAAATATATGCTTCATAGGCTGCATCATAGAGAATTATGGAATCATTCTTATTTGCATAGTCCACAAACTCCTGCAGCTTTTCCTTTGAAATGACAGCTCCAGTCGGATTGTTAGGAAAGCACAGATAAATAAGATCCGGAACCTCTTCGGGAAGCTCTGGTGCAAAGCCGTTCTCAGCCTTGCAGGGCATGTAAATTACGCCCTTATATCTGTCAGCAGCTGCATCAAACTCGCCTGTTCTTCCGGCCATGACATTGGAATCAACATAGACAGGATAAACGGGATCGCATACTGCGATCACATTATCAAGCCCGAAAATCTCCTGTATATTACCGCAGTCACACTTAGCTCCGTCGGAAACAAAAATCTCGTCCGGTGAAATATCGCATCCCCTTGCCTTAAAATCCTTTTCAGAAATAACATTTCTAAGGAACTCATATCCAAGATCCGGAGCATATCCCCTAAAGGTAGAGGGATCAGCCATCTCATCAACAGCGCTGTGAAGTACCTCGATCACCTTAGGCGCGATAGGTCTTGTAACATCGCCGATACCAAGTCTGATAATCTTTGCATCCGGATTTGCTTCGCTATACGCGGCAACCTTTTTTGCTATTCTGGAAAAAAGATAGCTTCCCGGAAGCTTTAAATAATTTTTGTTTATTGTAGCCATAATAAATTTTTCATACTCCTCTCTTAATATATTTCTCTGTTAGTTTCCACAAAAAAGCAAAAAGGCGCCTTAGAGCTATCACTCTAAGACGCCTTTGTCTTCATCAAGTTACATCTTACCTTCATGAAAACATATTGTCAAATTATAGATTTGAATATCCCATAAGGAATTCATCTACTTCTACAGCGCAGGCTCTGCCTTCTGCAATGGCCCATACTACAAGGGACTGGCCTCTGTGCATGTCTCCTGCTGAGAATATTTTTGTACCTTCAATATGATAACCATTCTCATTTGTAACCACAACACCTCTCTGATTTCTCTTTACATCAAAGGCATCAGCGGAATAATCCTCACATCCGATGAAGCCCGCAGCGATAAGAAGAATATCGCACTTAAGCTTTTTCTCAGAGCCCTTCACTTCGGTAAGCTTGCCATCCTTGAAGGTGACCTTAACGGTTTCTATCTCTTTGATAGCACCCTTTTTATCTGTAGTTATACTCTTAACTGTGGTCTCATATACTCTTGGATCATCACCAAAAACATGGATTGCCTCCTCGTGACCATAGTCTGTTTTAAGAGTCCTTGGCCACTCCGGCCAGGGATTGTTCTGTGCTCTTTCTACAGGTGGCTTTGGCATCATCTCAAGTGCAGTTACACTTTTTGCACCATGTCTTAATACAGTACCGATACAGTCGTTACCTGTATCACCGCCGCCGACGATCACAACATTTTTACCTGCTGCATCTATGTAACCACCATGCTTTTTAAGTGCCTCTACGGATCTGTCCTCAGAATCCATAAGGGCCTTTGTGGTCTGAGTAAGGAAATCAACCGCAAAATAAACGCCCTTTACACTGGCAGGATCTGCCGCAGGAATTGGTCTTGCCTTTTTGGATCCGCAACATAAAACGACCGCGTCGTAGTCTTTAAGAAGTCCTGCTGCCTCCTTCTTTTTTACATCCACGCCTGCATGGAAAACAACTCCCTCTTCTTCCATCAGTGCTCTTCTTCTCTTTATAACGCTCTTATCAAGCTTCATATTGGGGATTCCGTACATGAGAAGCCCGCCGATCTCATCCTCTCTTTCAAACACCTCTACCGTGTGTCCCCTGTGATTAAGCTCATCTGCAACTGCAAGGCCCGAAGGTCCGCTTCCAACTACTGCCACCTTTTTACCGCTTCTGATCTCCGGTATTCTGGGTGTTATGTATCCATGATTAAAAGCTGTCTCTATCAGGAAAAGCTCATTATCATGAACTGTAACCGCGTCTCCGTTTTGTCCGCACATGCAGGCTTTTTCACAAAGTGCGGGGCACACGCGTCCGGTAAATTCCGGAAAATTACTGGTCTTACGAAGTCTTGCAAAAGCATGATTATCATGACCTCTGTAAATCTCATCATTCCATTCCGGTATCAGATTATGAAGAGGGCACCCTGTCACCATACCGCCAAGGTTCATGGCTGACTGGCAAAAGGGAACACCGCAGTTCATACACCTTGCTGCCTGCTTTCTTCTCTCGTCGGGGATAAGAGGCTTATGAAATTCTTCAAAATTTTTAAGCCTCTCAGCAGGCGAAACATCCTTATTATTTGTTCTTTTATATTCAAGAAATCCTGTATCTTTTCCCATTGTTTTTGCTCCTGTTTTTATGATAGCTCTTTAAATGCCTCAAGTACTGCGTGTTCATGATCCATTCCCTGCTCCTCGTGCCTTCCGATAGCTGTAAGCATCTTCTGGTAATCGTTAGGAACTATCTTTTTAAAATCAGGAATATAATCATCAAAATTATCTAAAATCTCACGGCCGTACTCTGAACCCGTCTCCTTTACGTAATCCTCAAGAATTCCGTATAGTTCAGCTATATCATATTTTTCAGTAAGCTCACAAAGTGAAGCCATATCCTTGTTCATGCGAAGGTAAAGAGTATGCTCCTTATCAAGTACATAAGCAATACCACCGCTCATGCCGGCTGCAAAATTCTTTCCTGTCATTCCAAGTATTACAGCTCTACCGCCTGTCATATACTCAAGGCCATGATCGCCACAGCCTTCTGAAACAGCAATTGCTCCTGAATTTCTTACACAGAATCTCTCTCCTGCAATACCGCAGACATAAGCCTTACCTGCTGTTGCACCATAGAGTGCAACGTTACCTATGATGATGTTTTCATGGGCCTTATAGGTAGCTTTTGTTGCAGGTCTCACTATTACCTTACCGCCTGACAAGCCTTTTCCAAAACCGTCATTGGCATCACCGTAAAGCTTTATAGTCACACCCTTTGGAAGGAATGCACCAAAGGACTGACCTCCGCCTCCATGTGCTTCTATCATCACAGAGTCATCCGGAAGGGTATTCTGGTAATCTGCAGTAACCCTGCTGCCAAGAAGAGTTCCGAAGCTTCTGTCCGTACTTGATACATCAACCTTAATATGAGCATTCTTATCCTTCTCATAGGCAGGTATCAGTACCTTAGAATCCAGTGTTTTTTCAAGGGCAAAATCATAAACATCTGCAGGATCAAAATGGTTTTTCTCAGGACTTGTATATGCCTTATTAAGAATTCTGCTAAGGTCAGCGGCATCCTTACATCTTGCATCAGAAACCGCTCTCATCTTAAGGCAGTCTGTTCTACCAACCATATCTGTAAGCTTTCTAAAGCCAAGCTCACTCATGATCTCGCGAAGCTGTCTTGCAACAAAGAGCATGAAGTTCATTACGTATTCAGGCTTTCCTGCAAATCTCTTTCTAAGCTCTTCGTTCTGAGTAGCTATACCAACAGGACATGTATCCTTGGAGCATACTCTCATCATCATGCAGCCCATACATACAAGGGGCGCTGTAGCAAAGCCAAATTCCTCTGCTCCAAGGAGTGCTGCAATAGCAACATCCCTACCTGTCATCAG
Organism: Butyrivibrio sp. WCD3002; assembly: GCF_000424265.1. Lineage (GTDB taxonomy): Bacteria > Bacillota > Clostridia > Lachnospirales > Lachnospiraceae > Butyrivibrio. The sequence goes on from NZ_AUJO01000016.1 coordinate 5,710, forward strand.
CTTACCGTCTGTCTCAAGAACGACTCTGCTTCTAAGGCCGTTATCAAGAAGTGACTGATGTGCTTCGCTGATACCAAGCTCCCAGGGAAGTCCTGCATGATGAACTGAGGATGAAGGAGCGGCACCTGTTCCTCCGTCATAACCTGACACAAGGATTACCTGTGCACCTGCTTTTGCAACACCTGAAGCAATAGTTCCAACACCTGCCTCAGATACCAGCTTAACCGAAATACGTGCCTTATCATTGGCATTTTTAAGATCGTAGATAAGCTGCGCAAGATCTTCGATCGAGTAAATATCATGGTGCGGCGGAGGTGAAATAAGTGCTACGCCGGGAGTTGAAAAACGAGTTGCTGCAACCCAGGGGTATACTTTTTTACCGGGAAGATGTCCGCCTTCACCGGGTTTTGCGCCCTGTGCCATCTTTATCTGAATCTCTTTTGCGCTCTGAAGATACTGGCTTGTTACACCAAATCTTCCTGATGCCACCTGCTTAACAGCACTGTTTTTCTCAGTTCCAAAGCGAGCTGCATCCTCACCGCCTTCACCGGTGTTTGATTTTCCGCCAAGTCTGTTCATGGCGATTGCAAGAGTTTCGTGTGCTTCCTTTGAAAGTGAGCCGTAGGACATGGCGCCAGTCTGGAAACGCTTTACAATCTCTTCCTCGCTCTCAACCTCATCAAGGGGTACAGGCTCTTTTGCAGGTACAAATGAAAGGAGTGCCCTAAGTGTATGAGGTCTTGATTCATCATCAACCATCTGAGTGTACTGTCTGAACATATCGTAGTCACCCTCTCTGACAGATCTCTGGAGAGTAACGATTGTCTTTGGACTGTACATGTGATCTTCTTTATCTTCGCCGCTTCTAAGAGCATGGAAACCGATGGAATCAAGGCTTGAATCCGTGGAAAGTCCAAGGGGATCAAATGCTCTGTTATGACGAAATTCCACGTCCTCACCGATCTCATTTATACCGATTCCGCCTACACGGCTTGTGGTTCCGGTAAAGTATTTATCAACAAGCTCCTTTGAAAGACCAATCGCCTCAAAGATTCTGGCTGACTGATATGACTGAAGTGTGGATATACCCATTTTTGCAGCTATCTTAACAACGCCGCTAAGAAGTGCCTTATTATAATCTGCTATTGCAGTGTGATAGTCTTTATCCAGTATTCCTATATCTATAAGCTCTGCTATACACTCCTGAGCAAGATAAGGATGAATTGCTCTTGCACCAAAACCAAGCAGTGTTGCGATCTGATGAACATCTCTGGGCTCACCGCTCTCAAGAATGAGAGAAACTACCGTGCGCTGCTTTGTTCTTACAAGATGCTGCTCCACTGATGACACAGCAAGAAGTGATGGTATAGGCATGTGGTTTTCATCAACTCCTCTGTCTGAGAGAATGATGATATTAACGCCGTCTGCCACAGCTCTGTCCACAGAAACATCAAGCTGCTCCAGTGCTCTTTCAACAGGAGTATTCTTGTAATAAAGAAGTGAGATTTTCCTTACCTTAAATCCCGGCTGATCCAGTGATTCTATTTTCATAAGATCAACGCCTGTAAGAATCGGGTTGTTAACCTCAAGCACTCTGCAGTTATCGCTCTTTTCCTTAAGAAGATTGCCGTCAGATCCGATGTAAACCGTTGTATCCGTTACAACCTTCTCTCTAAGTGAATCGATGGGCGGATTTGTAACCTGCGCAAAAAGCTGCTTAAAATAACAAAACAGCGGCTGATGATGCTTTGAAAGCATGGCAAGCGGAATATCCGTACCCATGGAAACTGTAGGCTCGATGCCATTCATTGCCATAGGCATGATCTGATTTTTCACATCCTCATAGGAATATCCGAACACCTTGTAGAGCTTATCCCTCATAACCTGTGTGTGGGTCGGGATCTTTTTATTCGGAATATTAAGTGAATCCAGATGAAGGAGATATCTGTCAAGCCACTCACCGTAGGGTCTTGCCTTGGAATACTTCTCCTTACACTCCTCATCAGAGATTATGCGGCCTTCTCTGGTATCAACAAGGAGCATATGTCCCGGTGAAAGTCTGGATTTTTTCAGAATGTTCTCCTCGGGAATATCAAGCACGCCAACCTCGGAAGCCAGAATAAGTCTGCCATCCTTAGTCACATAGTATCTGGAAGGACGAAGACCGTTTCTGTCGAGAGTTGCTCCGAATACTTCGCCGTCTGTGAAAAGAACAGCCGCAGGGCCATCCCAGGGCTCCATCATGGTTGCATAATAGTGATAGAAATCCTTCCTGTCCTTATCCATGAAATCGTTGTGCTTCCAAGGCTCAGGAATAGTAAGCATCATGGCAAGAGGAAGATCCATGCCATTCATATATAAAAACTCAAGAGTGTTATCCAGCATCGCAGAGTCTGAACCCGAAGATGCGATCACGGGATAAACCTTACCAAGATCATCCCCGAAAACATCGGAATCCATGGTCTCTTCACGAGCCAGCATTCTGTCACTATTACCGCGGATGGTATTGATCTCACCGTTGTGGGCGATCATCCTGTATGGATGAGCTCTCTGCCACGAAGGTGTCGTATTGGTTGAAAATCTGCTGTGCACCATGGCAACAGCTGTATGATAATCCGGTGATAATAAATCTCCGTAGAAATTTCTAAGCTGACCTACAAGGAACATGCCCTTGTATACAATAGTTCTGGATGAAAACGAACAGATATAGGTATCCTCAGAAGACTTTTCATACTCTCTTCTAAGGCAGTAGAGACGTCTGTCAAAATCAATACCCCTCTGAACATCTAAAGGTCTCTCAACAAAGCACTGGCAAATATAAGGCATGCAGTTTCTTGCCACCTCACCAAGGATTTCAGGATGAATCTCCACGTCCCTCCATCCAAGAACCTTAAGGCCTTCCTTTTCTGCAATTACTTCAAGCATGCGCTTTGCGAACATTCTTTTCATGGAATCCTGGGGAAAGAAGAACATACCAATTCCATAGTCCCCGGCTTTCTTCAGCTTGATACCAATCTTAGCAGCTTCCTTTGAAAAGAATTTATGGGATATCTGAATAAGGATGCCTACACCATCTCCGACTTTACCTGTAGCATCCTTACCTGCTCTGTGTTCAAGTTTCTCTACTATGGAAAGAGCATCATCTAAAACCTTATTATCTGCACTTCCGTCTATATTGATGACTGCACCGATACCGCAGGCATCACGTTCGTTCATCCAAGTATTCATAATAAATAAAAGCTCCTCAAAATTTTAAACTCTGTATGCCACCTCACCCGGTCAGGAGAACCTGGGCCGGGTGAGACGTACATTATTAGAAAAAATATGAAAGGTTATCGAAGTGAAAACAGCATCTGTCCGTATGTAGGATAGCTGAGATACTTATCAGGAATAAGTGCTTCAGCAGTATCTGCATATTTACGAAGCTCATCCATATCTGCAAGAATTGTCTTCTGATAATATGCCGCAGTTTCAAGAACCTCTGTCATTCCTTCTGCTGTCTTGGTATCCTCTGCAAGCTTTGCAAGTGCCTTGCACATGTTAGCACCCTGCTCATCCAGAGTCTTAAGTACACCTGTCTCAAGAGCACAATCTGCACTTTCAAGTACACTCTTCTTCTGAAGGATTTCCTTTGTAAGATCCTTCTGGTAAGCTACAAGGCCTTCTGTAAGATCCTTTCTGATCATCTCCTGCATTGTAAGAGACTCAATGTGGATTGACTTTGAGTAGTTCTCAAGAAGAATCTCATATCTTGAGAAGATTTCCTCCTTGGTGAAAATACCGTGCTTTGTGAAAAGCTCAATGGACTTATCAGAAATCCAGTGAGGCATTGCATCCGGAAGAGACTTAAGGTTAAGAAGTCCTCTCTTTTCTGCCTCTGCAACCCACTCTTCTGTATATCCGTTACCGTTAAAAAGAACTCTCTTATGTGCTGCCAGCTCTTCCTTAAGAACTTCAGCGATCTTTTCTTTAAGCTCGTCACCACTATAGCCTTCAAGCTTCTCGTATAATCTTGCAACCTCTTCTGCAACTGCAGTGTTGAGAACGATGTTTGCATTTGCTACGGAAACTGCAGAACCGGGCATTCTGAACTCGAACTTGTTACCTGTAAATGCGAAGGGTGATGTTCTGTTTCTGTCTGTGTTGTCCTTTGTGAAGTGAGGAAGAACCTGAGCACCCATAGCCATCTGAACTTTTCCTGAGCCCTCATATGCGGTTCCGGCTTCAACTGCCTTAAGTACTTCAGCAAGCTCATCACCTACGAAAATAGAGATGATTGCAGGCGGTGCTTCGTTTCCGCCAAGTCTGTGATCGTTACCTGCAGAAGCAACCGATAATCTGAGAACACCTGCATAATCATCAACAGCTGCGATAACTGCCATAAGGAAAACAAGGAAAGGAATGTTCTCTCCGGGATGTTTTCCGGGATCTAACAGGTTAAGGCCTGTATCAGTGCAAACCGACCAGTTGTTGTGCTTACCTGAACCATTGATTCCCTCGAAGGGCTTTTCATGTAACAGGCATGCGTAGTTGTGCTTATCAGCAACCTTCTTCATTACCTCCATTGTGAGCTGGTTGTGATCAACAGCGATGTTGGCTGTCTCGAAAACAGGTGCAAGCTCATGCTGTGAAGGAGCTACCTCGTTGTGCTTTGTCTTTGCAGGTATACCAAGCTTCCAAAGCTCTTCATCAAGGTCATGCATGTAAGCGGAAACCTTGGGCTTGATTACACCAAAGTAATGGTCCTCCATCTCCTGCCCTTTTGATGCCGGAGCACCGATAAGTGTACGTCCGGTAAAAAGAAGGTCCTTTCTCTTTTTATAGAAGTCTTTATCTATAAGGAAATACTCCTGCTCAGAGCCGATTGTGGTGTTTACGCGCTTTACATCCTCATGTCCCAGGAGGTGGAGCATCTTTACTGCTTCTCTTGAAAGAGCTTCCATGGATCTAAGAAGAGGTGTCTTCTTATCAAGTGCCTCTCCACCATAGGAGCAGAATGCAGTCGGGATATAAAGTGAACCATCTTTAATAAAGGCAGGAGATGAAGGATCCCATGCTGTATATCCACGTGCCTCAAATGTGGCACGAAGACCGCCTGAAGGAAAACTTGAAGCATCAGGCTCGCCCTTTACAAGCTCTTTTCCTGAAAACTCCATAATGATAGTTCCGTTATCAGCAGGTGAAATGAAGCTGTCGTGCTTCTCTGCTGTAAGGCCTGTCATAGGCTGAAACCAGTGAGTAAAATGTGTTGCACCGTTCTCTACTGCCCATTCTTTCATTACGGCAGCAACTGTATTTGCAACCTCAAGCTCCAGGTGACTACCCATCTCTATTGTTTTGTGTACTGCCTTGTAAATATCCTTAGGCAGACGCTGTTTCATTACCTTGTCATTGAAAACAAGACATCCATATTCTTCTGTTAATTTGCTGGCTTCAATCATATCTTCCTCCTTTTGTACGGCTCCTTCCCAGATATGTTCCAATTTCACTCTCGTTGCTTACGCATAATCGATTGAAATTGGAACATATCTTTCATGGAACCTCACTTAAATAATTAACATTTTATTCACCACTGGCACCGTAATTTGAGAGAACACGGGCCGAGGGGTCATTTACATCGCAGCCCTTCCAGGATTTATTTGGCATCCAGAAGTCCACAACCATATGAGATTGATTCTCATAATACTTCTCAAAAATATCTCTAAATAAAAGTGATTCCTTTGTAAAAGGTGTAGCGTGTGAGTACTTTGCTTTTCCTGCTTCGAATGCTGCATCAGTATATGTAGCTTCTGCATATTCGATGATGTCATCTCTAAGAGAATGTCCAACGGCATCTGAGAACGCTGCTTTTTCTCTCATAAGAATGCTTCTTGGAATAAACTCATCCTTTTCAAATGCTTTTCTTAAAAGAAACTTACCCTTTCCATAAGTGTTAAGCTTTTTAGCAGGATCAATACTCATTACGTAATCCACAAAATCAAGATCTCCAAAAGGAACTCTTGCTTCAAGCGAATTCACGCTTATACATCTGTCGGCTCTGAGAACGTCATACATATGAAGCTCTCTGATTCTTTTCTCTGCTTCTTCCTGGAATGCCTCAGCACTGGGAGCAAAATCCGTATACTTGTATCCAAAAAGCTCATCAGAAATCTCACCTGTAAGAACAACCTTGATATCGGTATTTTCATGTATCCATTTGCAAAGAAGATACATTCCGATTGATGCTCTTACTGTTGTGATGTCATAGGTTCCAAGTGCGTGTATTACAGGTTCGATGGCATCTATAACATCCTGCTTGGTAATGATGACCTCGTGATGATTGCTGTGAATATAATCAGCAACTTCTCTTGCATACTTAAGGTCAATGGCATCTATATCCATACCTATTGCAAAGGTCTCGATGGGCTTATCTGAAAGTCTTGCTGCCACGCCGCATACAAGTGATGAATCAAGCCCTCCTGAAAGAAGGAAGCCTACAGGTGCATCAGCCTGAAGTCGTTTTTTAATTCCTAAAAGAAGCTTATCGTGAATGTTCTCTATAACTGTTTCAAGATTATCTGTTCTCACCTCTTTGACCTTTGTCATATCTCTGTAGCAGATAAACTTGCCATCCTCATAGTAATGTCCGGGAGGGAAAGGCTCGATCCTGTCACATACTCCGGTGAGGTTCTTAGGCTCTGATGCAAAAACGATGTGCTTATCGCTATCATATCCATAGTAAAGAGGTCTGATTCCAATCGGATCTCTTGCAGCTATGAATTTGTTTTTCTCGCCGTCGTAGATAACACATGCAAATTCCGCATCCAGCATAGAGAACATTGCAGTTCCAAGCTTTTCATAAAGAGGAAGCAATATCTCGCAGTCGCTGTCACTGTCAAAGCTGTATCCGAGGGATTTAAGATAATCTCTAAGATATGTGAAGCCGTATAGCTCTCCGTTACAGATAACCGCTTTACCATTTAACTCAAAGGGCTGCATGCCCTTGCAATTAAGTCCCATGATCGCAAGTCTGTTAAAACCAAGCCATCCGTTTTTCACCTTAAGAGTTCTGGACTTGTCCGGTCCTCTGGATGCTGTTCTCTCCAGCAATCCCTTAAAATAATCCTCTGATACTTCTTCTCCTTCGTATGCAAGTATTGCGCACATACTGTTTCCTCCTGATACTAATTTTTATATTTGAGCGATATGCGCATATCACCACTTATGCGCCATTCATGCTATATCACTCAGCATCTGCCAAAGCAGCCATACCCTCTTCTCCTGTACGGATCTTTACTACGTTGTCGATGCTGTAAACGAAGATCTTACCATCACCGATCTTACCGGTGTAAAGTGTTCTCTTAGCTGCCTCGATAACATCCTCTACAGGGATCTTGCTGACAACTACTTCGAGCTTGATCTTAGGAAGAAGTGTTACATCCATTTCTACGCCGCGGTACTTCTGTCCTGAGCCCTTCTGCACACCACATCCCATAACCTGAGTAACTGTCATACCGGTTACACCAAGATCATTCATAGCCTTACGAAGCTTGTCGTATCTTGAAAGCTTTGTAACGATTACTACCTTATGAATACCGCTATCTGTTTTAACAGCCTGAGTTACAACAGGTACAGAAGCATTCTTCTGGAACTCTGTAGCTGCGTCATAATCACTTACGCCAAGATCTGTGTTTTCATTTACGCTCATGTTAAGTGTGTTAGAAACATCCATAATAGCGAATCCTGAATATGCTGATGCAAGACCATGCTCTGTTGCATCAAGTCCTGTGATTTCCTCTTCCTCAGAAACACGAAGACCGAGTGTAGCCTTGATTACTGCGAAGGTAATAGTGATTGTTACTGCTGTCCATGCTGCTACAGCAAGGAATCCTACAAACTGAATTCCAAGAAGCTTAAAGCCGCCGCCGTAGAAAAGACCTACCATCTCGTTTCCTGCTGCATCTGCGATTGAATAACCGGGAGCTGCATTTGTTGCAAAAAGACCAACTGCCAGGGTTCCCCAAATACCGTTCAGGCAATGTACTGCAACCGCGCCAACCGGATCATCAACATGAAGCTTATAATCAAGGAACCATACACCGAAGCAAACAAGAAGTCCTGCTACAATACCGATTACAATTGCGCCAAAAGCATCTGTTACATCACAGGGAGCTGTGATAGCTACAAGACCTGCAAGTGAAGCATTGAGACACATTGAAACATCAGGCTTACCATACTTTACCCATGTAAAGATCATGCAGGTAACTGTTGCAAGTGCAGGTGCGATTGTTGTTGTTACGAAAACTGAACCAAGCTGTTCTACTGATGTGCAGGCTGCTCCGTTGAATCCGTACCAGCCAAGCCAGAGAATGAAAACACCAAGAGCTGCTGCTGTAAGATTGTGTCCGGGGAAAGCATTTACCTTAGTAACTTCTCCCTTTGCATTTACCTCGAACTTACCGATGCGGGCTCCAAGAAAAGCTGCGCCGATGAGAGCTGAGATACCGCCAACCATGTGGATACATGTGGATCCTGCAAAATCATGGAATCCCATCTGTGCCAGGAAGCCGCCGCCCCATGTCCAATGTGCTTCAATGGGATAGATGATTGCTGAGATAACTGCTGAATATACACAGTAAGAAATGAACTTTGTTCTCTCAGCCATGGATCCTGAAACGATTGTTGCTGTTGTTGCACAGAACACCAGGTTGAATACGAAATTAGACCAGTCAAAATTTGCATAGCTTGTAAAAATGTCAAATCCGGGTCTTCCGATGACACCCATCATGTCTTCGCCAAGAAGAAGGCCAAAACCGATAAGGATAAAGACTACAGTACCAATACAGAAATCCATAAGGTTTTTCATTATGATATTTCCTGTATTTTTTGCTCTGGTAAATCCGGCTTCACACATTGCAAATCCGGCCTGCATCCAGAATACAAGAGCTGCACCAATCAAGAACCACACTCCGAAAACACTCGCATTGATTCCACTCAAAATTTCTTCACTCATAATCCGCTCCTCCATAAAAAAGCGGCGCAAAGGGAGTTTAAGTTATTACCTTAGATGCCCCATTGCACCGCTAATTCAATAATTCATTTTATTCGAGAATACATGTATACATTTGTATGCATACGTTATCCGGAGTTATGTATTCTGCATCAGTCTCAGGTTGATCATGCCTGAAGCTAAAGAAAAAAGCGCCTTAAAGAGTATTAACCTCTTTAAGACGCCCTTGTCTTTTATAGTTTGTGATTTTACGCTTTGATTATTTCTGTGTCAAGGAGTAATTTTATTGTTTTTAAAAAACTTTAGATTGATTTATTTTAACACAAAATTTTCAAGCATTTTTCTTCCGTCCGGTGTCATTATGGATTCCGGATGGAACTGAACTCCATAAATCGAATAGTCCTTATGCTTTACAGCCATTACTTCTCCGGCCTCTGTTTCACCGGCTTTTAAGGCATTGGTTGCACTGTCAACTGTCACAGCCGTAACCATAAGCTCATCCGGAATTGTTGCAGGGTCTGCTGCCAGTGAGTGATATCTTGCTACCGGCGCTACGTCAGGGCAACCCTTAAAAAGAGCACAGTCCTTATCGAATTTTACATCTGACTGCTTCCCATGCATAAGCTTTTTTGCATAGGTTACTGTAGCTCCAAAGGATGCACAAATTGCCTGATGTCCGAGGCATACGCCAAGTATCGGAATCTTATCTCCAATCTCCTTTACCACATCCATGCAGACACCGGCATCCTCAGGTCTTCCTGGACCGGGAGACAGTATTATCCTGTCAGGGTTAAGAGCCAGAATCTCCTGCACAGTCATCTCATCATTTCTTATAACTTTTATATCAGGCTCTATCTCGCCTATCATCTGATACAGATTATATGAAAAGCTATCGTAGTTATCTATTAGTAAAACCATGGAATTGTCCTTCCTATTCATCTTCTGGCAAAAGCGCCTTAAAGGACGCTTTTGCCTTATTCATACACTCCTCAAATTCCTTTTCGGGTACAGAGTCTGCAACTATTCCTGCGCCGCTTCTTACGAATACCTTGCCGTTTTTCTTATATACAATTCTTATTGCAATGCAAGTGTCCATGTTTCCTGTAAAATCAATGTATCCTATAGCACCACCGTATATGCCTCGCTTGTTGTTTTCAAGCTCGCCGATCAGCTGACAAGCCCTTATTTTGGGTGCACCTGATAATGTGCCCGCAGGAAGTACCGCAGATATCGCATCAAGCGCATCCTTGTCGTCACGGATCTCACCTCTAACAGTTGAGCCTATATGCATTACATGAGAATACCTCTCAATTGAATGCAGGGTCTCTACCTCAACAGTTCCAAATTTGCTTATTTTTCCAAGATCATTTCTTCCAAGATCCACCAGCATGTTGTGTTCTGCCAGTTCTTTCTCATCTGCAAGAAGTTCCTTTTCAAGGCGCTCATCCTCTTCCGGAGTATTACCGCGAGGTCTTGTTCCTGCCAACGGGAATGTATGAAGAATGCCATCCTCAAGCTTAACCAAAGTCTCAGGAGATGCTCCCGCTACCTCCACATCAGTTCCGGAAAAATAAAACATGTATGGCGAAGGATTGATTGTCCTTAAGTGTCTGTATGTATTGAAAAGGCTTCCCTCAAACTCTGCTGAAAATCTGTTTGACAAAACTATCTGGAAAATATCACCTTCAAATATATGATGCTTTCCTTTTTCCACCATATCGCAGAATCTTTCCTTATCAAAAAGCGGTGTGATCTCACCTGTCATTTTGCCATCAGGTTCTGCCTTCTTTTCTCCATTGTGAAGAAGATCCGCCATTTTCTTAAGTTCTTCAGCTGCCTTTTTATAGTTTTCTTCTATATTATTGTTTTTGATATTGATATTCACTATCAAAACTATCTTCTGTCTGATATTGTCGAAAGCAATAACCTTATCAAAGAGCATTAAATCCATATCCTTAAAATTTTCAGTATCTTCCGGATTTGTCCTTACTGTGGGTTCACTGTAGCCAAGATAATCGAAGGAGAAATATCCAACCATCCCACCGGCAAAGGAAGGAAGATATGAAAATCTCGGACTCTTAAAATCTTTAAGGATATCCCGCAGACATTCTGAAGGATCTCCCTTCATGCTCTTTTCATTACCATCCTCTGAGGTTATTGTGATCTTCCCATCTGTGCATGTAATAAGCATCTTTGGCTCGTAACCAAGAAAAGTATATCTTCCCCAGGTTTCGTTAGCCTGAGCCGATTCAAGCATGTAAACATGTTTTGAAACATTCTTAAGTATGCGAACAGCCTCTATGGGTGTTGTGAAATCAGACAGTATTTCACAGCTTACGGGAAGGACATTGTAGTTTCCTTCATTCGCTATTTTTTCTATTTCTGATATTTCCGGAAGTATTTTCATTTTTCTGCTCCCTTGCTTATATGTTTTGGTAATTCTCTTTAGCTTTTCTAATGGTTAAGTTGATAGCTGACTATTTTCCATACAGGTCAGCCTTTGATAGTCTTATCTTTGCCTGATTCACAGAGCATTTCCTATACGCACTCTGCTAACAAAGAGCTCCATTTTATCCGGATCCTTTGTGCCATCAGTTTCTATACCGGAGCTGACATCTACTGCATAAGGATTAAGCTTCTTTATTGCATCTGCTACATTTTCGGTATCAAGACCTCCTGCCAGAAAATATGGTCTTTTGGCCCTCGCCAATAATTCCCAGTCAAAAGTCTTTCCGCATCCTGCTCCGGCATCAAACATGATATTATCCGCCTTGCTGTTTTCTGCTACTCTCACATCCTCTTCACCGGATATTTTGAATGCTTTTATGACACTTATTCCTTTCGCTTTTAATGCCATAATATAATCGTCATCCTCATGTCCGTGAAGCTGGGCGTAATCTATTATCCCTTCATCATATAACTCAGTTATGAAAGATAATTCTGCATCCACAAATACGCCTACTGCCTTTATGTTTTTATCCAGCTTCCTTTTTAGTGTTGCGGCGTCTTTCTTTGATATATTCCGTTTACTTTTTTCAAAGAAGACAAAACCTATATAATCCGGCCGAAGCTCATTTGCAGTAATTATGTCTTCCTCTCTTGTAAGGCCGCATAACTTAACTAATGTCATTTACGTATCTCCTGAATCCCTTTAAGTTCTCTGAGCTTTTTCGTTTTATCTTCAGCCCTCATCAGGGTCTCGCCAATCAGCACAGCATCTACTTTCGCTTGTCTTAAAGCTTCAATGTCTTTTGCAGACTGAATTCCACTCTCCGATACGAAAATTACATCCTCAGAAATCAGTTGCCTCAGTGATTTACTATTGTTCTGATCAACGCTAAAGTCCTTAAGGTTCCTGTTATTCACTCCGATTATCCTTGTCCCAGCTCTTATTGCCATCTTAACTTCCGTCTCATCATGAGCTTCCACAAGTGCGCTTATTCCAAGCTCATCGCAGATTCCTATGTATTCTTTTATCTGCTCCTCTGAAAGAATCGCGCATATTAGAAGAACTGCAGCGGCGCCAAGGCACTTAGCTTCATATATCATGTATTCATCAACTGTAAAGTCTTTACGGATGCAGGGGATTGATACATTTTCTGCTATTTCTTTAAGGTATTCATTTTTTCCAAGAAACCACTTAGGCTCAGTCAAAACAGAGATACAATCCGCTCCTGCCTTCTCATATTCCTTTGCAATTGTCAGATAATCAAATTCCTCTGCAATTATGCCCTTTGAAGGAGATGCCTTTTTGCATTCACAAATAAATGCAACATCATCCTTCTTAAGAGCTTTCTCAAACTCGAATCCGCCTTTGGGAAGAGACAACGCTTTCTTCCTTATCTCTTCCAATGGCATCTCCTGTTTTGATATCTGTACTCTTTCTTTTGCGTAATCACTCAGCTTATCCAGAATATTCATCTATTGCTTACCTTTATAAAGTTCTCGAGAGTTTCAAGTGCCTTTCCTGAATCGATAGTCTTTGTTGCAAGCTCTACGCCTTCCTTGAAGCTATCAGCTTTTCCTCCGATATAAAGTGATGCGCCTGCATTTAAAAGAACGGCATCTCTCTTGGGGCCCTTTGCTCCGCCAAGAATCTCTCTTGTGATCTTAGCGTTTTCTTCAGGTGTACCACCCTTAAGGTCGTCCTTTGTGCACTTATTAAAACCAAAGTCCTCAGGCTCGATGGTATATGTTTTGTACCATCCTTCCTTAATCTCGCAAACCTTGGTAGGTGCGCTAAGGGAGATTTCATCCAGCTTATCCATTCCGTATACGACCATTCCTCTCTTTACGCCAAGGCTTATTAAAACCTGTGCAAGAGGCTCTACCAGGTACTCATCATATACACCAAGGAGCTGCATTGAAGGTGTTGCAGGGTTTGTAAGCGGTCCAAGGATATTGAAAACTGTTCTGAAGCCAAGCTCTTTTCTAATTGGTCCAACATACTTCATGGATGTGTGGTACTTCTGAGCAAAGAAGAAGCACATTCCAACTTCATTAAGAAGTTCTACGCACTTTTCAGGATCCTGATTGATATTAACGCCAAGAGCTTCAAGACAGTCAGCTGTTCCGCACATTGAAGATGCTGCTCTGTTACCATGCTTTGCTACCTTCATGCCACAAGCTGCTGCGACCAAGCCTGATGTTGTAGATATATTAAAGCTGCCTGCGTTATCTCCGCCTGTTCCAACTATCTCGAATACATCCATATTCGTCTCAACCTTAGTCGCATGATCTCTCATTGCTGCAGCGCAGCCTGCGATCTCATCTGTTGTCTCAGCCTTTGCACTCTTGGTTGAAAGCGCTGACAAAAATGCAGCATTCTGAGTAGGTGTACTCTCACCGCTCATAATCTCATTCATTACTGTGTAGGCCTCATCATAAGTAAGGTCCTGCTTGTTTACGATTTTTTCGATTGCTTCTCTGATCATGTGTGTCTCCTCCTTCTGGTTATGTCTCTATCAAATGTTCTGCATGGCTCTGCTTCTTAGCCTTTCGTGAAAAGCAGCACAAACTCGAAAATACTTCGTATTTTCGAGTTCGTGTAGCTCGCCATATATAGCTTTCTTCTTTCATGCGAGCATGAGAAGAAAGCTCTGCATGGCTCTGCTTTTCACGAAAAAAAGTCCTTGATAGAAACGGTACGGTTTCTATCAAGGACGAATAATCTAATCTATCCGCGGTGCCACCTCGAATTCACAGTTAAAAGCTGTGCGCTTAACAGGATACCAACATATCCCCGGCAACTGACGTATGCCCAACGTCGCAGAATACTAAGCTCATCAAAAATACTATCTCACTTTTCACTGCGCCCTCAGTGGTCCATTTGACAACTTGTTTCTCACCTGTTCTCAGCAACCCAGGCTCTCTGTAAAGGCATCATTGCCGTTATCTCCACTTCAACGGTTTAAACTATTAAATTTTTATTTATATTACTTCTTTATCCTCATAATCGTCAAGGGTGTAAATTTATTTTTTTCAAGAAAATTCAAATATTAATTTCGCTACATTTTTTTCATTTTTGGTACAAAATATATTGACACTAAACCTAAATATATCTATTATTATCTAATTAAGGCAAAGGCGCCAAAACAGTAGTATTTTACTTATTGTTTTGTGCGCTTTTTTTCTTTTTTATAATGTCAAAGGTGGTGGATTATGTCAGTAAAATATGTATTTGTAATTGGTGGTGTAGTATCTGGTCTTGGAAAAGGTATCACAGCAGCATCTCTTGGTAGACTTTTAAAAGCTCGTGGTTATAAAGTTACCATGCAAAAGTTTGATCCCTATATCAACATCGATCCCGGTACAATGAATCCGATTCAGCATGGTGAGGTTTTCGTAACAGAAGACGGCACAGAAACTGATCTTGACCTGGGGCACTATGAGCGCTTTATTGATGAAAGCCTCGACAAAAACTCTAACGTTACAACCGGTAAAATTTACTGGTCTGTGCTTCACAAAGAACGCCGTGGTGATTACGGCGGACACACCGTTCAGGTAATCCCTCATATTACAGATGAAATAAAGAGTAGATTCTATCGTAATTACGAAGAGGATAATACTCATATTGCAATAATAGAGGTAGGTGGTACAGTCGGTGACATTGAGTCACAGCCTTTCCTTGAATCTATTAGACAGTTCCAGCACGAGGTTGGACATGAGAATGCAATGATTATTCTTGTTTCTCTTATACCTTATCTTCGCTGCTCACAGGAAATTAAGACAAAGCCCACACAGTCTGCAGTTAAGACCTTACAGGGTATGGGCCTCAGTCCGGACGTCATCGTGTGCAGAAGCGAGGTTGAACTTGATAATGAGACCAAAGAAAAGATTTCCCTTTTCTGTAACGTTCCCAGCAAATATGTCCTTAATAACCTTGATCTTAAGTATTTATACGAAGCACCTCTCGCTATGGAAAAGGAACATCTTGCTGATGTAGCACTTGAATGCCTACATCTTGAACACAGAGAACCTAAGCTTGATGACTGGACAGATATGGTAAACACTCTTTATTCTCTTGATAAGACTGTTACCGTTGCTCTTGTTGGAAAATACACTCAGCTCCATGACGCTTACATCAGTGTTGTTGAGGCTCTAAAACACGGCGGAATTGCTGCCAAGAGAGAAGTTAAGATTAAGTGGATTGACTCAGAAGAGATTACTCCGGAGAATGTTGCCGAAAAGCTTTCAGATGTTTCAGGTGTAATTGTACCCGGCGGCTTTGGCGATCGTGGAATTGAAGGAATGATCACTTCTATTCAGTACGTCAGAGAGAACAAGATTCCTTTCCTTGGAATATGCCTCGGTATGCAGCTTGCGATTATTGAGTTTACCCGAAATGTAATAGGCCACAGTGATGCGCACTCTATCGAGTTTAATCCTTCTACAACTCACCCTGTGATCGCATTCTTACCTGATCATAGTGCAGGTGAAGACCTTGGCGGAACCCTCAGACTTGGTTCTTATCCTTGCACGCTTGAAAAGGATACTCTCGCTTACAGCTTGTATGGTACATGCGATATCACAGAGAGACATCGTCATCGCTACGAAGTAAATAATGATTACAGAGAAACTCTTACAAGCAATGGTCTTAAATTATGCGGCCTTTCACCTGACAGAAGAATAGTTGAGATGATTGAATATCCCGAGAATCCTTTCTATATTGCAACTCAGGCTCATCCGGAATTCAAATCACGCCCCAACAACCCGCACCCTTTATTTGCCGGTTTCATTAAGGCAGCTGCTGCGTTTGAAGCAAAATAAATCAAATATTTCGCTTATTAGCTACCCAAGTGGAATTAAATATTTCACTTGGGTATTTTTATGTACTCTCATTTCCTTCAGAAGCAATTCATCTCTTATACTAACTCTAGAACTTCGCTCCTACCAAGACCAAACTCATAACAGATTTTCTCTACTATCTGTTCATCGCTAAACTTCATACACCTAAGCATTGATGCTGCTTTTCTTACTCCCTCACACAAACCTTCTCTAAAACCGGATTCTCTTCCTTCACTTATACCCATTAAACGTCCTTCTCTGATTCCCTCTTTTTTCCCCTCGTTACGTGACAACTCCATTGATCTGGCATCATCATATTCCTTAAGCATCATACCGAGCACTATTTTCATATTCTTTTTCATAAATGGTTTTATCAAAAAATCTTCCGGCATAAATTCGATAGCAAGCTCAACTGCAGGCTCCATTGTAAATCTCTTTGTATTGTCCTTAACCTTGGATACAAGCCATGCATACTCATATAAAGGCCTGCATGATTCCATGACAGAATTCATCTCTAACAGCTCTTCTTCATTCTGTTGCCTTTTCTCTGAATCATCATATTTTTTGAACAACATATTCCTGTTTTCAGGACTTCCCAAAATAAACCCTAGTAACCTATCCTTATTATCAACCTTAAAATCAATAGCACTATTAAAATCAGCCATTTTACCCTCCTTCAATCAAATCATTTGATGCTAAATTCTTCACAATATGAATTTCTTTAAAAAGTACGCTTTTATTCTGTGCGGAATCCAACAAAACTTAGTGACATAGTTTTGTGCATCAAAATAACGCGTATGTACTTCTAAAGACATTCGCCAATAAAAACATGAGTAGTGAAAACTGGGAGAAACTCCCGGATTAAATATCTGGTCATCGACCGAAAGATATAATAACTGACTTAATAATATTTGTCAATACATTTGTAAGCATTATTATAATTATGATTGCACTAATAATTTATTGG
Source organism: Butyrivibrio sp. WCD3002 (assembly GCF_000424265.1). Taxonomy (GTDB): domain Bacteria; phylum Bacillota; class Clostridia; order Lachnospirales; family Lachnospiraceae; genus Butyrivibrio. Next base: position 22,953 of record NZ_AUJO01000016.1, read on the forward strand.
GACATTTCTCATTCCCATTTCTTCCATACATCCGGCTGGTATCCAATGGTGGATTGTTTTCCATTTCTTACAATCGGTGTCTTGATTATCTGTTGATTTTCAAGGAGTTTTTCCAGCTTATCCTCGTCTGCAATATACTGAACAAGAGCAATCGCATCTTTATCCTTAGCATCCTGATTTATCATATTCATTATACCGCCGTTAGCACTTGCAACAGATGTAAGCTCTCCTTTGCTCATGCCCTTTTCCCTCAGATCAACAAATTGAAACTTAATGCCTCGCTCCTTGAAAAAACGCTCTGCTTTCTTAGTATCATTACATTTCTTCGTGCCAAAAATCTGTATATTCATCTCATATTCCTCGTAAAAGGTCTTTTATGAACATCATTCCAAAATTTGAATGTTATTGTATCAATTTCTGTAAATTATAAAGATATTTTATTATAACCCATTTAGAACTACATTATATAAAAATAGCTCTTCGTTCATGGGGATTTTTATTTTATGGCGCCATTTTGGCACCGGCAATAATTATTCCGATAACTTTAAACACAAAAAGGGTTTCAAGCCTAAGCTTGAAACCCTTTATAAATTCAGTGATCATGCGATCTGATAAGAATTACTCAACGATTGTAGCAACCTTACCTGATCCAACTGTACGTCCACCCTCACGGATAGCGAACTTAAGACCCTGCTCCATAGCGATGGGGTGGATAAGCTCGATAGACATTGTTACGTGGTCACCAGGCATGCACATCTCTGTTCCCTCAGGAAGGTTGCAAACACCTGTAACGTCAGTTGTTCTGAAGTAGAACTGAGGTCTGTAGTTGTTGAAGAAAGGTGTATGACGTCCACCCTCGTCCTTAGTAAGAACGTAAACCTCAGCTGTGAACTTTCTGTGGCAAGTTACAGAACCGGGCTTTGTGATACACTGACCTCTCTGGATACCATCACGGTCAACACCACGAAGAAGAAGACCAACGTTGTCACCAGCTTCGCAGTAATCCATTGTCTTACGGAACATCTCGATACCAGTACATACAGACTTAGCTGTCTCTTCCTTGATACCAACGATTTCGATTTCGTCGTTAAGATTGAGGTGACCTCTCTCTACACGGCCTGTAGCAACTGTTCCACGACCTGTGATTGTGAATACGTCCTCAACAGGCATAAGGAAAGGCTTATCTGTCTCACGAGTAGGTTCAGGGATGTAAGAATCAACTGTATCCATAAGCTCCATGATCTTGTCGCCCCACTCACACTTAGGATCCTCAAGAGCCTTAAGTGCAGAACCACGAATGATCGGAATATCATCTCCAGGGAACTCATACTCTGTAAGAAGGTCTCTGATCTCCATCTCAACGAGGTCAAGAAGTTCAGGATCATCAACCATATCGCACTTGTTCATGAATACGATGATGTAAGGAACACCTACCTGACGAGCAAGAAGAACGTGCTCTCTTGTCTGAGCCATAACACCATCAGTAGCAGCAACAACGAGGATAGAACCATCCATCTGTGCAGCACCAGTGATCATGTTCTTTACATAGTCAGCGTGGCCAGGGCAGTCAACGTGTGCGTAGTGTCTGCTAGCTGTCTCATACTCGATGTGAGCAGAGTTGATTGTGATACCACGCTCTTTTTCCTCGGGTGCTTTATCGATCTGATCGAAAGCAACAGCAGGGCTGAATCCTCTGTCTGCAAGAACAGTTGTGATAGCTGCTGTAAGAGTTGTCTTACCATGGTCAACGTGTCCGATTGTACCAATGTTAACGTGCGGCTTACTTCTGTCAAACTTAGCTTTTGCCATTTTTAAATATCCTCCTTAAATAAAAATGTTACTTTAACATTTTTTCTCATAATAACCGACTATATCGATTATATAGAAATTTACGCTTGAAATCAAGCATAAAATAGTATAAACAAGGGCTTTGTGGCACGATTTCATTAGAAATCGTTGCCACCCCTTAATTTATTTAAGCATTTTTGTTAGAGAGTACTTTCTCCTGGATGTTCTTCGGAACAGGAGCATACTTCTCAAAGAACATTGAGTAGTTACCACGACCCTGTGTTCTTGAACGAAGGTCTGTAGCATATCCGAACATCTCAGCAAGCGGAACGTGTGCTCTAACGATCTTTCCACCGCCCATGTCATCCATACCTTCAACCTGTCCACGACGTGAGTTAACGTCACCGATAACATCACCCATGTACTCTTCAGGCATAGTAACTTCAACCTTCATGATAGGCTCAAGGAGAACCATTCCGCCCTTAGCCATAGCATCCTTGAATGCCATTGATCCGGCAATATGGAATGCCATTTCTGATGAATCGACTTCATGGTATGATCCGTCGTAAACTGTAGCGTGTACACCTACAACAGGGAATCCACCAAGTGATCCGGCCTTCATAGCCTCTTCGATACCTTCGCTGATAGGCTGGATGTATTCCTTAGGAATAGAACCACCGACAACTTCGCTATCGAACTGGTAAAGGTTCTCTCCGTTAGCATCCATGGGCTCGAAGCGAACTTTACAGTGACCATACTGACCACGTCCACCAGACTGCTTAGCATACTTACTCTCGATATCGCAAGCATTAAGAAGAGCTTCTCTGTATGCAACCTGAGGTGCACCAACGTTAGCTTCTACCTTGTACTCACGGAGAAGTCTGTCGACGATGATATCAAGGTGAAGCTCACCCATACCAGCGATGATTGTCTGACCTGTCTCAGCATTAGTATGTGCTCTGAATGTAGGATCCTCTTCTGCAAGCTTCATAAGAGCTTCGTCAAGCTTCTGCTGACCAGCCTTAGTCTTAGGCTCGATAGCAAGCTCGATAACGGGATCCGGGAACTCCATAGACTCAAGGATTACGGGGTTCTTATCATCACAGAGAGTATCACCTGTAGTTGTGTTCTTAAGACCAACAGCTGCAGCGATATCACCTGAGTAAACCTTATCAAGGTCTGAACGCTTGTTAGCGTGCATCTGAAGGATACGTCCAAGACGCTCCTTGTTGTCCTTTGTACTGTTAAGTACATAAGAACCTGAATTTGCAGTACCACGATATACGCGGAAGAATGCAAGCTTTCCTACGAAAGGATCGCTGACAATCTTGAATGCAAGAGCTGCGAAGGGGCCATCATCTGTTGACTCAACCTCAACCTCATTGCCATCCATGTCTGTACCCTTACAAGCAGGGATATCAAGAGGTGAAGGCATGAACTCGATAACAGCATCGATGAGCTTCTGAATACCTCTGTTTCTGTGAGCAGAACCACAGCAAACAGGGAAAGCCTTACATTCACAAGTTGCCTTACGAAGAGCAGCCTTAAGCTCCTCCTTTGTAGGCTCCTCACCTTCAAGGTACTTCATCATAAGATCTTCATCGAGGTCGCAGATCTTCTCTACGAGCTCACTACGATAAAGCTCTGCATCGTCCTTAAGATCAGCAGGGATCTCACCGATAGTAACATCTTCACCCTTATCATCATTATAGATATAAGCCTGCATCTCAAAAAGGTCGATAATACCCTGGAACTGATCCTCAGCTCCGATCGGGATTTCGATCATAATAGCATTTTTCTTAAGTCTATTACGGATCTGCTCAACAGCTCCGAAATAGTTTGCTCCGATGATATCCATCTTGTTGATGAATGCCATACGAGGAACATTAAATCCATCAGCCTGACGCCATACGTTCTCAGACTGAGGCTCAACGCCTTCTTTTGCACTGAATACGCCTACAGCGCCGTCAAGTACACGAAGTGAACGCTCAACCTCAACGGTAAAGTCAACGTGGCCGGGAGTATCGATAATGTTGATACGATGCTCCTGAGCACCGGGCTTAACCTTTCCGTTTTCCTGAAGTGTCCAATGGCATGTTGTAGCTGCAGATGTGATAGTGATACCTCTCTCCTGCTCCTGTTCCATCCAGTCCATGGTAGCAGTACCTTCATAGGTCTCACCAATCTTGTAGTTAACACCGGTATAGTAAAGAATACGCTCTGTAAGTGTAGTCTTACCAGCATCGATATGAGCCATAATACCAATGTTTCTGGTTCTTTCCAATGGATATTGTCTTTCAGCCAAAGGTTTATCCTCCTAATAAAATACGACGTTTCTTACACTGAGAATCCAAAAATTAGAATCTGTAGTGTGAGAATGCCTTGTTTGCTTCTGCCATCTTGTGCATATCTTCTTTTCTCTTAACAGATGCACCTGTGTTGTTGAATGCATCAAGAATTTCTGATGCAAGTCTGTCAACCATGGTCTTCTCGCCTCTGTTACGAGAAAATGTTACAAGCCAGCGAAGTGCAAGGGCCTGACGTCTATCCGGACGAACCTCGATCGGTACCTGATATGTAGCACCACCGATACGTCTAGCCTTTACCTCGAGAGCGGGCATGATGTTGTTCATAGCACCCTCGAATACTTCAAGAGCAGGCTTTCCAGCCTTCTCCTCTACCTGTGCGAATGCACCATATACGATCTTCTGTGCAACACCCTTCTTACCATCAAGCATAACTGCGTTGATAAGCTTTGTTACAACCTTGTTATCGTATAAAGGATCCGCTAATACGTCACGTTTTACAATATGTCCTTTACGCGGCACGGTTCTTCCCTCCTTTAGAATCGCAGATGAGTGTCAGTCTTCATCTGTTTACTATAGATCATAGGTACTCACTAATTTTAGTGTACGTGCGGGTCTTTTTATTACGAAAAAAGAAACACCAACACTATAAAAAAATTAGATCTTGTTAATGATAGTTACTTAGATTACTTTGCAGCCTTAGGTCTCTTTGCGCCGTACTTGGAGCGAGCCTGCTTACGGTCTGCAACACCTGCTGTATCAAGAGTTCCACGGATAATGTGATATCTTGTACCAGGCAGGTCCTTAACTCTTCCGCCACGGATGAGAACAACGCTGTGCTCCTGAAGGTTGTGACCTTCGCCGGGAATGTAGCTTGTTACCTCGATACCGTTAGAAAGACGTACTCTGGCGATCTTTCTAAGAGCTGAGTTAGGCTTCTTAGGTGTAGCAGTCTTAACAGCTGTGCAAACGCCTCTCTTCTGCGGTGATGCAGTGTCGATAGCCTTCTTGTGAAGGGAATTGAATCCTTTCTGAAGTGCAGGAGCTGTAGACTTCTTCTCAGAAGTCTGACGACCTTTACGAACTAACTGGTTAAATGTTGGCATTCCTTTTACCTCCTATTTTAGTAGTAAAACAATATATGATAAACAGACAGCTCTCTGACATAGAAACTATCTGAAAATCAACACACACTTCAAGCGAAAGGGGCAAACTACCCCTCTCGCTTGTCGCACAGTTTTAAAGTATACGTATATCAATATGTGTTGTCAAGTTAAATATTTCTAAATTACTCTTCATCATCAGCAACGATAACTTCTTCTGCATCGTCGATTTCTTCAACAAATACATCATCATCATCCATTGCTCTCTTCTTAAGGATCAGCTTCTCAGGATCCTTGAAGTTGGCATCGGTATTAAGTGCTGTATTACGATAACGCTTCATACCTGTACCTGCAGGAATCAGCTTACCGATAATAACATTTTCCTTAAGACCGATAAGAGGATCAACCTTACCCTTAATAGCTGCGTCTGTAAGAACCTTTGTTGTTTCCTGGAAGGAAGCAGCTGAAAGGAATGAGTTTGTAGCAAGTGCAGCCTTGGTGATACCAAGAATTACCTGCTTTCCTTCAGCGGGTTTCTTACCTTCGCTGATAAGTCTCTCGTTATCATCCTCGAAATCAAGAACATCAACGAGTGTTCCGGGCAGGAAGCTTGTATCTCCGCTCTCCTCGATGCGAACCTTCTTAAGCATCTGACGTACGATAACCTCGATATGCTTATCACAGATATCAACACCCTGGAGACGGTAAACTCTCTGAACCTCGCGGAGCAGATAGTCCTGAACAGCACGGATACCCTTAATCTTAAGAAGATCGTGAGGATTTACACTACCTTCTGTAAGCTCATCACCGGCTTCAACGACTTTGCCGTCTGTAACCTTGATACGTGATCCGTAAGGAATCAGGTAAGCCTTTGACTCTCCTGTTTCGTCATTAGTGATGACAACTTCACGCTTCTTCTTTGTATCCTTAATCTGAGCTGTTCCGTCAAGCTCTGAAATAATAGCAAGTCCCTTAGGCTTTCTTGCCTCAAAAAGCTCCTCTACACGGGGAAGACCCTGTGTAATATCGCCACCGGCAACACCACCGGTATGGAATGTTCTCATTGTAAGCTGTGTACCGGGCTCACCGATTGACTGAGCAGCGATGATACCAACTGTCTCACCAACCTGAACGGGCTCACCTGTTGCCATGTTTGCACCATAGCACTTAGCACAGATACCAATGTGTGAACGGCAGGTAAGGATTGTACGGATCTTTACAGCGCTAACCGGCTCACCCTTACTGTTAACACCCTGGCTTAAGATTCTCTTAGCACGGCTGGGTGTGATGATGTGATTCTTCTTAACAATAACGTTTCCGTCCTTGTCCTTGATATCCTCACATGTATATCTGCCTGTGATACGATCCTCAAGAGGCTCGATCATGGCATTACCATCCTTGAATTCCTTAACTGTAATTCCGGGAATAGTTGCCTTTCCTTCGCTACAATCAAGCTCACGGATGATAAGTTCCTGAGATACGTCAACCATTCGACGTGTCAGGTAACCTGAATCGGCTGTACGAAGAGCTGTATCTGACAGACCCTTACGAGCACCATGCGCTGACATGAAGTATTCCAGAACGTCAAGGCCTTCACGGAAGTTGGACTTGATAGGAAGTTCGATCGTACGACCGGTTGTATCTGCCATAAGTCCACGCATACCTGCCAGCTGCTTGATCTGCTGGTTACTACCACGGGCACCGGAATCAGCCATCATGTGGATGTTGTTATATTTATCAAGACCTTCGAGAAGGGCATCTGTAAGCTCTTTATCGGTCTTCATCCAAGTCTCAACAACAAGACGATAACGCTCTTCGTCTGTCATCTTACCGCGTCTGTACTCGGTAGCAATCTTATCAACTATTGCCTGAGCCTCGTCAAGCATCTGTTGCTTCTGCGGAGGAACTGTCATGTCAGCGATTGAAACTGTCATAGCAGCTCTTGTTGAGTAATGGTAACCTGTAGCCTTGATCTTATCGAGAACTTCTGCTGTAGCAAAGGTTCCGTGTGTATTGATCATATTTGTAACGATCTTCTTGAGCTGCTTCTTACCAACCATGAAGTCGATTTCAAGGTCAAGCTTATGCTCGGGATCCTTACGATCAACGAATCCGAGATCCTGAGGAATGAACTCGTTGAAAAGGAATCTACCAAGTGTTGACTCAACTACACCTGTAACATCCTCACCGTTCTCATCCTTACGTGTAACACGGATCTTGATGCGAGACTGAAGTGTGATGTAATCGTTCTCATAAGCAAGGATAGCTTCATCAATGTTCTTGAAGAACTTTCCTTCGCCCTTAGCACCTTCGCGCTCCTGTGTAAGATAGTAGATACCAAGTACCATATCCTGTGTAGGAACGTTTACAGGGCCACCGTCAGAAGGCTTAAGCAGGTTGTTGGGAGCAAGCATAAGGAAGCGGCTCTCAGCCTGTGCCTCAACTGACAGAGGAAGATGTACAGCCATCTGGTCTCCATCGAAGTCGGCATTGAAAGGTGTACATACAAGAGGATGAAGCTTTATAGCTTTACCTTCTACAAGTATGGGCTCAAATGCCTGAATACCAAGTCTGTGAAGTGTGGGAGCACGGTTAAGCATTACAGGATGCTCTTTGATTACATCCTCGAGTACATCCCATACCTCTTCCTCGAGTCTCTCAACCTTCTTCTTAGCATTCTTTATGTTCTGTGAGATTCCTCTGGAAACAAGCTCTTTCATAACAAAAGGCTTGAAAAGCTCGATAGCCATTTCCTTAGGAAGTCCGCACTGATAAATCTTAAGCTCAGGACCTACGACGATAACTGAACGTCCTGAATAGTCAACACGCTTACCAAGAAGGTTCTGACGGAAACGACCGCCCTTACCTTTAAGCATGTCTGAAAGTGACTTGAGTGCACGGTTACCGGGACCTGTAACAGGTCTTCCACGTCTACCGTTATCAATAAGCGCATCTACAGCTTCCTGAAGCATACGCTTCTCGTTTCTAACGATGATGTCCGGAGCACCAAGATCAAGAAGTCTCTTAAGACGGTTGTTACGGTTGATGATACGACGATACAGATCGTTAAGATCTGATGTAGCAAAACGTCCACCGTCAAGCTGTACCATAGGACGAAGATCCGGAGGAATAACCGGTATGCAGTCAAGAATCATCCACGAAGGTTCGTTTCCGGACTCACGGAATGACTCAACTACTTCAAGTCTCTTGATGATACGCTGCTTCTTCTGTCCGCTAGATGTATCAAGACCATCCTTAAGCTCCTGATACTCAGCTTCAAGATCAATGTTCATAAGAAGCTCTTTAATAGCCTCTGCACCGATACCTGCACGGAACTTCATTCCGAACTCATCGCGTGCTTCCTGGTACTCTTTCTCAGAGAGAACCTGCTTGTACTCAAGGTTTGATTCACCGGGATCAAGTACTATATAAGAAGCAAAGTAAAGAACCTTCTCAAGTACTCTGGGTGAAAGGTCAAGTATAAGACCCATTCTGCTGGGGATACCCTTGAAATACCAAATGTGGGAAACAGGAGCAGCAAGTTCGATGTGACCCATACGCTCACGACGTACACTGCTCTTTGTAACTTCTACGCCACATCTGTCACAAATAACGCCCTTATAACGGATTTTCTTATATTTACCGCAGTGACATTCCCAATCCTTGGTGGGTCCAAAGATCTTCTCGCAGAAAAGACCGTCGCGCTCAGGCTTGAGAGTACGATAGTTAATAGTCTCAGGCTTGAGTACCTCTCCGTGTGACCACTCTCTGATCTTCTCAGGAGAAGCAAGACCAATCTTAATTGCATCAAATGTCATTGGCTGATATGTAGGTGTAGCAGCTACCCTACCGTTTGAAGCATCATTTATTGCTTTATTCATTGTAGAATCAGACATTCGTAACCTCTTTTCTGTTGTTTACATGGTTTCTAAAACTACTAAGTTGCTTTAGTTCTCATCCAGACCGTCTGCAGCATCAAACTCTTCCTCAAAAGCTGCATCGTCTTCTTCATCCGCTACAAGCTCACCGTCTTCGCTGAATGAACCTGTCTGGTAACCATTTTCCGCAAATGACTCACGATCATAATCACGGTTTACTTCGCCTTCGATCTCATAACGATAATCAGAATCGCTGTAATCAACAGATTCCATAATCTCGACCTCAGTGTTATCCTCGCGAAGTACTCTTACATCAAGACCAAGTGACTGAAGTTCCTTAAGAAGAACCTTGAATGATTCCGGAACACCGGGTTCAGGAATGTTGTCACCCTTGATGATTGCTTCATAAGTCTTAACACGACCAACAACATCATCAGACTTAACTGTAAGGATCTCCTGAAGTGTATAAGCAGCGCCATAAGCCTCAAGAGCCCAAACTTCCATCTCTCCGAAACGCTGTCCACCGAACTGTGCCTTACCGCCGAGAGGCTGCTGTGTAACCAGTGAGTAAGGGCCGGTTGAACGAGCATGGATCTTATCATCTACAAGGTGATGGAGCTTGAGGTAATGCATGTGTCCGATTGTAGTCGGTGAATCGAACGGAATACCTGTACGTCCGTCACGGAGCTGAACCTTACCATCTGTGTGGATCGGAACGCCTTTCCAAAGTTCTCTGTGATCTCTGTTGTCATAGAGATACTTCATGATCTCAGGATCAACTGAATCTTTATATTTCTCTTCAAACTCTTCCCATGTGCTGTTTACATAATCGTTAGCCATGGTAAGTGTTGCCTGAATATCTTTCTCGTTTGCACCGTCAAAAATAGGTGTAGCGATGTTAAAGCCAAGAGCCTTAGCTGCAAGAGAAAGGTGAATCTCAAGGACCTGTCCGATATTCATACGAGAAGGCACGCCCAAAGGATTAAGTACGATATCAAGTGGACGACCATTAGGCAGGTACGGCATATCCTCGATAGGAAGTACACGGGAAACGACACCCTTGTTACCGTGACGACCAGCCATCTTATCACCAACTGAAATCTTTCTCTTCTGAGCAATGTAGATGCGAACCGCCTGGTTTACACCAGGGCTGAGCTCATCGCCATTCTCTCTTGTGAATACCTTAGCATCAACAACGATACCGTATTCACCGTGAGGAACCTTAAGTGATGTATCACGAACCTCTCTGGCCTTTTCACCGAAAATAGCACGGAGAAGTCTCTCTTCTGCTGTAAGCTCTGTCTCTCCCTTAGGAGTAACCTTACCTACAAGGATATCACCGGCACGAACCTCTGCACCGATACGAATAATTCCGCGATCATCCAGGTTCTTAAGTGCATCATCACCAACACCGGGAACGTCTCTTGTAATTTCTTCCGGTCCGAGCTTTGTCTCACGAGCTTCTGCCTCGTACTCCTCGATGTGAATAGATGTAAATACATCGTCACGAACAAGTCTCTCACTAAGAAGTACAGCATCCTCGTAGTTATAACCTTCCCAAGTCATGAATCCGATAAGAGGATTCTTACCAAGACCAAGCTCACCCATGCTTGTTGAAGGACCATCAGCGATAACCTCACCTGCTTCAACATGATCGCCCTTAAATACGATAGGACGCTGGTTGTAGCAGTTACTCTGGTTACTTCTCTGGAATTTGATAAGGTGATACTCTTCCTTCTCACCATCATCGTATGTCATCTTAATAAGCTTACTGTCTACAAAATCAATTGTTCCTGCCTTCTTGGCAACAACGCAAACACCTGAATCGACAGCAGCCTTGCGCTCCATACCTGTTCCTACTGCAGGAGCTTCTGTTGTAAGAAGCGGCACTGCCTGACGCTGCATGTTTGAACCCATCAGAGCACGGTTAGCATCGTCGTTCTCAAGGAAAGGGATAAGTGCTGTAGCAACTGAGAATACCATTCTCGGTGATACGTCCATGTACTCGAACGCTGTCTTGGGATACTCGGATGTCTCATCTCTGAAACGACCGGATGCGTTGTTCTTCTTAAAGTATCCGTTCTCATCAAGAGGTGTGTTAGCCTGAGCTACATGGAAGTTATCCTCTTCATCTGCTGTCAGGTACTCAACCTCATCAGTTACACGAGGATTCTGAGGATCTGACTGATCTACCTTACGGTAAGGTGCCTCAATGAAACCATACTGATTAACTCTTGCATAGCTTGCAAGTGAATTGATAAGACCGATGTTAGGTCCTTCAGGTGTCTCAATAGGGCACATACGTCCATAGTGTGTATAGTGTACGTCTCGAACCTCGAATCCGGCTCTGTCTCTTGAAAGACCACCGGGACCAAGAGCTGAGAGACGGCGCTTGTGAGTAAGCTCACCAAGCGGGTTATTCTGATCCATGAACTGTGAAAGCTGTGAAGATCCGAAGAATTCCTTAACAGCTGCCTGTACAGGCTTAATGTTTATAAGACCCTGTGCAGAAATCTCATCAGCATCATGAGTTGTCATACGCTCACGTACAACACGCTCAAGTCTTGAAAGACCGATTCTGTACTGGTTCTGTAAAAGCTCACCTACGCAGCGGATACGACGATTTCCGAGGTGGTCGATATCGTCATCATTACCGATGCCATACTCAAGGTGCATATTATAGTTAATAGAAGCAAGAATATCTTCTTTTGTAATGTGCTTAGGAATCAGATCATTTACATTCTTGCGGATTGCTTCTGCAAGGCTTTCGGGATCAGTATTCTCTGCAAACTCTGCAAGGATATCTCTAAGAGCAGGATAATATACGCTCTCAGTGATTCCGAGCTCTTCAGGATTGCAGTCAATAAAGCTTGTAATGTCTACCATAAGGTTAGAAAGAACCTTAATGTTACGCTCCTCACCCTGGATCATTACATAAGGAATAGCTGCATTCTGAATCTCAGTAGCAAGAGCACGGTCAACCTTTGTGCCTGCTGCTGCGATCATCTCGCCTGTATTCTCATCGATTACGTCCTCTGCAAGGATCTTGCCACTGATTCTGTTCTTGAAGTGAAGCTTCTTATTGAACTTATAACGTCCAACCTTAGCAAGATCATATCTTCTTGCATCAAAGAACATAGCGTGAATAAGACTCTCTGCACTTTCAACACTGAGAGGTTCACCGGGACGAATCTTCTTATACAGCTCTAAAAGACCACTCTGGTAATCAGTTGAAGGGTCCTTTGCAAAGCTTGCCTGTATCTTAGGCTCATCACCGAATAACTGTGAGATTTCCTCGTTTGATCCAATACCAAGCGCACGAATAAGAACAGTAACCGGTACCTTTCTGGTTCTGTCCACTCTTACATAAAATACATCATAAGAATCAGTCTCATACTCAAGCCATGCACCACGGTTAGGAATAACTGTGCAGGCAATGAGCTTCTTACCGATCTTATCACGGGTAATATCATAATAAATACCAGGGGAACGCACTAACTGGCTGACAATAACACGCTCTGCGCCATTTATTACAAATGTTCCGGTTGCAGTCATAAGCGGGAGATCACCCATGAAGATCTCATGCTCTGTAACTTCTCTGCTTTCCTTGTTATTCAGACGTACCCTGACTTTCAGAGGCGCTGCAAAAGTAGCATCTCTTTCCTTACATTTCTCAATAGTATTCTTGTTCTTGTCTATCTCATCTTCGCATAACTTAAAGTCAACGAACTCGAGACTAAGCTTATCACTGTAGTCTTCGATAGGAGAGATATCGTCAAAGACCTCTTTAAGGCCCTCGTCAAGAAACCATTGATATGAGTTCTTCTGAACTTCAATCAGGTTCGGCATCTCAAGGACTTCCTTTTGGCGCTGGAAACTCATACGTACATTTTTACCAGTACCACTAGGATGCAATCTGTTTTTTTCCATTGACATTCACCCCGTTCTTAATTTTTATTTAGTAGAAAAGCGTTAACACCCTAAAAAAGAGCATAATACGCCTACCACTCCACAATAGTGCATTTTCCATTCTACAACAAGCAATTTTACCAGTCAAGTGTTTTTTTATTTTTGTTTAAAACCTTCAAAATCATACTATATTTACAACGCTTAACAAAAGCTAATATTTTACATCATAGGAAATGCGCCAGAATTTCCTATGATGTAAAAAAGGGATATGCAACAAGTGCATATCCCTCTGTGTTATCTCGAAGATATAATGGTTAATCTTATTATTTAAGAGTAACCTTAGCGCCTTCAGCCTCAACCTTAGCCTTGATGTCGTCAGCTTCTTCCTTAGTAGCGCCTTCCTTAAGCATCTTAGGAGCTCCGTCAACAAGATCCTTAGCTTCCTTAAGTCCGAGACCTGTGATCTCACGAACAACCTTGATAACCTTAACCTTGTTAGGACCTACTTCTGTAAGCTCTACGTTGAAGTCTGTCTTCTCTTCCTCAGCGCCTGTTGCTGCACCGCCTGCTGCTACAACAACACCAGCTGCTGCTGATACGCCGAACTCCTCCTCGCAAGCCTTTACAAGATCGTTCAGTTCAAGAACGGATAACTCTTTGATTGCATCGATAATCTCTGCTGTGGATAACTTTGCCATTATTATTTACCTCCATAAATTTTTAATGAAAATTCTAAATTACTAAATCTTTAAATTACTCTGCTGCAGGTGCTGCTGCTTCTTCAGCAGGAGCCTCAGCTACAGGTGCTGCCTCTTCTGCAGGTGCTGCTTCCTCAGCGGGAGCTGCCTCACCACCCTCTGCCTTCTTCTCTGCGATCTGCTTAACCACACGAGCGAAGTTTGCGATAGGTGACTGCATAGAACCAAGCAACTTGGAAAGCAACTGATCCTTGGGAAGAATTGTAGCAATCTCCTTAAGTGCTTCTGCATCATAAAGTTTGCCTTCAATCACACCACCCTTGATCTCAAGTGCCTTTGCCTTCTTTGCAAAATCATAAAGTACACGTGCAGGAGCTGCAGGATCTGTCTCGGAAATAGCAAGTGCGCTAGGACCGTTAAGAAGATCAGCGAGCTGCTCATAGTCTGTACCCTTGAATGCAAAGTTCATCATGGTGTTCTTGTAAACCTTGTAACTAACGTTCTCCTCACGAAGCTTTTTACGAAGCTCTGTGTCCTGAGCAACAGTCAATCCGCGGTGATCTACAAGTACGAGTGCCTGTGCGTTCTGAATTTTGTCAGAAATCTCTTTTACTACAGGCTGTTTTAATTCAACCTTTGCCATCTTTTTACCTCCTTATAGAATTTACCGCCAAAGAAAAACGCCTCCCGAAAACAAGAGGCGAAAAAAGTCTAAATAACTTTTCCTCGGTAGGCGCTTCGCTTACGTCCTTTTGGACACCTACTGTCTTCGGCTGGTCATAACGACCTTGCATAATTTACCATAATCCAAAGAAAAAGTCAATCACTTTTTATTTATTTTATCATTTTACTTTTATCTGATATTTCCATCATCGTCTATGTTCACTCCGGGAGAAATATCACGAAGATGCTGCAGTATTCCGGCCTTTTCACCATCCACAGCTTCGCGTACCGTACAGCCGCTCTGAATAGCAGAAACAAATCTGAGCTCCACGCTGTGATCATTATGTACCTTTACCTGCAACAATCCGGTATTCAGAGTTTTTGAATTAAAGAGATAATTGCCAAGACTGTAAACAACAGGCACACCGTTTAGATATTCAAATTTCTGCAGAATATGCGGATGTCCGCCAACAATAAGATCTGCACCGGCTTCAACGATCTCGGCACTCTGCTTTTGCTGCCACCAGTCGATTTCCTCCTGATTCTCTGTTCCCCAATGGATGCAAACAATGACAAATGCGCCGTTATCCTTGGCTTCCCTTATACGTGAGCAAAGTCTTGTAATATCAAGGCATCTGAATACACCGGGCGAAGATTCTGTTGCGCCTCTGGTATCCGGAGTATCAAGTCGCTCGATCTCAGTCGCAGCTATGATAGCAACCCTGTTCCCACTTTGAGAAGTATAGTATACAGGCCTTGAAGCCTCTTCTATATTAACTCCTGCCCCAACTCTGGCTATACCGGCATTATCAATAGTTGTAAGGGTATCAAGAAGCGCAGTTTCGCCATAATCAAAGACATGGTTATTGGCAATAGTGCAAAGATCAACACCCATATCATTAAGCAGACTCACGGATGAAGGATCAGCCCTAAAGGTAAATGCTTTTCCCTCCTTAGGCACACCACCATTTGAATAGGGAAACTCATTATTTATGGCCATAATGTCTGCATCTCTCATATAAGACATAAGGCTGTCTCCGATCACTCCGGAAATTGCACCGCCGTTCTGCCTTATCCTGTTCATGATGGCATAGCCGGGATCAAATAAAATATCTCCTGCAAATCCAAATGAGATATAATCCTCATTCGCAGAAGTTATGTCATACTCAAGATTTCCTTCCGGCAACGCACTAACTTCAACAGCTGTCGCTTCGGTCTGATCATTTTCTAAAGCTTCTGTATCCTCGTCGGCAGTTTCCGGACTATCCTCCCGAACTACCTCATTTTCAGTCCCTATTAAAGCATCATCCACAACAGAAGAAACTATTTTTTCAGCATAGGGAACCCTGGTGACAGATGGCTGCGCTTGTGCTGCATCTTCCGGCATAACGGCAGAATTTTTACTATGCAAAATAGCCAGAACCACCGCACCTATAGTTATTGTCACAAGAAAAGAGCATACAAAAGCAATCACCACAGAATTAATGGAGCCCTTGTTGTCCGTTATTCTTTTTCTCACAAAATTATATAAGTTTTTCATACATTTAGAATACCATATTATGTGGATAATAGAAACATCACACCCATATCTTGTATTTATATATAAAAAAAGCAGAAACCTTGCGGTTTCTGCCTTTTAACACTAACAGTTATAAATTAATATCTGTTTGCAACAACCTTGACACCAGGTCCCATTGTTGTTGCAAGTGTGATGCTCTTAAGGTACTGACCCTTAACTGTTGAAGGCTTAGCCTTAACAATAGCTTCCATAAGAGCTGTGAAGTTCTGCTCAAGCTGCTCTTCTGAGAAAGATGCCTTTCCTACAGGGCAGTGAATGATGTTTGCCTTGTCAAGACGGTACTCGATCTTACCAGCCTTGATATCAGCGATAGCCTTAGTAACATCCATTGTTACTGTACCAGCCTTCGGGTTGGGCATAAGACCCTTAGGTCCGAGAACCTTACCAAGACGTCCTACAACACCCATCATATCAGGAGTAGCAACTACAACGTCAAAGTCAAGCCAACCTTCGTTCTGAATCTTAGGAATAAGCTCCTCGCCGCCAACATAGTCAGCGCCTGCAGCCTGTGCCTCATCAAGCTTTGTTCCCTTAGCGAAAACAAGAACCTTAACTGTCTTACCTGTTCCGTGCGGAAGAACAACCGCACCACGGATCTGCTGATCCGCATGACGACCGTCGCAGCTTGTACGAATGTGTACTTCAACAGTCTCATCAAATTTTGCAGTAGCAGACTTCTTTACTAAAGAGATTGCTTCTGCGGTCTCATACTGCTGTGCTCTGTCAACAAGCTTAGCAGCCTCTACATACTTCTTTCCGTGTTTCATCTCTTAGCCCTCCGTCAGTCTTCTACCACGATACCCATGCTGCGTGCAGTACCAGCGATCATGCTCATAGCACCTTCGATATCAACTGCATTCAAATCAGGCATCTTTGTCTCAGCGATTTCTCTGATCTTATCCTTAGAAATTGTTGCAACCTTGTTCTTGTTCGGAACACCAGAAGCCTTCTGAAGATTGCAAGCCTTCTTAAGAAGAACTGCTGCAGGAGGAGTTTTTGTGATGAATGTAAAACTTCTGTCTGCATAAACTGTGATTACTACAGGGATGATAAGATCACCCTTGTCAGCTGTCTTAGCGTTGAACTGCTTTGTGAATTCAACGATATTAACACCGTGCTGACCAAGAGCCGGACCAACCGGCGGTGCTGGTGTTGCTTTACCAGCCTGGATCTGTAACTTAATGTATCCTTCGACTTTCTTTGCCATTGTGGCACCTCCTAGAAATAATGTGGTCAGGCGCATCCTTTGCAAAACTGCGTGAATGCTCCCACTCCAGTTCCCATGAATTGAAACATCTTAATTCCAACTCATACTACATATATAAAGTGCATTAGCACATTATACCAACACTGCATCAAACCTTTCTGATTTCAGAAAAGCTGATCTCAACAGGTGTCTCTCTCTCAAACAGATTAACATTGATAGTAGCACTCTGTTTGCCGAAATCCATACGCTGAACAATACCAACAGTACCATTCCAAACACCTGCAACGACCTCAATCTCGTCACCAACGCCAAAGTCGATAGACATATTCTCGGTCTTAATTCCAAGCGGCTTAATCTCCGCATCTGATAACGGAACGGGTTTACTTCCCGGTCCTACGAATCCAGTAACACCTCTGGTATTACGAACAACATACCATGTCTCATCGTTCATATCCATGTTCACAAGAACATATCCAGGGAACATCTTACGTGAAACATTTTTACGTGTGCCGTTTTTCACCTCTACGACATCCTGAACAGGCACGCGAACTTCAAATATCTGATTCTGAAGGTGTCTGTTCTCGATAGTTTTCTCGAGATTAGCCTTAACCTTCATCTCATAACCTGAATAAGTATGTACTACATACCAATGTGCATTTGAATTAACAGCCTGCTCTCCGGAAGCCTCATTGCTATCAGCTTCTTCAACAGGAGCAGAGGTACTCTCTGCATCTGCTGCATTTGCAGTCAGATCGAGTTCATTCTCATTCTGCATCTCTTCAGCCATAATACTCCTTTTTATCAAATACTGGTAATAAGGTTAATAAGATATCCAAAACCATAGTCAAAAACAGCAATCAAAGCACCTACAATCAGTGAAATAATTACAACTGCTGAAGTCTGCTTGATAATATCATCTCTGCTGGGCCACATGATTTTATTAAACTCAGCTTTTACCCCATTTATAAAAGAAGATAATCCGCTTTTCTGTGCTTTATTTTCGCTCATAACAGTAAACTCCCTTCACCCATAGGATGAATACAACTTTGTTTATAACGCTTCAATAAATAAAGTGCAATAGCCAGTATCATTATTTACTTGGTCTCTTTATGAGTTGTGTGCTTCTTGCAGAAAGGACAGTACTTCTTGATCTCCATTCTGTCAGGATGTGTCTTCTTATCCTTAGTTGTATCATAGTTACGGTTTTTGCACTCAGTGCAGGCAAGTGTGATTCTTGTACGCATTTGTTCATTCCTCCGTGCGTTTTCTATACTTTAAATACAGTCTTATTTTTTGGCATAAAAAAAAGACCTAAATTTCTGTCGCCTACATACTATAGCATGGTAATTGCAAATCGTCAATCAATTTTTTTCTATGCGTTTTCTTTTTATGATTATTTCATACTTTTTTAATTGACTGCCTTGCATAGCGGATGCTAATGTAATAGTAAGAAAACATGTCTTTGTATGCCCACATGCAGGTTGCCAATGGATTGGCAGAAGTTATCGCATGACATCAAGGAAGAAAGGAGGGGCATCATGGCAGGCATTGGTATTAATGAAGCATATAATAATTTCGCAAGCACATATGTTGCTAAAGAGAACGCGAATGTAGACAAGCACAAAAAGAGCGATCTTCAGAATGTCTACAAGTCTATCGCCAGGATCAATAAAGAATCCCCTCTTCATGTTTTAAAACAGGATGATAATGCTCAGGCTGAGGCCGTGGGTATTAAAGAGCATGCCCGGGCTCTTCGAAGTCAGCTTCAGGATATCGGAAGCGAAGAAGAATCCGCTCTGAGCAAACGCTCTGCTGTATCCTCTGACAGCGATAAGGTGTCCGTTGAATATGTAGGAAGCGGTCAGGAAAACACAACAGAATTCACGATCGCAGTTGATCAGCTGGCAACCAATCAGATAAATGCAGGTCACTTCCTTCCCGATGAAGAAGTTGCTCTTCCGAAAGGAAATTACGCTTTCAATGCTAATGTAAACGGACACGAGTATGAATTCCAGTATAGCATACATGAAGGCGATACCAACAAAGATATTCAATCCAAGCTGACAAGACTGATAAACAAGGCAGGCATTGGACTTGTGGCAGGTCTTCAGGAGGATTCGCAAAATCAATCTACTATTATAATAGGTTCAAATGATACCGGATTAAAAACCGGCTACACTTTAAGGTTTGAAATAAGCGAATCAAGCTCCAGCGAAAAAGGTCTCAACGTAGGCTATTTCGGGCTGAACCTTGTAGCTCAGGAACCGGTAAATGCACATTTCTACCTGAACGGGAATGAGCACTACTCCTCCTCCAACAGATTTACGGTTGGAAATCAGTTTGACATCACGTTAAAACAGACCACCGATCCGGAAGCTCCCGTTTCAATAGGTGTTAAAAACGAAAACGATGCCCTTATTGAAAACGTACGAGGCCTGGTAAACGGCTACAACGGATTTATTGATAGTGTAAGCGGTGTTCATGATTCCGATTTCAAGAGTTCTAAGCTTGTAGGTGAGACCGTATCAATCGCACAGCACCATCTGCAAAATACAGAAAGCTACGGCATAACCATAAATGCCGAAGGACGCATCGATTATGACGCGCAAAAGCTCCGAGATGCAGCTAACGCAGGAAAAACAAAGGAAGCCATCGAGCCTCTTAAGGAATTTACAAAAGCGCTGGTTGCAAAGACGGAAGAAATTTCCATCAATCCCATGAAATATGTGGAGCGCCCGGTATTTAACTACAAGGATCCGCATGGCAGCGACAATCCTTCGCCCTATATCACCAGTGAATACAGTGGCATGATGTTCAACAACTACTGTTGAAGCTTTTCATAAGTGAAAATAAAAAAATCCATTCTGCTCTCGTTTCGCTTCGCGAATAATCGATCAGAATGGATTTTTTTATCTTACGCTGTCCACCATATCCAGGGCTGCAGCGATGACCTGGTCCATGTTGTAATATTTGTACTGACCAAGGCGTCCGCCAAAGAGTACATCGCCGTATTCCTCTGAAAGCTTCTTATACTCCTCGAAGAGAGAATTGTTCTTCTCATCATTCATCGGATAGTACGGCTCATCTCCCTTCTTCCAGTCAGCGGGATATTCTTTGGTAATGATAGTTCCCTTTCCGGTACCAAATTCAAAGTGCTTATGTTCGATAATTCTGGTATAAGGAATATCGCGTTCTGTGTAGTTTACTACCGCATTTCCCTGATAGTTATCGGTATCCGGCAGATCCTCTGTTTCGAAACGAAGAGATCTGTATTCAAGATTTCCAAGCTTATAATTAAAGAACTCATCGATCATTCCGGTGAAGAGAACCTTGTCAAAGCTGTCTCCGGTTACAGATTCGAAGGGCTTTGCAGGAACTCCGTCCTTCATCTTGATAAAATCAGCAAACTCACACTCAGTTTTTACAGTAATGCTTCCTGTAATACCCTGCTCTTTTTCATTTTCATTAGCCTCAAGTAAAAGAAGCTTTTTAATGATATCTGTGTAGCCACCGATAGGAATTCCCTGGTATCTGTCGTTAAAATAATTATTGTCATAAACAAAACGGAAGGGAAGTCTTCTTATTATAAATGCAGGAAGTTCTTTGCAATCTCGTCCCCACTGTTTTTCAGTATAGCCCTTTACAAGCTTTTCAAACACGTCACGGCCTGCAAGAGAAAGTCCCTGCTCCTCAAGGTTTGCAGCCTCAAAACCTTCACGAATATCCTGGCCGCTGGCTTTTGCCACATCAAGGAACTCTGCTGCCTCTTCATCTCCGTTTTCGGCGCGCTCCTTAAGAATACGCTTAACCTCAGCTTTTGCCTGCTTATCAATGATATCCTTTGCTTCATCAGGTGTTTTGATATTCCACATTTTGCTGAAGGTATTCATATTAAAAGGAAGATTATAGAGTTCATCATGATAAACAGCCACGGGTGAATTGATATATTGATTGAACTCCGTAAAGCGGTTTATATACTCCCAGACCTTCTTATCAGATGTGTGAAAAATGTGAGCTCCGTAGATATGGACATTTATTCCCATCCTGTTCTCTGTATAGATATTTCCGCCGATATGATTTCTTCTGTCGATA
The DNA here is from genome assembly GCF_000424265.1 of Butyrivibrio sp. WCD3002. Classification (GTDB taxonomy): domain Bacteria; phylum Bacillota; class Clostridia; order Lachnospirales; family Lachnospiraceae; genus Butyrivibrio. Next base: position 44,176 of record NZ_AUJO01000016.1, read on the forward strand.
ACGAGAACCTTCTTACCGTCCCTTGCCATTTCATGCGCAAAGACGCTGCCAAAAAGTCCGGCACCAACAACTAAATAATCGTATTTCATGTTTCCCTCCAAAAAATTACTTTAAGTTATTGTAACAATCACAGGGTCAAGATGCAAATTGCCATTATATTACATTAATAAAGGCCCACAGGAATTTCCTGTGAGCCCCAATTTTCTTCATTATATTATGCCTGATACTTATCAAGCGCTGTAAGGTCTCCCATATAATCAAGAACCTTCTTACGTCCAACCTTGTTGAGCTTAACATACTGCTGCATAACTCTGTTCTCTACAATCTTGTTGCCAAGATCGGTGCCCTTCTCGAGAGTACTAAAGTCAACCGGATTAAGGTTGAGCTTATCGCACATACGGATAACTGTACCATAAGCCATTCCTTCTATTCCTCTGTCCAGTGCTGTTACCAGTGTGCTATATGGAATCGACATGTCAATCGCAAACTGCCTTACGCTCTTGTACTGTGCCAATATTTCTCTTTTAAGAATTTCAGCCTTTGTCATCTGCATTACCTCCTTTATTCTGTATTTCAATGTGCTGCAAATGTTTTTTCGTCTCTTTGTAGCAGTTACAAATATAACACATGTACGTTTTTTCGTCACTTATTTTTTTCTTAAATTTTGTAATAAAATTAAATAAATTTATCTTCGGTTTTTGGGCAAATTAACGAAAAAGGCACAGATATAGGAATTATCTGTGCCCGCGCAAATAGCCATTGTCTTTTTTACGTATTTGTTTTTCCACAAATACGACAATATAATGATATTTATTTTTACAAATGTTCGTAAATTTCAAAAACTTTATCGAAATTACAAACAAATTTTTCAAATTGTATAAAAATATTTTTCGCTTTTTCGTCTTGTGTTTTATATCGTTTCCTAAAACGTTTAATATATCAAAAATGTAAACGCTAAATTATCATTCCGTTTTCTGATAAATATGCTGACAACTTTTTTAGAAGCCTTTCAGGATCAGATGAACCGGCAACAGCATCCCCTGCAAGAATGTAGTCAAAGCTTCCTGACGGCCATGGGAAGGTAACAAGCTCAGGATTGCCGGATATCATATCATCTGCCATATACTTCGAAAGGCCTGCAAAAACATCAGCATTTGTAATTCCGGCGGTATAGCTTCCGGGGACAAGATATTTAATAAAGGATAGTGTTGTGCCCATTCCGGCGCTGATATCGAGGATCCTTAATACTCTGTTATAGAGCTTTAAATCAGCTGCTTTCTCACCGGCACCTTCTACATTTAGAGGACCTCCGGCAGGCCTCTCACAGCTCTTTGCTATCGCATCCATAAACGCAGTTATCTTGTCATCCTCAGGCAAAGTGTAGCTCCAGATATCAAAGCCCCACTTTTCCTTAAACTTTTCTCTTGAATTCTCCATGGCATCATTTCTGCCTGCAAAACCGCTTCCGCCATGATGATAGATGAAGGCATTATGGCAAAGAACCTGCCTCCAGCCGGCAAGACACAATCTTATTCCAAGGTCGTCATCCTCAAAATAGCCGGGAGAAAAACGTTCATCAAAAACATGCTGCTCCTTTTCAGAAGACTTTATAAGTACATCCCTTACTGTTTCTCGGCGTAATAAAATAGCAAAGCCTGTCAACCTGCAGCGGACCTCGTAGGGATTCCACATGGGAACATTGTGATCCTTTGCGTAGCTCTTGGATGCTTCAATAGCCGAATCAAGACTTATGGTTCTCCACCAGCGGTGCTCTTTTTCAGGCTCCTTTGCGGTATCCGCGGATTTTATCAAATTTGCGGACAGATTCGTCAGCGGTCTTGCATCATTCATAGGTGCCATTTTTACGTATGGCTCCAGCGATTCCTGAGAGACCTCCTGGGACGGTGCACAGTTTGTGACAGCACCGGATGCGCCGTTTCTTTTGTCTGAATAAAGCCCCATCTTAAGCCAGAAAAACGCACCCGGCATAAGAACTGCATCATTATTTAGGAAAAAAATGTCATTATCTGCATTTGCATTGGCAAGACCAATATTGCAACCTGCAGGAAAGCCCAGATTTTCGGAATTCTCGGCCAAAACAAAATCATCATGCTCCTCTGCAAGACTTCTTAAATACTCCTTAAGCTCTTCATCCGAAGAAGCATTGTCCACAACGATTATCTCATAGCTGCCTGCTTTGACGTATCTTCTTATAGCTCTGATGCACTCCCTTGTAAGCTCAAAATCATTGTAGGACACGATCACAATTGACGTTCCGCGAACCCTTGCCCTATCCGAAATATCCTCCATAGCATCACGTATTACCTTTTCATCCTCAGGCTCATCGCAGTAGTGAAGGGCGTTTTCAAAGCACAAAAATGCCTGATCTGCATTGCGATACCTGTAATACAGACCAAGCATAAAATACAATTCATAATTATCATAGTGAGCGCGAAGGCCCTCAATAAGTACAGCATACTCATCTATGCTGCTGCCCTCCTGCTCAAATTCCCCAGCCCGCAGAATAAAGGATTCAGCAGACTCCCTCAAACTTTTTTCCTCATGCGCCTTCATAGTTTCCCCCACTAGAATATTTATGTTCTACCCCAAGATTAGTTGTCCGTTCAATCAAATACCTCTTCACAATCTGCATCGGCAGCTTCGCCAGCAGTTTCGTCTATAGTCTCATCTGCGCTCTCGCTGGCACTTTCATAATAGCTATCAAGCGTAGAAGCTTCTGCTCCTGATTCTTCCGCATATGAAGCATCCTCTCCGCTATCTGAACCCGAATCACTGCTTCCATCTACAGCGCCGGCATCACCATCCTGCGGATCGCTATCGCTGCCTGATGTGCTTCCGCCTTCCGATGTATTATCTACACCGGTGCTTTCATCACCGGAATAAGAATCATCAGCATAGCCGGAATTATCACTGCCACCGCCATCATATCCCGTACCATCATCCGATGCATCATAATAAACGTCATCATCTTCGGCTTCCCGCTCGCGCTTATCAGAAATATATGTGCGGATTTTTTCTTCTCTTATTCCAAGATATTCTTCCTTGAAAAGTCTTTCAAATTCATCTTCAAGAAGTTCATCCTTCTTTTCTTCAATGAGCTCAGAGAGCTTCTCTTCCACAAGCTCTTCAAGAGCTGCATCCTTCAGCTCACGAAGCTTTTCATCCCTAAGAGCATCTATCTTTGCATCGTGAAGAGATTTACGCTCTGCTTCCTCCTGGGCCTTTTTTGCATTAACTGCGTCCCAATCGGTAAGTACAGAAACCGCAGACCAACTAATCTTGATCGTCGGACATTTCCTGAGCTTTGACCAATTGCCGTTGCCATTGCATTTTCCAACGAGCCCAAAGGAATAGGAATCAAAATCAATATTTTCAGGATCCGTAGTAAGACCATAATCAAAGGTCTGTGTTTCCTCATTCCAGGTATATGCATAAGCATTATCAGGGGCTGGCCCAAGCTCTATCTCAATTTTTTCCTCCAGATCATTCCCTATTGGAGTTTCATTACCCTCGGCATCCACAAGAGCAAGATATAAACTACAATCATTCCCATCGAACTCATCAGAATCTGTAAAAATAACATCCTCTGCATCTTCGATTTCTGCTATAAGTTCGAATTTTGCAGGCACATTGCCCATATTTTTAACAGAGAGCATGTCACTTCTTGAGGAAAAATCGTAATCACCCTCTTTATTTCTAAAAAGAAGATTTGCATCCTCTTCTACATTACCACCACCATACTTAGCTGCATTTGTAGCATAAATAAGCTGCATAGGATCAATAACATAGTCGAAAGGAGAATCCTTGCCCCATGTTGGATAACTAATATTCGTAACATCCACAGGATGAGGATCAATTTCAACCTTGGCAGTTTTGACATCAGAGCCGTCTTTTTCTGCTTCCTCAGCTTCTCTCTGCTCAAGCTCGGCTTCAAGATCTTCGTCATCTATCTGAGATAACAGCTCATCTTCATCGATCTGACTCTCAAGCTCCTCCATGTCGATTTCGTCACGAAGCTCATCTTCATCAATCTGAGAATAGAGGCCATCCTCGTCTATCTCATCACGGATCGCACTTTCGTCCACCGCATCATAGGCTTCATCCTCTATGTCTGAGAGCTCTGATGGAGTCAGCTCGTCAATCCCATCTATATACTCATCGCCCTTTTCATAAGCACAAAAAGCCACCAGTGGATTCCCCACCAGTAGCGCGGTCACGCAAAATGATAATATTGTTCTAAAAAAATGTTTCTTCATAACGGCCACCTCCAACATCCATGTTCTGCCGATACTACATATATTATATCGGAGTATGGTGTTATAAAGTTTAATAAATATGTTATAAAACTATTAAAAGATGATTAAAAAGCTGATAAAATCAGCATATTGTGGTTTTGATGCAGTCAAACCACTGATTATTCTATGGTTTCATCTGACCATCATAATCTTAATATATGCTTCGGACTTATCTCTCATTATTTCAAAGCCATTTTCCAAGTCCTCAAGAGAAAATCTGTGGGTTATGAGCTGCTGCGGCATAATAGTGCCTTTCCGTAGCCTTTGAATTACATAATCCCAGTCATCGCCGTCTTTTCCAAGAAAAGTTGAATTCCAGGTCCCTGTTATTGTCAGCTGTTTTCTTAAGATTTTCCAGTATTCATCCTTTTTTAAGGTCATATCGCCGTGGGGATTTCCGACAGTAACAATACAGCCCTTAGGCGCTGCCGACAATACAGCCTGACTGAAGGTATCATTTGATCCTACACATTCAAAAACAAGGTCAGCCCCTGAGCCTGCCATGTCATGGAGCCAGCTATAAAATGAAGCCTCACCCTCTCTGGTATCAAAATAGTTTTCACTTTTTATTCCAAGCTTAGTTGCGGCATCCTTCTGCACATCCTTATTACCAACAACCAGCACCTTCTCTGCCCCTGCATCAAGTAAAAACATGGTAAGTAAAAGTCCTATCGTGCCAAGCCCGATTACAAGAACCGCTTTGCCCTTTACCGAACCTGCCTGTCTCATGGCATGCACTGCAACAGCCATAGGCTCAAGCATAGCTGCACACTCATAGGATATTTCATCCGGAAGCACTGTAAGATTCGAAACAGGCACGGAAACATATTCTGCAAATCCACCGTCACACCTTGAGCCCAGATAATTATAATTTTCGCACATCTCAGGGTGACGATTCCTGCAGCAATCACATTTTCCGCAGGGGATAAGGGGAAATACCCCGACTCTTTTGCCTATGAGTTTTTCATACTCATTGTTGTATGTCTTTTCTACTATTCCCGAAAACTCATGCCCCGGAATGATTGGATGCTTATGGGCTCCTGTTTTATATATTCTTGGAATATCAGACCCGCATATTCCTGAAGCCATAACCTTAACAAGCGCCCATCCGCGTTCAGGAGCAGGTGCCGAAACGTCTTCAAAGCTTATATCGTTTATTCCGTTAAGAACCCATGCCTTCAATTCAGGTTCCCTCCAATATTAGTGTCATTAAAAATTTCTTCTGATTTTATGAATGCCATATTATTCAGGGCTGCTCTTTTTGGTTGTAAGAAAATGCTCAAAAGTAGCAAGGTCCTCTCTGGTGGTTATCTTGATATTGGCTTTATCACCGGGAATTATGGCAATATCCATCCCTGCCATAACAGCGGGCTGCGCCGAGCCTTTTATATCAAGAAGCTCTGCTTCAGACAGCTTTTCATTCGCATCGAAATACTTTTCAAAATCAAAAAGCTCCGGCGCCTGACCTGCAAAAATTTTAGATCTGTCCAAAAGCCCAGATATACTCACTCCGTCATCGCTTGAATATACGGTGTCACTCATCGGAAGCGCCGGCATTACGCCGTCATGTCCCTGAAGCGCATCAAAACAGGCATTTATTAGATCATCCGAAAGTGCAGGACGGGCAGCATCATGGACAAAAACGGTATCTGCGCCATGGCACTGAATTTTTATCTCCTTCATGCCATTTATTATAGAATCCTGACGATTTCTACCTGGCTGGGCAAAAAAAATCTTTTTTTCAGAAGTCATTGAATTCGATAATACTTCTGCGTTGATACCTTCTTCGATCCTGTCATGCCACTTTTTATCTGCAACAATACATATCGAATCTATATTCTTATTTCTGTACAAACTCTCCAGGGCGTAGATAATGATCATTTTTCCGCATACTTCCAAATACTGCTTTGGAATATCGCCGCCAAGCCTTGTTCCAACACCGCCGGATAATAAAATCGCTACATTCATAAGCTTCCATCACTAAATTTTTATGAGTTTTATATCATTTTCCCGGGATAAGACCTCGTATTTCGGAAAGAATCTCCGAGTATGGTCTGCCCTTTCCGAAAAGAAGATTTGTTCCAAGAACAAAGCCCGTAACGCCCTTTGGTGCAAACTCCTCTATCTTATCCGCCGTACATGAACCATCCCAATAAACCTCAAACTTCATCTCATCTCTGAGAGGAAGGATCTTTTCAAACTTCTCGCCGACATAGGGAAGATACATCTGACCCGCATTTCCTGGATTAACTGTCATAACAAGGACCTTATCAACGATCCTTAGCATCTCATAAATGGTCTCAACGCTGGTTCCCGGGTTAATGGCAATACCGGGAATAATCCCTGCATTGATAATTCTCTGAAGGGTCGTGGCAGGATGATACTCCGCCTCGGGGTGGATATAAATGGTATCACCCTTTTTAAGCGCTCCCGTGAAAATATCTATTGTATTGAGGGGATGCTCGACCATAAGATGGACATCAAGCGGCTTTTTGGTCAGCCTGCGGATCGCCCTAAGGTCATTTAAAGACATAGCAAAATTATTGACATAACGGCCATCCATTATGTCAATATGGAACGAATCTATCCCCGCCTCGTCTAACTCAGTAACTTCCTTCCTGAGATTGCTGTAATCTGCGCACATCATAGATGCCATAAAAATATGTTTCATCAGGCCTCCTGCCTACACATATATTATGTGTCAAATCCTAAAATGATAATAACACAAAAGCCGATAATATCGTTAAAATATTATCGGCTTATTGTAAGCAAAACTTTAGTTTATTTTTCTCTTTCTATCACCGGTAGTTCACATATGTCTCTGTCAACGTTAATGGCAACTGACATTTCAAGTCCTGAAGGTTTTCTGTCATTCACAACAATACGTTCTCCCATAGGCATATTGAATTTTATATCATCATACCTGATTCCATTTTCTTTCAAAAAAGCCAGTGTCATCTCCTTGTACTCATCTGTTCTTGACGTAAGTATAATTATATAATCATCAGACGGTATGGCATCAATATACTCCTTCGCCCCCTTAAGAAGCGTATCGTGACCATCTATCTTATATCCGTTGTGCTTTACTATCGTCCCGTCTATATCAAAAATCCAGGTCTTGGGAAGTGTTGATAAAATCAAAGGTTGTCCCATATAATATCCTTAGCCTCCACTATATTTCTATCAAACTGCTTAATGTAATAAATATCTATAGATTTCCACTTTGTATCACAGTAATTATAATCCGGATAAATCGCTATCTTTTTTGCCTTTGCCTCGCGAAGAATATCACACAGACCACTTCTTATTCCTATGAAAGTTCCCGCTCTCTCCACAACTGAAAAAAGTTCCGATATTGACGGAGATATTGCTTCAGTACCATCAAGAGGCATCTCCTCCCCAACTACATTTGTGAAGCACTTATACCCCTGCTTAGTATAATAGCTTACAGCATCACTCCATACCCTAAAATCGATTGCAGTTACTGACTTGGCATAGGGCGAAAAAATAACCGCATTGTTAGACGGTATCTTTTCAAGTTCCGGATACACTCTCATCAGTTCTCTTCTGGGCTTTTCAGGTACTGTATCTACAGGCAAGCCATAGACACCACAACAGTATATCTGTTCCAGGTTTATCTTTTTAATATAAAGAGCTTTCGATAGATTTATTACATAAGGTCTGTCCTGATGCGCTATGTATGAGTTTTCATCCCGAGTGTACAACACTGCCTGAATCATAGCATCCAGCTCTTTTGGTTCGTAAACTTCAATATCGTTTTCGTCATCAAACAACCGAATCACACCCGATAATACTTTCGACGGAACACAAAACACTGTTTTCCCGATTCCTTTTTCCCTGGCGAATGCAGGAAAATATGCTCTCATAAAGTAAATATCTCCCAAAGCATTAAACGGACAAAATACTTTAAAGCATCCAGGATATTTAGATGACAGTTCCTCTAAAAGCAGTTCTCCATGCTGCTCTCTTTTTGTCATCCTCTCAATTGTTTCTTTTGAGAGTGAGTATTCCGCATAGGTATTATAGTCTATTACCTTCCTTACAATTCCTTCATACCCTATATCTCGCAGTTGTTTGAGCATAGCAGCATAAAACCTGGAAGTAATTAGAACTATTGCATTCTTCTGCCCACCATCTATATATTCGAAAATCTGATTTGGATATATTACCTTTGCATCCTTATAAATAATTCCCTGTTTTTCGATGCTATTATCCAGGATACCCTTTACCTTTATTCCTTTTTTCTCAAGAAAATCTATACACTCCAGCGTAGCGTTACAATGCCCAAACAAAAAGACAGTCTTCTGCTGCAAATCAAGCTTACTATCTATGGAATTAAGATTTTGAACCATTTCATCAAAAAGCTTTTTTTCCATTTTCACCTACTGCCTTCCGAACTTCCTCCGGAGTCAGAATCCCTGTTTTTACATAATTCTGAATACATGGATATTGCCGGCTTTTGGCCGTCACGATAATGTCATCTGTAAACTCATACAAATAATAATATTTATCATAATCCGTATTCGTATTAGCTTCATGCGATTCATTACCACGAGGTAAATAGTCAAATACTTCCATACACATATACCCCAACACTATTTCCAAAGATCCTCGCCCCTGAGTCTTGCGCCAATACCGCCACCGGGGTGGTTCTTCTTAAAATCATCAAGTGTTACTCCCATTCTCTTGCATAGCTCTATAGCAATTCCCTGTAACACTATCAAGTAAACTGTCGTTGAGTTGTTTGGCATAATATCCCACATATCACCCTCGTTACGAAGTTTCATAATAAAGTTCTTGTCCAGAATCTCCATGGTCTTACATTTATCCGTAAACGATATAAGCCAGGTATTGGTACCTCTTTCTTTTAGATATCCGGCAAGCGCCACGGTCTCATATGTATTACCACCCTTAGAAAGCAAAAAAACGATATCCTCTGATCCAATCATACCAAGATCTCCGTGGACTGCTGTATTGGTATGAAGAAATCTGGCATCAATACCGGCACTGTTAAGTGTACCAACAAACTTCTCACAGATTGGCACATTTTTCCCGAGGCCACTTGCTATTATCTTGCCACCATTCTTAAGTGTTTTCTCACACTCATCTAATATCGTTTTATACTGATTCTCATCAATAGAATCCATCGCTTCTTTGATTGTTTCAAGAACTTCACTGTAATATTCAAGCATCAAAGAACCTCCTCTAAGTAATACAGCCCATTATAAAATGAGCCGCAAACAGAATCATAGTCCTGCCATGTATAAGTCGTAAGAGACAGCCATATAACTGCATGCAAAAGCTTAATCTCATACTCGTCCGCACCTGTTAAATTAAAGAAATCCTTCTCCATGTCCTCCCAGCCATTGGATTCGATAGACAATCTCACTTCACCATAACCGAGAGTTTCAATAGCTTTACCGTCTACAATTGAATGTCCACCTATATCGAGGTTGAACTTTTTCAAATTAAACCTATCATAATTTCCAACAATAGAATAATAGAGTTTCGCCCAGTCATATCTTTCATCACCATATATTTCAGTAAACCCGAAATACCCTCTGGGATCGATCAATACCGGCTCACCATTATCTCTTATCATCAAATTGGAAAAGGTACAATCGCCATGAATAAAACTAAATTCATTGCAACGAAGTTTTGATAATGCATTTTCAAGTTTATCCCTATGATAAAATACATTTCGGCACTTCCTGCCGTTTACTGTAATGCTTTCATCTAATGCATAGGGAACCAGATTCTGAACCTTGGATAAGCGCTCCATGGTTTTGTTGTAATACGCTTCTTTCATGCTAAAGCTGTCCGCGACGCTTTTTTCAGACTCGTGAAGAGTTTTTAGCGTATCAACAAGGCTTTCCAGAATCTTCTTTTTATCATCGTATCCATAATTGCAGTCATATATGTTTTTACCTTTAATGAACTCCATCTTTAAAGGTGATGTTTCATAAACTATAGGAAGCCCTTTTATTCCTTTGTCTTTAGCCTTCACATACCAGGCACATTCACGCTTTGCCAGCTTCCTTCCCTGCTCATCCACAGGTTCCTTAATCAGAACATCTCCTTCAACGGTTATCCTGTTGAAAGGTCTTGTTTTCACCTGACCAAGCTTCTCATACTCCTCAAGTAGTCCAAACTCTCTGGTCCCGGCAAGGCTTACTTCTTTAAACTTAAGATTTTTACCCTGCATCCACCGAACAAGCTCGCCGCTTTCAGGAACATCTGCAATAACAGCCTTTTTTCCAAAAAGGAAAAATCCGGCAACTCCATGCTCCGTTGATCTCTCCTCCTCAAACTTACCGTCTTCAAACTTCCATCTGCATGAAAAAGTAGAGGATATACCAACATAATCACTCTCAGGTCCATCATCAATATGACCTGCATTCTTCTCCGAGCTGTCGTTTGTATCATTGTACTCCTCAGGCAGTTCGAACCCATCCGGCAAAATCAGATCCGACCACACAAGCATGAATGGCTTATCATCGGGAATAAGATCTATCGCCTGTCTTATACCACCACAGGTTCCGGTTCCTGATGCATCAACAATCTGATACTTAACATCAGCAAAAGCAGAAAGGTACCTGTGAAGTACGTCCTTCTTATAATCTGCAATTATCACAAACCGCTTATCCGGATACTTCCTGAACAAATAAAAAATCATCGGCAGGTTCTTCACCGGTGTCAGTGCCTTAGGTTTATTTTTTGTAAGATATCCAAGGCGTGTTCCCTTACCGCCTGCCTGAATTATTACGTAATCCATATCTCCCTCTGTTACTATAGTAATCAAAAACTCCTGATGCGCGTCAATTTCATACTTTACATCAGGAGTTCTAACAGTTTATTTGCTTTTTATGTTAAATCATCAAGAATTGTCTTAAATGGAAGCTTTATCTTTTCTCTCTTTTGTGGGTTCGCCTTCATCTCTGCAAATAATCTTTCTTCCTCTGCCTTTAATTCTTCTAAAGACATATTCTTAATCCATTCCGGAATCTCGCGACTATCATCTTCTGTAACTGAGCCAATAGGAAAATCTTTAATATCAGCCATATTATCGCACCTCCTCAAAATAAATATCGTTGGTCTGCATACAAGATTCAATAGCTTTCACCCTTGCTTCACTTTCATTATATCCTTGCTGAATATACTCAGCAACGCTAATTTCAAAGTAAATTGGGTTAATATATTCATTACTGCTATATATGTAAATCTGCCCTCCATGCCCTACTACTATGCCCAAAGAATACTTGTTGACATAATTAGAATTTAGATCATCAATACTTGGAGGTGTACCTTCGGGATGTGAATGAATTGTAATTAATCCGGGATTAGCTATTATTATAGTCTTAATAGCATCAGAATAACTTATCGTCTGTTCTTCCTGCTCATTGATTTCTTTTGCAACAATTCTACACTGAATTGGATCTATCCAATACATATCCTCATATTCTGTTCCTGTTCGATGAAAGAGCATTTTCTTAGCTACCTGATACAAGAGCCGATTAACATCCTTGCTCGCAGTAATTAAATCAAATTTTCTTCTGAATTCACTTCCATTTATATAAGCCTTAACTATTTGCGTCGACTTATTCCTCCCCGCCCGTTGCTCTTCTTTTTCGTTATTTTCTTCCAAATATATTTCCTCCTATGTACTTTTTTGTAACCACAGACATACATAGGGTTAGAAAGGCTTATAATTCCTAAAAAGAAAGAACTAAAACGTCAAAAAGCTGTTATCGGTTCATAATAATTCAATCATGGGAATAGTCTGGCGAAATGCCATGAACTCTACATATGAAAAGATTACTATGGAAAGATAACACATTATGCTCATGATGTAAAGTATGAAGTTGTCAAGGTCCCGAAAATATGTTTTAATCCAAATAATGGCTTGTTTTAAGTTTATCAGTCCAAATATCCAAGAATACTCTTAAGTGTTTCATCTATTCTCGGAACATCAAATTCCAGTTCCAATGCATCATCGCACAGTTCCATAGTCTTAAGTGAAAAATACGCAAAAGCACTATCCATATAAAAACGGTTACCTGCATCATAGAGAATAATTTTCTTGGCCTTTGCTCCACTTATAACATCGCAGAAACCACTCCTAATCCCAATAAATGTTCCTGCTGCCTCAATAAATTGAGGCGCAATATCAAGAGGGAAGAATATTCCCTTCGTCCCCTTTATTGCAGTTTCCGTCTTGCCGCTTGAATTAGTAACTACGCTATAACCTCTATGAACGAGTTCTTCTACCAGCTTCTCCCAAAACTCTATAGGAAGATCTGACAAAGTATTTGAATACGGTGAAAGAGCCACAGTCTTATTGTACTGCAGTTCATATTCATCAAAAAAATTACCAACTCTGTCTGACTCATCCTTAAAAGCAGGATGCTGAGGCTTAACATCATCAGGCAAATCAAACACATACTTCCTGAAAAGCTCCGTGAAATAAAGTCCCTTATATCCCCTAAACCACTCCACTTGATTAGTGTGAACCTGAGGCCAGCAGTCATTAAGAATTTTTAAATAGCCCTTTTCTCTGTTAAGCATGTAATAGTAAATCAAACACGAGGCATAATACTTTTTCTTTACTAATTCAACATTTTTTATATCAAAAAGCTTAGTAACCTTCTTGCAGGCGCCTGTTATGACAACAAAAATGTAGTTATCTATTCCATTCCGTTTTATATATTCATCCCAAAAAGTACCAATAAGATAAATATCTCCGGTACCTGTATATGGGCAAAGAAATATGGGTAAATCACCATATTTTTTCAAAAGACTTCTTCGGTAAATTTTACCAATACCGGCATTAAATAACGCCAAAATTACACTTATGATTTTGGGATTCAAACTCCATATATTCCCGGATGAAATACCCGATTCTGTCAGTTGCGGTATCATCTCACGCCAATAGTTTGAATATAAAATATATAACTTTTCAGGTGCAGAAGGATCCGTTATACTACGAGGATCAATAACCTCCAGTCTTGAGCAATAACTCCCCTGCTTTTGCTTATCGTTATCAATTACTTTAAGGGGCTCTACACCTAACTCTCGCAATATCTGAATAATCTGTCTGGTGTTGTCACTAACGCCAAACAGATATATCTCTTTGTTCGCCATCCTACCAAAGAAGTGCCGGATTTTTAATGCTCTGGTTACCCTTCGAAGCTCTCTATCATACATTCCCTCACCCCTTTGTACCCGAAGCCCCAGGCACATATCTTAAGTGATATAACGCAAGACACGCAGCATCATCTTCATTTATATCTGTCTCATCCAAATATCTCTGGAGTAAATTGTCAGCAGGTTTATCTGTAAATGTAAAAACAATATTGTCAAAAAACTTCATAAAGCAATAATAATCATAAAGCTTGGAAATATCACCTCCAGGTAGAGAAATCAGTTTGACATTATCTCCGGGGCTTATATCAAAATCACCCAAGCTATATACATCCTCAGGATAAAAAATTATAGCAGCCCTCGCATACTTTCTCCCTATAAAATCAGGAAGATTGTCAATGCAAGCCATATCTAATGCCCTGTTCTCACCGGAAAGGACAAGCACTACTTTCTTATAATTTATCCCGTATTTTATTCTCAAAATCTTCCAGAGAAACCATCCTTTAATCATAAGGAAACCTCATTATCTATCCCGACAGTTATATCTAAAAATCAAAATTATCAGGATGAGCACCAAGTCTCTTACCACAATCCAGTTCGTTTATAATATCCATATCTCTACTATCCAGTTCGAAGTCAAACACATCAAAATTCTGCTTCATTCTCTCCGGATTGGAAGATTTCGGAATTACTGCAACGCCACGCTGAATATGCCATCTTAGGATAATCTGGGCAATAGTCTTATCATATTTTTCAGCAACACCTTGGATTTTCTCATCATTCATCTCCGAACTGCCAGGACCTCCAAGAGGGCACCAAGCCTCAGGTACCGTACCACGTTTATTACATTCATCAACTATTTCACTGTTAGAAAAATATGGATGTATTTCGACCTGATTAACTACAGGTACCACAGAAGCACCATTTTGAACAAGTGCGTCCAAATGATGCTTCTCAAAATTACTTACACCGATTGCTCGTACCTTACCTTCTTTGTATAGCTTCTCCATTTCAAGATAAGCATTTTCAAAGCCTTCGGCAGGCCAGTGTATCAAATATAAATCCACATAATCCGTACCAAGTCTGTTAAGGCTCTCTTCAAAAGCCTCCTTGACGCGATGCTCTCTTATATCCTGTGTCCAAAGCTTAGTTGTAAGGAAAATATCACCTCTACCTACTCCGAAATCTCTGATTGCCCCCCCGACCTCCGACTCATTTCCATACTGCGCCGCAGTATCAATCATCCTATATCCAACATTAAGTGCATCTATGATATTTTCTTTTTTCTGAGACCATCCACCGATACCAATAACAGGCATCGATACGCCATTATTTAGCTTTAAATATTGCATGTAATATCCCCTACACAAAAATCTATAATGTATACTCTTTAATTGTCTTATTACTTGCCTTCCACTCAGAGTCAGGTCCCCAGTTTTTCTGATCACAGAACCTGCAGAACGGAACCCACCAGGATGAAAACTCAGCAAACTCATGCCAATCCTTCACCTTATAAATATCAAGATAATCTCTTTCTGCAAATTCCAGGTTCTTATTAAACTTTTTATTAAAAATATCTATATGCGCCTGAACCGGACACATATAATATCTACCATCTTTAACTACATTAAACTTGTTGAAATACAGACAGTGTACTACATGAGCCTTGGGTACTTTGCCCTCTAAATCCATTACGTGTTTATCTGAAATCTTTACAACTTTCGTCGGATCAACCGCATGAATATTCGAAGACAGTTTAAGATGTATTCCATATTCATTGGCTTTCCTCTCTATAGCTTCATAATCAAGCTTTATAGGATAAACAGTCACCGTAACATCTATGTTGTACTCTTTTAACACTTCCCATAAATTACCCTTATCAGAATGCTCAAGACTGAGCAAAAGTACTCCATTCGTCAATAAAATCAACTGCCCATTGGGAAACTGCTCCCTTGTTATCTTAATCAGCTCAATAATGTCCGGATGAAGAGTCGGTTCTCCACCAAGAAAGGTTATTACCCCAATCTCATGATCATAAATTTCACCCATCCGAGTCATATCTTTTCTGAACTGTTCAACATCCACAAACCACTCATCAGAAAGCTGCGAATAATGGTCACACATCTGGCATGACAAATTACAATGATCTGCCAGACTAATCTCAAATGTCATCTCATCCTTATTCCTTGGTGCCATCTGCTCTGCAATACCAAGTCTTGTGTGTTCTGTCATAGTGAACAGGTTTTTAAAACCTTTTTCTCTAAGCATAGGCACAACTATTCCCTGATGATAATCCGGAATCCCCAAAACAATTCCAATATTTGGAATATCAATAAGTTCATCTATATTCCTAACCTGTAAATGTCTGTAATAAAAATTATCTTCATTTGGAGTAAAAGATATTACATATCCTTCAACATTAACATCGCACATATCAAGGAAACGGACCAGCCATTCCTGAGCTTCTCCACGCCCAAAAACATATATGTGCTCATATTTTTTACAGAACTCCATTAAATCATCAATTTCAAAAATATGTGGCAATCTGTTAATCCAGTGCTTGTTCCTTGCTATAGTACTCATTAAGTCCCCTTTTGATTAAATAGTTATTTTCATAGCCATTCCATGAATGCTCTACTATGCTCAACACATTTTCTTCATTTCTAACCTACACATAATATGACGGAAATAAATGCTGTTCCCTTTTTTCTACAGGTGGCAGTACCATATAGTCTCCATATCTGTATTTTAAATACTGCTCATATCCAATTGGTGCTCTAAAATAACCGTCTTCAAATTTAACCATCTTGTAGTCACTATATATGTTAGCAGGAACAGCCCATGGCCTGTGAACTGTCCTAATAACATTTCCAACATATTCTGATTGATAGAACGAACGACTGTGTCTCTCCTGAATAACTCTCTTCCTTATATCGACACTGTTTATATTAGGAACATCCTTTATGATTGCGTAATAAAACCAATCTGCATCTAGTTCCAAATTTCTTTGCCATTGTCTCTCTATCGCTTCGGGTTCACTTGGGTAACCCGCAATTGGAAAAATATCTATAAAGACCGAAAGTTCTCCTGCGCCAAACATCCAATCATAATCCCTGAATATCTTAGTATTGGGATTTACCACCTGAGCAAATTGCAAAACAAAATCGTCGTCTTTTTCCCAATAAAAAACTTCATTTTTTCCATGCTCGGAGTACTCTTTTATAAACTCTGTAAAATCCTCAAAAGGCATATATACATCTATGTCATCATCCCATGGAATAAAACCCTCATGTCTTAGCGCACCAATCAGTGTTCCGCCACCCAAAAAATACTTTAGCTTTTTATCCTCACAAAAATCACTAAAATCTTTTAATAGATTAAGTTCCAGCTTTTGTACTTCTTTAAGGGATAGCTTTATGTGTGATGCATCAAAACAATTCCTCACTTTCTTATACTCAATATGCTCTCTCGACAAATCATAAAGATTAATAATTCTCTCATCAGATATTTCTTCAGCACAAAGTTGCGCTTTGAACTCAGCATAATGTGTGTTTGCCATCACGATCAGCGCATCCTCACTGATTGTTTTAACTCTCACAGGCTCGACTACTACTCTTTTGTACGAAATAATATTAGAGAACTGTTTTTTGTATGGAATAATCACCTTTCCTATTTTTCTAAGGTCATTATCCAATACCCTCACATTATCTATTCCATAATCATATAGTGCCTGAACAATCACTGATAGCCAAGGATGAACCCCAAGCCATACGACGGATACATATTTTTTTTCTGTTATTTCCTGCATCAAAACATCCAATAGTGGTACAACAAAATTATGTTTCTTTAACATATATGATTACCTCAGTTATTGTCTTTGTTCATCCATCCTACAAGATCAAAGAAGTTTTCAATCGCTGGCTCACGCCTATTTGTTGCTTCAGTCGCAACAATATATGGGGGTTTATATTCAAAATGGTCATAATAACTGCGTCCTTGCACAAACAGTTTTTTTTCATCTAACTTAGCAAAAGCGTTATAAGCCTCTTTTGAAATCGGTGGCCTATAGCCATATTCCTCCATGACAAAGATGATCCTGTTCCAATTTAAACGTTCTCTAAGGAAATTCCATCTTTCTACAGCTTCATCAGCAGATTCTGTATGTCCAAGCAAAACCTCAATATCATCCACCACTCCAATGGGCCAGGCTTGTTCAAATCCATAAGTCCTCGTTTGTTTTTCCCATCCCTTTAACTTCATCTCGCAGTTCATATAGTGTTCCAAATTTAGGCAAAGCTTAATGAAATCATCATCTTTAATTCCAACGTTAACTGTAGGCGACAGCAGTGGCATGTCAAATGCTTCATATATTGTTCCACCCACACAGGTATTACTTATTATTGTAGGTGCACTTCCGCTAGTCAGCTTTCTTCTAAAGTACCCTAAAAATCGGTTGATATTATAAGTATCCCCATCAATCATAAGATCCTTATACTGTGGTATTATGCACAACATATCCAAATCCCACAGATGATCAAGCCATAATAAATCCGCCAGTATTTCTTTATACACATGTGGTGAAATAATCATTCTGACGTGAATTCCGGAATACTCCCGCAATCTATTAACTGGATAGATATGGTGTCGATTGCAAAGCGTATCTTTCCTCTCTGGATTCTGGTCAAGGTAAAAGAGAAAGTCTATATTGCATTTATTCAGGTAGTATCCAACCCAATACCCTGCATTTCCTGCGCCATAGATTATTATTTCACCGGTTTCATTTTCAAAAAAAGCCTTCATATCATTGGTAACTCTGATCATATACAACTCCTGTCATATCATTGGATGTTCATCCAAATACTGTTTAATTATCGAAGTCAATTGTGTACTTGATATTCCATCCGTGTGAGGTAAATATACAATCTCAACTCCAACCGGCAAAAACTGTTCCTCATAGTGCTTCCACTGTGGAGTTCCCTGCCAGTCAGATCCGACAAACATCTTGTCAAAATGATATTTTTCCCAGGCACCGTATTTATTCTTATCTGTCTGGGGAACAACCTGATCCACGTATTTTATTGCTTCAACTATCGCAACTCTTTCTTCATAGGGAATAACAGGCCGTTTCCCCTTTTCTTTGATAACAAGTTCATCAGTACTGACACCAACAATTAAATAATCGCATAGTTCCCTTGCCCTGCGAATAACATTTAAGTGCCCAATATGAAACATATCATAAACACCGGTTGTATAGCCGATAACGTTTCCCACTACCTCTGCGCCTTTCTAACGCTTAATGCCCAAGATATTTCTCAATTACAAATCCAATCTGCTCCACACTGTTAAACGATTCCGGAGTTATCTCCTCAAGTCTTATCTTGATTTCAAATTCTTTCTCAAGTTCTCTTATAAGCTTTAAAAGGGAAAAAGAATCTATCCAACCTCCTGAAATAAGATTGTTCTCTTCGTTAAAGTACTCACCTTTAATTGTTTTCAAAGCTTTGATTATTCTTTCCTTAATATCCATTCTGCCTCCAATATAAGCCTCAGATTGATTTTATAAAATCATCCAAAGGACAGTTTGTTTCGTACGTAATACTCTGCTGCATCAAACTAGGGGCCCACCAACGCCTTATATACTCATCGTCCTCCATCGTCACAAAAAAACTCTCCAACTTATCACCTTCTGAGTCGTATTCATGCCAACATCTATCCCATAATGTATGAAGCAATAGTTTATTATCCTTCACCCCCAATGGCACCATCATGAAGCGTGCTATTTTATCTGGTAAATCCCCTATTCCTTCATTAATCGTCTTACATTCGGACACAGCTTTCTGCCCCCAATTAATACGATAGATCTTGCCTTTATTCATTGGAATTAAAAAGATATCGTCACCTGCTTCTAGCGGTTCCCAGTAATAAGAAACCACTTCATCAGCATTATCTATTTCACCAACATAAAGCCTTTCTTCAATTCCATTTGTCTCGTCCCATTTGCACAGATACAATCTGTTTCTATCATCCTCAATCAATAGCAGAATATCTTTGCGCCGATCAAGTAAACCGTGAACCATCTTGATCTCATCATCAAATCTATTCAATACCATCTCATCTGTTTCTAGATAAAGTTTTCCGATTGCAGGTACTACTCCAAGCGGTAGATACGCAATTGATTCCCTGATTGCATATCCGTTAGCAAAATAATAATTTTTTGAGTTTATATGAATGAAATCATTCTTATTTATATTTGCGTTTATGGAACATGCTATCTCGTTTGTTTCCAAGCTCAGTTTTATTAGTCCGGGATATGTTGCCCCTAGGATATATGCGAAATTGTTATGTGTAAATCCCTTGAAAAAAGGATCATTTGAGTCAAAAGTGACCAGTTCGTCATTCACATCAAAACTAAGCTCAATAGAAACAGTATTTCCCGAATGTACATCAACAACATCGAGCCTGCCTGACTCTCCTGGTATTAGTATTGCCTTTTCGCCTTTGAAAATTGCAGAATAAAAGAAACGTCTCAGTTTTTCTCCAGAATGAGTTAGCCATTGCTCAACCCACGCTGTATGCGTATTCAGATTAACTCTACACAGACAAGGATAATCCTCATGAATAACAAGCATAGTATCCCCGTCCAAATATGCATCATAGGTTTTTATGTACTTGTACTGTTTTCTGACATCATTTTCCATATCACTCCGCATTATGGTTATCTCTTAAATCCTTAGCCAGTGTAAGCATCACAATCGCCTGAATAAAAATCATAGGAAACGCCGCAATCATACTGATTGTTCGCATGGTTTGAGCCCCCTTTAACTGCAAAAACGAAAGGGTTAACACAATTATAACAACTGCCCATACTATTCTATTTTTTCTCCCTGTCCGGTCATCACAATTCCAGTTTTTGGACGTCATCAAGGACAATGTAAAAGCTGTTGAATCAGTTGTGGTGGCCATAAATATCAAAGACAAAGCAGCATACACCAAAAGAACAATTCCAGTAAACGGAAGACTTTCCAAAGCACCTATTACGGCCGCCTCATTGCCTTCATTCTGTAAAAAAGTCACGAGGTCTACAACGCCTTTTCTTTGTACCTCCAATGAAAAGCAACTGAGAATTGAGAAGCCACATAATGCGCCAATAGTACCATATCCAATAGTTCCAAGTACCATCTTCCTTAAACTCTTTCCTCTGGATATTCTTCCGATAAACACCCCGATAATAAGTACATAAGCCATATCATAGGCATAATAGAAAACTGACCACCTCTCAGGAAAGCCATCATTTCCCAATGGATCAGTATAAAATGACATTCTAATAAAATTCTGTATGTATAATCCTAAACTGTTAGTCTCCCATTTAATAACAGTTATAGGATTGATAATAATCACAAGAAACAATAAGAATAATGAAAAAACAAAGACATTGATCCTGCTCAGAAACTTGATTCCCTTATCAAGCCCCCTCCATACAGAAAAAACAAACAAGATCAGCCATAACATCAAAACAAAAACAGTAACCTTTTCCCTATCATTTATTCCGGTGAATCGGCATAAAATACTACTTAAAAGTGGCGTAGAAAAAATCATGGATGTAGAAACACCCCCAAGCGTTGCAATTACACCCAGCACATCAACAATCAGAGCTCCTGCGCTATTCAAAATGCCACGGTTGGCAAGTATCTGCCCAACCCTGGCCGTTTTTTCTTCTCTGACATACAAAAAATAGCCGATAAAAACCGCCACAGGAACACATAAAGCCCAATAGGAGACTCCCCAGTAATACTGTCCGCACATATGCGCATATTCAAAAGCTCCATCCGACATTTTCTCAATTCCAAAGGGCGGATCCATCAGAAAATTGAGGGGTTCAATTATACCGAAAACCATCAGTGAACCTGCTAAGCCCGTACATATCAGCATAATAGCCCAGTCAAAATCAGAAAATTCCTCCTTGCTACTGCCAAGCACTACTTTTCCATATCTGCTAAAGGCAAGCCAAAAGGAAAACACCAAAGTAATTATGTAAATAATGGTATATAAAACGCCGACTTTATCAGTAATGAAATCATATATTGCACCAACCAGACTATTAGCCTTAGAAGGAAACAATGTAATAAGAAGCACAATTAACAAGACCACAGTCAAAGAGTACACAAAAACTGATAAATCCAACTTTTGCTCTGCATTATCCTTTAGATTGCTTTCTGAGTTCATTTCTGTCAATTTTTCCACCTTCATTATGGGGCATTTCCTCCAGCCTTATAACCCTGTCCGGTAACATATACCCCGGAATTATAGATTTAAGAGTTGTCATTACTTCATTCTCAGAAATATCTCCTTCGTAAAAGAAACTTATATAGCTCGTTTCTTTATTAAAAGTGCACGCACATTCCTTTATCGAGCCCATTGTCATCGCCGTATTCTCAATTTCTCCAAGTTCTATGCGGTAACCATGCCTTTTAATCTGTTGATCTTTTCTTCCTCTATAGATAAGATTATTATTTTCATCCAGTGATACCAAGTCACCAGTACAGAACATCTTCTCAGGATACTCATTATTCTCCGGATTCTGAACAAAGCATCTTTCAGTAAGTTCCATATTTTTGTAGTAGCCACTTGCCAGGGAATCTCCTAGGACACATAATTCCCCTATTCCCTCATTGTCAAATGTAGAATCGCCTAAAGCTCTTATGTATATCCTCGTATTTGGATATGCTACGCCCATAGGTATTTTCTCGCTATCTTCAAATTCTCTGTCTATTATATATCGGCATACTAATTCGGTAGTTTCAGTAGATCCATAGGCATTTATAAATGTTGCTTGTGGAAGAGCCCGCATCCAAGCTCTCAAAACCGACGGGTGCATTTCCTCTCCCCCAAAGGTAACCAATCTAATACCTGACAAATCTGCTTCTCCAAGAGCCTCATAATGAACCGGTATTGCCATAGCAGACGGAAGCCAATTGATAATTGTGACCTGCTTCTCTTCTAAGAACTTCATCAGCTTACCAGGTGCAAAAAACAGGGCAGAAGGAATTATATACGTGGTCGCTGCGCATCTCACCGTATAAAATATATCCTCTATGGGTCCCACAGTATGCAGAGCATACTGATTGGCAAAAACATCAGTGTCCTTTATACCATATTCTCGGACAGCCATCTCATAAAAGCTGTTTACAGCACCATAGGTTGTTACTACTCCTTTGGGTTCTCCCGTAGATCCGGAGGTAAAGATAATATAGGTGGGATCACTGAATAATATCTGATTCCTCCTATTGCGAAGCTTATCAGAATCGGCTTTACATTCTACAGAATCAGAATATTCCATTACCGGAATATCGATATTTTTCTCTTCAAGTTTCTTTTTTCCTGCTTCATCCGTTATAACAAGGCAAGGATGCAGAATATTTATTATACGAATATTATACTCAATTTCCGTCGCACTGTTAAGCACAGCATACGGATTACCGCTATATATTGCTCCAAATATTGACACAATACATTCAGTACATCGGCCCATTAAGATTGCTATTGGTCGCCTGTTACTATCGAATTCAATTATTTTCCCTGCCATATTACGAGCCATTTTTTGAAGCTCAGTGTACGTAACCTTAGTTTTTCCATCTGAAAAGGCCAGTTTGTCTGAATATGTAACAGCATGTTCATCAAGGTAATCAGTAATAATCATTATAAGCCCCTCATAATATTTGTTTTTTGCACAAAAAAGACACTACATTAAGTTTATCACAAAATGTAGTGCCTTTCGAACTTCATTGAATCAATTTAGCTGGTCACATCATTTGAAATAGATACTTACTTCACATCAGCAATGTAGGTCTGTCCGCCCCACGTAAACTGAATAACGTTATTGCCTTTCCAGATGGCATCATCATACTTACTAGCTGTATACTCTGTTCCAGCATCCGCATTATAAGCAGCTATGATCTGTGCCCATGAAATTGTTGCCCAACCATTCTTTACTGTGAGATCACCAGTGATATCTCTGCCATTCCACTTAACCGCTGTAGGAGCTGTAGTTCCAAGTCCACCATCATCTGCTGTTCCACTCTTAAGAGCGATATCAAAGCCCCATGAACTATTCCACTTAGCCTGAGCAATAACTGACTTATTCTGTGTAGGAGTGAATGTAACTGAAATAGTAGGCATTGGCTTAGCAGTTACTACACCTGATGTAGCATCAGTTGTTTGCCAAGTAGTCATTGCTAAACCACGGTTCATTGCAGCTGTTATCTGAAGGTCAAATGCTGTACCTGTCGCATTAGTAGCATCCTTAAGAGCATATTCATATGTTGTCGTGCCTGCGTTGTCGCCCGTACCATGTGTTCCTTTTAATTCATATTCAGCCTCGTCAGACTTCATCGCATTATTCAAAGTTGCCTCAGTAGCACTAACGGCTTTTTCTGCAACTCCAGTTGCAATAAATCCAATATACAATCCCTTAGTGCTATCGTCTGTTCCGCTAAAATCAGATGTTGTTGAATATCCTGACGTATATCCTGCGTCTGTCATCTTCACCTTGATTTTAAGATCAACAGGCTTATAACTCTTATTAGATATTGTCAACTTATCACTAGTTCCTGATACAGATACGTTTGTTCCATCAACATTCTTAAAAAGAACACCTTCATTATCATTAACTGTTACATCCGCACCAAATGCCTTTCCTGACTCGGCGATAAGTCCTTCAGGATCTACATTAAACTTAAATGTACTTGTAAGGGCATCGTCTGTTGGAAGTGCTATCTGGTAAATATCAGTCTTGGCAGACACTTCTGTTCCTGCTCCGGAAATGCCAATGTCTGTACCACTAGCGCCAGCAGCTGCCAAAGCTGTCATAGCTCCGCCAAATAACATTGTGGTTGCCATTCCTACTGCTAATACTCTGTTAAAATTTCTTGTCATAAAAAATTACCTCCTTGGTTTTTACAAGTAGTCATCCATGACTACAGTTAAAAAGTTTGTTACAACATTAGTTTTCTATAATTATTGTTCCACCTACATGAACCTGCGTAAGCTCATTTTGGTCATCATCTACTAGATGATAATCAATCGTACACGTATAAGTACCGGCATCTAAAACCTTATCAAGCTTAAAATTTGTAAGCTTCGCTCCGAGCTCAATAACAGGAGACGAATAAACAACTTCATTTGTATCATTGAGCTTAACCTCTATATATACAGGAGTTTCATTACTTGCGATATTCTCTACAAATGCATCTGCGGTTTCTGAACTGCCATCCGGGAAATGCCATTCAGAATTCTGTGATACTGTATAGGATTGAGGAATATTTGTCGGTTCCACGGTTGTAAGTTCTTCAACAACCTCTTCAACATTCTCAGCCGTTACAACCGATTTTTTGTTTCCTTCTGGTACCTCAGTTTCATTTACACTTTTCTTTCCTGATACCAAAACAATCACAATTGCAATTCCAATAGCCGCAACACCAATGATGCATCCAATAATAATGCCTTTACTTATGCTCTTTTCTCCGCCCACTTTTCTTCTCCTTAATTTTTGTTCATACCAAAAACTATATTTAAGCTCAAGGCGATGGTCCTCTCGGTTCCATCTCTTTCTTTCCTATGTTGCAACTATGTGTCCTCTTAACCCACATAGGCATCACCCCATTTCTTTGCACTTTCGCAATTACCGGTTCGAGATACATCTCGTACATTTTCGTTTCAAGATATATATCGACATACTCTAAACCTTATTTAATAGCGAAAGAATTCTTTTTTCTTCGAGGCTAATGCTGAAATAATCTATCAGAACGACACATAGCACTCCATCTGCATGTAGAATACTACAATCACATTTAAAATGCCATTAAACAAATCTGATTAAATTATAATCAATTTATAAACTGTACTCAAAGCCGCATAAATCAAGGAGTTTTGAATTTTTATTTATGTTTTATTAGACTTGTAAGGTACGATATAACGTCATGTTGTCTTTTTTTCATTATGATTTATTCATAATTACAATAATTTTTACTGGTAAAAATCCAAAATTCGATAATAAAATAAAAAAAGCTCACATAAAATGTGAGCTTTATGATATCAATTTCTTCTCTAACCAATACTATTGATAACATAGTAACAATATACTATTATCACACAAACAAGTATTTATATCTTCTCATCTGTTCAAATATCACATCTCTTACTCTGTCAATTATCACTTTATCATAACCATATATATTATTCAGTATTTCATCCACATCCTTTTTGTTAAATGAAAATGAGATGGTTGTTCCGTATAGTTTTTCTGCAAGTTTGAGCTGTTCATCGAAATCCTGACATATGGTCTTTGACTGAACCTTATCCATAAGCTCATAAACATTTTCTGTAATCGGATAATCCATAGTTATATCAGCAAGTAGTCCTGCACCCTGATCAAAAAAAGGAGAAAGCCTATATTCTCCGTTGTCTCGCATAATCACAGCGATATTATGAGTATGTCTGTCTTCATTTAAGAAAAAAGCATCTATCGTTAGAAGCTTCGCCATATACACGCCAAAGTCTTTAATTCCTGTGATATCCTGAATTTTTGAAGCTATAAAATTTAGACGTTCCTCATGATCAGGAGTAGCGTAGATAATGTTATTCAAACCAATACCATATGTATTCTGATACAGCCGCTCAAGAGTTATTAGCTGTTCCCCTTTATTCAGAAAATCTTTACTCGAAACCCCGTTAAAAATCTGAGAATTATATTTTATCTGCTCCTGATTATATAAAACAAACTCAGAATCCTTAAGAGAACTCTTCATAAGAAAATGCGACACCACATACTCCACAAGACCCTCGTATCCGGTATAATCTGCCTTATACCAGATTCCATCCTTTTCCCATTTCAGCTGATTCCCCTTTGAAGATTTTCTATTAAATTCTTTCTTATCTCTATCAAACAGCTCTATCATCTTTCAATCCTTATCCAAAAGTCATCCTCTGCCATACGTCCACCTGTTTTTTCTATTATTAAAAGCGGATCGTAGAACGGTATCCCCAAATCCTTTAGAACAAGCTTCATCTTGTCACGTTCTTCAGGGAAGCATCTGGAGCGAAGGAAATCCTCATATTCAGAAAATGATGGATGTTCATTCCTGCCAAATGCACGAAAAATAAGATTATCAGTGTAGTTCTTAATCTTAACTCTCATATTAATAATATCTACATCAATAATTGTGCATACAGTATCCCTATGGTAATACCACAATCTCATCGGGTACTTTTTCTCCGGAAGCGCAAGCTCCTTGGCAATATCGGGATGAAGAAGTACTATCTGTGCAAGCAGAGTAATAGGACCCGTCACCTCTTTATCAGACATCTCCCAGCGTTCAACTGTAGGCTTTGAAACATTGCAAAAAAGAGCAAACTCTTTCTGTGTCATCCCCAGTTTTGCTCTTACTGCTTTTATGTCCTCTGCTTTTATGTAGTTAGGCGTCACATAATTATTTTTATTCATAACTGAAATATACCATTATTTTGATGGTAAGTAAATATATTATTACAATCATTTTGATGGTATGTCATCTCATCTTTTCGCTATCTCATGCCACACAGCATGAGTCCTGTCCATAAAATTGAAGCTGACCTTTATTGGCCTGAAAGTTTCAATTGAATAGGTAGTTGTGTAGTACTCGGTAATTTTGTCCACATAGGCATAGACACCGTAGGAAGGCGTGAGAAGTTTCTCGTCCACTTCGAACATCACTGCCGCATAATCTGATACTATGCCCCTAAGAAATTCGTATGCCTGCCTTGGGGAATAATCATTGATATTAAGGAAGCAAAACCCAACACTTGCGGTCTTATATTCCCTTGTGTGATCTTCTTCATTCACAAGAACCTTTCCCGCAAGCAGCTGCTCATATTCTTCTTTTGACATAAAACGGTATAATGTCATTATTTCCCTCATTGCCTCTAATATATACAGTACCAATAAATCTTTTGTCTGTTCTTCTTATAATAAGAAGCTTATATCCTCTATAATCTGTTTGAAGTCGACCTTGCATTTTCCATCATAAATAGCTATCGGCACTTCGTCTTCAAATCCATATATCGAGACGTCATAGTCATGCAAAAAATCATACACTATGATCTTTTGTTTATCCGGATCAACTATCCAGTATTCCTTTACTCCGGCATTTTCATATTTCGTCATCTTAAGAGTCATATCCTTCTTCTTAGTTGATTTCGACAATACTTCAACTATGAAGTCAGGAGCACCATAAACCTTCTGCTTAACAACCTTATCCCGGTCGCATATGATCATCACATCCGGCTGCAGCATGGTCTTATTATCCTTATCAAGCTGCACATCGCATGGAGCTGCTAAAGGAATGCATTTGCCCTTTTTAGACCTGATGTGATTTTTTATCTGAGTAAAAATATCCAAGGCAATTATCTGGTGTGAGGTATACGGAGCACTCATATCATAGAACACGCCATCTATGAGCTCCACACGCTGATCATCCGGCAGGGCGTAATAATCTTCTATAGTAAACTCCCCTGTAGCACCAAGAACCTTCTCCAGCGCACTGATGGTGTCATACCTTGGAGACTTCGTAATTTTCCCAAGGACCTTCTGAACTGTGCCAACCGGCACTCCCGACCTCTGAGCTATCTGCTCGTAGGTCAGCCCAAGCTCTTCTTTTCGCCTAATCATCTGATCTATAGTCATATGCTTTACTCCTTCATAGATCCATTAATCCATATTCTCATATCCATTATATAATATCGCCAGTCACAAAACAACCATATTAAGATATCCATTAATGGATATTTATTCGATTCTGTATTTTATTTGACGCGCGTCAAATAAGCTTCTATAATGTAATTAAGAAAGTATTTATATTTGACGCACGTCAAATATATCGCGCAAACGGAGTGAAACAATGAAAACTGCAATCATCCACAAAAAACAAGATCTCACCTACCTTAAATGGTCACATATACGAAGCTCCAGTGGCACGGCGGGGACCTTTCTAAAATCCCAGTCTTCTCTTGGTGGAGCAAAGATTTATTATAAACTCTCCAATTTTGATTCAGAAAAGGGTGTCATTGGCCATGAATGCGTTAACGAGATAATTGTTGACCGCCTGCTTTCTATATTAGGTGTCGACCATTTGAGCTACAACCTGATCAACGCGGATATAGAAATAGAGGGAAGAACTTTCAATACGTATTTATGTGCTTCCGAAGACTTCAAGAACAGAGGTGAGAGCAAAATAGCCCTGGATGATTACTTCAGAACCAACGCTATGCCTGGAGAATCACATTATGAATTCTGCGCAAGAAACGGTTTTAAAGACTACATTGATGAGATGATTGCGATAGATTTTATCATACTCAACAGAGACCGGCACGGGGCAAACATTGAGATTTTGCGAAACACTAGAAATCACACTCTTCGAATTGCTCCGCTGTTTGATCACGGGCTCTCTCTTCTCTATTCATGTGGTTCAGAGGAGGCTGCTGCCGCCTTCGATATAATGGAAGACAAACGTTGCCAGAATTTCATTGGATCAGGATCCTGCCTTGAAAACCTAAACCTTATCAAAGACCGCGATTATGTATTCAAAAATCGTCTTACAGAATCTGATAAAGCTTATATTTTTGACGGTCTGGACGGAATATTATCAGATGTTTTTATAGACAAAATCTGGTCAATGATATATGAAAGGTACTTAATCTATGAAAATCTATGAAATTATAGATGAAGAAATCAATATTTCAATCGGCGTTCTCCTTTACTATGAAAAAGAAAGAACTTTTATAATAGAGCTTCAGGAAAAACTGGACGAATGGACAGCGCCTTTATTGCTCACAAGCTTTATAAAAAAGGGTGTGTATACAATCCCCAGGGATATCAGCCTTCTATGGGTAAAGGAACGCATTATTCCTAGTGGGCGACAGAATATAGGAAGCATCCTTAACACGCATCGCCTTAAAGAATACGACGAGATGAAATTTCTTGAATTATCAGATGGCCGTTGTTCTCAGGACAGTCTGTATATAAAAAAGCTGGATGAATTACCGGAATATGTGATAAGCAGACAAAAAGCAAATCTTACAGAATGTACCGTACTAGGCGATCACACACTTTTATGCTTTTTCAGTGACGACAGCACAAGGAAAATCGATATGAAAAAAATCAGCAATTTCGCTGATTTAGATAAAATTCTTAATAATCCGACTCTTTTTTCATCCTGTAAAGTTGGAACCGGAGGGTATTTTCTTACGTTTAATAATTCTATCGATATCCCTGCTTATATATTACGCGAAACAGGAACAATAATACCGCTTACACTTGATGATTTTTTCACCTTTGCAAAAAAGAACCTCCTTGATACCGCGCAGTGCTGTGATATCCTGGAATGTTCAAGACAAAATATATCCTATATGGTAAAGCTTGGTCAGCTCTCGCCTATAAAAGAAAACACAAAGGGAAACCTATACTCATATGGCGAAGTGTTGCGAAATCAGTGGTGACTATCAAGAACGGGGCTTGGTTATACGCATAACCAAGCCCCGCAGTTCTACAAATCTCAGCAAATAATATCCTCATACTTCATTCTCACCAGGGTGTGAGGAAGACGGACCTTCCTGCCCTTTGAGCCTGTAAGGAGGCGGGCAAGTTCGCGGACAGCCTCTGCTGCCACGTTGTTGAAATTCTGCTTTACTGTGTTCATCTGCTTTCCAACATAGCCCATTAGAATAATGCCATCGAAACCGCAAACAGGTCTGAAAATATCCATATCCATCAAGGCCTTCATGGCACCGATTGCCATAAGATCCGAGCCGCATACCACGATATCCTTGTTTTTACCGTAGCGAAGTGTCAGGTTACGGGCCTTGAGCTCTGAAAAGTCTCCGTTCCTTATAAAAAGCTTAAGCTTTCTCTTTTTACAAAGATCCTCCATAGCTCGTATTTTCTCTTCTGTAACATAGCTGTTTCGCATTCCGGCGATATAAAGGATGCGCTTGCAGTAGTTCTCTTTTATTGTTTTTTCTGCAACATCAATCTGTGCCTGATAATGATCAATACCAACCACAGATGTACTCTCATTTGTAGTAGCACCGTCAACCACAGCTATCTTAAAATACTGTGAATCAATGAGCTGATGCAAAACCTTGTCATCATTGTTCATTCCAAAGATCACAATACCGCTGATGTTCTGGGATGCAAAATATCTGATCATCTCTTCAAGATTCATCTTGGCGATCATTGAATAGAATACTGTGATACAGTCAAGCTGCTTTTCCTGGGCCATTCCAAGGGCACCGGAGATATACTGCATATCGATTTCATCGATTGCCTGTGTTTTCATGTTTAATTTAAGGAGAAGTGCGATTCTGCCGGAACGTTTGGATGAAAGAGCTGCTGCCACCTGATTGGGCACAAAATTAAGACGCTCAACAGCGTCATTAACCTTTCGTCTTGTCTCTTCGCTTACATTTGGATAATTATTCAGAACCTTTGAAACTGTTGAAATGGCAACCCCTGCCTCTTTCGCCACATCCTTGATAGAAACCATTACTTCATGCCTCTCAAACGGATATTTTGCTCATATAATAGGCATACAGATTTCTATAAGTGTCGTAATCATAGTGCAGCCCATCATTTGTGCTAAATCCATTATTCTGCAAAAATGTGTATCCGTCAAGATAACATACTCTGCTGTCGAGGCCGCTCTGAAGCTTAGAATTGAATGCCTCAATATCAGCATTGGTAATGGTAGGATAATCACTCACGGGAAGAACGGCAGCATAGTAGACAGTTGCCCCCTTTGATACCCATGAATCAATCTTGGAATTAACCTTCTTAATATACTTATCTACATTATGCAGATCGTTTACGCCAAAATTAATTATGATAGCTGTTCCGCTTCCGGCATTTGCATCAATTGAAGGGATTGCAGTGTTCACAAAGAAATCATAGCCCTCGCCTACCTGTGCAACCCATACGCTGCCACTTTTTCCTACAGCCTGATTCATCTGAACTGTTCTTGAATCGCCTGCGAAAACAAAATTTGATACCACCGGAACAACCTTCTCCTGCAAATAATCGCTCTTGATATACCTTGCTTCGCCATCATAAAGGACCTGATACCAGCCGTTGTCAGTCTCGCCAAGTGCAGAAACGCTGACGCCTCTGTTTAAAACTGCAACCTTGTCATAGTCTGTTCCGGCACCTGTTCTGACATTAACTCTGTCACTTGTATAAAGCGTTTTCTCAGATTCAAAAACACTGATGCTGTAATCCGGAATCACAATATCTTCTTCGGGAGTATTATTAATAGAAACAAGACCTTCCTCAGCCTCTTCGTCATCGTTTGCTTTCGCCATAACGACAGCCTTACTCACATCATAAGACTTTTCTTCATCGACAGCTTCGATCTCCAAAGCCTCAGCAACAACCGGTGTCTGCGCCGTAGTGGCAGGTCTTAGTAAAGAAGCACATATTAAAATAAGCATAACAATAGCCGATGCCGCAAGCATCGTCAATTCGAATGAAGTAACATTCTTTTGTCTTATCGAAATATGGCTCATAAATAACCTCGGAGTCTATAAAACAGAAGGGAGCGCACTGCTCCCCACAAATCCGAATGTTAACCCATTTTTACAGATTTGTCAAATTTATTACAAATCCAGTGAATAAATAAAAGCATCACCCATATGGTATAACCTATGGCACTTCCAATGGTGTTTGTGACCACATCATCGAGCTCCGCAAACCCAAGGCCAAAGGAATACTGGATCACCTCGATACAAAGCGAAACCAGAATGCACGCAGGAATACATATATGCGGCTTCCTGAATGCCTTAAAAGCTGAGGGCATGAGAATTCCCATCGGAATAAACAGCAGTATGTTTTCTATAAAAAATGCCTTGGTCGTAACAGAGTGTCCCCAGGTGGACCACAGCTGTGTATTCACACCGGAAAAGCTATCAGGCTCCCTGCTCATAAGCACAATATAAACGAAGGCCGTCATATATATAAGAAGCATGAAAACCGCCACCGCGTGATCGGTACCAAGTCTTCTCTCTTTTTTTAAAAGCTTACAAAAAAGGGAATACAGCAAATAGACCGCCCCATAGATTAGGGCGATCACAATGCCGACTCCGGCGTATCTTGTAACATTACCTATATCGTCAAGGATGCGCATAAAAACATCCTTATTTTCGTTTAAAAAATCCAAAATCATATCATTTAACTACAGTATCCCTTGCATAAATTATGCACTGCACAATATTAGAGCGCTGCTCTCTTGTAAGAACATAGCTTACGCCAAAGCTCTTGGTTGCTCCCGAATAAAAATCCGTAATGGAGTCGCGGCAGGCTGCTATGGCATTACCGCGCCTATCAAGTGCAATAACTGTAACAGGGATAAAATCTATATTTTTCTCCGTCTCATTAGTAACATTCGCGGACAATGTAAAATAGCCCTTATTGTTACTTCCATATACTATTCTGTCAATATCATGATCAACCTTGGGATCATCCGCACATTTCTGGATATCAAGGCGTGGCATGATGAAATACTCATTTACCTTATATAATGAAAGCCCGGGGTACTGCGGCTTCTCAGGCGCAGCATCCTCTTCTGCTTCATCTGCAGCTTCAGATGTGATACCTTCAAGTACTGTTCCTGGTTCGGCATCTTCCAATGCGCTCTCATCACTTGCTGATGTATCTGAGTCAGCTGCATTAGCATCTGTTGTATTTGCATCAGTTGCAGACTCTGATGCATCCGACTTATTGTCTGATTTTTCAGTGTCAGATGAACTGTCCGATTTTTCTGCTGCCTTATTATCGCCATTTTCGCTGGAAGATTCTGCTGCATCTGCATCCTTGGAAGCATCTGCTGCCGCCAGGAAAATCTGAGGTCTGACATCCACAGATGATACTCCGCTTTCAGACGCTCCTGCTTTTATTGAAGCTATTGTATTTGTTTTTCCTGATTCCAGCCTTGCATCATCAAGCTTGGTTCCGCTGGATTCGCTAGAAGAATCGGATGAACCGTCATCTTCTGTAATGCTGGTACCGGGTCCTGAATTCTCGCTGCTTTCTTCGATATCGCCGTTATCAACATCTCTTATTCCCAGCGCTTTTTCAAGCTCGTCTATATCAACAGCATTTACATCTTCGCCATTATCTATGGCGCCTTCAATAGTATCGCCGCTCTCTACATCAAGAACCTCTCCCGAAAGATCGCCCTCCTCGATTGTGACGCTGTCTTCCCTTGTCTTTATCTGGCCATAGGGCACATAGAAAAATCCCTTTTCGCCCGGAGCAATAACATCAGGCACTGCCCTGACATAATCATAGGAATCTACTACATTAAGCGTTCTGTCTTCAATATCAAAAACAGAATTGCTTCCAAGGTAAAGATTGCCGGACCCGATATTTTCCACAGTTACAACTGCATGAAAGCCCGAGTACGTACCATCATCCTCATAAACAAAGTTAGTGCCGGTTATGCGATAATCTATGTTCTCTGCTGCTGTACCACCGGCCGAAACTGCATTTGAGCCTGTTTCACCATTTATGTTTTCATCGGTTCCGTATCTGAAAATCCAGTTACCATCACTGTCATAATAGGCAGAGTTATCAAGCTCCTCTTCCTCGGCCGTTTCACTTTCAACTGTCTCGACGATGGGCTTGGGATTATACTTGTTATACATATAATAAGCACCGAAAATAAATCCACAAACCAGCGTTATTATCAGTGCAAAAGATGTAATTGCGTATTTCATGACACTCCCCTCAGACACAGATTAGTGGTTAAAAACCACTTTATACATAAAATGGTAGCAAACATCAACATTTATAGCAATGCAAAACACATTTTATTCATATATATATCGGCACATTTTGCCGATTTTTGAACCCCTCTGTCGCTGCTGTCAGTATAACTAAGTTAGTTGGCCTTTAGTTATGCAAAAATGCATAGAGCTCATCCATACTGCTAACGATGGCAAGGGCTCCGTCTTTTATCATCTGTTCCTTATCGCCAAAGCCCCAGGCTACGCAAATAGTAGGGATTCCGCATTCAGCTGCGCCAAGTACGTCGTATGAGGTATCTCCTATCATAACTGTATTGTGCTCCTCAATAGTTACTGAATCCGTGCTGTCCTTGGCAGTTTCAATTTTCTTTTGAAGATATTTTATGACATCTTCCTTGGTCTCACGACTGCCATCCATGGTCGATCCTGCAACCTCATCAAAATACTTTGTCATATCAAAATGATCGAGCACTTCAAGGGATGTCTTTTCTGGCTTTGAAGTAGCCACATAAAGCTTAAAGCCTTCACTCTTTAGCTTCTGTAAAAGCTCTGTCATTCCGGGATAAGGGCTATTCTCAAACTTTCCGACAGTGTTATAGCGCTCTCTGTAAACTGCTATTGCCCTTTCTTTTTCACTTTCCGGAATGCCGCCTCTTACAAGACTGCTCCCAAGTGGCGGTCCGATAAAGGTCTGAAGAAGGCTCTGCTCCGGCTGCTTATATCCCATTTTTTCAAAGGCATAGTGAAAACACTTAAAGATGCCCTCCGATGAATCCGTAAGTGTTCCGTCTAAATCAAATAGTAAGTTTTTATATTTCATATAATCCTCTGTCTGAACAGATTTCAATTCATAAAATTCAAGAAATCATTAAGGTCAAAATCCTTGCCGGTTCTGTCTTTATAGATTTCCTCAAAGGTTCTGTTCTGGTCCTCGGGATCAAAATCCACATCCTTGGCATGGGATTTCATTGGATCATCATCCTCTAAAAACTCGTACGCCATGTTGTGTATGATCCACTCATAAACCATGTCGTCAGCTGTTCTGAAGGACTCCATGTCCCTGCCATGAACAGGCTTTTCGTCAATCAAAGCCTTACAAATAATAATCATATCACTTTCATTATTTATCTTGTAGGAGTTTATGATCTTCCAGTTATCCGTGATGTATTCTGCACTGTACTGCTCGCCATCATACATAAAAGTATAATTCGCGCCGCTTCCATCAACATCGGTAAGCTTTATATCTGCAGTGGACTTAAGGAGACCGGGCTTTGTCGAGGCTGTAGCTGCAGAAGACCGGGATGAATCTGCCTCGGTAGTTATTGATTCTGATGTAACCGACTCATTTATTTGGGCAGTATCCTCTGTTCGCTTATTCGCTTCTGTTTTTTCCTCATCAACGCTTTCACCCTGAATCTGCGTCCATAACTCTGCGCTTTCATCCTGCTTCTTGCTTCCGCAACCAGTAAAAAGCGCAACTGCTAATATCGCTGTTATATATACTAATCTTTTTTTCATATCTTTAATCGCTACCGCGATACCCCACAATCTCCTTCACAATCTCAAGACTATCCTCCGTGACCTTGCACAGATAAAAAATCACCTTCACTCCTGCTGCCCTGGCTTCTGCAAAGGCAGCTGCAAAATCAGGATCTGTGGCATCATTAGGCTTCACCTCAGTTATGCCCTCACCCTGAATAACAAAAGCAACTGCAGTCTCATAACCCTCTGAAACAGCACCTGCAAGCTCCCTGAGGTGCTTTGCACCGCGCTCTGTGGGAGCATCAGGAAAATAGCCTACGCCATCAACAAAAAGCGTACAGCCCTTAACTTCCATAAGGTGCTTTTCATCACCTTTTTCCATATAAAAATCAATTCTCGAATCACCGAATTTATATTCAGGTTTTACAAGACTATACTCACCCTTACCAAGCAGCCACTCCCTTACAACAGCATTAGGTGCCTGAGAATCAATGTTGATTATGCGTCCATCCTTTTCTACTGCCACAAGATCATAGGGAGTTTTTCTCTCAGGATTTGACGCCTTTTCCAAGAATACCCTGCAGCCCGGAATTAGAAGCTCTCTGCATCTTCCGGTATTTTTCACATGAACTGTGACCTCTTTTCCATCAAGCATAACCTTAGCTATGAATCTGTTTGGCCGGGATATGAATTTCGCCTCAGAAATTGCATTATATTGCATTTAAAATTCTCCGTTACTGATAATACTCCTCCGGAATCTTCATAGGTGCTATGCATAGATCCCTGTCAGTTCTATCCCAGATCTTCCGAACAGTATCCGTCATTTTCCTGGCGTCGCAGACATATACAAGCGCATCACCAAGCTTTGAATATGTCGTTTTGTGTAACCGGCATAGCATCCCCTGCACTAAAACTTTTTAATCACTTTCTCCATAGCTTTTAACGGACATAGTACTAGCTGAATCCCAAAGTTACTGGTCAGCCACTTCACATCGAGCATACCTTTTTCAACGAGAGATATTACTGTATCTGATGAAAAAGGACAATCCTCCGGAAATTCACAGTCATCGCTTTTTGTAAGTCGCATGCATGTCTTTAGCAGTTTCTTCTCATCCGCATTAAGGAAGCTTACCATCTCATTTGGCTTTCGTATTATCCTGTCAGTAATTATGTCGACCAGAACTTCTTTTTTTGCTCCACTGTTCACCAAAAGCCCCAGCTCCCCGACCATATACTCAAGAGTCTGCTTTTTGCACATGGAGACTACATCTCTGGTGCGCTGCGCCCATTCAGAGGTAATGATTATATCTAACTCTTCAAGAGTATCCTCATCAAACTGCCCCTCACCAAATGCATCCAAAACTCTCTGTATTTTCTGCTTCTGAGAAGATAGTTTTTCTTCCTCCGGAACAAGGCCGTAAAAATCTCCATTCATAAGGTTCTCAGATATCTTGCTCTTAGCATATTCCATGAAATCTGCTTCTGATCTGGACGCAGCTTCCAACGCTTCATCCATATCTATCCCAAGGAAATTCATCATTTCCGCGATTTCCCTGTCTGTTTCCGGATCGTCTACATATTCATAAAAATCTGAGACTATTGGCGTATCACCTAATGTAATCTCTATTCCGCACACCTTGCATACATCTGCTATCATGTTTGAAATCATGATATCTTTTACAACTATCGACTTCGGTTTTCCATGTGATAAAATAGCATTTGCCAGAAGGTTACAAGCTTCCTCTTCTTTTATCATGGACGGCTCTATCATCATACGGGCAATTATGATTTCATTTTTTCTGGAAGCAATAAGAACAGTGGGCATAAAAAGCGGTTTTGAGAATTCTTCATCCTGAACTATTCCTCCGCTAATCTGCATATCCAGTTCCCATGTATCGTTATTCTTTTTTGCTTTCTTCAACTTGGTTGTATTGCTATCAACTACCATCTGTGGAGCCACAAATAGTTTTTCCTTCTCAGGTAGCTTCTTTATTCCAAACTCGAAATCTCCACCCTTTGACTCATATGAAAAAATAGTAAAATTGTCTCTGATCTCATTTATATTTTCCTTGCATCTATCGAGAATCTCCAGCAAAAGAGTCAAAAATTCTGTACATATTCTTACTTCTTTTCCATCAAGTATATATGGTGCAAACCCGGGAGAATACTTATCAAAATAGATATAAGATTTCTTTCCCCGAAACTTAAGTCCAAGCTTCTTGATCAGTTCTTCATGTCCGGGAGACAAATCCTCCTTATCTCCAATCCACATATTTATGCTATTTTGCCCAAGTATTACATGCGAATCTTCTATTCCATAATGGTCCGTTAATACCATTCTTCTCATTTGGCTATAGCCTTCATCTCCAAGATATAGAGAAAATCCGTATTCCATTCCGCCATTACCCATGATAATGAATTCACCAAAAACCTCATCATCAAAACGGATTTCCACAACATCTGAGTTCATCATATAAGTCCAGGGTTTCTTCTTTTTAAACTCAAAAGCAAGTTTGTAAAGCTTCTCCCATTCCTCTTTGGTCGCCTCTTCTCTTGTTCCTGCCGGATAATCTGCCGTTTCATCACTGTCTATTATCTCGAAATACTCATCATAAAAACTGTCATCAGCATATTCATCATCCCAGTCTTCATCCGGATACTGCTCCACTTCTCCAGAGCTTTCTATGACTTTCGCAGGAATGAAGCCCTTTTCATCGATAGCATCTTCTACCGTTATAAGGAATGTCCAATCATCGCCATAATCATAGTTCAGCCTGAAAACTGAACCTTTCCTTATTCCTGTTGAATAAAGCTTCACATTAGTTTTCTTGCCACTTCCAAATTCCGACTTCATTCTCTCATAAACAACGCCATCTATTTCAAAATCATAAAGATGATCGTAATCAAAACTAACAGAATTAAGTATGGCAATACAAAGGTCATCCAGAGTGGACGTTCCGCCAATTTCTATTTTTCTCATCACCCCATGGGTATAATACGCCCCGCCAACAAGCTCTATTTTCAAAATGTATTTCATTACATGTCTCCTCTATTATCTAACCAGTTCTTTGTATACCTCTTTAAGACTATCCCTTGGAACCACTTTGCCCTTTACCGCCTTTTCGTAAGATCTAATCCACAAAGGGCTATAATCATCATAGTTCCTTAAATCTTCTATACATAGTAGCTCTACTTACACCCAATTCAGCAATAGCCTCATCTTCCGTTATTAGTCCCTCTTTTAGCTTTCTACTGACTTCGTAAATCTTTGGACGAGATATTTTCTTTTTCTTTCTTCCTCTATAAAGCCCCTTCTTTTTAGCTTCTGCAACACCCTCTCTCAACCTTGAATTCCTGTATTCCGACTCATTTTTATACATATTAAAAAGCAGACTATAAAATGCCATGCGATTGGAATCATTTATCTCTGCACCCTCTATCAGAATATCATCACCCTGACAAATATGAATAAGCAAATCATGACTCATGTTTTTGGCCCTGCAAGCATTATTACTAACACTATATTCCACCTTCTTTTTCTCATCAGATGCTTCAAATCGGCGGACATAAAGCCTGTCTCCACTATAATGTGTATCTGTCCTTATAAGCCATTCAAGCTGATTGAGATAGTCCATACCAACTTCGTCTAATAATTCCCACAGATTTTCCCTATTTTTTGATGGAGTTCTTTCACTTATAAAAGTCGGAACTAGATTTTTTCTGGTATAACACTTTTTTCTCTTATCTAGATCAATTCCCGGAATACCTTGAAACAGATCCGCCCCCAGCAGATCAATCACATTATAATAGGGCATAAAATCATATTGAAAATCACCATTCTGATACTCAGTATATACTATCTTCGCAATTTTATATTCAATATGGTAATTATCCTGAAGAACAATTAAACCTGTTGTTTCAATACTATCCATGTACTACCTCATTTTTCTGAGCGATGATTCAATTATCAGCTCATATCGTGACCTTATCATATGTTTATAGAATTCTTTATGTATTGAAGAAATATACTTTATATCATCGATCATCTCAAACATGGCATCAAAATTGGATTTAATTCTATCTGCAACAGAAATCAATGCCTTATTGCATTCCGGGTATTCCAGGCTACTAATAATCTCGTAGTATGAACTCTTTCTTCCATGATGTTTTATCTGTGAAGTAGGAAAAGAGTACACTCTCTTCCGTGTTTCCTCCTCAGAGCCAATTATTACATGCATCAAATTTTCATCAATCATCTGCGGAAAAAGACAGGAGCCATTATCAAAAACCGGGGCCAGAGAATATTTGTTATTTCTTTTTATAAAGCCCCAATTACCACCATGACGATCAAAGTTTCCAAGCAGAGCATCCATAATATACATTTCCCAGAACAGATCGATAGTCTCACTGATATTTGTCAACTTTGAATTATCCAATAGCATTTGCATAATATCATCATAATCATATTGATATAGCTCTTTATCCCGATCCAAAGTACTCTCTCCAACATCATTAAATGGAACAAACTGCTCGTCAGCTCTTATAAAATTCTTACACGCCACCACACTTTCGCTACCATATGTGCCCAAAAAGGTTTCCTGAACAGAGAAATCCGCAATTTCAAAAA
Organism: Butyrivibrio sp. WCD3002; assembly: GCF_000424265.1. Classification (GTDB taxonomy): domain Bacteria; phylum Bacillota; class Clostridia; order Lachnospirales; family Lachnospiraceae; genus Butyrivibrio. Next base: position 84,589 of record NZ_AUJO01000016.1, read on the forward strand.
TGTGGCATCCTATATATTCTGAAAGATGATTATATCGCATTCCAAAAGGTGTTTTCTTCTGAAATTTGAGCATATATTCTTCATCATCTATTACAATTCCTATTTTTTTCTCAGACCCTCCATAATAGGTTCCTGATCTCGGAAAGTTTGTAAAATCCATATCTTTTAGTCTCATTTTAACTTATCTTTTTATTTTGATACTATCACAAATATAGCCCGTCTACAAGCCATGTATCATATTTCATTATCATGTTTATTGCGACATTGTTCTCGCAAATTCATGGAACTGTCACCTATCTGCCAATACCACTTAAACAATTGAACCTGCATTCTGTAGAGTTTTTCAAATAAGTTGTTTCCTCTCATAGCTGCAGTGAAACCAGGCTGCTGCCTGATAGCCATCTGCACCGCCCTCAATCTCTCCGATTGATTTAAGCGAGCAATGGATTGTAACGATATCATCGTGCTTGATATTTGCTTTTTCAAGAAATTCAAATATGTCGTTTTGTGTAACCGGCATGGCTACTCCTTACCTTAAACAATAGGGTGAGTTATTCGTAAACAAACACCTCACCCTTGAATGTTCTATCACCTTATATACAAATAAACTCCTCCCCCTTCGGGTTAGTCCTTGTCCAAGTCTTCACCATTTGTTCCTTTAAATAGGCAACAAACCCATCTATCTTGTCGGTATGATCAAAGACTTCCAATGCCATATAATAGGTTTCCTTATCCTCATCAAAAAGGATTATCGGCGGCACATCATTAATCATAAGTATGTAATTAAGAAGCGTCCTGCCGACCCTGCCGTTGCCATCTGCAAAAGCGTGTATCCTCTCAAAGCTGCAGTGAAACCACGCTGCTGCCTTCAGAACCTTCTCAGCATTATCAAACTGATACCCATTAAGTTCATCACAAATAAATCGAACTTCTTCTGGCACATCCTCCGGCATAACTCCAACAGAAAGCCCTACGCCATAATAATTCTTCTTATAGGTTCCCGGGCGTTCTCCCTTTTGCCATCTGCTCTCATCATAGCAGCCATGGCATAGGATTTCCTGCACATTTAAAATAAGGTTCTCTGATACCTTCTCTCTTACAAGAATCTTATCTTTCAGAAAAACATAACAAGCTCTCTGATTCTCAGCTTCAAAAAGTGCTCTCAGATCTCCCGTATATCCAACAACCTTACCATTCTCAAATATCTCTCTTGTCTGATGAATTGACACTCCCGCGCCTTCAATCTTATTGGAATTATATGCAAACAAAACCCTGAAATCACCCAGGAGCACATCAAGGTCTGCTTCAGTTTTTATGCTGTTTTCTTTCCATTTAGATAAAATATCTGAGTATTTTATTGGCATTGTTTTTTCCTTTTGATTTGCTTGAAAAATGAATCTGTTATGCTAATATATACATGTAAAAGGTGCTGCCGATAGACGGTTGGCTCCGTTAATAGTTCAATCAAAAAAGACCGAACACTTGGAGTCGTGGCGGTCTTTTTTGATGCTTACTTTTTTGATTCTTTGTAAATACTGATGATCGTTACGATGATACTGATAATCGTAACAACAATACTCACAAGAGTAATCGCAATTTCTATCACCAAGTATGCTCCCGTCAAGATTTCTCATACGCATCCCTTTTCAAAAAAATGTCATTTGAGTATAATTGGGATTTTCTTTTGATTCTGTATAAACAATCTGCTTAAAACACTCTTTACTTTCTAATGCTAATGCAATCTTTCCTTGCCTATATAAAGATACATAAATTGCGGCAGCCTCTGCTTGGCAGTTAAGTGATTTTTTGGGATTAAATTCTATATCAGTAAAAGCATCATATTGAATAATCTTCTCTGCTAATTGATGTTGTTCAGGCAACGCATTTATGTAGAGCCAATTATAAAAAAGAGTTTTAGGCTCCTTATCAAAGATTTCTCCACAATAATCGAAACTTGTAATATTTCCGCTACTTCGTAGTCTTTCATCTTTTTTGACATCAATTGATGATTTCATCAACAAATCTCTATATGGACCGCCCTTTTCAAATACTTTGCTTCCTTGAAACGCCGATTCTACTGAACACACATTATCATTAGGTAACTTAATTTTCAAATTAAACGCACTTGCTTGTATTCCCAAATCATTATCAGATTTGCTCGATATTTCCAATATTTCGCTCTTTATGAATGCTTTTCTATACTCTTCATGAAGACTTCGGATGCTTTTTCTTTTCTGCTCAGCACTAAATCCATTATAATAAGTAAATTCCATATCTATCTTTTCGATATAATTGTCGTCCATTTTCACAATAAACACTGGTCTTTTAGCCATTTGATGCCCTCATTATTCCATAAATAAGGTATATTGCGTTTATTTAGTTCACTCCTTGGCAAGATTTCATACTCAAAAATACTGAAAAGATTCTCGGCTCTTGTAAAATGAAAAAGACGCTTTATATTTCTTTTCTTAATAATCTCTTCCAACATTGCTATTCCAACCCTACACACAATTAATTAACTCCGAAATATCTATGAAGTCTTCAAAATATCTCTTATATGATTTGGGTTTATATGCCGTAAGAATTGGATGAACAATCTTACGATCATCAAGCCTCCAAAAGTCGCCATCTAAGTGAACGCAGTTTTTCATATCATAATTCCCATAAGTGAAGCATATAACTTTATATTGAGAGATATCACAAATACGTTTTACCAGTTCTTCATTTTCATGCATATTCCATGAATTTGCTATTATCAAAACCTTATTAAGATTAACTCTCTTCTTTCTTCGTTCCCATGCCAAAATAGCCTCATCGCAATTAGCATAATGCATACAGCAGATTTCTATATCATCTACTATAATTTTAGGATACGAAATACTCGGATCAATTGGATCAATATATTTTTCGCAAAGTGCAACGGGTGTAACGCTTAAATAGTGAGGAAGATTTTCCACCAACTTCACAAAATTCTCATCTTCAATGAACATATTAATTGTGGGACTTGAAAACTCTGTTCCTATATAATTATAAATAATCCCTCCAATGCAATTTTGTGAAATGATAGACACATCTGTCTGATTAATCTTTCTTCTAATATTTGCTTTATGAAATTCAACCATTACAGAACGAATATTATTCCAAATACCTTTTAACACTCTCGCCAGCACTATCCCCTCACCTCTATATCCCCGCCTTTAAATCCCACTGATTTCCAAGTATTCTATCAAATTCTTCAGGAACAAAATGACAAAACCCTCCATTTGTAGTAAATGTCATTTCTCCAAAAAAAATATTTCCTTTAATATTATACAAATCAATCCTTACATGTGAAAAACCTTTTGAAAGCCTTTCTGCGATTTCTACCATTTTTTCGTAATTTTCAGGTTTGGGCAATTGAGTTGTTATTGGCTTATAATCTGCCCTATGATAGGGCATCAAATTATAAGCTCTGTCAAAGAATCCAAGCTTCCCTTCCTTATGATTAAAAGTGTAATCCATCATGGTGTATGAACAAAAAACCTTTCCATCAAAACAGAAGAATTTGTAATCCGGTAAGTCATTAATGCCTTCGGAAATCATATATTTTTCTATATAAATCCTGGGTTCTATGTATTTATACTGCTGTTCCAACGAAATAACGGAACTATCATATTTCAACCATTGGTTAACAGTTTTCTTTATATAATCATAGTCTTCCTTGGTTTTATCCTTAACAATATAATTAAATCCACATCCATGATTTGTTTTAATCACAAATTGATTTGGTAGCTTATCAAATTCAATTTCATCAGCTGATTTATAAACCGAACCAATAATAGGAATCAAATACTCTGATCCTACTGTACTCCCTACATATTCTCTGACACTTATCTTATCCGCATATTCCGAAAGTCTTTTATTATCACGATACAACTTAGCCCACTGTGTTTTTTCGGTGAATGTACATGGATTTTTCAAATTACATCGCTTACCAAAAGCTATATTATACTGATGTTTTAACAAAGAAGGGTACAAAAACCCCGGCATATATTTTTTTATCAGATATTTTGCCCCCGAGTATCGAATCATAATTATTTTTTCCTTACGAATAATCCTTGAAAGTCATCTACAATTGTCAGCATATTCTTGCTTTAATATGTGATCCAGTTCCTTACATAACGAAATCATGTTGTAAAAATCCTTCCAAAATAATTTTTCTCCCTTATCGTTTATATCCGACAAAGTCCCTTCCTTATGTGCCCCAGGTATCGTAGTTATTGGTAAATTACAACTATTATGCACAGGAACAACTAAAACTCCATTTATAACAGCTATAAGCCAAAACCATATATCATCATTAGTTTTACAATACTTGAAAAATATTTCTTCATTCAAATAATCTTTTCTATATGTTCCTATGGGATACAAAACCCCTCCGCATCCGGTCAATTTATTCAAGCCGGACGGAAACGGCCACGTATCATATCCCCCCGGAATAATGTCGTACTTATCGTTATTGACAACAAATTTCGTTATTCTATGTGCACAAATACAATTTGGATATCTTTCATGCTGAATAATTAACTGTTCCAACCATCTTTTATCGTAACAAACATCATCATCAGCTGTAACAATTACATCTGTCTCAAATTCTAAAAGCGACGGGATAAGCTTTTTATATGAATAAATATTTTCACACCACCGTACCTCTACTCCATACTTAAATAAATCTCTTATGTTTTGCGATAATGCTTCTTCACCTTTAGGAAATTCATCTCTTGCAAGCCATAAAACTATCTTTTTAGCAGTATACGACTGAACAATCAAAGACCTTAGTGTTTCATGTACATAATTAATTCTTCCAGGATAGGAAGTCAAAGAAACTATGACATCCACATTCCTAGATCCGTACTGCCTTTTTCCACCTAACTGAAATATCTTCCATCTAAGCAAAAACAGTCCATATCTTTTTTTTGATCTATATAAATAATTAACTCTGGCAACTATTTTTTTCATTTTTGAATAATTCACGAACAACATCCTTAAAATGTAAATACGCCTCCAGCTTCAGCAAATCAGCCATTATAAAATAGGCTGTCACAATAAATATAATTTGTAAGCCTGTGCTAATTATAAGATTCACTTTAAAATAAGGAAAAACAAGACTGGCTCCGCCGACAAAAACAGCCAAAATCATGCACGGAAGAATATCTTTTAACTGATCAAAATATTTATACTTAATTAGTTTTTTACTGGGGTAGCTATTTATTACCTGATCAAAAAAATTATTGACTAAATATCCATATGCAATGGCCTTCATTCCTCTAGGGACCAGAATAATTAAAAAGGCAATTCCTATCATCTTTTTTAGTATCTCAATATTTAGTAAAAGGTCTGTTCTTCCAACTGCTTTGATCACATTCAGATTAGCAGTATGAATAGGCTGCATCATATATATTATGCAAAAAATGCGTAAGTATAACACGCATGGCAGCCATTTTGGAGTAAGTACCAACTCAACGAGATTATTTGCTGCAAAAAAAAGCGTCATCATCATCGGCGACATTATAAAATTACTTATAAGTATTGCCTTTCTTGTCAGTTCTCGCAGCTTATCAGAATCATCCTGGTCTTTTGACATTGCAGAAAACAATACATTATCTATGGATGTATTCACATTTCTTACTATTATGTTAGGAAGACTCCTTCCTCGATTATAATGCGCGAGATCACTGGGTGAATAAAATTTACCTATTATTAACTGTCGTATATTCCCATAAATATTATCAATAAGATTCGAAAATAATAATTTCCATCCTACTGAAATAAGCCCCTTCAACCTATTAAGTGAAAATTGCAATCCCGGCTTCCATACACCAATAATCCACACTACGATAGTATCAATTAAAGCATTGCTCAAATACTGAGCTATAAGTGCCCAACCACCAAATCCATTAAGTGCAAGCAAAATTCCGACTATAGCTGATATAACTGTACCTATCAAAGTAGAAAAAAAGAACTTTTTAAACAGCATTTGCCTTGCAATAGCTGCCTGTTGGATATTTTTCACAGCAGAGATTACTACAACTATCCCTGCCACTCTTATCATGTTTATTAAGTCATTATTATGATAAAAGCCGGCAATATAAGGTGCCGATAAAAAAACAGCAACATAGACAACTACGCAAAATATAATGTTAAAGAAAAATGCTGATGAAAAGTCCAAATCATCTGCATCCTTTTTTTGAATCAGTGCATTTCCCAATCCGCCATCAACAAACACCTGCAAAATAGACAAAAAAGCAGTAAGCAAGGCAACGGTACCGAATGTTTCCGGAGCAAGTATTCTTGCAAGAATAATAGTAACCAATAATTCAATTAATTGTGCTCCGATTCTCTCAAAAAATCGCCAAAGAATGTTTTTTACTATCATCCATCACACTCATCATTTTTAGTACATAACATCACAGTCACATTCTAAAAACAATTTTCCTGTTCTCTCTTTTTTGTTCATTCAAATATGCATTATCCGAATAAATCACTTGCGCTAATGCCAGTAAAAAAATGTTATGCGTCAGCTGTACAAATCCCGCTTCCATGATTCCATATATTGAATAAATAAATAGAATGACGGTCAGTAGCTTATTATTTGCACTTTTTTTCATGAGAATATAATATCCGGTCAAAAAACAAATCAGAACAATAATTCCAAATCTCAACCATAAATTCGCATATCCATTGTCAAAATACATTCCCCTTCTAATCTGAATCATTCCATTCATCACTGCTCCAATAGAGAACTTTTTACCTAGAAGAGAATTCCCTACTCGCTTATATACTTTATGCGTCCAAAAGAATCTGTTTGATATTATTCGGTCAATAATACTCAACAAAGGAACTGTACGTACATCAATATATGTCAGGCCGACACTTAGTACACCTATTATTACACTTCCTATTCTTAACATGACACCAACATAAGCAATATATTTATCCTTACGCTTTTCCAATCTCTTAATGATTATTGTCATAATAATGAATGCTACGGCACATACTGTTGCTGTTTGAGAATCAGTTACCGAATGCATCCAATAACCTACTATACATACTACAGAAAAATGAAAAATTCCGAAGTTTTCCCAATATGTATAGCTAAAACACAAAATCCATTGAAATATTCTAAGCGCCAACTGATTTGGATGAGAAAATCCAAATGAATGTCGTATCATTCCATGTCGATACACAATTGTTTCTGTAATAATTCCCACCTTGTACATTGTCAAGACTAACAGAATTCCTAAGGTGAGCACCCAAAAAGCTATTTTTGTCATGTTTTTTAAATGGCAATTCTTGGAAGCCATTATAAAAAGCCATGCTGCGGCCAAATATTGAGCCCCGCTATTATAGGTTGCCAACAAAACAATAACCGTTATTCCGGTTATTATGAATATATCTCTCTTTGTATATTTTTGGAGAAAAAACACTTGAAATATAAGCATAAATGTAACTATATAAGTTACTCGCTCCTCGTAGTACGACAAGGGTATATCATTAATTGTCTCCAACGTTGATTTGAATATAAGCTCGCCACCAAACCACATTATAAACGCAATGTCATACCACAAATTTTGTGGCATGCTGATGTTCGAATATGATTTTAAGTTTTTCCCCCACATAAACATATCCTCTATCGCAAGATTACTTTTTTAAACGTTTATACTCAGCTTCAATTAAAGTCAAATAATTATTTCCCGCCCCTTCTTCAGAAAAGGCTTTTTTACTCTCTGCAATATTTTTCAATATTACATTTTTCTCTTCACTTTTCATTGAAAAGCATTTATCTAGACAATCAGTAAGTTCAATAACTTCATTGGTTCTAACTAAAAAACCGTTATATCCATCAACAATAACTCCATCTATTCCCTCGCCTTTACTTCCAATAGGAATGCAATCATTTATCATTGCTTCAACATACGTCAATCCAAAGCATTCATTCTCACTAACCATAACAAAGAAGTCATTCCTTGACATGGCTGACAATATTTTTTCACGTTCCACACTTCCTGCAAAAAAATAATCAGACTCATCTAGTCTCTGTCCTGCCAGTTCCCTAAGGCTTTGCATCTCAGTGCCATCTCCATAGATTTCAAATCGGAAATCATATTTTTCTTTAAGTAAACTTAATGCTTCGATTACAACTTCCACATGTTTTTGAGGAATCAATTTTCCGGCATACATAATTGAAATTCTATCTGAAGATTTTTGCCCTGTTGAATCTGCTTTTTTACCTCCCGAATAAATTAACTCATGCTTAAGTCCTTCCAACTGCTGCTCATCAAAAAAATCCCTAATATCTTTACTTCTGGCAAAAAATGCATCAAACGTCTGCCTGACTTTCTTTGATTCTGATTTATTTCTGCTCCAGTATCTTCTATCAGTTGAATGTAATACTGCAATTTTAGGGATATCACAAAACACTTCTGCGACTGCATTAACAACTGTAATCGGAATATGTGTAACTATCATATCCGGCTTAAAACTATTGTCGGCTGTAAACTTATTTATATATTTTATTACTCTATTCTTTTCATATCTGCTCAATCTGGATCCTTGCTTAAAAGGACGCATTACTTCTATAAGGCCAACTCTTACTCCATCAATTTCGTATTTATATCCTTTTCTGAAATTACGCTCTTCGCTACTGATATATCTCCCAATTCTTCTTAATGTCTCAAAGTAAACATCAACAACAAGTACATTATGTTTCTTTACCCACTCCCTTACCAGGTAATGTATAGAACTGGTATCATGATACAATTTAGGTCTGCCTTCTATGTAATACAGCGGAGTTATCACAAGAATATTCATCGCTCCGATCTCCTGATAATGAAATATAAAAACAATCGCTTTATATTTCGAAACTACTTTTATTTGGTAATAATGTTTCTAATTGTCCATTAACTCTAGACTTACACTTACTAAAAAAATCTAATGACATATCTCCATCATTTATGCATATAACTTTTCCTTTTGAATCGCGCATATATCTTATGCATTCTGAAAGTGCTATTTCATCTGATATATAAAAGCTTTTACCAAACGAAAACTTTCTAGGATAAAAGTTTCCTGACGCAATCTGCCAATTTCTCATAGTCCAATGAGAATAATCAAGTTTAGTTCTATATCTGTTATGACAGGTTCCAAGCAGTTCGTCGCCCTCTTTCTCCCATACAGTATCAAATGTTGATTTTAGATATGAATATGGTAAATGAATCTGCTTTATTTCCGGGAACGCCTTACACGGAAGAAGATATAATGTATTCAACATTTGTTTTCCATAGCATGGTGAAAACCATTTTTTCCAGTTGCCCATAATTGATTTTTTCATATCAAAGTATTTATTTATGATCCCTGTAGCTTGCAGACTTGAATATACGCTCATCTTCGTAGGTGAAATCGAATGAATATTTAAGCAAGCTGAATCGCATGGCAATCCATTAAAAAAGAAATCCGATGGCTCAGTTTTCTTTATCAAAAACATGTCGTCATTAAAAAGCACAAAATGATTTGACAATTCTTCAATCCTATTCAACATCAGCTCAATAGGATTGCTATTAAAAGTAGGCAGGCATTCAGCCGGCATATACTCTTCATGTTTAACTACCTTCAACTTTGGATGACTCATATTAAGCCATTTGGGAATATGTCCATATGTAATGAAAAAAATCCTGTTCACCCAAGGCGCAAACTTTTCTACCCCTCGAAAAAAATACTGAAGATTGTCCCAATTCCTATAGCGTTTTTCACTTACATCATCTGTAGCTGAAGGGTTGTATTTTTTTCTGTCTTCGAGCCATTTTGAATCACTTTCATCAACCCACAAGATTACAAAATCTATTTTCTCAGAGTTCATTAGTCATTCTCGCTCCTCTCCCACGTAAACTCACATCCTTATTTTACTGCGAATATTACACCGTAGAAGCATCAATTCGTTCAATCGAAGGATTGAATCTAACCCCTTCAGCATATCCTTCTACTAGCGTTTTTAATTTATCTATTTTATGCTCTTTCTCTTTAACTAAAACCATAAGAAATGTATATACAAATTTTACCGCCAAATATAACCACCCTTTTATTCCCAAGTGCCTATAACAATGAACATCATTCCTATATAAATGTTTGTATCTGTATAGCCTGTCTGGAGTATCTTTTACTAGATTAGCCTTTCTATTAATTTTCATTGCATGTGTCACTTTACTTGATGGCACTACATATATCGAATATTTCTTCCCTACTCTACTGCAAAATTCGTAATCCTCGGTATAAATATAATATTCTGATATAGGAAGCCCCACTTCTTTCACAGCTTCTGCTCTAATAAACATAGAGGCTAAAGATACCATGCAAACTTTAACAAGTCGTTTGTTATAATCATCTTCTTTCATGAATTTGAACAGTGTTTTCTTTTGACGATTAGATTCGCATATGCTCCCATCTGTCCAATATGCCGCGCTTGAAAGGATTCCCCATTCGTCTCCCAATTCTCTAGCTGCCTTTAGTAATTCAGATAATGTATCAGTATGTGGAATTACATCGTCATCCATCACCCATACATATTTATAGCCAGTTTCAACCGCTTCCTTTATTCCCCTGGATGTCCCTGCAGCACATCCAAGATTTTCATGCATATTGAAATATTTAATACTATCATATGCGTATTTAGCTTTCAGCATTTCCTCCGTTCCATCACTACTACCATTATCAATGATAATAACATCACAGGATTCTCCTTCCTGCGAAAGAATACCTTTAATACAATTATCAACAAGTTCTTTTCTATTGTAAGTAACTACGACAGCACATACATCTCTACATTTCATAGCTCTTCCTCACATAACGCCACTGTTTTTCGCGCTTACAAAACAGCATACAAAACCGTTTCATGGTCTCTTCTTGTATGATGCCTAATGAACAATTTGTATTCTGGAACGATTTCATGAATATACTCTGATATTCTTATCATATCTTCATCACTGTGATATATACATATAGCTAGCTTAGGCTTATTTCTTACAATAGTATCTCTAGCACCATGTAAGGCATCCCATTCAGCCCCTTCAATATCCATTTTTATAAAAGTAGCATCCTTACATTCCGGTGTTTGGTCTATTGATGTTACTAAAATTTTTTTATTAGCCTGCTCTTTAGACGTCACCTTTGATGAGCTGCCTTTATCATTAAAGTAAACCTCCCTCTCTTTATCGGAAACACCTTTTGCAACAAGCAACACTCTACTGTCTTTGCAAAAATGCTTTCTTAAGAAATCACCACTTAGTTGCCCAGGTTCAAAAGCAATCACCTGTTTTACGGAACTTTCCTTATCCTTTTTAGAATGTCTCAAAAGCTTTCTTATTATATCTCCATCATAAGCTCCACAATCAACAAAAACCTCATTTTTAGACAAACATATAATATCCTCAACAAAGTACTGATCACAAAGAGACCATTCATCTCTTTTAAAACGTCTGCTTGTTGTTCTAAACCCAATCGCAGCCATATATGCTTTTTTTGATTTGTCGTCTTCGAGCATATTTGTTACATTCGCAACTCTTTGCTTATTGCTTTCAAAGAAATTCCATGATTTTTCCTTGTATTTTTTCGGATTAATACGGTTACGCACATTTTGAGGGTAATTTACCAAATCGCCAATAAAAATAGTTATGTAATGACTCTGCAACCAAGCCACAACACCAAAGAATAATTTGTTTTTTTGCAACGAATAATAAAGTCTATAAATAGCCTTTTTTACCATAATGCCCCCACATAGATTCCTTTTTCTCCCATACATTGGAACCGTGTATTATGAACAATAACAAAACGGCAGTCGCACCTATAGACTAAGGGCGCGCTGCCGCTAAACTAATCGTTATGTATGCCCCCAAAATCTAAACTTTTTTCATAAAGTTTATGTACCAAATTTCATTGGTACAAATCATAAGAAAATCCTCATAGAACAAGTCGTTCTATAGGGATATTATACGCTAAACATGGGCATTTGTCATTGAAAACAACCTCAAGATGCAACCAAGATGCAGTAGAAAACAGTCTTAAAATTCTTGTTAATCACAATATTATTAAGTCACTTTTGCCTAAACACGCAGATATTTACATATTTTTGTCGAATCATAGTACCATATACTGCGCATAAGCCTCTATATCATTATCTCTTGTCCGATATACACATAACTCTTATACATTTCTATGCCATCAAACAGAATTCGTATACCAATCCTGTCTGTAGATAATGGAAGCTCTATTGGTATCTGAAAGCCTACTGTACTGTCATAGTCTGCATTCCTCTCGTACTCGGCGTTATCAACTTTTGTCCCATAAGCATCCCACATAGTTAATTGTATTTTCACATCTATCTGGGCAATCTGATAACGTCTCTCAGCAGGCGTGTTAAAATCAACATCCAATGTATTACCTCTGATTTCAACGCTATTCACAAATAAACCATTATAAAAAAAGCATTCAAAATCTGGCTTGAAATTGACATAATTCTTATATTTTTCATATAAGTCACCCGACTTTTCCGTAAGCAAGCAACATAGTGTCTCTTTCTCTGCTTCGCTTCTGCACACTATTCCTTTTAAGCTTTTCTCTAATGGGAACCCTCTTTGATTTATGATTTCAGACATTCTGTACTTCTTTTCTATCTCCCACTTATCTCCTGAGTATAGTCTGTTATCATATATTCGCTCAAAGCTAAGCTGTTTAAACTCATCAATTCCATTCGAAACCTTATGACCTGCTCCCGCAATACCTTGCTCAACGAAATATGTATCCTTCATACCAAGAATAATATCCGCATCTAATACCAAAAAAACTGGTACAGGGCAGCTTGCATTTATTTCACGATCACGTACAGCCCTTGGTTTATACCCTTCGCTATGATACTGGGTTGGAGTTTGTGGTCTAAAGTAAAGCCTTGCGTAATTAAAGGCTTCTTCTTTAGTTTTTTCAATAACTCGTTCACTTGAATTATCTGAAAACATTACACCACGCCTTCTGGCTTCATTCCTTGAAAGTATGATACCATCACTCAAAATATTAACAATATTATGAATGTCAGAAAAATGATATAGATAAAGAGGCCAATACTTATAAGCAATATTCAATTTCTTTGCCTGTTCTCCAAGTATTCTCTTATATTCCATTCCTATATCACCAAATCAAGCAGCACAAAACGCATATGCATTAGGTTCATCCGTAAACTGCAAACCGTCTTTTGATACAAAAACCCTATATGTATAATCCAGACTTTTCATCAATCCCATCAGAGGATAAACTAATGAATTGTCCTTTTTCTTTGCATCCTCTCTTGATATAACTTTTACATTTCTAATATAGTCCCATGCATGAATAAGACAATTCTCATCAACTATAGATGAATCTAACTGCAATTCATTATCTGCACTTAATGTCCATTTCTTGCCATCATCAACCGTTACAAAGCCATTTTCCTTGATATATGTAATACATCTATGCCTAAATAAAACGTATCCCTCTAATCCGACTTCACCCTTCATCATTTTTTCAATATCTGACAGTTCCTCGATATTGCTCTTACTGTCAAAATAGCTATCAATATAAATATAGATATCAATGGGCAATTTTTTAAGGTATTTTTCCATAAGCTTTCGAACATCATCCCATAACAATCCCCCGTTGCCACATCCCAACGCAGGAAAAGCTATAGAGTGAATCCCCAACTTATCCCAATTTTGAGCAAATTTGATTAATCCTTTCTCAATATATTCAAGTTGTGATTTTGCTCTCCACCTATCCTTTGTTGGAAAAAGCAAAATCTGTTTATCAACTTCTCTAAACAGCATCAAATTCCCAATTTTAAATTCTCCACTATCGCATTTCTTTTTATATGCATCAAACATCTTGGGATATCTCTTTTTGAATTCAAGAGCGATTCCCTTTCCCATAACCCCTTCCAAGTTAACCGTATTTGTAATAACCTGAGCAGGACTGCTAAAAATGTCCCCCTTTAAATATTTAATCATGTATTATACCGTCTCCCCTTACTTTATGCCAGTATAAAGCTCCGATCGAACTTATAGAAAAAGCAGCACGTATGTCTTGGAGCATCCAGGCGCGCTGCCGCTAAACTAATCGTTATGTATGCCCCCAAATTAAACTCTTTTCATAAAGTTTATGCACCAAATTTCATTGGTACAAATCATAAGAAAATCCCCATAGAACTAGACGTTCTATAGGGATATTATACGCTAAATATGGGCATTTGTCATGGAAATATGCTGTATATTGAGCGATAGAATCTTCAATACACATACTGATAATTTACAATTCAAACAACTCTAAATGATTCTCTATATAACTATATATTGTTTCTCTTGTAGTTTTCTTTTGAATAATATCACCGGTTTCATGTTCATGCTTTTGAATGTTATAGATTTCAGTAAAATTCTCTTTCCGAATTATTACAACAGGATCCGAATAAAAAAGCGTTCCCTCCTTTTCCAGTACACAAAGCTCATATCCAAGTATTCTTTTTATTACTATACACGCCATTTACTACTCCCACTCTGGCAATAATTCTATTTTCTTTTTCCCCCACATATCTAAAAGCTGAGCCCTGTTATCATTAAGCCATTCATAAATAACAGGACGCACATACTCAGAAAAGTCACCTTCGATAAGCCCCTTTTGGATGTCGATTGTTCCTGTAATATCATCATCAATATAGTACACTGCAAGCGAAGGCTTTCCTTCAAAATTCGAATCCATAAAAATTTCAATATCGTTGAACTCTGCTATCTTTTCCAAAGAATCGGATTCTTTGCGAATTCCACTATGATGAGCATATTTAGATAGTGTCTTCTTTGCATAGTCAAGAAGATGCTCACGGTCAATCCATTCCATGTCATTAAACATTTCCAATAGTTCTCGCTCCTTTGTTCCACTTGGAATAACCATAAAATCCACTTCCTTTCCTCTTTTGCTATCTTCAGTAACTCCGGAAAGAAGGTATTCCGGAGTTACTTCCAGAGCAGCGCATATGCACATTATTTTGTCTGATCCGGGATTAGTATTTTTCTTTTTCCAATTACTTATAGTATTGGTTGCAATACCCGTTCTACGCGAAAACTCTCGCTGAGTCATATTCTTTTCTTCCAGTAAATGAAAAACTCTTTGACCTATTGTCATAAATACCTCCGGATAAAAATATCGTTAATTACGAATATTATACTGACAAACTAATGCGCAAGCAAGGCAAGTCACCCTTCAATCTTAAGCCTCTTCCACGCTTTCGAAATAGTCCTCGTCTTATCCTTCTTAGGCTTTGTGAATTTCAGTGCTCCTGATGAAATTTTGCCGGTTACAGACTGGCGGCAGTCAGTGCAAAGAATTACTACCCTTCCGGTTTTCTGAGTAAGCTTATAATAGTATTTCTTTTTGTCATGCTTTTTGGAAAAAGGTGCTGTTTTCCCGGTGACCGTCTGCTTTTGTCTGCCACATACCTTGCAGGTACGTGACTGGGTAAGCTTCAAAACCTTACCATTAATCTGGGCTGATTCGATGGACCAGTTACCATATTTGTGCTTTCCTGTTGGTGCGATGGCTTCCGACTTTGTACCTCCGCACATGCTGCAGGTCCCGGTCTTCACCCCTGCATCAGCACAGGTAGCTGCCGTTGTAGTAGCCCATTTATAGCGATGATCTATTGTACTTCCCTCGCGCTCTGTGGTGGTGATACCGCACAGACTACATTCCTTTTCAATAAGCTTTGGTGATCTGCAGGTAGCAGCTGTAGTTTTCCTTTTGACCATTCTATGGCCCTTGGCAGGAATAGCCTTGGATTCTCCCTCTGCATCGCAGTACTTACAAATCTGCTGCTTTAATCCTTCCTCCTCGCAAGTCGGATCCTTTGTGGTAGTCCATAAAAAGACATGCTTTTTTCTGGGTATATCCTCTGTTTCCAGCACCTCACTGCAATTCTTGCAGATATAGGACTTAACACCCTCAGCGCTGCAGGTGGCATCCTGTGTTTTCTCCCATTTTCCCTTATGCTCTGTTTTGTCTATAGCCTCTGTCTCCAAGACCTTTTCGCAGTCCTGGCATATTCTTACCCTTTTACCTTCTTTACTGCAGGTTGGCTTGATAAGCTCTACCCATTCATATACTTCATGCCCGCAGCTTTCTGCATGTACCGTGGAAGCCGGCATTACAGGGGCAAAGAAAAAAATTGCTCCAGAAATGCAGGCAGCTACGGCCACACGCTTTAAAACGCAGGCTACTCTTTTAATATTCATTTAAAATAATCCTCCTGTTTTATTATTGTAATTAAATAATCCCGGGATTTTTCTGCCGCTTGTATAGTGGCAGATAACGTCAAGAAATGACGCAATAAAAAAGATATCACCTTGGCACAGGCAAGGCAATACCTTTTAAGAAAACCTTAAGAATATATGGAAAACATAAGAAAATCTTAAGAATCGCGCTGTAGAAAACAGCATTACAATCAGCCGGCCATAAGCCTACTTATTGCATCCATACGAATTCCGGTCTCTTCTTCAAGCTCTCTTGAAGCCGTCTCCTCAATCTTTTCTCCCTGCTGTGTAAAACCGCCGGGAAGTGCCCATTTTCCGATATAGGGATGATTTCCTCTTCTGATAAGAAGAATCTTTCTTGCGCCTTCACTTTTGGTAATTATGCAGATATCCGCTGTAAGTGAAGGCTTCTTCCACTTATCCGGATTATAATCCTTTAAATACTCCTCTTCTGTAAGTCCGTTTTTATCTCTTAAAATCTCACTCATAACTTCATAATCCTTTCCCGGAGGCAATCTCTTTCTTACCTCACATTTTCCATTCTACCACTTGAAAACCAATCTCAAAATCCCCATAAGTCATGCAAAGCCAATCACGTTCACAAAATTCCGCCACTTATTAAATATTTTTCCATTATTTTATATTTAATACAGAAATCATTAAAATTACGATTACTTTTGTTTTTTATAATATATAGAGTGGCTATTATGCCCATTAACCAACATGAAACTCAACACACAAACTAATAGGAGGTTATAACAAGATGGGTGCAAATGAAAACAACAACGCAGGCGCCAAGGCAAAAGCAGCCCCAAAGCCAATAAGTCTGAAACTGTCAATTATATTTGTAATACTACTCATACTCAGTATTCTTGTGGCAGAGCTTATGGTTCTGGCCTTTGGATACGGAATGGTAAAAGACCTGATAGATACATCTTTGAAAAATGAGGTTGCAGCAGATGCAGGTCAGATAAACAGAGAGCTGTCTTCCACTTTCTATTATCTTAACGGTGTTGCCGATGCCGTTGAACAAAATGAGTATGACAGCAACGATGAGATCATGGCATATATGCTCGGTACCGTTGGCAGATACGGCATGATCCCGACCGGCGCATACCTTGCTCTTGAAGACGGAACCTTCCTCTTCCCCAGTGCTCCTGATTTTACCATGGAGAACATCACTGAAAAGGCATGGTATAAAGAGGCCGTAAGCTACGACAACAGCTGGTTCTATTACTATGATGTCCCTTATTTTGATGAAGTAACCGGTGATCTGTGTGCTACAGTTATCAGACATGTACATCTAAAGGACGGTCGCGAAGGATGCTTTGCAGCAGATCTTATGATGGCCGGTGCTCAGGAAGAGCTCAATGGCATACAGCTCTATGAAACAGGTGGAGCAATGATGATAACAGAGCAGGGACTGGTTCTGACATACAAAGATGACCCAAGTGTATGTGGAAAGAACATCTCTGAAATCTCCGATAATCCGTTCCTTACAGCCATGGGTGAATTCGCTGCAAGCGAATCAGGAAAAGAAGAATCCGAGGTTCAGTCTCTCAAGGCAGGATCCAATAAATACTATGTAGTATCCTCCATTGTAAGCGGAACGAACTGGCGCGTAATCATCTATGCCAAGTCAAATGAAGTTCTCGCCACCCTTACAAGACTCATTCTCGTTCTGTTATGCGTAACCGTAATATCAGTAATCGTTGTAATATTCATCATTTCAAGAGTTCTCCACGGAATGATCAAAAAGCCTGTTACATCTCTTACAGATAACATTGAAAAGATTTCAGGCGGTGATTTCACAGTGGATATCACCTCAAACGGAAACGACGAAATTGCTTACATGAACAGAGCAATGGGCGATTTCATCCATGGAATGAGATCATCACTTGGTGAGATAAAAGATGTTTCCGGAAGGCTCCTTGGAGATGCACAGACCTCCAAGAGCACCGCAGAAGATCTTGAGGATGCAGCAAATAACCAGTCTGCAAGCATGACTCAGATTCGCGAAAACATTGAAAACATGGCTGATGCCGTTAACGAGGTTGCTGAAAATGCAACTATTCTGGCTCAGACCGTTGCAAGCGTAACAGATCAGGAGCATCAGATAGAAGAGGCCATGAACGACCTGGTTGTAAAGGCAGACAGCGGACAGCATGATATGGCAACCGTTGCAGGCGGGATGAACAATATCGTTGAATCCATGAAAGATATGGCTGAAGCCGTTGAAAGCGTTGATGATGCAGCCGAGAAGATCACACAGATAATTGATCTCATCAACTCCATTTCTTCACAGACAAACCTTCTTTCACTCAATGCTTCAATTGAGGCAGCAAGAGCAGGTGAGATGGGTAAAGGCTTCGCGGTAGTAGCTTCCGAGATAGGAGCTCTCGCACAGAACTCAGCCAATGCAACAAACCAGATTGCTGAGATCATCAAAGAAATGTCCGCAAGAGTAAAGATGCTCTCAGAAAAATCTCAGTCCAATACAGAGCTTATCAACAACAGTGCTGAGACAGTCAATACCGCAGCAACCACCTTCAAAGAAATCACTATGGAACTTTCAGAAGCAAATGCTACACTTACCGAAATGGCAGGTCAGATGCAGAAGGTTAACGATGTTGCCACTAACATGGCATCTGTATCCGAAGAGCAGTCAGCATCAACTCAGGAAATCGCAGACAACGTAGAACGTGTTACAGAAGCAGCTAAAGGCGTTGCAACTTCTTCAGAGCTGGTTGCTAATGCAGCTTCCTCCGTATCGGATGCAGTTGATACCATCAATGATAACCTTGAGAAGTTCACCATTAGACAATATGTAATGACCTCCATTTTGTAGCAACGTGGATTTACCTGTATACTATAGTTGCTAAAACAAATGGTAACAGGGATTACCGCATACAAAAGGAGGTCACAAATGAATAATACCACAGTTTACGTAGGAATGGATGTCCACAAAGAAAGTTTTACACTTTGTGCTTATACTCTGGAGAAAGAGAAAGGCTCCTATTCCAGAAGAACACCCGCAGATTATAAGGAAGTCCTGAAGTATCTGGAATTCCTTCGCACCGTCTACGGAAACGATACTATCTTCGTATGCGGTTATGAGGCGGGCTGCCTCGGTTACACCTTATATCACCAGTTGACCGATCATCATGTCGACTGTGTGATCCTTGCTCCTACCACGATGCTGGAGCAACGTAGCAAAAAGAGGATCAAGACGGATAAGCGTGATGCTGAGATCATAGGAAAATGCCTTGCCCAGCACAACTACAGTCCGGTACATGTTCCTACCGCATCTGACGAGGAAGTAAAAGAATTCCTCCGTATGCGCGATGATCATAAACTCGCACTTAAAAAGGTCAAGCAGCAGATCCTGGCATTCTGTCTAAGGCATGATTACCGATATGACGGAAACAGCCATTGGACGGCAACTCATATAAACTGGCTCAAGTCATTAACCCCTGAGGCTCTTTACAAAGAGATCCTCGATGAGTATCTGCTGACATATATTACCTTAAGCGATAAACTCGAACGTCTTGATAAAAGGATCGAAGAGCTTGCTGCAAAGGATGAATACAAAGAGGCTGTCAGGAAACTTTGTTGTTTCATCGGTGTGAAGACACATACAGCATTATCCGTCATTGTTGAGGTGGGCGACTTCAAACGCTTTGCTTCTGCAGAAAAGTTTGCCTCGTATATTGGGCTTGTTCCCGGCGAAGATTCAAGCGGTGACGATCAAACGAGGCTGGGCATTACAAAGGCCGGAAACCGGCATGTACGCATGCTCCTGACGGAGGCTTCTCAGTGCTATTCAAGAGGACAGATAGGTTATAAATCAAAAGCCTTGAAGGCGCGTCAGGATGGAAATACTCCACAGGTCATCGCCTATGCCGATAAGGCTAACGAGCGCCTGAGACGCAGGTACTATAAAATGGTTCTCAGTAAGTGCAAGAAACATAACGTTGCAAAAACTGCCATCGCAAGAGAACTCGCGTGCTTTATGTGGGGCATGATGACCGATAACATAGCCTGATGAGGTATAACATCGTACTGCTGATATCAAGGCCAAACCGCCTGTGGCGGTGCTACGCAGCCTTGACATCATCATCCCGCTGTTATAGTGGGTGATCAAGCAGATGTAAGATGGCTTATGCCATTTACATCTGGCAAGAACCAAGTAACAACTGAAGGCATCTTGAAAGGGCTTCGGCCATTTCAAGGTTCGAGCTATCTACGATTTAACTATGCCGGCACAGAGTGATCTGTGATCCACGCTTTTAGACGGTAGAGCTCACGGCGGACCATTGACCTGTCGGTAACCAATCCACGTATATCAGAGTGGCCAATGCCGGGAACTGATACCCCGAGGCTCTTTCCGGATGTCTTTAGTAACAATTAAATAAGTTTGTGGTGACTCCCTGTAAGTTTTCTCTTGACAGGAGGTCATTACATATCAGTTAA
>NZ_KE384155.1:0-77097 GCF_000424265.1 Butyrivibrio sp. WCD3002
TACATGCTTTTTGACGAAGTCGTTTAATGACCTTGTACAGTGTAGAAGGATGTATGCCATGCATTATGCACCAGTCTTTATCGGACATTCCGCTGCTACGGCATTCCTTCAGGAAGTTGAACCATTCTTCATCACTCATTAGTGGTTTCGGCATTGTCTTTTCTCCTCCATGGCGATAGCGATTCGTTTACTATACTATGTTAGGCGGGATGGAGAGCCGTTTGCTCTACTATAACGAAATAGAATCACAAAGCAACGGTTGCACAAGTCACAGCCAGGTTCATCCTGCCTAAGACTATTTTAGGGCAAAAATATAACCCCGTAACTACGGGGCTACAATGAGCGCTTACGTTGTTGGTACTATCGCAACAGTATTTGCAATCTCTAACCTCATCGATACAGAGGAGCTTGAGCTTATCGGTGAAGGAAATGCAGTAGCAGCAGTAATGGGAATTACCAAGGTTGCAGCCCTTGCATATCTTATGTTCAATCTTTACACACCACCTTGCTTCGCGGCTCTTGGAGCTATGAATTCTGAGATGAAGTCAGCTAAGTGGCTGTGGGGTGCTATTGGACTTCAGCTTGCAACAGGTTTCACTGTTGGATTCCTTGTATATCAGATCGGAACTCTCATTACAACAGGCGCTCTGGGAGCAGGCTTTGTATACGGACTTATCGCGATTGCTGTTTTTGCAGCATTTATTGTATACCTGATTCAGAAAAATCAGAAAGAGATGGCTTTGGAGTACAAGCTGGACTGATCTGTTTCAAATTAGAAAGGGTGTAACTGTTCAGAACAGCCCGACGCACTTGCTGCGGAGGGCGTGAGAAAGTGTTAGTTTATGGCAGATTTTATTGCAATTGTAATTATCGTAATGATTCTTGGACTTGCGATCAGATATATTTATAAGGAAAAGAAGAAAGGTGTACACTGCATTGGGTGTCCATCAGCAGGAGCTTGCCACAAGGCTGCCTGTTCATGCAAAAACAAATAATGTAATAAAGCCCGTCCAAGAGCGGGCTTTATTGTTGGGGATTGGTTAGCAACAACTAACGGAGAACAAGATTATGAGCAACGAACAGATCATCACAGCATTGAAAAGTAGCGGAATGCGCATAACAAAACAAAGAAGACTGGTAGCAGATGTAATTGTAGAAAATGATGGGGCCTCATGTAAGGATATATGCTGTAATGTCAAAAAGAAAGATGATTCAATAGGTACTGCCACTGTCTATCGTATGATCAGGGTCCTGGAGGAAATTGGCGTGATAGACAGGATTGACATAGTCAAACTTAAATGAGGTAGATAATAATATATGACAAATGCGATTGTTATTATAATTTTATTGATAGTGATCATAATGGCCTCAAAAGGCGCAGCAAAGCATTTTATGGGACAGGGAAGCTGCTGCGGGGGTGGATCATCTACAGTTAAGGAGCCGGACAAGAAGCTTTCAGGTCCTGTAGTTAAGACCATGGTCTTTAAGATTGACGGGATGCACTGTGAGAACTGCAGTAATCGTGTGAAAAGAGCTATCAACAGAATTGACGGAGTATCAGCTAAGCTGAATTTACGGAAGAAGGAAGCTGTGGTCGAATATGATAGGGAAGTGGATGACGCCACGATTACAAGGGCTATAGAGACTTTGGATTACAAAGTCATATCTGTGATAAAGAAATAAATAAAGAAAACCTCGTAGTTGCCAGAACAGCCGCTACGAGGTTTTTATGTGTCAATCATCCAATAGATTTGTCATGCTCTTCATGCTGAGAGCTATGGTAGATGCGTTGTGAAGGAATGCGGTTGTCGTTGGTGTGAAGATCCCCAGCATCCCCATGATTATCAGGAATGAATTAAACCCGATAATGGAATTGTAGTTCAGGTTGATCCTTCGCATCAGCTCTGTGCTGAGACTTCTAAGCGTTAAAAGAGCTCCGAGATCATCGGAGGAGATGGTTATATCTGCAATCTCTCTTGCGATAGAAGCTCCGGTGCTTACCGCGATTCCGGCATCGGCTTCGGAGAGAGCAGGTGAGTCATTTATACCATCACCTATCATGATTACTTTTCTGCCGGCTTCATGTTCTTTTCTTATGAATTCAGCCTTGTCTTCGGGAAGAACTTCAGAGAAATATCTGGTTACGCCGGTCTTTTTTGCAACTGACCTGGCAGTCCTGTCACTGTCTCCGGTCATCATAACTACATTTTCGAAACCAACCTCTTTCAATTTTCTTATTACTGAAGGAGCCTCATCTCTAAGTGGATCTTCGATAAGTATTACTGCAGCGAGCTCTTCACCGATAGCCATATACAGGTGCGAATACTCAGGTGGAAGAGAATCGAACCTGTCAGTGAATCCACTTGGAACAATACACTTTTCGTCCTCAAAGATGTAGTGATGGCTTCCTATACATACCTTTTTACCGTCAATCGTACTGGAAATGCCATGGGCAACGATATAGGCAGC
The DNA here is from genome assembly GCF_000424265.1 of Butyrivibrio sp. WCD3002. Taxonomy (GTDB): domain Bacteria; phylum Bacillota; class Clostridia; order Lachnospirales; family Lachnospiraceae; genus Butyrivibrio. The sequence continues at coordinate 2,470 of NZ_KE384155.1, forward strand.
TCTGGTGTGCTTCTCTTCATGAGTCAGACCTTTAATCTCTGCAGCCTTTACCACTGCGTTGGCTATGGAGTGAGGATAGTGCTCCTCAAGACACGCAGCAAGGCGAAGCATCTCATCTTCGTCGTTATCACCAAAAGTAACAACCTTGGCGACTTTAGGAGTAGCATGAGTCAGAGTCCCTGTTTTGTCGAAGACTATTGTTTTTGCTTCAGCCACAGCCTCCATGAATTTGCCGCCTTTTACTGATATCTTGTGATCGCCGGCTTCTCTCATTGCTGAGAGTACTGAAATAGGCATGGCGAGCTTTAATGCGCAGCAGAAGTCTACCATAAGGATTGATGTGGCCTTTGTGGCATTTCTGGTAAATAGCCAGGTGAGGAGTGTGGCACCAAAAGTGTAGGGAACAAGTCTGTCGGCCAGGTGTGCAGCCTTTGCTTCTGACTCGGATTTGAGCTTTTCGGATTCCTCTATCATGGCTACGATCCTGTCATATCGTCCCTGCCCCTGTGCCTTCTGTACGGTTATGACAAGTTCACCTTCGTCAATAACAGTACCGGCGTATACAAGAGAGCCTTCTGTTTTGTGGACAGGCTCGGATTCACCGGTCATGGCTGCCTGGTTTACGGAAGCATCACCGCTTAGTACTACACCGTCAAGGGGGATCATGGTGCCGGTTCTGACAACTATCCTGTCATTCTCTTTTATGTCAGAGATATTTGAAAGGACCTCCTGGCCGTCAGAAGAAAGCATCCATACCTTGTCTAAATTCAGGGACATGGCCCTTGCAAGGTCATCGACGGACTTTTTGTGAGTCCAGTCTTCCATCATCTCACCCATTTCAAGAAGGAACATTACATTGCTTGCTGTTGCATGATCGCCTCTGAGCAGTGATACCGCAATGCTGGTTGCATCAAGAACAGAAACCTCAAGCTTTCCGGAGAGTAGGCACTTAAGCCCCTTAATTATGTAAGGGATAGCCTTTAGATATATGATCACCTTTCTTATCTGCAATGGAATGATGAATCTGCGGACAAGCTTGCCCGCAATATGGAAGAACATTCTGTCTTCATATTCGATACGGAGTTCCCTGCCTGTATGTTCGGGTACAGTAATCTCTGTTCTCTCACTATATTCAGAAAACGCCTGTATCAGTTCATTCCTGCAGGAAGAGTCATAGAAAACTATGGCATTTGAAGTCCGTTCATTTACATCAGCTTTTTTTACAAAAGGAAGTGAGGAAAGATAATACTGGATCTTATCAGCTTCAAAAGAAGACATATGGCGTACAGCAATGTGTACACGCATACGTCCCCTATTTTCATGCAATATTTTACAATTCATAGTATGCCTTTCATCTGAGCTTAATTATGTCTTATGCATTAGCGGCTTCAGCTTCAGCATTTGCCAGAACAGCCTTTGCATCCTCAATTTCTTTTGCTCTTTCATCAGCATATCGTTTTTCATTGATTTCCTTTGCATCAGCACTGATATCCTGACAGTTCTCCTTGATGTTAGTGTAGGTCTCAAGGCATGTATCCTTGCATCTGTATGCTGCGGCAGTTATATGTGTGTAGCATTTCTTGGCATCCTTGCTGGAGAGGAGCTTAACTCCTGCTGTACCTAGCGCGAAACCGCATGCCACTTTTCCTATTGTGCTCCATTTGATCATAAATAGTCCTCCTAAGTTTGTGATTGCAACACGAATTGCTCCGTTTCTTTGAAACTCTCGCATTGTTGCAATAATTATAAAACAGCACAGGGAGTGTAGAGGCAGCTAACGAGTGAGAATTTTTATCAATAAGGCAATGGAATGTGTATGCATAAAAACGGCAATTGTGCCTTTATTTTAGGGTTAGCAAGTGCTAACATATTAGTGTATGGGTATTAGTCATTGATTGGTGTTGATAAAATGTCTCAAAAATAAAGGAGGTCTTTATGAAATATCATAAGTTTTTTGCATGGGCGGCAGTAATATGCATGATATTAGCAATTATTACCGGGTACAAAAAGGAATAATCTATGACCTACCATGAATTCGGAAAAGAAAAAACGGTGCGTTGGCATGACGCACCGTTTATTAGGTAGGAGAATTCTTATGACTATGTATGTCATTTATGTTAGCATTAACTAACGTAAATAATATTAGCACATGCTAACAAAAAGTCAAGTCAAAAATACCAGAGTTTATGAATGCTATTTCCATGGGGGAATAATGAAGTAGTCAGAAGGAATAAAAAAGACTTACACGAAAACAAAATATCTGCTATAATCTGCATTTGCCGATAAAAAATGAAGATTTCGAGGTATTATTGGAAACGCACATCCTGGCCGGGTGATAACGAACAACACGGAGGTCTTCCCTATTTAAGAAAGAGAGGAACCCCTATGTTACCACAGAGCAAATTACAGGATGTGTTTTTTACTGCTTTTATGGCATTTGTCATGGTTTATGTCATGATATGCTACAACATTTCACTGAATGTTGGCGGAATGCAGAACTTTATCTTCCTTGCAGCATTCAAGGAAATGCTTATCATGTGGCCGATAGCCATGGCGCTTGAGCTTTTATTTGTAGGAAAACTGGCTCAGAAGCTGGCTTTCAGATTCGTCACTCCGGGAAAAGACCCTATGATAATGATCATACTTGCCATCTCATCAATGTCTGTGTGTCTCATGTGCCCGCTTATGAGCATGGCAGCGACAATCCTTTTTAAGGATGCAGGCAGTGAATTCGTGGCTGTATGGCTTCAGACGACAGCGTTGAACTTTCCTATGGCTCTTTTCTGGCAGATCTTCTTCGCAGGACCGCTGGTAAGAAATGTCTTTGGATTTATTATGAAAAGAATAAAACAGAAATAAGAATTGGTGAAAAACAGACCAAAATCCGTGTACGGAGCTGGTCTGTTTTTTATTTTACGTTAATATATGTGCCAAAGAGAACCGTCCCCAATGGCATGCAGCTCCGGAAAAAGAGTTCTTTCTCTATGAAGGATGTGCCCATAGCCCCATTTATGAGGATAGAGAAAAAACGAGAGAGATTCTAAGAAAATGGACCAAGAAAGGACATAAAATGATGAGAATTGAAACAGAAAGATTATTTTTAAGGGAAATGAATATGGACGATTATGATGCATTGTATGCTGTCCTGGCGGATCGGGATATTATGCAGCATTATCCGTATACTTTTGATGAGATGCGTGTCAGAGACTGGATCGAGCGCAATATGAAGCGCTACGAAGAAAATGGTTTTGGCCTTTGGGCGGTGTGCATTAAAGAAAGCGGAGAGATGATCGGCGACTGCGGGCTGACGCTTCAGAATATTGATGGAGAGATGCTTCCTGAAATCGGTTATCACATCCGGAAGGACTGCCAGCGTAAAGGATATGCAAAAGAAGCAGCAAGTGCAGCCCTTAAGTGGGCTTTCGAGAACACTGATTATCCGTCCTTCTATTCTTACTGTAAATATACTAACGAACCCTCATACAAAACAGCAGAAGCTATTGGGATGCATTTTGAAAAAGAATATCCTGATGAGGCCAATAAGATTACACATGTTTCGGTGATTCATAGAGCGGAAAAATAGACCGTAATTCATATGGAGGGAGATTAATGGAATTTAGAAGACTCACAGAGCAGGATCTGCCATCGCTGCTCGAATTATATAAGCAGCTTCAACCCGATGACGACTTTTCATCCATAGAAAATAGCAAAAGTGTGTGGAAAGAAATCGAGAACAATCCGGACATTCGCTATTTTGGTGCGATAGATGATGGTAAGGTGGTATCTACCTGTTATGCAGTGTTTATACCGAATCTTACGAGAAACAATAGGGGCGTCTGCTTTATTGAAAACGTGGTAACGGATAAAGATTATAGAAATCAGGGACTTGCTTCTAAAGTAATTGATATGGCCGTGTCATATGCCAAAGAGAAGAATTGTTATAAGGCTATTCTTCAAAGCGGAATCTCCCGATCAGATGCACATCGTTTTTACGAAAACAAAGGATTTGATGGAAGTTCAAAAAAGGCATTTGATATGCGGCTCTGATAATCATCCCATGAAGGCACCTGACGGGGTATCCTATGTTTTTGCAACAAGATAAAAGGAGGTATGATATGCTATGAGAATACTTGTATTAAACGGAAGCCCTAAAAAGAAGAGCGATACATTTCGTATGACTGAGGCTTTTTTAAGGGGAATGGATAAAGAACAGGAAAATGTTATTGATGTAATCAATGTAATTGATAAGAATATTGCACCATGTAAAGGGTGCTTTGGATGCTGGCAAAAAAAGGACGGGCATTGCGTAATTCAAGATGACCAGAACGAAATTCTTGATCTGTATGTAAAGGCTGATGTCATTATTTGGAGCTTCCCGCTTTACTGTTATTCCATGCCATCGCATTTGAAAGCAGTGTTGGATAGAACGATACCGCTTGTAAAAAAGGGGATGGTAGAGGAGAGTAACGGAACTGTTCACCACGAAGCGCTGGTTGATTTTTCAAAGATCCATACAGTTGTGATAAGTGGATGCGGTTTCCCCGATTGGGAGGGGAACTTCGATGCCTTGAAACAAATGTGCAATACATGTTTCGGAAATCTGGAAATGGTCTGTGTGCCTGAAGCACCGCTTTTTAATATTCCTGAAGCTGCTATTGTAGCTGAGCCTCTTCTTGAAAGCTTTGAAAAGGCAGGTGCTGAGTATGCATCAAATCTCAAATTATCTGATGAAACCAAAAAGATACTTGAAACTCCTATGATATCCAAGGAGGAATATCTTAAGGGAATTAATGGCTGAGATGAACTGAGCAGAAATAGGGATTATGAAAAAGAAAGAGATAATACGCAGCGCCTTCTTCTCAGAGCATTCAGATGAAGGCTATCCGATCTATAAAAAGGTCGGCTTTGAAGACAGGACTCAGAAATACATAGATATGCGTTTGAAGTTGTAAGTGATGGCGCTTTATCGTAATATAAATAGAATTTATGGCGTAGACGATACTGGTCTACGTCATTTTTTTAGTTAAGTGTGCGGCTTCAAAAGGGCTTCAAAAGATTTCAAAAGGTAACAACATATAGATATAAAAACCAATGAATATTATGTTTTTAAACCCGGTTAAGAAGCATAATACAGTCATAAGGAAAGTACAAACAACCAAATAAAAACATTTGAGGAGGTAATACCATGAGATTTAATGACGTTCAGGATACAAGAAAAGCAGAAGTAAGAAAAGAGCAGAGAGATGCAGCAGTTCAGAAGATCTATTCACAGTTTGTAGAGAGACTTTCATGCATAACAATGTGCAACAGAAAAGCCGTCATGGCATTTGGAGCTACCTTCACAATTTGATAAAATATCTTTAGTAGGAGCTGGGAGCCGTTATCGCACGTACTATGGGCGATTACGGATCCCGTATCCGACCGGGCTCTGTCAGATATGAACTAGCGTTTATAGAGGTGACGACATTTATGCAGGATAAAGTGATTAAAAAAATGGATGCTGCGCTTTCGGACTACCTGTTTAAGCAGCGCGAAGAGGAATTTGTTCATGAGACATTAAGCCAGGAGATGTCCTCCTTTGAGCTGGTCAAAAACGGAGAAATATCTGCACTGAAGAAGGCTCTTGTAAGGCACAGAAAGAAAACTTTCCCAAAGCTGTCAGAATCTCCACTTCAGCAGCAGAGATATCTATTCGTTTCAACCATAACGACCTGCTGCAGATTCTGCATTGAAGGCGGTATGCCGTCAGATGAGTCCTATGGTATGTCGGATCTGTATATACGCAGAATGGATGCCATGAATTCAGTAAATGATATCAAGGCATTATATGAGGAAATGATGCTTGATTATGCTGAAAGGATGAAGGGGTATCACGACCAGTACAAGGAGTATTCACCAAAGATTCTCCAGTGCATGGACTATATTGAAAACCATTTGCATGACAGGATAACTGTACAGATGCTTGCTGATGAGCATGAGATGAATGCGTCCTGGTTGTCTACGGTTTTTGCAAAAGAGGTCGGGATGCCAGTATCGGATTATATCAGACATAAGAAGCTTACAGCAGCAAAATATCTTCTTTCCTACAACGAGTACAGCTGCACAGATATAGCTGAATATCTGGGATTCGCCGGGGAGAGTCATTTTTCTGCACTTTTCAAAAAATATGAAGGCGTTACGCCTAAGGAATACAGAAAGAAAACCTATAACAAATCATTTACCAGCATGGGAAGGAGAGGTGAATAACATGAAAACATGGCTTATTACTGGCTGCTCAGAGGGTGGAATTGGTGCGGGAATCGCGAAAAATGCTCTTGAAAGAGGCTACAACGTGGTAGTTACTGCGAGAAATACTGATAAAGTAAAAAACATAGTGGCAAAGTATCCTGAAACAGCTCTTGCTGTGGTGTTGGATGTTACGGATAAAAACAGCATTAAAAACTGTGTTAAGACTGCAACCGATAAATTTGGTAAGATAGATGTCCTTGTAAACAATGCAGGTTATGCATACAGATCTTCAGTCGAGGAAGCTGAAGATGAAGGTGTACGAAAGATGTTTGATACAAACTTCTTCGGGGCAGTTGAAATGATCAAAGCTGTCCTTCCCGGAATGAGAGAGAATAAAAGTGGTGCCATAATAAACATATCGTCAATAGGAGCAGCCCGTACAGGCGCAGCTTCCGGCTATTATGCTGCAAGTAAGGCAGCGTTGGAACTGATGTCAGAAGGGCTTTATGCTGAGATGAAGCCCTTGGGAATTAAGGTGATGATTGTGGAACCCGGTGCTTTCAGGACACATTTTTATGACAGCTCACTTAAAGGGTCAAAGAACACGCTGGAGGATTATAAAGATACTGCCTGGCTTCGTTCTGTTGAACAGAATGTGAACAAGGCACAGCAGCCCGGAGATCCGGATAAGGCAGGTATTCCTCTAATAGAAGCTATTGAGAGTGATGAGACTCCTTTAAGGCTTCTTCTTGGAACAGATGCTATTTCAGCAGTCCGGGGTGCATTAAATGCCAGACTTAATGAGATAGATAAGTGGGAGAAAATATCTGTAAAGACAGATTATTAAAAGCAGGAAGGAGACATGGCTATGAAAGTACTTATCATTAACGGAAGCCCAAGAATTGGCGGCAACACGTCTATCGCAATTAAATGGTCCAGTGGTGCTACGGGAATTCATGGAGCAAGTCCCAGTTTGCGCGCCACTCCGGAGATTCATTGTATGAAGAAATATCATAATCTCTTGAACCAGTTTATGTAATTCTTATACTCTGACTTCAGACAAATACAGTAGAAGTCCATTTGTGCATCTTTATCAGAAAACGGAACAGAGAATCTGTTGTGACGCATTCCAAGAACACGGTTGGTAAGATCGGTCGAAAATGTTGGCAGGGATGAAGTCTCTGCCACTTCCATAAGTGATTCTGTTCCCGATTGAAGAAGGAATTTTGATTTTGGCATATGCTTTCGGACGATGGCATCCCATACTCCGACTTCAGATACCATAAGAAAACTTTCACCATCCATTTGCTTGAACGTGATGGAGCTTTCATATGCAAGTTTATGCTCCGGTATTAGTGATGCACAAAGGTGTTCTGAGCCGCAGTGCTGGGAATGATAAAGCTCACCTTCAAGCTGATGGTTGAGTATTATCATCTGATATGTTTTGTTATTAAGCCCTGTAATAAGGGTTTCTTCATCTGTCATCTCTGTTGATAATGCCATATTAGAAAATGTCGTTGATAGTCTTGGCATCAGCTCAAGAAGCGGACCAGGTGCACAGGATCCTACAGTTATGGTCTTGCTTCTTCTGTCAGAAAGACGTACCTGTTCTTCCATGGCCTCATGCATGTGAAGAATATCTTCTGCATATTCTGCAGCTATCTTACCTGTATCATTAAGATACAGTCTTTTTTTCTCCCTCTCAAAAAGCTTTACTCCAAACTCGTCCTCGAGCTTGCTCATGGATCTGGTAAGTGTAGGCTGCGTAAGATGAAGTGCTTCTGCTGCTTCGGATAATGTTCTGTGATTCTTAAAAGCTACAAGGTGCTCCAGAAGATATGTCTCGATCATGATAAACTCCCAAAGATTAATATACGCAACAAGTATATTATAATACGAAAGTTCAATTTTACACAGCTGAATATACGGGGTATCATCAAAACATAGAACATAAACATCGTTTATAAAACAGGAGGCGGTTTAAATGAAGACACTTGTAGCGTATTTCTCATGGAGCGGAAATACAGAAAAGATTGCCAAACGGATTGTGGCGAAGACCGGAGCTGATATGTTCAGGATCGAGCGAAAGGTACCCTACAGTGAAGATTACAACACTTGTGCATATAGAGAGGCAAAGGAAGAGATAGAAAAGAAGATAAGACCGGAGATAAAGACACCTCTTCCGGATGTGGAAAAATACGACAGCTTGATTCTGGCATTTCCTATCTGGTGGTACACATCACCGCTTCCTGTATGGAGATTTTTGGAATCCTATCCGGACTGGAAAGGAAAAAAGATTTATCTTTTTGCGAACTCTTATACAGATGATCATAACTACATGACCACATCACTTAAGGATGCAAAAGCGTCAGCAAGAAATGCGGATGTTGTTGCTGGACTATTTAACAAGGAAATAGAAGGGCTGGATGAATGGCTCACACAAAATAATTTCAGATAAGAAGGAGGATTTCTATTATGGAGTACATTACACTTAACACAGGAGCAAAGATGCCACTTGAGGGATTTGGAGTATTTCAGATTCCGGACTTAAAAGAATGCGAAGAGGTAGTTTATAACGCTATCAAGACAGGATACCGTCTTATCGATACCGCAGCCGCTTATGCAAATGAAGAAGCTGTTGGAAAAGCAGTTGCCCGTGCTATTTCTGATGGTCTTACCACAAGGGAAGAGCTTTTCATAACCACCAAAGTGTGGGTCAATGATATGAAGAGTGAGGACGCTGCTTATGAGGCAGTAAAGACATCGCTTGGTAAGATGGAACTCGATTATGCAGATCTCATTCTCCTTCATCAGCCAATGGGTGATTACTTCGCTGCTTATCGCGGAATCACAAAGGCATACAAGGAAGGATTGACCAAGGCTATAGGTGTAGCAAATTTCTATCCTGCTATTCTTACAAACCTCTGCGAGACAGTAGAAATAATTCCGGCTGTAAATCAGGTAGAGCTTCATCCCTTCTTTGCACAGGAAGCAGCACTTGAGAATATGAAGGCTTATGGCGTTGTTCCTCAGGCCTGGGGACCTCTTGCAGAAGGAAAACATGGGATTTTCACAGATCCTGTTCTTACAGAGATTGGAAAGAAGTATGATAAGAGTGCAGCACAGGTTGCTTTGAAGTGGAATGCCCAGCGAGGTGTTTCCATCATCCCCAAGTCAGTGCATGTGGAGAGAATGGAACAGAACATCGATATCTGGGATTTTGAACTCACTGATGAAGAGATGGCTAAGGTGGCTGCCAAGGATCTGGGACACAGCGAGATCGTAAACCATGATAGTCCTGAGTTTGTGAAGTTCGTACTGAATCTGCATTGATTGGAGAGGGAGTTTTTTATATCATGCGTGCCAATGTTAGATGCTGGAAATGAGAGCATTTCTGCTTAATTGAGATTTGTTAATTATTTCCGTTAGAATCATTATATTTTTCGGCGAGAGAGGCAAAGAGGCCTTTCATCGAAAGATATAATGATTTTTTGATGGACAAAGCCATGGTGGATTATCACCGATTGATGATAATGATGAGACTATAACGAAATATCGAATGAAAGAGTTGTTGTGTTTATAGATGAAATACAGTGGCTTGATACTCCTAGAGCTAGATTTATGACAGGATTTGAAGCCTTTTGGAACGGATGGGCTTGCCATAAAAAGAACCTAATGGTGATTGTGTGTGGTAGTTCAAGTTCCTGGATATTGGAAAACATTATAAATAATCATGGTGGACTCTATGGGAGAGTTACTTATGAGATGAAACTGAGCACCTTTTCATTGGTAGAAAATGAGAAGTATTTAGAGTCTAGAGGAATCAGTATGTCCAGGTATGATATTACACAGGGATAACTGATAGTGGTGAGTTATCCAGGCGCCTAAATGCCCTAATGGCAGGCGATTTTATAATAAAATACAATTCATTTGGCGACAGCAAAAGAAATGAGAATTATAAGCTTGTAGATCCATTCTGTATCTTTTATCTTACTTTTGTAAATGGTAGCAAGAGCGGCAAAAAAATTGCTTCGTGAAAAGATATCAAAGAAGGCGACTATTCACAATACACTTATCACCACGTACGGGCTTAAAAAGAGTAACTATTATGGGGATTTTATTCATGTATTAACTATTGATCAATTATTTGTATGAAAAGATCAGCGGTTTTGAAAAGTGGTACGCAACAGGAAACTTGAGGGAACAAGTCCCGTATGCTCCACTAAGTAAGTTATATCGGGATAGAATGAAGTGAAAAACAGGGTCTTTTCAGTGTATGAGAAGGCCTGTTTTTGTTATTGAGCTATTGTGATATCAGAGAAATGAGGACTGCTACAATTATTTGAAGGTTTACGATGGATACTGGGTTTGTGAGTGATAAATTAACAGTATATTTTGATGATCCTTTCTGGGTAGGAGTTTTTGAACACGTTGACAATGGGAAATTATCTGTGGCAAAAGTGATTTTTGGTGCAGAACCCAAGGATTACGAAGTTCAGGAGTTTGTTATCAGAAACTATTGTCGGTTGAAATTTAGCCCTGCTGTAGATACAGTGGTAAAGGAAAGCAAAAGAAATCCGAAGAGATTACAACGTGATGCCAAGAAAACGGTTCTGGGAAAAGGTATCGGAACAAAATCTCAGCAGGCATTAAAGCTGCAGCAAGAGCAGAACAAGCTTGAACGCAAGGTCAAAAGCCGGGAGCAGAAAGAGGAAGAAGAGTTAAGACTATTTAAACTAAAACAGCAGAAAAGGAAAGAAAAGCATAAAGGTAAATAGATGACATTTTGAAGGAGGATCGTATGCAAAGAATTATTGTTTATTTTTCATTGGAAGGTAACACAGAGTACATAGCAGATGAAATGGCAAAGGGGCTTTCAGCAGATAAATTAAGGCTAATTCCCAAGAAAGCATACGCTACAGGCGGCTTTTCAAAATTTTTCTGGGGCGGAAAGAGTGCGGTTATGGCAGAGAAGCCTGAGCTTGAGCCTTACGATGTGGACTTGTCTGCTTATGATGAGATTATTTTTGGATTTCCTGTATGGGCAAGTACCTTCACACCACCGCTAAGGACATTTATTTTGGAGAACAAAGAGGGATTAAAAGGTAAAACTATAGCCGCATTTGCCTGTCAGAGCGGTGCCGGGGCTGAGAAAGCTTTTTCTAAGCTAAAGGATTGTATCGGAATTGACAGTTTTGCTGCCACAGCAATTTTCATAGATCCGAAGGATAAGCCTTCAGAAGAAAATGAACATAAACTAAACGAGTTTTGCAAAATGCTATAATGATTAGTAGTGTAAAACAGACCTATATCCGTGCAAAGGTAGGTCTGTTTTTGATTTTAAGATAATATAGAATTAAGAAAAAAGTAGGAGGGCAGAGGATTGACTGATACAGCAAGATTAGTTTTGGCAATTATAGGAATAGTCGGCGGTGTCCTGTGTGCGACAGCTGATCTGTTTTTGGATTTAAAGGGACCGGATAACAGGAAGCTTGGAAAAATGGGAGTGATCGACAGCGCATGGGAGAGAATGGCGCACTTTAGGTTTGTGCTTTCCGGGATATTGGTGATGTTTGCCGTCCCCATGTATTCATGCGGATTTATATCCCTGATGCAGCTGGATGGAAATTATGCAATAAGCGCCATGATTCTTAGAATTATATTTTTATGCGGGGCCATGGGCGGCTTTATGATACACATTTTCCTGTGTCTGCAGCCGACCATATATCAGATCATCATGAAAAAGAATGATCAGGAGCTGGCTGAGGAAGTGATAAATAGCATATTCAGACAGATATATGTTCCGTTTTTTACGCTATATGCCATGTTGGTCATCATACCGTCTATTGCAGTTATGGCTTTCATAATAAAAGGCGTATTGCCGCTGCCTTTGTGGTGCGTGCTGCTGAATCCGGTGGTTTTCCAGATTATCGGCTTTATTCTAAGGGCAACGAAATTAAAGATATTCATAGATGCGCCAAGCTGCTGCGCAGCAAGCCTGGGACTTGCTGCCTATGGAGTACTTGCGCTGATTAGTTTGTAAATATCGGAGGGAAGGAATGAATAAAAGGAAAAAGATTTCATGGCCATTTATCATATTGATGGCCTTTATAGTGGCGGTAATAGTTGCCGGAGCTACATTCTCATATTTTGGAGGCTTTGGAACAGGTGAAAGCGCAGATATAGAAGAGTATGCAAAATATGCCGGATCTGTCGCGGATATTACAATCCCGGAGAATACCAAGATTGTAGCTCTGGGTGAAGCAACTCATGGTAACGTAGAGTTTCAGGAGCTCAAACTTGACGTATTTAAGGTACTGGTTGAAAACTACGGAGTGCGAGCCTTTACGCTTGAGGGCGATTGTGGCGGATGTGAGGCAGTCAACAGATATATAAATGGCGGAGAAGGAACGGCGGAAGAAGCTGCAGCCGCAATTGGATTCGCTATCTACAGAACAGAGCAGATGGCGGAGCTCATTACATGGATGCGTGAGTACAATGATTCTGCTTCTGAGCGTGATAAGCTTAGATTCTATGGCTTTGACATGCAGAGAACTGCTTACAATCATAAGTATCTTGCGGAAGGCGCAAAAGAGCTTGGGGTTGATGTAACTGAACTGGAGAAGACCTGGGACGATGAGGCAGAGGACATTGATTCTGAGTATGATCGTGAAAAAAGAGCTGCGATCTATGAGGATCTGAAGAAAGAACTCGCTAAAGTAAATTCAACAAAGGCAGAGTATATTGCACATTTTGCAGATATACTGCTTCAGAATATTGAGCTGTTTACAGCTTATGAAACAGGAGCTTCGAGCTCTGCCAAAATTCGAGATGGATACATGGCAGATAATATCAATTGGATCCTTAAGCAGGAAGAGAAGCTTGGAAACAACATGATATTTGTGTCTGCACATATTGGTCATGTGGAGCGCCATGGAACTTACGGACCTGATGAAAAGGTAACAGGTAATCTTTTGGCTGATGCTCTTGGAGATCAATACTTTGTAATCGGTACTGATTTTTACAAGACGAAATGCAATCTTCGCAAAGGGGAAGGTCCAAAGAGAGTGAATAAGACTTTTTTCTCATACGACCCGCTGGCAAAAGCTTCGTATAAGTGTGGTTTCGATGAGAGCTATCTCGATTTTTCCAAGATACCGGATGACTTGCCACTTAAGAATAATGTCAACGAGTATACATGGATGGGATCACTTGGAGAAGCATATTCACCGCTTATGGCTGTTATTCCCATGACATATAGGATATGGCGATCACCGTCTGAACTTTACGATGCTATGATATATGTATCAAACGCGCAGCCTATACAGGTAAAATGATCCCCAGGGCCAAAATAAAAAGGCGGCAGAAATAGCGCTGGCTTAAGAGAGAAGATTGCCTTTTATCTGACGATGATTGGATCGGCATTGGCCGGAAGTATGGTGGCTGAGGTTAATCATATTACCGGTGCAACCAAGTTTGTGATGTTTGGTTCATGCGGAAGTTTAGATGCCAAGCAGACTAATCTTCGGATTTGAGTTATATGATTTCCTGGCTGCAGGAGATGTTCTGGTTGAAGGCGACTACACAATAGATGAGCTTTCAGATGCAAACCATAATCTTGACAAGTTGCTGGTGGCGCTACAGATAATAGAGAGAATTTAAGTGCATTTGGCATCTGAAATCAGGGGTGTAGATTTGGTAAGGTCATGAGAATCGTAAAAACAGCTGAGGAAAGAAAAAACAAATATGTAATATAGAGTCAGGTAGCACGCGGGACTTACAGGCAAAAGGTAAGTCCCGATTATTTGGCAATAAGACCGACAATATGTCGGTAAGGAGGTAACGCGTGGAAAAGCAAGTAAAAAGATATGTTATCTTAAGCTATCTTGTATTCTGGTTTATGGTGCTGGGATTGTGCGACTTTGATAACGGTGCTCATATTGTCTCAGTTACAGGGTAAAGCATTCGGTGAATACTGGAGTCTTGGAGCATATCCATTCTGGGCATCATTTCTTTTTTCAATAACAACAGGCCCTACAGGAGAGGAATCCGGATGGAGAGGGTATCTTCGACCGCACCTTAATGAAAAGTACAGTTTTTTCAAAGCATCTGTGATCCAGGGTGTTATATGGGCATTCTGGCATACAGTACTTTGGTTTGTGGATTCTGATTACATGGGAATTCAGATGATTCCCTATGTTTTGTCCAATGTCATCGTAATGACAGGACTTTGCTTTATCATGAACTATTTCATGAAAAAGAATGACAACCTCATCTATGGCATAGTGATCCATTTCTGCTTTAATTTCCTGTACTGTTTCTTACAGGTGGATATATGGTTCTATGTCATTTTGTCGGCTGTATACATTGTGATAATTGCACTGATTTAATGAATTCTATTTTGGGCGAAGTATGCCTTTTTTCACATAAAATCAGCGTTTTTATAAGGGTTTACCAAAACTGAAAGGAGCAATCAATTTATATGTCAGTTACAAAAAGTGAATTGATAAAAGAACTAACAGCTCTGGGCGTAGAGGCCGGAATGATCCTGGAGGTACACAGCTCTCTTAGCAGCTTCGGCAATCTTGAAGGCGGGGCAATGACTCTCATCGATGCCCTAAAGGACCTTGTGACAGAAGAGGGAAGTATTTTCATGCCGGCTCTCAGGCTCAGTAAGGAACTTGAGCTTACAGAAGAAGATAAGAAAATGGGCATCACCGTCAAGATAAAGGTTCTGGACAGGGATGAAAAGAAAACCGCCATGGGAGCTATAGCGGATACCTTCCGTATGCTTCCCGATACTGTCTGTGGGGAAGATGTTATAAGCACTGCCGGATGGGGAAAGCATGCAGAGGAGGCAGTAAAGGGCGGCCTTGATTATGCGATTCACAACGGCGGTAAAGCCCTGATGTTTGGTGTTGATATTTACAAGCTCACGGCCATGCATTACATGGAAGGCGCAACTCCGGAGGACATAAACAAAATGTTTGAGCCAACAGAGGAGATTAATAAAAAGTATCCACCGGAAGAATGGTTCATGGAGGCCGGACATCCGCCCGTAAAAGCCTGGTACAAGATACAGGACATGGCATATAATAAAAATCTGATAAAAGAAGCCTATATTGGGGATTGCAAGGTGATGTTCTTTGATATATTGTCAGTGGTTTCGTTATATGAAAAAGAACTGAAGCGGGATCCTTATGGGCTGTGGGGGATTACGAAGTAAAATGAAAAACAAGCAGAAAGATGCAGGAGGAGTGCGACGATGAAAGTATTTTTGCTTGAAGACGATAATGCCATAAGCATGGGGCTTAAGTATTCTCTTGAAAAAGAAGGGTACGAAGTCACACTTACGGAAAATGCTGCCAGTGCCAGAAATGCCTGGAAAACCGGCACTTATGACATCTGTATCCTGGACATCAACCTTCCGGATGGCAACGGTTATGACGTGTGTAAGTTCTTTAAGGAAAAAGAGGATGTTCCTGTGATTTTCCTCACAGCCAGTGACGCGGAGGTGAATGTGGTCATGGGACTTGAGATGGGAGCAGACGATTATATCTGTAAGCCCTTCAGAATCAATGAGCTTATGGCCAGAATAAAGACAGTGCTCAGGCGTTCCGGGAAAAGAACAGGCGGCGCAGGTTCAGGTGATGCATCCGTAGAAAAACTTGGAAATATCACTATTTACACAGGTGAAGCAAGGGTTACAAAGAAAGATGAAGACACCGGGGAGGAGACAACTGTTGAACTCACAGCTCTTGAATATAGACTTCTTCTTACTTTTTGCAATAACAAAGGCGTGGTTCTTTCAAGAAATCAGCTGCTCCAGGACTTGTGGGACGTAGCCGGTGATTTTGTAAATGACAATACACTTACGGTTTATATAAAAAGACTTCGCGATAAGATTGAAAAGGATCCGGCAGATCCGCAGATTATCAGAACTGTCAGAGGAATGGGGTATATTAGCTGAGAGAACTACCTTGTGAAGAACTTCCATGTGAGGAATTGTATGAGAAACCAAGACTTTAGAAGAATCATGATTATTGGATCCGCTGTAACCATTTTTATGGCTTTTGGCGGATTCATTTTTGCAGGAATAACAGCAGGGATATTGCCCCTTATTACCGGGGCCATGCTCCTTGCTGTCTTTTTTTACTACACGAAAAAGAGGTATAGCAGGATTGAAGAACTAAACGACTATCTGGTAAAGGTTTTATCAGGAACGGATACACCTGACATCCTGAATCAGGAGGAGGGCGAGCTTTCCATCCTTGTAAACAATATATATAAAGCCTCATCTACGCTGAAGGCTCAAAATGAGATACTTAGCGACGATAAAAAGCAGCTTGCGTCCGCAATAGCTGATATAAGCCATCAACTGAAGACGCCGCTTACCTCAATGATGGTCATGAATGACCTTCTGGCTGTGGAAGATGATCCGGAAAAGCGCCGGGAATTCCTGCAAACCCAGTCCGCGCAGCTTTCAAGAATGAACTGGCTGATACAGACTCTTTTGAAGCTGTCAAAGCTTGATGCAGGAACCATAGAGCTTAAGCGGGAACAGCTTTCGGTAAAGGAATTGCTGGCAGAAGTCATAAAGCCCTTTGAAATTCAGTTTGAGCTTCGCGGAATCTCATATAAACAGGCTGTCACCGACATGTCTTTTCCCTGTGATAAAAACTGGACGGTGGAAGCACTGCAGAACATCGTAAAGAACTGCATTGAGCACATGGATGCCGGGGGAGAGCTTGAAATCACTACCCTTGATACAACTCTCTTTAGGCAGATAACGATAAAGGATACCGGATGCGGAATTGCGGCTGAGGATATTCCTCATATATTTGAACGGTTTTATAAGGGGAAAAATGCAGGAAAAGACAGTGTTGGAATCGGCCTGGCACTGACTAAGGCTATCATAGAAGATCAGCACGGCGAGATTTCAGTAACCAGCAAAGAGGGCGTCGGATCTACCTTTGTCATTAAGCTTTATAAGACCATCGTGTAGGCGATAAGACGATTGTATAAGAGACAAGACTCGGAAATGTGACAAAAGTGTAATAAAACAGTCACTTGATTGTAATCTCAATATTATAACCTATCATCAGAAACAAATTTTAACGAACAATGTAAATGATGAGAAGGGAGAATACGTATGAAGATATTGGAAATAAAAAACCTGTGTAAGGTCTATGGAAGCGGAGAGACAAAAGTAGATGCTCTTAAGAACGTTTCCTTTGATGTGGAGCAGGGAGAATTTGTTGCTATAGTCGGACCATCAGGTTCGGGAAAATCTACTCTGATGCATATTCTGGGCGGCGTTGATACACCGACCTCAGGAGAAGTAAATATCTCAGGTACGGATATCAGTAAGCTGGATGAAACAAAGCTTGCTATTTTCAGAAGAAGACAGATCGGACTTATATATCAGTTTTACAATCTGATTCCGATCCTCAACGTGGAGGAAAACATGACTCTGCCGATCCTTCTGGATGGAAAGAAGCCGGATAAGAAGCTTTTAAATGATCTTGTTCAAAAGCTTGGATTATCAGAGAGAGTGGGACATCTTCCAAATCAGTTGTCCGGCGGACAGCAGCAGAGAGTTTCAATCGGAAGAGCGCTGATGAATCATCCTGCACTTCTTTTGGCTGATGAGCCCACAGGTAACCTTGATTCCGAGAATAGCAGAGAAATCATAGCTCTTCTTAGGAAATTCAATAAGGAAAACAGACAGACGGTTATCATCATCACTCATGATGAGAGAATTGCGCTTTCAGCGGACAGAGTAATAACAATTGAAGATGGTCAGATAACCCATGACTCCAAGAGGGAGGAGGCGAATGCGTAATGAATATCATATCAAAACTCACCATAAGACACCTTCTGGAAAATAAGAAGAGAACTATTGTTACAATCCTTGGAATTGTCGCATCTACAGCACTTATCACAGCCATACTGGTTGGTGTTTTCTCATTCTTCAGTTTTTTCGGAACCATCAACAGGCTTACGGATGGTGATGTTCACGCTGTCTACGATAAGCTGACATGGGAAGATGTAAAGGCTCTTGAAAATGATTCCAGAATAAAATATGCCGGAGTTGTCTGTACAGATCCTACCATCGCAGGTGTCAGGATGCTCACAGATAAAGAGATGCGTTTCAGGGTTGGCAATATTTATAATGGCGGCGGGGATATATACAAGCAGCTTGTGGTTTCTGAGTATGAGGGCAAGCTCCCCGAAACATCTGATGAAGTTGCCGTCGAAGAGGCATTTCTTAAGGATAATGACCTTGATCTTCATGTTGGGGACACCATTACTTTTGAGCTTGGAAACAGATATGAAATAGAACCTGATGGAACAAAGATTTATTATGGTGGATCATACAGGTCTGAAGAGCAGTTCGAAGTTCTTTCTACAGAGAGCGCTACTATTACGGCAATCCTTCATGGCAACAGACCCACAAAGGACTTTGATATCCTCAGGGGTATGGATTTTGGCACGGCCGTAGGGCTTGATGATAATGGAGATTTATACCTTGACTGTCGCATAGCTTTAAAAAAGGCTGACAGTACTTCAGCAGTTCAGATACAGAAGATTGCCGAGGATTACGGTCTTCATATCGGGGATATGAACACTGAATTTTTGATAAGTGTTTTTGCTACCAAGGGAATGGGCGGAACCTACATTCAGTTTTTTACATTGATGGGAATTGCTCTTTTGATAGTGATCACTACTTCGGTGGTCCTGATCTACAACGCTTTTGGAATGTCACTTACTGAGAAAGTGAGATACCTTGGCATGCTGGCCAGCGTTGGTGCTACAAGGGCACAAAAAAGATCATCAATATATTTTGAAGGTCTGGTGCTGGGCCTTATCGGAATCCCTCTGGGTATTCTGGCAGGATGCGCAGGTGCTGCAGTAACCCTGGATTTCCTTGGGAGGAAAATTCTTGAGTCAGATATGATCGCCGGAGCTGAGGGTATGCGAGGAGCTATTCCTATCATAGTTAACCCTTATGTTATTCTGGCGATTGTGATTGTTTCTGCTGTGACAGTGTTTATATCCGCTCTTGTTCCGGCGATCAAGGCATCTAAGATAATGCCTCTCGATGCGCTTCGCCAGACAAATGTGGTTAAGATGAAGGCAAGAAAGCTTAAGGTTAATCCTTTTATAAGAAAAATCTTTGGTTATGAAGGTGAACTTGCTTATAAAAACATAAAGAGAAACGGATTTAAGGGAACAGTAATTGTCTTTTCCATGGCGATATCGATCATAATGTTCCTGACAATAGACTTTTTTAATAATACATTTTTGAAGCTGAACCAGTATGAGATTGATCTTCCGTTCAACATATATGTTTCCTGCGGGTTGGATGAAAAAGACAGGTTAAAAGAGGAACTGGAGGCTCTTCCGGAGGTTGAAAGAGTTGTATCTGCAGACTATGTCACCTATCTTTTTAGGGATCATGACAATAAGTCTGATTTTGTTCCGGCAAACAATAGCTTTTTGAATAAGGATTATCTAACAAACGATTATAAGCCGCTGTTTGACAGCCTTGACGGAGTTATGGTGATTCTTGTGGATGATGGAGATTTCGATAAACTCCTTAATGAAAACGGGATAAATCCTACAGATTATCATGGAAAAGAGCTTAAGGGAGTAATTCTGGACAGCTACCTTCATACTGAGAATGGTAAGCCTGTGTTTAACGAAAGTATAATAGGCCAAAAGATCTTTTTTGATGATCCCGAGAATAATCCTCCGGTTGTAGAAGTGAGCGGAATCGTTAAGTACAAAGAGGATAGCTATGTTTGCAATTTGGTTCCCAAGAACACAGTGGATGTTTACGTTCCCGTGTCCATGTATTATGAAAAAGCGCAGGAGCACTTGGACAGAACAGCTCTTAGCTATACATACGGTGTGTTCCCCACAGGTAGTGAAGAGGGACTTGTATCAAAGATCAGTGACATCACAACTTATGGCGGCTACACAAACTGCGTGGTTCAGGATCTGTCACAGGCAATAAATGCCATGGATACAGTATCGCTTATGCTTAACACTGCAATGTATGGTTTCACTATTCTTTTGACACTTATCGCAATAGCAAATATTGTAAACACCATATCTACAGCGGTACATCTGAGAAGGCAGGAATTTGCCATGTTCAGATCAGTAGGAATGGAAGAAAAAGGCATAAAGAAGATGCTTATTCTTGAGACTATTCTCTACGGACTGAGAGCTCTGGTTATTGGAATACCGGTATCAATCCTTCTTAGTTTCCTGATGTTTAACACGATTGAGAGCAAGGTATTCGCCTTCGAGCTGAATTACCCTATGTATCTGATGATGGTTGTTGCAGTATTTATCATCATTGGATTCAGTATGTTGCTTAGTGCATCAAGGATCAAGAACGACAGTATTATTGAGGCACTTAAGTGTGACACCATGTAAATGAACCCCGTCCCCTTGGACCATCAAAAAGGCTTTCTTTGAGAAAGAGCAGAACCTGAGGAAAAATCAGTGAAATTTAGGTCGTTATCGGTGTAGATGACGACCTCTTTTTTTTCATGTGATAAGTTTGAAAACAAAGGAGGTGTGAAAATGAAAAGGTTAAAAGATATGATGATGAGTAAAGAAAAGAATGGGTATTGTAGGAGAAAATGATAGAAATGAATGCAGTATTAAGTAGAGGGAAAAAATTATTTGGTCCCGGAAAATTTTATATAAATGCACTGTCGATAGCAGTACCGATAATGCTTCAGCAGCTCATACAGAGCATGGTTTCGCTGGTTGACAACTTCATGGTGTCAGGACTTGGAGACATCGCTATGTCTGGCGTAAATGTGGCCGGACAGGTCATGTTCATTTTCATGGTTTATGTCAATACGATCTGCACAGCAGGCGGAATTTTCATGACTCAGTACTATGGCGCAAAGGATAAGAGGGGTATGGGGCAGGCCTTCAGATTTAAGCTGATCATGGGGCTTGCTGCCGCGATTCCTTACTATCTGGTCTGCAGGGTATACCCGAGACAGATCTTGTCGCTTATGGTAATCGGTAACACTCAGGCGGATGCAATTCTTGATGCAGCTGTTAGCTACATAGGAATTTGCTTTTTTATAGGTATTCAGATGACTATATCCGTTGTCATAGCAAGCTCTCTTCGTGATCTTGGAAAGGTAAATATTCCGCTTGTGATCACGGTTATAGCAACCCTTATCAATACATGCCTTAACTGGGTGCTCATCTATGGCCACTTTGGACTTCCGGCTCTTGGAGTAAACGGAGCCGCTTATGCCACAGTAATTGCCAGAAGCTTTGAGTTTATAGCTTTCATTGCGGTATATGCGAAGCTTAAACCGGACTTCATGGTGAGATTTACAGATTTCATCAGGATAGACGTAAGGCTCTTTGGAAGCATGGCAAAGAAAGGCGCACTGGTTCTTTTCTGCGAGATGGTGTGGGTGCTTTCTGAGACAGTGACAACAGCTATCTACAACGGAAGAGGCGGCGCAGATGTTGTATCCGGCATGGCGTCCGGCTTCGCAATAGCAAATCTCTTCTTTGTTGCTTTCAGCGGCATTTATTCGGCAACAGGAGTTATTATCGGAAAAACTCTCGGCACAGGAAATCTCGAAGAAGCACGCGTCCAGAAAAAATGGCTCCTATCGGGAGCTGCCGTTCTTGGTTTTATCATGACTTTTGTGGGCTTTGGAACTACACTTATCGTGCCTGTTGTATTTGGCAGGCTGAGTGACAGCGCAGTAGGCATCTGCAGGAGCATGGTAATTCTTCTGGCCTTCTTCATGCCCGCATGGGTTCTTATGAATGCCCAGCAGGCTATAGCAAGAGCCGGAGGTGATACGGAGATGGGAATGTATACGGATGCATTTATAACGATTCTCGTTATGCTGCCGATGCTGTTCATTCTTGCAAGATACACGAATGTTGGACCTGTGACGATGTACCTTGCAGTAAAACTTCTGGATCTGGTGAAGGTAGTTATATTCCACTTCTGGCTACGTAAGGAGCGATGGCTTAAAAATCTGACAGTCCCTCAGGCTGCATGAAAAAGTGTGCCACCGGGGACGGTTCTTTTTGGCATGCATGCTCAGTCCGTCTGCATGTTGAAGTCAAAGCGCTATTATGGGAAAATATGAAATATACGGAAAGAGAGCGCCAAACAGGAGGTTTTAATCAGCATTACTATGAGTATGAAACAGTTTAGCGGTAGCTCCGATGGAAGTAAAAATCTGTTGGAGATAATGAGAGAGAAAGGATGGCGTATCCATGCGGACTGCGGAGGCCGTGGCACCTGCGGGAAATGCAGGGTACGATTTATTTCTGATGCTCCTGAGCCGCTGGATATAGAAAAGGAACGCTTATCGGCAAAAGCCTTGAGAGAGGGTGTTCGCCTTGCATGTCAGACAAGAGTATGCGGAGATTTTACAGTTGAGATAGATGATACCGATGATGCCATGGAGATAGCATCAATTGAAATAGCATCAATAGAAGAAAGTGACATTTCAGAAATGCCGCAGAATCCTGTGGTTGCCATGGATATCGGTACCACCACCTTAGCGGCAGCGCTCCTTGATCCCGACCGGAAGAAGATCATCAAAGCGGTAACAGGGGTCAACCATCAGCGCAGCTTCGGAGCAGATGTAATATCCCGAATTCAGGCAGCCAATCAGGGAAAAGGAGACGAGCTTAAGGAACTGATTCGCAGTGATATCAAAGAGCTGGTTTCCTCATTTGGTGTGGATGAAAGCATACCGGAGATCATCTCCGCAAACACCACAATGCAGCACTTATGGCAGGGACTTTCCTGTGAAACTCTGGGCGTAGCTCCATATACCCCGGTGGATATAAGCTGTCGCACAGTAGACGGCTGCACCCTGCTTCCCGGCATCAGCACCTACGTGGGAGCGGATATCGTCAGCGGTATTGTGGCTGTGGGAATGGATCAGTCGGAAAAGCCCTGTGTTTTGATCGATTTAGGCACCAACGGTGAGATGGCGATAGGAAACAAAGACAGGATTATGGTAGCAAGCACTGCCGCAGGCCCTGCCTTTGAGGGCGGAAATATTTCCTGTGGAACAGCCGGAATTCCCGGAGCTGTCAGCAGTATTACCATCGACGAAGGCACCGTAAAATACGAAACAATCGGAGACCAGGCGCCGGTAGGCCTTTGCGGCACCGGGGTCATAGAGATTGTCTATGAGCTTCTTAAGGAGGGGCTTATTGATGATACGGGTTTCCTTGATGAAGATATAGATGAAAACGGTTTTAGAATCGCGGAGCAGGTCCTTTTCACGCAGAAGGATATAAGAGAGGTTCAGCTCGCCAAGGCAGCGATCAGAGCCGGTTTTGAGACCATTTTACAGGCATACGGTATAGATTACGACCAGATTGGAACCGTCTATTTGGCAGGGGGCTTTGGCCTAAAGATTAATTTGGAAAAAGCCTGCGGAATCGGCCTCCTTCCGGAGGAACTCTTGGAACGAACCTATGCTGTTGGAAATACATCTCTCAAGGGTGCCGTTCAGTTTGCCTTTGATCAAGGAGGAATACGAGACAGATTCATAAAGGTTGCCTCATCCTCCGAAGAGGTCAGTCTCGCAGATAGCAGTGTCTTTCAGGAGGAATACATGGATAGGATGTATTTTTGAGTCTAAACGTGGGTAGTGGTTCATTTGCTCTTTTTTTTACGAATAAACTAGCCTTATGCATTTTACCGGAGAAAAATGCATCTTACCGCAAATAGCATTGTTCGATTATAAGCCATGTTATATATTTCCTTTAGTCACAAACGAAAGGGGATATTATCATGGCTATTGTTTTATTTATAATTCTGATGATTACAGAGATTGGTTTTGTGGTTTTTGAGCTCTGTCAGGACAGGGTAAAGAGGGAATGGTCCGTAAACAGGACTGTTGCAAATCTGGCGCAGCTTTTTATATATCTCGTGATGATCATTTTACCTGGAATTGATTTTTCATTCAGATTCAAGGGACTGTTTTTTATTCTTGTTATCAGAAGCTTAGTTGCCGGAGTTCTGGCACTTATAAACAGAAAAAACGATAAGATAAAGAAGAAAGTTCCGATTGTTTTCAGTGCGGTGCTTAGCGGAATAATTATCATGGCAAGCATGGTTCCGGCCTTTGTTTTTTCAGATTATCAGGGAAGACCTTTGACAGGAAATTATGAAGTCGAAGAGCAGGAGGCAATCTTAATCGACTCTTCCAGAAAAGAAGAATTTGAGACAGACGGTTCTTTCCGTGAGGTTCCTGTGCACTTTTATTATCCTGAAAATTATGCTGCAGATGCAGGTAAGAATGATATGAAAAAGCTTCCGCTGGTAATCTTTTCTCATGGAGCATTTGGTTACTATCAGAGCAATACTTCAACTTACAGAGAACTTGCAAGTAATGGTTACTTTGTAGTTAGTCTTGATCATCCGTACCACTCTTTTTACACAAAGGATTCCGAGGGAAAGCTCATTACAGTCGATCCTACATTTATCCAGACTGCAATGGATGTTGGAAATAACCCTGATGCCCAGTATTCAGAAGAGGAAATCTATGAAATAACTTCTGAGTGGATGCAGCTTCGTATGGATGATATGAACTTCGTTGTGGACACTATGAAAGACGCTGCCATGGGCAACTATGGTGACAGCTGGTATTTTGGAAAGGCTTCGGAAGAAGAGATCAGGGAAATGATATCATATATCGACACCACGAAAATCGGCCTCATGGGTCACTCTCTTGGAGGAGCAACGGCTGTTACTGTCGGAAGAAGAGATGATATCGGAGCAGTTGTGGATTTGGACGGAACAATGCTTGGAGAAGAGACCGGCATAGAAAACGGAGCGCCGGTTATAAATGACGAGCCATATACCACACCTCTTTTATGCCTCACCAATGAGCCCCATCATATGGAGGCTGCTGAGGCCGGAAAAGTGTCCTACTCTTATGCCAACAATGTTATACTTAATAATGCAGTTGAAGGCTTTGAGACTTATGTTGCAGGCTCGGAACATATGGATTTCACGGACTTACCTCTTTTTTCTCCGTTCCTTGCCGGAATGCTTGGAAAAGGCTCTGTGGATTCCGAATATTGCATAGATACCACCAATAAGCTGGTACTTGAGTTTTTTAACTGCTATCTGAAGGGGGAGGGCACATTTTCTTTGCAGGGAAGCTACTGATATGGAAATCCGAATTCTAAAGATAGACGAGACTAAAAACGAATACATAGAGATAGGCTGCCACAAGACAGATACCAGGGTACAGGACATTGTACGCTTTATAAAGAACAGGCAGGGGAGCATAGAAGCTGTTAGGGAAGAGCAACACTATCAACTGCCTATTACTGATATTTATTATATTGAAGCGGTTGATGACAAGACTTTCATTTACCTTAAAGGCGACTGTTTTGAGACCAGAAAACGTCTGTATGAGTTTGAGGAGCTTCTCTCAGGCAGGGAGTTTGGGCGTATTTCAAAATCGGTTCTTGTCAATCTTATGAAAATATCATCAATAAAGCCTGCTTTAAACGGACGTTTCATGTGCATTCTCAAAAATGGAGAGAAGGTTATAATTTCCAGAAAATACGTATCAGATATAAAAGAAATGCTTAAAGGTGAAAAAGTATGAAAGAACGAATAACTGACACCATGAGGAATTTTTTCATAGTAGTTACGCTTATTAACGCGGCTATGCTGGTGCTTGGTGCAATACTAAGACCGGACCAGCAGTTTGGCTATGAGGCTTTTGCATATCCCATTATTTATGGTTTTATCACCAGTATTCCGGGGCTGTTTATGGGTACATCAAAAGAAATGTCTGTAGCTCAGGCAGTTATCCGTGAAATCATTCAGCTGATGCTGATAATTGTAGCCCTTCTGGTAATAATGTTTGGCGGAAATATCGCGAACAAAGACAATATAATACCGGCGATATCCGTCACGGTCAGTGTTATCATTGTGTTTGTTCTGGTCAACCTGATAAGTTGGGGATTGGACAAAAGAACTGCGGAGAAGATGACAGCTGATCTCGAGGCGTATCAGAGGAAAAACATGAATTTCTAAGAAAACATCAAAATATGCACTAATCCATGTCGGATTATGAGAAGGAATCGGACACTGCGCCCTTGGATATGCGGCAGAACCTGCCAAGGATGCCGCTCCGAGAAAGGCTAATTACGTTTATTACGCTGAATAATGGACCACTAACCATTGATGAAAGGCAGGTATAAATGATACTTAATACAGGACAAAGAACAGATATACCTGCTTTTTATCCTAAGTGGCTTGCAAATAGAATAAAAGAGGGCTTTGTATGCGTGCGAAATCCATACAACCCGATTCAGGTCAGCAGATACGTGATTAATCCTGAAGTTGTGGATGCAATTGGCTTTTGTACCAAGAATCCGGAGCCATTTTTTCCGTACCTTGATCTTGTAAAAGACTATGGGCAGTTTTGGTATGTTACGATGACTCCTTACGGGAAGGATATAGAACCTATGGTTCCTGATAAGGAGCGTGTGATTGAAGCTTTTAAGTTTTTGTCAGGAAAGGTTGGGACTAAGGCTATAGGCTGGCGGTACGACCCGATATTTGTAAGCGACAAGTACACGATAGATTTTCATTTAAGGGCCTTTGAAAAGATGGCTTCATCCCTTGAAGGCTATACAGAAGTTGTAGTTATAAGCTTTATTGATTTGTATGAGAAAGTAAAAAGAAATTTTCCGGAAGTAAGAACTGTATCTGAGAAAGACAAGCTATTCCTCGGAAAGGAAATCATAAGAATTGCCGGAGATCATGGCATGCTTGTGAAACCCTGCGCCGAAGGTGATTTTCTTGAAAAATATGGTGCGGATTGCAGAGGATGTATGACAATCGCTGATTATGAGCGCGCCATCGGGAATAAACTGAATGCGCCTAAGATAAAAGGCGCCAGGAGTGAGTGCGCGTGTTATTTATCCTGTGATATTGGGGCCTATGATACCTGCGGACATCTGTGCAGATATTGTTATGCCAACAATGATGCTTCACTTGTAAAAACCAACATGAAGAATCATGACCCCGAATCACCTTTTTTGATTGGAAATTACCGACCCGATGACAAAATCAATGATGTATCACAGAAGTCCTGGATTAATGGGCAGATGTCTATCTTTGATTATTGCTAAGTGACCCCGTTCCCCCGGTTCATGTTATAGTAGGAGATAAGTATTTTGTTGGAATGGAGAATTGGGGAATTGACGTATAGATTAATTGCACTTTTTTGGCTTGCAGTATTTTACGGAATTTATTTTGCAAAAATGCTTATACAGAAAAGGAAGGGAATAGTCACCAATCAGATTGCTAAGAGCAAGGTTCACGATAAAAGCTATTACATCGAGATGGTGATGAAATATGCGACGATAGCGGTGCCGGTTGCTGAGATTATATCCATTGTACTTGGCACATCGGGGCTGACTATCATCTGGAGGGTTATAGGTATTCATCTGGCTTTTCTTGGGGATTTGGTGTTCCTGATGGCAGTTGTGACAATGAAGGACAGCTGGCGAGCAGGAGTTGCCAGAGAAGAAAAGCGCGGTCTTATAAAAAGCGGCATATATAAATATTCGAGAAATCCCGCGTTTCTTGGCTTTGATATGGTATACATCGGAGTCATGCTCATGTTCTTTAACCCGGTACTGCTTGTAATAACCGCATGGGCCATGGTTATGCTCCATCTTCAGATTCTGCAGGAAGAGGAATATCTTGAAGGTGAATTTGGCGAAGAGTACAGGGAATACAAGGCTCAGACCTCAAGATATGCAGGCTACGGCAAGCCTACACCCGCTAAAATACTTATGTACATTTATTTTGTGTTGGGAGTATGGTCCGTTATGTACTTTTTCACATGCCTTGCCTATGGCGGAGGGCTAAAGCTTTCATGGGTGTGGCTGTGGATCCTTATTGCCGTATTTTCCTTTATCAGAGTTTTTATGCTGAAAAGAAAAATAGACGGAACAGAGCGCATCCGCTTTCCGGAGCCACTTATTTGGATATACAGGGGTGTTTTTGTGGCAGTGTTAGGCGTTTTCATAATTATGGAAGCAAGGATCATCGGAGCCATGACAGCAACGCCTGAAAAGAACCTTGATTACATAATTGTCCTTGGTGCCGGTCTTCGCGGAACGGAGCCGTCCAATCCATACAGAGTGAGAATACAAAAGGCCGCCGAGTATCTGAAGGATAACGAAGTAACTTTGGCTGTCGCCTCAGGTGGTCAGGGAAAGCACGAGTCCATAAGCGAAGCTGAATGCGCCAGAAGGAAACTGACAGAAAGCTATGGGATTGCCGATTACAGGATAATTATGGAGGAAAAGTCCACGGACACTGAGGAAAACCTTAAGTACAGTCTTGAAATAATAGGAGATCTATCAAAACGAGTGGGAATTGTAACAAACGGTTTTCACGAGCTTCGCGCTCTTTCTATAGCAAAAAATATCGGGTACGAGAATGTATCATCAGTTCCTGCGGTCACTCTGATGCCGGTGGGAATACATTATACGGTCCGCGAGTTTTTCGGAATGGTGGAGTTTTATCTGAAGCAGTATCTATGAGCGGCTCACCGTAAAATAGCAGGAGATTATCATATAGTTATTGGGGAATTGGGGAAGTTTTGTTGAAATAAGGGGAAACCAAAAATGAGTTATATAGAAGTTAACAACCTAAAGAAGGACTTTGTTGTTAAAAAGAAACGTGAAAAAGGAAGGCTTTTAAGGGAGAAGGATACAGTTAATGCCCTTAAGGGCATTTCTTTTTCTGTTGATAAGGGAGAACTTGTAGGCTACATAGGTCCTAACGGAGCGGGAAAATCAACTACAGTTAAAATTCTGTCGGGAATTCTTACTCCGGATGGAGGAAACGCAACGGTCGGCGGACTTGTGCCCTGGCAGGAGCGAAAGGCCCATGTAAAAAACATAGGTGTAGTGTTTGGACAGCGAAGCCAGCTGTGGTGGGATGTTCCGATCATAGACAGCTATTCACTTCTAAAGGATATTTACAGAATTCCTCAGGGAGATTATGAAGCAAGACTGAAGGAGCTCTCGGAGGCCCTTCAGCTTGAGGAATTTATGAAAACTCCCTTAAGACTTCTGAGTCTTGGACAGAGAATGAGAGCTGAGCTGTGTGGATCTCTTCTTCACAGGCCCGAGCTCCTTTTTCTTGATGAGCCTACTATAGGTCTCGATGCGGTAAGTAAGCTTTCGCTTCGCGAGTTTTTAAAGTGGGAAAATAGAGAATATGGCACCACAATCATGCTCACAACCCATGATATGGAGGATATCGCGGCACTGTGCTCAAGAGTAATGGTAATCGGCCATGGACAGAAGCTTTTCGATGGAAAACTGAATGACCTTCTCGAGCGCTTCGACACTGTCCGTAATGTCCGCGTGAAATATGATGTTGCTATTCCCGAGTTAGCGCTTCCTGAGGGCGTAGTGTGCAGTAAAACAGAGGATGGAATTGAGCTTAGCTATATGCCTTCAAAGCTCCCTACTGCGAAGCTTCTTTCAATTTTGCAGGATGCGGGAAATATCAGCGAGCTTACCTTACAGCCTGAAAACACCGATCATCTGATTGCTGCGATGTATAAGGAGCTTGACCTATGAGAGCTTATTTATCTGTTTTTAAAATGCGCCTTCGCATGGAGCTTCAGTATCGCGGCGCAATGATAGGCGGAATCCTGTGTCAGATGTTTTTCGGACTTATTCTGGTTGCGCTTTACAGGGCCCTTTATGCAGGAAAACCGCAGTCTGTTCCCATTGAAAGCGTCGCTACCTATGTGTGGCTTCAGCAGGCCTTTTTCCGTATGATGATGGCAACTGATACAGAGCTGGTGGATAAGATCAGATCGGGAGACATTTCCTATGATCTTTGCCGCCCTGTAAATATGTATGGATTTTACTATGTAAGGGTCATGGCCCAGAAGCTTATGGGCAGCGTTATGCGTGCGGTTCCGATGTTGATAATGGCATTTCTTCTGCCAAAGGGATGGGGCGCTACACCACCGGCCTCGTTTTGGGGGCTTTTAACAGCTATTCCGGCTCTTATTCTGGGACTTTTTTGCATGTGTGCCCTTGAAAACATAACAGTGGCATTTACCATGAGAACCCTGGATTCCAAAGGAATGCAGGGACTTCTGAACCTTTTGATGATGACGTTATCAGGTAATCTTTTGCCGCTTAATCTTTTTCCTGAAAGCTGGCAAAGAGTCATAACTCTTTTTCCCTACGCACAGCTACTTGATGCGCCGATCAGACTGTATACAGGCGAGTATTCACCTGCAAGCGCGTTTAGAGTATACGGATTGCAGGCATTTTGGGCAGTTGTCCTTATAGCTCTTGGCGTAGCTATGTGGAATGCGAACAGAAAACGTATGATAGTACAGGGTGGTTAAAGGAAATTCTAATGGACATATTTAAACTATATACAAAATCAATAGGAATGCTTTTAAAAAGTCATCTGCAATATACCAGCTCCTTCATTATGCAGACTCTGGCCCAGCTTGTAATGGAGGGCGGAGAGATGATGGTGGTCATCCTTATTGTGGACAGGTTTGAGAGCCTTAAAGGATGGAGCGGTGGCAATCTGTATTTCTTTTTTGGGATGATGTCGGTATCGTTTTATTTAACGGAGCTTTTTGGAAGAGGAATTACGGGAGATTTCCCCATGATGGTAAGGACAGGGCGCCTTGATACCTTTCTTGTAAGGCCAAGGGGAGTGCTTACGCAGGTTCTGTGCGGAGGAACGGATCCAAGGCGAATAACATGCATTGCGGTCGGAGTAGCGGCGCTTATCATGGGAAGCCGCCTTTCGGGAATATCCTGGAGTCTGCTGAAGGTGTTTGTGCTTGTTGAATCCATAGCCATGAGCATGCTTCTTATATTGGGATTATTTATGATTGAGGCAATCTTCAGTATTTTCAGTGTAAAATCCGTGGAGCTTGTAAATGCAATTACTTACGGCGGCCGAAGCGCCTGCCAGTATCCGATAGATATTTTCCCGCTTCCGCTGAGGGCTCTTTTTACGGTAATAGCGCCCTTTGCACTTACTCTTCACGTGCCCGCATCATGGATTTTGGATAAGCCGTTATACGGATGGCCCATGTGGACAGCGTTTGTTACGCCTCTTTCCGGTGCTGTGGTGTTCATAATTATGACGGCTCTGTTCCATCTTGCCATGAGACATTACAGATCAACAGGAAGTTAAGACGCATGCCACCGGGGACGGTTCTCTTTGGCACGATAAGCTATCGTGCCAAAGAGAACCGTCCCCGGTGGCATGTTTTGTTTATTAATCCTCAAGATATTTGTAAACGATAGCTGCGAGAGCTGCTCCTACAAGAGGGCCAACGATAAATACCCAGAGAGCAGCAATAGGTGCTGTGTTGCCGGCAAGAGCAGCTGCAACAGCAGGGCCAAAGCTTCTTGCAGGGTTTACAGATGTGCCTGTAAGGCCGATGCCAAGGATATGCACAAGAGTAAGGGTGAAACCGATAACCAGACCGCCAAAGGAGCCATGGTTAGCCTTTTTGGAGGTAACACCAAGGATTGTAAGAACAAAGATGAAGGTCAGAACGATTTCAACCAGAAGACCTGCAATAGGACTGCCGTTTACACCGGCAAGACCGTTTGAACCATAGCCGCCTGTCTGATCAGTTACTCCACCTGCACCAAAGATTATAGCCAGTATTCCGGAGCCCAGAAGAGCGCCTACACACTGAGAAATAACGTAACCAAGGAAATCACCGGAATCAATGCCGCCTGTCATGAAAACGCCAAGAGATACTGCGGGATTGATGTGACAGCCTGAGATATTACCAACGCAGTAAGCCATTCCAACAATAGTGAGACCGAAAGCCAGAGCAGTCAGCAGATAGCCACTGCCATTTGCCGCATCGCAGCCCACCAACATAGCTGTACCACAGCCAAGAACAACGAGCACACAAGTTCCAATACATTCTGCAACATACTTCTTCATACCACAACCTCCTTAAAATGATTAATCATCGCATCCCCAAATAGCGATGAAAAATATACGTTCCACCATTATTTTACCCCTAAGAATTTTACTATGGAAGCCCCTTTTAAATATTGGTAAAATTTATTATTATCAACTAAAACTACTCATACCGGAAAGAAAAAGAACACGTTTTAGTTATCAAGTTAAGGAAGAGAAAATAATGAAAAATATCATTGAAATAGAAGATGATTTTGATCTGGAAAAAATAGCTGAAAGCGGTCAATGCTTTAGATGGCAGCTGCTGGAAACAGATCAGGCAGGGAGGAAAAAATACCGTATTCCTTATCGTAACAGATGCCTTATCATCAGTGAGGCGGGCGGTAAAAGTTATGAGATCGACTGCACGGAGGAAGAATTCAGGGAAATATGGTGGGATTATTTTGATCTCTCTACGAACTACGAGAAGGTCAGAAAGAGAATCCGCAAGAAGGACGATCCTTTCCTCTATGAAGCGGCAAAGAGCTGTATGGGTATCAGAATATTAAAGCAGGATCCATGGGAGACACTTATCAGCTTTATTATATCCCAGAACAGAAACATACCGGCCATAAAGCGCTCAATAGAGATACTTTGCAGCATAACAGGCGATATGAAAAAGGATTCCGAGGGCCGTGAGTACTATGCTTTTCCTGAAGCTGATGCGATTATGGAAATGAGCAGTGAGGAGCTTGCGGAGTGTAAGCTGGGATACAGAGATGAGTACGTGAGGCTTGCTGCTGAGAATATTAAGAGCGGAGTGCTTAACCTTGCGGAATTATCTGAAATGAAGGCAGAGGATGCTATAGAAGGACTTATGGAACAGAAGGGTATAGGACTTAAGGTTGCATCCTGTGTGGCACTTTTTGGACTTCATCAGCTGGATGCTTTTCCTGTTGACGTATGGATAAAGAAGGTTCTCGCCAATGAGTACCCGAATGGCTATCCAAAGGAGAAATACGCGCCTTATAACGGCATTTATCAGCAATATATGTTTGCATATTACAGAGCTAAATAGACAGGAGGGAATATGAAAAAACTAGAGTTGGATAAAGAATGGATGTTTCGAAGAGGATATTTGGACAGCATTACTATGCTTGAAAATACGCCGGGAACGCTTGTTAATCTGCCTCACGATGGAATGATCGGAACTCCCGTGTCTGCTGATGCTCCTGCAGGTGTGGACATGGGATATTTTACAGGCGGAATTTCGTGTTACACGAAATATGTTTATTTTCCAAAGGAGTGGGAGAGCGAATGCGTGGGTCTGTTATTTGACGGAGCTATGATGAATGCTACCGTTGAGATTAACGGCAGTAAAGCAGCTCTTTGGCACAACGGTTATGCGCCTTTTTACTGCGATCTGACGGATTATGTGACCTTTGGCGAAGAAAACAGGATCACTGTGCACGTAAATACGAGCATGCAGCCAAACTCCAGATGGTACACAGGATCAGGACTTTACAGAGGCGTAAAGCTCCTTCATGGTCCACGAGTTCATATTGTTCCTGATGGAATTTATGCTTATACAAAAGAAGTTTCTGACGGCTATGCATTCCTTGAAGCCCTTGTGGAGGTAAAAAATGCCGGACTTGGAAACAGGCTTGCAGAGATAACGGTAACGCTTATTGACGACGCAACAGGCGAGACTGTAACAGAAACAAAGCGTGTTATACAGGTATGCTCCGGCGTTTCTGAGACTGCAAGAATGGCGTTTAATGTAGAAAATCCCATACTTTGGGATGCAGAACACCCAAATCTGTATCGCATAAAGGCTACGGTTAAGGATATTGGTGCCTACAGGACGCATTTTGTAGGAGAGGATAATGGGACAACAGATGAGGCGGAGGTACTTTTCGGAATACGCACGGTTACTGCAGATTCTGTCCGGGGGCTTCTTATCAACGGCAAAAGTGTAAAGCTTAAGGGTGGATGTCTCCATCATGATAACGGATTGCTTGGCACGGTGACGCTTTCAAAGATTGAGGAGAGAAAGATACGAAAGCTTAAGGAGGTTGGCTTTAATGCCATTCGCACCTCTCATAATCCGCCTTCAGCAGCCCTTATTGAGGCCTGCGACAGAATAGGTATGTATGTCTTTGATGAGGCTTTTGATGCATGGTCCATGGGAAAACGCGGCGGAGACTATAACCAGTTTTTTGAGGCTGACTGGGAAAGAGATCTCACAGCTTTTGTAAAAAGAGACAGAACTCACCCTTCAGTCATTATGTGGTCCACAGGTAACGAGATTCCTGAGCGCGGAGGTCTTGGCGGCGGCTATACCAGAGCTACAAGAATAGCAGAAACAATCAGGTCTCTTGATGGTACAAGGCCTGTGAGCAACGGAATCTGCTCATTTTGGAGCGGCCTTGATGACGAATTGGCAAAGGGACAAAACCAGGCACAGAATGCCAGCGATGGTCTTAATACGAACCTATGGGAAAAGGCCACAGAGCCCTTTACAAACGGCATGGACATTGTTGGCTATAACTATATGGAAGACCTTTACGAGCGGGATCATGAGATGTTTCCTGAAAGGGTTATTCTGGGTTCAGAAAACTTCCCTAAGGAAATTGGCTTCAGATGGCCTCTTGTTGAAAAGCTCCCTTACGTAATTGGTGATTTTACATGGACCGCATGGGATTATCTGGGTGAAGCAGGTATCGGAAAGGCTGTATATTTTGATAAGGACGATCCAAATGCTCCAAAGCATCCATGGGATATTATGCCCCAGGGCACTTCTCCCTATCCCTGGAGAACAGCCAATGACGCAGATTTTGATATCACTGGCTTAATGATGCCGCAGGGTGCATACAGAAGCATAGTATGGGGAAGCAGCAAGACTCATCTGTATTCAATGCATCCTGATACTTTCGGGAAAAATGAACTTGTCAGTATGTGGGGATTCCCCGGAGTGGTTTCATGCTGGAATTATAAGGGCTATGAGGGAAAACCTGTAGAGCTGGTGGTGTTTTCAGGGGCTGAGGAAGTAGAAGTTTTGGTGAATGGCACAAGTCTCGGCAGAAAAAAGGTTCTGACAGAGAGACCTTTACCGAACAGTGTCCGCTTTGAGACTGTTTATCAGCCGGGATGCGTAGTTGCCATAAGCTATAGAGATGGAAAAGAGATTAGCAGAGATACGCTGGAAACTACCGGAGAGCCCGCAGAAATCAGGCTGATTCCTGAGTGTTCTGAAGCTCGTGCAGATGGTCATGACCTCATTTTTGTTGCTGTAGAGATTGTGGATAAGGATGGATGCGTTGTTCCTGATGCAGAGGTGTCTCTTAAGGCAGAGGTCAGTGGTCCATGCATTCTTGCAGGATTTGGATCTGCCAATCCTGTCACGGAGGAAGATTATACGGATTCCCTGGCTGTGACCTACAGAGGCAGGGCTATGGCTATTTTGCGTTCCGGATATGATGCAGGAAGCTGCAGCCTGACAGTTGAAGCAGAAGGATTAGGAAAAGCCGAGAGTGAGCTTAATATGGCGTAAAAACCGCAAGAATTGGTAGATTAACCACAAGATTGCTTTAGAGAACAAAACCTCTTATGTGTTAAATTTTATATATAGCACATGAGGGGTTTTACTAATTGAAAAGGGTATTTGGAGGGAATAGCAAATGGCACAAA
The DNA here is from genome assembly GCF_000424265.1 of Butyrivibrio sp. WCD3002. GTDB lineage: Bacteria > Bacillota > Clostridia > Lachnospirales > Lachnospiraceae > Butyrivibrio. The sequence goes on from NZ_KE384155.1 coordinate 38,387, forward strand.
ATGCTAAGGTTACGGTGCACCCTGCCTATAAAGTGGGTGAGATTTCAGAGAGACTTTTTTCGGCTTTTTTAGAGCCAATCGGAACAATGGTTAACGGAACCATGTTTAATCCGAAGCATCCTACAGCAGACGAACAGGGCTTTAGAAGAGATTTTATAGATGCCCTTAAAAAGACAAAGGTTCCCGCAGTAAGATTGCCCGGTGGAAATTTCGTTTCGGCCTGGCAATGGAAGGATTCAATTGGTCCAAGGGATCAGAGAAAGGTTCATCTCGATCCGGCATGGCATCAGTATATTTTGAATGATGTGGGACACGATGAATATCTTCAGTGGGCAGAAAAAGTAGGCACAGAGCCGCTTTATACGGTAAACATGGGAACCGGCACAATTCAGGACGCGATGGACCTTGTTGAGTATACTAATCAGGCAGGCGGTACCTATTGGTCAGACCTTCGTAAGAAGAACGGCCATGAGGACCCCTATGATGTAAAAATGTGGTATCTGGGCAACGAAATGGATGGACCCTGGCAGCTTGGTTCATGGGATAAAAATCCTGAAGGCTACGGCCATAAGGTACTTGAGACCTCAAAGGCAATTAAGTGGATAGATGAGACCATAGAGACGGGCGTGTGCGGATCTTCAGCTCCCTTCATGGAAGGCTTCCCTGCATGGGACGAAGCTGTACTTGATAAGTGCTACGACGTTGTTGACTATGTGTCTGTTCATCACTATCACACAGCGGCACCGGGAGATACCAAGGCGCTCCTTGGCGGTTCTTTATACTATGAAGACTTCATCAATACTGAAATCGCAATGATAGATTATGTGGCTTCAAAGCACAGATCACCCAAGCAGGTGATGCTTTCCTTTGATGAATACGGCGCTATGCAGAGACCATTGCAGGAGCTGCATCCCGGCTATGGCAGATACAACATGGCAAGAAACCACTATCGTTTTGATCCCGAGAGAAGATATATACTGCATGATCCCGACAACATGCCGGAGCGTCAGTTCCCCGGCGGAGATATGATAAATGCACTTTCAATGGCATCTATCCAGCTTGCGCTTTTAAGACACGCTGACAGAGTAAAGATCGGCTGTATGACAGGCGGACTTCCGGCTCTTGCAGCATCAAACCACGATCATGTTTGGAGAGCAGCTTCTCACTATGTTTTCATGCAGCTTATGAAGTATGCAAAGGGCGTAGCTCTCGATGCCAAGGTAGAATCCGAGACCTACGACATGCCCGGATATGCCATCGAGGATACCTCACAGTACACCGGAAAAGAGGGCGTAAATTACATCGACGCTGCAAGTGCATGGGATGAAGAAAATAACAGACTGGCAGTTTTTGTAATCAACAGAAATGAGGAGTCAGATTATCCCCTTACAGTTGATTTAAAGGGCTTTGAGGGCTACAAACCGACCGGTGCCTATAAACTTCACACAAATGACCTTGAGCTCAAAAATACCTACGAGAATGACGAATTATTGATGCCTGAGGAAGAGAAAGATTACACCTTTGAGAATGGAGAATTCAAGCTCTATGTAAAGCCTCTTTCCTGGAATGTATATGTTTTTGAAAAGGAATGAAGAGCCGGGTGAAAATACCGGCTGAATAAAATAAAACAGACAGAAATCCGAATAGAACGGACTCTGTCTGTTTTTCGTTTGTTGTAATATAGCTTTTTACGAATTAAGTCGTGAGAGGAACTGCTTTGTGCGTTCCTCCTTAGGATTATTGATAAGCTCCTTTGCAGGGCCTTTTTCCAGGATTATTCCATCATCCATGAAAATAGCTTCGTCTGCTACGTCTCTTGCGAAGGTCATTTCGTGGGTAACGATGATCATTGTGGTGTGGCGCTCGGCAAGGCGCTTGATAACTCTTAAAACTTCTCCTGTAAGCTCGGGATCAAGGGCAGAGGTGGGCTCATCAAAGCACAGGATATCCGGCTTGAGCGCAAGGGCACGGGCGATGGCTACACGCTGCTGCTGACCACCTGAGAGCTGATGAGGATAATTGTCCATTCTGTCGGAAAGCCCCATCTGATTAAGGAGAGAGCGTCCGTTTTCCATGATCCATTCTTTGTTTTTCGCTTCTGCAGTCATGAGAGGCGCAAGAGTTACGTTCTCAAGGGCTGTGTACTGCGGAAACAGATTGAACTGCTGGAAAACGAGACCAAAGTGGAGCCTGTTTTTCCTTAAAGCTTCCGGATCTGTTATGGGAGTTGAAGCGTCAAAAAGCTTCTCACCGCGAACGGTAATAGTACCTTCATCCGGTGTCTCAAGGAAGTTGAGGCAGCGCAGAAGAGTGGTTTTTCCGCTTCCCGATGATCCGATGATGGATATGGTCTGTCCTTCCTCGAGATCAAAGCTTATTCCCTTCAGGATTTCTGTATTATCGAAACTCTTTTTTATGTTTTTTACTTCTAAAATCGGCATATTTTTCACCAGTCTAACTAAATATATTTGCTTATAAATCTTTATCTACCGGGCTTGGAGCCGGCTTAACAGGTAAGCCTTGCTTTGTTTACCTGAAATAGCTCAGCTTCTTCTCGATATAGCCAAACAGTAATGTGAGAAGGCCGCTGAATATGAGGTAGAATGCGCCTGTGTAGAACAAAGGCCAAATGATTCCGCTGCTCTTAATGAAGGCCTGACCGTTCCAGATGATCTCGTAAACGGCGATAACTCTTGCAAGAGAGGTATCCTTTACAAGGGTGATGACCTCGTTTGAGATGGGCGGAACGATTCTTTTAATAACCTGAAGCAGGATAATCTTGCGGAAAATCTGGCTCTTGGACATACCAAGAACCTGTCCGGCTTCGTACTGACCGACAGGTATTGACTGGATTCCGCCACGGTAAATCTCTGAAAAATAGCAGGCGTAATTTATTACGAAAGCCACCAGAGCTGCCAGAAATCTGCCTGAAGTGTTAGAACCCCATACATTTAGCCCCAGAAAAATACCGGGGCCATAGTAAATGATGAGGAGCTGAAGCATCAGCGGTGTTCCTCGTATGATCCATATTATAAATCGTATGGGATATTTGATCACGGCTGTTTTACTCATGGAGCCGAAGCTGATGAGCAGTCCCAGCGGCAGAGAAAAAAGCAGCGTCAAAACAAAAAGCTTAATTGTTCCCAGAAACCCTTCCAAGAGGGATAAGGTAACAGTCCAAAACATCTAAAAAATTACTCCTCTATCAATTACTGTGCGATCAGTGCATCCTGAACGCCATAAGTCTTGGCGATATCAATCATTGATCCGTCTTTATAAAATGCTGCAAGCTGATCGTTGATGTAAGCAGCAAGATCAGAACCCTTGCGGCATCCGATACCGTATTCCTCGGTAGTAAGCTCTACAGTGTGTGTAAGATCTGCGTAGCTTGTTCCCTCACCTACCATAGCGCCTGCCATAAGAAGGTCGATGATGCATGCGCCTGATGTGCCTGCGTCTACTTCCATAACGGCATCAGCCTGTGATGTGAGAGAGGTGTACTCAAAACCGTTGTCGATAGCAGCCTGCTCACCTGCTGAACCGGACTCAACTGCAAAGCTGAGACCTGCTACAGAATCCTTGTCGCTGTAGGAAGCTGCGTCAGCAGCGGGTACAACTACTACCTGAGCATTGTTAAGGTAAGGCTTTGTGCACTCCATTGCACTTGTAACCTCACTTGTGAGGGTCATTCCGTTCCAAACAACGTCGATTGACTTATTCTCAAGCTCAAGAATCTTGTTGTCCCAGTCGATCTCAACGAATTCAACCTTAACGCCAAGAGATTCAGCTACCTTTGAAGCCATATCAGCGTCAAAGCCGATCCAGTTGCCATTATCATCCTTGTAATCCATGGGTGCGAAATCTGTGATTCCAACGATAAGTGTGCCCTTGTCCTTGATGTAGCTAAGGTCACTGTCAGCAGATGATGCGCTTTTGCCGCATCCTGTCATGCTCATTACCATTACAACCGCCATTGCCATAGCGAGTATCTTCTTTTTCATAATACAATTCCTCCTCAAAAATTTAGTCTTGTAACACTTTACCACACTAAAATCTAATTGTAAACATAAGTTTTAACAAAAAAGCATTCTCTCCTAAAAAATAAAGAGAGAATGCCTTATTTTATAGCTTTTATTATGAATAATTGACGATAAAGCCTTTCAGATTAAGAGCCGGAGCGGGCAGTTTATGAAAATCAGAAACTGATCTTAAGTGCTCCCGGCATATGAGTGTCGCGTCTTTCGGGAAGATCAACAACCAAAACTCCTGAATGCTGTGAGAAGGTCACGTTGCCGCAGCCAAGATACTCTACGTTTTTAACCTCTTCCTCTGGCTTTAATGAGGTGATAACCGCTGTGTTTCTGCCTTCGTTTTTCATTACAAAGGCGTAGAGAGTACCGTCTTTTTGTACAAAACGGAAATCGTCGTCATTCCAGTCAACCTGATCCTCGCGGAAGCCGTCGATGATTACGCTGGCATGGCCTTCACCTGATACGCGGAAAGGTCTTGTGCCATAGACAGCTTCGCCGTTTACTGCAAACCAGTCGGTAAGTTCAGACAGGATGTATTCTGCCTCTTCGTCGATGGTTCCGTCCGGGCGCTGCAGAATGTTCAACAGCATAGTGCCGTTTTTAGCGATGGAATCAATGAGGATATCGATGATGTGACGAGGCTTTTTATAAATAGCCTTTTTATCGTAGAACCATCCGCCGATGCAGGTCTCAGACTGCCACGGTACAGGGGAGATGTCGGGAAGCTGGCTTCGCTCGATATCAAGGGTTCCAACGGTATAGATGTTCTCATTGCGGTTTTTCTGAGTGTAGATGGCCTGGTTTTTGCCATGGAGCTTCTCAGAGGTGTTATAAAGGTGCGCAACAGCATCAAGACCATAGCGGTAAAGGCTGTTGTCATCGGGAATATCGTTGTCCTCAAAAGGAAGAGAGCTGTCGGAGTAGAGCATATCGGGCTGGTAAAGGTCAATAATTTCGTGCATTACTTTCAACCAGTACTCATGAAAAGCGGAGTTCTGTGTAAGCCATACCCACTTGTCCTCCTCGCCTTCCTTAGCCACGTGCTCATAATTGTCATGATAAAAATCGCGGTATGCGGGATCATTTCCATCATAGGGAATTCCCTTGTAGGGGCCGTAGGAATCGGAACCTTTGTTGGAGCGCCACCATGCAAAGGATGCGCCAAGATGCTCAGTTAAGCCAAAGGGCAGATTGTATTTTTTCGCAGCTTCCTTCCAAAGACCGCAGATATCCTTGTGAGGTCCCACCTCCACGCTGTTGAAGCGATTTAATTTAGAAGCATAGTTGAAGAAATGATCATGGTGAGAAGCCTGTGCCACGAAAAATCTGGCACCTGCCTTGTAGTATTTCTCCATAAGAGCATCGGGATCGAAGTTCTCTGCCTTCCACAGAGCGCAGATGTCCTTATATCCGAATTTTGAGGGATGACCGTAGGTACGAAGATGATATTCATACTGGTCAGTGCCCTGGATGTACATATTTCTGGCATACCAGTCGCCGCACATGGGAACGGACTGGGGACCCCAGTGACTCCAGATACCGAATTTCGCATCGCGGAACCAGTCGGGACATTCGTGTTTTTTAAGTGATTCAAAGCTGGCTTCAAACATATTTAAATTCCTCTCTTAAGAAAGTTTAGTGTCATACGAGTATAATTTTAGCGCATTTATTTTTGGAAAAATATAGTAAATATTGTTCCAAAAATGGGGATATTTTCATAGGTGCAATGATGTGAAAATCATGTCAATAAGCAGCTTTTTGTTTTATAATTAGAGAGGAATTTGACGTAAAAGCGAAAGCATAAATTTCGCTTTTAATAATAAAGGAGAGACTGTAAACGTGAATGTTTTTGACATTATCGGCCCTGTAATGATCGGGCCTTCAAGTTCACATACTGCAGGAGCGGTGCGGCTTGGAAGAGTTGTGAATAAGCTAATCGATGACAGACCGCTAAAAAAGCTGGAGATTACCTTGTCGGGTTCTTTTGCAAAAACCTATAAGGGCCATGGAACCGACAGAGCTTTGCTTGCGGGAATAATGGGATATAAGAGCTATTCCCCGGAAATCAGGGACGCCCACGAGATTGCCAGGAAACGTGGAATCGACTACACCTTTTTAAAGGAAAATATAAAGGGAGCCCATCCAAACACAGCGCGGATTCAGTATTTTCTTGAGGACGGCACTGCGGGTGTTATGCAGGGTGCCAGTATCGGCGGTGGCAATATTCTTGTTCAGCAGATAAATGGAATGAATGTTGATTTTAACGGGGAGAACACCACTATTCTTGTTATGCACGAAGATAAGCCCGGTGTAATCGCCAGTGTGACCAACATGATGCACTGGGAGTACGAGGACCTCAACATCTCCAATTTTCATCTTTCAAGGCAGGAAAAGGGCGGCGAAGCCATCATGACTATCGAGATAGACGGCCTTCCGCCTGAGACAATTGTTGATGAGATAAGAGGAATCGAGCATGTAAAAAATGCGATTCTGATAAGGCGAGTGTGAGTACAAATATGATTTTAAGAATCCGCATTGGCTGTGGATTCCGAGAGAATATCTATGATTTAGGAGCTTAGATAATGCTTAAATATAATTCTGTAAACGAGCTTGCTCTCGAAGCTGAAAAAAGAGGCATCAAAATAAGTGAGCTTGCAATTGAGGATCAGGCTAAAAGCATGGAGATATCCACGCAGGAGCTCTATGAAAAAATGGAAATCAATTTTGAAGTAATGAAGCAGTCTGTAATCGATGGCATGAAGAAGGATCAAAAGTCCATGTCAGGCCTTACAGGCGGAGAAGGTTTCCTTATGAATTCCTATGCACAAAGCAGCGGCGGAGGCCTTTGCGGGGACTTTTTATCCAAGGCTATTGCAAGAGCCCTTGCCGTTGCCGGATGCAATGCCTCCATGGGAAGAATTGTCGCTGCTCCAACTGCAGGAAGCTGCGGAATTTTGCCGGGCTGCCTTGTATCACTTTATGAAGACAGGAATTTTGATGAAAAGACCCTGATAATGTCCATGTTTACAGCCGGCGCTGTGGGGATGGTAATTGCGAACCGCGCCAGCATTGCAGGAGCAGAGGGCGGATGTCAGGCTGAGTGCGGAAGTGCCGCAGCAATGGCGGCCGCTGCGCTTGTAGAGGTCATGGGCGGATCACCGTCAGCATGTGCCGACGCCTGCGCTATGGCGCTGTCTAATCAGATGGGACTTGTTTGCGACCCGGTAGCCGGGCTTGTGGAGATTCCCTGCATAAAGCGAAATGTGTCGGGACTTGTTATCGCCTTTTCCTGCGCAGATATGACTCTTGCCGGAATCAGAGCGAAGATTCCCTGCGATGAATGTATTGATGCCATGAAAGAAGTTGGCGATGCCATGGCCACAACACTCAAAGAAACCGCAGGAGGCGGTCTTGCCACCACACCTACGGGAATTAAGCTGAAGGAGAAGGTGTTCGCTGAGTAGAGTGTGCCACCGGGGACGGTTCTTTTTGGCACGCGGTGCCACCGGGGACGGTTCTTTTTGGCATGGAACCGTGCCTAGTGGCATGCTCACATCATAGTGCAGCACTGAAAACATCGATTTCAGAGATAAGCGCTCCGGAATCGTCGTAGATTTCAAGGATGACATCGTGAACTTCCTTATTGCTGGTATAAATTCTGACTTTCCAGCCCTCGAGGAGCTTTGGAATATCAGCAGAGTAGTAGAGGCCATCCTCATCTATCATGTGAAACAGATATTTATCATCATCGGCCAGAGGAATGTCGAAGGAATATTCTTTACCTAATTCTTCAGGCTTCACCATAGCCGTGCCCCATACGCTTGTCTTGCGGTTTTCCGTGGTATCCCGGATGATCCAAACACTCGATTCTCTGACATCATCTACAATTGATATGTTTATTTTCTGAGTGAATTTTTTCACAGCTTCTGAGAAGGCCGTTCTGGTATTGGCATCCATACGCAGATCCCAGGCACCGTCCGGCTTTTTATCCCACATCAACTCCGCAGAGTAGCTGCTGTTGTCCATAAAACCATCCATTACATTCGAACCGGCGGCCTTGTGCCTTACGAATTGACAGCCCTCTAACAGCTTTAGAGTTTCGTTGTATTCTGCACCGATTATCTCAACCTCAGTAACTACCTGCTGTTTTAGCTCTTTATCAAAAATATCAGTTTCCGCGTAGTATTTCTTATCTTTTTTTCTGATAGTGTATTGGTCATAAATGTAGCCATAATCAAAGCGCTGGGTCCCGGTCAGATAGGTGGCCCTGGTAATCTCGTAGAGCTTTGGATCTGTTCCAACTTCATAGGTCTTAAAAAAGCGCATATAAACAAATCTCCCTGTGAAAATCAACGCAATCAGAATGATTATGATAAAAATGACAATTTTGAGTTTTTTCATTATTTCCCCCTAAAAGAAACGAACAACAAAACGTCTCTACATTTATATGCCAACTGTGTATGTTCGTGCCACTGGGGACGGTTCTTTTTGGCACGGGGGATCACTCACGCATGGCGTGCCAAAGAGAACCGTCCCCGGTGGCATGGTCCCCAATGGCATGCCCACTAACTATATGAAAAACTGATGACTTGTGTTATTATGGACACGAGATTTTCCGAAGCGATAATGAATATCAGTTTTAGAAAATCCACAACTTAATTAGACGGAAGGTGTTTGTGGAAGGCGTTGCCTTTGCACAAGTGAAAAGGGAAGCGGGTGTGAATCCCGCACGATCTCGTCACCGTGTTTCGAGAATTTACTTTCATTACCACTGGATCAGAATTGGTCTGGGAAGGGAGAGTGAATGCCGCGTGAATCTGCGCGATATCGATCAGCCGGGAGACCTGCCTGTCGTCGTACATGGGAAACCGGGTCACGAGGAATTGGCTGTACGAAACTATTTTGGTAAATGCTATCCGGCATTTGCCTTGTCGTTTTGTGTCAAAAAATCTTCGCCTTCGGCGAAGATTATCCATAGCTGAGAAAATAGCCTTCAGCAATTTTCTCAGGAATAATTCATCTAAGATCCCACATCCCCATGAGAACAAATAGGAGGCATATATTATGAAAAAAAAGGTACTTGCAGTGATAATGACTGCAGCACTGGTCATGTCCGCAGCAGGATGTGGCAACAAGGATGCGGCTAACACCGCAGAAACAGAGGCAGTGGCAACTGAGGAGGTTACAGAAGCTGCCGAAGAAACAGAAGAGGTAGCTGAGGAAACCGCAGAGGAGCCCGAAGAAACCGAGGAAGTAGCAGAAGAAGCAGAAGAGACAGCAGATGCAAGCGAGAGCGCAGGTCTTGAGGATGGCACATACACTGCTACATTTACAACAGACAGCAGCATGTTCCACATCAATGAAGCTTATGACAATAAGGGAACACTTACAGTGGAGAACGGAGAGATGACAATTCACATCACTCTTCCTTCACAGAACATCGTTAATCTTTTCCCGGGAACAGCTGAGGATGCCCAGAAGGACGGTGCAGAGCTTCTTCAGCCCACAACAGACACAGTTACCTATGATGATGGAACAACAGAGGAAGTAAATGGCTTCGATGTTCCGGTTCCTGCAATAGGCGAGCCCTTCCAGCTTGCACTTATCGGTACAAAGGGCAAGTGGTATGACCACGAGGTTACAGTTTCAGAAGTAACCGAAGGCGAAGGTGATGCGGAAGGAAGCAGTGAAGATATGGCGGCAGCAAAGGAAGTAGCAGATCTTATCGATTCTATATACGTTCAGACCCGCGATGAAAACACAGATGAGCTTTGCGCTAAGGCTAAGGAAGCCTGGGATGCCCTTACAGATGAGCAGAAGGAGCTTGTAGAGGGGGAAGAAGCAGATCCTGACTATTTCGGAAGAGATACCGGCGATGCTTCAAAGGATGATCCGCTTAACAGCGACGACATCGGCGAGAACGAGCTTCTCGTTGTAAGTTTTGGTACATCCTTTAATGACAGCAGGGCTGAGGATATCGGTGGTATCGAAAAAGCTCTCCAGAAGGCATATCCCGACTGGTCAGTAAGAAGAGCCTTCACAGCTCAGATCATCATTAACCACGTTCAGGCAAGAGATGATGAAAAGATTGACAACGTAGAGCAGGCGCTTGAAAGAGCAGTAGAGAACGGTGTTAAGAACCTTGTAGTACAGCCCACACACCTTATGCACGGTGCTGAGTACGATGAGCTTAACGATGTTCTTGATGGATACAAGGACAAGTTTGAGTCAGTTGCAGTAGCTGAGCCTCTTCTTGGCGAGGTTGGTTCTGATGCAACTATCATCAATGAAGATAAGAAGGCAGTAGCTGAGGCAATCACAGCAGAGGCAGTAAAAGAGGCAGGTTATGACAGCCTTGATGCAGCAAAAGAAGATGGTGTAGCTTTTGTTTTCATGGGCCACGGTACATCTCATACAGCTAACGTTTCCTACAGCCAGATGCAGACACAGATGAACGAACTCTCCTATGAGAACGTATTCATCGGAACAGTAGAGGGTCTTCCTGCTGAGACAGAGCTTTCTGCTGTTATCGACAGTGTTAAGAGTGCAGGCTACAAAAAGGTTATCCTTCGTCCCCTTATGGTTGTTGCAGGTGATCATGCAAATAACGATATGGCAGGCGATGACGATGATACCTGGAAGAGCGGATTCCTTGCAGACGGATCCTTTGACAGTGTAGATTGTCAGATCTCAGGTCTTGGAAGAATCGAGGCTGTTCAGGAGCTTTATGTAAAACACACAGGTGAAGTTATCAAGTAATTAAACATGAATAAAAAGCGGGAAAAAGAATTCTTTAGTGTAAAAATTCTGCTGATCCTGCTGATTTCACTATGTATTACAGGATGCGGCAGTATTTCCGATGGGGAGTACGCCGCATCTGTTACCCTGACGGGAGGCAGCGGCAAAGCCGGCATCGAGTCTCCCTGCAGGGTTACTGTTACAAATGGGAAAGCAGAGGCAGACATAATATGGAGTAGCCCTAATTACGACTATATGATCGTGGGCGGTGAGACCTATCATCCTATAAACACAGAGGGCAATTCCGAGTTCGTGATACCTGTAGAGCTGGATAAAGATATGGAGATTCAGGCTGATACTACAGCTATGAGTAAGCCACATCTCATCGACTATACCCTCAGAATATCCATTTTTGACGATGCGAAGGAAAAGAATGAGGATGCTGAGCCGGTTCCGGATTCAGTTAACGGGGAAGCTTTAAAAACAGCACCCGAAATCCCGGGTCTGTCCTACATTTCTACCGATGAAAACGCATTTGCAGAATGCTTTGCGATACACCGATATGAAGACGGCTATGCTGTTATCAGTGTTGATGACGGCAGAGATTATCTGATTGTACCGGAAGGCAGGACAACAGAACTAAAAAGTGATAATAATATAACTATAATACAAAAACCTTTAAATAAGATTTATCTTGCAGCTTCCAGTGCAATGTGCCATTTTGACGCTGTTGGCGCAGTTGAAGCCATCGCTCTTTCCGGAACAGAGAAGGATGACTGGTATATCGAATCCGCAAAGGCAGCCATGGAGCAGGGAACCCTTCAATATGGCGGCAAATACAGCGCACCGGATTATGAAAAAATGGTAATGGACGACATTGACCTTGCCATAGAAAGCACAATGATACTCCACGTTCCGAAGGTACAGGAGAAGCTTGAAAAGCTGGAAATCCCGGTATTTATTGACAGATCAAGCTATGAGGCAAAACCCCTTGGGCGATGCGAGTGGATAAAAGTATATGGTCTCTTAACAGACAAAGAAACCGAGTCAGACGAGAAGTTTCAAGAGCAGGAGGAGCTTATAACCTCCATAAAAGACAAGGAATTATCAGGGAAAACCGTGGCGATTTTCTCGGTTAATTCTAATCATCAAATAGTTACAAGGAAAAAGAACGATTATTTTGCCAGAATGGTCAGCATGGCAGGCGGCACTTATCTTTTCCCGCAGGAAGAAGAGGATGAGAAGGCAAATGCCCAGACCACAATAAGTATGGAAGCTTTCTATGATTATGCCAGAGAAGCGGACATTCTGATCTACAATGCCACCATAACGGATGCGCCTGAGTCCCTTAATGGACTTGCGGACCTTAGCGAGCTTTTTACAGACTATAAGGCTTATAAGTCAGGAGCAGTCTGGTATACAGATAAATCACTGTATCAGTTTGCAGACAAAACAGGCACAATAATCGATAATCTATATAGAATAATTTCTGAAGATAAGGAAGATACAGAGTTTTTCCATAAGCTGAAATAGGACCCACACAGAAGTAAACCCGTGATGGTCTGATGGCGGCAGTTTGGAATTTAACGGATAAACAAAGATATAGAGGAGAGCACTTTTGGCAAAAAATCTGATGATCCAGGGCACGATGTCCGGAGCAGGGAAAAGCATATTGACGGCAGGAATACTTAGAGTTCTTCGCCGGGACGGCTACAGGGTAGCACCCTTTAAATCGCAAAATATGGCCCTAAATTCCTTTGTTACGCCTGACGGACGGGAAATAGGAAGGGCACAGGCTCTTCAGGCCCAGGCGGCGGGAATGGAGCCTTCTGCGGATATGAACCCCATTCTTCTAAAGCCCATGGGTGATACCACCTCACAGATAATCGTTAATGGGCTTCCCATAGGAAACATGCGGGCTGCAGAGTATTTTAAAATGAAAAAGGACCTGATTCCGGATATCAAGGCAGCCTATGACAGGCTCGCATCAGAAACCGACATCATCGTGATAGAAGGTGCCGGAAGCCCCGTTGAGATAAACCTTAGAGAAAATGACATAGTAAACATGGGTCTTGCGGAAATGCTGGATGCACCGGTGCTTCTTGCAGGCAATATTGATCCCGGCGGGGTTTTTGCACAGCTCCTTGGAACAGTGCAGCTTATGTCAGAGAGTGAAAAAGCCAGAGTAAAGGGCCTTATCATCAATAAATTCAGGGGAGATGTATCACTTTTAGAGCCGGGACTTGAAATGTTCAGACCCTATCTGGACATCCCTTTTGCAGGAATTGTGCCCTATGTGGAGCTTGATCTTGATGAGGAGGACAGCGTCTCTGAGAGGCTTAAAATCAGGAAAAATGCCGGCGTTGGCGAAAATATAACAGGCGATATCATTGAAATAAAGGTGATAAGACTGCCATTTATCAGTAATTACACAGACTTTACGATTCTTGAGGGAATTCCCGGATGCAGACTTTCGTATGTAAATAAACCCGAGGACCTAGAAGGAGCCGATCTTATAATTTTGCCCGGCACCAAGAACACCTTAAGTGACCTGAAATGGCTGAAAAAAGAAGGCCTTTACGACAAGATCAAAAATCTTGCCGGAACAGGAACGCTTATTGTCGGAATCTGCGGCGGTTTTCAGATGCTTGGCAGAGTGGTGAGAGACAAGTCCGGCGCAGAAGGCGGCGGAGAAGAGCAGGGGCTTTCGCTTCTTCCCATAGACACTGATTTTAAGAATGAAAAAACTTTGTCTCAGGTCTCCGGCGAAATAGGAGCTCTTGAAGGAGTCTACAGGTCACTATCGGGTATAACCGTCAGTGGCTACGAGATACACATGGGAGAAACTTATGCGGAGAGGGGGATTTTCCCTGTAATAACTGAAGGAAACGTTCTTGGAACCTATATGCATGGCATTTTCGATACCGCGGATTTTACAAGGGCGCTCATAAAAATCATCTATGAAAAGCGTGGAATTACAGCGGAGGCTCCTGAAATAGAGAGCGCTGCAGTTCATCAGGACAGGGAGCTTGATAAGCTGGCAGATGTGCTTAGAGAGAGCCTTGACTGGAAGCTGATTTACGACGCTATAGGAATCTGATGCAGATAGAGGCCGCGAAGAAAAGCAGATTTTTAAGCCTATATAAACGCCATTACGTGAGGAAAAACATTGAATATCAAACACATTCTTCCTTCTGACATAGAGAAGGAGAGCTTCAGAATAATAAAAAGTGAACTGGATGCCATGGGTAAGACAGTGCCGGAGGACCTTCTCCCTACTGTTTTGAGGGTAATACATACCACGGCGGATTTCGAATACGCCGACACCATGCGGTTTTCAGAGGACGTCATAGAAAAGGCAAAGACTGCCATCAGGAGCGGCGCCCACATCGTAACCGACACAAACATGGCGCTTAGCGGAATCAGTAAGAAAACCCTGGAAAAATACGGCGGAGAGGTCCACTGCTTCATGGCAGATGCGGACGTTGCAGCTAAGGCTAAGGAAAAGGGTGTCACAAGGGCAACCGTCAGCATGGATAAGGCAGCCGAGTTAGATGCACCTCTGATTTTTGCAATCGGCAACGCGCCTACGGCACTTATAAGGCTCTACGAGCTAATGAACGAAGGGAAAATTAAGCCGCTTTTAATAATCGGCGTTCCCGTTGGCTTTGTAAATGTGGTTGAAGCCAAGGAGCTGATTCTCAACAGCGATGTACCATATATAGTTAATGAAGGAAGAAAGGGCGGAAGCACAGTAGCAGCGGCTATCTGCAATTCTATTCTGTACAACCTTTAACTGACAAAGAAAAGGATAGATTTTCTCGAAACAAGTAACCCATACCACCAAACCGGCATAGGATTAAAGTATTTATGAGTGATATTTTTATTGAGAAAGGCGGGAAAAAGTTAAGATGCGGATTCACCACGGGAAGCTGCGCCACGGCTGCGTCCAAGGCGGCTCTTTTGATGCTTCTTACAGGTGAAAACCTGCACCATGTAAGTATCACCACTCCCAAGGGAATTACCTATAATGCGGAGATTGTGGATATTCACAGGAACGATGCCCTTGAATACGTATCCTGCGCTGTAATCAAGGACGGCGGCGACGATCCTGATGTCACCAGCGGAGCCAAGATATTTGCAAGCGTGTGTCTTACTGATGAAGAAGGCGTCGAGATTGACGGGGGAGAGGGTGTCGGAAGAGTCACAAAACCCGGCCTTGATCAGCCAATCGGCGAAGCGGCAATTAATTCGGTTCCAAGAAAAATGATCAGGGAAAATCTGGAGGAGGTTCTTAGCCTCCGGGGCATTACAGGAAAAGGCGTCAGGGCCGTTATCAGCGTGCCTGACGGCGAGTTTATCGCGAGAAAGACCTTTAATCCAAAGCTTGGAATAGTGGGAGGCATTTCGATTCTTGGAACCACGGGAATCGTAGAGCCCATGAGTGATACGGCGATAGTTGAGACCATAAAAACCGAGATCAGTGTCCGGAAGGCTGAAGGGAGAGAGATTCTTCTTGCGGCTCCCGGCAATTACGGTCTTACCTTTCTGCATGAGGTATATGGTATTGATGAAAGCATAGCCGTAATGAGCTCCAATTTTGTGTATGACACGGTGAAAAATGCAGTTGACAGCGGCTTTTCCAAGCTTCTCTTTGTGGGACATATAGGAAAACTCGTAAAAATAGCGGGCGGTATCAAAAACACCCACTCTATGTACGGGGATCACAGGATGGAGATTTTGTCTGAAATTGTGATAGATGTAGCAGGACATGGCATTGAAGACAGGATTTTGTCCTGCGTAATGACGGACGAAGCGGTGAAAATAATAAATGAGGAAGGAATAGGCGATTTAGTATTCGACGAAATGGTCAGCCGGATTAAGAGGAATATGGAAGAGTGGTCAGAGGGCAGGATACGGGCGGAAGTCATAGTTTTTTCCAATGAAAATACAGAGCTTGTGGCCACTAAAAACGCTCATGAATGGTTAAGTAAAATATAAAGGAACAGTATTATGGTACATTTTGTGGGAGCAGGACCCGGCGCGCCGGATCTTATAACCCTTAGAGGAAAAAATCTGCTGGAGCAGGCAGACGTTATAATTTATGCGGGATCGCTGGTGAATCCTGAGTTGTTATCCTATGCAAAGGAAGGCTGCGAAATCCACGACAGCAAGGAACTAAATCTCGATGAAGTTATAGAAATAATGAAAAGGGCAGACAGTGAAGGTAAGGATATTGTGCGTCTGCATACCGGAGATCCCAGTATTTACGGGGCTGTTAGGGAGCAGATGGATATCCTGGATGAAAGCGGCATAGCCTACGAGTCGGTGCCCGGCGTCAGCTCATTTTGCGGCGCTGCAGCTGCGCTGAACATGGAATATACCCTTCCGGGAATCACCCAGAGCGTCATTATAACCCGCATGGAGGGCAGAACTCCCGTGCCGGAGGCTGAGTCCGTGGAGGCTTTATCAAAACATGGCGCTACCATGGTGTTTTTCCTGTCATCAGGCGATACAAAGAGGCTCTCGGAGAGACTGATGAACGCGGGAATGCCCGGGGATACGCCTTGTGCCATCGTTTACAAGGCTACCTGGAAGGATGAAAAGAAATACATTTGCACACTGGAGAATCTTTCAGAGACAGCGAAGGCTTATAATATAAGTAAAACTGCGCTTATTATAGTGGGTGAATCAGTTGCTCAGTCAGGCTATGAGAAATCAAGGCTCTATGCACCTGAGTTCACCACAGAGTATCGAAAAGGAACAGACGCGGATGCATAAACAGAAAAACAGCCGTATAGCAGTGGTTTTTGTGGCTTTAGCGGTGCTGCTTATAGGCTCACTGGTGATCAATCTGTGTGTCGGAAATGTACGCATAGATATGAAAACAGTGTTTGACATTCTCTTTTCCGGAGCGGGAGATGAGAAAAAAAGAAATATCATAATGAACATCCGTCTGCCAAGAACCATAATGACCTTTGTTCTTGGCGGAGCCCTTGCTGTGGCCGGATTCCTGCTTCAGACCTATTTTTCAAATCCAATTGCAGGACCCTATATCCTTGGCGTATCCTCCGGAGCAAAAATGATGGTGGCTCTGCTTCTAATTATCATCGCCGGAGGAAGAGGCAGTACTAAGGGCTATATGCTGATTATCGCTGCCTTTGCAGGTGCACTTCTGGCAACAGGCTTTATAATCCTTATATCCAAAAGCGTGAAAAATATGGCTGCGCTTCTGGCTGCGGGCATAATGATCGGCTACATCTGCAGCGCCATTACGGATTTTCTCATAGCCTTTGCAGAGGATTCTGATATTGTGAACCTTCACAGCTGGTCCCAGGGAAGTTTTTCCGGAGCCACTATGGAAGGAGCTATTTACTGCATAGTCACGGTATCGGTTTCAATGATCTTCGTAATGAGCCTCGGAAAAAGCTTAGATGCTCTAAGGCTTGGCGAAGCCTATGCCAGAAGTGTAGGTGTAAATATAAGGCTTGCAAGGGCCTGCATTATAATTCTGTCTAGCATACTGTCAGCCTGTGTTACGGCTTTTGCAGGACCGGTCTCTTTTATAGGAATAGCGGTACCTTTTCTTATGAGAGAGTCTCTGAAGTCATCCAAGCCTGTAGTGATGATTCCCGCATCATTCATATCAGGGGCAATTTTCTGCCTTATCAGCGATCTGATAGCCAGAATGATCTTTGCACCCACAGAACTTAACATATCGGCGGTGACGTCGCTTTTTGGCGCGCCTATCGTCATTTTTATGATAATCAGGAGGCATAAGTTAAATGGGCATGAGAATTGAGAATTTATGCGCAGGCTATCATAAAAAGATCATAGTTAAGAACGTTGAACTGGATGTCAGGAAGGGCGAGATCATATCCCTTATCGGACCAAACGGCGGCGGAAAATCGACACTTCTAAAGAGCATTTCAGGAGAACTTAAGGCCATTTCCGGCACTGTTTATCTGGGGAAAGAGGATATCAGGAGTATTTCGCTAAAAGAGCTTTCAAAAAGAATGTCCATCGTAAACACAGACAGGGTAAAGCCTGAGCATATGACCGCCTTCGATGTGGTTTTGGCGGGACGTCTGCCCTACAGCGACGGTTTTGGTGTGCTCTCTGAAAGTGACAGAGCAGCAGCAAAAAGTGCCGGTGAGCTTATGAAAATCACGAAGTTTGAAGATAAATCCTTCAGCGATCTAAGTGATGGACAAAAGCAGAGGACGCTGATCGCGAGAGCAATTTGTCAGGATCCCGAATTCCTCATAATGGATGAACCTACATCCTATCTTGATATAAAGCACAGATTTGAGCTTCTGGATGTGATAAAAGAGCTTTCTGAAAGAGGTGTGACGGTGATCATGTCTCTCCACGAGCTGGAGCTGGCACTTCATATTTCAAACAGGCTCCTACTTATCAGAGATGATGGCAGCGTCAGCTGCAGCGACCCCTGCGAAGTTCTGAAAAAGGGACTGATAAGGGATCTTTATGACATGTCTGATGAGATGTATGAGAGGGTGAAAAAGCAGCTGGGAACAGGGTTTGATGGCGCTGATAGCAAGAGTGAAGGTAAAGGGGCAGAGAAAACCGGTAAGGAAACTGTTTCAACGGGCAGAAATGCCGATAATCCTCGCCATTCCTCCTACTTTTTAAATAAGGAATGTGAGTACTATCCCTGCCATGATCTGGCTGAGAAAAAATTCAGCTGCATGTTCTGCTATTGCCCTCTGTATGATATGGAGGATTGCGGCGGAACCTATACCTACACGGAAAAAGGCGCAAAGAACTGCAAGGATTGCACTTTTCCCCACGACAGAGACAATTATCCGGCGGTAATAAAAAAGCTTAAGGAAAAGATGTATGGAAAGAACTGAAGCGGAAAAATACAAGTTCATATGCTTCACTGACGCAGGCAGGGAGCTGATGGTGAGCTTAGCGGGAAAGTTAATGGAAGATTGGGGCGAGGTATTACCTGTCAGCAGCCTTAATGAGTGGGTTTCTGAAGTGTTTAAGCAGGGAAATATCCTTGTTTTCATAGGTGCGATAGGAATTGCCGTCAGAGCAATCGCGCCATATATGAAGGATAAGACCACGGATCCAGGCGTGATAGTAATAGATGAAAGAGGTCAGTTTGTTATTCCGATTTTGGCAGGGCACATTGGCGGCGCCATAGATGCAACCTATGAAATTGCGGAGATTACAGGTGCAGTGCCGGTTGTGACCACAGCAACAGATATTCGCGGAGAGTTTGCCATAGATGTTTTTGCAAGAAGGCACGATCTTGAGATCGATGATATGAAGCTGGCCAAGGAGTTTACTGCTAAGCTCTTGTCAGGCGAGGATGCAGTGTTTACGGTATCGCCAAGGACAGGAAGCAAAGCTTCGGATTTCAAGGTGACAGGTAAAGCATGGGATGTGGATTCTGATCAGGAGAATTCATCACCGAACGAATCGGATCATGGGCCTAATCTCATACCAAAATGCCTCATTGTGGGCATGGGCTGCAGAAAGGGTAAGAGCTTTGAAGAGCTGAGCGGCTTTCTGACAGAAATTTTATCGGAAAACAGGCTTGATCCAAGGGCACTTAAGGCTCTTGTTTCCATAGATATAAAATGCGAAGAAGATGGGTTAAGGAGCCTTTCTAATGCGTTTGGGATACCTTTTCTCACCTTTTCCGCCCAGGAGCTTATGGAGCAGAAGGGAGATTTTTCCTCCTCGGAATTTGCCCTTAAAACCACAGGCGCGGACAATATCTGTGAGAGGTCTGTAATGGCATACGGAGCGGATAAGCTCATTGTTCGCAAGACAGCAAAGGATGGAATGACAATCGCAATCGGAGTGTATGCAGATGAAGAATAAGAAGCTATGGGTCGTTGGAATAGGCCCCGGAAAAATAGAGGAAATGACTGTAAGAGCAAGGGATGTCCTTGCAGAGTGTGATGTTATTGCAGGTTACACAGTTTATTGTAATCTGGTGATGCCTTATTACCCTGAAAAGGATTACATCAGCACCCCCATGATGCAGGAGGAAAAAAGGGTTCAGATGGCTCTTGAGAGAGCAGACGAGGGCTTTGAGGTTGCTCTGATCTGCAGTGGTGATGCAGGCGTTTACGGAATGGCAGGACTGGCGCTTGCTGCTTCGAAGGACTATCCGCAGGTAGAGGTTGAGGTGGTTCCTGGGGTTACGGCAGCCCTCAGCGGTGCGGCTCTTCTTGGTGCGCCGCTTATTCATGATTTTTGCCTGATAAGCTTAAGCGACAGGCTTACGCCCATGGAACTTATAGAAAAAAGGCTTCGCGCCGCCGCTGACGCGGATATGGTAATTGTGCTGTACAACCCGGAAAGCAAGAGCAGAAGCGGATACTTGGCACATGCATGTGATATTTTAATGGAAAAACTGCCGGGTGACCGGGTTTGCGGCATAGCTAAAAACATCGGAAGAGACGGTGAAGTCAAAGAAATCATGACTCTTGAAAAGCTTAAAGAGTATTCAGCGGACATGTTTTCCACGGTTTTTATTGGTAATTCATCCACACAGAACATAGATGATTTTATGGTTACAGCGAGAGGGTACAAAAGTGAGCAGTAAGGTACTTGTTTTTGGCGGAACCACCGAGGGCAGGGTTTTGGCAGGATATTTACGAGATGCCAAAATCCCCCACGAGATCAGCGTTGCAACTGAATATGGCGGTGAAATCCTAAGAGACACCGGAGAGGACAGCCTTGTGGTTGGCAGGAAAAATGCTGAAGAGATCACGCAGCTTATTAAAAGCGACGATTTTTCAGTGGTTGTGGACTCAACCCACCCCTTTGCCACCGCTGTTTCAAAGGAGATAAAAACTGCTTGTGAAATGACGGGAGTCACCTATCTGCGACTTAAGAGAAACACGGATGCTGCCTTTGACGGTGGAAGGACGATTTTTGTCGACACCCTTGAGGAAGCGATTTCGGAGCTTTCCAAAGAAGAGGGAAGGATATTACTGCTTACAGGTTCGAAGGATCTTGAAAAAATCGCAGTCGGATTACCTGATGTATCCCGTGTATTTGCCAGAGTTTTACCAAATGAAGAGAGCATCGCAAAATGCGTGGCTGCAGGCCTTAAGGGCAGGCAGATAATAGCAATGCAGGGCCCGTTCTCAAAGCAAATGAATGTTGCCTTGATAAAGGAAGTTGGAGCCTCAGTGATTCTCACCAAGGAGAGCGGAAAAACCGGAGGTCTCGATGAAAAGCTGGAAGCTGCCGGAGAGTGCGGCGTTAAGACTGTTGTGATAAAGAACCCTGAAAAGCTTGCTGATAGCGGCGAAGGCTGCGATATCAGGGAAGTTATGGAACATCTTGCGAAGGACTTTGGACTTTCAATCTCCGATTTAGATGGAATTTTTGGCGCTGGGACTGCATCCTGTGCTCACGTTGGCGCTTCCCATGGCGAAAGCGCGGAAAAGAGCATCGTTCTCGGGGGAATCGGCCCAGGGGATGACAGATTTCACACTAAAGAGCTGCAGGAAGCCCTTGATAATGCGGACATTATTTTCGGTGCAGAGTCTGTTATTTCAAGGCTTGAGGGCACAGATATCCCTAAGATACCCATGTATAGGGGAGATGAGATATGTGAATATCTGTCGAAAAATCCCGGATTTACAAGACCTGTGGCTGTTTTTTCAGGTGATATAAGTCTTTGCAGCGGGGCAAAGAAGGCGGCAGTGATACTAAGGGCAAATGGTTACAATGTGACGACCATTCCGGGGATATCCTCAGTTACCCTGTTTTTAAAGGCGCTCAGAATAGGCCTTGAGGATGTGAGAATAGTAACCGCCCATGGCAGGAGCTGCAACGTAGGCGGTTATGTCAGAGAGTGCGAAAATCTGATAATACTGCCCTCCGGTATAAGCGATGCGCAGGAAATTTGCCGTGAAATATCGAAAAATACGGACAAAATCGTGATAGGCTACGAGCTTGGAACCGCCGATGAAAAGGTATTTGAGCTCGGTAATAATGAAGGCGAATTTGAAGGCCTCATGGGAAAATGCCTTATTTATGCACATAATGCAGGGGCAGCGGAGAGACCTGTAAAAGGCGGAATCTCCGATGATGAGTTTATACGCGGTAAAACGCCTATGACAAAGGAGGAAATCCGTGCTATTTCCATAAGAAAACTCTCTCTGACGTCGGATGCGATATTCTACGATATAGGAGCGGGAACAGGCTCTGTTTCTATAGAGGCGGCCCTTACAGCTCCCGGAATCAGCGTATTTTCAATAGAGAAAAAAGAGGATGCAGTGGCGCTCCTTTCGCAGAATAAAGACAAGTTTGGCGTATCAAATATGGAGATAATCGAGGGCACAGCCCCAGAGGCTTTGGCTGAGCTGCCTGCTCCCACCCATGCTTTTATAGGCGGAAGCAGCGGAAACATGAAGAGTATTCTTGGAACGGTCCTTGATAAAAATGCTAAAGCCCGTATCGTTATAAACTGCGTCACAGCGGAGACCTTTTCAGAGGTCATGGAATGCTTAAAGGAACTGCCTGTGGAAGAGCCTGATATTTTGCAGCTTTGGGCCAGCAGGCATAAAAAGGTCGGAAATTATCACATGGCAGATGCCATCAACCCTGTATATATCATCACTTTGGAGGGGAAGAGTTTTAATGGGTAGTAATGAATCATTTAAAAGACTTATGATTTGTGCGCCTGCCAGCGGAAGCGGCAAGACGCTTATTACCTGTGCTCTTTTACGAATACTGCAACGAAAGGGCTTTAAGCCGGTATCCTTTAAATGCGGTCCCGACTACATAGATCCAATGTTTCACAAGAGAGTACTGGGAATTCCTTCAAGGAACCTTGATATTTTCCTTGCCGGTGAAGAGGGAGTAAAGCGGACACTTTGCAAAGGAGCAGAGGACCGGGATTTTGCCATCCTAGAGGGAGTTATGGGCTTTTATGACGGCTCTAAGGCATCCTCAACAGAAGGCTCATCCTATGAAATAAGCTGCGTGACCGACACACCGGCAATCCTTGTTGTAAACTGCAGGGGAATGAGTAATTCAATAATTCCATTGGTCAAGGGCTTCGTCGAATACGGCCGTGAAAAGAGGATTCGAGGTATTATTCTGAATAACATTTCTCCGATGATAGCGGGGGATATTTCAAAGAGTATCCTTGAAAACACAGGTATTCCGGTGCTTGGCACAGTACCTGTTTTAAAGGATATAAAGCTTGAAAGCAGACATCTGGGGCTTGTTATGCCATCTGAGGTTGAAGGGATTCTTTCGATGATAGATAAGGTGGCGGATGCCCTTATGGAGAGCCTTGATTTTGAAAGGCTGGTGGAAATGGCTGATGGCGCCGGTAGTTTTGGTGACGCGGAAGAGAAAAATACTCTTTCGAATAATTTTGCTGACAAAAACTTGAATAATACTTCCGGCATCGAGGTCAAGAATCCTGTAAGAATCGGAATAGCCATGGATGAAGCCTTTTGCTTCTATTATGAGGATAACCTTGATCTGCTTCGTGAGATGGGAGCTGAGCTGGTGCCATTTTCACCGATTCATGATGAAAAGCTGTCGGAGGTGTCACATCTTATAATCGGCGGTGGCTATCCCGAGCTTTATGCTAAGGAGCTTTCGGAAAATAAATCCATGATAGAAAACCTTAAGGCTGCGGCGGCTTCCGGAATGCCGATACTTGCTGAGTGCGGCGGCTTTTTATATTTGCAGGAGAGCATGCAGGATCCTGAAGGTACAAAATATCCCATGGCAGGAGTGCTTTCGGGAAAATCCCACATGAGAGATAGGCTGTCCCATTTTGGCTACGTTATTGTCACCCCAAATAAAGACAATATCTATTTGAAGGACGGCGAAGAGATTCGAGCCCATGAGTTTCACTACTACGATACCACGGAAAATGGTGATATTTGCAGGATGACCAAGCCCTCAGGCACAAGAAACTGGGAGGGCTACAGAGCGCAGAATAAGGTTTTCGCCGGCTTTGCGCATCTTTATTATCCATCTTGCATGGCATTTATCAGGAGGTTTTTAGATGCTTGATAAAAAGGCATTGTTTGACATAAAGATAGAAAAACCTGACAAAGAAATCTATCAAAAGGCCCATAAAATCTGGGATGGAATCTCTAAACCCATAGACGGTCTCGGAGATTTTGAAGAGCTTATATGCAAAATAGCTGCGATTCAGCGTACCGAGCAGCCAAGAGCAGAGAAAAGAGTGTCGGTAATTTTCTGTGCAGACAACGGTATTGTGGAGGAAGGAATCTCACAAAGTGATAAGAGCATCACTAAAGCGGTAGCTGTCGCCCTTGGAAAAGGAATAAGCTCCGCATGTACCCTGGCGAAATCCTCAAAGGTCAAGGTTTTACCTGTAGATATCGGAATTGACTGCGATGAGAAAATCGAAGGCGTCAGGGATTTGAAGGTCTCAAAGGGAACCGCCAATTTTCTGAAAACGCCTGCTATGACAGAGGAAGAAGCGCTTTTGGCCATAGAACGAGGCATTGAACTTGTAGGTGAACTTAAGGGCGATGGATATGACATTGTCTCCGCGGGTGAGATGGGAATCGGAAATACCACCACTTCAGCGGCGGTTTTGGCAGCGATTCTCAGTATAGACAGCGATGATATTACGGGAAGAGGCGCAGGGCTCGATAATGAGGGTCTGCTTCGAAAAATGAAGGTTATCAGGGAAGGCATCAAAAAGTATGGCTTCCGTCAGCATATTCAGGAAACAGGAGAAACCGTTGATAAAGCAGTAGTTCCCATTGATATGAAAAGGAGGGCATTTGAAGCACTCAGGTGTCTTGGAGGCCTTGATATAGCGGCACTTACCGGACTTTTCATAGGTGGTGCAAAATATCATATTCCTGTTGTAATTGACGGAGTGATAAGCTCTACAGCGGCTGTATTGGCACAGACTCTTGTTTCCGGCTGCAGAGACTATATGATCGCATCCCACAGAGGCAGGGAGCACGGCAATGAGCTTGCCCTGAAAAGCCTGGGCCTTAGGTCCTATATTGACGGAAACATGGCTCTTGGAGAGGGAACCGGCGCTATCATGCTTTTTCCTCTGATTGACGTGGTGCTGGACTACTATCTTAATGGGGCTAAGTTTGGCGATTACGAGATTGATGAGTACGAGAGGTTTTCATAAATGACGATTTTGGTAGTGGGTACGCCTAATAGCGGCAAGTCGGAAAAGGCCGAGGAGCTGGCAGTGAAGCTGTCGGAGGGCGGAAAAAAATACTATATTGCCACCATGATACCCTTTGGAGAGGAAGGTGCACAGCGGGTTAAGCGGCATCTTGAAAGGCGTGACGGCAAGGGATTTTTTACAATCGAAAAGCCTTTGCGGGTTCAGGAGCTGGTATCTTCTGTGCCGGATTTTCCTGATTCTACCTGTCTTCTTGAGTGTATGTCCAATCTTATCGGCAACGAGATGCATGATGAAAACAACGCCGGAATGAGTGATGAGGCCCTTGCGGATTACATTACAGCTTCCGTAAATACGATAAGCGCTGCATCGAAAAATACGGTCATCGTTACAAACCATTTTCCCCTTGAAGATGAGAATTACGACGAAGATACCAAAAGGTACGTAAAGCTGATTGATATGGTAAACAGCAGGCTTAGAGCAGCGGAAGACATTGTCTATGATATAGAAGACGGAAAATGGGTTAAAGCGGTTAAATGACCCATTTGGGGAGTTTTTCCGGAAAAAGTATCGTCGCAAAGGAGCGTATTAACTGAGTGAAGATAATTAAGAGCATAATAATTTCATTTTCATTATATTCGAAGATACCGATGCCTATATTTGAATGGGATGAGGAAAACATGAAGCATGCCATTTCATTTTTGCCCTTTGTGGGTGCGGTGATCGGCGCGCTTTCATATCTTTTGCTATATGCCGGTATAAGGCTGTCATTACCTGTGATGGTGACAACCCTTCTTATGACTGCACTTCCGCTTATCGTAACGGGCGGCTTTCATGTGGACGGCTTCATGGATGTTCAGGATGCGCTTCATTCCTACCAGCCAAAGGAGAAAAAGCTGGAGATCATGAAGGATCCTCACATCGGTGCTTTTGCTGTGATCAGCGCGGGAACTCTGCTTCTTATCTGGCTTGCGGCCTTGTACCTGCTCCTTGGCACAGCTAAGGTTAGCGAGGATTTTTCACTGGTCTATATTTATATGGCGGCGTTTTTCTATATTCGCGCTCTTTGCGGCATCACGAGTATAGTTTTTAAGAATGCAAAAAAAGACGGAATGCTAAATATGGAAACAGGCAAAAGCAGCAGCGGGGATGTGATTTTCTTAAGTATTCAGGCGGCTCTGGCGGTGGCCTTCATGGTATATCAAAATCTTTTGGCCGGAGTGGTCTGCGCCGTGGCAGGATGCCTGTTTTGTCTGTGGTATAAAAAGCTCTGTGATAAGCAGTTTGGCGGTGTAAGCGGCGATACGGCGGGCTTTTTTGTGGTAATGGGCGAAGCCTTTTTGCTGATAGTTCTGGCGATTTTGTGAGAGGAAATTTAGAAAATTGATGATTTATCATATAACAGCGTTTTTTATAGGGTTCTGCCTTGACCAGATAATCGGCGATCCCTGGAATATCCCGCATCCCATAAGACTTATCGGGAATCTTATAAGCTCTTTGGACAAGCGACTTTTGGGAAAAACAGATGAAAATAACAGGAACAGCAAAAGCGAGTTTATAAGGGGGATTTTTCTCTGCATTATCGTGACAGTGCTGACGGTGGCGGTAACCTTTTGCGTAGTATTTGGGGCATATGCCATAAGTCCGTATCTTGGAATTATTGTGGAGGCGGTTCTGACCTGCTATATTCTGGCAGCCAAGAGCCTTCAGGTGGAGAGCATGAAGGTTTATTTTGCCCTTCGCGACGGCACAATTGAGGATGCAAGGTATGCGGTTTCCATGATTGTGGGAAGAGATACGGCCTGCCTTGATGAAAAAGGCGTCCAGAGAGCAGTGGTTGAGACAATCGCTGAAAACACTTCAGATGGTGTTATCGCGCCGCTGATCTACACCTTTATCGGCGGACCTGTTCTTGGTTTTTTATATAAATCCATAAATACCATGGATTCCATGGTGGGCTATCACAACGACAGATACGAATATTTTGGCAGGGCTGCGGCAAAGCTTGATGATGTGGTGAATTACATACCCGCGAGGATCAGTGCGATTTTCATGATTCTGGCGGCTTTTATAGGCGGAAAGAGCTTTTCGGGAAAGAACGCCTTTAGGATTTTTAAGAGGGATAGATATAATCACAAAAGTCCCAATTCAGCCCAGACAGAAAGCGTCTGCGCCGGGGCTTTATCAGTGAGACTGGCGGGAGATGCTTACTATTTTGGCAAGCTTGTAAAAAAGCCCTATATAGGTGATCCTGTCAGGGAGATAGAACTTGATGACATTAAGCGCGCCTGCATACTTATGTTTATCACAGAGTATCTATGCCTTTGCGTGCTGCTGGGGATTGGATTTTTGGTGTGGCATTTTATCTGATTATGACGGTAGCTAAAGAATGAAGACTTCGCATTTGGGGTTGATTATTGTTTTAGGAGGAAGGCTGTGCTTCACGGCGGCGAGATATACGACAAAAAAATAGAATACGACTTTTCGGTGAATCTGAACCCGTACCCATGCTCGGAGCAGGTGACGGAGGCGCTTCGAGATGCAGTAAATGACGTAGATAAATACCCGGACATTACTCAAAGGCTCTTTCGGGAGAGCGTAGCAAAGGCGGAGAATAAGCTTTTAGTGGGCTTTTCTGAAGCTTTTGGTGATGAGAGCAGGTGCGGCGGTGCTGAGAATTCGGATTTAAGGCTTACATCAGGAAACATTATCGGTGGAAATGGCGCATCGGAGCTGATTTTTGCCATTGTAAGGATGCTTAATCCCGGGAAAGTGCTGCTTCCCGTGCCAAGCTTTTATGGATACAGACACGCGCTGGTGTCATGCGGTGATGTCAATACATCAATATATCAATGTATCGAAGAGAGCGGGTTTGAGCTGCGAGAAGATTTTGCCGACAAAATCGATGAATCCACAGATCTTGTGATTATCACCAATCCCAACAATCCTACCGGAAGGTGCATAGCGCCCAATGTACTGGGAAAAATTGTAAAGAAGTGCGCTGCGACAGATACAGCACTTATCGTTGATGAGTGTTTTTTTAATCTGGCATGGACACAGGAAGAATACAAGGGATTAAGCGGGGATTTGGAATCGGATAAAGGCGACACCCATGGAAGATGCGCGCAGATGAGCGCTGTCCGTTATCTGAGCAAGTGCCCCAAGCTTTTCATAATTAACGCATATACCAAGCTATTCTCGATACCGGGAGTTCGGGTGGGCTACGCCATCTCGTCAGAGGAGAACATCAGGAACTTGGCTAGATATCTTCCCGAGTGGAACATGTCGGTTTTTGCCCAGAGAGTGGGAGTTGCATGCGCTAATTACCTTATTTCCGGTGATTTTATTAAGCAGTCGAAACGGTATATTTGCGAAGAAAGAGCGCTTTTGATGGACGCTTTCAGGAAGCATGGCTGCAGAGTATACCCTTCGGACACTAATTTTTTCCTGATTTATAGTGAAGAGGATTTGTTTGATAAATTACTTTGCAGTGGTATACTGATTCGAGATTGCGCGAATTTTGAGGGCCTTGGAAAGGGTTATTACAGAATCGCAGTAAAAGACAGAGAGGCCAATAGAAGGCTGATCATAAAAATGGAGGAGACATTATGAAAAACAACAAGAAAAGTATTATTATCGGAGGATTAGTCCTTGTAGCACTTATCGCAGTATTTGCGGCAGTTTTTGCGTTTAACAGACCTGCAACCAACAAGGGCGGCAAGAGCATTGTAATCGAAGTAAAGAACAGTGCAGGTGAAGTATCAAGCTACGATCTTTCTACAGATGCTGAGTACCTTAGAGGCGCCATGGATGAGCTTTCAGAGAACGGCTCAGGCTTTAGCTATTCAGGCTCAGACAGTGATTACGGTCTTATGGTTGAGTACGTCAACGAAGAAAGAGCTGATTACGCGCAAGATGGCGCTTATTGGGCACTTTATGTAAACGGTGAGTACGGCCAGTACGGCGCAGATGCTCAGCCTGTAGCCGACGGCGACACATATACCTGGGCTTATGAAGCAGCTCAGTAATTAAAATGCCATCGTGCCATTGGGGACGGTTCTCTTTGGCACGACAGAGGTGCCACCGGGGACGGTTCTCTTTGGCACGCTATAACAGCGTGCCAAAAAGAACCGTCCTCGGTGGCATGGCCTCAATGGCATAATTAACGAATTTAAAGGATAATACAAAAATGACCGGAATCGGAAAAGGATTTTCAATTCTTGATATAGCGCAGATAGGCATTATGGTCGCTGTAATAGAAGTGTCGAAGTTTGCACTCAGCGGCATGCCAAACATAGAGCTCACCAGCTTTTGGCTCATAATGTTCACGCTATATTTCGGATGGAAAATCGTAGCAGTGGTTCCGGTTTTAATTTTGGTGGAAGGTGCTTTCTACGGTCCACATCTCTGGTGGATCATGTATCTTTACACCTGGCCGCTTCTGGTGGCAATTGCCTGGTTTTTCAGGAAAAACACATCAGCCCTTCTGTGGGCCATAATCTCCGGAGTGTTCGGGCTATGCTTTGGAGCTCTTTGCTCTATCCCTTATTTTGTAATCGGGGCAAGCACAGGCGGAATCGGTGCCGGTATTCGCTCAGCCTTCACCTGGTGGGTCGCAGGAATTCCATGGGACTTTGTTCATGGTATAGGCAATTTTTCCATAATGCTGGTATTGTTTCATCCGATCGGCAAGGCAATGCGACTGGTAACGAAGGGGAATAGCACATTATTATAAACTAGCATGCCATCGGGGACGGTCCCCAATGGCATGACGTCCCCAATGACACATCAATTTTCTTATATTTCTTTATTTCCTTTTAATTCTCTGATTTTTCCAAGTATCATTTTTTCATTAAATGTAAAGAAGATGCAGGCACCAATAAAGCATGTGATGAATGCAATAAGGGCTGTAGCGCGGTAGCTCTGCTTTGTTTGTGATATGGTTACGGATGTGAAGGTAACCAGTGCGATTGCCTGTCCCATTTTAAATGCGAAGGTCCTCGCTGCAAAGAACATGCCACTTCTGTCTTCGCCGGTTTCAAGTCTTGTGAGCTCAGCCACATCGGCAACGCAGGCCTGTGGAAGAATACCAAGGATAGCCATGGGAATTGCTGCTGTGATGGCTATGATGAAGCCCCAGTGAAGGCCGGTTCCGCACATTGTTGTAATCAAGAATACACAGCAGTAGGCGAAGAAACCGGTAATTATAAGAGTCTTTTTGCCAATTTTCTTTGCGAGGATATTGATGATGGGATACAGCATGACGCTTATTGCAGTCATGGTCGCTGTGAGCATGAAAGTCCAGGTATCCTCAATTTCCATAAGCTGTGTTTCATAAAATGCAAGACCTGTCTGGAAAAGTGTGAGTGCAAAGAAATAAATAACATCACTGTATACAAAGCGTCTGAACTGCCCATTTGAAAAGGTTTTGGCCAAGGATTTGAAGGGCTTTGTATCACTAGGCTTGGAGTCGATGTAGTCACGCTCATTTATATAGAACGAGGGAATCAACATCGCGATGCAAGCAAGAGCAGCCATTACCGCAACTGAGAGGCGAATGGAACCTTTTTGTCCTGCGATGCCTTCAAGCGCACCTGCAACATTAGGAAGCAGGAAGGAGATACTCTGTCCTACGATAAAAGTAAATGATATAAAGGTTGATACGTTTATTCTGTGCTGCTGGGTATCGCCAAGCTCCGCAATAAGCGCATTGTAGGGAGTACAGAACATGGTCATGAAAAGATAAAAAACCATCAATAGTATGAAAAGTATTGTATCATTCAAGGCGATATTAGAAGTTTGGGGAAGCACGAAGAGGCCTACCATGCAGAGTGAAAACGGAATCGCCATTGCACGCATGAACGGAATCCTTCGTCCGCCTTTGTAGTTACTTCTGTCGGACCAACCGGCTATAAGAGGATCAGTTACGGCATCGAAGATTCTTCCGGCGGCGAGAACGAGGCCAAAAAGAGTGAGTTTAAACAGAATGGGTGACTGGGTGATGCCTGATGCAAAAACACCGATGTTGGGATTCTGCTCGTTGGGGGTTCCTGTATAATAGTAAACCATCCAGTTAGAAACGACGCCAGAGAGAAGACTCCAGCCAAACTGTCCAAGAGCAAAAATCCATAAAAGTTTATTGGTTATTGGTTTAAGTTGCTTCATTTTATTAGAATCTCACTTTCTAAAGAGTATGAAACCATTATACCTCGTTTAGTATCCGCATGCTATTGGGGACTCATGCCACCGGGGACGGTTCTCTTTGGCACGATTCCATTGAGCGTGCCAAAGAGAACCGTCCCCAGTGGCACATTTTTTCTTCTTTACAAACAAGATTTTTAGTGATATAGTTTTCAAGCATTAATAATCCACCCTTATTCAAGGGAGACAAATAGAACAAAGACTATTTGTAATTTTCCATGTTTGAGATATTTATTTTTGGAGGTAATATTATGCCGCGAAGAGCTAGGCGCATGAGTGATTATGGATACATGCACGTAATTGTGCGTGGAATTGGAAGACAGATTTTATTTGAAGACAAAAACGATTATATGCATTATTTACGCAAGCTTGAACAGTACTGTATAGAAACAAATATAAAAGTATCTGCGTATTGTCTTATGGAAAACCATGTTCATCTTTTAGTACATGGAGAGCCGGAAATGATAATTCTTTTGATGAAAAAAATCGGTGTTAGTTATTCAAGCTATTTTAATAAAAAATATGATCGTGTAGGACATCTTTTCCAAGACAGGTATTTGAGCGAACCGATTGAAAATGATGTTTATCTTTTGACGGTATTTCGATATATTCTCAAGAATCCACAAAAGGCCGGAATCTGCAGCCCTGCTCATTATAATTGGAGCAGTTATAAACTATATGAGGAAGAGTCAGAATTTCTGGATTTATCACTTATTCAGAAGATGTTGGGGAGTAAAACGAAATATGATAAATTTATTTTGGATTCAAATGATGATGATCTTTGTCTTGATTATGATGGAAACAGACATGACGATGAGTGGGCAAAAGAGGTGATTGCTGAGTGTCTTGGAATATCTACAGGCACTATGCTGCAGAACTATAGCAAAGCTGAGAGAAATTCTGCAATAATCAAACTTAAGAAATCCGGGTTATCAGCCAGGCAGATTGAAAGACTTACCGGAATAGGTCGTAATATTGTTAATAACATTGTAAAATAGGATGCCAAAGAGAACCGTCCCCGGTGGCATGGTGGCGCAGAAACGTGCCAAAGAGAACCGTCCCCAGTGGCATGGAGGAGAACTTACTATGACAATTCAAGAGCTTTTACAGGAACAGATTGATAAAATCTATGGCGTTCAAGCCGGTAAAAAGACAGGAAGTGTACTTATCCCTGCCTTTCTTGGGGATTATCGGAAGGTACTTGAAAAAAGTAATCTCGGAGTGACAACATCAGAGGAATACATGACAGAAGATAAGCTGATGCATCTTGTTTTCACAGGACAGCGCAGGATGGGAGCCAAGGGCTTTGACTTTATAGTGACGTCATGTGTATGCAATGACAAAGAGCTTCTCTCAGAGGAATTGCCGCTTTTTTCTAGCATTGTGTGACGTGCCAAAGAGAACCGTCCCCGATGGCACCAAGATTATCATCCCAAATGACGCAATATATGATATTATAGCGATTGTGAAATAATTTTGGAGGGAAAAAGGTATGAAGAAAATTTCAACAAGGGCGCTGTCTATTTTCCTTGCATTTATGCTTCTTTTTGTATCAGTGGGAACAACGGCAAGCGCAGCAAATTACGACAAGGTGGCAAAGCGTGTTTGCGCCAAGTACACCAAGGCAGCTAAAGCAGGTTCTTTTGTCGGCAAGGTAAAAGTTACTTACAAAAAGCAGAAGGGAACATACAATTTCACTTTCACTCTTAATATGGATCAGGATGCTTCAATCTTTTCCATGCTTAAGATGATGGGTGGAAATTATTACAATGAAACCCGTGATTCTTTTAAGAGTACTACTACCAAGCTTAGAAAAGATATTAAGAAGCAGGGTATCAAGAAAGCCAGTGTTACTTACATTGTTAAAGCCAATGGTACAAAACTGTGGGTGGCTAAAAACGGCAAAATTACATATGACAAGTATAAATAAAATAAAAGGAGCATGTCACGTTTGTCTTAACGTGACATGCTCCTTCCTTTAGGATTTTTACGAGTTCGAAAAAACTTATTAAGTGTAAATTATGCCCTTAGCGCCTGATTTTCTGAAGTATTTTCTGTATTTTTTCTTTTTTGACTTAGGGAATTTCAGCTTAATTCCCCATTTTGTTTTGCCTAAAGCCTTAGCACCGACTTTCTTAAGAACCTTTGTTTTAACTGTAAATGTGCCGAGATTCTTACAATTAAAGAAGGCCTTTGCACCAATTTCTGTGACTCCGACAGGAACGGTGAATTTTCCAAGCTTTGCAAGACCAAAGAAGGCCTGATTACCTATCCTGTTGACGGAAGCAGAAAGCTTGAAGGATTTTGCTTTCTTACAGCCAATAAAGGCTTTATCACCGATACTGATAATGGTATAAGTCATGTCTTTATGTGTGACCTTAGCAGGAACTACATAGTTTTTCTGCTTTTTATTAACGGGAGAAACCAGTTCTACGGTCTTGGCTTCCTGAGAGATAACCTTGAAGTTGTATCCGTTTTCAGTGAAAGTTGCATCATAGTACTCTTCAGTGGGGGTGGTAGTAGGATTAGTATTTGAGTTTGTTGGTGCTTTCTCCCAAACGGCGTAGAGGGTTGCGGGAATTTCGTAGGTATTGGTTTTATTGTTTATAGCACCTTTATTATCAAAAAGAGTAGCGATATCTGAGGCGTTAACTTTTGCTCCGATTGCATAGTCCGCCTTGGTTGCGTTTTTATCCTTTGCCCATCCCAAACACTTAAAGCCATCTCGTGTGGGAGCATCGGCAAGGGTAATTCCTTCATCATATGAAACTTTTAATTCGGGATCAGAATTTCCACCACCGTTTTTGTCAAAGCTTACAATTACTTTCACGGGATAGGCACGGAGAATATTTTCTTCACTATCACTAATAATGTTTATGTAGGCATCGCATGCCAAAGAGAACCGTCCCCAGTGGCACACAGATAACAGTACCGGTAATAATACACCTTCAACACAGTCTCAGCAGGCATCTGCAGCTGCAGGAACACAGACTGTAACAGTCAGTGGTTCCTACGTTGTAAGTGGCAACTACGAGGTAAAATACAAGGCATCAGCCGGCAAGAAGATCAAGAAGCTGTCCATTTCTTCTTCAGTAACTATCGATGGTCAGACCTATACGGTTACATCCATTGGAAAGGGCGCTGTAAAGAATTGCAAGAAGCTCACATCACTTACAATTCCTGAAAGCGTTGTGAAGATTGAAAAGGGTGCAGTTACCGGTTGCGGAAAGCTTGGTAAGATAACTGTCAACGGTAACACACTTAAGACTGTTCAGAAGGGAGCATTCAAGGGCGTCAAGGCAGGCGCAAAAGTAACAGTATATGCAAAGGATCAGAAGACCTTTGACAAGGTTGTTTCAATGCTCAAGAAGGGCGGACTAAAGAACGCCAAGTTTAAATTCAAAAAGAAAAACTAATTAAAAAATCACCGGCCCGTATGGACCGGTGATTTTTTGCTGACAAACTTATTTACCCTTTTTCATTTTGAATTTAAGCTTTTTAACATTAGTGCTTTTTTTGATTTTCTTAACAATCTTATTAAAGACTTTCTTATTTTTAGCGGTAATTGTGATTGTAGCATTTTTCTTAATGTTGTTGAAGGCACCCTTTTCTATGGAATTAAGTGTATTGCCGTTTATGTATATTTTACTTAAATTTTTACAACCAGAGAATGCATCTGCTGATATCTTGGTAACAGTTTTAGGTATTGTTACTTTTGATATACCTTTTTCATCCTTAAATGCGTTTTTACCAATTGAAGTTACAGCATAGGATTTACCATCTATATCTGTGGAAGAAGGGATGGTTACATTTTTTTTGCTGCCAGTTGTACCAGTATATGAAACGGAAGTTTCACCGGTGATTTCAAATACATTATCAGAGACAGTTTCTGTGCTTCCAATCGGATGTAATTTTTCAGCTTCTTTTTGAGGTACAGCCTCAGTTATTGAATAATTCACGGTGACGCTGCCTGTGAAGGGATCTATGCCCTTGATGGTAGCAGAAGCAGTACCAACGTTTATGTTATTTGAATAGGTAACGGTATAATCTACACCCTTGGTCAGCGTCTCATTGTTGTATTTTACCGTAATAGCCGGTTCCTTTGGTGTTCCATCGCATACAAGGCTGTTATTAGACAATGTAATCATGTCTTTAGTTATCTCTATTGGAACAATGTATTCAGCATATGCTGAATACCCACTGCTGCTTACAGCTTTGATGTTTCTTGGTATAGCCATAACGCGGGCTTTAAATCTTAAATGTGTTGCAGCCTTCTTGAAGTTGCTATAGTAGTTATCAGAAATAGTATAGCTATTTGTTTTTATTGTGGTAAAGCGGTACATGTTCACGGATGTCTGACCATCGAATACCTCAAGCTGGACATTATAGGATGCAGCGTCAGGAATAGAGTTCCATCTTAGTGTTATTCCATCCCAGTGCAGAGAGTCAGGCGAAGACAATTTGGTTGTTGCGTTGACTTCAAAACTAAATTCAGGAGAAACCGAACCAATATCGTAATTTGGGTAGGATTGGTCTGCATTTATTCTTGCGGCTTTTATTTTTACTTTGTAGGTTCCGTTAGAAATAATTTCGGGAGACAAATCAAAGTTTTCAACTCTGGCATATGTTACATTAGTAAGAGTGAAGGTGGTAACGAGTCCACTTGGATTAGTAAAGCGGAGATAGTAATTGATATCCGTAGCACCGTTATTATTTGTATCAAAAGAGAGAATGCCGGAATCACTTACCATTATATTACTGGGGGCATTAACTGGCTCAGGGGCATTACTGATCACGTATTCATTAGAAAAAACGGATGTCAAACCTGATTCAAAATCAGCATTACTAGGATTATCGATTTTTGTTGGAGAAACTAAAACACGAAATTTATATGTTCCATTCCCGCATTCATTAAGAGGCATTACTCTTGTACAATATACTTCACAGTCGTTTTCGCCATCATAAATAATTGAATAGACGGAGTCATTTTTATACAACTCAATATAGTAATGGCCAAAATCATTATTTGAATAGTAATCGATATTTATGCCATCTTCATCCTCGTACCAGCTAAGATCAACTGGAGCAACAAGAGTAGCTGTAGATTCATCTATGGTATCTTCGTCATATATGTCAGACATAAGAGAATAATCGCCGTAGATAATATCATCATCATCGTCGTAATCACCGACTCCTGCGCGAACTTTAAAAGAATACTGTTCGTTTGGAAATTCATTCATTATATCGCTAAGATTAGCAGAATATGTTTCTTTTCCGTTAATGGAATCAACAAAGAACATATGATTAGAGTTGACATTATTGTGATATAAAGAGACTTCATAAAAATCTGCACCGTTTACACCCTTCCAAGTAGCAGTGCAGTATCTGGATGTGCTCCATCGTATATCCGTTGGAGCAGACAATGATGTGTTGGCACTTGCATGTAGTACAACAGGGGCTATACCAAAGGTTTGTACAAGTAAAAGTGAAAAAATGAACAGAACAGCTGCATAAATACAGTGCAGCCTTTTAATAGAGCATAACAGCTTTGATAGTAATTTCATGACTTCCCTCCTAGAAAATTTTTTTCATAAAAAACATTACTACCGCTGGTAATATAAGTAAAGTCGGGAAAATGCCAAAAAAAGATATAATAATGTTGTGTAAAATAGATGACACATGCCAAAGAGAACCGTCCCCAATGTGGTCAAATTAAGCCCAGAGCCCGCATAAATACTGTGTTTTTTAATATCACAATTTCAAATTCTACACCAAAGCCCCTATTCATGGGGCTTTTCTAAGTATGGCGGGCATGCCGCCGGTCTGTGGTGAAAGTCCACGTGGGGCGTAGTTGCCGACGAACCCCAAAGCGACTCCCAAGGTTTGCATCGTGAGGTGTAGGCGAGAAGAAGGGATAGCGAAATCGTAGCCTGACGAACAGAAACCTGATATTAAGGCGTTTGCGGCGGACTAGCTGGCTTAGAGCAGTTAAATCCAAAAGGCAACCGTAACCCGTAGGCGTAGATCAGGCAGGTAGACGAGGAAAGAATGGTAGGCTTATCCCGCGAGGTCTCACAGGCGGTTTCATTTGCCGTAGTAACAACGAACTGTGAGAAGTCAGCAGAAGCCGTAGTAGGTAATGTTCTGAAATGGGCGTTACCAAAGGGCTGAACAATGTAACAGTGTAATCAAATGTATGCTCCATGGAATACCCGACAGCGGAAAAAGGCGAAACGTAAATGAGCAGGTACCGCACAACCTAAGGCAAATCCATGGGAACGGAAAGGAGAGAACACACAAGGCAATGTCAGAACTGTTGGAAAAGATACTGTCCAACGACAACATGAACGCCGCATACAAGAGAGTCTGCGCCAATAAAGGAGCAGGTGGTGTAGATGACGTGACTGTAGACGAACTCGGCGATTATATCAAAGAGAATTGGAACAGTATCAGAGAGCAAATCAGGCAGAGGGAGTACAACCCCCAACCGGTCAGGCGGGTAGAAATACCCAAGCCAAACGGTGGAGTGAGAAAACTCGGTATTCCGACCGTAATGGACAGGGTAATTCAGCAAGGCATTGTGCAGGTGATAAGCCCCATGTGCGAGCCTTTGTTTTCGGAATGGAGTTATGGCTTCAGACCAAACAGAAGCTGTGAAATGGCAATCAGACAACTGCTTGTTTATCTGAACGAGGGATACGAGTGGATAGTTGATATCGACTTGGAAAAATTCTTTGACAACGTACCGCAGGACAAGCTCATGAGCCTTGTCCACAACATCATCAATGATGGCGACACGGAGTCACTTATTCGCAAATACCTCAAAGCAGGGGTTATGACACCACAGGGTTACGAGGAAACAAAACTCGGAACCCCGCAGGGCGGAAATCTGTCACCACTACTGTCGAATATCATGTTGAATGAACTGGACAAGGAACTTGAAACGAGAGAACTCCGCTTTACAAGATACGCTGATGACTGCGTTATCGCTGTCAGAAGCGAAGCGAGTGCAAAGCGAGTCATGCGGACGGTGACGGACTGGATACAAAGGAAACTTGGGTTAAAGGTTAACATGACCAAAACCCACATCACAAGACCGCAGAAACTTAAATATCTTGGCTTTGGATTTTACAAGGACAAAAATGTATTAGAGTGGAAATGCAGACCGCATCAGGACTCGGTTACTAAGTTCAAACGAAAGCTTAAAGAACTGACTTGTAGGAAGATGCCTGGAACTGTTACAGGTAAGATTACGAAAATCAACCAGGTAACAAGAGGGTGGATAAACTATTACGCTCTCGGCTCTATGACGACAGCAATGACTGAGGTTGACGCACATTTAAGGACGAGGCTTCGGGTAATTATATGGAAGCAATGGAAAGTACCGAAGAAACGCCAATGGGGATTGCAGAAGTTAGGTGTGAATAAAAACATTGCACGGCTTACATCGTATTGCGGCGATCGCTATCAATGGGTCGTCACGAAAACGTGTGTTGTCAGAGCAATTTCCAAAGAGGTGCTTGCCAAGGCAGGTCTCATCAGCTGCCTTGATTACTATAATGAGCGTCATGCTTTGAAGTTATGTTGAA
>NZ_KE384155.1:79012-91844 GCF_000424265.1 Butyrivibrio sp. WCD3002
TGGTGGATTTGTATATCCGGGATCTGGCCGTTCTTTAACTTGAGCGTGCAAACGTACTTCCTTTGAGACAGTTGAAGGATCTTTCCCGATTATCCTTGCTATCTCAGCAAAGGACTTGTTTTCGGTCAATCCTTTTTCAATCTCTACACGTTGTTCAAATGTTATATGTTTCTGATTGCCTTTATTCATAATAAATCTCCAATCTGCACAGGCAGGCAATCAGCTGCCCGAACATTATATAGAGATCTATATGTGAATATCAATATGGCAAGTATATATGTGTAAGAGTAACTTCCATAACCCTAGAATTTACTCTTGCAAACTGGAATTAAAAATTACATTTAAGTGTGCTTTTTTCACGACAAGATCTCCGACTATATATTCGAACAGATATTCTTTTATTATAAAGAGTAGGCACCTGCTGCCTTCAAGATCTAAAACGGTAGGTAGTAATAAAAACGAGAATAATAAGTGATAATGCAGCTTCTGAGAATATATTTAGTCGTGTCGTTGAATGATGTGAGGAGATATTATAAAAATTGAATGATAATCAAATCTTAAACTTCTATGAACTGCATGGTTAATGCAAAATAAAATGTATAATTGCATATTTCGGTCAAACGGTGTAGCCATTCCGTAAACAGCGGAGTGATCATTTCGGTTGAGCAGAGTGGGTATTTCGCTTGAATAAAATCCCCTAAAGAAAACCTCTTTATGAGGTAGACTTCTTTAGGGGAACTGTTATTCGTGTATGTTTATTTTACCTTAACGTTCTTTGTTTTACTCCAATTAGAGTAAATCTTCTCGGAGCCTGACTGCTTGTAGGTACGTATTCTTACATAATATTTCTTTTTGGACTTAAGCTTCTTTAATGTAGTTGAAGTCTTCTTTACCTTCTTAATGGTTACACTCTTGACATCCTTCTTGAAGTTTTTGTCAGTACTGTACTGAAGCTCATAGCCTTTTATGCCATTACCGGTTACTTTCTTCCATGAAACAGTTATCGATTTTGCCCCGGCTTTTAGTTTTGTAAGCGAAGTTTTCTTTTGCGTTGAATCGATGTTTTCATCAGTTGTATTCTTGCCCTGCTGTTTATCTGTCCGGACGGATTCAACCTGCTTTTCGCTTTCGTCTTCTGAAACGGATTCAGTTTCGGGCTTTTCCGGTTCAGGCATTGTTACCGTAATCGTCTTATGCTCACTGTATCCATGGTCTCCCTGTCCATCATTTAAGGCAGATAATCCAATTTCAAGATTGCCTCCAACAGGGACATTAAATGTGCATTCAAAGCCATGATTTGTTCCTACGTGATACTTCTTGTCTATTTCTTCATTTTTCTTGTTGGCAATTGTACTACCAAGGCTGATTGGTGCCTCGTCGCCAAAGATATATGCAACAACCTCAACTTCCTTGCTGATATCTTTTGGATCGTATGCCCATCCACTTACAGTTATTGTTCCCGGCTCTGATGTAGTTACATTATCAAATACGATGACAGGCTCATTCTTAGTAACATTTACAAATTTGTGTTCAGTCTGCTGGTCACTTCCTGCACCTATATTTTTAGCTGTAATACCTATTTCAAGTTTTCCACTGAAAGGAACATCAAATGTGGCGGCATAACCGTGGGTTGTACAACTATTAAGAAAAGCGAGATCCGGTCTGTTTATGTTTGCTTCAACGTCGCCTAAATAAATAGGGTTGCCATGACCATATAAATATACCTGTACCAATAAGCTTTGCGTAGGATCATTAGGATCGTATGCCCAACCGGCAACAGATATTGTTCCAGGTTTCTCTGATGCTAATCCATCAAATGCTACCAGGGGTTCTGTATTATAAACAGTAACATTTTTATGAGGAGCAAATATATTATTTCCCTCTCCAATGTTTATGGCAGCCACGCCTATTTCAAGATTTCCGACTGTAGGAACGGTGGCAGGAACATCAAATGTAGCGGCATAGCCATGGTATGTGCCAATATTAAGTGGCGCCAGATCCGGTCTTAGTATATTAGCTTCAGTAGCACCTAAATAAATAGGATCGCCCTGACCAAATAAATATACATGAACCCATATGCTTTGCGACGGATTATCAGGGTCATATGCCCAGCCACATACTGAAACTGTCCTATCACGATCTGATGAAAGACCATCAAGATAAATTGTAGGGTTATGATTGATAGTTTCAAGATTAACCTGTGGTGATGCTACATACCAATATGCATCAGCACTATTGATTGTTATTGAGGCACTGGTTATCGGTATTCTTCCGGATGGAGTGCTATTTGCAGGATCTGCACAGTAAAAAGTACCGTTTGTGTAATCGGTCAGCAGTATAGCGTGGGGCTTACTGTAATCATATATCACTACTCCTTCAGGATGTGACTGAAGAAGCTCTATCAATTTATTAACGTTTGAAGAATTATTATATAGTTTTCCATTACTTACTTTTATACCGGCATAAGTAAAGTTATAATACAGACCTGAGCCATTCTTCCATGCGGTTCCTTTCATAGAACTTTCTGTAATTGCAGCCCAGTTTGAATTACCTGTAGCCATAGCTGCACGTCTTACCATCATCACAGCTGATGCTAATGTACACGTATCCTTAGCCTGTTGTTTAACAAAAACAGCTGATTGATTGATGTCATCAAAGGTTGCTGCATTTACTTTTTCAGGTATCAGCAAAAAACTGATAAGTGAAAACAGAATAAGAACAAATGGAACAATTTTTTTCATACTTCCTGATTTTGTACGTCTAATTGACATTGTGACACTCCCCCGTGTTTTATTTGGTCATAGAATTGGCTCTCGCATCTATAGATCTTCTGCATGTAAAAAAGCGCAGTTATCCCCCTTGACTTGCCTTGCAAAAGAATAGTTTCAACCTGCATTGAATGTAAAGCCCTTTCTGAAATAATAGTTAAATGCCTATTTATTATCCCATATTTTGAATTGGAATTTCAATGTTTCTGTAGAATAATTGCAACTTGTTTTCAATTGTAAAAATGCAGTATTCTATCCGCTGAAAATGAGATAGCATCCCCGAGGATATAAAACGGCTACGCCGTTTTGGCGAAACATGCATGTATAATTGTATTACTGGAAATTTTATAGATAGAGTATTTTTAATATATGTGGGATCTACGCAAAAGTCATAATTTCGGTATTCTTCATCAGGATCAAGTGTTTGACTAGAAGGAGCATTTTTAGATGCTTCATCAACGGCTTTTATAATTCCACCAATAAATCTTAGGAATGACATAAGCATGTCTGTGGACTTTCTGTGGACAAAACAACGCTACAATATTATTTTACCATACAAATGATAAAACTATATTTTGACATATAATGAACGAAATAACGCGCCTGCTGCCCAAGCAATCTTTTTTGAATATCAATAATCAAAAAACATATGATAAAAGTCACA
Organism: Butyrivibrio sp. WCD3002; assembly: GCF_000424265.1. Taxonomy (GTDB): domain Bacteria; phylum Bacillota; class Clostridia; order Lachnospirales; family Lachnospiraceae; genus Butyrivibrio. The sequence continues at coordinate 82,445 of NZ_KE384155.1, forward strand.
TGCAAATGAACATGTGACTTTTGTGCTGACAAAATCAATTATTATTTTGTGGATTTACAATGACATATTGGAGGGAGAACAATGATCAAAATTTACGGAATGCCTACATGTCCATACTGCGATTTCATTCATGAGCAGATAGTTGGACGAGAAAATGAATTTGAGTATATCAACATTGGTGAGAATATCAGAAACATGGGAGCTTTTACCAGACTTCGTGATACCAATCCGGCATTCGATCATTCCAAGGAAATTGGAGATGTTGGCATACCGGCTTTTGTTCTCGAAGATGGCAGTATAACTCTTGATCCTGCGGTTGTGGGCCTTATTGAATATGGAACACCTGATGCTTGCTCCATAGAAGACCATAAAAGCGGAAGGAAAGGGTGTTAAGGGATACATGAGAATAGATAAAAGAGTAATGACTGAGGAGACCATTAAGTGAAAAGAAGATATTTAGCCCTGGGGATGCTTACGCTAGCTATGGTATTGACGGGCTGCGGATCTAAAACTGAATCAGATGTAACAATCATCGGTGGGGCTGATGGACCGACATCTGTTTTTCTTGCGTCAAAGAACGATAAAGACAGCTACACGCAGATTGATCAGGAAGAAGTAAAGCTGATGATGGATCTTGATGATGGCCATGTGATTGTTGATGTCAGGCGTCAGGATGAGTTTGATGAAGGGCACATTCCGGGAGCTATATGTATTCCTAACGAAAGCATAGTTGATTCCATGCCATCGGAACTTCCTGACCTTGAACAGGTAATTCTTGTTTATTGCAGGAGTGGAAGGCGCAGCAAAGAGGCAGCACAGAAGCTTTTTGATATGGGATATACCAATGTCTTTGAGTTTGGTGGAATTATCGACTGGACTGGAGAGGTTATTACAGAGGAGGCAAAAGAGACAGCTATGACACTTTCTATTGATGGAAAAGAAATGCCGGTTACATGGGAAGATAATGCTTCGGTAAATGAGCTGAAGGAAATCTGTCCTCTCAAAGTAAACATGTCAATGTATGGCGGCTTTGAGCAGGTTGGATCAATAGGTCAGAGCATAAGCCGGGATGATAAGCAGATCACAACAGAGTTTGGGGATATCGTGCTTTATTCAGGAAATCAGATTGTGGTTTTCTATGGCTCAAATTCCTGGGCATATACTAAGCTTGGGCATATTGATCTATCTGAGGAAGAGCTGACACAGCTTCTTGGTAATGGTGATGTTGTTTTAGAGATAAAGTAAGGGGTAAATTCGCACTTTTATGGAGAGTGAATCTGATGAAAATAGAGCATGTTGCTATGTATGTGAATGACTTGGAAGCTGCAAGAGATTTCTTTTTAAAGTATATCGACGGCACTTCTAATGATCCGGTGTCTAAAAAAATCAGTTATACATCAATTCCTTTATGCTCTTTATATCCTCAGCCATATTGTCACTTGCTTCTCTTATGTCTATGGCATTTTGAATGTTCAGGAAATACTCATATGAAACCCCAAAATATCTCCCTAATCGTATTGACGTATCTATAGTAATCTTTCTGTTGCCATTAAGTATTGCCTGGATCCTGGATACTGGCACGTTTATATCTTTTGCAAGACGATAAGCAGAAATCCCAAATGGTTCCATAAATTCTTCTCTTAAAATTTCACTTACTGTTGGCAACTCAATCCTTTTATTCATAGTAATAATCTCTTTCTGTATAGCGTGAATCCGCTATATATACATAATAGTTAATTATACCTTTTATCAGCTAATTAAAAAGTCATAATAAAAACTTATTAGTGATAATCTACTAGTTCTACATCGTAACAATCGTTACTTTTAATCTTAAAGCATATCCTGTATTGGTCATTAACCCGAATACTTACCTGACCAAGTCTGTCTCCCGGAAGATGTTCAAAATGGTTTCCTGGCGGTACTCTGAAATCTTTATCTTCTTTAGCAGCATCAATCATTATAAGCTTTCTTAATGCTCGTTTTTGGATATCTTGCGGAATTCCCTTTACATATTCTTGATGAAATATTGATTCCGTGTCTTTATCTGCGAAACTTTTTATCACATTTCTCCTCCTCCTCCCCAACAAATTTTTTAGAAAAGCTTTTCTATATCATTATTATACCCGCTTCGCATATACACGCCAAGCAGGCATAATAATTTTATCGAGGCACACAATAATCAATCCTGAATGGTCATGGCAAAACCTTTTGATTATTTACTCATACAGCCTGAATATCTGTTGATTCCGCTGATGTCGCAGAGATGACAGTTGACACTATTCTGGTCAGAATGGCTCAGCTGAACAAGAGAAAAATGGTTCTGGATAAAATGCGTAAGCTATTTGGGGCTATGGATGAGAGGACCAGGCAGATTATGCTGGTTCAGATGAGGGCTGTTGCCAGATTTTAATCATCTGGAGAGGTAAATGTGAGTGTGAAATGATAAAGTCAACTGTTTGAGATGGCTATTTAGAGATAAAATCTCTAAATAAGCAATTGAAATATTGAATTTCCCTAATTATCTAGATAGAAATTTCGTTTTTTTGCACCTGAGTATTATTTTGTGGGTTTTTTATATCTTTTTCACCTAAAAGGGCCTGAAATCTTTCGCCTAAACCATAAAACTGGTTTAGGTGAAAGATTTTGTGCTATAATATAGATACGAAACAGTTCAAAAGGAGGTTGCCAGATGCTGATTAGCTTTAAATTCAATAACTTCTGCTCGTTCAATGTTGAGAGCGAATTTAGTATGGAGGCATCTAATAGCAAGGTTAAGACGAGATATCCTGACAACTATACTTCTACAGATGTGGATTACGACCTTCTAAAGACTGCAGTTATTGTCGGTGAGAATGCAGGTGGTAAATCCAATTTTATTGGGAGTCTTAAGTTTTTGAAATCGCTTATAGACTTCAATTCCCAGGTGCAGTCTGTTGGTGCATATGTTAATGCATCCAGTTTTCTTACGGAAAAAGATCCTGAACAGAGATTTGAGATATGCTTCATTTCAGAAAAGGAGCATATCTACAAGTATTGTTTGGGAATAGACTCTAATGGAATAACAAGTGAAGGACTTTATAAGCAGAATAAGAGGAAAGGAACCTTCTCATGTCTCTTTTCTGTTATAAGGGATAAGTCCGGAAAATATGAAAAAAAGGAAGGAAAGGCTTCTGAGCTTGGAACTGCATTAAAGAACAGTAACAACAGCTATGGCCTTTTTATAAGTAAGATGGCTCTTCTTGGCAATGCGGATGCAATAGAGACTACAGGCTGGTTCAAAAATATTCTTCTCCCGGGTACGGTTCCGGAAGACCAGGACGGAAATCCTGCTGGCAGGGATGAGGACATCAAGATCATGAAGGATTCCCGATTTGTAGATATATTCCGCATGGTTGACTATAGTATATGCAGCATAGAAGTGGATAATGACAAGCCTTATGGGAAGTCATTGATAATTAGAAGAGACGCTGAGGGCAATGAAATCCGAAGAGAACTTCAGCAGGATTCAACCGGCGTAAGAGAGTTCTTTGCATGGGCTGTCCAGATATTCAGGGTAGTATATGAGAACAGAGTTGTATTTGCAGATGAGATGGACAGAGTACTTAATCCAATTCTATCAGACAGAGTTGTGGCGTTTGTTAACGGTGAAGAACATAAGGGACAGTTTATCTTCTCAACGCACAACGTGCTTCATCTGAATCTGAAGACCTACATGAAGGAACAGATCTATTTTGTGACAAAGAGTAAGGATAGTCTTACTTCTGAACTGTATTCACTTGCAGATTTCCCTGAGGTAAGATACGAGACAGCAAAAGTCTACGAGTTTTATATGAAGGGCATATTGGGAGGTACAGCTTTTGAGTAGAAAAGAGAGGGTAAGCTGGTCTCCAACAAGTATGAGATCAAGAAAAAGACTTTTGATATCATCATCAAACAGACTGATTATGATCAGGATGCATTGGATAAGAAAAACACCAATATTGAAGAGTTCTTCGATGTTATTGATTGGTGAAACAAGGCGCTGTTTAGCAGTATTAATTGCTGTTAAGCGGCGTCTCTTTTTGATATATTAGAAATAGTTTGTTGGAAATAGTTAAGGGGAATAATTGGATATGAGTAAAGACATGACAGTGCAGTGCGACAATGGACTTATTAACATCAGAGTAGGTGCAATTATTCTGAAGGATGGAAAGTTCCTTATGGTTGGGAACCATATCAGACCAGAGTATTTATATTCTGTAGGGGGTAGGATCAAGTTCGGAGAGACTGCCGAGGAAGCAGTAATACGTGAGGTGTATGAAGAGACTGGCATAAGAATGGAAGTAGACAGGCTGGGGTTCGTTCATGAGAATTATTTTTATGGGGATGCGGAGTCTAACCTTGGGAAATTGATATATGAAATATCATTCTTTTTCTACATGAAGGTCCCGGAGGATTTTGAACCAAAGTGCAGCAGCTTTACTGAGGATGATCACCAGGAATTTCTTGAGTGGATTGCTCCGGATGATCCGATTAAGTTCTACCCGGAGTTCTTCAGGACAGAATTATTACATCCGGTAAATGAGGTTAAGCATTTCTTGACGGATGAAAGGTGAATACAATGAAAATTCTTTTTATTGGCAATAGCCATACTTATATGAATGATATGCCTGAGCTTACCAGGGAAATGATAGAGAATGCAACGGGTGAGAGCTGCGAAGTGTTCATGCTGGCATATTCTGGAAGATCGCTTAAATGGCACATGGGAGAGGAATACTTCTCAGAGCGATTTAATATCCTCCATGGTAGATATGATTACTGCATTATCCAGGAGCAGGCGCATCCCATGACGGAAGAATCTGACACAATTACGTATGCAGGAAGAATAATTGAACTTTGCCAAAAAGCTAATACTAAGCCGGTTATTTTTGAGACTTGGGCTGAAAAGGGAAGTCCTGAGAATCAGAAAGAGATGAACCGTCGCTATCAGGAACTCTCAAAAAATCATGGAGTACTGCTTGCGCCTATTGGAGAAGTATGGAGCGAGGCCTTTGAGAAATTACAGAACAGAGCAGATGCAGATCTGTATTATAAAGATGGTGCGCATGCTTCAGCCATTGGAGATTATCTTATCTCAATGATCCTGACTAAAGTTATCACAGGAAAACTTCCGGGTGATGACCTTTTAAAGGCATACGATTTCACATTGCCTGACAGTGACTGGATTCCGGTAAATGAAAATGTTGATGATGAGATTGTGGAGATTCCTTTGGAAATAGCACGTGTGATAAGAGAGTGCGTTGAGAATAACTGATGAATATAAAATCGTCAACAGGCTGTTGACGTTTGAACCCATCGGTTTAAAAAAACAGAGAATAATAGTATTGACAGTGAATTATCAGTCAATTATACTTACAACTAATAATTTTCAGAAAGGTAGATGCTATGGAAAGACTTATTCTCGTTACAACATACATGGTCACCAATAAGCCCGTGAATGATAATCAGGGGTTTGATTTTGATATGTATGATGAGGATAAGATTAAGTGTAGGGCATAGTTAGTGTTTTATAACTGATATAGTTTACAAGGCCTCATCAAGCGAGAGTTTGAAGAGGTCTTTTTTTTCGGAGGTGGCTATGAGAATAAATGAACAGAAATACATTTTACCTGATGGGCGAGAAATCGTGATTAAGAGCGCAGGGCCAGAGGATGCACCTAAGGTAAAGCTTCATAGGGAAGCAACTTCTGCTGAGACGCACTTTATGGCAAGAGAGCCTGAAGACGGTCAGTTCAATCTAGAGAAGATTACAGAGATTCTTGGAAGCGTTGCTGAAAGCGACAGAGACTTCATGGTAAGTGCTTATATTGAAGATGAGTTGATCGAAGATCTTGGTGTAACACTCATAAGGCCACATATTAAATATCTTCATCGCACCTATCTCGGAATGTCTATCAGGCAGATGTATACAGGAATGGGGCTTGGAAGCTTTATGATGCAGATAGCTCTTAAGCAGGCAAAAGCAAATGGCTTTGAGCAGGTTGAACTTGGAGTATACAGCGATAACGACAGAGCAAGGCACATGTACAAGAAAATGGGATTTAAAGAATATGGAATGAATCCGAGAGCTTTCAAATTAAAAGACGGAACATATATGGATGAAATCATAATGGCAAACATATTTGAGTGAGGAGGAGTGAACGATGCGCGAAGAATTTTATGATGATAAGACAGAACCAATAATAGAACTTAAACAATTTTATGGAGAACAAAAACATCTTGTAGATAAGTGCCTAATCATTTTTTCAAAAGTAATTCATGACCACATCCTGGAGAAATTTGATTGTGTAGAAATCGGTTCGCTTGGTGCATGTAATGGAAGAATACCTATCTATTGTCTTGAGTACAAAGGTGAAAAGATAGCATTTTACTTAACGGGAATAGGCTCTGCTTTTGCTTCAGGCGCTTGTTATGAAGCACATTGGGTAATCGGAGCAACAAAGTTTATTATGTTTGGTTCCTGTGGAAGCCTTGATCCGGAGCAGACCACCGGAAGATTTATCATTCCAACAGAGAGCTATAGAGGTGATGGCGCTTCATATTACTACGCTCCGGCAAGTGACTATATTGATATTAAGGGGCGTGAAAAATTAGAGAGCATTTTTACAGAGCTTAAGGTTCCATATGTTAAAGGCCGTGTTTGGACAACGGATTCCATGCTAAGAGAGACAAAAGGACTTGTTGCCAAAAGAAAAAAGGAAGGCTGCATAGCTGTAGAGATGGAACTTGCAGGAGTTCAGGCTTTGTGTGATTTTTATGGACTTGAACTTTATAATTTCCTTGAAGCTGGTGATGTACTTGCAGATAGTGGATATGAAGTGGAGGCGCTTCCTGCTGCAAACCATGATCTGGGTAAGTTCTACATTGCTTTGGATATTGCCGTAAGGATATGATTATATTTGGTTTGGGAGGATATAACGATGAGAGTCAGGATTGAAACAGAAAGATTGATACTAAGACCTTTTGTTCCGGAGGATTATGAAGCTGCTTTTAAATGGTGTGGAGATCCGGATGTAAATGAATACATGATTTATCCACTTTATAAAAGTGCGGAGGATGTAAAGACTTGGCTTGAAAGCCGTAACCTGGATGAACCGGATAATTATGATCTTGGAATCGAGCTTAAAGAATCCGGTGAACTCATAGGAAGTGGTGGCCTGGTATACAATGCAAAAAGAGACGTTTGGGTTGTTGGATACAATATTAGAAAAGACCAGTGGGGACATGGCTATGTTCCGGAGGCAATGCAAGGTATAATTGATCATATCTCAAAGACCAGAAAAATACGAGCGATTGAAGGACAGTTTGCGGCAGAGAATCATAAAAGCCAGCGTGTTATGGAAAAGCTTGGGATGCATTATTCACATGACAGTGAGTTCGAGAAGCTTGATGGTAGCAAAAAGTATGCTGCAAAGACCTTCACAAAGGAATTCTGATATACAATATTTCTCCGACCGAAAACCTAATATTTCTCCGATTTGAAATGGAGTCTTGATAAGAGCATCAGTTCACGAGTGTAAATGCACTTGGGCTGGTGCTTTTTCTTTGTGCGCCTAGCGGCGCACGTTTCTAAGTATGGCGGGCATGCCGCCGGTCTGTGGTGAAAGTCCACGTGGGGCGTAGTTGCCGACGAACCCCAAAGCGACTCCCAAGGTTTGCATCGTGAGGTGTAGGCGAGAAGAAGGGATAGCGAAATCGTAGCCTGACGAACAGAAACCTGATATTAAGGCGTTTGCGGCGGACTAGCTGGCTTAGAGCAGTGAAATCCAAAAGGCAACCGTAACCCGTAGGCGTAGATCAGGCAGGTAGACTAGGAAAGAATGGTAGGCTTATCCCGCGAGGTCTCACAGGCGGTTTCATTTGCCGTAGTAACAACGAACTGTGAGAAGTCAGCAGAAGCCGTAGTAGGTAATGTTCTGAAATGGGCGTTACCAAAGGGCTGAACAATGTAACAGTGTAATCAAATGTATGCTCCATGGAATACCTGACAGCGGAAAAAGGCGAAACGTAAATGAGCAGGTACCGCACAACCTAAGGCAAATCCATGGGAACGGAAAGGAGAGAACACACAAGGCAATGTCAGAACTGTTGGAAAAGATACTGTCCAACGACAACATGAACGCCGCATACAAGAGAGTCTGCGCCAATAAAGGAGCAGGTGGTGTAGATGACGTGACTGTAGACGAACTCGGCGATTATATCAAAGAGAATTGGAACAGTATCAGAGAGCAAATCAGGCAGAGGGAGTACAACCCCCAACCGGTCAGGCGGGTAGAAATACCCAAGCCAAACGGTGGAGTGAGAAAACTCGGTATTCCGACCGTAATGGACAGGGTAATTCAGCAAGGCATTGTGCAGGTGATAAGCCCCATGTGCGAGCCTTTGTTTTCGGAATGGAGTTATGGCTTCAGACCAAACAGAAGCTGTGAAATGGCAATCAGACAACTGCTTGTTTATCTGAACGAGGGATACGAGTGGATAGTTGATATCGACTTGGAAAAATTCTTTGACAACGTACCGCAGGACAAGCTCATGAGCCTTGTCCACAACATCATCAATGATGGCGACACGGAGTCACTTATTCGCAAATACCTCAAAGCAGGGGTTATGACACCACAGGGTTACGAGGAAACAAAACTCGGAACCCCGCAGGGCGGAAATCTGTCACCACTACTGTCGAATATCATGTTGAATGAACTGGACAAGGAACTTGAAACGAGAGAACTCCGCTTTACAAGATACGCTGATGACTGCGTTATCGCTGTCAGAAGCGAAGCGAGTGCAAAGCGAGTCATGCGGACGGTGACGGACTGGATACAAAGGAAACTTGGGTTAAAGGTTAACATGACCAAAACCCACATCACAAGACCGCAGAAACTTAAATATCTTGGCTTTGGATTTTACAAGGACAAAAATGTATTAGAGTGGAAATGCAGACCGCATCAGGACTCGGTTACTAAGTTCAAACGAAAGCTTAAAGAACTGACTTGTAGGAAGATGCCTGGAACTGTTACAGGTAAGATTACGAAAATCAACCAGGTAACAAGAGGGTGGATAAACTATTACGCTCTCGGCTCTATGACGACAGCAATGGCTGAGGCTGACGCACATTTAAGGACGAGGCTTCGGGTAATTATATGGAAGCAATGGAAAGTACCGAAGAAACGCCAATGGGGATTGCAGAAGTTAGGTGTGAATAAAAACATTGCACGGCTTACATCGTATTGCGGCGATCGCTATCAAGGGGTCGTCACGAAAACGTGTGTTGTCAGAGCAATTTCCAAAGAGGTGCTTGCCAAGGCAGGTCTCATCAGCTGCCTTGATTACTATAATGAGCGTCATGCTTTGAAGTTATGTTGAA
>NZ_KE384156.1:0-798 GCF_000424265.1 Butyrivibrio sp. WCD3002
ATTTTAACATTAGTGATCAAAATGTCAACGGTGCGTATTTCTTAATTGACAATTATATTTTATATCGCTATACTTATAAAAAGGTGTCTTATTGAATATTGATGTGGTAATTATGATTTTAAAGCAATCTTTTATGAAAAAGCTGTGCGCATATTCTCTAGTATGTGCTCTTTTTTTGTCGTCAACAAATGTTATATCCGTTAAAGCAACTGAGAATTCAGATTTATCATCAGATGCGCTTTCAAGTGAAATAACTGATACGAACGATGAAGCTCAGGTAGATTCAGAAGACGATCAGTCAATTTCTGATGATAGCAGTTCTAATAATATCTCAAGCGATGCTGACCAAACATCCTCTTCTGAGAATTCATTTTCTAATGAAGGAAGTTCTGAATCTGAAAGCGATGGTTCTAGCGAGAGTTCAGATAATAATGCCATATCAGAAGAAGAGAATACTTCTGAAAGTTCAGCCACAGAAGTATCTAGTGATGAGCAAAATGATGATCAGGAAGACTTATCAGAAGATGCATCGACAAATGATGATAACATAGATACTTCTACAGTTTCTGACGAGCAAGGAAGTACTGAAGAAAGCACCCCAGAATTAACTAATTCTGCAAATGAGAGTGACTATATAGTTCCTACAACTCAAGTAGGAGATATGTATTGGAGTATAGATTCGGAATGGCACTTAAAAGTATGGGGTAAGGCATCAGATCCAGTATCAAAACCGTGGGAAGATAGTAGCTACCGTGGTTATATAAAAACGGTTGATTTGAGCAACCTTGATACCAGTAA
>NZ_KE384156.1:1794-74117 GCF_000424265.1 Butyrivibrio sp. WCD3002
ATGCTATGTTTTCTGGTTGTAGCAGTCTGTCCAGCATAGACTTAAGTAGTTTTAATGCTGAAAATGTTACCTCTATATCTGGTTTATTTTCAAGATGTAATAACCTAAACAGAATAGATTCCCCCAAAAATCTTAATGAAAAAATTGATTTACCACATGAATTTCATTTTGATGACAATAAAGACGGTAAGTTCGATGGTATTGATACTTATATAACCATTTTCCCCAGCAGTGAAAGTCACCGTTATATCAGCAAAGAATACGACCCGTCCGAATATGATGACGTAACTCCAAGGGATTCAGAAACATCCACCATTCTTGCTGGAAAACTTGGCATTAAAGTTATAGATTCTGACAATAAACCTGTCGAAGGCGTATCTGTCGGATATGATGGAATAACCCCTACTGGGCTTGATTCAGCAATTACTCCCATGGCCTTAAATGGCTCTGGACAGGTTCTTTCAGGATTAACAGATAATAATGGTAAAGTCGACCTTGACATAGTTGAAGGATATTCTGCGATTAATGCTACTAAAGATGGATACATACCAATCTTAACTAATTGGGATAATGCGGTTTCCGGAAATGGCAGTGACTATCTTGAAATCAATCTTTTTAAAGAAGATGAAGGGCTTAAGTTAAAGTACGCTAAATATCGTGTAATAACAGATACATTTAGGAAAACATACGATTTAAGATATGAAGATTGCAAATTTAATAAGAATTCAAAAGAAAAATTTACAATTAATTGTAAAGCAGCAAATGAGAGTATTGTAAAAGAATACCGTCTTGTACAGGGTAAGGAAAATCCAAAAGAAATTGCGACATCAACAGATGGAACATTTGCGGATCTACTGCCTTCAGATTTTGAAACCGGAGGTGAAGTAAGTGTAGTAATTGTAGGCAACGATGAAAATGCCAATTCATTTCCGCTTATGCTGGAATTTTATACTTTTGCTGATTCATCTATGGAACTTGATTTTAAAAAAGGGAAATTTACATTTGATATTGATGACAGTGTACCTCTTTTAGGAAAGAACAAGATTTCATTAGGACTACCAAAGGGTCTTCCAGTTAATTTCAAATATTCAGGTGCCGGAGAAAATGAGAAATTGATTGCTACAATCAATCTAGGTGAAAATGTATGGAAAGATGAATCAACTTTGAAAAGAAATACAGAAATATTGAAGAAAGGCAAAATAAAGGAAGTAAAAGAATTCTATAAAAATGTTGTTGATAAACATACCTACGCTTTAACAGGTAATTCTGTAAAAGTAAGCTTCTTTGGTTATATTGAATTCCCTCTTGGTGATAATGTTAAAGGAAATGGCAAACTCTACATGATAATTGAACAGAAAGCTTCATATACATGGGATGCAGCCGTATATTTTATCCCGGTAACTGCAGAGTTTAGTGAAGAATTCAAAATAGAGCATGGTGATTTATTGGATTACACTCTTAATAATGACGGATTACAAGTTACAAATATCAATACATATTTAAATCCATCGCTTACCTTAAAGGTAACTGGTGGAATAGGTAACAGTGCTTTTAAAGAATATGCATATGCAGGCGCTTATGGTAAGGGGACTGGATCAGCAAAAATCAAAAATTATGTAGAACTTGAAGAATTCAAGTTAGAAGGAAGTATAGGGTTTGAATGGAAATTCTTGAAGGCTGAAGGCGAATATGAGGGATTAAAAGGTGAATGGAAAATCTACCCCAAAGAAAACTCTCTTAACTCACCGTTACCATTAAACTCTACAAATTCAGACAGCTTAACACCAATTGACTTCTCAACCCTATCTTCACAGTCTTCATGGATATCGTCACCTATAGCAGAAGACAATGTGTTATATACGCTCCTTGATAATAGTTATAAATATTCAGCTCCTGTATTTGCACAAAATGGTGATAATGCGTATATTGCTTTTCTTAATGCTGATACAAGCGGTAACATTTTTACTCAGGTATCAAGATATAATGGTACTTCTTTTACATCTCCGGTAACTCTTAGTACAGGAACAGATATCCTTGATGATGCGCCTTCCATATGTGTAACAGATGATGGAAAAGTATATGTCGCCTATACACGAGCAACTGATGAATATGAAAATGATATGACATCGCTTTATGACATGGCAAGGACCAGAGAAATAGTTGTGCAGAGACTTGATCCGACTACACTTTCTGTTATATCAGAAAAGGTTTACGATACGGGTAAGTTTATTTATTCACCTTCAATAGCAGCTACAGAAAGTAATGTTGTATTCACATATTCTGCATCTGAAGTAACAGATGATGACAGCGTCCTTAATCCTGAATCTACTGACGTGTATATTGCAGAAATATCGGGAGATAGTTACGGAGCAGCTTCAAAGATCTTATCAGAAACTAATATTGGAATCGCAAAAGCAGGCAGTTATAACGGAGAAGCAGCTGTTGCGTATGCCAAATACCCTGATGAGAGCACTAAACAAATCTGTGTATCTACAGCTTCGGGAAGTAGTGTTTTATCATCCAATACGAACGGATCCGTATCTTATTTGAAGCTCCCCGGAACAAACAGTTATCAGTTTGTCTGGAATGAGGATAGTAATCTCAAAGCAGCTGATGGATCTGCAATAAACTGTCCGGGTATAAGCAATAACTACTCAGCTTCAGAAAATGGGATTTACTATATAACAGCAGGCTCTACAGATGGATACAGTACCGAATTATGGAGAAGCGATTATGATGGTACATCTTATAATTCTCCTGTAAGGGTTTTATCAGATCAGATCTACTTTGAAAATTTCGGAGCAATGACATTATCCGGAGAAGATTATGTCATAGGGTTAAATACAATAGCTGATTTTTCAGGAACATCAATGGAAACCACAAAAGACCTTGTATGGGCAAGAATTTCTGAAAACGTAAGCGACATAACCCTAAGCTCTGTTGACCTTGATAATTCGATCATTTCAGGTAATGTGCCTGTGACGATGGACATAACAAACGCTGGAAACCATACTGTAACTTCAGTAGATATAAAACTGGACGGAAATCTATTAAAAACTGAAAGTGTTTCAATTGCTCCCGGAGCCACTTCTTCTGTGACTGTTGATATTACAAGTCCCGGGCAGGTTGAAACACATGAACTTTCTATAATAGAAACAGGTTGTACAGAAGATCCGCAGTCAATCCTTGATAATACTGAGAGCATCACATTTTGCGAGGCTGATGTCTCTGTAAGTGCACATATGGAATTAAACGGTGACCAAAAAGGTGTGATTATCAGGGCAAGAAACGAAGGCGGCGTACCTGCTTCTGGAACATTAAAATTATTAGATGTTACAGGAAATGAGTATTATTCTGAAAATATCAGCAACCTTGAGAATGGATCATTATTTATATCACAGAGATGGATTCCTGTAGAGGATAATGAGAAGTTCGCCGGCTGCTCAAAGATTGTATTTGTTCCGACAAGCTCTGACAGATATGAATATAATAACAAGGATATTGTAAATACCCTTGTATATGGCGAGGCTCTTAATGAAAATTCCGGAAGTGGTCAGAACCCAGACCAGGATACACCTAGCGGTGGTAATGATTCCGGAAATGATGGCTCAGAAAATAATAACTCCGGAAACAACAATACCGGCACCAACAATTCAGGGAGCAATAATCCTGACAATACCACCCGCGAAAACACTTCCTCAAATGATAACGCACAGGATAATCATTCTTCAGAGAATATATCAGACACGGATAACTCTGCAGCCGAAAAAGACCCATACGCTCCTACTTTTAAACAAAGTAAGTCAGAGCTTAGTGCTACAAAACTTAAGAAAAAGAGTCAGAAGATTACTATTAAAGTTGGAAACAGTAAAGGCAAAATAACATTTAGAAATAAGACCTCTAAAAATCTGAGAAAGTATGTTACTGCTAAAGTTAAAGGCCGTAAAGTTGTCATTACTTTGAAAAAAGGGGCAAAAAAAGGAACATATAAGATTAAAATCAATGTGGCCAAGAAAGGGAAGTATAAAAAAGCCACAAAGACGATTACAATTAAAGTAAAATAATCTATTTACTTGTAATAAAAGGCTTCCACAGGGAGAATTAATAGTATTCTCAATTGTGGAAGTCTTTTCTATGATATTTAAAATATCTTAAAAGTCGCCACTATTCATGTTACAGTTCAGACCATAGCTTGACACACAACCCTAACGATTAAAAATCACATATTAAAAAAGAAACCCGACTATAAAAAGCTGTATGAAAAGCTTCAAAAGAAATGTGAAGCACAGGAAGTACTCATCAAATCTCTCAAAGCAGAAATAAAACAGTTAAAGGCTAAGTAATCACTTCTATGAACAACTATCAGTATGAATTCATTACAATTCTACAGTACCGCGTCAAGAATCTTCAGGCACAGGTTGATGCCTTCAAGAATGGATGCGAGCATTGATTACCTTTGTTAGAGCATGAGCATGCTTCTGTCATTAAGACAGGATTCAGAATCCAGCGTATATGACAGTGTATCGAAGATCTTCGATAGACAAAAGTCCGGTAGATCGACTTGATGAATCAAGTGTAGTCTACCGGACTTCGTATCTCAAGTTAGGGCCTGAACTGTAACTACGAATACGATATTGTAAACATCAAGGAGGTCGCATCCTTCCATGAAGCATAAAACCGGTTATGAATATGGTATAGAGCTTATGTTCTGCCTCTGTATTCGTATAGGTGAGCTGAAAGCGCTCAGATGGAACGATGTGGATTTCAGAAAAAAGACCATCAATATTTCACGCGAAGTTGTACTCAGAAAAGATAGCAATGGTATAAATCGCTCTGTTGAACTTAATCACACTAAAGGTGGTGAACATGGTTCAAGAGTCTTACCATTGTCCGATAGAGCTTTAATCATCCTTAAATGCCTCAGAGAACAACCTAAAGTATATGAACACATTGTTTATACTGCCGAAGGTAATCCACTCAATACAGGACATTTTAATGATCATTTGAAAGCTATCACAGCAAGAGCCGGTGTCCCTTATCTGTCATCACACAAAATCAGATTTTGGAGTGTAACAGAACTTGCAAGAGCAACCGGAGGTGATCTTGAAACCGTCATGTACGCTGCAGGTCATGCAGACAAGAACACTACTCTTCACTACATCAGAGCCGTTCAGGCAGATGCACAGTTGGACGCAATTAGGTCATGTTTTGCATGATATTACGTAAAAGACCACTTGCAGACCACTTTTTTAGAACAAAAAAATACCCTTAAAACCAGATAAATACTGGATTTAAGGGCGAGCTGGCAACGGGAATCGGACCCGTGACCTCCGCACTACCAATGCGACGCACTACCGACTGTGCTATGCCAGCAATCCGTGACTTCGTTAGTCACAACGAATATAATACCAAGCGTCAGGGCGCTTGTCAATCACTGATTTTATATTATGTAAACAATTCTTCGGGTCACTCAGAATACGATTTCAAACATAGTAGAATGGCCGCTTTCAGCCTTGTCCATCAGTCTGATGGTACCGCCATGGGCTTCCACAACTATCCTTGCTATAGAAGAACCAAGCCCCGCTCTCTTTTCGCCGTAAAATGGAGCACTGCCACCGGCATATGGTTCGAAAAGATATTTGGTCGCTTCCTCAGGAATGCCTTCTCCATCATCTCCAATATGGATCACAACCTTATTTGAGCTGGCTGATATATCAGCATATAGCTTGGTTCCACGGGGATTGAGGCTAAGTGCATTTGAAATCAGGTTCTCAAATACACGCTTTATCTGGACTCTGTCAAAGGATTTATACATACTCTCATCCGGCACATCTACATCCATTGAATATCCTATAAGCTCTACCTCTTCCTTTTTCGGCAGAAAATAATTTCTGAAAAATTCAAATATATCATCATTGGATTTATCCAGCCTGAACCCTGCTTCCTCCAGATATGCATAGTCTCCAAGGTCATCTATAAACTCTGAAAGATCGTCTGTATGCAGACCTATGGCTTCAATATATTTTCTTCTATCTTCCTCCGAAGCATTTCGATCCAGCGCAAATTTGGTATAGCCCTTAATAGCTGTAATAGGTATATTCAGATCGTACGAGAGGTAGGTCAGCATCTTCTGGCGCTCATTCTCAAGATGCTCACGAGCCTCTTCCGTATCATGAAGCTTATCAGCCATATCATTAAAAGCATCTACAATCTGTACGAACTCCTTGGGTCCGGAGTAGGAAATAGCCACATCTCTCTTTCCTTCCGTAAGATCACCCATAGAATTCTTAAGCATATCCATAGGACGTTTAACCGACATAATGGTTCTTAGTACGAATATGAAAAGAAGAACCGCAAAGACACTAAGGAAAATAAGTAATCCCGTGGTATATATCTTCTTTTCCTCATCAGCATTTGACGATGTGTAGGAGGTATGTAGCAGCATAACACGCTCTTCGCCGCCGGTCGTCACAAAGGAAAATCTCTGGAGATATGTTCCGTCTGCAATATTTTCCATAGCATAGGCAAGCTCGTTCTCAGACAGATGACTGCGTTCCTCGTCATAATTGCTATATATGATATTTCTGTCCTTATCGAGGATTGCAATGTCGGTGATACCATAAGAGGTTCCGTCCTTCTTACCCTCACCGTTCTTAACAAAGTTGTATTTATGAAGTATATATCCGTTTACGACATCATCCTTATAAATAGTTTCAACATAATAATATGAACTACCGGAAACAGGCGGAATAAATGACAGCTCATCCATCCTGTACTCATTTGCTATTCCGGATTTGCTTATAAAAATCACATTGGCTTTATTATCAAGGACCTCGAAGTAGCCGTCCTTACCTATTACCTTTTCAAGGTTCAGTTTATAGTAGCGCTCATTCTCTAAATCCGTCATCTGGCTGGTAATGATTTTGCTACTGTTTAAAAAATCCACATCATAAATTGCTTTTTGCGTAATATAATTTACGCCGTAAGCAAGCAGCAATATAGCTATTGCAAACAGCACATAATACTTGGAAACAAGGGAATAAATACTGCCCTTTTCCCTTCTCATGCTGTCAAAAAATTTGGCCATTTATCCACACCTCATATATATGAACCCAAATCTATTACATTAGTTCTTTGATAAGATACTGATAAATACTTTGATTCTTCTTTTTCCAATTCTCACAGATGGACTCCGCCATTGATTCTGTCCAAACAGGAATAGACATTTCGATCAGAGAGCTGCCACCTTCATAGGCCGACAGATAAGCGACATATTCATTTTCTCCGGTCTTTTTAAAATGAGCATTTATGGCAGAATCATCACGAATCTTCATGCCATTTTCTTTGAAATACTCGTTTATCTGCGTCCTGATATCAGGATTTATCCTGTTCTCGAAAAAGCCCAGGGTCTCATCTCCTGCATCCGTGATCTTAAGATAGGTCCTGCTACCCTCATTGGACTCGGTTATAAGCCCTGATTCAGCAAGCTCACTGAAAACCTCCTGCAGCGTAAGAAAATTGGTGTATTCATTTTCCAGAATAAAATCATAGATCTGAGCCTTGCTGAGTCTGTCACCGGACTTCTTCAGCATATACAGCACGATCATCTTATATAAAGTAAGATACTGTGAACTCATAAAACTTCCACCGTTTATCTTTTATTTATTTGCAAACCTCTTAACCGCTTCTGAAACTGCCTCGGCGCATCTGGGATCAAAGGCTGCGGGAAGAATATTCTCATCTGAAAGTTCATCATCGGAGATAAGCTCAGCCAGTGCATTAGCTGCCGCAAGCTTCATATCCTCTGTGATCTGAGGAACTCTTGCTTCCAAAGCGCCCTTAAATATACCGGGGAAAACAAGTACATTATTGACCTGGTTAGGGAAATCAGAACGGCCTGTTCCAACAACCCTTGCGCCTGCCTCCTTTGCAAGATCAGGCATAATCTCAGGTGTGGGATTAGCCATTGCAAAAAGGATGGCATCCTTGTTCATGCTTCTTACCATATCCTGGCTCACAATACCGGGTGCTGAAACTCCAACGAAAACATCTGCTCCAACAAGGACATCTGCGAGCTTTCCTGATACATCCTTCTTATTTGTCTGCTCAAGCATCTTCTTCTGCATCCAGTTAAGATTCGGATAGCTGCTGCAGATAATTCCTTCCTTATCGCACATGGTAACATCCGTAAAGCCATATCTTAAAAGAAGCTTTGTGATGGCAATACCGGCACTTCCCGCACCGTTTACTACTACCTTACACTCTTCCTTTTTCTTACCTGTTACCTTAAGTGAATTGATGACACCAGCCAAAACAACTATTGCAGTTCCGTGCTGATCATCATGAAAAACAGGGATATCGAGAGTCTCTTTAAGTCTCTCTTCAATTTCAAAGCATCTGGGAGCAGCGATATCTTCAAGATTGATTCCGCCATAGTTAGGAGCAAGATATGTAACCGCCTTAATTATCTCCTCAGTATCCTGTGTATCAAGACAGATTGGAATAGCATTGACACCTGCGAACTCCTTAAAAAGAACTGCTTTACCTTCCATAACAGGCATACCTGCCGCAGCTCCGATATTACCAAGTCCCAGAACCGCACTGCCATCTGAAATAACAGCTATGGTATTAGCCTTCATGGTGTATTTGTATGCAAGCTCCTTATCCTCAGCAATCTTCTTGCAGGGCTCAGCAACGCCGGGTGTATATGCAAGAGCCAGATCTTCTCTGGACTTTACCTTTGCCTTGGAAGTGATTTCAAGTTTACCGTTCCATTTTTCATGAAGCTCAAGTGCCTTTTCTGCGTTTGTCATAATATACTCCTCCTTAATGAACTCTATTGCATATCGCTATGCTCGATCGAACTAAGTAGTGCACCGGGCCGGAAAATACCTCACCGGATAATTACTTAGAAGTTAACACCTACAATTGATCTTGCAAAGGAAACGTATTCTTCCCTCTGTGGTGTATCCATATATTTGAAAACATTATATGCATACTTATGTCCACCGCCTGCACTACAAAGTCCCATTGCAAGACCGTCATGGGCTATCTCCTCAGCAGCATCAGTCTGCCTTGAAAACATGATCGCATGAATACTTCCGTTAGCTGCAACCTTGCTGTAGGCGTATGCAATTGCTGCTGCCTGCAGGGTATCTCCATGGGTTGAAGTATAACCCACTTCACTCAGTATGATAGATCTGACACCGCCATTATACAGCATTGCTTCACTGTTCATGTAACTTGTCAGAACATTTATGTTTTTCATGGTTATAAAAGAAGTATCTGCGGAATCCGTAACCAGCTTATTGGCATTCCAGAAAGCTGTCTCATAAAGGGGCACGGTATAGGGATGATGAGCAAGTCCCCAGCCTATATCGCCATAGCTTCTAAGAGAAGATGCAAAAGCATCAAGCATATCCCTTCCGTCATAATCGGGATTTCCCTTAAGATTCCTATCCCACTGCTGATCCAGAGATATATAAACATTGGCTCCTGCATTGGTACTCTTTATAGCATTGTAGAATACTCTGAATGCTCTTGTGTAAGCAGCAGTATAGGTCGCAAGATCTGTCTGCTGCATATAATTCCATTCTTTTCTGGCATTGACTTCGTTTCCGAAGATCCACATAGCCACATTTCCATGTCCTGCGCCTGAATATCTGCCTGCAAGGAATGAACCGATGGCGGCAACCGCATTAACACCGCTCTCATCAGTGGCATTGAACATGTAGTAGGGTGCTGTTGAACCGCTTCTTCCGCTTGGATGCGTAACCTCCGGGAAGGTTGAGGGTGATACGTCATTTAAAACAATTGCCGCAACATCTATTCCCTTTGCATTAAGGGTAGTGAAAAGATAATCATACTCCTGAAGAATTCTTCCATTGAAATGATAGGTCACTCCATTATAGGAATAGGATACAGAACCCTCTGCACTTGGCGAAAGAAGTCTGTTAAGCGGAATATTGTAGGTTGCATAATTCACTCCAAGATCCACTGCATCATTAAGTCTTGAAGGATCGATCAAAAGTCCCTTCTTGGAACTCTGCTGCATTCCGCCGTAATTATATGAAGCAACCGCCTCGGGGTTAGTAACATAGCTGGCATGAGAAACAGGTGTAAAAACACCATTCCTCTTAACAGCCACCGTGAATTTTCTATAGAGCCTTGAACCCGGTGCTCCCTTATTAAGGGATGCATCAAGTCTTATTTCCTTATCCTTATAAACCTTGGAAATTGGCTCTGCTTCAGCATTAAAATCATCTTCATAGGTTGCTGCATCAAAAAGATAGTAGTACTTATCATCTGATGTGGGGATTGCTTCGGCAAGGCCCTTTACCTCCACTGCTCCGCTTTCTACTATTGTACAGCTGTCCACCTTAACATACTCAGAGAGCTGATCCGCAGGAACATCCACTGTGGCAGGTCTTGCATCAAGGGCATTTTTAACCTGCTCACCGGACCCTGCTATGGTCTTTATGATATCCGGGTCAAGGTAGCTCTTTTCTTTTTCTGTCTCCTTAACCTCAAAAATCGGTTCCTCTATAACAACCTCTTCAGGCTCTTCCTCTTTATCGAAGGCCCCTGATATTCCTGCTATTGCCATAACCAGTGACATTATCGCCACAAGGCTGCATACAATACTTATTCCTTTAATTTTCTCGGACAATTCCCTGTCCAGTTTCTCAAAAAACTTACCTGGTAAGAGTTTCTTCAAAATCGTGTCCTCTTGCCTTTCTAAAAATATTTATTCTTCTGAATCCTTAGCATTCTCCTTAAGGAATTTCATATGCTCCTTAATCTTAACCTCGTAGCCGTTGCCGGAAGGGCTGTAAAACTCCTTACCGTTGAGCTCATAGGGGAGATACTGCTGTTTCACATAATTATTTGGATAATCATGTGCATATTTATAACCGATTCCATGTCCCAGCTTACCTGCCGACTTGTAGTGAGCATCCTGTAAGTGTGTTGGAATTGGAAGATTTCCTGTGTTTTTAACTGTATCCATAGCCTGAAAAATCGCCTCCACCGCTGCATTACTCTTAGGTGCTGTTGCAATGTAGCTTGCCGCCTGGGATAAGTTAATCTGACATTCAGGCATACCTATCCTCTCTGTTGCAAGAAAGGCTGCCACAGCAACCTGCAGTGCCTGAGGATCGGCATTACCCACATCCTCTGATGCACAGATTACCATTCGCCTTGCTATAAACTTGGGATCCTCTCCCGCATTAAGCATCCTTGCAAGATAGTATACAGCCGCATCGGGATCAGATCCCCTCATGCTTTTTATAAATGCAGAAATTGTATCATAGTGATTGTCGCCGTCCTTGTCATATCTGGCAACTCTCTTCTGAATGCACTCCTCCGCAACCTCTCGGGTTATATGTATCTTGCCATCCTCACTTCTCTCAGTTGTGAGAATACCAAGCTCGATTGCATTAAGTGCATGTCTTGCATCTCCGCCTGCAATATCCGCAAGAAAATCTGCGGCATCAGGCTCAAGCACAGCATTATAAGAGCCCATACCGTTTATACTGTCGGTAACGGCTCTCTCCATAAGTATCCTTATATCATCTTCGGAAAGTGGCTGTAGCTCGAAAATTACTGACCTTGATATAAGCGCCCCATTAACCTCAAAATAAGGGTTCTCTGTGGTTGCTCCAATCAGTATGACCGTACCATCCTCAACAAAAGGCAAGAGGTAATCCTGCTGCCCCTTATTAAATCGATGTATCTCGTCTATGAAAAGAATTGTCTTTCTGCCAAAGCCGCCAAGATTCTGCTTAGCCTTGGCAACCACCTCCTCCATATCCTTTTTCCCGGATACGGTGGCATTTAGCTGCATAAACTCTGCTTTAGTGGTATTTGCTATGACCTTGGCCAGGGTTGTTTTTCCTGTTCCCGGCGGTCCGTACAAAATAATAGAGCTTATCTTATCTGCTTTTATTGCACGATAAAGGAGCTTGTCCTTGCCGATGATATGCTGCTGTCCAACCACTTCATCCAAAGTTTTAGGACGCATTCTGGCAGCAAGGGGAGACTCCTTTTTCATGCTGTTTTCTCTTGCGTACTCAAATAAATCCATAATTATCTCTTAAAACTTAAAACCTGCCCTGCTCTATCTTATTCGCAGGCATCGATTGCGAGCTTGACAGCTCCCATAATACCCTGATCGTCATTAAGACTTGCAGGAACAATATAATTATCGAGATCATCCATCTCTTTAGTAACGATATAGCCGTTTACAAGCTCCTTAAACTTTTTCCTAATAAGCGGGAAAAGCTGCTCCTGGTGCATAACACCGCCGCCAAGAATAATCTTCTGGGGGCTTAAAATAAGAGCATAACTCATAAGGGCTGTAGCGATATATTCGCTCTCGATCTCCCATACCTCTGCCTTATCTGCAAGCTGATCAGCACTTACTCCCCAGCGCGCCTTGATTGAAGGGCCTGCAGCAAGACCTTCTAAGCAGTTATCATGAAAAGG
Organism: Butyrivibrio sp. WCD3002; assembly: GCF_000424265.1. GTDB lineage: Bacteria > Bacillota > Clostridia > Lachnospirales > Lachnospiraceae > Butyrivibrio. The sequence goes on from NZ_KE384156.1 coordinate 14,281, forward strand.
GCAAACGCTCTTACCGGGATCTCCCTCTACGCGAGGAAGTCTGATATGACCAACCTCAGGGTGCAGCATTCCGTGAAGGAGCTTACCATTGGAGATTACTCCGCCGCCTACACCTGTTCCGATTGTAAGATAAATCGCATCACTTACGCCCTTAGCACATCCCCATGTTGCCTCGCCAAGCATGGATCCGTTAACATCCGTATCAAATCCCACAGGAATTCCAAGTGCCTTCTTGGTCTCTTCTACTATATTGTAGCCGGACCAACCCTTTTTAGGTGTGGAAGTAATACTTCCGTAGGTTGCAGAGTCCTTGTTCAAATCTATCGGTCCAAAGCATGCGATACCGATAGCCTTAATACCCTTATCTTTAAAAAAGTCGAAAATCGGAGGCATAGTTTCCTCCGGAGTAGTTGTAGGAATCTTGGTCCTCTCCAAAATCTTACCGTTCTCATCTCCTATAGCACAAACCATCTTTGTTCCGCCTGCTTCAAGAGCTCCATATAACATAGCTTAAAACCTCCCATATACCTATTTGCCTTAGATAATATTCTGTTTAAACCGCAATATAGTAATTATAGCTTAAAAGTTCAAAAGATTAAAATAGAATTTCGCATTAAAAAATATTCAAAAAAAATGACCACCGCTGGTGTGCGGTGGTCAAATATACTATTAATATCTATATCTTAATACCTTATCTCCCTCAATCCTCATCTGAGCTTATTCCGGCTGTACGGATGATGAACTGTACTGAGCAGGGTTCATCTTCATTTGCTCCGGAGAATGATGTGTAGCTCTGTGAAGCTTCATCTACTGCTCTGAGTCTGTCCTTTACAGAAAGGAGATCCTCATCAACTGTGCTTGTAAGCTTCTGGATACCATCCTCATCAAACTCTACCATTCCGTCTGCAAGCTTCTTTGCGCCGTCGTTTAATGTGACTGCGCCATCCTTTAATTCTTTAGCACCATCGTTAAGCTTTCCTGCGCCGTCATCAAGCCCTGTTACGCCATCCTTAAGCTCTGCTACGCCGTCATCAAGCTTAATTGTTCCATCTGAAAGCTCTGTAGCGCCGCCAGCAAGCTTATCTGCACCTTCGGAGAGCTTGGATACGCCACTCTTAAGCTCATCTCCCTTGCTGCTCAGAAGTGCAGCACCTGATGAAAGCTTCTTACTTCCATCCTTAAGAGATTTGATACCCTTATTAAACTTAGCGCCGCCATTATCAAGCTTCTTAAGACCGATATATAAATCATCTGTTCCCTTAGCAAGTGTCTCAGCACCGGTCTTGATATCCTTAAGTCCGCCGGCTCCTACTCCGTTGTAGAGCTGATCAAGCATGGTCTTTGATGTTGAAAGTGAGCTGTAGGCCATGTAAATTGTCATAGCATACTGTGTTGCATTCTGTGCAGGAGTAACAACATTCTGTGAAAGTGCTGTCAGGGCCCGTGTATAGCATGTCTTAGCCTCAGTGGCTTTCTGCTGTGCCTCTGCCTGCTTTGCCTGAGCTGTAGCATAATCTCCTGCGGCATATGCCTGCTTTGCTTCCTCACCAGCTGTATATGCTGCCACCTTAGCTGCTTTTCCCTGAGTTATAAGATTGCCGGCAGTTTCAAGAAGATCACCAAGCTGTGTAACCTGCTCATCGCTTCCGCTTGCTGCCTTTGCCGTAATTACTGCCTGATACATAGCATCCCATTTTGCTTTAGGAATCTTTGTGAGGCTTTCTACCGCTGCCCAGCCGGCATCATTTGCATACTCTACAGTTCCGTCTACTGTTTCCTCTGAAGATGCATCAAGACTTACTGCCTCAGGGCTCTCTACTGATTCCTCTGTGCTCTCGGCAGAAGAATCACTTACCTCTTCGGTATTCTGAGAAGCCTCTTCATTACTTCCATTATCATCTGATGAGCTGTTATCAGCAGCTTCTGTACTAGAACTATTATCCTCTGTGCTCTCAGAACTCTGGGAGCCATTGTCTGGTGCGTTGTTTTCATCTGAAGCAGTGTCAGGCTGTGTGTTCTGCTCATCACTGGCGTTCTTTGCATCCTGGTTATCATTCTGAGAACTGTCCTGACTGTTCTCATCTGATGCATTATCGGAATCGTCTGCTGCATCTGAAGAAGGTGTATCTTCATCATTTATCTCATTCAGAGCCTTTTCAGCATCATTTGCACGAGTCTCTGCTTCTTCTGCTCTGTTCTCTGCCTGATCAGCGCGATTCTCAGCTGCCTGCGCTCTTGCAGCTTCAATATCTGCTTCTATTGCATATACGTCAGCCAGTTGATCTGTAATACTTGATATAAGAGCACTTACATCTGTACCGTTTGAATTGGTAGTAGCCACTGTAGGAGAGGATGCTGATGCAGCCTGAGATGCAACTTCATCTATTACAGCCTTGTATGCGGTATAGAAGGTATTCTCTGCCAAAGTTACTGCTGTAAGATTTGTATTAACAGTGTCAGCTAATGTTCCTATACCCTTGCTAAGCTGATTAGCACCTGATGAAAGCTGTCCTGCGCCATCCTTTGCTGAAGTGATTCCGCCTGTAAGGTCCTTTGAACCTTTAGCAAGAGTCTCAACACCATCTTTAAGGTCTGATGCACCGCTTGCTACTGTGCCAACGCCATCTGTGTAAGCAGTTACACCTGAGCTGAGAGTCTTTGTTCCGTCAGCAAGTGTGCCTGCACCTGATGCCAGAGTACCTGCACCGTCACGAAGCTGTGCTGTGCCATCCTTAAGCTCTGTTGTTCCATCCTTAAGCTTCTTTGTTCCATCCTTAAGATCTGATGTACCGTTTGCAAGCTCTGTTGTACCATCCTGGAATTTGCCTGTGCCGTCTGCAAGCTCGCCTGTTCCGTCGCGAAGCTCTGTAGAAGCATCAGAGAGCTTATCCATATCGTCGTTAAGAGTATCAACCTTATCTGAATTGTAAATCTTATCAAGGCCAAGATCTGATACAACATTTGCGCTTGCCATTGAAATTGTCATAGGAAGTTCAAAATCGTTTACATCGGCTGTGATCTCCACATAATCAGGAATACTTACATCCTCTTCATCGATGTCATTCTCTTTAAGCTTCTCATCATCAATTTTGAGAGATTCCTTAAGGCCCGGCATAGCAACACCAACTACTACGTAATTGTTGGCATCTGATATAACCTTACCGTTTGATACCTTTACGTTAGCGAACTTATCGCTGTCAAGCATTGTTCCGGAAATCATTGTAAAAGGAACATCAATGTTTTCTTCCTGACCATCGATATTTACTTCCTTTTTGAGAGTGTTTGTATAATCAAAACGGATCTTCACACTTCCGCTCTGACCTGCGATCTCATCGGCAGTCATCTCTTTTCCGTTAAGTGTATAGGTAACTTTTACACCGATGGGAACTTCCTCTGTAGGTGTTCCCTGATAGTAAATATCTGAACCCTCTGCGTCCCATGTAACTGTGCCATCGGAATTCTCTGTGTAGGTCTCTTCACCCTTTACATTTACAATATCTTTAAGATTGGTCTTATCTGTAAGTGTCTTACTGCCATCCTTGTTCTTAAGCCAGTTGCTTACAACAACATCATCAACGTTACCACTGGCATCTGTCATTACATATACAGTCTCTTCTTTTCCACTCTCGGCATTTTCGGATGAACCTGTGTAGGCTGTCTTGGTCATTGTATCTACAAGCTCATCTGCCTCTGCGTTTTCTACTGTATCTTCTCCTGTCTCTGCCTGAGTCTCTACAGCAACTGTATCTTCTTTTTTATTAAGGCCGCATCCAGACATTGCCATTGTAGAGCACGCAAGAGCAAATGCTGTGAATACTGATGTGGCTTTGAGTAAATTCTTCTTATACATAACATAACCTCTTTTCTATGATTATCTCTATAAACCCGAACGTTACTTTATTAGCTTAAACAGCTTTAAAATGGACAAGCTTATGTTTCTGATCGTTGTCCTGTTTCTTATCCTGATTCTTCCTGTCTTTATCCATCCTGATACATTCGCGCATTCCCCATGTTGAACGAATGATAAGTCCATCAAAGATCATATACATTGAAGGAAGAACAAGTATAACAACTGCCATTGAGATAAGGGCACCTCTTGCCATCAGGAAGCAAAGGGATCCGATCATATCAACGCTTGATACAAGTCCTACGCCGAATGTCGCAGCGAAGAAGCTAAGTGCGCTGACAATAACTGACTTCATGCTGGTGGAAAGAGCAATTCGTGTAGCCTGTTTCTTACTCTGACCATCCTTTCTCTCTTTGCAATAACGTGTGGTCATCAGGATAGCATAGTCGACTGTAGCTCCCAGCTGGATGGTACCGATTACAACCGATGAAATGAACGGTATTACTGTACCTGTAAATCCGGGAATACCCATATTGATGAAAATCGCAAACTCGATTACCGCTACAAGTATAAACGGAAGTGATATTGACTTCATAACAAGAGCGATTATAAGGAATACACATCCTATGGATACTATGCTGACAGTCTGGAAATCCTTTGCTGTGATATTGATAAGATCCTTTGTACAAGGAGCTTCACCAACTACCATCGCGCCGCTGTCATATCTTTTTACTATTTCATTTATTGATTCTATCTGTGCATTGACTTCATCTGATGCTGTCTTATATTTACTTGTAATCATCAGCATCTGGTAGTCATCGCTTGTAAGCTCCTCTCGAAGCTTCGCAGGGATCATTTCTTTAGGAAAAGTAGGTCCTATTAGTGCTTCAACACCAAGAACTCCATCGACGCCCTTTACTTTCTTTAATTCTCCGATCATGCCCTGCATGGTTGCAGTATCTATATCGGCATCTGCGAGAATCATATAAGTCGTATTTGTCTCAAAGTTTTTCTCAAGCTCTATCATCGCCTGTCTGCTTGAAAGATTCTCAGGCAATGTCTCTGAAAGGTCATAATAAACTGCTGTGTGCTTGTATCCCCATATTGCGGGAGGAAGCAGGCACAGGAAGATAAGTCCGAATACAAGTGCATGCTTGGAAATCCATCTGGGAGTCTTAACAAACTCCTGAACAACCGGCTTATGCTTGGTCTTTTCAATAATCCTGTCAAATACGATGATCATTGAAGGAAGGACTGTTACACAGCTTATAACACCGAAGATAACACCCTTTGCCATAACAATTCCAAGATCCAGACCGATTGTGAAGCTCATAAAGCAAAGAGCTACGAAACCGGCTATTGTCGTAATGGAAGATCCAAGTACTGACTGGAAGGTTGCTGTGATGGCATTCGCCATGGCTTCCTTCTTATTTTCTTCTCCCTTTTCAATCTCTTCCTGGTAGCTGTGCCAGAGGAAAATCGAATAATCCAGTGTAACACCCAGCTGAAGAACCGCACTTAAGGACTTTGTAAGGAAGGATATCTGCCCAAGGAAGATATTCGTTCCCATATTAAACATTATAGCAATACCGATACTTGCGAGAAAGAAAAACGGTATTAAATATGAATCCATTGTCAGTGAAAGAACTATTGTGGCAAGGAGTACTGCCATACCTACATATATAGGAGTTTCTTTCTCTGTAAGGTTCTTGGTATCAAGGACTATTGCTGCCATTCCGGAAAGGAAACATTTCTCATTGGCTATCTTCCTTATATTAGTAATGGCTTCCATGGTACCGTCACTTGAAGTCGTCTCATCAAATATGATGAACATCAGCTGCGTATCGCCTTTTCCAAGAGCTTCCTGTATTTCATCGGGAAGCATTTCCTTAGGTACTGTGTAATCCATGAAGGTGTCATACCAGATGACCTTCTTTACATGCTCAACCTTTTCAACTTCCGCCTTCAAGGCTGCGATGTCTTTATCAGCCATTCCCTCAACCACAAAAAGGGAATAGGCTCCGGTTCCGAACTGATCCATCAGGATGTCCTGACCCTTCATAGTCTCAATCTCTCCCGGCAGATATGAGAGTATGTCGTAATTAACTCTTGTAGCTGCCATACCTGCAAAGCAGGGAATCATGAGTGCTATGCTGGCAATCAGTATTATGAACCTTGATTTTACTATTGCCTTAGACAAATACTTCATAACAATCACCTCATTAAAAAATAATTATGACCGGTAGTCATTTTTTACACTTTATGTTATACTCTAAAAATGACCGGTAGTCAATATTTACAAATGAGAAAAGTGAAATAATTTATAAAACAGGACGAATGCTTGCATGTATGATATATGTAAGTGAATGTAGTTGTGATAGGATAAAGCTATGGGAAAATGGGATGCTAATAAGAAATTAAAAAGAGATTCTTTGTTAAACACCTCCTTTGAGTTGTTTACTTCACAGGGAATCAATCAGACTTCAATATCTGATATTGTAAAAAAAGCCGGTGTGGCTAAGGGCACCTTCTATCTGTACTTCAAGGACAAGTATGATATAAGGAACAGACTTATCGCCAAAAAGTCAAACCAGCTTTTTACTGCTGCCTATGAAGCTCTGCAAAAAGAGAACCTTCATACCGCAGAGGATAAAATCATTTTCATGATGAAGCATATCCTTATTGAGCTTGCTGAAAATCATATGCTTCTCACTCTTATTTATAAGGATCTTAGCTGGGCACTGTTTAAGGAAGCTATGACCACTGACAGCGAGGATGCCGAAACAGATATCCTTCATATAATGACAGTGATGTTCGAGGAATCAGAAGTGAAATATCATAATCCTGAGCTCATGATGTTTATGATAGTGGAAATGGTAAGCTCTGCAGGATACAGCTCCATCATTCATAAACAACCTCTTCCTCTGGACGAACTTTTGCCTGAACTCGAACAATCAGTTCGAGGAATCATGCACGCCCACGAAATTTATAGTAAAACCATACATAACACTTAAAATAGGATTTCGCTTGCGAAATCCTTGCGCGCGAGCATTATTGCGAAGCAATTAAATTCCTCTCTGCGAGCTGCGCATCCCGCGGAGCGCTTTTAAATGTTTCCGCGAAACATTTAAATAAGAAAACCCGCGTTGGCAAGACGCGGGTTTTTCAGGTAGGAGATTTCTTATGACTATATATGTCATTTATTAACAGCATAACCTTTCGTCTCGGTTAGCTGCTGCTAACATGGTTATATTAGCATAGGCTAACAAACTGTGCAAGTGTTTTTTTCATATTTTTATTTACAGTCATCAAAAAAGCGCCACAAGCAGCGTAGTTACTGCCTGTGGCGCATATAACCATTTTAAAAGTTTTGATTAAGGTTATCTCAGATTCCCGAAAAAAGTATCTCCGGAATTACCGTCTGTGTCATCATCAGGATAATCGTCGTCCCCTTCAAAGTCATCATCTTCTTCAAAGTCTTCGCCGTCTTCGTCGTCATATTCTTCGTCAAACTCGTCTTCGTCCGGATCTTCATCATCTTCAAAATCATCGTCATACTCATCATCATATTCATCGTCGAAGTCTTCATCATAATCTCCAAGAAGTCCTTCTTCCTCAAGACGCTCTCTGACATCATGATCAAAGTCCAGATCGAATTGACTGTAGTCTACTCCGGCTTCCTCCAGCATTTCACGGCGGCCTTCCACGTCCTCGGCAAGGAACTGATTAAAATCAAGGCCAGCATTGCATACAGCCTCTACAAGATCAGCATCCACATAGACCATATAATCGGAATCATCGCCTTCAAAATCGTCGTCCATATATGGAAGATTCTCAGGAAAAAGTGAGAAAAACCTTCCGTTTTCATCAAAATCCAGAGGACCAAAGCCTCGTCCAAGATTAACCTTCATAAAACCTCTTATCAATCTCTTTCTACAATCGCAGCTGCGCCCATTCCGCCGCCTACGCAAAGTGTTGCAAGACCCTTCTTGGCATCTCTTCTTTGCATCTCATAAAGAAGAGTTACAAGGATACGACATCCCGAGCATCCAACAGGATGTCCAAGCGCAATTGCACCGCCGTTTACATTGAGCTTACTAAGATCAAAGCCCAAATCCTTACCTACAGCAACTGACTGTGCAGCAAATGCTTCATTTGCCTCGATCAGATCAAAGTCAGAAATCTGATATCCCGCTTTAGCCATGGTCTTCTTAGTAGCTGCAACAGGTCCGATACCCATTATGCGAGGCTCAACACCTGCAAGCTCACCTGCAATCCATGTAGCCATAGGCTTGATGCCAAGCTCCTTTGCCTTCTCTTCACTCATAACAACGATAGCTGCTGCACCGTCGTTAATTCCTGATGAATTTGCTGCCGTAACCATTCCATCGGGTTTGAATGCAGGGCGAAGCTTTGAGATACTCTCCTTGGTAACACCTGCTCTTGGGCCCTCATCCTTTGCAAAGAGAACTGTTTCCTTCTTAACCTTTACCTCAACAGGAACTATTTCCTCGTCGAATTTTCCTTCAGCCTGAGCCTTTTCACATTTCTGCTGTGAATTTGCCGCAAACTCGTCCAGCTCTTCTCTGGTAAGTCCCCACTGCTCACAGATATTCTCAGCTGTAATACCCATGTGGAAGCCTCCAAATGCATCAGTAAGGGCGTCTTTGATCATTGTATCGATAAGCTCGCCGTTGTTCATTCGATATCCAAATCTCGCATTCTGAAGTGCATAGGGTGCTCTTGACATATTCTCTGTACCACCTGCAACGATAATATCTGCATCACCCATAGAAATGAGCTTAGCTGCAAGATTGACACAATGAAGACCTGATCCGCAAAGAACGTTAATGGTTGTAGCCGGAACTTCAACCGGAATACCTGCATTTACCGCAGCCTGACGAGCAACATTCTGTCCTGTGCCTGCTTGTATTACGCAGCCCATGTATACTTCGTCAACCTGTTCAGGCTTAACTCCTGAACGTCTTAATGCTTCTTTAATAACAATTGTACCAAGATCCGGAGCCGGGATGTCTTTAAGAGCACCTCCCATAACACCAATTGCTGTTCTGCAAGCTCCCGCTAAAACTACTTTTCGTGCCATGAACTTTATCCTCCTTAAGAAAATTATGATTAATAATACGTATACTAATTATATCATAATTCAATCAAACCTCTTCAACATAAGTGACGTAATCAAGCTTATTAAAAAGCTTCAAAATCTCATGATGTGATACCCTGCTGTCCAGCTTAAGATTGATGATAAGCCCTGTATCAGACGGAAGTATGGTCTTATCCTTACTCTTATTCATACTCATTACCACAAATCCCTTTTCGGAAATAAACCTGTGAAGCTCAGTGACACCGCGTTCCTTACTTACTTCTATATAAATGCTCAGGTACTGACTATGGGATTCAACACTGTTACTTAGATGAAGAAGGACTATATTTGTAAAGACAATAAGTATAAATGCTGTGATTCCAACTGCCAGGTATCCGGCACCTATTGCCATGCCCATGCAGGCTGTTACCCAGAGCGTCGCAGCGGTAGAAAGCCCCTTTATCTGTTTCCTTCCTGTTACCAGAATCGTGCCTGCGCCGAGAAAACCAATTCCATTTACTACTCCTGCAGAAATTCTGGCGGCATCCGAAGATAGCCCGGGCATCATCGCAAGATAGATATTTAAAGCCGTTGCAACAGCAGAACCAAGGCTCACCAGTGAAAAGGTCTTTATTCCCGCACTGTGATGAGTAGCTATTCTTTCCCACCCGACAAGGCTTCCGAGAACAGTAGCAAGAATAAGCCTAAGAGCTACCGCAATATCACTTGTTCCCTGCAGATAGTTCAAAACATTTCCCATGCTCATAAGAAACCTCCATTTCTATAGTAAGCTTCAAAAGCATTTATCTTACTTTTATTATAATGCACCTCCCTGATTTTCTCCCGTAAATTTCCTATAAACAACAAGCCCCGCATACCATTTTCATGGCATGCGGGGCAATATGATTTACAATTATTTAAGCTTCCAGATATCTCTGTTGTACTCTTCAATTGTTCTGTCTGATGAGAAGAAGCCGGCCTTAGCGATGTTCTTAAGCATCATTCTCTTCCACTTCTCACGGTTTTCATAATCAGCAAAGATAAGATCCTTCTCTCTGATATAATCCTCCAGATCGATAAGTGTCATGAACCAGTCCTTATTAAGGAGTTCATCCTGAAGACGCTTTAAGTTCTCCTTGTGTCCTACTGCAAGGCACTGCTTGGAGGTAATGAAGTCTACAGCCTCCTTAACTACCTTGCTCTTCTTGTAGTAATCCTTTGATACATAGTCAGCCTTCTTGTAGTGCTCGATAACCTCATCTGCACTGATACCGAAGATGTAAATGTTCTCATCACCAACAAGATCATGAATCTCAACATTAGCACCGTCATCTGTACCAAGAGTAACAGCGCCGTTAAGCATGAACTTCATGTTACTTGTTCCGGAAGCCTCCTTGGATGCCAGGGAAATCTGCTCTGAAACATCACATGCGGGAATGAGCTTCTCAGCATAGCTTACATTGTAGTTCTCAACCATGATGACCTTCATGTAAGGAGATACATCAGGATCATTGTTTACGATCTCCTGCAGGCAAAGAAGCAGGTGGATGATGTCCTTTGCGATTACATAAGCAGGTGCAGCCTTTGCTCCAAAAATAAATGTGATGGGACGTACAGGCTTTTTGCCGCCCTTGATCTCAAGGTACTTATGAATGATGTAAAGGGCGTTCATCTGCTGACGCTTATACTCGTGAAGTCTCTTAACCTGAATATCGAAAATGGAGTTAGGATCAACTTCAACATTCTCTTTCTTCTTAAGGTAAGCAGCAAGCTCTTCCTTTTTCTGGAACTTGATATCAGCGATCTTATCAAGAACTTCCTGATCATCCATGAACTTCAGAAGGTCTTCAAGCTTATCAGCATCCTTCTTAAATCCATCACCGATCTTTTCAGAAATAAAATCTGCAAGAGGATGGTTACAGGAAAGAAGCCATCTGCGGAAGGTTACGCCGTTTGTCTTGTTGTTAAACTTTTCAGGATAGAGCTTGTAAAAATCGTTAAGCTCAGAGTTCTTAAGAATCTCTGTATGGATAGCTGCAACACCATTTACTGAGAAGCCATAGTGGATGTCAATAAATGCCATGTGTACTCTCTTATCCTTGTCGATGATCTGTACATCAGGATTCTTAACCTTTGCACGGATTCTCTTATCGAGCTCCTTGATATAAGGAACAAGCTGAGGAACAACCTTCTCAAGATACTTAAGAGGCCATGTCTCAAGCGCTTCTGCAAGGATTGTGTGGTTTGTGTAAGCACAGGTCTTAGATACTACATCGATAGCATCATCCATTGAGAATGCCTTCTCTTCAACAAGGATTCTGATAAGCTCAGGGATGATCATTGTGGGATGTGTGTCGTTTATCTGAATTACAGCATGCTTGTAAAGCTCGTGAAGGTCATACTGGCGCTCCTTCTGCTCTCTTAAAATGAGCTGAGCTGCATTGCAAACAAGGAAATACTCCTGATAGATTCTAAGGAGGTTACCTGCCTCATCAGAGTCATCGGGATAAAGGAAAAGAGTAAGGTTCTTCTCGATTTCCTTCTTATCAAAAGTGATGCCCTTCTCAACAAGGCTCTCGTCAACTGACTCAACATCGAAAAGTCTGAGCTTATTTACACCTGTGTCGTAACCCACAACGTTCATATTGTAAAGTCTTGAGGTAACCTTCTTTTTACCAAAGTAAACATCAAACGTTGTGTCTGTCTTCTCAAGCCAGGACTCATCCTCGATCCATGAATCCTTCTCAGCTGTCTGAAGGTTATCCTTAAATACCTGGCGGAAAAGTCCGAAGTGATAATTAAGTCCGATACCCTCTCCTGCAAGTCCAAGTGTTGCAATAGAATCAAGGAAGCATGCTGCAAGTCTTCCAAGACCACCGTTACCAAGTGACGGTTCAGGCTCGCACTCCTCAATCTGTGCAAGATTCTTACCGTTCTTTTCAAGAATCTCATTCACCTTGTCATATACTCTAAGGTTAATAAGGTTATTGGAAAGAAGCTTACCAATAAGGAACTCCATTGAAATATAATAAATCTTCTTCTCACCTGCTTCGATAGGTGCAACCTTCATAAGACGGCTTGTATACTCAAGAAGAACATAATAGGTTTCCTTATCTGTTAAATCCTTAAGTTCCTTTCCGTATTTCTGATTTGAAATCTCAGAAATCGCTTCTTCCATGTTAGTAACAAGTACGTCCTGCTGTAAATTTGAATGCTGACTCATTCTCTCTCCTTTTCCGTCATACATTTATTTAAGTATGACATATAAATCAAAACTTATTTTTCACATCTGCACAAAATTGCAGAAAACGTTTTCTCAGCGGTACAAGTATCATAGCATAAGAAAACGTTTTCCGCAATCCCCAATTATTTATCAAAATGGAAAAGCGCTGAAATGTCTTAACACATTTCAGCGCTCTGAATCATCGCAGGTATTCCTTTTTTTACACAGAGAGAGGTAACCGAGCTCTCATCTCCATAGAAAGCATCCGCAACCGCAACTGCTCTGTCCAAATCATCGGAATCATCATAGATACCTATCTCATTTTCCTTATACCATTCCACGAGACTTCTGTATTCTTCCGCAAGCCCTTTGTTAATTAGTAAAGCGGTATCATAGACTCCCGGTTCCGGTCTCCATATAAGAGCGATCTTGTCCTTGTTTTCCCTGAAAACATCGAAGTTTTCACGAAGCTTCTTTATCATTTTCTCTTCGCCAAGAAGCTTTCCGGCACCGGTGCAGTATAACATGACCTTCTTATATGACCCGTCCCTGTTTTGCAAATAAGGCTTCCACTCCTCCGGAATATCTGCCTTTTCCTTGCATTTTAAGAGGAATTCTTTATACTCATCTGTTCCAAAGGAAAGCTTTGATAAACCTCCATTATCATCATTTCCTTCAGCGGCCTTATCGCCTCGCAGTATTCCATCCTCTAAGGTAATAAGCTCATCATCTGATATCTCCATATAGGGTCTGTCCGGATCAAAAAACAGTCCCTCATGATTCATGCCTCTAAAATCACTGGTGGGATAGCCCAGATTTCCATACATCTTACAGAGAATTCCAAGGGTATCATAGGGTACATTTACCTCTTTTCCGCAAAAAACACCCTTCTGAATAGGAAACAACTCATTCTCATGAATATGGATATCATAACCGGTTGCCCCGGGCTGTGTTATCGGACAGTAAATATCAGGCTTTTGTCCGCGGCAGCTATCCGTTAAAACAGACAGCTCTCTGAAATACTCGCTTATATCCTGTGAGCTTAAGGCTTCAACCCTGGCCTTGTCATTGTAATCAAGATAGGGATTGTTTCGCCTCATTATAGTTCCAAGGTCTTTTCCAATTTCCCTTATCCGCAGGATTCTTGGATCATCACTTTCTATATTATCATCGAAGGGAAATAAAGGAGTTATATCTATGAAAATCCCCTGATTCCATTTCTCATATCTGAATTTTCTCGAAATGCACGTGGTTCTGCTGTTACGAACCTTACCGATAGAATATGCAAAACCCGGATCCGTTTTATAATTCTGTAAAAAAATATAATCAGGAAGCTCTGACTGCAGGGTCATAAGCTTCTCATAATCTTCATAGGGCATTGCGATATCCAGATCATCATCCCACGGGACAAAGCCCTGACTTCTGATACTTCCGAGAAGACTTCCGTTATACAAAGTCCACCGAAGATTATGCCTTTCGCACACTTCCCTTACATGCATAAGGATATCAAGCTCTATTGCCCAGATTTTCTTCTGCTTCTTAGTTACAAGATAGCCGCATATATATTCTTCCTTAAAAAAATCTTCAGGAACAAATCCCTCTGCAATAAGACGATCAGCTTCTGTCATTGAATAACTCCATTTCTTATATAAAAAAGCTAAATATACTCACCTGCAGTAATTCTAAATTCGCTTCCTGTCATCATGCTTGAAGCATCAGAGAGCATATAGATAATTGCATCAAGGTAGTCAGTTCTCTCAAGCATACGCCCCATGGGAAGAATGCCGGCTGCCTGTTTTCTAAGTTCAGCCTCGGATATTCCCTGACTTTTCCTAAGGGCAACTTCACCCTCAGTGGGAGTCCAACCAAGGGTCAGATAATTACATCTTATCTGTTCCGAAGCGTAGTTGTGGGCTATATGTGACATCAGGGTAAGAAGCGCTCCCTTTGAGCATGCATAAGCAGCCCTGTCCTTCTGACCGCCCCAGGCATGGGCCGATCCTACAAGAATTATGGATCCGCCGCCATTTTTTCTCATGCACTCTATTGCTGCCTGGCAACAGAAGAAGGCAGCCTTAAAATTAACATCAAAAACACTGTCAAAGGTCTCTTCAGAGCAGGTATCAAGAGGCGAAACCGGTGTGACTCCCGCATAATTAAGAAATCCATCCACCTTGCCGAATTTTTTTACCGCCTCATCAAAAAGCTTTTTACAGTCCTGTGTATTTTCCAGATCCGTGTGAACAAATATGGCATCACTGCCGTAGGTCTTTATTGCCCTGATTATCTTCTTTGCAGCAACCTTATCACGGCCTCCAATTACAACCCTGGCACCGTGGCTTCCACACTGCTCTGCCGCAGCTCTTCCTACGCCCTTGGTCCCACCGGATATGACTATAACCTTATCATCTAATCTAAGCTCAGACATATATCCCCTCATTTATCATTCAAAAATGTCTGTGATCAATCATTTATCTCAAGTGCTTTATCCACATCAAAGCCCTTTAAAAGCATATTGTTACCATTTATATCGGTTACTTTCACGGAATTCTGATAGAATTTCAGTTTCTCTGCCAGCTCCTCTTTGCTTTCGCAGACAAAATAAATCCTAGCAAGCACCTGTCTCTCGGTTCCTATCCACTCATGAAGTACAACATCTCCCTCGGAGAATCTCTTACCGATATGTACAACAGTCTTATCATCGGTGCCAGGAAGGCCCTTTATTTTCCCAATGGTTCCTTCCTTCAAAAGGAGCCATAGCGTGGCAGCCCACTTGCCGCCATATCTTGAATCATCGACAGCCTTTAGATCAATGTCACCCATTTTCCCTGTCATGGCGAAATCTATGAGCATCCTTCGCTGATCATAGCCATGTATCGCTTTAAGAAGGAGATGCGGTGCTTCACCCTGTAATCTAAAGCCCGTATCATACACATAAAACTCACCGTTTTTATAAAAAGCAGATAGCATCAATACGCCATTCCTGATACCTATTCCACGGAACATTCTTACAGCATTATCATGCATTCTGCTATAGTACTCATCTATATGCTTGGAGGGATAAGTTCCGCCAAGGCACACCCTTGAAACGCCCTCCTGCTCCGTGCAGGCGTAGCGATCATATACGCAGGACGCACTGCAATATCCGTCAACAAAAGTGTAATAAATTCCCATATCGTCGCAGTCCATGTACTGCTCGACAATAAATCTTTTGCTCTTTGAGAATGAAAGTGCCGTTTCAACTGCGCTTTTTAGCTCAGCCTCGGATTCCACCTTAACGATTCCCTTACCGCTTGAGCTGTCCACCGGCTTAACCATCACCGGATACTTTATTCTGTCAAGGTCCTCTCTCTTAAAGGACTCATCAAGATAATACTCAGGAATACCGTGGATACCATACTCTTCACAGGTAGTCTTGAAAACATCCTTATATGCAAAAACATCAACTATTTCCTGTGTGGCATAGCATGGGAGCTTTAGAGCATCACAAACTCTGCAGTAAGCAGGCACCAGCGTATCAGCTACGCCCACCAGAATTCCATCCACCTTTTCTTCATTGGCAAATGCAATAAGTCCCGGGACGTCCATCCCGTCAACACCTGCTGCCTTCCATGCAATTTTCTTTGAAGGCTCATCTTCAATATTGCTGGTTACAATAGTCTTTATACCAAGGTTATTTGCACATTCAACAAGCTGCATCGTCTCATAATTGCCGCCAAGTATCAGCAGCTTCTTATTTTCATAGATACTCATTTTTATCTCCCACCTCTGCGCTTTCTATATTCAAAGCTCTATAAGCTCATCCTCTTCAAAATCACGAACTGCTTTTGTCCCTATAACATCCTTCCATCTCATTGGGGATATGCCGCTTCCCGGTCTTTTGGTCGTAATATTATCCTCTGTAAAAAGCTCGCCCATCTTTATGTCTTTTGCTGCAACTATGCTCTTTCTTGCAACAAGGCGGTTCTTAAGCTCTGCCTCTGTGGGCTCTTTTATCCCGGTACCAAGGGCCTTTTCAATATTCCGGACTGCCTGCACCATCTCCTTTAGTTCCTCGGGTTCAAGACTTGCCTTGTGATCAGGACCTTCCATATTTCTATCAAGGGTAAAATGCTTTTCCAAAACAGTTGCTCCAAGAGCCGCGGCAGCTATCGGAACCTCTATTCCTCTTGTGTGATCTGAGTATCCAACATCACATCCAAAGCTCTCCTTAAGTGAGAGCATGGCCTTTAGATTTACATCCTCCATAGGCGTAGGATAGTTGGTGGTGCAATGAAGGATCGTAATTTTCCCGGCTCCATTTTCTCTAAGAACCTTTAGGGCGTCCTCCACCTCCTGCATGGTGCACATACCTGTAGACAAAATAATATCCTTGCCCGTCTTAGCTATTTTCACAAGATATGGATAGTTGGTGATCTCGCCGGATGGAATTTTCCAGATATCAAGTAATGGATCAAGGAACTCGATACTCTCTGCATCAAATGGAGTTGATAAAAACTTAATCCCCATAGTCTTGCAGTAGTCAGCTAATATCTTATAATCATCAAAAGGAAGAAGGAGCTTTGAAAGCATCTCCTTCTGGGATTCTTCTTTTCCAATATTTTCTTTTTGATACTCAGCCATAGGTGCACTCTTTGACACCAGACTTGAAAGTTTTGCCGTTTGGAATTTAACTATATCAGCGCCGCACTCCTTTGCTGTATCGATCAGTTTTTTTGCTATTTCAAGTGACCCGTTATGATTAACTCCCGCTTCCGCAATTATAAGAATTCTGTCAGCCATCCAAACCTCCAAAGTTATATTTATTCATGGAAAATCCACTGCCAGCCCTGCTTTATTTCGAGAATCTTTCTATAATCTGATTCACCTCATCCAGATCTATCCTGAGTTTGCCATCATAGATATTCATTGGATAATCTCCTTCAAGGGGCATAATCTCAGGTGTAACGTCTTCATCCGTAAAGTTATACACGATCAAAAACCTCTTCTTAGGATCTATCATCCAATACTCCTTCACACCGGCATTACAATATTTCTCAGATTTGATGAACATATCTTTTCTACGCGTAGATGGTGACAATATCTCCAAAACAAAATCCGGCGCACCATAGATTACCCTATCCCTAATCTTATCTTCATCACAAACAATTACCACATCCGGTTGAACCATGGTCCTGTCATCACAATCCAGCTGCACGTCAATGGGGGAATACAGTGGTATGCAATCGCCCTTATTGGATCGTATGAAGTTATATATTGTATTAAACACAGCACTGCTAATTATCTGATGAACAGGTCTCGGTGCTGTCATGTCATAGAAAACACCATCTATCAGTTCAACCCACTGATCTTCTGGTAGCGCATAATAATCTTCCACAGTATATTCACCATTTTTCTTACTCCCATAAGATGGTGAGCTCTCCGCCAGTTCTGATAACTTTTCACCCCTATCGGAAAAAATAACGCTACTTTGCTCATAGGAATATGCCTTGCCAAAATATTTGGATTCATCTCCCTCAAGTACCTTCTCAATTGCATCAAGTGTAGCCTTCCTGGGATTTTTGGTATTGCCGGAAAAAATCCTCTGCAGTGTAACCACCGGGACCCCGGTGTAATCCGAAAGTTGGGTAAAACTATATCCCCTTGAATCCTTGATCCTGTTCATCTCTTCGATAGTCATGGAAGCCTCCTGCATCTGCGATAAAAAACTGATAGGGCAAATGATAATGATTTGCATCGCAGCATATCAATGCCAATCATTATATATATTTTAATATCACATTATATCATTAAATATCATTCGTCAATATCAGTTCCAGCCCCTTAGAATTCTGGCAGGCATTCCAACGGCAGTACACTGGGTTCCAACATCCTTTAGGACAACGGCACCCGCTCCTATTATCGCATCGCTTCCAACCTTCACACCCTGAAGAATTGTTGCCCCCGCACCAACTAAAGTATTGGCACCTATACTGCACTCTCCGCAGACCTTTGTTCCAACAGCAACGTGAGCAAAATCACCTATTATACTGTCATGCTCAACTATTGCTCCGGAATTTATTATGACGTTATCGCCAATTGTTGCACCTGCATTTATCACCGCATTTTTAGCCACGAAAATACCGGTGCCGAGCTTGGCGTTTACGGACACCACTGCCGATGGATCAATAATGTTGGGAAAAGAAAAGCCCATATCCTTTGCCATATAAAAAAGCTTGCTTCTAAGGCCGCTGGGCTTTACAAAGCCAACAGTAATAAAGGCCTTGGTAGTACCCTCAGCTAAAAGCTTTGGTAGCACATCATCAGTACCCACAACCTCACAGCCAAAGATATCGTCTCCGGGCTTAAGATTTACATCTGTTATGAAAATTTTTCCAAATCTCTTAGATCTTAGCGCAGCATCTATAACGGATTTACAATGACCGCCGCCACCTATCATAACTATATTATCCATGCCTTTACCTCAGTATCAAAACCGGTCCATCTGTTATATATAATTATAAACGGAATTACGATATAGTTAAACAATAAAAAGGAAAGGCACCCTCCGTTTGGAAGGTGCCTCTGAGGTTTTGATTTTGATTATCAGTTTTATTATCAGCCCTGAAGGAGTGACATAACACCCTGTGTACTCTGGTTTGCCTGAGCCAGCATTGACTGTCCTGCCTGTGCGAGGATGTTGTTCTTGCTGTAGGTAACCATCTCGTCTGCCATGTCTGTATCGCGGATTCTGGACTCTGCTGCTGTTGTATTCTCTACTACGTTATCCAGGTTCTTGATTGTGTGCTCTAATCTGTTCTGGATAGCACCGAGTTCTGATCTCTGCTCTGATACAACCTTGAGAGCGTCTTCGATAGCGTCGATTGCGTATGTAGCTGAAATTCCGAGGCTGTCTGTTACTGTAAGGTTCTGGATACCGAGGTTAGCTGCGTTCATAACCTGTACGTTCATCATGATCTTATTTGTCATGTCTGCGTCAGATCCTACATGAAGCTGGAGGCCAAGGTCCTTAGCAACCTTTGCTGTTCCCTTTGAAATTGAGAAGGTGAATCTCTTTTCATCATTTGTTACGCCGTTGGGCTGAACAGATGCCTGAACGCCTACATCTACCATGCCTACCTTATTACTGTCAACACCGATGAGGTTAGCCTGTTTAAGGGCTTCCTTCATCTTGTCAATAGCTGTTGATACAGTAATGTTTGTGGTGATGGATACATTTGCAGCCACTCTGGTACTTCCGGTTCCATTCTGAACACCTTTAGGAATTCTTACCTGAGCACCATCAACTACCATTGCCTTAATCTCTTCAAGTGTGTATTCCTGATCGCCAACCTTGAATACATCTGTAGTGGTGTCATATGAACTTGTTGCTTTAACATAAGTTGTTCCGTTGATTGTTACGGATGTACCTGCTGTCAGTGCTGCTGATATTCCGCCCTGAAGATATCCGATTGTATCTGTATCTGCATTGTACATATGATAGTTGATACCTGCAATCTTGATGTCTTCACTGGACTTAAGGTATGTTGTGAATGTTGCACTTGTTCCAAGATCTGCAACTGTTCCATTAAGACCTGCGTCGTGTGCAACCATGTATTTGTTATAGTTTCCGGTGCCGCCTCTGAGGAGGTAGGTCTCGTTAAACTTTGTTGTCTCTGCTACTCTGTCGATCTCAGTTGTAAGCTGTGAAATTTCGTTCTGAATGGCGTCACGGTCACTCTTACTGTTTGTTCCGTTAGCTGCCTGTACTGCCAGTTCATTCATTCTCTGAAGCATATCGTGTACTTCTGTGAGTGCACCTTCTGCTGTCTGTACTGCGCTTACACCATCGTCAGCGTTTGTTGATGCTCTGTCAAGACCTCTCATCTGTTTTCTCATCTTTTCACTGATGGATAAGCCTGCTGCATCATCTGCTGCTCTATTAATCTTGTAACCTGAGGAAAGTTTTTCTGAAGACTTTGCCTGGCTTCCTGTTGTAATGCCAAGCATTCTATTAGAATTCATCGCCGTCAAATTATGCTGGATAACCATATTATACCTCCATGTGGGTGCAGTCCATCCCTCTAATCCTTAGAGCCGGGGCTGCTGCTTGATACTTTGTTTCAAAATAATAGTTACTTATTAAGTTGAGTGCGCTCCCACATCGATCATCCATGACGATGTTTTTTATTCTTTACACTTTATATATCGTTAACTTTTTTGTTTCCTTAACCCCTTTTTTGAAATTTTTTTGAATTTTTATTTCAAAATGTATTTTCATTCCATAAAAAAGCGAAGAAACGCAGTATTTATGCGCATCTTCGCCACCATATTTTTTTATGATTTTATTTCATTTTCGCATTTTCTACCTGTCTTTTAATATCTAATCTCCGAACCTTAACCACATCTTTCTACATATTCAGGTATGTAACTTTCTCTGCATAATTCATTCCTCATTTCTAATGAGCTAATATATTTGGTCTATCCTGATCTGCATCAGCTTTGAAAAACACCTTTCTTGCATCATCCACAACAGTTTTAAAGGCATAATCCAAATCAATGTTTTCCTTAAGAAATGGTTCAAAATAATTTGGAACTATAACATCTGCATAATCCTTTCGATTAATAAAACCTGCCTGGTTAAGCTCCTTATCGTCAAGACCAACTTCTACAAAATCGACATACTCCAGATCATTTACAACAAGATAGTCCTGCATTTGGTTCTTAATCCCTGCTAAATAACTTATGCTTCCGATGTAGTCCACTATCCGCAGGCAATAATAATTTCCATCCCCACATTTTCTGGCAATGATTATCGCCTTTATTCCACCTTTATCCTTAATAGCTAAAAACTGATACTTATAAACCGGATGTTTTATAAATCTGTTAACATAGTATATTTTAGATTTGTACTGTGCATATTCTCCAAATATTTCTGAAGAATCCGGAATAGCACAATAATCATCATACGAAAGATCCACCAGTTCGAAAACATCCTTCGTATCTGCACTAAATGACGGATATACATCTCTAAGTCCACTCGAAAGATGATCCTGAGCTGAGAAATTTGGCATTACATATTGCTCAATTGTTCCCGTGCTAAAGTTCCAATGCTTATAAATACTCAAAGCCACCGCACTTATACCTAAAATAGAAATTGTTTCAATTTCTATATGATTCTTGAGATAGTGGTACATCGAAACTCCAAGGCCTTTTCTCTTTATATCATCACGATTTTTCCAAATACAAGGCCACACCATTGTTCTCTTTATGCCTGAGTCAAATTGACTTGTAGGCACAAAGCCCAATAAAGCATGTATAGCATTATCTTCTTTATAGCGTGCAATAACAAAATTATATCTGTGATTTTCTTTATCAAGATGCTGAAAATCAAAAACCTCTTTAGACAGACAAAAGATATGATTTTCCTTCCAATGAATCTTTAGAAAGCTCTTTATATCGTCATACTCATCATCATTACAGAATCGAATATCATAATCGTTGTATATTCCTTCTGTATATTCTTTTCCTTCCAGTTCCGCTAAGATATCTCTCATAGCTTGTCCTCCATCAAAAATTACTATAATTTTCTGTAACAGGTGGAAAATCATTACAATCAAGTCTAGGCAACTGCAAGGCATCATCCAACCCAATTTCAGCAGCTTTAACCCTTGTTGTTAATCCCATACAAGCCCCTTGCTCTTTTATGAATGAAAGAACGTCATCATTGTAACTTCCATATGGATAGTTCATTACCCATTCTTCTCTATCTATAAATTCATCCAAAATTTCTAAAGCTCTTGTAATATCTTTACGCATCTGATTGGAAGAAAGATTTCCTAGCCAATAGTGATCATATCCATGTAATCCGATAAACATAC
The DNA here is from genome assembly GCF_000424265.1 of Butyrivibrio sp. WCD3002. Classification (GTDB taxonomy): domain Bacteria; phylum Bacillota; class Clostridia; order Lachnospirales; family Lachnospiraceae; genus Butyrivibrio. The sequence goes on from NZ_KE384156.1 coordinate 36,312, forward strand.
CATGCTTCTTCATTGTACGGATCTGTTCACGCGTCATATATAGCTCATAAGCAAGTTGTTCTTCCGTAATACCAACATACTTTTCAAATAATTCGCTGGATATTTGGTTCCTTAATTTCTCCGGAAGTATAGTTTGAAGAATTCTTTTAACAAAAATAATATCTTTCCCATCGTATCTGTTTGCCACAGCATACTGATTCCACAATTCCTCTGTAGTGGGATAATCAAATTCCTTACCCCTATAGTAATCAATGCGCTCTTTTACGTCTTGCACGAGACTCTCAATTTGGGCACTTGCTAAGATATAATGTATTTTATTAACGTCTAACAATTGATGTGTTGCAAACGTCTTACCCGGAATAAAGAACGATCCCTGAAAACCAAATTCCTCCAAAATAGGAAATGCAACAGTATAATTATCAACATATCCATCATCAAAAGTGAGTAACAGTGCCTTTTCAGGCAAGGACTTCTTACCCTTGACTGCTGCTATGACCTGTTCCATAGTAACAACATTAAAATTCTCAGAAAAAAACTCCATCTGCTTCCTAAAAAGATTTATATCAAGCCCTCGTATTTGGGGATATCTGCTATGTTTAAGATCCCGCGTATAATGGTACATTGATATTAAAAGTTTTTGTTGTTTTCCTCCCATTTTCACTCTCCATAAATATCATACGTTAACTAATCATTTTCCTTAAAATTAACGGGTCTGTTATTTATTTCTTCTTTTGCATATTTCAAATAATTCGTAATTAAAAACGGAACTTCATCTTCAGTCAGTACTCCCTGCTCAGAAAATAACTTCGCCTGTTTCACAAAAGAATTATTAATAATCTCACAGCTCTCATCCCAGGTATGCATCTTATTCATATAATCATAATAAAATCCATATGCCACTCTGAGTCTCATAATAAGCCCACAAAATATACTTATCATGCAGCCGGTCAATGTTTCTTTATCCAGATTCATGCATGTTAGCAATTTATTCTGCGCTTCTGCCTGCTCAAGTCTTTGATCTAATCTGACATGTTCAGGGGCCTCGGTTACTTTATCACTTTCATTATTCGCCAGAACATTCCCTACACTGTCAGAGAAAATAGGAATATTAGGAGCGTAAAGTCCATATTTGTGAGCAAGATAAGCTGTATAGACACAATGCGCATAATATCTGTAAAAAACATTATCTCCAAATTTACTAAACTTTTCTATAAGCCTGTTTTCTTTAATATATTTTGTTTTTATGCATATACCGGAAATATACGTACATCCAAAACCGGACTGCAGTGCATATGAACCGGGCTGTTTTCGTATTACGCCTTCCCGAAGATAATAATCTTCTCCCAAAACTCCAAAGCATATAACTCCTACATCAGGATTACCAGCCAGTTCCTCCAATACATAACTAAAATTTTCGCCTATAATATAATCTTCATCGCTGCAAAACAATGCATATTTTGAATCTGAAAAACCAAAAACATTTTCTACACTTTGATGAAATCCCTCCGATGGCTTCACATAATACTTTATTCGTGAATCCTGCGCGGATAACTTTTCTATTTCATCATAATATTCAACTTCTTTAGTAGATGAGTTATTACATATAATAAACTCGACTTCTTCATCATACATAAGCCCCTGTAATCTTTTTACATTTTCCAGAGCTTTCTTTCCACGGTTAAAGGTTGGTATAGTTATTGCCACCATTGGTACGCTGCGTTTTTTTTCAGAAATTCGCTTATCATGTAATTTTGACATATCTTCTGAATAATCGTATCCGGTCGCACATTTTATGGTTCGCGGAATGTAGTTTCCGGTTTCATAAAGATGGTAAAGTAAATCTTGTCTTGCATAAAAAATCTTTATTTTATCCCCCAGGCCTGATACTACACCCGGTATCATAAAAAAGGAAAAGAGCTCGTTTCTTATTGCCTCATCTTCAACTACAACATATTCATGCAGATACTTATTTTTAGCTACTACATCAATAATCATTTTTAGATTCGAGAAACCATCTATTATTATGGAGTCAACAGCCTTAGATGATATTTCTGACTTATTATATGAAAAATCATAATGTTGTCCGCTATAAAACCTGTTCTCTACCTTATTCCAGACATAATACACAGTATCTGAAACAGGTATCATCAAAAGAGCATTATTCTCATAATCAGGCGCATCATCCTCACTTATAATCCCTTTTTCGATCATGGCTCTGATATTCTCTGTAAATGCATTCCTGAACTCTTCTTCATTTGGTTTGATAAAATTCTCATAGACTACTCCAAAAATATCCGCTTTTTGGTCCTGATCTTCAGATGCAACATGAGCAGCAATAAACCCCTTAATGGCATCATCATAATTATTCTCATCAAACCTATCGAATGCATATTGTAGTAAACTCTCAACAGACATTTTGACAACCCTCATCTTTCTGACTTCGTCAGACTTTATCCGCTTTTTCCTTCTCCCAATCCTCTTTCCCCAGATCGATTGCAGCCTGAAGCTCCTTCTTTAAACTCATACAATCCTCCGGGAAGTGTTCAAAGAATTTCATTGCATTCTCAAACACCGGTATAGCCTCCTCGTTGTTTCGAACCATAAAGGTGTAATCAGGGATGGAATAAATATCCTCAACCCAGAATTCCTCCATCAGCGGATTTACAAGAGTACTGTATATCTCTAATCTAAGCTCATCCATCCTGTTCAATTTCTTATTGTTCTTTGGATCAGCTATATCCTGATACTTACTTATACGAAGGAGCTGTCTGCTAAGAACTTCAAGCTCCTTAGAGTTTTTCGCCATCATGTCAAGATCATCAATCCATTTTTCCTGAGCCTTAATAGTAGCCAGATATTCCTCTTCATTTTCAGCGACCGGAAGATTATCAAAAATACTGCTTAGATCATAGGAATTAACGCATACCTTATCTGCCACCTCCTGCAGGGTCATTATCTGCGTACCTTCAATATAAGCACCGCCCTCTGTGGCATCTATAACCTGCATTTCAGGATGCATTGCTATCTGTCGTTCAAAGAAATTCTTAAATCCGATCCACATGTCATTACTCTGAACCGGATTTCCGTCAACTCCTTTAATTTCCCGAATCGGCACTGTAGGCGCGCCATCGCTCCTTTCATCTGCGTGATGTCTGCCATCTAAATACGCCAGATCCTGACCTATCAGTATGATTGTCTTAACACCCAGAAACTCACAAACCGTGAAGGCTCCGCCTGCAACGTTTCCGCCCTGATCAAGACCATCCTGAACAACTATCTTATCTCCTATAAGGAGCTTTTCGTAGGCCAGTGCATGATAGAAAATTCTTCTGTCATAGAACAGCTTCTGACTATCCGAATTTAACTGAAAAGAACAGATAACAGGTATATTCTCAGCCACCTTAACCCGCATGAAATCGGAGCTTTTCTCTGCATCCAGTGAGATTACGGCATCCGGTACTATCCCATGCCTATCAAGGACAAGTAATGCTCTGTCCGTACATAATATAAATGCATGACCCTTAATTTTGTTTAGAACCTCAACATTTTTCTCTAAGGAAGGTCCTGCTGCCACTATAACAACAGGAATATCCTTGGGAATTCTGTCTCTTAAATCCGATAAAAGATATGCATTTCTCATATGGTTCCATGCATACATTCTGCATCTTAAAGCATTCCTTCCCCTATCCATCTGATAGTTCTTTGTTGACTCCATGGTTATATGAATTTCTTCGCACAAATTATCAAACCATTCGCTGCTTGAATAAAAAGGTGTAACTATACCTTTTGTTTCAGGTCTGAAGCTTACAACATCATGAATCATCGAGTCCGAGAGATGATTTTTTTGGTTCTCTGTTATGGCAAAATTCACTCTTTTTTCTGTAAGAAAAGGACTCATATCAATATATGCACAAAGATATGCAAATAATCCCTCAATTGGCTCTATCACAAAAAAAACCGTATCTGGACGCAGCTTTTTCATTAGCGCTTTAAGATAGACCCCAGTTGAAAAGCCCATAAGTGCTATTGTTGTTCTGCGATTTAAAAGCTCCTGTTTATCTGCCCATCTCTCCGCTTCATAGGATGGATCATAGATACTGTTAAGCCTTAAATCTTCACCATTTATTGCACCCTTTATATACAGCACAGGCTCCCCGTTATATGCTTTTTCTATACGATATTTCTCATCTTCGTCAGGATCAATTTGAATTTCCTCATGATATCTGGCCTTGAAAAGCTCCAGATTGACTCTTCTTAATTCCTCGTTTTTCTCAAAGCTGCCCTCTACTTTTCTTTCCATATTTCCGCCCTCATTCATTAAAGTTTTTAAACTCATGCCTTAAGCTGTCTGAATCTACAGATAATGCCAAATAGTATTCCATGGATTCCTTTAAGCTTTCCAAAGCCTCCTCATCGGTACGCATATACATAACCCTGGGCGGGATTTTGTACATATCCTCCACCCAATACTCCTCAAGAAGCCTGTTCATTTCCATGGAAAATAATTTTTTTCTAAGCTCGTCTATCCCCCGTAGCTTATCCTGCGCCTCGCCTGAATTTATTCCGCTATGCCTGCATATTTCAGATAGCACCCCGCACAGATCACCAAGCTCACCGGATATTTCACTAATATCCTTAAGTTCCGCTGTCCAACCGGATATTATATCCTTTACTCTGCCGGCGCTTTTTGCATCAACAGCAAAAGGAATTTCTCTAAATACACTTTCAAAATCAGAGCATTTACCGTCCTGCGTAATATCGTCTGCCACAGTCTTAAGAGTCATTACCTTAGTCCCCTGTATCAGAGCGCCGCCCTCTGTGGCATCTATTATTTCAACACCTGGATAAATTTTTATCTGTCTTTCATAATAATCCCTGTATTTAATCCACATTCTGTTACTCTTTACAGTATCTCCGTTTACACCCGGAATCTCAATGGTGTCACTTATTTCATCCATTCCATCATTCCTGTCATCTGCGTGATGCTTTCCTTCAAGATAGGCAAGATCCTGGCCCACAAGGATTATTTTCTTAAAGCCCATTATTCTAAGGACACTAAAGGCTGCTCCTGCTACGTTTCCGCCCATATCAATTGCCGCATTTGAGAAGCTTTTCCCAAGAAGCGACCTCTCATAACTTATTTCATCAAAGAAAATCAGCTGCCCCAAAAGCTTTTTCTGCGCATCAATATTTAGCTGATAAGAAGAAATAACCGGTATTTTTTCTTCTATTGCATACTGCAAAAAATCTGCACTCTTCTCAGCATCAACAGATATTGCAGCATCAGGCAATACGCCTACTTCTTTTAGTGTATCAAGAGCTCTGTCCGTTGCCAGAATAAATGCCTTCCCCTTAAGCTCCTTTAATACATGAACATTTTTTCTAAGGGATGGACCTGCTGCCACTATCACTGCAGGATAATCAGCAAGGTCATCCATATGGAAATCCGCAAGGGTGCGGGCTCTATCTAAATGGTTCCAGGCATATATTCTGCACTTTAGGGCGTTTCTACCTCTTTTTTTCTTATAATTTCTAAGGGCTACGCTTAAATCCCCTATCTGACTGCAGATACTGTTATATCTTTCATCAGCCGCATAAAAGGGTGTTACTACTCCTATAATTTCAGGCTTATCACTGATGACTCTGTTGTAGATAATATCTATCATTTTATTTATCTGCTGTTCACTGATAAATAAATGTATTCTTGGATTGTTAATAAGATCTGTCAGCTCTTTATAGGCACAGACAAAGGAAAAAAGAGCCTGATCCGGCTCATAGACATATATTTCAGTATCCTGGCGCATACTGTTTAAAAGCGCCTCCAAATACACCCCCGTAGAAAATCCGCATAAAATGACGATGGTGCGCCTTGTTTGTTTCTCCCTGCCCTTAGCCCAGACAAAAGCTTCATAGGAGGGTGAATAGCTGCTGTTTAAACGAAGGTCTCCTGAGGGCAGAGCATTTTTTGCAAAAAGAACAGGCTCCTTATCAGAAGCCTCTTCCATTCTGTACATTGTATCTTCGCGGTCATCCACCTTGGGAATAAAACCATATCTTTCCTCAAAGGCCGCGAAATTATTGCTCCGCATGACTTCATCTTTATGAATCAAGTCAGATCCCCCTGCATAAGATATGCCTTACTTCTTTATCCACTCCTCTATTTCACGATTAAGATCGTGATGGAGAATATCAGCTACTAAAATATAATCCTGCTGCTGATTTGCCTCTGCCAGCCTTGTAAAATCATTCTGCCACTGCTGCATCTGCTGCATATGCTCAGCATCAGCTTTTCCGCTTTGAACCAGAAGCTCTGTAAATGTAACCAAAAGCTTCATAACAGGCGCAATCATCTCAGGGCCCCCGGGCTTTCTCTGATAAATTGTATCTGCAGCCTTTTCATTATTGGCAATTACCTGTCTTCCCATATCCTGTAGCTGACTCATAGATTCCCCCTCGAAATAGTCATACAATTTGCAAAATACATAGATAATTATATCATAGGCCCTATCTACTGAAAAGGCTCCCCCTTGCGGGAGAGCCCTTTCTATGGTTGTACTTAAAGTACTCTAGTATTTCGCTAACGTGATTAGCCGAGGAGTGAAAGAACACCCTGGTTGGACTGGTTAGCCTGAGCAAGCATTGACTGGCCTGCCTGTGCAAGAATGTTATTCTTGCTGTAGGTAACCATCTCATTAGCCATGTCTGTATCACGGATACGGGACTCAGCTGCTGTGGTATTCTCTACTACGTTATCAACGTTCTTAATTGTGTGCTCTAAGCGGTTCTGAACAGCACCAAGTGCAGATCTCTGAGAAGATACTGTCTTGATAGCATCTTCGATAGCATCGATTGCATATGTTGCAGCAATACCGGTGTTATCTACTACGTTCAGGTTCTGTACGCCGAGGTTCTTAGATGTCATTGCTTCTACGCCGATAGTGATCTTATTGGTCATATCTGCGTCTGCACCAACATGGAGCTGGAGACCAAGATCCTTAGCTACCTGTGCAGTACCCTTGGAGATAGAGAATGTAAACTTGTCACCATCCTGTTTAACATCTACTTTTACGCTTGACTGGCTTCTTCCACCGGAAGTTTTTGTTGCATCAACACCAATCTTGTTGGCCTGAAGCAATGCAGCCTGCATCTTATCTCTAGCTGTATTAACTGAGATATTCTTATCAAGAGATGTATCTACTGCAGTTCTTGTCTCACCATCCTCAACACGAACCTTTGCTCCGTCAACGATCTTTGCCTTAAGCTCATCTTCTGTAAACTCTTCTTCACCAAGTTTAAATACATCTGTCTGTCCATCCTGAGAAGCTTTGGCTGCAACATATGTTGCACCATTGATGGTAACACTCTTTGTTGTTCCAGCTGTTATATTACGCTGAATATCTTTAATCAAATCCTTAGAAGCATCAAAAATATGATAGTCCTTACCGGCAATTGTCTTATCTGTGTCAGACTTGATTTCAGCTGTAAATGTAGCAGACTTTCCACCATTGAGGTTATCTGCAAGTGTTCCTTCAAGACCGGCATCATGAGCTGCCATATATTTCTGTCTGAATCCTGTCTGGCCCTTGAGCAGGTATGTCTCATTGAACTTTGTTGTCTCAGCAACACGATCAATCTCGGTTGTCAGCTGATCGATCTCGTTCTGGATTGATGTACGATCAGATGCGCTGTTTGTTCCGTTAGAAGCCTGAACTGCAAGTTCATTCATTCTCTGCAGCATATCGTGTACTTCTGTAAGTGCACCTTCTGCTGTCTGTACAGAACTTACACCATCATCTGCGTTCGTTGATGCACGATCAAGACCTCTGATCTGCTTTCTCATCTTCTCGGAAATTGAAAGACCTGCTGCATCATCTGCTGCACGGTTAATCTGATAACCTGAAGAGAGCTTCTCAGCTGATTTTGACTGAGAACCAGTTGTTACTCCGAGCATTCTGTTAGCGTTCATCGCTGTGACGTTGTGTTGTACTACCATAATATACCTCCTTGTTTGTGTACGCCGCAAATCCTTTTGCGGTAATTAATAATTTGATTGTGTTTCGATTCGGATATCCGGTGAGCGGAGTTCCTAGGCTGCTCTCTCCCTGCTATCCTACTATATCCACATGTACATCTTTTCGTGTTCCGTGCCACAAAAATCTAAGTACATTGTGTTCTACACTCATTATATCGGACAAGCTATCATAAAGTTAACCCCTTTTCTCAAAAAAAATATAAATTATTTATAAACTTATGATAGCACTCTAAAAAACGCCATTTTAAGCGTTTTTCAGCAAAAACTCCGCATATTTAAAATCATAAATCGTATCAATATCTACGCTACTACGCTTATCCATAACACAGGCATAGGTGCCTGCTCTGTAGAGGAACCTGTCTTCTCTAAAAAAGCTTACATCAGCTAAATAAATTGCTCCGTTTAGTCTGTAGGTCACCCCCATTTTCTGTCGCTGAAGGGTTCCATCCTTTTCGATGAAGCCATCCATGCTCATATCTTCTGTAAGCTCTCCGCACCAGGATAATGGATGATCCAGCTCGCATACGGAAACAACTGCCCGGGCTCCTTTTTCCTTATATATATTAAATGCCCTTGCTATATCATCGGCGCTTCTAAGGGGCGATGTTGGCTGAAGCAGGCAGAAGGTATCAAATACCTTTCCCTCCTTCTCATAGCGACTTAAAACCTCTTCCACTACATCCCAGGAGCTGGATACATCCTTAGCATTCTCATCACTTCTAAGAAATGGAACCTCTGCTCCGCATTCTCCGGCAATTTCCGCATACCTTTCAGAATCTGTGGAAACAAAAATCTCATCAAACTGTCCGCTATCTCTGGCAGCCTCAATGGTATATGCAATCAGCGGCTTTCCGCAAAGCTCCTTTATGTTTTTGTCGGGGAGGCCCTTTGACCCACTCCTTGCAGGAATTATTGCTATGCTTTTCATAACTTATTCCTTCTATAAATATTATTTAACCGGAAGATCATAGAATTTTTTCTTTAGATTAAATCCATCTTCCAGCATGTATTTCTTTGTTATCTGCAGGATTTTATCCGAGGTATCACCTGCTCCGTAGGGATTTACGGCATCCTTTATACTATCCAAAAACTCAGCTGATAATGCGGTATCTATAGCTTTTTTGATATCCTCGCAAGCAGGCTTACAGTTAATAACTGATTTTCCCGCTGTTCGTCCCTTTTGTCTGTCTCCTATATTTATGGTAGGAATACCAAAGGCAGGCGCTTCAATGATACCGCTTGAAGAATTACCAATAACAAAAGCTGCGCCTTTAAGAGCGCTCATGTATCTTATAACTCCAAGAGAGTCCACCAGCATAAAGTTCTCATGACTGTCTGCATATTCCTGCAATATTTTGTTTATAACTAATCCATCTGTATCAAGATTAGCCTTGGAAAAAATAAAACTAATATCCTTATAACTATCTATAGCAGATAGAAGCTCTCTTACCTGATCTCCTGCCGTATTATTTTCAAGGGTCACAGGATGGAAGGTTCCAACCGCATACCTGCCTAAAAGCTTAAAGCCTATACTATCTTCAAGCTCTTCCTTTTTCATAAGGGTTAAGCTTTTTGCATTCTCTACGCCAAGCGCTCCGACGCAGTATACGTTCTTTGGATCCTCGCCAAGCTGTATTATTCTGTTTCTATACTCATCTGTTGCAGGAAAATGAAGCTGGCTCATCTTTGTGATTGAATGTCTGTAGGCTTCATCCACCGCACCTTCTGTGGTTTCGCCGCCGTGAATATGAATGATTGGAATTCTCTTATTATAGGCAACGATGCATATTGCCATGGTCTCAAATCTGTCACCCAGAACCATCAGGGCATCCGGCTTTTCCTCTTCAAAATATTTAGAAAAGCCCATAAGAGCATTTGCCATTATTTTAGATGGATTATTTTCCGCATCATCCAGTATAGAGATTTTTTTATCTATCCTTACTCCGTCAGCTTCAATCTCGGTAACGGTGTTTCCCTGTTCCCCGGATAAATGAGCCCCGGTTACCACGAGCCTTAGCTCTATATTTTCATCTATATCAAATTTCTTAATGACAGACCGAAGCAGTCCATATTCGGCTCTTGTCGTTGTGACTATAGCTAGCTTCTTCACTGTTTTATCCCCACATCACAGCACTTCGTTTATACGATCTTCCATTCGTTTCATTTCCTGGAACTCGCCCATATCAAGGAAGGACATTTCACTTATTGGATACATTCCAACTCTTCCGCCCTTTTTCATGTAATCCTCCGCAAGATCGGTCATATGGTACATGGTATCATCCGGAATAATCTTAAACAGCTCGGGATTAACCACATACATTCCTGTATTTACAAAATAGGACAGATGGGGTTTTTCTCTGATTGCCGATACCACCCCTTCTTTTTCTGCTTCAAGTATTCCATAGGGAATAGAGAAATTCTTAAGTGATGACACTATGGTAAGTCCGTTTTCCGCAGCCACGTGATGCTTTAATATGCTGTCATAATCAGCGTCGATAAGGATATCACAGTTAGTTACGATCACGGGCCGGTTGAATTTTTCCTTTATAAGCTTAAGGCTTCCTGCTGTTCCAAGAGGCTTATTCTCTTCCACATACTTTATTTCATAGGGAAGCTTTTGCTCCGCGAAATAGGACTTTATCATTTCCTTCTTATAGTTTACGGTAAGATAAATTTCCTTAGCACCGTATTCATAGAAGCGGTTCATTATTCTTTCAAGTATGGGTACATCCCCAATAGGAATCAGGGGCTTTGGCAGAATCTTGGTATAGGGATACAGTCTCGTCCCCTTTCCTCCGGCCATAATGATAACAGGAGTATCTGTAAGCGCAAGATCAGTCGCCGCCATATACTCCAGGTCGTTCTCATCCCTAAAGATAATATCAACTATTTTATTATCATCATCTAATATTGGAATAGATTTAAGAAGCGCACTATCCATAAGGAAAGTGCTTTTATCGATTTCATTTATGTGAAGGGCTCTTGTCTTGGTAAAAGCCACATCTTTTACAGGCGCGTTAAGATCTCCTGATTTCAATATCCATCTTCTGATATCTCCATCAGAAAGACTGCCAAAAAGCGTCCCGTCATCTTCAATAATGTACAGGATGTTTCTGGCATTCTTATCTATTTTCTGCATCGCCTCAAGAACAGTAATATCCTTTGTGGCGATAAGCTTATTAAGACTCTGAGTATTCTCGTCCGGCATAGTCCCCCCCAGGCTTACCACTTACTCTTTGACTTTCTTCAAATAATCATAGATAGGATACTTTGTAATGTATTCTTCCTTACCCCAAACTATTTCAATCTGAGCACCTTTTCCTGTATCTGCGTTTATTAAAATAGGCGCATTCAGGTTAGCGGTCATATTTGTAATATCATCCGGAACCGTTATAGTTACCAGAATAAGCAGGTTTTTATCGGTGAGTGGCTCTAAAAGCTCAACCTCGTCTTCGCTTATCTGAGGATTGTAATCCTTTTTTATGGTAAGCGGATCTATTACAGGAAGTGCAATATCAGGATCATCCATAGACTGAAGATACCAAAGTGCACCTATAGGTTTATCCTTGTCATGAATAAGTGCGAATTTCTGAAAATCCGGAAATCCCACAAGTCCAAAAGGCATTGTTATGATCTTCTCATCCTCAATGTCAACTTCGCCAAATATCCTGGTATTTACTTTCATGCTTATCTCTCCCTCTATTTTGAGAATCAGCACCATTGCTGAAACTTAAATCTTCTCGCCCTTCTGAACACGAAAACGTATCTGCCAGAATCTCTTCTCCTCCATCATTCTCCTGTACTCAAGAATGTTTTCTCTGATCAGCTGTATGTCATCATTTGGAGCTATCTCATGCCCCGGTATTACAGGAACAATTCCCGCCGCCAAGGATGCGGTAATTGAGTGATCTCCGCAGCTGATGATATATTCTGGCCTCATCTCTCTTATAGTTGATAGTATTACGCGAAGCGGTTTTTCCGAGGGCATATCCCCTGTACATTGGAAAAATGGCACGGATAATCCTCTTATGAAAACACTGTTGGAATTATCCAGAAACTGTAATGAATTATGTCCTTCTATCCCAAAAAGCGGAACCACGTTACTGACGGGAAGAAGGTCGTTTGTATTAATTATCATAACATTCTGACACATACTTACAAGGACTTCCTGCGCAATAAGATTTGTCAGGTGAGTTTCCTTGTGAGTATCGGTAAGATACTGCTGTGTCAAAATAACTACCTGTCCGCAGTTTCTATCACGGAGCTTAACAAAATCACCGAGATTTCCAACCAGATCCGCATAGTATCTCTTGCTTCTAAGATAGATATTGTGGAACATTCTGTCGGACTCGGCCGATATGATCTGCGGCTTAAGGTATGAAATATACCTTGTCTGCATCAAAAGGAAAAACCTGTATCTCTCCTCGATACGGATTCCCTCTATATAATGCATAAGCTGCATAAAATATTCTCTGCTCTCTGTAAGTCTTACCATCAGATGCAGATATGCCACATGTCTTAGCATATCTGCCATGGTCTCTCTTGGAAAGAAATACATGTTCCTGCGAAGTCTCTCTGCCAGCTCCTTCTTCCCCTCGGGAGAAAGGGCACCGCTTATGATCCTTGCACCAATCTGTAACATCTCATCAAAATATTCGGTGATATCTTCGCTTGAGAGAATATCTAGTATTCTGTTTTCATATTCCCTTACAATCGGAAGCTCATTCACTTAGAAACCTCACTCCAGTGAAGCTGTTCTTGGATCTTCAGGGCTGTCTAAACTCGCTTCACTAGTTCTTTGTGTCGTAGAACTGAGGCGGCGTGATATTTGACTTATTCATTGTCAGGTAATAGTCCAGTGCTGCTTTAGAGGATTTGCGCTTGGTATTTATCTGCTCCCTTGATTTGCTCACATGTGTGGCAACAAGATTTCTGTTACGCAATTCCCCTACTTCTATAGAGTTTGACAGGTCAGTTATCCTTCGAATTTTATCCTGATAAATATGTATCCTGTCCTTATATTTTTCTCTATTATTATCAAGTTCTTCTTTTACTCTGGCAAAAACAGTCTCGAAGCCATCATTCAGGCTTTCGATTCGCTTTATCAGTTCACTTTTACGGTTGAGTGTCTCGTCAAAACCTTCTTCATCAAAACCCTCTTCGTTTTCAAGTATGTTTTTCTGAACCAGATTCTCCTTTTCGATTTCTTCAAGAACTGCAATTTTCTGATCCAGACTTTCCTCCAGCATATCCAGATAAGACTCTGTCATCTCTCTTTTCCCCCACTACTGTGTATTGTTTTTTATTTTACCTTAGGCCGGTGCAACCCCCTGCGGCACCGGTGCCGGCATCTGTCCCCTTGCAATCTTCATTGCATCTGCCCAGGTATCTCTCATGGTATGAAGGTGCTTATTAACCTCATTCATGATTTCTAAGGACTCTTCTCTGTGGACATCAGCTTCTACCAGCCTCTTCATAAGATAATTGTAAACATTTTCAAAATCCTTGGCTACAGGATACTTCATATCAAGTGTGTTATTCAGGTAATCAATTATATTTTCAACCTTAAGAAGATATGTGGTGAATTTCCTCTCATCCTCGCTCTCAAGTCCCATAATTGCAATATTGCAGAATTTAATAGCGCCGTCGTAAAGCATAAGAGTCAGCTCTTCAGGCTTTGCCATCTGTATCTTTGTATTCTGGTATTGATTCATCTGCTTAGCGTATGGATTTCTGGCAATAGGCATAGAATTAACCTCCGTGGTGTGTGCTTAAATAACCATTTCTACATTTCATTTAACAGCATCAGCCTGTTCCAAGCATGCCTGAGAGGGAACTTGTCTGCTCGTTGAGCTTTGTCATGGCTTTTTCCATCTGAGCAAACTTGTCATAATATTTATCTTCCATCTCGCCAAGCTTATTCTGTGCTTCTTTAAGCTGCGTCTTATAGTTATCAACCTGTTTCTTCATCTGCTTATCTTCATAAAGAGTGTAAGCACTGGAGAAATCTGTTGACTTCATAAGATCGCCCAGCTTTGAATACATCTCCTGGGATATATTTTTGAAAAAGTTTCTTACAAGCTCAGGATCCTTTTCTATCTTCAGCTTAAGCTTGTCATCCTCACCGCTGTATTTATCATCGTCCTCATCGCCATAGATATGCCATTTAGCTCTCTCTGCTTCATCGGCCTCAAAATAACCGGGCGTAGTAATTCTAAAGGACCACATGGATGTCATTACCTTGACTTCCTTACCGGTCTCTTTGTTGATCTCGATTTCACCGAAGTCATAGGAATTCATCATGATCTTCTTCATTTCAGACATAACTCTGAATATGGTCTGATCCTTGGAGAGAAGGCCATCTTCGATCTTCTTGTTCCAATCCTCTATCTCTTCTTCTGTCATTTCATCCTTCTGTTCCTTTGTAAGGATGTCATATTCTTTTGCAGAATCCGCATTATAAAGTGTATACATCTCACCAATGAGATCGTTATATTCCTTGAGGAAATCCTTTACCATGTTATAAATGCCGCTGGTATCATCCTTTGTGGAAAGAGAAATATCATTGGCAACCTGCTTGGCTGTTATTGTAAGTCCATTTATATCAAATGTATTGTTATTGGACTTATATTCAACACCATTTAATGTAATCTCTGCATCTGATCCTGCGACATGAGTTGAATCATTATTGTTTTCATAATCAAGTCCCAGTGCTTTGACATATCTCATATCACTATGCATAAAATCTATATCAAAGCTCTCATCTTCACCGGAATCAGATGATGTTACATATATACGTCCCTGTGTTACATCCAGATTGGCATTAAGAGAATGTCCGCTTTCTGACTTTATCTCTTTTATCTTGCTGATTATATCTGCTATTGTTTCTGTCCCGGTAAGTCTGATGTCAACATATTCTCTGTTATCAGCCTCTCCTTCTGCCGGAGCCTTGCCAAAACGTATCCTGATATTTTCTTTTACGTCCGTATCAGTTATTTCGGGAACAACTACATTACCATCTTCATCCAGTTCTGCTTCCTTATGTACATTAGGAGTATAGTCAAAACCTGCAATATCTCTTATGGAAGTGGTTGCCTTTAAATCTCCCACACTTGAAGATATCTTGCTTCCGGTGAGATAAGCACTATTGGCAAGTTTATTTACTGATAATGTCTGATTACTGTTCATTGCCGAAGAGGAGGTCGAAACAGTCACAGCATTTTCGTTTGATACTGATGTGGTCTTTTTTGTATAAGATGAATCAAAACGAAGATTACTCAGGGTCTTGTTGTAGAAGTCCACAACCTTCTTGTTGAGTTCCTTCCACTTATCCATCTTCATGTCATGTTTTTTCTGGTCACTTTTTATCTTATCAACTTTTTTGGACTCAACCTTTGTGAGCTCAGTTATGATGCTCTCTGTATCCAGTCCGGAGGCAAGTCCGGTTATTCTCATGGTCATAAGCTGCTCCTTTCTATGGGTTTTTTGCCTTATTTAAGCGCAAAATACCCCTTGCACTAAAAAACGTACTTTCAGAAAAGCTCGTTATTAACCTCTTTCATCGACCATAAGGCCGGCAAGCTCCCAGGCTTTTGCTATCATATCAAGAGTCTTTTCAGGCGGCAGCTCTTTAATAGTCTTCTTCGTGGTCTTATCGACGATCTTGATCGTGATACGGTTGGTATCCTCGTGGATTCCAAAGACTGCCTCAGAGTTGTTGAACATCTTCTTGTTCATCTCGCTGATAGCTTCCTTGACGCGCTTATTTTCCGCATCAATCTGTTCCTTGGTTCTTTCCTGCCTTGTAGGAGTAAAGCTAAAACCATTTTCCTCACTCTGCTGAGTGTCAGGCTTTGGTGCCGAAGCGCTCTGAGCAGACTGTGTTCCCACAGCCACATCGGGATGCTCCTGTCCCTGTACACCTGCTTCAACGGCCTGCGTAGCTCTCTCCTGCTTTTGGATTTCGGGGATCTGCGATACAGCTCCCACATTGCTAATAGCTTCCATAGCCATCTCTTTCACCTCCTTGTGTCATCCTTAAGCGGATATCCTTATCCGCACAATTTTGTTTACCCTTCCTACGCATAGTTATGCATAGTTGTAGTCTCTTATCAATTATATCGGATATAAGTATCGTATATTTAGCTTCTTATGAAAATTTAATAAAATGTTTATCCCCGCTAAATAATTATTGACCTTCACCTGCCAGAATAAAGAACCCCGGTTAGCTAAGCAGATTCAGAACAGCATTTGGAGTCTGGTTCGCTTGTGCCATCATGGCCTGTCCTGCCTGGATCAAAATGTTATTTTTGCTGTACTCTACCATTTCGTCGGCCATATCTGTGTCGCGGAGTCTGCTCTCTGCTGACGTTGTGTTCTCGACAACGTTATCAAGATTTCTTATGGTGTGCTCCATGCGATTTTGAACTGCGCCAAGAAGGGATCTTTGGGCAGAAACCACGCCCAGGGCATCCTCAATGGCATCCAGAGCATACGTAGCATTTATTCCGCAGTCATCTACCACATTAAGATTTTTGATGCCAAGTCCTGCTGCGCTCATTGCTCTAATATCAACGCCAATCTTATTAGTCATATCGGCATCTGAGCCTGCATGAATATCGATTCTAAGATCTTTTTCAATCTTTACACTTGCTCTGTCCAGCGTGAATCTCACAAGAGAGCTTTCATTATTTGGGTCAAGAAGAAAGTCTGCTGCCATTGTCACACTATCTACGATATCGTTGCCATCCTTATCGTAGGCAACTGCCCTGCTTTCGGTAGCACCTATGCTGCTTGCCTTTTCAAGCTCCTTGGCAATAATCTTGTAGGCTCTTCCCTCAGTTACAATCAGTGAGTCCTTATCATCATAGCCATCGGCGTCGCTATCCTGCATGGTATAGTAGTCAACGCCCTTGTATGTCACCTTATCTCCGCCCCTTATGACGTCATCATCACCAGCTCCGCGCGCCGTAACATTAGTCTGCTGATCCTCGCCGTAGGCTATGCATATAGCCTGTCTGTAATATGTACTCTCAGCCGTATACTCAGCGCCGTCCACGTTAATCAGGGTACCGGTTATGGTATTTTCATCATATTCACTATCCCCGTAGCTGCTTATTCTGGTCTTTACAGTATCAAGATTGTAGCTTCTAAGGGCATAGGTACTCCCGCCTATGGTAACGCTTGTTGTAGCCTGACTTCCCTCGCCGACACCGGCACTTTGTATGTAGCTTCTGACAGTGGCCGCATTATAATCCCGGACCGTATACTGACTTGTTCCTGACGCTCCTGTTATGGATACGCCCGTTCCGTTTCCTGAACTGTTTATATCGCTTCTAAGCTGCGCTATTGTCTTTACCTGGGATTCAGCAAGGTATTTGCCGCTGCCGTTTATCAAAACCTCAGTATCATCCGCAACTGAGCCAAGGGCGCTTTGAACATCAGCAATACTGCGCTCCTCCAAAAGATAGGTATTTGCTCCTATCCTGACTGTAGAATCATAGTCAAGGCCGTTAATTAATGTTCCCATATCGCTTAGATTTATCTGAGCAGGCACAGCCGTTACATCAACTGTCTCACTGTCACTTATTACCTGATAGTTAGTTGTAACCCCGGTATTTTTATCCTTTACCGCAACCGAAGCAGGCAGAGCTTCACTTCCAAGAGTATTTATCACGTTGCCTTTTGTTTCCGCAGCTGCACTTCCACTCCTAAGGGTATAGGTTCTGCCGTTATAGGATACGCTATTTGCAGAAGCGGCAAGACCTGCAATATCACTTTTAAGTGTTGCCACGTAGCCGTTTGCATTCTTTAGATTATAGGTGGTTCCGCCGATGGTCACATTGTAGGTATTACTATTGATCGCGCCGGCTATATTAGTTCTAAGCTCTGCTCTGTAACCTCCGCTTAAAAGGGTGTAAGTACCGCTATGTCCATTATTATCACCGGAAATAGTCACGGAATCTGTTGATGACGTAACCTTGGATGCCACATCATTTCTTAATGTAGCTGTTCCATAGGAATCTATAAGGCTGTATACTTCTGTACCTCCATCCACCGTAACTCTTCTTGTGGATGTGCCGATCCTGTCTGCAATCCATGAGGACTGCCTTGCCTCTGCCCCATTTCCTGATGAACCGGTCGCAAGATCAATTATGTGATAGACGTTAGTGTCGTTGATAACTACCGTATCTCCGGCTTCACCTGTTGTATTGATAATATTTTGAACATCTGCCTTTCCTGTTCCTATGGTATATATCCGACCGGCTATCATGCACTCTGATCCGGTATTTAGCCTCTTTATGGTAACCGCGCCTCTTGATGGTCCATCGGTACAATTTGATACTATTCCGCCAAGTCCTGCATCATGTAAATTCAGATAATCTATCCTGCTTCCGGAGCCTCCCTTTAGAAGATAGGTTTCGTTGAATTTTGTAGATTCCGATACTCTGTCTATTTCTGTGAGTATCTGATTTACCTCGGCTTGTATAGCCTCTCTGTCGCTTACTGATTCCGTCTCATTTGCTGCCTGTACTGCAAGCTCTGTCATTCTGTGTAACATGTCATGTACTTCTGCAAGAGCTCCCTCTGCCGTCTGAGCCATGGATATTCCGTCATCACTGTTCGTGGATGCGCGGTCAAGGCCTCTTATCTGCTTCCTCATCTTCTCACTGATGGAAAGACCGGCAGCATCATCAGCGGCCCTATTAATCCGATAGCCGGATGATAGCTTCTCCGCAGACTTTTTCTGCTTAGATGATGTAATTGTAAGCATTCTTGCTGCATTCATAGATGCAAAATTGTGCTGAATGACCATACAAACACCTCTGAAAAATGACATAGTTACATTATCTATATCGGTCATATCAATTCAAAACCTTAAATCCACACAAATGAAAAAAAGAGCTTTGTGGATTAAATCCTCAAAGCTCTCATTAGTTCTGATATTATTCTGTTTATTTAAGAAGATCGGCAAGTGCGGAAATTCCATCCACATTTGTTGCTGCTTCGTTCTCAGCCTGAATCTGGAGATAAACCTCCTTACGATAGATCGGAACCTCCTTTGGAGCAGCTATTCCGATTTTTACCTGGTCTCCCCTGATATCAAGTATTGTAATCTCTATATTGTTATTAACGATGATCGACTCGTTCTTTTTTCTTGATAATGCTAACATATTCACCCTCTTTTCTTATTTTTCTACCTTTTCCCCTCGCAGATACAACTTATTACTTATTGGCATTAGCCTGTTCTTTCTGCTTCTGTAGATAATCGTATATAGGGTATTTTACAGGATAATCATCGTCGTCAATAATTACCTGAGCAGCAACGCAGCTGTTGGAATTGATAATAATGGGTCCCTTAAGATTAACCGTCATCTTGGTAAGATCATGAGGTACTGTAACAGTAACAAGCACCAGCATATCCTCATCAGCCATGGGAAGAAGATCCTGAATGACATCCTCTCCTACCACAGGATTAAAATCAGGCTTTACATAAAGCGGATCCATTACCGGCATTGCAAAAACCGGATCATCCAATGACTGCAACCATCTGATCGCATTTGAATCCTTGTCCTTATCATGCATAAGAGCAAACTGAGTCATATCGGGAAAACCGATAATACCCTTCGGAAATGTTATGATCTTGTCATCTTCAATCTCAATTTCTCCGAAAATCCTGGTTATTAATTTCATTTTGATACCCCTCCATATCGAAATGTGAGCAGTAAAAATACCTACTATTTATTGTAGTAAAGTTAGCGATTTTTAGCAAGGATTAAATATAGTTCATAAGTGAATCCTTACTGATTTTTCCCGTTGCCATAAGAGCTGCCTGATAGGTCAGCTGAGCTGTTGCAAGCTTTGTTGCCGTCTCCGCAAGATCAGCATCTTCATTATCGGACTGAAGTGTTTTAAAGGTTGTTGTCTGATCCTGAAGTCTTGAATCAATAAGCTCAAGTCTCTTACTTCTTGCGCCGTTATCTGTTACCGCAACATTGGCTATATCAAGGGCCTTCTGGATACTGGATATTTTGTGTTCAAATTCCTCCTGAATGTTCTGCCTTAGATAATCGTAGGATTTCTGGCAGGCATCTATCTCATTCTGAACAGCTCTCCTCTCCTTTTCATCGGTGAGGGTTTCAAGCTTTTCCTTAAGAGTCTTCATTGTTGTGTTTATGATCTTTATGTTGGATGCCATCTGGGTAAGATCGTATACATCTCTCTTCATTGTGGTTGTGAAAACAGATGTTGCAGTTGTATTAATTGTGATCTTCTGCGCGTATCCAACATCGTACTGAATCTCATGATCACTGGAGCCGCCGTTGTAAATAACGCCTTCGCCATCCACACATGCAAACAGGTTCTGAGGTCTGATATCGCCTTCAAGCCACTCCTTCTTGTCATATGCAACATCAATGGTATTCGCATTTTTGATAAAAGGAAGTGCTGCAAGCTTTTCCTTTAGTGAATCATTTAGAAGAAGCTCTCCTGTCTTGGCATTTAAATACACAACTGTACCTGTATCGTCATTGGTGAGATCCTTATAGGCTGCATCAATCTCATCCTCAGTGGAGGTGCTGTAAATAATGTGCTTTGAATCTATCTCAACAGTTGTCTCCCTGTAGGAGGAATGCATGCTTCCGTTATCTGTTACCTGAAGAACGGTCTTCGTGCGGTTACCGTTTTCATCATCGTCGGTAGCCTTCTCTACTGTATATGTGCCGTCACCATTTACCGTTACCATGAAGCCGTGATCTGTCTCAACCTTGTACTGCTGCCCAACAGGAGCAAGAAGCGGTACTGTAACGGATGTGTTTTCATCATCAGAAAATGCAAGGGTTGAAATGCTTGTGGTTGACATGGATACGATTGCCTGCTGGATTCCTTCGGGAATATCCACTTCTCCATCACCGTCATCATCTGTAAGAACGCCGTCCTTACTTACTTCAAACTGGTAAATATCATAAGTTCTGTTGTCCGTCACATTGAGTATATAGCCTCTCTCAGGATGTCTCTTGCTGGCAACCTCTGCCGTATAAGTATAATCGCCGATAGTAACGGAATAATCATTTGAGAGAGGAATATATGCCTTCTGCTCAACGCCGTCAGCATTAACAAAGGTCAGATCAAAATATGTAAGATTCGTATCTGTTATTGAGGATGTAGCTGTCTGAGTGAGATTTTCTCTGAACTTAAGCTGAGCCGTATGTCCGTCGCCCACTGTGTAGTCAAGATTGTCGTAGGATAATCTTACTCTTCCAACCTCTATCTGATGGATATCATTCTCTGTATTTGAATTTGTATAAAGACCTTCATAAGGAGTCTCAAGAACATTTCCCGCATCCAGATACTGAAGATTAAGAGTTCTGATGGATTTACTGATGTCCTCTGCATTAAACTCATCATTTATGTCGGTGAAGTTTTCAGTTGTAGGTCCGTCGTAGGAAAGTGTAGTGTCTGTGCGGTAGCCTGTAAAAATATATCTTCCTGCAAAATCCACATTTCCTGTTGAATAATATTCCTTTGACAGAGCATTAAGCTGTGTGATGATGGTCTCAAGATCATCCATTGTAAGATCCTTGTTGGCACCCCTTGTTGCCTGGGAAATGGCATCAGTAAGAACGTCCGTAATTGTGGAAAGTGCATCCTCAGTTACGTCCAACCAGCTCTTTGCATCCTTGGAATTTTTCTGATAATACTGATCAAGCTGAGTGACTGTAGATCTCAGTCTTAAAGATCTTATGGCAACAACCGGATCGTCTGAAGGACGGTTTATCTTTTTGCCTGTGGCCATCTGTGTGCTGACCTCGTCCTCAGCTACCTTGTTGTTGTTAATGTTGTAAAGGGAGTTGTTGCTCATGATCTTATTGGTGATTCTCATGGTTATTCCTCTTGGCGTACCGATCATGAATCCTTTCTTATCTGTCCGCTTATTATGCTACCCAACGCTCCCTGTCAGGTCTTTGTTACAACTTTATACTCCTGTTTCAAGTATCAGTCTGTCATATACCTTTGTAAGAGTATTTATCATTTTTGAGTTAAGTGTGTATGAATGCTCAAACTGTACAAGAGCTGATGCTTCTTCGTCGGAGTCAACACCCATAACCGAAAGTCTCTGATTCTGAATAGTGTTCTCAAGGGCTGTGTAGGTCTCCTCAAGAGTATTGGAATTACTTGTATTCAGTGCCACATCTCCAAGTACCTTATCCAAGAACTCTCCGCTGGTTGCACCTCTGAACATCTCCTCCTTTGTAAGGAATTCGTACAGATGCTTGATATTCAGATATTCCGACTCACCCTCTGTAACATCCATCTTAGTTGCCAGAAGATCTGCATTTGCTTTCACTTCCCTTGCCACTATGAAATTACCTGCAGTAACCTCATAATAGCCTTTATTATTTGAAAGACTTGTGAGGGCTTCAAATGAATACTGTGCGCTCGAATCCATGTTGCTGGTACCTGTAAGAACGTACTGGCCCTCCATGGAATCAGAGGTGTAGCCCTTAGTCATGATGTCATTTACGCTAGCTGAAAATCTTCTTACCCAGTCATTCATCTGCTGCATGTAGTAGGGTATGCCCTGATAATCAAAGGCACCTCCCACCTGGGCTGTTCTTCCCGTAGGTGGAATTGTGGATCTGGTACTGTCTGCTGTCAGCTTAAAGGTATATGTATCTCCGCCATCATATTCCCAGCCTTCATAGGAATAAATCTTACTTGCCACCTCCAGCTTACCTGCACCGGGAAGTGTGCATTTGTTCATATCCATAAGATCAGGATTTGATACCTTTATGGTAACTGTGGTAATTCCTGTAACAGTGTCTTTTATGGCTCTTACAACCTCACCGTTAAAGTAGAAGTTGTTATTACCCTCTCTCATATCTATAAGGCCCTGAAGCTCTCCGCCTATAAGCTTATTATCCAGGTCAAAGTGATCAAGCTTGGCTGTGCTGTCGCCTTCCTTGAAATTTGATGGTGCCCATTTAATATCATATAGTCCCTCAAGGTCACTCTGGTTTACATTTTCATTGGGTTCTCTTGCAACACATATAAGCTTTCTGAAAGAGTTGGTATCAAGAAGCTGCTGTCCGCCTGCGATACTTACGCGAAGTCTTGTGGCTCCGGTTTCACGGTCAGGCTGATTAACATCCACTACCTTTGTTTCTGTTACCTCGATATCAACTATCTTGGACAGCTTATCAAGAAGCTCATCTCTCTGATCTCTTAATTCATTCGCCTTTGATCCCTGCATCTCAATGACGTTTATCTGCTCGTTCAGGGAACATATCTGCTGAGCATAGGAATTTATGGTGTCGCAGTCCATCTTTATCTCCTGGTTAATGTCATTCTGGAGATTCTGAAGAGATGTGGACATGTGATTAAAGTAATCTGTGATCTGAGAAACAGATGATACGAAGGTTGCCTTTGATTCCGATGTTCCGGAAGCCTTCATAACATCCTGAAGCGCTGCCTCCATCTTGGAAAACAGACTTGAAAATCCGGTAGTACCATCATCCTTAAAGTATTCCTGAGTCAACTGATTAAAGTAATTTCTCTGAGTAACTCTTCCAAGAAGAGACTCGTTATCTCTATACTTGTTGTCATAGAACTGATCCCTTATTCTTTCGATAGAGATGGTATCTACACCTGCTCCGGCTGTTCCGTATGTGGTAAAAACTCTCAGGGCATCAGATGCCTGCTGTTCCACCTTCTGACGGGAATAGCTGTCTGTATTGGCATTTGCAATATTATTGGCAGTGGTGTTAAGCGCTGCATTTGCTGCTCTTAATCCCGATGCTGCAATATTTAGTCCAAAAAATGTTGAAGGCATAGGTTATCCTTTCTCAACTTCCCAGAGCGGTTACGATATGTTCAAGCATTTCGCTTACTACATTTATATATCTGCTGGATGCGTTAAATGCGTTCTGGAATTCAATCATGTACTCAAGCTCTTCATCACTTGATACTCCAACGATCTGCTCTCTCGCATTTTCAACCGCATCAACTGTCAGCTCCTGATTAGCTTTGATTCCCTTGTAAACATCACCTGAGTTAGCCACCTGACCTATCAGCATATTGTAATATCCAAGAAAATCTGTCTTTGTTGCTACGTTTGGATTTATTAAATAATCGGCCGTTGTGAATGCTTTCTTTAGCTTTTCAACGGTTTCATTATCCTCACTTCCATCCTCAAGTATAAATTTCATCGAGGTAGGCTCTTCCAAATACATGGGATTTACACCCAGATTAGTAATGATATATCCCTTTTTATTTGTCCCCGCCTTGTGGTCCTCATCTATGTCATAGTTGAGACAGTCTTCTTCGTTTAAAATCTTGAAAAGATCGTAGTCCGAAGCATTTCCTTCCACCTGTCCAAGGTTTACCGGATTGCTTCCGGCCTCTTCGTATATCTTATTTATCTCCTGACAGATATTCTTGATCATCTGATCGAATTCTGCTTCCACATTCATGATTACTGACTGGGAGATGTTGGTGTTATAATATGAGCCTGTTGCGTCATCAGTAATATCATGATAGGTTGCGTGGTGATCACCTCTTGCAAGAAGTGTCGATCTCAGTTTTCCTATATCTGTATTCATTGAGGTTGCGATGGGCTGGCTTAAGTCATAAACCTTTGCTCCTGTTATATCTGTAACCTCCCACTCGCCTCTTACGGAATTATATTCCTTCTTTGCTGCAAATTCCCAATAGGGAGTGTTGTAATTAACAGGGCTTCCGCCCTTATCAGCTGTCAGCACGTTATCGCATGCCATATGATTAACGTGATCTGTTGTTACAAACTGTGTACCTTCAAACTGTACGAGAACGTTCCCGAAAACATCCTCGTAGTAGCTTATACGTCCCAGCTCTCCAAGCTTATCAAGGAGAAGATTTCTCTCATCTCTAAGGTCATTGGCGTGTTCCTGATGTCCTGACTCAATCTCAACGATCTGAAGATTAAGATCCTTTATCTTGTCACCGATTTTGTTGATTTCTTCAACAATCTCAGGAATTGTTTTATCCATGTTGTCCTGATAGTTTGTGAAGCCTTCATATACGCTCTGAGCTCTTGTGATGAACTCATTAGCTCTTGTTACCATCATGCTCTGGTTAACAGCTGAGGTAGGATTTTTACTGAGCTCCTGTATTGCAACCCACAGATTATTAAGGGAATCTGCAAACTCATTGCCGTTCATCTCCTGGAGCTGATCTTCAATTTCCTCAAGGGTAGTTACGGAAACATTATAAAATTCTTCTCTTCCTGATTCCTGTCTGTAGCTCTGATCAAGGAAAAGACTTCTGACCTGTTTACAGTTATTGTAAACAACACCGAGACCTGTCTGCTTCCAGGAAATAACCCGGTGATCCTTCTCGGTAGTTATATATGGCCTTGTACCCTGTGATACCTGCTGCCTGGTATAACCTTCGGTATCTATATTTGCCATGTTATGCGCTGTGGTATTAAGAGCAGACTGTGATGTCTGTATACCGGATGCGCCTATGTATAAACTTCCCATTAAAGATGCCATAAAAATACCTCCGACTAATATTTATATCGGAGGTTTTAAAAGTTTCTTTATGCTTTTGTTCACGCTTTTTGCGGATTTTTCAAGGTTTTTGCTTACTGCTTGGCGTCAAAACGCCCTGTCATGGCAACACCTATCCTGTCGCCTCTGGTTCCGGCATACCTTGTATAATTTGCTGTTTCAGGAGCTCTTCTTGCAGACTGAATGATGTTCATTTCATACTGAACCATCTCAAGGGAGCTTTGAAGAAGCATCTGGTTCTGATCATTTACTCTCTGAACATTTGTGGATACTTCCTTTAATCTGTCCCTTTTTATTGCGAGAGCCTTCTGCTCGGCAGGTCTTGAATTAAGCATTCTTACGAGATCTGTAAGCTTAAGGTCATTACCCTTTTCGCCTATTACCTCGGCTATGTTGTCCATCACGCCTTCACGTTCCTTGTCCACAGCATTTATAAATGACACAACAACCTGTTCATCCTCTGTGATTTTGGAAAGCTCCTTAAGATCTCTTTGAATGATGACAGGAGTTTTTCTGGAGGAAAGTTCCAGAAGCTTTTCATATAGCGCACATTCTCTGTCTAGCACATCAACTAAATTCTCTAATAAACTGGACACTATAAAGCCCTCCTCTCATCTATCTCAAGGCATAACAAAAGAGCCCGCTTCACCCCTGGAGCTAACCACTTAAGTTAAGCCGGCTCTATTAGTTCTTTATTAAATTGGACATTAGCCAAATGATTCGCTGAGTTTAGCGAGGAGCTTATCTGCGAAATCCTCTCCGCTAACGTCATACGTTCCGTTTTGAATAGCAGCCTTAATAGGCGCTGTTACGTCCTCCCTGACATCCGGAGCTTCTTTCACAGCCTGCTTGGCAACCTGAATATCTTTGCCAATTGAAGATATCTTAAGAGTGTCAGAAACACTATTAGTCTTCTCCGTCTTCGCGGTCTTATTCACTTTGCCGGTGCCATAAACCTGTTGAATCTGGCTGTAAGCTTCTATACGCATATTCTTGTCCTCCTTCCTTGGAGAATTTCTTCAGTTCTACTACATTTATCGGCGTATTATTCTTTTACTTTAGATGTATTTGGAATTTTTTTCAAATATTGTAGAAAAATTTTTTTCCACACACAATCTTGTTAGTAAAAAAATCATTACACACTATATTGTAGTATGCTGCAGGAAAACCCAAGGTATTGTACTTTTTCTTCCCCACCGCTAATAATATCGGACAGCTTTCCAAAAAACTTAACCCCTTTTTCAAAAAAAAATTTATTTTTTTTTTAGATTTTGAATTACAATAGTACATATTTGTAAAACGTTTAAGGAGGTCATATGAGCAAACTAACAAAAGAGGATATATTCAGGATTGTCGATGAAGAGGATGTGGCTTTTATCAGACTTCAATTCTGCGATATCTACGGTACTCCCAAAAATATAGCTATCACTGCAAATCAGCTTGAGGCTGCTCTTAACAACGAGTGCTTCTTTGATGGTTCAGCAATAGAAGGTTTTGGCCAGGATCTTGACAGCGATCTGTATCTCTATCCGGATCTTGACAGCTTCCAGATATATCCCTGGCGCCCTCAGAGCGGCAAAGTTGCCAGAATGTTCTGCGACATATATACCTCTGAGAGGAAACCCTATGAAGGGGATCCGAGATATATTCTGAAAAAGGTTTTATCCCGTGCAGATGAAATGGGACTTTCCTTTAAGGCTGATCCCGAACTGGAATTTTTCCTGTTCGATTTAGATGATGAAGGACAGCCCACCACCAACACCCATGAAAGAGCAGGCTATTTTGATCTTGCTCCCGCAGATCAGGGTGAAAATGTCCGCCGCGATATCATAATGAACTTAGAAGAGCTTGATTTTAATATCACATCATCCCATCACGAAATCTCTCCTGCCCAGCACGAGATAGATTTTACCGAGGATAATGCGGAGATAATGGCAGATAAGATCATGACCTTCAAGATGGCAGTTAAGACAATTGCCAAAAGGCATGGTCTGTATGCAACCTTTATGCCAAAGCCAAAGGAAGGCATCAACGGTTCAGGTATGCATATAAACATCCTCTGCGAGGATAATGTAGGAAAGGATCTCTTTGCAGACGGAAGTGAATTATCCGATACAGCAAAGCATTTCATAGCCGGTATTTTACAGCACATCAAGGGTATGACACTGGTAACCAATCCCCTTGTTAATTCTTATAAGAGACTTGTACCGGGATATGACGCACCTGTTTTCATTTCCTGGTCATCATCTTCATCAAACCGCAGTGCCCTTATAAGAGTACATTCTGCCAAGAGCAGCGGTATTCGAATTGAGCTTAGAAACCCGGATGCTACAAGCAATCCCTATCTTGCACTGGCTCTTATTCTGGCTGCAGGTATGGAGGGCATTGAGAAAAAGCTCACCCCTCCTGATGAACTTACTGCAGGCCAGGCAGCTGGTCTCACCACTCTTCCGGAGACCCTTGGCGAAGCAATCGAAGCTTACGGCAACGATTCTTTTGTTAAGGATATTCTTGGAGAAACTGTTTACACCAAATTCCTTGATTCCAAGAAGAAGGAATGGAAGAATTTCAGAACCTGTGTAACTCAGTGGGAGCTGAAGGAATATTTAAGGAACCAGTAACTTCGGGAGATTTTAGAGCTTGCAGAACATCATTGTCGCATTTGCATCGCAGACGGATGCCGGAAATTTTAAAAGCATATTGATGCGTGGCGGTTTTGAACCGGCGTATGTGTGTACCTCCGGTGCCCAGGCACTCTCTGCTATGGAGAATCTGGGCAGTGGAGTAATTGTGTGCGGCTATCGTCTTGGTGACATGCTCTACAGCGAGCTTGCCGAAAACATGTCAGAGTATTTCAGTATGCTGCTTATCGCAAGTCCGTCAAAAACTGACGAAGCAGTTTTCCCGGAAAATATAATCTATCTGCCAACCCCCCTCAAAAAGAACGATCTTATCTCCACTCTTGAGATCATGGTTGAGGGTGTCACAAGACGCAGAAAAAAGATCAAGGAAAAACACCGTTTCAGAAGCGCCGAGGATCAGAAAATAATCGACTCAGCCAAAGCCCTCCTTATGGAGCGTCACAAAATGACAGAACCCGAGGCCCATCGTTACCTCCAAAAATGCTCCATGGACTCCGGCACCTCCCTCCTTGAAACCGCCGAAATGATCATCTCACTTGGATAACTAGCATCTGCGCTTTTTTTATTATGCAAAAGGCCCATTGCCTGCTCGTTATGCTCGCTTGTTTTTCTAAAACTTATAGTTCTAAGAAAACAGGCGCTCGCATATAATCGCCGGCAATGGGCCTTTTGCATAATCTTCTGCACAGATTTAAGTTATCCGAAGCAGTATTCGCTCATAACCCCACTACGAATTTCACGATAATAAAAGCGACGTATCGGATTCCCACAACAATATCTCCGGTCGCGGTGAGCCACAGCTTTATCGTCATACCCGCGCCGGTGTTTTGGATGGAGCCATCATTACGTGACAACCCCTCACAGGTGGCGCTGTTATAGCCATCCCGTGCTGCGCTCCTCAAAGCATGAAAATTCGCAGGGCTTTTATAAGCGTATGCTGCTTCACAAAACTCACATCTGCGCATGAGATTATTAAAATAGTCCATTGCCGGCGATTATATGCGAGCGCCTGTTTCTCTAAGGCCTAAATATTTTAGAAAAACAAGCGAGCATAACGAGCTGGCAATGGACTATTTTAATGATCTGAAAGCGCAGATGCTCAGACATGTTGCAAGCAGCATACATAAAAGCCCTGCGAATTTTCATATCGTTGCAAGCAGCATGGAATGGCTATATCAGCGCCTCCTGTGAGGGATTGCCACGCAATGATGGCTCCGCCCATGGCAACGGCGCGGGTATGGCGATAATTTCCGTGGTCCCCCGTGGCGGGTCAGCGTCTTGTTTCGCCGTCTACGAGGTCGAAGTCGACGCAGTCGATGACGCGGCCGGTCTGGTTGTTTATGACTGCAAAGTGAAGACCTTTGCGCTGGATCATGCGGTCGGTGCCGTCTACGATGATACCGAAGCTGTCTTCGTCTGAACCGTTCCAACTGCCCTTTACAAGGTAGGTGGAGCCGTTGGGGATGGTGCCTGATATTTCGACATAATCCTTAGTTACATAGCTTTCAGAGCTGTCCTTAGAAAGCGCTGCCACTATAGTCATGTCCTCTCCGGATACTATATCATCGGTAATTCCGATTTCGTTAAGGGCTGCGATATTGTCCTTTGTAAGGCGAGCCGTAGCATTCTTACGGGTAGAAATCAGTACGGTGTAGTCACCTGATTCAAGGTAATCTTTGACGGCAGAAAGGTACTCAGCAAAATCCGTCTGCTTAAGATTCATGTCGCCTCTCTGGGCAAATACCTGCCATCTTGAACCAAGTGCACTGTTCACATAGATATTAAAATCCGTATCGTTTACATCTATGTCAGAAGAAGCCACCTCAGATACATAGGTTCCATCTGGCTGTTTGTCCATATTTGTTACAATCTTCCTCGATGAGTCTCCGTCCGGAACACAGTTTAGCTCGACGCTTGTGATCTGCTCGTTTACGTTCTCAATATCTGAAACAACAATTCTTACTGTTCCATCATCCTCAATTGAAATATCAGCAGCAGCTGAAGGATCGCTGTAATTTTGCATGGCAATGTCATATTCATCCATCTCTGCCAGCTCATCCATAAATGCAGATCTTCTGGACAGCTCCTCGAATTCATGCTCCATGCCATATCTTTCAAGAAGTGTATCCTCTGATGAAAACAGGTTTGTACCAAGTCCAAGTCTGTCACCCTCTATCTTAACGCCCATGGCAGCCAAGGTTGTGGGGAACATATCAAAGGTCGTGTACTCTCTTCTTTTACCTGTCTGCTGAACTGTTGCATCCGCATTCAGATAGCAGGTATAAACTCTCCTTACATAGTCCTCATCTATCATTGCGCAGAAATCCGCATCCATTGTAGGATGATCTCCCACGAGAACTACTGTGGTGTTTTCGTAAAAATCCTGCTCCTTTATCCAGTTTACAAATTCAGTAACCTGTCTGCTTGAGCAGGCATAAACATTTGAATACTGATCCTCGAACTCATTCTCGCAAAGTCTGCAGACATATCCATCCTCGAAATGGGTATCTGCCGTGATGATCGTAAGATTAAAGGGCTCATCACCTTTTGATAACTCCTCAAGTCTCTTCTTTGAGAATTCAAAAAGCTTTTCATCCTCGTATCCCCACCAAACACCATAATCCTGAGGAATCCATCCCTGCTCCTTTGCATAGGGATAATCACAGATATCATAATTTCCGTGGGACTTAAAGAACAGCTCTCTTCCGCCAAAGCCGGCCTCCGATCCGCAGACGAATTCATTGTGATAGCCTTCAGCCTCAAGAATATCTCCTATAGCACATACACTTGGGAAAAACTTTTCCTGGCTGGACATACTGTTTGCTTCAATACGGATCTGCAAAGGAAGTCCCGATGACTGGGCAAAGATGGCACCCATGGTCCAGTCTGTTCCGGGCATGGAAAAACCGCCATCAAGAGTTTTATTATCACCGCTGAAATTCTCGTTTTCATGTGACAGCTGAGTAAGCTCCGGAATTCTACTTTTTTCAAAGGATCCACCGTTCTCCTTATCGGAATCCGTAACCTCTACAGACTCGAGGTAAACATAAATAAGATTCCTCTTTTTAACAGGAAACTCTAAGGTAACATCATTTGGATTTACATAATTTTCTTCAATGAATTTCGATGCGTTTATCTGCTGCTCGATGTACTTTGTCATATCAAGCATTACCCAGGTATAAACAATGGCAGCTATAAGAACAGCGATGTCTATAAGTATGAGAACAGGTCTCTTTTTTCCCATAAACCATTTATTATCTGCAAAGCTTATTATCAGGTAGAGGATAATCCCTGCAATGATTGTGGGAAGCAGTGCCTCCATCAAAAACAGCTTGATCATTGCATGTGATGCGCCTGACATAGACATTTTTATATTGAATACCAGCTCGTTAACTGTCATTGTGCTCCAGGTATGGAAAAACCACCATGCAGTAAAAAACAGTAAAAACGATATGGACATAATGAGCGTAACCGGTATATTTCTAAGAACTAATTTCTTTTTCTTTCCCATTAAAAACTCCCAAAAATGATATAATCAAAAGCAGCAATATTATAACACGGAGTGCAAACAAAATCATGAAAAGCTTTATTCTACGTGCAGCAGCATGTGCATCGGCAGTAATTCTCCTGTCAGGCTGCGGCAATTCTGAGAGAAACGCAAAGGTTGATGCCATGCGTACCCGCCTTGAAGAAAACAAATATATCATCCATGCCTGCGGTGAAATAGCTGATGAAAGCGGGCAGACATACACCTATACCAATTCGAAGGAAGCCCTGGAAAACAGCTATAATGCAGGCAACCGCGTAATTGAGATGGATTTTCATTATACAAGCGACGATCATCTGGTTCCCGGATATGCCTGGGGAGATCTGTATCTTGGTGATGAGCAGATGACTCCCGGCGTTCCGCCATCCCTATCGGATTATCTTCAGTGCAAAATAGATGGAGCCTTTACCCCCATGACCTTTGAGGATGTGGCAGAGTTTATGAGAGCTCACGAGGATCTGTTTATTGTCACGGACACAAAGGAAGAAAACGAAAAATTCTGCAAACTGATCTCCCATGACTATCCTGATCTTGAGGATCGTTTCATTGTCCAGATCTATCACGCTAAGGAATATGAACCGGTAATACGCTCAGGCTTTGATTACGTAATCTTCACCCTCTATGAAACAGAGGAAGCAGAAAGAACCCCGGAGGCTCTTTTGGGCATTGCAAAGAAGCATCTTGTTGGCTTCACTGTTTATGCAGAGTGGGCTGATGATCCGCAGTTTTTGGAAAGCCTGAAAAAAACAGACACCCCCATTTACGTTCATACCGTAAACGAGGATGCCGAAATGGCTGCATATTTTGATCTTGGAATAAAAGGTATTTACACTGACAGAACAGATCTTAGTTCGAATATATCTCGGTAACTGCAATGGGTGCTGCGGGAAGTTCTCCCAAAGCATCCGTTTTTATAAACAGGTTACATTTATCTCCCTTATTCAAATACCCAAGATTTATTACCTTCTGACTTGATGCATTTCCATAGCCCGCAAGAAATTCACCGTCAAGATAAAGCTCAAGACTTCTCTCCGTCACCTTATCCCTATCCATGTAAAAATAGAGCTGTCCATCCTCCCTTGCAGTTATATTGAGGCTGACGCCCTCTTCATCATTTTTGATGACAACATCTGCCTCTTCAAAAAACTTATCGGATCTGCCAGTAAGCTTTTCATATAAAAGCTTCTGAACTTCAAATGGATTTCCCGGATCAGAGCACTCATCTTCCACATATTCAAGGCATTCCTTCACATCATCTTCCCTGATATATTCATCCGGAGGAAGCTCCTTCTCATTCATCAAAACGTTATCGGAAACGGCTTTCTGACCCTCTCCCGGTAAAACATTCCCATCCGTAATGATATATTTTATTCCCAAAAGCTCATCCGCAAGTCTGGTATTTCCATTTGCATATTCCGCATAAAGACCGTTATCATTAAAGCCCATCCTGAAAAGCAGCACTCTGTCCTCAACCTTTAACAGACTGTTATAGGTTGAAACACTGTCATAGCCAAAGTGAATTCCATCGTTGGCTGTTCTGCTAAAATAGGCCTCTGTCCTGTACTCATCCTCATCGGTTCCGGTCATGATTTTTTCATTCTCATCTATAGTTTCAAGAGCCGCATGAATTCCCTTTATCCTATTTATATACTCAGTTCTTGAAATCGCATTAAGGGCCTGACTTCTGTATATCCAGATGAAATTCAGTGAAAGCTCAGCCAGCAAAACCATAAAGGTCATGGTGGCCACGGCTCTTTTTAGCATCATCTTTTCCTTGCAGGTTCTTTGCAGGATAGTTGCTCCGGTAATCAAAACTATTATTGCCGTATTTATGGCAAATACTCTGAAGGTTATAAATCTCACAGGAAGAAGATAAACGCTAAGCAGTAAAACCTCAGCTATAAAGCCGCTTATAAAGGCTCCGCCTGCAGTTATTCCATCCCATAAGCAAATGCACAAAAAGCCAAGAATCAGACAGGAAAACGAAAAAATCACAGAATATCTGTAGAGGTAGCCATAGGCCTCGGTACCAAAATGAGCCAGCCTGTTAAGAACATCCAGACAAAATACAGCCACCATAAACACTAAAAATGTTAATGCCGCTATCCTTTTCTTAAGCTCTGCCTTGCGATTAAAAAAGAAGAGAATTACAAGAACAAACAGCGCAGTTCCTATATAAATATTTGGGAATCCATCCATTATCTCTATAGTGTCATAGCTCATGGTGAAAAACTTTGAAACCACATTCAGAGGAGAAATGTTTTTTCCAACCGCCTCTGATGATGGCAGAATGTTTTTAAATGCAACAGATAAGCCTGCGCTGTGATCCTTATTACTGCCCTTAAGAGCAAGTGCAACAGGAACCAAAAACCATAGATCAAGCACCCCTGCCACAAAGGAGAGCCTGATAAATCTGCCAAGACGCCCCGCATCAATAATACCTGTCAGGGTGATTATAATTGTAAAAACCCCCATAAACAGCAAGTACATCGCTGCAATATAGTAGTTTAGGAAAAACGCAAGCATTACAGAAAGCACATAAAAGGTCTTACCGTGCTTTTCATCTTTAAGAAGCTTTAGGTAAAACAAAAATACGATGGGAAGAACAGCCGCAGCATCAACCCACATGGTATTTGTCATATTTGAAACCATCCAGCCGCTAAAGGCATAGGCAACTGCGAAGGCCGTTTTAGCGATTGCGGAGGTCGCTTTATCCTCACCATTTAAGTTACTGTCCATAACAGCCTCTGAGATATACTCCAAAAGAATTCCCATAAAAAATGCGGCTGCTGTCATCTTCTCACAAAGAAGAAAGGTTATTGCTACAGGCATAGCTTTTTCTGATATGAAAATAAAAGGAATAAGAAACGGACTTGTAAGATAATATGTCCAGATTCCTGTCATATTGCTTCCAAGTCCGCAATTTTCAGACCACAAAAAGCCGTCCTGACCATGAAAGACGGCTTTGTAATAGGAATAGAAATCAACATACTGCAGTTTCATATCCAGATATAAAAATGTCTTGTCTCCAAAAGGAGCTATTCTTTCCAGAAAGCAAATTGCCATAAACACTGATACCGTAACCAGCGCTGCCATGCATCCTGTCATAACTTCTTTTGTAAAAGCTTTGTGTTTGTTCATTGAAATTATTTCTTTTTACTCTTTATGTATTTAGCAATTTCTGCCCTTACAGGTTTAAGAACTGCTTCATCTGCTGCCATATCAGATCCTGCAGGAAGGGATCTGAATTTATCCGGAAGCGTTACATTGTCTCCCTCAAAGGGATGAATGACTCCCGCTTCATCTCCGCAAATTACTACTCCGTCACTAAAGGCAGACAGCTCACCAAGCTGAGCATCTGTAATGCTTGCTCCGGAAAAGCCTGACAGGCACATGCACATTTTTTCATGAACTCCTGCGTAGCCCTCTGCTCTGTTATAGTCGCTTCCCTGATAAACAACATCTCTGTATTTTTGAAGCAGTCCTTCGCTGAGAGATGGATATTTTCTTATAGTTCTTCCATAGGTTCCAAAAAGATTAAGGCTTACATGCTGTCCGTCACCATCTGTCATAAGCATTCCGGGACAGGCTGCCATACTGCCGAGAATCTCTCTTGCAAAGCTTATGGTAATGCCAGATAAAGCTCCCTTTAATCCCACAAATCCTGCACACATATGATGATTGAAGGAATTCAGATTTGAATTCTCCCTGACAGTTTTTGTAATTCCTGATACAGGATAATCTGAAATATTACCTGCAAAATCCTTTCTGATCACAGAAACGCCTGCTCTGTACAGAGGTGTAATCTGGAAGGGTGCAGCAACCTCATACTTTCTGCTTCCAAGACCTGAGGGCTCAGGATATTTTACATCAAGATAAACAAGTATTCCATCCGCGCCTTTAAGTGCAGGTGTATCTATAAACATAAGGCTATAGGTTCCGGGCGTACTTCCAAGACTGTCACAGACTTCTCCCGTTATCCTGACTCCTTCACCCTTTCCTGCTATTTCAATATCCTCGATTTTTTTACATTCAAATTCTTTTACGATGCCGTCTGTTTTCAGATAGGATAAAAGGAACTGATCATCGCCTATTTTCTCATCCTTGTAATATACCTCTCTGATTTTTCCCTTTGTGGCACCGCATCCTGTGATAACAATTCTCAGATTTTTACTTCTGCTCTCTATCACATAGGATTCCTTCTGTGTGACAGCGTTTGTAACCGCTGCTCTTCCAGCTGTTGCAGCATCATTCATGGCAGCAATTCTGTCAGCCACTGCTTTATTTTCATCACTCTTTGGTTCTTCCGGCTTCTTAAGCTTGCCCTGTGCTTCAAGGAGTCTCTTCATGGCACCCTCAGCATGAAATACAGGTATATCCTCCGGCTTAACCTCTATCAGAGGCTTATGCACCTCCTTAGGCAGATCCGATCTGTCAAAATGATAGTAAATCTTATAGGTATTCTGAACGTCCACAAATCTCATGATAACAAAAACACTTACCACAAAGTGTCCGTCATAATCCATGGGGATAGCAGTATAGCTGTCTATCTGGCATTCGTCACATTCAAATACTAAAGTTCCGATTCCGGGGCACTGTCCGCTTTCTATGGAAAGCTGGAAGGTCACTGTCTTCTGCCCTGAAGTATTCATTATGATAAAGGTATTTCTTTCCTCATCATCCTTTCTTCTTGAGTAGACATGCTTTCCTATGGCGCTGTTATTAAGCCTCTGTCTGCCGCTTGTGCGCATGGACATCTCTTTTTCATTTACCGCTTTTCTCTCTGCACTTTGTATTTCAAGAGAAAGCTTATCTGCCGCATCAAACCTCTCCCTGGCAGGTGCGGGACTTACTCCTGAAAAGTTAACTGCAGATAAAAGCTTCACTCTCTTTGAAAGTGTTTCGGAGCTTTTATCTCCGGCATAGGTCTTGCTGTATATTCTGGCTCTTTCGATTCTTGTATGTAAAAGTCTTTCGTAGGGCAGCTCTCCTAAGGGTGAAAGATCACCGTCTCCGGAAACATCACCTGCAAAGGAAAATTCAGAAACAGCCTCATGGTCCTTCAGATATCCTGCAGGAGTGTTGTATGCCACGTAATCAAGCTTTCTCAGCTCTTTAATAAAGCCTGCAAGTCCTTCAGTGCCTGTTACAGGAGTAAACAGGTTATGAACCCCAAGACTCTCCCAGAATACGCTGCGGGCATCATCACTTATAAGCAGGAAAAGATCACTTTCTACAGCTCCCTGAAGCTGCAACTCACGAAGCGTTTTTAATAGGTTTGTAAGAGCACCTGCATCAACAAGATCAGCAGGTGAATATGATGGTATCACGGTAATGGAATCATTACCATGTCTGTAGGTTGTTGGATTAAACTGAACAGATGCTGATTTTCTAATCTCCGGAGCTACCGCAGAAAGCGCATCAGGCCCGATATTACTGTTGCCGAGAACAACAGCTTTGATTCCCGCCTTTTTCAAAAGGCCGATTTCCGTAGAAGAAAAAATATTGTGACTTGTGCAAAGCGTATCCGATGCTTCACCCAAAACAGTATTTGCACCGTTAAAAGCTGTGCGAAGCTCTTCTCCTGTCATTGCTGCAAAAATGTC
Source organism: Butyrivibrio sp. WCD3002 (assembly GCF_000424265.1). Lineage (GTDB taxonomy): Bacteria > Bacillota > Clostridia > Lachnospirales > Lachnospiraceae > Butyrivibrio. The sequence continues at coordinate 73,688 of NZ_KE384156.1, forward strand.
AGCATGATTTCCGGAGAACATAAGCTCATCGCCTCTTTCTCTAAGCCTTGCCTTTAGCCCATCTATAACGTCAGGTCCAAGGGAAGGAAGAATTCTTCCAAGAGTATATTCACTCTCAAAATCCCATGCTGCGCGAACAGGCTGACCCTCATTATTCGCTTTTCCAAGTATTTCCAGAATATCCCGGATTCTGGCCAGATCTCTGCCAAATCCGCTATTGTCATTGGAATCTCCACGATCTGCGTGGCAAAAATTTACATGAAAATTAAAGCCGATATGAATCCTATGATTCATCCCCATAAGTCAATATCCCCCAAACAAAATATTCTTTATATATTTTATCACAATTAAGGGTATAATATGAACATAGGATGTCGATAAATAATAATATATGCACACTTTTACAAAAGCTTTCTTTGATGAGGGGAAA
>NZ_AUJO01000021.1 GCF_000424265.1 Butyrivibrio sp. WCD3002
GATAGTGTAAAGTCTGCTATGGAAAAATGAGCCAAAGAAAAAAGGCTCAAAAGAACCTTGAAAATGTAGATATTGATACCGACAAGCTCTCCGAGGGCTTAGGGCTCCGCCCTAAGAACCTGCAAGGGACCAGTCCCTTGACCCGTTAAGCGGGCTCTGCCCGCACCCGTCCTCGCCGGAAGCAGGCCAGCAAGCACACTTGCTGACCAATGTATCAGGATTATCCGTGAACCTTATGTCAAGGAACTTTCGCGGCATATCCTCGCGGCGCTGCCGCTTCGGTATTCCACGTTTTCCTTGACAACGGTTCCGCTCCGTTTTATGCGGTTGCACCCTGTTGGATGTTGAGAATGGTCTGTTGACCAAGTATTATCAGCATCTGCCATTTACCAGGCATGTTGCCAGCATTCATGACCATATCATCTAAGACAGGTGGCTTGAAACCATTGTGTTTATGCGGCCGAAGAAAGTTGTAGTACGCAACCCATAATGCGAGATCGTAGTTGGCACCATCGTAGTTATTAAAGCCATTGGTAGGCCGGTAGGATTCTTTGTAAGTGCGGTTGAGTCGTTCAATCATCTGTTTGTACGGGCGGAACTCTGCAGATACTGCATCATCGTTCGTAAGACCTAAAACCTGTGTGATATCGAACTTGAACTTTTCTCCAGCATTGATAAGAAACTGCTGAGCAGCCAGAGGGTAGGCGCTGTAAGCATCAGCTATGAATCTGAAGTTCTTAGGTAGTTCCTTAAGATGCTGAAAGGCCATGCGCATAGCCATGATGCATGGACCGACACCACGGTTGTCTGATACCTGATATCCGACTATAGCCCTGCTGGCGGCATCCATGATGAACCAGATGAAGCCTTTTATACCAAGGACCTTGATATAAGTTTCGTCGGCAGTGAATACAGATCCCTTTTCGTAAGGGTAAGTATCAACAAACGGCTTTATACACAAAGCTGCAGTCTTGCAATAGTTTGCCACCTGCTGATGTGAAACAGAAATATCGTACAGATCCTTGAGAGCATGGGAAGTCTTACGTAGTGATAAGCCAAGATTAACATGCATGGTTAGACATAGGGACATGATATATGCATTGTTCTTTGTGAACTTAAGGGATGAAGCATTCTTAGGAAGTGTGGTTATATCCATCTTGAAGAAATCTATCGTGAACTCACGGTAGATGTAATGAAGCTTATATTTGTTCTTGCCATAGTCTTCGTCAAGATCTTCTTTATCAACCTTCTTGAGATTGCTCAGGTAGTAAGGACATTTGGGATTAACACATTTGTGAACGATGAAATGCTTACGATCTTTCTTTGGAACAAGAGTGTGAGTGCAGTACGGACATCTGAGCTTAAGTGAAGTATGACGGTTATCCTCGGGTGAGAAAAGCGTCTGGCATACCTTACACTGGAGCTGGCCTTTAGAGCCATTATTCTTGTAAAGGTATATTTTGGGAGCGTTGCACCTTGGACATTTGCAATCATCGGGAATGTCACATTCAGAACGACGCCGTATAGGTTTGATGGGCTTGTCATCCGGGTAACGCCACTGAAGGTAAGCCATGAAATCCCTGTAATCCCAGGGCTCTACATTCAGAATCAAAGGGAGCTTATCAATCTTAAATTTTTGATATTTGGGAGAATGAGAATCCTCATAAGCCCACTGTTTAAGCGGAATATATCTACAGATAAAGTTGATCAACCAGCAGTTTTGTTGATAGAGCTGATGGATGATTTCAAGTAAATAAAGTATAATGTTCACGAGCATTGTTTCCTTTGCGGGATGTTTTCTTGGTCGTTAACATTATACCAAAAGGGAGGTCAATGCTCTTTTTATTTTGAACTCCCGAAAAATAGAGGATTTATAAAGAAAAAAGGAGTGTCGATTAGACACTACCGAGTTCTGATAGGAGGAATCAAAAATGAGTAATGCAGGTACGGAAGTACTTACGATAAATGTAAGAATTACGGGAGTAAACGAGGTTAAGGGACACACCGGCACGGCAAGAATGATTCTCTTTGATGGCACCGTTGATTGTGACAATTTTAAGGGAAAAATTCTTCCCGGCGGCGTAGATACACAGAAGGAGCTGGGTGATGAGCCCACGCTTCTTTCTGCCAGATATATTCTCGAAGGAACCGATAAGGAGGGCAATCCCTCTCACATCTTTATCGAGAATAACGGCCAGTTCAGGGAGGGCGGTGAAAACACCACAACCCCCAAGGTTATTACGGACAGCCAGGCACTGGCATTCCTTGAAACCGCTGATCTTTACGGTACTATCGAGGGTATCGAAGGCGGCGTAAGAATCCACATTTTCGAGGGATGAAAATCATCCCTTCATGTTCATTAAAGTTCTGAACATCTCCAGGTCATTTTCAGTTAGCTTGATGTTGCACTGCATCACTGTGCCATCAGGATTAGTGACCTTCATATCGAAAACCGAACCCACCTCAGGTGTGTTGTCCTTTAGTGCATTGAAAAAGGGCAGTACCCTGGGGTGTTCTTCTTTGAAGGTATTAAATTTTTGCTGAAGCTCCATGATAGCCATGGGATTTATTTTTGGCATTTTCCTATCTCCTTTAAATATTCATGAAACTATATATTACACCATTTTGCTTTTCATAGAAACAAGGACAAAAAATAATGATATCAATACCAAGGTGTGATAAGCAGAAACGACAGAAATTTGATAATATTTATTCATAATTTCGAACAAAAAAGGCGGGATGCGGTCGGGATTATGGCGACGGTTTTGCCGATCAAAACCTGAATACGCTGCATCACTGGCTTCCATGGGTTACCTATGTGGAGCTTGATCCCACTTCACGCCTTAAAAATACCTTCGGTGCCTATGATATAACCGGTTGCGAGACGTTATCCATGGAGGAGAAAAAAGAGAGAAATAACATCTATAAGTATTATGCAGATTTTAAGCATAACTTTAGCCGGAATTAATAAGTATTTTATAAATTTGCCTCATAATTAAATTAGGTTAATGTGACTTTATAAAATGATATTTATATAAAAGCGCTGGAATCATGGCTTACTGGAGATGGATCCTGTTTTGATCCTCAGGAGACGAAATGTTCGATTGGCTGGAGTTTTCCGACATTATCGGTATTTTGATTGTCATATATGTCTCTGTGCTTACCCTTAATAATTCTTATCTTCGTAAGGACATAAGGGTAGGTATAATAGGCACGGGTATCGCTTTGGCCATTTTGTATATCTTTGATATGCTCTGGTATATATGTGTCTATTTCCTTCCCGTATCGGAGAAAACCGATTTTATCCTGAATCTTATCACCTGCATTATTTATCTGATGGTTCCCGCGGCGCTCAGCACATTTTTTATCGTTTATACACTGCGAAAACGTACCATCAGGCATAACCTTGGTCTTCTTTTCATTTTTATTCTTATGATAGCGGATATTGTGAACATCTTCAGACCCATATTTTTCTATCACAAGGATTCCTACATGCACTATGTGCCCTGGGGATTTGGAATGCACATAGTATGCTACCTCGCATTCGTTATCCTGCTGTGGGATATGATAAGGACCAAATTCTTTGATTATGAGGATATGTTCCTTGCAACGTTTGTCGGGGTGACCATGTTTATCGGATTTTTGGCATCATGGATAAATTACGACCTGAAAACCTTGTGGATAAGTCTCGGACTTTCTTATCTGCTCATGTACCTTGCGCTGTCAGCGTTGTATAATAAGGTGGATGTCATAACGGAGCTGCCTAACAGAAATGCTTATGCAAGGGCAATATCCCGCATCAAAGATAACTACAACACAATTGTGCTTATAGATCTTAACGGCCTAAAAAAATTCAACGACACCATGGGTCATCACGTTGGCGATCAGTATATTTTTGCTACCGCTAAGACCTTATCCGATGCATTTAAGGGCATGGGAATGCTTTACCGTATCGGGGGCGATGAATTTATCCTTATTTCAAAGAACACAAAGCCTGTTCTTAAGGGCATCGTTGACAGCGTTCTTCATAAGGGAAAATGCGATGAACAGTATGGGGATTTCAAGATCGATTTTGCCTATGGTATAGCGGAGCGCCTTGAAAGCGATAAAATTGGCGATGTGGTCGGAAGAGCGGACCAGCTTATGTATGTACACAAGAAAAAATCCAAGGAAGAAGCAGCGCAAAACGTTACACCCGGTTGATTTCAGTGATTCCGGGAATAGTTGGGAGAGGTATGGAAAACAGTAAATACAAGCTTGCACAGGCGGTGAAGGAGTGCATGAAAACCACCTCCGTGGAAAACATTACGGTCAAGCAGATCGTAGATGTTTGCGGAGTTTCAAGGCAGACCTTTTATCGCAATTTCATAGATAAATACGACCTTATCAACTGGTATTTTGACCGCCTTCTTGAGCAGTCCTTCAAGGAAATGGGAAGCGGTGAGACCTTAAGAGATGGTCTTATAAAAAAGTTTAGATACATCAAAGAGGAGCGGCTGTTTTTCACAGCTGCTTTTCGTGTGGATGAGCAGAACAATCTAAAGGATCATGATTTCTACATGATTTTCGAGCATTACTGTAAGCTTATCAGAGAAAAATCAGGAGATTTACCGGCGAAAAAAATAAGAAAGCTGCTGGAAATGTACTGTCAGGCATCCATCTACATGACAGTTCAGTGGGTACTTAAGGGCATGAAGGAGCAGGAGGAAGAACTTGCGGATCTGATGATAGCCGCCATGCCACCGGAGCTTTCGCGGCTTTTTACGGAGCTGGCTATACTTTGATTTCGTGCCACCGGGGACGGTTCTAAATGGCACATTTTTTAGAAACGTGCCACTTAGAACCGTCCCCAGTGGCACGAGCAGACAAAACTTATTTCTATGAGGTGATACAAAATGACTATTGATGCATATTTAAACCCGGATTTTACCTTGCCTAAAATCCTATTATTTTTTCTTATTTCCATGGTGGCGGTGCTGCTGTGCGATCTGCTGATCCGAGGAGGCTTAAAGCTTGTGGCGGCAGGGACACCAAGAGCGAGAGATGCTGAATATATGGAATTTAAAAAGCATACCCTTATTCAGCTTTTTTATGAAATGATAATCTCTGCCACATCGGTTATGTCCTTTGCCTGCGCCTATGTGGTATTAAATCATGTATATTCCCTTGTGCAGTCTGGCACGCCTGCCCTGCAGTGGGAGCCGGTCATGCTTGTCTGGGAGAATGGAAAAGACTTCGTTTTGCTGTTCCTTATCTGCTTATCCTGCGTCATTAATTCTATTCTGGATAAGCTCATCATTCCCCTTAAAAAGCTGGAACGTGAAGAAATAGCATCCGTGCGAATGCTCTCTATGTTTTACGTAATCATTATTCTGTTGTTTTTAAATGTAATAGGAGATGAGAGCGAATACAGCCCTGTCATGATGTATTATTTGGGACTTATGGTAGGTCGATTCGTGTATTTTGACGCATCCTTTGCGGATTTTCTTGCAAATATGAAAAATGTATTCTTGAGGCTTCCGCTTATGGTGCTGGGACTTATACTGTCCGGCGGATTATGCTATCTGGGCTTTAGTCTTGGGTTTTTCCTTGAGCGTAATTACTACATTATGGGTATCTTTTATACTCATTTGTTCCTGCTGGTGTCGGTATTTATCATGTATCATGGGTACACACTTACGCACCTTACGAAAAGAGAGACATCCGGGCAGGATGATTGATGTTATCATGCCATTGTGCCATTGGGGACGGTTCTTTTTGGCACGCAAGAGACTTGCGTGCCAAAGAGAACCGTCCCCGGTGGCACACCCAGTGGCACAAAAAACGGCTTCCCGTCTGTGATTTACCAGACAGGAAGCCGAATTATTTTTTATGCCATCAGCATGCGGAACATCTCAATAACCTGTTCCTTTGTTGCTTCTCTCGGGTTGCCGGGATAGCATGCATCGTTGAGTGCATCTGTTGCAAGAGTATCGAGATCCTCTTCTGTGATCTTATCAAGTGTCTTCGGAATTCCAACATCCTCAGAAAGCTTCTTAACTGCGTTAATAGCAGCATCTCTGTATTCTTCCTGTGACATGTTGTCAACGCCTTCAACACCCATAGCTCTAGCTACTTCACGAAGTCTTTCGCCTGTGAACTCGCGGTTGAACTCCATGGAGATGGGAAGGAACATTGCACAAGCAACGCCGTGAGGTGTGTCATAGTGAGCTGAAAGTGTGTGAGCCATAGCGTGGTCGATACCAAGACCTACGTTTGAGAAGCCCATTCCTGCGATGTACTGACCAAGAGCCATGCCTTCACGGCCTTCCTTGGTGTTTTCAACAGCACCGCGGAGGTGCTTGGAGATAAGTCTGATTGCCTCAAGATGGAACATATCTGTCATTTCCCAAGCTGCTCTTGTGGTGTAGCCCTCGATAGCATGTGTGAGAGCGTCCATACCTGTAGCTGCTGTAAGACCCTTAGGCATAGATGCCATCATCTCGGGATCAACGATTGCTACGATAGGCATATCGTGTGTATCTACGCATACGAACTTTCTCTCTTTTTCAACGTCTGTGATAACGTAGTTGATTGTAACCTCAGCTGCTGTACCTGCTGTTGTAGGGATTGCAATGATCGGAACGCAGGGATTCTTTGTGGGTGCAACGCCCTCAAGTGAGCGAACATCTGCGAATTCAGGGTTTGTAATGATGATACCGATAGCCTTTGAGGTATCCATTGAAGAACCGCCACCAACTGCTACGATGCAGTCGGCACCTGACTTTTTGAAGGCCTCAACACCGTTTTTAACGTTCTCGATTGTGGGATTGGGCTTGATATCTGAATATATTTCGTAAGGGATCTTAGCACCGTCAAGAAGATCTGTAACCTTAGCAGTTACGCCGAACTTGATGAGGTCGGGATCAGAAGCTACAAAAGCTTTCTTGAAGCCGTGATTGTTGATCTCGTTAACTACTTCCTGGATGGCGCCTGCCCCATGATATGATGTGCCGTTTAATGAAATTCTGTTTGCCATTTTTCTTTGTCCTCCTTCTTTAAAACCTGCGTTACACAGGATTTCTATACCATAAGAAAGCATAGCATTTATGGGCGTTTAAAAGAAGTTACACTTAATGGCTTGTGTAACATTTTGGAAGATTTATTCGCAGGATAAAAACAAGAGAACCTGAAAAAAGTGATTCTTTACGCAAGATTCTTCACAACCAATGAGAGGCCGGAAATAATAAGCAGCACGATGACCAGCTTTTTTGCCTTCTTCTCATCGAGGAGAGTGGCACTCTTCATTCCTGTGAAAACTCCGATAAGCATGAAGGGTATGAGAATAAAGGCCATTTTCAGGGATTCCGGAGTTATTATTCCGACAAAAGCATATGTTATTATTCGAACTATATTTTCTATTATGAAAATAACACTGAGATTTGCCTTGAATTCTGAGGTTGTCACTGTAACCTTGCTGACGCATACAGCCATCAGGACGCCTACACCAAAAAGACCGCACATAAGGCCGCCGATCATGCCGATGATAAACAGAACGAGTCTGGAATCCTTCAGGTGAAGCTTGTCGTATTCCTTAAGAAGCATCTCGATACCAACCAGCACAACCACTACGCCGAAGATGATCTTGATGATGTGAGCATCCACGTTTTTCAATAAAAACGCGCCGGGGATGCTGCCAAGAAGCGTCAGTATTATAAGAGGTACGAAAATTCTGGGATTCAGCTTTTTCCTGTTGCTCCAGGTGAGGATCACGTTGCTGGGAAAACCAAGAACCAGCTCTACGGGAGAGATATTTACATTATTTACTCCAAAACCAAGAATCGAGGTAAAAACCAGTGTGTTGGCAAAGCCGCAAAGACCCTTTACAAAAAAAGCCACCAAAGTGGCGATAATCCATATTCCAAGAGAGTTCATTTAAATAAATCCTTTTCAAAATTCGACCGTTGTAATTAGGCGGCCGATTGTAATTCATATTTCCACAACAGCTTTCAATTACAATACAAATGCGCCAAATTGTCAAGTTCTATGCGCTATAACGCGTCCTTCGGGGAGAATCTTGCCAAGGCTTCAAACGAGGAGCAGGCAGGGAACCTCAACATTACCGCGGGGTGGTATCTGAATCCCTCCCACAGACAGAATCTGCTGGAGAAAAGATTCACCAAGATCGGTGTGGCCTACTATGAAATAGATGGTATAACCTATATTGCCTGCGAATTTGGGCTGTGAGCGGATTAAAAACAGTCTGAAAATGTGATATAATGATTACAGATAGGCAAAGGTGCTTAAAACAAAGCATCTTTGCCTTTTTCCCGCTGATCCGCGGTAAACATTCATTTCAGGCGATTGCAAAAATCAGGGACACAACCCAGCTTTTCCTTGATGTTTATTCCGATGATAAAAATGTATACGTAAGACCCGATAAGGTTTGGAACAGATACTCGGAGACCATGTTCCTGCCACAGCTTTACAATCCAGAAAATGGCGATTTTAAGCCCATTCTGGATGGAGTTATGGCCAGCCATTTTTATCAGGTGCTTGGAAAAAGCGGATCCCTTACAGATTCTGAAAATATGGACAGCTGGGACAGATTTTTTGCTCTCACAAGAATGATGCATCAGGCGGGGCAGGACGTATCGGAAAACTGCAGCCGCATGTGTAACATCATGATGACCAGAGATTCCCGGCTTCGTGAGATGATAAAAGAGCTTTTTACGCCGGACGACTATCTTGATGTGAAGGACAGAATGATCGGAACCGGCATGATCGGAGGAAAAGCCTGCGGTATGTTGCTGGCTCGTAAGATCATTGAGCACAGAAGACCTGAAATTTATAGATATTTAGAGCCTCATGATTCTTTCTATATCGGCTCTGATGTTTTCTATACCTTCATTGTTGATAATCAGTTCTGGGACCTTCGAATCAGGCAGAGGACAAAGGAGGAGTTTTTCTCGGTGGCAGAAGAATTCGCCGAGCAGCTTCGCAGAGGTAAATTCTCGAGAGGAATGGAAGAGGAGTTCCAAAAACTCCTTGAATACTACGGTCAGGACCCCATTATCGTCAGGTCCAGCTCAATTCTTGAGGACGGCTTTGGCAATGCCTTTGCGGGAAAATATGAGTCCGTTTTCTGCTCGAATATTGGCACAATGGAGCAGAGAGTTGAGGAGCTGGAAAACGCTATCCGCACAGTTTATGCCAGCACAATGAGCAGATCTGCCCTTGATTACCGCAGCAGAAGAGGCCTACAGGAAAGAGATGAACAGATGGCTCTTTTGGTTCAGAGGGTGTCAGGTTCCTATTATGGCGAGTTCTACATGCCCTGCGCAGCAGGCGTCGGATATTCCTACAGCCCCTACAAATTCATGGAATCCATAGATCAGGCGGCGGGTATGCTTCGCCTTGTAATGGGCCTTGGAACCTCGGCTGTAGACAGGACCGAAGGTTCATATCCAAGACTTGTCAGTATGGATAATCCTACAGCAACCACGGCCCGCAATTCCATCGAGAGGCATCAGTACTCCCAGAGAAAACTTGAACTTATGAACCGCGCTACAAGACAGCTTGAGAGGGTAACGCTTGATGATGTGAAGCAATACATGCCGTTTTTCCTAAAAAGACTGCTGCTTGAGCACGATACCGATACTGAGCGGATGTTCAGGGACAGAGGTGAGGACAGGTATATTGAATTTATTTCCTGCAGGGGAATTGTGCGAAAAGACGAGCTGATGGCACAGATGAAGGAGATTTTGCAGGCGCTGCAGACAGAATATCAGCATCCTGTGGATATTGAGTTCACCATCAATTTCTCTGAAAATGGGGACTATGTGATAAATATCCTGCAGTGCAGGCCGCTTCAGGTGTATCAGGACACTGAAGAAATGCAGATTCCTGAGGATGTATCCGAGGAAAAGATACTATTTGATTGCAATAAGTCCGCCATGGGGCTGTCAAGGGCGGAAAAGCTTGATTATATCGTCTACGTTGACCCGGTAAAATACTACAGCATGCCCTATCAGGAGAAAAATCAGGTTGCAAGAGCCATCGGAAGAGTCAACTGGCTTATGAGAGGCCAGGATAAACACATGCTTCTTATGGTTCCGGGAAGAGTCGGAACCACATCTCCCGAGCTTGGCGTACCCACTACCTTTTCAGATATCAGTGAATTTGATGCGGTTTGTGAAATAGCGGATTCTAAGGTTGGGTACAATCCGGAGCTGTCCTATGGAAGTCACTTTTTCCAGGATCTCGTAGAATCCGGCATTCTCTACAACGCCATCTTTGAAAATGAAAAGACCCGGGTATTTAACCGGGAGCTTTTAAGTGCCTTTGAGAATCGTTTCGCCGATGAATCCTCAGAATACAATTCCCTTAAGGATATCATTGCGGCCTACGATGTCTCAGCTGCGGATTTTTATATTTACCATGACATGAAAACAGAGCGGACACTCTGCACCCTTCGATGATGAAATAACCACGAGAATTACGAAAAAGGGCATTTATGAGCCGCTCTGACAAAAGATATCAGCTGATATGTTTACTTCCTCTTTCAGTCATGAGGATCATTAAAACAACGAAGAAGCACAGGTAGAAGGGATACATGAACATTCCGATGTAATCGCTTATAAGACCGAAAATCTTAGGTGCGAAGGTTGATCCGACGTAAGCAGCGGCCATCTGAATGCCTACAAGAGACTGGGAATTTTCTTTGCCAAATCTTGCAGGTGTTGAGTGGATGATGCTGGGATAAACCGGAGCGCAGCCAAGTCCTATAAGTACAAGAGCACACTTTGAGAGTGTGAGATTACCTGAAAACATCAGGATGGCAACGCCTGCTACAATTATGAACTCTCCAAGTCTTATCATGTTCTGATCACCAAGCTTATTGGATATAAAGCCGCTGATAGCTCTTCCCACCGTAATTCCAAGATAGAACAGAGCGCCAAGACCTGCAGCGTCGGTGGCGCTTATGCCTTTTTCCGTAACAAGCCAGCTGGGAGCCCAAAGACCTGTGGCCATTTCCAGAGCGCAGTAGCAGAAAAATGCCACAAGTATTGTCTTTGCGCCGGGAAGGGCAATGGCCTGTCGCAGGCTTAGGACGTTCCTGCTTTTCTCATCACTTTCCGCGTTGGATTCGGTTTTCCAAAGAGGCACTGAAAATACAAGAATTACAGTCAGTATCACCTGAAGCAGGCTGATGGTGCGGTATCCGCTGGGCCATCTAAGTCCGTTTGTGAGGCAAAGGGACATGATCCAGGGACCGATTGATGCGCCGACACCCCACATGCAGTGAAGCCAGGACATATGCCTTGAGCTGTAGTGCAGTGCTACGTAATTGTTAAGCGCTGAATCCACGGCGCCTGCACCAAGACCATATGGAATGCACCAGATAGCCATTTGAAGATAGCTTGTGCAGGTACTAAAACCAAACAAAGCAGCCGCTGTCATGGCAACGGAAAATGCTGTCACCTTCGCTGTTCCGAATTTGTGAATCACCTTATCAGCCATAAGGCTTGATACGATGGTGCATCCGCTAATGAGCATTGCAAGGGTACCGGCCCCGGTAATGGTTGAGCCAAGGTCCGCGTACATGCTGGGCCAGGTACTTCCAAGAAGTGAATCCGGCAATCCAAGTGATATAAAAGAAAGATAGATGATAAAAATAAGTAATCCTGCCATAAGGCCTCCAATCTTACAGATTAAAACTCAGCTGTTCATAGTCCTTTTTGGATGAAAACAGCGGCATGGGCTGCTGCAGTAGCTTAGGCGCTCTTTCAAAAGAAAACAGCCAGTCTGAAATAGCATCTTTTTCTATAACCACAGGCATTCGCTCGTGAACATCGCATACAGATTCATTTGCTGCGGTGGTTAAGATTGTGAACCGGTCTTCATCCTTAAATCTGTTATAAATCCCCGCCAGATAAATAGCCGTGGCATCGTTTCTGCTAAAGGTGACCTTGTTTTTCTCTTTATCCCATTCATAGAAGCTTCTTGCAGGGATGATGCATCTTCTGCGCTCAAGACTTTCTGAAAACATGGGCTTCTGAAGGGCAGATTCAGACCGCGCATTGATGATGAGTCTGTTCTTTTCCTTCCCGGGAAAGCCCCACGTGATTTCTTTTGGTACGATGGATTCGTTTCCGGGCATGAGAATAAGCCCCTTTGAGCCGGGGAAAATATCCTTTTCATTAAACCGCAATTTCTTCACGTTTTTGCCTAAAATTTCCTGAACTTCTATAGCTAATTCAGGATCTATATGATAACGTCCGCACATATTAGTTTCCTCTCGGGGTAGTCAGTCAATACATATTATCACAGTTGTGGTGGGATATAAACAAGAAATACTTTCCGTATGAAATGTATTTATGGCTCCGCATTTTCTTGGAGAAATGCAGGGTATTTTAATGTATATTAGAATAAAAATAAGCCGTAAAAGGATGGAATAATATCATGTATAACGGATATTTTGATTTTGCCGCATATCCCGTGACATATGGAATAATGGCAGCAAACATAATTATTTTTATACTAATAAATCTTAAGGTGGTAAGTGTATCTAAGCTGGGTTCCTCATACATAACAAGTCTCCAGGAAAAGCAGTATTATCGCATAGTTACTGCGGCATTCACCCAGCGGGAATTTCTTCATCTCGCCTGCAACATGTATTCTCTCTATAACATTGGGAGAGTAATGGAGCATGCGCTAAAATCCGAGCTTTACGCCATTTGCTATGCTGTAATAATGCTCGTAGGCGGGCTTGTTTCAGCAAGGATCCATAAAAAGACGTCACCCTTTGTTCTCTGCATCGGCGCCTCCGGCGTAATATGCGGACTTCTTGGAATCTATGTGGTTATTGCATATTCAGTAATGGGATTTTCTGCGATACGGTCCATGTTGCCAACCTTCGCAATCCTTGCGCTTATGACCACTTCAAAAAAGATAGATTCTATCGGGCATTTTACCGGCCTCGTTACAGGAATTATCTGTGGGTTGGTTCTGATAAATTTGTATGGTTTTGGTTGATTAAAAATATGTAATAAAAATATAAAAAGTATAAAATTTCATCCAATCATAAATTGTGCAAAATCATGACAATTATCCTTGAAACAATGATTTTATCTACACATGATCAGAACGAAATTATAAACAAATTATAAAGTTTATAAAGTGCCGAAAAACCGCGCCAGTTTTGCAATTGACTTATATCTTTCAAATGCTAGAATCGAAGTTGTCACGAAATTCGGTTGCAAAACCGTAAAAATTTATGAGTGGAGGTAATTCATATGAGGAAACTCTCTAGATTTGGTGCAGCTGCGCTCGCACTTGCACTCTCCGTAACATTTTTAACACCGGTTAATGCTCTGGCTGCAAAAAATGAGTATACAGAAGAGCTTAATTTGAATAAAGACATTTCTGATTCCGGTGTAGTGGACAACGATAAGATAACGATCGGCGATGTAACCGGAACAGGTACAAATAGTTATGATGCACAAGAAGATGCTAAAGATAAAATTGTAAGGGCATTGGTTGCAAGGGGACTTGTAACTACAACAAAACCGGTATGTGCTTGTAAGTCAAGAGCAATAGATGGAACGGTATATTATTATAGTGATTATTACCATGATAAGACGGATTCTTCTTCCTCTGGTGGTGTTTATACATACACATATAAAGGTGTATATATTTACAAGTACACAAATTCCCAGACAAAGAAGACTAGTATCTTTAGAAGAGAAGTAGATAGTAATTATACAGGGAATGAAGCTAAGGAAAGAACCTTCCAGTCTGCAATAAGAGTTAAGAAGGGTGAGATTACATATTTAGGAGTATCTCTTACAGGTGGCGATACAGCAATTACAAGTCTTAAATCATCGAAGAAAGCTATTGCAAAGGTCAGTCTTTACAATAAGATGAGTGAGGATACTACAGACACCTCTAAGCTGCATACTGATTGGGAGGAAATAACAGATCCTGCAACAAATAAGATTTCTTATGTACTATATTATTACACTACTGTTGGTGCCAGGGTTGTAGTTGGAACATTCGAGAATTTCTCTGATTTAGAAAAGGCTATGATCCAGACCGAGACAACCGCTTCTGCTTCAGCTACTCGCTTCATCAAGATCGAGGCAAAGAAACCCGGAAATACAAATCTTACTTTCAGCATCAAGAATAAGAATGGTAATACATCAAAAGTTTCAACAAAAATATATGTTGTAGATGATACAAGAATATTTAATAAGCTCACATATGCCGGTCAGTCTCTTATAGATGATAAAGATCTTGATAAAAAGAGTTTTTATGCATATAGTAGTTCAACATTCTATACAACTAAGGCGAAGGGTAAGCTTGTAGCAAAAGCAAATAAGAATTATGTAATAAAGAGCATAGAGGTTGGAACGCTTTATGCTGAGGCTTACAATGAAGGAATGAGTGGAACAAATCCGGATGGAACAAAATATGACCATTCAGGTTCTTACTCAGCATATAGTAAAACCGGTAAGACAACGGAGCATTGCATTGATCTAAACGGTGATGGAGACTTCGATGACACCATAAACGGCATGTCTGAAAGAAATGTTACATACAAGTATTCTAAGACCAAATCCGGCAAAACAGTAAGGCTTAGTAAAGTTGGAAAGGATTATGATTCATCATATAGCTCAACTAAAAAATATACGAATTGGTGGTCTGATGAATATGGCTCAACAAGCACAACTATAAAGGATAGAAACTTCTACGCACCTACACAGATTCGCATTACATATTATGATAAGCTTCTGAAACAATACGGAACATCAGCATATACAATCAGGCTCAGAGTTTCCAAGTAATTTGGGATTCGACTCCCCGGAGAAATCCGGGGAGTTTTTTATATTACATTTCTTCGCATTTTCTATAAGCCAAGAAGCTTCCTGACAGAAACTAAATTATTAACAAATTATAAAATTTATAAAATATTTATTAAATTTTTTACGGATATTTTATTGACTTATGTTTCTCAGATGATAGAATCGAATTTGTTATGAAAAACGGTGTCAAAACCGTAAAATATATTGTTGGAGGGAATTAAATGGGGAAACATTCTAAACTTGGTGCAGCTGCGATCGCACTTGCACTATCCGTAACACTTTTAGCACCTGTACACGCACAGGCTGCAAAATACGAGACAACGCAGGAACTGGGAAAGGTAAGCGACTTTACAGATACGGATTCAGTAATCGATATAGATTATGTGAAAACAGATGTCTTTACAGGCTCATATTATTATGAAACCAAAGATAAGGTTTTGGCTGCAGCAGTGGCAAAAGGAATGATGACTACTGTTAAACCTGCTGATACCATAAAAGATATTCGAACATATACTGATTCCAATGATGTAATTTATTACTCAAATAATAATGCCTATGTGACTTGTGAAAAAGTTGGTAAAGTTTATGTGGGATATGCCACAGGCGTTAAATACTATAATTCTCAGACTAAGAAATCAAGTATTTTCAAAGAAGAAGTATACGCAAACTATACAGCAAATGAAGCACAGGCAAGGGCATTCCAGCCTGCTATCAGAGTTATGAAAGGCTTTACTACATATCTTGGCGTTCAATTATCAGGCGGTGACACAAAGATCACCGGAATTAAGTCTTCTAAAAAGAGTGTTGCAAAAGCAAGCCTTTACGGCAAGATGGGTAGTGAAACTACGACTAACAAGGATAATGTAAAAATCGACAGGACAACAGATCCTGCTACAGGATATGTAACTTATTCAGTTTATTATTACACAACTGTTGGCGCTAAGGTAATTGTAGGAACATTCTCAAATGAGGCAGATGCAAAAGCTGCTGCAGTGAATGTAGAAATGACATCTTCTTCTGCAAAGCGTTACATTAAGATTGATGGTAAGAAGTCCGGAAAGACAGACCTGACCTTCAACATTGTTAATATCAATGGTGCCATATCCAAAGTAAAGATTGCAGTTTATGTAGTTGACGACATGGACGTGTTTAGCAAGCTAACATTTGCCGGTCAGTCATTACTTAATGAAAAAGATTTCTATAAAAAGTCATTCTATGCTTACGAAGATGGTATTTTCTACACTACAAAATCAAAGGGCAAGCTTGTTGCCAAAGCGAACAAGAATTTTGTGATAAAGAAGATAGAGGTTGGTAGGCTTTATTCTGAGCCATATAGTGAGGGAATGAGCGGAACATATCCTAATGGTAAAGAATATGACAATTCAAAGTTTTATTCAGCATTCAGCAAATCCGGAAAGACAACTTCTCACTACGTTGATCTTAATGGAGATGGTGACTACGAGGATGTTATAAATGGTGTGAAAGAAGACAGCGTAACCTGGAAATACACCAGAGTTAAGTCCGGAAAGACTATCAAGTTAAACTCTGTAGGCACAAGCTATGATTCAGCGTACAGTTATACATCTAAGAGTGCTAAGAACAGAAAGGGTGAATTAAACACAAGCACTACTAATACTAAGAGTAGAAACTTCTACGCAGCAACAAGCATCAGAATTGTTTTCTATGATAAGCTTTCAAAATCTTATGGTACAAGTGAATTTATTATTATGCGTAGCGTAAACAAGTAATGCTTAGCCTGTACTATTTTGCTAATATTGATATTTTTTGGCTCCCCGGAAATCCGGGGAGTTTCTTTATATTAAGTACTGCATTTTTCTTGAGAGAATCGCAGGGCTTTTGCTATAATTTGTTACATGTTGTGATATTAGGAAATAAACCGCTAAAATGCGGATAATTTACATAATGGAGGAATGGAAAATGAAGGTTTTGGTAGTTGTAGACATGCAGAACGATTTTATCGATCAGGCGCTGGGGACAAAGGAAGCTGTAGGGATTGTGGACAATGTTGCTGCGAAAATTAAGAATTTTGATGGCAAGATTATTTTCACAAGAGATACGCACCAGACAGATTACATGAACACTCAGGAAGGTCATAACCTGCCTGTAGAGCACTGCATTAAGGACAGCGAGGGCTGGCAGATTTCATCAGCGCTTCCTGTAAGTGAAGATGCAGTGATCATTGACAAGCCCACCTTTGGCTCTAAGGAGCTTGGCCTTTATCTTGAAAATATGGCTAAGGAGAATGATATAGAAGAGATTGAAGTTATTGGTCTTTGCACGGATATTTGCGTAATTTCCAATGCGCTTCTTATTAAGGCATTTTTGCCTGAAGTAAAAATTACAGTTGATGCATCCTGCTGCGCCGGCGTAACACCGCAGAGCCATCAGAATGCGCTGGAAGCCATGAAGTCATGCCAGATAAATGTAATAGACTAAAGCATTTATGCCGATGTATAAGATAACGGTAAATCTGTTCAGATTGTGGTAAAGTAATATTATGATAGGATTGCGAGAGTTTCGAAGAAACGGAGCAATTCGTATATCATTTATAAAGATTTTTTGAGGTTAAGTTGTGAGATCTGTTTTTAGAATTATGAAAAACAGAATAATTGCCGGAGTAATGGCGGTTGTGGTGGCAGGTCTGTCTGCATCTGCAGGCTTTGATGGGCTTGCCATTACTGCAAAAGCCTACGATGACGAGACTTTTGACTATCCGATTAATGATCTTGAGCAGATTCCGCTGCCTGAGGTTGAAATCGGGGATACTGTTGTTGTAGACGAATATATGCCTGCCGTTCTTAACGGTGGAGACCTCAATTATGATGTTGACACCGGAAAACACTATAATTATCTCTCCGATGAAGCGAAGGCAATGTACAGGGCTATTATCAAGGCCAGTACCGATGTTTTTACCTATGAATATGAAGACGACGAAAAGTCTAAGGAAATAACCAGATACAGAAAGGGTGTTATTCCCATTTTTATGAATGAGGATGCAAAATACAAACTCGACAGTATGGATTTTCAGGATGCCTATGAGGCGGCGAGATATGACCATCCGGAGCTTGTTCAGCTGACAATGGCAAAGATTCATTTTAAGGCATATCCAATTGAGTATCCGAAATTGGGTATAAAAAAATATGACAACTGTCTTTATCTGGTTTCTTTAAATAGCGCATATACTCAGCAGACCTTTGATCAGATGGCTCAGCAGGTAGTAGCGAAAAGAAATGAGCTTTTATCAGGAGCTGTACTTCCAACAGCCGGCGGCGCCCTGGAAAAGGAGTTGGCAATTCATGATTATCTGATTGACCATATCACCTATGACACTGCATGCAGCAATCAGAACACGCCATATAATCTTGGACATACGGTTTATGGCGCTCTTATCAATAATTTATGTGTCTGCGACGGCTATGCCATAGCATTTGAGTATCTTCTTGATGGTGTAGGGATCAATTCTTACGTGCTTTCAGGTGTAGCCGGCTATACAAATATGGGCGGACATGCGTGGAGTGTGGTTGAAATGGGTGATGACTGGTATGAGGTAGACTTAACCTGGGATGATACAGATGTTAAGGAACAGCGCCCTGAAGAATATATCAGACAGGTCAGGCATTTCTATTATAATCTTACAACCGCCGGAATCCAGAATTTTAGCCGTAAGATAAGCGGGGACGGTTACTCCTACTCAAAATATACCAGGCGAAGCAGAGATGGTTTTTCCACATTAATACCTACAGCCCATGGAACAACCTACAACTATGAAAACGTGCTGGCAGCCATTTCAGGAGCGGAAGATATCACTGTAACTCCTGTAACGGAGATCACGGTATCGCCGTCTTTAATAACGGATGCTATTGGAAGCGTGGGCACTTTTACAGCAGATATAGAGCCTGAAAATGCCACTAATACTGAGCTTATTTGGAGAAGCTCCAATGATCAGGTTATAACCGTTGACCAGGCCGGAAATTATTCCATAACAGGTCCCGGCTATGCTACGGTCACTGTTACATCCAGCGATGGCAAGGCATCTGCCACGATTATTGCTTCAATAAGTGATACCGAGGGCAATATTTCTGTAGGCGGACTTAGCATATCAACTGAAAAAATTGAGGGCAAGGTTGGCGATAGCGGGACCATTTCCTTTAATTTTAAACCTTCAGATGCTACAAACAAGGAATTTAGTTTTATCTGTGCGGATGATGACATTATCACTATCACAAAGACAGAGGAGGCAACAGTGGAATATAAGCTTGTAAAGTGCGGGGAAACCTGTATTGTTTTCTCTACAGAGGATGGCGGCTACGAGGCATACTGCTATGTAAAGGTTTCTGAGGATGAGAGCACTGCACCGCAGCAGGAAGAAGAACAGGAGCAGGAATCCGGTAAAAATGCTGATGTGCCAAAAAGTGATGATAACGTAATTCAGCAGGAGGAGACTCAGCCCCTGCCTGAAGTAGTGTCATTTGTGACGGATCAGACTGAATATAAGGTAGATGCTTCAGGAAGTGTCTGCCTTAATGGTGTATCCAATAAGAAGATTAAGAAGTTTACGGTTCCGAAAACCGTAGAATATGATGGAAAAACTTATGAAGTAACCACTATAGGAAAGAATGCCGGAAGGAAACTTAAGAATCTTACAAAACTTACAATAGGTTCAAATATTGTCAAAATAGAAAACGGGGCATTTTCAAACTGTACAAACCTGGATACAGTAACGATTTATGCCGACAATTTGAAATCCATCGGAAACGGATTCCTCAAAAAAATTAAAAAAGGAACAAAAATCGTCATTGTATGCAGAACGAAAAAGACATATAACAGAATTATAAAGAAATTAAAAAAGGCCGGAGTAAAAGATGCCTCTTTTAAATTCAAAAAACTAAAAAAGTAAAGCCATGCATTCTTAAATAATTGCATGAGCCCGGCAAAAACCGGAAAAAGACTAATCGAATACGGAGGAGATCTATATGTCACTTGAAAACATCAAGAAGTACCAGTTTGGAAACCCGCTTAGTACAGGTGCAGTAGTAGCCCAGATCCCAATTACAGCAGGAATTCCGGAAAGCTTTACTTATGAGGAAGGCTCTAAAGAGCTGTCCCTTGCCCTTAATAAAAAGGACGTAGTGTATGGCCTTGGAGAGACTGTCCGCGGAATCAACAAGCGCGGCTGGCTCTATATCAGCAATAATGCCGATGAACCTCACCATGAGGAAACAAAGCATGGTCTCTATGCGTCGCAGAATTTTCTTATGTTTGATGACGGCGCAAGATGCTTTGGAATTTTCGTAGATAATCCCGGAATCATTAAGTTTGACATCGCATACACTGATGCCGACAAATTTACAATTCGTTTTGAAGACAATGATACATATTTTTATGTGATAGAGGGTAAGTCACCCTATGAAATAGTCACATCCTTCAGAGAGCTTATCGGAAGAAGCTATATTCCGCCGCTTTGGGCCTTTGGTTTTGGTCAGAGCCGCTGGGGCTACAAGACAGCCGATGATGTTCGCGAGGTGGCAAGAAGATATAAGGAGCTTGGAATCCCGCTGGATATGATTTACATGGACATCGATTATATGCAGGATTTCAAGGACTTTACCATTAATCCTGAGCGCTTCCCTGATTTCGAGGCATTTGTCAAAGAAATGAAGGGTGAGGGCATCCGTCTTGTACCCATTATCGATGCGGGCGTTAAGATTGAGGAAGGCTATGATGTTTATGAGGAAGGCGTAAAGGAAGGATATTTCTGTAAAAAAGAAGACGGCACAAATCTGGTGGCGGCTGTTTGGCCCGGCAAGGTTCATTTCCCGGATTTCCTTAACAGCGCTGCAAGAAAATGGTTCGGAGATAAGTACAAGCTCCTTACGGATGCAGGAATAGAGGGCTTTTGGAATGATATGAACGAGCCTGCTATTTTCTACACCGAGGATCACCTCAAGGAGGTTTTTGCAGAGATAAAGGATTATGAGAAAAAAGAGCTTGATATCTGGGGATTTTTCGCATTTAAGAATCTCATTGGCTCCATAGATAACAATCCTGAGGATTTCAAGAGATTTTATCATGATTTTGACGGCGTTAAGGTTCGTCACGACAAGGTTCATAACCTTTATGGTTTCTATATGACAAGATCTGCCGGAGAGGCCTTTGAGCGCAATAATCCGGACAAGAGAATCCTTATGTTCTCAAGATCTTCATACACCGGAATGCACAGATATGGCGGCGTATGGACAGGAGATAACACTTCATGGTGGAGTCATCTGCTGCTTAATATCAAGCAGATGCCATCGCTTAGCATGACAGGCTTTTTGTATTCAGGAGCTGATGTGGGCGGCTTTGGTGGCAATACCACAGAGGACCTTGTTATGCGCTGGACTGAGTTTGGTATTTTCACACCGCTCTTTAGAAATCACTGTGCCCTTGGCGGCAGAGAGCAGGAGCTTTACCAGTTTGGAAAGCCAAAGGATTTCAGGAATATCGTAGAACTTAGATACTCACTTATTCCCTATATCTACTCAGAGTTTATGAAGGCTGCTCTTCAGAACAAAATGTATATGGCACCTCTTTCCTTCGAATACAGAGACGACGAGAGATGCCGCGAGGTAGAGGATCAGCTTCTTGTGGGCGATTCCATTATGGTCGCACCTGTTTACGAGCAGAATAAGACCGGCAGATACGTATATTTACCTGAAAAGATGAAGCTTGTAAGATTCAGAAGCTATAACGATTTTGATGAGGAAATCCTTGAAGCCGGCGATCATTATGTAAAGGCAGAGCTTAATGAGGTTCTTGTTTTTGTTCGCCCCGGAAAGGTTCTTCCTTTGACAAAGCCCGCAGAGCGCGTAGATGATCTTAGCTGGGATAACCTTAGCTACATCACTTTTGATGCAGCGCCCGAGAGCTATGATATGTATAAGGATGATGGTATCAGTAGACTGTAATTTTTCATAATATTTCATTTCAGGGGACATAAAAATGGGACTGTTTGATAAGCTTTTTCACGGTAACAAAATAGAGATTGCAGCACCTGTAAACGGAGAGATCGTTCCTATAGACACAGTGAGCGACCCCACCTTTTCACAGGAAATGGTAGGAAAAGGAGTGGCAATTATACCCTCTGACGGCAAGTTTTATGCCCCTGCGGACGGCGAGCTTGTGGCAGTTTTTCCTACAGGACATGCCTACTGCATAAATACTGATGACGGAGCTGAGCTTTTAGTCCACATCGGAATCGACACTGTAAAATTAAATGGGGAATTTTATACAATACATGCGCAGCAGGGAACCAGAGTAAAAAAGGGTGACCTGATCGTAGAGGTAGACATAGAAGGCGTTAAGGGCGCCGGCTACGATATCATAACACCTGTGATTATTTCTAATCACGCAAAGTTTAAGGGGCTTGAAAAGGTGAGTGGTAAGGCGGTAGTCGGAGAACCTGTAATCCTTCTTAGTCAGTAATATAACTAACAATTTAATAATGTAGTGGGAGGTGTTGTTGTATGATGAAGTATTTACAGAAAATCGGCAAATCACTGATGTTGCCTGTAGCGGTTCTTCCTGCAGCAGGTATTCTCTATGGTATCGGTTATTGGATCGATCCCAGCGGATGGGGCGCAAACAGCGTTCTTGCGGCATTTTTCATAAAGGCTGCTTCCGCTATCATTGATCAGATTCCCATACTGTTCGCTATCGGTGTTTCTGTCGGCATGGCCAAGGATCATGACGGTACCAGTGCTCTTGCAGGACTTGTTTCTTTCCTGATGATCACTACACTTCTTAGCTCCGGCGCCGTTGCCATGTACAAAGGGGTTGACGTATCAGAGGTTCCCGCAGCTTTTTCAAAGATCAGCAATGCGTTTATCGGTATTCTCGCAGGTGTGATCGGTTCAAGCTGCTACAACAGATTTAAGGACACAAAGCTTCCGGACTGGCTGGCGTTCTTTAGCGGAAAGAGATGCGTAGCCATCGTAACTGCAGGTGTATCCATTGTCACTGCAGCTGTTCTCTATTTTGTATGGCCGCTTATTTTCGCTGCACTTGTTGCCTTCGGTACAGCTATCATAGGTCTTGGACCGGTTGGTTCAGGCATCTACGCTATGCTTAACCGTGCGCTTATTCCCCTTGGATTGCATCACGCACTGAATGCGGTATTCTGGTTTGATACAGCAGGAATCAACGACCTTGGCCTTTTCTGGTCAGGCGCAGAGGGCGCTGTAAAGGGCGTTACCGGACAGTACATGACAGGATTTTTCCCGGTTATGATGTTTGGTCTTCCCGCAGGTGCTCTGGCTATGTATCATACAGCCAAGGATACTAAGAAAAAAGAAGCGGCAGCACTGCTTATGGCAGGTGCTCTGGCATCATTCTTCACAGGTATCACCGAGCCCCTTGAATTTGCATTTATGTTCATGGCTCCCGGCCTTTACCTTGTACATGCAGCTCTTACAGGCTTATCAGCTATCATTTGTACGCTGCTTCCTTTCAGAGTAGGATTCAACTTTTCAGCAGGTCTTGTAGACTGGATCCTCAGCTTCAAGGCTCCTATGGCTGTTAATCCCTGGATCCTTATTCCGGTAGGCCTTGTATTTGGTGTTATTTACTATGTTCTTTTCAGAATCGTAATCCTTAAGTTCGATTTAAAGACACCGGGAAGAACTGACGACGAAGAGGAGGATGAAGGCGCTGTTCTTGCCAATGATGATTTCACAGCTATCGCCGGTCTTGTTCTTGCAGGCCTTGGCGGCAAGGAAAACATCAAGGAGCTTGACTACTGCGCAACCAGAATCCGTGCTGAGATAAATGACTACACTCAGGTTGATGAGAAGGCTATCAAGAAGGCAGGAGTTGCAGGCGTTATCCGTCCTTCCAAGACAACCGTTCAGGTTATTGTAGGACCTAAGGTACAATTTGTTCATGATGAGTTAAAGAAGATGCTCTAATACTACCGTCACTGCAGTAATGCCTTTAATAGAAATTTAATGAAATATGTCGATTTTTCGCATGGTTTTATTACGTTTTCAAGGTTATAATCTATGTGAGATGAACAATTCCTTGAAAGGAGATACGCAGATATGACGATTAACAAAGCAAAAGACGGTAACAGCTTAAAAGTAGCGATTGAAGGAAGACTTGATACCACAACTGCACCGCAGCTTGAAGAGGAATTAAAAAAATCATACGAAGGCGTAGAAAAGCTGGAGCTTGATTTTTCAAAGCTGGAGTATATTTCATCTGCGGGTCTTCGAGTTCTTTTGTCTGCCCAGAAGGTTATGAATAAGCAGGGCAGCATGGTCATCAAAAATGTTTGCACTGAGATCAGCGAGATTTTCGAGGTGACAGGCTTTAGTGATATTTTGACCATCGAATAATGATATGTGATCAAGAGTCTGAGTGTTGTGCGAAAGCGCTTCACTCAGATTTTTTTTCGCAGGTGAAAGCCTATTTTATGAGTCCATTATTCTATTGAGGAAAATAAAATGAGAATCATTTTCACATCAGACACACACGGTCATGTTTTTCCAATCAATTATGCTACCGGCGATCACGAAAATTCCGGGCTTTTTAGCATCGCAGCCCAGATGGAGGGAGAAAGAGAAAAGGATGGCAACACCCTTGTCATCGACGGCGGTGATAACCTTCAGGGCACGCCTCTTATGGCATATTATTTAAGCCACAGGGATGAATACGATCTAAATCCCATGGCTGAGGGCTTCAATGCCATGGGCCTTGATTACTACACCTTCGGAAACCATGATTTTAACTATGGTTACGAGGCCTTTAAGGATTTTGCAAAGGCCATGAAAGCTACTTTGGTGTGCGCCAATGTAATAGATAAAAGAGGCGAACTTGGAGTAAAAAAACATGTGATCCACACTTTAGAGGATGGCACAAGAGTCGGTATAACAGGCGCGGTTACGGGATATGTGAATGTCTGGGAGCAGGAGAGAAACCTTGCAGAATATGTGGTTGAGGACCCAATAGAAGCTCTGAAAAAAGAGATAGCGGAGCTCGAGGGAAGGTGTGATATCAAGGTCTGCATCTACCATGGTGGCTTCGAGGAGGATCTGACCACAGGCAGTGTACTTTCAGATACGGAGGAAAATCAGGCCTGCAGGATAATCAGAGAGATGGATTTTGACATTATTCTGACGGGGCATCAGCATAAACCCATTGAAGGCGTTGCCATGAGCGGAACCTACGGCGTGCAGCCCCCAGACAAAGCCATGCAGTACTGTGTACTTGACGCTGAATACGTGGGAAGAGATGATAACAGGGCTATTAAGGGCAGAACTATAACACATAGCGGCTTTAGTGTTATGTCATTCCTTATTCCGGTGGAGGCGCACTACGCTGATTTTGAAAAGCTTCA
Source organism: Butyrivibrio sp. WCD3002 (assembly GCF_000424265.1). Taxonomy (GTDB): domain Bacteria; phylum Bacillota; class Clostridia; order Lachnospirales; family Lachnospiraceae; genus Butyrivibrio. The sequence continues at coordinate 25,243 of NZ_AUJO01000021.1, forward strand.
GGCAGCAAATCCCGGACTGAAGAAGATGAACGAGGATTTGCAGATATGGCTTGATGAGCCGATAGGCAGGCTTGAAAAGGAGATAGCGCCGGAACAAAAGCTTGAATGCGCATTAAATGGCAGTAAGGTTGCGGCGATTTTTAATCAGGTTCAGTTGGAGTTTACAGGAGCAGATTTTTCCTGCTCAAGTATTTCAAATGAGCCCATGGGACTGCCTGAAAAACTCACGATTAGGGATATATTAAACATTTATCCCTTTGCCAATACAGAGGTTGTTAAGGAGGTGACGAAGGCGGATATTAAGGAGGCTTTGGAGCGGGCCGCAGAGTACTTTGAGATAGATGAAAAAACAGGGGAGCTATGCGTATCGGAGGCCTTTTTAAAGCCTAAGGTTGAGCACTACAACTATGATTTTTTCGCAGGACTTTGGTATGAGTTTGATATATCAAGACCTGTGGGAGACAGAGTCGTAATGCTGAAAAAGCTGGATGGAACAGCGCTTTCGGATGACGCGAAATATACTCTTGTCACCAACAACTACAGGGCCACGGGAACCGGCGGCTACAAGAGTATTGCAAGATGTAAGACCATAAGGAGCTATACGGAGGAAATGCCGGATCTGCTCATTGATTTTATAAAGAGGCATTCACCTGTAGGGGAGATTGTAAACTGTAAATATACGGTTAGATACTGATTACATTTTATCGGAAGCAATGGAAAGACGCTGGCCCAAAACTATCACAACAAAAAATGATAATACCCATTTCAATCCGTAATAAGTAAGCATTCCTGTAATTTGTTAGCATAAATTGTGCACATTTGACTTAAAGACAGGAGGAAAAATCATGGAATATATAAATATAGCTAATGGGCCTCAGAATGTCTCAAGAATCATTCTTGGATGCATGAGAATGCCTGCACTTGACGTAGATGGTGCCGCTAAAATCATTAAAACCGCATCAGAAGCCGGCATCAATTTCTTTGATCATGCCACATGCTACGGCGACGGCGAGGCAGAGACCCGTTTTGGTGATGCTTTCCCGCTTACAGGCCTTAAGAGAGAGGACATCTATATTCAGAGTAAGTGCGGACTTCATTTTGACCGCCAGGAATTTGACTGGAGTAAGGAAGATATTTTAAGCAGTGTTGACGGCATTCTTGCAAGACTTAAGACTGACTATCTTGACGCGCTCCTGCTTCATCGCCCGGATCTTCTTTTTGATCCTGAGGAAGTGGCAGAGGCCTTTGACAAGCTCCATTCAGAGGGAAAGGTAAGACATTTTGGTGTCAGCAACGTTACTCCCGGTCAGCTTGAGCTTTTGAAAAAATATGTTAAACAGCCTCTTGTTTTCAATCAGCTGCAGTTTTCACTTGATCAGACACAGCTTATAGATACTGTGCTATACTTAAACAATAAGACAACAGACCGTTCAATCGACAGAGATAACGGCATTCTGGATTACTGCAGACTTAACGATATTACTATTCAGGCTTGGTCACCTCTGCAGATCGGCATGTTCCGGGGATGCTTCGTTGATCATCCTGATTTCCCTGAGCTTAATGCAGCACTTGCAAAGATCGGCGATAAGTATGGAATTTCCAAGACCGCTGTTGCAATCGCATGGATTTTAAGGCACCCTGCAAAGATGCAGGCTATCGCAGGCACCATGAATCCCGCACATCTCAAGGATATCTGTGATGCAACAAAGGCTAATCTTACTCACCACGAGTGGTATGAACTGTATCTTGCATCAGGCAAGTTTTTACCGTAAAAAGATAATAAACGCAGAAATAAGCGTAGGTTGGAGGACTATATATGGATAATTCATTTCCGGAGATTAAAAAATTATTTGGCTTTGGCTGCATGAGACTGCCGATGAAGGGCACAGAGGTAGATATCGAGCAGTTTAAGCAGATGGCAGATTACTTCATCGATAACGGTTTTAACTACTTTGACACCGCACACGGCTATATCGATGGAAAATCAGAAAAAGCAGTTAAGGTGGCTGTTTCAGACAGATACCCCAGAGAAAAATTCCTTCTGGCAGACAAGCTGACTGAGCCCTATTTCAGCAAGGAAGAGGATATCAGACCCTTCTTTCGGAGCCAGCTTGAGCTTTGCGGCGTAGAGTATTTTGATTTTTATCTGATGCATGCGCAGAATGCCAAGAATTTCGAGCATTTCAAGAAGTGCAGAGCTTATGAGACGGCATTTGACCTGAAAAAAGAAGGCAAAATAAGACACGTAGGTCTGTCCTTCCATGATAGCGCTGATGTTCTGGACAAGATTCTGACAACCTATCCTGATGTTGAGTTTGTTCAGATTCAGTTCAACTATCTCGACTATGAAGATCCCGGCGTTCAGAGCCGCAAGTGCCTTGAGGTTTGCAAAAAGCATGGCAAGCCCGTAGTTGTAATGGAGCCTGTAAAGGGCGGAAGCCTTGTAAATCTTCCTGAAGCAGCTCAGAAGGTATATGATGAGACCGGTTCAGGCTTATCAAATGCCAGCTACGCTATCAGATTCGCAGCCACACAGGAAGGTATCAGAGTTGTTCTTTCCGGCATGAGCGATTTCGAGCAGATGAAGGACAATGTATCCTTCATGAAGGATTTTAAGCCTCTTGATGAGAACGAGTTTGGCGCTATCGCTAAGGTTACAGGCATCTACAAGGGCCTTGATACAATTCCCTGCACAGCATGTCATTACTGCGTTGAGCAGAATCATTGCCCCATGAACATCATGATTCCGGAGATTTTCTCCTGCATGAACACCAGAAAGATCTTCAACGACTGGAACCAGAAGATGTACTACGAAAACGTAATTACATCCGGCGATAAGGGTAAAGCAAGTGCCTGCATCGAGTGCGGCGGCTGCGAAAATGCCTGCCCTCAGCACCTGGAGATCCGCGCTCTGCTTAAGGACGTTGCCAAGGAATTTGAGGGTTGATAAGGGGAAGTCTTAATATCAAATAAATAGCACAATCTGAGCAGTACATGACTATTAGTGAATAGTGTACTGCTCTTTTTGTGGGTATAATTAGGGTGACTTTAATGTATTGGAGGTTTTTGTATGGGAAATTGGGGCGATGATACAGATTTTGAGGTAAAGGCGCTGAAGGACTATGAGGGTCGCTTTACTATCAATTTTAAGAAGATATTTATGGACGTGGATGAGATTTCGGAAAAGACCTTGGAGGTTACCGACAAGCATCCCAAGGATTCGCTTATGAAGCTGTGGGCAGGAACAATGGTGGGAATGTTCATCTTTTTCCTGTTTTCATATCAGGTGTTTGCCCTTGTCATGATCCCGATAATTGCGTTCTATCTTATAGCACTGGTTCGAATCTACAAGTGTTGGAAGAGCTTTAAATACAGCCCTGCGCAGTTCTGGCTCATGAGTATCGCCGCAATTTGCGTTCTGCTGGTGGTTTCTCAGGTTCTGCAGCGATTCCTGGTTAATACATTATTTTAAGGAGAATGACTCAATGGGAGATAAGAATTTTTGTGAAAATCCGATTATAAAAAACATCTATACCGCAGATCCCGCGCCGATGGTTTTGGGAGATACTCTTTATCTTTACACAACTCATGACGAGGATGAGCTTATTAACGATTTCTACACAATGAAGGACTGGCGCTGTTTTTCCACCACTGATATGGTGAATTGGACTGATCACGGCGTTATTTTTTCACTGGATGACATTGAGTGGGCAGATGACAGAGCCTGGGCGCCTCAGGCGGTAGAGAGAAATGGTAAATTCTACCTCTATTGCCCTGTTCATAAGAAAAACGGAGGAATGGCCATAGCTGTTGGCGTTTCCGATAATCCGGCAGGCCCCTTTAAGGATCTGGGTCATCCCCTTGTGGATGAAGGGGACTGGAATGACATAGATCCTACGGTTTTCATTGATGATGACGGACAGGCTTACCTTTATTTCGGTAATCCGGAGCTGCGCTATGTTCTGCTGAATGAGGACATGATCTCTTATGATGAAAAGGTGGGCGTTGTAAAGATTCCCATGACGGAGGAGGCTTTTGCGAAGGGTAGCCATGACACAGGCACCTCCTATGGTGAAGGCCCCTGGTTCTATAAAAGGGACGGCCTTTATTACATGGTTTATGCGGCCTTCGGAGTAGATAAAAGGGATGAGCATCTGGCCTATTCAACCTCAGTATCACCCACAGGTCCCTGGGTTTACGGGGGCGTTCTCATGACAGAGGAGGGCGGCGTTTTCACCAATCATCCCGGTATTGCCGATTTTAAGGGGCATTCATACCTCTTTTATCACACAGGAGATCTGCCCGGGGGAAGCCTTTTCCACAGAAGCGTCTGCGTGGCAGAGTTTTCCTATAACGCCGACGGTTCCAGCGATACAATCGATAAATGCGGCGGAGTAAGCAAGATTCAGTAGATTTTTTCTTGTAAAAATGCATGCATAGGGATAGAATTTAAGGTAAGTATCAATAAAAGCAGCAATGAACAGGTAAACGGATTAGAGAGGGGGACTAATGAGGGCACTTGTAGTCATTGACATGCAGGAAAAGTATCTTGATGAGTACGACGACGGACTTTTGAAAAGTATAAATCGCAAGATTCGTCTGGCGCACGAAGAAGAGGATGTTTCCATTGTTTATGTGAAAAATGTTGGGGTAACCGGAAGCAGAGCCGGGTATGAGCTTTCTGATGGTCTGCTTTTGGTGTCTAATCTTGTGTATGAAAAGGATGAACCCAGCGCTTTTTCATCAAAAGCTTTTACTGATAAAATTAAATGTCTGAAAGCCACAGAGCTTGAGCTTGTGGGCGTTGACGGCAGCTCATGCATCGCGAAAACAGCCATGGATGCCATAAAATACGGCTATAAGACCAAGATCGTCAAGTCCTGTGTCGGCGCCAGAGATGAGAAAATCTACGAAAAGGTGCTTGAAGAGCTTGAGGAAGCGGGAGTTACGGTTTTATCCTCAGGATCAGGCAAATAGAATAAATGGAAAAAGAAAACTATGCTAAGCTGTTGGCACAATTTTAATGAATATAGCTGTCTCTGAAAATGAATCAGGGACAGCTTTTTTACGGCACCATGTGCCTTTCGGGCGATGGAGTCCAATAAATTTCCCAGTACAATATTTAGTGGTTGCAAAACAGAACATACATTCGTATAATTAGAGACACAAACAGAACAATTGTTCACCATGCATGGGTTTTACATTGATTCGGGGTATGCAGTGTGCACAGGGCATGCCTTAGTTTCGGAATGGCAGGTGATAGCAGTATTATGGCTAAGAGAATAGGTTATAAGGTTTATGTGGATACGACTGTACGGTTCTCGTCTGACGGGGAGATTAGGCCGTTGTCCATTGTATGGGAGGATGGCAGGAGGTATGAGATCACAAGGGTCAAGGACTGCGTTCCGGGAGCCAGCAGACGTGCAGGCGGAGCAGGGCTTGTCTATACATGTATCGTAGATGGAAAAGAGGTACATTTGTATTTTGAGGACTGTCCCGGGGGAGCAAAATGGTTCCTTGAATCAAAGGCGTGACAGCCTTGAAAAGTTTTGGGGTGACAAATTTTTAAAATATGTTTGACCTTGCCCTTAGGGAATACTTTATGCTTTAAACACAATAATAAAAAGCGAGGTTAAGAAAATGCAGATTGGTAGTTCAAACGATTCAAAGGCAGTAAAGGAGCAGTACTCATCATCAAAGGGGATAAATACGAGATTATCATTTCATGACAAGTGCTCCACGAATAAGCAGGGATATGGTAATTGGATTGTATCGAATTATGAGATCACGGAAGGCATGAAGGTTTTGGAGCTTGGCTGCGGAACCGGCAGCATTTGGATGGGGCGTGATGATCTTATAAGGAAATGCGATTTGCTGATGCTTACTGACTTGTCCGAGGCCATGCTTGAAAGTGCCAGAAATAATATTGGTGAAAGAGACAATGTTGAGTATAAGCAGGCTGATATTCAGAATCTTCCTTTCGAGGATGGGGCGTTTGACGTAGTTATCGCACATTCTATGCTCTATCATGTTCCGGATCTTTCCCGGGGAATCCGCGAGGTCAGAAGAGTTCTGAAGGATGGCGGTACGTTTTACTGTGCAACCCTTGGTGAAAATAATTTTACCGATAAGCTTGCAGAGTGGTTCGAGCTTAGCGGAGAAAACTTTAACCCTAATCACAATTTTACGCTTCAGAATGGCGGAGCGAAGCTGAAGGCTGCATTTTCCGATGTCAGAGAAGTATTTTACGAGGATTCACTTCATGTAACTGATATAGAGGATCTTGTGGAGTATCTGCGAAGTCTGGCATCCTTCAAAGCCATAATCGATCTTCCTGTTGAGAATATCAGAAGAATACTTAAGGAACATGTCAAAGATGGTGCGATTGACTTACCTAAAGATTATGGTATGTTTATTTCTAAATGATAAAGCAGGAGCGTATTTAACAAACAATGGAATACAGAATAATGACAGAAGACGACCTGCAGTATGTAGCAGAGAAATACACAGAATACTACAACACTGTAGAGGAATGCTGCTGGACATATGAGAAAGCATATAAGAGAATCCATCAGGTTTTAACTATGGAGGATTCCATGTGTATGGTTCAGACAGATCAGGAAGGAAATATAACCGGATATCTTATGGGATATTTCAAGGAATATGATGATATACGGGGCTATTTTCTTGAGGAAATCGTGATATTTATGGGCCATCAGGGAAAAGGCTACGGCACAGCTTTCATGAAGCATTTAGAAGAGATAGCCAGAGAGAACGGGGCTTCTATAGTTGAGCTTAGCAGCGTAAATGATGAAATGCATGAGAAATTCTATTCCGGTTTAGGCTTTTATCCCGCTGATAACTTTGTACTGATGAGTAAGTTCATGGAATAAATGCTAAGAGGAATGACAAGGAGAGAAACATGGAAGTGGAATTAAAGAGGACTTATAAATTTTACGGATGGCAGGATGCCGATAAGGTTGCTCCCAAGACCCCGGGATATGAGAAGATAAAAGATCTCAGATTCATGTATGACATTATGACCGAGATTTGGTGCAGGGAGACCTGTGCACCCAGGATGAGAGATGATTGGACTAAGGAAAACATGACACTTGGACAGTGTTCCATCACGGCATTTCTCATTCAGGATATATTTGGCGGAGAGGTTTACGGAACAGAGCTTGAAGACGGAAACTTCCATTGCTACAACGTGATTGATGGAATGACCTTTGATCTTACCAGTGAGCAGTTTGGGGATGAGGTTCTTAATTATGAGAACAATCCGGCCCAGCTTAGGGAAGTGCATTTCGGAAAAGAAGAGAAGCATGAAAGATATCTGTATCTTAAGGCGGAGCTTGGTAAAAAACTGGATAAATTATCGATGCTTGAGCTCATAGATAAGGCTGCGAAAGGCAGCATAGATGCTGCATCTGAGCTTGCTGAAGCGTACTTTACAGGTAAGTATGGAGACAAGAATCCGGCCAAAGCTAAGAAATGGGCAGGCTATGCTGCTAAAAAGGGAAGCACTCTTGCAGCGGAGCTGTTATCCAAGCTTTGATAAGGGAGATATTGAATGAGTGATCATTTTTATTTTGTAAGGCATGGCGAAACTGTATGGAACGTGGAGAACAAAATCTGCGGAGCCACAGACATAGCACTTACAGATAGAGGACATAAGCAGGCTATAGAGACCGGGGAGAAGATTCTTTCGGAAGGAATAAAGGCGGATGAGATTCTTTCATCACCGCTTGTGAGAGCTTCCGAAACAGCACGCCATATATCAGAGATGACAGGAATTCCAATGAGGATTGAACAGCGGCTGATAGAGCAGAATTTTGGCAGGTATGAGTCCACACCCAGGGACGGAGCAGAATTCCATGAAGCCAAAAAGCATATGGCAAGCAGGTTTTCCACAGGTGAATCCATGATGCAGCTGGCACAGAGGATATATAATCTCCTTGATGACATAAGGGATGATGATAAGACCTATATCCTTGTGGCACATAACGGCATAGCAAGGATTGTGGAATCCTACTTCAGGGAGATGGATAACGAGGAGTTTTCAAGCTTCGGCATAAAGAATTGTGAGATAAGAAGATACGATTTTGACTAATATTTTGTTGTGAAAAGGTATGGGGAAATTGCTCTATAGAGCATTGGTGCGGAGAAATGGTTTAGGAATCAGGATTCGTAATCCTCAGGAAACATCAGGATATCGCGAACCATAGTGCTGATGAAATCGCGGCATTGTCCGCAGCCGGTACTGCACCCGGTGACCTCCTGGACTTTTTCGAAGGTGTCAGCGCCGCCTTTTACGGCATCAAGGATCATTCCATAGTTGACATTTTTGCAGTGGCAGGCTATTTTTTCACGTTTCATACAGGACCTCCTTGATATATGTTGGAATCAGTATAGCAGATTCAGAAAACTCTTTCATCAGATTCTTTATAGCGTGAATAAATCTTTCAAAAGTGGCTGTTTTTGGTAATTCTGCTAATAGGAATCAGTCATTATCACAAGTTAAAATGTTTCTACAGGACGAGGAATTACAAAAACTTCAAATAATTATTTTTTAGAGGCCAGGCAGTGCTTGAGATTTTCTCAGTATTGTCTGGTCTCGCCAATTAGTGGGGCATAATTTATAATAGAGTGAGGACTACAGTAATCCGCAGGGGTGATTATTATGAACATGAGCAAAATCCTTGTAATATCTGATTCACATGGTTATTCAAACCTCGCCAGAAAAGTAATTGAAAAGGAGTATCCCTTTGATTTTCTAGTACATTGCGGAGATGTGCAGGGAGCAATTGCCGATATAGTTCTTTTTGGTCACACACATTATGCAGAGATCATAAAGGACAAAGAGACCGGCATTGTACTGGTAAATCCGGGTACCATCTGTTATCAACAGTTTAGCAGCGATAAAGCCACTTATGCAGTTATAACCGTAACTGATGATTACGAGATAATTCCGGAGATAAAGGAAATAGAAGCACTATAGTTCACCGTTTAAGGAAAAGGAGAATTCTATGATTTTATTTGTTAACGCTTGTGTTCGCAAGCAATCAAGAACATTCATATTGGCTAAGAAACTTTTAAGCACCTTAGAGGGCGAAATAAAAGAAATCCGTCTTGAAGACGTTGATTTTCCTGTGGTTGATGAAGAGTTCATAAATCATCGAGAAGAACTTAAGAACGCCGGAAAATACGATGATCCTATGTTTTCTCTTGGTAGGGATTTTGCGGCTGCAGACACAATAGTCATAGCTGCTCCTTATTATGACCTTTCTTTTCCTGCTATGCTTAAGCAGTTTTTTGAACAGATCAATGTCCTTGGGCTGACCTTTACATATGCGGAAACAGGCATACCTACAGGCTTATGTAAAGCCGATAAGCTGTATTATGTAACAACCGCCGGAGGGCCGATTTTATCTGATGAGCTGGGATTTGGCTATGTAAAAGCTCTTGCCAATAATTTTTATGGAATAGACGAGGTATACCAACTTAAGGCAGAGGGATTGGATGTTGTCGGGGCAGATGTGGACGCGATTCTTGAGGCTGCCCACGTAGAATGATGTAAACAGGATTGGGGGGTTACGATGAACAGATCAGAATTGTTTGCAAGTATTCTAATGGAAAAGAACGATGAAAAGCTTCATAAGCTTATAGAAGATATGTCTGAACGCGATGCCAAATACATGCTTCTTACTCTTACAAGAACTGTTCAGAAGCATGCACCGGCAGGAATGCTGGAGACTTTGTCACTATAAAAGGGGATGTCATGCCTTCAGGTGATGAGGGATTTATAAGGAAATAAGTTATGTTGGGAACAATATGTAACGGCTTCGCTTACGGTTTGCATAGGAGCAATGGCAATTGTCGGAGCAATTCAGGATGGTATAAGCGGTGACTATTCAACTCTTGCAATAAAGGCTGTGCTGGATTTCATCATAGTCGCAATTATGACGGCATCTATGGGAAAAGGCTGCGCATTTTCTGTAATTCCGGTGTTTATCCTGGAAGGATCCATAACCCTTTTGGCAAAGCTTGTAGCACCGATTATGACTGAGACAGCGATATCGAATCTGTCACTTGTGGGATCAGTGTTGATTTTCTGCGTTGGAGTAAATCTTGTCTGGGGCAAAAAGGTAAGAGTTGCCAACATGCTTCCTGCGCTGATTGTGGCAGTAATTGCTGCATATATACCAATATGATAAATCAGTGTAGATTTGACCGTTTCTGGTGTAGGAACGGTCATTTTTCATGTTTCGGAGTAAATTATTCTCAGAAGGAGGGTAATAGAGATGGAAAGTGAAAGAATTAAAGAGATGAAGGCAGAGATTTCAAAGCTAAATGCACTTGCAGCAACGCTTCTCTATGCTTCATCAGTATTTCAGATAGCAGATAAACATTTTGGACTGGGAGCAGTTTTCTTTGCAGCGGCCACCTGTTTTGCGGCATCTGCACGTTTGAACCGTAAAATGTCGAAGCAAAAATGATTTAATTCCATATTTTTTCATGAAAATTTGCTTCACGCAATATGCCATTTTTCATGAAAAAACAGATTTATAAATTCATGTTTTGTAAGTTTTATGGATAATTAAAAAACACACGATATTGTTAATGACGTGCGGCCCCTTCTATGATATATATAGTCATACAAAGAGCGGAGAACGGAGGGAACAATGGCTGATACAAACGATATGGCACTGCTTTCTCAGGAAGAGATCGATAAGCTGATTAAAAAGATGGAAGAGGAGAAAAACTCCTAAGAAAGATTTGGCGGTAGAAATGAATTTCTACCGTCTTTTTTTGGCCCATGGGCCATTACTAACCCCGTCCCCTGGTCCTATGCAAAAGCCCATAAAGAGTCTATAGTAAAGAAAAGTAATGAGGTAACGGATACAGCACATATAGGGGATTAAAATGAAAAAACTTTATGCTATTTTGGTACTTATGTTTTTCATACTTATAACTGCCTGTGGTGAAAAAGGTCAGGTCATGGATGGCGATGGAATGATTCAAACGTTTGAATATACACAGATATCGCAGGACGAGGCCAAGGAGATGATGGCAAAGGATGAACCGAGTACAGATAGTAATGAAATGCAGGATCAGGATGCTCTTCCGGTAACGGAAGAAGCCACCGATAACAATAGCACATATGCAGAAAACGGAGGAGATGACATGGGAGCAGCAAAACTTTTGTACCAGGGACACGCAAGCATGAGGATTACTACAGCTGAGGGAAAAGTGATCTATGTGGATCCTTTTGCCGGGGAAGGCTATGATGTACCGGCAGATTTGATACTTATGACACACAGCCACTATGATCACACCCAGACAGATGAGATAGCTGCAAAGAATCCGGACTGCGAGACTATTTCATGGGTTGAGGCCTTAAGCGGAGGACAGCATCAGAACTTTGATCTTGGATATGTAAAGGTTGAAGCTGTGGAAGCAGGCTACAACAAGAATCATGACGTTAATGAATGTGTGGGTTTTATCCTTACTTTTTCAAATGGAGTGACACTGTATCTGTCCGGAGATACTTCCACAACACCTCAGATGAAGGATTTGGCGGAGAGGAATTTGGATTATGCATTTTTCTGCTGCGACGGTGTTTACAATATGGATGTACAGGAAGCAATTGAGTGCGCTAAAACCGTAGGCGCAAAGCACAACATTCCCTATCACATGATCCCTGCAGATAAGACCAACTGCTTTGATCAGTCTGTAGCAGAAAGCTTTGATGTTCCCGGAAGAATAATTGTTAAACCCGGCGAAGAGCTGGTGCTTGAATAGCATGGATATAATTGAGGCTTATCGTATCCTTGGCGCGTCAAGGAGCGATGATGAAAACACCATAAAGAAAAAGTATAAAAGACTTCTTTTTGTCCATCATCCCGACGCGAAAAGGCATAGGGGAGAGGCGTCCGATGATGGGATGATAACCAAAGTCATCGAGGCATATAAGGTAATCCGGGAAAATCTGGAATTAGAGCTTGAAAGCAGTGATGACTGGGAGTGGGAAGCTGCCGTTAATGAGGAAGCTTTCTGCGACAGAGCTGTATATGTGCAGTACAGAATCTATGATGATGAGGACCTTCCGCTGTCAAAGGTAGCTGAGGGCAAGTATTTCTGGGATCCCGATCTTGAGGATTTTCCATTTTTCGCTAAAAGTGTACTTGAAGCGGCAAAGGATGTAGTCTCGGGAGCGGAAGGGACCCTTTCCGGGAATGCTCTTATGGAAGTGTTCCATCTTATGATGCAGGAATATGTCTTACCTGCGGACGCAGCAAGGAAAATTGGAGAACCTGTTGGCGGTACGGAAGCGTACCAGTTCGCCGGTTATATAAAATGTAATGCCGGCAAAAGAGATGATGCTTTTCATGAAGGTGAGCCGGTTGATATTTTCCTATCTGATAACAGGGCAGTGGCTCAAAATCCTGTGACAGGAGTGTTCCTCGGGGATATTTCATTTGACGATGACGCTCTTTATTATGTGATCTTACCTCTTCTGGAGGAATCAGAAGTCGAGATATCATCTCAGATGATGCGCCTCATTAAGACAGGTCGCAATAAAAACAGCATAATGTTACGGATAGTCCTTAAGATTCCAAAGGAGCTAAAGGACATACCGGTATCCTACAAAAGACAGATCCTTGATTTGCTGGGAATGTAGATGTGATGTTGTGACATAGGATGATAAAGTAACAAGAAATGTTATAGGGGATGAAATGAAGAAGGAGATAGTGCCAAAGGGGACGGTTCTAAATGGCACGATAAAAATTTCGTGCCATTTAGAACCGTCCCCGGTGGCACAGAACCATAAGAAGAAGGGGGAACCGGAGAATGGTTATAAGCAAGACTAAATATGAGGCATCAGAAGCAGAGATCAGGGAATTGTTTTCACAGCATAAAGTAGGAAATGTAACAGAAATATCAACTCTTGGAAACGGGGAATTCAATGCAGCATACAAGGTAACCTGCGATGATGGCGTGAATTACGTATTAAAGATAGCTCCTTCGGAAGCTGCAACTGTCCTTAGCTATGAGAAAAATATGATGAAATCAGAGGTTTTCTGGTACTCTCAAATGCATGAAATGACAGATATTCTCTGCCCTAAGGTCTATGTTTCTGATTTTTCAAAGGTTATTATAAAAAGTAACTGCTTTATTATGGAGATGATGAAAGGAGAGCCCTTGTGGGCGATAGATTTCTCCGACAAGGAATATGAGGCGGTTCAAGAGCAGAAAATCGGCATGCTGGCCAAAATACATAGAATTACAAATGATGAATTCGGTTATATGCAGATGGGACTTATGCCTTCATGGTATGAGGCACTTAGGAAAATGGCGCTTCAGCTGGTTACCGACTGCAAAAACCTTGGTTATGAAACACCCGATGGAGAGATGTTCATAAGCCTGATTGATAAGCATGAAAAGCTTCTGAGGGAAGTACCCTGCAGAATGGTGAATTTTGACCTATGGGACAGCAACGTTCTCTATGATACCAATACCGGAAAAATCTGTTGGATAGATCCTGAGCGCGGTTTTTGGGGTGATCCTGTCGCGGATTTTATTACCCTTGGCCCTGGTCAGAAGGTGCCTCTTTCAGCTAAGCAGAAGGAACTTAATACTTACAATAATATGGTGGAGGAAAAAATTCCTCTGACCAAGGAAACAGAGATAAGATATGCTCTTGCGGTCTGCTATCTGGCACTTATTGAGGAAGTGGAGAAATATGTCAGATACGAGCCCGATGATCCGACCTTCATTAGGAATACTGTTGATGCAAGAGATATGTATGATATGGCATTTGAGATTCTCTGAGTGCATGCAAGTAAGAAACAGGTCTTTTTCGCAGGTCCGCTTGTAAGGAACGTTTTTGGATTTCTATGAAGCCGCGTATGACCTGTGGATCAGATGCGGAAATGGTTTGAATCGATCCGGATTACTTAAGAAGAATTTGACAAAAGGAAAATGCGAATATATAATTCCTCTCGACTTAATTGGTATATATGCAAAATAAACCAGAATACTCAAAATGATGTGTTCTGGTTTATTCATGTTATTTGTAGCATCTTTGTAAAGGATTTAGTGACATGATGAAGGAAGTAACATACGATAAACTAAAAGAATGGGACAGAGATTCCTATGTTTTGATAGATATCAGGGATGATGAGCTTGTGGATGAAGGCATTATACCCGGCGCCATTCATATTTTTCCTGAGGATTTGGAAAATAGCGCGGAACTGGCTGAGATATCATCGGATAAGAAGATTGTTTTTTATTGTCAGGTTGGTCGTAAGTCAAAAGAAATAGACGATACCCTTGAGGTTTTGGCTGGAAGAGAGTGCTATAGCTTATCGGAAGGTTATGTGGGCTATATCTGCTCATGCATGAATGACCAGGCAGAGCTGGAAGAAAGAAAAAAGAAAGCTGAAGCAAGTATACAGAAAAAATACCATAAGCAGCTCTTTTCACCCTTTGCAAAAGCATGTAAGATTTACAAGCTTATTGAAGAAGGAGACCATATTGCCGTATGTATTTCCGGTGGCAAGGATTCTATGCTGATGGCAAAGCTGTTTCAGGAAATTCAGCGCCACAGGCAAGTGAGCTTTGAGCTTACATTTCTTGTGATGGACCCCGGATACAACAAGGAAAACAGAGCGCTGATAGAAAGCAATGCGAAGGCGCTTGGAATTCCGGTAACAATATTTGAAAGCACTATATTTGATACCGTGGACACAATAGATAAAAATCCTTGTTATCTGTGCGCCAGAATGAGAAGAGGTTATCTGTACAGTAAGGCAAAAGAGCTGGGCTGTAACAAAATAGCTCTCGGACACCATTACGACGATGTAATAGAGACGATACTTATGGGAATGCTCCACGGCGGGCAGATTCAGACCATGATGCCCAAACTTCGAAGCACAAACTTTGAAGGGATGGAGTTGATCAGACCGTTGTATCTTGTGAGAGAAGCAGATATCTGCGCATGGAGAGATTACAATGAACTGCACTTTTTGCAGTGTGCATGCCACTTTACAGATACATGTAGCACTTGTCATGAAGATGGTACAACCTCAAGCAAGCGTCTTGATACAAAGAAACTGATCGCAGAACTGAAAAAGACAAATCCGTTTGTCGAGTCCAATATTTTCAGTAGTGTGGAGAATGTCAATCTGGATACCGTAATAGAGTATAAGAAGAATGGCGAAAGGCACAACTTCCTGGATGAATACTAAAAGGTAACGTAGCGCCGCCCGTAATCAGCATCAATTAAGCATTGATTTTTGATTATGGGCGGTTTATTATTGCTTTAAACGTTGTATACAATCAAATGGCAGCAAATACAAAACAGAGGTAACGATGGGAAGACTGGATGAAAAAGTTGCGATAGTCACAGGTGCCAATTCGGGGATGGGAATGGCTACTGTTGAGGCACTAAGCGATGAAGGTGCAAGGACGGCAATATTTCTGGCAACTGATGAATCAGTGAAGGATGTTACCGGAGAGTATTTTTATAAATGTAAAATTGCCGCGTCTTCGCAAAGCAGGGCGAGCTTAAGGCTGAATATGTGAAAAACACTGAGTTCGAGAAATATAGTGCAGAACAGATTTAAGAATGGAGGAATCAAATGAAGGAAAAGGTAAATGTTACTGATTATGCAAATCTGATTACAAAAGCGCTTCCCAAGGGAATATTGCTTAATACAAATGCTGATAAGTTCAACTCAATGGTAATAGGTTGGGGACATCTTGGTACTTTATGGGGTAAGCCCACTTTTCATGTTTATGTAAGACAGGGGCGTTTTACAAAGGGACAGCTGGATAAATCCGGAGAGTTTACGATAAGCATTCCTCTTGAAAATCCCGATCCTACTATCAACAAAATATGTGGCTGGGAATCCGGTTTTAATATCGACAAGGTAAAAGAGGCAGGCCTTGAACTTGAGGATGCAGAGGTTATCAAAACTCCGGGCGTTAAGCAGTATCCGCTTACAATCGAGTGCAAGGTGCTCTATGCCCAGGATCAGGACCTTTCAAAGATCCCTGAGGGCATCAGAGAAAAGACATATCCGCAGGATGTGGAGGGTACATACCCTATGGCAAATAAGGATTTTCATACCATGTATGTTGGAGAAATAGTTGACGCATATATTATCAGGTAAAAATGCGCAGAATGCTGAGAGATTATAGAAATTTAATACTTCCCAAACCCTTTAAGCGAGATTAAATATGTTAAGGTATATATATCAATCACGCAGATGGAGGTGTTCCATGGGTAAAATCAGCAAAGCCATCGAAAAGAAAAAGAAAGAGCTCATGTGGCTTAAGATAAAGCTTGGACTAAAGGTTGGTGCTATTGTCCTTGTACCTATCGTTATTTTGATAGTTATCCATATCATCAAAAAGAAGACTAAGAAACGTGTAAAGAACAAGATAAAGGAATCCATCAGAAATCACGTTTCAAAAAAGCAGGAAGATGATAAAGAACTTGAGCTTTGCGATGATACTATCGATTATTTGTGAGAAGGAGGCGTCTATGAAATATTGGACGTAGAGATATTACGCACAATGCTTTACCGGATTCATTAACGTACATTGGCAAAAAATATGCTGATGTACGTTATTTTGTTAAAATATTTTTTAAAAAGTTTTCAAATCACCCCCAAATGGCGGTAGTGGAATTTTTTTAGAACGTTTACAATAGGTGTGAAAAAATAAAAAAGAGGCATCTGTCAAGTACGGAATATGCATGAAACTGTGCAAAATCCGTAGTTTATACAGAACCATTGCCATGTATAATTATTTTATGCAAAGACATAGGACAGCATCCTGATCTTCAGGGGGATTTCAAATTGTATAGCGTTCATGGGAAAAGTATAATCTTTACAGACAGATTAGGCATAACAGGCAATTTTATAAGCATTTTTATTGTAACATTCGCACTTTAGGAAATGTTTTCTTAAGGTGCGTTTTTTACGCATCGAATCATTTAATGTTTCATGTAAGATATTAATTCCGATTGGGAAAGGAGAGGAAGGTAATTATGAAGAAAAAAGTTAAAGAACCAACCCAAATTTTCGCTAATATAGGAAAGTTTCCGGTACTGCTATTTGGATTATTATTTTTGCTTTCAATGGCATTTTTAGTTCTACCTAAGATGGTAGTAAGTGCATCCGGTAGTTATAGTAGCTATATAGATAGCATGGATACAGTAAAGTTTAACGGAATTGATTGGTACATTATTGAGGATAATTCAACTGGAGCGGAGCCCACTGTGACACTCTTTTCCAAGGAGATTTATGATTATTCTGCGTTCAACAAGGAAGGCAACAATTTGTATAAAGGTTCGACAGTCCAGAAGTATCTTGAAGGATTGACAACTGGATCTGGGGCATTTGCAGACGTGACCGATCTTATAAAACCGACAGATTTAACAGATGTAGGAGTTACCGGAGCAAAAATATACTTACTAAGTTATTCAGAGGCAAAAGCAATTACTCAAAAAGAAAAATTGCAGTGTGAAAATTATGGTGTTGGTTCCGCTTCTAAGATGTGGTGGCTACGCACACCGTATTCAGAAAATAGTTCTGGAGTTTTGACAGTAAAAAGTTATGCTAATGATGTCTATGAAGATTATTTTGAATACGCATCGCATACATGGGCTTTTCGTCTCGCTTTAAGGGTAGATTTAAATAAGGCAGAGTTTGATACCACAACAAAAACTTTTAAATTATCAAATAAGTATAACTTATGGGTAGGTGATACTCAGGTTACGGAAGAAAATAAGAACTCCATCCCCTGCTCTATAGGAACTGCAACATTTGATCCTACAACTAATACTCTTACCTTTAATAATGCGAAGATAACAACAGGGTATATTTATAAAGGGTCAGGATCGGCAGGACCACATGCAGGAATATATGCCAAGGATATTTCTCTTACAATAAAGGGAAAAGTGATGATTGATCCTGCTTATACTAGTGGTCGCACAGATGCTATTCACTTAGATGGAACTGGAACTACCAATACATCGCTCAAGCTTGATGGTGATATAACAACAAGAATTTATGCAAGAGGAATTGTAACTGAAAAGGCCAATATTGTTGTGAGTGGGGGTAGGCTTGATCTAGAGGTATCGCAGGCATATTCTGGCGTTCTAAGAGCGGAAAAAGACGCCGAGATAATCTTTGAAAATAATGTAAAAATCTTATCACCAGCTGGAGCTGTTATAAAAAAGAACGAAAATCAGCATGTTACAAGTATCTATCCATCAAGTGAATCGGATGCTTCTAATGAAAACACAATAAAAGTAACAAAGGCTATTATTGGAGTTGCAACGTCTGATTCTACGAAGCCTGACGAAACTAAACCAGATGATACTAAGACACCTACAGTAGCAGATCCTGCTCCTGCTCACAAGGTTGGCGATGTTGTAACTGACGGTGGTTTTTCATACGAGATTACTTCTGTTGAAGAAGGTAAGGAGAAAGTTAAGATCCTGAAGGCTGAATCCAACACCGTTTCAAGTGCAAACATCCCGGAATCAATCACCATTGATAACAAGGTATTCAAGGTTACTGAGATTGCATCCGGAGCTTTCAAGAATAGCAAGAAGCTTAAGAGTGTGACCATTGGAACAAATGTAGAGAAAATAGGCAGTAAGGCATTTTACAAGTGCAAGAAGCTTAAGAAAGTAAGAGTTAAGACGAAATTACTTACCAAGAAGAGTGTAGGTAGCGGAGCTTTCAAGGGCATCCATCCTAATGCCAAGGTCAAGGTTCCTAAGAAAAAGTTTAAGGATTATCAGAAGATCTTTAAGGCCAGGGGAGTAAAAGAGAAGACCCAGACGATTACAAAGTAAGTGACGACAATCCCGGGAGTGTGTCAAAATTGATATGATTCCCCTTAAGTAGACAATGGAAATATTCAAAGTCTCTTAAGGGGATTTTTATATCAGTCATGTGAGAAATAGGTATATAATAATAAGTAATGGTGAAACGGCCGTCAGATTTAGCATAATCTGATGGCCTTCATTATTTCCAAAAGAATGGTTCATGATATACTAAATAACGTGAATAAAAGTATTATGATTGAAAGGTCAAAACTAGAAATATCAGGAGCTGATCGGTATGATCCACGAAAAGATGACTCATGAAAAGATGCAGGAAATCTGCGGTACTTGCGAATGGTATCAAATGAGCGCCTGCGAGAAAAATATCCTTACAGGAAAATATCTGCTCGGAAACTGAATTAAGTGAGGTATTAACATGGCTCAGATTAAGTTGGGACAAGCACTGTTGATCGTATGCTGCATATTTTACCTTGTATGGTGGGGAGTGGCGTTTCATCCTGATCATGGTAACAGCCACACTTCCGGACTTGATGAAATTTTATTGCTTATTACAGCGGGATTTGGACTTGCAGGGCTATACATAAATATGATGGGGATAATCAAAACTCCACCGGGAAAAGGGTTTATTTCCGGAATAACTATTATAGCCGCTGGCATTGCTACATATTTGATTCTGCTATATGGAACCAGAGTTTTTCTTCACAGGCAGGTGACGTCTGAACTGTTCCTAATAGTAGGATGGTCGATGCTTGAAGTGGCATCAATAAACCGTGCTTTTGCCTGGGAATCAATTACGATAGACAAGGCTGTTATTCTTCTCGTATTAACTGCGATAGCTGCAATACTGAGTCTGTTTTTCTATTTGCAGTATTACAGAGTAAAGCCCATGACGGGATATCTGTTCGGTATGGTACCGCTTATTACAGAAGCAATTACAATGGGTGTATTTGAATTTTTAACAAAGTAGTCTTTTAGATGTATAAGAAGCAGCTATTTCGAATACTGTAGAAAACTATAATTTGGAGCAGCCATATGGAAATGAAATCGAAGTTCTTCAGTGAACTATCAACAAGAGAACTTTATGAAATATTGAAAATTCGGGCAGAGATATTTGTCGTGGAACAAAACTGCGTGTATCAGGATATGGATGACAAGGACTATGACAGCCTGCATATATTTTATGAGGATGGAGAAAGGGTTGTTGCGAAAGAAATAGAAGATACCCCATAACCCACCATATGTGATATACTAACGTCTGTAACAAAGAATTCAAAGTGCTCGTAACGAGCAGAAAGGAGGACAATCATGAAACACATGATGATTATATTTACAACTGAAACTAGAAATGACAGAGGCATGATTGTCCGCCGTCTATATAGCTGATAGTTCTATCAGTTTACCCATTTTTGACAGGACAATTAAGTGATTAGCCTCTGAGAATTAGAGGTGTCTTTTGTGCGCTTTTTTGCGAGGACACCAATACGGAGGTTTGTTTTGATACAAATAACAGGAAAATATGCAGATGCAAAAATCATGTGCATGGGCGATATTGCTGAAGGAAACGTGAACCGGTACGCAATTGCTCAGGTTCAGATGATAGCAGACACTGAGGCAGCAACCGGCAGTAAAATCTGCGTTATGCCGGACGTTCATCCGGGAAAGGTAGGTCCCATAGGTCTTACCATGACAGTAAAAGATGCTGTACTTCCTGCACTTATTGGCATTGATATCGGATGCGGAATGAGCATGGCAGCGATTGGAAAAGTAAGAAAGGATTTCCAAAAGCTTGATACCGTGATCAGAGATAACATCCCGGTTGGATTCAAGAGCAGAAGCGTAGTACACAGGGATGCCTGCGAGTTTGATCCGGGCTGGCTTCGCTGTGCAAAACACATCAGACAGGACAAGGCAATGCTTAGCCTGGGAACTCTGGGCGGAGGAAATCACTTCATTGAGATTGATACGGACGATGATGGCGAAGGATATTTGATCATTCACAGCGGGAGCCGCCATCTTGGCAAGGAAGTGGCTGAATACTACATAGAAAAAGGCCACAATTATCTTAAGAAACAGGGAATAGAAGTTCCTTATGAAATGACCTTCCTCACAGGTGAACTTTTAGCGGATTATCTTCATGATATTCAGTTTGTTCAGGAGTACGCCGCCTTGAACCGTCAGATCATGATTAAGGAAATCTTCAAGGGCATGAAGTGGAAGATAAAAGATCAGCAGAGCTGTATCCACAACTATATCGAGGAAACCGAAAACGGAGCAATTTTAAGGAAAGGTGCTATCTCAGCTAAGAAAGACGAGGATGTAATCATACCCATCAATATGAGGGATGGCGTGATCCTTGGAAAAGGAAAGGGAAACGCAGAGTGGAACTATTCTGCACCACACGGCGCAGGCAGATTATCTACAAGAGAACAGGCAATGAATTCACATACAGTTTCCGAATTCAAGGCATCCATGAAAGGTATTTACTCTAGTTGCATCAGCAAGGATACACTTGATGAAGCACCCTTCGCTTACAGGGACATTGATTACATAAGGCAGGCTGTTGAGGATACCGTTGAAATCACAAAGATCCTTAAGCCTATTTACAACTACAAAGGCGGGAATGCTTAGGGAGGAGGTAATTAGAAAATCTTCTAAGAGAACATCAAAATTTACACTATCCCGGGTCGGATAATGAGAAGAAATATGCTGATTTAAAAGCTATGATTGATTAAGTAAACTCACATAATTCAGACATTCAGAATAAGGAGAGAAGGTATGGCTAAGAAAATTGTTGTTGTAAATGCAGGACCAAGGGCAGGATTCAATACAGATACACTTTTAAAGGAAGCAGCCAAGGGATGTGAGGACGCCGGGGCTGAGGTTGTTAGATATGACCTCTTTAAACTTGAACGCTACACCGGCTGCATTTCATGCTTTGGATGCAAAAAGGAGCAGAATAAAGGTCACTGTATCTAAGATATAAATATACATAGAAATTATATATCTTTTTGTAAGCGACTGAGCGAGGCAGGTATATAAGGATAGAAATATGATGCACTTTTATATACTTTTTTCTGTGCTTTATAGTACCAGGGGTGAGTGTTACAGGAAATGCTTATCGAAAAAGTATATAAGTCAAATTATCATTTTCAATTTATATACCGAGCGGAGAAGTTACGGGAGAAATAGGTATATAAATTTGACGTAAGAGCTTTTCTTATATATGTTGTGCAAAAAGGCGCGTTATAAATATTTAGGAACACTTTTGTAAAAAGAGAGTATTTTTATATTATGTACTACTGTGAGGAGTATGACTAATGAGCAATGTTATTTTTGACATGGCCGGTAAAGATGACATATCTGAGTTGGTTCGTTTGAGAATTGCATATATGATAGACGATTTCGGAACTATCAGTGAATATGAACGGCAATGTATGGAGGAACAACTTCCGGGATATTTTGACAGAAGACTTGGAAAAGAACTGATCGCATTTGTTGCAAGGGCAGAAGGACGGTTGGTGGCAGCGGCATATCTGCTGATCATTGAGAAGCCGGCGAACCTGTTTTTACCCAATGGACTTGATGGAGAAGTGCTCAGTGTATATACAGAGAGTGAATACCGTGGAAAGGGCATCTGCACACAGCTGATGAAAAACATGATAGAGTTTGCGAAAGAAAACAAATTATGCCGAATAGATTTAATGGCAACAGATGAAGGCTATCCGATCTATAAAAAGGTCGGCTTTGAAGACAGGACTCAGAAATACATAGATATGCGTTTGAAGTTGTAAGTGATGGCGCTTTATCTTTGAATATTACGTTCTAAAGTATTAATGTGCATAATGCAAAAGCAGTGATAAACAGATCTTTATCTGTGTGCGGATCAGGTCTGTCTTTGGTTGTACGATAGTATATATTTACATAAGCCATGGCTTAAAGGACTGTCAATCGAGGAGGATGCGGTATTTGAATATTCTTTTATTCCTTGCAAAAGGCTTTGAAACTATGGAAGCCAGTGTTTTTGTTGATGTTATGATGCTGGAGAAGGCTGATGATAATTCAGGATATTGATAAAGGAATGCCATTTGACTGGGGCAAAACATCAGAAGATTATGCCAAGTACAGGGACATTTATCCGCAGGAGTTTTATGAGTACATTTTGCAGCTGGGTTTGTGTAAGGACGGACAGAGGATACTTGATATAGGAACCGGCACAGGTGTACTTCCGAGGAACATGTATAAGTATGGCGCGAAGTGGACGGGAACTGATATTGCCGATAATCAGATCAGGCAGGCAAAAGAACTTTCTGAGGAAGCCGGGATGAAGATCGATTTCTTTACATCCAGGGCAGAAGAAGTTTCTTTTCCTGATAATACATTTGATGTGATAACGGCATGCCAGTGCATATGGTACTTTGACCATGATATTACGGCGCCAAACTTTGCAAGAATGCTTAAATCGAAAGGCAAATTTCTGATTCTTTACATGGGGTGGCTTCCATATGAAGATCCGATAGCAGGTAAAAGTGAAGAGATCATTTTAAAGCATAATCCAAACTGGACAGCTTATGGTGATACAGTTCATCCTGTCTGGGTGCCGGAGCAGTACTTGAGGTATTTTGATTTATTATCGCAAGAGCAATTCAGAGTTGACATTCCGTTCACAAAAGAGGGATGGCATGGAAGAATGCGGGCCTGCAGAGGCGTAGGGGCATCAATGTCACCAAAGCAGCTGGATGCATGGAATAAAGATCACATGGAGATGCTACAAAAAGAGGCTTCTGAGAACTTTATGGTAAAACACTACATATCAATTGCTGAACTGCAAGTGAAGAAATAAGGAATAATGATAAAACTTACAGATTACAGAATAAAGCCATGATAGTAATAAAAACTTCTATTTTTCCGGCATCAAAGGAAGAAGTGTTTAACAAACTGCAGAAGCTGAAACTATTACAGTATATAGCCTGGCCATATGCAACATTTACGCCGGTGGGTGAAAAGATATCTACTCCTATGGCGGAGCTTACTTAATGCATTGGTTGAATATGCCGCCATCATTATTACAGATACAAATACCAAAGTCTTGCTATACAATGCAATACTTCCAAATCGGGTATATTGCTTCCGGTCTCCCAACGCGATACTGTTCTGCCGGATACATTAAGTACCTCTGCGAATTGTTCTTGGGTTATCCCTTTTTCTTTTCGAAGTTCCTTCAAAAATGCCCCTATTTTTTCCTGATCCATACCAGTTATGTATCCTCCTTTCAACGCTCATCACAATATCTAGTGGTTGCAAAACAGAACATATATTCGTATAATTACAAATAGAACAGCTGTTCGCTATGCATGCTTTTTTCATTGATTCAGGGGCAAGCCGGTGCGCACAGGGTGTGCCTTAGTTTCAGAATGGCAGGAGGTATGGACAGATATGATATTTGCGGTAGATTTCGATGGGACCATCTCTCTGGGCGACTGGCCTTCGGTTGGTCCTGCCAATATAGAATTGATAGATTTTTTGATAGAAAAGCAGAAGCAGGGGGATAAACTGATTCTCTGGACATGCAGAGCAGGAGAACCTCTTGAAAAAGCCATAGAGTTTTGCCGGGATAACGGA
This sequence comes from Butyrivibrio sp. WCD3002, assembly GCF_000424265.1. Lineage (GTDB taxonomy): Bacteria > Bacillota > Clostridia > Lachnospirales > Lachnospiraceae > Butyrivibrio. The sequence continues at coordinate 49,733 of NZ_AUJO01000021.1, forward strand.
CTATATTTTGATGCTGTAAATGACAACTTACCGGAGACCATAGAGAAGTATGGCTCCAATTCAAGGAAGATCACCTGCGATGTCTATATTGATGACAGGGCATGCAATGCCGACGAATATGAAAAGAGTACAACTCTTGATTTGGACAGGATAGAAATGGAGCTTTTACGCTACGCTGATATGGTGGCGATGGCAGGATGATAGAAAAAGTGGATGATGGGCTATAAGGTTGCATTTCGGGAAATGTTCTACGAGCTGTTAGTTAGATAATATTGCAAGAATGCATCCATGGATATACAATGTATATACACAAAGGAGGTATATATTATGCAAGCTCAGGTAAAAACATGGGGAAATAGTCAAGGCATAAGAATTCCAAAGGAAGTGCTTCAAGAAGCGGATGTGGCTGTTGATGATGTGCTGGATGTCAAAGTTTCAAATGGAGTTATCATGCTTGTTAAGCCATTCAGACATAAAACTTTGGAGGAGCGTGCTGCCGAATATGGCGGAAAGCTTGATCTTGACGGAGAATTTGACTGGGGTGAGCCGGTAGGAAGAGAGATTTGGTAATGAAAGAAGAAATAAATCAGGGGGATATACTTAAGATTGAAAAAATAAAGATGCCGGTTTTGGTAGTAAGTAAGGATTTTTTCAATCAAACTGGTGAAATTATTGGTTGTCCGATTTACAAGAATGGAGAGCCAGGTGCTTTACATATTAGAATTAATTCTGATGAAGTTACTGGGTATGTTCAATGTGAGAAAATGGCACTACTCGATATGAATTTAAGAGGATATTCTAAATTAGATAGAATACACATGCCAGAAATTATTGACATTACGGATGCTATACAAAGCATTTTTGATTATGTAAGTATCGACAGATATCGATAATGATGATGTAGTTTTCTATGTCACCTAAGCCCCTCAAGCACATTCCTTGTTTCTTTCATGTCAGTCTTGGCGGCCTCTGCGTAGATATTTGTGGTATTAAGGCTCTTGTGATTGAGTTTTTTCTGCAATTTGAGTATATCGTGGTCCGTGGCCTCATAGAAGCTCATGGCAAAGCTGGATCTGAGCTTGTGGGGCGTGATTTTGTCAACATTGGAGCTGTCCGGAAGGGCAGCTCTTACGTATTTTTTCACAAGGCGCTCAACGGCGCGAACTCCGATTCTTTCGCCGGAGAGGGCAGTGAAAGCGGGGAAGTTCCTGGTTTGCTTCAAATTGAACTTGGCTTTCTGCGTTGTGAAATAATCAAGAAGATAACCGGAGCATTCATTTGAAAAATAGACTGTCTGTGTATCGCCACCTTTTCTTGTCACAACAACGCTGCCTGATGCAAGGTCAAAGTCATCCATATCTGTGCTTACAAGCTCGGACACACGAAGTCCTGTATCAAGGAAAAGCAGGATCATTGCTGAGTCTCGCTTTGTGTACAAATTATGGTAATTTGCCTGTGCGGTGGAAAGGCCCGTACCGTTGCGGACAGAATCCAATAATTTGGACTGTTCTTCATTTGTTAAAAAAATAACATCCTTTTTGGGAAGATCAATTCGCTTGGATATAGCCATAGGATTCAGCCTGATTTTTCCGGCCTTCATAAAATAACTGTACATGCTGGCAACACTGGCTCTGCGGCGTTTTGCAGTGGTGTTTTCGTAGTTTTCAGCCATATCTGTCAGATAATTATTTATGTAAAGCACGTCTAAATTTGACAGATCATCCAGGGTCAAATCCTTCACAGAGATTTTCTTCTTTTTATATTCAGGGACGCAATTCACGATAAAATCCAGAAAACGCTTGATATCACGACAATATTCAAGCTTTGTGTTATGTGCGTCGACCTTGCCAAAATTGTAGATAAAAACGGAAACGAATTCCGGCATTTCTTCAAGAAGTGATTCAATTTGATCAGAACGGCTTTTTCGTTCCATAAAAACCTCCCAAGGTATGAACTGTGATACAATAAAGCGTGTAAATGCAAAATAAATCTAAGGATTTTGCTACATACATATTATGAATTCATAATAACACAAAAAACGACCTTGGTATAAAATGAAGTTATTTATACTAAATGTTTTGCGACCAAGTACCAAAAATATAAATTTTACGACCATGAAAGAGGCCTGTTCATAGCAATTCAGTTTTTATATAAGCTACATTTGTCGGTTTAAACTAAACTTGTAATATGTTTAAAGATAGGAGTGTAAAAAGTCAAAAATACGACTTTTTACACTTTTTAACTTAAAAAAATAAAGCTTGAAAATGTAAAAAGCCGTACTTTTAAAGAAAAATCTGTAAAAAGCCGCATGGATTAAAGCTAAAATTGTAAAAAACCGGGCACTGTAGTGTGTGCAATTTAATCATTATCCTGGTTATCATCAGTTCCATAAACGTCTACCTGAGATGCCTGTCTTTTATGTTCTTCTTCTATAGCAGCATAGTGTTTAACAGTTGTATTTACGTCTTTATGTCCCAGAACATCAGCAACCATATAAATATCACTGGTTCTGTTATAAAGCGCTGTACCATAAGTTCTACGGAGCTTATGAGGGGTGAGCTTTTGAGTAAGTCCTGTGTTTTTTCCATATTTTGAAATCATATATTGGATGCTTCTAATCGATAAACGCTTATGCTGAAGAGATATGAAGAGAGCAGGTTCTTCAGAATCATTGAGTAGGGTAGGGCGTTCATGATTGATATAATCCCTCAGCGTATTCCGGATAATCTCGTTTATGTAGAGATGATCTTCATCGCCGCCTTTTCTGACGATAGTAATTGTATTTTCATCAAAATTTATATCTGAAAGATCAAGCCCTGCACATTCCGAGACGCGGATTCCAGTATTTAACAGAAGAGTTACAATGGCCAGATCTCTTTTTGCAGTAGGTTCAGACATGACTTTGGAATGGTAACTAGCAGAATTCACAGCTGCGACAGAATCCATTAGAAGCTGAACCTGGTCAGGATACAGCCTTCGGATATCTTTCTTTACCTTTTCTTTCTTCTTTACAGCAGCTTTCACTGTGGGATCAATCTTAAGATAGTCATATTTGATCAGATATTTATAGTAATTCCGTACAGCCGCCATTTTTCTTGCAATTGCACGTTCTTTAGCAGGCTTTACATTGCCTTTTTTATCCGGTTTGTGGCCTGATGCAACATAATTTTGGAATTCATTGATGTCCTGAGGACCAAGATTTTCGACAACTTCAAAGGGGATATCTTTGATTTCAAGATTCTTGCACAGGGGATTCTTTTCCTTGAGAAATCCGTAGAAAAATAGAATATCCTGCGCATAATTTAAAGCGGTGCTTTCCTGATATTTGAGAAGACATTCCTCAACAAATCCATGTGTATGCTGAGGAAGAATGTTTTTAATGCTTTCAGTATCTTTACGGCGTTTCTGCCTCAATGAATTGTAATATTCTGAATTTTCACCCATGACTTAACTCCTCCGCTTTTCTAAAATAATCGTAACACAAAAGGGGAATTTTGTGCAATGATATTTGCGTTAGCAACGCGTTCCAGCGGGAGGTGGACCCCCTGTCTGACATCGTTCTTTATTGGCTTTATTTCTTTGTTGGATATGCCGTTAATTCTTCAAACTCATCTACCGGCATAGGCTTGTAGAAATAATATCCCTGCATTTCCTCACATCCAAGACTTCCGAGGAAATCAGCCTGTTCCAGTGTCTCAACACCTTCTGCGATAATAGAAGTTCCAATAGCATGGATCATCTGGACCATGTAGCTAAGTATTGTCCGACCCATCTTTTGGTCACCTGAACCGGTAATAAATCGAAGATCAAGCTTTATGCGATCAAGGATAACTTCTTTTAACATATTCAGTGATGAGTAACCACTTCCAAAGTCGTCCATTTCAACTTCAAAGCCTGCTTCACGAAGTTTGGTTGTTGTTTTGATGATGGTATCGGAGTTTTCGACATATACGCTTTCCGTTATCTCAATACGAAGTTGACCAGGCAATAGGTTATAGAACTCTTTTAATGTATTAAAGTGGTCGGCTACATCAGGGTTCTTTACTATATCAAGTCTTGATAGGTTTACTGATACACACAGTTGTCTGCCCTGATCATTCCATCGCTTCAAATCCTTACACACAGTGTCCCAAACGTGACAGTCAAGATCATAGATAAGCCCAGCATCTTCCAAAACCGGAATAAATTCTCCAGGAGAAATGTTTCCATCCTTCTTGCTTTTCCAGCGGCAAAGAGCCTCTGCACCAGTTATCATCCCAGTCTTATAGTTGACCTGTGGCTGATACCATACTTGTATTTCCCCAGACTCAATAGCTGCAGGAAGGCGACTTGCGATACCGGCACTTTTCCTTCCCATGTCCCACTGCTTTGGGTTATAAAACTCAAATCCTTCTTTCTTGGATTCTCTGACTTTTCTTTCTGCAATGCGGGCATAATCAAGCATCTTATCCACGTTTATGTCTTTATAGTCATCAGGCATAAGAACATAAATACCAGAGCAGAGCCTTACAACAAAGTCTTTTCCACGATCGCTAAAATAATTGCGAACAGGAGTCAAAATATATTTTTCATCCTGAAGAATCTGTTCATTGCCGCCAATACATCGAAGGATAACAAAATGATCTCCATCATACCTTCCTATAGCTTCTTTATCGGTAAGTACTTCAAGGCTTCTCTCAGTCCAAAATTTTAACAGCTCATCTCCGGCCTTCCAGCCAAAGCTGTCGTTGATGAACTTAAAGTCTTTTATGTTGTTATAGGATATCGTATACGGTGTATCAGGGTTGTTAGTGAGTAGTTCCTCAACTTTTTTACGGAATCCATTGTGGCTGAGCACACCAGTGAGAGGATCGATATCCTCCATTATCCGCATCTTTTCCTTCTGCTCTTCAAAATATGCTTTCTGTCTTAGGACAAGCATTATAACAAGAGCAGCAAAAAGGATAGTCCCAATAATAAGGAAGTACTTATATTGGTAGAGATAGTCTTCAAAAGTATATACATAAAGATCTCTGGTAGTGTAATCAAGGGCTATAGCCTGTTTTTTGGTTTCAGGAATAGCTGCAATTCCTTCGTTCAGAAGTTCAATTCGTTTTTTTCCCTCTGGGGTTTCAAGAGTTCCGGCACGAAAATCCATTGAAAACATGGCAGAAGGCTGTACTTTAAAATCATTATAGGATGGCTTTTGAAGCACATAGCTCCACGCATATGAGTTATGTAAAAGTGCATCTACCTCTTCATTTCTAAGCGCTTTAATGCAATCAGCCATGGAATTGTAAAGGTTTATCGTTATTCCAGGGTATAACTGCTTTACAGTTTCTGCTACTCCGCCCTGTGATTTTAGCATGCCTACTCTGATGGTATTTATGTCAGAAATAGAGTGCTTATCTGTAGTCACAAGGGTAAATGGGGTCTGGATGAGATTGTCCGATACGATGGTCGCTTGACCAGATGCACTTGAAACAGCACTTCCAAAGGGCATAACAAGATCGTACTCAGTACTATCAAGGGCTTCCTTAAGATTTGATTCACTTATAGCTTTGAATGCGACATTGAAACCAGCTTCTTTGGCAGCGGATTCCATAAGATCAACGCCGATTCCTGCAATCTTGCCGTTGTCTTTATCAATGTAAAACATAGGACATCTGTCTACAGGCACACCGACTGTAAATTCTGTAGCAGGAGAATCAGACGAGGCATAAACAGGCGTCAAAAAGACTCCCTGATAGATTACCAGGAAAAGGAGGGCTATGCTGATAGTAGTATGGATCCTTTTTGATTTCATGATACACTCGCCTTATTGTTTGTTCTTTGCTTTAGATACTCACACTTAATTCTAACATTATTATGTTAAAATACGATAAATAATAAATAACAAATCGATAAAGGCGACTTCTAGTATTCCGGCATTGCTAACTTATGCGCATACGGGACTTGAACCAGGGATTCACGGAGCACCATTAGAACATAAAAAAAGTGTTCCGACGCTATATGAGTCATCGGAACACCATAGACCGACGCAGCATGGCATTTCCATCCTTGCAATAGTAACATCCCTTATGTCCTTGTTACTGATAACTTCTGTCAGTTTCTCAGTGTAATCTCCCTCATCCGGTTTGGGACATCCGATCATTGTAAACCTGCCTTGCATCAGAAAAAGAAAAGTATAAAACTTTATTCGACAGGGTAAATGAAACAACAATACTATATAATTCGAGGCATTTAAGCTCTCTTATGTTTAAAGTGATGCTGTCTGGGTTTGTGCTTAAATGCAACTATGTTTAGAGGCTTTTCATCCTTTTTTGCATAATTCTCATATGCCTTCTTATAGTGTTTCTGTCCGGCCCAGATATCGTCAGCTACAGGCGCCCACTCTTTTGCGTAATCATCACACTTTGCACACAGATGTTCAACACTTTCTTCAGACTCTTCATTGGTACCATGAGCTCCGGATATTTCAACCATGTCCCTTAAAAGAGCCGGATTTTCAAGCATTGGGCATGGCCTTAAATGATTCTTATTAAATGGCTGCCCCTTATGATATTCCATGAAAAGAGGACTTTGAAGCATCTCAAGTATTGAATGTGTATGTATATTCGTGTTGGAGAAGTGGATAAATACGCATGGCTCAGCATCTCCGCTTGAATTGATGTGGAAGTAATTTCTTCCGCCTGCTATGCATCCGCCAACTGCTTCGCCATCATTCTGGAAATCCATAGGGAAGAATCCCAGGTCACATTTGTCACTTCTCAGGAATCTAATCTGATCCACCATCTTCTTTCTCTGTTCTACCGTTGGCATAAGCTCAGGAACAGCATTGTTTCCAACCGGCATATAGTGAAAGAAGAATCCAAATCTTGCTCCTTTTTCAGCTATAAACTCGATGAACTTAGGATCAGTAACTGCCTTGATGTTGTTTCTTGTATAGCAGATGGAAGTTCCATAAACTATTCCGTACTTTTTGAGTAGATCCATGGCATTCATTACTGCATCATAATGACCAAGGCCACGTCTTGCGTCATTAGTCTCAGGAGTTCCCTCGATAGAAAGCTGGAATGTGAGATTTCCAAGCCTTACAACTTCTTTACAGAAATCCTCATCAATAAGTGTTGAATTGGTATAGATAGAGAACTCAACATCATTGTGCTTTTCTGCCAGTTTCAAGATATCTTTCTTCCTTACAAGAGGTTCTCCTCCTGTCATCATGTAAAGATATACTCCCAGCTCTTTTCCCTGGGTAACGATTTTGTCCATATCTTCAAAAGACAGATTGTGCTTAGGTCCATAAGTACCTGACCAGCATCCCGCACAGTGCATATTGCAGGCGCTTGTAGGGTCAAAAAGAATAAGCCATGGGATATTGCATCCGTATTTTTCCCTGTTTGCCCTGATCATTTTTGTGCCTCTGAAAAATGCCTCATAGCCAAGATTGAGCATCATCATCTTTGCAACATGCGGATCTGTCTCATCTATTACTTTATTCAAAAACTTAACCCATCTGTTATCCGGATCTTTAAATGCCGCTCTTACTTTATCAAGGCTTTCTTTTCTGGCTCCATCTTTACCCCAGAATTTCTCTGCCTGGTCAACAAGCTTAAGATAAGTAGCAGTCCTGTTCTCCGTTTTATCGAGATTTGCAAGGAACCTGTCAATCAGTATGCTAAAAGCCTGTCTTTGTACTTTGTGAGAAATGTTTTTTGCTAATTCCATACTTGTTATGCCTCCCCAAACGATGCTACAATTATTCTGATGTAACAAGTGTAACGCCACAGCATATTAATAACAATGGCTCTACCATCGGACATGACAATATTTCGTTTAAGTGAACCGATGTTACATTCTTGCATTTTTTGTAACGTCGAGAGGGAGAAAAAATGAAAAGCTCAAAAGAATCTTTAACAGAAATGCAAAAAAAAGAAGTTCTGAGGATGAATAATAAGGAGTCCAATCAGCTGACAAGAGAGTGTCTGCAGCTTTCGCTTATGCATCTAATGAGCGAACACCCTTATGAGAAGATCACCATCAGCGAGATAGTACGCCGTGCAGGAGTATCAAGGACGGCGTTCTATCGAAACTATACAGATAAAGAAGATATCCTGCATGAGCTTGGGGATGAAATAATAAAGCGTATAGCGGAGATCAGCGAAAAGCCCGAACTGCACGAAAACCCACATCTGTGGTTCGAAGATATTTTTCGGGCTGTCAAAAACGATAAAGATATAATATCTCTGTTTGACCAAGCCGGAATTCTTCAGAATGAACTCTTTCTTGAAAAAGCGGTCTCAGAGCGGCTCTATCCTACAGCTGACCCAGAAAAGAAGTATCTCAGACTTGCTGCCGAAGCTGCCATTTTACAAATACTCATAAGCTGGTTCAGGGATGGGATGCAGGAAGACGAAAAACAAATGGCTGATATCTGCGTAAATATCTTTGATAACGCTTTGAGCAGACTGCCATAATTAACAAGGACCTCTTCTAACATGAGAAATGATCCTTCCTGGCGTAAACGAAGTAATTCTTGCGCATATGAAGCTTGACCCCGGAATTCCCTTAGCACCAATAGAACATAAAATTCGGATATAATGCTCATTCCAACAAACTGGAATTGTTAGCACTCTGTCTTATTGCACCGGAGGCATAAAACATAAAATGCAATCGCCAGAAACTGTGATACCACAGACACAGTGACAAGATACACAGGATTCAAATCATACAGGGCACCGAGAAGCCAACTGCCCAGAAACCACGCAATACCAAATCCTGTCTCAAATATTCCGAAACCGGTGCTTCGCATGGAACGCGGGACGATTCCGCTGACAGCTGCTTTCATAATACTTTCCTGCGCACCCATTCCAATCCCCCACAGAATTATCCCAGCTCCGATCAACCAGGCATTTCCAGTCATAAAAACAAAA
>NZ_AUJO01000022.1 GCF_000424265.1 Butyrivibrio sp. WCD3002
GGTATTAACAGTCGTTTCCAACTGTTATCCCCCAGTACGAGGCAGGTTGCCCACGCGTTACTCACCCGTCCGCCACTAAGATTTAACAAGATTCTGCCGAAGCTTCATCAGCGTTAAATCTCCGTTCGACTTGCATGTGTTAGGCACGCCGCCAGCGTTCATCCTGAGCCAGGATCGAACTCTCACGTTTAAATTCTATCTAATCACTTAAAGTGACTGGATCGTTCGTCTGACCAGAACTAAAGCTTGGCTTTGTTCTGTCCGTTTTTACCTTGTTAGGTTTGTTTTGTTCTCTGAAATTTCTTTTTGGAATTTTCAGGGTTGCATTACTATTCCATTGTCAAAGTGCTTAAACACTGGGCTCGCTGGCTTTTTGTTTGTTTGCCGTGCGCCGCAGCAAAATTAAATATATCACCACGCAAATAATGTGTCAACAAAAATTTTAAATTTTTTTCAAAAAAATTTTTCCCGAGCCATCTTCAAAAGCAAAAAAGTGAGGAATAATGCGGCTTTGCGACACATTATTCCTCCTAAAAAAAATTGAAATTTGTTATGAAATTCTCATTTCACTATAATTTCTACCTTCTTTGCAAGACCATTTACGGCAAAAACATATACGAAACAGGTTCCTGAATTTACACCTTTAACTGCACCTTTCTTGTCGACTGTAGCAATCGCTTCATCTGAAGAGACGTACCTTAGCTTCGCTGCATTTTTAGGGAGCTTCTTTTTCTTATCAGCAAGCTTTACCGATGCTTTTATATTTACAGTCTTACCCGTATCAACAGAAAGGCTCTTGGAGGCTCAAATGAGCACTCAGGAAAAGAGTATATCTGCCCATCATATACTTCTTCAGATGCCATGGTACCGGAACCTTCTCCCGGATCATAAACCAGCTCATAATATGTCTTATCACTTCCACCTGACTCTTCAGCATTTGCCGGTAAGCCAAATACATTTAAGGGAACTGCTCCTGTTACCATTGCAAACGATAAAATTGTTACAGATAAAAAACTACGTATACCCATCTTTCCTTTTTCAAAAACGCTGCTCATTATGTCCTCCTTTCTGAGATTTTAAGTCCCTTCTTCACAATTTATTTTTGTACTTTTCCGCACTTTCAATTGTTTTCTTCATATATCTGATTACTTCGACAGGATACTCGCCTACTGCAGTTTCTCCGGTCACCATAACGGATGATGCGCCGTCCAGTACTGCATTAAAAATGTCGCTTACCTCTGCTCTTGTGGGAACAGGACTATGTTCCATGGAAGCCAGCATCTGGGTTACAACCATAAACGGTTTTCCGATTTCAGTACACCTTCCTGCGATATCCTTTTGTACTCCGGGAAGGTCATAGAGTGGTACGGCGTTTCCAAGGTCTCCCCTTGCGATTATAATTTCATCACTTTCTTCTATAATAGTGTCAAGTTTATCGATGCCTCGCCTGTCTTCTATCTTGGCGTAGATTCGAATATCATCTGCTCCGCAATGGTGCAATTCGTTTCTAAGGGTTGCCACATCCTCGCGGCCTCTCACAAAGGGCTGCATTATTCCTGTTATTCCATTTTCTGCTGCGCATTTGATATTGATATGGTCTTCCTCTGTAAGAGTTGGCATCTCGATATCGAAATCATCCGAGGCTATGCTTTTGCGGCTTTTGAGGACCCCACCACGCTTTACTGTGGCCAGCGCGTAGTCATCCGAGCATGAGGAAACGACAGCGGCTAACTTACCATCGTCAAATTTCAGTTCTATACCGGGATGGATGTTTTCAAAAATTCTAAAGTCTACCGGGATCCCGTTTTTTCCAATAACTATCTCCTGCCCTTCGCTAAGCTGTAGCTCAGTTTCCAAATCACCTATCCTCAACTCAGGGCCCTGGATATCTACGAGAATGAGGGGCTTAACCCCTACTTTTTCTGCGGCACTTTTGACCATATTTATCGTATCTAAGTTGTCAGCAAGCATGGAATGAGACAGATTTAGCCTTACTCCTGTCATGCCAGCTTCGAACATGGCTTTAAGTGTTGCTTCGTCGCTGCAGGATGGGCCAAGGGTTCCGAATATATCAATCATTATCTATTATCTCCAGTACCTGTCTGAAATATTCATTTCGAGTTTCTTCCAATGCATTGAATATCTCATGTCTTGAATCCTCAAAATTGACAATCTTTGCCTGGGGGACCTTCCTTGCAAACTCCCTGTAGCCGTCAGGGTCAATTAGATGGTCCTGTCCTGCAGTAAAGACTGTTATAGGCAGAGACAGCCTTGATGTATTTTTGAAAATCCTGTCAAAAACCTTGTAGCTGGCAAGTCCCCAACCAAAGGCTGCACCATAGGTCTGGTAATGCTCATCCTTTAATCGCATCTCAAACAGATAATCATAGCGCGGTTTTGACTGGGTACTGCTGGTTTCAAAAACAGGCTTGCCGTCAAAGTACTTCTGTCCCGGTCCCATTGATTGCTTTTTACCAAATAAAGTCGCGTAGATAGTGATCAGTGTGATAATGAATTTTGAGGGAACGGACTTCATCTTAAGCATGGGCGAGCTAAGGATAGCTCTGTCAAAGTAGTCCTGATATTTTTCAAGGAAAAGGGTACTTACAGCGCCTCCCATTGAGTGTGCAAAAAGGATTCGCTTCTTTCCGGAAGTAGCAGGCACAACAACCTTATCCATGAAAATGCGAAGGTCTTCCACATAAGTGTTGTAATCGTCTATGTAGACTACATCGGGCTCCTTCATCTTGCCCTCGGAGTAGCCGTGGCCACGCTGCTCTATGAAATAGAAACCAAAGCCCGCCTGATACAGATACCACACGTACTCGTGATATTTTCCGAAAAACTCGCAAAAGCCGTGGACGAAAACTACTACCTTTGTGGCGTTTTCCGGCATGGCAAAATAGTAATTGAGGGTAGTTCCGTCAAAGGACTTGAATTTTCCCTGCTTTACATGGGCTTTGCGAAATTCCTTGTTTTCAGTTTTCATTACTTCGATGAAATCATCTTCACCTAAAAAATTAACCTTGTTCATATAATTCCCTTGCCTTATCAGGATAGTTTGTAATCACGGCATTTACGCCAAGGTCGCGGCATTTAATCATGTCGGCAGCTTTGTTTACGGTCCAGACATTAACGTCAATCTCAAACATATTGCAGTCGTCCATAAAATCAGGATACTGCAGGTTGTAGAATGCCGGATGAAGCGCGTTTACGCCATTTTCGGCAGCGTAGCCGGGCATGTTAAGATGACCGTCGCCGTAGAGGAAGCCCACCTTTGCGTCGGGATCCATATCCTTAATCTTCATAGCTGAGTAATGGTTGAAGGATGAATAGATTACTCTGTCGGAAAAGCTTTTTTTCTTCGTGAGTTCGACAATCTTATCCTCCAGATCAGGGTAGAATATCTCCCCTGTCTTAAGCTCGATGTTGATGGTAAGGCCTGTAGGGTCAAGTAAATCAAACACCTCTTCCATAGTAGGAATGTGCACACCTTCATAGGCCTGGTTTCCATTGCAGAAATCAAACTTAAGAAGCTCCTCATAGGTATAATCCTTGATGAATCCCGCACCATTACTGGTCCTATCGATTTTTTCATCATGGCAGACTACGATCACATCATCCTTTGTAAGCTGGATATCCAGCTCAACTCCGTCGGCCTTCATATCAGCCGCCATTTTAAATGCAGGAAGTGTGTTTTCAGGCGCATAACCACTGGCTCCACGGTGAGCCCAAATTAAAGGATAGCTCATAATTTTCACCTCTTTCTTCTTATATAAATATTCGTTTGTTGGAATACGTTTTTTCAAAAATCAAACCTTCTTGTTTGAATTCCTGATATCCCAGAGCTTATCGTAGGAAAAGCCCGTTACCTTCTCGCAGATTCGCTTCTCTTCATCTGAGGCTACTGAAGGTTCCTCGCCCTTTCTGCGGGCGATTTCCTTCTGAATAACTGCAAACTCTTTTCCTGTGATAGGGAAAATAACAGCAACTACAAACAAAAGTGTAATCAGAATAGCAGGACAGATGATGAAAATCAGGGATATTCCATGCTGAGTACCAAGGCTCTGGCGGCCGCCCTGATTTGCGATTACCTCATCATAACCAACTGCCGATAAAAGGATTCCGATAACTGCGGCTGATACGCCTGCTGAGATTTTTCTGATAAAAGTAGCCATACCGGAAACTATGCCGGGTCTTCTTACTGATGTGATCAGCTCGTCAACCTCAGCCATATCCGCCATGATTGCAAAGATGCTTGTGAGAGTTGCAGCGTTTCCAAGACCAATAAGTGCCGTCATAATCAAAATCATAACTATGTTTGCACCTTCATAAGAAAAAGCAAGAAGTCCCAAAGTACCAAAAAGTCTTATAGGCGCGCCGATAAGTATGGTCGTCCTCTTGGAGGTCTTGCTCATAACAGGTCCCCAGATCAGCATACCAACCAGCTGCGAAATCAGAAGAACCGCCATAAGATAGGTAAAGTAACCGTTTCCATAGCCGTTTAAAACATCATCCACATAGTAAACTGCCATGCCGGAAACGAAGTCCATACCGCACTGTCCAAAGAGATACAGGCCCAGGAAAAGCCTGAAGGATCTGCTTTTTAAGACGCTTACAGACTGAGGAAAGCTCTCGGCAAGAGTTGTGTTGATGGGTTCCTTTTTCTTTTCCCAAGTGCCAAAGAAGGTCACTAAGGATGTGCACAGGAAGAGAATGCTGAAAATGAAGGCGCACTTCATATACAGGCCTTTGTTCAGCGTATCGGTAATTATGAATGTCGGAATAAGTCCGCAAACCATGGAACCCAGTGTGGACCAGATCATGCGGCAGTTTGAAAACTTCGCACGCATGGCATAGTCATCCATCATGTCAGGTAAAAGTCCGTAATATGGAACAAAAAGAATTGTAAAGCCCGTTGAAAACAGGCAGTACATAAACAGATAAAAGATATAAAGAATCACAGGCGAGGTGCTTGGAATGCTTACCCATAAAAGAAGGAATGTAATTGATGAAGCAAATGCACCAATAAAAATGTAAAATCTCTTGGGTCCGAATTTGGACGTGGTCCTATCAGTAATGTTTCCCATCAAGGGATCCGTGATGGCATCCCAAACCTTTCCCACAAGCGGGATTGTGCCCGCAAGCGCCGCAGGCATGCCAAGTGCCTTGGTCATAAATACTGCAAAAAAAGTGTTTATGATGACAAAAGCGCCCCCGTTGTAGAATTCCGCCATGCCAAACATCATTTGGTGAAGAAAATTATAGTTTGGTTTTCTTCCATAATATTCCATAAGTGCCCCCTAAAAACCTTTCTCTTTTTTCATAATATAAGCACGCGTCCCCAAAACAGATGGGGACAGCGCAAGCTTTTGTAAATCAAAGATATTTTTTCATATTTTCAAAAACAACTTCATATGCATCAGACCACATGTGAATTCCGTCGATTGAGAATTCCTCCTTGGTCTTGCCGTCAGGGCCGGTGAGGCCTTCGTTTACATCGATATAGTTGTAGCAAAATTCTTCAGCAAGAGCCTTAACTGCTGCGTTTGCCTCAGGAAGCCTCTCTCTTCTAAGGATTGCTGCCTTGTCTGCGTCGGGCCAGGGCATCTTTGCTGCAACTGTCTCGTTTACAGGATAATAAGCCATCAGATAAACCACAGTTTCCGGAAGCTTTTCCTTAATCTGGGTAAGTACCTGTCTGTAATCAGAAATAAGCTTTTCCTTGGTCTCATCGGGTATGCTGATGTCGTTGGTTCCGATATTGATAAAAATCTTAGATGGCTCTAAGTCGAGAATCTGCTCGTTCATAGCATCAAGCATCTCCGGGATTGTGTATCCGCCGATACCTCTGTTATAGATTGTCAGATTCATTCCGTGATTTAAAAGAATCTCCTGAATAGGAAACTGCTCCATAAGTGATGAGCCTGTAAAAAGGATCTGACCCTTTTTCACAAATTTGTTCAGATGTCTGTATCGCTCCAGCTTATCAGCCTTCTCGCGCTTCATAAAATCCCCAATAAATTCTGAAAATACGTTTTTGCTTTCCTCTGCCATAATGTCCTCCTGGTTAGTAATATATATAGTACATTTTACCTCAAAAAAAGCAGGCTGCATATCGCCGTTATAACTTACAATTTCCAATCAGCGAGTTTGATATGGTAGTATTTGATCCAAAAAATCTCTGCTGCGAAATCTATGAAGTAAAATATAGTAAAGAGCAAGTACCAAAGCAGTATCGTCACTTTAATCCTTGCAAAAAGCGCATTTGAATCGGCGGTGGCATCCTGAGAGATATTACCACTACTTTGTGATTTATCAATATTCCTAAATAATTATTAAACTTATTCAACACTTATCTGGTAACAAATGAACAAATTGCATTTTCTGTTGTATTTGTTTATCTCATATGTTATTATGATTTCACTCATGTTTTATATCTTTATCAAATAACGCTACGGCGTAACGAATCCAGCCCTAATTTCGGGCACTTTTCGCAGAAACATTGATATAACTATGTTATAATGTACAAAAAGAAAGTATGTATTGACATAGCTTTATTTTACTGTACCCAAATATGTATTTTGTCCAGATACTATTTTGCCTCGCGTTATTTCTATAATAGATATACGGCTGAGAATTCAAAAATGCGAGGAAAGGAAATGATTAAATGGGACAAAAAGACAATCTGACTAAGGAATACATGTCAGATAATGCACGTTTTGCAGATGCGTTCAACTACTTTTTATTTGGTGGGAAGCAGGTTATAAAAGATACTGATCTTCACGAAAAAGATCCTACCGAACTAATTTCCCTCACTAAAAACAATGATTTGTTTGCAAAGCAGAAAATGAGGGATGTGCTTAAGCAGTGTGTGCTTCGCACTTCGGATGATGCAGTGTATGTTATGATGGGCGTTGAAAACCAATCAAATATACATTACGCCATGGCTGTAAAGAACCTGCTATATGACAGCCTTAATTATGCTACACAGGCAGATAACATATCTACCATGCACAAGAAAAAACAGGATCTCAAAGGTGATGAATTCTTATCTCATTTTGCGAAAGACGATCACATAATCCCTGTAGTAACGCTTACCATATACTGGGGCAAAGAAAAATGGGATGGTAGCCTGCGCATTAGTGATATGTTTCCACCTAATACACCAAAGGAAATTCGTATTTATGCATGTGATTACAGAGTAAATCTTATCACGCCGCAAACAATCAACGATTTCAAATTGTTCAAAACAGAGCTTGGAGGTGTGCTTGAATTCATTAGCAAATCAGACAGCACTCCTGCTCTTAAACAAATGGTAGCTGAGCGAAATGGTGAATGGAAAATCAGTCGAACAGGAGTGGCTATTATGAATACCATGACAGGATCAACAATTAAACCAGAACATGAGAACGATGAGGTGATAGAAGTGTGTAAAGGAATTCAAGGATTAATAGATGAAGGACGGGTTGAAGGTCGGATTGAAGGACGGGTTGAAGGTCGGATTGAAGGTCGGGTTGAAGGTAGGGTTGAAGGTCGAGGAGAGCAAAAAAATGAGGATTTTGAAAACGTTACACTTTCAATAATGGAAATGCAAAATATTCCCAGAGCTGATGCAGAAAAGCAGGCTCGTCTTCTGTTAAAGTTGGATTAACATATTAGATATGTCTACAGTCAAAACCGGGATTTCACGTTTGTGAAATCCTGGTTACTTTATACCCTAAAACTTAAGCTCTACATGAGTAGCCCGAGATACCAACTCGTAATACTTTCTGAAAAAATCAAAAGTAAATATCCCGAAAACGCTATGGCAGGGCCAAAAGGAAATGCCTTTGAAGCATCCGGGTTAAGCAATCGTCTGATAGCTGCAAATACAAGTCCGCTGATACAGGAGAAAATGATTAACTCATAGCTTCCGGCATATCCAAGATAAAGTGCAAGCATCGCAAAGAGTTTAATATCTCCACCTCCAAGCGCCTCTTTTCTCAGGAACTTCTCAACTGCCATAGTTAAAAGAAGCATGATTACTAGCATCAGAATTCCTGCAAGAAGATGATTCCCCATCCACAAAAGCGATATCTTTGAAAATAGGCCTTCACCTGACATAAAGGGTGCAGTCACTACCCAGGTAATAATTCCGGCAAGAATGCATCCATCCGGTATTTCAAAGGTCTCAAGATCTGTAAGCGCGATTATGAAAAGGATTCCTGAAAGTACAAGATTTCTAAAAAACAATACTAATGTGGATACGTCCACAGTAAACAAAAGTCTAAGAGATGGCTCTAACACTGCAAGGTACATTGACAGCGTAATTATTCCAAAAGAAAGCTCTGTAAGCGGATATCTGGGTGATATTTTTTCTTTGCAATATCTGCATTTACCCTTTGTAAGAAGATAGCTGACCACAGGAATTAGATCTATCGCTGCAAGGTCGTGTCCGCAGTACATGCAGTGACTCTTGCCCTTAACAAAATCCTCTTTCCTGCATATTCGAATTGCAGTGCAGTTAAGAAACGAACCAAATATAAGTCCAAATATGAAAACTACCGTTCTAAAATAAGCATACATTTTGCCCTATCCCCCACATGTAAATGATGTTACTCAATATATTCAAAAATCCACCGCGTAATTTATGAACAGCAAGTCACTTTGATTTATTAAATCAAGGGCCTGCCATAAACAGCTTCTGAATTATGTTATTTTCATACATATACTTGATAAAGGTGTTCTCTGTGACCATACTCATGAAGTGCTTTCCGACACCGGTATGCTGCATGGTTGAAATTATCATCAGGATGACAAATATATAGAGTACGCCCTCTGCAATTCCCCAGAGTAATCCGATGTTGTCGGCAGAGGTTCTAAGACGCTGCTTCATAGAGCTATTTATTAGGCTTGAAGCTATGGCTAATCCGATTTTTATCAGTATATAGCTGATCACAACTGACATTATGTAGATGCTGTATTCCACAAGAGTATCTTTGGCCTCTTCATGGGCCTGCTGCTCAAGCGACCCATTTTCAAAGCTAAAGGTGCTGCCCTGAGAATATGAATATCCCGGATCGTCGGACTCACCAAGAACATATTTTTCATATTGTTCAAGCTGCTCCTCGGTTCCGACGAAGTTCTGAAAGTACTGTTTCAACGCATCAGTGTCAGTGTTAAATACAGCTGAATTCTCATCCAAAACATTCATGGTAACAGCATCAACGTATGGATCAATTATGTCTTCTATTTTATCTCTAACCTTTGGTTGTTTTTCAAGATTATGTGTGATACTAAGCGCCAACGACGGAATAAGAAGGATCATGATGACCCACGTGGCGATTCCATAGACCATTCCGCGGATTCCTCTTCTCAATCCGCGGAATGTAGAAATTATTTCAATCGAAAGAAAACTAATTAACAGAGAGTTCATAGATTCTCCATAATCGCATTAACATCGTAATCAGGCGCATACTTCTCTGCCACCTGACATATTCTTGTTATTTCATTTATATCTTCTTCTAAATCTTCTGCTATCTCAGCAGCTGTTTTACATTTTTTAAGTTTCTTACAAACTTGTTCGACAAGATGCTTCTGTTGACCTTGCTGTAGTCCTTGCTGTATGCCCTCTTTTTTGAACAAGTTCATTGTTTCTTCTTCATTATACTCACACAAAAGCATACTAAATACCTCCGATTTGTGAATCATCATAAATTGCCTAATATTAAAATCTTTAGGCATGTCATCTATAGCTCTGCTAAGCGCAGATTCTATCCCCATCGCTCGATGGTATTGTCTAACAGTATCGATGTACCATGCATATTCTTTAAGCGGTCTGCATGCATCCAAGATTTTTTGGTTATGACCATAATTAACATTCAACATTCTGACACGGACTTCAACATCTGCCTCAGCCCTGACTCTCTCATCAAAAGAATCACTGAGATTTAAAATGATTTCATCCCGTTTATCCCTAATACCATTATAAAATACTACCAGCTTTGGAACTGGAAGCTGTAAAAGCGTGCTACTATATTTATTCAGTTCATTTTCTTTTATATATTTTTCATACAAACTCCCGAGATATTGTAGCTGCCTAAGTGGCATATTGGGATTAAAGCTACTCTGATGCTCATAAATATTGATTGTATCTGAAATCATAAATGATGTATCATTATGCATCCCCAGATAAAGAGCTTCTTTAATCGAGTTGATTTCTATAGCATTTTCATCTGTATAAGCAGATCCATTTACAGCATTATAAAGACTCAGTGTCCACTTCTTATTCTCAGGACTACCAAATATGAAATTGAATAACCTATCCTTATATTTTTCATTAACAGTGACCTTATTTTGTACTTCTATCATACTACATCCTCTCTATACTTTTAAATCAGATGACCATATAGGAGCATGTAGTAGAGATATGTCTTACTATTAAATTATAACCTTGCTGTTATGTCTTTACAAACAAATTCAGTGGAAATAATCGGGGATATCCCGGATACCTATATGATCAAACCGACCAATTTAGTCTAATAAATATATGCTTTTTAAACTTAAACTGTAGTGATCACGTAAAAAGATAATACCACAAATAGTTCCCAAATTTCTTAAGAAACTCTTACAAAATTTCTTAAGATTTGATTAATCTGTTTTCCTAGGCAATAAGTGGCTTTCAAGGAATTGAAAAGCTCCCCTATTACCTGGGGAGCCTCAACATTTTCATCATAATTCAGTTCGCAAAGAAAGCATCTATTCCATTTGCAATTCCAGTCACCATTTGAGACTGGTAGGCTTCGGAGGCCATGTTGGCATCTTCTGTTGGGTTGGACATATAGCCCATCTCAATGATGGTGGAGGGGACGTTAGCCCAGTTGATGCCGGTCATGGTATCTGTTTCCCATACGTACTGCTTTTTGCAGCCGGTTGCGGCCACGAAGGAATCAAGAACGCAGTCTGAAAGCTTTCTTGACTGTGAATAGTAAGCAGCGTTGTAGGGATTTGAAGGTGTCTGACAAATAGTCATGGCACCGTTTGTGGAGGTGTTATCAGAGCCGTTGGCATGTATTCTGACAAAGGCTTCCGCACCTGCGTTATTGGCAATCTGTGCTCTGTCCACATTACTAAGACTGACGTCATTGGACTCTCTTGTCATTATAACTGTGTAGCCTCTTGCGACCAGTTCATCCCTAAGCTTCAGTCCGACTGTCAGGTTGAGCTGATACTCTGTAAGGCCTGATGTCTTGCCTGAAGTTCCGCCTGTAACCTTGGCTTTCATATTTGATGACCCCGGGCCGTTGGGTTCCTTCTCTGACATTCCATGGGACTGGTGCCCCGGATCAATTACTACAAGATGGCCGCCTGTATGTGGCGTTGACGTCTGAGCCTGCGCTGCATCTGCGGATGTATTCTCACTATCTGAACCGGAAATATCTGCATTACTGTTTTCAGATGATTCAGCATTCTCACTATCTGATGCCTCTTTATCTGTGCTGTCTCCAGCAGTCGCAGAAGCATCGCTGTCAGCAGCTAACGTATCAGAAGTTCCATTTTCTTCTGATGTATCTGAATTTTCAGAAGCCGCGCCATCTGTACTTTCATCACTATCAGCAGTATCCGATGAGCCTTCACCATTCTGTGAAGCCTGCAGCGAATCATTCTCCCGAGCCTGAGCTTCTTCTGATCCGTTCATGGTTATATCACCGTTTTCGGAACCTGCCTGATCATCAGCAGAGACACTATCCGTATCACCGCTATCACCGGAAGCCTCCATCTGAGCTTCCGCCACTTCTGTTTCTTCTTTATCTTTTACACCTGAGGGATCCCTTGTAATAGCAAAAACCACTAGTGCCAAAAGTACAATCACACCTACCCCGATAAGTATGTATGGGATAGGACTGTTCTTTCTTTTTTTCATGTCAAAAATCAATCTTTCTTTGAATCTTCTACTTCTTTAATCAATTCAGCGTTGGTCTTCTCGGTATCGCTCAGAAGGGTGTTACTTATCTTGTCGAATTCTTCCGGAGTGTAAAGACCTACATACCAGTCCTTGCTGTCAAAATAACTCTGAAGTTCTTCATCCTTGAACTTTCTGCCGTAGCGTGCATAAATCTCATTGCGGGCTATTTTGAGTTCTTCTGCAGTAAACTTATTAAGCTCTGCCTTCGTATAAAGTCTTGTGTCACTATCAGGTAAAATGTAATCTGCGCTATCCTCATTTTTGTCAGCTTCTGTTTCGCTACTTATCTGAGCATTATTATTCTTTAAATCATCTTGGATATTATCTTCATAAGTATAAACATCAACGCTTGCTGATACAAGCTTGTTGAACATTGTATCTAAGGTCTCATAACCCTTGAAGTCGTAATTGTAGGTGCTCCACCAACCGGAATCCACGCCTGTATCTACGTTAAAGTAGTCATAGGTTGTGTCATATCTGCTAAGGTCAACAGATGTTACTCCGTCAGGCATCTGCATTACATCATAGAAAGAAACGTAGTAGTAATATGGAATATCTGCCTTGTACTTAGCATCATCTTCGTCTATATCGATTGTGGATACTACTTCGAAAACAAGATTCACAATGTTGTGGTAGTCTGCATATGCACCCGGCTTCTCAACAAGGAAATAGTTGCCGATGTAATTTGCTTCTTTTAATGTAACCTGATCTGACCAGTAAGATGCTGCGTTAGCTGTTATGATATCAAGGCCCTGCTGCTTCATCTTGGACAGCATGTCGTCTGAAATCTCGGAAGCAGATGCTATATAGCTGCTAAGTCCGTCTACTGTGAAGACCTTTTCTGTCTGACTTGGTATCATGCCATAGTTTTCAAGGCAGTAATCCTCAAGACTATCTCCATAATAAGTTGTAACAGTAGCTGTAATCTCGTCTCCGTTACTGAGCTCATAGCTCTTATCAAGCTGATAATCAAGGTATCCGTAAACACCGCTTGTATTGCTGTTTTGAATCTGAGCTGTTCCATCAGGGGCGATTCCCGAGTAAACTATCTCAACGCCCTCGAAAGGATCGAATAATGTAGCTGTCTCAAGGCCTTCAACTGTGCCCTCAATGTCTGAGTACTTAATCTTTACATTAAGATACTTCTCAAAATCCTTCTCATCCTGTTCTGAGATGGTCCATGTATAAACTACCTTGTCGCCGTTTGAAAGACCATCTGTCTTATCAAGGCTACCGTTAAAACCATCCTCCAAAAGAGACGCCGGTGTAAAACCGTATGCTGCAAGCGCTGCCTCGACATCATCAAGGTCACTTACAAGATTACCAAGCTCGCCTAACTCACCCTTAGCGCTTTCGAATTCTTTCTTAGCTGCCTTGGTGAATTTAATCTTATCCTTGTAGTCAGCTTCGAATTTATCAGTGTCAAAAACTGCTGAAGCCTTGCCTATTGTCTCATAACCGCTGTAGCTTATGGTCATGTACTTATTGAGATTGATAGTGGTCTTTCTGCCCAAAAACAAGTAGGCCGCTCCTACACCAAGTGCAAGAATCAGTACACATACACCAGCGATAATTCCTACAAGCTTACCTGCGCCTCCCTTCTTACGCACAACCTGAACCGGTACCTCAACA
Organism: Butyrivibrio sp. WCD3002; assembly: GCF_000424265.1. Taxonomy (GTDB): domain Bacteria; phylum Bacillota; class Clostridia; order Lachnospirales; family Lachnospiraceae; genus Butyrivibrio. Next base: position 13,580 of record NZ_AUJO01000022.1, read on the forward strand.
GCCGTGCCGCAATTTGGGCAAAACTTCGAACCCTCGGGAATCTGAGTTCCACAACTTCCACAAAACATTTCTCTCTCCTCACTTTCATTTCATGGATTTTATTTATACATCTTCAATCTTAATAAGATTGGTATTGCCGGATTCTCCGTTGGTAACACCGCCTGTGATAACGATCTTATCCCCTTCTTTAAGATCAAAGGTTTCGATGGCAACCTTCTTTGCGCTGTAGAACAAAACGTCAGTAGAAGGGAAAACATCGCACATTCTGGGTGTGACAGCCCAAGAAAGTGACAGCCATCTCCAGGTCTTTTCATTAGTTGTAAGACCGATGATATCCACAGGTGATCTGAATCTGGATACCATTCTCGCTGTACGTCCTGAGAGGGTGCAGGCTACGATTGCCTTGGCATCAAGGTCAATAGCCATTCCGCAGGTTGCATGTGAAATTGCATCCACATCATTTTTTATAAGAAAATCGTAATTGTAAAAACGCTTGTTGTAATGAATATTCTGCTCTGTAGTCTCAGCGATTTTTGCCATGGTCTCAACAGCCTGAACAGGATATGCGCCCGCAGCGGTCTCGCCAGAAAGCATGATGGCACTTGTTCCGTCATAAACAGCGTTTGCTACGTCTGAGGTCTCAGCTCTTGTGGGTCTGGGATTGTGGATCATGGACTCAAGCATCTCAGTAGCTGTAATTACACGCTTACCAAGCATTCTGCACTTGGTGATAAGGTCCTTCTGGATCGCAGGAAGCTGCTCGAAGGGAACCTCTACACCCATGTCTCCTCTGGCAACCATGATTCCGTCACACTCTGTGCAGATCTCTTCGATATTGTCATAGCCTGACTGGTTCTCAATCTTAGCGATGAGCTGAACCTTGTCGTTACCGTTGTGTGCCTTCAAAAATTCATGGACATCCACAAGATCCTGTTTTACGGAAACAAATGAGCATGCGATGAAATCAACATCATTCTCGACACCAAAAAGGATATCTGATTTATCCTGCTCTGAAAGATAAACCTGCTTGATGTGCTTTCCGGGGAAGCTCATGCTCTTTTTATCTGAAAGCTCGCCGCCTGTGATGATCTCAGTCTCAATTCTTGTGCCGTCTGTATCGATAACCTTAAACTCCAAAAGAGCGTTGTTCAGAAGGATTCTGTCGCCTCTGTAAAGCTCCTTCGCAAGGTTTTTATAGCTTACGGAAACTATGGTGTCATCGCCCTTGATGTCCTCGGTTGTGAAGGTGAATTTCTTTCCTGCTTCAAGGTTGACCTTGCCGTTCTTAAAGGTACCGATTCTGTATTCGGGGCCCTTTGTATCAAGAAGAATTGCGATGGGAAGGCCAAGTTCTTTGCGAACCTTCTTTATTCTCTTAATTCTTGTAAGCTGCTCCTTGTGATCTCCGTGTGAAAAGTTAAGTCTCGCAACATTCATTCCTGCTTTGCAGAGCGCTGCGATCATCTCCTCTGATTCACTTGCGGGACCGATAGTACATACAATCTTAGTTTTTCTCATAAAATCTCCTATTTATATTACTTATTTACATTAAAAGGTTTATTGGCTTCATGATAGCCCTTAGCAGAAACGCATTTTAAGAGCTCCGCATATTTGTTGTTTTCCTTCAAATAAACCTTGTAGTGTCTTGGACCATTCAGCTCAATAAGCATCCTGTTGTCGCCGGCATTGCCTATGAGCATTTTCCACTCTTCGCCGTCATGGGTAAAATCAAGATTGAACTCATCCAAAAGCTCCGGCTCACCTTTAACAATAGCACCTGTGGTGGATGAAATAATGAGGTTAATGGCATTCAGATTGTCTTTATTAATTCTGAATGTCCCCTCCGAGCTCTCTGCCACGCATACATCAGCCTCGTTGCAAAGAACAAACAGGTCCACCTTGAATTCTCTTAATGTGTTGGACATATTAAGCATATAGATTATAAGTGCGAGGCACATCACAAAAACTGAGATAAATACCACCGCAAAAGCTACACCTTTATTCAAGCCTTTTTTCATAATAAATCTCCCTTTTTGAAGTTCTCCCCTCACTTCGAAAACCGGCGCTATACCGGCAAGGAAATATGCCGCCAATTTCTATATCCACGGCATGAAAATACGTTGCCGGTCACTATGGCAATAAAATTGTGATTCCGTATAAAACCGGCTGATGAAGCAGATAGATTATAAGTGAATGCCTGCCCAGCCATGAAAGCGGCTTTATATCAATATGAAAGACCTTTGACTTAAAACGTGTTCTGAGGACTCCGTATAGGAAATATCCTGCTATAAAAAGGAAAAACCAGGGCATCAGTGAAAAATAATCAGATGAATAAAAACCATTCTGCATAAAACCAAGATAAGTCAGATAAGAATGGCCCATTCCGTCTGCTCCGCCATTTTGATACAGCGATTCCGGCAGTTTAATGTTAATAAATGCCAGCTTCAAAACACCAAAATTAATCCCCTTTGTAAGAGCAAATAAAAATGCAGTTATTAAAAAGCCAAAGGTACTTACATTTTTATCCGGCTTATACTTATGGTCTCTGCTCTGTGCGTGAGTAAGGCTGTTTATCCTATCATAGATTTTCAGATAAGCACCCATCAGCAGCATTGATGAGCCGAGCAGCGTAAGAACACCAAAATGTATCGGTGCTTCCGGAAGAAAAATCTCAGTGACGCAGGTAACTATCACTCCGAAGAGAAATACAACAGCACCGTTTCTAAGTGGCGACCTTGCAAAGTGCATACAAAAACCTGCCAGCAAAATAAAACTCCAACAAATACTTTGCTGCCAGAAATACACACCCTCACTGACGTACCATTCCATGTCAAAACCCTTGATATACTTAAGGTCCCAACAAAAATGGTATAGGATCATGCTGATTATGGTAAATCCTCTTAATGTATCCAGTGTCTTTAGTCTTTTTTCCATACCTTGTTATTATACTGTATTAATAGGAAATTTTCTTTATAAAAATAATGAAAAAATGGTCTGAAAAGAGCATTTTTTCAGCTCTTTACAGACCATTTAATGTCTAAACTGTTTTATTACAGTACCTCGATAGCCTTCTTAGGACACTTTTCTGCGCAAAGTCCGCAGTGTGTGCACTTTTCCTGATCGATTGTAGCTACATTGTTCTCTACTGTAATTGCTCCTGCAGGACAGTTCTTCTCGCAGATATGACATGCGATACAACCGACCTTACAGTACTTGTTGACTGCCTGACCCATATCCTGAGATTTGCAGCGAACGGATTCCGTTGCATCATAGGGAATAAGGTCAATCAGATGACGAGGACAGATCTCTGCGCACTTGCCGCAGGCTTTACATTCTTCCTTGTCAACTACTGCGATTCCGTTTACTACGTGGATCGCATCAAACTGGCAGACACTTACGCAGCTTCCACCGCCAAGGCATCCGAAGGTACAGGTTTTAGGACCTGCGCCTGGTACCTGATTGATTACGCGGCAATCCTCTGCTCCATAATATTCATATCTCTGGGTTGCCTGCTCGCAGTCGCCGCCACAGTGCACGTAAGCAACCATGCGCTTTGCTTCGCCCGCATCAACACCCATAATCTCTGATATTTTTGCTGCTACCGGAGGGCCTCCTACAGGACACTGGCTTACAGCAGCCTCGCCCTTTGCTATAGCAGCTGCACATCCTGAACATCCGGGGAATCCGCATCCACCACAGTTATTTCCGGGAAGTGCTTCCAAAATAGCCTGTTCTTTCTCATCCACATCTACATGCAGCTTCATGTCAGCTACGCCGAGGATTATTCCTATGATTATACCGACGCCTGCAACCACTGCTGTAGCAATGAGTACACCACTAATCATAATAGTTATCTCCTTTATATGGAAGTTCTGCTCTCGCAACCTACCTAAGAGCTGAAAAACCGGTAAATGCTATTGCCATAAGCGCTGACGCAAGAAGTACCGTGGGCATTCCGCGGAAGGGCTTAGGGATGTCATTGAACTCGATCTTTTCACGAATACCTGCAAGAATTACGATGGCAATCGTAAAGCCGACTGCTGTGGCAAAACCGCAGATTGTACTCTCAAGCAAGCTGTATCCGTCAGTTACGTTGTTAAGTGCAACACCAAGCACTGCACAGTTGGTTGTGATCAGCGGAAGGTATACACCAAGTGACTGATATAGAGAAACAACGAACTTTTTAAGGAACATCTCTACAAACTGAACCAGCATGGCAATAACCATGATGAATACGATAGTCTGTAAAAAAGACAGATCCAATGGCTGCAATATAAACTTATAAATGGCGTTAGTTACAAGGGATGCCAGCGAAATAACGAAGACGCAGGCCATACCCATACCAAAAGCCGTCTCAGTTTTCCTTGAAACACCAAGGAACGGACAAAGTCCAAGGAACTGACTAAGTACTACGTTGTTAACAAGTGAGGCGGTTATCATGATGGACAAAAGTCCTACTATTGTATTTGTCATTTGTTCTCCTCCTTACTGTTAACCGGTACCGGCTCTTTTTCTGCTGCTTTGAAATCAGGCTTAATTGTCTCTTTTGCTTCAAGAGCTGCCTTTTCTTTTGCAAGAAGCTCTTCCTTAACCTTGTGGGGATCCTTTATCTCAACATCGCTGCAGCATCCGCCAACACCGAACTTTGAAGTATCCTTGCCCTTTTTCTCAAGGTTGAATTTTACCTGATTCATGATTGCGATCAGCACTGCCAATACGATGAACGCACCTGCCTGCTGAATGAAAATACGAATCGGCTGATACTGTGAGAAGAAGTATCCTACTGCTCCGGGAACAACAGAGCCTTCACCGAATATCTGAACATCGAACATTGTGCCGCCGCCGATAAGCTCACGGAAAAGTCCGATAACAGTTATTGCACAGGTAAAGCCAAGACCCATTCCGATTCCGTCAAAGAAGGAAGGAATGATGTTGTTCTTTGAAGCGTATGCCTCGGCACGGCCAAAGATGATACAGTTAACAACTATAAGCGGAATGTACACGCCAAGTGCTTCATACATCTTTGGAACGTATGCCTGCATAACAAGCTGAACCAATGTTACGAATGATGCGATTACTACAATAAATGAAGGAATACGAACTGTGTCCGGAATAACCTTCCTCAGAAGTGAAATAACCGCATTACTGAGTGCAAGTACGAATGTAGTTGCAAGTCCCATTGTGAGACCGTTTATCGCTGACGTTGTGACCGCAAGTGTAGGACACATACCGATCATGAGTACCAGCGTCGGATTCTCTACGATAAGTCCGTTAAAAAATCTTTCTGCAGGAGTATCCTGTTTAAAACCAAGGGCTCCTTTTCTTTCTTCACTCATCAGTGCCCCTCCTTACTGTAATGCAGACTGAAAATACTCAACAGCTGCGTTTACGCCGTATGTAACGGCCTTTGATGTAATAGTTGCTCCGGAGATTGCCTCAATCTCGCTGTCGGAGGCTGCTGCATTCTTGGTAACTGAAAATACAGTAGCAGGCTTTCCGGCAAACTGGGGAACTATCACCTTCTCGGCATTCATTCCAAGTCCGGGAGTCTCGTTAATGGATATCAGTGATATGCCGTTAACCGAAGCCTCATTGGTAATACCAACGGTAAATACGATCTTGTCTCCGTATCCGCCGCTTGTAACCTGGATTACATAGCCAAGTCCGTTTCCTGATGAGTCAACTGCTTTTTTCACACTGCTAATTTCAATCTTGCCGTAGTCGGCATTTGACAGAACCTGCGCGGCAACTGCTTCATCCAGTGCTTCATCCGTAAAGTCAGCTGCGTCAGGGAAAACTGCCTGATTTGCTTTTACCTGTGCAAGTCTCTCCTGCTCGGCAATGGGTTCCTTAGTCACCTGATAAACAAAACCAAGTGAAACTCCGGCTACCAATGTGATAACGAAGAGAACCAGTGCATTTTTAATCAGAGTTTTTATGTCTCTCATGCTTTCTCCTCCTTCTTCGGTGCCGGTTTGATTCCGAATGCTCTCGGAATTGTGTACTTTTCAATAAGCGGAACAATAAGGTTTCCTATGATGATGGCATAGGATACACCCTCAGCTGAAGCTCCGAATACACGGAAAATTCCGGTGAGAACTCCAAGGAATACACCATAGATGTATTTTCCCTTGGTGGTGATGGGACTTGTTACGTAGTCGGTTGCCATGAAAAATGCACCGAGCATAAGTCCGCCACCTGCAAGCTGCGCTGAGATGTAGGTTCCGTTCAGTCCATGTCCTCCAAAGAGGATTATGAAAATAACGAAGGAAACAATGTAGGTTCCGGGTATCTTGAGATCGATGATACCAAGCATTATCAGTATGCAGGCACCAATCACAATGGCTATCATGGAAGTCTCACCGATGGTTCCGGGAATCTTACCGATGATCATATCAAGAACCATTACGTCTTCGCCGTTTTTAAGTGCTGTAAGAGGTGTAGCCGATGTGTAAACATCGGTTGTGAAGTTGGTCATCAGTGCAGGGAACGAAATCAGAAGGAAGCATCTTGCTGCAAGAGCAGGATTCATGAAGTTCTGACCAAGTCCGCCAAAGAGCATTTTTACAACTAAAATTGCAAAGATGCCACCGATGATGGGAAGCCACCAGGGTGCCGTGCAGGGAAGGTTCATTCCAAGCAGAAGTCCTGTGACAACCGCAGAAAAATCACCTATGGTGATCTTTTTGTTCATTAGTTTTTCATAGATAAACTCGGTAGCGACCGTTGAGCCAACTGATATAAGAAGTATGATCAGTGCATCGATACCGAAGTTGTAGACGCCAAAGCCGGCTGCGGGAAGGAGCGCTATAACCACCCACATCATAATGTTTGATGATGTCACGCCGCTTCTGACATGCGGATTTGACGATACTTTCATCATATCGCTCATTGTTACTCTCCCTTTCTTTTACTTCTTTCTTTTGCCAAGCTGAATCTTACGCATACCCTTGATGAGCTGGGTCAGCTGTCTTCTGGCCGGGCAAATAAAGCTGCAGCATCCGCATTCACAGCACTCCATACCGTACTGCGCAAGGAATCTCTCCTCCTGACCATTCTCAACCGCATCTGCGAGGTTCTTGGGAATGAGTCTCTCGGGACAAACATCCACGCACTTTGCACAGTTAATACAAGCGCTGGGTTCCATTGCAGAAACCGCATCCTCTGTAAGACAGGTAAGAGCTGAAGCTGTCTTGGTAGTAGGAACATCAAGATCAAACAGTGCAAATCCCATCATGGGACCGCCTGAAATAATCTTTGCAGGTGTCTTTACAAAACCGCCGGCATCCTCAAGGAGTTCTCTGTAATTGGTACCGATACGAACCTTGTAGTTCCTGGGATCCACAACGGCATCGCCGGTAATGGTTACGATTCTCTCCATGAGAGGTCTGCCCTCTGTGACAGCTCTGTAAACAGCACAAAGAGTATCAACGTTATCAACGATACATCCAGCATCTGCAGGAAGCATCGAGGAGTTGATCTCTCTCTTGGTGCAGGCATAGATAAGCATACGCTCAGCACCCTCGGGATACTTGGTCTGAAGCGCTTTGACCATTATCTTATCGTCGTCCTTGGTGAGCTCGCGGAATTTAGCGATACAGTCGGGCTTGTTGTCCTCAATGGCGAGTATTCCTCTGGCATTGGGGAAAAGCGAAACCGCAACTCTAAGGCCGCCCAGTACGAGCTCCGGCTCCTCGATCATACGGCGATAATCGCTGGTCAGATAGGGTTCGCACTCAGAACAGTTCGCGATAACATATTCAATTTTTTCAGGTTCCTTGGGTGAGAGCTTCACGGCTGTAGGGAACCCGGCGCCGCCCATTCCGACTACGCCTGCTTCTCGTATGAGATCGATTTTTTCCTGAGTGGTGAGTTCTTCAAGAGATTTTACCGGAAGCATAGGAGCTTCCTCGTAGAGGCCGTCATTTTCTACGATAATGCTGTCGCACATCGCCCCCGTAGCCAGTCTCCTTTTTTCAATCCCCTTGACAGTTCCTGATACCGATGCATAGATCGGCGCTGAGACAAATCCTCCCGCTTCGGCAATCTTCTGCCCTACCAGCACATGGTCCCCCTTTTGGACGATCGGCTTTGCAGGTGCTCCGATATGCTGAGATACCGGATAGACAAGATCACCTTTCGGCAGGACTTCCTTGATGGGTTTATCCTTGGAAAGCTCTTTGCCTTCGTAAGGATGCACTCCGCCAACAAAAGTTAATTTAGCCATTTCCTACCTCTTCCTTTCGTTAAGAAAATACATAAAATTATTATACACCAAAGTTGCGCGATTAGTCAGATTATTCTAGAAAACTTATGGGCAATTTATACATTTTATGTGGTATCATATTAATGTTTTAAGGATTTAGTTGAATTGTCAGTTTTTATATGAAATTTTTAATGAATTTCTTTGGGGTATAAGGTATGAAAATCATAGACGAACTCATAAATCAGGAACCGGGTTATCCTTTGGAGCGAATCTGTAATGATAAAAAAGATATTCTATTTTTCGATATCGAGACCACAGGCCTGTCTCCTAAAACCAGTTCCCTGTATCTTATCGGATGCGCTTATTATGGGGATGACGGCTGGCATCTTCGCCAGTTTTTCGCAAATGAAAAGAATGAAGAATTTGAAGTTATAAAGACCTTCATGGGCTTTGCCAGAGATTATAAAATTCTCATACATTTTAACGGCAATCGCTTTGATCTGCCCTTTATCAAGTTTAAGTGCGACAAGGCAAATATGACCGACGTCCTTGAAAATATGGAATCCATAGACATGTACAAGCGCATCAGTCCCTATAAAAATGTGCTTGGCATTCCAGATTGTAAGCAGAAAACCATCGAGCTTTTCCTTGGTATAGACAGAATTGATGAATACTCAGGCGGCGAGCTTATTGAGGTTTACACGGATTACCTGACTAATCCCACAGAGAAAGCCTACAATCTTCTAATGCAGCACAATGCAGATGATGTCCGGGGAATGTTCGCTCTTTTGCCATCACTTTATTATTATGATCTTTTCACCGCACTCTGTGAGCAGAATGTGATACTTTTTAATACCGAAGCTGCAGAATTTCCGCAGATAAGAAGCGGTTTTCTTATGGATGAAGGCTCTGACAACGAGGATCCTGATGCAGTTATCGATCTTCCTATCCGTGCCACAAAGGTTCAGGCAAATTACTACAACGACTACGAGGGAAAAACCCGCGAGGAGATCATCATGAAGGTGTCTCTTCCCGACTATCTGCCCTCTTCTGTTGGCGGTAGTGCCGATGGCTGCTATTTTAAGGCAGAAGGAAGCAGCGCGACCATTCGTATGCCGCTTTTGGAAAAAGAGCTTAAGTATTTTTACGATAATTATAAGGATTACTACTATCTGCCTGCCGAGGATCAGGCTCTTCATAAGTCTGTTGCCCAGTTTGTCGAAAAGACTCACAGGGAGCAGGCAAAAGCATCAAACTGCTACACAAGAAAGCCGGGTCAGTACCTTGTTCAGTGGGATGCAGTTTTCTCTCCTGTTTTCAAAGAAAGCTATGAAGATAAAAAGCTCTACTTCGAGCTCACCGATGAGCTGAAGCAGAGCCGTAGTGCAATGAGTCTGTACGCGCTGCATGTTATGGCGCATATAATAGAAAGTTGCTAAGTGATTACTTAAGCCAGGGCCTGTTCGATATCTGCGATCAGGTCTTTTTTATCTTCAAGACCACAGGAAATTCTGATAAGTCCTGCGGGGATTCCTGCTGCGTTAAGCTGTTCGTCTGTCATCTGACGATGTGTTGAAGTAGCAGGATTCAGACAGCAGGTTCTTGCATCAGCAACATGAGTTTCAATTGCGCAGATTTTCAGCTTGCCCATGAATGCTTCCGCAGCTTCTCTTCCGCCTGCGATTTCAAAGGATACAACGCCGCATCCACCATTTCCCATGTATTTCATAGCTCTGTCATAGTAAGGATCAGACTTAAGTCCGGGATAGTTGACCTTAACTACCTTCTCGTGCTTTTCAAGGAACTCAGCAACTGCCTGGCCGTTCTCAACGTGCTTAGGCATTCTTACGTGAAGTGACTCAAGGCCAAGGTTCAGATAAAAAGCGTTCTGAGGTGACTGGATGCTTCCAAGATCTCTCATAAGCTGTGATGTTGCCTTGGTTATGAATGCACCTTCTTTTCCGAATTTTTCAGCATAAACAATACCGTGATATGAATCATCGGGAGTTGTAAGTCCGGGGAATTTATCTGCGTGTGCCATCCAGTCAAATTTTCCTGAATCAACGATAGCACCGCCAACTGCCACGCCGTGTCCGTCCATGTACTTGGTTGTTGAGTGTGTAACGATGTCTGCTCCCCACTCGATAGGTCTGCAATTAACAGGTGTAGGGAAGGTGTTGTCGATGATAAGCGGAACTCCGTGATCGTGAGCTGCTTTCGCAAATTTTTCTATATCAAGAACTGTAAGTGCGGGATTAGCAATGGTCTCACCAAATACTGCTCTGGTGTTATCCTTGAATGCTGCTGCAAGCTCTTCGTCAGTTGCATCAGGAGATACAAATGTGGTCTCGATGCCCATCTTCGCCATGGTAACAGCGAGAAGGTTGAAGGTTCCGCCATAGATAGAGCTTGATGCTACAACGTGGCTTCCTGCTTCGCAGATATTGAAAAGCGCAAAGAAGTTGGCTGCCTGACCTGAAGATGTAAGCATTGCTGCGCTGCCGCCCTCAAGCTCAGCAATTTTTGCTGCAACGTAGTCGTTAGTAGGGTTCTGAAGTCTTGTGTAGAAATAGCCTGAAGCCTCAAGATCAAAAAGCTTGCCCATATCACTGCTGGTAGCATATTTAAAAGTGGTAGACTGAACTATCGGAATCTGTCTGGGCTCACCGTTTCCGGGTGTATAACCGCCCTGCACGCATTTGGTATCCATAGAATAATTACTCATTATCTAAATCCCTCCCTTGTTTAGTTTCAAAAAAAAGCACTGCATTAGCACTATTCTATTACAAAGCTTCCCATAATTAAAGGAATAATTGTATAGGGAACGATTATTATTTTCTCAAAAACTTCTCATCTGCTTCATATTCATCACTGACAAAACGTTCAACTGTCATATGAAGATCATATTTTTCACGAAGAGCTGCCAGCTGTCCCATCATCGGGGATGCATGGTGAGCATCGATCGCAGCCTGATCCGTCCAGGAATCTATGAGCAGAACTGTCTCAGGATCATCTAAAGGCTGAAAGTACTGGTAACGAAGATTACCTTCCTCGTTTCTTATTGCAGCCGCTATTCCCGACGATTCCATCTCCCGGACAAACGCACGTGCATTTCCATCTTTTCCTTTGTAATAGAGATTAACTGTTATCATATGATTCTTCTATCCCTCCATTTTCCGCTCCTGAAACGCCATATATCAAGAGCTGCCTTTATACACCAATCAAGCACCATTGCAAGAGCTATTCCGATAACACCCATTCCCATCCATAAAGCCAGAATGAACGACAGGGCTGTCCTGCACACAACTGTGGCGAATATCGATGCCCACATTGTAAATTTTACATCGCCTGCAGCCCGAAGACCGGATGAAAGCGGCCCTGAAAAGGGCTGAACTAGCGCAGAAAACAGATTGTGTATTGCAACTATTATCAGTATCAGACGCTTAGTCTCGTCCGAGAGATTATATAAAGTAAGCAAAATCGGAGTCAGCGCCATTACTATCACATTCCAGATGGTCGCCAGTAAAAGCGATAATCTCGTAAGCTTTTTAATATTCCACTCAGCCGCCTCATAGTCACCTGCTCCTACGCACTGCCCGACCACAGTGATAAACACCGTTCCCATGGACATGCCCATGCATGCAGCCAGTGACCAGAATGTCTGTCCTGTTGTATTTGCTGCTATCTGCGAGGTACCAAAGGTTGCAGTAAGCATACCAAGGACAACCTTGGCCGCCTGAAAAAGTGTATTTTCTATAGAATTCGGAATAGCCACACCCAATATGCGACCTGCCATAGCTGTGTTAAGTCGAAGTGATTCTTTAATTCTAATACTGATTCTCGGAGTGCTAAGCGCTTTAAGTTTTCTAAGAAGCTCATCAGATGCCCCTGTCTCAAGGCAAAGCGCCGTCATGATAACTGCTGCCACATACCATGAAATCGTAGTCGGCCATGCAACTCCGGCAGCACCGACTTTCAGTACAAATATACCTATTGCATTTCCTACAACGTTAACCAGATTTGCTATAAACGAAACCCACATGGTCACTCTGGTCTGACCCATTGCGCGAAAAACTGCAGTACCGGCATTATAGATAGCATTTGCAGGAAAAGACCAGGCCACGATCCACATGTATGTCTTGCAGGCTGCCATAGTATCTGCTTCTGCCTTAGGATACATTGTCTGAAGAAGTGATGATCCGAAAATGAGCATGATCACCATACATACTAAAGAAAGTACTCCGCCTATAAAGAATATCTGTGATGCGGAAACATCAGCATTATCCTTTTCCTTACTTCCTATGTATTGTGATACAACTACCGATCCTCCGGCAGAAATGGCGGTAAACAGGTATATAAATATGGTGTATACCATTGTATCAAGTCCTACACCGGCAACCACAGCTTCTCCTGCATAGCTGACCATCATCGTATCCGCCAGTCCCACCACCATCTGCAATAGCTGCTCTATAAGCAGTGGCACGATCATGGTTTTTAACGCTGCATTATCAAAACGTTTACGATCATCAGGTAAATATTCTTTTGGTTCTATTATTTTCCCCAGCATAGTCATTCTTTATTTTTGCGGCTCCATGTACTTAATTATGATTTTATTATTGCAAAATATCGCACTTTTCTCAAGCCACATATCGTAGTACGCTGCTGAGAAAAATTGAGCAGATAACTTGAAAGATTCCCTTCACTATTATAAAATCGCAGATGTACAGATTTCTGTTTTTCTGAGGAAAAACAAAAACCTATAGTGAATTAAACGAATATAAATATAGAGGTGCATTTATGGCAATTTTGAAATTAAAAGCTCCTACAAAGGATTATCTTTGGGGTGGCAACAGACTTGTAAATGAATATGGTAAAGAGTCCGCAGGTGCGGTAACTGCTGAGAGCTGGGAGCTGTCATGTTTTCCCGGAAGTGAATCGGTGATTGAAAACGGCGAGTTTGCAGGCAAGACTCTGACACAGTATATAGAAGAAAACGGAAAAGAAGTTCTTGGAACCAATTGTGAAAAGTTCGAGGACTTCCCCATTCTTATAAAACTCATTGATGCAAAAAAGGACCTGTCACTTCAGGTACACCCTTCCGATGAATATGCAAGAGTACATGAAAATCAGTATGGAAAAACTGAAATGTGGTACATCCTTGATGCTGAGGAAGGAGCATTTTTGTACTACGGCTTCAATAGAGAAGTTTCCAAAGAAGAATTCGCAAAAAGGATTGAAAACGAGACTTTAACTGAGGTTTTAAATCCTGTTCATGTAAAAAAAGGTGATGTGATTTTCATTGAATCAGGTACTCTCCACGCAATAGGCGCAGGAATTCTTCTTGCAGAGATTCAGCAGAATTCCAACGTAACCTACAGAGTTTATGATTACGGCAGACGCGATAAGGATGGTAATCTTCGTGAGCTTCATGTTGAGAAAGCTCTTGATGTTACAGATACAAATCCTGCACCGAAGATTCCAAGGCCTGAGCCTCACATCGGTCAGTGCAAGTATTTCACAGTTGATAAGGTTGCTCTCTCCGGTTCTCTCACAGATACTCTTAGCGGTGAGGTTACAGCTGAAAGCTTCCTCCACATTCTTGTTCTTGAGGGAGAAGGCGTTATCACAAACGGTGATGACAAGGTAGAATACAAGAAGGGCGACAGCCTTCTGCTTCCTGCAGGTAGCGGACGCTACGAGATAAAGGGTCAGCTCGAGGCAGTGATGACCTACGAATAAATTAGACGCATAAGTTGTAAAGGGAAAAAGTATGTATCAGGGTTCTAACAAAACAGCGCTTAGCTCGCAGAAAAGTATAGCCCAGGGTTTTACAGAGTTAATGCATGAAAAAGAATATTCCAAGATCAGTATAAGCGAGATCTGCCAGCGCTCAGGCATATCAAGGCAGACCTTCTATACTCTGTTTGAATCCAAGGAAAACATCGTAATTTTTATTCTGGCAAAAAGTCATGACTTTAAACCGGATAAGGACTGCGAATGCCAGGGGCCCCCTACTCTCGCGCAGCTTGCAGAGGGGTTCACAAAATATATTTTATCCAAAAAGGAGATTCTCGAGCTGCTTGTGAAGAACAATATCATCTACATGATGATGTGGTCTTTGTACAAATCCTTTACTGAGTGCAATGATCCCAAGGATGAGTATGACGAAATCATTTCCAACATGACTGCGGATTTTATTGCAGCAGGTCTTACGACCATTGCAAAGCACTATGTAATGAACAGCGATAAGATATCGGAAGAACAACTTAAACAACTTATATATGATCTTTTTAACGGTTCTTATTTCCCGACTGAAAGGAAGTAATATAAACTCCTGTCACATATCAATAACTGAATGTGCAGGAGTTTTTTCTATATATACACATATAAATTTATATATTTTTTATTTGAACTCTGACCGCTAAAGGTCAAAAATTATAGTATGAGAAACTATTGCCTAAAATTCTTCTTAATTACATATAGCATACTGATACTGCTCTTTTCATCGGTGCTGAAAGTCAGCGCAGATGGCGATAGCGAGCGTCAATATCGCATTCTTTTCATATCCTCATACGGTTTTTCCAATCCTGCAGTTCCATCGCAGCTTCAGGGTTTTGAGGCCGGACTTGGACAGGCTAATGTCGATATCAGTTATGAATTCATGGATGCGGATAAATACTATGGCGGACTTGATCTTATGAATTTTGATAAATATATCAGGTACAAGGTGTATTCAATTCGCTCTTTTGATCTGTTGGTTGTGGCAGACGACTCTGCCCTGCGATATGCCATCAACAATAGGAACGAGTTATTCCCGGATACGCCGATGGTTTTCATGGGAATAAACAACAGAACAGAGGCAATCACAGCTTCTGCAATGAAAAACGCCACCGGTATCGCCGAGAATCTTGATTTTGAAGGCAATTATGAGCTTATGAAGGAGCTTTTCCCTGACAGAACACATCTGTATGTGATAGTGGACTCTACTATCGCAGGGTTGGCCGATTATGTTGAGTTTATGAAATTCAGGGATGCACATCCCGAAATGAAAAGCACTGTCATCAATGCATCATCCTATACCAGAAATGGACTCCGGGAACTTTTGGGAACTTTTGAATCAGATGACATAATACTCTTCCTGGATTTTTCACTGGATGGTGAGAAAAATGCTTATTCTCTGCAGAACGCGGCAGAATTCATCTCCGAGTATGCTCCGGATATCCCCATAATCAGGCTTACTTCCACTGATATAGGATATGGAGTACTTGGCGGAATATCCTACTCTTATTATGATGCCGGTAAAATGGCCGGTGAGATTTCCGCAAAGATACTTTCAGGCGAAAGTGCCGACAGTATACCTCTTGTTACTTCTGCTGTCACTGCTACATATTTTGAACAGCACTCCATGGATAAGTTTGACTTAAAAAATTCACAACTTCCAAAAGGTGCAACAATAATAAATGAGCATCAGACCTTTGCGAAATTTTATCGTGAAAACAAACTTATCAGTAACCTGATGATTGTAATCCTGCTTCTTTTGATAGTCATAATTGTTCTTCTTAATATCGCTAATAACAAACGCAAAAAGTTGATAAAGATGGACTTCATGACACAAATGCCCAACAGAAAAAAGATCATGGAGGATATCGTTCAGGCGGTTACTGCGTCAACACCTTATGGAATAATAATGCTCGATGTAGACCGCTTCAAGAGCATAAATGATACCTATGGTCATAAAGTAGGGGATGAAGTGATCGTAGCTGTTGCAGAAAAGTTAAAAAAGCTTTCAAAGAAAAAGCTGTCCTTCGCAAGACTTGGTGGAGATGAGTTCTCCGGAATTTTTATGGAACCTTCTGAAGACAAAGCCCGCAAGATATGCGAATCAATCATAAAGAGTGTAAAAGATCCAATAAAGACTTCCGCCGGTGACCTTAAGATCACTGTCAGCATAGGCTGTGCAATGTATCCACTTGACACAAAGAATTCCAAAAACGTCATGGAATGTGCAGATAAAGCACTATATGAGACTAAGGAAAACGGCAGAAACGGATATACATTATTTGACAGCATAAATAAGTCCGGCTGAGTTTCGACTGTAGTACCCCGTATCAAACAATTCTTCCTCAATATTGTCCAGTGTGATAGTAATGGGCTGTAACAGGTATGATGATACTACTCTCACACCGTTGTCGTAATCCGTGGTATTGTAATCGCAGGAAAAATCCCAGTTCGACGTATCAATAAGATCCGCATCAGGTTTACTTCCTGATAAAATGGCTAATCCAAGATCGGCAGTAACAGCAGATTCATTATCCATAGCCTTGAATACTGTCATGCTCTGGACTCCATCAAAAATATTATAAATATTGGCAATATCGCCATCCTGCCCGGTTAACACAACCGGGTTTTTCTCTGAGTAATCTACTTCCAGTGCTCTTGCTGCGCCAAGGGCAGTTGAGTCATTGGCACAAAGTACCGCATCGAGAATAGTCCCACTTGGATAATAGGAATTAAGAATAATCTGAAGCCTTTGCTGGGCTAAATCTGTCGACCACTGAGCAGTGGAGGTCTCGTAAAAACCGGTCTGGTTAGACATTACGTTCAGAGTCCCTGCATCAATATAAGGCTTAAGTGTGTCCATGGCACCGCCATAGAAGAACCTGGCATTATTATCCACCGGATCGCCTGAAACAAATTCAATATTAAAGGTTTTTTCTGCAGAATCCAGTGACAGAGCATCTATCACATAGTTGGCCTGAAGGACGCCTACCTGATAATTGTCGAAAGAGACATAATAATCCACAGCTTCTGTATCCATTAGGAGTCTGTCATATGCAATTATCTTTATGTTTGCCTCAGCTGCTTTATCAAGAATATCTGATAAGGCGGCACCATCCACAGCAGTGATTACCAAAAGATCCGCACCGCTGTTTATCATATCGCGAAGGTCGTCTACCTGTGTATCTATCAGATTATTGGCATAACGCAGCATGACTTCACAGTCATTTTTTTCAAACTGTTCTTTTAAGAATAATCCGTCACGATTCCAGCGTTCAAGCAGCATATCAGGCATGGAAATACCCACTACTGTTTTGCCGTCATCAGAATGTGTATCTTCTATTTTAACCTTCTGTGTATCGTTCCGGCCAACATCTGTATTAGTTTTTTTCGAGCTGCATCCTGCTATGATCAGGAAAAACAGTAATGAAATTGTAAATAACCTCTTAGTTTTCATCATAGCGTTATGTATCCTCAAATTGGTCACTTAAATCTCAACTTCATCCTCTTCAGGCAGATGTACTTTGGAGATAACTACAATTGTATCCCCTGCTCGTAGTTTAACCTGCCCTTTTGGAACAACTGATTTGCTGCCTCTTTTTATTGACAATAATATGGTCTGTCTCGGGAAATTCAGGTCCTTAATAAATTTATCACACCAGGGATGAGTATCTCCCAAAGTAACTTCCTTAAGGTGCATGGGTACATCATTTTTGATGGCCTGAGCTCCGATTATTATCTTATCTCCCGCTTCGAGAACTATGCTTCCGTTTGGAATAATCACGTTGCCCTGACGTTGTATCATTGCAATAATTGCACCATGGGGAAGATCAATATCTCTTATTTTTTTATCTACCCACTTATCATTCATGGAGAGCTGCACCTTGATAAAATGCATATCTATGCTCTTTGAATAATCGCCCATATGCTTTAATTTGGTGTACTGTTCCACGAATCCTGCGGAAATAATACCTGTAGGTATAGCTACGATTCCTACACCAAGAAACGCCAGCAAAATTCCAAAGACTTTTCCAAGGATGGTTTTGGGATAAATATCTCCGTAACCCACTGTCAGCAGCGTGGATGCAGCCCACCAGATTCCTGAAAATGCATTTTCAAAAACATCAGGTTGTGCCTCATGCTCCAATGAGTACATGCAAAGGCTTGATGCCAGCATCATTACTGCAATAATGAAAACAGATGACAGGAGCTGCTGCGCCTTATTTTTGATAACTTCCGTAATTACATTAAGTGAATCGTAATAGGCGTTGATCTTAAAGAGTCTGAATATCCTTGCCACACGGAACATTCTGAAAGCCGCTGCGCCTGTAGGAAATACAAACGGCAAATAGAAGGGCAGGAAACTCAAAAGATCAATTATTCCAAAGAAAGAAAAAATGTAACGTACTACTGCACCGCCCTCTGATCTGTCAGGAAAAAGGCACTTTGACGTAAGGAGTCTCAAAATATAATCGATTGCAAAAAAGAATACTGTGACAGTTTCGATCCGATCAAAGACTGACCCGCATCGAACGTTCAGCTCTGAAAAGGTTGCTAAAAATGCCACCGTCAAATTCATGACAAGGGCGATTGTACCAACAACGTCATAGATAACGCTTGGCCAGTCGCCCAGATATCCAACAGAAACTATCTTAAAAAGCTTCTGTCTAAATTCATCAAAACTTATTTTCTTTTCAGACATTTTCCCCTGACCCCAACAAAAACTTTTTATTTGTCCGTAGCATCAAATACTATGGCTTCTTCAGGACTTATAGGCTTACTGAAGTAGTAACCCTGAATGATATCGGCCTTGAATTCCCTTAGCTTTTCATACTGCCACTTTTCCTCAACACCCTCGATGATCATCAGCTTATCAAGGTCATGTACAAGCTGGATGACATCCCTGATAAATGAATCCTTGCCTCCAACAAGATATGCATCCACAAGAGATTTATCGAGCTTAACCACATCCACAGGAATGTAGGTAAGGTATCCAAGTGATGAATAACCGGTACCAAAATCGTCCATCAAAATCTTTATTCCAAGCTCCTTGAGCTGTGCAAAGAGGCTCTCCGCTTTCTCTGTTCTTTCAAGGAACAGACTCTCCGTAACCTCGATTTCAACGAACTGCCCAGATATATTATACTCCGTTAGGAGCTCTTTTAAAAACTCAACATATCCGATATCACTGAGCTGGTTACTAGAATAGTTTATGGAAACAGGATAAAGCATGTGTCCTGCGTCTCTCCAGGCTGCCAGCTGCTTGATTACCAGCTCTGTTGTGATTCTTCCGATTCTCGCTATCCATCCACTGGCCTCAGCTATAGGAATAAAGATTCCGGGATACATTCCCTCTGCCTTCATTCTTACAAGAGCCTCAAAGCCGCAAAGCTTCTTTGTCTCTGCATCGATCTGAGGCTGATATACCATGTAGAATCCGTCATTATCCATGGCATCAAGGATTTTGGCCTTAATCTTATTCTCCTCGCGAACCTTCTTCTTCATGTCATCAGAGTACAGGAATGCCTTATTTCTTCCTCTCTGCTTAGCTTCGTACATTGCTATCTCAGCGTTTATGATATGCTGATCAGGGGGTGTCACTCCATCAGACAAAGATACACCCATACTGCAGGACATGATAATAGTTTCATCACCTAAACTAATAGGATTCCTGAATATTTTCATGATTTCCTGAACAGTGTAGCTATCCTCAGTCACGCGCTCTCCGGAGAGCATCATAAGGAATTCGTCGCCTCCGTACCTTGCCAGCATCCAGTCTCTGGTCCTTGCAAGATTTTCAAGCTCATAGGACAGGTGCTTTAAAACCTCATCCGCTACCTGATGGCCATAGGTCTCATTTACATCCTTGAAGTTATCGATATCCACCATGACTATGGAAAATACCTTATCCGGTAGCGCATGTTTTCTAAGATATTCTACTGCTGTTCTTCTGTTTAAAATATCAAGGAAGTCGTCATGCTGCGCCTGATAGATAAGCTTTTTCTGGGATTTTTCAAGTTCTTCCTTAGATGCAAGAAGTTCTTTGTTGGATTCTTTGCCAAGGAAAACCGTAGCATTGACAGACTGCAAAAGCATTATCATAGCAAGGAAAATAAGGCCTGCTGAGGGAAGAATTGCTCCGTAAACATCTATGAATAAAACGGGTTTATTTATAATTATCGCATCATCCGGAAGAAGCTTTTCAGAGACACCGTATTTCTTCATAATGTTGTAATCAAATTCAGTGATACTGGGTGTTTTCTGAGCCATATGTATCCTGCTGATGTCGGCACCGTCAAGAACCTTAACCATAGTTTCGCCGGCATTTTTTGCCTGCTGATAGAAGGACATACCAACTGAACCAAGAACACCATCACCTACTGCATCTTCATAGCAGCGCACTATAGGCGCATTGGAATACTCTGTAAAGAATTTCGTCATCTCATATTTGGTATGTGTAATTCCATCTGCATCAGAGAAGCAGGTCATGAAAACTATGACTGCGTCATCCGGAATCTGTTTAATAACTTCAATAAGCTGTTCCTTAGTATGGTTAGTTACATTGACAGTCTCGAATTCATATCCGGCACGACTGGTCATTGCGATGGTAAATCTTGCGACATCTGTTTTTCCTGCTGCGGACTCATCAAAAAAGCCTACATATTTCTTACGGTTAGGGAAAATTTCCCTGGTGAGTTTCAGGGTTTCATCGAGATAATCATTCTCATAATATCCGGTTATATTTCTGCGAGTGCAGGCTTTTCTGGCAAGAGCAAGATTATTTGCACCTATGAAAACAACGGGAATATCGCCAAAAATCTTTTCTCCGTAATCATACATAAACTGCAGCGCTTCATCATCAACAACTATTACACCGTCGTACTTTTTACCATTCTGCATTCTTGATACGAAGAAGTTATAGAAAGCGCTCTGGTCCTCGTTGGTCCTGTAATTCTTGGCATCCATAAAGATAACATCATACTCTACGCCGTTTGGATAAAGTGAGTCATGGAAACCTTCTATCTGATTGGGATATGTGTAGTACTGGGAATTATACGAACAGAATAAAAGCACCCTGTGTCTGACATCCTCAACATACTGAGAGGCAGGGTCCTCGGTCTTTTTCCCTTTATTTATGACCATAATCTGCAAGAAAATCACGGCCAATATAAGGCAGATAACGCTAAGGACAAGCCATACCCCCCTTAGCGTCCTGAAAACCGTAGCTTTTTTCATGCTTTTGCTCCGTTGCTAGACTATAATACTATTTAATCATAGCATTAAAAGAGCTTTTGCATTATTAATTTAGTCTTTTTTACATATAGAAACTAGAAAGAAATTCTTAAAAAAAAATAAATATCGGACGCAACCTTTTGGATCAAGTGTTGTGACCGATATTTATTAAATTTCTATAAAAACGGATTGAAAAATCTGTTCCCGTCGTGGTAAGTAAATGCAAGCGCTGCAGCAGAAAAAACTATGATGAATATCAGTACCGCAAAATCTGCTGTAGTAAGCTTTTTCCTTGAGTACCAGGTCCTTGTCTTTTTCTTTCCAAAGCCTCTTAGTTCCATGGCATTGCTGACCACATCTATCCTCTCCATTGATGAAAACAATAGCGGGAAAATTATAGCTGCCGTGTTTTTAATTCTTGAAAGCAGCTTTCCCTTTGAGCTCATCTCGATACCGCGGGCCTCCTGAGCATTCTTAATTCTGTGAAACTCGTCCTGAATGTCCGGGATGTATCTTAAAGTTATCTCTAGGGCGTAGGAAATCTTGTAGGGCACTCCCACTCCGTTAAGGCTTGATGCCAGTTCGCTGGGATCTGTTGTCGTAAGAAAAATGAAAACTGATGGAATTACTGTAAAGTACTTCATCAGCACATTTAGCTCATAAAAAAGCTGCTGCTTTGTCACCGTGTAATTTCCAAACAAATGGAAAAGGTCGGCCCTGCTTTCATAGATTCTGCAGCCTTCAAGGGGTGAGAAGAAGAAAATACAGGTAAGGTTAATTACCATGAAAAACATGACAGCCTTAAAAATTGTGCTGACCTGTCTCCATTTTATTCCGGCGCTTATGTAAATCAAGATACCCAAAACCAGCATGATTGCAAGAATTCTGGTATCAAAGGTAAGAGCACTTGTAAGGCACCATATCAGGAAAAACACAAGCTTTGTAAAGCCGCTTAGCTTGTGGACGAAGGTGTCTTTTTTTTCATAGGATATCAGTCTGTTCATGCCTGACCTCCTTTTGCTCTCTCATGGTCTATGAATCTGGCCGCAAATTCCGAAGGTGTATCTATGCCACATTTTAGTGACAGATCATAGAGTGATGTTTTCTTAAGGTAAGCTCTGTCGCACATATCCTCATCTGTCAAAACCTCGGAGGGAAGTGCGTTCATAAGAAGCTGACCATCTGTTAAAACCAGAGTCCTGTCGGTATATTCAAGCATCAAATGCATATCGTGAGTGATCATAAGTATGGTCTTGCCCATCTCGTCGCGGAGCTTAATCAAAAACTCCATAATCTCGGTATAGTGGCTGTAATCCTGCCCTGCCGTAGGCTCATCAAGAATTATCAGCTCGGGGCTAAGGACAAGGATTGATGCGATTGAAACGCGCTTTTTCTGTCCAAAGGAAAGGGCTGAAACAGGCCAGTTCCTAAAGGAATACAGGCCGCAGATTTTCAGAGCTTCATTGACTTTTTCCTTGATGATATCCTCCGGAACGCCTCTTGCGGTAAGGCCCAAAGCCACTTCGTCAAATATCATTGGCTTGCTTATCATCTGATTTGGGCTTTGCATAACGTAGCCGATTTTCTCGCCGATTTCCTTGATAGAAAGGGCTGCCATATCTTCGTCGTTAAAGAGGATGCTTCCACTCTGAGGCTTGTAGAAACCGCAAATGAGAGATGCTAACGTGGATTTTCCTGCACCGTTTCTTCCTACAAGAGAAATCATCTCGCCTTTTTTTATGTCGAAGCTAACATCTTTAAGAATCTGCCTTCCATCCTCGTAGCCAAAGTTAAGATTATTTACGCTTAAAATTGTTTCAGAAGAACTTTGCTGCTGATGCTTTGGAACTGAATGGAACCAGTCCCTTACCTGATCTTTATATTTTGTTACATCCATGGTCTCTATATGCTGCGGATGTGTATCCTTGGTAAGCTCGCAGCCTGTTGCTTTAAGCGCAGCTACATAGAGTGGTTCGCGGATGCCATGCTTTGGCAAAAGATCCGTGCAGAGAAGCTCATCGGGATGCATGTCTGCAATAATCTCGCCATCTCCCATGAGGATTACTCTGTCAACGTCGCGGTAAAGCACATCTTCTATACGGTGCTCAATTATGACAACCGTCACATCCTCGCGCTTCATTATCTCGTCTATAAGGGCTATGGTGCGCTTTCCCGTTGCCGGGTCGAGATTAGCAAGCGGCTCGTCAAACAGTAAGATTTTTACATCACAGGCCATAACGCCGCCAAGGGAAACTCTTTGCTTTTGTCCGCCCGAAAGCTCTCCCGGCGCATGGTTTAAGAAGCTCTTTAGATCAAGCTTTTCCGCAACCTCATGGACCTTGTTAAACATCTGATCCTGAGGAATGTTGTCGTTTTCAAGAGCAAAGGCTATGTCCTCGCCAACGGTCAGTGCTATAAACTGTCCGTCCGTATCCTGAAGGACGGTTCCCACTATCTGTGACATGCCAAAAACTCCGAGTTCACTGGGAGTCTTCCCGTCAACCCGGAGTGTTCCGCTCATCTCGCCTGAAAAAGAACAGGGAATCAGTGCATTAAGGCAATGTGCCAATGTGGATTTACCCGAGCCGGACTGTCCTGCGATAAGGATTTTCTCACCCGGGTAAATCTTTAAATTTATGTTTTTAAGTGTAGGTTTTTCCTGCACTCTGTACTTAAATGTTACATCTGAAAATTCGATGATTGGGGTCTTTTCCAAAAAATCAATCCTCCGCCTTGAGGCCTGATGACTTACCTGCAATCTTAGAATATGCTGCAAGAAGGATAGTTCCGAGGATTGCAATTATTACGATGTTGCCGATAAATGCAAGGGCACCCTGTGCGAATACCTTGTTTGCAGGCTCTGCGTAAACGAGGATATCAAGAACAGGTGCAAGGCCGATCCATGCTACTGCGTTTGCAACTACCTGAACTACGTTGAAGAGAATGATGTTCTTCTTTACATTGAAGCCGCCCTCTTCTACTGCAAACTTCTTAGCGAATAAGCCAACTGCAACGCCTACAACAGCCTCAGGGAATACCCAGCTCCACCAAACTGATCCATAGAAAAATGCATCGCCGAGAGCGTGTCCGAGAACGCCTGCAACGCCGCCTACGATAGGTCCGAATACTGCTGCTATGAATGCAAGAACTGCCATTCTGGGCTGAAGTGCTGTGTTAGGAACAATAAAAAATGGAACCTGTACTGTCGTAAGAACGACAAACAATGCAGTTCCAATACCTAATGCTACAACTTCTCTGATACCAAACTTTAATTTCATACCAAATTCCTCCATGTGTAAGTAAAATATTTTAGTTCCCCATTGAGGATATTATACACCTTAGCTTGGAAATATTGCACTTCAATCTACATGTATTTCAAACATAAATAATCCACTCAACTGACGCTTTCGCTCGTTACAAAAATATCGCCCGGCTACGATGATATAGCCGGGCGATGTAAACGACTCGATTTATTTGTTGATTGTTAATTTGTTCTGGTGTTTAAATGTTTGGCATTTAATTTTGAGGGCTAAATGTTAGCCTTCTATCATTATAAGCTTCTTCTCAGGAACTTTAGGCTGTTCCTTCTTAGGAATCTCAAGACTCAGAACGCCATGTCTGAATGAAGCCTTGATATCTTCCTCGGTAAGATTCTCACCAACGTAGAAGCTTCTCTGCATGGATCCGCTGTAACGTTCCTGTCTGATGAGTTTACCCTTGTGGTCCTTCTCATCCTTATCAAGTCCCTTAGCAGCGCTGACTGTGAGGTATCCCTTATCAAGCTCTAGTGAAATCTCTTCCTTCTTAAATCCCGGAAGGTCGATATCTACTTCATAGTGATCCTCGTTGTCATGTACATCTGTCTTCATAAGTCTGTCAGCATGTCTGCCGTACAGCTTCCTCTCGGTGTTATCAAAGTCATTAAACATCGGGAAATCAAACCAATTATCAAATAAGTTCTCTTCAAAAATACTAGGCATCAACATAATAATTACCTCCTTATGACTATATATTTTTGTATTTGAGCATCGGAACCGGAGTCATTACTTTGTTATTTGCTCCCTTTATTTCTGTTCCCTTGTTCTATAACTGTTATAACACTTGTTAGCACTCTTGTCAAGTGAGTGCTAATTATTTTTATAAAAAATGCAGGCACACGAGAAATGCCTGCATTTATGCGCTTTACTTCATACCGGATAGTCTCCCTTCAAATTGAGTATAGAAGCTCTCTTCCACATTGTAGGGCTTTATGAAAAACTCCTTAAGGATTTTCATGTTTATGGCCTTAAGCTCTGCCTCTGGCATTTCCGGGGCTTTGTCAGAGATTTCTTTTAAAAAGTAGTGCCATTTATCAATGTATGCTTCGTAGCTTGATAGCTCGGGAGTGTCCAGCCATTTCTTGATTTTTATCTTGGTCTGCCTCACCTTGTGACATTCATGAATTTGGAGGAAATATTTATGAGTATTATCTTCAAATATTCTGCCTAAGGGGAAGAGCCTGCATATACCGGGTCTGTGAGGATGAATACTGCATCTCCCCTCTCTGTTAAGGAAAGTGCACTTCTCGTCACCGTCCATCTTTAGGCATGGAAGAATGATTCCATCAGCTACTCTAAGCTCCAGATTTTCAGAAAGCAGTTCTTCAAAGCTTTTGCCAAGGCCTTTTTCAAGCCTGTAAACATCATAAGGATCAAGAGTTATGGAATCTCCCATACCACAGCAGCATGCATGACAGCCACTGCAATCATCTACTCCGAGCTTGGCCATATCACCAATATCGTATAGCTTACCGTCTGAAATTTTATCTAAATCAACATCTCTAATCATGTATTATTTACCTTTATCGTAATGCTTATTTTCCGAAATAATCAGCAAATGTTCTGCATCAATTTATCCCCTTGGAAAATCATCATGGATCAGGCCTCTGTCATCACCATAATCATCAAAGTCATCTATATCCTCAGCATCGCCCATCTGCGCAGCGTATTTCGGGTCCATAAGAATAGCCCTGAAAAGCCCATGGCATCCATCTGAACAGTCGCGCCAGGTATCATCGAAATTCCCGGTATACCATGGATCTGCTACATCTCCGCTTCTATCAGCAAATTCCAGCATCTTGTAAACCTTATTTTCAGGGTCTCCGTTAAAGAGCCTCTTAAGATCTCTTATGTTTGCACTGTCCATTCCGATTATGAAATCGAACTTCTCATAGTCGGTTCTCGATGTAAGTCTTGCTCTTTTTTCTGAAACTCCAAGCTCATTGTCCGGAGTTCCGATCCCGTACTCTCTAAGCTTTGCCCTCGCCGGCGGATAGACAGGACTTCCATGTCCGTTCCAAATCTCATCCGTATGAGTCGCAGATGACTCGATATGGAAAAACTCCTCCAAGTGCTGCTTATGTACAATGTCTTTCATAATAAATTCCGCCATGGTTGATCGGCATATATTGCCGTGGCAAACAAATAAAATTCTTATCATCTTAGTAAAAAACCTCTATTTCTGCGTATCTACTGGCTTTAAGCCTATTTTTGTCCAACGTATTTTTCTCATTTTCGTGGCAATCCTTGGCAATATTTGGCATAGTTTGACCGGCAAAAGGTGCAAGTGAAGGTGCAATATAGATGGTCTTGAACCGACATAACTATTCTGTTGCAAAAGTCCTCATAAGTAAAGCAGCCCTATTTTTTCCTGCTTTGTATTTTTGCTTCTTTTGCAACATCTTTTATGCTCTTCATATACTCTTCTTCAACAGGCGAAAGGGTTGTCTCCTGGTATTTCCTGTATTCTTCCTTTGCTTTACTAAGAGCCTTTTCATGACTAACTTTCCCTGGTCCACTTAATAGTTTTCTATTTCCAGAAGTCAATATCGAATCAAGTTGATCAACATAATCACTCATGTACATAGGTTTATGCTCTATTGCATTAATCTCCGCCAAGTCAAAATAACCGGATACAAGATTATTTAAAATTTTTAGTTCATCCTCTTTCAGATAATTCTTTGCGATTCCAATATCCTTAAGTGCGGGCAACTCACCCGCAAATGAAGTTAATCCCATAAATGGCTTTTCAGCATCTGCTCTTTCATAAATCACTTCAGCTGCTGTATGACCATGTGCTGCATAGTGTAATTTATTCTGAACAATTTTGAAGAATTGGATTGACTCGTCACTTCTTGGATTGTAATCCACGCTGGTTGCATAAAGATCTAGAACCTGCCTATAAAGAACTTTTTCCGATGATCGGATATCTCTGATTCTATCTAATAGTTCTTTCCAATAGTTTCCACCGCCATTACCTTTCAGGCGCTCATCATCCATAGCAAATCCTTTAATGATATACTCCTTCAGTACGGAATTTGCCCAAATTCGGAACTGTGTACCACGCTTAGATTTAACTCTATATCCAACAGAAATAATAACATCCAGATTAAAGTACTCTATGTTTCTTTCAACTTTTCTTCCACCTTCAATTTGAACTGTTGCAAAAAATGCAACAGTTGCCTCTCTAACCAACTCTTCCTCTTTAAAAATCTTATTTATATGTCTTGAGATTGTTGATTTATCTCTCTGAAACAATTCTGCCATTTGATCGATAGTAAGCCATACTGTTTCATTTTGAAGATTTACATTAAGTTTCGTTAAGCCATCATCTGTTTGGTAGATGATAACTTCCCCATATTCATTCATTATATGAATACCTCCAACTAATATGTTTAGACAAATAAAAAAGTCTTTATCATCAAAACAAACTCATCTGTCCGTTCATGATCTTATAGTAGCCATGCTCTATCCTCTCATTACCCTCATGCGTCATTATTTCGAAGTTTGAAAGGTTTTGTGCCTTTATAACAAGCTTGATAACGCAATCAAAGCAGCCAACAACATCACTCTTATTTATATCTGACAGGCAAATCAACTGTACATTGAAGTGCTTTGCTATATCAAACATCGGTTTCAAAAGATGCGCTGAAGTTATTTTTCCAAAAGGATTATCAAGGATCAACACACTCCCCACGTTTTTGCTGACAAGCCCTGCTGATGACCTAGTATAATTCATGAGTGTCAGTACCACTGAGAAAAATACCACAAATTTCTCAGCCCCGGAACTCTGTGTAAGTGTCTCCTCCCAACCCTTGTATACAGAGTTTGCACTGTTCATATCAATCTTGTAGACTCTGATTTTTATGGATTCCTGGCGTATATATTTATGAAGAAGCCTTTCACTTGATACTATAGTTCTGGCGCGTTTCTGGATCTGCTTTTCTTCCGCACCGCTTCGAAGGAGCTCTTTTATCTCATTAGCCCCCTGCTCAATCTCAGTCTTTATCGAAACCTTTGATGCTTCCTCAGATATCTCTTTTTCCTCAGGAAGATCCATCTTTACCATCTGCGTCTGCGGCTTGCCCGCAAAAATATGAGCCTTTGAACTGGCTGCTATCATACGAAGGTCAAGATACATCCTCTTCCCCTGATTCATACACTGGTCTACGATATCATTAAAGTCGTTCTCAATTTCTCTTAGATCAGTCTCAATCCTGCTGTTAATC
Source organism: Butyrivibrio sp. WCD3002 (assembly GCF_000424265.1). GTDB lineage: Bacteria > Bacillota > Clostridia > Lachnospirales > Lachnospiraceae > Butyrivibrio. The sequence continues at coordinate 42,343 of NZ_AUJO01000022.1, forward strand.
TTCTCTATGGAAGCTGTCATTGTACTGATGCTCTCACTGACCGTATAAAGCCGGTCTCCCTTCATCCCTGAATCATCAAGCATCTCACCGATGGCAGCAAGTTTATTCACTATTTCAGAAAGTGCTATGTCTTTAAACTCAGCTACTGTTGTTCTTATGTTGCTCTTAAGCTTTTCTTTCTGATCCTGGAAGGTTTTCTCTACATGGATGAGATTTTCATGTAGAGACTCCCACTGAACATCCGGTCTTTCGGAAAGAGTAACTGTCTTTATTATGTTTCCAAACTGAATAGGCTTTAAGACGTCTCCTACTCGATCAAAGATTCTCTCCAATGAATGCTTTTCTTGCTCGAGTGAATCTTTCCTTTCGTTTAACTGCTTTATCTCCTGTTTGGCGGCCTTTACTCTGGCTTTGAAATCCTCTCCTATCTCATTTTGTGGAAGAGCTACACCGTCAAAATCTTCAAGTGCTTTCCCAGCTGCATCATATCTCTGCTTGGCAGATGCCTCTTTCACATTACATTCTCCAAATATGGACCTGGCATTCTCCATTTTCTCTGAAGCTGCTCTCACTGCATCCTTGGCATTCTTGAGGGCTTCAGATGAAAAATGGACCGCTTCATATTCGGCCTTTTCACACTCATAATCACCAAGTTCTTTTTCATATTCAGCTTTGTCCTGCTGCGATTTATTAAGGCAGACTCTGAGATTATCCAGACTTTCACTGAGACTCCCCAGAAGAGTCTGGTACTGAGAGTAGAGTTCTTCCAATGATCCTTCAACGATTTCTGCTTCCTTTGCACTACCCGTATTCTCTAAAACTGTGCGGACGCGATCCAAGTGATCAGCCTGCTGCTTACGTTCATTTTCAAATGATGTCAGCTCATCCTGGCACTTAGCCACCGTATCACATACCTTTTTATATGAGCTTTCTGCATCTTTCAGGGCAACATATGCTTCCTGTGCTTTTGTATACCACTCATTTTCCTTGGCAAGCATTATACTGAGTTCAGCAAATGACTCAAGCCACACGGTAAGGTCATGCAAACGCTTTTCTTCACGATTCAGATCATCCTTAAGGGCATCAATTTTTTCCTTTATCCTCCCCTGTTCTTCTTCCAGTTCTTTCCTTCGGCCCTCTAAAGAAAATATTTTCTCCTGTAGCTCGGCAATAGCTTTTTCCTGTAAAGAGCTCCAGTCCTCAGAATAATCAAACTTTTCTACGAGTTTCTTCTCTTCCTCACTGTCCCGCAGCCTTTCGTTAAGACGCTGCAACTTTTCCTCTTTGACTCTTATTTCATCTTCCAATCTGCCATAATAACCTGATCTGTCAGCAAAATATTCTTTGTCATAAGCAGCCAGGTGAGAAGCACTTTCCATGTTCCCTGACATAAGAGAATTCACCTGTTCCATAGTAAAAAGCGGAACAGAGGCAGGGAGCCACTCCACATTCCCCGCCGCCAGAAGTTTTTCCATATCTTTTTCATTATTGAAAAGAAGTGAAAATGCAAATTCCGGGTGTCGCTCCATAATATCCTTGGCTTTTTCCTGCGAAATGGCAACATTTTCTAAAAGACCTGTAATATATTCTTCACCGGTCTGACACCCCACTCCTGTGGACACCACATATTTCATGATATCCGGCAGAATATGAACATGACCTTCTTTCGCTGCCGTAAGCCTTTCTTCCAAAGACTGCTTGTCCTGCCCATGCTTTCTGATCTTTGCGCCGGTCATTTCTATTTCTTCCTGCAGTACACTTTTTAGACGACCGGAAAAAATAGTGCTATTTTCAAGGCTATATTTGCTGCAGATATGTATAAGTGAATCCAATAGTGTTCTGTATTCTGAAAGCGCATCCTCAGCAACTTTCTTCTCTTCTGACAACCTGCCAAGTTTAAGCTTTACATCAGCCAGTTCATCAGGGATCTCATTTTTCCTGTCATCCATAGCATTTATTTCATTTTGGATTTTTGCTATGGAGACGGCAGTTTGCTCACGATTAGCATCCTGCTTAATCCGCACATCTTCTATATCTTTTTCAGAGTAAAATCCGTCCAGCATTCTTACCGCTTCAATTTTTAATGCATTAACTTTGGCATCAGTATTATCTTTTGAAGCACTCAGATTGGCAGTAAACTGCGCATGTTTCTCCTTCGCATCACTCCATAGCTTTTCAGACTTTACCATTTCATCTTTATTATCATTGAGCTCAACATTTTTACTCTGAATCTGTTCATCCTTTTGGGCAATACTCTGTGACAGGTTTTCGCTTTCACTTTTGGCCTTCAACTGGCAAGAGTATTTCAGCTTTGCTACAGTTTCCGCATCCTTAGAATTGTTTTCTTTTTCCTCAATAAGTTTCTTATATGCCGTTATCTGGCTGTCAGCCTCTAAAATCTGCCTGTAAAGCCTTGCAGATTGCAGTATTTCTTCAGCATGCTTTTTTACTCTTGTTTCTTCCCTGGATTGATTGAGAGCTTCTTTTGCATCCGAAAGAGCATTAGCAGCTTCCTCATATTCACCACTGGCTTCGTAGTATTCTTTGGATTTTTCCTCATGTTCTATATGTCTGATCTTGGAATCTACACTATGGATCTCCTTTGCAGTTCCATATATACTTTCATCTATGGTCCCGATTTTCCTGCCAATGGAAGCCTTAAAACCACAGACCTCACCTATACTATCCGATAATTTTTCCCCCGCATTATAAAGATTGTCGCTCACCTTACCAAGATCCGACAATTTTTCAATCAATCTTCTATTTGTATCTCTTTCCCTGATTACAGCTTCTTTTTCTGAGATTCTCTTTGCATAGTTGATAAGCATGGTTTCAAGAGAGGAATCCGTCCCGCTTGAAGCCACACTTTTCATTTTATTCTCGATTGCCGGAATAAAGAATTTGGCGATCAGTTTGTCAGATGTTTTTGCGTCATCAAAATACTGGTTCAGTCCACCTTCATCCTTGTTGAGAGCCTCTATTACCGTTTCCCACTCAGATCTGTAAATACCATATTCGGAAAGCTCTTTCGTCCATTTAGTACTTTCATCGGATGAATAAACTTCCAGAATACCTCTGCTGGCCTTAGCCTTTTCCCTTACATAGGCAAAAGGTGCAGGTACATACTTCCCGTTCTCATTTTTGGAAAGCTCCAAAGCCGCTATACTGTAGGAAGAATAACTGTTTTCATAAACAGTCTTAAAGGTGTAGTACCTGATGCTATTTCCCCTCAGGCTCTCATCAGTGTTCTCGCTGGCACTTCCGGCTATGGCAATACCTGTCAGAAGCTTGTCATCACTTCCGTCCAGATTCCATTCTATAAGTACAAAAGAATGATCTCCTGGGCGGCCAAAATAATCCTCAATATGTCTTCCACCTGCCATTGCCCTGGGGTGCACAGGCTGCATCATAAGCTGTACCAGGACTGTCTTACCGCCACCATTATTCAGGTTAAACAGTGAATTAAGCGCCTCTCCCTTATCTGAGGAAAGATCATATAATTCATCAGGGATAAAACGGTTGCCATCATTATAGTTAAAGTTTACAATCCTTATCTTATTTATCTGTGGCATGTGAATCCCCCTCAATCCATGCATTTATTACCCGAACACGCTCTTTTTGAAGTACATATGGCATAAGATCCTTTGTTTTCCTTGTTGGAGCCACTCTTCCATCATCGCCCTCTACAAAAAGATCATCTGCCCGAAGCTTAAGAATGATTTTATTTACAACACCATAACGGTCATCTACTCTTCTGCTTGTCGGATCCCCTTCCTTTTTACCGAGCCAGTCCTCAGCCAGCATGTAAAAGCTCTCACTGAAGTCTTCTGCCTTATCCTCACCATCTACGCCCTTCTGAGTTACGCTAAGACAGTGATCGGTAAACTCCTTTATAAGCTCTTCTTTTGTGATGAAGTCTCTGACAAGTGCCTCTGAGCCCTCACCCTTGAAGAATATATACAAAATGTAAATAGCAAGATAATTTAGCAGATACAGGTCCCTCGTCCTTACATCATTGCCTGCCTTGATATCAGACCTGTAATCAATATTGTTTTTAAGAAACAGATCATTGTCCTGGGTTGGGACCATATATATTCTGTTCTGTGCAGGCATTATTTCAAATCCAAGTTCTGCACCCATCTGATCGAGTTCATCCCTTGCTTCCGGATCCTCTACAAAGCTCCATAATACGCTGTTTTCATCGCGGTCAATCCAGCCTTTTTTCATAAGCTCATGATAAAGCTTAAGCGCATTTTTATTCATCGTTCTACCTCAACTGTAAAATTAGTCATTTCTATTGTCACCTGCGTTTCCCCATCATCCACAGTAAACTCGCATTTCTGATCAGATGTAAAAAATGTTATTTTCTTCATGTTCAGATAATTCTGTGGTATATTGCTAAGAACCCAGAGAAGGTCGAACTCGCCAAGTGGTTCTTTAGCAAACAAACTCTCATCGCCATGGAGCGCCTCAAAATCAATCTCTCTTTTCTGATATATGGTCATAAGTGTATTAGGAAGAGCGCTTTCCTTATTCCATTTCATAAGTTCATCCATTGAAAGCGTCCTTATGAACTTCTTTATCTCAAAAGAGCTTTCTTTCTGAAGAAATGCAAAAAACGCTGTGCATATCTCCATGTATATTTCATTTCTTTTCCTGCCCAGTTCCTCAGCTTTTATGTCAGCATCATCTATGCTGAGCCCCTTGTCTTCTTCCTCATTACTTATGGTTCCGCAGGCTGCATAGAAGTTTTCTATACTGAATTTCTTATCAAACTCCGGACTGAGTAGCGGCTCCATGATTGTATATACTGCATCCCCCAGTCCATCTCCCATTTTTCGGAGTTTCACCATAATGTCCTGCTCAAAGTTCATACGTTCAAAGCTTTTTATAACAAAGCTGTCCCGCAGCATCTGCTTATAACTTTCCGAAACAGAGCTTTTGGCATTAATAAGGGACCGCTGCTCCAATATGGTAATATCCAGATTCTTATTGATTTCATTAAGAGATTTCAGATTTTTCCTGGCTTCTTCAGTATCAGCACCATTATCAAGTGCGCTCCTTATGGCCTCTGCCTCCTTGCGGGCATTCTTCTGAATTTCTTCCAGTTCCTTCTGCTCATCATACATAAGGTTTCTGAACTGGCCCACTATTCTCTCGTACTCATCAACTGTTATTTTTGCAATGTTTTCCCGGCATCGCATTATGAAATCATCCATGCTGTGACTCATGTTGCGCAGTCTGGCAACCAGCTCCCTACTCTGTGAAAGAGCCTCAGAATAGTTCTTGCGTTTCATGTATTCCTGCATTTTAAAGCGTGTTACAGAATAATCCAGTTCGGACTCTATTTCTTTTGATCTGTAAAGGAAATCAAAAACATCATCTGTCAGATGATATGAACCCTTTTCCTCATTGACAAGGCGGATTGGCATCTTCTTAAAGCTTTCTGAATCTGCGTAAAAAGTATTATATTCAATGAGCTTTCCGTTATTCTGAAGAACATTTACAACAATAAAACCGGCAAGTTTATAAGTGTCAATTTCATATTCTTCAGGAACAATCTGAATTATGCTGTCAAGAAATCCTGCAATATCCTTTAGTGTGCAGGACTGTCTGTCACTCAAAGTACGTTCCTTGATATACAAAAGAACAGCAACTACTAGGTTGTTTATATAATCATAATCTCCACCGAACATCTTCTTTATATCATCCGGATAGCTTGTAACAGTGATACTCCTGACGATATCAATAAACTTCATTCTGTTCTGAAAATCCGAAAGCATCTCTTTTATGTCAGAACGAAGCATCAATCTTCACCTCCATTTCATTACGGATACAGTCTCTCATCAGCTCGTGACTCGCTGTGGTCGACTAGCAACCTTCTTCCAAATACTTATATGATATTATCTCCTGTGGAATAAGCTTATTATTCTCAAATATGTCCGATAGAAGGTTCCGTTCATCATCGGAGAACTCATTGATAAGATCATCGAAACGCATGCCCTGCTTCTTGGAAGACGGACTATCCTCCAGTTCAATATTCTTTGCTCTTTCTATCATTTTCTTATATCCGGGCACAAATAAAGATATATCAAGCCTGTCATTGGCATCTTTAGTCCTTCTGAATATGTCAAAGCCCTCTCTGTCAATGTCTCCCCAGTACAGAAATTTCACATCAGGCTCACCCATGAATTTAACATACTCTTCAAGTGCTCCTGTTCTGTCAGAAACCTTGTTACCTTCGCCATAAACAACTCCATCAATTGGTATCCCAAACAGGCCTTTTACGCCGTCCTCAAACATACGCCTTCGGATATTAAACCAGATATCCTTATTCTCGCAGATTAAAAGCATCATGTGCTCCTTTCTGACCGGAATATAATCATGAAAGCAGTACTCGGGGGTATCATAGAATCTCAGCTCCGACTCTGTAATCTGCAGCTTTCGTAAAAGAGCTTTGACCATGCTGTCATCAAGCGTTTTTTCATGTCCAAATATCTCAAAGGAACGCTCTTTCCTGGATACAAAAATCTCGTCCTTATCCACGAACAAGAAGGCACTAAGCCCTTCGATAACAGCTCTGTTCCTTTGAAATTCCATTGGGTTAGCCGACAGATAACCGCTCTGCAGTAACAGAGGATGGAGCCTCTTTATTTCATCGATGGCGTCCTTATCAGCCTCTTCTTTTATCAAAATCCTGTATTTTTTATATAACGGATAGCATATATTGCCGTTTTTGCCTGACGACTTGACCGGTTCAATAATCTCTTCCATTATCATTTCCGAAATCTGTTCATACGCACTCTGTTCATCCATTAGGCTTATTTTCATAATATTCTTAATATCTTCCAACGTTATTGTTTTCTTGCCATACTCCAGTAACTTTTCCTTGATATTCAAATCTTCCCACCCCAAAACGATTACCTTTCTACATCATCTATAAAATGCATGACTTCTATCTGCTTTTCCTCCGATAAAGCCACAAATCTCTGATAATACTCCATCACCCTTTTTCTGTTACTATCACCGTTTTCATACAAAAGTTCGCTAACATCAACTTTGTATAACTCGGCAAATTGTACCAATTCATTCGCTGTTACTTGTCTCTTACCAGTTTCAATAGCACTGAGCGTGGGTCTCGACATTTGCATACTCTCTGCAGCAACAGCTTGATGCATATGTATATTATTTCTTGCTTCTCTTAGCCTTTTTCCCAAATTGTTCATTCGACAAACCTTTTTCCCAAAACTATGGTTGACAATACTTTTTTATGATAACATAAAAAGATTTTGATGTCAGCTTTTCTGACATCAAAATCTTTTCATATTTCAACCAATTATCATTTTTTCAATATTCATGCCATATCGGAGCCGATTTAAATTGTTACAGCAAAAGGTGCAAATGAGGTGCAAATCTCACATAATCTGCTCCGAAAGTGACTAAAACAGGCCATTCCAAGGCACATGTCAGAATCCTGCCGTGGCAGACGAAAAGTACCTTTATCATATCGTTTTTCCTTGTTTTATCAGGGGTTTAACACCTTTTTCATTTTCATTTGCCGGCATAATATATGTATATTTGGGCATATTTACACCGGCAAAAGGTGTAAAGTAAGGTGTAATTATTTGTCATTTACACCTTAAGATTTTCACACAGCGTTCAGCTTCTCGATCTCCGCTTTTGCATCCTCAAAATTCACGTGAGTATAGACATTAAGCGTGGTTCCGATGTCCGCATGTCCCATGAGATACTGAAGCGTTTTCGGATTCATCCCGGACTTCGCCATGTTGGAACAGTAGGTATGGCGGCATACATGAGGTGTAATCTCAGGCATCTGAAGCTTGTAGATGGAATTATACTTCTCCACTATATGCTTAAAGTAATGGTCCCAGTGAAGCGAGTATGTAATGCTTCCATCCTTGTCGTAGTACAGAAATCCGGTATACCCGTCAACTATCGGCTCAACCTTGGGTGCGTTACGCTCTGAGATGATCTTCCTAAAGCATGCCTCAACATCTTTTGTCATAGGCAACACTCTGGTTCCGCATGTAGTCTTTGTGCTCTCGATGTAGTATCCGATATGTGCACGCTTCTGAAGCTGATGGTCCACATTGATCTTGTGATTCTCTAAATCGATATCCCCAAGAGTCAGTCCGCAAAACTCCGAGATGCGAAGCCCCATATGGAAAAGAATATAGATTTCTTCATAGTATTTGCAAAAATGAGGATCCTCTTTTACAAACTTAAGGAATTTTCTCTCTTCGTCCCTGGTTATCGAAAGCCTTGTATGACTGTCATTTACAATCACAGATGCCAATTCGAAATCAAACGGACTCTTGCGGATCAAATCATCATCCACAGCCATCTTAAAAGCCGGTCTTAAGACGCCTCTTAAAGAATGAATTGAGCTATAACTCTTTCCATCTGCCTGAAGCTTGATAAGCCAGCATTTTGCATCTGAGAGGCGCACTGTATCAATGCGCTTTCTGCCAAAGGGATCCTTACTCAGGAAATTGGTCACCGTCTTATAACCCGCCTTTGTTGTAGGTCTCACACCAGTCTTCGTAGAAATGTATTTCTCCACAAGTTCCAGCACGGTCATATTGCCGCCATTTGAAACGATGTTGTCAAACAGATCAGCCTGAATCTGACGTTCCATTTCCCTTAGTGATAAAGTTCTAACTTTTCACTGTGGCGTAGCATCATTGTGGTCAAGCCTCCAACTGTATACGAATTTTTCTTTTCCGTTGGCATCAATATACTTGAACTGATACCTTCCGTCCTTACGCTGGATTTCTCCGTTGTGTAAAACTCTTCCTCTGTTATCCTTTCTTTTTTCACTCATATTAGTAGTCCTCCTTGTCAATTAAAAAAGGCGAACTACCCGACATTGACATTATATCAATCGGGTTGTTCGCCTGCCACGTATTTTTTTTGTTCTGTTTTCATTATTTCATGTGTTTATTCATACCGCCGTTGCCTGATCAAGAAACTCTTTGAAGAGTCTTCTTTTTATACGCTGATGCGATCCTATTTCAAGAATGAATGGCTCATTATAGTGCTCTGATATAATACTTCTAAGTCTTTTTTCTCCAATCCCGTAATACTCAGCAGCTTCCTGTATCGATTGGGTGATGAATTACCGTTATCCAATGTATTCCTTATGCATAATCAGCCTCTTCAAGATACTCCATTAGTTCGACCTTTCTTTTATATTCCTCCAGGTCTCTTCGATATTCATCGATGTATTCCCTATGCTCAATATAGGCAACACCCTTCATTTTTTCTTTAAGATCCTGAAGAAATTCTATCTTGTCTAATATCAAAGGCACTTCACTACCTGACCACGAAGCTGACATTGGAAACAAATGAATCTTCTTGAAATCTTCAATACTCTTGTTTCCCTTAATATACTCAAGTATGAACTCCTGTTTCCACTGAGGCATAACGTTAACTACCACGTCAATTAGCTTACTGCATTTATCTACATCCGCATAATTCTCATGTAAACTATCAAGAAGCCACTGCCGCTTTCTGTTTTTAACAACATCCTCTTCTCGTTCTGCTCGGCCAAAAAGCAATCGAGCTGGATGCTCTATAAAAAAAGCTATGTCATCATCTACAATAACCGAATATGCATAGTCGATACACTCTTTCCACTTCTCAGTATCCCAAATCTGATCAAATATCTTTTGTTCATATCCATCACGATGTAAATGGTCTTTTACCCAATCTACGTACTGTTTCCATATGCTCGGTCTTTGTTCAAAGATTTTGATAAACAGTTTTCCACCGTAATCCAAATGATCACTAATTTCAAGTGCATTCATGTAGATTTGGGATAGTGTATCATAATTGTCTTTGAATAGATCCAAAATAGCATTTATATCATCATCCCGATAAGCATATCCCAAAAATGCTGCTGACAGGCTTGCTTTTTCTGCTATTTGGTTAAGAATTCTATTCTTTAGTCCATTATCTCTTTCACCATACCTTAATAATACCCTACCCGAAGGTACTATTGGATTATTTCCCACCAAATTCTTTTCTGTAAAAGCGTTGTAATCACTAATTACTGTCTCTGTGATATCATTATCGTTTATACACTCCCAAATCAGAGACAACCATGTATCTTTCCCCCGATAGTCAGCTCCGTTCAGAATATTATATGTTTTGTCGTACCCAATATTTGAAAGCAAAAATCCAACTTGCCTATAGCCATTTAATCTGAACGGAGCATTATTTCTGAAATACTCTTTGATAACATCTACATAAAAATCTGGCTTTGTTTCCAATAATTCAAAAACTATATCAAGGCCCCTGCTTATAGACCAGAGATTGTTTTCGCCAAGCGTATCCTGTAAAAAATTGCATATTTTAAACAACTCAGTATAGTCTTCGAGACTATATGAATCAAATTCCGCAGATATATTGGTCTTCCGAATTATTTCATCTTCTTCAATAGTTCTACCGATTAGATGCTCTTTCGATAAAATCCTGTACAATCTGAATTCACGATTATTCTCGGCAATCAGATATCTTTCATCAATCGAACTATTTATCTGACCAGCAACTTCTCTGTATCTATCAATTATTCTTGCAGTATAGAAATCAATATCATCTTTTTTTATCACCCCTGTGAAAATCGTGTCCAAATCAGATTGTAAATAGGCAATGGAATCCTTCTCATCTAAACCATTAAAATGAACCTCAGAAAGAATATCATTGACTAAGTCCCTGTAAACATTTTTAGAGCGCAGAACTCCCAACGCCCTCCATATCTTGTTACGTAGCATCGCTATTTCTTTGCTGAACCCAATCGTCACTCTAATAAAATTAAAAGCTCGGCGATTTCTAATTTCTTCCGTATATGAAAACTCTGTTTTTAAGGCATATTGTGCCACATGGATGTATAGTATACTGAAATTATAGTTCTCCCCCTCCTCAGTTGCTTCCCAAAGCCTATCCATTAACACATTTTCATTTTTATATTTGTTCTTCCATGAGTATTCATCATAAAGAAGCTGCTCGCAAATCACAAAATAAAAATCCATTATTAAATCCGGCCGCTTTTCAAAATATGATACAAGAAGCTCTATCGAATCATAAAATGATTCTGTGTACTTGAATCCTCCAAGAATCCCAATTTCTTTTGTCGAAATATCATGAAAGTTCTTCTTAGAATCCACATTAAAGCTACGCATATCAAAATCCACAAATTTTTCTTGCTCTATCTTCTTTTTTATAACGCTCAATGCTTTATCCGGATTGACCTGGTGAAAAGCTTCTAAATACTCCATGTCGTGCCCATCAGGAGCATTATCCCACGCAGAAATAATGGAGTTTTCTACATAGCGTGCAATATCCTCAGCATTAAAAATATCTATTAAAGTTTTTAATGCATAAACAGCTTTATTCTTGTATCGTGGGAACGAAATAGCTATTAGACCTTCGATGCTCACCAACCTTTTTTCAAACAAAACGTAGTATAAAATATAATTACCAAGACTTTGGTCTGAAATCTTGGTTATTTCGTTTTTAAACCAATCAACAAGTTCAAGAGAATAAAGCTTTTCTACTATTTCATTCTCTTTAATTTCGGAACAATACTGATTTTTCAAATCAGTATATAGTTGATTCTCTTCTCCTTCCTATAATTTCAAGCTCAAATTTCAGTATTTATGAGCTTTTTGTTTGTTGATATACCTCTTTAACAGGAGCCAGAGGTGATGAATAGTCATATATCATATACTGAATAGCTGATTGAAGGTAGCACTAATAAAGCATCCCTTTGTTTGCTCTATAAAGGCTATTTTCCCTTTGATCAACTATGATGGTGAACCTTCCGTGTCTAAAGGGATCGTGTCCCA
>NZ_AUJO01000023.1 GCF_000424265.1 Butyrivibrio sp. WCD3002
TCCATAGGGCATAGACCCTGTTTGAAAGCTTTGCTGGCACTTGGTGTATGAATAGGTGGGACGAAGGAAGTTGGGACACGATCCCTTTAGACACGGAAGGTTCACCATCATAGTTGATCAAAGGGAAAATAGCCTTTATAGAGCAAACAAAGGGATGCTTTATTAGTGCTACCTTCAATCAGCTATTCAGTATATGATATATGACTATTCATCACCTCTGGCTCCTGTTAAAGAGGTATATCAACAAACAAAAAGCTCATAAATACTGAAATTTGAGCTTGAAATTATAGGAAGGAGATGCATCATGACAGAATTCATATGGGAAACCCCGGCTGAGATCACACTCGACCTTGCTAAGAGGGTAAAAAAGATTCGCAAAAGACGTAAGATTACACAGAAGCAGCTTGCCCACAGGAGCAACGTCAGCTATGCCACGCTCAAGAAATTTGAACAGACCGGCCAGATATCGCTCATGTCTCTAGTCAAGATTGCAATGGAACTGGGACTTGCTGACGAGATCAAAACTCTTTTCTCACAGCCTGTCTATCTTAATATTGATGAAGTTTTAAACGATGAGTAACAGAAAGCTTGATGTCTTTTATCATGATAAACTTGTGGGAACGCTGGCTGAAATGCCAGATAAACGTATTGCTTTTCAGTACAGCGATGGCTGGATCCGAAGCGGTTTTTCCATAAGCCCTCGTTCTCTCCCGCTAGCCAATACCGTATATGTTCCACCGGAAAAGAACCGCGATATCTTCCACGGTCTTTTTGGCGTTTTTGCTGATAGTCTGCCTGATTCATGGGGAGAGTTGCTATTTGACAGGTATCTCTCCTCTGTAGGAATACTCAGAGATCAACTTACAATCCTGGACAGGCTCGCCTATGTAGGTACATCCGGAATGGGAGCCCTTGAATACTATCCTTCCAAAGAAGCAGATTTCAATATAGATAGCGCTGCCCTTGATTATGACGAGCTATCTGACGCCTGCGCTAATCTCATCTCATCAAAACCTTCAGATCAGTTAGATCTGCTGTTTAAGATGGCCGGTTCCAGTGGCGGTACACGCCCAAAGATTCTTCTCCATGAAGGCAATGAGGATTTCATCGTCAAATTCCCTGCAGCCAAGGATCCATCCATATGCGGAAAAAGAGAATACGACTACTCCTTAAGTGCCAAGAAGTGCGGAATAGAGATGACTGACACATACCTGATCCCATCCAAAATATGTGAGGGCTACTTTAAGACCAAACGCTTCGACAGAAAATCCGGAAAAAAGATCTTTACCATAACTTTCGCTGGTCTCCTGGAAGCAGACTTCAGATCGCCCTCCTGTGACTACTCCACATATATGCGCCTGATACAGATCCTGACCAAGGACAACGCTCATGACAAAGAGCAGATGTTCCTTACTATGTGCTTTAACACTCTTTGCCATAACAGGGACGACCACACCAAGAATTTCTCTTTTACCTATACCGAGGATTACAGCTGGAGGCTGGCTCCGGCATACGACCTGACATACAGCACGACCTATTTCGGTGAACAGACCACATATGTAAATGGGAAAGGAAAAGATATATCAGATAAAGATTTTGTTAAGATTGGCATAGATGCCGGACTATCCAAAGACTACTGCTTGGACAGCCTAGAGAAAGTAAAAAGAATCACTCCGGATGAGCTTGGAGTTTATCTTGAAGAACAGCGTCTTCGTAAGAGAAAGAAAACTCCACTATCTGACAGAATCTCAGAGATAGCAGAATAATATTTTATCCCATAAAAAATAAGTGCAGCTCCGAAGAGTTGCACTGGTATGCTTCATTGTGCTTCTCCTGTTATCTCTTTGGCAAGTTCCAGAATTTCAAAGGCATATTTTTCCTTACCCTTTTTAAGGAGCTTCTTGTATAAAGGATAGTTAATGCCGCAGATTGCAGCACCTACTATTCCAAGAAGCACCCCAATGACCATGACAATTACTCCTGTTCCAAAGACGCTAAGTCCAAAGCACATCCCTGTTCCAAAGATCAAAGTCCCAATAATTCCAAGCGTCATGGCTGTTATAAATGCCGGAAGCTTTGCTCTTTCATCGAGCTTTTTAAGCTGCCTTACTTTATTGGTTTCCTTTGGCATGTAATCCTTTGCAACACTTTCTGCATAAACCTTATCTAAATCGTTCATCGTATTCTTCTCCTTCTTTTCTCTTGAATGTCCTTTTTATGCGATCTTTCCTGTTTCTTTGAGCCATCTGATCTCGTCACGTATGGTCTCTCTATATGACCTTGTGGTATAACCCAGATCCTTACTTGCTTTACTTGAATCAAGTCGGTTGTTTCTTGCAAGGTTGTATACGGAGAATGTTGTCATAAGAGGCTTTTCTCCAGTCTTCTTAGCCTTTTCCTCTAGTACCCCGGCAATCAGGTTTGCTACTGATATTGGTAAAAAGAACTTCATCTGCTTGCAACCGCTCTCCTCTGAAACAAGCTTTGTAAAATCCTCAGGTCCAAGGATTCCTGACGGGTGTACCACACAGGCGTTAAGGCCTTCCTTTGCAGCTTTGAGCACCACGTTTGTTGCCATAGCCTTGGACAATGAGTAGCAGCCTTTGATTCTCTCAGGATCAAGGGGAATAGATCCTTCGCACTCTCTTATGGTTCCTTTTGCCTCCTCCGGTATTGCTCCTGTTGATGAGCAATAGACAAGCTTTGATACTTTGTGCTCTTTGCACATCTCTATGATGTTTTCTGTTCCACCGACATTTACATCCATGACTTTCTGACTGTAATCAGGATTTACTGTTACGATGCTCGCTATATGAAGCACAATTACTTCCATATCTTCAGGTGTCTCAAAGAATCTTTCCAGGTCATCTTTGTTACAAAGATCGCCGTATGCTATTTCAACTTCCTCAGGAAGATATTTTGCTGACTTGTCGCCTTCAAGGACAAACGCCCTTACTTTTTCATTTCTTTCAACAAGCTTTCTGCAGACTGTGCTTCCAAGAAATCCTGCTGCTCCTGTTACCAGATACATCTTATTTCTTTTGCTCATTTATCTTTTCCTTTCTTATTCTCAATTTGTTTTTTTCTCTTTGCTTTGAGCTTGAAGTCATTATAGGAAAATGAACACATAAAAAGAACAACACTTTTTGCAAAATGTGTTGATTTCAAGAGTACAGGTCCCGACACGTTTTGTAAAAAGTGTTGATTTGTAAATTCGATATAGTGTTTTTACTGCGTTATGGCTTGATGATACACTTCTGTATGACGCTTATGATCTCATCTTTTGACTCGGTGCATCCACCTCGTACCCACTCAGTGACAACTCCGATAATGCCCTTAAGATAAAAGACCATGATAAGTGGCTGTTCTTTTTGGGGAACTCCAAACCTTGTAAGAATGGGGCCAAATATTGTTTTAAACCAGGTTTCATAGGTCTTTTCTGCGCCCATCATCTCGTTCTTTTCATACATCAAATAAAAGAGCTTGCGGTTCTCTTCCACAAAATCCAGATATGGCATCAGATACTTGGGTGTTACAAGGAACAACTCATCCTCATTTTTTTCATCAATATCAAGTGCTCCAGGCCCCTCAGCACCAAATCGCCCAAAGAAATCTTTATATACAGCTTCCACCGTTTCATGCAGAAGATCATTTACATTATCATAGTGAAGATAAAAGGTGGATCTGTTAACGCCAGCAGTTTCACATATCTCCTTAACAGAAATAAGTTCAAAGTCTTTACTGTCAAGAAGTGTCAGTAACGCTGTATGCATTTTTTCCGCTGACTTAAAATACTTGCTCTCAATCTTGTTCATAGCAAAGCACTCCTAACACCTGTAGACTCATACTAAAATGATATCACAATTAATCGTTCTTCTGCATTTCTGCAATTTTATGGAGTATCCCAGAGAATTCTTCCGAACGTGATTCAAGCAGACCGTGTGTCGTCTTTCATCATGCCTTAGCCGTACCTGTCCATAATCTCGTTTCTTGCCATAAGAGCATCTACTGTGTCTGCACCATTAGGAGACCATTTTGCAAGCAGTTCCTTTCCCTCTTCATCACCTTCACTCCATTTCTGTGCAGCTTCATACAGTCTTTGTTCATTCTCAATATAGTCGATGAACTGTCCCGTGCCGATAAATGCGTCATAGTATTCGGGATATTCAAGAGCTAAGTTTGCTCCGAACAGTGACCCCCACGAATGTCCCATAAGAGTTATCTTATCCTTATTCATATAGTCAAGCAGATATTCAGTCATTTCCTTGCCGTCCTGCATCATGATATCTGCGGTTATGGTATCCGTCTTTGAAGTGTCATAGCTTTTTCCGCAGTTACGCTGATCCCATGTAACTACCGTATAAACATCGCTCCACTTTCTTGTGAACGCATAGTCAAGATGACTTGTTGCTGAACCCGGTCCGCCGTGCAGATACAATAGAACGGGGTTGTCCTTGTCATGTCCGTAGATGTTTATCCACTGCTTCGTTCCGTTGATATCCACAAGCATAGATTCGTTGATACCGCCGTCAGGTGTTGTGCCGTTTACCGCTCTGCCGATAAGCCTTACTACAAACAATAAAATAATGATTGTCACAAGAGCAATCAGTATACTTCGAAGTATTTTACCAATGACTTTAGTCGCTTTTTTCAACATGCTATTTTTCCCTTTATTATGATAAATTCGGCTCTGTAAGTATTATTGTTTTCACAAAAATATCTCCGTTGCTATGTTATGCTGTAATATTTTTCCGAGATAACCTACCATTGAATCATCCGATAGCACCTTATAGTTCTTTTACCATATATCCGCACGTAAACGGAAAGAAATCAAATTTTTTAGTTCCGGTATGTACAGCTCCGTTCTGTTCATACCATTTCCTAAGTCGTATATTTTCTTCAACAATTCCTATGTTTATGAGTTTGCATCCTTGATTTCCTGCAGTTTCATATGCATGCTCCAATAATCTCTTTCCAAATCCGCTATGCCTATATTCAGGAAGGACAGCAAGATTATTGAGTTCACATTCATTATTATCCTGCATCAGCAAAGAGTAGTATCCGCATATAACACCATTTTGTTCATATACAAACATCAGACGTGGCTCGTTATCCATTTGCCAATACAAACGCTCTTCTGTAGTTGCAAATGCCGTGAATCTTGGAGCGTTATCTATCGTAAATCCAAATTCATCAGCTACGGTTTTGAAGCTTTTTCTAATAATATCTACACATACGGGAATATCGTCCCTTGCGATTTCTCTGATCATTTTTCTTATTCCTCATCGTACGTTTTTCTGAAATTTATCGCTCAATCCCTAATATGTGAGATTTCATTTTGAAACCATACTTTTCATACAAATGAATCGCCTTGTTGCCATCAACCACTTTTACTTCGATATGTCTGACATTATTTTGGTCAAACATTAGCATAGCCCAGTCCATGAGTTCTTTACCAAACCCTTTTCCCCGGAATTTCTCTTTTACCACCAAATAGTCTAGTTTACCGATTTCTCCTATAATATCTACTTTGCAGAAGCCGATAATCCGGTCTTCAATTTCAGTGACTGCAATATTGGATTTTTTCTCTCGTAATGCAGCCTCAAATGATTCCAGGGTCTTTTCATATGGATTTAAAGGATAAAATCCTTTGAAATTCACAGAAGTTGTATTGTGATAGTCTGATAACTCACGAATACAATCGTACAGTTTGCTTACCTCGTTCGGTGTTATTTCTCTCATACTATTCCTCCTACAGATTCGTCAGTACCATACATTCTGTAGAATCAGTAAAGCCCATACTTTCATAGAGTGGTCTTCCCATTGCGGTTGCATCAAGACTGATCTCCGTTGCACCTTTTTCCCATGTTTTCTCGATCAGCATTTCAACCATTTTTCGCGCTATTCCCTGACGACGGTATTCACTTCTTGTGTAGACATTCATAAGATGGGCTCTTTTTCCTGTAGGGTGCGCAAAGGTTGGCATTATCCTGATAAAACTCATGGATGCACAACCAATAACTTTATCTCCGTCGCTAGCCAGAACAGTTATCTGATCTCCATTTAAAAAGTAATCACGACTTTCATTTATCACTTCATCTGAATGTTCATAATTTTCTGGTAGGTTGTTCACTACCGTAAGCATCTCAAGGCGAATACTCATCAAGAAATCTATATCATTTTTTGTAGCAACTCTTATTTCCATCATCTTTCACCTACATTCTTTTAGTCAGTTATACTTTCTTTCGCACTGTTGATAAGACCGAGAAGACCCGTCTCCTTAATTAGAGCTATACCCTGGAATTCATCTCCGAGGACAATCAGATTGTCGCCTGTTTTAATATCGAAGATCTTTCTTGCTTTGGCAGGAATGACGATCTGACCCTTATCTCCTACTTTGACCAATCCAAAGATATGTTTTCCTTTTGGTGGTATGCCATATCCCAGGTTCTCCGAATCAGTCTTTTCATATGAGATAAGATCGTCCATGGTTACTCCGAAGATGTCCGCCAGCTGCTTACACCTCTCTATATCCGGAAGCGACTCTCCGGTCTCATATTTTGAAAGCGTCTGTCTTGATACGCCTATCTTCTCAGCAATTTCCTCCTGTGACAGGTTATTAAGCTTTCTTAATTCCATAAGATTGTCTGCAAAACTCATTCTTTCTTCTCCTTTTTTATTCCCAGAACACACCACCTTATGAAAGGTATGCGGCTCAGGATTTCATACAGAAGGTAGGAGCCTGCGAATGCTGCTATTGCAACAAACAGGTATACGATGACAGGGGCAAGGAACGGACATAATGTATGCAGATACCATCCGCTGACCGCGATCATCAGATAATGGAATACATAGAGGCCCCATGATTTTCGGCACATCCACCTTGAGAAGGCATTCGTGGAATTGCCCCATTTTTTCATGAAGGCAAGTATACCGAGTGTTCCAAACCATGCGTATACATTGCACATGATTGTATCCAAAACCACGTGATCCGGATAAGGCTGACCTATATATAAAATCACGAAGGCTACGCAGGATGCGAGGGCAAGAATGCTTAATAACAGCCAGCTTTCGCCAAGTCGATCCATCACTTCGTCATGGGACAGTACAAAGTAGCCGATCATAAAGCCCAGTCCGTAAATACCGAATCTGTATACCACTATTATCGGTGTGTTAAGTATCTGCGCCGCTCCGTATACGGGTATAACAAGAAGTATAAGTGTCAAAAGATTTGCTTTGCCGCATATATTATAAAATCCGTCTTTTTCAATCCTTCTGATCAGTACCAGTATCAGGCTGAAGAGCCAAAGCATCTGAACATACCACAGAGGGCCTGAGCCGCTGACTGCCATTATCAGGAAAAGGATTGGCCCCGGCACGTTGTTCATGGAATTAAATGCACCAGACATCAGCATGTTGTAATAGCCAAGAATCCAGCCGAAAACCAGAAGGCCGATTGTTGATGGCACAAGATATTTTCTCGTCCTTATTCTGATGAATTCCTTTTCTGTTCGTTTAACCAGTTCATAGCGGGCTGACATGCCGGATACCACAAACAGAAGTAACATAAACCATGGATAAACTATGTACTGGTATGTATCCTGGGGCTGATGTTCACTGAAGGGGCCGATAATTCCGTGTTGTGTAACGCCGTTGAATATGTAAATCACATGATAGATTACAACCAGCACCACTGTTATCCAGCGAATATTATCCAAGTATATCTTTCTCACACTAATACCACCTTTGCTAAATATTTTAACATTTTCTTAATCATAAAAAAGTAAGCTCCACCTGTCTACCAAGCGAAGCTTACATGTAGTGCTGTATTTTGTTAAATTTGGTTGCGAACTCACAGTTTTCTCAGAAAATACATTTACATTGAATGTATCGAACAGATCCTCATCTTCTTGTTTATCGTCAGAACGCCCCACGCCTTCCGATTTGCGGGAGATGCCGGAGGAATGAATATCCCCTCTCTTATGACGCTGCTCTCTATCCTGCCAAGCCATTCTCTTTAGCAATCTGATAGGCATTTTCACTTTCTTGATCAGATGCTCCATCCGGAGTCCAAATCCATACCGGATGCGGCGCTCCGGTAAAACAGATCTACCATCTGATTTCCGGAGTATAGTACAACGTCGCCTGAACTCGTTGTTGTCTGCTTATCATCTCTCGGCAGACTCTGTCCAATTGAGCCCACCTGTTCAAAACCGCCATACATTGACATCTGAATTGTAACATCACCGTCTTCAGCCATATTCCTCAGTGCCTCTACAGCCTGATTGTCTTCCCAATCCACATTAACTTTTGTATCGCCGATTTTCATTGTCATAGTACTATCTCCAATAACTTCATCCTCTGCTGCTTTATTTTCTACGGCAAACTGATACATAGCTGTTCCCTCCGACATAACATTCTCTTCTGGACTTTCCGCTTCATTATTTTCTGATGCTGATATTTCAGTTACGGCACCCAGATCTGAGCTTGTGTTTTTGGTTGTCCCTGCACAGGCGCTCATGCAAAACATTATGGTCATACAGAATGCCAGAAAAATCATTTTCGTTTTCATCGCAGACTTCCTTTATTTTAGAGCTTTACCAAATTCGAAGGCTTCGTTTAACTCTTCTGTTTTCCCGGATGCCTCACCCATATCGCCTATGCCACCGCAGAATAAGGAGCCTGAAAACTGAGCCTTTTCAAAGCAGTCAACCCATCCCTGAAGTCCGCTTTCAGCTTTTTTAGGCACAAACTCTTCATCCTCAGCCGCAACAGAGAGCATATATACATTCCTGAACTTATAGTCTGAAGGATACAGTGGATTGAGTCTGTCCAAAAGAGTCTTCATCTGACCGCTCATCTCGTAGTAATAAATTGGAGTTGCAAATACAAGGGTATCTGCATTCTTTACTTTTTCTGCAATCTCAGCAGCATCATCCTTAATGACACATTGCTGGGTATTCTGACAGGCCAGGCATCCTATACAAAAGCCTATGCTCTTCCCTTTTAGACTTATATGCTCCACATCATGACCTGAAGCTTTTGCTCCCTCTATAAGCTTTTCCGTAAGTATGTCGGAATTACTCTTTGCACGAAGACTTGTAGAAATCACTAACACTTTACTCATATCATCCCATCCTCTATTTCTTTTCTATCTATTCTGTTCGAATTAAGATATTCCAGTATTTCTTCAACCGTTATCATTATTTCAGATTCTCCTTAAAGAAGTTCTCCAGCTTGTTAAAAGGAATATAATCCTTATCTCCGCCATCATATAAATCTGTATGTACTGCATCAGGAATTATCATAAGTTCCTTGTTATCTGCATACTTGCTGTCTCTGATCATATCTGCATAAGCATCCTTAGAAAAATAGCAAGAGTGCGCCTTTTCTCCATGAACAAGTAAAACAGCGCTCCTTATCTCATTAGAGTACTTAAGGATTGGCTGATTAACAAAAGACTCACAGCCAATAACATTCCATCCACCGTTGGAATTAAGGCTTCTCTTGTGATAACCTCTGTCAGTCTTGTAGTAGTCATAATAGTCTTTTACAAAGAAAGGTGCATCCGAAGGCACCGGATCTACTACTCCACCGCCAAGCTTATATTCGCCCGCCTTAAGGTCTTCAAGTCTCTGAGCACACATAGCTGCTTTTTTCTGATATCTCGCTTCTTCACTGTCCTCGGAATCAAAATATCCCTTGGCATTTACCCTTGTCATGTCATACATTGTCATAGCTACCGTAGCTTTAATTCTTGTATCAAGAGCTGCTGTGTTTACAGCCATTCCTCCCCAGCCACATATACCGATGATTCCGATCCTGTCAGGATCTACCATTTCATTTAGTGATAGAAAATCAACTGCCGCCATGAAGTCTTCTGTGTTGATATCCGGAGATGCCATATATCTCACATTTCCTCCGGACTCTCCTGTGAATGACGGGTCAAATGCTATGGTCAAAAAGCCTCTTTCTGCCATTGTCTGTGCATAGAGTCCTGAGCACTGCTCTTTTACTGCACCAAAAGGTCCGCATACAGCAATTGCAGAAAGTTTACCTTCTGCATTCTTTGGCACATACATATCTGCCGCAAGGGTGATTCCATATCTGTTTACAAATGTGACTTTGCTGTGGTCTACCTTATCACTTTTCTTAAAGGTCTTATCCCACTCGGTTACAAGGTTTAGTTCTTCATTTTTGATCATTTTATTATCCTTCCTATTCTGTCAAGCCTGAAAACAGGATTTTTACTGGCTTTGACGATTTTGTTATTCCTCAAAACAGGAGCCAAAGGTGATGAATTGTCATACATTACTAATCTCAGGCTCTGCCGAAACAGATTCATTAAAGCTCTTCCTCCACAGTAACCATGCTACAGGAATTCCAAGAAGTTCTGCGAGAATAAACGCTGTCCAGACTACCTGAAGCTGTCCCGTTCTGCTAAGCAGAAATGCAAAGGCAAGCGGGAATATGGCCTGGCGGAGCATTGTTATATACATGCTCCTTGTTCCCTGGGATAGTCCCTGAAGAGCTGCTGCAAAAACAAGGCTTGGAATAGAAATCAGATATGCAACAGCCAAAATTCTGATGGCAGGAATTCCAATTTCCATCATGTGCTTTGAAGCATCAAACAGGCCCAGCATTTGCACCGGAAGAAGCTCCAGCAGCATGAAAAATGCGATAAACAAAGCTATGCCATAGATAACTCCCCATTTTACTGAGGCACTGATGCGGGATTTGTTCCCTGCGCCGTAGTTATAAGCAACTATAGGAATAAGTCCATTATTAATTCCATGAACACCTACAGTCACAACTCCCTGCATGCGGGCGCATATTCCGAACACCGCAACTGCTGTGGATGAAAATGATATAAGGATCGAATTCATTCCTATATTCACGAAGGATGTAAGCACCTGAACGACGGTTGAAGGTATTCCGACCCTTAGGATGTTTTTGACGCTCTTCATATCGGGTCTTAGTGTAAATGAGAATGGTATCTCTTTATTCCATCTCTTGTTTATGATCACTCCTGCCAGAAGGCCCATACACTGCCCTATAACTGTGGCAATTGCTGCTCCTGTTGTCTCAAGCCTTGGAATCCCGAACATTCCAAATATGAAAATTGGATCGAGGATCAGATTTGTAATTGATGCTGCTGACAAAGTAAAAATGAAAAGGCTTGATTTTCCGCTGGCTATTACAAAACGGTCAAACACCCACTGTCCCATCTGTCCGAAGGAAAAAATCATGCAAATGGTCAGGTACTGTCTTCCGTATCTTGCAATTACCTCATTACCACCTGCCTGCCAGTCATAGTACATACGCACGAACAAAAGACAGATAACAGTATTTATTATCCAGCAGCATATTGCTATGAATATTGCGGCATTTGCTGCGTTCTTGACCTTGTCGGGACGCTTTTCACCCAGTGCTTTGGATATTACCGCATTTAGTCCTACCGCATTTCCAAGACCAAGGGATGAAACGATGAGCTGAACCGGTCCCGCAAGTGAAAGCGCCGTCAGCGCATCTTCTGAAATTCTTGACACAAAAACCGAATCCACAAGGTTATAAAGTGAGTTGATAAGCAGGCTGAACATAAGAGGAATTCCTGTAGTGATCACAAGCTTGCTTATCTTTTCTGTTCCCATGATATTTTCGCCGGATGATATTTGTTTTGCCATAAATCCCTCCTGAATTTCTTTTCTTTCTGAATCTGTCTTATCAAAAAATCCATGTTGTCTACTTTTTTCTGGCTGTCATGAAGTTCATCCATGAGGTGACATCGGCATTTCCTGAGATCTCGAAGAAGTGTATCTGTATCCCCTTCTTCATACATCTTTTTCATAAAGCTTATTTCTTTCTCATTGCAGCCCATGTCTGAAAGGCTTTCAAGAATCTTTTCTGTATCCATCTTTTTTGCTCCTTCTGATTTCATAGTAAATCCTTGACCAGGTTTTCGCTAATGAATAAAATAAATATCATGATATTCACTTTTGGAATAACACATAAATTGTCAGCTTTAGGGAGGTTTTCATGGAAATAAAAAATCTCAGATACTTTCTTGCAGTTGCAAGGGAAGAAAATATGTCAAAGGCTGCTGAGCTGCTTCATGTATCGCAGCCTACTCTTTCAAAGACATTAAAAGCATTAGAGGAAGAACTTGGAAAAAAGTTATTTGTCAGGCATAGCTTCAGTATTTCACTCACTGATGAGGGGATGCTTTTGCGTGACCGCGCTCAGGATCTTGTGGCCATGTCAGATAAGATCGAACAGGAATTTAACTCCCTGGATGATATAACAGGTGGAGATATATATTTTGGACTGGCAGAAAGCTATCAGATCAGATACCTCGCCAGAGAGATTTATAAGTTAAAAGAAAAATACCCTAATTTCACTTATCATATAACAAGCGGAGATACTGAGCAGGTTACTGAAAAGCTTGATAAGGGCATTTTAGACTTTGCTGTACTATGTGAAACACCTGACAGCAATAAATACGAATATGTAAAATTTC
Source organism: Butyrivibrio sp. WCD3002 (assembly GCF_000424265.1). Taxonomy (GTDB): domain Bacteria; phylum Bacillota; class Clostridia; order Lachnospirales; family Lachnospiraceae; genus Butyrivibrio. Next base: position 12,518 of record NZ_AUJO01000023.1, read on the forward strand.
CTGAAGCTGATGTGTGGGGAGCAATCATATCTTCATCTCATCCCCTTGCAAAGAAAAAATCCATCCATGTCTCTGACCTGATAGAACAGCCTCTGTTTGTCTCTGAGCAAAGTTGGAACAATGAAATCAAAGCATGGGCCAAAGACAGATATCCTGAACTAAAGCTTGAGGGTTCCTTTAGACTTTCTTATAACGGCTCTGTATTTGCAAGAGAAAACCTTGGAATACTTCTTACATTTAAAAATCTGATAAATACTGAAGGAACTGACATGGTATTCAGACCGCTTTCACCTGAACTTAAATCAGAGCTGTATCTGATATGGAACAAGTATCAGACCTTTACTCCTATTGCGGAAAAATTTCTGGAGCAGATAAAAAAGACTTTCAAGTAATTTGCAAGTGCTGATATCTTCCTGCTGTCTGTACGATTTTTTCTGCCATCTTATTTCTCTCCTCCTACTATTTTCTGTGCTCCTATAGTCCAAACATGTTTTTTGGATGCATCAGTTCTTTTATTCTGCGCCATGACACCTGCAAGCGGATGGGGGACATATGGCTCTTCAAGGTAATCAAGCTCTTCATCCGTTAGTTCCAGATCTACCGCTTTTGCTGCACCTTCTATATGATGGAGCTTGGTCGCACCTACCACATCCTCACGCTTTGCAAATTCTCTGAGCGCACGTCCTACGTACTGCTCACTGGTTCCGCTCTGATATGCTATAGCTGTATCATAGAAATTAACTCCAAGATCAAGCCCTCTTTTTATGATTTCCCTAGAATGCTCTTCGTCAATCGTCCAGCTATGCTGCCTGCTTGGTAACTGCATGAGAATCCTTTGAGAATTTCTTTACAAAGAAGCCAAACACGTTACGAACAAATGGTCCTGCAAAGAAAAGCTGCCAGCAAAGAGCCATAGGGAAATTAAGGGCTGTAGTATGAATCCATACTGCCACAAGTTCTTTTCCTGCATCCTTAAAGAGCAGTGTCGCTGCAAAGCTCCTTTCATAAAACAGGGAAGATTTAACACGAACCATTGGTTGATATGCCACAAATGCAGCATTTATGCGTGACTCTATCATGGGTTGAGTCTGTTTCAGTACTACTATTATTCTAGCTTTATCCATTCAATAGATGTATTTTCCTTTGAATATTCATCCACAAGAGCATTGAACTCCTCTTCTGTAATGACATCGAACTTCTCTATATTCTCAAGGTAGTCCTGTGGCGGATTCTCCTGCATATAAAACTCTGGTGCGCCGGACTCAGCCCAATCATCGTAGTAGTTTACAAACGCCATGACAACCTTAGCTTCTCCTTGATCAGCAATTTCTGATACAACATACATCTTACGGCCTTCATGACCTGTATCTCCACTGACAAACTGATTCTTGTCATTTATGAAAGTAACTCCGGAGGATCCAAGATTCTCCACATTCGCTGACTGGATCTTATTGTCCTTATACTCGATGATGTCATAAATCCAATATCCAAAAGAGCGGACAATCAGCTCATTTATGCCATCCCCATTCATGTCAAAGAGAGCATATTCCATATCAGGCTCTCCCACAGCCCAGAAGGTCTCGCCGTTTGCATCAGCTTCATTCCCCTTCAGATACTCCATAAAATGTGCATCAGCATCGCTTTCCTTACCCACTGTTGACGGAAGCTCAATAGTTGTGGGCTCATCTGCACCACCGATTATTTCTGCATCATCTGTCTTTTTTGCGCCGCAGGCTGTCACACCAAATGCAATCACCAGTGACATCGCAACTAATATAGCTCTTTTCATGATCAATCCTCCTTAAATATCGAATAGTCCCTCTCAAAAAGAACCTCTAACATCTGCTTTTTCAGCAGTTCTTTATCTACGCTCTCCATCAGGTACCTCTTACGGTACATCTTGCTCTTATCAGAATACTTGTACAGCCCATTCTCTTCCTGCAACACAGCCAGCTCCCGCTTCCACAAAAGTTCCATCTGATTGGTCAGCTTTACCTTCGGGCTCAGCTGCGGAGAACGCATCTCGTACCTTGCTACTCAGAATTGTTTCTGGTTCCAATAGTCATATCTGAACCCTATTGTTGTATTTTGATGCAAGCATCCATTAGCAATCTTACTATATTACAGAAGATAAAAAAATGCCATGTAACGGCATTTTTCCGAAACATGGCATATAAGCTCAGATATAACTTACTGTCTCTGATAACTCTTTTCTGCTGTTATGATTATCAAGTGGTCCAGCTCCTTCTGCAGCATAGCCGAGATCAAGAAGCATCAGAATCTCCTCATTCTCTGGAAGGCCAAGGTCCTCCGCAAGTGCTTCCGGGTCAAAGAAATTGAGCCAGCAGCTGTCAACGCCTTCATTTGCTGCAGCAAGCCATATCGGAATCTCTGCAGGTACTGCAAACGGACACACTCCTCCTGGCTGAAATCCAGTTATATCTTCCACCTGGGCCCTCGGGATCATGTGGGGCTTAGTATGGAAAACAGATTTGAACTTGGAGCTGTTTACTTTGCCATCACCAGCCATTACAACAATAACAGGCCTATCCTCAACTATAAACGACAGCGTCTTGGCAATCTCAGGCTCTGTGCATCCAATCTGTTGAGCTGCATGCTCTACGGTATCTATCGTCTCAGCGTGCTCTGTAAGCCTGTCTCCGAATCCCTTTATATCCAAAAATTCTTTTACCTTAGCGTTTATCATCCGGTTCACCTCATCATATATGATAGACAAAAATGCCCATTGTTTCCAATACGTTTTGTTTATTGTCAGCCATAAACAAAGACTATAATCACTTTATGATATGTATTCATCTAAAGGTAAATAAGGATTACATATAGGCATTTTCTTTTCTCCTTTCCAAATCACGAATCATTTTTTCTCTTTCCAAAACAGTCAAGGGGTACTTTCCATAAACCAAAAATGCGAGAGCTCCACAAATAATTGGAATCACAGCCGTCAAATTTCCAAAGCACTGAAGCATTCCCTGTAAAGAATCCGGGCTTCCCAAATACTTACTTGCCTCCACCCTCGTTTCATATCCAAAAATAACCCAGAGGGCTCCAATAAATGCCAAACCTGATGATTTCTGTAACTCTGATAATAGTCTTGTAAAAGATTCTATAGTCGCATTCGCCGGCTTACCGGTCTTCCAAAGCGCATAATCCATCGTCTCCACAGCCAAAAGATTTCCCGGCAAAAACGCCATTCCACATCCAAACAGCAAAAACGCCAACATAGCAAAATAAAGATTTGAATTAAAGGTAAATTGGCCACAAATTTGTAGAATCTCCATAACAACACCCATAAATATCGTAATTGCAATGGAGATCTTCATCCCTTTAACAGGATTTTTCTCCTTTTTACACAAGGCAGCAGATGCCAATGTACCAAAAACAAAAGGGATAAACTCAACAATTCCAAGTATCATAGACAAATATGAAAACTTTCCTGTATCCAGATATCCAGTTTCAAACTCGTAGCAATAATTCCATTTCACATAGTACATAGCAATTAATGTAATTGTCACATAAATAAAACCCACAAAAAAATTCCCAATCTGATAGGTTACAAAGGGTTTGTTCTTCTTCACCATACGAAAAATATCCAGTGCGTGGAAGGTGACGTGTTTTCTGGTCTGTTTTAATATCTTATTCTCGTTTACAAGTACTACTCCTATCAAAGAAAGAATCATGGAAACAAGAATCAGCACCATAACATACGTCCCAATTCCAGCGCGTTGATTTTCAAAATATTCTTTATAATGCTCTACAAATTGAAACATAAATATGAAAGGAATGACTGCTACAAATCCAACTAGTCTTGGCCACAGAATAAAAGAGATTCTTCGATTATAATCCATCGTCATGGTTTGAATTAGCGCACCGTTTACAAAAAACGAAGATCCAAAATCGTAGATTAAATAAAAACAAATAATATATGCAACCAAGGACTTCGGATCACTACATAAGGCTTTCGGAATATGAAAAATCATAAGGGAAGCAAAAGATACCATTCCTACGCCAAGAGCACAGAAAAATCTATATTGTTTTTTCCCTTTGGATACCACCCAGTCAATTAACCAACCTTGTATCAGATTTGTTGCCGCATCCAAAAGATGTAGAAAAGGAAGAAGCGTCGCCGTAATAAAAACACTTCCAAACATATCTTCAACCGGAAAATAATCCGTCAGATAAAATGCCAAAAAAGACGAAATCAAAACTTCACTTATCGTCTTTGTCAAAGACATCATGGATATTCCAATTATATTTTTCACTTCATTTTTCATGCTTTATTCCTTCGATATCACTTTCATCAAAAAATGAGTTACATATAATTCATTGGATTTTATACGATACTTATCATAAAAAGATTCCATTCCCGGCAGATCACCACCAACACCACTCATTTTTCCATAGATGTTTAACGTTGTTTCCTCGCCTCTTTGAAGTTCATAAATATGCTTTGCGTTCTCCAGATTTTTTTTGGAATAATCCCAAGCAGAAAACTCCATTCCATCTTCGGACAAATTCCACACAAAAATATCATGTTGCTTTCCCTCCAAAGACAAAAAGCGCACATCACAATGATTTCCATTTTCTTGCGGTCGCAAATACATATGACTCATATCCGATAGTCCTTTTTCATACAAACCTAAAAGTGCACTTTCTTTCCGATCTATATAATTTTCATGGGGTCCACGACCATACCACCGGCAGCGTTCAAATGTCTCTTGAAAAGAAAAAGAAACTCCCGTTGCTACAACATCTTTTCTTTTGGTTTTTACTTTTACCAAAACTTCATAATATCCATTTTTATAGTCCGTAATCTCTGTTTCCAATTTATTGCAAAAAGGATGTCCATAAACCGTTTGAATGCTTCGTTTTCCGACTTCATTTTTTGTTATTTGATTCAGAATACAGAGTCTTTTATTAGCAGCATCCCACTGTCTTACCAAAACAGTGTTTTCCAGCTGAGGTACAAAATGCCCTAAATCAATGTTATTGTCTGTTGCCACTCTGGACAGCTCCAGATTCATAACTCCATTTGCCATTTGAAAACCCAGGTCTTTATGTACCAAAGTCGCTTCCCGGTCACTTTTTCCAACATCCGGTTTAACCAAGTGAAATGGACGAATCACAAACTGTGACACAGCCACAGCACTTCTTTCCAATTCATTTTCATCTTTTGGAAAAAAATAAAAATTGACAATAATTTCTCCATCTTTTGGAAACTCCTGTCTTCTTATTTCTTCCAAAATAATCGTTTTTTGCTTTCCCGGCAGTATTCCCTGTAACTTCTCTTCTTCTATTTTTTTCTTCAAAACCGGAACTCCGTTGCAACATAGTTCCCAGATCAAATCATAGAACGGCAAGACAGAACAAAACATTTGATGATTATAAATATGAAAACATCCGCTTTTTGGATGAGTGCTTCTAACATCCAGCCACTGATAGCATTTTTTTACCTCATATGCGTCCGGATGAAAACTTCTGTCTGCAAACAATATTCCGTTGCCACAAAAAGCTCCATCACTCTTCTTATCCTTCTTTTTCTTAAATCCATCTTCGGAGTAGGTTTCTTCAAAATCTATCCCGTATAAATACCGATTTTCTCCATCTTTCTTTACACAGATAGCCTGATCCACAAAATCCCATATAAAACCGCCACACATGTGAGGATATTTTTCAAACGCTTTTGTGTATTCAGAAAAATTACCCAAACTGTTTCCCATTGCATGGGCGTATTCGCAAAGCACCACCGGCATTTCCTCGTACAAATCACAGGTAATATCTTTGTTGTCCGCCGCCAATGAATTCATTACACCATCCATCAACCCTACAATTGCTTCCTTATGGCACAACTGATCTAAGGTTTCTTCTGTTGGATACATACGGCTTAAAAAATCCGTGCATTCCTTATCATGCATCCCTTCATAGTGAAAAGGTCTGGTTCCGTCTAACGCCCCACCTCTGGCACGCATTTTTTTGAATACATCTCCCATACCGGCTTCATTTCCAAGACTCCAAATAATGACGCAGGGATGATTGCGGTCCCGCAAAATCATTCTCTCAATACGATCCACACAAGGAACTTCCCACTCTTTTTTTGACATAGGAAGGATTCTCCGAACTCCGTGAGACTCCAAATCAGTTTCATCCATAACCAAAATTCCGTATTGGTCACAAAGACGATAAAACAAAGGATTATTGGGATAATGACTGGTACGCACTGCATTGATATTCAATTCTTTTAAAATTCGAATATCCTCCATATAACGTTCTTCGCTAAGGGTCCAGCCGGTCTTGGGGTCAAAGTCATGTCTGTTGACACCTTTTAAAATTAGTCGTTTCCCGTTTAAGTACAGTATGTTGTCTTTTATTTTTATTTCTCGGAATCCAAACTTTTCCTCTTTGAAATAAATCTTTTCCCCGACATTCCATCGTATTTGTACATCATATAGCTTTGGGGATTCATGGCTCCATAACAGTGGAGCCACCTCCCCTTTCATTTTGAAAAACGTTTTTCCTTTTTTTAACGTCACCGATGCTTTTTGCAGAAATTCCAGTTCGGAAATCTCCACTTCTACTTCAGTGACCTGATTATCCCAGACAGACTCAAAATACAATTCGATTTGAAAATCACAAGGCACCTTTGTATCCCACATCAAATCTTTCTGCCACTTTGTGGGAAAAGAAGCATGCATAAAATAGTCACGCACCGTCACCTTTGGTTCCCAATACAAAAACACATCCCTATAAATTCCACTGAAGAACCACATGTCCTGATCTTCAAGATAAGTGCCATCGCTATATCGATATACAATGGCTGTCACTTGATTTTCTCCCGGTTTCAAATAGTCCGATACCTGAAACTCATGTGGTGTCATAGAACCTTGAGAATAGCCTACGTATTTCCCGTTTACATAGACTTCCAAAGCTGATTTCACTGCTCCAAAATGCAAATAAACATTTTTATCCTTCCAAGCCTCCTCGTAAGAAAAACTTCTTCGATACACTCCAATCTCCTGAAGTTTTTCGCTTATATGGGGAATATTCCCTTTTTGCGTGTCGATTGCCTGGGGATAAGAAGATGCAAAATAATAGGGCGAACCATATCCTTGGAGTTGCCACACTCTTGGCACAACAATATCATCCCAGGCACTGTCATCATAAGTATCACAAGCATACTCTTTTTTCACATTACATCCCTGAATATACAAAAACTTCCATTTCCCGTTTAGGGATGTCTGATTCTCATTCTCACCAAAATCTGCTGGATGAACTTCCTTTGGAAAAGACAGGACATGACCATCTTCTTTATTCTCTTTTATAAATGTGATATCTTCCCATTTTTTATTCATTTACTTATATTGTTTCTCCGTTTGATTCAATAATCTTTTTATACTCATAAGCAGAATCTTTGAGAATCCGCTTTTGAGTACGAAAATCCACGTAAATTAAACCAAATCTTGGGTCGTAACCCTCTGCCCATTCGAAGTTATCAATAATGGACCAATGCTGATACCCAATAACCTCATATCCTTCATTAACCGCTCTTTTTAATTCACTTAAATAGCGATGGATAAAATCCACTCTTTGCGGATCATGTACCTTCCCGTCCAACTGCTCGAAGTCCAGATTTGCCATACCATTTTCCGTAATCATAATTGGGAGTCCATAACGTTCTGACATAAATCGAATTGCCCAATATAAAACCCTTTCATCAATGACCCATCCCAATTGAGTTCTGGGAATTCCAGGCTTCGGATCATGTTTTTCCTTTGTCCAATCCTGATCATTGGATGGTGCATAAACATTCAATCCCAAAAAATCCAAAGGCTGATGGATTTCATCCATATGTTTCGTTTTGGTACGAAAGATTCCAAAGGCATTTTCTTTTTCCCCCTTCAGAATCGGATCAAACCACCATTTATTGCTCATAACACCAATCGTAGATTCAAAAGACAATCTTCTGGCTTCTTCTATTGCCTCCACAGAATCATTCTCTGGAACATAGGCTGCTGTTGCCATGGCAATTCCAACTTTTGGCTTTTTTACAGCATTTGCTCGAATGGTTTTCACCGCAACTCCATGGCAGCGCATACAGTTTTCCGATATTCTTGCAAGGGCAAGCGGTCTCTTATGAAAAGGTGCATGAGCTCCCTGTAAATGACCATTCATAATAAAACACTGAGGTTCATTAATTGTCATCCAATAAGCTACGCGATCAGAAAATGCCCGAACTACCACTTCCGTATATTCACGAAAATAATCTACAATCTTATTAGTGTACCAGCCTCCCATATCCTGCATCCAAACCGGCAAATCCCAGTGAAAGATCGTAATCATAGGTTCGATATCATTTGCAATCAATTCGTCTATTAATTGGTTGTAAAATGCAATTCCCTTCTCATTTACCATTCCGGGTTTTGGAATAATACGAGACCAGCTTAGAGAAAATCGATAGGACTTCAAACCGATTTCCTTCATCAATGCCACATCTTCTTTCCAATGATGATAATGATCACAGGAAGTGTGACAATCTTCTCCATTTTTAATCTTTTTGGAGGGCGCCACGTCCCAAATACTTGGTGTTCTTCCATCCTCATTCCAAGCCCCTTCTATCTGTGGTGCCGCAGACGCAGCTCCCCATAAGAAGTTTTCATTAAATACATTTGGCATATTCTTCTCCTCTTTCATATTTTGAGTTATTATTTCAACTTTCTATCCTACATAATCGCTCTTCATTACAAGACGCAGGATTCGTTCTACGCTAATTTGTGCTGCCTTTCGATTCAATCGTCCTGTCTTTAAATCATTTAACAATTGCTTCACTGCAGAACCATCCCCAGGCATAATCAAATCATTTCCGTTATTCGCACATTGATAATAATCACCTTTTCCCTTTGTGATGGCACCCCAGTCTGTCATAACCACTCCGCTGTATCCCCATTCTTTTCGAAGTACATTCATCAACAATTCATTATGATTTGCAGTATATGTACCGTTTAATTTGTTATAGGATGTCATCAACGACCATGGATTACTCTCACGAATTGCAATTTCAAATCCCTTTAAGTAGATTTCTCTCAAAGCCCGTTCTCCAATATTAGATGACATATACTCTCGTTCTGTTTCCTGATTGTTGGCGCAAAAATGTTTTATTGTCACGCCCACTCCACCTAAGTGCTGCACTCCATCAATAATTGACGCCGCCATATAACCGGACAACAAAGGATCTTCCGATGCATACTCAAAGTTTCTACCGCACAGTGGGTTCTTTTGAATATTTATAGCCGGTGCAAGCCACAATGTAATTCCATATTTTTTCATTTCACGTCCAACAGCATCGCCAACCTTGTAAATCAACTCTCGATTCCAAGTTTGTGTTCTTACCGTAGTAGAGGGAAAAGCCGTCGTAAACTGACAAATCATTCGATCTCTCTTGGGATTTCCTACAGCAATCCATTCCATTTTCGGCAAAAAACCATAACTCCAATTTTCAGGGAGATGAAGATAACTTTTTTCCATTCCTCCTTTTGTAATTAGAGACTGTGGAGTCAGATTTAAGCCTGCCGGTCCATCCGCCATGTTAATACTAGGCAATTTATGCTTTTTCCAAAGGATATTTGAAGTTCTTCCTACGGTTCCCGGTGTACGAACGTAGCCATAGCTAACGACCGATCCTCCAACCAGCATGGTACACAGCTCTTCATCTGTCAGATTTAAAACGCGGTTCGAAGGTATTACTCCTTCTGATTGATGTTCTGAAATGTAAGAATCAAATACTGAAGTGTCAATCTCTAATAAAGGAAGTTCACGATTCTCAATAAAACTATTCTCAAAAATCTTCTCATCGAATTTCACTTTACATGAGTTCAACGGCTCTACTTTTTTGAGTAAACAAGCTTGCTGAACCACAGCAATCGTAATTGCATTTAAATTATCAGCCGAAGTCCCTTCAAAGAAAACATACTCTCCGGATAGTAAATATTCCCCATGCATATCGGCTTGATAAGTAACCAAATCCTTCAAGGATACTTCAATTTCTAAGATTTCCTCTTCTCCGGGATTCAGTTTCTTGGTTTTTCCATAACCAGCCAATTCTTTCATCACCTGATATATATCTGCAGAAGGCTTGCGAACATATATTTCCACTACATCTTTTCCGGAATAAACTGCACCGGTGTTCTTTACACAAATGCGAAAAACAAGTTTGGTCCCCTTCTGCTTAACATCCAAGTAACAATGTTCAAATGTTGTATACGACATACCATATCCAAAGGCAAACCTTGGCTCTATATGATTTGCGTGAAACCATCGATAACCAACGTAGATACCCTCTTTAAAGTTTGCTTCCTTGGAATTCTCTCCCAAAAAGCCGTATTCATCAGCTCCAGGGAAATCATAATAATCTTTTGCCCATGTTGCAGTAAGACGACCACTGGGAGATTCATTCCCCAGCAAAATATCTGCTACCGCATTTCCTGCCTCTTCTCCCGGCTGACCAATATACAATAAAGCATCCGGTTTCGTTTCTTCCCTATCCATAAAAGAACAGTCAACACTTCCACCACTGTTAATCAAAACTACAACCTTCTTATAATGCTTCTTCAAAAAAGAAATGGAATCTACTTCCGTACGTGATAAAAAGTAATCTCCCTCTTCCAGTTTTCTGTCGCCACCTTCACCGGCTTGTCTTGCAACAATATAGATTGCGACGTCACATTCCTCTTTCACATGCTTCTCGCATATTTCATCCCCTACAGGAAAAACGAAGTGATGCTTATCAATCTCTCGAAACATATCCATCACATTCCACAGATGATATCCGCGAATATGTTCTTCCACATCATCCTTCCACGCCTTACGCTTCCTTTTATATTTCTCGTCAAATTCGTCTATCCAAAGAGAAGATTCTATTTTTACTCCAGCATTTTTTAGTCCCTGCTCTATCGTTACTTTTTGACGTCCCTTTGTTTCTCCGCTTCCGGTTCCGCCAAAAACAGTCATTCTTGCTCCGGTACCAAACAAAGCAACGGTTCTTTCCTGAAGAGGTAGAACTCCATTGTTGTACAGCAGCACAAAACCCTCTTCTGCCACTTGTCTGGATAATAAGCGATTTTCTTTTTCCAATTGACTTTCTTCATCATTATTCGGTGATACGACAATAAAATCTTTCATCTTCTAACCTTCCTGCTTCTACATAATCTATGTTCTTTAATCATAAGATACTTGATTCCCCCATGTTGATAATGTAAAATTATCTTTAGAATTGTAATTTATATTTTATTGAGGTGACGTAATACTTATGAATTATAATGATTTTTGCCAACTATTCTATGCCGCCCACAATATACCAATTGCTTATTTTAAAGATGGTCAATTTATATCATTCTGTGGCTATCCGGATTATTTTTCACCAAGCATCCGGATTTTCGACCAATTATCTGCTTCCAACAAAATAATAACAACCTCCTTAGCTGATGATAATTGCTACTATGGTCTGGTACAGTTGAACGCAGGCAAAGACACTTCTCTTTTGATTGGTCCTGTTATTTCTTCCATGCTTAATGAAGAAATCATTCATAGTTTTATGAGAGCACACAGCATCCCTCCCGGCCAAAAAAATAAACTTGCTGATGATTTAAATCGACTGGCCCGAGTAAGCTATCACCAATTCACCAACATTCTTTCTATGGTTTTTTTTACAATACACAGGAAAAAGCCCGCATTAGAAGATTTGTTCTCCATAGCAAATCCCAATCTAAAAAAAGATATTGCCAAAAAAGTATCCCATTCCTCCTATGAAGCAAGGGAAGAGCAAAATATTCACGGTACCTATGTGCTGGAACAACAAATACTAAGCTACGTAAAATCAGGTAATGTAGCTCAGTTGGAAAACTTTTTATTGCAACATGTAAAAAACCAACCCTTGTCAGAAGGAACTGTTGGTGATTCTCCACTTCGGCAGGCAAAGAATATTTTTCTTGGTCAGGTTGCAACGATTGGAAAATTTGCGGCTATACCGGCAGGGTTAGATATAGAATTAACTTACCAGTTAATCGACCAGTACTCCTTGGAATGTGAACGCTTGCATACTATCTTTGATATTACTTCACTTCAATATAATATGCTGGTTGACTTCACCAAACGCATCTCAGAAAAAATGACTCCTTCTGGCTTAAGTAAAGATGTGTACACCTGCATTCAATTTGTAAACGGACACGTGAATGAAAACATATCTGTTGATGACGTCAGTAATCATATTCATCGAAGTCGATCCTACACACTTTCCCATTTCAAAGAAGAGCTGGGGTTCAACTTAGGAGAGTACATTACACACGCAAAAATCCAAGAAGCAAAAAGTTTACTTACATTCACCGATAAATCTCTTAGTGAAATCAGCAACTATCTTTGTTTTTCCAGTCAATCTTATTTTCAGAATGTGTTTAAAAAGATTGCCGGCGAAACACCCCTTACTTATAGAAAAAAGACACAGAAGTAATCTACTTCTGTGTCTTTTGCCTTATGCTTCAGAATTCATTCTTCTCTTTTCCACTTCTTCTTTCATCTGAGGCAGTTTATCTTCCAAATCAAATCCTCTGAAAATAAGATACATAAGAAGATTAATAAAAATGGGGAAGATATTTGCAAATCCATAAATGGAATATCTCATGGATGTAGTTGCAACCTGCAAAGATGCGTCATAGGCTCCAAGCACCAAAAATATGGATAAAATAACGGAACCAATTCCGGATCCCACTTTTGAGCCAAATCCAATAGCACCGGATGAGATTGCTACCAGTTTTTTATCATACTTATATTCGTTGTAGTCTACAGCCATTCCCAAAAGTACACCATACAAACACATCAACGGCATCATCATTACACTTGATACAATTCCGGTTGCAACATACATTACAATATTGCCGGGCGCCAAACAACGAATAATCATTGCTCCTACGGTTCCAAGCAATCCAAAATCAATCGCACCTTTGACTCCCAGTTTCTCGATAATCGGTTTTGAAATACCAAATCCTATTACCGTTCCCAAAAGACCAAAACCACCAACTAACGCTACCAGATTATCGTTCCCGAAAATCCACTTACAATAATAGGTATTTGCTGAAGCTGATATGGCATTTGTAACACTGGTAATAATATTAAACAATAAAACTATTACCCAATACTTACTGGCAAATAACATTTTTGCAGCTTCTTTAAAAGGAACTTTTTCTTCCTCTTTTTCTTCCGTTTCATATTCTGCAGCCTTCATTACGGCTTTATTTCCGTTAATACTACAAATCAATAAAGACAACAGCACTACCAAGGCAATTATAAAGCCAAACTTAATCCATGCATTTTGTGTGCCTCCTAAAGCATTGGTAATCGGAATAATTGCTATAGCCATAATAATACCTGAAATATAAGAACCAATTGCACGAAAGATTCCAAGGTTTGACCTTTCGTCCAGACTTTTCGTTCGAACCACAATTGTTGCTGCAAAGGGTGTAGATATTAATGTATAAAAAACAGCAGTAAGCAAAATATTTGTTAATGTCACATAGGCAAAGGATGCCACCTGACTAATATCCTTTGGAACAGTAAACAGCAAAATAATTGTAATTGCTGCCGGAATCATCATACGTTTCATCCACTTGTAGTATTTCTCATTTCCACCTTTGGATTGCTCCACAACATTTCCAAACCAGATATCTGTAACTGCATCAATGACCTTTGCAATTCCCATTGCAATACCTACGCCACCAACAGCCAGCCCCACTTTATCTGTATAAAAATATGTTAACTGACCAACCAGGTTAGCGATTAAAGCAAGACCAAACTGTCCCAGCATATCTGCCAAATAGTCATACCCTCTTAAGACTTTTTGCACACCATTTTTATCAACTCCTAGCTCTTTATGTTTTCCCATAATTGCCTCCTTTTTTACTATATGATATAAATAGCATCTAAAAGAAGATCAATATTGTAAAATATTATTTCATAGTGTAATTTTATCTTTATTTTCGAAGCTGATTTCAAGAACAACGTACATCACTTTCATCCACACCAATTTGAATAATCATATTATTCATTTATTTCTCATAACCTCCACCATCTATTCCACATCATAATTTATGCACATAAAGGAAGAAGAGGACTTTCGTCCTCTCCAGCTGTCATGTTATGAACAAGAATGTCATCTATATGACATCCGAATAATATACTAAGTCTTACAAGATTATCTGCATTAGGTAAGCACTGGCCGCGCTGCCACTTATAAATTGCCTGCTCGGATTCAAGCCCCAGAGCATTTGCGAGATCAAATACCTTGTAGTGGTTCTGTTTGCGAAGCTGTTTTATTTTGTTACCTGTAGCCTGCATATCAACAAATACTTCGAAAATGTCCATGGTTGCCTCCTCTATTAACAAAAAAGAATCTACGCCACCATCCCGTTCCAATATAATACCATAAACATATTCATGAAAAAATATACCTGTGGTTTAGTTTAGTCCCACAAATCCCAGAACCACATAGGTTTCTGTCTTCTCCAGGCAAAGATTCCAAGTCCTGTAAGTATTGCACTTACAGGAACCATTATTACAAGCCAAATAATCAATGCCCCCATACACACTCCTCCATAATCTACAGTTCTTTTTTCATATAACCACATGTAAATGGAAAGAAATCAAATTTCTTTGTCCCCACATGAACAGCTCCGTTATCCTCATACCACTTCCCTTAGCTTCATATTCCCACCAAAACTCCACTTCAAATACGGTACTCAAACCATTCGTCATCTGTTCTGACAAAACCTACGGACTTAAACATCCGCTGGCTTTGAGTGTTAAAAGAGTAGATGTTAGCTCTAACTTTAGTCATACCTTTTTCTCGGGCAAGTTCAATCATATTCAGTATGCATCTTCTGCCAATGTGACGGTTTTGATACTCCTTACAGACAACTATTGCAAGCTCTGCATTATCCCTAAGAGATACATCCCCCACAAGTCTGCCCTGATACTTTATGTAGTAGCAGTTACCATGGCTACTAAGAAAATCGTACATAGCATGCAGAGTATCAATATCATATACGTGGTCTACATTATCGACCTGCTTGCAAACATCAGGGTCTTGATACCATTTAAAAGATTCCTCATCATTTCTGTAATATGGAATAAGGTCTATATAATCATCGACTTTGCGATTTAGCTTAAGTTCAAAAGTATCCAACTCCTGCTTTACCATTTCAAGCATTCTTTTATCTCTTTTAATCATGATTTCATTGAAATAATCAGCGCTGGAATACGCTTCGTTAGTTGCAATAGCCTCATCTATGTTCACTATTCGCAGCTCAAATCCAGCATCATCTTCATATACATCCAGGTCCTGTCCGACAACTCTATCCTCGACATCACAGAAGTAGTAATAATTCTCCTGTTCAAAGATTTCGCCATCCTTTAAAGTGCTCTTCTGTCTTCGCAATACACTTCCATATTCCCTGATAGATTCAGGAATTACGACAAGGCCCACTTCTTCCCGAACCTCTCTGATGAGAGCTTCTTTCTTATCTTCGTCATCATGGATTCCTCCGCCCGGAAACTTGTAATACTTCTCTTTCTTGCTGTAAACGAGAGCTATCTTATCATCTTTTATAATGATGGCCCTGGCTGAAGGTCTGCGAAAAACTGTATCTGTTTCTTTATAATCCTTAAGATCAATTTCAAATAACTGTTTCATACTCTTTTTATCACCACTTATATATCCTCACAAAACGCTATTATTTCCCGCTTTCTGGGCTCTACATTTTCCTTATACTCAACAGAACATAGTCCCAGGCTATTTACTGCTTGAATCTCCAAATGACCATAAAAATGCTCGATACTTTTAATTATTCGCTCACATTCAGGCATGCTTGGCCCAGTCCTCAGGGCTATGGCATAACCTCTTTTCCCTGGCCTAATCGTTGCATGTGGCTCATGGGTATTACACCATGGAGTACATCTGTCTATGAAAGCCTTGTATTGTCCAGGAATATCAGCCCAGTACGATGGAGAAACTGAAACTATCACATCTGCAGCATCAAATTCATCCATAATTACCTGAATATCATCCTCTATCACGCACTTAGCAGTGCTGTGGCACGAACGGCATCCTTTGCAAAAACTGAAGGTATAGTCATCAATACAAATGCTTTTCACATCATATTTCTTGGACAATTCCTGTGAAACAATGCTTACTATTTCCGCTGTAGCTCCGTTTCTGACCGGGCTGCAGTTGATCACTAATGCTTTCATTCATCTCTCCATCTTAACGATATATTCAGGTGTGCCTTCTTCTAACTGTCTATCTCCTGTTCTGCAGAATCCATGAGCCTCATAGAACTTGATTGCATCCTGATTCTTTTCCAGTGTCCACAAGAACCTGACTTCATATTCCTTCTTTGCAAACTCAATTAATTCAGCCCCAATACCCTGTCCCATGAAGAAATAATCAACATAAAGCTCCATTACTTCATTATTCTCAATATGAATTAATCCCTTTACTATCTCATCTTCTTCATACACCCAGATATTCTCAAGGATCTCTGGGTTGGAATACTGCTCAGCTACAGGGATCACCTGTAACTCTCCGAAAGAATATGCGTCATTATGAAAAATAGAACGATACTTCATTCTTTTTACAAATACCAGAATCTCTGCAATCCTGGACAAATCACTTTTATTGGCCCGTCTGATCATTATTTCCCCTTTTTCACTATTAGCAAAAGCCCATTAAGTCCAGTTCTTTTATGTATTTATCAGCCTTTAGTAATTATTCTTTTTTGCTCTCATATTCTATAACAGCGAGCGCATCCTCAAGGCATAAACTCTTAAGCGATCTGACTTCCTGTGGCCTTACAACACGCGGATTTTCATCTATGTATTTAGCCAGATAGTAAACAACCTGCTTTGTCACACCTGGTTTCTCCGATAACTGATATTGCTCACTTACTCTGAAATCACTTATCAGCGTGGCATCAAGATAAATATAGTTATCTCCGCGGAAAACCTGAACTGATAGAAAAGCTACTACCTGCCCATTATCCACTGCGACTATGACCTCATCTTCATGATCAGAGAAGTATCTGTTGAGATACCCTTCCTCATAACCCTCTACGTCATCCGTACAATAAATTGTCTGCAACATCTCTATGAAAAGATCTTCAATACTTGCTCTGTCGTTCTCTACTGCCTTTCGATACTCTATCATTAATTCAATACCTCATAGATATTTATTCACATGTATATCCTGGTCTTTTATATAAATACTGATCATCCGGAACAATGCTCTTATCCCATACTTGCTCTTTCCAGTTTTCCTCCGGAATATCTTTAATTGCAACAGAAACGCTCGTGGTCTTGCATCCAAGTGTTTCAGCGATTACTTCCGCAACTCTTTCAGCACATTCTTTTTTCTGCTCTTCAGTTCTTCCTGTAAAACACTTTATTTCAACGTGTGGCATTATCCTTTTCTCCAACTTCATCAACTGGCTTTAGAACATGTTGAAAAAAGAAGTTTCTTTTCCTTCTTCCTTTTTGCAGCACAGAATATTTCCCTGAATAACCGGCTCTGTCCTGTCATAGTAATCAATCTTACAATCTGATAATACCGTTCTTACAGCTGTCAATATTGCCCCGTGAGCTACAATCATTATTTTTTCATCTTCAGCAAAATCATATTTATCCAGCGCTCTTTGAGCTCTTTCACATAGCTCTGAAATTGTTTCCATCTTATATTTGGGATCTTCCAGATTAAGCTCCGGATACCATACTTCGCCCTCCAGAAGCCCACAATCTCTTTCTATGAAATCATCGTCAAATACAATTTCATCCTTGAAGCCAGTCTTCTCAGCTATAATCTCAGCACTTTGCTTTGCCCTGTCCAAAGGACTGGCAATCAATCTGTCAAATCTGACTTTGTCTCTAACCATCTGATCTGCAAGGTCCTTTATTTGCTGAATACCTACATCGTTCATAGGGATATTCATATGCCCTTGCATTCTTTTCTCATTATTCCAATCTGTCTGTCCATGTCTTACAAGGTAAAAAAGCATTTCTAAACACCTCCAAAAAGCATAGTTCTAATATATCAGAAAAAAGAGCCATCAGACAGCAATTATTCTGTCAAATGGCTCAATCACATCAATTTGTAACTTCATAAATCACTTATCTTTTCGATAAGTGAATCGCACATACCTGCCATGCCGGTTCCCTTTATCTTTTTCATGAAACAACCAAATCCCCCTCCAGAGATCTGTTTCAGCAAATATTTTTCCTCCTTGTATTTTTGACATGGTGAATAATAGCATGAAATAGCGGAAAAACCGCCTCAACAGCGAATCAATTAAGGTTCAGTTTTGAATCATAAATTTTGCAGGTATAAATCAGGATTGACTCAGAAATGAATCAGGAATAACTCAAAAAAATGGTGCAGACCAGTCTATAGTCTGCACCATTCATACTCTTTATCTTGCGAGATATAAATTCTCACTCCACTGAAAAAACAGTGTTTTTTTCAAACATTCCTATGGCAAATCCCATTTTCATAAAAAGCGGCATAGGTGAATATGCTTCGAAGCTAGTTCTCTTAAACAATTCTTCCAAAGTGAGTTCTTCATAGTATCCATAGGGATTTGCAACAGTTACCTTATTATTCGGTATATCTGCACCAATGATCAATGAATAATGTAACGTCCATTCATCCCCGTAGAGAGCTGCCCATTCAAACGGAACCGGCTTTCCGGATGCCAACGTATCATACATGATATCTATAAACTCAGTATTAGTCACATACTTGTGAATCTCCGTTTTAAATTCCGGAAACTGCTTATTCATTTCATTACAAAATTTCTGACCAGTTGAAGTGATTATCTTTCCATATTCATCATAAAGATCTTCCTCTGTCAGATTCCCTCCATTCCAAAAGGAAAACATTTCGATGACGGCATAACCACAAGAAATATCCTGCTGAATCACTTCAACATTCTCGATTGTTATCGGAGTCTTATATTTTTCACTTGTAAATACCGTGGAATAGTCATTCTGTGTCATCTTCGTTCTAATCACTACAATAAGCAATGCAGCAATTATCACACATGTTAATAGGATTAAAATACTTCCTAAAATCTTTAAAAACTTTTTCATTTATTCTCCCTAAAAATCATTTACATTCTAAGTTATTCTGCAAATTATATTTTCGAAGTCTTCCCTCTACCTTCTGCATCATTTACAACTTGTGATATGATTTTTGTAACATCAGCCTCAGGCAAATCTTTCAGATAATTGTTGCCGCCATTATACTTGCAATTCTGTCCCAGCAAACAGGCACTGACCATAATCTTCATAAACAAGCTCCTGTCTCATTATTTAGTGTTTACGGCTAATTTTCACCTTTCCCAGCTATCACTGTTTACCGTAACGATTCCTTTAACATCGCCTCTATAGCTGCAATAAAGGCTTCAATTATTCGTAATCAAAAATCCCATCATTCTTTTCTTCCAATGCCTTCAGCATATGAAATGCAAATTCATTGTACGGCGTAGGAATACCAAGTTCTTCTCCCATACGGATAATTGCCCCCGAAAACATGTCCACTTCTGTATGCCGTTTTGCATCCAGGTCCTGAAGAGTCGAATATCTTGCCCTCTTAGAAACCTTACTTCCTCTAGTTGATGAGGGATCCGCTAAAGATATATCTATACCTCTAGCCTCTGCAATCGCATCAAGCTCTTTTACAAGCCCTTCCCTGAGTGCAGCCACATGTTCGCTGTCGCCATAGGCTCCGACTCCTACCCCGAGCATCGCCTGGGGAAGGTTGTTCCCGACGTTTAATCTGAACTTGCTCCATATCTCTGGCAGGATTACATCCGTCTCCCTATAGTTAAGCCACGTTCCTTCAAACAGTTTTCCTATGGCTTCAGTCCTGTCAGACCGGGTTCCATCTTTTTCTCCATATATTATTCCTATCGTGGTTTCGGGATCAAAGCGGATACTGTTCTGCTTTCTTTCAGATGCAACTTTTATCAGAGAAGGAACAATGTTATCCTCTCCAATTGCTGATGCGATTGTCTCCTCGCTGTCTACACCATTCATAAGGCTCATCACTACTGTGTGCTCACAGGCGATTTCTTTTATATCTGCAACTGCTGACTGCAGATCATTATATTTTACAGCGACAATGACCAGATCCGCACCATATGCTTCTGCCGGAGTTTTAACTTTTGGCCTGTATAGCTTGTCATTGATAACAAGTCCTTCACTCTCAATTCTCTCCTTGCGCTCTCCCTGTGCAATCACTGAAATATCTATGTCTTCTTTATTTGAAAGTCCCCACAGAATATAGCATCCCACAGCGCCAGCTCCGATTATTGCTATCTTTTTAAAATTCATCTTACTCTGTCCTTTTCACTTTGCAGTAAATTACTATTTCAAGTTTTGTCTTTCGCCAATTCCTTGAGAGTTGTCCCTGTGACTCTGTATACTGTCCACTCGTCCATCGGGACAGCGCCCATTGAAAGATAAAAATCAATACTCGGCTTATTCCAGTCAAGACATGCCCACTCCAGTCTTCCACATTTACGTTCAACTGCAATTCTGGCAAGTTCCTTCAGTATTGCCTTGCCATATCCTTTTCCGCGATACTCCGGAAGAACAAAAAGATCCTCAAGATATATCCCTGCTCTTCCCAGAAAAGTAGAAAAGTTATGAAAAAACAGCGCGAATCCAATCTCTTTTCCATCTTCACATGCAAAAATGACCTCAGCCTTTTTCTGCTCAAAAAGCCATTCACTCAATAGCTCCTCAGTTGCCACCACTTCATCAAGCATTCTTTCATAAATAGCCAGTTCCTTAATGAAGAACAGGATCAACTTGCAGTCTTCAATTGTTGCGCTCCTGAAACTTAGTTTTTGCATACCATTCCTCCATGATAAAAACTAATTTCTACTATATCAAAAAAGGAGCCATTTAACAGTAAATTAAACAACTCCCTCTTCATTATATTGATAACATCAGCATCCCTTGCCATCTATTCCACAGGCTGCTCCAGCTTCTCCAGGATGAACAACCTCGATTCCCTGCTGGGTAAAGAAGCTTTCCCAATCCAGAGTGAGATTGCCATCATCAGTCACAAGTGCAGGAATCCCAATATATCCATTGTCCTTTCTTATCCGTGATAATAAGATGAATCTTCTGGAAGAAGAATTTGACAGGCGTTTTAATGCCATTCTATCCAACATTACTGATCCATGGCATATAGCCTTTACTATTGGTGGCTTCTATAAGCTCTTTTGCTACTGGGCAAAAACCGGATATGAAAAGACACCTGAAGAAATTGCAGCCTATATTAAGTAATCTTTACACCTTATTTGGAATAGTTCTCAAAGCACCATTTTGCGATCCTTATGATCAGTGCTTCCGGTAAAGGCTGATCATAGGGGATCCGTATCGTGCCCTTGCTTACATCATAATCGGAGAGTTCCTCCGTAAATACAGCTGTAGCCTCATCACCGGGATAAATGCCCAGATGTTTCTTTGATGCTGCGAAATGAATGATATTACGACCTTTCCAATAAGTGGGCATCGACCAGGAGATCCGTTCCTCCGCGTCCGGCAGTGCATCACGAAGGATCTCCCGGATCTCCATTAATCTGGGCTTATATTTCTCATCCTGGGCAGCAATGTATTCATCAATATTCTGCGGTTTCACACAGTAATGGTCCTGGTTTTGTCTGCTGAACTCTCTGCCGCATTTCGGACATTTCCATGCCATGGCTTCACCTCTTCAAATCTCGATTTATAGACATCCCGACAAATTGAATTTATATAAGCGTATAACCTCTGAACCCGCGCACTGAATAGTACGAATCCGCCCCGTTATGGAATGTGAAAACCGTTCCGTAACGTCGTTCGCAGAACAATGCACCGCCCTTGTCGCGAATATCATCCGGCGTAGTGATCCAACTTGACGTTTTCAAATCAAATTCCCCGAGACTTTGCAGTCGGCGATAGAGTTCCTCCGTCATGATCAAAACGCCGATTTCTTTTGCTTTCAATTCGGCGCTGCCTGACGGCGGGTTTTTAGCACGCCCCTGTAATGCCTTTTCGTCATAGCACAGGCTTCTGCGCCCAGAAGGGGACTCCTTTGCGCAGTCGCAGAAAATTAGCTTTCCCGTCTTTTCGTCATAGCCGATGGTATCCGGTTCTCCGCCGCTCTCCTCCATCCTTCTCAAAACATCCATGGAGCTCTGATGCTCAAGCAAACGTTTCTCCACGTCAAGCCAACTCAGTTCCATATGAAGATTCTTATTATCCTGAAACCTCGCTTTTAATATTTCTAACATAGTTTCCCCCTCCAATCCCCGATTTGTCATACTCATTTATATTAAAAAATTAATCCTATTTTACATTTGTGTTGTTGTAAAAAATGAATACTTGGAGACAGGTATATAAGATTGAAAAATACATAGTAATTATATATCTTTTTGTAAGCGACGGGAGAAATAGGTATATAAATTTGGCTTAAGAGCCTTTCTTATATATGTTGTGTAATAAGGAACGCTAAACATATTTTAGGAACACTTTTGTAAAAAGAAAGAAAAATTAAAAAGAAAACATTTCCATGTAATAATCATAAGCCTTGTCACATTCATCAAATGATAATCCTGTCTCGTTCACTAAATAGGATACAGCTTCTTGCTTATCATCGAATCTTTTCAGCAGCGTGGTAGCCTCAGATATTCTTCTTAATGCATTCTGAAAATCATCAAAATTTATATCTGTAGGAGACATTTCGTACAGTCTATGTTCTAATAAACACAGCAGGTTGTCATCAGCTGCTTTCTTATAGTTTTCTTCGCAAAGGTATTCACCGGCGAACAATTCGTTGATTGAAATCTTTAATATATCACATAACTGCCTATACAAACTAGCATCGGGTAAGCATATTCCATTTTCCCAATTTGAAACTGAACGATCTGTTACACCAAGTTCTTCTGCTAGTTCAAGTTGTGTTAGTTTATGTCGCTTTCTACATGCTGCTATAAAAGCACCAATTTTCTTTAAATCCATTTTTCAAACTCCTTTATAGCAACATTATAAGCAATATTCAATAATAAAAACATGAAACAAAACTTGAATTTATCAATTAATCCATTCTATTATTTCCTTCTCCGACTTTTCAAAATAAGATAAGTTCACCTTGCGAAACTTACCAAAGGTCCTATACATCAGTCCGATAAATGGAATCATACGATAAAGCTTTTTCTCTCTTTCTCTGTTTGGCATAAGTCCATTCAGATGGCTTCCATGCGGATAAATAATAACCTTAACATCTTTATCGTAGTTTGCTTTTTTTAGATCTTCCTCTATCAGTTTCACCGAGTATTCGGAAGGCCATGCTTCATCTTCATCCCCGGCAATAAGCAGAACTCTTGCCCCTGTCTTTTCAACATGAAGCTTCGCCCTTTCAACAGCATCATTATCATGATACGCATCATGATAGGCTACAGTATACAGAACTGTATAGTCTAAAAAAGGATGTAGCGTATCTAGCTACACCCTCACAAATCTAAATTATCATAGAAGTTCCATATTTACAGAGAAAATTTCAAAGTCTCCCCTGTATTTGAGATAGCGCTCTGATCCCCTTACTTTTCTTTCTCATGTCCTCTCCCTCTAATCATTATTTGATTTTCTTTAATATGCTTTTTGACCAGGTGTAATATATACCTGTTTCTTTTTCCTGATAAATAACTATTATTTCAGTCTTAGATGTTCTAGGAGCATAATACAATTCTGTAGTTTCACCATTTGTTTTGTTTACAGAATTTTCATTTTCATAATTGGTTGGAACTTTATTTAAAGTGATTTGCTTTCCATTATTTACTTTTTCATAATGATAGCTACTTTCTAAACTTTCCTTAATTCCATCAATTACGTCGTTACAATCACCATCCCCATTTAAATCAAGAGATGTTTTCTTTCTTTTGGCATAAGTTCCTGCATACTGTGATGTATTACTATATGAAACATCTTCAAACTCATTGCTCTTCTTAAGATATATTCCTTTTAGCCTATAATTTTTATTAAGCTTTATTTTTAATTTTCCTTTTGCCTTTGTAGTACACATAGCACCATCAGTTGTGCCATTATAGTAAATGTACTTCTTATTATCAGCATTTTTAGAATAGTCGTAGATGAGTGATTTTCCTGCAAATGTAGCCGAAACTACCGCATTTCCATTGTCGGATACTTTTATTTTTATATTTTTTTTGGCTACTACATTGCCATTTATGTCATTTATATTGAACTGAAGCTTTGCATTACCCTTCTTTTTACCATATATCCTTATAGTGTAATCTGCATAATCTAATAATGGTGCCTCACCGGTTATGAATATTCTTTCACCGGTTATTCTGTCTCTGTAGTATTTTTTTCCGCCTGCCTCAGTATATGTTTTAGGTGGTACTCCTCTTACTATCTTTTTCCCACTTATCTTTGTTGAAATGACACCCTTTCCTTTTTTTACTTTGAGCTTACTTATAGATGTCTGCCCATAGGGAAGTGATATTTGTATTTCCTTATATCTTCCTTCCTCTACAGTTACATTTTTTTGTATATCCTGATTTATTATCTCAAAATCTTCGTCTCCGGCTTTACTACCATCTGAATATTTAGTATATGTTTTACCGTTTGCTTTATTAGTGTATGTTACATTCCCGTTATTATCCTTATCTATTGTAATATTGACATTTTCTTTGTCAGCATTAGCTCTATAGAAGGCATTAGTATCAATATTTGATGTGATCAGCATAGTTGCAAAAAGCACCATGCTTATATTTATGTTAATGAACTTTTTCATAGCTACCTCCGGTTTTATTCATATAATTTACTGATTTTCTTTTACTTCGAGATTCTTCTTTTTATTGAAACAGTCTGTGATAAATATTCTCCTGTTCGCTTATCCTGCATAATAATAATGAATTGTGTTGTAGATATATTAGATGAATTCTGCTCTAAATAGCTATAATCCTTCAACCCTTCCTCGCGATCCAAAGTTATTGAGGTATTTGTTACAGAATCAGGTACATTACTTAATTTTACTTTTGATCCATTTTTAATTTTTTTATAGACCTTATCACTGCTTGCACTTTCCTTGATTCCATCTATTTCATCATTGAAATCTCCATCCCCATTAATATCTACAGCATTCGTTCCATTCTGAGCATAATATCCGGTTGTATATCCATAGCTTTTATCATATTCCTTATTAATATAGGGAGTATTAGTAACCATATAGATACTCTTAAGTCTTGCATACTTATTCATTTTTACTTTTAATTTGCCGCTTTTCTTTGTTGTGTAGCCTGTGCCATTTTTGGAATTGCCGGCATATATATATTTGCTATTGTCCGTCATATCGACCAATACATTCTTACCGCCAAATGTAACCTGTTTAACCGGTTTTGCATTATCAACTACCGATACTTTAAGAGTTCTTGTTTGGACCTTATTTCCATTTATGTCATTAAACTGAAAGCTTATCTTGGCCTTACCTTTCTTTTTACCGGTAATTCTTATACTATATGATACTTTAGTTACAACGACCTGCTTACTGTCTGTATATATCTTTTCATCTGTTCTCTGATCCTTGTAGTAATATCTGCCATCACTTTCCTGACTACAATTTATGATCATATTTCTAGTTATATTTTTACTTGAGATTTTAGCTGTCAGATTCTTCTTTCCGCTTATAACTTTTACATTACTGATAGTTTGATTATATGAAGGGTAAATACTAACTTCGTTAATATCCCCCACTCTGATCATTTGTTTATCAGATTCTATTCTCGATAAGTTAACGAAATCTGTATCTCCTGCTGAGGTTCCATCTGCATATTTCACATAGCTTTTACCATTTGCACGATTTGTATATGTGGTAGTTCCATCATTGCTTACATCTTTATTAACTGATACGCTTGATAAATTAGCAGAAACTGTCATTGGCATGCTAAGTGTAAATACCAATGTTGCGCAAGCAACTGTCTTTAGTAATTTTTTCATTTTTCCCATTCTTCATTCCTCCCTTTTCCAGCTTGATTATCATACTGTAAAATTATAATTCCCGGTGATTTTTGCGACGAAATGCATAGATTTGAGGACGAAATGCACACAAAAAGGGAGGAAATGCCATTATGGCATTCCATCCCTTAGAATTTATATGATTTTTCCCCTTCAGACCCCAAACTATACTCTTTAAACACTTTTACATACTTCCCTTGAAGATTCGTTCCCCCTCAAATCTTCAAACAAAACATTTAGACTATATCATAAATTGCAGATTTTTTAAAGTTTCCCTCCTTTAGTATTTTCTTATATCTCCATCAAAAGCCGCGCCCTGGTTATTTGCTTTTTCCTGCACATTAAGAGCTGCTATTACAGCTTCATACATAGGCTTTGCTTCAGGAGCCTGAACCAGCATCTCCGTAAGAGTCATGCCCATGGCATATCCGATCATGGGATTATCCAGCATTCCCGGAGCAAACTGTTCAAACATGTCCTTTGCAAGCTGATTCTGCAATATCTCGCCAAGAGTGCTCTCCATGCTGTATCTCTCCACAGTCAGATCCGTATCAGTAGCATAGTCGAACTCATAGGTTCCGGAACCAAGCACCTTAGTCTCAG
The DNA here is from genome assembly GCF_000424265.1 of Butyrivibrio sp. WCD3002. Taxonomy (GTDB): domain Bacteria; phylum Bacillota; class Clostridia; order Lachnospirales; family Lachnospiraceae; genus Butyrivibrio. Next base: position 39,251 of record NZ_AUJO01000023.1, read on the forward strand.
TCTGCTCAGGAAGGGTCAACTCAGCCGTAGTATTAACCGGAACAACAACCTTAACCTTTATCCTTCTATCTTTGCAGCTCACATGACTCTCTATGGTTCCGTACATGGTTTCAAAAGACCTGTCGAAAGAATAAATGCCCTTCACCAGCATCGGCTTTACCCTGAATCTCTTGTATCCGGGCTCAAGCTGCTCGATTCCACTTATCTTCCTGAACATCCAGTCTGCGATCGAACCATAGGCATAGTGATTAAGAGAGTTCATTCCGGACACATCAAAGTCACCCTCCGGTGTGATGGAATTCCATCTCTCCCAAATCGTTGTTGCCCCCTTATTTACGGCATAGAGCCATGAAGGATAGTCCTCACGCATGAAAAGAACTGTTGCCAGATCATGAGCGCCGTTCTCGGAAAGCACATGGCAAAGGTATGGAGTTCCTACAAAACCTGTCACCAGGTGATTCTTGTGTGCAGCTATATTTTCAACCAAAGCATCAAGGATTCGCTTTCTGTCCTTTTCTCTTGCCAGGCCGAAGAAAAGAGATATCACTGCCCCGGTCTGTGTCTCACTTACGATACGTCCTGTCGAGGTATAATACTCACTCCTGAAGGCTTCAAGGGTCTTTTCATAAAGCTTAGAGTAGCTCTTTTCGGCATCGGAATGTCCGAGAACTTTGGCTGTCTTTCTCACAATATCGGTCACATACAGATAGTAAGCATTTGCTATAAGATACTTGTCTGTCGCACCGGTCCTGTCAGCCATCTCCTCCTTATCCAGCGCAAGCCAGTCACCGTACTGAAAGCCGGTCTGCCAAAGGCCGTTATCGCCGCAGTGATTCCTTATATGATCAACCCATTCATGCATGCACTGCCAGGAATCTGAAAGAATCCTTGTATCGCCATAGGTCTGATAAACAGCCCATGGAATGATAACAGCTGCATCCGACCAGGCTGACGAACTGTAGGAGCCCAGTATATCCGGAACCACATGAGGCACACCCTTTTCAAGAGATGACTCGGCACCAATATCCTTCATCCATTTGCTGTAGAACCTGGCTGTGTTTCTGATCTCTGAAGCAGTCCAGCAAAAAACCTGGGCATCTCCCATCCAGCCGAGCCTTTCGTCCCTCTGAGGGCAATCTGTCGGAACATCAAGGAAGTTATCCCTAAAGCTCCAGGTCACATTGCTATAGAGCTGATTGACCTTCTTATTTGAGCACTCAAAATCTCCGGTCTCTTCCATATCAGAGTGGATCACCAGAGCTGTGAACATGTCCTCTGTGAGATCCTCAATGCCTTCGATCTTCGCATACCTGAAGCCATGGAAAGTGAATTTAGGTGAAAGAACCTGCCTCTCTCCATTAAGCACAAACGCATCTATGGACACGGCTTTTCGCAAAGTTTCAGGATAAAAGACTCCGTTCTTATCCAGGGTCTCAGTATGCTTAACTGTTACCTTCTGCCCTTTTTTGCCCTTTATATTAAGCTCAACAACACCTGTAAGGTTTTGCCCGAAATCCACAAGCTTATTGCCTTCGGGATCTGTAAATATCTTTACGGGTTTAAGCCTCTTTGTTACCCTGACAGGCTCATTTTCCTGGGCAACAAGGGTCTTTGGATCGAACTCCGTTACTGATACCTTACCCTCTGCAAAATCAGCTTTTGTGGTATCTACCGACTCTCCCATATAGATCTCACTTGATAGAATCTGCCCTTCTCTTACGCCCCAGTTCTCATCAGTAAAGATCTTGTCGCAGCTTCCATCCTCATAGAAAACGTGAATCTCAGCAAAAGCAGCAACCCTGTCACCATAATTATTGGGCTTTAGAGTGAATCCAAGGATGCCCTTATACCATCCGTTTCCAACTGTGATCTCAACGAAGTTTCTTTTATCAATAAGCTCAGTAATATCATAGATCTGATACTGAAGCCTGTTTTTGTAGCTGGTCCACCCGGGAGCCATTCTCAGGTCTCCTGCAGTCTTTCCGTTTACGCTCATCTCATAAACGCCGTAGCTTGTGACGTAGGCAACAGCTCTTTTAACCTTTTTCCTGGTAGCAAAAGAACTGTAGAACACAGGACAGCTCTTGTTATCCTCTGACAAGTCGTGGGTGATCATGCGCGCCTGAAAGCTTGCAGGGTCAAATATACCGGTAATGAAACCGCCTTCAATCTCGCTTTTTTCATCATGATTGTCGCAGGCTTCCACGTGAACACTGTATGCCGTCTCATCTAAAAGAGCATCTCCCGCATACTCCACATGTATTGATGCATCTGACTCTATCAACTTGCTGTCCCAGACAGTGTTTCCGCTATCAGATTCAGTGACAACAATGCGATAGTTCTTCTGCATGGTATCGGTCCTGCCGGACTTAAGTTTCCAGGAAAACCTTGGATTTTTTACTGAAAGTCCGAAAGGAGCTTTGTCATATTCTATTCTAAGGTCATATAAATTCATTTGATTATTCCTCTCCATAGCAAATTTCCCGTTCTTTTTAAGAAGCACAGTGCACTCGGCTGCGTTATCCAGTACCAGATTTAAATACTGTTGCAACAGCTCCCGCAGCCATCGCAGCCTTATCTGTGTAGAAGTATGTCAGCAATCCGACAAGACCTGACATTGAATTAAGGGCGAACTGTCCCAATGAGTCCGCAAAATAATCTCCCTTTCTCATTACTTTCTGGACACCGGATTTATCGAGTCCAAGTGGTTTCTTTGCCATTTCTTTGTATCCTCCTCTAAATATCACACACAGTGCATCTCTTTCTTTATTGACATTGTGGTGTATCTGTAGATAATATTATTGCAAGCACGTGAATTTATTTGTAATTAGGTGAATTATAATGGCTGGAAAAAGAAAAATCGAAGACTTCCTAAATCTTCTATACAACGCGGCATATATTCCTGTCCACTACTTCAGGAAAGACGAGCTTATTATGGCATTCCCTGCAAATGAGCTGCCGGTGGACTTTATCTCTGCATATAAGGGGCTTCTTACAGAAAGTAACGAGAATGTCAGTTTCAGATTCACAGAAGACTTTCTCTTTTTAGGAATAATACAGAACTTTAACACCGGTGAAACCATAATCGTAGGACCTGTAAGCAATGTCACAATAACCTCTGACATCATCGATCACATGATAAAAGAGTACTCTCTGCCTGTGGAATACAAGCTGGGAATAGAGGAGTTCTATCGCAAGACTCCTCTGTTTTCAAACTCTCAGTTTTTCAATATCCTTGCCCTGATCAACAGGGAACTGAATGGCGAGACCATAGACATTATCTCCAAGTTCAACGTATTTGATCAGGGAAAAGAGAAAGCTATCGGGCAAAAGCATACAAGAGAACTTGTGGATATCAAGGAAAATGAGCGTTTCCACAATACGTATCTCTTTGAGAAGGAATACTACGGATACATTCATCGAGGTGACGTGGAAGGCCTCAAAGCATTCTTCAAAAATGCGCCAAGGATAACTGAAGGAAAAGTGGCGGGTGACTCACTGCGCCAGGCCAAGAACATCTTTATCAGCTCCATCGCCATCATCACCAGAAAAGCTGTTGAAGGCGGACTGGATGTGGAAACAGCGTATCTTCTCTCCGACTCCTATATCCAGGAGGCGGAAAAGATGACGGACTCTGCGGCCATCACATTCCTTAATGCCACGGCAGCTATGGACTTTACCAAGAGAGTTTCGGAAGCAAAGATTCCTTCCGGAATGACCATTGATATCTACAGGGCCATCGAATATATCTCCAATCACGTCAATCAGGACATCTCTGTAGAAGAGATTGCTGATCACCTTGGCATGGAGCGAAGCACCCTCTCCAAGAAATTCAAGAGAGAATTGGGCTTTAACATCAGCTCTTTTATCATGAGAAAAAAACTGGAGGAAGCCAGAAGCCTCCTCCACTACTCTGATCGCTCCATAAGTGAGATCAGTGAATATCTGTGTTTTTCTTCCCAGAGTTATTTCCAGAATGTTTTTAAAAAGAAATATGGGATGACACCCAAGGAGTATAGAAAGAGCATATCCTAACAATTGCAAATAATGTAAACTGCCTGGCCATCGGCCAAAAATATTTCTTCTCCTTTTTCATGTAGTTTAATCATCTTATCACCATTCCAATGAAGAAATATTCTGTTTGGGATAATATGTAATCCTTATGAAAGAAATTAATGAAGTTTTTAGAATCATTTAATAGCTGCTGTTGGGCTGATTGATATAATAATTATATAAGTACTTAATATTCATAAAATATGCTTACTATGTCACTTTTAAATAGTAATCTTTGTTATTCAACTTGAGGAGGCAAGAAAAATGGCAAGCGAACAAAACTCAAAACAGGAAAATATCTTAAAAAAAGGAAATATTTTCCAATCAATTGTATTCCAAAATTTATCTGTAAATCTGGTTATACTCCTGGCATTTGTTATAGTTACAATTGTTCTTATTAACAGCTTAATAGGAATGAAGGAAATTGCTGTCACTGCCAGCCAGGGTGAAGCAGAAACTCTTATAGCCGAAGCAAAAATAAAACAGGCAACTCTACTTATCGACGGCAGACTCAGCGCTCTTATCGGAGCCTCGACTATCGATACCGTTGACGAAGCTACAATACAGGGGTATCTAAGTGATATAGACGCTGCCAAGGCACAGATCCCTGATGCGCTAAATTACCTTAGTACCAGCCTTCTTGTAACTCAGGGTCAAAACGGTGATCAGATTTTTAAAGAGCTCTCCACTGCACTGGATACATATCTTGCTGATGCCGATAAAATCGCAGCGGGTTGTAAAGCCAAGGATATGAATACTGTATTTGGCATTCTGTCTTCAACTTATTATCCCAACATGAACGCTATGAATGCATCCTTTGATACGGCCGAAGCAACCATCAAAAGCCTCTCTGATGGAATGAATGCTTTTCTTCAATTTAGATTAGACTCAGCAAAAAGAAATGCATATATAGGTATGATCATTATTGTGTTGTGCATTCTCGTAAACCTTGGCCTTGGTATTGTAAGAATCAGCAATAAGATAAGTGCTATTTCTTCTGAAGTAACATCAATCATTGATAATATAAATGCAGGAAAAGGTGATCTTACAGTACGTATCAAAACCGCCTCAAAAACAGAGCTGCAGTCCATTATCATGGGTATCAACCAGTTTATAGAAACCCTTCAGGTGATCATACGTGACGTAAAGGATGGCACCGTTGTACTAAGAACTTCATCTGACGAAATGACAGATAAGATTCAGAGAGCAAGCGACAATATCACAAACACTTCTGCAGCTCTTGAGGAATTATCAGCCAGCATGGATACAGTTGCAACTACAGCAGATCAGATCAACGGCCGACTTGAAGAAGTTAAAGATGCAGCTGATGAGATAAGACACGAAGCCTCAGAGGGTGCACAAACAGCCATTGGTATCAGAAACGAAGCTGATGAGATCAAGGCTACAGCTGCACAGAAGAAGGAAAACACAGGCAGCAAGATCTCTGAACTTGGCAATGTACTACAGGAGTCTGTAAAGAACAGTGAAAAGGTTTCACAGATAAACGAACTTACAAATGTTATTCTGGACATCGCTTCACAGACAAATCTTCTTGCTCTTAATGCTTCCATTGAAGCAGCAAGAGCGGGTGAAGCAGGAAAAGGCTTTGCTGTTGTAGCAGGCGAAATCAGTTCTCTTGCTGAAAGCAGCAGACAGACGGCAGGTAACATCCAGGTTATCAGCAATGAAGTAACAAATGCAGTTAAGAGTCTGTCAGACAACGCACTTGAAGTCATTGATTTCATCAACAATACAGTTATTGCAGACTATGACTCTTTCGTAGAAACCGGCGATAAATATGAGCAGGCTGCTATCCTAATGGATGAGATGCTTGAGAAATTCACCAGCAAGGCTGACAACCTGAATATCATAATGGATAAGATGGCTGATTCTGTCGGTTCCATCACAGAATCCGTAAAACAAAGCTCAGAAGCCATCGGCCTCTCTGCTACCAACTCAACTGAGATTGTAGGTGAGATCCAGGGTATAGACAATGCCATGAGCGAGAATAATAAAGTTACTGAAACACTGAACCAGAGAACAAGTATTTTTGAGAATCTGTGATGGGGATGCATAAGCTTTAAGCGTCAAAAAAAGCCAATTTTATTCATCTTAAACGAAGTATTCCTGAAAAAGGGACTAATCAGCCACTCCTAAGCATCCTAAAAGGCGTGGCATGGTTAGTCCTTTTTCAGTATTATCCAATTAATTCTTCAAGGATTTCCAATAACTTTTTGCCCCTCTTTAAATCTCTTTATCACTTCAGCTTTGCGCCATCCTTAAAAGCATTGCCCACCTTTTCTCCAACTCCATAATATCCATTACCAAATGCCGTACAGAAAATCCGGTGTAATCATTACCATGTACCAGGCATCTGCAATCATCTCATTTATGAGCTCATCAAAAGAAAATCTGGTGTGCTCAGGTGTCAGTTTCCTTAGGATAGCCTAAAACCAGAAAAACTTATAGCAGTTGCTAGTATCATCAAAAAGTCTGCTCAAATAGCCAATATTCAGTTCATCAGAAAAAGGCAGTTGTATCATATACCCACGTCATCCTTTTCTTTATTTCATCTATCATCCAATTATATTAAAAAAAGGACTCTGGCGCTATATGAGTCACCAAAGTCCATCTATGTTTAATTCCCTTTTTAAGCGAGTTGTTGTAGGGAGGAAGGCTAACGTTTAATTTAAAGAAAGATCATTAACATAACGATTGCAAAGCCTACTGCGAAGGTAAGTGCGCCTCTGTCGTTGTCTTGCTTCAGGGCTATCTGAGGAATTTCCTCGATGGTGGTATAAACAAGAGCTCCACCGGAAACTGACATTATATAAGGCAGAAGGCCGGGGAATAAAACAACCAGTACAACAGTGATAATACCTAGAAGCGGTATTGGTGCACCGGATACAACTCCCATAAGAAATGCCTTACCGGTTTTGGTTCCTGCTTCTCTAAGCCAAAGTGAAACGTTGAGCGCTTCCGGGATGTTCTGAAGTGAGATGGCAATAGCCAGGACAAGCGCAACCGATGATGATATCCATTCAGTCTCCATGAAGTGAGCTGCGTAAATAGTTCCAAGTGCTATTCCTTCGGGAGCATGATGGATCACTTCCTTCAGCACAGCCTTTATTTTGGGGCTCAATTCACTTTCCGGACCTTCGGTTATATCGGAATAAACATGTGTGTGTGGTATGAATTTATCAAGAAGAATCTGGAAGAGCACGCCTACACAAAAGAATATGGTTACAGGAATGATTCCCTTATGTACATTGGTGTCAAAGCCTTTAACTGCAGGCTCTATCATAGCCCAGACTGCTGCTGAGAGCATAATTCCTGAACTGAATCCAACCAGTACAGCCCTCATCTTGTCCGAGAGCTGAGCCTTCTGAGCATAGATGATCAGCGAGCCCAGGAGTGTTCCGACAAGAGGAATCAGCATTCCAAATATTATCTCGGTGTCGGAGAGTGTATTAGCGCTGTCCAAATGTGTTATAAGTGCTCGGAATCCAATGAACAAAAGAATTGTTCCGCCCATGATCTCGGATCCTGCCTTGTATCGATCCCCGAAAACGCTGCCTATCTTAACTCCTGCCATTGAAATGATACAAGTAATGACTCCGATAATGATTACTGCAATCACAACATTGATAAGTCTTCCTGAATCAATGATCTCAACCGGTACTGCTACAAAAGTGATGCCGACTGCCAAAGCATCAATACTTGTAGCTACAGCCATCATGAACATCGTCTTGACATCGAATCCCGGTGATACTTCCTCATCCGGACCAAGCGCTTCTTTGATCATATTACCACCAATCAGTGACAGTAGAATAAAAGCCACCCATGGCGCCACCATGCTGATCAGCTTAACAAAATTGGAACCCACCAGATAACCTATAAGAGGCATAACTCCCTGAAATGTTCCAAACCATACGCCACACAAGAGATACTCTTTCTTTGTGACCTTGCCTACTGCAAGACCTTTACAAATAGAGACCGCGAACGCATCCATCGCCAAACCTATCGCCAATAGCAGTACTTCAAATAAGCCCATAATCCATCTCCTAACAAAAAGAAAAATAAAAAGACCAAGTACAGAAAACTATACTTGGTCGTTCCTTCGAAAAAATGACAGCATGCATAGTTCTCCCTTAAACAACTATACATGAGTCTCGCAATTTAAAACAAGCCAGGCCAAAGCCAGTATGTTGACTTGCTACGTTAAAACGCTTGCTACTCCCTCATGGAAAATATGAGAAATCATATCATTAAGAACAGATGCTGTCAACGTATGATATTTCATTCCATACTCAGATTTCAGCCTGTCAAAAGTGAACTTGTCAGGCTTATATCTCTTTTGCAGTTTTCTGTAAAGTCGTAGTAGTAACTGATATCACCATAATCCTCCACCTTCCATACTCCAACATGGATAGGCATTTCTGGCTTGAAAATTTCTTCAGGCTCCTGCGTTGTTAAGATTTCCTCTTCATCTTGCGAATCTTATCTCTATAGTCCTGGGAATACTTTATTTTCTTCAATCCTCGAGCCCCATCTCTTTCTGCATTTCTTCGTCACTTACCCATCCCTCACGTTCTGAACGCTCTTCAGCTCGTTTCAGATCTGATAAGACAGCATGAACAGCCCTCAATCGATCAAGTTCATCCGCTTCCTCGACTGACATTATTGCATAAGCACCGCGGCCATTTCTTGTTAGATAAACCCTGCTATTAGTATCGACCTCTTTTAGTACATCTGTATAATTTCTAAGATCGGATATTGGCATAATTGTTGGCATAACCTACCTCCTTTTTACGCGAAACATATCTTTCTAGATAAATTATAAATCTCTGCCGCTATATATTCAGGCATATTCACATGTTAATTCATCAGCAATTCCTGTAGGCAAAATCGCAATTCACTTCCGACTGGTAATAACTCCCCATGGTTGTTGGGGCATTAAATAAAGCCGATAGCAAATAGTTTTTAATATTTCTCACCTTGGTCGTGTTTTCCTTCATGCAATCCATGACATATTCAACGTGCATATTATTGAGCTTTAAGAATTTTGACTTTACAAGGCTCGCAGGATATTCATTCTTGGATATCCAGATAGTTTTGTTCCTACAAAGAATGCCGCCTGTACAGGAATCAGAACAGAATCTGCGCAAGCCAGCGCATTTATTGTCATCATTCCCAAAGATGGCATAGATTTCATTTTTATCCATTCCTTTATATCCGGACAGTTCAAAAAAGCCCTCAGACAGAACTATCGTAACCACTCTCTTATCTACAGACTGGTAAATTGCAAAGGGTATGGGACTGTTTTCTAAAAGTTTTAATTCCTCATCACTATATCTGTACTTTTCCATTAGAAATACCTCCCCACATAAGAAGCCATCGCTCCATCTATCATCTGCTTTCCATTACTTATGCTCGTTTATCATAATCAAGTTCTTTATCAAATGCCTTTTCAAAATCCTCTACCGGCATTGGTTTGAAGAAATAATACCCCTGCATTTCCTGGCAGCCTCTTTCTTTTAAGAAATCAGCCTGAGCTTTTGTCTCTACTCCTTCTGCAATCAGCTTCATTCCTAGTAGCTCTACCAATTTGATCACCTGCGTGATTATGATACGGCTCTTTTCCATATCTCCAGCTCCAGTAAGAAAATGGAGATCCATTTTAATACGATCAACAGGAACTTCTTTTAGCATATGAAGTGATGAGTATCCGCTTCCAAAATCATCCATTTCTACCTGGAAGCCATATTCACGAAGTTCAGAAGTTGTTTTAATCAGGAAAGCCGGGCTTTCAACATATGCCGTTTCTGTTATCTCAATCCTTAGCTGTTCCGGATCAAGATCATATTTCTTTATAAGTTCATAAAAAATACCTGAAATATTCCTATCTTCTCTTATGCCTGAACGAGAGAGGTTTACTGAAACAGAACGGTGTTTTCCTTCCTCATTCCAACGATGAAGATCCTGGCAGACCTTATCCCATATGTAACTATCCAGATCAAAGATCATTCCTGTTTCTTCTAATACAGGGATAAACACTCCCGGAGAAATCCAGCCAAGCTTTGTATGCTTCCAGCGACATAAAGCTTCTGCACCACTTATCGTGCCAGAGCTATAATCCACCTGAGGCTGATACCATACCTGTATTTCGCCTTCTTGGAGAGCCGCTGGTAGATGTCCACTTATGTCAACTATCTGCTTACCCTTTTCCCACTGCTCAGGGTTGTAGAATTCATATCCTGTCTTTAATGTTTCCCTTACTTTCTTCTCAGCCATTCTGGCATAATCAAGCATTCGATCCACATCAATGTTTTTGTGGTCTTCCGGAGTAATCGCAAAAACACCGGTACATATCTGAAGCTGGATCTCTTTTCCTCTATCTATAAAGTAATTTCTGAGAGGCTCAAAAACTTCTTTTTCATCGCGGCCCATCTGCTCCGCATCAGTAAATTTCCGAAGCACTGCAAATCTGTCTCCGTTAATTCTTCCCATTGCTTCCTCATCCGAGAAAGTCGCAGTTGCCCTTTCAGCCCAGAAGCGCAAAAGATCATCTCCAGTCTCCCTTCCCATACTTTCATTTATGAATTTGAAGTTCTTAATATTGCTAAAGGAAAGAAGATACTGGTTCTCCGGATGCGTAATGAGCAGTTCCTCGACACGCTTCTTAAAGCCCTCCAGATTCAACACCCCTGTAAGTGGATCTTTTTCAGTCAGTTCACGTATCTTTTCTTCATGTTGTCTATGTATAGCCTTCTGCTTGTGAACAATAGCTATAATAAATAAGATGAAAAATATCGTTCCCAGTATCAAAAGATATCTGTATTCAAAGAGATAATCCCAAAAGTCATTTTGATATAAGCGTCTTGAAGTATAGTCCAGGATAATCGCCTGCTTCCGTGTATCTGTCAGCTTTTCAATGCCCCCATTAAGCCTGTCAACAATAAGTCTTCCTTCAGGTGTATCGAGTGTCCCTGCTCGGAAGTCCATGGAAAACATAGTTGCAGGCTGCACTTTCAGATCCGAATAAGATGGTTTCTGTAAGACATAACTCCAAACATAAGAATTATGCATCAGCGCATCCACTTCTCCTGATCTTAGAGCTTTTACACACTCTGGCATCGTATCATACAGTTTAATCTCCATTCCCGGATAAAGCTGCTTAACCGTTTCTGCTCCTCCTGCAAGAGAACTGAGCATTCCTATATGGCTTTCATCCAAAGAAGGAAGATTCTTATTTCCCTTTGTAACCATAGTAAATGGCGTCTGAATCAGATTCTCCGTAACAACAGACTCTTTGCCGGACGAACTCTTTATTGCACTGCCAAAGGGCATAATCATATCGTACTCAGGATTATCCAACGCATCTTTATTTGTTTTTTCTGTGATAACCTTAAAAGACGCACTATACCCTGCTTCTTCTGCAGCAGCGCGCATGAGATCAATGCCTATCCCCACGGTCTCTTTTGTCTCAGGATCCAAATAAAATACAGGGCATCTGTCAGCAGGAACTCCTATGACAATACTGTCTGCATCATTATTTCCCGCATTAACTGAAACTGTAATTCCCAAAAAGGCCAGAGTGAATAAGCATATTAAAAAGATTGAATAGCGTTTTATATTCTGCATTATTTTCATACAGCGCACCATCCCTCAATGATTTCAGAAACAAAAATGCATGGAGACAGAATTTATCCCCATGCACGTACATTATATCATTATTATGGTGCAAAATATGCGGTTTATAGCATTTTTATAAATACAATTATACTAATTGTTTACTTCCCACAGTAAATCTTTATTGCCTGATATACAAATTCTGCAGTTCCTTTGCCGCCCATCTTGTCGATGTTCTCAGTGAACTCTCCGCCGCCCGCATACATCTTACCAAGGCCGTAAAGAATCTCATCGGTGCATTTATACATGTTCTCTGTGATGAAGTCCTGTATCTTCTTGACCTGAGCCTGAACCTCTGCGGAAGCCGGATCCTTACTGATCATGGGCCCGAACTCCTCGAAAATCCTGGAAAAATCAGCCATCAGGCCGCTCTCGTATTCCTTGGTCCAATTCTTGCTCTTTTCCGAAAACTCTTTATACTCGGGAGTCTGCCCCCACTGCTCTTTGGCTTTCTTTGAATATTCATCAAGCTTACTACTATCAAATGCTGTAAAATCCAATCTTCTCACTCCTCTCGCTTTAAGGTATTTACACAGATTGAGCAGATTCTCAATGTGCTCCTTCTTGAGTTCCAGGAGGCCAATCTGCTGCAATTTCTCCAGTGCTGCATCGTCATACAGTCTGTAGCCAGACTCTGTGTATTCTGCGGCTTTAAGAGTCCTATCTGGTCGTAATACTGCAAAGTGCGTATACTCACTCCCGTCAGCTTACTTACTTCATTTACTGTCTTCATGGCTTTCATCTCCTTCACGTGTAACTATAGCTTAAACCATGACGTAACGTTAGAGTCAACACTTTTTCAGAAAAAAATATAGAGGTCGTAAAACCTCTATACTTCTCACCAATAATTCCTGCGTCTGTCTTCTAATTCGATTAGCGCGTCATAATAAAGCTGCTGAAGTTCAGCTTTACTTAAGCTGTTCACATAATCACGAAGTTCATCGTAATGTCGCTGCTCTTCCTCCTCTTCCTCTTTTTCCCACTCTTCCACTTGTTTGAGGAAATCCTCTGCAGCTTTAGGTTCAGCAGTGAAATAAAGAGCAATCATATGCTTACAGATTACTCTGCGTCCATCAGCAAGAATAGGCTGATGCTTACCGTTTCAGGTACCCTCGCATCAGCCTTTTTTCGTACCGTAATTACTCACTATCTTCATAGCGGCTTTTCTTTTCCCTGCAAATGTAATCCCAACTGCAATCTTCGCAGATATCTCCGCGGATACCCGCATCTATTATCTTCTCTCTGACAAGTCCTATGAATTTGGCAAAAGAGATCTCGCTTCCATCAGAAAGTTCGCAGGCACTCAGCACTTCCTCATCGTACCGCCGTACTTTCTCCTGGGTAGTGCATACGCCGCCTTCATTGTTCGGGCAGTTCTCGCATACAATATCTGTTTCAGCCTTCAGCACCACCTTCTGCTCCGGGTCCGCTTCAAGCTCTTTTTTCACCCGTCCCATGTGGTCCGTGAAATCAGCACTGTAGCCCTTGCCTTCATAGAACTGAAAGCACATCCCATGGTGGGGTCTTAAACATTTATTCATTTTATTCCTCATCCGGCTTCTGTCCATCATGTGCCTTCCACGCACACTCTGTCAGGGCTATATTTGTAAACTCTGCGGTAAAAGAGCTGTCTTCCGGCGAACATGCATATATTCCAAATCTCGCCTTGCCAGCACCCTCATGCATATGGCAAACTCTCATCTGTTTCCACTTATTTCCATCATCTGAGCACTCGATACAGTAATCATCTTCCCTGCGGCTCAGCCTATACCACATAGACTTCACTGACGCAGGAATCTCAGTAGTTGCCCAGTCAGAATAACCGTGGTTGGTAACAACTGATCCAAGGTGCTGGAACTCCTCGTTCTCATACTCAATTGAGCCCTTAAGCCAGTTCTCACTATCCAGGTACATCACAACTCCGCACTGATCAAAGCGGTGATGGCTGTCAGCAAAATCTGTTTTCACCACAAAGGAAAAGAACTTCTCCTCTGTCTCCATTTGAAACACAGGAGCATTATCATTCCTGAAATGATAGTACGTCCTCTGCCACAGATCTGTATGTGGCAATGTCGTCACAGTAATCTTATCCTCTGTCACGCTGTAACTCTTCGGTTCTCTGGTCCAAGTGAATTTCAACATATCTCATTCTCCCTCATCCGGCAATTAAAAACTGTGCGCTCATAGTATACCGATTTAAGTTATCCCCTTCGCTGCTAGCTCCTGAATCCAAAACTGTCTTGGTTATCTTATATGTTCCAGGTTCAAGATTTCCGTAAAGCCATTTCCTTGAAAAAACTGTGGCTTTTCAAAATCATCTATGATGTGATAACGCCTCGTATTGTTTCTGGCATAGCAGTACGGACATCCAACAGTGCA
>NZ_AUJO01000024.1 GCF_000424265.1 Butyrivibrio sp. WCD3002
TGATCTTTAATACAGATACTCATTTGTCACTCCATTCCTCAAGGTTTACCCTGATGCGGTTAAGATACTCTTCAAACTGAAGAATCTCTTTATCCGTAAAATCACGATAATAAATATTCCCCATCTCATTGGATACGGAGTCATAAGCTTCTTTAAGTTCTTTGGCTTTATCTGTGAGGAACAGAAGAGTTTTTCTCTTATCAGCTTCATCAGTTTTGCGGCTTATCAGTCCGTTTTTTTCCATCCGCTCAAGCATGGTTGTAAGTGAAGTAATTGCAAGTCCGCTTTTCTCGGAAATAATTTTAATAGGAACACCATCTTCCTGCCATAAGACATAAAGAATCCTTCCCTGAGCTCCGTTAAATGCATCAATGTTTTTTTCTGCCAGTATCCTTTCAAATATACGATCACCCAGCTGTTTTATTTTTGTAACAAGAAATCCACCATTTGTCTTCATAATTAAATACTCCTATATCGTAGTTTTATACTACGATATAGGAGTATTTTTGTCAAGCACACATATCATAACTTCGGATTTTATGTTCTATCATTCATCTCGAAAAACCTGAATCTGATAACGTGTTCCATCTGCTATAGCGGAGTTGGAGAATAGCACCTGCTGAACCATCGCCTCCCGCAAACCGCGTATTGTATGCCAATTTTACCTTACTTCTTTTACCATCATATTGATAACTATAAGCAGTATAACTACCGAAATCCATATGGTTTTTATCCCAATGATTCCGGATATTACTCCGCCAAATCCTGCTCCTATAGCAAATATCAGAATGATTCCAAAGAAGTGAAATGATTTGTACAAAGATTGTTTGTTTTTGTCTCTAAGGTATTTAGAAAGGCTCTCTGTTCCACTTCTCAGATTTCCAATGCACATGGTACTTGCATATCCATATCCATGTACTTTTCTAAATGTTTGCACCTGCATGGCACATGAAAATGACACAATCATATTTGCTATCATATTCATATCCATGGGGAGAAGTCCGACAATGCTAAGCGCAATCATTTCAATTATTATGATAATCTGTCTCCAGTGGATTTTTTCAGCACATTTATACTCGTTTTCAATTCTCTCTGCTATAAAAATCCCAGCAGCAAACGAAAAAAGCGGACACATATAGTGTAACCCCTGCATAAAATTACCCTGCATCAGGTTCTGACTCATTAAAACAACATTGCCGGTCTGTGCATTGGCAAAGACTTTATCCCTCATATTATATGTATACGCATCCTGTAATCCTCCTGAAAAGGATAATAATGCACTTAATCGAAAACTCTCAGATGTCTGCATATTTCTCCTACATATTTTATTATCGCGGAATAGTTACTCATGAATGTAATTCTTTTATTTCATGAGTTTACGGATCGTCTTCAATAATTCGTCCACGATTTCTTCATCGTCATTTTTTATGCCGTCCGTAACGCATCCTTTCAGGTGATATCCAAGAAGTTCCTGATTAAAGCCGTCTATTGCTGAGGCTGCAGACATGGACTGTTGAAGGATGTCGTTGCAATATACGTCATCCTCGATCATTTTTTCCAGGCCACGTATCTGCCCTTCCAGACGTTTCAACCGGTTGGTCAGAGCCTTTTTCTGTGCTGCTGTTCTGACTGTCTTTTTATGTGCCATAAGTAATCTCCCTATTATTCATATGTTGACTAATAGTATCATATCCCGGCTATTTATTGTACAGAAACAACCTTATAGCCAAGATCTTCTATCTCCTTTATCAAGGTGTCATCCTCTACCTCTTTTTCGTACTTCACAACAGCTTGCTTCTTTTTGAGGTTCAGTTTTGCAGATACGCCATCAATTCTGTTGATCCGTATATTTTTTAAACTCAGTCAAAATATTATTTCTGTCCATATGTACTGATTATTCCATTTCCAGTGTTTTATAGTTTTTCTAAATCACATACTTTTAGCAATCTTTACCAGCCTGCTTGTGCCAAGTCTGTGTGCTCCAAGTTCAATAAATTTCTCAGCATCTTCAATTGATGCAATCCCGCCTGATGCCTTGATCTTGATATTTGGACCACAGTGTTTTGCAAAGAGTTCTATATCTTCAAAGGTTGCACCGCCTGTTGAGAAACCTGTTGAAGTCTTGATATAGTCTGCCTTTGACTGCGTAACAATCTCACACATCTTGATCTTCTCCTCTTCTGTAAGAAGGCAGCACTCAATGATAACCTTCATGGTATGGTCGCCACAGGCTTCTTTGAGTTCATTGATCTCATCAAGAACAAACTTATAATTCTTAGCTTTCAGCTCCCCTATGTTTATAACAATGTCGATCTCTGTTGCTCCGTTTGCAAGCGCATCCTTTGTCTCAAAAACCTTGGATGCAGTTGTTGTATTTCCATTCGGGAATCCGATTACTGTTGTTATAGGCATATCAGGGCCCATATACTCACGGGCTTTCTTCACATAATATGGAGGAATGCATACGGAAGCCGTATGGTACTTCATACCATCGTCGCATATCTCTTTTATCTCATCCCATGTGCTTCCCTGAGCAAGCAGTGTGTGATCAACCATCTTTAATATTTCTTCAAGTTTCATTCGAGTATCCTCCATTCTTCGACCTAAGGGTGGTACCGCTTGCGGTGGATTCCTTAGGTCCATCCAAAAATTTCATAGTCTTTTTGGTTCATAATTTGACAATAAATACGGGACGACAAAATAGTCCCCCCTACCATTTGCAATATATACTAGGGGGGAGTATTTGTCAACGCCTATTTTTCTTTTACCATATTCCCATTACATGCTGCATCAAAAGGCTGACAACTGTTATTCCGATCCAGCAACAGCCGCCAAGCAAAATCGGCTTCCCACCTGATTTAATTAGTTTGATTATGTTACTGTTCAAGCCAATAGCAGCCATGGCCATTATTATAAAGAACTTGCTAAGTTCCTTAAGTGGCTTAAAAACATAAGAAGGGACACCTGCTCTCAAGCAAATAGTTGTGATAATTGAAGCAATCACAAAGAAGACTATGAACATCGGAAATGCTCTTCTAAAGCTAAAGCCATTTGTCGAACTTCCATCCTTTTTTGCTTCCCTTGCCCTCAGATACGCAAGTACCAGTGTAATAGGTATGATAGCCAGTGTTCTTGTAAGCTTGACCGTAACTGCCTTATCAAGAGTCTGACTCCCCAGGTTCCACATACTATCCCAGGTTGATGCAGCTGCGGTGACGGAAGAAGTATCATTAACTGCAGTTCCCGCAAAAATACCGAAAGCCTCTCCTGTTGTGATATCAAAACCTATAAGCTTTCCCAGCGAAGGAAAAAGAAGTGCTGCCAGCACGTTAAAGAAAAATATCACAGAAATTGCCTGTGCCACTTCATCATCATCCGCATCAATGACAGGAGCCGTAGCTGCTATTGCTGAGCCGCCGCATATTGATGAGCCAACTCCGATAAGAGTAGCTGTGTTTCCTTTGATATTCATAACCTTATGAAGAATCCATGATAGGATAAGCGATGTTGAAATCGTGCAGATAATTATAGGAAGTGACTGTTTCCCGGTCTGAAGAACGACCGAAAGATTCATACCAAATCCAAGGAGGACAACAGCCTCCTGCAGAATTATCTTTGATGTAAACTTTATTCCATCAGCCGCCTTCCCCTTGTCATTCCAGAACAGGGCTATTATCATGCCCAGAATGATTGCAATCACCGCTCCGCCAACGACAGGGAAGCGCTTTCCCAGGAGCCATGAAGGAACCGCAATAGTGAAGCATACTATTACTCCCATGTAATTCTTTTTCAAAAAATCCATCTCAAGACCTCTCTCTCTTTTTAATCTGTTCTTTCGCAGGTCTTATTCTATTCTGTCTTTTGAAAAAGATAAAATTATATATTATTATATATCCATAAACATTTCTTATCGTTAGGGAGGACTGATTATGCTGGATTTCAGGATAGATACCTTTCTATGTGTTTGCAGGCACCTCAATTTCACCAAGGCGTCTAAGGAGCTGAATATTACTCAGCCCGCTGTTTCTCAGCACATACATCATCTTGAAAATGAATACGGGACAAAGCTGTTTACTCAGGATGGAAAAAAACTTTTTCTAACTGATAACGGAAAACTCCTGTATAAAAAAATGAATCAGATAAAAAATGATGATGAAAGTCTCAAAGAAATACTTTCAAAGAATAACCATGGCTTAAAAGACATCTCTTTTGGTGTCACCATGACCATAGGAGAATACATAATTGCTGATCCGATCAGTGATTACATAAAAAATCACCCGGATACTAATCTTAAGATTACATTTGGCAACACATCGGAGCTTCTTAAAAAACTCTCCGACGGTGTTATAGATTTTGCACTTGTAGAAGGATATTTCCCTGAAAATGATTATGAAACGCTGCTTTTTAGCAAAGAAGAGTTCGTTCCTGTCTGTTCGGCAAAGCACTCTTTCAATCAGAAGCCACGCGTGATAAAAGATCTCTTTCCCGAGCGAATTCTTATAAGAGAACCCGGTTCAGGAACGCGCAATATATTGGAAAGAGCTCTTGCCCTGAACAATTACTCCACAAGTGATTTTAGGAATTTTACCCAGGTGGAGAACATGCATGCCATAATAAGCCTTATTGAAAAAGATTGTGGCATCACCTTTTTATATAAAGCAGCGGTTGCATCAGGACTGCAGTCCGGATATCTGAAAACAATCCCCCTTGACGACTTTAGGGTAAAACATGATTTTACCTTCATCTGGCCCAAAGATACTGTTTTCAGTGAAGAGATCCGTGCAATATGTGAGGAAATACAACCTATAACTCATTCTGCATGAAGTTCATGTTCTTTTTCATAAAGCTTGTTATCCTGCCGTCTCATGAAAATCATCCGGGACAGAAAAAGAATCAAGCTACTTCCTACAAAAATCTGAATCGGATATGTGATTAGTACGCTTTCAGATATTATCATGCTCAGCATGGTAATAGCGCCAACCGGTGGCATATACATCTTAGTAAAATGAATAACGATAAGCATACCACTTGTAGCAACAATTGCTGAAATCGTAATAGGAAGCCCTATCCAAATAGCAAAGAAATATCTTGAAATCACACCAATTATGGCACACACAGTTATCACTGCCACCGTTTTGACTGGCATATTTCTTGTTTTGTTCCTTGGCCTGGAAAACTCAGTAAATGCCACAAGTAACGGAGGTGCCACAACAAATCTATAACCCGTTCTGAATGCAACACCGGCTATTACTGTCACACAAAGGATTCTAATGGAAGTATCTACCATATCGTCCCTGGAATTCAGCATCACAGGAACATATTCCTCATCTGCTCGGATTCCCTGAAATAGAAAAAGTTTATGAAACAATATTACAAGTAATGTCAGTACAAATGCAGCTATAGGATACACTATACTTGTAGTATGCATCATCACCGGGAGCACTATTGCTGAGACAAATGGTGCAAACGTGGTTCCTGAAAACATAAAGATTACCTGAGCGATTGTGAATGCCAAAATCACTTCGATATACGTATCAAACGGAACAAATCTTACAATGCACACTCCTATTATCGCACAGCCTGTTATCAGTGAAAGCATACGCTTTCCATTAACCTTCCAGCTTCTATTTTTTGCCACCATATATCCAACTGCTAATGCTGTTATCTCAGGAAATATAATCTCCTTCTCATTTAAAGTTTCTGCAAATAGTGTCATCAGCGCTACTAACAGAACTGTACAAGCGTATGGTATTATTCTCTTGACTCTATACATATTCTATAAAAAACATGCAATCAATGTGATGATCGCGATTCCTCCTTACTTAAAAATAGCACATTTACTGACACTCTTTCCAAGAAAGACTCCGCAAGGGTCTCGTCTGTTGTTTTTCGTTTCACAGCTATTCACTCCTTTAAATCATTCATGATATGTCCTCTCTTATTCTTCTTGAAGCATTTCTGCCTCAATATGACCTTCTCTATTATCACGCCAACTCTAAGCGGTCTCTTACCAAATTTCCAATAACAGTAACAACCATTGCCACTATCACAATTACCATTCCCACCTTATCGTAAGATGTATAGAAGCCTTCAGAGAAGTGCAATTTAACATACTTGCCCCAGATTGTGCTGAGAATCACAAGTAATGTGAATCCCAATGACACTGCATACATGATTGAAACAATTATACTTGCCAGAAGATTTCTATCTCCATCACATTCAATCCCGAACGAATCCAGGTTTGATGCTACGATTATACCCATGATGATCAGATAAATAATAGTGACAAAAAGAGCTTTCTGCCAGGTTGCGCATTCATAGCTGTTATGCACAAGTGCCATTATCAGTCCAACAAACATAGCACAGGAGAACTTTACCATTGGTCCTCCGGTCTGTTCATTTACTGTCAGCACAAGAATAATGAGTTCAACTATGGCTATCAATGCAATTGTGCTTGCTCTTGTCTCGCCGGGTATTATGTCTTTCAGTGCCGGATACTGGAACTGTAACACAAACGAGGCTATAAGCCCTGTGAAAAAAGGCATTGCCCTGAATACTCCAAAGAATACAACGGCAACAATGGCAATTACAAGTGTCAATACAATATCAAGTAATAGTCCTACCATCTTAACCCCCTATGATTTAGAAACAGGCTACTTCTTGGAAGCCGCCTTACTTAGTTTATTGCTGTACACTGCAGCACGGCATAGGAACTTCAATTGTTCTACACCGTTCTTCATGACAACAGCTCTTTCAACGCCCTTTACAACGCCTTTCTTGACTGCTTCGTTATACATCTTGCCAAGTCTGGCCCGCACTGATGCAGGTGACTCATTGATATGGTTCTCAATGAGAACCTGGTCAACGTCCTTGAAAGTCGGAAGATCAGAGAGTGTAAACTCCGGATCCATCTTCCGTGACTCCGAGATCATGAGCTTAAGCGCAGTGGTGTAATCATACCTCACCCTTGTGCTGTATTTCTCCTCAAGCGCTTCCAGGATGAGGCTGTTAACAGTTACCTTCTGCTTATCTGCAGCCTTCTGAAGCTGCTTGTACAGATCTTCATTGATTGACAGATTGATCCTTGGCATATCATATCCTCCCATGAGTGTTACGCATCCATCATTACACTTTGAGTATATGAGTGTTACGCAGATATGTCAACTTGGCTCTATACGACGCCGCTTGCCATGTCATGGCTAAGCTCGGATTGAAAGTAGCTGCTCATCGTGGACGGTGCATTAAACAGCGCTGCCAGCAAATAGTTTTTGATGTTACGAACCTTTGTCGTATTCTCTTTCATGCAGCCCATAACATACTCAAGATGCATGTTATTGAGCTTCAGAAACTTGGACTTAACAAGGTTTGTAGGATACTCGTTCTTCGAGATCCATATGCTCGGCTTCTGGCAAAGGACTGTTTCCAGCACAAGGTCATATATGCCCTCGATGATCTCGGCGTCCTGAGGGAAACGCTCAAGCATGGTATCAACAGCCAGATTTTCCCTGATGATCTCAGCATAGGTATTGTACTCATCATTCAGATCTGCCTTCATCGAAGAGATATGATTAGTAATAGTAATTAAATTAGTATTACTTGTATTATTATAATTAGGGTCGGAATTTCCGTGGTCTAGAACCCGAATTTCACGGGGTCTTGACTCCGATATTTCCGTGGTCTTGACCCCGATTTTTCCGGGGTCTGAAATATGAGTTTCAGATTCAGAACCCGTTTTTTCCGGAGTCTGAACTTCCGCCATACCTTCAGAAATGAACTTCTTGAGGTAAATGATTGTTGGCTTACCCTGGCCCTGCTTCTTGCGCTCAATAAGCCCGAATTCCTCAAGTTTATTGAAGAGAACACGGATCTTATCGTCCCCAAATCCCAGCATTTCTGAGGCTTCCTGCTGTGCAAAGTAGATAAAAGCCCTCTGCTGTTCATCAAACCACTTATTCTTGAGGGATAAAGACATCCTATCCAGCATAAGGCCGTAAAGAACCTTGGCAGACACGTCAAGCTCCTTAAAATAGGCATTTGTGAACAACAGCTTTGGTATTCTGTAAAAGGACAGCATCTCGGATTCTTGACCCTTGAAAT
This sequence comes from Butyrivibrio sp. WCD3002, assembly GCF_000424265.1. Taxonomy (GTDB): domain Bacteria; phylum Bacillota; class Clostridia; order Lachnospirales; family Lachnospiraceae; genus Butyrivibrio. Next base: position 8,098 of record NZ_AUJO01000024.1, read on the forward strand.
AGTCAAATACGATTCTTTCGCTCAATCCTTTTTCCTCCCTTCAGTGACTTTGTGCGATGCTTAGTGGATTTAGGTGGTGCAATTTCTGCACTACCCTATCAACTGAAACACGCGCCTCTTATTGAAATTTTTTACGTAGATTTTGCTTGGTTTGCCCTTGACCTGAAGCTTATATATAAGGCCAAACTCTTCAAGCTCGTTCATGCTGTCGATAATAGTGTGCCTGGAAAAAGAAATATCTTCCTCCAGCTTTCTGAGCGGATAAATGATATAAACACGGTTTTCTTCGTCATACCAGTTATGCCTTTTTGCTTCACGCATCCGATCTAAAAGAACTGCGTACAGCATCTTGGCCGAAGCCGACAGGGAAGAAAAGCTCTTCCCCGTCAGAAGTTCTTTCGGAATCTCTACAGAAGCAAACTGCTCAGCCTGGGTATTATAGAAATAGTCCATCATAGTCAGTTGTCCTCGCTTTCGTGGGTTCTCTTCCACTCCTCACAGAATTCCAGAAGAATCTTCTCAATCTGTGTCTGAGAGTAGTAGGCAGGAAAGTACTGGTTGAGTTTGCGCTCGTTGAAAGTGATCTTCTTTCTTACATGAGGAGTGGACCTGTTCTTGATCAGAATATCTATCATCTGCTCTTGTGTGAGAGAATCATCTTCACGGTAAGGTCTGAGCTCAATTAACTGCTCCTGCTTTATCATGCCGTTTTCGGTAATGTATTCGTATAGCCATTGCTGATAAGTATGATTAAAATAGGAAATCTCAACTCCTACAAAAACGGCAAGTTTTCCTTCATCAACCATTTTCAACAACTTGGGAATCAGTTCTGTAAGTCTGATGTATCTAAACACTTGCGTTCTGTTTAGTCCACTTGCCTTACCAACAATGTCCCCTGAGTTTGACTTTGTTTCTTCAAGAAACAAAGTTCCTGTTAACTCTTTCCCTTGGTGCTTAATTGCATCCATTTTCATCTTAAAAGCAAATGCTCTTTCGCTAGGAAGAATCTCTTCCCTCTGCATGTTCGCATTAACCATGGCAATCGTGGCATCATCATTGGTCATTTCCTTGATGATTGCCGGAATCTTCCTAAGCCCCGCTCTTTTAGCTGCATGGAGCCTTCTGTGGCCGGAAATCATCTCATAAGTGCCTTCATCATCCGGTCTTACAAGAACCGGAGTAAGAACTCCGCTTTCCTTGATGCTTTCCACCAGCTCATCCATCTTTTCATCATCAACAACCCTGAAAGGATGATTCTCAAAGGGATATATAGTCATTACATCGAGATCTACAGTCCCCTCGGTGCTTGGAACACCGAGGAGCTCATCTATACTAGATAGCTTTACTTTCTGACCAACTCTTTGTGCCATTGTTCATAACCTCCTTTATGAAACTCGTGTAAGCAAATGCTGCCTTTCCTTTTGGATCATATTGGTACAGGCTGCTTCCTGAAGCGCTTATCTCGGCAGCTCTCACAGATAAAGGGATCTCTGTCTCAAAAACATTGATGCTTGATGAATAGACATCATAAATCTGAGCAGCAATATCTTTTGCATAATTGGTTCTGTTATCCACCATAGTGATGAGGATTCCCTCAATCTCAAGCTTAGGATTGAGCTGACGCTTTACTCTTCCTATAGTCTTAATAAGCTGCTGCAGCCCCTTCACCGGAAGATACGCAGCCTGGCAGGGAATAATAACAGAATCTGCGCAGGCAAGAGCATTTATGGTCATCATGCCAAGAGATGGCATGCAGTCGATAATAATGTAGTCGTAAAGCTCTCTGGCCTTGTCCACATATTCTCTGAGGATCGTCTCCCTGCTTATAACACCGGTCATGCTGATCTCCAGGCTGGAAAGTTCTATATTACCCGGCATCAGGTCAACTCCTTCCGGATGGTGGATGAGGCCCTGTGAAACATCCACAGGCTCGTCATTGATGATATTTACAAGAGCTGTAGCCAGGGAATAGTCCAGTCTGTCCGGCTCATCACAGCCTAGACTGATTGTCATTGATCCCTGGGGATCCGCGTCGATATTCAGTACCCTGTAGCCTTCTCTTGCAAGCCCGATGCCCAGATTTACGGCAGAAACGGTCTTCCCTACACCCCCTTTTTGATTTGCTACTGCTATGACCTTAGACATATAGTTTCCTCCTTATTCCTCAAATGACTCGATGAAAGCATCAATTTTTTCCGTGTTACACAGAACCACACCCTTTACCTTTCGGGTAGCCTTAGCGTCTTTTGCCAGTTGCTCAAATGTATGAAGCCCCATTGAGTAGAGCTCTGCACCTTCTGCGTACCTCACATACTTTTTCTTGCCTTCCTTAACCAATTCTTCGATGTTATCAACCAGTTTTCTTCTTGCCATATCTTCGTCCTCTCTTTTCAAATCCAATATGCAGTTTTTCTCGATGTATTCATCAAGAACATCCAGATCTACAAGGGCAGTCTTTCGTAGTTTTATATTTGCCTTGGCCTCCTTGCAGATATTCACAAATGACCAGTAAGCCATCGCATAGAGCCTCGCTCCCTGGGCGTAGGTGCAGTAGCGATGTTTCTTACCTTCCAGATACTTTTCCAGATCAACTGGCGGTGGGGATTTTGAACGATTCATCTGTAACCTCCGTTTTTTGGTGTTACAGGATGTGATTTAAGAAAAAAGAATTGAGATTTTTAGAAATAAAAAAACCACATTTCTTCTTTTTGATAGAGAGAAATGTGGATTAGAATTAAGCTTCTTTGGATTCAAAAAGATATGAACCGCTTATTCCTCGAGACATTTGCCCCGGGATAAAGACTTTTCTCAAAATCTTTATCCCGTTTAAGTCGTTTTTGGACCATTTTTCGGACTTTTTTATGTCTACATATTCATCCATGGAAGCCCTGTTTCATGCTGGCAATCTGTACGTACTCATCCACTGACATACTATGATGTCCAATGGAATCGTTGTAAATCCAATGCATTTTTGGATTCAGCGGGTTCTCCACGGAGAAACGTGGTAAATACGCGAAGCTGTGTGTCATTTGCTTGATTTTAGCGTCGGGAAGGGCTTTTGAGCATCTTGTAATCATCATAAAACTTCTTAAACGCTCTTATTCTCTAATTCCTCCTTGTTTATCCCACATATCAGTTTTTATCGCATTTTATCAGATATGGGTGTAACGGGTGTAAGTTGGGTGTATGGGTGGGTGTAAATTATTTGTCTCCCACCCGCGGACATCATAACCTAGGAAATCACCTAAATCTGTCTATCGGCTCCTTCGATTTCATTATGATTTTACCTACTGCTTCTATCTCATCTTCATCCATATCCTCAATCATTAAGATCACTGCTTTGTACGTAGCAGTGTACTCCTGCAAGGATCTTACGATTCCTCTTTCTTTCATAACCAACACATAATACAGATTGATCCATGTTGGTATTCCATTTTTCCTAGTCATGACACCTCCAAATAATATTAGCGCCATGCATCTGATCTCCTGATCAAATTCACGACGCTATGTATCATAACTCCGGTTCTATCATCAGCCGCCTAATTTCAGACACCATCATCTTACAAAATCCGTATGTGAAACCTTCCACTTTATAAGTTTTATTCCTACCCAGAATCCGTAGATTCCCAAGGTGATTATTGAAAGAATCAGCCACTTGATCCAATTACCAAACAGTCCGATAGCACTTCCACTAAACTGTAGCCTGCGACCATTTATTACTGTGTGCTTTATCTCCCAGTTATAAACCATGGTATAAGCCCAAGGCAGGCATATTCCACAGGTACATGTAGTCACAATAATTCCCAGAAGGCGATAACCTGGGAAAGGGAAGGCGATGAATCACATCAAAACGACTCACCGCCTTTTATATGGAAAAGAGGAATGAAAATAGCGCCATGTGCCCGATACCATGATCAGACTCACGACGCTATGTATTATTCGTTATCTTTCTTATTCATGAATTCCTCAAAATTCAGCATCTCTTTCTTTTTAAAATCCTTTGTTGCATCAGTATATATATCAAGCGTAGTTGATATATCCGTATGTCCCAGGAGCTCCTGAATTACTTTTATATTTACACCAGCTTCGCACAATCTCGTTGCAAATGTATGTCTGAGATTATGGCAGCTGAAGTTAGGAAGAAGTATCACCTTTTCATTTCCCTTTCTGTTATCAAGCACCTTTTGATTACAGTCTCTAATGATTCTCTTAAGTGCCTTATTAAGAGTACTCTGGTTCTGAACATTTCCATTTTGATTAACAAAAATGAAATTGGTATATCCATCAATACTCACCTTGCAGTGGATCCCGGTATATTCCTGATATTCCTTTTCCTGTTCCAGAGCCTCTTTTACTGACTTCATCATCGGGATTGTTCTCTCTCCCTTTTTCGTCTTTGGCGTATTGATTCCAAAGTAGCATCCATTATCAGAATGTCGGTAGTAAACTAGGGTGTGATTCACATCGATCAGTCCTTCCTCCTCATCAACATCTTCGAAACGAAGGCCAGTTAGCTCTCCTACCCTTAAACCCGTCCCAAGCATAAAAGCGAATACCGGATACCAGTGATTATACATAGGTGTCACCCTAAGATATTCAAGGAAAAGATCCTGCTGTTCAACCGTAAGGGCCATTCTCTTTTCGGAGCCAAGATTTCTTGACTGCTTCAATTCTTTTATGGCCTTATCACCAATGTTATTTCTGATATATCCGTCTTCAACGGCAACATCCAAAACCTGATGGAGTACGGTATGTATACTATCGATGGTTGCAACCTTAAGCCCTCTCTCATCCAGCATCTTATTATAATATCTTCTTATATCAGATTTTTTCAGGGCAACAATTCTGTTCTTTCCTATGTCATCCCTTACAAATCGCTCCCATGTATACATATAGTTCTGGAAAGTATTATCCTTAAGTCCCTTTTTCATGATCTTCCAAAGATCGAAGACTTCATTCAATGTAACATTTTTGGCATCTGTACGAATTCCATCGTACTTGTCCCTCTGGATGTTATCTTCCTTTTCACGGAGCTTATCAAGTGTCGGTGCATATATGGTCTCCCGCTTGCCAATACTGCTTCTCCAGCGATACATATATGTACCATCTTTTCTCTGGGTTTCATTTTCTTTTAAAACCCTGCCATTAGAATCTTTTCTTCGTTCCATTCATTTCCTCCTTCAAAAAAACTAGGTTGATATGCCTTGAAATTAGCACACCAACCTGTTTCACACCATGATGCCGATCAAATGGAAAAAGTCTTTCCAATATAATCATCAAACTGTTTTCTCTTTATCAGCCTTTTCCTGCCAACGTATAACACAAAAGTACAACTGTCACTTTCAGTCATGTCCCTCAGCTTATGTTCCCCGATGTTATATAGCGCTGCTGCCTCTTCGATAGTAAGCGTTGGCCTTTCACAAAGTCTGATATCATATTTATCCATCTGGACCCTCCTTACATGAAAACATTTCTGCTACATGTTCAAACTATCATTTTTATTTCAGAAGCTCCATGATGCCGGTTATATGGAAAAAGCTTTTCCAATATAGTCATCGAACTGCTTTCTCTTTATCAGTCTCTTCCGTCCAACAAACAGGACATATGGACATGAATCCTGATCCGTAAGATCCCTCAATTTGTTTTCACCTATATTGTAGAGAGCTGCCGCTTCTTCTACAGTCAACGTCGGTCTTTCGCATAGTCTTATTTCGTACTTTTCTACTCTTTCCATCCTTTTTCCCTCTTTTCTTGTTATCAATATTAAGTTGCACCAAAATCGAATTATCGATATATCTTCTCATGAACTTTTCATCGAGTATCCCCATATATTCGATCAACCTAGTTTTATCAATTGTCATGATCTGCTCAGCAATCGTTGCTGATTTTTCTTTAAGGCCACCCACACCATCAAGAATCACATGTGTAGGAAGCCCACTGCTTTTGTGTATCTTTGTCGTTATTGGTAATACTGTAACTGTCGGGGAATACTTATTCCCCCTGTTGTTCTGTACAATGAGAACAGGCCTTATACCTTTCTGTTCAGAACCAACTCCCTCGCCAAGATCTGCAAGATAGATTTCGCCACGCTGGATTTCATTCATCCCCATCACCACCTTCTTCTATCTTTTTTATGTAAAGAGGGAGTCCTTCCATATTGTTATATAGAAGGAACACCCTCGTAATATTCCAGCGAAATTAACGTATCTACTTGTCCTCGACACCCCGATACAATGAATCTTCAGATTCCGGGAAATCATCAGGCGGCTGCAGCACAGCTCCATAGGTTCTCTCCTCCCCGCGGGTCTCGCCGGGCCGCTCCCATTACGTTTAGTTGTGGCTGAGCGGAAGTCTCATTATCCCTGTACCTATCTTCGCCATACCGGTGCTACCGGCATTCCAGAGGGGCTATCTCGCTCAAGGCGTACCCTTGCGGCTCCACAGTACAGGACTGTACCTGATGAATGATTATTCAGTTTTCAAAGTCCGACGAAGGGATTTATTTGCCCCTTCACCTATACCCACAGAGAGAAAGAATTTTACAACCTACAAAATGAATATTTTTTTTTTATTTCAAATCCCTATTTTTCGTTTTAGATACTAATAAAAACAGCAGGCCACCAACTTGATGATCTGCTGCTTCATGTTTAATCGTTTCTCACATTATATTCTGTTTTGTGTAATCACTTTTTTACAATTTGTCGGACAATCTCAATACCATTAATCTTCAAAAAACGGTTTCAGCATTTCCATGACTTCCTTGTTCCGTTCAAGCATGTTGTAAATGCCATCCTCTGACAGCACTCCTCTTTTAAGATCATCAGGGAACAGTCCCTGCTAATCGGACTCAAGGTCTTTTCTCCACTGCTTGCTGCCATAGTAGTCCGATAGCTTTTGGATGTCATCCTGCATATGCTGCAGATCAAAGATACTAGCCTCAAGGGTATTCAAAGTATGATTGGCCTTCTGCAAGATATCTTCCATCTTATACAGAGTTGGAGGAACGTTATCTCTCTTAAGCCGTTTTGAGAAATGATTTTTCTTGTGATCATATCTCTGCGCAGCATTCTCCGGAAAAAGAAGAATTCCTCTGCTCTTTAAAAGTTCAAAAACTCGTGCATGAGCCTCTTCATCAGAATAGCCTTCTTTCATCTGCTCCTTGTAGATTACATACATCAGATTGGTGCATCTTGCTTTGGAGTTCTTCTTCAGATCTTCGAAGTGTTTCATTTTTGGTGGTGTTTTCTTTTTGCTCATTCTGCTCCATTCACTACTTGTTCTCTGATTTTTATAACATCAGTCTCAGAAAGATCTTTTATATAAATGCAGTATTCATCAGGATATCCACCGACAAATTTCATGTGTTCCATGGAAATTTGAGAAGGTTTGGTAATCCAGAGTACCGGCTCTCCATAATAATCTTCAACATATCTTAATTTTTCACCATTATATGTAATGATCATGTGAAAATCTCCTATTAATATAGATCATCCCTCCAAAAGGTCACTTAAATCCATAGTCTTAATCCCATTCTCAGACAGTAGTTCCGCAAAAACTCCTTTTCCTTCAATGAGTTTGCCTGTAAAGCTGCCATCATATATCTGCTTAACTCCGCAGGATGGACTCCTTGACTGAAGTATTACCAGATCAACTTTTTCATCGATGGCTTTTTGAAGGCACTTCTTGGCACCTGATCTGAATTCTTTGTCTTTGCTTTCACCCTGCTTGTTTGTAACTATACCATCTACTATTTCACAAGGGATCCTTGGTACCGGAAGGCCACCTTCCACTTCAGGACATACAGGGATTACTTCATGCCCCTCAAGAAACGAAGCCACTTTATCACAATAATTGTTGCCACCATTATACTTGCAGTTCTGTCCAAGCAAACAGGCACTGACCATAATCTTCATAAACGGACTCCTGTCTCAGTTTTTTAAATAATCCATAACCCTGCCATTAAAATCCTTGGCCTGTTCATATACTCCATGACTGTAACCTTCATACATATACAGCGTACTGTCATTTATCCTGTCATACATTTCAACTGATGCTTCACCTCCAAGAACAAGATCACTATCTGCCCCTATAATCAAAGTTGGGCAGCTTATCTCTGAAAGTCTATCATAAACATCATGTTCCATACACGATCTGCATAGAATCTTAAACCTCGAATAGTCCTTTGGCTTCATTCTTGCCAAAAGAGCATTCATTCTAATCCCACGTTCAAGATACTTCCCGGTATATGAACGCTTTGCTGTATCAAGCATTATTCCGGCATAATCATCATTATCTGCCATATTTATCCAGGATTCGAGTGCCTCCTTCATCAGTTCATTTGGCCTTGATGCAGTAACTGCAAGGACAAGCTTTTTTACCTTGTCAGGATGTCTTATAGCAAGCTGCTGGGATATCATACCGCCCTGCGACACTCCGAAAACACTGGCAGTTTTAATGCCAATCATGTCCATGATCTTATCTATATCATCAGCCATATCAGCAGTTGAAAATTCATCCGGAAGGTTATTCCTTCTGCTAAACACATAGACCTTAAACTCCTTGGCAAATCCTGAATACACAAAAGCAAATGGCACTGCGATTCCTCTTGCTGTTTTGAATCCGTCTCCTACCCCTGGGAGCATGATAAGGTTCTTATCACCGGTTCCAAAGCTTATATAATCACAGTCTGTTCCATCAAATTTTATATTTTCATTCTTTGCATTGTAGAACATGGCCTTCTTCCTCGTTTGAATCCATATTATTATGCTTCTTCATGTCTAAATTTACCCGGGCTACTATGCTCGACTATTTTGTCTTTTACTATTTTCCACAACTCTAGCTGGATGTGGGATAATTGTTCGTTTAATGCTTTTCTTTGTTCCGGATCCTCACTATTTATGAAAAAATCAGTAAGTCCTCCCCTTCCAGGATATAGCCTTTCATACAAAGTCAGAATACAGTCCTCTTTATCCTCATCCGAATAATCAGCTTCAAGAACAGCTATTCCATCCACCAGACTACTGTAATGAAAGACGATGGATTGATCTCCATATTTTTTCAGATATGCCTCAAGTTCTTTATATAGTGCTAAAGCGTAATTTATATCCATTATTCCAACCTTCCTTATGAACTATGCCTCTTACCTTCGCGTTTATGTCTTTCAAATAGCAGTAAAATAAACATTACTAACCAGATTGCCCATGCCTTCGGGTTCGCACTGTGTAATCTTTCTTTCCGAGCTGCTTATTAAGCCCTGTACCTCATTCAATATACCCATTTTCTACAGTTAGTTATCCTTCTTCAGTAATTTCATAAGATTCTCAGGCTTATCAATGCAGCCTGTGTTACCATTAAAGCTTCCAAAAGTAGAAACTCGGAATGGTGCAAGTTTCATGCCCAAAACAATTCCTGCAAGGACCAGGCATATCCCCGTAAGTGTCACTTCTGTTTTGCTGCATTCACCGCGCTGGATTTTTGATATATGTTCTTTTATCATTTCAATCAATCTCCCTTTTTAATGGATATCAGTGTCTATTATAAGCTTCTTACAACTTTTGCAGAAGTAGGAATCCATAGTCAGATGAGTCAGCTTGAATTTTGCAGCTGATAATCGTCCAATGCCTGCAATCATGTCTATGGCTCCGGGACCTTTATCTCCCTCCTTCCAAGCAAGGCTGCGTACGCTACCTGCAAGGACACCTTTTTTCATCTCATTACCACAATAAGGACAGATCATAGTTCAGATGCCTCATCTTTCTTAGATTCTTCTTTCTTTTTGAGATATAAGGAAAGTAAAAAACAGCCATTTGTAACTGTTACCAAAAGAAATAAAATGCTGGGTGTCATATAGAATCTCCTCCTGTTCTCCTGTGACCTAGATAATTTGTTGATGAAATAATCTTAATATGATACGGCATGTGAATATATATTCGGCTCTGCAAATAAGCGATATCTATTTTCCCAATCAATATTTTCCTGCCCCATAAGAACAAAAGTCGTGCCAAAAACGCAACCCTTTCTGCAAATGTCATATGACTTCTGCAATAAGGACTACGAAATAGACACGACTTATTACTAATTCTATTGGATTATTTAAAAGTAAATCAAAATTCTAACAGATGATGCTTTGTTAAATAATCAGACATTTTCAACCATTCTATTCCAACCTGTCTTGCATCCCATTCGTCAAAAAGTGTTCTCCACTCATCATCTGATATTTCACTCTCTGGACGCCTTGCTGCTTCATCTATATCAGAATAGGGTCCAATAATATGGACAGGCCTTTCCCAGTATCCCAGGAACTCCTCTTCTATAAAGCCCTGACTGCCCCAATCTGTATCTTCATCAACCTGCAACTTCTTACTGTCAAACCGAAGTCTAGATGTCCCACTATAAGCAGCTCCGCTACTTCCTGTTTCATATATATATCCATCTGATCCAAGCCAGTGAGTATCCCTGCTTCCACCTTCACAAATCTTTACTGTTCTTCCATCCACCAGGGCATAAGCCCTTTCAAAAACATTATCCGGTATCCATTCATCGTACTTTAAAATGCCAAATATAAGCTCAAAGGTTCCATCGCAATCCAGATCGACATAAGTATAACCAACATTATCGAGATTGAATCCAAAGTCCATTTCATAATATGAGCCTGTTTTGACAACACTGTTTTCTTCATTATTCTTTAGCACAAGACTATTTGCAGTATACTTCTCTTTTGATCTATAGCTCTGGTTCTGCCATTTCATCACTTCATTATAAGAGTCAATGAAATTGGAAAACGCAGTTGTATACAACTCATCATATTTTTCAATGATGGAGGCATCTGACAGCCTGTATGTATAGACACCGTCTTTTTCTTCAAGGTACGTGCGATCATATCCCTCTTCCTGTGATTTGCCTATTCCCGCAGTACTATCCTCAGCAGAAGCCTCATCAGAACTGTTGTCTAAACCATTCTGTTTAAACACATCAGCTTTTTCATAAACATCGTAAATTGTGCCATCATCAGGCATTGAATCATTTATATACTCGCTTAGATCCTTAGCATATTCAAATGCATCTCCCTTATCCTCGAATATTCTCACCTCTGTACGGGGTAACATTCCTTGCGGTCCGGCACCTGTAACGTATAGTTCTCCAACAATTACCTCATCCTTCTGATCTTCGTTTATGTCCTTGAATGCAACAAAAGAAATATCCTCAAAAAGCCCCCACTCTCTGTTGTCGTTTTCGTAAACAGAAGGCATTTTGTAAATCACCTTCTCACCATCCATGAGGTAAAACGTAGCATCTGCCAGAGGATTCTTATCTTTATCAGGCAGACAGGATACAAATCTTACGTCACCCCATCCATTTAGTCTGATATCAAATGACTGTTCCTCTATGATTTTGGATGAATCTAATCCTAACGAACTACCCTCATCCTCGACCTGTTCTTCAATGCTTACATTATTGTTATTTTCATCCTGAACCACTTCATCAGTGCTTGCCGCGCTACCATTCTCATTGTCTATAACAGTTTCATTTCTATTACCGCATCCAGCCACAAGACATAATGCAAGCGCAACTAATACAACTCGTCTTTTCATGTTTCCCTCATTACTCACTGTTCAAAACATGCTATAGCCTACAGTTTATTCACATCTGCTAAGAGAAGCGCCTCCACTGTACTTCTCTGAAAACTCATCCTCGTTCCATGTCTCGTAGTATTCCAGGATGTCCGCATCTTCTTCAGAAGACTGATACGTGTACTGTACCCCGTTATCAGACTCTGCCTGGATCTTGTATCCTCCGGTCTCCAGTTCCTCGAATAGCGAAATACTATCAAAATGATCCGGAACAAAATCATTATTTTCCATATGACCATAAATTATCTCTGCATCGCCAAACTGCACATAGTATTCAGGCTGCATCTCTCCATCAGCCTCATAGCCTATGGATGCTGGCTGCCAGGTTCCTGATACCACAGGATCACTAACTTTTGATGCCAGGAAAATAGATGTTGGCCCGTCAGCTCCACCGCTTATAGCTGCATCTTCTCTTTTCGCATCACATCCTACTGTTCCTATTACCATTATCAGTGCAAGTGCTGTCACTACTATTTTCTTCATCTTAGTCTCTCTTCTTTTCCCTTAAGATACTTCATTACCGTCTCAAGTCCTTCCATCGGAACACAAAACGTGCCATCCCTGTGTACACATCCTTTGTGAACTTCATCAATATCAAACCACCTGACTTCTTCCACTTCCTCTGTCTGAAGCTTCAGCTTAGATATATCCACCGGCTTTTCATACACGTAAACAAAAGCAACTTCATTGTCCTTAAACATTTTTCCATGGAATTCCATCTCATACTTAATATGAAACTTCCCGGCAAAAGTAAGATCTCCAGCCAGAGTTTTTATTCCAAGCTCCTCAAACAGTTCTCTCTGTGCAGACTCAAGTGGCTCATCACCAGCCTGGATATGTCCTGCCGATGAAGTATCATACATCCCAGGAAAAGATTCCTTTTCGGCGCTTCTCTTCTGAAGAAGAACCTGATATTTATCCACTTCCTTTCTCACAATCCAAATATGCGCTGTCCTGTGAGGAATACCATTGTCATGTGCATCACTTCTACTTACAGTCTCCCCGGTCGGAAAGCCGTTATCGTCAGTTATATCAAATATCTCCATTTTTCACTGCCTCTTTTCTGTTCCTGATGGCAAAAACAGCTGTACCAGCTCCCGCCAGCACAAGCACAAATATTCCATAGACCATCACTATGAAAGCACCGACAATTGGTGTCTCAAAATCAGAACTAATATAATAGTAGTAATAATATGTACTTAGTACCATTCCGGCAACGCATGATATCAGCAATAATAACGAAGACAGGAGATACTCCTTCATGCTTTTAGCCATAAAAACATTCATTATGACAAATGCCGCAATAACTATCATCCATATAGGATTAATATCAGCTATTCCGAGCATATCCCTAATCACAAACATTACAAGGGGAATTAGATTTAACCACTTCAAGAACTTCACTTTTTTCCTCCGCCAACAATTATTCTTTAACAAAATATATCTCTACCATTTTACACCATTGCTATCATTACAAAAACTTATTTTAACCCATTTAAGGCATGCATATCCCAGACTGCCTGGAACATGCACACCCATTGTAAATAGCATATTAAAGCTTCAGGTACTTCTTAAGGTTTTTCAGAGCTCCATCAAGCGAAAGGGAAACCATCTGCTGTGATACACCCTCAGCTTTAGCGATTTCTTTTTCAGAAAGGCCATGATAAAAATACAGAATACATCTACGCTTTTGTGCAGGAGGAAGCTTGTCCAATGCCTCCTTGAATCTCTCATACTCCAATTTCTCCATGACTGTTTCTTCCGGTTCTTCTTTAGAAAACACAGAATTCATATACTCTGTCATACCCTCTTCATATCCACCAAAGATATGATGTCTTATCCTGCGCATCTCATGCTTCGCCTCATTTCGCTTATAATCACGAAAGGCTTCTCCCTGTTCTGAAGTCATGACCACATAGGGCATGTACTGGGTCAGCTCCTCTCCGTATTTTCTCATGAGCACATCTATGTCCAGATCCGTTACCACTGCCCACTTTACGCCACCTGTCATTCCCGGATACTCGTATCCCAGGTTGATCACTTCATATTCTTCAATATTCTCTTTATTATTCACTTTCCGTTTCCTCCGATTTTTTAAAATTCATTAGTTTCAAAAACCGGGAGGTCACGGATACCTACCTATCGAAGTCTCCCAAACAAAAACGTTCAAATCTGAACACAACTCGGATAAAACAGAGGAATTTCATCGTTTTGTGTTCAAATCTGAACGCGCATTTTTAGACATAATAAAAAGACGGTGCAAAACAGAATACCCATAACAATGGATATTTCCTCTGTTTTGCTCCGCCTTCCAACGATACTCAGCCGCTCATAGCCGCCAGCTAAAACTCAAAGTACTGCGCATATCCCTTCCAGTCCCATGCTGAATCCGATACCATTAGCAGTTTCCTTTGAACTATATTTTTAATTCCAAAGACACTTATATATATATATATGAATCGATTATGCCCTTCTTCTGGCACGCCTGTCCGTATGCATATCCAGCCATCCAGAGCGGTCATATTTTATCACGTATTTCCTCAGACATTTTGGGCATTGGCAATCATCATTAACCTTTTCTCTGTCCTTTGGAGTTCCCAGAACGTGTTTTCCACATAAGGGGCAGTAGAAATCTCTTTTCTTTTCTCTTTGATTAAACCTTTCCATCTCTTTTCTCCTCATTTATAGCAATTTAGCTCGCTCCCCCTCTCTCCAGAGCCTCCATTATACTAGCACACTTCAGCACATTGCAGTGACAGATTATTTACAGCAAAAAGAATGCCTGCATTTCTGCAGACACGCTTATTAACTGGCTTTATCCAACTTTTCATTTACAGCATCAGCCGGACTGACCTTCCCTGCAATTATATCTTCAGATTCTCTTCTTTGTGCATAAGCCCATATATAAAACGCAAACAGCTTTATTGCCTCTCTTCTTGTATTTCTAACTCCGGATTCACTCATTGAATGTTTTACAGCCATTTTTTCAACTGTCATTATCTTATCATTGAGATAGCTTTCTTCGAGTATTTCCCTATACAACGATCCCACATCATGAAAATCCGCTACCATCCCAAGTACCATATCTATTTTTTCAACAATCCAGGATGTATTGAGAACCCTTGTAACAAATAAAGACTGTTCCTTTTCAACATCTTCACCTTCAGCCTGCATTATATGAAGATACTCTCTTCTCATCTCCTGTTTTTGTTTCTCCACCTCTTCATCTGTAAGAGGCACTGTTATCAACGGATTCCCTGAATGAAGTATCTCACAATACTTCTCCAGTAACTGCTTCGTTATCTTTGATGCAAACCGTTTTTCCAAATGCACCATCTCCAGATACTCATTGATTCTTGCTTCATGTTTTGAGATCCCACTCATACCATTTCCTCCTTGAATAATCCCTCTGTCACAATATCCCCACATAAGAAATCTCAATTCTTTCCACAAAAAATCATGGACCCAAAAAACATACAAGAGGGTTGATCCCCCTTGTGTGTTTTACAGGATCCATGATTTATAATTCGGAGTCTTCATCATCAGTCGTATCCGAATCCTCAACTAATTCCTTCATCAGATAACTCAGAATTCTGCGTTTATCTTTTTCTTTTTTCAAATTTCTGAATGATAATAAGAATTCCTGACATTTTATAGAGCTTGCCATAAAGTCATCATCATTAGACAACTCCAGTTTTTTAGGAAACCTCTCATCTCCAGTAATAAGCCAAAGAATGTTGATGTCATCTACATATATCAACCTGCTAAGCTTCTAAGCCGTCAGAGCCCGCCCTTCATTTTTCATTTTAGAAAAATTCTTCGGATCCGTCTCCAGAGATTCAGCAAAAAGCACTCCGGAATATCCTTCATTTTCAATCAGATACTCAAAATTTTCTTTCAGCTTTTCACGCCAAAAATGATCTGTATCCGTGCTACCTTTGCTATAAATATCATGCCAGATTTTGAGCTTTTTCTTTATTCTCTTTTTTAAGCCATCACCATTTTTTCTCATAAGCATATCTCCACCGAATAATGTATAGGATTTCATATGAAATAAGAACTCACTAAACGGCGACTAATATCGCCGTATTGGCGATATTTATTTCAACATGCCTATTTATTTATAGTTTCACAATATAGTATACTTTTATATTCTTACTAAACCATATATTGTAGATCAGTTTCCAATCTTCTATCAAAGAAGCATTATTTTCCCCTTCCATTCCAATATTTCAGAATCGCTGTAATGGCGATTTATAGTTCGTTTTTTACGATTAAATACTTTACAAGCTTTACAACATTTTTCATGATGCTATCGTTATAATAAAAAAAGAAAACTAGGAGATAACCATATGGCAACATACGCTGTTTCAGACCTTCACGGACAATATGATATTTTTGAAAAGCTTCTTGAAACCATCCATTTTTCAGACGATGACTTCATGTATGTTCTTGGCGACGCCATCGACAGAGGACCTGATGGAATTAAGCTCCTTCAGATGATCAAGGATGCTCCCAACATAGATCTTCTCCTGGGAAATCATGAATTTATGATGTTAAACGCAGTGGCTCCTGATGGATCTGTGGATGATACCCCGGGAAAAGATGCCTATCTGTGGTTATACTCAAATGGTGGAGAAGTTACTTTTGAACATTATAAAGAATTGTCCCCGGATGAGAGAAAAGCCCTATTGGCATGGCTTAATTCCAGAGTTCTCACCACCCTTGCTTTTATAGGTGATAAGACTTTCTGCCTCACCCATTCATATTTCAAGATAGCGCTTATAGATACTGAATATAAAGACTGCGATTACCGCGTAGTTTGGAACATAGTATGGAAAACTCCTTTCAGAGCAGACATATTTGTTCCAACAGATGATTATATTGAAAACGACTGGGAATTCATCATCGGACACGTCCCTGTCCAGAGAGTAGCAGGACTTGATGGAAAATTCGAAGCATTCCATGAACAGAACATTACGCTCATAGATGGCGGCTGTTCCTTCCGGGAAAGGGCAGCCCTTGATGATAACGAATATGGTGTCATCTGCATCAGGCTCGATGACATGAGAGAAACTATTCTGACCTTTGCGTCTTTATAGCTTTTCATAGAGCTCAAAGATATGCCGTTAAAAAGGTGGACAGTCACTTCAGCGATGTCCACCTTTTCATGTATTTATTATTTTAGCTTCATGCCATCTTTATCGACATTTATCAGATAGTAAATGTTGCTCCAAAAGCTATAACAGGAGTCTTACCACATCGGCTCATGCATGAAAGTCTCTCTGAAAATTCAGCGAACAGCTTCTGAACTGCTGCATCTCTCTGTGCCTTTTTAACTTCTGCTTTTCTTGTATCCTGAACGTCGTTAAATCTCATGGTATATTCCTCCTATCAACTTTATGGTTGCTTGGCTGTCTGTGTTTTCCTTATGTTTGTATTATGCTTCATAACCGGTTTTAAAAACATAATATCCATTGGTTTTACTTCTTATGCATTTGGTGTTTTGTAGTGGTTATCATGTTTTGTAGCTTAAGAATAATATATATTTGTCCTTGTTAATATCATTCATATTGCTTTTTTACCATTATAATTGTGCAATATTGAAACCGACTTGACTTGACCTCCGACCTTTCGAACTTGAGATTTCGAATTTTATGGAATTAAAACAGACAATGATATACAAAAGATGACAGTAATGAACTTCCATACGACAGTGGTGGACTATACGTAGACAGCTATGGTTTTTAGTGTCAGTCGATTTGCTCCATATAAAAACAGCTGCGGATTTTTAACTCCACAGCTGCCCATCTTATCATTCTTTATATCATCCCTTTATGTTTCCTTTACTGATATGTTCCCTTATTATCTTATCTGTAAGCTCATATAGCTTTTCAGAGCCTTCCTTTGTCTTTGACTGCCTTCCATATACCTGTTCCTTTGTGACACCATGCTCTCTCCAGTCTCCTCCATCGTTACTGTTGTTCAGCATAAGTGGCTGGAGGTTATCCATGGCATGCGCAAACTTTGATTCAGGAGTCACATTTTCCTCAAACTCATCAAAAAGAGCTGTCAGTTCCTTTTTCTGATCCTCCGGTAAAATCGAGAAAATCCTTTTCTTAGCTGCATCCTCGCGTTCCTTCTGGGTAGCAAGCCCCTCTTTGTCGTATGCATATGTATCGCCGGCATCAATCTCAACTATGTCATGAATAAGGCACATTATCATGACCCTTGAAATATCAATATCCTTATTCGAGTATTCCTTAAGCAGATACGCCATGATAGCCATATGCCAGGCGTGTTCCGCATCATTTTCGTTTCTGCCTTTTCCTGACAGATGAGTCTGCCTGAATACATTCTTTTCTTTATCTATCTCCAAGGCAAACTCCATTTGCTTTCTCAATCTGTCATCCATTATTTATTCCCACTTCTTCCACACCTCAGGCTGATATCCCAGCGTGGACTGCTTACCGTTTCTAACAACCGGTGTCTTTATTATCTGCTGATTCTCAAGCAGTTTTTCCAGTTTATCTTCATCTGCAATATACTGGATAAGTGCGACTGCATCCTTATCCTTAGCATCAGGATTAATCATGTTCATTATACCGCCATTAGCACTTGCAACGGAAGTCAGTTCACCTTTACTCATGCCTTTTTCCTTCATATCAATGAACTGATATTTGATGCCGCGCTCCTTGAAAAAACGCTCCGCCTTCTTTGTATCATTGCACTTTTTGGTGCCAAAGATCTGTATATTCATTCATTATTCCTCATCAAAATATATTTCATGGTTGAGTATGATATCCATTTCATGCCATTTTTCTCCGCCCCACTCAGACGCGGATTCTCCCCTGTCCAGGAATCCAAACTTGCTGTACATCTTAACTTTATTAGCATGACACGTAAGCACCAATCTCAACCTTCCACGTTCCTGTTCTCTTCGACAATAGTTATATACAAGCTCCCTTCCAAGTCCCTGTTTTCTGTATTCCGGGAGCACATCAAGGCCAAGTATCATGACATTCTTCCCTTCCGGATTATGAGTACCGGCATCAGTGAAAAATTCATCCCTGAAACAGAACTCATCTGTTGCAATTCCGTTGAGAAAACCAGCAATCTTACCCGTTTCCTTATCTATCGCCACCATAAACAGATCGCCGGCTGCCTTTATGCGCTCTATCATGTTCTCTCTGGAACATGCTTCATTAGGAGGAAAGCATATTCTTTCTATCTCAGCTACTTCTTCTGTCTCCTCAGGCTTTATTGTACGAAAACTGTATCTCTCATATAAATCATAATCTTTAGAATCGATTTCTCCGAGCAGTTCCCGTGCCTTAGTCCTGCCTGCTTCTGTAAGGTAAACATATTTATATGTTCCCCTGCTTTTCCTTGGATTTACAATATAACCTTCATCATCAAGCCTGTCTATGCAATCAAAATCGTAATTTTTCCATGACATCTCATTAAAAGGATTGCCTTCTCCGTCATTAAAACGAGTCAGATACATGAGCGCCAAAGTAAGTTCATCTATCGCCTGTTTCCTTGTCTTCATCGTCAGTAGTACCTATCCTCTCCAATAATTCTCTATTACGCTCCAGTACATTATAAATACCATCTTCAGAAAGTACTCCTCTCTTCAGCCTGTCCGGAAATTCTCCTTTTTCATCCATTAAAAAATCATTCTTCCACTGCTGGCTCGTGTAATATGATTCCAGCTTCTTTATCTCCAGCTGGAACTCTCTGTATTCTTCAATCTGTTTTTCAAGCGAATCCATTTTTTCCTGGGCCTTGTCCAATATTTTCTCCATCAAGAAAATATGCTGTGGCACTTTCTCAGACAATAGCCGATTACGATACTGCTTTTTCTTGGAATTATATCGCTGCACCATCTCATGATCAGGTATCCAGATTTCTGCTTTTTCTATCTTGTCCATAACAAGCATTATTGCCTCATCATTAGTAAGTCCTTCCTCAACCTGTTTCTTATATGCAGAATACATCCATTCTGAAATCTTAACCCGTTGCTTTTCTTTCAGCTGCTTAAAGGTTTTATTCATTTGGAGCAGTTGTCCGTTTACCTTCTTATGTTTATTCATATATCACCATAATGTTTTTGTCCCAGTATCCATCAATATGCTTTTCTGCTGTCACAATACCTTCCATATCTTTCCAGGCATCGTACCATTCGTCCGGAATAAGATCATCCAACACTACAGGCCCTACGCCATCCACGTACGGACCTAATTTTTCAAGCGTCTTTCTCAACTTTGTCCTGGCTTTTGTTTTTTCATTATCCCTGAGAAGATCCAGAATATCATTAGCCTGCTCACCCTTAACGCCATCATAAAAGCCATAATAACCGCCATCATCAAAAGGATCTTTCTCATCGACAATACGAGATATCACGATTGGATATTCCGCTACATCAGACACCGCTATAATGTAACGCTCACTCCTTTTATTGGCAACTATTACACCATATCTGACATGTATAAGCGGCCATCTGTCCCCAACTTCAAGTTCATTTTCTGTTAGCCACTCATCCTCTACAGAGACATACTTTTCATTTCCATCATCATCTATAAGAGTAACCGAAACCTTGGGCTTTTCTCCAGGCTTCAATTCTTCACATCCATAGTCTCCATCAAAAATCTGTTTTATCTTCCACTGTATCATTTATATCTTATATCCTCTGCATTCCCCAGAATCAGGACGCTCAATAATAAAATCCTTCGGATCCAGTTCTTCCTCATCTCCGAAGAGATTTATCTGCTTTGCTCCCTCTATCATTTCATCATAAGACTGTTTCTCAGCCTCAGTCAGTTCCCTGATTTGCATACTGCCTCTAATAAACCTCTTTATCCCTGCGTTTATTTACTGTCTCATTTTCTGCGTTTATCTTTGAAAAACATGGGCAGGTCTCATCATGGTCATTTATGATACCGCAGGCCTGCAGGTGCGAATAAATCGTTACTTCACCAACATACTTGAATCCACGTTTCTTCAGGTCTTTGCTGATAGCCTTAGACAGCCCGTTACTTACCGGTATTTTACCTCCAAGCTTACTGTGACCGTTATACAGAATGATCTTATTATCAGAATACGACCACATATAGTTACAGAAGCTTCCGAACTCTTCACGTACCTTCTGAAAGCACTTTGCATTGTTTATAACAGCAGCTATCTTCCGGGGAGACTTTATCATATCCTCAGTATCAAGGATTCTCTGAATATCTGCATCATCATAGGCTGCAATCTTGTCATAATCAAATCCATCAAAACATGACCTGAAAATCTCGCGCTTTTTAAGCATCAGATCCCAGGAAAGGCCGCACTGCATACACTCCAACATCAGATGTTCAAACATCTTTTTGTCATCATGCACCGGAATACCCCATTCATTATCGTGATAAGTCTTATTCCGTTCGTTGAAATCAGCCCATCCGCAGTAACCCATGCTATTGCCTTCCTTTATTTATGTGCCATGAATAAATTATATCTCAGATGCAGCCTTCAAAATAGCCATATAATAGAAAAAAGCTGCCCATCTTAGGCAGCTGTTATTTTAGGGAGGATGCTGCCTGATTCTTCACCAGACAGCAGTTATGAAAAAGTTATTATCAATATTAACAAGAGTTTCTGTCCTCTTGATAGCTTTATGATACAGCCAGAAACTTAACTCATCTTAAAAATGCTTTGAACAGTTTGTAAATAAATACCCGATAACGTTCATAATCTGTTTACATGACTTTTGGTTTGAATTTAGGTTCAAAAAGTATAGTAATATCATCAAGAGGAACATAACCCCTCCTGATAACCCCCCTCATAAGAAAACTTTTCTTCATAGCACAAAAGCCAGTAGTCGCGATGATTACTGGCTTCCCCTCATTTATAAGAAGATTCCGAAAGGATTTTTTGAATTAAAATAGCCCTCCCCTCCGCATATTTACGAAGAAGAGAGCCAACCCCAAATGATATGCTTGCCTCTCAAACAAACTTTACAGCTGTTCCATAAGCCATTATCTCAGCTGCACTCTGCATTACAGAAGATGAGGAATATCGTATTCCAACAATCGCATCTGCCCCAAGAGCTTCTGCTTCCTTGATCATCCTGTCTGTGGCAAGACTTCTGGCCTTACCCATCATCTCGGTATAGCTTCCAAGCTCACCACCTACCAGAGTCTTAAGACCGGATCCGATATCCTTAAAAGCATTAACTGTCTGAATAGTGCTTCCCTTTACAAGTCCCAGCATTTCCAGATTCTTTCCGGATATTGTTTCTGTAGTAACCATCATCATACTTTGCCACCTCCTTTAAAACAGCTTTCTACCAAGCCAGATGCAAATGCATGCACCAACAGTTGATACAATCAGGCTGCCTATTAAGCCTGTAGCTGTAAATCCAATAAGCTTGAATACAAATCCACCGACCACTCCGCCAAGCACACCAAGAATAATATTCTTAAGTGTTCCTGACTTCTCGTTCATGATATTGCTGCCTATAAAACCTGCTATAGCTCCAAGGATAAGTCCACCAATAATTCCAAACATGTTGTTTGCCTCCAATCTTACTTTTCTCAGTTTTCCTGTACTATTACGATACCACCATATATGATAGTTCTTTTTCCATCCAGGTCAAATTTTACTTTTCCGCCTGTCTCGGTATCCTCTATATCAATCTTACCGGTATATGATGTGATCTCATTTCCATCATAGTCATACACCGTTACGGTTCGGTCAAGACCTCCGGAATACTCGGAATTTATTGACTTTAACGCTCTCTGCACAGATGCCTTGTTCAGCACAATTATGATAACCATGAAAATCATCACAAAAACAACTGCGATTCCTACTGTCTTTTTACTCTTTTTATCCATAACAAACCTCCCAGACGTCTGCTTATATGTTCAAGCTATTTTGGACTCTTCCGCAGACAACTGTCTGTTGATGATATAAGTATATGTCCGGTTCATGTCATAATACATATTCATAGTTGCAATATCGATAACCTTATTCCCCATAAGTGGTAAAATATAGGAAACGATTTCTTATGCGAGGTGAAGAAAATGCCAAAAGAAAACAAGAATCATGATAACAAAACTCCAAAAAATAAAGATAATAAAGATATGCTAATAGGTGCAGGAGCATTACTCTCAGTAATAGCCGTACCCTTTACTATCCTTGCAGGACTCCTTTTAAATGACAGACGAAAAAATAAATGATTTATGTTCACTTAAGTTTCGGATGATAATATACATACATCGGGAGATGAAAATCTTCTGGAAATAGCAAAGACACTTTTTTCATACAATTCTTCATAACAACCTGCCCGGGACAGCGCAGTTCCGGGCAACTCCAAAAACAATGCCGCGGTACTTGTGAACCAATACAAATACCACGGCTTTATTATATTCATTATTCGCTTAGAAGCTGTCCTGAACCTGTCATCATATCAGCTGCCCAGGATATCAATCAGGCATCGCTCAAGGTTATCACTCATTTCCTCAGGTTTAAAGTACTCATAAGCAAGTTTAGCAACACCTTTGAAACGCTCATCATCCGAGGCTTTTAGATTTGCCCAGCGAATGGAATAGAGAGCAAGCATTTCCAAATACTCGCGTGTAGGAGTTCCTTCAGCATGGATTTTTTCTTTTCCTATCTCGCGAACAAAACTCGAAACCGCAATAGCAACATATGCTTCGGGATTAGTTGCATCAAGTCCATAATTTGTAGGTAAGATAATCATAACCGCCTCCTATTATTCCAAGAATTGAAAGAACTTAATTGAACTATAACACAAGAGTACCGCTATTTTAAGGTCACAGATTTTTACAGCATATTCTCAGGCTTACTCATCCTGCCCGTCCACCCAAGGCTTCTTGCCCAGGTTTTCATGCTCTCCTTTTCTTCTGGATCATCACCGGCAAGTGTCTCGAGCATTTCACAAAAACCACCTATTCCACCGACATCATCAACTAAATACAGTCCGTCTGCAGCAACACATTTAGGACGCTGTTTCACATCTATATATGCCAGTTCCGTGCGTAATTCCTCATCAACTTCCTTACCATCCTGGAAATATCTGAATCTTCTAAGTCCATCGCTTTCCTTCATGATATCCACGACAAATGCCCCGCAGGTGGAGAGATCGGCGTTAGTTTTACGGTCATACTGATCAAGTACTGTAATCTTCACGCACCAGTCATCACCATAATCGTACAGATAATATAATGTATCAAAAAGTGGTGTGAGCTTAGGATTATATTTGTCAAAAAGATCACTGCATCTGTCCTCATACAGTGGTATCAAAAAGTCTGCTGATTCTAACCACTCATCTGCACAACGCCCTGTCTCTTTTTTCAGATCTTCTGCGTGTCCATAGTATATGCGTCTATTAACTGCAGTTTTGTTACGTCTCCATAACTTAAGACTGTCTGCAGCATCATTCAGGTCCTTAATATACTCAGCACCCTTGGCATCTATCATCTGTTCAGTTTCCTGCTTCTTTTCAGAAAGTCTCTCCAGCCACTTTTTATAAGCCTTCTCCCTGGTTTTTCCTTCCTTGGGAGCATTTGTTGTAAGCAGTTCCCCAAGCGTCAGTCTCTCTGTCAGGAAGTTCAGATTTTCCTCCATTATGATCTGATGTTCCATCTCATCAAGTGTCATGTCTGCTGTTATCTTGGTGAAATGCTCTGAAAAATCCTTTATCTGTCTCTGCGCATCAAAATATGTGTCACACACAGCCTTTTGTCTGTATGGGCCGATGTATTTTCTCTTAAACCAGCTCTTTACGCTCTCATCGGATTCATAGTCATCATCCCAGTAAAAATCGTTTGTATCATCATTAGGGAAATGTAACAAGCTTCCGCAAAGATTTTCCCAGCCTCCGACTGTTTCCCTTGTAAGTGCCTTGAATTCCTCCGGCGGTATTGAAAAATTGTGGAGATGTCCATTCTGCCACCCGAACAAACGCTGAATCATATAGTGCATGGCATGAAGGTTCATTGTGCTAGGAACCAGAACTTCCCTGGATATTCCTTCCTTTGCTTTAGCAAGTTTCAGGAAAGTATCTTTTTCATCACCTTCCATGCCTAGCCCATCATCTTCACCGTAAATAAAGTCTTCCACTAGTTCCAACTTTAGCCTGAATACGGATTCACTGTTATAAAACGGATTATTCTTAAGCTCTTCTTCGGTGTGGGGCTTGGTATTTATATTGCCCTCTCCTCCGGCTCCGTTTTTCATCAGATAATCCATATCTATACTATAGCGATCAGTCTTCATTGCAGCGACCTCCTTATTTCGCATCTTCTCAGCTGCAACGTGCATCCGATTCCGGTAATCCTTGGACTTAATGGCATCGGTCGAATCGGATTTCCCATACTGACCGCGGCTATATGGTAAAAATGTCTGTATTGTCCTTACATCCTTACCCAGCCTTTCTGCTATCTCTTCAGTAGATAATCCCTGCTCCCGCAGTTCCGCTATCTGCCTGGTCCGTTTTGAACTCCACAGGCCTTCTGTTATCAAAACCCTCTGCACTCTTACCTGGGTTGTCCCAAGTTTTTTGGCAATCTGGGCTATTGACTTTATGGTCTGGTATTCGTCTATAATATTCTGGTAAAGTTCATCAACCTCGTTGTTATCCGGTATCTTTTCCGTCACAGCATCTGCTTCCTTTCGATAAGTTTGGTAGCTACTGACCTAAAGATATCGTTTATCTCATTTTGTGTCAACCTAGGTTTTAGAAGAAAATTTAATAATTTCTTAAAGAACAAATTCTTAGCCAAGTGATACAATATCTTGTAGAGATACGTAAACCCTTCCACAATATAAAGGAGTCCAATCATGCCAGATTTAGCACTGTTTCCTTCCAGGATAACTATTGATGGTTTTGTTTATGACAAGCAGGGGTACAATGACATTGGTGGCGTCTTCTATAATTCCAAAGATAATCCATCCGATATCACAAGCAAGTTCATCAGCCTTTATCCTGATGGCAAGCTCACCTATCTCTTCGACGGACTTGAATTTATCTGGAACAAGGATTTCCAGGTTGTGAAATAGATAAAAATGCGCATAAAAACGCCAGGATCTTCATCATATGAAAAAATCCTAGCGTTTAGTATGTCCATATATGAATTTCGAATTTACATCACCAGAATAGTGAATTACTCTCCAAATTCAATTTTCATCCATCGTAAGTTATATTCTTCAAGTGCGTCGTCATAATCCTCAAAATGCCTTGTAGGGCCATTCCCAAGCACGCAATAAACCTCTCGATCATTTTTGCAGCCTATTTTCAGTAGACGAATATCATTTTTCTCTTTCAACAATTCACTCTCACCAAACTTCATTATAAGCACCTCCTATTACAGCGAACTATAAACCACGTGCCAATCTAGAAACTGTAGATTGAGATACATTTAACATTTTTGCTATCTGTACTTGGTTAAACCCTAATTTTAGCAAGTCTGCGACACATGAAGAATAATTCTTCTTTACCGCCAGATTTGGAATATTGAAAAAAATACCGTAGCTTATTCCTGATGGAAGTTTCCTAACAAATGTATTTGTTATAAAAGCACCAGATATTTTCTGTGAAAACATCTGCATTCCCTTAATAGACAAATTTACTAATGCATTCATGGCTATTATATCTCCTTATTTAAGTTCATCGTTTATGGTTTCTATAATCATCTTCCGATTCATATATATTTGCTGCTGATATACTATTCTTGTGTCCGCATTCCGTACATTCCCAAATATAATGATGATCATCAAATCCAGGTTGCACGTTCAAGTACGCATTGCATCTATCGCAATACCAATCAATCTCAGGAAATCTCTCACTCATTTTGATTCACCTCCTACTCAAAATCTAAAAAACATGTTTCTAACATCAAATAATCACATAATGGTCTTAAGCGAATTTATTATACTTTTCCCATATTTTGATGTACCATACCCCATGAAAAAACCTGCCAATACACCTAATCCAATTTTCAACTTTGTGTTTTCCCCTGTCCCACTTATTTCTTCTTGATTGTACTTATAGATCCCATTCTCATTATCTTGTTTTATAGACAACTTATCTATTATTATATCTTCCCGGCCAGTAAATAAATCCTTTTCCATTTTGGCTTTAAAGGCTTGTTTCACGCATTCACATCTGTGAAGTTCGCCGAAACGGTTAATAAAGCATACTGCTATTGGAAATCCTCTCATCGACTGAAGTTCGTTTAACCCAAATATATCCTCACTTAGTCTACGATCATTAGTGATCAGCAGCTGAGAATGATAACTGCGTTCTTCAGACATTGTTTTATAGATTTCTTTATCTGCAAATGCCTTATAAATGTCAGCCTCATCTAAGGAACCATTTTCTACATCAAAGATATCAGGATTCTTTTTGAACATCTCCAACACTTGCATCGCTTTTTCTGATTTATCTGGATTTCCCAGATGCCTAACAAGCTCCAAACAAACAGATGGTAGTACTATTATTTTGCATTTATTTTCTGCAAAAAGACTTCCATATTTTTGAATTAGCAAATTCATCTCAGTTATATCCATAAGAGCAGCAGTATCAATATACACATATTCTGTTCTATCTAATAATTCCTTAACATATTCATAATTTACAGTGTTCATATACTAATATTCCTTTTCCCCTCATGGCTTTCTAATAATCTTTCCGTGCTCCACACGATAAAAATGCACTAATTTGTATGTATAATCAAAAATTTCCCACCCGTTTTCCTTAAAAATTTCCTCTTTGTGATCTCTAAAATAATCATATATATTTACTAAAAATAATTTGTATATGAATAAGTAATCCCGATTTTGAACACCAAACGCCTCAAATAAAAAATCACATATTCGTTCCTCATAATCCAAGGAAAGTGGGTTATCAAAACTTAAATAAAAGCATTTAAACGCCTGTTCTGATAGCCTCTCTAAAAAATCATTGTGTTCTTCACCTAGAAATTCCAAGTAATCATCCCAAAATATTTTTAAGTAATCATGCAAATCTATCCCCCTGCCTTCAACAATTCTTTCAGCTATTAGACTATTAGAAGTGATAATTTCAGGCAGGATCAAAAGTATCGCCATTCCTTTGAATCCATATAGTTCCCTTACGAATGTAAAATATGCCAGAACAATATCCTTTGTCTTCTTTCCGCCCTGTTTCAACTCTTCACTATAATCGTGCGCAGCATGAACAAACTCTGCCAACATATTTCTAAGCTCATCACTCGATAAATCTTTAAACCATTCTTTTAATAACGGATCAGATTGAACTTCTTTTTTCGTATTTAACAACATACTTTTCGCAAATGCACTTAAGCCTGTTTTTTGGACTTTTAGCAATCTTGCAATTACATTTCCATCAACAGAACTATTTCTCTGAAACAATTCAAGTTTATCATTTACAAATTGGGTTGGATTTTTGTTATAGGCATTTAATGCTTCTTGCATTTTAGACGGTTTAACTCCCAATTTTTTTAGTACTGCAAGCATTTCTATTTTTTTGTAGGTTGCTTCATCATATAGGAATGTTCCATCTGTGCTTTCCTTACTCTCCCGTATAAGACCTTTTTTTCTATATGTAAACAAATCCTTACTTGTTAATCCTGTCTTTTGGTTAATCTCTCCAGCACCATATAATCTTTTCTTTATTGACATTTCTCCTTCTCCTTTAAAAGCAATGTACAGCAAAAAAAGGAATGACTATATCCCCAAATTATTAAAAAATTATAAACTTTTCTATAAAGTCACAGTTATTTACTACTTTTACTACTTATGTACTTCCTTATTATGGAATGAAGCTGTACATTAAGGGCTGCAAATAATATGGTTTGAAACATTCCCTCATCCATTTAAAATTCCTACTTAGATTGATTATTAGCGTATATCACGGATTATTTATATAATTCCAGCCCCTACAAGAGCAGTTGCATAAATATCTAATGATTCAAGCTCATCCATAAGATCAAAATAAACTATATTCTCATATATCTCTTGCTCATCTCCATTTCCTTCTTCTGGTCTTATTTCATCCATGTTAGGCACATAGTACGAAACAACATATCCTAGTTGAGCTTCATCCCATACCAGATCAATTTCCATATATGCTGTCCCATCCTCATATTGATCGTTACCCAGCTTTCTCTTTATATACGTAAACGGAATCGAAAAATGGTAACTATCATCTCTCTTCTGTTCTCTTAATTCATCATCAGGATCATCATACTCATTGCTCTGCTCATATAAATCATCATAATAATTATTTTTCTTCCTATTCATAAAAGCCTCCTGTTCTGCATGTACTGTGCTTCTTACTATATACTAATAAGCAAAGAAGGAGCCTCCTTTGAAGCTCCTCCATCTCATCTTCTACCATTTGGCAGACTTTAAATCTATTCCCCTGTTCTTAAATACACTATATAATTCCACAACAAATAAATAAATATTTAGTAATACGGAATACTTGGCGATAATTTGCCTTTTCTGCTAGTATCCAGAGTATTATGGCGCACATCTTTGGCATGGCTTAAAGCCATTTTCTATAACCTCATCCCTCGTCGCATCCTCGAAATAAACCTTATTCTTCTCCTTCATATCCTTCACGCTATCACAGTCCGGATAATGAAACACATGTGAATTCCAGTTCCCAATGTAAGAGTATGTCTTCTCCGAAGCAGATCTTGAGACATTTTCTGTATTATCTCCGCCTCCGGTAGCAGCAAACTCCTCAAGAGT
The DNA here is from genome assembly GCF_000424265.1 of Butyrivibrio sp. WCD3002. Taxonomy (GTDB): domain Bacteria; phylum Bacillota; class Clostridia; order Lachnospirales; family Lachnospiraceae; genus Butyrivibrio. The sequence goes on from NZ_AUJO01000024.1 coordinate 37,494, forward strand.
AAACGTTGTCTTCCCATTCTGACTGCCATTATCAGAAACACCCTTTTCATCTGTCTTCTGACTTTGATCCGCCTTATAGTTCCGATCCAGCTTGTTAGATCCATCAGAATAATCGATGATCACACCGGGCTGTACGTTATAACAGAATACATTGAAGCTGATACCTTTACCGCCATCCTCAACAGACAATGCCTCGATCTTCACGCCATCGCACAGAAGATTATTCCCTTCAAATACCGGAGTAACCCTGTACATAACATGATTGCCTGTGCTTCTGATATAATCAGCAACCTCGTTCTCATAAGGCAGCATGCCCTCGACATTGAAATATCTTGTGCCTGTTATCAGATTCTGCTCATTGGCATTCTCACCCGTAAGCTGGAATCCGATCATATGGCATCTGTTATAGAGATATGGAGGGTCTGAATCTACAAGTCCGGGATATTTCTCCTGATCCCAGCCGGTCGGTCTTACCATGCTTATGGACTCGCGGTCCTTTGTGGGCATGAGATCCTTACCGATACTTGCCATTGCAGGAGTACATCTGCCAAGATCATCGAGCTCACCATAACTTTCAAAAGACACCTTTGTTATCTCGTCCTTTATAAACTCCGGCTTATTATCATTTATCTCTACTGAAGGGCTGCCGCTGTAAGCCGGGATTGACAAGTCCGCAGTTTTCTCTCCACCTGCAGCACATGTCCCAAGGAAATTTGCGCATAGTAAGGCTGTTATCAGAGTTACAGAGCTTATCATTTTTGAAAAGAAAATGTTTCTCATAACATACCTCCGGCACTATGTACTGAATCCATCAGAATCGTTTCTCATCTTTATAAATCGTCGTCATCGCCCATGGCCCAGAGCCACGCTTCCTTATCAGCGCGATCTCTTTCCATCTCTTCCTGCCTGCGCCAGAACTCCTTTTTCTCTGAGCGTGACATGTTCTTTGTCAGCTTTTCTATCTCTTTATCAGTTAATCTGACATCATGTTCATCACTTGAAAATAATCCGAATAATCCCATATTCCACCTCTGCTTTCCTTAGTGGTCATCACTGTAATTTTTTTCGAAGTATTACTGTCAGAAGTCAAAGTCATCAAAATCATCTGCATCAAGGCCAGCATCTTCAAGTGCCTCGCGGCGCTCATCGGGATTCATCATCTCCAGCTCATCTCTATCAAGCCCTGCCATATCAAGTTCATCCTCAAGCTCGTCTTCCTCGTCTATATCAGCACTTGAATCATCTGAGAAAAGCGTATCATTTATAAACGCCCACTCACCGCCATCTATATGACCATCATGATTAAGGTCAAAGGGTGTATTTCCAAACATATCATCAAAAGGTCCTGTCATAATGCGCCTCCTTAAGCTAACCCACAACAGCAACTTTTCTATAATCAGTAGTTATCATTCCAGTAATCCTCTGCTGCATCGTATGCCTCGTCCTCATCTTCGTAATCGTCCTCGTAGTCATAGAACTCTTCATACTTATCATCAGCAAAGTCCTGAGCCGATTTATAATCATGAACTCCATAATAGTCGTAACTCTTCTTTGATTTACTGGAGTAACTGCTCTTCTTTTTGGAAGTACTCTTGCTGCTACTATAAGAACTGCTACTTGATGTATCCTTAGGCTTATGCTCGTAGCAATAGATGCTACCCGTACTTCTCTTCCTGGTGCAGCCTGCCTTTGCGCAGTGCTTTGTACTTGTGGTAGAAGAATAGCTCTTGCTGCTTGAATACGAGCTACTGCTGGAAGATCCACTCTTGTGCTCATAACAGTAAATACTTCCGGTGCTTCTTTTCCTTGTACATCCAGACTTAGCACACTGGCTATTGTATGCAAAAGTGCTCACAGATGTAGTTCCAAATATGGTAATTGCAACAGCGAATGCCATTAAAAGACTGATTATTGATTTCTTCATAACTTACCGCCTCCTTTTCTTGCTTGAAAACGGTGTGGTTCCTCTTTATATAAGAATAAACCTGTTTTATCTACAAATACACACCCGTTTCGGCGAAATATAACGCTTTATTCTCCCTGCGCCACATTAGTTAAATGCACCATCTTTATGGCAAATTTCATAATATTCGCAGGTGCAGCAAAAGTGCTTGCAATGCTTGTTATGTCCTCTCACACACTTTTTGACCCAATACACAAACCGCTTCATAGAGCCTCCTTTTCACCTGACAACCAACGGCATCATGAGCATCATTGTTATCAAAATTGCTGCCGGTATACAAATTGTTACAAACCCAATAGCCCTTCCCATACTATGATTCTCCTTATCTTCAGCTGCTTATTTATGTCCTCTTTTGATAATACCCTTTTGATAATACAATTATCACTCTTTACATGTCCCATAAAAATGACAGCTGTCAATCCGGTGAGACATCCGGTGAAACAACTCGTAAACCCCTGTGAAATTCTACAAAGTATAAATCAAATTATTTCCCACATCACTGTAACCGTATCAGATACCTCTATATCATCCGGCTCTATATCCATATCAAAAGATCTACAGCTCTCTTCCATCAAAGCTGATTTGCAGAGCATATCTCCACGCATTGGAGAATACTCAAATTCAATTTCACCCCAAGAATAATCAATAGTCTTGATATCTTTTAATGTCACTCCTGCAGCACTTGTAAGAACTGCCGCTTTTGCCTTTGCATCAGCGATAGCCTTGCCAAGGAGTTCATTCTTGGATGCCTCCTTGTCCTTTACTGTATAACTGATTCTGAAATCTGGATGAATTGCCTTAGCATTTGCAAGGGCAAAGAGGATTTTTCCAAGTCTTGTATTATCTGAATCAAACTCTACCTTAACAACATGCTTGAACTCATAGCCCACAAATCGCTCTCTCCAGCTATTATCTCTGGTCTGATAGCTCTCATATCTTGTATCCACATTAAACATAAGAGTCTTCACATCAGTTCTATCAAATCCCTGCTTCTCCATGATATCCTTAAGTGCCTCTGTATCCTTTGAAGACTGCTCAAGAATCTTGTCATATTCTTTATTCTGACCCTCAAGTGTTATTGTGAGCCTTGTCACATCAGGCTTAACCTTCAGATTGCCTTTGCCTGTTACCTTTATCATTCTCTCGTTTGCCATAATCACATTTCCTCCTTTGACATCTCCACAATCGCCTTTATTAGATCTTTTCTAAGCAATAAATTCTCACTCCAGGGGTTTATCATGATCCCCGCTTCAGATGTATTTCCCGCAAATCCCTCAAGCACCTGTCCGATGTCCATGATCAGCGTATCTGAGCTGGCTCCCTTTTCATATTCTTCCCTTGATGTAAACGCTACTGCCCAAACAATACCATCATCGTCCTCTATGTGTTGAAACTTGAATACCATTTCCTCATCTGTAGTAAACTCATCTCCTACAGAAATATGCTCCAGGTCAAGCTCCTTTGTCATAGCCTCCGGTGCTATCACAGGAATAATGAACCTTCCTCCTTCCTTAATTCTCTGACAAAATGTCTGAACTACTTTTGTCAGATTTTCATGTGTTGTCTCAGCCCGGAACTCCTTTATTGCTGAAAATATAATGTCATTGCCCTCAAGATCGGGATCAGATGTATCTCCCTTTCGAACCGCATCAAATACCTGTAAAACATCAATCATGTCATCCCCGAGCCTGTCGCAGGTTTCCACCATCATCTTCAAGGGTATTCCATAGAACGCCTCAGCCATTCCTCCTGCAATGCAGGTCAGTGTATCGCAGTCACCGCCCAGTGAAATCGCAGTTCTGATCACATCCTCGAAGTCCTTACCTTCCAGAAAAGCTGTTATTGCCTCAGGTACTGTCTTCTGACAGGACTCATCATGAAAATATCCCGGTCTTATCTCATCGCAGGTGCGGCTAAGATCATAGCCAAACTCCTGCATCACATACTGCTTAATCTCTTCCTTTGTAGCCCCGGTCCTTGCCATGAATATCACAGATGCTGTAGCTTCCGCTCCCTTGATCCCTTCCGGATGGTTGTGTGTTACCTCTGCAGTCCATCTTGCAACTTCTCTTGTCTTTTCAATAGTGTCATAAAGCCATCCCACTGAAGAAACTCTCATTGCTGAGCCATTACCATAACTTCCATAAGGTTTGGGATCACTGCTCCTCAGCCAACAACCAAATTTTCCGCCGTATCCGGAATTGGGATACTTTCTTCCCCAGGCCTGCATCTTCTCGACCAGGGCCTCTTTAATTTCTTTTTCTCCGGAATCTTTACCAGCTGTCAGGGTTGCATCTGCAACAGCAATTGTCATAACAGTGTCATCCGTGAATTGAACCCTTCTGTTCCACATCTCAAATTCCTTGCTCTTATTACCTCTGTCAAATTCATAAGGTGCTCCTACCATATCTCCAAGAATCGCTCCGTACATATATACCTCCTATCCGCTTGCGTTTTTGCTCGCTCTCTTGCTATGAGATAAGTATAGGAAAATGAAAAAGAGAAGTGGTCACTTGTCAGGTGACTTTTCACTTCTCTTAAAAATCCTTTATTTTATTACTCCCAGACACTCCTGTTTGTTATCAAAAAGTGTCAGGTTTATGGTCATCATGTCATATATTCCGTGGCTGATATAATATCCGACTATCAGATCAAACTTGCTACTTGGCGATAGGGCAATGCCTGCTCTTTGCAAAAGATCCGTCGTCTCATCCATAGATAATTCAAGGGCGATAGCAAAAGCTACAGCTGTCTTCTTACTTGGCTTATAGTTCTTTTTGGTCTTGATGTCGGAAAAGACCTTTTTCGTTATGTTAGCTTTCTTATAAACCGATACGTCATCGAGGCCACTCTTATCAATCAGCTGGAACAGTTTTTCCTGAAAGCTCTCTGCCGGTGAATCCAAGAGCTCATCGAGGCTCTTCCCATCAGGCTCCATGGCCATCAGCTTCATCACAGGAGTGCTCTCCACTAACTTTTCGATGGGTTCCTCATCGAAACAGGCCTCACATTCTTCAGCACTTCCTATCGCATCCAGATCATATCTTTCTCGTAACCTTGCGTTCCTTTCTCCTCTGGAGCCATATTCTCTGTGGTAGCTGCGTTTTACATAGTTCTCATCAATATATCCTTGGACATCAGAATAGACCTTACCTGACAATTCAAAAGCTTTTCTATCAAACACAACAAGGATAATGGACATCTCATGTTCAAATAAAAACTCCTGTATAACTGAAGTGGCTATCTGAAGTGCCTTGTCCTTAGGAAATCCATATACTCCGGTTGCGATAAGTGGAAAGGCAATACTCTCACAACCATTTTCCAAAGCCAGATTCAAAGATTTTTCATAACAGCTTCTAAGTACATCAAACTCGCCTTTATCCCCGCCTTCCCACCATGGTCCGCTGGCGTGGATAATGTATTTTGCATTCAATTTAAATGCCGGTGTGATACCAACTTCACCTGGCTCGAGCTGTCCGATCTTCTTTCGTTCAGCGAGAAGTTCCTCTTCACCAGCAGCTTTGTATATGGCAGAATCTACCCCACCGCCTATGGTAACCTCGGGATTTGCCGTATTAACAATGGCATCTGCCTTTACCTTTGTTATGTCATTTCTTATTATTGAAAATGGCATTATCATCTCCCCCAATCATGGACACACATGCTTATATCTGTTACAGCCTTGCCTCTATATCCCTGATTCCTCTGCCCATCTCTTCATCATTATGATCCATGATATGACCATAGAACTCGCTAAAAGGCATAACCCTGACATCGTTCACTTCGTAGCGGTCAAAATCAAATCCGCCTTCAGGAACATCTACTCGCAGCATGAAAACAGATGCAAGTAGTCCTGTCCCATCATCCCAGTCCTTGATATATTCAAAAGCAAGCTCCAAATCATCAGGTGCTACCTTTATCCCAAGCTCTTCTGACAATTCTCTAACTGCTGCCTCCTTTGGCGTTTCATCGGACCTTACTCCGCCACCTGTCATATCCCACTTACCTGCGTAATACCTGGCTCGGAGAGATCTCTGCTGTACAACGTACTTACCCTCACCTTTTCCCGGAGCAGGACTGTCACTTGTTTTCATAATGATAAGGACGTGTTTTATATAGTCCCCGGGGTGCTTCTTCTCATGCTTTTCTATGATCTTCCCGGTGGGCCTACCTTCTCTTGTAAAAATCTCAATATATTCCATATATCATTCCAAAATTGTGATCTGAGCATCAGCGTTATAAGTATGAGGCTCCTTAGTCACAGCCTTATGGCCAACTGCAATTGCTATCTCAAACTCATAGCCTTCCGGTATAGCAAGCTTCTCTGAGAAATACTTGCCCTTCTCACCATGCAGTGCGTCATAAATGCATCCGATGATAAGGTTTCCAAGTCCCATCTCCTCAGATAAAAGTGCAATATTTTCAACAGCGATACCTGCATCAACCTTGCTCCATTTGTACCCGCTCTCTGCACTTATAACGATAAGAATCGGAGCTTCGTAATAGAAATTGTGCTCAGCATGCTCTATGTTTCGAAGGGCATTCTTCTCATTCTCAATCTCAGCAAGGATCTGATTGTCGCCTTTAACAACTGTAAAATGCAGTTCCTGCTTGTTGGCACCGGTCGGAGCCTGCAGACCTGCTGTAAGGAGCGCATCAAGCTCTTCCTTTGAAATCTGATCCTGTGTATAACCGCGTGTTGAACTTCTCTTTGCTATTGTCTCTTTTACTGTGCTCATTTTTATCTCCACCTCCGTATACTATAATTTCATTTGATTAAGTCCGGTCGGATACGGGGTCCGTAACTCGCCGCTTCGCGACTTCGAACGGTCCCCAGCTCCTTAAACCTTTTTCCCTATTGCATTGACCCACATCTCATCTTCTCTTCCGGGTCTGTTATCAGTACCAACCTCATTGAAAAGAATCTCAAATCCTGCACTCTCAAAAAGCGTGACTATGCTCTTCTCATTAAAATCACTAAACTTGCGATCTCCGCGCATCTTCGTGCCATTGCCATATTTGAAAGAAGCATATATTACACCACCACTCTTTAAAGATGCATTCAGCTTTTTCATCGTCTCCGGCAGTTGATCCACAGGAACATGAAGAAGTGATGCACAAGCCCAGACTCCATCGAACTCATTATAAAAATCGATATCCTCAAACCTCATATCCAGGACTTCCTGTCCCAGATATTCAGCGGCTCTCTTTTGCATCTCTTCAGAAGCATCAAAAGCTATTACAGAAAAACCAGCCTCCAAAAATGCCTTACTATCTCGCCCGCTTCCACAGCCTACATCCAAGACACGACCATGCTCAGGAAGAAGTGCTATGAACCTGTCCCTTTCATATGACATATCCGCGTTAACACTTCCGGCAAAGAACGAATCAGCATTTTTGTTATAATACTCAACGTTCTTATCAATCAAAGCAGCAGAAATCTTCGGAAGAAGTGCCAGATCTGCAGGAAGCCAGTCAACACTTCTAAGATCATTAACCTCAAGCCACTTCGCTGCTTCATGTTCCAAAAGCTGAAGTTTACCTTCTGCAACAGTTGCCCAGTAGCAGTTCATATGAAGATGAAAAGTCTCATAATCATAATCGATGATGTCTATAAGATCATGAACAACGATCTCCGCACCAAGCTCTTCTCTGATTTCCCTTACAAGTGCTTCTTCAGGCGTTTCACCTTCTTCAATCTTTCCCCCGGGAAATTCCCAGCCATCCTTATAGTCCCCATATCCACGCTGAGTTGCAAATATCTTTGTTTTTCTATCGTAATTGTCGCAGATAATCGCTGCAACTACGTTAACTATTTTCATTAGTTACTATCTTCCTTTATTACTAACTCCCAAGCTTCTTTCCAAACATACTGAGTTTAAGGGCATCACCTGTAACAGATAGCTCGCTATCTACCAGTCTTTCCCCGTCAAAGCGCTGCATCTTCATTTTCTTTATCTATATCTGTATCAGCTTTATTTTCTTTTTTAAATATTTCTCTCGCTTCCTCGATACTGACACCATCAATATAATACTTAATGGCGGCAACTCCTATTGCCTTTGTTCCTGCTCCTGCTATTCCCGAATTGATAACGCCGCCGGCTACTGGAATAAACTTAACTGCTCCGTGAGCTATAATTCTGAACACAGCCCCGGCTCCACCGGTTAAGAAAAGCGAAGCCAAGAATTCTTTTCCAGTTTGAATCGAAATATCCCTTCCACTTAGTCCCGCTATCAAAGCGACCATAATAGACTGAACAAGCAGCAATATGTATATGTCAGCGATCGGAATATTAGCAAAAGCAACCGCACCCGCTATCGCAACAAATGAATTCGTAAGATGCATAGCCATTTTTCTTACAAGCTCGTTAAGCTGCAACGCCATCCTGAATCCCATCTTGGCATCAAAATCACGAATTACTTCATCAAGTTTTTCGCGAAGCTCGTCTATATGATATCTACCATCAAAATCGATTTTTAAACTATTTATTTCTGACTGGCTCATCTCCAAGATATCTGATGGCTGTACACTATTTCTATCACTATCTACCCATTCAATATAACTGGAGACATCTATTATTCCATCTGTTATAAGACCATTTTCATTGCATATCCTTTTGTAATAAGTCACAGTATTTTGCAGGTTCTCTTTTTTCGCAACATTATACTCTGCAGGATCCTTAATTCTACTCGGTTGAACTTCATCAGCTTTATTTATGACAACTAGCACAGGCACATCAACTTTATTTATTTCTACATATTTTTGTTTGACCTTTTTTAAAAACTCAACATCCTTATCTATATTGTCCCTATGTGTAGCTGCAAGCAGAAATAGAACCACATCCGGATTGAATTCGTTTATGTCATTCAGAAGCTGATCTTCTGCAGTGACTCTTTCATCTGTAGATATTGATTCAGAAATACCTCTAGAATCCATAATATCCATCATTTTTCGGTCACCGTCATAACATGGATAAATCTTTGTTTCGGTTGTACAGCTCTCAACATCACTGACGGCTGCCACATAGCTGGAACTCAAGGCATTTATTAAACTACTCTTTCCAACACCCGTTCTGCCAATCAATAAAAACCTTGGGGGTCTATGATTTTCAATCCCATCAATGAGTTCTTTTAATTCCTTATCTCCTAAAATTTTATCTCTAACAAGGTTCTTGATGTCTTTAGGCAAAACGTCCGGTAATTCATCCATCATTTTGTCTAACTGACTATAAAACTCCTTCATCTTTAAAAGTCTTTTTTCAATAGTTGTCTTATTATCAGCCATTTCCACACCTCACAATTTTCTGTACTGTTACAATCATCATGTCCGCTATAAGTGTCCTTCATGCATTCATGAAGTATTCTGTAAACTGCCATATCACTTATCTGCAGCATATCTTAGAATCCTGAACGTATTCGCCGGCTTCTTCGCAAAATCACTTATCTTACATTTTTGTACAATTTTGTTGTCCTTCACAGCTAATATCTCATCATTCTGAAAGCTATAGCAGATGTCTCCAAACTTAAAGCTGTGGTCTTCTATATTTTCATCGATATCAACACCAGCTGATGTTCGCTTAAGTTCTCTATAGAATCTATATTCTTCCTCAGACTTAAGCATCAATTCAGGCACAACCTCGCTGTGCTGCATTAAAAACATATTTGTGAATCCAATTGCAAAGCCTTCTTCTTGTGGCATTATAGGTTTTCCAGATTCGTTACTATCAGTGATATCCTTCCATTCTCTAACAGTAATTCTATAATATGGCTCATCGCCATTGTTTCTACCAGGACTAATTGGTACTTCTGTTATTGATGATCGCTTTACCAACGCTACACGGACAGCCTCTCCATAGAACCTTATCTCGCCCTTATCCCCAAACTTACTGTTAGTTTGGTAAAGAGCGACATAATGAATTGGCAATCTTTCATCACTCACCATACTTTTAGGAACATAATAGAATTTCTTCTGGTAGCAGATATTGAACTGCTCCTGAGATCTGAATGTTCCTACCAGTACTTCTCTCTTATCCCAGTCTACTCTAGCCAATTTTTCTTCAATACCTGCAGGGAGTGTGGTTCTTTCAAACGCAGACTCTTTAGAATCACTAATAAGCTCGTCTAAAAGTCTTCTCACAAGCTTTGTAGATCCTGGCAAAAATGGAAGGCCTCCAATATTCACAGTATCAATACTCTTGTAAAATCTATGATCCTTATACTCTTCCTCATTGTCATACGGAAAAAGAATATACGCACCAAACATGGTTTTCTCGAACATAAAACGAGATTCACGATTCTCATAAACAATAGAATCCCTGTATCTATGCATGGTATTAATATCATCAACCTTCGGTCCTGGCTTATTATCTGGATAATATGGTCCTGAAGGATCCTTCTCTATGCGATACTTTGCATCAAAGACATATTTATATGCCACATCCGAGCCACGTTTTTCAAGTTCCAAAACATTATCTGGTCTCTGATTTACAGTTTGTGTCTGGCTTTCTCCCGGATTATAAACAAGCGTAATATGTTCCCCGGTATTTGGATTAAAGAACTTAGCTTCTGATCTCTTACCTCTGATCAACGTAATAGTAATTCCGTTGTTATCTACCTTTACTATGTCAGGAGAAACCAACTTATACTCTTTCTTTAAAATATTGAAGAGTTTAATAAAGCACCAATACTCATACAAAAGAGCAGTATCTTTAACAGACATCTTAAATACGTCACCATTAACAGATAAGCTTTTGCTCAGCATAAGGTAACATTTATATAGCTCTCTGTATCCAGGAGCCATACCAAATACTAAAGACATACTCTTGGCAGCGTGGTATTCTGAAACATCCTGAAGAAAAGATGAATTCATTACACGCTTAACATCTCTTTTCATCCTCTCAGCATCTTCAAGAACTTTGTTCTCTACTACTTCCGCATTTTTCTTATATCTCTTGATAAATGTGTCTAGCTTCCTTACTGTTGATTTCAAAATAAACTTAACAAAACGGTTCTCTTCTGTATCATAGGTAAGCTGCTTCTTTGCTGTAAGGAGTCTTTCTGCATAAACAACACCGTCTTTTATTATCATTCTATCCTGGCGCTTCTTAAGCCAGTTTATTGATGTTTTGTCAGTTCTCTTTGCCTTGTAATACGGCATAACCTCATGCTCTGTAATAAGCTTATGGTTTGGAACACTGATAATCCTATTTACGGCATTCATGTAATCCTTGAAAATAACTGATAAAATCTGGAAATATACCGAGAGCACCGTGCTCTGTGTATGCCCCAACGAAAATGTCTGATACGTTTTTTGCATGAAATCAATAGCCACTTCCGAAACCATTTCAGAAATGTCATCGATCATCTTCTGGTAATCTTCCTTATAAGTAATCTTTGAAGGAAACACTTCGATCCTAAGTGTTAAATACCTACGGCCATCTGCATAGATCTCAAAATCTGAATACCCTGCCATGTTTTCAAAATGGATTATTCCGGAAAGCAGAGTATTATCGCCATCATATGCAGTTCCTATCTTATCTCGTATAGAATAATTCTCATTCCAAAATGACAGATCACTTCCATCATTGCTCTTAATAATCACTTCATAATCTGTCTGCTCGAAGAAAAACGGTGGTACTTCAAAATCATAATGAGCATAATCCAGCTCTTCGCACTCTATATCACCCTCTATCGTAGCTATTTTGACAGATTTAATTCTTTTTCCATCAAGCACAAGTGAAGAACACCGGTCAGAAGAATCTCCTGACCAGCTCTTTCTACTCTTTATTACTACATTCAGTTTTTCAGTGCATATTTCCAGCAACTTATCAGAGCCAGTAGGAAGTAAAGCCATCCTCTTCAAATCTCCTCATCATGTAGCAGAGTTTTTTTGCAGAATTAACGTACTTGCAAGGCTTATTATTTATGTAATCATCCATCTGTTTCCAGACATAACTTGGACTGAAACCAGAATAATCGCCAGCAAACATCTTAAATAAATCGCACATCATATTCTTGATTGCTTCGCTACTTCCTTGTACTCGTGGCAAAATCTTTTGCATGATTTCATAGTCAAATGCAACGTCATAATCAAGAAGCTTTGCCTCATCATTGTTCAGCATAAAGAATGCGATCTCATCTCTTACCCTATATCCAACATGCGCGTTTGCATGCTGAAGCACTTCGTTGATTTTCTGTAGATCTGTACTTACTCTCCTAACAAGCTCCTGTTGGCCTGGCTTAACATCAGTCCCCAGAATAATATACTGAGATTTCAGAAAATCATTTCCTTTGTTTAGCGGTACTGCAGCACTGGGATCCGAGACAAAACTCGGTGTGAGATCAACATATGAAAACTCTATTGTATTTGCTCTATCAAGCACTTTTTTACTGAACGGGAAGGTTGTCTCATCCATGTTTACAGTTCCGATAACATAAAGGTTCTCTGGAATATACAGATCCCCATACTTGTCTTTAGCAGCCTCATCCAATGTAAGCTTATAAGTTTTTATTTCCCCATTAACTTTGGTCCTGGTCTCAATCAAGGATAAAAAGTCACTAAGATAATACTCAACACGGGCAAGGTTCATCTCATCAAGACACAGGAAATATGGAAATTCTCTGTCATCTTTTGCTTGTTTCACAAAATCAATAATTGCTCCAGGAACATAATTGCCATTCAAGTCGGTATGTCCAAATAAGTCTGTAGAATCTGACCAATCCGGCCTTACGGAAACAAGTTTAAATCTGCCATTCCCGTTGGATTCTTTGGATGTAGCACCCATTGCTTCTGCAAACAGCTTAATAAGCTTTGTTTTTCCCGTTCCACTGGTACCAGCAAGAATAACAAAGGGCTTGGATTTTAGGCTGAGATAGAAGTCTTCAATAAGACCATCGTTATAGCTGAAGCCTTTGGCTGATATGTACTTTTTAATCTGATCAATGTCATTCTTTATGGACACGTTATTTACTCCCTTAATATTATCAATAGCGCCTGTATTAGCAGGTTTAACTCCTGCATATTCTCGGTAAATATCCATCATCTTGGATAAATCTGATTGAAGTTCAGCCTCTGATGGCACAGCGCCCCTTTTGTATTCCTTATAGAAAATCGTACCTTTCTGGTACATTTCTCCTAAATCTGTAAGTCCCTGACCAAGATCAATCTTCTCATCTGTGTTAAAACCACGGTCATCAATTCTTGATGCAATTTCTGCCGCTTTTTCCCTCATTATCTTAATCGCACCCTGCTTACCATGAGCATTCTTGATATCAGTGCAGCCCTGATTAAACGTTAAGTATAAAGATTCTCCCGTTTTAGAGAGTAGATAAACTATATAAACCCCTTTTGTTGCCGTAGTTGTGATACTTCGATCAAAGATACATATCCACGGGATTGTAGCCCAATTCCCTTGCCCTACACTTCCGGTGATCAAGTAATTCTGTGGATCCACTAAGCCAGTATTGTATATGGCATTTGGTATTTCTGATCTAACAAACGTCCCAAATGGACTTCCGGAAAATGCTTCTTTCTTAGCATCAACGTATCCATTTAAAAACTTATCAATGACCTCTCTCAATTTGCCGTTTTCTCCGTTATCTATTGATGAATAGTATAATTTCAGCTTTTGTTCAACTATGCTCAGGATATTTTCTATCTCTGAATCGTTAACTACTGCAGCCAATGACGGAACCATCTTAAACACATCATGGTCATCAGCCTTGTCTTGAGTAAAGAACCCCTTCTTCTGAATCACATTAAAAGGATTCCTGAGAATCACATCAAGCGCATCCTTTACCGTACATTTCTCAGGATTAGCTATTGCCCAGCTTACATTTATATCAGGAACCTTACCCTGATGAATTCGATTTATATAGTATTCCCGAAAAAGACTAGCAATATGCTCTGTTGTAGTTATCTCACCTCGTTTTATACTTTCAAAATAGGACTTGTAAAACACAAGTTTATAGGATCTTTCGTAGCCACCAAGACTATCAACGGGACCAAGGTATCTATAAAACGCCTTAAGAGTATCGTTGTTCTCAGCCTGTCGCTTAAACACAAGTTCCTTGGAGTCCGTAACATATACATCTATTTTCTGTTGAAGTGCTGTAGGAATACTAATTTTTTCATCTGAAGAATGAACAGCTATATATTCTGAGATCTGAGGGAAAATAGAATTTAAATAAACACAGATATCCGATTGGGAGCTATATCGTATCTGAAATACAGTCCTATCTGTAGTAGACGCTGCAAAATTAACATTTACGAACTTTGCCGTAAATGTTTTATCATCTATCCTTATTGAAACATCTATTTGGTCACCTTTGTTTAGCCTAACACCCAAGCACGTTTGTATCTCATCCCAAGCTTCCTTTGGTACTGTTAACCCTGATTTCAACAAAGACTGATCTACAAACTTCGTAAAAACAAGCGTTTCCATAACAATTCCCCATTCATATCCAATCGCATAAACAAAGAAGGAACATCAATGTGTCCCCTCTTATAATTATAGCATTTCTTTATAAGTAATCCCAATCCTCCGGCTCCACCTTACAAAACTGGCTTCCGTCTGCCACTGGAATAATCTCACCACTACTATTTATTTTGGGAACCACGTTGACCAAATCACCATAGTTGTATCCTATGCTTTCATCATAGGGTTCATTTAGCAATCTGCACATTATTCCTTTTGCAGTAGCTCCATTTTCCTCAACCCACATAGTTTCGTATACACCTGCTGATGTAGGGAAGAATACCTGTATATCATCCGGATAAAAAGGATGCCTGTATGCATCAAAAATATTGTTATAATCTATGGCTACTTTTTCCTCAAAATATCCATAGTCTTCCTTTATGGATTCCGCTTCTTCCTGAAAGCCATACCCTTCAGCAACATTTTCCATGACAATGGCATCGCATTCTATACCACCTTCGCGAAGTGTCAGTCCTATCAACTGTTCTGATAAGTTGTATCTAACTTTATCACCGGTAATTTTGCATGAGCATAAACCTTTGTAGCTAACCCCGGCTTCCGGATCGATATAACAATATGTCAAAATTGCATTGTCATCTTTATCCCCGGAAAGCATGATACGAAATGACTCCATCTGCTCCTCTGGGATGTTATAAAAAAGCACATATTTATATGGCAATTCTTTAACTTTATATTCTCTAATATCCATGGTTATCCCCCTATCATGCTGCTTGCTTTGCCCTAAGATCCTGAATAATCACCTCTAGCGTTCTGCGATATGATTCCTTCGTCACTTTCAGTTCTCCAGAAAAAGTCCTGCCATCATATGCATTTCCATATTTTTATTTATGTTTCTCCTGTTATGAGGGTAGTGATTCCCTATGCTAGCGTCATCATGAACATCATTGTTATCATAATTAGTTCCGGCATACCAATTGTTACTAACCCCAAAGCCTTTCCCACACAAAAATTCTCCCTTATATTTGGCTGCCTCTTTTTCATGTCTTCTTCTGATAAGTAAGCGCTTTTCACTCACCCGTTCATAACCAACCAGACCACCAGAATGGCTTAAAAAAATAAACCTTTCCGGTGGCCTTTTAAATTTTTAGAAATCAGATCTACTCTAGGTACGAATCCTACTGATTGAGATCTTCCTTCCTAGTCTTATTCATGCACCTTTCCTGCATCTTTTCAGTCCATGGCATATACTCGGCTGCCCGTGCAGGCTCATTAACAAAGTCTCGGGCATGCTCCAAAAGTTCTGTCAGGTAGAGTTCAGGATCAAGGTTATTTGCAGCTGCTGTATCAATAAGAGACTT
This sequence comes from Butyrivibrio sp. WCD3002, assembly GCF_000424265.1. Lineage (GTDB taxonomy): Bacteria > Bacillota > Clostridia > Lachnospirales > Lachnospiraceae > Butyrivibrio. The sequence goes on from NZ_AUJO01000024.1 coordinate 53,252, forward strand.
GATGATAGCAGCGGATCTGGCTCCTCTGGAAGTATCATGGAAGAGCATG
>NZ_AUJO01000025.1 GCF_000424265.1 Butyrivibrio sp. WCD3002
ATTGATTACCGAAAAGCTTCCATCAATTTCTGCTATTACATCAGTTCCCACTGGCTCGAAAACACCGTTTTTCTGCAAATAGTCGCCTGTTACACGGAGTTCTGCCCGATTATTTACTTTTACATCCCCTTCTGCAGTAAAGTCTCCTTCAAAGTTTACCTTCTTGCCTTCACTTATTGTCATTTTATTTATTACAGTGTCTGCTCCGGCTGTAATATCAACATTACTGCATATGACCGCGTTCAGATTTGCTGGAACCTTAAGCTTATTACTGTTTTCCATATACAATGCGTTTATGCCAGTACCTGATTTTACACAGAGAGTCTGTTCGCTATCACCGATAAGATATAACTTGTTAAAGTATACGCCTCCATTCTTATCCGTACTGTGAGTCACATTCCCTTTTATTTTCCATTTCGCAGCATTGAGCTGTGTACTGGATGTTGAGTTATACAGAAAATTTCCACCAATACTTACTGTTATAGTTTCGTCGTTATTCCAGATAACCCCACTATTGACTACTGAAAAATCTCCGTCAATTTGTACTTCTGCGTCTATACCTACTGGTTCAAATCCGTTAGCCTGCTGAATATAGTTTCCTGATACAGTCAGTTTTCCCTCATTCTCAATAATTACCGGAATTTTTGAAAGGACATTTCCTTCTACCGTAACCTTCGCACCATTCTTAATCCTGACTTCTGTATAAAGGTCATCTCGCGAAAAAACAGCAGCATCAATTGTCGTATCTTCTGTTACAGTATATGGCCCTTTACTGGCAGCAATAACTGTTACCATCTTTCCAGGAAATGCAACAAAAATAAACGCTGCAAGCATCATAAACAGCATTGCCCTAAGTGCACTAAATCCCTGTGCTGTGCTACTAAAATTACCTCTTTGTCCTGTGGATTTTCCCTTCAGACTAATACTTTCCTCATTTTCCTGACATCTGGCAGCTGCATTCAGATCTGCTGAAGCTGCATAAGACGTCTGTACAAGTAACCCCTTCGAACTCATACTTTACCTCCATCATAAAACAACAATGTTCACCGGTACCCCAAAATGCAGAATCCCATAAACAATCGTACGCTCTGACAATAGCACTGTCAATTATGTAATCACAATTTTATAATAAAAAAAACAGCACCTCAAAACTAAGATGCTGCCTCTACTTTTTCATATACAATTATTCGATTTTTATCTTAGATTATCCATAAATACTTTTATCATTTTTTCCTGATATTCTCCACTATATTTTCCATCTAAAAACTTAGGAATGCCACTACATACTTATACCAATGCTTGATGAATACAGTTCTTGGACTTTCCATTAATATAAGTTATCTGGCTACAACCTTAAAAAAAGAAACGGATAAAACTTTTACAGCATATGTTAATTCAAAAAGGCTGGTATTACTGACATTTTCTCAGAGATACTATCAGTAAAGACAAATCATTAGGTTCTGTCCGCACGGATCATTGAATGCCAGACTTCATCACAGATACCGCAGTTGTTTTTCCCTGCAGCTCTAAGGATTCCCTCCTGCTTCATTCCGACCTTATCCATTACGCGGCCTGATTTCGGGTTGTTTATATCATGACAGGCAGCAATTCGGTTAAGCCCTACCTCATCAAAAAGATAATCCATAACTGCTTTCAATACTTCAGGCATAAGGCCTCTACCCCAGAAGGCTTTTCCCATGCAGTAGCCCATATCAGCGGCTTCTGTATTTTCGTTTAAGTGCACAACTGATATATTGCCGATAACGCTGCCTGTTTCCTTAAGCTCTATTGCCCAGTTAAAATAACCGCCATCCTCATATTTCGATACCCAGTCACTTACAAGAGCTTTTGTGGTTTCAACACTGGTATGAGTAGCCCATGTCAGATACTTTGTAACCTCAGAATCAAAGGCCCAGTTGTTAAACATATCCTCTGCGTCCTCTACTTTAAATCTTCGAAGGATCAGCCTTGGCGTCTCAATTGTTTTTGTTCCAATCTTATTCATACCTACCTCCCCACTTACCACATAGCGCGGCTTTTTTAATAAATCATAATATTCTAAAAGCAGGAAAGTGTCCAGTACTCTGGCCTGTTGATTTTGCTTTACCCGGAAACCGGATAAATTCACTTTGGCATTTTAAGTCTTCATATTGTATGATTTTATATGATTCATATATAAATTAACTATGACCTGTAAACAATACAACTTCAGCAGGTTCAAATAACAAAAGGAGATGATGCATAAATGGTTAAATTTAGCGAGATTGAATACAAGCGCCCGGATGTTGAGGCGCTTAAAAAAGCAGTCGAAGATGCTACTGCAAAGATTCTCGAAGCCAAGAGCTATCAGGAGGTTAAAGACGCGTATTATTCTCTGCAGGAGCGCGAGCAGGCAGATGAAACAATGTACACTCTTGCTTATGTGCGCAATACCATCAATATGAAGGATGAGTTTTACGAAGGTGAAGTCAGATGGCTTCAGGAAGCCTTTGCCAATACTATCCCTCAGTACAACGCTTTTCAGAAGACCCTTACACAGTCGAAATTCAGACCCGAGTTTGAGGTTGAATTTGGCGCTCAGCTCCTTAGAAAGCTGGATGCTTCTTTAATGACCAGCGATGAAAAGATCATTCCTGAGACAATACGCTGCGAACAGCTTGGTCAGGAATACAGCAAGACAACTGCTGAGGCAGTGACAGATTTCAGAGGAGAGGAATGTAATTTTTACGGACTCCTTAAGCACATGCAGAGCACAGACCGTGCAGAGCGCAAGGAAGCCTTTGAAGCCTGGGCTGCACTTTATGAAAAGATCAGTCCTAAGCTTGAGGAACAATATGGAGAAATGGTAAAGCTTCGTACCGAAATGGCTCATAAAATGGGCTTTAAAAGCTTTACTGATATGGCCTATATCAGCAGAAACCGCTTTGATTACAAACAGGAAGATGCAGCAAAATTCCGTCAGCAGGTAAGAGAGATTATAACCCCCGCTGTTGCAAAGATCCGCAAGGCACAGCAGGAGAAGCTTGGCATTGATAAGCTTTACTATTATGATGAAGAGCTGAATTACCCTGATGGCAATGCAGCACCCATCGGAACTGTAAAGGAGCTGGTGGACAAAGCACAGAAAATGTACCGCGAGATGAGTGCCGAGACCGGAGAATTCTTTGATTTCATGAAGGAGTTCGAGCTCTTTGACTTAGAGACAAGACCCGGTAAGCGTATGGGCGGATATATGACATCCATGCCTCTTTTCAAGGCTCCCTTCATATTCAGTAATTTCAACGGAACCTCAGCAGATGTAGATGTCCTTACCCACGAGGCAGGTCATGCATTTCAGGGCTATCTTGCCATGAGATCAATTAAGGTGGATGCACTCCGCGGCTCAACAGCTGAGATTAACGAGATACATTCCATGTCCATGGAACATTTTGCATATCCCTGGATGGAGCTGTTCTTTGGTGAAAATACAGAAAAGTATATTACTTCCCATCTCATGGGAGCGCTCTGTACTATCCCCTATCTGGTAAGCGTTGATGAATTCCAGCATGAGGTTTATGCACATCCTGAATACACAGCTGCTGACTGGAAAAGAACCTGGCACGAGATCGAACAGAAATACATGCCTTGGCGTGATTATGACGGAAATGAATTTTTGGAGGCCGGTGGATTCTGGATGCAGAAGCAGCACATATTCCTCTATCCTTTCTACTATATTGAATATGCTATGTCTCAGATTTGTGCTCTCCAGTATTATGGTCGCATGAAAGAGGACAGAAAGGCAGCCTGGGAGGATTACCTTAGCCTTTGCCGCGCAGGCGGAACCAAAGGATACCTTGAACTTCTGAAAATCGGAAACCTCCTAAGTCCTTTTGAAGATGGAACAGTTGAGAAAAGTACAAGTCACGTAATCGAAGAACTAGAAAAACGTTACATGGAATAAAATCAGAAAACAAAAAAGACCGTTCAGCCAATCGACTGAACGGTCTTTTCTAATGAGACACGTGGGAATCGAACCCACCTAATCTTTTTTAAGAAATCCAGTAAGGAAGGAGCTTCCCGCACATCGGTCGTGTCTTAAGGTAATCAATTTGGTAATCAATCCATACTAAGTTTTTGCTCTATCTCTTCTGGCGAAGGAAGCAGATTTGACAACTCATATTCGGATATTCCTATTGGCTCATTTGAAGTACTTACAGAATATTTCGCAAGAATATTATTCTTACTCTTACATATAATTAATCCGATTGTCTTGTTATCTCCTTCTCTTCTAATTAAATCATCAGCTATTGCAACATAAGTTGCTGTTTGACCTATATCGCTGGCTTTAAATGCTTTTACCTTAACTTCAACGACAACATAACAGTGTAGCCATAAGTGGTAAAACAAAAGATCGATATATTCCTCCGTTCCATCTATTGGTAACGGATACTCCCTTCCCACGAAAGCAAACCCTTTACCCAATTCCAGAAGAAATTTAATAACATTTTCTACCAATGCATCTTTTAATTGCTTTTCATCATAATCTTCCCGGATTGCAAGAAAATCAAAATTATATGGATCTTTTGTCATTTCTTGAGCAAGATCACTCTGTGGTGCAGGTAAAGCATACTCAAAATTCGATATTGCTTTTCCCTGTCTTGCAAATAAATCAGTATCCAAAAAGTTTTCAAGAACTGCTCTGGACCAGTTGTTTTGGATTGTTTTTCTTACAAAGAAACTTGCTTTTTCGCTATCACCCTTGCATCGATCTATAATTACTCGATGATGCCCCCACGGAACGCCAAACAATTCATCCAAAGATAATTCTCCCACAAGTTGTGGGAAATTGTTGTCTTTCGCTTTTCCCACAACTTGTGGGAAATTTGTTGTTGAATATAAATTATAAAACTTAACCATATACCGAAGATTAGAACTCGCAAAGCCTTTAATTCCGGGAAGCTTTTTCTTTAAATCCTTACTTAAAGTCTCATAAAAACCACTTCCATATTTCTTTTCAGCTTCAAGGGAAACAATGTCCTTTCCGAGGCTCCAATAAAAAGCTATCAGTTCTTTATTTACCGAAACGGCAGCTTTAATCTGACTATTCTTATATCTTACGCTAATATTCTCAATCCATTTGTAATATTCATCATCTGCTACTATAGTATTTTTAATTGAATTATTATTTTTCATAATTTACTCACTCATCATAGGGCTCAACTAACTGTCATGCAGACATCCCACATCAACCATTTTCAGTTATTCGCCTTCCCTGACATAAAGGACCTCCCCATTATTGATATCATTTATAATAAGTCCTGAATATGTATTCCCTGTCTTGAAATACAATAAATCATAAGATTGGCTAAAATTATCAAAAGAATACAGATTCTCTGCAAATTGCCTATACTCTTTCGAATTCAGACATTTATACCTTGTCTGATTTCCAAAAATTGCAAGATCTATATCTGAATCTTCGGTACAACGTTCATCTATACTTGATCCAAATAGAATAATCTTATCAATAAAACTACACTTCTTAGCTGAATCAACAATATTACTAATATATTTATGCTTTATGTCAGCAACATTGACTGTTCTATTGTCCAATGTCATTTCAGTTACTTTACACATAAATCATCTCCGTCAAAATACTAAAACACAAAAATATATTAAAGAATAATGTACGCTCTTAGTATCTTTAATGTTACACTCCTCTAGACAAAAACGGAATATCCTTTTGTCGGAAAAGCCGAAAGTGAAAAGCCGAAAGGAGAATAATAATATTAAACAGCTAGTAAAAACACGTTGTAGACGCTGCGGCAAAGAACTCTATACACTGGCAAATCCTATCAATGGCAGCTTAGAAACCATGCATAAATATCAAGGTATTTGCAGAGACTGCATTAGCAATAAGGAAAATTTGGAAATGCTAATGGATATAGGCAAAGACATCCAAGCAAAGTATCTATCCGGTAATCGATTTTATTGAAGGTTTGCCCAAATGTAAGCTGTTCACTTTTTGTGAGCAGCCTTCATTTTTTATGAAATTTTAGGGAGTTGCATCAAGAAGCTCTTCAAAGCGACATCCCAACGCGCGAGTTACCAAAATGATGTCAGTGAGTCGTGGCTCACTTTTGTTATTTTCACATTTCATAATTCGTTGCCTATTGGCATCAACCAACATAAGGTCATCGAATGGCTCCATTCCTTCAGCTCGTATCATGGCAGCGGCTAAATCTCGCTGTGTCATCCCGCGTTTTCTGCGCTGTCTTCGTAATAATATAGAAAATGACATATATTATACCGCCTTTCATATATTTAAAAGGTATTAGAAGCGTCATATATAATATGGAAATTTCGTGGATAATACATATTAAAGAAGAAAATAACTGGAGGTATTTATAATGCTTACATATTTTAGAGGAATAATATACACTGCCATAATCGCGGTCGATCCCGATATTTCAGCCGACAAGCTAAACGACATAACATCAGCAGTTATGCATATGGATCCGCATAAGGCTATTGATAATGGCCGTGTCATGGATAATATATGTCAGCCGTGGAATTGTAAGAGGGATAGTAAATCATGACTCTGCGAAATTGTATTTGGTATACTGGTCTCTGGCTCTATGCTTTTGTACTTGTAATAATTCATACGGTATTCCCATATATAGCACAGTCCGTTGAGAAATCCTTTACTATAAAAGAGTATTGGTTTTGGCTTACAGCTATCTTTATTCCAGTGAAAGTCACATATACAAATTTCAAACGACATAAAAGAGGGTTCAATGATTTTGGGTTTAAAGATGCTTTAGGTATCAACATTACTCAGAACAATTACTCTAATGAAAGGTACCACGCCATGTATCCGTCAGTATCCCCCGAGCTAATCTCGAAGGCACCCAGAAATCTTGGCCTTGGAAAAACTGGTAAGAGCTATATATCTTCTCCGATAAAGCAGGATGGAGCAAACATCTTTACCATAGGAAACATTGGATCTGGCAAAAGCGTCATGTTACTAAACTTCTTATATTTAAACTTTTACAACATGATTCAATCCAAAAAAGAATCCTACTTAAACTGGGCACTGATAGATATTAAGGGAGAATTATACCAGAAGCTTTTAGGAATTTCAGAAAAAGATTATTTTGTTGGCTGCAATCCCATTGTACATGTTGTTCAACCTTCAAATCGTAAAAGCTATGGTTGGGATGTTTTCTATAGAATGCATAGAACTGACCGCCCTGTAACCGAAACGGATAGGTTAAAAGCAGTAACAGACATAGCGGATGCTCTTGTCTGTAAGGATGGAGACAAGCCATGCAGTATACGAGTGCTACAGAAAGATGTGTAAATCTCTTGGTATACAGACTCAGGAAGGAATCATCCGTGGTCCTCATGCTTTCCGTAGAAATGCCTGCACTGACTTTATCAACGAGTCGGGTGGAGATGCTTATATGGCTTCCATGATCTTCGGTAACAGCCCTCAGACTATCAATCAGAACTACTTCACTTCTTCAAATATGAGGACTGCTCGTGAGACATTAAACAAGAGAAAACGCGGGCAGAAAAATGGTAATCATAACAAGCGTTTGGTAATCAATTTTTTTGACAATAAAAAAATCTGAGACGCAGATATTATCTACATCTCAGACCCATTAAGCTAATGAGACACGTGGGAATCGAACCCACGACAACTTGATTAAAAGTCAAGTGCTCTACCAACTGAGCTAGTATCTCATATATATGAACTGCCTTAGCAGTGATATATCAAAAACTGGGCTAGCGGGATTCGAACCCACGAGTGCAGCAGTCAAAGTGCTGTGCCTTACCGCTTGGCGATAGCCCATCATACACAGCAGATGTGCTTACTTAATGATAACCCGAATTAAGTCATTTTTAAATATCGAATTACCGCCCTAAATAAAAAAGGGTGGATAGTGGGACTCGAACCCACGGTCTCCAGAACCACAATCTGGCGCGCTAACCAACTGCGCCATACCCACCATATAGATAAGACTAAGATCAAGTCTTAGTCTTAAATGTGCCCGAAGGGATTCGAACCCCCGACCCACGGCTTAGAAGGCCGTTGCTCTATCCAGCTGAGCTACGGACACATAATCGCAACTCATAGCGACATCTACAGATTATATATGAGAGATCATATGCTGTCAATAATAAATTTTAAATTTTTCAAAAAACTTTTATTAAGCTTTTAAAAAGCCAGTAACCGAGCGCTATACAGCCGATTTAAACAGAGACTCTAACTTTGGGTTCGAGGTTCTCTTTTGTTAAGCGCCAGTGGCGCTCATCTTTGCCGCCGACCTCTGCTTAGCAACGACCGGAACGAAGTGAAGACCCGGCAGGCGAGATACGAACCCTGGAGTCGAGGTCTCCCCCGCTTACAAAAATGCTCCTCTGAAGTAATTCCAAAAGCGGGTGATGGGTTGCTGCGTGCCAGTGGCACGCGTTTAGCAACGACCGGAACGAAGTGAAGACCCGGCAGGCGAGATACGAACCCTGGAGTCGAGGTCTCCCCCGCTTACAAAAATACTCCTCTGAAGTAATTCCAAAAGCGGGTGATGGGTTGCTGCGTGCCGGTGGCACGCGTTTAGCAACGACCGTTGCTAGAGGTCCGGGGGACCTCTGCTCAGCAACGACCGGAACGGAGTGTAGACACGAAGCGGAGACTCGAACCCTGGGTTCGAGGTCTCCCCCGCTTACAAAAATACTCCTCAGGATAAATCCTGAGGAGTATTTTGTAAGCGGGTGATGGGAATCGAACCCACGTATCCAGCTTGGAAGGCTGGTGTTCTACCATTGAACTACACCCGCATGTCTTATTTTGCGTTACTGCTAATCGGGGTGACAGGATTCGAACCTGCGACCTCCTGGTCCCAAACCAGGCGCTCTACCAAGCTAAGCCACACCCCGTCTTGGAAGCGTTCTGTTTACTACCGGACCCGCAACGCAAGAAGAATTATATAATGATTTTCACCACATTGTCAACACTATTTCTAAAATTTTTTTATTATTTTTTTTAAAATCTGCTGTCGCCCAGTAACCATGCGGATTTTCACCCACTAAATCTCTCTGATTTTTATAAAATATCAAGATATTTTATCTCGTAGGTAAGCTCTCCCTCATCATCAATAGTAAGAATCAGATAAGAAGGTTTTCTTCCCTCCTGCCTCGGATATGAAAGACTCCCGGGATTAAAAACATATATTCCGTCAATTTCCGCTGCCACAGGCTTATGTGTATGTCCATAAATCACCACATCTGCCCCGCGTACCAGAGCCTCTCGTCTGATGTCAGTACTTCCCATATTTACAAGATATCTGTGTCCGTGAGTAACGAAAAATCTGTGGGGCCACACTTCAAATTCCTGCTCATCCGGGAGGTTACTGAAAAAGTCATTATTTCCCTTAACGATCCTCATAGGAGCTGTACTGAGCTGCTGCATCTGAGTTTCAGAGCCTTCTGTATCTCCGCAGTGAATTATGAGATTAACATCTTTTTCTAAATCCAATACTCTGTAAAAATTCTCGTCCTTGCGATGTGTATCGCTTACTACCAATATCTTATGCATTAAAAATTTCCTTCAGCTTTTCTTCCATCATTCTAAGAGCCTTACCTCTGTGGCTAACAGCATTTTTCTCCTCAGGAAGGAGCTCTGCGGAGGTCTTTCCATACTCGGGCAGGAAAAATATCGGATCGTATCCAAATCCGTTCTCTCCGGCTATTTCATAGCCAATTCTACCCTCCATGGTACCTCTTACCACAATCTCCTCACCTCCGGGAAGACAAGCAGCTATAGCGCACACGAATCTGGCTGAGCGCTTTTCATCAGGAACATCTTTAAGCTTATCAAGAATGATCGCATTTTTCTCAGGATAAGGTGTCTCTCTGCCAAGATAGCGGGCAGAGTAAATTCCGGGTTCTTTGTTCAGAAAATCAATTTCAAGACCGGAATCATCGGCAAGAACTATTGCATCCTTGCAGTGCTCATGAACAGCCCTTGCTTTTATCATGGCATTTTCCTCAAAGGTAGAACCATCTTCGACGATATCAATATCGATGCCCGCATCCTTCATGGAAACAATATCCTCTGTAAAGCCTCCGAGTATCTGACGAATTTCACGCATTTTATCATTATTGCCAGTTGCAAATACTATTCTCATAATCTCCTCCGTAAAATAACATTCTCTTTACTGATTTCCGTTTATAATGCCCTGCAAAGCATCAGGTTCTTCATTTTCGATAGTAGGATTTATTATCTGAAAAGAAGCCTTTATACCGTCTACGATTCCTGTAGCACAATTCTCTATATAAGAATCCTGTCCAAAGCGCTTGCTGTCATCAGGGCTGTTTATATTTCCTATTGAAACAAACGCTGATGGAATAACAGCGTTCATTATTCTATCGTTATCACGGGGCACTTCTTCAAGCCCCAGGGCATTGGCCGATGCTGCCTGAGCAGTACATCTTTCCATAGTATCTGCGAATTTGATATTACCAAATTCTCTTATAAAAAACTGCCCGTTATAAAATGTACGAATTCCTGCATCCTCCGCATTGGTGTCCTGTGTACCCACCTGAACATACAGATCTGCAGCAGAATCTGCAATTAAAGACTCGATATCCTCAGTAGTTACAGCATCATCAGACTGTCTTGTGTAGAAAACCTTAATGGACTCATCATTGTCCATTATCTTCTTTATATATGGAATAAGTTTTAATCCTATATCATCCACAGGATCTATAACCACAACATTTTCATATACGCCTTCGGGGGTATTAAAAGAAACTGTTATTTCAGAATCTCCAAGCTCCGTCGCATTTTCATATAGTCCGTCCAAACTGAATTCAAGGCAAACATTACCACTGTCATTTAATGGTTTGCAGGTAGCACCTGTTATCATTGTAAGATCGGAAATAATACTGTTTTGATGATAAAACTCCGGATTTCTTCCTTTAATAAAAAGAAGAAATTTGTGCTCTGAATGCTTTTCTTCAAAGGTTATAAGATCCGAGCTCACACCTGCTTCAAGTGGAATAACAAGCGTTCCTTCACCTTTTCCTCCTGCAGGCGGGCTTATTTTCAGTTCAAAAGATTCTGTGCTTACCACTGCCCGTGTCTCTTCCTGAGTGGCTTCTGCAATAAGAATGCTTTTGGTGGCCGCTCTGTAGAACATAATTCCAAATGATATGATTGCAAAAATAGCTGTATAAATAGCAGTCTTTTTTAATCTGTTATCAATCAATTCTGTCACCCTTAGTTTCATTTCTTCTGGGAGGCTTAGGTCCCATATACTGATAAAAATATGTCTTAATCATACCGTTATATATCTTACGGTTTTTATCTGCCTTTCGTCCTATATCGCGCTCTGCCTTCTCATAGGCTGTAATGAGATACATGGACCATGAATCAAGGGCCTTGTACCGCTCTCCAAGCGTTCTGTAAAGCGCAGGAAGTTCAGCCTCCTCACCGATTCTCTCACCATAGGGCGGATTTGTGATGATGAAGCCGTATTTTTTCCTGTGACTAAGATCTGCCACGTCTCTTGCCTGAAAATGGATAAGCTTATCCACTCCTGCCTTCTGTGCATTGATTCTGGCAATTTCAATAACATCCGGATCTATATCATAACCCTGAATATCAGTCTCAATATCCATGTTTATCTCTTCTGCACACTCTTCCCGCACATCACGCCAATTATCAGGTGTTATGATATGAGTCCAGTTTTCAGCCGTAAAATGTCTATGCATACCGGGCGCTATTCCTGCCGCTATCATGGCAGCCTCTATAGGGAAGGTTCCACTTCCGCAAAAGGGATCAAGCAGGATTCTGTCGGCTCTCCAGGGTGTAAGCATCAAAAGGGCTGCCGCAAGATTCTCAGCAATCGGAGCCTTGGCTTCAAGCTTACGATATCCTCTCTTATGAAGGGAATCTCCTGTGGTATCAAGTGCTACCGTAACCTCATCCTTTAAAAGGAAAACTCTTACAGGAAAGCTTTCGCCGCTTTCTTCAAAACGTCTGATATGATAAATATCTGAAAGCCTGTCAACCATGGCCCTTTTCATGATGGACTGAATGTCCGAGGGGCTAAAAAGCTTGCTCTTTACACTACTTGCCTTCTTTACCCAGAACTTACCATCCTTAGGGACGAATTCCTCCCAGGGAAGCGCCTTGGTTCCCTGGAAAAGCTCTTCAAAGGTAGTTGCACGGAATGAGCCAACCTTTATAAGAACTCTCTCTGCAGTTCTAAGTCCGATATTTGCACGAACTACCGCATCCGGATCTCCCGCAAAGGTAACTCTTCCGTCCGAAACCTCCACTATCTCATAACCGAGGTTTATAATTTCTTTTTTTAAAACTGCCTCCAGCCCAAAATGGCACGGAGCAATAAGATCAAATCTCTGCATTATCAATCTCTTTCATAAAACATAAAAATATATACAATCCGTAATATGATACAATAAAAATCCGTAGTTTGTCTAATTTCAAAAAAATTTAAAATCTACTCTAAAGTTTTTCAAAGTGATGACGATATAAATAATGTAAAAAAGAAGGACAATCTCCTTTTCTTAATGACCGGTATGGCGTCCCCACCCATGCCGGTCTCCTCCCATTAATAGGGGATTTTTAAAAAATTTTGTGATATAATAATTTTGTGTTGACAATTCCTATTTTGATGTTATAATTATCTTCGTTGCACAGCAAATAAGGTGCATATGTGTGTGTAGCTCAGCTGGATAGAGCGTCTGGCTACGGACCAGAAGGTCGAGGGTTCGAATCCTTTCACACACGCTAATAAAAAAGCAGCTATGGCAAATGCCATGGCTGCTTTTTTATTAGCGTGTGTGAAAGACCTTACAATAATCGTTCTCCGCTTCGCGTTTTATTTTTTCTTATGCCTGTGGCGGCGACGTGCTGCTATTTTCAAGGCAATATTCCTTATTACAAGAAAACCACTTACAGCCATGGCGAAAGAAAAGCCAAGGGCTCCAAGGAGCGGTATTCCGAATATCTGTGGTTTCATCTGGGTAAGACACATTATGCTTGATGATATAAGGAGTGCTGCTACTCCTAGACCAATAACCACATTTCTGATGGATGAATATATCAGTTCATTCAGTTCTCTTGAAGTATTCAGTGTAAGGTTTACCTTGCTCTGACCTGCCAGATATTCCTTCATGGCCTGGGCAGTAAGGGATGGAAGCTCGATGCTCTTATCGGCGGCGCGGTACAGTGCGCGACCATATTTCATCATCTCTTCCTTTAAATCCATGTTTTCAATAAATTCATCCGTTATGCGGGATGTGGCTATCTGCATCATGTTTATATCCGGGCTGATGGCTGCAAGAACGCCCTGAACGTGGGCCAGTCCTCTGCACAGCATTGTCATTCCGTGCGGAAGTGCTATTCCGTTTTCCTTCATTATATCCATGAGGCACTGAAGCGCTGATGCGATATCAAGGCTGCCAAAGGACACAGAACCATACTGATCTATGAAGCCTTTAATTTCCTGATAGAGCTTATCCCTGTCAGGTTTTCCTGTTACAGAGCCAAGATCAAGTACTGCATTTACTACAGCCTGTATATCATGAAGGGCTATACTGCGCACACCTCTCACCATAATGCGCCTGTCCTTTTCGGAAAGTCTGCCCATCATACCCATATCAATCCAGATAATCTTGCCATCCCGGATTTTTACATTTCCCGGATGGGGATCCGCATGGAAAAAGCCATCGTTCATGACCTGCTTGATAAAATTATTGACAAATTTTTCGCCTATCTCATCAAGGTCATAGCCGTGGGCCGTAAGGTATTCCACATCATCAATGGAACATCCGTGAATGTATTCCATGACAAGAACCTTATCCGTAGAGTATTCAGGGAACATCTTAGGGCAGCCAACATAGCGAATGTCCTTGTTATTCCTGGCAAACTCAGCCATATTGCAGGCTTCCTGGAAAAAGTCCATCTCTTCTCTGGCTACTGCCCACATCTCGTCAAGGACCATATCAAGGTCCACAATGTTTTTCAGATCACCGACAGGTGGCATCAGCTTTACAAGGCGATGGAGAAGGCTTATGTCCCTTGACATGATTTCATAGACGCCTTTCCTCTGCACCTTGATGATAACATCATCTATGCCTTCTTTATTCTCGACATTTTTAAGCTTTGCCCTGTGAACCTGAGCTATGGAAGCTGACCCGAGAGTATCCTCCTCTATCCACTCATAAATATCCGTATAAGGACATCCATAGGACTCCTCAATAACTTCGATCACTTCATCAAAAGGCATGGGTGGTACATCAAAATTCAGCTTGGAAAGCTCATCACAATAGCGCTTCGGCAAGATGTCAGAATGCATCGACATTATCTGCCCAAGCTTAATATAAGTAGGGCCAAGCTCCTCAAGAATAATTCTCAGCTTCTCGGGAGATATGCCCCTTGTTATTTTATTTCTTGCAAGAACAGCGCGGATTTCTTTGAACCTCGCGCTGTCTTCTGCATTTTTCTCTTTACTTTTTTCTTCGGAATCTGCGTGTTTTAATTCCTCCGCCTTATCTGCCTGGGCGTCGGCTATCTGTCGCATTTTCCCTACCAGATCCGTTAAATCCGCCATTTGCTCACTCTTTGCTCTCAGCAGCAGCTATAAGCTCCTTCAGCTTTGCAAGCTCCTCTGCTGAAAGTCCCTCAACAACCTTGGAGAGGTCCTTTTTCTCCTCGTCCTTCTTTTCAGTAGACTCCTTTACCGTGCGCTTAAGCTCCTGATTAAGAGCCTTTCCCTGCTCAACGGTAATCTCTCCTTTTTCAACCATTTCGCTAAGAATCTCACCTGCTTTTTCAGCAGAAAGAGCAACTGCTCCTACGCTTGCAAGCAAAATCTTCTTAAGTCCATCAGTAAGAATATCCATGTTTTCATCCTCCTTTATATAACTCTCCCTCATGCAAATGTCAGAATATCAGCACCCACAATTTGGGAAAGAATATTATCCCGCCTATAATTGCAGCCATTATGGCACTCATTAAAACAGCACCCGCCGCAGCATCCTTGGCCTTCTTGGCAAGTGGCTTTTTTTCCTGTGTAACAAGGTCAACCACCGCTTCAAGGGCCGTATTTACAAGCTCAAGGCTCATTACCAGAGCAAAAAGCAAAACGCAAAACAGCCATTCAATAAGTGAAATGTGAAGTATAAATCCAAAAATCACCACAAGTACCGTGACCATGCAATGGATCTGCATATTTCTCTCATGGAGAATCGTATTTCCTATGCCTGCAAACGCGTAGCCAAAGCTCTTATATAACTTATTTTTTCTTGTCGAATTATTTTCCATGTCCATATTTTCAGTAATCACTGGCTCATCATTCCTGCGCCGCCTGCTGCCGCATTGGCCTCTTCCTCTGCCTTGGTCCTTGCAACCATGGCTTCCATCTCAGGTCTTGCTATGTCAAAGCATGCCAGCATCTTGGTGGAAAAGATACCACTCTCACCGTTCTTTATCATTTCATAGGCTTTGCTAGGCGTAAATGCCGATTTATATACACGATCACTTACAAGTGCATCATAAACATCGGCCAGGGATGTCAGCTGTGCAGCAATAGATATCTCTTCGCCCTTTAGACCGTCCGGATATCCCTTACCGTCATATTTTTCATGATGGTGTCTGCAAATATCGTAGCTGACCTCAAGGTATTCCTTGTCCTGCAAATCTGCCAGCATCTTAACTATTTCGCAGCCCCTTGTCGTATGGGACTTCATGATATCGAATTCGTCAGCTGTAAGTCTTCCGGGCTTTAAAAGAATGGAGTCAGGGACAGTTATTTTTCCGATATCATGCATTGCACTTGCATTTGTTATTACCTCAATCTTGTGAGGCGTAAGTCCAAACTCAGGATAATTCCTCATTGCAGTATTTGCCAGAATCTGAACAAATCCCTTAATCCTCTTTAAGTGATATCCGGATTCAAGATTTCGGAATTCCACGATTGTACAGATGGTATCAATAATCCTGGCATTGGTCTCGCGGAGTCTTTCCTCCTGCTTTTTAAGGACCATAAACTGCTTTTTAAGGACCCTTGTCTGATCGGTAACCTTCTGCTCAAGGCCGCGTCTGCTCTCATAGAGTTCGATTGAACGCATAACCCTGTGCTTTGCTACCATTGAATCAAAAGGTTTGTGAATAACGTCCGCAGCACCTTTCTCATAGCATTTTCTCTCTGCGTCCGTACTTCCATCAGCCGTTATCATAAGTACAGGAATTTTAGCGGGAATCTTATACTCAGACAGTTTCTCCAAAAGTCTGTAGCCATCCATTTCAGGCATTACAATATCAAGAAGGATCGCAGCAAGCTTATCCTTCTTTGCAGCTATTATCTCAAGCGCTTTTCTGCCATTTTCGGCTTCAAGAACATCATACTCTTCCTTGAAGATCTCGCTGAGAATACCTCTGTTTATTTCCGCATCATCTACAATAAGTATGCTCTTATCTGCCACCTTTAACTCCTCGCTACAGTTTTCTCGCCATCCAGCATTACAACCATGCCATCCTTGGTCTTGAAGGTGATTCCTTTGGTCGTTTCGTAAATGTCATTCAACTTAAGCACTCTGCTGCCCATCATAACAACCGTTCCGTCGAATACCAATCTTGATACCAGTACTTTGGAATCCTTAACTGCAGCCATCTCATCCTCTATCTCTTTTTTGCGCTTATTAAGTCTCTCCAGCTCCGCCTCTTTTATCGCTGACTCAGCATTTATCTTAATCTTAACCTGAAGAGCCTGCTTGTTAGTGGTATCGTTAAAGGATGCAAGCTTGGCTCTTTGTCCTTCGTACATCTTAATCTCCTGATAGGTTCTGGAAAGCTTTCTCATGAGTTCTTTATATTCATAGTCAAGGTCTTCCGTAATACCTGTTCTTATAAGCGTTTCCTTAACCGTCTTACTACCAAGAACCGCCGTTTCTATGCCCTTAAGAGAGGTTACCTTTCCGCCGTTTATAAGGCCCCTGTCTCCAAGCATTATTACCTTTCCACCGGCCGATACATTACAATTAAGGCAGTCATTGGATATAAGGTCTTCTCTGCACTTTATATCGGCATTATCAAGATGTGCCGCAGCAACAATACCATTTGCAGTTATGCTGGTCCTCTCACTGAGATTTCCAACAATGCTTTTTCTTACAACAATTCGTCCCCCGGCGGTTAAATCCGAACAGGTAACGCTACCATCAACGACAATGTCGCCTTTTGCCTGAACGTATGCATTCTCAATGTCGCCCTTTACCCAGATGGTTCCGTCGTAGCTTATTTTATCTCTTACATTTACGAGAGATTCATAGACCTTGGCCTTATCTATCCATATCTCTCCGCTATGTATTCTTCCAACACCGGCAGTCGATGATACGTAGGTCTGCTTATCGGCCAGGAGCATAAAGCCGTGCCCCTTTAAAATAGGCTTTCCTCTGCCGGGCTTAGCCTTTAAAATCTTTCCGGTTACATCAAAACCATCAACCCCTGCAGTTGCCGGATGATATATAGCCAGCTTGTCTCCAAGCTTTACCTCATCAAATATCTTTACCTTGGAAAAATCTGCCCCATCCGAGCTTTCCATGTCAGGAAGTATGCTCTCGCCCAGCTGTAAAAGATAATCATAATAGCCATCCTTGCCGTTTTCAGGCTCTCTTCCGCTAGCTACCAGTGTCTTTACGCCGAACTTTTTGTTTTCAATCATCTCTGTTAAAACTTTTTTACTGATTCCACGGCGAACCCTTGCCATGTAAAGAAGCTTGGCGATATATTCAATTGTAAATTTGGCGGCCTTTGTACCGACAGGTATTGTAAAATACACCTTCATCATATCTTCTGAGATATCAATGAGGCGGCCTTCCTCTGTCTGTAAAAACTGCCACGCCTTAACTTCTTCATCAGCAGGCCTTTCCATTTCTTCCTGGAGCTGACCTGTAAAAAGCTTACTGAGGTTACTGGGAAGAACCTTTCCATCCTCCAGCCACTCTCGCATAATGCGCATTTCCTGGGCAGGATGAACCATGCTGCTATATTTACTAACATCAATATTGGCTTCTAGGCCAAGCCTGATCTCACGCATCTGATCTGCACGATAAAGTGGCTTTGCATAAACCGTCACATCCACCTGATGCTCAAGTCCAAGTCTCAGCTCCTTCATCTGTTTCCAGCTGTACTGCTCGTCTGCATACACGCTGACATCAAGGTTCTGCTCAAGTCCAAGCAAAACCTCATGCATACATTCTCCGCGCATTCCGAAAAGAAAATACTTATCTATGTCCTCAATACCGGCCATCTTGGCTTTTCTTACCTGCTCAAGCTGCTCGGCATCAAAATTCTTTTTAATGTACGCATCAATATCTATCTTATCTATGTAAGCCAGATGGATCTGCTCAAGAGTAGCAGCGTCCTTGCGCCTTACAAGATTATCATCAAGCTCAAGTCCGTCCTCTAGACTCTCTCTTACTACGCGCATCTTCATGTAGGGCATATCCACTGTCGCAAATTTGGATATATCTGTGCCATTTTCCAGACCTATACGAATCTCAGCCATCTGCAGCCAGTTATAGTTAGGATTCTGATAAAAAATAATCGGAACGTTTGACTGAAGCCCCAGCCTTATCTGGCGCATCTGATCGGCGAAAAACTCAGGCCTTGCATACTCTGTAACATCAAGCCCAGCCTGTAGCCCCTCACGTATTTCTGCAAGCTGCATAATATCAAAACCTGCATCCCTGTACATTGACATATCTATACCGGACTGCAGTTCAAGACGGATCTCTTCCATTTCATTCCATGGAAGCTCAGGGTCCAGATATTCCAGTACATCTGCCCCTGTCTCAAGACCTTTTCTTATCTCTGCAAGCTGATAGATATTAAAACGTTTACCTTCAAGCAGGTTTGTATCAAATCCATGCTTCCTAAGAAGCAGCATCTCGTTAGATATCAGATCGGGTGCATATAAAGTTTTATCCTCATCTTCAGCAACAACAGCCATTTACGGATCCCCATCAAATATTTAAAGCGATAATGAATTTCTACACGCAAAAGCCCATTAATATCTACAATAACTCATATTCATTTTATCACCTAAAAATATCACTCTCAACGAAATTGCGCGAATTTATGGATATTTTATAAGTATAGCCGTACAATTTGGCCCAGATTAAACTAATTAACTAATTTTTCCCAAGCACAAAAATCTTGTCAGGCCCTATACATAAAATCGCACACCTATGCTGCCAAAGCAGCATCAAGACGTGCGATAACTTTTACTTATTCTTATTCTCTTCAAAAATTTTCTTTATGCTTTCATCGTATGGGGCACGAAGTACGCCATATTCTGTAACGATTCCCGTTATCAATTCATGATCCGTTACATCAAAAGCAGGGTTATATACCTTTACACCCTCAGGAGCCATTCGCTCCTTGTACCACATCTCCGTAACTTCCTCCGCTTTTCTCTGCTCGATATTGATGGCGTCTCCGGTTTTAGTGTTAATGTCGATGGTAGATGTGGGAGCGCATACATAGAAAGGGATTCCATAATGCTTTGCAACGGTTGCAACAACACTTGTGCCAATCTTATTAGCCGCATCGCCGTTAGCAGCCACTCTGTCACAGCCAACAAAAATAGCATCAATAGCCCCTGTCTTCATAAGTGAAGCAGACATATTATCACAAAGAAGTGTTGTATCGATTCCTGCACTGTGAAGCTCAAAGGCTGTAAGTCTTGCCCCCTGTAAAAGAGGTCTTGTCTCGTCGCAGTAAACTCTGATATTCATACCCTTTTCATGAGCAAGATACATGGGAGCTGTCGCAGTTCCGTATTTGCAGGTAGCAAGCTGTCCCGCATTGCAGTGTGTAAGAAGGCCGTAGCCGTCCTTTATAAGCGTAAGTCCGTTTTCACCGATTCTTCTGCAGACATCGATATCTTCAGCCTTAATCTTTTCAGATTCCTCCCGCATGGCTGTAATAAGCTTTTCTCTGTCAAAAGCCTCAGCATTGGCTGTAGCAACCTCTCCGCTTTCGCTAAGTTCAAGACCCAGCTCATCTTTTGCAACGGTCTTCACATGCTCTTCCATACGCTTAAGGGCCCATGAAAGATTAACAGCGGTAGGCCTTGAAGAATTCAGATAATCGCTTTTTTCTTTAAGCTCCTTCATAAACTCATCATAGCTTTCTGCCTTCGAATGCTTCATAAGTACATAAAGCCCAAAGCCTGCAGCAACACCAATAGCCGGTGCGCCTCTTACCTGCAGAAGGTAAATTGCGTTCCAGATTTCTTCCCCGGTATGAAGGCGGATAATCTCAATAGTGCCCGGAAGCTTTGTCTGATCTATAATCTCTAAAGCGTCATCCTCATCTATAAGTGACACTGTCTCGTAATCCAGAATACTTTTCATTAATCAAAAATCTCCTTAAAAATACAAAGTATATAGACTATATATTAACAGAATTCAACTCCGATTTCGATAGTGCTTTAGTCGGCAGCCACTGATAAATAAAAAGGTTGACTACATCAAATCAATTTTGAAGTAGTCAACCTAATATTTTTTGCGTTTGCCCGTTTTAATTATTTAGCTGCGAGAGCTGCCTCGAGCTTCTTTGTAAGTGCAGGAACGATCTTGTTAAGGTCGCCAACTACGCCGTAATCTGCTACGTCGAAGATAGGAGCGTTCTCATCCTTGTTGATAGCGATGATGAGATCTGACTCTTCCATACCTGCTACGTGCTGGATAGCTCCGCTGATACCGATTGCAAAGTATACCTTAGGACGAACAGTCTTACCTGTCTGACCAACCTGGAGATCCTTCGGCTTCCAGCCTGAATCTACAACTGCACGTGAGCATGATACTGTTCCGTGAAGAACCTTTGCAAGGTCATCAAGGAGCTTGAAGTTCTCAGGGCTTCCAACACCACGTCCGCCAGATACAAGGATCTTAGCTTCCTGGATATCCTCAACCTCTGAAACTGCCTTAACGATCTCAAGGATCTTTGTATAGCAAGCGTTCTCTTCGAATCCGGGATTGTACTCAACAACCTCAGCCTTAGCACCCTTTACAGGAGTGATCTTCTGCATAACGCCGGGACGAACTGTTGCCATCTGAGGACGGAAGTCAGGGCAAGCGATAGTAGCGATTGTGTTACCACCGAATGCAGGACGTGTCATAAGGAGCTGCTTATGCTTCTGCTCCTGGCCCTCAACTGCGTTAAGCGGAAAGTCACCGATATCAAGCTGTGTACAGTCAGCTGTAAGACCTGTGTGAACACGTGAAGATACACGAGGACCAAGGTCACGACCGATTGCTGTAGCACCAACCAGAAGGATTTCCGGCTTGTACTCATTAATAACTGATGCAAGAGCGTGTGTGTAAGGCTCTGTACGATAATCCTTAAGCTCAGGATCATCAACAACGATTACACGGTCAGCGCCGTACTCAGCAAGTGTGTCTACCAGGTTACCAACCTTGTCACCAAGCAGAACTGCTGTAACTTTTTTCTCATCAAGATCATTTGCAAGATCTTTTGCTTTGCCCAGAAGCTCCAATGCAATACCTGAAAGCTCATTGTCTACCTGCTGAGCAAATATAAATACACCCTTATATTCTTCTAAAGACATGTTTTGTTCTCCTTTTAATCTATTAATTCACATCTTGGAACGCGCAGACTCGAAAATGCTACGCATTTCCTCGTTGTGGCTGTTCGCCACATATCAATTTTTCTCAATCCAAAATTCTTTGTGCAAGCACAGAATTTTGTCTTTCAAAAAATTACTGCGCGGCTCGCAGGTTCTCAGATGATATGCTTCTCTTCAAGCTTGCCAAACAGATAATCTACTGCTTCGTCTGCTGAATCAGCAACGATCTTCTCACCAGCGCCCTTCTTTACCTTATCAGAAGCCTTAGCGATCTGAGTAGGTGATCCCTTAAGACCAAGGTTAGAATCCTCAACATCCTTAAGGTCTGCTCTTCCCCAAACGGTTACTTCCTTCTCGAATGCATCGAAGATTCCGCCGGGTGTCATGTATCTGGGCTCGCCAAGCTCTGCAAGAGCTGTGATAAGGCAAGGCATCTTAGCCTCTACCATGTGATAGCGATCCTCGAACTGACGCTTAACAACAACTGTCTTAGCCTTCTCGTCAACCTTGATCTCCTCAGCGTAAGAAATTACGGGAAGTCCAAGGTGCTCAGATATCTGAGGACCAACCTGAGCTGTATCACCATCGATAGCCTGACGGCCTGTGATTACAAGATCATACTCAAGGTTTCTGAGTGCGCCTGCGATTGTGGAAGATGTTGCCCATGTGTCAGCACCACCAAGTACACGGTCTGTAACAAGAACTGCCTTGTCAGCACCCATAGCCATAGCCTCACGAAGAACCGCCTCTGCCTTGGGAAGACCCATGGTTACAACAGTAACTTCTGCGCCGTATTCATCTTTAAGACGAAGAGCTGCCTCAAGACCTGCTTTGTCATCAGGATTCATGATTGCAAGCATTGCTCCTCTGTCGAGTGTTCCATCGGGTTTAAACTTAACCCCGCCCTTTGTGTCGGGCACCTGCTTTATGCAAACTACAACTTTCATTTGTATTCTCCTTTATCAAAAATTAGAAGTGATTACTCTTATTTAAGAAGCGCACCAGAGATAACCATTCTCTGAACTTCAGATGTACCCTCGTAGATCTCTGTGATCTTAGCATCACGCATCATACGCTCTACTTCGTACTCTCTGATGTAACCATAACCACCGTGAAGCTGTACAGCCTTTGTAGTTACATCCATAGCAACCTCAGCTGCGAAAAGCTTAGCCTTAGCAGCTTCGATTCCGTAGTAATCCTTGTTCTTCTTAGCATCAGCTGCCTGATAAACAAGAAGTCTTGCTGCTTCACACTGTGTAGCCATGTTAGCAAGCTGGAACTGTGTGTTCTGGAAAGCACCGATTGCTCTGCCGAACTGCTTTCTCTCTTTTACATACTCAACTGTTCTGTCGAGAGCACCCTCAGCGATACCAAGAGCCTGAGCAGCGATACCGATACGTCCACCATCAAGTGTGTGCATAGCGATTGCAAAGCCCTTACCTCTTACGCCAAGAAGGTTCTCTGCAGGAATATGGCAATCCTGGAAAATGAGCTCGTATGTGGATGATCCACGGATACCCATCTTATTTTCCTTTGTACCAAATGTAAATCCGGGTGTATCCTTCTCAACGATGAATGCTGAGAACTTCTTCTGCTTTCTACCCTTCTTATCTTCTACTACATCTGTGTAAGCGAAGATGATATAAACATCAGCTTCCTTACCGTTTGTGATGAAGCACTTGGATCCGTCAAGAACCCATTCTTTTCCATCTTCTGTAAGAACAGCCTTGGTCTGAACGCCCTGAGCATCTGTACCAGCCATGGGCTCTGTAAGACCGAAAGCACCGAGCTTCTCACCCTTTGCAAGGGGAACAAGGTACTTCTGCTTCTGCTCTTCTGTACCATATGTGAGAATAGGATCGCAGCAAAGTGATGTGTGAGCAGATACGATAACTGCTGTTGTACCACAAACCTTTGCAAGCTCCTCTACACACATAACGTATGTAAGAGGATCACAACCCTGTCCGCCGTATTCCTTCGGAATCGGGATTCCCATGAAACCGTACTTCTGCATTAACTTAACGGTCTCTGTAGGGAACTTCTCTGTCTCATCCACGTCAATTGCGTGGGGTTTTACTTCTTTTTCTGCGAACTCTTTGAAAAGAGATCTCGCCATTTCATGTTGCTGATCTAACTGAAAATCCATGAAAAAAATCCTCCATTCGTATTCTTAATGCCCTCATCCGTCAGCTTCGCTGACACCTTCTCCCTCTGGGAGAAGGCTTTATCAGGCGATTTAATTCCTTAATAGGAATAAGTAAGCGTATTATTTCTTGTCAGTGGGTACTTTGCCGCCATCGCTGTAATCGTAGAAACCGATACCAGTCTTAACACCAAGCTTCTTACCACGAACCATCTTACGAAGAAGAGGGCAAGCACGATATTTGGAATCGCCTGTCTCTTTGTAGAGAACGTCCATGATTGCAAGAACGATATCAAGTCCGATGTAGTCGCCCAGTTCAAGGGGTCCCATAGGATGGTTGCAGCCAAGCTTCATAGCTGTGTCTACACCCTGGATATCTGAAACGCCTTCTGAATATACGAAGATACCTTCGTTGATCATAGGAACAAGGATACGGTTTACTACGAAACCAGCTGCCTCATTAACCTGTACGGGAGTCTTTCCAAGATCTTCAGAGATTTTCTTGATCTTCTCAACATCACTTTCAGGTGTGTTAGCACCCTGGATAACCTCAACCAGCTTCATAACAGGAGCGGGATTGAAGAAATGCATGCCGATAACCGGCTTCGGAAGTCCTGCACCGATCTCTGTGATTGAAAGAGATGATGTGTTAGATGCAAAGATGCAATCAGGATTCTTTACGATGTTCTCTTCAAGCTCTTTGAAAAGGTTCTTCTTGATATCCATAACCTCAAGAGCTGCCTCAACTACGAGATCAGCATCTGAGCAGATATCGTTAAGACCTGTTGTGATCTTGCCGAGAATAGCGTCAGCCTTTGCCTGATCGATCTTTCCCTTTGTAACCATCTTATCGATGCTCTTCTTGATCTTTGCAAAGCCGCCTTCTGCGAACTCTGTCTTAATGTCACACAGATAAACCTTGTCTACTGTGTCTGCCTGTGCAAATGTCTGCGCAATGCCTGCGCCCATTGTACCTGCGCCAATTACTGCTACCTTCATTTATATGTCCTCCTAATCTTTATTTATCTAATCTTAATCTTCGAATGATGATCATGCTTTATGCATTCTTAAAGTCAACAACCTTAACCTTCTTAGGATCATCTTTCTTGCGAAGGAAGTTAGCCATACCTTCACGCTGATCTTCTGTCTCGAAGCAATCGCCGAAGATCTTCTCCTCAAGCTCAATAGCCTTATCGATATCAAGCTGAAGTCCTTCATTAATAGCCTTCTTGCAAGCACGAACTGCGATAGGTGCATTAGCAGCGATGGTGTTAGCCATCTTCTCAGCTGCAGGAAGAAGCTCTTCCTGAGTATAAACTGCATTTACAAGACCTATTCTGAAAGCTTCATCAGCCTTGATGTTACGTGCTGTATAGATAAGCTGCTTAGCCATTCCAGCGCCTACGAGACGAGCAAGTCTCTGTGTTCCGCCGAATCCGGGTGTGATGCCAAGACCAACCTCAGGCTGACCAAACATAGCATTGTCTGAACAAATACGGATATCACAGCTCATAGAAATCTCGCATCCGCCGCCAAGTGCGAATCCGTTTACTGCTGCGATTGTAGGAATAGGGAATGTCTCCAGCTTTCTGAAAACATCGTTACCCTTCTTACCGAAAGCTTCGCCTTCTGCCTTTGTAAGAGTACTCATCTCTCCGATGTCTGCACCTGCTACAAATGACTTTTCGCCTGCACCTGTAAGAACAAGAGCTCTTACTGTGTTAACATCAATGCTATCAAGAGCAGCATTAAGATCATCAAGTACTGCACTGTTAAGAGCATTGAGTGCTTCAGGGCGGTTGATTGTAAGGACAGCGATCTTATCCTTTACTTCAACATTAACAAATCCCATTTTCTTTTCCTCCTTGATATTGTTTTGTGAAGTATAACCCGGAAACCTAAATCCGAGCTAAAACTTCAATTTCATTAAAACGTGTAATAAGCGCTGCGGCGAACCACAGCGCTTAATTTATTTAATTGGTAGTTCTGCCATCAGACTATCGTCTTTTCAGGTAATTACCTTTCAACGATAGTTGCGCAACCCATGCCACCGCCGATGCAAAGAGTAGCAAGACCACGCTTCTTGTCAGATCTCTGCATCTCGTGAAGCAGTGTAACAAGAATACGGCATCCTGAAGCTCCTACAGGGTGTCCAAGTGCGATTGCACCACCGTTTACATTAAGTTTTGCAAGATCGAAGCCAAGCTCCTTACCAACAGCTACTGACTGAGCTGCGAAAGCTTCGTTTGCTTCGTAGATATCGAAATCCTCAATCTTGAGGCCTGTACGATCAAGAACCTTCTTTGTAGCTGCAACAGGGCCAACACCCATGATAGAAGGATCAACACCGCCAAGAGCACCGCATACCCATGTAGCCATAGGTGTAACGCCGAGCTCCTTAGCCTTCTCTTCGCTCATAACAACGATAGCTGCAGCACCGTCATTGATACCTGATGCGTTACCAGCTGTTGTTACGCCGTCAGCGTTGATAGGACGAAGCTTTGCAAGACCTTCGATTGTAGAACCGGGACGAGGACCCTCGTCTGTGTCAAACATAACTGTTTCCTTCTTAACCTTTACAGGAACAGGAACGATCTCATCCTTGAACTTACCAGCATTCTGAGCTGCCTCAGTCTTCTGCTGGCTCTTAAGTGCAAACTCATCAAGCTCTTCTCTTGTGAGCTTCCACTGCTCTGCTACGTTATCAGCAGTCTTGATCATGTGGTAATCGTTGAATGCATCCCAAAGAGCATCGTTTACCATACAATCCTTTAATACACCATTATTCATACGATAACCGAAACGTGCCTTGTCAAGTGCGAAAGGAGCCATTGACATGTTCTCCATACCACCTGCAACTACGATGTCAGCACTACCAGATAAAATCTTCTCAGCAGCCATGTTTACGCAGTTAAGACCTGAACCGCAAACAACGTTGATAGTAACAGCCGGTACCTCAACAGGAAGACCTGCTTTGATAGAAGCCTGACGAGCTACGTTCTGTCCAAGACCAGCCTGGATAACACATCCCATAAGAACCTCGTCAACCTGCTCCGGTTTAACTCCTGCTCTGTTAAGAGCTTCCTTGATAACAATTGAACCAAGATCTGCTGCCGGTGTGTTTGAAAGAGCGCCGCCCATCTTACCGATTGCAGTTCTGCAAGCACCTGCTAAAACTACCTTTTGTGCCATAGATGATACCTCCGTTTCGGGACTTTAAGTCCGCTATTTTATTATAGTTTTGTTGCTTGTTATTTTTTTGTCACAACGAATATATTATAGCATGTTGAGAATTTTGTGCGCAAGAAAAAGCACAGATAATATACTATTTTTTTATTAAATTTTCATAAAGCTGTCATAGATGCACATAAATTCAAAAGTCAACACAAAAAATTTACACTTTCAAAGGAATTTTAAAAAAGTTATCCACAATTTCAAAATCAAAAATGCCTATTTTCCGACTTATACACGAAGTTATCCACATTACCCACAATTATCCACCAACAGAATATGTTTTTATACAACAAAACACGAACATATTTTTTGTTAATTTTGCACGAAAACTCGCTAATCTATGAAAGATTTCTAAACTTAACTCTTATATTTGATTATAGCTGTCAGAAAATGATATAATTTGTTTATAAAAATATATGGGCAAAGGGGATGATTGCATGAATTTTACGATTATTGGAAAAAACATTGATGTAACACCCGGACTTAAATCCGCAGTAGAAGAAAAAATCGGCAAGCTCGAAAAGTATTTTACTCCGGAGACTAACGTCAACGTAACTCTTACAGCTGATAAGGATCGCCACAAAATAGAGGTAACCATTCCCGTAAAAGGTAAGATTATCAGATCCGAGCAGGTAAGCAGCGACATGTATGTATCTATTGATCTCGTGGAAGAGATAATAGAACGTCAGCTCAAAAAGTACAGAAGTAAGCTTGTGGACAAGCACCAGACAGAAATAAGCAACTTCAAAAAAGAGTACATTGAGAACGATCTCGACGATGATGAAGAGATCAAGATTGAGCGTTATAAGAAGTTTGATCTTAAGCCGATGTATGTTGAAGATGCCGCAATTCAGATGGAGCTTCTGGGACATAACTTCTTCGTATTCATCAATGCTGATACCGATCAGCCAAACGTAGTTTATAAGAGAAAGGGTAATACATACGGTTTGATTGAACCCGAAGAATAGGAATTAACGATAAGGTGAGGAAATGCAAATGCATTTCCTCATTTTTATATCCCTGACGGCCAGACTCGAAAATGCTTACGCATTTCCTCGTTTCGGCTGTTCGCCGAATAATCAAGAAATTAAAAAGCCATGGGAATGTAAACATTCCCATGGCTTTAAATTTCTTGATTGCCTGGCTCGCAGGTTAGAAGATTCTTCTTACTGCAAGTACCTGTCTGTAGCCTGCGTCTGAAATCTTAATACCTGTCTTAGCTGTGGAAGCATGCACAATCTGTCCGCCACCGATGTAAATACCAACGTGACCGGAGTAGCATACGATATCACCGGGCTGTGCATTTGCAAGTCCGTCAACCGCTGCACCAACGCTTCTGTCAGCACCACTTGAATGAGGAAGGCTAACACCAAAGTTAGCATATACACTCATTACGAATCCGGAACAGTCTGTTCCGTTTGTAAGACTGGAACCACCATAGACATAAGGGTTACCAACAAACTGAGTTGCAAAGGATGCAACAGCAGAACCGATGGAACTTGACTGTGTGGTATAGCTTCCGGCTGAATTATAGCTCTTAGAACCGGATTTATCAGATGAATTCTTTGTACCCTTCTTAGCCTGAGCAAGAGCTGCAAGACGAGCCTCTTCTTCTTTCTTAAGACGAGCTTCCTCTTCTGCCTTGGACTCAGCCTCAACGAATTCTGTAGAAAGTTCTACATATTCCCTTGATACGTATCCTTCACCTTCCTCGATACTTACCTTAACCCATTCCTCTAACTCTTCGGTTACGACAAGTTCATCTTCAATAGGAACAAGTCCTAGCACTTCATCATCAGTACTGGGGCCACTTCTTACTTTAAGTGTTGTAGTATTAACTGTAGCAATTCTCTTACCAACTTCCTTGGCAAGCTCAACTGCATCCTCACCTGTTACGCAATACTCTGCCTTAACATAACCTTCTACTGTACCGGATTTGATCTTATACCATCCGTCAGTCTCTTCCTCAAAGGTACCAACAGAATCATCGTAAAGCTTACCGATGATCTCGCCGTCCTCTTCACTCGGGTTATCTCTTACATTTACATAATCATTAACCTGAGCAATAACAAGAGTCTTAAAACGCTCTTCCTCTTTCTCCTCATCAGTCATAGATTGAAGCATCTCTTCATTAGCTTCGTCATAATCTGCTATAGAAATATTTGCACCGGTAGCCTTCTGAATATCATTAAGAATATTCTCCTGAAGTGTAGATGCAAGTGGTGTAGTCTCTGTAATATCTGCGCTATCATTCTCAGCTACATCAGTACTTTCAGAATCACTCTGTAAATTAGAAAGTGAAACAGAATCCTGAGTCTGAAGTGCGTAGCTGATTCCGGCTGAAGGTAATACGCTTGTTACCTTCGATGATGAAGCAGATACATCTATTCCAGTTCCTCCAACTGTTAAAGCAGCAGCAACCCCCATTGCCACAAGCTGCATTTTAGTCTTTCGCAAAATGGACCTCCAAATAATTGTTACAATTTTGTTACATCTTTTACAATATACCCCTTTAATTAAATCTTGTCAACCTTTTGGGGCTTTCGGCAGCAAATTGACACCGCATAAACATCGTATTTTTCACAATTGTGCATTCTATTACATCATATTAAAAGCCAGTGTTTTTGCGAACACTGGCTATTTTTTATCAGTTTCCTTATTCTTTTTTACGAATAAATGTGTCTATAAAATCACTTGCCTACCAAAAAATCCTGAACAGCCGTAACAGCATTTGCTCCATCAGCTACAGCGGTAACAATCTGGCGAAGTCTCTTCTTTCTGGAATCACCTGCAACAAAAATTCCGGGTGTAGATGTGGCTCCATCCTCTCCTGCGATGATATATCCGGTCTCATCCATATCGGCAAGTCCGGTAAATGCCTCTGTAAGAGGATGTATTCCGATTGCTACGAAAAGTGCATCGGTTTCTATCTCTTTTTTTTCATCTGTCTTAACATTTTTAACGGTTATGGAAGAAACCTTGGCATCACCCTTGACCTCTTCCACAACGCTGTCCCATACAACCTCTACATTAGGAAGAGATAAAAGCTCATCCTGAAGAATCTTTGCAGCACGGAGCTCATTTCTTCTGTGAACCAGATAAACCTTGCTGCAGCCCCTTGCAAGGAAAATAGCATCCTCAACGGCAACATCGCCACCACCGTTTACAACAGCAACCTTATCTCTGAAAAATGCTCCGTCGCAGGTCGCACAGTAGGAAACACCCTTACCGGTGAACTCTTCCTCACCCTTGATTCCAAGCTTGTTGTGTGAAGCTCCTGTTGCAAGAATAATGGTCTTTGTCTCATACTCGCCGTTATCTGTTACAACCTTAAAAGTAGGTGCCTTAGTATCGCTTCCGGGATCCACTGTCTCAATAGCCGTAACTGTGCCCTCAGCGAATTCTGCGCCAAGCTTATCAGCGTGCTCCCTAAACTTCATTCCCATGTCAAAGCCGTTAATTCCGGGAAGTCCGAGATAATTATCTACCTCATATGTAATAAGTATCTGTCCGCCGCTGACAGGGTCTTTCTCGATAACAAGAACATCAAGTCCTGCTCTCTTTGCATAAACAGCTGCAGATAAGCCTGCAGGGCCTGAACCGATAATAATCAAATCACGCATATTATTTCCTCCTTAGAAATATATATCTAAAATTAGATTGTGTACAATTTGTTGTAATCAATATACTTCTTTCCTAATAAAATGTAAAGAGTTTTTTGTGGTATGATAAATTAAATAATTATAAATTATTTCGGAGGTAGGGTTAAATGCAGACAGATTCTGAAAAAACCTATGTTTTGATAACAGGAGCTTCCAGAGGAATCGGAAGGGCTATCGCAAAAGCCTTTGCTAAAAACGGATACTCACTGATCTTATGCTGCAAAAAACATATAAGTGAGCTAAAGGACTTCGCAAGCGAGCTTGAAAGGGAATATAAGATAACAGTAAAAGCCTTTGCCTGCAATGTAGGTGACGAAGCCTCTGTAAATGAATTGTTTATGGCTATTGAAAAAGAATGTCTTACCCCCGGCATACTTATTAATAATGCAGGTATAGCCCACTACGGTCTCCTTACTGATATGTCCGCCGATGAATGGCATGAGCTTATGGCTGTAAATCTCGACTCTCTTTTCTATACCTGTAAAAAAACCGTCCCGCTTATGCTAAGAAACGGATATGGCCGAATCATCAATATTTCATCGGTATGGGGTAACGTCGGTGCTTCCTGTGAGGTAGCCTACTCGGCATCAAAGGGCGCTGTCAATTCCTTTACAAAGGGGCTTGCTAAGGAGCTTGCTCCAAGTGGCATCCCGGTAAACGCCATCGCCTGCGGCATGGTCAATACAGAAATGAATTCTTCCCACTTATCAAAGGAAGAAATCTCAGAAATTGCAGCTGACATTCCTGCTGACAGAATATGCGAGCCGGAAGAAGTCGCAGACTTTGCGGTTAAGCTTGCAGAGTCACCTAAATATCTGACAGGTCAGATTATAACAATAGACGGAGGCTGGATCTAAAGCCTCCGTCTATTATTGTTAAAACCTAAGGGCATCACCCTTTTTTATTTCACGTCAAAATCCTAAAGCATTGCCTTCTTAGCAATCACAAAAGCGCTTCCTCTTCCCCATGTTTGGTTGTTACTACATAGAGCAAAGCACCTATGGCCACAATACCAAAGGAAATAATCTGAGAGGTAGAGAACACTCCAAGACTTCCTCTGTGGTCTGCTCTGAAAAATTCAACGATAAATCTTCCTATTCCATACAGGATCAGATACATTGCTGCGCTTCTTCCCGGAACCTTATTTTTTCCTGAATAATATATAAGGAAGAAACCGATCAAAAAATCTCCTGCAGACGACATAAGCTGCGTAGGAATAAGCGGCACATTGTTGGGCGCAAACTGAGAATGCGTAAATACTATATGGAACCATGAATCTGTCTGGGCTCCATAGCAGCAGCCTGCGCAAAAGCATCCGATTCTTCCAAAGCCCTGAGCTATGGCAACAGCAGGCATTACCATATCAAAATAAGGAAAATACTTCTCTTTCCTCTTTAGCCTCACATAAAGCATGCTGGTCAGTATTCCGCCGATAATTCCGCCATACACAACATATCCGTTTTTAAAGTCCCATAAAATAGAAGGATCCTTAATTATCTGCGGTATTTCTACTATATAAAACAGAAGCCTGCATCCAAGCAGGCCTCCGATTACAGCACAATAGAAAATTCCATAAATAGTATCTTCTGAAAGTCCCCGCTTTTTTCCTCTCCTTAGCACAATCATAAGTGCGCTTAAAAAACCTACAGCTATCATCAGCCCGTACATATGAAATGTCACAGGGCCGATATGAATATCATTGAACATAAATCCCCATTTCTTATCGGTTTAAAACTTTCTCAATGGCCTCGATAACGACCTTTTCATCCAGAGGCTTTGTAACAAACTCAGCCGCGCCGTTCTCGACAGCTTCCTTGATCTTTTCATTCTGCCCCGCGGCGGTTATCATAACAACCTTTGCATCGGGGTAAGATCTGTGTATAAGCTTAAGTCCCTCTATTCCATCCATAACAGGCATTGTGATGTCCATAGTAACGATGTCAGGATTTAACTTAATATAGCTGTCAAAGGCTTCCTGCCCGTTTGTAGCCTCACCTACAACTTCGTGTCCATGCCTCTCCAGCATGTCCTTTAAAACTCTGCGTGATGTTCTCGAATCATCTACCATCAATATTTTTGCCATTTTCAGTCCCCTCACTTAATATCAACGTCACTGTTTACAGACACGATAAAATAAACTACCTCTTCGCCGCTGTAAATAGGAATAACATGCATATCTTCACCGGACAGCTCAGAAAATCTAGTGATGAATGTCGGCGGCTCAAGCTCGATCTTTAAGCCCTGCTTACTCTTATCAGTTGCGTAAAGGCCATTGATACAGTTAATAAGCTCGCACATTGCATCCAGTGCATCCTCCTGAGTTTCAATGAACTCCTCTCTTGTGTAGCACTTAGCCATTTTCTGAATAGCTGATTCCGTTCCGGCAAGAGCAACGGTTGCTCTGATATCACCTCTAAACTGCTGATAGCTTACACATTCCTGCTTAAGATTATGCATTTCGCAGGCCTTATCAATGCAAATATGCGCATCCACAAGTCTGTACATATTCTTGATGCCGTATTTAAAAAGTGATACATATTCGGGTTCCAGCTTATCAAGGAAAATAGGAACAATAGCATCGAGATCTCCGCGCTTTAATGACTCCATCTGGCTGTCGGTAAGTTCCTTATCCTGCTGATAATCTGCGATCATCTGATTCATATCTTCAAGAGATAAATAACCTCTCTCAACAATGGCTGAGGTAAACGTCAAAAACTCGTCACCCTGAAGAGAAAGAAGTCTGCCAACCTGAATATTGGAAAGATATCCTCTCTCGATAGCAAGATCACCAAAGCGCTTATCCATAGTAGCCTGAAGGGCATTGATTTCTTCTGCCTGCGCAACTGTCATAAGCTTTTCGGTAACTGCTATTACACCAAGTTTAGCTCTCTTTGATTCCTGAATCTGATACACGACTGATAACTGGTCCTTGGACAATCTACCCTTGCTGACAAGGTATCGTCCCATGATTCGATCAAACATAACCCCCTCCATATCCCTTGTGCATAGCACTGAAATTATATTAATTCTACTTCATAAATACACCCTTAACAAGATTAAATTACCTGCAATCAATTAATCCTCAGGCGCGAATTCAGACGCTGTATCGCCTTCTGCTCCGCCTTCCATAAGTTCGATATCGCCATCATTATCTGCCGGAATATCAGTCATGGGGGAATCCTCTGTAAGCTCCACAAAGCTGTCCTTATCACCTGCATCAGCCTTGGCAGCTATTCCCTTACCCTTCATTGCTGACTGAATGGCAGCCTCTGTCTCAGTGAGCTTTTTCTTAGCCGGCTTTTTGCCTGCCTGCTTGGAAATTGCAGCCTGCTGTGCAGCCATCTGAAGTGCCAGCATTCGATCTCTGGGAATCATTATCTTTTGTCCGCCGGGATTAATGATAATTCCATCCTTCTCACCTACGAACTTAAGAATATCCGGGAAGGTAAATACCGCACCCTTAAATTCAGAATTGGCAAACATCTTTGTAAATTCCATTCCGTCTGTGAAAACAGGAAGGAAATGCTTATCATCCTTACTCTTTATCTCAGGGAAACGAATCTTTGTATCCTTTGTAAACTTAAATCTGCCATCCTCCATGATGTCCACAGGTCCCTCATGTACCATGGGTACAATATAGGTTGCAGCCTGCGCTGCCTGTGCCATACGCATTTCCTTTATGGCAAGAATCTCGTTTCTCTTTTCATACTTAACGGGCCATCTTGCCTCTCCAAGAAAATCAAGGATTGAAAAAACAAGAGCCGGATTCTTCGGTGAGTTATCTGTTGTACCGCCCCAGTCTCCCGGTGCAGCAACAATCTCATTTCTTCTGAAATGTGCTCTGTAATATCCGTTATCAACAATGAAATTCTCGATGCCAAGATAATACAGATAATCAAAATAGCTTCTTCTGTCCTTAGCTGACTGTGCCTCGTTGTCAGCCTTGCAGGGACGTGCAGCAAGCCTTCTGTACTGAGTCTCGAATACCTTTACCGCTGCCTCTGCGTGATCCTGATCAAGATAAATATTGATATATCCATGATCTATAAAAGGATATCCTGTAAGCTGATCGTATAAAACATAGAGCATCTTGGCGTCACGAACCCTACCAAGTATCTCGTTATAAATCTTCCTGTGATTTGCTTCAAAGCCGGGAAGTGCAGCTTTTTTCTGAAAAAGCTCCTGAGCTGTTATCAAAAACAGAAGCTCCTGAAGTGATAAGAAACGAAGAGAATCTACACTGATCTCATCCTCATAAAGCTTCTCACCTATCTCTTCCTTACGGTCCTCTGTAAGGGGATCGCCCAATATAGTATCCTCCTTACCTGCAACTCTTACAGGATTTATCTTAGAAGGAACCGGCCATCCAAGCTCCATATGTAGTTCCTTAAGCTCAGCCTTTTCCTGCTCCTTTCTCTCACGCTCCTGCTGTTCAAGAAGAAGTGCCTCCTCTTCTTCTCTCTTTTTCTTTCCACCCAAAAAATCAAATAATCCCATTTAAACCTGTCTCCTCTTAATCAATACTTAATTCTGCCTCATAGAATGCCTTTGAAAAATCTATAAGGTAATCCACATCCTTAACCCCTGCAGTCTCATAGGGTGAATGCATGGCAAGCTGTGCCATTCCGATATCCACTGTATTTACAGCAACCTGTGTTCCTGAAATATTTCCAAGAGTTGATCCCCCTGCCACATCAGATCTGTTGGTAAAGGTCTGATAGGGGACCTTCGCTTTATCGCAAACCAGCTTGCATACAGCTGCCGAAACAGCATCCGTGGTGTACTTCTGATTAGCATTGTACTTGATCACTATTCCGCCGTTCATCTTAGGTCTGTTCACAGGATCAGCCTTCTCTGTGTAGTTGGGATGAACCGCATGGGCGTTATCCGCAGAAACCATAAAGCTCTCAGAAAGTGATACAAGGTACTCACTTCTGCTTCTTCCAAAGCTTTCGCTTATCCTTTCAAGTGTATCCTTTAAAAAGGTTGATGCAGCACCCTGTTTGGTTGTGCTTCCAACCTCTTCATTATCAAAAACAACATGCATGCTGACATTTTTCTTATTTGTCGCAGCGATAAATCCCTGAAGTGAACCATATCCGCACTCAAGGTCATCAAGTCTTCCCGCGGAAAAATACTCATTAGCGGCACCCCATACTGTGGGCTTTACGCGGTTATACAGAAAAAGATCATGGCTTACGATGTCGCTTTCCTTTACACCTGCTGCCT
Source organism: Butyrivibrio sp. WCD3002 (assembly GCF_000424265.1). Classification (GTDB taxonomy): domain Bacteria; phylum Bacillota; class Clostridia; order Lachnospirales; family Lachnospiraceae; genus Butyrivibrio. The sequence continues at coordinate 35,934 of NZ_AUJO01000025.1, forward strand.
TTGCAACAAGCTTCATAAATCCGTCCTTACCTGCTTCATCACTAAATATAGGAAGAAGATCCTTCTGGACATTGTATTTATATCCATCGTTTGCTTCGCGATTCATATGAATTGCAAGTGACGGTATCATCACTAGATCTCTGTCAATATCTACAAGCTTGCTTGTGACGCCGATACCCTTGCCGCCCTTTTTGACCATAAGCCTTCCGGCAACTGACAGCGGTCTGTCAAACCATGGAGCGCACAACATTCCGCCGTATTTCTCCACATTGAGTGTCACATAGGCGCCTGCTGCCTCAATCTCTGGATTTTCCTTAATCTTAAAAGCAGGTGAATCGCTGTGACTAGCTATAATTGAAAATCCCCTGTAATCAGCTGTGGGAATTTTAAAGGAAATGATTGATGAATCATTTCTTGTAACAAAGTACTTTCCGCCCTTTTTGAGCTTCCATACCTCCTTCTCAGAGAGCTCTGTAAAGCCCTCGGAAAGAAGCCTTTCCTTTATCTTTAATACAGCATGAAAAGCTGTAGGACTCCCCTCTATAAAATCTGCTAATCCTTTAATCTGTGCCTTCATTGTCATTTCTCTCCGTCTTTCTTCTATCATTTAGATGATGCCTCTGTTTTTCCTCATACATCAGCTTATCTATATTCTCCTGAAACTCCTGGGCAGACAGTGCCCTGTCAGGATCGTAAATACTGTATCCACAGCTTACATCTATCATCTCAGGCCATCCGTTTTTCTCCTTTATATCACGCTTTATAGCCTTGTGAACCAAATCAATTTTCGCTTCAAGCTCTTCCTTTTCCGTCATGCCCGTGACTATGCAAAACTCATCACCGCCAAATCTTCCTATATGAGATCTTACTCCGAAAATATCAACCAAAATACAAGCCACATCACGAATTGTATCATCACCGGCCCGATGTCCGTAATGATCGTTTATCTCCTTAAAATGATCCACATCCATCATTATTGCCGAAAATCTGTTTCCGTTTGAAATGCTCTGCTTAACCTTTTCTTCAAGCCTGATATCAAGACCACGCCTGTTAAGCACACCTGTCAGATAATCCACGTTAATATCCCTGCTCTGAAGGGAGAAAAACAGGATCAGACATCCAACTGAAATTCCCGCATAGGTCATATCCATATTTGCAAGGAAAATCTGAAGCACCGCACCTACAAAGGAAAGTATCGGCAGCATAAGTATCGCATTCCGATATTCCTTATAGATATTTTTACGAAATATCAGTACATACACCGTGAGCAGCATAATGAATATCATCATCAAAACCGCTCTCACCATGAAGTAAGGGCCTCTGTAATACAAGCCATCCTCAAAGTAATAGAAAAGCTTTAAATCAAGGACCTCAGATATGGTTACCATTGCTATGTTTACGAAGGCAAAAGCTTGAAAGCAATAAGAAAACACGTTTCTGCCAAACCGCTTTTCCTTGTCCATCCAGCAGTCAATATAAGTAAGCGCAAAAAGAATATCAACAGGATCCAGTAAAAAGATCATGAAATATCCAATTTGGGCAAGGAATAACAGGTTATCAGGATGAGCTTCACCTATTCTTCCGACAGTTTCGGAAGCCAGCAAAACCAGCGTCATGATAAGAATTGCCGAATACCTTTTACCTGTTGTGATTCTGGATGTACTGCGCTGAAAAACAAGTAACAGCACAAGGAGTAGACCACAAAAGAAATTTAGTACTACCCAACCTTCAACTACCATAAGTATCTCCTATTACTTACCGGTCTTAATCTTATCCTGAAGCGCTTTAAAAGCTTCAAGCATTACCTTTGTGTTAATAAGTTTTCCGCTTCGTAATACAGGTCTTTTGAATCTAAAATTTTTAATACTTTTAAGCTGATACTTCTGTCTAAAATCCAGCATCTCTGCTGTGGTATTAACCTTTTCCCTTGCTATCTGAACAGCCCCCTCCATTCTCTCATCAAAGCCGCCCATGGTCTTTTCAACCATAGCAAGCAGATGATACAGGCTTGAGACAGTGAGCACTATATCCGCCGCGAGATAAGCCATTAGAAAAAGTGCAATGACCTCCGCAACATAAGGATTAACAGTCTCACAAAATTTAAAGGAAAAAGGCAGAACAAATCTTGTAACAAGTATGCCTGCTACGCCAAAACCCAGTGTAGCCGGAACGCATACTCTTCCGTTTATGTTAAGCGGCATGTCATTATAATCCCACCACACCGCATGAAATCTCTTTTCCAGAAAATAGGATGTACCGTACTCCAAAAATATACTTCCCACAGAACAGATAAGGAAAATCTGCCATATAGGTATCTCATTGACAGACATTCTGCTGAAAAACGGAACATATCCAAATATGATCAGCGTAAGTACCGTGCCTGTTCCGTAGATAGGACAGATAGGTCCGAATAAAAAGCCTCTGTTGGACCAATGTCCCTCCTTAACGGTACAATATGTACACTCGTATACCCAGCCTATAAAGCTGAACACCACAAATTCTATAAAAAGCTTACTGACAAGCATCTTTCATAAATCTCCAGGTTATTTTATAGATAAATTCTTTTTTCCGAATTTGCATACCTCCTTAAGGCAGCACTCTGCGCATTTTGGTCTTCTGGCAACACAAACTGCCCTGCCATGAGTCACAAACCTGTGGCAAAGCATGTTTCCTTCCTCTGCAGGAATGATCTTCCAAAGAGCCTTCTCAACCTTTGCAGGCTCCTTAATATCATCCACAAGACCTATAAGATTACATAATCTAATGCAATGTGTATCCGTAACTATCGCAGGTTTTCCAAAAACATCGCCCATTATCAGATTCGCACTTTTTCTGCCTACTCCGGGCAGCTCCAGCAGCTCCTCCATGTTATCAGGAACGTTTCCGTCATATTTTTCCTGCAACATCTTCATGCACGCGGAGATATCCCTGGCTTTGGAATTACCAAGTCCGCAGGGTCTTATAATCTCTTCAATTTCAGAAACCTCTGCCTCTGCCAGAGCTTTTACGGATGGAAACTTCGCGTAAAGAAGGGGCGTTGTCTGATCTACTCTTGCATCTGTACACTGTGCTGCAAGCCTCACACTTACAAGAAGCTGCCATGCATCCTTGTAATCAAGAGTACACTTTGCATCCGGATATTCTTTTTTCAGTAATTCAATTACTTCAAGTGCCAGTTGTTTTTTAGTCATATCATTCTTAAATTACTACTTAGAAAATCCGAAGAGCATGAACCCACACTCTTCGGACCCTGTCATCTTTACTCAGCAATCTCTTCCTGATCGCCCTGCTCAAGTGCAGTTCCTACAAGTTTAAGCAGTTCAAGAACACTGCGGAAATGCACTTTCTTTTTTCTCTCAGCCCAAAGGACCTGCCCCTGCCATGAAGTATTCTGTCTAAACTTCACATGCACCAAAAAAGTTGCCTTCTCACCTCTGAATGACTTAAGAGTTCTGATTGGCTCTCTCTTTCTGATGGAATTCGGATTGTGATAATCCTTGGTCTTATCCTTTTTGCCAAAGGTTCTGTAAGATGTGGTCCTCTGAGGGAAATCCCAATGATCATAAAGATCATCCATCTCCATTATCAGCTCGTATGCACTTCCAAAGTTGATTGCCTCCTCCTCGTATGGAGTCCACATTTCGCCCTGGATATCATTATTCTCAGCCTTGTTGATACAAACGCATACAAGATTTTTGCCATAAATTCTAGCTTCTGAATCACTCATGTTTTTTCATTTTTCCCCATATTATTGTAGTCAGCATAATGCATGCTGCCATTACCAAAACTCTTCCATACAAGCTATCTGACATATCATCAGTAGCACTGTTTCTCGCTCCAAGTACTTCTTTAACTATCTCATCCGCTCTTCTTGCGCCAAGTACTTCACCGTTTTGACCATCGCCTTCTGCAGGCTTTGTTGCAGTGTCTGATTTTGCTGCGGCCTGGCCTGAGCTACCGGAATCACTTCCGGACTCATTATCCTGGCTGTCCGATCCTGTGTTGTTCTCATCAGGCTTCTTATCAGCCTCTTTTACCTTAAGCTTACCGGGAACCACTGTTATATCGTAGTTGCTCTCAAGAGTACCATCGTTCATAACATAGGTGAAATAGTTAAAGCTCTCACCGACTTCCTTCTGCTTTCCGGTAAATTTATATGTAACACCTTCGCCGTCGACAAAGCCGTCACCAGAAACCGTAACCTCATGATTCTCTAAAACCTTGCCGTCATATTTCTTTTTATCACTTGCTGACTTAAGTATTACTTCTCTGGGATTTATCGTAAGCTTTCCCGCAAAATATTCAAAACTGAATTCATCGGTAACATCAGCTCCGGATGCATCCCGAACAACAGGCGCTCCCGATATATTTAGGAAATGTGTCCCGGCATCCTTAGCAGTGACGGAAGCACTTATGCCGCTAACCGTAAATGTCGCTTCGCCGATCGAAAACTCTATGTTCTCATTTGGATCACCGCTTGCTTCTATTCTAAACTCCGAATAGCTTCTTCCGTTTACTATAAAGCCGCTCAGAGTCTGATCGCTTCCATTATACTTAGTCTCGCCGCTTACACCTGTTACAGTAAGGATATATTTAAGATCCCCTTCTCTCTTAATAACAGTGAGATCACCAAAGCTAAGATCGACATTGTAGTCATTTAAGTCGGTGCCTTCCCATGGAATAATCTCGAAGGAATTAAATGCATGGCCTGTGGTTATGCTTTCAGTAAAATTATAATCAGCACCATCACCGGGAAGCCATCCCTCCTCTACTTCAAGGGGTTCATCTCCGTTCACAAGAGCTTTACCGTCATAAACCTTGGCAAGGCTTTTGGATCTAAGTGTCAGTGTAGGCTTTTCAGTAGTAGCTTCACCTGCACCCTCTCCGTTTCCTTCGCCGCCACCCTGTTCCGGTGCATCAGCTGCAGGAACAGTGCCATCATCAGTAGTATTCTGACCATCATCAGTGTTATCAGTAGCTTCATTCTTAACTGCAGGATCCTGGCTATCCTCATTAGATTCAGCATCTGCAGGATTCTCTTCATCTGAAGGAGTGGCTCCCTCTGCCGGCACAGCCTCTTCACTTGGAACTGTATCGCTATCGCCTGCCTGCACCTCTTCCTCATCTGTAGGAGCATCGGTTTCACCTACTATCTGAGAAGCATCAGCTTCAGGCACTTCATCAGCATCACCTGCTGCCTCTGTTCCCTCGGCAGATATATCCTCTTCTACCAAAGGACTGCTCTCATCCTCTGCATTAACCGCCTCCATTTCAGGAGTTCCTACTTCTTCAATATCACCGGCAGCTTCTTCAGCCTCTGCACGAACAGTCTGCGCAGGAAGATTAAATGCAATATTTCCACTGATCAAAGTAGCCGATAATGTGGCAGCTATTATCGCTTTCTTTATAAAAGACTTACTTCTAATCAAAATTAAAACCCTCGTAACAAAAAAGTCCTATTTCAACACTTTAATTTTAGCCTTTTTTACAGTTAAAAGCAACCTGAAAAGCCTCTCCGGCAAACCTTAAAATGTATTTCCAATTTCCTGTAAACTTCTTTGTTTATGCCGCAGTCCTTAAAAGCTATTTTTGTTATTATTACCGCAATTATTGATTAGTCTGCAGATAGAAATAATTCCATAATTTAAAAAGCCGATGGGCGTAGCTTTTATGCTATCCTCGGTGAATTTATTTTTACAAACCGGAGAAAAATATGAGAAGAAAAGCATTATGGGGAATTATTATGATGACAGCATTACTTACAGCCTGCGGCAGCGCAGCAAAAAATACTGAAACAACAGATGTGGCCGCAGAAGAAAATCAGGGTGAGCCTGCAGGCTCCATTGAGGATGCAATCGCTGAGGAAACCTCTTATCAGGAGGAAGCCACTGAGGCTGAAGAAACCGCTTCCGAAGATAAAGCTGGCGATGAAGGTCCAACCGCTGAAATAAGTGAGCACGTTCCTCCAAAGTACACCAACCTTCGAACCGAAGGAGCCGGTACAATCGAGCGCATATCCTACACAGCCCACGATTATGCCGGTGATGGCAGCGAGATTACAAAGGAAGCAAATGTGTACCTTCCTGCAGATTACAGCGAGGATAAAAAATACAACGTTCTCTACCTTCTTCACGGTATCGGCGGTGATGAAGATGAATGGGGAATGAACAAGAACACATCTCGTGTAAAGACAATAATGGATAATCTTGCATACTACGGTGACATCGACGGCTTCATCGTTGTAACACCCAACGGCAGAGCAGGAGCCGAGTACAAAAAGGACAGCTCCATGATTGATGCCTTCTACCTCTTTGGCCAGGAGCTTCGAAACGATCTGATTCCATACATGGAATCCCACTACAGCACCTACGCCGACTATCAGGAAGGCGGCTACGACATGGCTGCCACAAGAGCACACAGAGCTATTGCAGGTCTGTCCATGGGCGGTATGCAGACCATCAATATCGGTCTTGATGAATGCACAGATCTTTTTGGATACTTTGGTGCTTTTTCCGCTGCTCCCACAAGTAACATTGCATCAAAAACCGCCAGCATTTTAGAAAACAGTGAATATGATATCTACTACTTCTACAACATCTGCGGTCTTCAGGATAAGGTTGCTTACTCCAGCGCATCGGCAGCTGCAAAAACCCTTCCCGCCCTCAGCGATAAATTCACTGACGGCGAGAACTTCATGTGGCAGGAAATGTCCGGCGGACACGACTTCCACATCTGGTATCAGGGCTTTTACAATTTCGCTCAGATCGCCTTTAAGCACGATAGCGAAAATAAATAACGAAGTTCCGCTCTCGCCTTCGCTCGCCGGAACAACTCCATACTACCAGGCTCGAAAATACCTCGCCAGGTAGTATGGGTTTATGAAGCTCGGTTGTATATCTTTTTTACGTGTTTGCTGCTGCCACCGATTATAACGATGGCGGCAACAACACTTACCATTTCAAACACAAGCAGTACCGCTCTCTGATCAAGGTACAGTGTCATAACTCCCGCAAGAAGCTCTGCAATAAGTGAGCCTGACGTACTTAGCACCTGAAAGGCTCCGTTAAATCTTCCCTTTTTCTCATCGGGAACATAGCTCTGAGTAGCCGATATTCTGATGGTGTAACTGGTCACACCGCCAACTCCCACTATAAGCGACATAAGCATCGCAAGCGGAATCGGAACATACAGATACAATCCTTCAAACAGTCCGATAATTATGTACACGCCTATTGCCAGATAGTACTTGTATTTAACCGGAATCTTTTTCCTGTAATGAAACATTCCGCCAAGAGCCCTTCCCAAGAAGGCAGTTCCAAACACAAGCTGAAACAGATACTCACCGTTTTGATAATTGCTCTTATAATATGGCAGACAAATTACGTTTGCAGCACCTCCTGCCATGGTACTGAAAAGGAAATACACAGCGATTGCAAGAAGTCCTTTTTCCGAAAAGAGATACTTAAAGCCCTCTTTGATATCCAGGAGCATCCTTGATATCTTGCCCATGTTCTCGCCTTCAATGCTCTTTTTCTGTTTCTCAATGTACTTCTCTTCCGCACCGATTCTTGTTTCAAGAGTCGCAGCGACCACAAAACACACCGAATCAAAGATCATAAGCGGTGCCATTCCAAACATATTGTAAAGGAAGGTTGCCACCGGGATCATGAACATGGACATGGTCTCAAGTACACTCGCTATGGAATAGGCCTTTGAATAATTACCCTCAGTTATAAGAAGAGGATAAAAGCTGTCATAGGCAACCATATAGATGCTTGAAACCGTTCCGATTGTAAGTGAAAATAGCGCAAACAGCGGAAAACTAAACCATCCGCCAAGCACAAATATACCAACAAGCAGGTACAGCGCCCCCATGAAATAATCCAGTGTATATATCATCTTTTTCCTTGAAAATCTATCAAGGATTGCCCCTGAAATAATAGGCATTATTAGCTGCGGCACAGTGTAGGTCATAAGGTAAATGGCATACATCATAGTGGATCCCGTGTAGTCAAGAACCATGAGGCTCATTGCAAAGCCTGCCATGCTGTTGCCAAACATTGATACCACGCTGCCCAGCGTTATTATTGTAAAATCCCTTGTCCATAAGGGGTTTTTAGTTTCTTTTACTTTTTCCATGATGTCCTCCTAAGTTGTCATTAAATCTTGTAAAACAAAAATTCCGCCTGCGTTACGCAGACGGAACAAATAATCTATTAATGCCACAAATACAAGAACTATTCTACCGGCACAGCATATAAAGAGGCAACACATAAATATAAAATATGTTTACCGAAAATGCTCTAGATTGATATGATTCATCTTTTCATAAGACTTCCTGTTCATGGATAACAAAACAGGCCTTACGAAATAACGTAACGCAGCTTAGCCAATATGGCTGTCAATATGCATTAGAATCAATATCAAATCCTGGTCATCTCCTTAACCTCCGCTTTTTTAAAAACCACTATTTAGTTTTAACATCCTAACTAAATTACGTCAACCATTTTTTGCCTAAGCTTTTGAAAATCATTCTGTAAAAACCCTCGTTTTACAGTTCATAAAAATCGGCATTGATATATTTGGTGTCGCTGGCATCTGATGAATCGGAGCCGGGTCTTCCGAAAATCGAACCAAACACACCCATTACGCCCCAGGGCCCTATAAAAGCAACATCCTGTGAAACCTCTGATATTACTGATTTTTGCTGATCAGCGCAGGTTACCTTTGCACAATCCCTTATCTTAAGCCTCTCGCGGATAAGCTCTGTAGGTATATCATCACCGATACTTACAAGGGCACAGTCCCTCAGCACCACGCCTTCAGGATGGTTCTCAAGCATCTCCCTGTCCAGTGACACCATGGCTCTGTCTTCAATCACAAAGCCGTCAAGAACGACTACCTTTGCGCAGTTCACATTGAGCTGATTGAATTTCTCCAGGCAGGATCTATCGATCTTCACTGTACCGTCCACAGCAAGAGCTGTAAGCTTTTCAAGAGCAGGAAGGCTTTCCTTCTTAATTGTCACATCTCCTGAAACATATATATTGTTTCCCACAGATGAAATAAGGGCATCATCAAGATGGAAATCATCACTGTTCATAATCCTGCACTCATCAGGTATTTCAACTATCTTTGCCTCGATGTTGATGAGCTGCAGAGCCTTTTCGAGATGGCTTTTCCTTATGTACACCTTGTCCGTGTAAAACTTCACGTTCTTTTCAGCAAGCTTGCCAAAATCCGTCTCAGCATCAACATCAAATATGCAGGTGGATGCAAAATATCCACTGTTCTCTGCTGCTCTCATAGGGAAATACTTATCAAGCTTATACTTGTTATCGAGCATCACATAATCATCAGGATATCCCTTTACCATGCCGTTAAGGGTGATACTGTGCATGGGGAGTTTTCCTGTAATACTCTTAGGACACAGGATAACGCCGTTAATGCTTATCTTTTCGTACTTGTTTAATATCTCTTCGCAGCCGGGCATGATCTTAAGAAAGCCGTTTACATTCAGGAACGTTCCCTCCTTAACCACAGTCTCCGGGCCGATCTCATACACTCCGTTTACGTTCTGAACATCCTTCTGAGGCCTGTCCTCCTCATCGCTTCTGATCTCGTCAGCCTTGATATTGAAGGGAAGTTTGCTGAGAATCTGCTTACTTCTCTCATCCACAATTACCTTGTCTGCGGATATTATGATTTCCTCATACTCCTTGTAGTTGTCTTCGTTAACTTTTCTCGTGTCGCATACATCGCAGTTAATCTTAAGTCGCATACCCTAATCCCCTTTTCTTTTTATTTAAGTTCATAAATCCATTAAAATATTTTCATTGCTGTCATTTCTTAGAACAGCGCTTATTTAAGCAGTTCTCTAAGGTGCATTTTCGCATCATGAAGCTTACTTCTGACAGTCCCTGCCGGCATCCCAAGCATCTCTCCTATCTGCCCCGAGGTAAAATCTTCAAGATATCGCAAAACAAAAACCTTGCCCTCATCCTTGGGAAGGGAGTTAATAAGTTGCATCCATTCTGCCTCCGTATACTCGCACCGCAGCTCTCCAAAATCAGGCATTTCATCAGATAGGTCTTCCCTCTTCTTTTTCCGTAAATCATCTATGAAAAGGTGCTTGATGGTCTGATACATCCAGGCTCTTTTCTTGAAAAAATCAAGAGATTCCAGAGTCTCAAAATGATCGATTGCCCTTAGGAACCCTTCCTGCACCAGCTCCTGTGCTTCGTATCTGTCACCTGTCATGGCACTGCACCAGGATAATAATTCTGCATTCAGTTGTTCATATAATTCTGTTATGTCCCGGTACATTTAAGTCTCTGCTCCCCGTGCTAAGTATACCATTTAAGCGCTTCTGTATATATAACGGATGAGTCATCAAAAATGTTGGAAATTTTTTAATTTTTTGTATAAAAAATGCGTACCGCCATATATAAAGGCAATACGCATGCTTTTCTCTCGTTACATATAAACGATTTTTGCATCAAAAAAATGCTTCTATCATTTCAGAGACATCACATATATCTGGCAGGGATTAGCCTCATCCCACAAAAGAGGAAACACCTCAAACTCCTGAAAACCAAGGCTTATATAAAATCTGTTGGTAGCATCATAGTCATCGTAATGCCCCATCTCAACAGTTTTTACCTGCATGAAGGAATACCCCTTCTCCTGTGCAATGCGCTTTGCCTCCTTAAAAAGCTCCCGGCCAATACCCTTTCTGTGATATTCAACAAGAACTCCCATAACCGCCAGCTCAACGGTAGCATTACCTGTCTGCTTAAGGCATAAAAAGCCGACTGCCTTACTGTCTTTTTCGCCTGCGACTTCAGGTCTGCCCTCATCCTCTGCCACCAGCATAATCTGGTCTGCGCTCTCTCTAATGTATTGCTCCCTTGATTCCTCAATTCCGAACCAATCAGGAAGCGCTTCGAGAATCTTTCTTACTACTCTTCGCTTTTCATCTTTATCTTCAAGTAAACGTACCAAATTTTTATCCCCTTAATTTAAACTAATAAAAAACTAATCCCACCAATAGCTTCCGTAAAACCGATCTACATGATCCCCTGTTATGGCCACATCGAATACTCCCAAAAGCGCAGGGCCGCCGCCGGAATAACTGTCAAAATCAGTCTTTGCCAGCTCGTCGTTTTTATGGAACCACTCAAGCACCGACTGCCCCTCTTCATAATTTCCAAAAAAGCTCATATTACAGGAGGAATCAAAGGTCGTATCCTTATCTATGATAAGCTCCATATTCTTTTCATCATCACCCATAAGTGAACTGGTGGCAACATCCTTAATTACGACTTTATCCTCTGAAAAATTCATGGAATCATGGGAGTAAACCGTATAGTAAATGCGATGCATCACTCTTTTTCCGGAAAACTTGATGTATGCGCCGTCATAACCCGAGGTCTTTGCATTGACAAGAGCGCCTTCCGCAGAGGACTCCGTCTCGAATCTATCGTAGGTTACGCAGTAAAACGGCTTTGGATTCAGATTCTCCCACTCAGGTGAGAAAACCACAGTTGCTACAGCCCCCTGATCCTCTATTTTCTGAGCAAGCTCTTTTGCCTCCTCAAGATCCTCATAAGCGCCTACCCATACGCCATAAAAGCCCTCATCGTAATAGTCACTCGGAAGCGCATAGGCATCGTAATTGTAGTTATCGGTAAGCACTTCTCTTACCTTATCGATGGTTACAAAGGGTACATCATCCTCTTCAATTTTTCCAAGAACCATGTGACTTTCGCCATCCTTTAGAAGGGAATTATCATATATGAAATCAAGCTCTATGGTATCATCACCGGTCATGGCAAACTGAGCTTCATACTCCATGGGCATGGTGCCGCTTCCAAGGGTGCTATATGTTCCGCAAAGCTTATCATCACCTATAAAATGATACTCACCGCCGGCAAAAAACACCTCGGTGCCCGGAGTCTCTCTGTAAATCTTGAACATTCCCCTCTCGCCATATTCTACGTAAAGAGGATTATCGGAATCCTTTTCCTTCCAAAAACCAACCATCGCCTCCGGAGGATTACCTGTGCCTGCAAACTCATTGAACATGTATGGAAAAGCATCCTCAACTCTGCTGTCATGCTCAAAATGAAGTGTCTCCTCGCTCCCTGAGAAAAATGCACCTGTAAAATCTATTCCCTTATCAGTGAGCATAAGCCTGCAGGGCTGCGGGGCACTTTGATATTTACCCATATTTGACATAATGGAAAAGGCCAAAATATCACAGGTAAAAACATCATCATTCTGATTTTTGGCAACAGCCTTATCATCGGGAATAAGCTCGGCGCCCCAGAAAGTATACGCGCCAAGATAATCGGAATTCTCATCATCTTCAGAGATCCCCACATGAGCATAGAGATTGTCAGCAAACTCATAGATATCAAGAATATAATATTCACCTTTGCTGCTTTTACAGCTGTATTTTCCGCAAAGGCGTTTAGCCAAAGAAAGCTTTACATCCGGCGCTGTACCATCAGGCTCGCCCGAATTCTCCGGCTTATCATCTGAAAAAACGTCATTCTCACCTTCAGATGCGGTCTCATCATCCGGCGAACCCTCCTGGGGCTTATCTGCCAAGGGCTCCTGCTCTGATGTATCCTCCACTACCTTTGAAGGCGCAGTGGTATCACCCTTAGTCCCTGCATCAGATGCAGACTTAGAGCATCCCGCCACAAGTATCAATGACGTCACAAGAAACGACAATAATGCTTTTCTCTTCATTAATCCCCCTACTCGAAAAATACCAGAAACTCCACCTCGATTATAACAGATATACTCTGTTAAAAGTAAAGATAAAAATGTATAATAGCCGCAAAAAATCTCAATCTCACTCCTCAATTACTACACTCCACATCCTTCTTGGAAGCCTTCCTCTCCATTCTGTAGGGCGTTTCATTTCTCATAAGTCTTGTTTCCAGATCTGCGCTGAGCTCAACGAAGTAGAAATTCCCACCATTTTTCCAACTGCCTGAGGCCCACATACCACAATTAAATTCGCCATATTTATCTCCACATTTTTAAAGACGCATATTTTCTTTGGAAATCTTTATTTTTTCACCTGCAGCCTTGCGATAGAGATGTAATGCTTCACCCTGAAGTTTTCTGTCGCATTTTCCAAAAGCATCTCCATATGCTCCTTATCCCACGCGGATAGCTGCTCAGGTGACATTGAAGCGCCTACGCCTCTGCAGGCACGCATTCGTCCGTGCCATCCCTCTCTTGAAAAAGGAATGTCCACGCGAAACTCCTCCTGTGACAGCAGCTCAAAGTTTTTCAGATACTGATCCGGCACCCACACGGGATGAACTGTGTCACCATAGGCTGTCCAGTCAGGATTGTGCTTCAAAATGATTTCTTCGCTTTTCCCTGCAACCGGGTCCTCGTAAGGAAGCCAGCCCATGTAAAGGATGAGGAAGTTGCCCTCGGGCTTAAGCATTTTTGCAAAGGTTTCTGAGGTTATGTCGTGGTTAAAATACCAAATGCACTGACATGCAGTAATGACATCGAAGGTGTTGTCAGGAAAGGATACTTCCTCCGCTTTTGCTGTGAAGAAATCTATATCCATCCCGCTTTCTTTCGCAAGCTCTTTTGCCTGCTCAATCTGGTTTTCAGCGATGTCCGTTCCTGTCCACTTCGCGCCGTATCTATACATGTTTCTGGGAAGGACACCGGTTCCGGTTCCTATGTCCAGCACGTTTTGTCCGTCTATGCACAAACCCATATTCAAAACGTAGTCATAGAATTCCTGCGGATAAATATCCCTGTATTTCGCGTAATCCTTGGAGGTTTTTCCCCAGTCAAAAGCCTTGCCCTTATCAATGTCCTGTATAATCATGTGCTTTCTCCTCCGTTTCCACCTGCTGCTATCCGTTTCCTTTTTTCATTAACTCAGTGCAAATCTCGCTGCACTCTCAGCATGAATAACCGTTGTATCGAAAATCGGAAGCACTGAATCTTCCTGCCTTATGAGGATTCCAATCTCTGTGCAGCCAAGGATAACTGAATCTGCGCCTTTGTCCTTAAGCTTTGTTATTATGCGGGAGTACGCTTCTCTTGAGCTCTCCTTAACTATTCCGCAGCAGAGCTCATCAAAGATTACGTCGTTAACGATCTTGATATCGTCCTCATCAGGAATTATAACTTCAAAGCCTCTTTTGATGAGCCTTGATTTATAGAAGTCCTCTGTCATTGTGTATTTGGTTCCCAAAAGGGCTACCTTATGTTTTCCATGTCTTTCAAGCTCGTCTCCTGTTGCGTCCGCAATGTGAATCATAGGAACAGTTAGCTTATCCTGAATCTGAGGGAACATCTTATGCATGGTATTGGTGCAGATAAGAACTACATCTGCTCCTGCATTCTGCAATTTTACTGCAGCATCTGAAAGTACATTTTCGATTTTGTTCCACTCCCCTGCAGACATGTATTTCTCAAGTTCACCAAACTCCACGCTATAGAGGATGATTCTGGCGTTATGAAGGCCGCCAAGCTCCTTTCCCACATATTCGTTGATAATCTTGTAATAAGGGATTGTGCTCTCCCAGCTCATTCCACCGATAAGTCCGATTGTTTTCATGTTGTGACTCCTCCTTTTTGGCTATAGCATACCAAATGAACTACCTCCACCGACTCTGCGTCGGAAGAGATTTCTGTTATGCCGCAGAGCGGCATGAACCTTTGGGATGCTTAGTGCATCCCAAAGAACAGGGCATGTCCACTATGCCCCTATCCCATTGGGTTACCTTTGGGAATACTTTTCTTAAGATATTTGCAGCTCCGTTTATGTCTGCATTTGTTATTGTCCCATCGTAGTGCCTGTAAAGTCCACGTTTTATCCTTTTTCCGGAAAAAACATAGTCAGCATTACTTCCCTTTTTATACACAGGGATTGCATCCATCGCAAGAAAATCCGCTTTGGATGTATAGCTCTCTTCCGTAAGCGCAAACCTTATCCCGTATTCAGCAAGTTTATATCTAAGCATATCTGCAAATATCAGCATTGGTATCTGCACAAAATTCTGGTTACTGATATGCCCCATACCCGCTTCCTGTTTCTGGAATACGTTATGCCCCATCACTACTGCATCTACATGATTATCCCTCGCATAGTCTGCAAGCTGTCTGCTTATCTTATGGAACTCATCCTTTATGCGCCTGTTGCGCTTTTCAGTGAGTATACTCATTTTCCTGGTGCGGTATCTGTTATTGCACTTCATGGCACATGATGAGAGCCGCCCCATTTCTTTGTTGTAGAACTGGTTTACGGACTTTATCAGTCCGCCCTTTATCACAAACGGTTCTGCTCCAAAGTTGTTCGCTACGGCTGCTATATTGTCCGTACCAGGATCTATCGACATGACCCTGATATCGGAAATGTCATCTTTTGATGAAAGAGATCTGAGAACATCCTTGTCATCCAAAGGCTCTATACCCACTGTTAAGACATCGATCACCACATCCATCACAAAGTCCTTACCATGTGGTTTTATCCGCACTTCCTTAAGTTTCCCCCGGGGAAAGTCCCTGCCAAGTTTTAAAGTATCTGTTGTTCCGGGAAAACGTATATAGGAATCATCCTTTATCCTGCATATCTGATTCGTAAGGATGGCAGTCTTGTATTTTCCCTGGCGTACATAACCCGGCATACGGGGACGCCCCGTAAATGCAGATGGTGTCTTGGCGTATGTCTTCACTGCTTCAAAAAATGATTTGTAATCCCT
>NZ_AUJO01000026.1 GCF_000424265.1 Butyrivibrio sp. WCD3002
CAATTCGATTCATAAAGCATTGGGCCTAGAACATATAGCCCCAGATGATGTAATGCTGTGTCCAGCCCTGTTGAAATAAAATAGTTTAAGCACAGGCAGATTTCACTGCACCAGAATTTAGTCTTACATACAAGGCATGTGGAATTTAGTCTCGCACACTATTTTCCAGGTGCCCCATTAGCATGCAAAAAACTATCAAACTGGGTGCTTATGGGCTCATTATATGGCAAAAATATGAAATTGTTAAGGTGCAAAAACGGAATTTAAATCCGCATTTTGAGGCATTTATTAGCAACTGGAATTTACTTTTTCATTTAAGTATTATCGTGACTAAATAGCTGCTCCCATTAAAAATTTGTAAACAGGTATCACTTCAATAGTCAGACCATCCTTTGTAATAGTACACTCTTCTTCATTGGTAACTATAATAAGGCGCCGTATTCCTTTAGTTTTCTCAGCAAAAGATACAAGACTCTTGGTTTCTCTGTCTTCTGCTGATTCCAAACTGTATGCAACCTGAATCGCACAGTCTTCTTCCGGAAGAAAGAAATCAATATCTATACCTGTTTGTGTGGACTTGAAGTAATATACTTCTTCGCCAAAAGTACGTTTTAAATAAACCGCTACCGCATTCTCCAAAAGCACTGATGGTTTATCAACGAGAAACAAAGACAAAATGCCATTGTCATAAAAATAGAATCTTGGCGTATTTTCTTTTTCAGCGAACTTAGAAACATAATTCCTGTTTCTGAACAGCAGATATGCATTTTCAGCATAAGATGTGTAATCTATCATGGAATCTGTTGATGTCTTAACACCGGTTGCCTTTACATTCCCAGCCAGCTTATTGAACGAAACCTCATGCATTACTGTTTCAGCTATCTTCTTTATCATAAGCCTGAGGGCCATCTTATTATTCACTTTTTCTCGTTCTATAATATCTCCAAGAAGAACCTTCTCGTATACGCTCTTAATATACTCTCTTTTGTTTGATAAAAGCAGTGCTTCAGGAAAACCACCACTCAAAATATATTCCTGGCACCCTCTGCGAATCTTTGCCAGCTTAGAGGTTGTAAGAAATGACTTTTCATCATGGGTTATCTTTTTATAATCAAGCGACTCGCCAAGGGAAAAAGGCATAATCATTTTGGACAGATACCTGCCTCCAAGAGCTTTTTCCATTTCAGAACTAAGCATCTTAGCATTGCTTCCGGTAATATATACATGCTTTTTCTGGTCAGCCATTCTTCTGGCAAAATGTTCCCATCCATCTATGATCTGAATCTCATCAAAGAAGTAGTATATCTCTTTAGCATCCGTCAACTCATAAGAAGTCTCAACGATGTCATTAAAATCATCCTTTGTGAAGCCTAACAGTCTGTCATCCTCAAAATTAACGTATATTATTTGAGACCAGTCCCATCCTGCTTCAACAAGTTCTCTCGCGATTTTGTATAAGAGGGTTGATTTCCCTGCTCTTCTAAGGCCAACAAGAATATAATTGATATTATTTTCAAAATCATAGTCACGTTCGATGATTTCAGCATTTTGTATTATTTCAATCTGCTCTAAAATGACCTGTTTCAATACACTATGATTCATTACCGCCTCCGATTATCATATAAATATCATGTTATATGATATATTTTATCGTATGCGCACGACAATATCAATATATTTTTATCGTGTGTGTACGATAAAAACCAGCATATTTTATCGTACACGCACGATACCTCGCATATTCTACCCCCTAAGCACAGCCCTAATCTCGTCTTCCTCCATCTTAGGCAGAACCTTTCGAATGCGCTTAATGATCCTCTCCAAGGACTCTTCCGGGTCCCTCTTGTAGGCGGATCTGCATAGCTTATCGCCCCAGAATCTTTCAGCGATATCGTACCGGCAATTACCCCATCCGTATTCATCGCCGTTCTTGCGTACACTGTATTCAAAATTCACAGGGACAACGTAGGTCTCCATCTGGAGCCTTGTGATAACCGTCTCGAACCCCTTGTTGCCGCCCTTTTTATAATTCAGTGCATCCTTGATCTCTCTCGTAAGCATTGCGCCGGAGTCCGTGATGTAGTCCACAACTCCCTTGTCCTTGTAGGATGCAAGGCCGTCATCAAATCTGGCATCGAAATCATAGCCGTCCCTTCGATAATTACAGAAATCAGGCCATAGTTCCAAACTGATAAAGCCAGCCTTCTTCTCAAAGAACTTCCCATAGACAAGCTCCCTGTTCTGAAGAACCTCACCCTTCCAGTCCCAGGCATCCCAATGAACCCTGCCCTTCCAGCGTCCCTGATACCACGCCTCGTATGAAACATTCTCTTCCAGCGAGAATCCCTCTATCCTTCCCGAAAAGAAAGGCAGAAAACCTATCTCATTAACGAGCTCAACCAGATCCCCTCTGTTTCTGATATCTGTACCAATCATCGATTCACCCGCAAAAACTAAACTCTTAAAACCAAGCTTCCATTATCAGTTAAGCACAATATCCATCTCATGCCACGCTTCACCGCCCCATACAGAAGCAGATTCTCCAAGGTCGGTAAATCCAAACTTACGATACATCTCAATTTTATCCTCGAGACACGTAAGCACCAGTCTTTTCCTGCCCCGCCTTGATATCATCACCTTACTTTTTTCTTCCGATAGCATTGACCCACATCTCCGCTTCTCTTCCGGGTCTGTTGTCGTTACCGGTGTCATTAAAAATAATCTCAAATCCCGCATCCTCGAAAAGCGGTACTATACTCTTTTCATTAAAATCGCTAAACCTCCGGCTTCCTCGCATCTTCGTGCCATCGCCGTATTTAAAAGAAGCATATATAACGCCGCCGTCTTTTAGAGAGGCATTAAGCTTTTTCATGGTCTTCGGAAGCTGATCCACCGGTACATGAAGGAGCGAAGCGCAGGCCCAGACTCCGTCGAATTCATTATGAAAATCCATATCCTCGAACCTCATGTCCAGCACTTCCTGCCCCAGATACTCCGATGCCCGCTTTCTCATTTCCTTAGATGCATCAAAAGCTGTCACATGAAAACCTAAATCCATGAAAGCCTTGCTGTCTCGTCCGCTTCCGCAGCCCGCATCCAAAACATGGCCATGCTCAGGAAGAAGTTCTACAAACCTGTCCCTCTCATAGGACATATCCGCATTAACACTTCCTGAGAAAAAAGAGTCAGCGTTCTCGTCATAGTACTCCACATTTTTATCGACCATGGCCGCAGAGATTTTGGGAAGCAAAATAAGATCCGCAGAAAGCCAGTCAACACTCCTAAGATCGCAGGCTTCAAGCCACTTTGCAGCTTCATGCTCCAAAAGCTTAAGCTCGCCCTCTGCAACAGTTGCCCAAAAGCAGTTCATGTGAAGATGGAATTTTTCATAATCATAATCGATAACATCTAAAAGATCATGAACCTCTATCTTAGCCCCAAGCTCTTCCCTGATCTCGCGAACAAGGGCCTCCTCCGGGCTTTCACCCTCTTCAATCTTTCCTCCCGGGAACTCCCAGCCATCCTTATAATCTCCGTAACCGCGCTGAGTTGCGAAAATCTTTGTTTTTCTCTTGTAATCATCGCAGATAATTGCTGCTACTACGTTTATTGTTTTCATATCCCCGGTTTTCCGTCAGCCTAATGCGTCCTTCCAGTCCTCTTCCTTAAAACCTGTCAGCACCTTTTTATCTGTTATAAGAAGGGGCCTTTTCACGATCATTCCATCAGATGCAAGGAGCTTAAACTGCTCGTCCTCGCTCATATCAGGGAGGCGCTTTGAAAGCTCCAATTCCTTATAAAGCTTGCCACTGGTATTGAAAAACTTCTTAAGAGGAAGTCCGCTCTTTTTGTGAAGTTTTCTCAGAGTAGCTTCATCGGGATGATCTTCTTTGATATCGATAAGCTCATATTTTATCTTGTTATCATCAAGCCACTTAAGAGCTTTCTTGCAGGTGGTGCATCTTGAATAGCAATATACCTTGTTCATGTAAACCTCCTTAAAAACACTATATTTTCAGTTTCACTTCCTAACTTCTGTTACAGTCTCGCCTCGATATCCCTGATGCCTCTGCCCATCTCTTCATCGTTGTGATCCATGATATGAGCGTAAAACTCGCTAAAGGGCATGACCCTGACATCATTTACTTCATAGCGGTTAAAATCAAAACCGCCTTCAGGAACATCAACCCTCAGCATGAAAATCGAAGCAAGGAGCCCTGTCCCATCGTCCCAGTCTTTTATATACTCAAAAGCAAGTTCTAAATCATCAGGTGATACCTTTATTCCAAGCTCTTCCGAAAGCTCTCTGACAGCGGCCTCTGCATCGGTCTCTCCTGCTCTTACTCCGCCACCTGTCATATCCCATTTCCCGGCATAGTACTTGGCGAGCAGAGATCTCTGCTGAACAACATATCTGCCCTCACCCTCTCCCGGAGCAGGGCTGTCGCTTGTCTTCATAATGATAAGAACGTGCTTTATGTAGTCCCCGGGCTGCTTCTTCTCATGCTTCTCGATGACCCTCCCGGTGAACTGTTTGTCACGTGTGAAAATTTCGATGTATTCCATAGGTTATCCTGATATATATTTCTTGTAAAAAAGTAAGCCGACAATCATCATCCAACTTCAAGCTTACTAGTCTTTTTAATGTATTTTGCAGGAATCGGATTATCTAAATGCCATGTAATATTCATAGGCCTGCTGCCGTGGTGACTTACATATTTCGCAGTCCCAAGGTATGTGTAAGGTGCAGTGCCGGCCAAGTCAGTTTTAAATTCTCTTACAAACAAAAGAACCTTACTTCCGCCTTGAACGTGATTTATATACCTCTGACCCGTTGGTGAAGTATCCGAAGTCGTACTCTGACTCTGCCAATGGAAAAACTCTTCATTTACAGAATAATCATTATACATAGTCGTCGGTGAATAGTCCTTGTCAGCCTTATTCAGCGTGATAAAAAGCACATCTACACGCTTATCTTCAAGCCACTTCACACCCTCTCTTACCGTCTGCGGCTTCATGAAATCCATGGACACAAGAATCTGATCTCTGGTATAAGTACAATACAATTCCAGCGGACAGTCAAATCCCAAATCAACGCGATCTCCTACCACGTCAATTCTTTCAAGATTGTAACCAAGAAGCTCTATTAACTCACCCAACATATTTTTGCAATTGCAAAGCTCTGATAAGTTCTGTTTTACTTCAGGTGCATTCCAATCATCCACCGTATTCTGCCACAAAGTCACATAGAACATCTGCATCATTCGCTGATATGTTTCAGGTAAAACACTAATATCTAAATCATTTACCCTTGGCAGAATTTCAATCAAAAACTTAATCCACAGTGCAGAATCTACAGCGACAAACTTTGCAAATGCTTTCGTCATCTTCTCTTCAATTGGCTCATCAAAATCACTTATCACACCGGCATCTGCGCAAAGCCTTGCAAAGGAATACTTTGCATAAATACTATATGCATTCAGGTGATAATAATGCAGGAAATTCTTAAGAGTCAGTTCTAATCCACTATCCTCAGTGAATGTCTGTATCCTTGATACGAGTCCTGCCCTGCTATCAAATGACTGCTTTATATTATTCAATATAACCTGCGTCGCCTTCTTCTCAAGCTGTACATAGCATCCCTTTGGAAGCGCAGTAAATCCATGCTTTATTTCATACTGAACGCTATGATTTGTGTTGGCAAGTAGTGCAGAAAACTTCTCTTCAAAGTTATATTTCTTATTGGCCTGCCCGATAAAATCAAGAACTGTCAGGCATTCTTTCCCATCTGATAAACGCAGACCTCTACCAAGCTGTTGTAAGAACACAGTAAGTGATTCTGTAGGTCTAAGGAAAAGAACAGTCTCAACCTCCGGAATATCTATACCTTCATTGTACAAGTCAACAACAAAGATAAACTTTATCTCACCGGCCAATAACATCTTCTTTGCATTAGCCCTATCACCATCTGACGAACTGGACGTAAGTGCTATCGACGGAATTCCCTTTTCATTAAAATATTCACTCATGAATCTTGCATGCTCGATAGATACGCAAAATCCCAAACCATGAACACTATCCATGTCCGTGACATACTTATACAAAGAATTGATGATATGATTAGCTCGCTTCTCTGCAATCGCTCTGTTCATAGAGTACAGATTGCTAAGCTCAGTTTTGTCATAACCGCCTCTAACCCATCTAACCTCTGACAGATCTGTTTCATCAGATACACCAAAATACTGGAAAGGACAAAGAAGCTTTCTCTCTATGGCTTCCGGAAGTCTGATCTCAGCTGCTATCCTTCCATCAAAATAGTCAAGGACATTCTTCCCATCCATTCTCTCTGGAGTAGCTGTAAGTCCTAATAATATCTGTGGTTTAAATGTGCTAAGCAGTCCCTGATAGGTAGGTGCGGCTGCGTGATGGAACTCATCTACTACGATAAAATCATAGTGATCTGCAGGAAGTATGTTATATAACTCCTGCGATGCTACAGTCTGTATGGATACAAAAAGATGATCTAAGTTTGCCGGCTTCTCACCGCCAACATATAGCTCACCAAAATTTGGATCCTTCAAAACAGCTCTGAAAACTTCCCTGCTCTGTCTTAGAATTTCTTCTCTATGCACAACAAAAAGAAGCTTATTCTGCTTTTCAGGATGCCTCTTACAAAATCTTCTATAATCAAATGCAGCAATAAGTGTCTTTCCCGTACCTGTGGCAGCAACCACAAGATTCTTATTCCTGCCTCTGATAATTCTCTCAGCATCAAGCCTATCCAATATTTCCTTCTGATAAGGATAGGGATTGATATCTACGATAAACCCATAGCCCTCTGCATTATTACCGCGTCTCTCTGCTCTAAGTGCAGTTCTTAACTTGTCGTAGCTGTCGTGGGTGTACTTTTCAAATACAGCCGAATTCCAATAACTATCAAAAGTGGCTTCTATCTTCTTTATCGTAGGTTCCATATCCTTGGTGGTAACTTTGATATTCCACTCAAGTCCGCTGGACATAGCCACATTCGACATGTTAGAAGAACCTACATAAGCTGTAGTGAAGCCAGTATTTCTATAAAAAATATATGCTTTGGCATGAAGTCTTGTGCGCTTCGTATCATAGGATATGCGCACTTCCACCCCTGTCAGATTACACAGCTCATCTATAGCTTTTGCATCTGTAGCTCCCATATATGAAGTGGTGATGATCCTAAGTTTTCCTCCGCGATCAGTAAAGCTCTTTAGTTCATCATATAAGAGCCTTAAGCCACTCCATTTAATAAAAGAGACAAGCATATCAATTCTATCTGCTGTCTCCATTTCTTTCTTAAGCTCAGAATACATCTGAGGCTCATGTATCGCTCCTGTAAACAAACTGCTCTGTGCAACAGATGTTTCAGGGCGCACTATATCCTTAGCTTTACGCTGCCCGATTTTATACATGGGATCATTGTCTGAAAGGAGTGCCAGTAGCTGCTCTGCACTATCAGCTACTGCCAACTCCTTCAGATCACCTAATTCATCCTCATCAGATATAAGGCCAACCACCTTGTTAACAAGCTCAATCTTGGCCTCAAGATTTTCATCATCTGCGATGCGATCAAGAGCCTTATGGACAACCTCTGAAACATACCTTGAAAGGATCTCAGATGCTTCCGCACCATCAATCTTCTCAACGCGCTTTAAATCTTCAGCTGCGCCACTAAGCTCTGATTGTATCTGTTTATTTATGACCTGTTCGTATAATCCGGGTTCCAACATATGTATCCCCTCATGTCATATCTTATAGTTACCATATCATCAATAAATATCTTATTTCTTTTCGCCGCGTTATTTAATAATGATTTTATAGTTTCTCTATTTAATTCGACTCTTTTTGATATAATATATGCTTTTTATTCTTAATCTAACCAATTTAACCAATCCAAAGGTGCCAAAATATCGTATATACGCACCTCTTCTCGTTTTAATTATTGGTTAAGATTGGTTAATTATTTTTTCAAAATCCAATTAGCCAATCTCTTATTGTCAGAATCAGTAGTTACTAACCCCTCATTAGCCAAAGAGTGTAACAGATTCTTTATTTTAGACTCCTTTTGAGTGTCTGTAAGCCCTTCCGGTAACTTATCCCATAAAAGGTTTTTAATATCTTTTTTCTTTGCCTTTTTCCATTGCTTCAAATATCTTACGATCATATCTTTGTAGTACTGGTCATCAAATGCTTTCTGTCTGATATACTCTGCCTCCTGCTCTGTGCTCTTAGCAACAGAAGCAGAAATATACAAATTATTTACTCTTCCCTCGACCAATTTGAGTTTGCGTAAATACTGTACACCTTCTTTAGGTAGTTCGTGCTTTTTCTGAACCTGATCGAGCAGGAATACTGTCTGTAAATCCAAGTCCTGATTGTCATAAAGAACATGCATATAATTGTCATCAAGTGACTTGCCATAAACGCTTACCGCCACCTGCTGCCTATTAGATAAGTCATAATCTGGCATAGGGAAAAATCTTTCCTGCTGAATTCTAAACACTCGTCTAATACCCATTGCCTGTGAATCTATCATATTCAGCTTTACCATCGTTTCCGCCAGTAGTTGGTTTCTATAAAATGGTGGATTATAACTTGGTTCTAATACTGGTTCAATGGCTCCGGGTAAAAAAGAACCTGGATTTATAAGCATAATCTTATCTTCGAACTCATTGAGAATAATTCTTCCGCCAATTGTGTATTCTGAGTGAGCAATACAGTTGTTTAATAGCTCGCGCAATAGCCACATATCATATTGGGTCGTTTCCATAGGAAAAAGAGTCATCTGATTCGGCATATATCTGTAAGTCAGATTTCTTATTCTACCAAACAACCTGTCACTAAGCGTGATGTATGGTATTTTAAAGATCTCATAATCACTAATATCGTTTTTAGAATTATATAAACGCCAAGCTGCTTCTGGTGCTGAAGCAAATAAATAATCTTTGTCTTCATGCCCTAAAAGAAGCATTGCTGCATTAGTGACTTTTCCATCAATTACGAGCTTTAATTTGGTAAGAAATTCTGTATCATTCATACCGTCAACTTCTTTGGCAATATGTGGTTTTCCCATTTTTTCTTTATATTTCTGACGAGCAAGAAAAATTGCATCTTTATCCAAATCATCAATTTTTGCGCCTTCTAGAATTTGCTTCGACCAGTCCTTCTTCTCCTGTCCTCGTATTCTGTCGAATTCCTCATTAGAAAGCGGTCCTAACGACTCTCCATCCCTGCCATAATAATGTCCCTTCCATGCAGTAGGCGTTCCTGTTTCAGCTGCTGGTATTTGGAACATTACTACTCTTCGCTTTTCACCGTCAACTTCAATTTGAAGTACAAACACATCAATAAATGAAATATTGCCAGTAGTATTCTGTGCTATTTCCTGTTTAAGAGTATCAAGTCCTTTCGAATCTCTATAGTTAGAACCAACAATAGCTCTGTCTTTATTGCGAACCCCAAATACAAGCCATCCATATTGCAATGACTTTAAGTTCGCTTCATTACTAATCGCAGAAAAGTACTCCCCAATCTTGTTCTTATCATAATCATTTGTTGCTTCCTTAAACTCTACAACCTCATGCTCCCAGTTATTTATGAGTTTGTGCAACACCTGTTTGAGATCATTATTACTCGCCGTTTCCTGTAATTCATAAAACTCTGACATTAAATCACCCCTAAAACTTTTTTGTAATAGTCAATATCGCTTAAATTAGTTCCCCTCACCAATTGATTATTTATTTGTATCGAATAATTAGTATGCTATAACTATCCCTCTAATTATATCATTCATTTGAGTATTCTTCCCTAGAGTATCTGAGCAAAGCATAGATATTTATTACTATGCAATTTCTTTGATATTTACCCAATCATCAAACCTCTTCACAACCTCAATCATCTCCCCATCAAGCCTTTTATAAGTCTCAAGCAGCATTTCCGGCGGCATACCATAGAATGCCTCAGCCATTGCTCCTGCGATGCAGGTCAGGGTGTCGCAGTCGCCGCCCAGGGAAACTGCTGTCCTTATGACGTCCTCAAAATCTTTTCCCTCAAGAAAAGCTGTTATGGCTTCGGGAACGGTTTTACCATATCTCCAAGAATCGCTCCGTGCATAAGTGCCTCCTATCTGCTTTCGCTTTTACCTGTTTTCCTGTTATGAGATGAGTATAGGGGAATTAACTAAAAAAGAGGTCACCTCACAGGCGACCTCTTCTGTGTCCTTTCGGACTGATTATATTTGTTCTTTTTCCTGGCAGTGAAGTCTGTAAGCTTCAAAGAAATGTGCTGCCGTGCAAATAAACCACATACCGGCCATCACTGTTTTTCCGCCTACGATGCACATAATTCCGCTCACTGCAAAAACTATTGCCAAAACAAGTCTTGATCTTGATGTTATTTTCATGATGTATAATCCCCTTTATCTTCTATCGCTTCTACTGTTTGTCTCTGCCCAAGTTTCCTACTTGATGCCACCGCGATAAGAAGTATTATGATGTCATCTACAGGGCAGGCAGATACGAGATCTACCGGTGACAATATGTATGCTCCCAAGAGAATCGCAAGAAGTAATTTAAGTCCTTTGCTCATCCTTATTCCCCCATTTCTTTTTTAGATGTTAAAGCCTTTGACCTCTGAATTATCTGTAAAAGGCTTGAAGCCAACGGGTTCACTTGATTCATAATATTTTGCCGAGTAACTGTTTTCTTTTTTATAGAATCCGGTGTTCTTCGCACTTGCAGGTGCATCTTCCATTATTATTGCAAGGAAGATGTACGGAAGGATTCCGATTCCGGTTGTAAATAAGAGGATCAAATAGATGACTCTTATGATTGTGGGATCAATTCCAAAATACTCACCCAGACCTCCACATACACCACAAACCTTCTGATCTGCACTTTTACGTAATCTTCTTTCTCTCATAACCTTTCTCCTATCAAAAACCCATATGGCAAAGTGATACTATTGCCTCCTTAAGCCTCCTTGACCAAAAGACCAACAATCATTGCAACTAAAAGTACCGGGAATGCTACATAGAGCAGTCCTCCAAATACCATTGCTATTAAGGTGAAGGGCAGGAATACAAGGAAAAATGCAACCTTGATCATGCTCCATGAGAACCTGAAAGCAAATCCTATGAGCTTTCCAATAAAACCGAACATACAAATCATAAATAACATTGTCAGTAACATAACCATCACCATCCTTTTCAAATTCGTACCAACAAGTGTTTTTGTTTATAGTGATATTGTAAGCAAAAGGATGAATTTGTTATATATCAAGTAGAGCAAAAAACATATCCATATTTCTACTTCTTTGCGTATTAAGGTCATATTAAAGAAAAACAGGCCATCAACGATGACCTGTCAAAGCATTGCAATACTATTATTCTGTTATCTCGCCGCCGGCTTCGCGCAAATCGAACAGTGAAACAATCTTTAAGTCCTTTTTTTCGATATCTATATCTCTAAACCAGATGTTTCCGTCATCGATGCATGCTCCCTGCCAGTTCGCCCACAGATCGGCGCTATCCCATGCAGCAAGAGATGTCATATTTTCCTCACTAAATCCTGTGCTGTTAGCGTATGCAACAAACTCTTCCTTGTTGTTGCACAGATTGTTTGCTTCCTCTGTACCTATCGGATACTGGATCATATCTCCAACAGTTTCCCAGTCCTTTGCAAGAACAGCATCAACTACTGCCTTGGCAAAAGCTTCTACTTCTTCGTTGCTGGCATCAGTGAATACGACATACTTACCTTCTTCATCACTGACCTCTTCTGTAGCATCAGTACTGTCAGCTGTTGTCTCTTCATCTGACATGATAGCATGAGAATAAGTCCATTTTGTGAAAGGTTTAAAAAAGATAAACCGCTATGCCGGCGAATGCAGCTATCAGTATCAGAACAATTGGTGACATTTTCTTTTTGAATATCTTTCGGAATCCAAAGTAAACTGCGGCAAGCACTATAGTCATTACTGCGGGAAGTATATCCTTTTTTGTCAAAATGGGCGTCAGGCTGTTTTTTCCGATCATACTAACTCCCATAGCCAGAATGATTCCGATTATGCAAGGTTTGATGCCGTTAAATGCTGCCTTCACCCACTTTTTCCCTGATAACCTGTTTAAAAGAGTCATTAACAGTATGATAAGAATATACGCAGGAGAAACTACGGAGATCGTTGCCAAAATTCCGCCCAGGATTCCTGCCTTGCTGCTTCCGACATATGTTGCAAGATTTACCATGATAGGCCCCGGCGTACTTTCGCTAATCGCGATCATATTCACCAGTGCTTCTTCATCCATCCAGCCATAATGCAGAACGACATCTCTTATAAGCGGGATAGCACCATAGGCGCCCCCAAATGAAAACATTCCAACCTTCAAAAAGCCAATGATAAGGTCAAGATATATCATTTATCGGCACCCCCTTTCACAGAGGGCATCCCTGATATAACGGATATGGCCACGCCAAGCACTGCTGCTATCACTAAAAGCATGATAGAAGAAATTCCCAGCTTAAAAATATTATTAAGAAGCATTATCGCAAAAGAGCTGCTCAGGATTACGTAAGGCATTACCTTCCTGTTCATCTTCTTATTTTTCTTATACATCTTTTCAATCATGCCTATTGCAGCATCAAGGATCAGTATTCCAACTGCGATCCTTATGCCTTTAAAGCCACTGACTATCCATTGAATCTCGAGAAAATTTTCCAGAAATCTTGATATCAGATAAATGATAACAAAGGAAGGTGTTATCACTCCAAGGGTTGCTGCAATAGCTCCGGCAATCCCCCTTTGCTTGTATCCGATATAGGTGGCGCAGTTTATCGCTATAGGCCCCGGCGTGGACTCTGCTATGACAGTGATCTTCATCATCTCTTCATGAGTAATCCATTTCTTAGTGTCAACGCAGATGTTCTCTATCAGCGATATCATTGCATATCCGCCACCGAAGGTGAAAAGTCCTATTTTTGCAAATGTCAGAAACAGTGAAAATATCATTTTAGTGATGGCAGCCTCCGTGTCCGCAAGTATGGCCTTCGCCATGCTCATGATCATGATGGTCACAGTTTGCTTCAGAGCCGGCATCAAGTGTTCCCGCAATCAATGCCTCAACAGCTGCGTCTGTGCTTCCGTTTGCGCCGGCATAAAGCTTGATCCCTGCTTCCTGAAGAGCTCTCTGCGCTCCGCCGCCGATTCCGCCACAGATAAGTGCATCAACCTTTGCAATATTGAGGATACCTGCAAGGGCGCCGCATCCCTCTCCGTTTGTTCCAAGTATCTGGGAATTTACTACTTTACCATCCTCTATGTCATAAACCTTGAACTGCTCTGTCCTTCCAAAATGTCCAAAGACATTACCATCTTCGTATGTTACTGCTACTCTCATAATACTCTCTCCTTTTTCCTTCATACTTACATTTAAACTGTATCTTTCTTTGTCAATTTCAATATTGCCTCCGGCAATGGAAAGTCTCTTGCCCTCAACTACTGCACTTATAAGCTTTTTCCTTGCATTCTCATACATGGCTGTCACTGTAGTCCTTGCAACACCCATTCTGGAAGCGCATTCTTCCTGATTCAGATCTTCATAGTCCAAAAGCCTGATAGTCTCAAACTCATCAAGAGTCAGCTCTATGGTCGCGATATTATCTTTTTCCGCATCTTCAGGTATGAAGCTGTAATAATCCGGAAACCTCAATATTCTCCTGCACTTTGGTGTTCTTGGCATAGTTTTCCTCCATTAATTAAAAATGACATATGTCAGTTATAATATAGTGTTAATTCTGACATATGTCAATATTGTTTAGTTTAATCGTATATGGACTGGTAAAAATCATCTATAACAGATTACGCTATCCATCTGCTGATAATGTTTTCCTTCTTCAAGCTTGAAAGGATGCTGCCTGGCTTCTCCTCCGAACCACTTATAGGGCAGGTCATTTTCAGTCTTCCCTTCACTGATCTCTACTGCCCCCTTTCGCATGCAGCGCATAAGGGAGATGTCATCAAAATCCGTTGCGTGACCATGCAGGATTGTATCGGCCTTCTCTTCAAGAAACATAACCTTATCAAGCTCTTTAACAAAATCTTCCATCTTTAGGCAGCCATCAAGCTGCATCCACAGATGGTGATTTATGGAATCCCCTGTAAAAAGTATCCTGTCTTCTTTTAAAAGAAGGAGAATTCCGCCGGGAGTGTGCCCCGGAAGGTCGTATACTTCAAGCGTTTTCCCGCCAAGATCTATTACATCACCGCCTTTTATGGACCTCATCCATAAGGTAAAGATAAGGCTTCAATTGCTTTAAGTACAATTCTTTTTCCAT
The DNA here is from genome assembly GCF_000424265.1 of Butyrivibrio sp. WCD3002. Classification (GTDB taxonomy): domain Bacteria; phylum Bacillota; class Clostridia; order Lachnospirales; family Lachnospiraceae; genus Butyrivibrio. The sequence continues at coordinate 14,364 of NZ_AUJO01000026.1, forward strand.
ACGTAATACCCTCCTGCTCTGTCGATTACGAATTTTGTAAAGTTCCACTTGATGTCAGGCTTCCTTTATTCATCCATGCTAATCTATAATTTTCTTTGGCCAGTTACAAATTCCCACCTCAAGGGCTCGTTCTTCTTTTAAATGAAAATCTGCATATTTGCAGTACCAGCATCCTTGTATAGAAGGGATCGCATCTTCCCTCGGCGTGTATGCAGGGCAGATATCATCCGGCCAAACGCTTCCGTCTCTTTTGGGTATATCATATTTGTTTGCCTTTTTATCCATAAACCTCTCTTTCCTCCTGGTATTTAGATCTTTTCTTGATAACTCTAATCTATCACGCAAAGAAAAACAGACCTCCGCATACACCGCATTAGGTCTGTTTTACACTTTATTCTTATGTTCAATTTTCGTGAAAAACGGACCTTCAGCGTATTGTATTTCGTGACACTTCCTGTACTCTGGCAGCTGCTTCCTCAGGGGTGATATCGCCTTCTGCCAGATCTTCCAAAGCATCACGTACAGCAAGACTCACATCCTCATATTTTATTATTCTGGGGCCTGCTACATTAGTCTTTCCGTTTTCAATTATTTTCTCAAGATTCTTTTGTCCATCCTCGTTTAATCCCTGCACATTCAGGTTCATGTCTGCACGGGATGGCATATATTCCAGATACTGATTTACCAAAAGCTCCTGGCCCTCGTTAACCAGATAATTCATCCATTTGAAGGCCGCATCCTTAACCTTGGACTCAGGATTCAGACAAAGAATTACATCTACGGATGCTGTTACGGGCGCAACCGTTCCATCGTCGTTCCAATCGATCAGGAAAATATCGTGGTCCGCTCCCTCGCCGTTGAAATTTTTCTGCGTCTTTTCATCGCTTATTGTATACATGTTCATAGCCCAGGAACCATTTGCAAACATGGGAATACTTCCCTCTCGCTGGAACATGTTATTAACTGTATCATACAATGTCATTTTTATGGCTTTGTCCTGGAATACTCCGTTAGTGAAGCTATTCTGCCAAATCCTGAAGGATTCGATAATAGGCTCTGTCTCAAAGCTACCCCTGCCTTCTATGGCATCGTACAATGCATCCCTGTCGCAATCAGCGGCTATGGACATCCACATATCATGATTAAGCCATGAATCCTTTGCTCCGATTGCCATGGGATACTGCCCGTTTTCCCTGAGCTTTAAGCATGTTTCCTGCATTTCTTTATAGCTTCTTGGAACCTCGCAGCCATACTCTTTAAGCATATTTACATCAGCCCACATATATCCTGCATAGGTCTGTCCAAGAGGAAGGCCGTAGATTTTTCCATGCTCATCACTTACCGCTTCGATGCATGAATCAAAAAATTTACTCTGCCAGTCAGAGCCCCATGACTCCTCACAGTAGGGGGTAAGCTCTTCTTCAAAAGCTTTTGACGAATCAAAAAAGACACCGGAAGGAATTCCAAATACATCCGGTCCTTTATTTCCCATCAACTCTACACGAAGGTGATCCTGGTAATCACCAAAACCGACAAAGACATAGTTGATATCAATATCAGGATTTTCTTTTTCAAAAGAATCTATGATCTTGTAAATCGGACTGTCAGGCCCTGTATCCGCAGGATTCCAGGTCTGAAATGTCACTGTAGTAATATCATTTTTAGCCTGCATACCGCATCCCGAAATAATAATCGGGCACATGATCATGGCAAAAAGAAACAATGCGCATCGTTTCATTATAAAGTCTCCCCGGGAAAAATTATTGTTCCTCAACCAACCATCATTCGTACTTTAAATCTTCTGTCCTCTGCAATATATCGTATCTCACTGTTTGATTTTTTCACAAAATCAAGAACGCTGCGGGTTCCGATTCCATGCCCGACTTCTGTTGTCACAGGATATCCTTCCTCGTTGAGCTCTGTTTTTCCATCGCAGGAATTAACGATCTCAAACAAAAGCTGCTGCTTGAACTTAGCCGTGATTTCAATAAAGCGTTCAGCTTCCGGAACTTTTTCGCAGGCATGTATTGCGTTTTCAAAGAGATTACTGATTGCAATAGCAAGCTGCATCTCGTCGACTCCCGGCTTGAAAGGGATATTTGCTGAGACCTTTACATTTATATTGTTTCGCTCAGCCACAGTTACATAATGCATAATTGCAGCGTTGACTGTGGGATTCTCGCAGTATCTTAAACCCGTGCGAGGCTCCTGCGACAGGCGCTCCTCTAGGCATTCTCTTGCTTCGTCAACCTTGCCGTCCTGAATCAGGGACAAAACCAGAGCCTCAAAATGTCTCCTGTCATGTCTCATTGTTCTGTCCTGGCTCAAGATCTCCTCCGTGGCATGTAGGCGCTCCTTCATGCTGTCCGCAGCCATTTCCAGCATGGCAGCATCAGCTTTTAACTTATACTCTTTTTGTTTTAGGACTGTTGTGTCCACAAGAGCATACAGCTTTCCGATAACTTCGCCCTCCGCAAAAAGCTCTTTTTCCTCTGGTGAAAAGAATCTGTCACCGATCTCCAAAGTATTACCCTTAACTACAGCCTCCCGCAACTGCTTCACCACACCCTCGGGATCATTTGTGATTTCCGGATAGAGCTCTTTTGCATGCTCGTTGTAATAGGACAATCTGTCATCTGCGTCCACGGCAATAACGCCTTCAGAAAGCCTGTCCACGATGTATTCTCTGGCCATGTCGATGATGCCCAGCAGATTGTATCTGAAAATTGCAATGAACATTGAGATCGTAACCGCCACATTTCCAAATACCGAAATATCAAAGAAATATGTAACGAAGAATACATGGGTAATCTGGCAGATAAAAAGAACGGACTCAACTATAAAGCCCGCAATAATTATCATCGCTCGCTTTTTAGCGATTTTGCCTTTGTATCTTCTAAGCTCCTTAAATAGCCAGTAGAAATTTATGAGAATGACTATGGCCTGAACCTGCATATACACTGAATGTACAATGCCGTTCCTATGGAGAAGAACCGGGAAAAGTCCATCTTTGTCAAACCATTTCTTGGAATAATAAAGGTTATGATTCTCGAGTGTGAACACCAGAACATAAGTAATCGCATCAAAGAGAATAAATGCTCTTATAAAAATCCTTGGAACCTTAACATGGCAGAACTCCACGGTAAACAGAAAAAGAGAGAATACAATCCATACTCTCCCTGCATAGGAAAACTTAAGCGCAGCTATATACTCATCTTCATTTTTCGACAGGAGCTGCAAAAGATAACCTATATTGTTTACCAGCATAACAATACAGTTAAGGAAAAGGTATGCATGAAGCTTGTTCTTGAGGTTTTTGAAAATGATATAGCCCTCAAAAAACATGGCAAATATACTGAAAATGATCGCATATAAAAGAAAGTCATGCATTAGTTGTCACCTCTATAGTCTGAAATCCATATATCTGTCCGCAACCTCGGTATATCTGCTCTTGGATACAGGGATAAGCTCTCTGTTTCTTAAAGTGATATCTGTTTTTGTCAATTTATCGATGGCTCCGAGATTAACACTGATAGACTCATGACACCTGATAAAATCCTGATCGGAATGATTTTCATCCATATATTCCGAAAAGCCGATTCTAAGCGTCGGTGTTGAAACAACTTCACCGTTGGCCATATGATAACTAACCACATGATTGCGGTAATCAATATACATAATGTCATCGAGCCTTAAGGTGCACAGCCCGCCTTTTATTTTTACCTTTACAGTTATTTTGTCATCAAGCTGAACTCTGGACAAAGCGAGATCCAGCGTAGAAAAAAGCTTCTCCTTATCTACCGGCTTAACTATATAGTTTATTGGATTTACGTCAAAGGATTCCAGCGCATAAGAACTCTCAGATGTAGCAAATATGATCTGTGCATCAGGCTGGTTCCAGCGCAGCTCCCTTGCTGCCTGGATACCGGTTACCATAGGCATAACAATATCAAGAATATATACCTGTGGCCTAAAGCTCTCGCACTCCTGAATCAGTTTGTCGGGATGATCAAATACCCTGACCTCTGCCTGAGTGTTTTTTTCTTCCAGATACTCAGTAACATATCTATGAATGCGCTCTCTGTCTGATCTGTCATCATCACATATTGCCATACGAAGCATTGTGAATCCCCCTTGAATTTCCAGAATATTATCTGTACTTTTTTGCACACATAAATATTCTATCACTATTTACCCACTCTACTTAATCCAAATTATCATAAAGTAAAAAACAGACCTACATTTACACGGATATAGGTCTGTTTTACACTTCATTTTTTATAGACTCACAGATGAACGTCAGCAATTATGAAAAGCCTTTTCTCTTCCTTGCCGCATTAATGAGTTTTTCTGCTTCATCAAAAGCTTCCGGCAGATAAAGGTTTGGATCCTCCTTGCCCTCTTTTTCCTTTAATCAAAGTCTTTCCTGCCATCTGTAATTACCATGATAAAAAACATTTTCGTATTCCTCGTATGACTAGATTAAAACGCCAGAAAGTGACTATCCTCACGTATTACATTTTCTTATCAAACAGCGCCAGAACTTCACTTAAGTCGTCCACTTCATAATCAGCCTGTTCATCCTCATTGCTGACTTCCCAGTATTTCCACATTCCTTGCTTCACGCGAACAGTTTTCATGCCCATCTTCTTAGCAGGGATAATATCGTTATCAACTCTGTCTCCGATCATGACGGCATTTTCCGGCTTGCAATTTGCCCTTGATAAAGCGAGTTCAAATATTCTTCTGTCGGGCTTTTCCAATCCTTCTTCCGCGGAGGCTATAACAAGATCAATAAACTTCAAAACGCCATGCTTTTCTAATCTGGTTGCGGTTCCGGGCAACTGATTAGCTATGATTCCTATTTTGTATTTCTTGCTCAGCAGCTCAAGGCATTCATAGGACTCGGGAAATAATTCCTCGTCTTCACTTACCAAAGTTGAACCCACATCAAAAAAGAGCCACTCTATGTTATCCAAAATTGCTTTCTCCTATGTTGTCCGATTCTTGCCAAATCGTTATGCCAGTTTGTAGTTTTCTGCCTGAGCCATGAAAAGCTGATAGTATAAGCTATCTGTTTTCTGCATCAGATTATTGTGTGTATCATAATCAGTTACGGTTCCGCCGTCGATGATCAAAATCTTGTCGCAGAACTTAGACGACGACATACGGTGAGAGATGTAGATGGCGGTTTTATCCTCTACGAGAGAATTGAATTTCTCATAAATCTCTGCTTCCGCTATGGGATCAAGTGCGCTGGCAGGCTCATCCAAAATCACCATTTCAGAAGGTTTATAGAGCGCTCTTGCAATGGCAATCTTCTGTCCCTGTCCGCCTGACATTTCAATACCATCTTCGTCATATTCCTTACCGAAGCGGGACTCGATGCCGTTTTTAAGTTCGTCCACCTTCTCCTTCATGCCCACTTCTTCCATGAGACGAAGTACCTTGGCTTTTTCATTCTCGGTATTGGATTCCTTACAGGATACGTTTTCCGCAATGGTAAAGTTGAAAAGCTTAAAGTCCTGGAACACCGCTGAAATACTGCTCATATAGGTTCTGTAATCATACTCGTAAATATTCTTTCCGTTTACCAGAATCTCACCGCTATCAAGCTTATACATACGACAGATCAGCTTTACCAATGTAGATTTACCTGCACCGTTTAATCCAACGATAGAAATCTTTTCTCCGCGCTTTACGATAAAGGAAACGTTTTTCAAAGTGGGCTTTTCTGCCTTGGGGTAGGTGAATGTTACATTACGAAACTCGAGAGTGTTAATGGGTCCCTCGAATTTTTCTTTTCCGGTCTCAAGTACTTCTTCCTCAATTTCCATAAACTCAAGATAAGGACTTAAGTAGGAAAGAGTCTGAATCAGCATAACCACCTGCTCGCCGCAGGACTGCATCGCACGGCTGAAGCTAACAGCTGATGAAACATACATGGTCAGTGAACCGATGGAGAGCATCGTTCCAAAACGGTCGGAAAGTGTTCTGACACCCACGTATAAATATGTGAGTGCAGTGGCACCGATTGTGATTACCTGCATGAGTCCAGTTGAAACCGCAAGTCCCCTCATGGCTTTTCCATAGAGGTCACAGACACTCTTATTTTCATTGAGCACTGTTTCTGTAATCATGGGTTCCAAGTCATAGAGACGGATTTCCTTCTGAGCTTTTTCTTCCATTCCGAGGCTGAAGTAATAATTGTATCTTCTGTTGATGGGAATGAGCTGCTGCATCAAGCCTGTAACCTTCTTCATGGACAGCGCATAGGCCATCATGGAAAGTCCTGCTGCAACGGCCATGAGAATTATCAGCACAGGGCCCAAAGTCAGGAGAACCGCCAAAAGACCAATCAGTGTCACAATGGATGTTAAGGTCTGTGATACATAGCTAATCAGTCTGGAGATGGCATCCTGATTGGAGATTGCAAAAACAGCTCTCTCCTTCAGGTCAAGATAATACGGGTCTTCCAGATATGAATATTCGATATTCATAATCTTTTCGCCCATCTTTTCCTGCATGGTCTTATTGACAAACTCGCCGCGAATATTTAAATAGCGATCCAAAATATTCTCAAACAACTTCATCAAAACATTATTTAAAACAATCAAAACGCCAAAGAGGATGAGCATATTAACCTGCTTATCGCCCATGATCTCGTCAATCAGGAGCTTTGGAAGGATCACGTTAAGCAGCATATTGGCGCCGCCAAGGAGAGCTTTTAAAACAAGCGCAATGATATACATGGGAGAAATGCTCCATGCAAGCTTTATAAAATGCATTAACTTTTTCACGCTTCCATAGCCTCCTCCTGATAGTATTTACCCTGTACCACAAACATGTCGTAGTACATTCCCTTCTTCGCCATAAGTTCCTCGTGGGTTCCGTATTCCTTCACGCCTTCTTTGTCAAAGAGGGCAATCTTGTCACAGAAAATCGTGCTGGCAAGTCTGTGGGAAATATAAATAGCAGTCTTTCCTTCAACAAGTTCGCTGAAGTTTTCATATATCTCGGCTTCCGCCAGGGCATCCAGCGCCGCTGTGGGCTCGTCCATGATTACCATGGGTGCATCTTTGTAGAGTGCACGTGCGATGGCAAGCTTCTGGCGTTCGCCGCCGGAGAAATCGGTGCCTTCTTCGTCTATGACTTTTAACATCATCTGATCAAGGCCTTTGGAGAGACTCTTTAACTTTTTGCCAAGCCCAACTCTCTCAAGGGCTTCCGTAACTCTTGCATCGTCAGGCTGGCTGCTGCCGCATGTGACATTCTCACGAAGAGTAAATGCAAGAATATTGAAGTCCTGGGAAACCGTTGAATACAGGTCGTAAAGGTTCTTCTTTTTCCAGTCTCTGATATCAATTCCGTTGACGTAAATATGACCTTCGTTGGGTTCATATAACCCGCAGATCAGTTTTACCAGTGTGGATTTTCCTGCGCCGTTAACACCAACGATAGCAAGGCGCTCGCCCTTTTTTATGGTGAATGAAAAGTCTTTATAGATGTCCACGTCTGTTCCGGGATAATGGAAGGTCACATGGTCAAATACGATTTCCACAGAGTCTGTTTTTTCAGGCTCCAGATTGCCCTCGGTCAGGATGTTTTCATCCATAAGGCGATAGAAATCGTCCACGTATTCGCCTTCGTTTCTGATCTTGGTAACAGTGTCACCAAAGAGCAGCATGTACTCAATCATGCTCATGATCAGGGCCACATACATGGTGTAATCACTTACAGGCATTCCCTGGTACGCTTTATAAATCAGGATACCGTACATGGCAACATTAGTAAGAATCAGCGTAAAGAGTCCAAGGAATCCAAGGGCAAAACGGCGATTCTCAACCATTTTAATTACAGCGGTAAAGGCTTCGATTTCCTTTTTATAGTTTGCGATGATTCGCCCTCTGAAGTTAAAGATTCGGATATCTTTTCCAAAAGAAAAGTCATGCGTTGTATCGTTGAAATAAGATATTCTGCGCTGTGCCTTACTTCTCTCTTCTTTAAGAGAGTACTCGTAGTCATGGGTTTTTACGGACACCCACATAAGTGTGACACAGTGCAAAATCGTAACGACAAGAACCACCGGACTCAGCGTGAACGCTACCACCGCCATAGCGATCAAGGTCAAAAGATAAGCCGGTGCCTTGTAGATGAGATTCAGCATAAGTTCTATGCCGTTTCCATTGGAAGAACCGGCATCCATAGCTCTTGTATTCTTTTCCCAGAAGCTGGCGTCCTCAACATATTTGTAATCCATGTTCTGGATCTTCTGAGAAAGCAGTGCCAGATAGTGCATGCGAAGGCGCATATTTTCAGAATCTGTCACCTGTCTTAAAAACGCGCTCATAAATGCAATAAAACCGGCGATAACAAAATAAATCGCCATCACTTTCGCCAGGGGAAGCGCAGCGTCTTTTCCATAACGCTCCAATGTTCCGATAGCAAGTTTGGGAAGTACGACGCCAAGAAACGGCTGAATCGCTATAAACAGCGCCGCAAAGATCATGCGCACAAATTGAATCTTACTTTCGGTGCGCACAAAAGTAAGAAGCCTCCCCACGACATAGGAAGGCTTGTAGATTCTTCTCTCCATTTATCCAACAACCCTTTTTTCTTTTTTAATTTACAGTCTATCAAAAACTGCGCTATAAACAAGGGTTTTCGGGGAATAATTATTATTTTTGTAAGGAAATATGAGCTCTAAACCAAGTTATACATCATAAAATTCCCATTATGCCTGAATCCATAAGCTGTATATAACTTCACTCCCATGTCTGAAGCAGTGATATGCACTGCGCCGCATCCGTAGGCTCTTGCTTCTTCAACAACTCTGTTAAGCAGTTCTTTTGCTATGCCTTTCCTTCGATAATCAGGATCGGTATACATGCTGGACAATAGCCCAAGTTTCCCTGATGGGCAGGTAAAATATGGCGGTTTCTCAACAAAAGACATACCACTGGTTCCAATGATCTTATCTTCATCCATGGCAAGCCATGAAACAAAGGTTCCATCTGCCATATGCCTGTGATAAAAGTCTTCCAACGCTGATTTTAAATCCACCCCTTCCGGCACAGTTTTCCCGGAAACTGTATATTCCTCAGTGAGCTGCGAAATTCTCATTTCGATAAAGGTATCCAGTTCAGCATCAGTAAGCTTTTTATAAGTGATCATCTTTTTACCCCCTTTGCTTATCCAAGACGCACTTAAATCTCTACTATCGAGCCCATCAGTTCAAGATATTTTCCGGATTCGGTGGTGAACTTGTCTATGCCTTTGTCCTCATGTTTGAACTTCCTAAGGAGTTCCTGGCTGCCTGTATTTCTGACATCTGCTTCATAGAAAAACCTGTTCTTCTTGTACTCCTTGTTTGTGTAATCCAGCACAGCGCTCAGTGCCTCATAAGCATATCCTTTTCTCTGCTGATCTTTGATGATCCAAATCCCAATTTCCGGAACCTCTTCGTTTAAACCATGTACCTCAACGCTTCCAACACAATTCTCATCCATGTCGAGAATTGACATACACAGCATCTCTTTGTTATTCTCCCTGCAAAAATTCTTTTGCATCCTCAATGGACTCAAAGGGCTCCGGGTACTGATACTTGGTAATATCGCTGTCAAAGCCGGTAAAATACGCCTCCATATGATCCATACTAAATGGTACCAATCTAAGTCTTTTTGTTTCTATCAATTTCTGCTTCCTCCGCTTCTCTATTTAAATTGATTTTCTTATAAAAACCGATGGCTTTGATAAGAAAATCAAATATATACCAAAAATTATCTTACTCAAGGCATCAATATATCCTATCAAAAAAATAATCGGGTTAATTAAAAAATTACCTCCGAAAATATCTGCTATCACGATTACGGCTCCCACTAACATGAGCCAGAGTCCGCATTGCTTTTTGTTATTAAATTCCAGATTATTCATGTCTAAACTTAAGCACTCTCCTCACTTTTTAATAAAACCATGCATTCCTCTGAAGCATGTTGACCATTTTCCTTCCGATACCCTGTCCTCTATACTCCTTGGCAGTATACACATTCACAAGATGAGCCCGCTTACCTGACGGATGTGTACATGTGGGAATGATAGTGAAATAGCAGATTGACGCACAGCCAATGACCCTTTCTCCCTCCAATGCAAGAACAGTGGTCTGATTTCCTTCAAGAAACAGTGAAAGTCTTCCCTTCATAGTTTTGATATGCTCTTTCTAGGATTTAGATACAAAATGCCTTGGCATACACCGTATTAGTTCAGTTTTCACCGTTTTTCATAAAAACAATGAAATCATCCATATATAACATATTGTTTTGGGTATCATCATCATGCCGAGCATCGGCTTCCTGCTTGCCCCAAGCACAACAACCATGTAGCATACAAAGCTTACAGTCACAAGAACGGCCAGTAACCATTCCTGAAATAGTATGATAAGATATCCCACTGTTATCACTCCCATAACAACGAATGGAATATTTCTATACAATCCCCATTTTGTCTCTCGGTCTTTAGAGAACCAATGGTTTTGCGGAAACGCACAAAGGGCAATTCTGATTACTGCCAGCACTAACAGCACAATCCATAAGATCAGCCTGTCTTCAAAAATCGAACCGCCATCACCATTTCCATGTTTTACAGATAAAGCTGCAAAAAGGAACAGATAAAACACTGTCATTGTCACAGAAGATACCAGATTCCCCAGCCCCAGCCAAAAATCTCTTTTCCTCAGTTCTGATTCTATTGTTGTTACACCTTTAAAATTGATCATTATCCTCGGCACCAGATGGAACGCATCACCGCCACCCAATAGCAGTGTCATTCCGGCACAGATGCTATAAAATATATCTCCTGCAGCCAGTGCCCTGAGAATAAATATGCAACCGGCAACAAGTGCAAAAACAAGGTATCCGATACAAAAGACATTCTCACCAATTCTCATTCCTAAAGGTTTTTCTTTTTTGCTCATAAATTCACCTTTCCCTGAGACATCTTTATTCTCACTAACAAAAACATATTTCTAATATATCAGAAAAAAGAGCCATCAGACAGCAACTTTTCTGTCAAATAGCTCTATATCCTTCTAGTCACAAGTATATCCCGGTCTTTTAAATAAATACCGGTCATCCGGAACAATACTTTTGTCCCATACTTGCTCTTTCCAGTCTTCCTCAGGAATTAAAAGCCGATTCTCTCAAATGCTCTTAGAATGGAATCCTCATCATTGGTTCCGATTACACATTTGAATTCCTTCTTCATCTCATCCGGCGCATTGCCCATCAGGAACGGTATACCAACTGCACGCAGCATATCTGCATCGTTAAAATGATCCCCGAAGGCAACCGCTCTATCCGTAGCGATATTCATTTTTTGACATATATACTCCACACCGCTGGCTTTTGTTATTCCCTTACCCATAACCTCCAAAAGAGTATCAGAAGATTTAACAATAGAAAGATAAGGAAATCTGTTTTTCAAATCATTTTCAATCGCGCATATGTCATCAGGCTCACACATACAAAGCACTTTTCCAACAACCGCATCCTCAGGGAGAAGCTCTATGCTGCCCTCCGTTGCATTAACTTCTACAATCTCTTCCTCTCTCTGTATGCGCTTGTCTGACCTGTCATTAACAATCCACAGTTCCTCAGAGTATACGTTCCAGGTACAATTAAAATGATGAATAAGCTTGTAAATTTCATACTTTGCACCAACATCAATTCCTCGTGTCGGTTCATCAAGAATCAATATATCCGGTTCCGTAAACATCCATTTTGAAAGAACAACCTTCTGCTGATTTCCTCCTGAGAGGGTTGTAACACCTACATCAACGCTCGATGTTTTTATTTTCAGTGACTTTCTGTAATCCTCAGCAGCTCTTTTTTCTTTGTTCAAATTCAAAAGTCTTCTGTCTTTAATCTTGTCAAGGTTCGCCGATACTACTGTTTTCCTGATGGAATCGAGAAGATTTAAGCCGAGATTCTTTCTGTCCTCAGGCACATAAGCAACTCCGTGCTTAATCGCCGATTCAACCGATGTAAGCTTCACTTCACGCCCCTTTATCTTGATAGTGCCTCCGCGATAAATACCGAAGTTTCTGCCAAAAAGCGATCTCATCAGCTCTGTTCTGCCTGCCCCCATCAGACCGGCAAAGCCAACAATTTCGCCCTCTCTGACGTTAAAATCTGCATGCTTACATAGCATTCTGCCCTGTACATCAGGATCTTCCACACACCAGTCAGAAACTTCAAATATGACATCACCAATGTGAGGCTCATGTTCCGGGTAACGGTTTTCGATGGATCGACCAACCATTGATTTAATGATTTTGTCCTCATCTACCTTACCGGCTTCAACGTCATAGCTCTCCACCGTCTGACCATCTCTTATTACAGTCACCGCATCGGAAACCTCTGCAATCTCATTAAGTTTATGTGAGATCATTATGCAGGTTATCCCTCTGCTCCTTAAGTCCTTCATGAGATTAAGAAGATTGGCAGAATCAGCTTCATTGAGTGCTGAAGTGGGCTCATCCAGTATTAACAGTTTTACGTTTTTGGAAAGTGCTTTTGCAATCTCTACGAGCTGCTGTTGTCCAACTCCGAGATGCTTAATAAGAATATCAGGATTTATAGAAAGTCCGACTTTTTTAAGGATTTCGCTTGTACGCTTTTTCTCCTCGTTCCAGTCGATCAATCCCTTTTTGATGATTTCATTACCCATGAAAATGTTCTCTGTTATGGATAACTCAGGGATCATTGTCAGTTCCTGATGAATGATTGCTATACCCGCCGCTTCAGATTCCTTAATATTACGAAATTTCATTTCCCGGTCCATATAGATTATCTTGCCGCTATATGATCCATAAGGATATACACCTGAAAGAACCTTCATCAATGTCGATTTCCCCGCGCCGTTTTCACCGCAGATTGCGTGAATGGTGCCTTTCTTCACTGAGAGGTTGACATTATCAAGCGCTTTTACAGCCGGAAATTCTTTTGTAATACTTTTCATCTGAAGTATAAAAGAATCTTTCTCCATAATTTGTAGCTCCTCCCTTTTTTATCCTAAAGAGTATATTGACTACTTAGCCAGATACTCACTTGGTTTCCTCAATACTCTGTCAGTAGCTATTGCAGCAGCCCCGTAAAGTGTCGGATCAAAACTCAGTTTTGAGATTTCAATCTTAACCCTGCTTCCAATAGCCGGCAGTATTCTGCTTTTCACAATCTCATTTATAGTTGGCAAAAGTAAATCCCCGGCAGCTGCCATACTATCACCTATGACTATCTCCTCAGGATCATAGGCATTTATGAGTGTCACGCAGCCATATCCAATGTACTTAGCAATTTCTTCAATTAATTTCTTAGCTTTTATATCACCGTTTCTGGCCGCATCGAATACTCTCGTGCATGCTTCCTGACGATTTTCATAGCTCTTATTAAAGAGTTCCGGTAATTCAATTTCTGCTCTTGTAAGAAAAGCAGATGTTGAACAATAAAGCTCAAGACAACCTCTGTTTCCGCACTCACAGACAGGTCCTTTATAATCAATACTGATATGGCCAATTTCACTTGCGATTCCAAGATTTCCCAGTAAAAGTCTGTCATGGTCGACAATTCCGGAACCTACACCTTCCCCTACCAGGAAATAGGCCAGGGAATTAAGTGGCCTGTTGTGATTGCCAAACCACCATTCTGCAAGGGCTCCGGCATTAGCATCCTGCTCTATAAACACCGGTTTATCAAAAGCATCCTTAAATTCCTCGACAAAATTCACATACTGCCAGCTGTGCATCCTTGTGACCATTGCAATGTGCCCTTCTTTTCGAAGATATGGTCCCGGAACAGCAAGACCAATGGCTACAACCTTAGGAAATTCTTTAAGGAGTTCATTTACTTGATGCTTCATATCTTTGAGCACCTCTGCAGGATCATCATCAAGGCTGAACTCTGTCTCCTGCTGTCTGTAATCTTTTCCCGAGATATCAAAAACTCCTATAGCAAAGACATGTCTTGAAAACTTAATTCCAATCACCAGATTCTGCTCCGCATTAAGTCTTATACCAATAGAGCGTCTGTTTCCATTTCCCTTAACAATACCGACTTCGGAAACAATCCCCATATCTATCAGATATGCTACAAGCTTGGTTATGGATGCCTGTGTCAGTCCCATTATCTTGGCTATCTCAGCTCTTGTGCATATTTCCTTTTGTTGAAGAATCCTTACTATCGCCGAGCGATTCATCTCAGTAAGGTCACTGGTATTATTTCCTGCAACCTCTTTTATGCTCATATTCACCTCTCATAATTGCTTTCAAGTGTTAATTACTTAACACTGTTAATACATTATACTCATTCAGCATTTTGGTCAATAAAAATCAAAGAATTTTATAATCTTTGTAATAATATTACAAAAATATCATCTTCCTTTTGCGTATAAGTTTTTACTTTAATGATTATTTATGAATAACAATGACCACTATACCTATCAAATTGGTATAGTGGTCATTATTATTACCCCATTAAAATAAAGGATAAGCTCTATGTTAGTCACCTTAATTCGACAGACATCATCAACAATAAGTCGGGCTTTCATTTCCATTTCATTCATCAGTTTTCACCTTACTATCTTGCTTATAATTTTCCCAACTTCTTCATCAGCTGTCAGGTCATAGACCATCCTGTAACAGTCAAGGGCCTGCTGTGTGTCGCCAGCTTCATCAGCCTCCTGTGCCGCTTTGTAGAGAAGTGCCAGTGTAACAGGATTCGCCTCGGTTGGAATATCATTTTCCTTCAGGATTTTCTGTATCTGGTCAAGATCTTTATCAGCCACCTTTTTGCCAATAGCTTTCTCAAGGAACTCAAGCTCCGCATCGGCTTGCTGTGAATCCTCGAAGTACTTACTGTACAGATAACATGTTGCAGCCACCTCAGGTTTGTACTTCTCCAGGTAGTACCACCCAAGATTCCTGTAATAAGCTGCAAGCTCAGCTCTGGTGCAGCAGTAATTGTAAGACTCTGTCGTATAGGAATACTCCCCCTCGGAGTCGCCAAGCTGCTTGCAACATAGGATTATCCCAAGTATGGCTTCCATATCCACAGGATTCTCAAGATGCGCACTTAGCCACTCCTGCTGGGCCTTCGCGTAATCCCCGGAAAGAAGCAGCTCTTTTGCCTTAGTCTTGTGCGGCGTCAGAGTATCCTCTTCTGAAATATCATATTCATCATCGCCCAGGCAGTAGTATTCATATAAAAAGACCTCTGAAATGTGCCTGAGGCATACATTAAGCTTACTCATGATCTCATATTCCCCTTAGTTGTCAGAGCAGACTCTCCATCATTGCTGCAGCTTCGCCAACGATATCATTGCAGGTACGCCCCGTACCCGATCTCCTGGCTATCAGCTCCTTGCAGAAAAGAGATCCGTTCTTTTCAAGGAACATCTGCTCATACTCCTTGGCCTTATCTATGCCAAGCTTCTCAAGCATGGCAACCACACTTAAGTATCCGCCGCACTTTCCATCTATGCTCCTTGGCGCCGGGACAAAGCTCTTAGCCTCAGCTTCAGACATTCCTAGCTTCTCTGCAAATGCCATGGCGAGCGATGCAGAACAGTTATTTCCGTTTCTGTGATTTGCTCTTGCTTTCATTTCCATTTCATTCATGTTCAAATCCTCATCAAAACTCGTTTTTATGCTTTTCAAAAAACTCAAAGTAAGTCCTTACTCCCTCAAGCTCCGTCCACTTCTTGATATCTACCGGCCTTTCATCAAGGTCATAAATCAGTGCACCTTTTAACGCCAACAAAAATGGTGAATGTGTTGCTATTATAAACTGGCATCCAAAGAACCTTGCTGAATTCTGGATAAACTCAAGCAATTCCAACTGCCTCTGAGGCGAGAGTGAGTTTTCAGGCTCATCCAACAGATAAAGTCCATTATCTTTAATCTTATCAGAGAAATATTGCAGAGCACTTTCTCCATTGCTGTGCTCTATAATGTTATTTCCAATCGTATCTCTGACATACTTTGACTGTGTCTTGGATCTGGCATCCACAACTTTCTTGAGCTGCTCATAATCATCCAATGATTTCATCTGAAACTTTGAATGCTTATTCTCAATCCATTCATCAAAAGCCTGCTCTCTCTTCCGGTCAACGCCATCGTTCAGTGCTCTTAAGTTGAGCATAAAATCAAATACATCATCACTTGTAATCATCCTGATTTCTTCAGGTCTGCCTTCATATGTCATCTCAAAATCACACATACCAATATAATCACCAAAGAAACTACTTCTGTTGAACAATGTATCTCTTTCGGCTTTCATTTTCTCTGCCATAAGGTTCAGGGCTGTGCTCTTTCCTGAGCCATTGTTTCCATACAAAATCGTTATTTCAGAAAAAGACAGCTCCCGCAGCTCATTCTCTGCGAACACCCCAAACGGATAGAACGAGGTATAGCACGTTCTTCTTATATAGTTTACAAACTGCTCTTCATTTTCCACTCCTGGAAACTTAAATGAGTCAATATATCTCATTTTAAACCTCAAAATCCAGGCAGCTTCTGATCTTGGTATAAGGTCTTACCTTAGAATCAGCCACTGCTACATGCTCAGGATGTACTGAATATCCCTTAAGTGCCTCTACGCTCTCAAAAGTTGAATCCAGCATCAAGTCTGCATTTGAAGACTCAAGGCCGTTGATATTAACATTGATATCTACAATACCAGGAACCTTTCCCTTTAGTCCTTCAAGACCTTCCTTAATTCCCTGCTTTATTGCAGCCTTCTCTTCTGCAGAAAGCTCATCCTTAAGTGTCCATAAAATCACATGTTTAACCATTCTCGTTCCCCTTATCCTTTCCACCAATTCCTTGTTCCGCTCAAGCGCATCATTAATTCCATCCTCAGAGAGCACTCCGCGCTTCAGATTATTTGGCAAAAGCCCTTCTTCATCAAGGGCAAAATCATCTTTCCAATCCTGGCTTAAATAATATTCATCAAGTTCCTTGATCTCAGCCTGATATTCCAAGAGCTCTTGTGGTGCTTCCTCAGCGTTATCCATTCTTCTCAAAGCTTCATCCAAGATAGATTCCATTTCATTTACACGCTTTATAGCATTCTCAACCTTATTCATCACCAAATATCCCCATCTCTGCATTCGCAGGCATGAACAAAAACCGGGAACCACTGAAACTCAGAATCACCTTTCAAATACAAAGGATGTCTGGGATTCCCCCATCTGGTTGTAGTTCCAAGGTAATACCACTCAGCCTCTTTTATCGTATCCTCTGGCTGTGGCAAAGACTCTTTTACCGTCCCTGATTAGTGCAGCAACTACATTTATTGTCTTTCTGGAAGTCTCCATAAATGCCTCTTTTTCCCAAATAATCACTCTTTCAATTATAGTAAAAAAAATACTCTGATGCTATATGAGTCATCAGAGTATCATCTATGGTAAATCCCCTTAATGTATCTGGGTTGTTGGAGGGAGGAAGGCTGACTACTTATTCGGATCAGCCTTTTCTATGATTCATTAACCAGCTTACCCGTCATATGCTCAGGAATTAACCCCAAGCACTGAACATTACGGAAAGAATTCTTTATCTCCTGCTCCAGATAAGCCTGATTATCGGTAAACTTCCTGGTAAGTTCAGAGCAGATCCGAAGAGCGACCTCCTCATCTTCTACCAAATGAATTCTTCCAAATGTGATCACGCTTGTAATGTTCAGAGCCCAATCGCCTTCCTTGCGGTAGCCTTCATTATAAACACAGTAGCTTGCCTTATCGCAGACCTTGATTGCATCTATCTTATGCCCTTCCTTTGCTCCGTGGAAATAGATTTTTCCATCCTCTTCGCAATACCAATGATCAATCGGGATTCCATATGGATATCCATCATCTCCTATCAGAGAAAGAACCCCTCTCTTAGTACTCTTTAATATCTCTACGCATTCAGCCTCAGAAATCTGCTGCTTAAATCTTCTCATTTTTCTAAACATTGTAAAAACCTCAATCTTTCGCCAAAATCTTAAGTCCCGCTATTCCAACTACAATCAGCAAATAAATCCATCTCATATAAATTCACCTCCAAAACTAAAAAACGCCATTTCCTTACCTGCTAAGACCTAACGGTAAAGGAATGACGTTAATCCCACTACTCGGTAGCAACGGGCGTCTGTTATATTTGATTGAATTGATGATACGATAATTGCTCTGAGGCGTCAATATTATCTTTCGCAAAAGCCTTTAAATTGTTCCTAATGGTTGTGTCATAAGTATCTTTATCAGTTCTGTGAAGTCTGCTATTTCCTGGACAGATGTGTATTCTTCAGTTGTATGTATGTTATGCATGGGACCGTATATGTTTAGTCCGTCCATTCCGTGTTTTATCAAAGAATTTATATCACTTCCTCCAAAGGATTTCTTTGCCACGGCTCTCCTTCCCTGTTTCTCTAATGCTCTCTTATATCTATCCAAAGCACTTCCTTCTGCGGCTTCGGGATCTATCCTGTAAACGGTGATTCTTTCTTTTTTATCTATGCAAAGCTCTGCACCTGCTCTATTCGCTTCTTCTGAAAAAATGCTTTCTACTAAGTCTATTGTCCGATGTGCATCTTCATGGACACCGCTTCTTATCTCACCTTTTATAAAACAGTTTTCCGGAACAGCGTTGGTAACACTTCCGCCTTCTATTATTCCGATATTCAGCGTGGTGTGATCATCAGCCCACCCCTGCTTTATTCTGCTGATTGCAGCAGTTGCTACTGCTATTGCATTTATTCCCTTTTCAGGCTCATAACCAGCGTGGGAAGCCTTACCCTTTATATGTACTTCGAATGAAATGAGTGTCGGCTCGCAGGATGAATAGACTCCATATTCTCCGCTGCAGTCGGGAGCAAAGGCTATCCTGGAGCGAATCCTTGAATAATCAAGAGCCGCGCTTCCAAGGCCGTAAACCTCTTCTGCCACCGTAAACAGAAACTCTATTGGCGGATGATCCAGATTTTCCTCGATTACTCTGGTGTACGCCTCGATAATCCCTGCTATGCCAACCCTGTCATCTGCTCCCAGGACAGTCGTATGATCGCTTGTGATTGTTCCGCCGTCATTTAATATGATCTTCTTATTGTTCCCCGGAGATACGGTGTCCATATGTGCACAGAACAGAATAGGCTCAGAGTCTGCATACTTTCCCCGCCCCTCTGCAAAGCCATACAGATTCCCACAGTTACCACCGATCTTACCGGCAATATCATCCTCGATAAGCTTTATTCCCAGCTTTTGGAACTCTGCTATAAGATAATCAGCTACAAGTCTCTCATTAAAGGATTCACCGTCTACCAGCGCAAGCTCTGTAAATCTGTCTACTACTCTCTTGTCATTTTCTCTCATAGAAAATTGCTCCTGCTTCTTCACAGTCATTTATCAAAATTATTCACAGCCTGTAAAAACGCTGTGCTCACAACCAGGTAAATAATGTAAGTGATCAGTGTTCCAAAGCATATATCAGAAAGAAAATGGTTTGTCATATGAATTCTGTTATAGCCGTAAAGCACAACAAAGCATGCTGCAATCACAAAACAGACAATATTCTTTTTCTCTGAACGTTTTTTAAGAACATCCGAGAGCATTGGCAGCGAAAACATCATGCTTGCTATTGTCATATTTCCGCTGGGCCAGCTCTTATAACTGTCATTTGATCCGGCGAGATTAGGAATCATCTGCCACCAGTTCCTGAACTCCGACATAGGGTCATCAAGGGTTATCAGGTACTTATATCTTGGTCTTGATGCTACCTGCTTGAGCCAGAGGTTTGTATTATCGGCTACAATCCCGGCTACCAGAATAGCTGCACCTGTCATTATCAACTTGTCCGGACTCACATCATCAAATACACGATAGCAGACAAATGGCACCCAGGCATACAGTACTACCCAGAATCCCCAGCTTACTACTGATAAAAGCGGTGATGCATCTCCCGCTGTATATCCAAACAGCTCTCTTACCTTTGATCCGTTGTAATTATTGCTGTAGTAAACAGCCATAAAGTATGAGATCAGCATTATTGTCCAAGCCAGCATTTTAAATCTGTCGCCCTTTTTCATGAGCCCCTTAAAGATACACATCCCAGCTGCAGGATATAAGCAATAGGAAAAATAAGAACCATAGGTAGCAAAAAAGGTTCCTATGTCAGTCTTGTTCGCCAGTGCTACGTTAATACTGTAATCAAAAATAGAGCCCACTATAATCCCTAAAATACAAACTACTATCACAAGATACGCACAAATCCTTGGAACAGCCATAACTTTCTTGTTATCCATTCGTCTTATCTCCTTCGATGCTTTATATACCTTCCCTCATTTTTCCTTATTTATGATTATGCATCCGATAATAAGGATTGCCATCGCAGAGGATACCATAAGTATCTCTTTTTTTTGTTTTCCATAACCAATTCTCCTTACCAAACGCTAATTCTATCTTCAGGAGCAAGATACATTCCGTCTCCTTCCTTAACGTCAAAGGCCTCATAAAACTCATCAAACTGCTGTACAACTACATTAACTCTCAGATAATACAGCGGGTGAGGGTTCTGGGTAAGTTGTGAATAGTCTGCTTCATAAGTGCAGATTTCTTTCCACATATTTGCGTAGCTTTCAAAAAACAGTTTGTAATTGAAATCTTCCTCCTTTGAAGCAAGGAGCAACATTGCCTTAAGCCCTGCTATATCCGCAACTGCCTCTCCCTGAACAATGCTGCCGTTTACTTTTTCATTTCCAAATGCGGTTATTCCGTTATAATAATCAATCAGCTTTTGTGCTTTTTTCTGAAATGCCGCGGTATCATCTTCGGTCCACCAATTATTATAGTTCCCGTCCTTATCAAACTGAGAACCACTTGGATCAAATGCATGACTAATCTCATGGGCAATAATAGTTCCAACTGAGGCATAAAGCTGCTCCTTTGACATATCTTCCCTGTAGAAATCACCATCAAGGATTCCAAGCAAAATATTTATTGAATTGTTTGTGGCATTGTAAAAAGCATTTGTTTTAAGTGTTGAGTTATCCCATAAATTTCTGTTTACTTCACCTCCGGTATTAGCAGCATTAAGCTTGTAATAGTAATCCTCCACAGCCATACTGGCTTCAAAATATGAAAGATTGTTAAGATCAAGATCGCTCAGGTCCTGATATTCTTTTGGCTCAATAACATTAATCCCGATGGCATCAAGCTTATCCATGGCATACTGCCTTGTTTCATCAGATAGCCATTCTTCATTTGAAAGCATCTCTCTGTAAATCGCACAAGTCTCTTTGCATATTTCCGTGATAATATTCTTTGTTTCTGTGCAATCATACTTTTGTATATATATTTTTCCGATAGATTCAGGCAGGGACTGAAGTACACAGCGATATGCATATTGTTTATCAGCAAGTACACCTGCCACACCTTCTATTTTATTCGTCGCAGAAATGCTGGCATCAAAAGCCTGCTTGTCAAGATATTCCGCGCATTTAATAACTCCATGAACTATTAAGTATGCTTTGATATTCTCTGCATTTTCATCTGTATATAGCTCAGATATCTTTTTAATATTTTCCGGTAACATGCACCAAATTTTCTTTGTGCTGCCAAAGCCCCTTACTTTAATGAATTCTTCCATAGGAAAATTTGGTGTAAGACTATAAAGCTCTTCCGGATCATAGTAATTGAGTATCGTTTCATATATATCTGGTTGCTGAAGTTCAGCATTTGTTAAGATAGAATCTGCAAGTGCAGTTTCATATGCAATAGCATTATCATAAAGCGCATCAGCTTCTTCCCTGGAATACCCCATTCTTACATATATCTCTGAAAAAAGTTTCCTGTATTCCGTATCTGCTATTTCTCCTACTACACTTTTGTTTTTGTATTCAGCAGAATCATCTAAAATAAGGTCACCAAAATTAAGTGCCGTTACATACTTTGTAGAATCAATAAGATCAGAAGTGTTGACTATTTCAAAAATAGAAGGTAAAAATACAGACCTGTTGGGGTCGCAAAGATATTCTGAAATATCCCTGATACCGGACAGGGCTTCAATCTCTTTCACAATAACTTCAAGAGGAGCAAGCGCTTCTTCATTCCTCTCATCCCAGTTAAGAAATCCCTGATATACAGCTCTGACCAATTCAGCATCGTGCCCTGTCAGAGTGTCATCATCCAAAGCTGCAATAGCTTTTTCCTCTACAATTTCGCCTATTTTCGTAAAAGAACTATATCTGCTGTATCCTTCAGGAATATCATGGCTAATTATCCAGTCATAATTAATTGCCACGTTAAAATCATCTTTTTCAGATAGCTTTCCGGTATTTATTACATTATCCTTAAGATTGGAATCTATCCATGGGTCACCGCCATTTATAACATATGCTCCGCCATCCGATCCTTCGGCTGTTTCTTGCACAGTTTCTTCAACTGGTAACTCATCACCTTCTTCAGTATAATGCTCATCTAATGTGCTTACATCTGCAGCAGAATCATCCTGCGATTTTTCATCAGAAATGGTGTCCGGAGTTTTTTCCCCACAGCCTGCAAGAAACATACTTCCAATCAGCAATATAACCAATATCTTCTTTGCCATCATAATCTCTCCTTACCATTCTCGTCTGATCTTTTCAAAATCAATAGTCTTACCGACTTTCTTCCACACAATAAACGTCAGAACTGCATTTATTGCAGCAATTATAAAGTATGTGATAAGGATTCTCGCGCCATCTTCACCGGTATTAATATACGATGAACCTGAATCTCCCGTCGGAACAAACAGACCTTCTGTATAACCGGCAAAAAAATCAAACAGTCCGTGAGCCAGGCCGCAGGCCCAGATATTTCTTGTCTTCCAATACAGTATGAGGAGAGCCAGACCAAAAACGCCTGATTCCAGTGTTTTGGCGACCGCCTGTCCCCATGCAACAGGCGATGAGGGATCAAATCCCAAAACATGTACAGCCCCGAATACCAGTGAGGAAACCACTGCACTCAGAACAAAGACATATTTCTTTTCCCTGAACTTATAGACGATCGCATCGTTTATAACTGCCCTGAAAGCCAGTTCCTCAAAAAGTCCCACAGAAATAAACATAAGAAATATAATGATAAATCCCAATATCGGATTTTCCTTCAGGGGCACCTTTTCTTCTAGATTCGAAATCAGCAATACAGAGCCAATGATAAGGGACATCACTAAAAATCCAATGGTGTTCTTTATGACATATCCTGTAGAAACATAGCAGGAGGCAAGCGTCTTATCTCCGGATATCTGGTAGAGGAAAAAGCACACCGCTCCGCAGAGCATGGTCCTTACTATAAAGAACTGGAAATTTGTCTCTGTAGGTACTGTATTGAAACACACAACCACGTATACTATGCAGATCGCAGCAGTTATCAGCGGAGATTTTTTCATAAATTCAATATACTTTTTAAGCATTGGTATTCTCCTGCTCTGTACTGTTTTCAGCAATGAAGGAAAGCGCTACAAGGTTTGCGGCATTTTTCTTAAGTCGTCTGAATATGTAGAACTGGAAAAAGAATATCGGAATTACCGCAATTAACACCATACCAGCACCAATATATGTTGTTCTTTGTATTTCCGCTGTCATAGTCTCTACATTATCCCCGGCATGTATGAGCATGTTTGCACCAAAAAAATCAAAAACAGTATGCCAAACCACAGGGACAAAAAAAGCAAGAAGATATTCTTTTAATACAGACCCTCTGCCTGTTACTTTGTTATATCTGGCAAGTCCAAGATGTCTTCCCATGGCAAGCCCCAGCATCATATGCACTGTTATACCCGGCAACCTCATCAAGAGAACAGGAAGACTGACACTATATACAAAGTCTTCTATAAGAATAAACCCGAATCCGACAGCACCTGCTATCAGCATATATTCATATACATTTCTAATTTTTTTCCTATAGATGCATAATACAATAAGCGTAATGATAAGTTTTGCCAATTCTTCATTCAGCGCTGCAGAAAAAAGCGCATGATTGAAACTGGCAAGTAATAGAGGTCCATCTGTAGGTACAAATCCGGTTACAGCCCTGAATGTAAGTCCGATTATCAGGAAAAAGACAAATGAAAGCGGCACTGATAATAGTCCAAGTAATACCGGCAATAATGCCTGTCCTCTTGAAATTCTGTAATCTCCTTCCCAGGCAATCATATTCTTATAAAGAATCCCCACAATAATCAAACTTAGAACAAAACTGATAATCGATGTCATATTTTTCTCCTTTCTTTGTATACAAATTATGGATATACTCAGTCAGAGCTTTTCTGCCAAAATAATGCTCCGGCTGATGGATCACCAGATCAAAAGCCTGTCTTCAGGAGCAAGCCATCCTTTATTTACATAGAGATGAAAATCATCCTTAGGAGAAACCTCCATGTCAGGAGTAACATTCTCTTTTATGTCCGAGTTTATTCACGGATATCCTCCTGTCGTTACCGTCTCTTTTTCCTCTTCACCTGCCGGTGCGTCTGAATTTCCTTCACTGACGGACATATCTGTTTCTTCATTTTCAGTGCTTTCTTCCACCACTGATATTGCTTGCGGCGCTTCATCAACAACCTCCAAAGGAGCCGCGTTATTACCACAGGCCATAATAGTCCCTACCATAGCCATACATATAATCAGAGATACCGCTCTCTTTTTCATGCTTGAAATTCCTTTCTTCTCCGCCAATAAAAATCAGAAATCCAGCTCTTTTTTCCTAAAGAGCAGATATGCCAGAATAATCGAAATAACACAGATTTTTGCAACGTGCCAAAGGAGTGTAAATATTGCTGTTCCACCAGTTAGAAGCAGATCTACTTTGGCACATGCAAGGGCATGTGAAAAAACGTGCCTGTCTATATGCCAGAATTTTATCACCGGAATCATATTCAGGCCGCTCAGCAGTGTATCTCCCGCAAAAAGAAGAAATGCATCCACCAAAGTAGCATAGGCAACATTCTTACTCCAGAAAAGAATAATCATGGATATGGTTGCATAACCCAGGATAAGAAAAGCATTGGTCAATATCGTACTGTACAAAAAGCTGCTCTCTGACATGTTCATGTTTGCGCCCATTATCAGACCTGTTAAGGTGATAAAAAGGGCATAGATTCCATAAGAAATAAAGGTAATGATCACGCAGTTAATGAACTTGGCGATAAGGAGTCTTTTTCTTGAAATTCCTCTTCCAATAAGGCACTGCATAGAATTAGACGAAAACTCATCGGCGTAGACGCTCACATAAATAGCAATCCCTATAAAAAGATTCATTGTATTTATAGCAGTTCCCTGATTAGTGGCAAAAGTAAGGCCTCTTACGGTTCCATTTCTTTTTGCACCCAAGGTCCAGAAAAACGAAATTAACAGACATATTGCAAGCACAATCCAATATGCCGGCTTTCTTAGTATTCTTTTTACATCTGCCAAAATAAGATTTTTCAAAAGTCAAACTCCTTTCTCCGGAAGAAATAGGTAGTGATTGCCAGTGCTGCCAAGAGATAGCAGGCTGCCGGAAGAAGCTGCCACGGGAAAGCTTCCATCTCTATTCCGGTATATGCCCAGTCCAAAAGGCCATCAAAGGTATAGTCATATAATGACAGTGAGGAAAAAAACTCTATCATATTAAACACAAGTTTAAACACAACCGTAAATGCCACACATACGACTATACCCAGAACCGTAGAGCCCGAAATATACATGATCATGGCTGAAAAGACAATGTATCCAAAATGTCTAAGCCACCTCAGTATGATAAAAACAACAAGGTTCGTCTGCTGCTGCGAGCTTAATATAATTGCTGATCCTCCGTTTATTACTGCAAGGGTTACCGCAATGATGACCAGGTACACGCAAAGAAGTACAATTGCCGCATCAAGAAGCTTTGCAACTATGAGCTTATCCCTTGTTATGCCATGACCAAGTACAGCCTGCATGGACTTTGAGGAAAGCTCATGAGCAAAAACAGCATAGAAAGTGGGAAAAACAATAAAAAGAGCTATAGGCGCCCCGCTAAGCGACTTCTGTACACCTCTGACCAGTCCGATTGAGCCATCATTTACAACACCTTCAAGCACCGTATATGAAATATAGATCAGCGCCAACAAAAGCCCTATATAAATAAGACCAACCCGAAAGATACGCTTCAAATCCGCTCTTAACAAATTTCTCATTCTGCAGATCCTCCAATGAGTTCAAAGTAATAATCTTCCAGAGTAACTTTCTCTTTTCCTTCTTTAAGAATATCAATACCATTCTCTGCAAGAATACTTTTAGCTCTTTCCAAATTTCCGGCTGAGACTGTAAGTTCCACTTCCGGGCGCTTTGCAGAAAGGTCCTCCTGTGTGATTTCTTTTGCTATAACGCCTTCATGTACTATACCGAAACGGTCCGCGGTATTTTCCAGTTCTCCCAGAATATGGCTTGAAACTATGACTGTCATGCCAAACTCATCTCTAAACCGCCGTATCATATGACGAATATCTGCTATTCCCTGAGGATCAAGACCGTTGGTCGGCTCATCCAGAATGAGAATATCCGGATTACCAAGGATTGCATTGCCTATTCCGAGACGCTGTTTCATTCCAAGGGAATAGCCCTTAGCTTTCTGCTTTTCCTTACCGTCTACAAGACCAACAACCTTTAGAACACGGTCCACTTCCTCCTTTAACGCTTTTCCCTTAAGCCCCTTAGCTGCTGCGTAGTATTCGAGGTTCGCCCTGCCGGAAAGATAACCATAAAAATTGGATCCGACAAAGAAGCCTACCTTTGATCTGTTTGCAAACAGCTCTTTTCGGTTCCGGGATCCGGCTATGGAAACATTGCCTGAAGTGTATTCTGACAGCCCCAGAATCATCTTAAAAATAGTGGTTTTACCTGCTCCGTTCTTGCCTACCAGGCCGTAGATATCTCCCTTATTCACCTGCATGGTGACACCTTTAAGTACGTCATGTTTACCATAGCTTTTGATTATGTTATCAAGCCTTATTGCTGCATTTGAAGTCTCTGATCCCATAGTTTGTCTCCTTCCTAACAGATATCACCAGACATTGACTCTTTTTTCCGGGCTTAAGTACATTCCATCTCCCGGCTTTATATCATAGGTTTCTATAAATTCATCAAATTGCTGAAGAACAATATTTACCCTGTGGAACGGAAGCGGATGCATGTCGCTTTTCATGGTATCAAGTTCATTTTCCTCAGTTGTCTGCTCCGCATATTGCCTTGCAAAGGCTCTGAAAAACTCATCATAATCAAAATCAGTTATTTCCCTTACCGCATAAAGTACTGATTTGACACCTCCCATATCAGCAATAGCCTCATCTTTTACGGCATTTCCATTTACCTTCTGCTGCCCCGGAATCGGCCTTGCCAGTGAGAAGTATCCTGCCAGCTTTGATGCTTTTTCATCCATCTTTGACCTGTCCTGTGGTGTCATCCAATCAATGGGGATTTTATCATCATCAAACTGGCGCCCGTAAAGATCAAACTTTGTTCCGTTTGAATCAAATCCATGGGTTATCTCATGGCCAATCGTAGTTCCTACGATGCCTGCAAACTGCTCAAGTGATGCATCTTCTCCAAAAGCAGCATCGCACATAGCCAGATATCCCGCCATTATATAGATGCCATTTTCGTTGCAATAGTACACACAATTGACTTCGGTAGTAGTTCTGGAAGCATCGTAAATATCCCATTTATATCTATCCCAATTTGAATCAGCGCTTTTAACTGCCATGTGAGTTTCTATCATCCGTCTGCCCTCAGCAGCAGCTTCTACAAGATTTCCTCCTTCTTCATAGGACTTTATGTCCGCAGCTGAATAATCGGCGATATTATCAGGCTTTACAAGATGCAAAGCCATATTTTGCAGCTTCCCCGTTGCAGCTGTCCTTGTTTCTTCTGACATCCAGTCTTCTTCATCCAGTATTTGTGCATACGCCTTTATCAGTTCACTTGTAAATTCATTTATCTTAGCTATTTTTTCGTCATCTGTATAATATTTTTCCAGATACAAAGTATCCAGCAATGGTAAAAAGCCACAGATCTTAATGTCATTTCTAAAAAGGACACTATTCTGGCTATCTGAAATTCCCTCATAGTTATCAGCGCCGTTCATATACAGCTTAACCATCTTTTCATATGATTCGCGGTCGAGAAGGTATTTAACTGAATTAATGGTCTGTACAATGAGGAATGACTTGATATCTTCAAGGTTCTTTTCGGTATAGATCTTATGTAAGGACTGCAGATAGGAATAATCCACATAAAAGCTGTCACATTTCAAATAGCCTCTGCTATCCAATATCTGTAAAAGCGGATAATCCCCTTGTAAAGTCTTCAGCCCTTCCCTGGTGTTCTGAGCCTGTGTAAACATCTCCCCAACACCGAAGTTTTCGATATTACTGTTTCTTGCGATAAAAGTCTCTATACGGTAATTGCCTTTCAGGATAGCCTTGATCTCTTTTTCAGAAAAATCAAGCCTTCCAAGGAAATAGAAGATTACATCATCGTTTTTTTCTTTAGCTGCTAATGTATTGCTTGTATACTCCACATATGAGGAATTAGACCCCAGAGAGAGCTTTGGAGCCTGAAGCTTTAACGTGCTCTTGTCCGGGAACTGCAATTGTGTACTCACAGCTTCCGGATTTAACAGCCCCAGCCCAAAGGGATTTCTCGTAGTGTTCCCCTGGTACTGCGTAAGTTCACTTATAGAGGATATGCTCTGTATATCCGAAATATACTTTTCAAGAGGCTTTACTCCAAGCTTGTTTCGCTCATCCCAATCAGAATACAGTTTAACCAATGCTTTATATCTTTCTGCATTATCACCTGACATAGCCTCATCAGAAGCAATCTCCATATATCTTTCATACATCAGCTTATTTGCATCAAGAAATATACTGGCCTCTTCATATGCGGGGTCCAGAACAGCAGATGCAATATAATCTTTATTGGCAGCCGCTGCAAAATCATCCTGAAAACGTATATTATCCTCAGACCTGACTGTGAATACAACGTCAGAATCAACCCATTTTCCTCCCCCGGGAATTCCGGAAGGAACAGAACCAGAGCCATCCTCATTCGATAGATCAGATTCAGTCGCGTTCCCGCCTTTTCCACAGCCCGCAGATATGAGCACCAAAGTAGCTGTAAGAATCACAGCTGTAGTTTTTCTGAATACGCTCCATTCTTTGTTTCTCATTAGCTATCCTTTCTCTTATCTGATTTATTACTGCTGTTTCATAAGAAGCTTGAAAAAACCGTCCCAGGTATGTATCTTCTCTATTTCCTGCTTTGTATTCCGCTATATGTTCGTCCTTATCAAAATCCGGAATCGTCTCTCCGGAAAGACTTTCGCCAAAAGCCTTCCAGTCTTTAGAAGCATCAACCTGCCTTTTGGTAATTATTTCCCGGATTCTTTCAATGTGTAGAGCAATCTTATCTGTGGCATAGGTCTCTTTTTCAAACTCATCCCTCCCACCGTTAAGGTAGCCCAGGGCATATACCATCTGAGCAAATGCGTGCTCATCCTAATATTTATTCATGTTTCAGAAATCAGACAATCTTAAACACGATTTCTGACTCAATTTCCTACTGATGATATTCCGCTAAGTTGCATAAATACTACATATTTATTGTAAATGATATTGTTTCATATAGTCTACTAATCGGAATATTGTTTTCCATTTTTAAGAGATTTTTTATATTTTATTTCGTTTTGTTTTGCTTTACACCTTCTGTAGAATGTGCTATGACTCATGCCTGCTGTCTGCCTAAATGAACTCCCTTCTCCTTGGCAATGGCTATAGATTCAGAAACTCACGCAAAATTAAAAGACCTGGCCGAATATGAGGGCAGGTCCATTAATGGTGAAATCATAGATTAATCTTTCTGATTGCTATTAAAAAATATTATTTTGCAGGCAGTTCATGTTTTGGCAACCGTTTGGGAAATGGTCCTTCTACTGTACATGGGACCCCAACCCTGTCCAACTCTTCCCGCAGTAGATTGATATATTTATCAGTGTTTATCAGCTGCATAATCTCTGCTCCAAAAATCAGTGTCGACTCTGATGAGCACATTATATTCAGAGACAAATCTCAAAGCAATAGCAAAGGTTGCGAAACGTAACCTAATGGTTTCGTCCCGCAACCCCAACATCAATCTACCATTTTCTCCACGGATTATTTCATGAACTCCGCAATTTCTTTCATCCTGCTAATCTGATCTACCCCGAACGGGCATCTGCTGTTGCAGTGGCCACATGATATACAGTCGGATGCATTCTTTTCCAGAGTCTTGTAATGCTCTACTGCAAGAGAGTCTCCAACCTTAGCAAGATCATAATATTTATTTACAAGACCAACATCTATTCCTGCGGGGCATGGCTTGCAATGATTACAGTACACACACTTACCTTCAGCCTGGGATGGAGCAAAAGTACCTATGATTGAATAGTCGAGCGCTTCCTCTGACTTGTCATAATATGAAAGAAGTTCATCTACTTCTGCTACACTCTGAGCCCCAGGTAGGACAGTCAAAACTCCGGGTTTATCCAGGCAATATCTGATGCACTGGTAAGGAGTCAGTGCCTGTCCAAATGGAGATTGCCTGGCATCAAGGAGCTGTCCTCCAGAAAAAGGCTTCATGACAGATATTCCAACACCCTCTTTTTCACAGCGCTTGTATACTTCTGCTCTCTCATCCACACCGCCATGAGCATAATCACCTTGTCCGTAGTCATACCCAGGATTGATAGAAAACATAAGCATATCAATATCCGCATCATCCATGATCTTCTGTATGACTGCCGGAGTATGTGATGATAATCCGGTATGCTTTACAACGCCCTCAGCTTTCATCTGCTGGAGATAGTCATATACACCGTTTCTCTGATATGTTTCCCAGTCTGAAAACTCATCCTGGCAATGAATAAAACCATAATTTATATAGTCAGTCTTTAGATCATGAAGCTGTCTATCAAGAGACCTTTTTACAGTATCAAGGTCAAGTGACCATCCGTAGGTTCCCCGTGAGTAGTCGGCCCCGAAATGAATCTGATATATGATGTTGTCCCTGACATCTGAAAGAGCTTCTCCATACATAGGAAAAGCACTTCCATCTCCGGCGGCCATATCAAAATAGTTGATTCCGCCTTCATACGCATGGCGAAGTGTTTTCACCGCAGTGTCAAATCCTGCCTCAAATATATATGCCGAACCAAATCCTATTTCACTTATCTTGTCTTTGGTTTTTTTATTTTCTCTATACTTCATATAAGCGCTCCTGTGTTTTCACACTCACTAAGTCGGATTTACCAATCCAGCAAGTTCATAACCTTCCCAATGCTGTCATGGAAAACAAGATCTGCTTTCCCTTCCATTTTAGTCTTTCCTTTATTGATTATCACCATATATTTTCCATGATACATATGCGCAAGTTGAGCTGCAGAACCTACTTCAAGAGAAGTCCCTCCTATTATAAGAAGATCTGCATATCTTATAAGCGCAACTGCCTCTTCATAAGCCCTCTGTGGGAGGAACTCCCCATATAGTGTTACATCCGCATCAATTTCTCACATAATGAGTCGCATACAGTTTCTCAATATACTCATTCCCGGTCTTACTAAATCTAAGCTGCACAGTGCTTTTATTCTTTCTTCCCCACTGCTTATAAAATGTAAAACTCGGCTTCAGATTATTTTTTGAAGCGTACCGCTTCATTTCCTCAAGAACACCTGCAAGTTTCTTCAGGTTAATCTTACAGACCTTTTCAAGATACGGAATCTGACCATTTCGCCATCTCTCATAGTCCTCTTTTGACAAGATCCCCAAATCCATCAAAGTCTGTACAGCTGTGGCATAACCTGTTGTCTTCACCTGATGATACATGGAGCTATTTACTTTATTAATCAATTCTGCCTGATTCATTGATCCTCACCAATATACTTCATGAGTGTTTCAAGCCCCTCCATCGGAACACAGAATGTTCCATCTCTGTGGAGACAACCCTCTCGCACCTCATTTATGTCAAACCATTTAACTTCATCTACCTCTTCTTTCTGGAGAACAAGATTGTCGATATCAACCGGCTTTTCATAAACATAAAGTAGACTTTAAACCTACTATCTCTATAAACATCTCATTAAGTACCATCCAATCGTGATTATGATCATCTGCCAGATTATCTGCTATCTCTTTTTGCCTTGTTAACTTATCCTCTGCAGAATCCCAGCAACATCTACACCAGGATGGGTAAAGTACATCCGGCAGATCTGCTCCGCCAGGTCTTCTGATATTTTCAATTTCGCCGCTATCTCTTCATGCGAAGTCCCCTTGTCAGCAAGTTTCATCGCCTTGGAGATAATAGAGTCGATATTCTTCGGAAGAGAACTGGTGCTGCCCTCGACCTTTATGATTTTCTTCTCAAAAGAAAAATCATCTTTACCCCGGATCTCAAGAATTCCATAGCTCACTTCCTGATCCGGTTTTCTTTTTCCGCAGCAACCGGGGTTGAACCAGATCTGCCCGTACTTCTTTGTGGCCAAGGAGTACTTGTGACTGTGTCCATAAATAATGATGGGAAGGTCATCGATGAAGTCATCAATCATCCCTTTGTTATGGATCACATAAATCCTGTTGCCTTCAAATTCAAGGAGTGCTTTCTCAGGAAGGTACACTGCCCAATCCTTATCAGCATTTCCTCTTACTGCAGTGACCGGTGCAATCTTTTCCAGCTCATCGAGCACATCTTTCTTGTCGATATCCCCGGCATGAATTATGTGATCAACACCCTGCAGGCCTTCTATCACTTCTCTTCTGAGAAGCCCATGAGTATCAGATACAATTCCTATTCTCATCGTTAATCTCCGTTTAGTCCTGGATATATTAGCCATTCAATTATATCAAAAATCCCGGCCCACGTTCCGGCGCGCCGACCCGTGTCTGAGCCGTGTCCTAACGGTAGTGCTCAGATTTAAGCAAAAACAACAGTTTTTACTAATTATACCCCATCTTAAAAGGAGAAAATTAAGGTTTATGATTGCATTCACTTTTACTGCCTTGCAATTACTTTTTCACTCAAAGGCCCAGCATCCATCGTATGTTCTACCGTTGAAGCATTAACAAAGAGCCATGTATCAGTTTATATCAACCGAAACATGACCCTTGCTATTTCCCGGAACCTTTAAGCCGCATCAGTGATTGGCTCAGCTACAGGTTCCTCAGATATTTTTTTATTAAGTTCCTTCAATGTTATAGCGGACATGATCACTACAGCGATAAGTGTTCCAACATCTGCAATAGGTGCAGAATATAATGCTCCTTCTACACCGAAGAACATGGGCAGGACTATTGCAAGAGGAACACTAAGGATAAATTCTCTAAGGAGTGAGAGCCCCATTGCCATAGAAGGTTTGCCAAGTGCTTGCAGGAAAACGCTTACCGACTTCTGGATGCATGTGAAGATTATCATTGACAAGAATATCCTGAATGCCTTTACAGCAAACTCGTTGTATAGCCCGTCTTCGCTTCCGAATATCGCGGTTATCTGAAGAGGAAATGCCTCAAAGAGGACAAGTGCGACCGCTCCTACTATTGCCTCTGCTTTTACTATTGTGGTAAACAGCTCTTTTACCCTCTTATACTCTCCTGCTCCATAGTTATATCCTATGACAGGCTGAGATCCTGCTGCTATTCCGATGCATACAGAGATCACTATCTGGAATACCTTCATGACTATTCCCACAACTGTTAGAGGAATATCTGCACCATATTTGCTTCTTGCACCATAGGTGACGAGAACATTGTTCATTACACCCATGATAACCACAATCGAAATCTGTGTAAGAAAACTGCTGATTCCAAGAGGCATAAACTTTGAAATAATATTTCTGTCGGGGATAAAGCTCCTTTTATCAAGCTTTACAGACTTTGCTCTCGTAAGATATACAAGGCCGCAGACTGCCGTCACTATCTGTCCGGTTATCGTTGCAAGGGCAGCTCCCATCATCCCCCAGCCAAGAACAAATATGGCAATCGGATCCAGGATTACATTAAGAATACATCCGATCAGCGTTGTTATCATTGCGAACTTAGGACTGCCGTCAGCCCTGATGATCGAATTAAGACCATTTCCAACTACAAAGAAAGGAATTCCTATTATTATGAAATTAAAATACTCGTCGGCAAGAGCAAAATTGTTTCCATCACCTATCATAAGTGCGATAGCAAGTGAAATGACTGTTATCGGGAACACGACATTTGTAGCGCCATTACCAAGATAACCCACACTTCTTCCGATAAATATCTGATCCACTATGTTGTAGAGTGCAGATACGAGAAGCGACATGATACACGGGATTGAAAATTTAAGCAGAAGTTTTCCTATCTTCTCTTCTGCAAGATATCTGTTTGTGTTCTGTTGCATTGTTTTACCTCCATAATCAAATAGGATTTCGCTTGTGAAATCCGCGCGCGAGCGTCGCAAGATGTCCAGTGGACATCTGCTCTGCGACGACCGGAGTGGAACGTAGAAATTGCGCAGCAATTAACTTTCATCTCCGCGAGCTGCGCATCCCACGGAGTGTCTTTTTATATCATAGGAAGCAATTTCCTATGATATAAAAAGAACGCATGCAAAGGTCTTCACTTCACACGCGTCCAGTTACAACCTGATTGCCGGAGCACCACCGACAACCAATATTCTATTTTCTTCAGCTAATTGCTATTATAATATCTATTTTGACCTTTTACCTCATAATTTGATATAATAATAGCATTAAAAGCTTCCTGTATGATTTAAACAGGGATTGACCTAAAAAGAATACCTCAAGTAAAGTTGGATTGTTACTGACCTGGCAGTTGGTAATAATC
>NZ_AUJO01000027.1 GCF_000424265.1 Butyrivibrio sp. WCD3002
TCTGTCCGTTTTTACCTTGTTAGGTTTGTTTTGTTCTCTGAAATTTCTTTTTGGAATTTTCAGGGTTGCATTACTATTCCATTGTCAAAGTGCTTTGTCTTGGCTTGTCAGCCGCAACTCTGATAGATTATCATTTGCAGCTCTTTTTGTCAAGAACTTTTTTAATTTATTTTTGTTCGCTTTTTGTGTAGTCGCTGAAGCCTTCCGGTCAGTCGTTTCTATCACTCGTAGCGAGCGAATATAAATATACCATCCACCTCTTATGGTGTCAATGAGAATTTTTGAATTAATAAAAAATTAATTAAATAGGTCGATTAACGATGTAATTGTAAATTTTATGGCACCTTCAAAGTCGTAACCAATAATGTAATTCAGGATTCTTAACCAGATATAAATCTCGATAAAGCCAAAGGCCGAACCAAGGAGTTTATTTACCGAACTGACCATTGGTACATTTCTGGATCCCCTTACGCCTTTTGAGATGCCCTGGATTACTCTGTAGATTGCAACCACAACCGCTATTCTTACTATAGAAGAAATTATATTAAGCCCCCCACCGTTTAAGAACTTATCCAATATACCTGCTGTCAGATTAAGCACAACAAAGCCTACTGCCAGGGCGGCTATTTCAAGAAGTTCAGATATGAGCCCGTATTTATATCCGTATGCAATTCTCCACATTAACATAATGACAACCGCAAGTGTCACTATCACCTGCGGTTGAGTAATAAAATTCACGATATCCATACTATTTATCCCTATTAATTTAGTTCAAGGGTATCTATTGATCCATCCGTAACCAAAAGGAATTTACTTCTGACATTGGTAGGTATCATTACCTTAACGGCTCGATCAAAATTACCTCTGAATTTTTCATTTCCATTCATGTCGCAAAGAAGGAATTCACTTTCGCCATAAACTCCAATCTGCTCGTTATCAAAGAACACATCTACATATTCAATATTGAAGAAAACCTTTGTCACGAGACTCCCCTGAGTATTATAGACCTGAAGTCTGTATGCTCCTTCTTCAGTGTTATTAATGAAAACAACACCTACATAGGATTCATTGTAGAAAACAGATTTGATTTCTTCGTCGCCTGTCATGGCTTCCGTCTGGCTTGTCGGAACCTCGTTACCGGAAAAGAACATAATGCGGTCATCCGCTGCAGCAAATATCTTACTGTCATTCATAAACTGCACATAGGGTACCACCGTTTCGGGATAATCATATCCGCTTGCGTAATTATCGGTATTATTCTGTCCTACTGCACCAAAGTTAAAAAACGCAACGCTTGTCTTAATCCTACCGTTATCAGCTTTGAGATATGATACGCAAACAAGCTCTCCGCTTGGAGAAATGCTAACATCTACAGGATATCCGCTATCCTGCATTGTGGTCTTAAAGCTCGCAAGTGTATTTCCGGATGGATCAAACAGATAAATCCATGTCACATTTTGATCATCCAACACTGCAGCAACTACTCCCTGTGATGCCACGCAAAAATCTCTGATAGGAAGATTGGTCTCTATCTCGCCAAGAGATCCGCCTGTATTGGCAACGTATATATTGTGACCGTTATAATCACCTATTGCCACTACATTTTTACAGGTATGAATTGTGGGATTCTGCATCTGGTATGTTCTGTTCCACAGCTGCTCGCCGGCTGCATTGATACAGCTAACTCCATCCTTACTGTACTGAAGAACATATCCGTCAAGATTAATAGCACTTGCCCCTACAGAATCCGATATTCTTACACTGGCAGTAACAGAACTTTCCGTAAAGTGCTTGTCTCTCCAGCTGATATATATAGCTGCAGATAGAAGACACAGGATGGCTATAATCACCACTGTTCTTACAGCTACCGCTATTTTGTGTTTTCGTATCTTCTCTGTATACGAGGGCTCGCGGTATTCCTGCTCGTCCTCTTCTTCATTATCTGAATTTCTTTTTATATACTTGGTAAAATCTCTGACTTCAGCCATAAAACTTAAATAAACCTATATACCGTAATAGAATCGTACTCGCGCTCCGGTCCAAACACGGGATCCGGGAATTTCTCGTGATTGATGCAATCCGGATGGAACTGAGTCTCAAGACAGAAGCCCTCTCTCTTTTTATAGGTAACCCCGTCCTTGCCGCCTTCTGCATCAAGGAAGTTTCCTGAGTAGAACTGGAATGCAGGAAGTGTGGTGTAGCACTGCATTGTAATGCCGGTCTTTGGACTCTTAACTGTAGCAAAAAGTCTTCTTGTTCCGTCAGCACCATCAATACAGAAATTATGATCATAGCCGCCGCCAAGCTTTAGCTGTTCGTTGTCAGCATCTATATCCTTGCCGATAGCCTTCTCATTTCTGAAATCAAAAGGAGTTCCCTCTACGCTGGCATATTCGCCTGTGGGAATAAGGCCTGCGCGAACAGGTGTGGTTGTACTTGAATTGAACTGTGCAACGTGATCACAGATAGAACCTGCACCGTGACCGGAGAGGTTGAAATAACAATGATTAGTGATGTTCATAAGAGTCTTAGCATCACTGGTTGCATGGTAGTGAATTGAAACAGCATCATCCTCAGAGAGACTGTATGTTACCTTAAACTCTCTGTTTCCCGAAAAGCCTATATCGCCATCCTCAGCTTTAAGAGTAAAGGTTACGCTGTCTTCAGACTCATCAGCATCCCAAACTCTCTTGTGAAGACCATTATCAAAATCACTGTGGAGATTGTTTTCACCGTCATTGATAGCCATGGTGAATTTTTTTCCATCAATGGTATAAGTACCCTTATCAACGCGGTTTGCACTGGGGCCAACAACAACGCCAAGGAAGCAATCGTTGCCATAGTATCCGGAAATATCCTCATAACCAAGGGCAACGTCAACCTTGTTTCCATCCTTATCCTTAACGATTATGCCACGAATTGCGGCACCATAATTCATTACGCTGAGCTCTGTGCCCTTTTCATTTGTGATATGGTAGCCATAGATAGGTGCACCCTGTTTTGATTCTCCCAAAAACTCCCTCTTTACAGTCATTTCATTTTCCTCCGTTTACATTAAAGTTCTGTTCTGCCTTCCAATGCTCGTAACAATGTAACTTCATCAATATATTCAAGGTCGCCGCCAACAGGCACTCCGCTGGCAATTCTCGTAACCTTTATCCCCGTAGGTTTTATAAGCTTACTGATATACATAGCTGTGGTTTCGCCCTCAAGGCTGGAATTGGTGGCAATTATTACCTCATCCACATCCTCTCCCTGGAGCCTTGTAACAAGCTCCGTCAGCTTGATGTCGCCGGGGCCTATACCCAGCATGGGTGAAATTGCTCCGTGAAGCACGTGGTATACGCCTTCGTATTTTCCTGTTTTTTCATAAGCAGCAAGATCACGGGTATTCTCAACGACCATTATGGTGCGGTGATCTCGCTTTTCATTTGCACAGATAGGACAGAGCTCATCATCCGTCAGCGTATAACACTCCTTGCAGTAGTGCACGTTTTCCCTGGCATTTACTATCGAATCCGCAAGTCTTTTTACCCTGTCCTTAGGAAGTCCTATCAGATAAAAAGCAAGTCTTTGCGCAGATTTTCCACCTATACCGGGAAGTGAAGCAAGCTCTTCAATAAGCTTATTAATATGTCCGCTGTATAAATCCATTAAAATGAAAGTCCTCCAAGACCTCCAAGGCCGCCTGTCATTTTGCCCATGATGTCACCCTGAGCTTTATCTGCCTGATCCATAGCTTCGTTAACCGCTGCAACAATCATGTCCTGAAGCATCTCTACATCATCGGGATCAACTGCATCAGGTGCGATTGTGATCGCTGTAAGCTTCTTTGAACCTGTAACTGTAGCCTCTACAGCACCGCCACCTGCACTTGCCTTAAACTCCTTGGTCTCGAGCTCCTTCTGGCTCTCCTCCATCTGGCGCTGCATGCGCTGTGCCTGCTTCATAAGATTGTTCATGTTACCGGGCATTCCGCCGGGAAATCCTCCACGTTTTGCCATTTATAAATCCTCCATTTTCTTATTCAGTGGTTTCATCGTTATCATCTTTTTCTTCGAATGCATTCTCTTCATCGCTCATCTGCTGTTCGCTATATGCATTCTCATTGTCCATCATTGATGGTGGGCCATAATCTTCATCATCATAGCCTGTTATGATGTCGCCGCCGGAATTATCAAAGCCATCTGTTATGTCATCATCAGAACCGTTGCCCATGATTTCAGGAACATCCGGCATGCTCTCCTCATCTTCAGTTACAATATCAAAGTGGATATTGTTAAGGCTGACATACTGTTCCGAAACTGGCCTGTCCTGGCTTGCATATCTCATTTCAAAATCAACATGCTTACCTATTGCTTCATCAAGAACCGCTGAAAGCTCACTTTTTCCGGGCTCTTCATTATACTTATCAACCCGTTCCTTTACGCCAAGAACTATGAAAAGCTTGCCGTCATTTCCCTGGCTAAGAACCGCTTTCTCTAAGTAAATTCGCATGGGATTCTGCATTTTTATCAGAATCCTTCCCCAGTCATTAACTACTCTTTTTACATCCTCTGCCACAGCGAGCTCAAGAGCTTCCTGCTTCTGGGTTTCAATCGGAGCTGCTTCGTCAGATAATCTACCTGCAGGAGCACCTGCTCCGCCGGAAATTGAATTCACAGCGATCTTGCCGCTTTTTATGCCGCTTAGAATCTTCTCGGATTCTGCATTTTTTTCTTCAAGGATACGCACTCTGTCAGTCAATGCCTCGTTGCTATCCTCCATCTGCGGCTTACAAATACGAATCAGAGTAACCTCTATAAGAATACGTTTTTGAGTCGCAAAACGCAAGTTTGCTGACAGCTCTGAGAACACTCTGATATAACGCATTATGGTATCTACATCCGTTCCTTCAGATAGTTCTTTTAGCGTGCGGAGATTGTCGGTAGACATATCCACAGCATCTTCCATATTGTCGGAAGCTGTAACCAGCATCAAATTGCGCAGATACCAGATAAAATCGCTGACAAATTGTGCAAGCTCTCTGCCCTGAATAACTATCTCGGATAAAAGCTCCAAGGCCCCTGTAACATCCTGCTTGATAAGATATGAAAAGAGGTCGCCGAAAACTTTTGTATCAACTGCTCCAAGAACACCGAGAACTCTGTCGTAGGTCAGCTCCTCACCGTAGTTAAAAGCAATGCACTGATCCAGCAGACTTAGTGAGTCTCTCATGGAACCATCTGCTGCCTTGGCAATATATCTAAGGGCTTTATCCTCAACCGCTACATTCTCTGCATCTACGACTTCGCGAAGTCTGTCAGTTATTGTATCAATGGTGATTCTGTGGAAGTCATAACGCTGACATCTTGAAAGAATCGTAATTGGGATTTTGTGAACCTCTGTGGTGGCAAGAATGAAAATTACGTATGACGGTGGTTCCTCAAGACTCTTTAAGAGCGCATTAAAAGCGCCCGTCGAGAGCATGTGAACCTCGTCGATTATATAAACCTTGTATTTACCTATTGTGGGTGAATATGAGATCTCATCAATGATCTGTCTGATGTTCTCAACGCCGTTATTAGAAGCAGCATCTATCTCAATGACATTGCCCATGGCTGCTCCCGACTCAATCGCTTTACAAGTGGGACACTCGCCGCAGGGATTTCCATCCTTTGGTGTCTCGCAGTTGACAGCTCTTGCCATTATTTTTGCTACAGAGGTCTTTCCTGTACCTCTTGTTCCGCAAAACAGATAGGCATGTCCAACTCTGTCAGATTTGATCTGATTCTTCAGCGTCGTAACAATATGATCCTGCCCCTTCACATCATCGAAAATGGGCGGTCTGAATTTTCTATATAAAGCTACGTATGCCATTAAAAGCCCTACTCCCAAAACAAAACTCAGGACACAAAATGTGTCTTTTTCATCCATGATATTATACCGAATATTTGGCGCACCAACAATAACTTTATTGACTAAAAACATTCATCCTCGTATAATGAAAAAGCGCGTAAAACGTGCATGGAGTCGTATCAAAGTGGTCGTAATGAGGCGCACTCGAAATGCGTTTGTCCTTTTTGGGCACGAGGGTTCGAATCCCTCCGACTCCGCTATAAAAAAGTGCCGACAGATTTGATTCTGCCGGCACTTTTGATTTTTATTCTACAGTAACGCTCTTTGCCAGGTTTCTTGGCTTATCAACATCAAGACCTCTTGCTACCGATACGTAGTATCCAAGAAGCTGAAGCGGGATAACCGCAAGTGAACCAATGAAGTGCTTGTCCATCTTAGGAACGTAGGTTACAAAGTCTGCTGTATCCTCGATCTCATATTTTCCATAAGCTGTAAGGCCCATGAGGTATGCGCCTCTACTCTTACATTCAACCATGTTGGAGATTGTCTTTTCATAGAGATCATCCTGTCCAAGGATACCTATTACAAGAGTACCATCCTCGATAAGGCTGATGGTTCCATGCTTAAGCTCACCTGCAGCATAGGCCTCTGAGTGAATGTAGGATACTTCCTTCATCTTAAGGCTGCCCTCTAAGCCGATGGCATAATCGATACCTCTTCCGATAAAGAATACATCCTTGGCATTTGCAATCTTAGCTGCAAACCACTGAAGTCTTTCCTTATCATCAAGCACCTTCTGTATGCACTCAGGGATTCTGGTGATCTCTGAAATATAGTTTGTGTAATCCTTTTTTGATATCTTCTCACGTACAATTGCAAAGCGGAGACCAAGAAGATATGTAGCTACAAGCTGGCAGCTGTATGCCTTGGTTGTAGCAACTGAAATCTCAGGTCCTGCAAGTGTATAAAGAACGTGATCTGCTTCTCTTGCGATAGATGAACCAACTACGTTAACGATAGCAAGAGTCTTTACGCCGTTATCCTTGGCTTCACGAAGAGCTGCAAGAGTATCTGCTGTCTCGCCTGACTGTGAAATGCAGATTACAAGAGCATCCTTCTCAAGGATAGGCTTTCTGTATCTAAATTCTGATGCAAGCTCGACCCTTACAGGAATTCTTGCAAGGTCCTCGATTACATACTGAGCCGCCATTCCGACGTGCCATGCGGAACCGCAGGCAACGATTGTAATAGATGAGATATTCTTAATCTCTTCGTCAGTAATACCAACCTCTGAAAGATTTACTTCACCCTTCTTTACCAGTGAATTGATGGTATCCTGGATAGCCTTAGGCTGCTCGTGAATCTCCTTCATCATGAAGTGCTCATAGCCGCCACGCTCTGCTGCTTCAGCAGTGTACTTAATCTCAACAAGCTCT
This sequence comes from Butyrivibrio sp. WCD3002, assembly GCF_000424265.1. Classification (GTDB taxonomy): domain Bacteria; phylum Bacillota; class Clostridia; order Lachnospirales; family Lachnospiraceae; genus Butyrivibrio. The sequence goes on from NZ_AUJO01000027.1 coordinate 7,275, forward strand.
TTCTCAATCTGATCGCCGTTGAGGTCGTAGAACTCAGCTTTACCGGGGATGAGGCGTGCCATCTCGTTGTTGCCTATGTAGTAAACATTCTTAGTATGGTTAAGAATAGCGGGAACATCTGATGCAACAAAAGTCTCACCATTATTTATACCGATGATCATGGGGCTGTCTTTTCTTGCAACATAGATCTCGTCCGGATAATCCGAGAACATAACTTCAATAGCATAGGATCCGCGTACACGTACCATGGTCTTGGCAAGTGCATCGATGGGGCCCATCTTATACTTCTTGTAGTAGTAGTCAATAAGCTTAATTGCAACCTCTGTATCTGTATCAGAATAAAACTCATAACCGTTTTTGACGAGCTTTTCTTTGAGTTCCTGATAGTTCTCAATAATTCCGTTATGTACGCCAACAACAGCTGATTCAACAGGACCTGAAGCAGAGCCTGTGCAGTTGCCGGAAACATGCGGGTGAGCGTTTGTCTGTGAAGGGCCGCCATGTGTAGCCCATCTGGTATGACCAATACCGCAGCATCCAACTACAGACTTACCATTGTCAGTCTTCTCTTCAAGATTCTTAAGACGACCAACAGCCTTAACAACCTCAGCTCTCTCCTTAGCATTTCTTACAGCGATTCCTGCAGAGTCGTAGCCTCTGTACTCAAGCTTGGAAAGTCCCTCAAGAAGAATGGGAGCTGCCTGATGCTTACCAATAAATCCAACTATTCCGCACATATTAAATATTCCTTTCGCGAAAATACTAATTATCTTAGTTAATTGTGTCTAATCTTAGATGTTATATATAACACATTATAACAGTGGAGGTCAAACTTTCGCTTATTTCCCCGTCAGTTCATGGTACTCCACGCGGAAGTACTCATCTATTCTGTCGTTTTGTTCATAATACGAATGCCAGTTACCGGCAGCGTCTTCATATCCAAAAACGCCAATAACCGGAAATTCTTTTTGAAGATCCAGAAGGTATCCGGTGTAATCAGTCTTTATTCCAAGAAGCTCATACATGTTTGCAGCAAGGTAATTAAGGCTCATATCTTTTTCGATCTGCCCTTTTCCCAGATCATAGTTAGCCCAAATCATATAAGGTGTCATGTATCTATGGGCAGCGTTTTCGATACTTCCGTCATTTTCATATAAAGCTTCTATGGAACCGTCGTAAATTGCTGGCTGGTGGTCTCCAAACATCACAATCACGGCCTTCTCATCAACATTCCTAAAATGATCAACCAGATTCTTATAAGCTATAGAAGATTCTCTTACCAGAGTTAAATAATTTATCATGCTCTGGTACATTTTATAGTCATCACCAACGGAAACATAAGAGTCAATGTTTAGAGAATCGGTATATCCACCATGATTCTGCATAGTCACATTGAAAACAAATGATGGCTTACTGCTGTTATCATAGAGTTCTATAAGTTTATTGTAATCTGCCTGATCAGATATTCCCCAATTTATGACCGGTGAGTCCGGATCCATATCTGTCCTTGAATAGTAGTTATTAAAATCAAAATACTTGTATACGTTTTTGCGATTATAATTAAACGCATTATATGGATGAAAAGCAATTGTTTCAGCACCAATTCTCTTCAGGTCATGCCCAATACTGTAAGCATTCTTCAGATTATATTGCTGATAAGGATAAACCCCAACATTATATCCCGCCATAGAAAGTCCGGTTAAAAATTCGAATTCACTATTGGCTGTTCCTCCGCCACATACAGGGACATACACAAATCCGCGCATAGTATAATCCGAAATCCCATACCAATCAGCCATATAATCTTCAGCTTCAAAATCTCCTAAAACACTAAGATCAGAAAAGGCTTCGTTCATTATAGCTATTACCGTAGGCATATCCTCAATACTGTCAGTGTTATCCTCATATGTTGCAAGTAAGCCTTCTACCTCGTCTCTACTATAGTTCTCAGGAACTTTTATCTTTGAATCCTGCAGAGTCATGACAAATCCGGCAGTAGCACCATACTCAGCATAAGAGTCCTGTGGCCTCACAGGATAAATCTCATATCCAAATCTGTCAAAAATAGGAACATTTAGGAATAACAAATATTCAAAAACAAGATAAACGATACCAGCCCCTACCATGATAGCTCTTTTCTTCGCTCCCTTAATGTAAGGAAATGAGAAAAATCTGGTAATAACTATTACCCATAACAGAAGGATCAACGGTCTGACAATTCCATCTGTAAGCACAAAATTATATTGATCCGCAACCTTCGCAGCAGTCCCCGCAACAAGAATATCTGATGCCTTGAAGCAATCTCCGCGGAAAGCTTCGACGAAATGATTGGTAGTGCCTAACATAAATGCAACTAGTATTGTCATTATATATGCTGCGTTAAAGCTCCCAAAAAGCAACAGGAAACCCAACTCCAATATAGCATAAATACAGATACTAATAATAATTGCAGGAACATGTATATTTCTCAACATATTATTCCAACAGGATTCTGTCACCCAAACAGCCAGCACAGGAATAACAAAACTTATTGGAATTGCCAGTTTTATGCTGATATTCCGCTTTTTCCTGACAAATACATAATATGCTGAAAAAAACACCAGCAATTCCCAAGACAGCACATAAAAATAAAAGCTGCCACGCAGTAGTCCCAGCTTTCCCACTAAATAAAATATTCTTAAATAGTGATATCCTATCAGGAATACCACTAAAAAAAACACTACCGTAATAACTCTTCTGATTCTCGCCAAACTCAAATTCTGCATCTATTATTCCACATCACCTTCCACAACAAATGGTAGCTTATTTGAAAGCCTGTCAATATCACTGTTCACCTTGACCTGAACCTGAATGTAGTATGTCCCAGGTGTTCTTCTTATTTTTTTTATAAGCTTCACCACCACATGATTATCATCTTTCTCAACAATCCGATTCATACCATTCCATTCACCGTTGACATATACCGCTATAGCATCGCTTAGCCCTTCACCTTTTATAGTTATAGTATTATCATCACCAAGTCCATTCTGGTCCGCAATTGACGGCGGATCAATTTCCGTGATTTTCGGAGTACTTTTCATGTATGTAGGAACTGTGTATGCGAAGAAATATGCTGACAGTAAAAATCCTGCAACCAAAAGGCATATCCATTTTTGTCTATTCAAATACTTTTCCTCCACTTTTACTCCATCTCCGTATCCCAATACTGAAGATTCATGTCGCTTACATCTGTATATATTCCGGCAATACCTTCATCAAAATAAGATTTCATCTCATCCGTCTCATTAACCGTGTGAACAAAAAGCGGAACACCTGTATCCAGTAAAGCCTTAAGCCAATCCTTATTTTGAGCTCTATCAACAGAAAGAGTGACACCTACCAGATTCATCTCCTTCACATCCTTTGTTAACACCTCTTTCTGAAGCTCCTCTTCCTTACATTTATATAGCGTATAAATAATTCTGTGAAACCCCATGTCATAAATTTCCTGATACTGATCCCTGTGATATATCTGTACAATGAAATGATCAAGTAAATCCGGGCACATTTCTTTAATTTTCTCGCAGCAATGCTTATTCTTCTTTTTACAATCAGTTACCACATAAAAATCCGGATGCTCTTTTATAAAATCCACAAGATCAGATAAGCTCATGGATGTAAGTTCATTCATGAATCTTGCCTTAAGAAACTCTTCCTTGGTCGGAGCCTGTGTGAACTCGAATCCCCATACCCAGCCATCATGATAATGGGCACAGACAAGCTCATCATCAGAAGTTAGCGCAAAATCAAATTCAGAAACCCTGTTACCATTTTCATAGCACGTTTCTAATGACTCTCTGCTATTTGTATAAGGCAAAAGCTCACCGTTGCTACTTTGAACAAAGCCACCTGCATGAACTACATATCGGGTATCTTTAAGAAAATTCCTAAAAACCTCGTTGTCATTTCTTCCTTTTCTAAAAAAAATAATGCATGCAGCAAATATGATTATTGCCACAAATGCGCAATATATTAACATCTTTAACCGATAATTCTTCATATCACACGTTTTTCCATAAGTAAAAAGTAAACTCTCCCGGCTATATAGCTAAGGGTGTATTCATCTAAAGCAAACGCCATTTTATACCCTAAGGGTGTAAAATGGCATCACTTATAAATCAATATATCAAAGTTCGTATTTATGCTTATCCTCTACTGAAATCTCAGCGCCAAGCTGAACTTCGATGATCTGAAGCACTTCGTCTCCGGTATTGATGACAGTGTGCTTGGATCCTGCTGCCATGGCAACAACATCGCCAGCAGTGACGTTGCGCTCGATGCCATCAACGATGGTCTTACCTGAGCCACGAACAATGTTCCAAACCTCATCTCTTCTGTCATGGCTGTGGTAGTTCATTGAATGACCGGGGTTAAGCGTAACCTTGATGGTCATTGAATCCTTCTCAACATCTATAACCTGATAGCTGCCCCATGACTTCTCAGCAAACATGATGGGCTGCTCAATCTGTTCAACGAAAGGCTTAATATAGGAACTCTGTTCTTTATCCGATACAAGAATTCCCTCGGGAGAGGATGCGATTACTGCGTTCTTGATACCCATGACAATTACAGGAACGTTCATATCATTAATAACATGTACATTCTCGCAGGTCTCATTAAGAAGAGCATCCCCTATTACATTTTCCTGCATTGCCTCTGTGAGCGTATTCCAGGTTCCAAGGTCCTTCCACATACCACCAAAGCGGATGACATTGATGCTGGATTCCTTCTCAACTACAGCGTAATCAAATGAAATCTTATCAAGTGTCTCATACTTCGCAAAAAGATCATCATAGTCTGAAAAATCTATGAGCTCATGCGCTTTATCAAGAAGGTATGAAAGCTTGTATGCAAAGATACCACCATTCCAGAGAGCGCCTTTGGAAATGTAATCCTTAGCAGTCTCTACGTCTGGTTTTTCCTTGAAAGCTGTAACCTTCGATACATCATTTTTATCCTCAGGAATGATATAACCATACTTCTCAGAAGGATATGTGGGATCGATTCCCATAAGTGTAAGGTTTGCACTACCCTTGGCAGCAAGATCGGACAACTTTTTAAGCGCCTCAAAATAGGCTCTGTCGACATAAGGATCAACAGGGCATACTACAACAGGCTCATCCATATTAACCCCTTGCTTATCATGAAGATACGCGCTTGCAAGAGCAATTGCAGGGAAGGTATCCCTTCTGCAGGGCTCAATTGAAATTCCAACATCCGGACCAAGCTGGTTATTTATTGCAGAAACCTGAGTCTTGCTTGTCGCAATAGTTACATTGGAATCAGCATCTACTTCCTTAATCTGTCTGTAGACACGCTGAACCATAGACTCATAGGTGCCATTTTCATCTTTAAAGATCTTAATAAACTGCTTTGACCTTACATCATTGGAAAGGGGCCAAAGACGCTGTCCGGAACCACCGGATAAAAGAATTATGTTCATTTACTTTACAACGCCCTTCTCAAGATACTCTGCAAGATTCATCTTGATGTGCTCACCGGCACGTTCAACCGCAACCTTCTCCATATCATGCTTTACCATGATCTCAACAAGCTCTTCAAAGCTGGTCTTTGTAGGATTCCAGCCAAGTTCATTCTTTGCCTTGGTGGGATCACCCCAAAGATTAACAACATCGGTAGGTCTGTAGAAATCAGGACTAACCTCTACAAGAACCTTACCTGTAGCCTTGTCGATACCCTTCTCATCTATACCTTCACCCTTCCACTCAAGTTCGATTCCGGCATGATGGAAAGCCAGAGTAGCAAACTCACGTACAGAATGCTGAACACCTGTAGCAATGACAAAATCCTCAGGCTTATCATTCTGAAGAATGAGCCACATACATTCTACATAATCTTTTGCATAACCCCAGTCACGAAGTGAATCGAGATTACCAAGATAAAGCTTATCCTGCTTGCCCTGCGCAATACGAGCTGCTGCAAGGGTAATTTTTCTTGTAACAAATGTCTCACCTCTGCGCTCTGACTCGTGATTGAATAAAATACCTGAGCAGCAGAACATATTGTAAGCTTCTCTGTATTCCTTGACGATCCAGAATCCATACTGCTTGGCAACAGCATAAGGGCTGTAGGGATGGAAAGGTGTATTCTCATTCTGAGGGACTTCCTCAACCTTACCATAAAGCTCTGAAGTAGATGCCTGATAAATACGACAAGTATCAGCAAGTCCGCAAAGACGAACTGCTTCAAGAACTCTAAGTACACCTGTTGCATCAACGTCAGCTGTAAACTCAGGTGAATCAAAAGAAACCTGAACGTGACTCTGTGCAGCAAGATTATATATCTCATCAGGTCTTACTTTACTTACAACCTGCATAATACTCATGGAATCACCAAGATCTCCATAGTGAAGATGAAAGCCTGGTTCCCCTTCAAGATGAGCAATTCTCTCTCTATAATCAACGGATGAACGACGTATCACTCCGTGAACCTCATACCCTTTATCCAGCAAAAACTCTGCAAGGTATGAACCATCCTGACCAGTAACTCCTGTAATAAGTGCTTTTTTAGCCATTTTTACTTCCTTTCCGTTATAACCATTAAAAGTAGATTATAAGTTTGACATTACATTATATCATAAATTATTGGAATCTTCGCTTTTCTTATAAAAATGCTCTATGATATGCGCTATCGGTTTCGGCCAGAATTTACAAAACATCTCAAAATCTTCTCGGGTTCTGGTATTTCCGTTTATAAGAGCTGTAGTCTCAGAATCATCATGAATTCTATGAACCATCAGTATATCATTAACAAAAACAAACTCTCCCTTGCGTCTGGAAAACCTCTCCCAAGCCTGCCAGTCAATGCCGCCTTTATATCCCGGAATAAAAAGCTGCCTTGGAAGATTCTCCGGAACATAGGTAACTGATGGGCAACATATGGCAGAGCCAAAGGACAGCATCCTTCGTCTCATGAATCTGGAAGGCCACATAAACCTTGGTCTTAGCGGGAACAACATGATTCTTTTGATATTTAGATTCTTTATATCTGAAACCTCTATCCCATTCCTAAGCTCAGCGTAATCTGTATATGCAATCAAAGGTCTCTTCGTTCCATTAAAATGTTCCACTACCTTCTTGGCAAAATCCTTTTTATACAGATCATCCTGGTGGGCAATGGTGACCAGTCTTGTATTGGCACAGCTTACAGCAAAATTCCAATCTGTAGCAATATCACTGTTAAACTTACGTTCTTCATTTACAAAGTATGATATGCCATATTTCTTTGCAAGTCCTTCCAAAAATTCAGACGGAGTCGAAGTGCACATGATCACATTTGTCTGCAAGGATTGCGATGTCACGGACTGTATACATTCCTCTATATATTTACTTTCTCCGTATGCACAGATCGTAAAAGTGTGATCTTTTGCAGTAAATATCTGTTTATTCATTCCATATTTTCACTTTTCAAATTATTAACATAATTGCCGGCAAGGCAGCATAACTATTATATTACATCTAGCGGTATTGTAGATTAAAAAGCAACCAAAAAGCAACTTTAATGGTTGCTTTTTGGTTGCTTATCGGTTGCCTTTCTAATATATATCAGAGATTCATCATCTTATCAGCTTCTCGAAATCTGCTTTAGGATGTTTACAGATAGGACATATGAAATCGTCGGGAAGTTCTTCGCCAACCCATTCATAGCCACAGATCAGGCAGCGCCATACTGTCTCACCCTTAGGAGTTGTACCAACTGCTTCCGGCTTTGGCTTAATATCATTTTGATAATACTCATAGGTGCAGGATGAGGTATCAGATAAAACTGTCATAAATGTGGGCTCACAGATGAAAAGTGTATGGGAGCCAAGGTCAACCTCCTGCTCAACCTTAAGAGAGAAATATGCATTTGTGCCACTGGTAATATAGGGCACGCCATTCTCAGCTATGGCATAATTGAAGGCATCGTAGTCTGCTCCGAACTTATCAACATCTCTTCCTGACTGGAATCCAAAATGCTTGAACAGATCAAAGCCTGCGTCCTTACTGATGGCAGATACATTGCAAACACCGGTATCTTTTATCATGTCATGGGTGAAGTTCGCTTTGTTCACAGCAATAGAAATACGATTAGGTTCTGATGCCACCTGAATAGCGGTGTTGATAATGCAGCCATTTTGGAGCCCTCCTCTTTGAAGTTAGAAAAATGCTATTTTCCATTGTTCTCTTGAATTTATATTATCCGCAAATCTCCTTAAGACTCTGGCCAAAAGCTTTTTCAGTCATATTCATTCTCCTGGCAGCTTCCTTAATGTCAATCAGCCCATCATTAACCAAGGCGCATAAAGTTTCAAGACTTCCTTCGGCTCTTCCTTCGGCTCTTCCTTCGGCTCTTCCCTCGGCTCTTCCTTCTTCTATAGCTTTCGCTCTTTCTACTTCAACTTCTTTTTCAATCTCATCTTTCATGAGTTCTCTTAAAGCCTCACACATAGTTCCTTCTCTCCTTATCTGCTCATACAACATAAAATTCGCCTGTACGCTTGCCTGCAAAACAGCATCTGTATTCTGCCTGTCTATAGGCATGGTAAGTTCTGCAGTCTCTTCTATAAACCTTCGAACATCCTCTTTATCTGCATTATCCGTAAGTACCCTTAAAGCAGAGTAATCCTCAGGAGATACCTGCCTTGTTACAACAATCTGCAACGGAATATTAATTATCCCATTAATGTAATAGATTCCCTGATGTGGATTATCTACACAAGCCCCGATCTGCGAAAGCATACTCATCAATTCGCGAGGATACGCATTTCTAAATAATGATATACTCATCGAATCATTTGGGATCTCATTCACAGAATTACCCAAAGCCTTGTAAATACAAGCATAACCAACAGTCTTATACAAAGTATCTATAGTGAGCGCATCTCCCGGAGCCTTATATTCAACTATGTTATGTTCCCGAAAAATCCAACCTATTGGTTTCTTAATTCTGATATCATCTGACTTCTTGATAATGAGCATATCCATCTTCAGCGGTTCCTTGGAAAGCTGATGCTCACTCTCAAACTCCAAATGATTACGGTCATCCTTGAGCTCGTACTCTATCGCGCCATAGAACGCAGGATGCCACTTGACCTTTTTGTTTTCTTCCATAATGCAATCTTCCCTTTAATTATAATTTATATATATTCATAAAGCATTATGGAACATCTGTTCGAAAAACACAAGTTCGAATATACGTCAATTTATCTCTTAACTTCCAATAGTTTTACCACTCAAAAAAAGATGCCCTGCTGACAGGCTCAATTTGCCTACCAGTAGGGCTTATAATTATCCAAATAGAAATTCGTCAAGATCTTCTAAGGCTTCTCGAAGTTCAGGGTTCCTTTCCTGATTTATATAGCGTTCCAGCTGTAACGCTTCCCATTCTTCAGGCTCACACTCCATGGTGTAAGAGAGATCAACTAAATCCCACAGGAACTTGCTTTTCTTAGTATTTTTGTGTGTCATACAGTTTTCTGGGCTTTTTCGCCTAAATTTTCAATTGAGTTTCAAAATTTACTGGAAGTTAAGAGTAATTCCTCATCTTATCAGCTTCTCGAAATCAGCCTTGGGATGTTTGCAGATAGGGCAAATGAAGTCATCGGGAAGTTCTTCTCCAACCCACTCATAGCCACAGATCCGGCAGCGCCATACTGTCTCACCCTTAGGAGTTGTACCAACTGCTTCCGGCTTTGGCTTAATATCACTTTGATAATACTCATAGGTGCAGGATGCGGTATCAGATAAAACTGTCATAAATGTGGGCTCACAGATGAAAAGTGTATGGGAGCCAAGGTCAACCTCCTGCTCAACCTTAAGAGAGAAATATGCATTTGTGCCACTGGTAATATAGGGCACGCCATTCTCAGCTATGGCATAATTGGAGGCATCGTAGTCTGCTCCGAACTTATCAGCATCTCTTCCTGACTGGAATCCAAAATGCTTGAACAGATCAAAGCCTGCGTCCTTACTGATGGCAGATACATTGCAAACACCGGTATCTTTTATCATGTCATGGGTGAAGTTCGCTTTGTTCACAGCAATAGAAATACGATTAGGTTCTGATGCCACCTGAATAGCGGTGTTGATAATACAGCCATTTTTCTTATCACCACGCACTGCAGTACAAACAAATAATCCGTAAGATAACTTATACATAGCCTTTATGTTCATTTCTGCCATTTTGGAGCCCTCCTTATTAGTTGATTATCTTAATAAGCTTTTCGCCTATTTTTTCTATTATATCATTTAAGGATCATAAATCCTTACGTTAATGGAGAAATCTATCTTTTTCCAAGTCGGAATACCCTGAGAAATGCTCCATCAAGATGAAAACGCCTAAGCTTCATATAAATAAATATGGCCCTTGCCACACTACTTCTCTCTCCTTCAGGTCCTTTAAAAGTAATTAGCCTGTTTCGCTCAATCCCAGGCATCTTGTCATTAAGCCACCTGAACACTTCATCTCTGTAACCGATAAGAGCCTTAGCATCCGTTCCCTTCGCTGCATATAAGATGTGAAAAATACCTGTCTTTAGCATGAAATACTCAAATTGCTCATCTCTCATCCACTTATCAGCTCCATCCATTCTGACCAGTGCATCAAAGAGCGTCAAAATATGGGACTCTTCACTGACAGCCCTATGAACCGTATTGGAAACAGAGCTCTCATTTATCACCCATTGATATCCAACATAATCTGTATAGGAAACCTTCTGTGCACGGGAATAACTTAACACATTGAAATATATATCCTCTCCAAGAGGTACCGGTAAAAATCTGATATTCTCCCTCTCAATAAAATCCCGTCGATAGATTTTACCCCAAGGAGTAATATTCATAAAACGGCACCACTCGTTATTTGTTAGTTCCACATGCTCTTTGACTTCACCTGAAACAATAATATGCTCATAACCCGAAATAACTATGTCACTGCCATCATCCTCGGCAACACCGAGCAGTTTCTCGATATAGTCTTCTTTAACCCTATCATCCTGATCCATGAAAACTAGATAGTCCCCGGTAGCCTCTTCTATTCCACGATTACGAGCTCCGCCCTGTCCTGTGTTCTGCTGCCTGATAAGCCTAAATACTATTCCATCTGTGCCATTTTCATAAACAAAAGAATTAGTATACTCTTCTATAACAATAGCAGAATCATCAGAAGATCCATCATCAATCATAATCACTTCCAAATTCTGATAAGTCTGAGATTGTAACTCACGAAAAATGTTCTCTATGTAGTTTTGCCCATTGTAAACTGGTATTATTACTGAAACTATTTTCCTCACATTTATCCCTGATCTAATGTTTTGTATTATTCTCAGAAATTATTATAGCGCTGTGATTATCACAGCGCCACAATTATCCAATAAAGCTCTCTATCTGTCCCTTTGTAAACTCCATCATATCTTTACCATCATTCCAAGCCTTATACCACTCAACAGTCTCGCGTATAGCATCCTCGACATGCCATACAGGTTCCCAACCAAAGGTCTCACGAGCCTTAGAGCAGTCAAGCTTAAGGAAGCTTGCTTCGTGAGGAGCATTTGCCTCGGCCATATTTTTCCAGTTTGCAGGCTCTCCCCAGTACTTAACAAAGAAATCAGCAAGATCACCTGTATTTATACAGTCCTCATCACGGGGACCTATGTTGTAATAGTCTGCGTACTTCTTATCAAAAGCCTGTTCCATGGCAATCATCAGATATGCTGCAAGTGGCTCAAGTACATGCTGGTAAGGTCTTGTTGAATAGGGATTACGGACAATGATGCTCTCTCCCTTTATGGTTGCGCGAACACAATCAGGGACAATTCGGTCATTTGCGAAATCACCACCACCAATTACGTTACCGGCTCTTGCTGTCGAAATGGCAGGTGAAACATCCTCAGAGAAAAATGACTTCTTATAAGAATGAGTCACAAGCTCAGAGCAGCTCTTGGAATTTGAATAGGGATCGTAGCCATCAAGCTTCTCATCTTCTTTAAAACCGTGATTTTCAAGATCATTATTCTCGTACACCTTGTCCGTTGTCACATTCAGAAAACTTACAGCACCGGGATGTTTTCTAAGGCACTCTAATATATTCACTGTTCCCATCACATTGGTTTCATATGTATAACGAGGATCCTTGTAGGAATCACGAACAATAGGTTGCGCGGCAAGGTGAAGCACAACATCAGGATCAGCTTCCTCATAAGCTTTCTCAAGTGCCTCAAAATCCCTGACATCCCCTATGATAGAATGCATCTGGTCTGACAATCCAAGTATTCCAAAAAGACTGGGGTCAGTGTTAGGTGCCAGTGAGTATCCATAAACCTCAGCCCCCATCATACTTAGCATCACAGAAAGCCAGCTCCCTTTAAAGCCTGTATGCCCTGTAAGAAATACTCTCTTACCATTATAAAAATTCTTCATCTTGGCAAAATCCATAAAAGTAATTCCTCTCATGATCAGATAATACTGAACGAATCACATCACGAAACAGCCTCAAGAATTATCTTTGCCATATATGAAAGCTTCTCATCTGTCATTCCGGGATATACACCAACCCAGAAACTATTAGCCATAATCTTGTCGGTGTTGGCAAGATCGCCGACTACACGGTAGCCTTCACCTGCCGCACGCATTTCATCAAAGCAAGGATGCTTTGTGAGATTTCCTGCAAAGAGCATTCTTGTCTGTATGCCGTGACTCTCTACATAATCAACAACCTTATTTCTGTCAACTCCATCTTTACAAGTCATGATAAAGCCAAACCAACTGGGATCTGAATTTTCCGTAGCAACAGGAAGTACCAGCTTATCCTCAGCACCGCCCTTAATAAGAAGATCCTTAAGGAACTTAAAGTTATATTTTCTTCTCTCAACAAAACCAGGGAACTTATCAAGCTGTGCACAGCCAACAGAAGCCTGAAGGTCTGTAGCCTTAAGGTTATATCCAAAGTGTGAATATACATACTTATGATCATAACCAAGAGGAAGCTCTCCATACTGCTTGTCAAATCTATGTCCACAAAGATTATCGCAGCCGGAAGGACATACGCAATCACGTCCCCAGTCACGGAATGATCTTGCAATCTTATTAAGAAGTGCATTATCAGTATAAACAGCTCCACCTTCACCCATTGTCATGTGGTGCGGAGGATAGAAGCTGCTAGTTCCGATATCACCGATTGTACCTGTGAATTTCCATACACCGTCAATCTCATACTGTGAACCAAGGGCGTCACAGTTATCCTCAACGAGCCACAGATTATGCCTATCGCAGAACTCCTTAACTCCCTTGAGATCAAACGGATTACCAAGTGTATGTGCTATCATAACAGCCTTGGTTTTATCAGAAAGAGCCTTCTCAAGCTCATTAACATCGATATTGTATCCGGGAATAGTAACGTCAACGAAAACGGGTACAGCACCATACTGGATGATAGGCGTTACAGTTGTGGGGAATCCTGCTGCCACAGTAATAACCTCGTCACCACGATTTACCCTTCTATCTCCAAGAAGCGGTGAAGTTAGTGTCATAAACGCCACAAGGTTAGCTGATGAACCAGAGTTAACAAGTGAACAATACTTAACCCCAAGATACTTAGCAAGCTTAGCCTCGAACTCATCTGTATATCTTCCTGATGTAAGCCAGAACTCAAGAGCGCTGTCTACAAGGTTAACCATTTCCTTCTCATCATATACACGTGATGCGTATGAAATGCGGTCACCCTCTTTAAAATCCTTTTTCTGATTGTGATAATTTCTGGCATAATCTGCTACCAGATCAAGTATCTGTTTCTTTGCTTCTTCCTGTGCACTCATAAATTACCACCTCTTCCAGGGTGCCTCTCCGCTCTCCCATAGTTCTTCAAGTCTTACCTTCTCTCTCTGGGTATCCATACACTGCCAGAAGCCGGTATGCTTAAATCCCATAAGCTGTCCTTCAGCAGCAAGTCTCCTCATGGGTTCCTGCTCAAGAATCGTTTCATCTCCCTCAAGATAGTCAAATATTTCGGGATTTAATATCATATACCCGCCGTTAATGAAAGCGCCATCCTTATTATCTTTTTCCCGGAAGGCTGTAATCCTGCCATCAATGACATCAAGTACACCCTTTTGCTGTGCAATGCTAACCATTGTAATGGTAGCTATCTTTCCATGACTCTCATGGTATTCTTTAAGCGCATTAAGATTCACATCACAGACGCCATCACCATAAGTGAGCATAAAAGGTTCATTCCCTATGTAATCTTTCACTCTCCTTACACGACCGCCTGTCATAGTATCAATGCCGGTATCTATAACTGTTACCTTCCACTTCTCAGAATTATTGTTGTGAACTGTCATGTTATTGGTAGACAAATCGAACGAGACATCAGAATTATGTAAGAAATAATCCGCAAAATACTCCTTTATTACATACTGCTTATAGCCAGCTAATATAATAAATTCGTCATATCCATATGATGAATAATACTTCATTATATGCCACAAGATAGGTTGTTCACCAAGCTCAATCATCGGCTTAGGCTTATACTGTGACTCCTCAGATATTCTTGTTCCATAACCACCTGCTAAGATTACCACTTTCATTGTGACTTCTCCTATAGATTAATCTGGTTTTTACTAGTACCTCGCCTTATCAATTTAATTACAAAACTCTATCATCTTCCTAATGCCTTCTTCAAACTTGATCTTCGGTTCAAACCCAACAGCTTCGAATGTCTTACTGGCATCAACCTCTAACCCTTGAAGTTTTCTTCCGTCATCAGAAGCAAATTCTGCCTTGGCGTCAGGTCCATAAACCTCCATCATCTTCAAAATATATTCTCGTAATGGTCTGGATTTGCTATCTGCAATCGGATATTCCCCTGGTTTTACTTTAATTTTTCCAAGACTATAAAATATATCTCCCGCATCAGATTCATACAGATAATTCCATGGCTGGGTTCCGGCAGAAAACTTAACCACCTCACCCCTTCGGAAAGAATCTATAGCTTTTTTCAGCATTGTCCACTCATTATCATGGGGACCATAAACACTAAATATCCTTCCCCATACATGTTCCATACCCTTTTCTTCACACAGCTTCCTACTGAGAATACAGGAAGCATACTTAGCAATTCCATAAGAAATCACCGGTGCAAATCTGGTATTATCATTTATTAGCCCATCAACTATGCCATACTCTGCCTGGGATCCGGCACCTACAAATCTGCGACACCCAATCCTACTTGCCAGTTCTACAGCATCCAATGTATATCTGATATTCTTCTCATGAATCCTGGCATCATCTCTTTCTTCTTTACTTGTTCCAGCCCAGGCAAAATGATAAAACACTTCACAATCATCAGGAATACCATCTATATCTGTTAAATTATCCAGTGAACCAACAATCGAATGCACATAATCATGTTCCACAAGTCTGCTTTTTCTACTGGTATTCGGTCTGACTATAGCGTACACTTCAGTACCATCCGCAATTGCAGAATCTATCAGTGCTGTACCAATCATACTTGTCGCACCTGAAACAACAATCTTTTTCATTAAGTACCGCCTTTAAAATACAAACCTGATCACATATCTTCAGCAGACATTCTAATTACTTCTCAGCTATCATATTTTCCGCATATTCCTCTCTTGAAAGGAACGGGAACATGTCTGAGTATTCATGCGCCACCAATCTGCCATCCGGCATTTTCTCAGATGTAATCCTGGGGATAAGTCTTTGCCATTCCGGTGTCATAACCTCACAGATAACCGGTCCTTTTGTCACGAATACCTGCTTTACTTTCTCC
Organism: Butyrivibrio sp. WCD3002; assembly: GCF_000424265.1. Taxonomy (GTDB): domain Bacteria; phylum Bacillota; class Clostridia; order Lachnospirales; family Lachnospiraceae; genus Butyrivibrio. The sequence continues at coordinate 23,103 of NZ_AUJO01000027.1, forward strand.
TCTATCTCATCAACACTTTCTATACGGACAAAAGGCATCTCGTACGCATTTGCTATCTTCTCAAGATCCGGACACCATACGCCTGAATCCGGTCCTTCTCCTACAAATCTGTCATCCATAAAATTTCGCTGTGTAGTACGAATGAGCAGATATCCGTTGTTATTGAGCACAAATGTTTTTATGGGCATATTGTTGTGATGGATAGGCGCAAACTCCTGAATATTCATCTGGAGACTTCCGTCACCTGTAATGATAATCGTCTCATCACCACCATTGGCAACACATGCTCCGATACCTGCACACCAGTAACCCATTGAAGAAAGTCCTCCGGTTGTAAGGAACTGCTGCCCCTTCTTTACCTTCCATGTTTGGCAAGCCACATGGAAGCATGATCCGGTATCTACGAGAATATTAGCGTTATCCGGAGCAAGCTCAGAAAGCTTATCGATAAAGTAATATGAATTAACAGGCTTCTCATCCTTATATTCAGGCTGTACTACCGGATACTTTTTCTTCCATGTATTACATTGCTCAACCCACTGTTCATATTCAGGAAGATTAACGCTATTTATCCGCTCTAAAAGAGCCTCAATAAATGCCTTACAATCTAGCTTCGCCTTCTCCTGTATCTTTACTCCGGGTTTCTTAAGCTCTTCTTCATCAATATCGATAACAATCTTGTATGCATTTTTACCAAACTGCTCAGGTGCATGGCCAACAAGCGAAGATGCCAGTCTGCATCCAAGCGAAATTATAACGTCTGCATTCTGAATCCCAAAATTTGCTGAACGTTCGCCATAGTTACCTGGTCTTCCTACATAAAACCTGCTATCTGACTCAATCAAATCTATTCCCAAACGTGCTGTAATAACCGGAATCTTTGTTTTCTCAACAAGCTCTCTGAAAATCTCTCTTGAACCGGAAAGGGACACTCCCTGCCCTGCAAGAAAAACGGGTCTTTTAGCAGACTGCAGCTTTTTAATTGCGGAATCTATCGTCTTGTCTAAAAGATATCCGTCACTATAATCATCAGGTTCAGGCTTTTTTATCTGCTCATCTAACGAAACTTCTGCTCTCTGTATATCTAATGGAACATCAACCCAGACGGGTCCGGGTCTTCCTGTAGTTGCTGCCAGATATGCCGATTCAAGATAATAGGTTAACTTCTTTACATCATCAATAGTGATGAAATATTTTACATTTCCTTCCACCAGCGATCTGATATTAATTCCCTGAACACCAAACTGTCGAATATTAGTCTTATCCTCATACTGTACAAATGAGAGATTAGCCTGACCGGAAATTACTATCATAGGCGCAGAGTCCGTATATCCACCTACAACACCATTAAGAGCATTAACACTTCCGGGGCCTGCAGTTACAAGTGCAATTGCAGGCTTATTTTTTATTCGTCCATAAGCATCTGCACTCATTGCACATGCCTGTTCATGATGATGACAAATAATTTTGTAATTCTTATTCCTACCTACGGCATCATCCAGGTACATAGCCTGTCCACCGGTAACCATAAAAACAGAATCTATACCCTTCCTATTATAGTAATCGAAAATATACTCAGAAACATTCATTATCGAACTCTCCTATTGTCCATCAACCCCAAAGAATTACTATGATAACGACTCCAACATATATGATTCTGTGTCAGACTTTATAGGATTAGCCAGTTGCTCCGCAACCTCCACTATCATATCCTCCTGACCGCCTACTACTTTTCTCTTACCAAGTTCCATCATGATATCTCTCGGATCAACATTAAACTCCTTAGCAGCATTAAGTACGTGAATTTTAAAAGCTGAAAAAATACCTGCCATACCACTTACTATACTTATATCTGTAAGAGCTCTGTCTTCAGGCATAATTGGCTTAACGATTTCTTTACTTACATCAAAAAGCCTATAAAGATCATGATTAAGTTCATATCCTTCTTTCTGTAACAGCGCTGAAAGGGCTTCAAGCTGTACATTTCCGGCACCGGCACCAAAGCCTCTTAACGTACCATCAATTATTGATGCGCCTTCCTTGATAGCTATATATGCATTGGATATTGCTAGTCCCAAATTATTATGAGGGTGGAATCCAACCTTGATATCAAGGCAATCCGCAAGCGTAGCAATAGTCCGTTTTACCATCTCCGGTGTAGATGCACCAGCACTATCCATCAGGATTACGCCATTTGCACCATAGGTTTGCATCTTTTGGGCTTCCTCAAGTATTTTCTCAGTAGAAGCCATGTGATACATCATTAGTATTCCGTAAACTTCTAACCCTTTATTTCTTACAAACTCTATGTGCTGTCTTGTTGTATCCGCTTCCGTACAATGACAGCCAATCTTAAAAAGATCAACACCATACTCGATAGCCGGTTCGATGTTATCCTTGATCGTACCAAATCCGGGTATTAAGTATGCACCAAGCTTCGTATGTTTAAGATTCTCCCTGGCCGTTGTCAACATCTCTTCCTCTGAAAGAAGAGAAAGTCCTACCTGAAGCGACGATGCACCAAGTCCATTTCCATGACCAACAACAATAGTATACATACCCGCATCATCCATAGCACGGCAATACGATGTTATAGTCTCTTTTGTAAGTTGATGTTTTATCGCATGTGAACCATCTCGTAACGTTGCATCGAAAAATCTAATTCTACTCACTTTAGTAATTTCTCCCTTGCAAAGTTCTCTGCTATTTCAACTGCTGCACAAGTGATTATATCCAGATTACCCGCGTACGGCGGTAGATAATCACCGGATCCTGTTACTTGAATACTTGTAGTCACCCTGCCATTTTCATAAACAGGTCCAACTATTACTTTATACCCTGGCACATACTTTCTTATTTTCTGCTCCATTTCATGTACGGCTTTTGTTATTTTATCCATGTCAGGATCATCAATAAGCGCATACACCGTATTGTGCATTTTTATCGGAGGTTCCGCCGGATTTAGCACTATAATAGCTTTTGTGTTCTTTACTCCCGAGAGTTCGATAAGAGCTTCCTTGGTTACCTGTGTAAACTCGTCAATATTATTTCTTGTTCCTGGTCCTGCTGATTTAGAGGCTATCGTAGATACCGTTTCCAGATATTTAATATCAGCAACTGATGCAAGCGCACAGGCAATAGGGACTGTTGCCTGGCCTCCACAAGTTATCAGATTGACATTATCCTGCTTCATAGCCTCATCAAGATTTACTAATGGCACACAGAACTTGCCCACATGTGCAGGTGTCAGATCCAACGTATATTTTCCCAGTTCCTTAAGAATAGGTGCATTCATTGAATGAACTTTTGCTGATGTAGCATCGAATACAATGTCACAGCAGTCCGGGTGCTCCTGAATATACCTGATTGAATCATAGGTCGTCGGCACTCCCAGCTCTTTGGCGAACTCTATTCCTCTTGAGTCCGGATTGTGACCTGCAAAGATACCACATTCCAAACAATCTGATTTCTGCACCTTCATAAGCAGATCAGATCCGATATTTCCAGTCCCAATAATTCCAACTTTTACCGTTTTATTAATCATATTAACCATTCTAATACTTATTATGCTATTACAGATATTATGATCATAAAAGACAGGGTGTTCCTATCTTCAAGACTCTCATTAATCTTCCATTTCGCATTCTATTAGTGTATCTTTTTAAATCATATTGGGAAAAAATGATATAAATAATAAAGCGAAACATTCAACGCTAATACAATTAGTCACAGTATACATTCCCTCATATATTAAATTTTACCATTACTCTAGAATGCCCACCACTATAAAGTATGGTCGACTCCATTAAGCCAAAGTGATAGCATTTTCGATGTCAAATAAATATCTAATGTTACCCAGACACTATCTGTACTAAAAAGCTTTAAACTTCGCTTAATAAAGTAGTTATCTTTTCATATTAATTTTCATGACTACAGCAGAAAACATGAAAATCATCAACAATATTTTAGCAAATAATATATATTTTACCGAATCGAACCATGAAGTATATGGATATTCAAAAGTAATGTTATGATTTCCCTCAGTTATTTTGGCACCAATAAATCCTTCATTGACTTTAATCAGTGGTGACTCTTTGCCGTCAATCATAATCTTCCACTTTGAATCCCATGGAATTGATGTGGCCATAATTCCATCTGTGTTAGATGAAATGCTACCGATAATTTTGTGCCTGTCAACGCTTTCAACTTTCATGCCATTTGCTTGAAGTTTATCAACACAATTCTGTATCTGCTCATAATACCTATTCTTGTCATATCTATAAATATTCAGGCATTTCACAATAGGAAGAAGACTGTTATCGTATGTAATACTTATATTATTAGTATTGGCACAAACCTCTATTGGAGTTTCTGCCTCTAATAATTTCATTTTCCCGAAATCAGTGCCATCGCCCCAATACTCTACAATAAAATCCGGTACAACAACATCATCCTCCATTTCCAATTGCAAAACAGAAACGTTTTTTTCTGAAGGTTGTATGTTAATACATCCCTGACTCTGCTTTAAATCAATTTGTTCTGTCTCTTGTATTTCAACTTTTTCAAGATCATTAGCCGTGAACCTCTTTAAACCGTTGTCTTCATCTTCCAAAACTACTCCCTGAAGTATCGATCTATTTCGCTCTAGAATTGTCATCTGATCAAAGTCTTTTTTCGAAATATATGAGTCGTAAACGTAAGCCAAAGGAAGGCATAATTGGTTGTAATATACATTTTCTTCGCCAAAACTGTCTAGGCGCTCTAAGCCATATTCGTATAGAGGCTGGTCTTTCATAATGGAGTATTTAACGCCAAGCAAAGCATTTGCATAAATATTCCCACCAGTACCCATCTGTTTTTTGCCTTCAACTTCCGGTAAACCTAAGGACCTGCAAAAGCTTATTATTTCATTTGATATTCCAAGTCCGCCAATATAGCTCTCTAATCCATTATAATTGCCAATATAAGAACCACACCAACAACTAGGACTGGGGCACCGACTCTCTATTCTGTACCATGAATTGTCAGCCTTAGTTACAACCAAGCTACCATTGTCATATTCTGCAACTATTTCGTCGTTTGTATAAGTTTGCCTATCATTAATAACATTCCATGACACAGTTATACTCTCTATACATAGCATTGCAAAAAGGACATAACAGAATTTTTTATTTCTCCTAATAAAATATGCGTTAATAATTACACAATATGCTATTATAAAAAACAAACTGATCAACCAATCAATTATTCTTGCCACACTCTTTTCTAAGAGCATTTTAAACATAATCAGAACAAAAATGGTAAATGTAGCATTTATTACAAATAAACTACCTTTTTTTAATTCTATTTTTTTCAACGTTATATAGAAAAATGCTGATATTTAACAAAAATACAATAGATATCCAAAATGATGACATTTTATACATCATTTCAGAAAAAGAAAAACCATTAAATACTATGTTTATTATTGGTATACAAATATAAGCTATAGACAACATGTATAACAGTCCAAAAAGTATTTTATTTTTTCTGTCCAAATTATAAAAAGCTACAGGAACAAGTAGAAGAACAATAATTCCACAATACAATGCTGGGCCACCAATAAGATTGCTTGTACCGATAAAATCCGTATGAATCCCACCTATAGTCTGACCTATAGTTCTTCTGAATGCATCCTCTAAGTAAGACAGCTGTATTCCTTCATACCATTTGGGCAACATCAAAAGAAAATTACTATAATTGTCATTGAATCTTGTAGATGCAAAAATCTCATCAAATTTACCAAGTATAAAAAATGATGAAGAAAAAATCAGTACTAGAGCTGAACCAAATAAAATTTTAACTTTGATTTTTTTGAGATGGACTAATCTAAAGACTAAATATATAAGCAAAACCGTTCCGTATACCAAAGTAAAATACAGACCTACTTCGCTATACATAACTAACATTGCCAAAATAAAAAAAAGAAGATTGAATATAGAAAGGTTATTCAATAACCTTTCTATCAAATAAAAATTCAGTGCTATAAGCAATGCTATATTAGGATAAACATTCCATGCAGCTCTTGTTGTCAGCATAGCATTGAATTCATATCCAAGAACAGGAATCATCTTTTTAACACCACTTATTCCGACAATCCCTAACATAAGGTAAACGAGATATCCTGAAAGTACTATCTTCAGTACAATACTTATTCCCATGAGATATGTGTAAATGTCAAGCAGATTTTTACATCGTTAGGTAATGTCTTTTTTACATTGTACGGTAAGCAGTTTTTTACATCGTATGGTAAGGAGATTTTTATACTGTAAGGTAAGCAGTTCTTTGCTTTGTTAGGTAAGAACTTCTTTACATAAACCTTATACCTGCACTGTCAGGTAATGCACCTTATCAACTGAATAAATCAGGATGCTTGAGCCTGTATGATTCTCCCCTAAAGGAATAGCAGTTAGCATGGTGGAGAATCCGATCAAGTAAAGCTGTTGTGAGAACAGGGTCTCCCATCATCTCAGCCCAGTCAGTTATCTCCTTGTTGGTTGTGAAGATGATGGATGAGGTTTCGTAGGTATCACTCACAAACGTGAAGAACCGGTTTGCCTGGCTTCGGCTGATAGGTGTGTATCCAATCTCATCAATAATTATCAGCTGAGCCTTTTTGAGATTTTTAAGTCTGAAACCGGCAGTTCTTTCTGTTTCAGCATTATCAAGGATTTTTACCAGGTTGACCATCTTTTCAAAGCAGACTGTATAGCCACTATTGATGGCATGAAGTCCTATCCCTGTTGCAACCATGGTCTTTCCAAGGCCCGGAGGTCCTGCAAAAACCAGGTTACCTCCGTTATCCAGCCATGAAAGATCTTTGAGTTTATCTATCTGTGCCTGTGTGATGCCTGATTCAAGTTCCTCAGGATCAAACTCCTCCAATGGATGTATGTTTGGCGGAAAGTGTGCTGCAGAATAGTTTCTCTTTCTTCTGCGCTCATTCCTTCCAACAACCTCAGTTTCAAGAACCGATAGTAGAAACTCTTTATTGGAGGCTCCCTCCAGATCTGCTGTTTCCAACAGATCCGGAAGTACCTTTGCTGCATGTTTTAATGTAAACGTCTGTAGCAGGGATGTAAGCCTGTCAATGCTGATGCGATCATTTCCTATATTTCTCATGACCTGCCTGTTCATACGACCGCCTCCTCGACCGAACGATTAACACGTTCATTAAAGGCTTTGCCGTATACTTCAAGGTTTTTGTATTCAACAGCATCTGAGTTCAGTGATGCTTTGAAGCCTTCTGTGGTGGTCAGGCTCTTCCCTGCTTTGGTGTACTCGTAGACCACTTTGAACTGCGAGAACTGATATCTGAAGTTGTTACAACATATCTTCATGACTTCGGCCACAAGGGTTCTGTCAGGATTCTCTGCATTAAGGAACTGCTCTATGGCACCAAGCTGCTTGCTTATGTGGCGAGGATTCTCTTTCTTGATGCCATTGATGAAGTGCTGGAAATCATAACAGTTCCACTGCTTTCGGAGCCTCTCCATGATGTCAATCCAGTCACCGGACTCACCTTTCCTGTGTTCTGGGAGCTGATTGTAACTGCCTTTCCGCTCACTAAGAAGATGTGTACATAAATGGTTAAGGTTCTCATCATATATATGGATCTCCCCTGATGTGACCTTGTATTTAAGCCTGCTGTACGCGAATTCCCTTGGCACGGAGTATCGACAGGATCTGTATAGCACGTAGGGCATTCCCTTGCATTCGGTAGAGAAGAAGCTGTTTGGTGATGTCTCATAAACAGACGGAAGCATTGGGCCAAGTGAACCCTGTTCTATCTCTTTGAACACCTGGAATGGTACATGCAGAGTTGTCCTGTGAATACGCTTGTTCTTGCGATCAAGCCATCCCGGAAGAGAACGCCATACATCATCTATACAAGTGATGTTACGGGCACTGAAGAAGTTTTTCTTCACAAATCCCACAGAGTTCTCAATGGGACCCTTACTCTCCGGATCAGCCTTGTTGCATACCCACAGCTTCAAATCCTGTTCTGTACAGAAGTCTTCGAAGACTCTTGTCTTGATTACTTCGCCATAGGTTTCACTGGCGACAAAAACAGCGTCCTGATCAATAACAAGAACTGAAGGGCGACCGCCAAGCTTACAGAAGGCTCTGTAAATGGCCTGGCAGGCTTCTAAGGCATTATACTTATGGTCCTGAGCATAGACGCACAGTAAACGGCTGTATCGCAGCAGAAGACATATAAAGTGTATCGCGTGCTTCTGGTCAAGAGTTTCCATGCCAAAATCGATCAGCATCTGCTCTCCGGGAGGAGTGTCAAATACATGATCATAGATGCGGCGATGTTCTTCACCAGTATCTATCTGTCCTGTGTCTCTCAGATAGTGCACATAGTTTCTGAGTGTCTGCTCATTGCCGGGAAGCTTATCATACTCCCCGTTTTCTATGAACTTCTCTTCCAGAAGATCATAGACGGATGACATACAGAAATCGTTGCCATCGTTTGCTTCAACCGTGGCGATGATAGTTGACCTGAAAGGCTCAACATCAAAGGCCTTGTCCTTGGCGAGTTTTTCGCCGGGATTTTCCGGTACCACATCCATGTTGAAATACTTGGCTATGGTAGGCCGGCTTGGAGGCTTGATACCCTGATCATTGTAGTAAGCAATGATCTCTGCCTGAGTATAGCCTCGCAGTTTCAGATCTTGAATTTCCTGCATTTGGTTTATCCCCAGCATTATTGGATCTCCTTTCATACCTTTATGAAATAAGTATAATAGGAATCCGCTGGCTTCTCCTTTCATTTACTCACCACATGCAGGAGTGATAAGTAGCGGAGTATGTAAAAAACTTCTTACCGTGCCTGTAAAAAAGTCCCTACCGGCACATGTAAAAAAGTGTTTACCGAGTAATGTAAAAAAGTGCTTACTGCAGTGTGTAAAAAACTGCTTACCGCAGGATGAAAAAACTCCTTACCATGTGATGGTAAATTCATCTTACCGCGCACAGATATGCGATATTTTTAGCGCCAAAAAGGGTTACCCAATTGGATAACCCTTTTATAACTGCATCCTCTACGCTTCCCAATCCTCTTAGGAATGTAAATCCCTCTTCAAATTCACCATTGGATATCCTATTTGCTGTGTGCACCAAATCTGGATAAGTCTGATATATACAATCACTGGCTATATCTCCAACAACAAAGTTTGTTACACCGCTAACATACTTCCAAAAAAGAATTATTGGTAATCCTATTATTGCTAATATAAAGAGACGCTCCATACGATTAGTTTTTTTTATAATCTTCATAAAACTCCCTTTCATCAGCTTCATATATCAATGAATTACTACATCATATGTCAAGGTCAATTTGCCTATAATCATTCTCAAATATAACCATTCTGTATGCATCATCATACTGGCCATCCGCACCAATTGCTTCACTTTCAAGGACATTCTCTACCCTGAATTTAGCATTTTCAAGTAATTGCTTCTCGTCATCATATCGTGTAAACACATATGAATAAACCTTATGCATGCCAAGTTCTTCGAAGGCGATAAACAGCAACTTCTTTATAGCCATTGTCTGACTTTCAGTATTCCATTCCTCATCATCACTAGTAAAAATACATAATTCACAACGTTTATTAATTCTATCAATATCTTTTAAATAAACTGTTGCGATTGGATACACTACTACACCGGTAAATTCTTCGATTCTCTCGACAATATACTGCTTGTATCGTCCGGTCTCTACTTGCTCATGAAAGAACTTCTTATTTGATTCCAAAGTAACAGGTACCCTATTGAAACAATGCATAGAAACATTGGGATTGTTTCTCCATTTTACAATAAGTGATCCATCTTCTTCAGTAATTGGTCTTAAATAGATTTTCATATGTATCCCCTTTACAATTAAAGCTCTATTCCACGTTCTGAACAATAGTCACGAAAGCTTGCATTCACCTTATCTTTATCAGACAGAATCAAATCTTCTTCTGTCATGCCTTTTGGAATTGGCCAGTTCACATTGATATCCGGGTCATTAAACATAAGGCCGCCCTCATCATTAGGATGATAGAAATCTGTAACCTTATAGCAAAACTCTGCATAATCGCTTACTACCATAAAGCCATGTGCAAATCCCTTGGGAACAAGGAACTGCTTTTTGTTCTCAGCTGAAAGCAATACTCCGTAGTGCTTTCCAAATGTAGGTGATCCCGCTCTAAGGTCTACTGCCACGTCAAATACTTCACCAACGATAACTCTTACTAACTTATCCTGGGGATGATTAATCTGAAAATGAAGACCTCTAAGAACACCCTTTTTACTAGCTGACTGGTTGTCCTGCACAAACTTGTAGTTTAATCCCTCAGCCTCCATATCTTTCTCATTATAAGTCTCCATGAAATATCCTCTGTCATCACCAAAAACAGAAGGAGTGATTACACAAAGTCCTTCAATTCCATTAACATTTTTCTCAACTGTTATTTTACCCATTTTTCAACTCCTACAATCTTTCTAAATATGTTTTTTAGATGTATTAGTAATACAACTAAATAGTTTCACACAACAACTATATATCATTTCCATAATATATGACAGTATAAGAGAACAAACAAATACTATTGGCACAAAAATAAAGAATGCTAATAATCTGCTTTTTAAATCCGTTGTATAATCAAGCATTATGGGATAAAACATATTCTGGAAAAATTCATTCGATAAGAATGCTCCCCAAATAAGCGAAGATGTTTTCTTGATTATTTTTCTATGAGAATTATTCACACCAGAAAAATCCAAATTCAAAACAAAACTAAATACTAAAACTGATAATACAACAATAAGTATTGACGGATAATTGCACCAATTTTCCAATATGAAAGTAGTCCCAATATTTCTCCAATAAGTATATACGCTTACAAAAAAAGTTATTATTAGAATAAGCATAGCATGTATTATTTTTGAAATTTTTAAATATCTTTCCCGAAGGTAAGCACCTATGAAATAATAAACGAACGGATACAACGACGTCCAATAATCTGTAATAATTTTGCTATACTCTGTATTTTTTGATGGCATTAACCACCAGCTTAAATCTTTAAAATTATACACATTAAGGACAGGTCCCAACGTTGATATAAATATTAGTGCTAGAATGAGAACCCGCTTTTCATATAACGTACAGTTTGCCCATATTTTATTAATAAAAGGTACTAGCAAGATGAACCCAAAATAGAACTCTATATACCAGGCATATCTAAAAGAAATCGTGTCCAGAACAATATCTATCGGTGTTTCTTTTGTAAAAAATACGTTGAATCTATATACTCCAACAACACCCCTTAGTATTGAAAACATTATGTAAATAATAAACGGCTTCAGTCTACTCGGAATATATCCTCTTGAAAATTCTGTCTTTTTTATTAGCAAATATCCAGATAGCATCATAAACAGCGGAACACAAGTCGTGTTAAATATCCGAATATAGGTCATTACAAACAAGCTTTTATTTGGCCACTCAAATATTTGCTGATAATAGCCATTCGCAAGAAAATAATGAACCGCAACAATAAATAATCCCGCTAAAATTCTTATAATATCAATATTGATTGATCTGTTTGAAATTTGAGCAGATTCATTTTCGATTTTACAGTCTATCATAAAATGTACCATACATAAAATTCATTTCAAATTATAACAATTTCCTGATGAATTATTAATTTATTCATCAGGAAATCTACATACAAATAATTATTCCATTACTCAGCATAATATAGTAATGAATCTTTTCTTCCAAATACTTTTCTACTATTAGATACTGCGATTCTTAATATAGCATTCTTCGGGTACTTCTCATACACCACATAACTTGAAGCATCATCAGATTCACACAGCAATTCGACACGATACTTTTTACCCTTTTGTACCGCAACAGTATCGAATTCAAACTCTGACCATTGATTATTTATTATCTTATTAAGATTAAGTTTGCTTTCAGCCAGTTTGTTTTCACCATCATAAAGTGAAATTGTCATATTTCCGTCAGAAACATCGTTCGCATAAGAAGTGAAAATAACATACATTCTGGAAACTCTATTTGTTTTAAATGTAACATCATAGGATAAGGGTTTTGAAAGTCTTTCAGATACCCCTATACATGAACTATCAACTGCTTGCACACTATTAGTTCCAGTCTTCCCTTGGCCTTTTAACAGATAAAGCATAATCAGATCATATACAAACTCTTTTTGAGACGTATCATTTCCAGGGTTCTTCAACGTCTCATGTAATAAATCAACAATCTGATCTTTCGCTGCATTCTCAGAATACTTTGAGACGAACGCATCTCTTGCATTTGCAGACATTTCCTTAATTTTTGCAGGATTTTTAAGCACAAAAATCATTTTATTTGCCAAGTCCGTATAATCTCCTCGATCTATAAGAAATCCATCCACACCATCGCAAATAATATTGTCAGGTCCACCACTTTTATACGAAACAGGAACAACACCATAAGACATTGCTTCAATAATTGTCAAACCAAACGATTCCAAATATGAAGGCTGAACCAGACACGTTGCAGAAGTATATGCTTTAGCAATATTTTTTGTCTTATTCTTAAGAACTACATTATCCTGCAAATCATTTTTCTTGATAAATTGCTCTATTTCTTTTTCATAGTCCGATTCATTTTTTCCATATAAATGAATCTCAAAATTATAGCCCTTATCTTTAACAATCTTAGCTGCTTTCAGTAAATCTATTATTCCCTTATTTTTTTCGAATGAATTAAGGCAAATAAAAGTATTGTCTCCGCCATTTGTTAATTCATTTGACGAAGGCAATGACCAGTTATTAATTACAACGCCTCTATTACCATCCAAAAAGTTTGCATAGTATTCTTTTGTCCAGCTCGAGCAAAAAATGACATTATTACATAACTCATAAACTACTCTGTCAAACATCAGCCTCATTCTTGAGTCATATTCATTCCCAAGTAAAAAAGGATCAAAAATACCATGAGCCCATGCTATAGTAGGAATTCCAGCTTCATAAGCAGCCATCACACCGCATAAGCTAACTTGTGTATTACTGATTAATACGTCAATATCACATTCCTGAATAATATCATAAATATCATTCTTAATTCTTACAGTAAGCGATGAAAATGAATTCTCAACATCTTCATTTAAGCAAATATATCCCGGCAATGTTTCTATGCTTTTATATTCTATTTCTTCACCACATAATTGCTCCAACGGGCGTCCTTCTGCTGTCGGAATAATCATTATTGGCTCAAAACAGTCGGTTTTTTTCAAAAGTTGAGCCATGTAATAGAGCATTCTTTCAGCTCCACCCAATGATCCAGTATGCGATAATAAACCTATTTTATAAATTTTATTTCCATTCATTGATAACAACCTCTATATTGTGAAGTACAATAGGAAGAACTGCATCAACTGTATGGTTCTTCATTACGTCCTCGTAGGCATTCTTCTTAACTCTATTTAATAGTTCAGAATCAGCTATTATTTCATTTATTTTATTAAACCATGCATCCTCTGTATTTTCTTCCAGCAAGAATCCATTATCATTGTCTTTCACAACATCTGTATAAGGCTTTACATTTGAGAAAATACAAGCAGCGCCCACTACTCCGCTTTCGATATACTTGTTATAACACTTTGACTGTGAAGTTCTAGAAGTATCAAGCGGAGCAACCAATAAATCTGGTTTTATTTCTGAAATTCTTTTTGCATATATTGAATATGACGAAAATGGCACAGTAATTATTTCTATACCTTTGAAATATTCCAATTGCTTTTCACTCATATTTCCAATCAGAGCAACAATGACATTATCATTTTTCTTAGCAACTTTTGCTAATGCTTTAAATGCAGTGTCATCATATCTCAGAGATCCGCTATATCCTATAACATATTTGCCCTTTTTATCTAATACGTCTTTCTCAGGAATAAAGAGGTCATTCTCCACACTAATTTTGGATTGAATAAATCTATGTGTATGAGCAAATTTTTCTAAATCTTGTTTTATAAAATCGTTGAAATACCAGACGCCATTACACTTAGTAACGACTTTCATAAAGTTATCATATTCCGGTCTTCCCTCAACAAAGATATCTCCATACTCAGGGAAATCCTTTGCGATTGAAAACCAGTTATCATCCAACATAAATAAAGAAGTAATATTTTGCCTATTGCAGTATTCAACCAGTTTAACAGCATTCTCACTTCTGGTTCTTGTAAATATTACCAAGTCATAATCAAGTAAATCTGTAGGTTGACATTCGCCATCCAGTTTCACATTAAAAGTTGCGAACCCTTCTCCTACTACTCTTTCGAGATAATTCATAAAAACAATTTGATTATGATGGTATTCCCAATAGCCACCCAAAATCATTATTTTATATTTCGGACCAGCTGTACTCTGCTTTCCGCAATTTAAAAGTTCAGCTACTTCTTCAGCTTCATAATCTTTCAAATCATTTACAAATTTTCTATTTATCTGTTCAACGCTCTCATCACTCGCGCCGCACCTGATAATATATCGTTCAACCAAATCTCTAGAAACTATTTTTTTAGATCTTCTATTATATTTTTTTCTAGGTGCGCCAAGATAACCAATGCATAAAAAATCTTCAATCCTGGAATTTCTTAAAGTCCATTCCCTAAAGAAGTCATCACATAAAAGCTTGTTTTCATTAAACGTATTGCTTAACAGATATGACTTACGTATAAAGAAATCATCTATAGCATAATAGTTTCCTGTCTGAAGCAAGCCATATCTATTCATATTACTAGGGATAACCACCTTATTTATCTCTCTCTGAATAAAGTTGATATTCCCAAGCTCATCTGATTTAGAATAATCATTAAAAATCTCTATTCTATTAGAAACATTATCCGTTCCAACTTGCCAAAAAGAAACAAATTCAGCTTCTATCTCTTCTAAAACAGTGTTATGTAATCCTGCTAGAGAATCTTGCTTCTCTACCATTACCTTTTTGACATTGTTTATCTTAGTTTCCAATAATTGCATTATAGGAAGAGTTTCCCATTTCTTATCATAGTAAACAAACACTAATTGAGCCGTTTTAACCTCTTCAAACGCCTCAACCATTGTTCCTAATTCATTGATACTGTCTTCTATTCTTCCTGTAAGTGCTATAACAATCGCTAACTCATTCATAATTTAGATCACATTCCAGTTATGTAAATAGCAAAATATCTTTTTGAAAATAACATAACTTATTTCATTGAATCCTCAATATACTTTCTAGTTATCTCTTCCGGTGCACCACTATCTATAACTTTTCCTGCTTCCATCCAAATACACTTATTACACATATCTACAGCCGACTGCATACTATGAGTTACCAATATCATTATCTTAGATGTGCTTACCATATTGTGTAATCTTGCATTTGCCTTCTCCAAGAATGCCGCATCTCCAGCAGCAATAATCTCATCAAGCAATAATATGTCTGGCTCTATAGATGTTGATATAGAAAAAGCCAATCTCACGAACATACCAGAAGAATAGTACTTTACCGGCATATTTAAATAATTACCCAATTCTGAGAACTCAGCAATCTCATCCATTTTAGCCTCTATCTCAGATGGTTTGAGTCCCAGCATAAGTCCTCTAAGTCGTATATTATTCCATCCAGACTGCTCCATCTCAAAACCGGTTGCAAGTTCAAACATACTAGAAATATTGCCATCTACTATCAAATTTCCACTTGTAGGCGGATATATTCCGGAAATCAATTTTAAAAGTGTACTCTTACCAGCTCCATTGTGCCCAATAATTGCAAGTCTATCTCCATCTTCCAAAGAAAATGATACATTATTAAGAGCATGAACCTTACCATCGTTAAAAGAACTGAATTTATTGCTCCCAGGAACCAAAATGTCCTTTATTCTCTTTTCATGCCATACATTAAAAATTAAATTTATATCTTCTAATTTTATCTGACTCATAAATTTACCTAGTTATAATTTCATTGCAATTCCATGATTATTTTTCATAGTAATAATGGCACTGATCAAAAAGGCCACAAAAGTTACTGCCAAAACAATCAGGCATTCTTCTATTGTCGCGACGCTAATATCATTTCCCAATGCAGGAGATCTTACTGCATTAATTAAATAATAAAAGGGATTTATACGATAGATGATTGAAAATCCTTTATCATCCATCATAGATGTTGTGTATATGATAGGTGTTACGTAAAAAAGACCTTGTAACACTAAACTCTGAAGCGGCTGGAAATCTCTCAAATGAATAGTTATCGCACTTGACATATTGGCCAGAGTCAATCCACCCAGATAAATAATCAAAAGTCCCGGAATAATCATAAGCATGCTCAAACCAAAGCTAGAGGGACTCAAAATAAGAAAAACAACGAAGTATGCCAACATGCTATAAAACAGATTAACAAAATTTACAGTAACAACTCTGATAGGAAATATCTGTGGGTTTACCTGTGTCTGCTTTAAATATCCTTCAGCACTTATATAAGCAAATGTTCCACCATCTGCACTACCACTTAAAAATACCCATGGATTCAAACCCGAAAACAATATCGGAATAAATCCCTTAGGATCCACTCCGTAAATAATAGAATATATAAGTCCTATTATGATTGATAAACCTAAAGGGGTAATAATCTGCCATGCAACTCCAAGAACAGACCTATTATACTTCATTTGTAAGTCCTGCTTTACCAAGCTCCTTAAGACGTACCTATCTTTATATATTCCACCAAAATAGTTCTTTAAATATTTCATTGCTCACCTATTTCAAATATGACTTTTGTTATGCCTTGTTCTTCTTTCTCCTTGCTAAATCCAGCCCCATAAAAAGACTTAAGACTTGGTCCATTAGTAGAATAAATATTGGCATAAAGAAGCTTTAATCCTAGTTCCTCACCTGCCAACTTCTCCAATAGTTCAATTGCCTTAGCTCCATAATGTTTACCAGCGGCAAGTTCCCTATCAACAATTATTCTACCCACTTCAGCACAGCCGCTTGATTTATCCACATCATAAATTCCGATTCCGCCAATATATCTGGCGGAATCGGTCTCATAAATACTAAACATATACTGTGTTTCATCAGTAAGGTATTTGTTATACCAGTTAGCTTGCTGATCTTGTGTTATTTCTGCTCCTGAAAAGAAAAAGCTAATATTATCCTTTCTGTTTCTAAGAACTCTATAACACTCACTATCTACTGAAGACATTGGCTTTAAGGTAATCTTGTCTGATTTCAGTTCATAATTATGATTCATATTACCTCTTAATTCTTCTCAACAAACTCAATAACCTTGTCACAAATATACTGTACATCATCATATGTAAGATAAAGATTCATAGGAAGAGTCAGTGTATGATCACTTACATACTCAGCATAAGGGCATGTTCCCTTTGCATATGAATACATTCTATAGTTAGTGTTATCTGAGTAATGAACACCGGGGAAAATTTCATTTGCATTTAAATGAAGCATAAGCTCGTCTCTATTCTCTACCATGATCTGGAAAAGATGGCATGAAGACTCGCAACCTTCCTCGATTCTTACGAACTTAATCTTATCAGCATACTTTGAAAGTCTCTCCATGTACCATCTTACAAGCTGACGTCTATATGCATTATCTCTGTCAAGATACTTAAGCTGCACCTTACCAATAGAAGCCATGATTGAGTTACCGTGAGCTTTATCACCTACATACTCAACATCATACTTCCACTTGTAGTTACCCATGTTAGTTGTTCTTGCATAGGTGTCCTTGTTGATACCAAGCCATGCTTTCTTTCTAACGATCTCGTCATAGTTTCCGTTCTTAAAGCAAATCATTCCACTATCACCGGTAGGAAGGTTCTTAACAGCCTGGAATGAATAAATAACTACATCTGCTTCTGATCCGGGAATCTCACCATCAACTCTTGTACCTGCCATGTGAGCAGCATCAAGAATAAGCTTAAGGTTATTTTCCTTACAGATTTTAACGATTTCCTTATAGTTGCCGGTGTTTCCACCAAGTCCAACATACATGATAGCCTTTGTTTTATCTGAAATTTTCTCTCTTACAGACTTAGGATCAAGGCACATTGTATCATCAATATCAGCAAAAACAGCCTTAAGATTTGACTTAAGTATTGCATGGTTAGTTGAAACGAATGTAAGAGGAGTAGTTATAACCTCATCTCCATCCTGCCAACCGTTCTCTTCCTTAAGAATCTCAACAGCAAGATATAAACCAATTGTTGAAGAGTTCAGATAATGTGCAAAAGGAAGTCCTGTGTACTCCTTCCACGCATCCTCAAACTGAACAGTTTTAAATCCAAGACCTGTCCAGCCTACTTCTAAGCACTCTCTAATCTCAGCGAGACACTCATCAACCTCGTATTTTGCTTTAAACAATTGAATAGCCATCTTCTATATCCTCCTTAAAATCTTGAAGCTATATGTTTACGCCAAATAAAATTTAATTGGTGTAGTAAACGATTCGTATGATATCTTACCCTGATATCCGGGGCATGATATGCACATAACTCAGGCATATCAACAACTAATTTATCAACAACCTCTTCCACATTGAAATTTCTGCGGAGATCTTCTTGCGCATTTTTGATTATCTGTTGTCGTTTATCTTCATTTTTCAACAACTGAAGAATTCCTGAGGCCCAGGCTGTAGAAGTATTATCAACAATTAATCCATTAACGCTATCCTTAACTACAAGCTGATATGGAATTACATTAGAATACACACCCGCAATTCCCATTCTAGAATATTCAAGATATTTATTGTAATATTTGCAATTTCCAAATTCATCATCTTTTATAACTGCAAGCCCAATGTGACAACCAGATGCTATTACCATTTTCCTATAATCATCCATGTTTTTTGACCACGGAAGATATTTCGTCTTGAATTTACAACCAGATAAGGACTCTTCTTTAAATCCTATAAATACGGCTCTAAACTGATTAAAACTTTTACTTACCTCGTTTAACGCGGGGACAATCATTTTCTGAATTATCTCTATATGAGAAGGCGATCCTGCATATAAAATTGAATACTCTCCATCAGCATATGACATGTCAAACAAATTATCAATAGGGTCAAATACCTTACCTTCTACAAATTTGACTTCAGGTGCAAAATCTTTGTACTTGTCATAAATGTGAGGATTCGATGCCCATAGTATATCACAATTTGTCAAACACTTTAACAAAGCCTCGCCATACAGTGTTCCCTTATAAACTCCATACAAGTCATCATCCAAGTAAAGAACTGTCGTCCTATGTGCTTTTTTTGCCGCCTCCGCTATTCTGGCCATATACGGATCAGCACCTCTGCAAAAAATAACTGTATCAGCATCCCTAATATCCTTGGCTGTTACTATTGTACTTTCTCTAACAGCTAAATGAACATTATTCTTTTTTGTTGCCCTGCTGACTATACTTTCCAGTAATTCTGTTGTCGTTGTGTAGCCTGCATATACAAGCAGAACTGATGCAGAATCTTTTTTTATGTTTTTTTGAGTCATAATGTATTCATGCTTTTCTACTAGTACGGTCACATATTTCCTGATATGATTCATAAACCATGTAGGATAATATTTTACTGCATTATAATCGGATACATCGTTAAATAATTCCGGAATCTTCTCATAAACAGAACTAGTCATCTGCTTAACAGAAAACTTCTGATGGCACAATTCTTGCGCATTATTTATCATATCCTTGCATTTCTTAGTATGTTCTATCGCATATTCCAGTTTATCGGTCCACGACCCAATATTATTATCAGCCAAAAGCCCATTATATCCATCAACCACGACCATTTTATATGGATAATCATTGGAATATACTCCAACTATACCATATCTGGAATACTCTATAAATTTATTAACATACTTACATCTGTGAAAGTCGTCATTCATTATTGGAGCAACTCCCAAATCGAACTGTCTACTCATGATCAGGCGATTGTACTCGTCAAAATCTCTAACCCATGGTATGTATTCAGTCTTCCCCCTGCATTTATCAAGTGCTCCTGGATCAATCCCTATACAAGTAAAAGAAATACTATGCTTTCTCTCAACCAAGTTATTTATTGAAGGAATAATAAAATCATTCAAATACTTAACATGATCCCCATTGCCCGCAAAAAGAATCTTAAATTCTCCATCGCAAGGAACAGGACTTACCACATGGTCGAAATCATATGCCACATCTGAGATTTCGCATCTTCCATTCTCTACATATTTACTGTACTTCTCTAATAAGAATGGATTTGATCCCCATAAAACATCACACATTTTAAGACTTTTTATTAAATATTCGCAATTTCTTGAATATAATGACTTTGTCAGAGCTTTCCTTACCATATTAGGATATATTTCAGGAAGATTGAGCAGATCATCATCAAGATATACAACTATTTTTTTATTTGCTCTTTTGCCCGCTTCGATTATCCTATAAGCGCCTACCTCAAATGGTCTCACAAAGAGAATAACCTCTGCCCATTCTATATCTTTGGTCAGAACATCTACAACTGCAATTTCCCTAGTTTCACATCCATATTCATTTTTTACCTTACTCATCAAATGACATATCAGCGAAGCTGTTGGTATTTTCGATGAATAGGATACCAATATCCTGCTCATTTCCTAGACTATCCCTTTAAATTCATAATACCCAAAAAGCAAAAAACTCTTTGTACTTTATCACCTTTTCAATTTACATTCAACTTATTTAATATAATTTCCCTTTGATATATATTTAATTGCAAAACTCTTTTCTTGATTTTTTCACAATCAATGCAATAAAAATGATGTACCCGCTGTAAGCCCTAGAATAAAAGTATGTAAAACCATTCTATAAGCCTTTCCATTCTGAACGAGAAAAGAATAGCCAACCATATACAAAGTCGAATGTAATAGATAAATCCAATATGAATTGTCAGCAATTCTCATCAATATTTTATTTTCATTAACAATACTTAGATTTTTAAAACTCAAAAAAGTTATAGTTGCTAATAAGTAGTAACCCGAAACCATAATTACAGGCGTCTTATCCCTCAGACAATCATACGCTATAGTAAATACCAGTAATGAAGAAATCGCCACCCAGATATTACTTTTAAACGCTACATATCCTCGTTCCTCAGTAAAGAACAATACTCCTCCAAGCAATATGCTCCCCATCGGAACCGATTTAACAAGAACATCGTATGTAGTCCCTATCATTGCCGGCACCGTAAACGAGTTGTAAATTAAAATTGCCACAAATATTACCATAACAAAAAGCTTATAAAACCTTTTAGCGTCTCCAATAAGAAATAGTCCAGCAATAGCGTAAAACAGAATCGTCAAATATAAAGTCCATTCATCTCTACAGGATGTGTTGCTGTTACCAGCTAAAAGAAGTAATGATTTAAAAATTCCTCAGTAGTCTCAAAGTTATGAAAAAAAGAGAGATTAATAAAAATACAAAATGCTGCTATTGACCAATATGTAGGATAAATACTTTTTAAACGTTTCACATAATACTCTTTTACGGTACAGTTACCTTCTCTAATCTGCCTTGCAGTAAAATAGCCAGTAATCATAAAAAAGAATGCCACATATTGAAGCATGCCATATCTGCCAAAATAATCCAACATATCAGCAACGACCATTCCTTCAAAATTCATTTCTGCATATGCAAAAGAGTGCGCAACCAAAATCCCCATGCAACTGATCGCGCGTAAATACTGCAATCCTATATTTTTCAACACTGCCCCATCATTTTATAACACAAACATAAATAATATCATTAGCAATACATCTTATAACCCTTTTGAAATTTCTATTAAGTATTTACCATAATCCGTTTTCATAAGTGGCTCAGCAAGTTTAAGAAGCTGTTTCTTGGTAATAAATCCTCTCTTATACGCAATTTCCTCAATACATGACACATAAAGTCCCTGCCTCTTCTGGAATGCGCATACAAAGTCAGCTGCATCAAGAAGAGAATCGTGGTTACCTGTATCAAGCCATGCAAAGCCTCGGCCCATGGTCTCTACTCTGAGGGTTCCACGGCGAAGATACTCATTATTAACGCTGGTAATCTCTATCTCACCTCTTGCTGAAGGCTTAACATTCTTAGCAATATCAATTACATCATTGTCGTAGAAATAAAGTCCGGGAACGGCATAATTGCTCTTTGGATGCTCAGGCTTCTCTTCGATTGAAAGTGCCTTACCGTTCTCATCAAACTCAACAACACCGTATTCTCTGGGATCACGAACATAATATCCGAAAATAGTGGCACCCTTATCTCTTGAAGCCACCTCTCTAAGGAGCTTACTAAAGCTCTGGCCATAGAAAATGTTATCTCCAAGAACAAGTGCAACACTGTCACTGCCGATGAAGCTCTCACCTATTATGAAAGCATCAGCAAGTCCTCTGGGCTCTTCCTGAACTGCGTATGAGAAATTCATGCCAAGCTGCTCGCCTGTTCCGAAAAGATCTTCGAATATGGGCAGATCTCTGGGAGTAGAAATAATGAGAACTTCCCTGATGCCTGCCAGCATAAGTGTTGACAGCGGATAATATATCATTGGCTTGTCATAAACAGGCATGATTTGCTTTGAAATCGCTCTTGTTAACGGATAAAGTCTTGTACCGGATCCTCCGGCGAGTATTATTCCTTTCATTTTCTTTACTCCTAACTGAAATACATTTTTAAATCACGAAGCTCTGTCTGGTTTTAATACCACACAGAGCTCCCCATACATCATTAAGTAATGTAACATATATGATTATAATTTTCCACTATACATACTATCGTAATACTTCTGATAGTCACCACTTGTAACATGCTCCATCCAGTCCTCATGCGCAAAGAACCATTTAATGGTCTTTCTGATACCTTCCTTGAACATGGTCTCAGGCTCCCAGCCTAAATCAGCCTTGATCTTGTCAGGTGCGATGGC
>NZ_AUJO01000028.1 GCF_000424265.1 Butyrivibrio sp. WCD3002
CTGTCTTTTATAGTTTGGTTTAGTCACCTTTAACTTTATCAGACTTTGGTGTTCTCTTGTGTTTTATTTAATCCGAGTGAAAATTTACGCTAGCGCTAAAATAGGATTTCTTACTATAAGCAAAAAATCCCCGGTGAGAAAATTTCTCACCGGGGATAGAACGTCTGATCATATTAAATTCTTGAGGATTAAAGATTGAACTCGCCGTTAATGCTTCCGTTAATTACGAAGTAAGCTTTTGTCTCCTCAGGCTTTACATAGATATCAAGAGTCTTGATGTCAGCCTCTTTTCCACCCATATCATATACATATACATTCTTTGCATTGTCAGCAAGAGTTGTGTATGTAAATTCTTTATCTGCAAACTGAAGAACGATAGTAGACTTAACAGCACTCTTTGTCTCAGCCTTCTTAGCAGGTGCCTTTTTAGCTGCAGGCTTTGCAGCGGCTTTCTTGGCAGGTGCCTTCTTAGCTGCAGGCTTTGCAGCAGCCTTGGTCTCAGTCTTCTTAGCAGGTGCCTTTTTAGCTGCGGGCTTCTCCTCAGTCTTCTTAGGCTCTTCCTTCTTTGCGGCAGCAGTCTTGGTTGTCGCAGTCTTCTTAGCAGGCGCTTTCTTTGCAGCAGGCTTCTTAGCCTCTGTCTTCTTTGTAGCTGCCTTCTTGGGTGCTTCCTTCTTCTCCTCAGTCTTTGCTGCCTCTGCAGGCTTAACTTCTTCCTTCTTTTCTGCAGCAATTACCGGTTTTTTGATAGTCGCAATCGGCTTTAAAGCTGCTTCTCTCAACTTGTCGTCCGCCATATCTCCCTCTCTTTCCTTGGGGCACAAAGAATTGTGCGCTTTAGCAAATTTAATATTACGTTTTTGAGTTTAGTACAATTACGACAAAAAGTCAACATTTAAGCGCACTTAAGCCCAATTTAATTCTTTTAAGCGCCTTTTTTAGCACCTCCATGGATGATGCAAAGGAAATTCTCGCATAACCAGGGGCAAAATAAGCACTTCCGGGCATGATGGCCACATGACTTTTTTCAAGAAGATATTCGCAAAGCATGCTGTCGTTTTCAATTACTGTGCCATCTTCTGTCTTAGAACCGATATAGGATCTAAGATCAAAGAATGCATAGAACGCACCCTGAATGTCATGGCACTTAACTCCCGGGATATCATTTAGTCCCTTTACCACAAAGTCTTTTCTCTTTTCAAACTCAGCCACCATCTCGCTTACAGAGTCCTGAGGTCCTGTAAGAGCCTCAACCGCTGCAATCTGTGAGATACTTGGAGGTGTGGTTGTAGTCTGGCTCTGTACCTTCACAGCCGTCGATATGACATCCTTTCTTGCACACAGATAGCCAAGGCGCCAGCCTGTCATTGAATATGTCTTGGAAAAACCGTTAACCAGAATAACCCGGTCTTTTATTTCGGGGATTGAAGATAATGAAAAATGCTTATTACCGCTAAAAATAATCTTTTCATAGATCTCATCGGAAACGATGAATATATCATTTTGCACCGCGATATCAGCGAGCTTTCTAAGAGACTCCTCGCTGTAGACAGCACCGGTAGGATTATCCGGGCTACAGATAATTATTGCTTTAGTATTAGAAGTAACTGCTTCAGCAATTGCTTCAAGATCAAGGGAAAAGTCCTCATTTCTCCTTACGAAAACAGGAGTCCCTCCGGCCAATTTAACTATGTCCGGATAACTTACATAGCAGGGTATGGGTATTATTACTTCATCGCCGTCACCTACAACTGCCATGAGTGCTGCGGACAGGGACTGCTTGGCCCCTGTTGTCACCGTAACCTCGTCCATAGAATACTCAGCACCGTTATCCTCTTTTACCTTCTTAAGGATAGCTTCCCTTAAAGATGCGATACCCCTTGCATTGGTGTATTTTGTAAAATCATCTTCGATAGCCTTTATGCCCTCTGCCTTTATATTTTCAGGCGTAGGAAAATCCGGCTCACCGACATTTAGCGATATCACGTCGATACCGCTTCTTTTCATATCATCAACTCTTGCAAAAAGCGCTGTTGTTGCCGATGCGCTTATATTCTTCATCCTGGAAGATAACTGCGTGCTCATAAGCTTTCCCCTTTAGTCTTTTTTCAAATCTCCATAATTATCTGAACATAACAAAAACAGCAAGAACAATAATACCAAGAACGATTCTGTACCAGCCAAAGACCTTAAAGTCGTGCTTTCTGATATATCCAAGAAGGAACTTAATAATAAGTATGGAAACAACGAAAGCAACAACCGTTCCAACCAGCAAAATAGCAAGCTCGGATCCTGAAAAAGCAAGACCAAACTTAAGAAGCTTAAGAAGGCTTGCACCGAACATTACGGGAATAGCCAGGAAAAATGTAAACTCAGCAGCTACTGTCCTTGAAACACCTATCATCAGACCTCCAAGGATTGTTGAACCGGATCTTGAAGTTCCCGGGAAGATTGCAGCAATAAGCTGGAATATTCCAATAAGAAGTGCTGTCTTAATATCTATCTTCTCCAGTGAATCAATCTTTGGAGTCTTATTTTTATTGACATTCTCAATAATGATAAAGCCAATACCAAAAACAATAAGCGCAATTGCCACGCAGGGACCGTTATAAAAAAGAGCATCAAATACATCATCAAAGAGAACTCCCACTATAGCAGCAGGAACGCAGGCGATAAGGATTTTGCCCCAAAGTATCCATATATCCTTACGCATAACTCTGTGCTCTTCTCTTGCTTTCTTGGAAAAATCAAAAGGAAAAATCTGATTCCAGAAAAGGATAACAACGGCCATTATGGCTCCGAGCTGGATAACCACAAGGAACATCTCCCAAAACTCCGGTGTTACATCCATCCTGATTATTTCATCAAGAAGGATCATATGACCGGTGGAGCTGACAGGAAGCCACTCCGTAATTCCCTCAACAATACCAAACAAAACTGCCTTAATTAAATTCAGCATTACCATGCCTCCTCATATTACTTCAAAATTTTCTAAATAATAGTAGCATATTTTATTTTAAAACAAAAAACAAGGCATCAATTTATGCTAATAAACTGATGCCCTGTCATTATAAATTTAACCTTTCCTTCTTTAATTCAGGTATTTGTCCCTTTAATTTATGCAACGCGGCAGATTCACCGACTGGAACATTCGAGTGTGGAAATAGTTATCATCATCATTTACGTTGAAGAAATCATAGATAACAGGATCCTGATCATCCCAGGTGCAATCCACGTTATAATATGCTCCGTCCAGGTTTATCACATTCCATGCATGAAGCTCATTTGCTCCCCTTCCAACGCACAGATATGTAGGAACGCCAAGCCTCTGCATAAGATACTGGAAGGATTTCGCATATCCGGCACAAACAGTGTAATTATCAACTATTCCGCTGTAGGCACTCTGATCAAGAGAGTTATGCTTATAGGTAAGCTTATCCGCAAGGTAATTATGAACAAATGCCTCTTTTTCTATAGTAGTCGGGAGTGCTCCGGCTGCAGCTACAACAGCTTCTGCCGCTGATTCAAACTCAAGCTTTGCACTCTGAATATCTCCAAGCCTGTCATAGAAAGTAAGCTCTATCTTAATGGCTGTTCCGCTGAAATCATATTCCGTATAAAAAGTGGTATCCAGCCAGAAAAGCTCGGGATGATCATAGGACACACTTGATATTACATTTTCAATATCAAGCATTCCCATCTGCTCCACAGGCTTAAAGGCTGCATTTAAATCCATGGCATTGGCATAGACCTGTCTGTAGAGCGCCTTTGATTTCTCATCAAGCATATTGTAATAGGGATAAATACCTGCATCAAAGCTGAGGCCATCACCTGTATTACCATAGCCTGTCTGCCTTGTTATCTGCTCAGCCTGTTCCTTGGAATCAATATCAACAATATCAGGTTCAAGGTCTACATAGTCACTTTTCCCCGTAAACTCCTCAGGGACTATTATCGGCTCAGATACCTCTTCAGCAGCTGTATCATCGGCAATAACCACCTGACTTGGATCTGTTATTGTGACAATTGGTCTTATCTCCTGAGGCTCTGCAGCAGCTTCTGTGCTCTTGACCTCATTTTCCTGAGCAGTCTCAACAGTTACACTGCTGCCATCAGAAGCATCACCTGATTCTCCTTCCGCGGAAGCAAGCTCTTTGCCTTCTTCTCCCTCTTCGCCTTCAGGCTCTTCCACCTTTACGATGACTTCAGGCTCCGGCGCATTTTTCACGGCAGTTGCAAGGTCCACGATCATATTGCTAAACTCGGGGCTTGCAATACACATCCCCATAAGCGCAAAAAGACCAAGCATCAGCCCCAGAATGCAATACAAAAAATTCTGGGCGACGTCGACCTTCTTAACCTTCTTCTTTTTCTTTTTTTCCTTTACTTCTTCGGAAACTTCTTCCTTATCTTTTTTCTTAGCCATATCATTACTTCCCTGTAATTTGTATTTTTAATCCATTAAAAATAGGGGACACTTGTCCCCTATTAAATTATAACATCGACGCCGTATAACAATTATGAAAAAACACTCATATACATAAAATTATTATAAAATAAACACTTTATATTTGATTTTTCAAACATTATAATTATTACAAGGGTTATTAAGTTTTCTTATGGAGGTGGCAAATGTATATCGCAATGCACTGTATTAATGCAAACAATGTCCTTCAGGATGAAATCTGTAAATTCTACGGCATCCACTATGACAATATGTATAAATCCTGCGTTATTTCAACAGACCATCAGCATCATGATTTTGTCATATCCATGACAGAAGAGGATTATAAGGATTTTTATGCACAGGTGATAAGAGCTCTGGCAGAGGATGGCGGACAGATAATAGAGCTTGTAAAGGGCGAAGTTTTCAGATGCCGCAAAAATGAGATTCGCCACGGTGCTAACCAAAAATGCGAGATACGCCGTCCATAAAAGCCTTACGAAGATCAATAATTCACATAAAATAACTGCCAAAGTTCCGTATATCAGGGTACTTTGGCAGTTTTATTTTAATTATATTCATTCAAGATTGGATTTGAAATTTCCAAATATTCTAATGTCACTTACGGTACACATCAGGGCCCATACAACTGTATTCATATCTGGGCCTGTCAGGTCTCCCGTGAATTCCGCAAAGAACATGTACTCCCAGTTGTGCTCCGGGATAGGTCTCGACTCAAGCCTTACAAGGTTCAGTCCGTAAATCCTGAATACCGTAAGAGCTTCATGCAAAGCACCGGCTTTATGAGCAGTCTTAAAGCTTATACAGATCTTATCTCTTCCATCCCTAAGCTCAAGCTTTTTGGAGACAACCACGAACCTTGTGGTGTTGTTGGTATTGGTGTTTATCTCCTTCTCGATAATCTTAAGGCCGTAGATCTCTGCAGCTCTTGAAGAACAGATAGCGGCTTTACTTTTATCCTTAAGCTCAGCCACCATTCTTGCAGAGCCTGCCGTATCAGCCTGAGGCACTCTCTCCCACTCGGGATGATAATTAAGGAACTGCTCGCACTGGAAAAGTCCCTGTTCATGGGAGAAAACCGTCTTGATATCAGACATTTCAGCATCCGGCAGCACCATAAGGTTATGCCTTACCTTAACTGTAGTTTCCCCAACCATGTAGCATTCATACTGGGCAAGAAGGTCGTAAACCTGACGAATTGCGCCGGTTGATGAATTCTCAATAGGAAGAACCGCGTAATCAGCGCTTCCATCCTGGAGCTGTCTGAAGGTATCCTCAAAGTGAACGAGACCTTCACTGTTTACATCCTTTCCAAAAAAGTCGATGGCTGCCATTTCACTGTAGGCTCCCGGCTCGCCCTGATAAACAACCCTTGGATTCTCTATGGGTTTTCTCTCTCTTCTAAGAGCAAGGTCAAGAGGCTCACAGGCTCCGTTATTTTCCCCAAGCTTTCTGTCAACTCTCTCCCTTAGCTGATTTATGTATTTTTCGTTTATAATCTGAATTTCGTCTGCCATACTGCTCCCGTCAAAACTTTAATCTGCCTGTTAGTTACTGTTCCTTCTCCGCCAGCATCTCCATCTTTTCTATTATACTCTCAACATCAAGTAGGAGCTTGCGCTCTGCCTTCTCTGTCAGTGAATCCTTTATGTACTTATAGATAAACAACGGATATGATGCCGCCCTGAAATCCATGTTTCCCTTATAGGATGAAATAAATTCCGGTATAGCAGCTGCGTTAAGCCTTGCATTATTGTTTAGCTTAATAGTCACTTCACCGTTTCCGCCCTTAAGCTCAAGCACATAGAGATTGTGAGCCTTTTCACGAACAAGAGATATTCTTATAAGGTTATCTACGGACTCGGGAATATCTCCAAACCTGTCCCTAAGCTCATCCCTCATATCATCCCTGTCACCTTCATTCTCTATGCCGGCAATTCTCTTGTAAATCTCAAGCTTTTGTTCTTCATTAACAATATAATCGCTGGGAATGAATGCATCCACATCTATATCAACGCTGGTGGTGAAATCCTCAAGATTTGCATCCTTTGTTTCACCCTTCTTTCGCCTGACAGCTTCGCCCAGCATCTTGCAGTACAGATCATATCCAACGGAAGCCATGTGTCCTGACTGGCTTTTTCCAAGAAGATTACCTGCACCTCTTATCTCAAGATCACGCATGGCAATCTTAAAGCCTGAGCCTAAGTCCGTGAACTCTCTGATAGCTGAAAGTCTCTTTTCAGCCACTTCCTTAAGCAGCTTGTTTCTCTTATACATTAGAAAGGCATAGGCGGTTCTGTCTGATCGTCCAACGCGCCCCCTCAGCTGATAAAGCTGTGAAAGTCCCATCTGGTCTGCATCATGAATGATCATGGTGTTTGCATTTGAAATATCAAGTCCCGTCTCAATGATGGTGGTAGAAACAAGTACATCTATATCGCCATCAATAAAGTCATACATTATCCTCTCAAGCTCAGATTCCTTCATCTGACCGTGGGCAAAGGATACATTAACTTCAGGAACCAGCTTCTGCACTCTTGCGGCCACATCTGCAATATCATTTACCCTGTTATAAACATAGTAAACCTGTCCGCCTCGTGAAACCTCTCTTGAGATAGCTTCTCTTACCATCTCATCATTGTACTCGCAGACAAAGGTCTGAATAGGTCGTCTGTCCTGAGGCGCCTCTTCAAGTACGCTCATATCCCTGATACCAACAAGCGACATATGAAGGGTTCTTGGAATAGGTGTCGCGGAAAGAGTAAGTACATCTATATTTTCCCGGAGCTTTTTAATCTTCTCCTTATGGGTTACTCCAAAGCGCTGTTCCTCATCAACTATCAAAAGGCCAAGATCTTTATAGGTCACATCCTTGGATAAAAGCCTGTGGGTTCCTATCACTATATCCACAAGCCCCTTTCTAAGATCCTCAACAGTCTTCTTCTGCTCGGCAGAGGTTCTGAATCTGGACATCATATCAACCCTTACAGGGAAGTCCTTCATTCTCTCAGAAAAAGTATTGTAGTGCTGCTGCGCTAAAATCGTTGTAGGAACAAGAACCGCTACCTGCTTACCATCCTGTACAGCCTTAAATGCTGCTCTTATTGCAATCTCTGTTTTACCAAAGCCCACGTCTCCACAGATAAGTCTGTCCATGATACGGTCAGACTGCATATCGTTTTTGGTGTCGGCAATTGCTCCAAGCTGATCCTCTGTCTCATCAAAAGGAAAGGCTTCCTCGAATTCCTGCTGCCAGACTGTATCCTCGCCAAACTTAAAGCCGCTGCTGTTTTGCCTTTTTGCATAAAGCTCAACAAGGTCCTCTGCAACCTCTTCAACTGCTGCCTTTACCTTGTTCTTGGTACGCTTCCAGTCTCCGGTACCAAGCTTATTGAGCTTGGGCTTTCTTCCTTTGCCCTCAGCTCCCGCATCACCGCTGGCATATTTTTGAATTACATTAAGACCTGTGGCCAGAACGTAGAGATTACCGCCATCTGCATAGCTTATCTTTATGTAATCTCTCACAACCTTGTCGGTCTCAATTTTCTCAATTCCCTGATAAATTCCCAGACCATGATACTCATGAACCACGTAGTCACCCACGTTAAGCTCTGAGAATCCGGATATTTTCTCGCCACTGTATTTTGCTTTTCTTCTCTTTTTCTTCTTCCTCTCAGAGAAAATATCGCTTTCCGAAATGACAGCAAACTTAATGTCCGTGTACTCAAAGCCCTTAAGAATCCTGCCATAATAGGTCATTATCTCGCCCTTTTCCAGCTCTCTCATGGGATTTTCACTGTAAAAGGAGGTGATCTGATTATCTCTTAAATCATCTACAAGACGCTTTGCCCTCGTCCTTGAACCGGACAGGATAAGTACCTTGTAGCCATTTTTTATAAAACCCTTAAGATCGTGAACAAGAGCCTCGAAGCTGTTGTTATATGGCGCAATGCTCCTTGCATGAAGTTCGAAGGTCTGCTCCGGTTCAAACTTATTAAGTCCCTTTGGCGCAGCCAGAGAAGCTACAGATACACGCCTTACGCTTCTCATTCTGGCAATACACTCCTCAGTGGAATATAAAAGCCCCATCTGTCCCGGAAGTGCATAGCCGTTCTCTGCTCTATGAACCATGCTCTCTCTGAATTCTTCCTGAACAGCATTTGCATGCTCAAGTACATGAAGCGGTTCATCTATGAAAATACAGGTTTTACCTGCAGGGAAAAGCTCCTGAAGAGTTACCGTATCATCATAAAAATATCTGATATAGCTCTCAAGGTTCACCTCAAGCTCCAGCTCAAGAAGCTGCTCCTTAAGCTCCTCAAAGGAAGTCTTTATACGATGTGCCGCCTCTGTCTTAAACACTGCCCGAAGTGCCTCGTAGACATCCTTGGTCTCTTTTTCAATCTTCTTAAGACCGCTTCTAAGCTCATCATCTGTAAGGATAATCTCTGTTGCAGGATAAATCTCAATGGACTCAAGCTTATCAATTGACCTCTGGGACATGATATCAAAGCTTCTGATGTTCTCAACATCATCACCCCAAAGCTCTATTCTGTAGGGATTCTCCTCTGTCAGATCAAAGACATCAATAATATCCCCGCGGACTGAAAATTCTCCCGGGGCACTTACCTGATAAACCTTGGAATAGCCTATGCGAACAAGCTCCTTTGCAAGCTCTCTCTCATTCACAGGCTTTCTTTTGTCTATGCTTATTACATTTTTCTTTATTACATCAATTGGGATCTGGGGAGTCATAAGACTCGAAAATGTGGTGACCACAGTAACAGGTCTTCCCTCGATAAGTCTCCTTAAGGCTCTTATTCTCTCCTTTACGATTTCCTTGGAGTGAATATCCGCCTGATAAAAAATCAGATCCTTAGCGGGATAGACCGTCACATTCCTGTCGTAGAACTTATAGTCCTCAAAAATCTCTTTTGCCCTGATATCACTGTAGGTGACTATGATTCTGTATTTAAAATCCTTACTTAATCCGTTTATCAGATGAAGCTTCTGAGAATCCACACACCCGGCTACTTCCGCGCAGGCAAAAGGCTTTTCCAGGTATTTATTAAGTTTCTGAAATTCCTCCATCTCGCTAAGCGGGGCTTCGATTGCTCTCATTTGACCTCTTCTCTGTCAGGCTTTACGCCGTTCCACTTATTCATGGCTGCATTAACGTCCTGCTCCATAATAACGCTGACAGCATCTGCAGCATGTTCAATAGCTTCCTTCATATAAACAGTATCTTCATCATCAAAATGTCCAAGAACCCAATCCACCATGTCAATCTGTCTGGGTCTTTTTCCGACACCGACTCTCACCCTTGCAAAATCACTGTGCCCAAGCTGGGCGATGATATTTTTAAGTCCGTTATGTCCGCCGGCACTTCCGCCGGGACGAACCCTTATTATACCGGGATCAAGCTCCACATCATCAGATAAAACTATGAGCTCAGTCTTTGTATCAATCTTAAAATAATCTGCAACAGGTCTTATGGACTCGCCGCTAAGATTCATATATGTAAGAGGCTTTAAAAGAATTACTTTTTCATTACCTATCCTTCCCTTACCATACATACCCTTAAACTTCATCTCTGTAAGGTCAATATCGTATTTTTCAGATAGATAGTCTATCACTCCAAAGCCTATATTATGTCTTGTTCCGTTATATTTTTTCTCTGGATTACCCAGTCCTGCAATTAAATACATAAATACCTCTATCAATAAAAATAAAATAGCAATTTCGCAGAAATTAAAATGGGGAATGACTATTGTCACTCCCCATAATAGCATAGAATTGTTGATTTAGAATACGCTTCCAACGCCGGTAACAGGTTCAGGATCTTCTGCAGGTCTTGAATCTATCACCTCATCAGATGCCTCATCATATGCCTTAAGGACTACGTCCTGGATATGCTTTCTGGTGTCTGAGTTGATAGGATGGGCTATATCACGATATTCACCGTCAGCTGATTTCTTGCTTGGCATTGCAATAAAGAGACCCTTATCGCCTTCGATAACCTTGATATCATGGATTACAAATTCATTGTCCAGTGTTATCGATACAATAGCTCGCATCTTACCCTGTTTTGCTACTTTTCTTACTCTTACATCTGTAATATTCATCTAAATGAACCCCCTTTTCATTGATGTCAAATTACATAGCGTTCGTTGTTTTCTACAACAATCTTTATGTCGCCTTCGCCTTTATAATATGAGTTAGCCTGGATAGTTCCATGGCTCTCTACTATACAATTTTCAATATGTGTATTGTCTCCGATGTAAACATCATTGAGAATGATCGAATTCTTGATATAACAGTTATTCCCAACGAAAGCTCCCTTGAAGACTATTGAATCCTCAACTGTTCCGTTTATGATACATCCGCTTGATACAAGGCTGTTTGAAACCTTAACTCCCACATTATATTTTGCAGGTGGCAGGTCAACGACCTTGGTATATACACCGGGATATTCATTAAAGAAGAAGTTACGAACCTCAGGCTTTAAGAAATCCATGTTGGTGCGGTAGTAATCTTCAACGGAAGCGATGTTGTTCCAGTAGGATTTTATCTTATATCCGTAGATTCTCTTCATATCCTTGTATCTAACAAGAATATCTCTTACGAAGTCGAATCTTTCCTCGGTCTGCGCCTTCTCGATAAGCTCGATGAGCTGTCTGCGTCTTATTACATAGACGCCGCAGGAAACCGTATTGGAACGTGCTACAACAGGCTTCTCTTCAAACTCCTCGATTCTGCTCTCCTCGTTCATTCTAAGAGTACCGAATCTCTCAACATCTATATCGGCTGCAATATCCTTACATACAACCGTTATATCTGCCTGCTTGTCGATATGATACTCAAGGAGCTTGTTGTAATCCATCTTGTATACACAGTCACCTGATGTGATTACCACATAAGGCTCATGGCAGCTCTTTAAGAAGCTGATGTTCTGTGCAATGGCATCTGCAGTTCCTCTGTACCAAAGATTTCCGCTTGCCTTAGCAGCAGGAGTGAAAACATAAAGCCCACCCTGTTTACGTCCGAAATCCCACCACTTGGAGGATGAGAGATGCGTATTAAGACTGCCCGCATTATACTGGGTGAAAACAGCCACAGTCTGAATGTGGGAGTTGGTCATATTGCTAAGTGCAAAATCTATACTTCTGTAAAATCCGGCAACGGGCATAGCACACACTGCTCTGTTTTTTGAAAGTTCGCGCATGCGGTTGCTTCCGCCACCTGCAAGAATAATTCCAATCGCTCTCACTACCTATCACCTGCCTTATCTAATGTTCTTCCACTTGCAAGACATCCATCCGGATAATCTTTTTCGGTAGTTACGCCGGAGATCATTGTGTTCTTACCAACTGTTACTCCAGAAGGAACCACAGATTTCTCTCCGATAGTTACGATTCCGTCCCTGTAAATTCCGGGCTTGGTCTCATTCTCAACCTCATCGCCGTCGCCAAGCTTAACCTTGTTGCCAACCTTGACATTCTCGGCAATCACAGCCTTCTCGATGTTACAGTTCTCTCCGATCTCAGTTCCGTTCATAATAATCGAATGGCTTACAACAGTGCCCTTACCGATCTTAACGCCGCGGCCGATTACAGAGTTGTGAACCTCACCGTAAATCTCAGCGCCCTCTCCGATGATACATCTGGATGTAGAGCTGTCAGGTCCAAGATACTGCGGCGGCTGAACATCATTACTTGTATATATTTTCCAATACTCTTCATAGAGATTGAATTCGGGAACGATGTCGATAAGCTCCATGTTAGCTTCCCAATATGAGGTAAGCGTTCCTACATCTTTCCAGTAGCCGTCAAACTCATAGGCATAGAGTGACTGCCCTTTTTCCTTACAATAAGGAATAATGTGCTTACCAAAGTCAAGACCAGGCTGATCCTGATTTGTTATAAGCGCTTCCTTAAGGGACTCCCATGAAAAGATATAGATACCCATGGATGCAAGATTTGAACGAGGCTTCTCAGGCTTTTCCTCGAAGTCTACGATCTTCCTGTCTTCATCGGTGATCATAATACCAAATCTGCTGGCCTCTTCAATCGGCACAGGCATTACAGCGATAGTTACGTCAGCACCGTTTGCCTTGTGGAAATCAAGCATGGTCTCGTAATCCATCTTGTAAATATGGTCACCTGAAAGGATAAGTACGTAGTCCGGATGATAATTCTCCATGTACTCAAGGTTCTGGAAAATTGCGTTAGCCGTTCCGGTATACCATTCACTATTTGCACTTTTCTCATAGGGAGGAAGAATGGATACTCCACCGATGTTACGGTCGAGATCCCACGGAATACCAATTCCTATGTGAGAATTGAGACGCAGCGGTCTGTACTGAGTCAGAACACCTACTGTATCTACACCCGAATTGATACAATTACTTAACGGGAAGTCAATGATACGGTATTTACCGCCAAACGAAACTGCCGGCTTTGCCATGTTAGCTGTCAAAACCCCAAGTCTGCTGCCCTGACCCCCTGCGAGCAGCATAGCTATCATCTCTTTTTTTATCATGTTAAGACCTCGATGTTAAATATAAAATTATGTAATGTTAATTAAAACTAATTTTAATCGAGAAAAAAAGATTAAAATTCTAAAAAAAGTATAACACACTTATGAGCTTTTGACATCACATTTCCTTAGGATTATACTTTATTAAACCAAAAAATAAGCGTTATTCGATTTATAAAAGGAAAAAACATGTATAAAATAAATTATGAAAACCCAGTAAATGTATATTTCATCGGCATTGGCGGCATCTCAATGAGCGGTCTTGCCATGGTCTTAAAGGACAGAGGTTTTACAGTAACAGGCTCTGACAGAGCAGAAAATGAACAGGTTCTCGCCCTTAAGGATGCCGGAATAAAAGTCTTCGTAGGAGAAAGTGCGGACAATGTCACAAACGCAGGTCACATTGATCTGGTTGTTTACACTGCTGCCGTTCATCCCGATAATCCGGAATTTGCAAAGGCAAAGGAGCTTGGTCTTCCAATGCTTACAAGAGCTGAGCTTCTTGGACAGATCATGACTCACTATCATCTGCCAATAGCAGTTTCAGGAACCCATGGTAAAACCACCACAACAGGAATGATCTCCAAGATTCTTCTTGCATCATCAATGGATCCCACAATTTCCATTGGCGGTAACCTCAAGGACATCGGCGGAAATATAAGAATCGGTCAGTCAGACTACTTTATAACAGAGGCCTGCGAATACACAAACAGCTTCCTGAGCTTTTTCCCCGGAGTTGGAGTCATCCTTAATATAGATAAAGACCATCTGGACTTTTTCAAGGACCTTGAAGATATAACCAAATCCTTCAGAAAGTTTGCGGAGCTTATCCCCGATAACGGAACTCTCGTTATTAATAATGAGATTCCAAATCTTGGTGAGTTCACAAAGGGGCTTACCTGCAATATCTTAACCTACGGTTTTGACGACAGCGCAGACTACTACCCTTCAGATATCAGCTATGATGCCTTTGGATGCGCTTCCTTCCATGTAAACAGGAAGGGCAGGGAAGGCTTTGACCTTACTCTTAAGGTTCCGGGAAAACACAACATCGGTAACGCCCTTGCATCAGTTGCATGCAGCGATTGCTTTGATATAGAAGCTTCTAATATAGTAGAAGGACTTTCATCCTTTACAGGAACAGGCAGAAGATTCGAATATAAGGGAACTGTTGACGGAGTCACAATAATAGACGACTATGCTCATCATCCCACAGAGATAGCTGCCACTCTTTCAGCCGCAAAGAATTATCCTCACAAGAGGATCTGGTGCGTATTCCAGCCCCACACCTTCACAAGGACCAAGGCTCTTATGGATGAGTTTGCAAATGCTCTGCTTGCCGCTGATAAGCTTGTAATCGCAGATATCTACCCTGCAAGAGAAACCAATAATTTGGGAATAAGCTCCCGTACTCTCAAGGAAAAAATAGAGTCCCTTGGGCATGAATGCTACTATTTTCCGTCCTTTGAAGAAATCGAAAAATTTCTTTTGCAAAATTGCACGAAGGATGACTTGTTGATAACAATGGGGGCAGGAGATGTGGTAAATATCGGCAATGACCTGCTTGGTATTTAATTTTCCACTCTTTCCACTTACTTTTTATACAATTAAATGTAATCATCATGTGGATAACATTCCGCCGACTTTTCATACAAAAAGCTGTGAAAACTCGGCGGTTTCTTTTAATTCAGAGCATTAAATAATCCACGTTATCCACAATGTCCACATTTGCGAAAAATCGCCCGGGGCCTGACTTTGCAGACATTTTTATCGTCATTTTTCCCATTTTCATAAATAATCCACAATGCTATAATGCAATTCGAAAGAAATTTGAAGTAAGTGGGTGATGAAGAAAAGATGATGGGGCGAGTTATAATTAATCCTAATAGCAGTGTGTCCAGCACTGAGCTTTCCAATATTTTTATTGATGAATATCTTGCGGCAGCAAATGACGCGGAGATAAAGGTCTACCTTTATCTTCTCAGAATGATGTGCGCAGGTCAGGCTACAAGTGTTTCTGACCTTGCCGACAAGTTTAACTATACAGAAAAGGATGTCCTTCGTGCGCTTAAATACTGGGAAAACCAGGGTCTTATGACCCTTGAGTACGACGGAGCTTATCAGCTCTCCGGCATTCATATGCAGGACATTGTTCCCAAGAAAACACCAAAGACCATGCTGCACACCGTTCAGGCTGCAGAACCTGTGGCTATTCCCAAGGAAACAAAAAAGAAAGCTATAAAGCACAAGGACAATCCTCAGATGCTTTTTGTGGCTGAGCAGTATTTTGGAAGAACACTCAATCCTACAGAGATCAAAACTATCTACTATATTCAGGATGAGCTTGAGTTTTCAGAAGATCTTATCGATTATCTTCTTCAGCACTGCGCTACTGCAGGCAAGAAGGATTTTGACTATGTAAGAAAGGTTGCCCTTAGCTGGCACGAAAAAGGCATCACTACTCCTGAAAGTGCCAGAGCAGAAAGCACAGCTCACAGAAATGCATACTCAATTATGCGCGAGCTTGGAATGCAGAATGCTCCCACCAGTACAGAGCTCAGCTTTTTTGACAAGTGGCAGAACACCTATGGGTTCACACTGACAGTTATTACAGAAGCTTGTCGCAGAACCGTACTCCAGACCCAGACAAAGAGGCTTCAGTACTGTGACGGAATCCTTCGTAAATGGTATGAAAGCGGAGCACGTACCATCGAAGATATCCAGAAGCTTGATGATGATTTTGGCAAGACAGCCAGACAGACTTCTGCTAATAACAATGAACCGATTAAGTTCAACAATAATAAATTTAACAGATTTAAACAGAATGATTACAATCTGGACAGCATGGAAAGCCAGCTTCTGGACAACTGATCATCTGATTAAATACTTTGGGAGCTGGGGACCGTTCGAAGTCGCGAAGCGGCGAGTTACGGACCCCGTAACCGACCGGCGCCCATTATCTTTAAGCTAGCAATAACGAGGAGGAGGGACTTGTTTTGGCTCTGACAAACACCCAGTATGATGAGATAATGCACGATTATGAAATCCGCAGAACCTTTCATCGCAATGAGCTAAACACAAAGATCAAGGAAATCGAGGATCACGTTCCCGGATATCTGGTGCTTTCACAATCAACGGGAAGCATCAGTGCAGACTTTGGTAGAAGGCTGCTTCTTGGCGAAAACCTGCGCAGGGGAAAGCTTCATGAGATGCTTGCAGATGTCGCAACTAAGAAGAAGCAGCTTCTTACCGAGGCCGGCTATCCTGCAGATTACCTTGATATGAAGTATGACTGTCCTATCTGCCGTGACACAGGATATGTGAACGGAGAAAAATGCTCATGCTTCAGACAACGAATAATTGAAAGACTATATGCGCAGTCTAACATCAGAAAGATGACGGAAAGCGCTAATTTTGGCGTTTTATCAGAGGAATACTACCAGGGAGAGGATTTAGAAAGATTTCGCGGAGCAGTTCGAACTTCGAAAGATTTTATTAAGAATTTTGAAACTTCCTATCCAAATTTATTCTTTTATGGTACAGTGGGTACTGGTAAATCGTTCCTGTCTGTCTGTGTAGCCAAAGAAATACTGGACAAAGGGCATTCCGTACTTTATTTCAGCGCGGTTTCACTATTTGCTCTTTTGCAGACATACTCTTTCGATTTCAAGAAAAACGATGAGCTTTATACGCTCTATGATGACCTGTACAACACGGATCTTCTTATTATTGATGACCTGGGTACCGAGCACATTACCAATAACTCTATACCTCAGCTTTTTAGCTGCATCAACGAGAGACTCATGAGGAACAGGTCCACGATTATCACTACCAACCTTTCACTGGAGGATGTGAAGTCCATGTATTCTGAAAGAGTATCTTCCAGAATTGCCAGCTCATATCGCCTGTGCAAGCTTACCGGTTCTGATATTCGAATTCTAAAGAAAATGCAGTTTAAGAATGGAAAGTGAGGAATTCTTCTAATGCCAAGAAGAGAAGAAAAGCGAAACCTTGAAACCATCCCCGTAGGTTCTTTGGGGATTATCCCACTTGAGGGCTGTCAGTCCCTTGGAGAGAAGGTAGATTATTACCTTGTTAAGTGGCGTGAGGAACGTGAGAACGAGCACAAGGGCAGCCTTGCATTTACAGGCTATGAACGTCCTTCCTACTTATTAAAAGCTCAGGTTCCGCGTTTTGGAAGCGGCGAAGCAAAGGGTGTAATCCTTCAGTCAGTTCGCGGTGACGACCTCTATATTATGGTCGATGTTTGTAACCATTCACTTACTTATCAGCTTTTTGGAAAAGAAAACCACATGTCTCCTGATGATCACTATCAGGATCTCAAGAGAATTATCGCTGCCGTTGGCGGTAAGGCAAGACGTATCACTGTCATCATGCCCTTCCTTTATGAAAGCCGTCAGCATAAGCGCACATCAAGAGAATCTCTCGACTGTGCAATAGCTCTTCAGGAGCTTGTAGGCATGGGTGTTGATAACATCATCACCTTCGATGCTCACGATCCCAGAGTACAGAACGCTATCCCTCTTAACGGATTCGAAACTGTACGCACAACATATCAGTTTATAAAAGCACTTCTTAGAAATATTAAGGGTCTTCAGATTGACTCAGACCATATGATGGTAATAAGCCCGGATGAGGGTGGAATGAGCCGTGCTATCTATCTTGCTTCAGTTATGGGCCTTGATGTAGGTATGTTCTACAAGCGCCGTGACTACACACAGGTAGTTGATGGAAGAAATCCTATCGTTTCACACGAATTCCTTGGAACCTCTGTTGAGGGTAAGGATGTTATCATCGTTGATGATATGATCTCATCAGGTGAGAGCATGATTGACGTTGCAAGAGCTCTCAAAGAAAGAAAGGCAGCTCACATCTATGCATTCTCAACATTTGGTCTTTTCACCAGCGGTCTTGAGATATTTGATAAGGCTTTCGAGGAAGGTCTTATTGACAGAGTACTTACTACAAACCTCATTTATCAGACACCTGAGCTTCTCTCAAGAGAGTGGTACATCAGCTGCGATATGAGTAAATACATCGCTTACCTCATCGATACACTTAACCACGATGCTTCAATAAGCGATCTTCTTAACCCTGTGGAACGTATTAACAGCATTATTGCCAGATACAACGCAGGCGAGCTTGAATAATTCATAAAATAACGGAGGGTCATATCACTTCAATGTGATATGGCCCTCCTTCTTTTTTACATTTATTATCAGTTATTCTGCATCATCATATATGTCACGAAATGATTACCATTATTCTGGAAAAGAGTGGCAGTGTCATTTCTTCCAAGCTTATAAACCTCTCCCTTTGTAGGCTCCAACAGAACAGTATTTAAATCATTAAAGCCTATGATCATAATGCTGCTTCCATCGTTCATGGTAGCCATTACGGGAATATCCTGATTTACATAGTAAAGCATGGCTTCCATGGGACATCCATCAAGGTCAAGGATTCTGGCAGATACAAGATTATCTCCAAGAATATCAAGAGTAGTCTTCCCCTGATCCAGCATTGACTGAACATTTACGCTTATACCCTTGTGTTGAAGGATAAGATCAAGGCAAACTGCCGTTGAATTATCCCCCGGCATATTCTCCCACTCCTCTGCCAGATTTGTTATATACATGATCTGGTTTGATTTTAGGAGGTTTCCTCTGTACCATACATATTTTCCATAATCATCAACCACAACGCCGGGATTATTATAAGCATTATTTATGGCATCTGAGGGATTATCACAGATACTCATGGCACCATCCATATTGTAGACATAGTAGTAAGGATTGGTATCAACATTTCTATCCGTTGCAGCTATAACTTCCCTGCTGCCCTCATACAAAGTCATATTAGGTGTAACGGCCCTTAAGGTCTTTACATTCATATTGCTCTTTAGCATGATCTCCAGCAGATTCTTATAATCCTCTGTTGCCACCACAGTCAGATAATTGCTGCCCTTCTCTGCCTTAATGGTACTCATTATCTGATCATCCATAACACTGTCAAAGATTTCCGTCTCCGTGTTCCACACTGCCCTGCTTATTCTTATGACATTTTCATCTATGGCTACATCAGTAACAAGAGATTCTCCCGGATTATAGTTTTCAAGAATACTTCCCTCACTGTCAACGATACAGATTTTGTACATTCCATAAATCAGAGATCCCATCTGATCGCTGTGGACATCACTCTCATGAACAAGACCGTATGTCAGGTCCTCTCCCATAAAACCAAGAACCCTTATAAAATCTCCTGCGTCAGCCTCAATCTCTGACTGGGCCTGGGTAGAAAGATCCATGATATTAACTGTTTTTCTGTCCTCCTCCTGCCAGGCAATACTGCTGCCCGACTGAGAAATACAGTATCTGTCGTCTGAAATATTCTCTATAAGCTTCTTCTGCTCTCTGGTAGAAAGGTTAACCATATAGACATTTCCTTCAAGCATGAAAAAAAGATTACCGCTTGTTCCGGCATAGAGCATTTTATCGTTATAGGCCTGAAGAATATCCTGATGATAATTTACAGGAATGAAAACCTGCTCCTCAATTGTGTTTAGCTGAGAGTCATAGCCATAAACCGCAATACCGACCTTACCCTCATGCTCACCGCGGTTCATATAGCCTGAAACAGCAAACTGCACGTTTCCTGTTTCGTCCACGTTCAGGATATGTATCCTGTTGCCCTGCCATCTTACGCGCTCATCATCGTATTCATCATTATAAAAGCCAAATGCCAGCGCCATCTTATTATCTGTGCTGTTATAGACATATAATCTGTCCTCGCTGACAAAGGCCACGGCATTACCGCCATCACTCTCCTTAAACGGAATCTCACTATCCGAAATCCAGAGATTGATCACGTTATCGGAAAAATCAGATTTATCTCCGTCAAATACATAATTCATCTTCCTGTCATATCCAAGAAGATATATTCTGTCTGTTGTATATCTTACCCTGAAATATTCCGTGACATTATAAAGCTTTTCTTCTCCTGCTTTTGTCCTTTGAGTAAGCTGATAATACAATCTCATAACCGCGGTCTGTGAATGAATATCATTAACTTCAATAAGCGGATCCGTATGGGCTGTAATATTCAGATCGCCCCAGGTTACCTGATCATAGCTGCTATGAATTGTCACATGATTAAAGGAGGTATTATCTCCATCAGCATTGGATTCCAGATACTTTGAAAGCTCCTGTGCAGAACCCTGCTTATCAAAGGTCATTTTGTGGAAATCCGTCACAAATCTGATCTCATCATCAACATTATATTTTTCACCGGTTTCCGACCAGATTATTCTTGTATAATATCGAACCGTCTCACTGTTTACATCACAGATCATCACCAGCATATATTCCTGATTTGCATCGATCAGATCCTTTAGCTGAAAAGATCCCGTGATAATGTCGTCTTTCTGAGTAATATTCGTAATATCCGAATTCTCAACAAGACCGTCACCTGACACCTGCCTCACTTCAAACCGCAGTCCGGAAATAAGCGTACCATAGGTATTCATATTAAAAGCAATGTTTCTTCCTGCATCAATTGGCAGCACCGTACCTCTTACATGGTTTACCATAAGCTCAGAAGAATAGCCGTGAAGCATATTTATCTCTTTTCCGTTTTCTAAAAAGGAAATTGTGGGAAATGTCGGAGCACCCATCTGTGCTGTCATGTCCACAGTCTCTTTATTACTGAAGTGTCCTATTATAAACAACGAGAGCACAAAGACTGCTATCGTATAAAAAATCTTGATTATTGTTTTCTTCATTTCTATATGCACCCTAAATCAATTGACTTATGTGTGTCATCGCGGTAATATTTTTCTAACCTAAAACCGTTTCTTAATAAAAAGCGCAAATGCGCAGATTGGGGGAATTATGGACCACCCAGTACTTTATCGTAAACGTGTTATTCCAAATGAGTGTATTCTGCTAAAGGATGATCACATTCTGCAATGTGATGAAAACACCATCGTTACATCCTGGAACGCAATCCATCCGCGTTCTGATCTTTCCCATGGATATTCTTGCTACTACCTGAAAAGAGGCTACAAAATAAGCAAATTCTACAGAGCCGACTCCACACTTATGTACTGGTACTGTGACATCGTGGATTATCAGCAGGGCCCTGAGGAAAACTCTGTTTTGACCTTTGATCTTCTTGCAGACGTAGTTATATATCCCGATGGAAAAATCCGAATTCTCGACCTTGATGAACTCTCAGAAGCCTTTGAACAAAAGCTCATTGATGAGCGTCTTCTGAAAAAAGCATTGACTTCACTGGGCGACCTCATGGATGCCATATACGAAAACAGCATATCAGCACTGGAAGCCCCCATAATC
Organism: Butyrivibrio sp. WCD3002; assembly: GCF_000424265.1. Classification (GTDB taxonomy): domain Bacteria; phylum Bacillota; class Clostridia; order Lachnospirales; family Lachnospiraceae; genus Butyrivibrio. Next base: position 21,373 of record NZ_AUJO01000028.1, read on the forward strand.
AAGGCCATATCACAAAATAGCTGATTATTAGTAAAATACGTGTCCGCCAATGTTTATACCGGAAAGTCCCGGGATCGGTGTTCTGAAATACACGCAATTACCTACATTTGTCACACCGCTCATGGCGGCATCTGCTGCCTGATAGCAGGACTCTGTCGCACTTCCGTTAGCCAGGGCAAGTGCAAGACGTCCGCTTCCTACAGGTGAAAACTGGCTGGACTGATAGATAACTCCAACAACAGTATCCGGATAAACGGAGCTAAGAACTCTGTTTATTACAACTGCGCCAACTGCCACCTTACCCTCGTAAGGCTCAGCGCCGGCTTCACAATATATCAGATTTGCCAGAAGGTATCTGTCACCTTCGGCAAAGGTGACCTCAGAAATATTTCTCCATTTTGAACTCTTAGCAAGCTTTGACAGTCTGATTTCTTCAGCAAGCTTTGCTTCTAACTTTTTAACATCATCACTCTGAGACTCTGCAAGCTGTTCATACTCTCTTGCCTTATCCTCTATTGACTGAGCCTCTTCTTCGGCATTTGAAATATCCTGCTTATACTTTTTGATATTTCCGCTTGTGGAACTTACAAGTCCTGAAACGCGACTTTGCTCTGCTTCTACCTGGACCTTATACTCATCAAGCTCTGCCTTCTCATTATTTAACTTATCCTTTTTATCAGAGATATCCTCGCAGGTCTGCATGTATTCCTCTAGCATTTTCCTATCGTATGCAGACAGCGCCTTAATAAGATCCTTTTGATTCAGGAAATCTCCAAAGCTCTCGTTTCCAAGCAGCATATCATAGAGAAGAACATCCTGATTCTCATAAATGAACTGAACCCGCTTTTTCATGGATGCATACTGGGCATCCTTGGTATCTATTGCAACTTCCAGCTCCGCCTCAGTATTAGCTATCTCATTTTCCTTGTCATCAATCTTGTTTTCAAGGTCGGTAAGATTATTACTGACCTCTGTAAGCTGATCGTTCAGATCATCAAGCTTGCTCTCCAGCTGACTTTTTTCTTTATTAAGATTACTGATATCTTCTTTTTTATCACTCAGCTGATCCTTTGTATCACTCAGCTGATCCTTTGTGTCATCAAGCTTCTGCTTAGCTTCTTCCAGCGCCTTTTTAGTGGCCTCCGTCGCTCTTACATTAATTGAATAATCAGCAGATACGAAAAGAAGCGCAAGTAAAAGCAGACAGCTTAGGATTCTCCCCGGAAACTTTTTCACATCGTCTCCCCTTTAACATGAATAGTTTCATTACATAAAGGTTCTGCCAACATTGGCGAAAACCTGTTCTATACCCATTTAAATCTCTATATGAATATTCTTACCGGATCTCTGATAGGGATAATATTTCACTCCTGCAGCATCAAACATTCTCTTGGATGCTCTGGTTGCTGCGGAAGATGAATATTTGTCGCTATCATATACGACAGTACGAATGCCTGCCTGGATTATCGCCTTTGCACACTCATTGCAGGGAAAAAGAGAAACATAAAGCTTTGCCCCTTCAAGACTTCCTCCCCTGTAATTAAGGATAGCATTCAGTTCACTGTGAGTTACGAAGGGATACTTTGTTGAAAGCTCATCCTCGCCATCTCTCTCCCATGGAAAATCATCATCATCGCAGCCAAGAGGGAAACCGTTATAGCCCATAGACAAAATCTTATTGTCACCACTGACTATACAGGTTCCTACCTGTGTGCTGGGATCCTTGGATCTCATTGCCGCAAGTTTTGCAACACCCATGAAATACTCATCCCAGGAAATATAATCCTCCCTTTTCATATTACCCCTCCATATCTGTTATCTCTGATATCCTTCTTGAATGCTTCTCAAGACCTGAAAAAGGTGTATTTAAAAATGTATCCACGATATCAACCACCATATCAGGTCCAATAAGTGCTCCGCCCATTGCAAGCACATTTGCATCATTGTGTTCTCTTGTAAGTCTTGCAGAATGAGGCTCGCTGCAAAGAGCACATCTTATTCCCTTAACCTTATTTGCAACAATTGAAATACCGATTCCTGTAGTGCAGATTACGATACCTTTCTCGCATTCTCCGCTTGCTACAGCCTCAGCTGCCTTTTTACCGAATACAGGATAATCGCAGGAATCTTTATCATAGGTACCAAAATCCTTATATTCGATTCCCTTCTCCTCAAGATAAGCGATTACAACCTGCTTGCAGTCATATCCGCCGTGATCACTTCCAAGTGCTATCATTTTTTCATCCTCCTCTATTGGATCAGGCAGGTAAAAGTAACCACCTGCTCATCACCTGATTTTATTTTTTTAAACTCTTACAACCTTATGTCCTGCAGCCTTTAACAGCCTGTTCATAATTGCCTGTCCGATTCCTGTATCATCAAAGCTCTCAGAGAACATCAGATTTACTTCATCATCATCGAACTGTCTTAAAATACTGAAAAGATTATGAGCAATTTCCTCTTCATCATCCCTGCTGCCGGCGATTTTTACTATATCTGCCTTGTAAAGAGACGCTGTCTCACTGGTCGCTATAACGCCGGTCTTTAATCCCTTCATAGACGCATTTTTAAGCTCGCTGTTTATATACTCTGCAACCCTTTGTGAATCACCCTCAACTATAGTGAGGTCACCCTTTGGTGCGTAATGTCTGTACTTCATTCCCGGAGCCTTGGGGGCTGCCTTAGAATTTGCATCAAGTATAGTCTTATCGACACTGACATCTCCAAGGAACTCAGTCAGATTTTCCTTTGTTATATAACCGGGTCTAAGGATCATAGGCACATCGGATGTGAGATCTATAATAGTAGATTCAAGTCCGATTCCAACTGCTCCGCCGTCTATTATCATCTCTACTCTGCCGCTTAAATCCTCAACACAATACTTTGCTTCTGTAGGACTCGGCCTTCCGGAAATGTTAGCACTTGGTGCAGCTATATATCCTCCGGACTCCCTTATAAGCTGTGCGGCAATCTTGTTACTTGGCATTCTGATTGCCACCGTATCAAGTCCGCCAGTGGTTTCATAAGGAACAGCATCCGATTTATTCATTATCATGGTAAGGGGTCCCGGCCAGTATTTTTCAGCCAGCTTATATCCCGCATCCGGTATCTCTTTAACTATCTTTTTTATTGATTCCATATCCGCTACATGAACAATAAGCGGATTATCTGAAGGTCTCCCCTTTGCAGCATAAATTTTCATGGATGACTGAGGATTAAGAGCATCGCCGCCAAGTCCGTACACCGTCTCCGTAGGAAAAGCCACAAGACCGCCTTCCTTAATTATACTGCCTGCCCTCTTAAGAACCTTAAGAGCACTGTCATCTATATTTTCTTCATCAATTACTTCAACTATTGTATCCATTATACTTCTTTCTAACAGGATCACTGCGCCATATATGCGGCAATAACATCCCATACATCAGCACTTTCAAAACCAAGTGCCCACTCAGCAACACCGGCAATTCCGGCTGACTGCATTACGCTGAGCTTAACCTCAATTGAACGGGCTTCTTCATTCCAAATCTGAATCAGCGAACCATCTGAATCCGTAACCTCACCATAATACTGGCAGGTTTCCTCATCCCAGTTCATCTCTATACCCTTTTGATTGATAACATTGGTGGCACCATCCATATGAAGAGCCTTACTTGAAACCTCTCCGCCTGACGTTGTCCACACTCTTGTATAGAAAGGAATGGCATTTACCAGCTTTTCAGCCGGAACCATGGTAAGAGCCTTCTCAATTCCTTCCTGCACATAACCGATTGAAGCAACTGAACCTGCTTCATCGGATCCGCCATAATGCTCATCATAACCCATGATTACCACATAGTCGGCAATTTCGCCCTGCTCTGTAAGATCATAATGATCATTGAACTCCATGGGTACATAATCATCAATTGAAAAGATCAGACCGTTTTGCCTGCAGGCTACTGAAAGCTCTCTCATAAACTGCATATAATCTGCACCGTAGCTTTCAGAAATTTCCTCAAAGTCTGCATTTATACCATCAAGCTCATATTCCTGAGCATTAGCTATAAGCTGAGAAATTACATTTGCTCTTGAAGCTTCATGAGACAAAACCGCCTTTGTATCAATATTGTTGCCGGAGTTAAAATTGTCAACTACACCCCATACCTGCATACCAGCAGCATGAGCCGTTGAGACATAATCTCTTGTAGCATAGCTTATAACAGTACCTTCATTGTCACTAATAGTAAACCATGTAGGTGCAAGCACATTAAGGGACTTGGTAGGTGCAATTATTCCATCAATCGAAGCATTACCTGCAGTTCCGCCAATAGGATGGAATCCCATATTTACCTTTCCGTCAAGTCTCTGAGTGGTAAAATCATTTAAATCCGAAGGCGCCGGCAGGCTTCCAGCAGCAGTTTCAATTGGTTCAACTGCCATTCCTTCAGGATTCTCTGCCTCTATAGCTGCCTTTGTAACCTCACCTTCACCCATAAAGTCAAGATACTTATTCTCAACGTATCCTTTATGAGCATCCCAGGTGATGATTTCTGACCATTCATCCATTTGATTGGTCACAACAGCCATTCCACCATCTACATAAGAAACAACGTCACTCTTTATTCCGCCAAGAACCCTGACCCCTGTCTTTTTCTTGACTTTAGCAAGTGTCTGAAAATAGCTTCCGGCGTAAAGTCTGATTCTGTCAGGAGAAGCAAATACCTGATAATCAATATCAGTAAATGCTTTGATATAGCTAAGCGCTATGTAAAGCTTTTCTCCGTCAACATATGAGATCACATATCCTGCATCACCACTCTCACCATTTGTGGCAGCCCATGCGGTCTCACCAATTTTAGTAGTATAAGTGACATTCGGAGTTGTAAAGAAAAGCGTCTGATCAGCCTCTCCGTAATAGAACTTATTCCTTTCAATACTCTTCAAAAGTTGGTAATCAAGATAATAGACACCATCTTTTTTTACTGCCTTATCCTCTAAAACAGAATCATTATATATAATAGCCACATCCTGATCGCTTGAAATTCCGTAATATTCAGCTAAATCTGCCTGCGTCTTGGAATATGAGAATTTCTCGATCGCAATCTGTGCTCCGTAAATCAGTCCAATAATCAAAATAAGGGCGATTATTATAATCACCGGTACAACTTTCTTTTTCATCAGTAAAAACCAGCTCCTTCCAATCGCCCTACATTATAACATAAATGAATGTATAATAGCCATTTAATTGAGGTTACAGGCGCACAATTCCGCACAAGTAATTGCTTTAGGTGGGGACCTTCGGCTATTCAGATTTATTTGATAAGGAGGTTTAGTTTCAGATTACAAAAGAAGTATCCGTGATAATTTCCCAAACCTGGCCTGATATTATTCTGCGCAAAAATGCATTGCTGCCTGTAAACCTTATATTAAATTGACACTGGTGCCACTGCAGTACCGAATAAAAATAATTAATAAAAGCCGTATCAAAACGGATTGTTTGTTGTCATATAATTAAAAAGATTTCGGTGATTTCTTCCCAACGATTGTTGGAAGAACTTGTAAGACATTCCATCAGATGCGATGAAACGCTGTAAATCATTCTGTAGTTATCATGCCTCCTCCCCCGATACTGCGTCGCAGAGGCACCACGAGTATGTACTATACACCATAAAAATAATAAAATCAACCCCTTTATCAAAATTTTATTATTTTCTAAGATTCAGGCCGGTATATGAAATTTTAAAACATGCCGATACATGTATTGACACACATCAATGTTTCCTTTAATATTCAACTAATTACTTAATAATTATTATTTATGGAGGGCATCGAATGAAAATCGAACGAGTAAATGATTATCAGATACGATGCACATTAACTAAAGATGATCTCGCAAGCAGACAGCTCAAGATAAGCGAGCTTGCGTATGGAACAGATAAAGCAAAAGACTTATTCCGCGATATGATGCAGCAGGCCAATTATCAATTTGGTTTTGATGCCGAGGATATTCCTCTTATGATTGAGGCTGTTCCGATAAACTCAGAGTGCATCGTTCTTATAATAACAAAAGTAGAAGATCCTGAAGAACTTGATACAAGGTTTGCTAATTTCTCACCTGCGCTTCAAAGTGAAGTATCAGGCTCCTATACCGAGGATGAAGATGATGGCGACTCAGATATCATGAGTCTGTTCAACAAGCTTAAGGATGCTGATTCTGTTCCGCCAGAAGGAACTGCAAGACGCTCACCTAATCAGGCAAGAACGACAACAAGACCTGTTCCTGCTGATCCGTTCTTCTTATTCTCATTCGGATCAATGCATGATGTAATGAATTTCTCTGCAATGAACAATGCAGAGGTAAATGTTCGCAATACTCTTTACAAGAGTGATAAGGATGGAAAGCTTTTCCTTTTGATTCATCCAGACGGAGCTTCAACTACTACTCTGAAGAAGCTTTGCATCATCCTCTCTGAGTATGGTAAGCCTGAAACCACATCATCAATCAGTGAGCAGTATTTTAACGAACACTATCAGATAATCATTAAAGACGAGGCTATTCAGAAGCTTTCCGGAATCTGATACCCGCCTACTCTATATTTAAAATTTCATTTACGACATTATAAAAACTCCGGCGATTTCTCGCCGGAGCTTCTTTTTGTTCTTATATACTCTTTAAGGAAGTTCTGCTCTCGATAAGAGATTAGTTATCATAAAGAGTAACGAGCTTGTTCAGGTACTCGAGACGCTCCTGAGCATTCTCCTTTGACTTAGCATAGAGCTTCTGTGCTCTCTCAGGATTCTTGAGCTTAAGTGAAAGGTATCTAACCTCACCATCAAGGAAGTCCTGATACTCCTCTGTAGGAGCCTTGCTGTCAAGTGAGAACTTCTTCTCTGCTGCAGGATTGAATCTGAACATATGCCAGTAACCTGTAGCAACAGCCTTCTTCTCTTCGTCCATAACCTTGTTCATGCCGGCCTTAAGACCCTGGTTGATACAAGGAGCATAAGCGATGATGAGTGAAGGTCCCGGATATGCCTCTGCCTCTGCGATTGCCTTAATTGTCTGGTTCATATCAGCACCCATAGCGATCTGAGCAACATATACATAACCATAGCTCATTGCGATAGAAGCAAGATCCTTCTGCTTGATCTCCTTACCGCCTGCAGCGAACTGTGCAACAGCACCTGTAGGTGTAGCCTTTGAAGACTGTCCGCCTGTATTTGAGTAAACCTCAGTGTTAACAACGAGAACGTTTACATCCTTACCGGAAGCAAGTACGTGATCGAGACCACCGAATCCGATATCGAATGCCCATCCGTCACCACCGAAGATCCACTGTGACTTCTTAGCGGCAAAGTCTTTATTCTTAACAACATACTTAGCAGCATCTGAGCTGTCGCCTGCAAGTGCAGCTACGAGCTCTTCTGTAGCAGCTGTGTTTGTAGCACCATTTGCGAAAGTATCAAGATACTTCTGAGCAGCATCCTTAGCAGAACCGCCTGCTGCAACGATCTCTTCTACCTTCTCCTTGATAGCATCACGGAGAGCGTTCTGTGCAAGAACCATACCGAAACCAAACTCAGCATTATCCTCGAACAGTGAGTTATCCCATGCAGGACCCTGACCCTTAGCATTTACTGTGTAAGGTGTTGAAGGTGAGGAGTTACCCCAGATTGATGTACATCCTGTAGCGTTTGCAACGTACATTCTGTCACCAAAGAGCTGAGTAACAAGCTTAACATAAGGTGTCTCACCACAACCTGCGCAAGCACCTGAGAACTCAAGGAGAGGCTGCTTGAACTGTGAACCTCTGATTGTTGTCTCTTTAAGCTTCTCAACAACTTCTGTCTTAACAGGAGTCTTAACAGCATAGTCAAAGTACTTCTGCTCATCCTTGTTATCAGCGATAGCACCCATCTTAAGTGTCTCGCCAGCCTTGTTACCTACGCAGACATTAGCGCAAGAACCGCATCCTGTACAGTCAAGTGCAGAGATAACAACTGAGAACTTGTATCCGGGAACTCCGTTGAGATCCTTTGTCTGAAGTCCTTCAGGAGCCTTAGCAACTTCGTCGTCTGTAAGAGCAACTGTTCTGATTGCAGCGTGAGGACAAACGAGTGAACAGAATCCACACTCTACGCACTTCTCAGCATTCCACTTCGGAACGTTAACTGCAATACCTCTCTTCTCGAATGCAGCTGATCCACTAGGTGTAGAACCATCAACATAAGGAAGAAGATCTGAAACCTTAAGGGTGTTACCTTCCTGAGAATTAACCTTGGACTGGATGTTATTAACAAAATCTACAACGTCCTTACGATCGCCCTTAGCTTCTGTGAACTCAAGGCCTTCGTCCTTAGCATCCTTCCAGCTCTCCGGAATCTCAACCTTGATGAGGTTCTTCGGATCAGCACCGGCATCGATAGCATCCCAGTTCTTCTTAACGACATCTTCACCCTTACGGCCGTATGTCTTCTGAGCAGCATCCTTCATGAACTTGATTGCATCTTCTTCAGGAATGATCTTTGTGATGTTGAAGAATGCAGACTGAAGGATTGTGTTAATTCTTGTAGGACCCATACCTACTTCAACACCGATCTTAGAACCGTTCATGATGTAGAAGTTGATCTTGTGGTCATACATAAACTTCTTAACCTGGCCAGGGATCTCTGTCTCAAGCTGATCTACTGTCCAAGGGCAGTTAAGAAGGAATGATCCTCCATCAACTAGCTCCTGAGCCATGTTGAACTTGCGGATATATGAAGGATTGTGGCAAGCTACGAAGTCTGCCTTCTTGATAAGGTAAGTTGACTTGATAGGAGTCTTACCAAATCTAAGGTGAGACATTGTAACACCACCAGACTTCTTAGAGTCATAATCGAAGTATGCCTGAGCATACATGTCTGTGTTGTCACCAATGATCTTGATGGAGTTCTTGTTAGCACCAACAGTACCGTCAGCACCAAGTCCCCAGAACTTACAGTTTGTTGTTCCCTCGGGAGTTGTAACAAGAGGCTCACCAGCATCAAGTGAAAGATGTGTAACATCATCGTTGATACCGATTGTGAACTGCTCCTTATCTGTATTGTTGTAAACAGCAACGATCTGCTCAGGAGTTGTATCCTTAGAACCAAGACCGTAACGTCCGCACATTACAGGAACTGACTCGAACTTTGTGCCCTTAAGAGCTGCGATAACATCAAGGGCAAGAGGCTCACGGTAAGAACCGGGCTCCTTTGTTCTGTCAAGAACAGCGATTCTCTTAACGCTTGCAGGAATAACATCAACAAGTGCCTTAGCATCGAAAGGACGATAAAGTCTAACCTTAACTACGCCGACCTTCTGGCCCTTCTTAGCAAGGTAGTCGATTGTCTCTTCGATTGTATCGTTTACAGAACCCATAGCGATGATGATTGTCTCAGCATCAGCAGCTCCGTAGTAGTTGAAGAGCTTATAATCTGTTCCAAGCTTAGCATTAACCTTGTCCATATACTTCTGAACAATTGCAGGAAGCTCATCATAACCAGTGTTGCAAGCTTCTCTTGCCTGGAAGAAGATATCAGGGTTCTGAGCTGAACCCATCTGACGAGGATGATTCGGGTTAAGAGCGTTAGCCTTGAACTCATCAATTGCCTCGTGATTAACCATCTCATCGAGATCCTTGTAATCCCAAACCTCGATCTTCTGGATTTCGTGTGAAGTACGGAAACCGTCAAAGAAATTAATGAAAGGAAGTTTTCCTTCGATAGCAGCCATGTAAGATACAGGTGTAAGATCCATAACCTCCTGTACACTTGAGCTGCAGAGCATAGCTGCACCAGTCTGGCGGCATGCATAAACATCAGAGTGATCACCGAAGATGTTCAGCGCATGTGAAGCTACGCAACGAGCTGATACGTTGAATACACCGGGAAGTCTCTCACCTGCAACCTTGTAAATATCAGGGATCATAAGAAGAAGTCCCTGTGATGCAGTATAAGTAGATGTAAGAGCACCTGCTACGAGAGATCCGTGAACAGCACCTGCTGCACCAGCCTCTGACTGCATTTCTGTGATCTGTACTGTACGACCGAAGATGTTCTTCTTGCCGGCAGTAGCCCATTCATCAACATGCTCAGGCATAACTGATGAAGGAGTGATCGGGTACATGGCAGCAACTTCAGTGAATGCATATGAAGCATATGCAGCAGCTTCGTTACCGTCCATGGTTTTCATGTTTCTTGCCATTTCTATTCCTCCTACCTTTAATAGTGTATTGTAACCATAGGGGCAAAGAAAAAACCGGAATTCCTACGATTACTTGGTCTTGGATTCCCAGGATAGGCATGTTAAGCTTTTACACACCTATGCCGTAAAATCGCTAATGTACGCACTACGCGCAATTTAAATTCTAACATTGTGATTTCGCAAAGTCAACGAATTCAAGCCATTTCTAGCACCTTCAGAATGATAATTTTTCTAAACAAAATAACGAAAATATAAAAAGAATAAATCTTTTATAAACAAACGCTTCATTGATAAAAGTTATCGCTAAATTGCTTGCGTAAAATATTCAATTATATTATCATAGTCTCTGTAGTAGGTAATACCGATTGGCAGCGGCATCTGCCGATCATGAAAGTATTACAAACTTTTTATTCAGGAAGGAGATTTTTGATATGGCATACGTTATTAGTGATAGTTGCATCAGCTGCGGTTCTTGTGCAGGTCAGTGCCCTGTTTCTGCTATTTCTCAGGGTGACACACAGTTCAACATCGATCCTGATACATGCATCGATTGCGGTTCTTGTGCAGCTCAGTGCCCCGTTTCAGCTATTTCACAGGGCTAATTGCAAATTGCAAATGTAAACAAGAAAATCCGAAGCTTTCGCTTCGGATTTTTTATTGCCCTCATCCGTCAGCTTCGCTGACACCTTCCCCCAGAGGGGGAAGGCTTTTCTTCTCCCTGCCTTCCCCTTGGAAGGAAGGCTTTTCTTTTCCTTGCCTTCCCCTTGGGGGGGAAGGCTTTTCTTTTCCCTGCCTTCCCCTTGGGGGGAAGGTGTCACGAAGTGACGGATGAGGGGATATTATTCTTGACCACTTCTTCTGTATGACGGCTCTAGATTTGCAAACTTCGTAAATTCAGGAAGCCATGCAAGCTCTACTGTTCCTATCGGGCCGTTTCTCTGTTTCGCAATGATAATCTCGGACACGCCTTTTCTGTCAGTATCCTTGTTGTAATAATCATCTCTGTATATGAACATGACCATATCCGCATCCTGCTCGATGGCACCGGACTCACGAAGATCCGACATCATAGGTCTGTGATCAGGTCTTGACTCAACCGCACGGGAGAGCTGTGACAGTGCAACTACAGGCACGTTAAGCTCACGGGCAAGAGCCTTCAGTGCTCTTGAAATCTCTGATACCTCCTGCTGTCTTGACTCCGCAGAACGCTTGCCGCTTCCGCTCATAAGCTGCAGGTAGTCGATCATGATGATGTGCAGATTGTGCTCCATCTTGTACTTACGACACTTGGACTGGAGCTCCTGTATTGAAATACCTGGCGTATCATCGATTATAAGATTAGATCTTCCGATCAGATCAGCACTCTCTATCAGATTCTCCCAGTCCATATCAGTCATATTACCGGTACGGATATGCTGCGAATCAACGTGTGATTCCATGGACATAAGACGGTTTACAAGCTGCTCCTTTGACATTTCCAGTGAAAATACCGCAACGGTTTTACCCTGATGGAAAGCCATGTGCTGAGCGATGTTAAGAACAAACGCCGTTTTTCCCATGGAAGGACGGGCTGCGATAAGTATCAGATCCGAAGGCTGGAAGCCTGCTGTCTTATAATCAAGATCAGTAAATCCTGTGGCAAGACCTGTAACTGTTCCCTGCAGTTTACTTGCCATCTCAATCTTATTGAGGGCGTTCATGACAATCTCACTTATGGGCACGAACTCTCCGCTGTTACTAAGCTGCGTGATGCGGAAAATTTCCTTCTCCGTATCATTCATAAGTGCCTCAAGCTCTGTGCTGTCCTGGAAACAATTATTTATAATATCCTGGCAGGAATGAATAAGCTCTCTGAGCTTACTCTTATCGCGAACTATCTCCGCATAATATTTCACATTGGCCGAGGTGGGAACACTACTTGCCATCCCAAGGATGTAATCCATGTTGTACACCTGCGGCGGTGCATTCTTCTCTTTTAAATGATTCTGAAGCGTCACATTATCAACAGGCGTTCCATCTTTATAAAGCTCTACCATCGCTTCAAAAAGCATACCCAGCTGCCTGTTGTAGAAGTCATCCGGATGCAGCATCTCTGATGCAACCTGAATGGCATCCCTGTCTATCAGCATCGCGCCGACTACTGACTGCTCAGCCTCAAGACTGTTTGGCATTGTGCGCTGTACTATGTTTTCTTCGGGCATTTTTTAAGCCTCCGTTACAGAAACCCTGAGTGTTGCAGTAACCTGAGGGTGCAGCTTTACAGGCACCTCAGTTGTACCAAAGGAACGGATAGGTTCAGGAAGCTGAACCTTCTTCTTATCAAGAGTAAGACCGCACTGCTTCTTTGCCTCAGCAACGATCTCCTTGGATGAAACAGAACCGAAAACTCTTCCGCCCTCGCCTGCCTTCATGGTAACCTTTACGTTGGCTTTTTCTATCTCCTTTGCAAGCTCCTTCATGCTCTCAAGAAGCTCCTGGGCTTCTTTTTCCTCGCGCTTTTTCTGATTCTTAAGATCATTCAGGTTTGCCTTGTTTGCTTCTACCCCAAGCTTTTTGGGCAAAATGAAATTGGATGCATAACCATCACTTACCTTAACAATATCACCCTTTTTTCCAAGAGACTTAACGTCCTCTAACAAAATTATTTCCATTATCCTTCTCCTCCAAATTTTTATATCAGCTCGCCTGCTTCAATCATTGTATCGAGCTGGTTCTTTACCATTGTTATAGCTTCATCAACAGAGATTCCTTCAAACTGGCATCCAGCGGAACTGATATGACCGCCGCCACCGAGCTTCTCCATGATAATCTGCACATTTACTTCATCAATTGATCTGGCACTTACATATATCTGATTCTGATACTGTGTACATGTAAAGCTTGCCCTTACTCCCTTGATGTTCAGAAGCTCGTTGGCAGCCTGTGCCGCAATAATCGTAGGGCTCTGCAGATCGTTTGAATCACAAACAGAAATAGCGTAAGCTCCGCGGTATATCTCAGCCTGACTTACTGCATCGGCTTTTGCTTTATACTCAGTAGCATCCTCTCTGAAAAGCTTCCTTACTCTTGTAACATCTGCGCCGTTTCTTCTAAGAAAAGCAGCTGCTTCAAAGGTACGTACGCCTGTCTTATTCATGAAATTATTGGTATCAACCATAATTCCGGAGTACATACTGTCCGCTTCTTCAGGTCTTATCTTTACAGCCTCATCAATGTACTGCAATACTTCTGAAACCATCTCGCAGGCACTTGATGCATAGGGTTCAACATAAGAAAGAGTGGCATTTTCTATAACTTCAGTACTCTGTCTGTGGTGATCAAGTACAACTATAGTCTTACAGAACTTAAGAAGCTCAGGGCACTCAGTTATGCTGGGCTTATTTACATCCACAACCACAAGAACTGCATTATTACCTGCAATATCAATGGCCTGCTGATTATTGATGATCATATCCTGCTCATACTCAGGATTACCTTTGAAAAGATCAACCAGCGGCTTCATGGAATTAGTCACATCATTTAGAACTATGTGACACTTTCTATCAAGTGTCTTTGCTATTCTATAGATACCAACAGATGAGCCAAAGCTGTCAACATCACCGATTCTGTGACCCATAACAATAACGGTATCCTTACTGTTGATGATCTCCTTAAGGGCGTGAGCCTTAACTCTCGCCTTAACTCTGGTACTCTTCTCAACCTTCTGACTCTTGCCGCCAAAGTACATGATCTCATCAGGAGTCTTAACAACTGCCTGATCTCCGCCTCTACCAAGGGCAAGGTCAATGGCGTTACGGGCAAATTCATAATTCTGAGAATAGGACAGGCCATCAAGTCCCATACCTATACTAAGCGTAACCGCCATCTCATTACCGATATTTACAGTCTTAACATCCTCTAAGATATCGAAGCGAACTTCCTTCAGATACTGCGCCGATTTCTTGGGCATTACTATAAAGTACTTATCCTTCTCTATCTTCTTGGCAATACCATCGCAGGTAGCGATATACTTATTTATCTTTCTGTCTATAAGCGCTGTCAGCAGAGATCTTCTAACTTCCTCTACGCTTTCAAGAGCTTCGTCGTAGTTATCAATATAGATAAGTCCCGCTGCAAGACTCTGTGAATCAACCTCATTGATTGCAAGTCTGAGAGCCGTCTCATCAAATAAATAAACCGCTATAAGGAAACCTTCATATCCGGAAGCATCGATAATATCGCTGTTTGCTGCCATCTCATCAAGGGATATTTTTTTCATCTTAAGTACATAAGAGTTATCCTCAAAGGTAACATCCTGATGCACTTCTTCCTCTCCCTCCGGGAATTTGTCCGTAGTTATATTAGGGAAAAGTGCTGTTATGGATTTATGGAATCCCTTCTCCTGATGAATAGCCTTCTCAAAAGCTGTATTTGTCCAAACAACTCTACCCGAATCATCAAGCAGTGCATGAGGCAGATCAAGATCTCTTAACAATCTCTTCTGAATCTGTCCATACTCCGTGGCAAAGCTTATAAGCTCATTCATTATGATGGGCTTGTTATAAAAATCCAAATAGATAACAGCCATAAAATACAAAAGCGCAAAAGCCGCCACAATCAGTCCCGCCGTAAAATCAACCGTCAGGACAGCTATCGTAACAAGCGCCAGAAGTATTCCAAGATAGATGAAAATATATAGAAATGTCTTGAGTTTTCCTTTAAGCCTAATTCTGTTTTTCTGCATATTCCTCTCCATCGTAAAGCGTGAGGTACCGCTATTTTTACTTATATATGATAACACAGATTTTAATTTCGAGGGAACTTACTTTACTCTTCTAAATTTCTGCATTTTCAATTTTACTTCCTAAGGTGTACAAAAAAAGACACTCAATAGAATAAATCTAGTGAGTGTCTCTATAATCACTTGAAATAGCTATTGCTATTACTCTGCCTCGTAAGGCATAAGTGCAAGATGTCTTGCTCTCTTAATAGCAGATGTAAGCTCTCTCTGGTGCTTTGCGCAGTTACCTGTGATACGTCTGGGAAGGATCTTGCCGCTCTCAGAAACGAACTTCTTAAGCTTTGCTGTGTCCTTGTAATCGATCACATTGTCTTTTCCACAGAATACGCAAACTTTCTTTCTTCTGTGCATACCACCTTTTCTTCTTACAGGAGAATCGGTTCTATCAGACTTATTGAAAGCCATTGTGGTACCTCCTTATCAAATTCAGTCAACAATGCCATAAAGGCATTTATAAATCAATAACTTAATTGAACGGAAGCTCTTCGTCGATTCCATCAGGAATATTGATGAATCCATCACCTGAATCCTGGCTGCTGTTACCGCCATCGAATGGTGCTGCGGGAGCTCCGCCTGAGAAGCCACCATTTCCGCCTGCAGTGTTCTTGCTCTCTGCAAACTCGTGCTCCTCAACTACTACGTCAGTAGTGTATACCTTCTGACCGTCCTTATTGGTATAGCTACCTGTCTGGATACGGCCTGTGACGCAAATCTTAGTACCCTTTCTAAGATACTTCTCAGCAAACTCTCCGGTTCGGCCGAATGCAACACAGTTGATAAAGTCAGCAGTCTGACCATCCTGGTTGTTGTTACCTCTGCCTCTGCGATCTACAGCAAGTGTGTATCTCGCAATTGCCATTGAATTCTCCCCCTGAGAATATCTAACATCGGGGTCTCTTGTTAATCGTCCCATCAGTATAACTTTATTCATATCTTCGTCCTCTTTCTCTTAGGCCTCGTTCTGCTTAACGATAAGATAACGAATGACGCCATCGACGATACGGACACGCTTCTCGATTTCAGCAGGTGCAGTAGTCTCTGCATCGAAATGAATGAAATAGTAGAAGCCCTCATTCATCTTGTTGATCTCGTAAGCAAGCTTCTTCTTGCCCCATTCATCAACATCTGTAATCTGTCCGCCGAATCTCTCGATCAAAGCCTTGCACTTGTCAACAGCTGCTGCTCTTGCGTCGTCTTCGATCTTAGCGCTAACGACTACGGCTAACTCATATTTTGTCATGCTTTCTTTACCTCCTTTTGGTCTCTGGCTACCGTTTACATTACGGTAACAAGGAAATTATCACAGAGATATACTTTAGCACAACATCCCTTTTATTGCAAGCTATATCAATCAAAAAATCTCTATTTTATGATAGTCAGAACCTTCGTTAAATTTACTGACAAATCATACGTTACTGAATCATGATATTAACTAATCCACCGCGAGTGCAGATCCCCATGATTCATGTAAGTAGACATATCAATCAAAGCTGCCCCAGTACCTCTCCAATGGGTCCTTGAATTACCAGATCTGCCTGACCATCTCTTGTGGTGGCCTGCTTGTTTATGAGCACAAGCTTGTGTCCCCTATAATAATCAATAAGCCCTGCAGCAGGATAAACAACCAGCGATGTTCCGCCTATTATAAGTACGTCCGCGTTTGCTATATAATCAACAGCCTTACTCATTATTGACATATCAAGGCCTTCTTCATATAAAACCACGTCCGGTTTAATCCTTCCGCCACACTCGCAGTAAGGTACGCCTTCGCACTCCGCCATAAAATCAAAATCATAGAACTTCCCGCATCTCTCACAATAATTCCTGTGAACGCTTCCGTGAAGCTCAAGGACTTCTTTACTTCCTGCAGCCTGATGCAGACCATCAATATTCTGAGTTATAACTGCCTTAAGTTTTCCCTGCTTCTCCCATTCCGCAAGCTTAAGATGCGCTTTGTTAGGCTTAATTCCCTTGATCAGAAGCTTATCCTTATAGAATCTGAAAAACTCCTCCGGCATTCTCACATAAAAGCTGTGACTAAGCATCTGCTCCGGAGGATATTTATAATGCTGATGGTACAGCCCATCCTCACTTCTAAAATCCGGAACACCGCTTTCCGTTGACACCCCGGCACCGCCGAAAAATACAATATTGTCAGATCCATCTATTAGTTCCTTAAGTTCTCTGATATTATCATCCATAGCCATCGCCTTCCTCATGAAAAACTACCACTACTGCAACAGAAAAACTTTTAGAGTTAAGTCTAAATCATCTTTTTTATCAGAATCCTGCCTTCTTAAGAAGATCCGCAAGTGATGTAGTTGCTTCTCCTTCACTCTCGAATTCAATCTTTTCTTCAGTGATCTCAGTTGCTGCTACATCCTGAAGTGCCTTCATACTCAGACTGAGCTTACCATCCTTAATTGCTGTAACCTTAACCTTTACTTTATCGCCAACCTTCAGTACTGCACTGGGATGAGCGATTCTCTGATTTGAAATCTGAGAAATATGCACTAGTCCGGAAAGTCCGTTTCCAAGATTAATGAATGCACCGTAATCCTGAAGACTCTCTACTGTACCCTCTGTAACAAGTCCAACCTGTACATTTGAAACCTTGGCAGCTCTCTCTTCATCTGCCTTTTCTTTAAGTATTTCCTTAGCTGACATTACCAGCTTCTTATTAGTCTCATCAGCAGTAATTACTCTGACTTCAAGCTTCTTATTAACAAAATCATCAAGGGCCCCCTCTTCTACATAATTAAGAGAAAGCTTTGATGCAGGAATAAAACCTCTTATACCCTCAAGGAATGCTACAACACCGCCCTTAACTGCTTCAATTACGGTAACTGTCACATTCTGATTAGAATCCATCAGTTCCTTGAGCTTATCCCATGCAAGAACCTTAGTTGCTTCTTTTCTGGAAAGAAGTATATTTCCATTACCATCATCTGTTTTTACAACAGTTGCAGAAACCTCATCTCCAACCTTCACATCAGTTCTTATAGAAAACTTTGGATCATCCGAGAAGTCCTCGGCTTTTATAACGCCCTGAGTGAAATATTTAATATCCAACAGAACTTCAGACTCATCAACTCCGATAACAGTACCGGTAACTATATCACCCTCTGCTATCTGTCTGAATGATCTGTCTATTTCATCCTTAAAATCTTCCATTGATTCCATTTTGAATTCCTCCCCAAACTAAAGTTATTGACCTACAAATAAAATTATACACCGAGTAATTTGTCTTAACATCATTTTTTTAACGATAAAGAGCATTTTCAAGGCTAAATCTCTAATTGTATACAACAAAAAAGCCTTAAATGTCATATTTGACACTTAAGACTATTTTAAAGGTGACTGACGGATTTGAACCGACGATCAGGGAGTTGCAGTCCCACGCCTTACCACTTGGCTAAGTCACCATAATGACTCCGACGAGGCTCGAACTCGTGTTACCGCCGTGAAAGGGCGATGTCTTAACCACTTGACCACGGAGCCGTGTTCCTGTAGTACAGGTTATTTCGGATTTCTCCGTATTGTAGCTCCCCAAGTAGGACTCGAACCTACGACACTTCGGTTAACAGCCGAATGCTCTACCGACTGAGCTATTGAGGATTATTAATTACTTTATCCGTACCTTCAAAACCGAACACTGAATTATTCCATCTTATTCCATATCATGTTCTATATTTGGAAGTTCTGCTCTCGGTCTTTCAGACCTCGCCAGAACAACACTCAAACTAGCTTCGGAAATACCTCAGCAAGTTTTCCTAGTTTGGACAAGCCCTCGACCTATTAGTACACATCAGCTGAACATGTTACCATGCTTACACCTTGTGCCTATCTACCTCATAGTCTCTAAGGGGTCTTACTCCACAAAGGAGGGATATCTCATCTTGAGGGGGGCTTCACGCTTAGATGCCTTCAGCGTTTATCCCTTCCGGACTTGGCTACCCAGCCTTATGCATCTGGC
>NZ_AUJO01000029.1 GCF_000424265.1 Butyrivibrio sp. WCD3002
CTCTTTTACTCCTGGACAATTCGATTCATAAAGCATTGGGCCTAGAACATATAGCCCCAGATGATGTAATGCTGTGTCCAGCCCTGTTGAAATAAAATAGTTTAAGCACAGGCAGATTTCACTGCACCAGAATTTAGTCTTACATACAAGGCATGTGGAATTTAGTCTCGCACACTATTTTCCAGGTGCCCCATTAGCATGCAAAAAACTATCAAACTGGGTGCTTATGGGCTCATTATATGGCAAAAATATGAAATTGTTAAGGTGCAAAAACGGAATTTAAATCCGCATTTTGAGGCATTTATTAGCAACTGGAATTTACTTTTTCATTTAAGTTTCTTTTGACCTTACGATGAAGTAGACCGTCAAAGTGATCACTCCCGTGATGGCCCATGAGATCGGATAAACTCTGAACAAGGTTCCAAAATCATGGTGCTTTGGAATATATGTAAACACATAGATAAGTCTGAATACACAGGTTCCAAAGATGGATATCAGCGCAGGAGAAAGCGAATGGTTCATACCGCGCAGACAGCCACCGCTTATCTCATAGGAGCCTATAAGGAAATGCAGAATAAACGCATTCATAATTCTGATCATTGCAAAATCTATAACTGCAGGCTCTGTGGTAAAGAGGCTTATCATCTGATAACGGAAAGTCACCAGTACAAATACCACAACCGCAGATATGCCTACGCCGCATCCCATACATATCCTGAATACCTTTTTACATCTTTCGAATTTGCGGGCACCATAGTTCTGACTTGTGAAGGTAACTCCCGCCTGAACGAAAGAGCTCATGGCGCAGTAGGATATAAAATCAAAATTGGCAGCTGCGGTAGAACCCGCAATGGCGTCGGAGCCAAAGCTGTTAACCGCTGACTGGATAACAACGTTGGAAAGTGAGAACACCGCACCCTGAAGTCCTGCGGGAAGACCTATCTGCATCATGCGAATAAGATACTTTTTCCTGATCTTTAGCTTTTTAAAGCTCAGTCTGAAGGCTTCCTCCTCGTTCATCAGAATAAAAAGAATATATCCCGCACCAAACATATTGGAGAGCACCGTAGCCAGCGCAACACCTATTACGTGCAGATGGAAGCCTATAACGAACAGGAGATTTAAAAGAATATTTATAACACCTGCCATAAGCATGGCATACAGCGGCCTGGCGGAATCCCCCTTACTTCTAAGGACTGCAGAGCCGTAGTTATATACCATAATTGCAGGCATGGCAAAAAAGTATATCCTAAGATACAGTATTGCCAGCCCCATTACATTTTCCGGCGCTGCCATCAGCACCAGTATCGGTTTTGATATGAAAAAGCCAATCAGAATAAGCGCAAAGCCTGCAATGAGAGACAGCGTAATAACGGTATGCACCGTATCGTTTATCTCATCCTTATGTCCACCGCCTATCTGCATGGCTATCAGTGCATTAGCACCGACGGACAGACCTATAAAAAAGCTGATTATAAGACCTATTACGGAAGAATTACTTCCGACCGCCGCCATGGCTTCCGGTGAAGCAAATCTTCCCACAACAGCAAGATCAGCAGCGTTAAAAAGCTGCTGAGAGATGCTGGATATAGCCAGCGGCAGTGCGAACATTACTATCTTATCCAAAAGACTGCCGTTTAGCATGTCAAAATTATTTTTTCTAGCCATAAAACTGCTATAAGCTCCTATAAAACGTTACTCAAAAAGTTCCTTGAACCAGTCATTTGCAAGCTCAGGCCAAAGTCTTATCTCGTGAACAGGCTTACCCTCCGGGAATCCGCCGCCCCCGAACATATCAAGCATTTCCTTCTTTTTCTCGGGAGTGGTCTCTATGGTGTCCTCCCTAAGAGCCTTTATAATGTTTTCAGTCTGCTCCATGGTATACATTCCGCCAAATCTTCCCTTAGCCCAATCCTCATTTCCAAGGGAAAGCCCGTGATCTCCGTGAGAGAAAAGGTGAAGTGCATGCCTTACTCCTGCTTTCCTAAGTGCAGCTTCGTATAAAAAGCTGTTCTCAACAGGAACAAGACCATCCGGTATGGTATGCCATAAAAATGTGGGCGGAGTATCCTTTGTCACTTGTTTTTCCAATGAAAAATACTCAAGTTGCTTCTCATCAGCATCCCTTCCAAGAAGTGCAATGAAGGAATCCCTGTGGGCAAACTCCCCTGAGGTGATTACAGGATAACTAAGAAGCGCTGCATCAGGTCTGTTTGAGATATCCTTTAAGCTCTCATCAGTCTCCTCGATATCCTCATAGTGAACGCACACCGATCCGCAGAGATGTCCCCCTGCAGAATATCCGCATATCATCAGTCTGTCCGGAAGAATTCCGTATTTATCCGCATCCTTCCTTATTTTTCTGATTGCTCTGGACACATCCTTCATGGGCTGAAAATTCAGCGGTGTATCCATCAAAAGATTGGTTGTGTAGGTAATAACAAATGCATTGTAGCCAAACTCAAAAAATTTAAGTGCCACAAGCTCGCCCTCAGGCGGTGCCACCATGCAGTAACCGCCTCCGGGAACCACAACGATACAAGGATGCTTTTCATCATCCTCGTGTAAATAGCTGACCATATTAGGTTCAAACCCCAACGCATGTGAGTAGCTGTACTCACCCTTTTTCCATAAATTAATTCTGTCTGATTTCATGTCCTTTTTTAATTTACTCCCTGAATATTATTGTTCCGTCTTCCTTCATGTCGTCGATTATTGCAAGGGATGTAACATCAAAGCCCATCTGTCTCACATCATCTCCGCCATGCTGATAGCCCTTCTCGATGCAGATGCCGATACCCTCTATCTTTGCTCCTGCCTGGTCGCAGATTTCAATAAGTCCCTTCATGGCATTTCCGATAGCAATGAAGTCATCCACAATTATGACATTATCATCCTTCCCAAGAAAATCTCTTGAAACAACTGCGTCATACTCTTTTCCATAGGTGTAGGAGCTTATTCTTGAAACATATACATCATCTCCAAGATTAAGGCTCTTAGATTTCTTTGCAAAAATGACAGGCACATTAAAATGCTTTGCAACAGAGCATGCCACCGCAATTCCCGATGCCTCGATGGTAAGAATTTTCGTAATCTTCTTATCCTTGTACTTTTCATAAATAGCTTCCCCAAGTACATCCAAAAGACCAACATCTATCTGGTGATTAAGGAAACTGTCGACCTTTAGTATATTCCCCGGATATACACGGCCCTCCTCAAGTATCTTCTCTTCCAGAATTTTCATGAAGTACCTCGCTTTCTGCTATAAAAAACCCATTAGTGTTTCCCTATATCCATCATAACATACTCAGACTTTGTGCCTGTCTTAAAATCCACCGCCCAGTCAGAGATTCCGGAGGTTACAATGAAATCCACATTTCCCCGTCTCTCGTATCCATAGGTCCTGTCGTTTATACCCATCCACACTCCAAGATAAGTGATTGGTATAAGCTGTCCGCCATGGGTGTGGCCTGAAATCACAAGGTCTGCAGCTGTTTTGGATTCTTTATCATAATCCGTAGGTTCATGATCCATTACGATAATATATTTTGAGGTATCAGCTCCCTCAAGGAGCTCTGCCAGCTCTTTTCTGTCTGAAGTTATGGCATCAGCTCTTCCCACAATGCACAGATCGCCGGCGTACTCCAGCTGATCCTCCATGACATGGACACCATTTTTTGTAAGCTCATTTACAAGGTCCTCAGCGGTAAAATCCCTTGGTCCGTAGCTGCTCTTATCGTGGTTACCAAAGGCATACCAGACTCCGTATTTTGCATCAATTGATCCAAGCGCCTCACAGGCACGAACCATGTCCTCTCTTTTGGTATCGCTGTCAACGTAGTCTCCGGGAATAAGAACGATATCCGGATTCTGCTCCTTTATTTTCTCAATTTCCTTTGCAAAGCCCTCGCCGTCAAAGGTGGTACCTATATGGGAGTCCGCAAAGAAAACGGCCTTCACGTTTTCCGAGAGCTTATCCGTCTCAAGAGTATAGTCCGTCTGCCACACATGCATGCAAAGAAAATTAGCAACAAGCAGGTAAACGGCTGACACCACCATGGTGCACCAGCCCTGATAATAATACTTAAATTCTGTGCCTCTTCTTTTCCTGATTATTCCAAAAATCAGTCCAAAGAGCAGGGTAAATGCAAGCACATGCAGATAGATGGCAAAGGCATTTATAATTCCAAGAAAATAGCATGGCAGTGCAAAGCCTGCAGCATTTATGAAAACCAGAATAAGCCTTCTTAGCCACTTATTCCGAATACTCTTAAAAATCCCGAATCTTCCTACGGCCCTTACCATATAGATAAAGCCCATCAAACACAGTATAGAAACTATAATAAAGCCGATTATCCAGATCATAAATTACAGGTCCCTAAGTCTCATCATAAAAATTGAATACTCATCATTTTGAAAATCAAGGTCTGGTGAATTCTCTCCTCCGCCGTTGGTACTTCTTTTTATCTCAGCGTAGAACTCCTCTCCCTGATTGACGATGTCCATGACAGACATGGAGAATCCGTTTTCTGTAGCAATAGCGCAAAAATCTGCAATCGGATTTTCTGAAGCTCTTGTTCCAAGAAGCTTTTCCTTTAATGCCTTGTCATCTCGTGCCTTATTTAGCAGCTCTTCCAATTTTTCAGTAATCTCCATAACCTGTCTCCTCCTATGTATTTTTTATTTTCTGCGGCGGTCCCTAATCCTTCGCAGAAAAATCCAATTCTCAGTGTCTCTCATCCTCATTCTCAAAGCGTTCACAGAACCTTGCCGAAAAAGAAGGCTTCTCATTCTCTAGTGTCAGATGGGTGATATCACCGACTCTAAGGGTTCTGAAAACAGCAATTCCCTTTTCTCTCTCCTCAGTCACGATCTCTGTAACAGAAGTTGGTGCCATGGCAAGAAACTGCATGGGCACAAAGGGTGATACGCCCCAGAGATATGACAGCAGTACAGATGTCAGTCCAAAATGGCAGAAGAATGCGATTGTCTTATCATTGCTCTCTCTAACCTTAAAAACATTGCCGTCACGCTCATAGCCATAATCAGATAAAAGCTGATTGAATCCGGAAATTACTCTCTCATATACCTCCGGCATATCCGTGTACTTCACAATGTCAGAATCCATATAGGTGTGAACATCCAAAATCTCAGGATGAGCCTTGTAATAGGATGGCATAACGTCCCAAACTATGCGCTTATGGTACTCATCTGAATCCTTTTTCTTAAAAAGCTCGTTGGGGTATGCCTTCTTTGTCTCCTCATCGGCAAGGTTTGGATCAAAAAGTGCCGGAAATTCCTCAAGCCACCTTAAGGTTGTCGCTTCCTTTCCCAAAACCTCCAGAGAATACTCCGCAGTTCTCTGAGCACGTCCGCAGGGGGACACATACACATCATCTATTCCAAAATCCTGAATGTGCTTTGCAAGGCACTGTGCCTCTATCTTCCCTTTTTCTGTAAGTCCGTCAATTTTGTAGTCGGGATCCCCGTGTCTGATAAATAAAAGTCTCATTTTTTCATATACTCCTCATTCCGGTTATTAAACGGCTTAGCCGGCATCTTTACCTACTGCTCACTTGGCCTTATTAAGTCTGTAGCCTGCAACCGAGCCCACAATACCACCAAGGATATGGGTCAGATTCGAAATATCGTCCTGTAAAAAGATTCCCTCATACACCTGCTGTCCTATGAAAACAATGGTAACAAGTATGAAGGTAAGCGGAATCTCTCCGTCCTTAAAGCCTGTAAAGGATGTCATTAAAATAAAAGCAAAAACAACACCGCTGGCGCCGCAAAGTGCTGCCTCAGGAAAAAGAATAAAATGAAACAGTCCCGTCACCACGGCAGTTATCAAAATAACCAGTATCAGCTTCTTTGAACCGTACTTTTCCTCAAGCATGGGACCAAGCAACAGAATATAGGTGGCGTTACCTATAAAGTGCTCCCATCCTGCATGTCCAAGCACATGAGTAAAAAATCTCACGTAAGTAAGCGGTGATGTAAGCGGCCAGCGATAGGTCATAAAAAGCAGCTGATTTGAAAATCCAACTGTGAGATAATTAACGACCATCACGATAAAGCTTATAAAGATAAATCCCAATGTTACGGGAGAATTAAAGGATATCTTAAACTTCTTCATTTCTTTTCCTCCGAATAATCGGTGTTCACAAAAATATCTTCTATTATTTTATCTGGTCTGTAACCCAGTTACTCTCCTTAAGAAACTCTTCACCCGCTTCTCTTCCGATTCTGTAAACTCTCTCGATCTCAGAGGGATCGGTCTCAGCAGCTTTTATGGCAAGAGGCTCCTTTGGACGAATAACTAAAACTTCGCCGCGTTTCTCTTTTTCCCTGATATATCGCTTTTCCTCATTATACATTATATGACGGTTTTCCAAAGTATTTATCATATTTGGATATTTTCTAAGAGTCATTTTTACAAGAGGCATGTACTGCTGCTTACCCTTAATGTAGTCTGCAGGCTGGGTCTCAATGACAAGAATCTTGTCATAGCCCTGATCCTCCATGAATTTTAAGGGTATGGAATCCGCAGCGCCGCCATCTAAGTAAACTCCGCCGTCAATTTCAACGGGCCTTGAAACGATGGGCATTGACGCAGATGCTCTTATCCACTCCATATCCTTTCCCATTCCGCTGTCACACCTGTGATAAACAGGTCCGCCAGTCCTGATGTCTGTTGCCACGCAGTAAAACTCCATGGGATTTTTCTCAAAGGTCTCGTAGTCCCACAGATCAAGCTTGTAGGGAAGCTCTGAATAGCAGAACTTCACATTAAAAATATTTCCGGTTCTAAGCAGCGATTCCATGCTGTGATATCTCTTATCTGAGCAATACTTTTTGTTGTATCTGTAGGCTCTGCCTATCTGCTTTGATTTAAGATTTATTCCAAAGGTTGCCCCTGCAGAAACACCCACAGCGCCGTCAAAGATAATTCCCTTTTCCATGAAGACGTCCAGCACGCCGCAGGTAAACATACCGCGCATTGCTCCGCCTTCCATAACGATTCCGGTTTTCATATTATTGTCTCCCTGGTAAACTTTTTCCTATATAAAACAGTCCCATAAAATGCAGAACCCATATCTGAATTTTCCTTCAAACATTGATTATATCACCCTCTGCCTCTCAAAAAGCGCTAAATTATGATATTATTTTTGAGGGTAAAAGCAAGACAATTAACAAACAAAATCGGAGTAAATCATGAACATAGACAGAAAAAGAGTCCGCGAGCAGTTCGCCGCATATACAAGAAATTACGATCCGGAGGATCCAAAGATTGCCCTTAAAATATCACACACCTACAGGGTTGCCGAGAGCTGCGAAAAAATTGCAAAATCAATCGGCATGTCGGATGAGGATGCCGCCTTTGCCTGGCTTTCCGGAATGCTTCACGACATCGGAAGATTTGAGCAGGTGGTAAGATATAACACCTTCATAGATTCTCAGTCGGTGGATCACGCTGAGTTTGGCTCGGATCTTCTTTTTGGAGAAGACAATCTTATAAGCCTTTTTACTGATGACATGTCCTGCAATGACATAATGGAAATCGTTATCAGGCAGCACAATAAATTCTGCATCAGAGAGGATATCACAGGCAAAACTCTGGACTTTTGCAACATTCTAAGGGATGCCGACAAGGTGGATATCCTTAGAGTAAATATCGAAACTCCCATGGAAGATATCTACAACGTATCCAGGGATGAGCTGATAAGCTCCGGCGTAACTCCCGCTGTGATGGATCAGGTCCGTGAGCACCACGCAGTTTTAAGGTCCGTTATGAAAACGCCTGCAGACCATCTTATCAGTCACATAGCACTTGCCTTCGAGCTTGTTTATCCCCTTAGCTGGGAGCTTGCAAAGGAACAGGGCTATCTTGATCAGATGTATGATTTCCCCTCAAAAAATGAAGAAATGCTTAAAGCTCTTGCAGATACCCGCAAGGAACTTGAAGCATTCTACGCAGCCAAAAGCTAAATCAGATCTGCAATTATCCTGACTCTCAAAGAGTATTTAGCATCTAAGGTTTACACAATATCTGCCGGCTTACAATTTACTACGCTAATAAGATCCGCCGGTGAAAGCTCTATCTGAAAGCCAACCTTTCCGGCGCTTACAAAAATATGGTCATACTTATCTGCAGTCTCGTGTATAAAGGTCGGAAACTGCTTCTTCATTCCAATGGGGGAGCAGCCTCCGTGAACATATCCGGTAAGCGGTAAAAGCTCCTTTTGCTTAATCATGCTTACCGCTTTCTCACCTGCTGCCTTCGCAGCTTTTTTAAGATCAAGCTCCTCTTTTACAGGAACAACGAAGACAAAATACGCTCCGGATTTTCCCTGAGTCACCAGAGTCTTAAAAACCTTATCCGGATCCTCACCAAGAATCTCTGCAATTTCTTCGCCGCTCATGGTAGCGTCAGGATTATAGGCATGACTCTCATAGACAATCTTCTTACCATCAAGTACACGCATTACGTTTGTCTTTTCTTCTTTTTTCATAAATACTCCAAATAAAAATTGAGCAGCAAATCTTAGAAATCTGCTGCTCCATATTTTTTAAAATAATTTTCTTCCGGCCCAGATGCAGATGCATGCGCCAACTACTGAAACAATCAGGCTTCCGATAAGTCCTGTTGCTGCGAATCCGACGATTCTGAAAACAACACCGCCAACTACTCCGCCAAGAAGGCCAAGAATGATGTTTTTAACTGTTCCTGATTTCTCCTTCATGATGTTGCTGGCAATAAATCCTGCAAGTGCTCCAAGAATAAGTCCCCATATGATTCCCATATCATTCCCTCCAATTCTTTTCTCGTACCTGTACTTTTTTAAGCACACATAATTATGATAGCGCTTTTTCAAGACAGGTCAACGTTTTTGTCTGTTTCTGATATGAGTATATAGCGGTCTTTAGCTTCGTTACATATTTATGATTGCAATTCTCCTTACTGTATTCCTCTGATCCGGAGAAATATAAACTCGTTTTGACTGTAACCCCGAAGCTGCTACCCGGAAAAAGTCCTTACTAATAGATTTTCTCCAATTTATCCGTGATGCCGTACTGCTCTGTGAATTCTACAAGGTCAGCATTATCCCTAATGAGCATCACTTCCTCAAATTCGCCGGTATGGATATTCTGAAAACCGGCCACCTGCTCCCCGTTACAGATACTGGCCTTTATCACAGGTCTAAGGTTTTCTTTGTCATAGGTTTTGGTTTCTGTCTTTTTCTTAAAAAACATATGCATCCCCCATTTCCCCCGCACAGACTTATTCCATAGAAAATATTACACTATCCTCTTTGTCGAAGAGCATTCTTTCCCTGTAGTACTCGTTGTAATCAGGATTATCGTAGATCAGATATCCATCCTCTGATATTGAGGTCTCACTGGTACTAAAGGACAGATAGACGTAAAACTCTTCGCCCTGCTTACTGATAATCCCCCTGTATCCGTGATAATCTGAATCCGCTGTATTGAAATAGAAATAATACTCATATATTCCATCTGAATTAAAATCAGCATAGCCATCATCAAATGTCCTTAGATCACCTGAGGTATAAGGGTAGATAACGCCGTCCTTTAAAAGCTCACTGAACCGGACCTTCCCTGGAGAATTCATATACTCATCCATTGCAACAGCAGTAACTGTTCCATCATTTTCAATCAGCTCTTTGTAAATATTTTCATTATCATCCGGATAACCAAAAGGCCCGGATTTAGGCTGTTTCTTACCCAGCTGATACTGATCTATCTCATGATATTTTATGATCGGATAAAGTGTATTTGTATCATAAGATGAAAGATAATATGCGCCGCTTACGATATCCCGTGCTGCTGCATAATCAGCATCCTCTTCACCATTCTCAATTCTTTCGTTTATGTTTTCCTCATAGAGATAATCGTACGCTGTCTCACCATTTTCAAATCTGAATCTGGAAACAGAAGCATATCCCATATGTCCCCAATAGCATATAATTCCATTTTCGCCGGGATCAGAGTAAAGGCCTGTATGCCCAAGCGGGAACTCATCAGTTAAAAGTTCTGTTTTTCCATCCTTATATGTATAAACGCTTCCATGAAAATCCGCTTCGCAGGTACCGTATTTAAGAATCAGCTCCGGAATATCATCCTTGTCTATGTCGTAAAGCCAGTAGCAGTATATGCGCTTTTCAAGCATCATATTCTCATATTCTTCGAAATCCATGTCGCCATTTTCATCAAAATTAAACTGGCCTTCCTTTACGATATCCATGTATGCTTTCTGATAGTCGGAGAGTTCGGTTTCTTCAGTGACATCTTCTCCCAGCTTTTCAGACAAAGCCTTGGTGATCAGATTATCTTTGCTTTCAGAGTCTGCAGTATCCCCGCCTTTTCCTGCGCATGCGCTCAGAAGAAGTGATGACACAAGAATCCCCGCTAT
The DNA here is from genome assembly GCF_000424265.1 of Butyrivibrio sp. WCD3002. Classification (GTDB taxonomy): domain Bacteria; phylum Bacillota; class Clostridia; order Lachnospirales; family Lachnospiraceae; genus Butyrivibrio. Next base: position 10,439 of record NZ_AUJO01000029.1, read on the forward strand.
AAGCTTACTTTTCATAATACCCACCTCGTCAGATTTAATCTTCCCAAAAAAGTTCATCCAAACTTTTATCAAGGGCCTTACATATAGATATACAAAGCTTGATGGTAGGATTGTAATCACCTTTTTCTATGGCACTTATGGTCTGCCTGGAAACCTCGCAGATCCTGGCAAGATCTTCCTGAGACAAGTCCTTGGCAGCTCTGGCGGATTTAAGTTTTAAATTCTTCATGGCTTAGTCCTCGCTTTCTTTTTTGGATGCAATCATCTTGATAGCGATGGCAACGGCCATTGATAAGAAAGTAACTGTCATTGCTGCACTTGATGCCGCCTTTGCAAAAAACAAATGCATAAATGCCTCATCATGCTCTGTACATATTATTCTAACAAATTCTGACACAAATGAGCTACAATGAATAGCACCTACAACAATGCAGATACATAAATAGGTCTTCCAGTCCTGACCGATTCCAAAGAAGGAATCATGTCTGATGCAATAAATTCCCCATATTGTGAAGCTGAGCATTACTACAACAATAAGAAGTCCGCTAAGTACATACTGAGGAAGGGCCTCACCTGCAATAACATCATAAATAATTATTCCGGTAAGCATGGCAAGTACTGAAAAGAATGCGATCTTGTAACCCTCTGCCCTTACCTTCTCCTGCATCTCATCGAAATTAGTATCCTTTTTTCTTTTTTTGACTATAACCCAAAGAACAACAACAATTACAACATAAATTGCTAAAGCTAAAATTTTCTCAAACATAACGAGCCTCCACAAAATCATTCAAGTAGTTAATAGTTTCAAGTCGACTTACAAAAAACAATTATTTGTTTTTGTGATTTTATGTTAGCTCGTTATATGAATAATGTCAAGTATATTTTACATAAATGTTTTTATAGTTTACATTATGCTATCACACATCATACTTTTTGAGCAGCAGATCAAGTGCCTCACGAAGAAGAAAGGCTTCTCCTATACCCTCTCTGTTTGCAAGCTTGGAGAGGCGCTGAAGCTGATCCTGGGTGTAATGGCTGGTCTTTGGAATCATTTTCTCTTCTCTTGCCATTGCGACCTTATTTCGTCCGCCGTTCTTTGCACGGAAAAGTGCTCCGTCAGCCTTTCTTATAAGCTCTGCGCAGCGTGTGGCATCCACAAAGGCTGTTGCCATTCCGATTGTAAGGCTGTGGCCCTCGCCGTCAGGAGTAGTTACATCAAAATTGTTCTTAAGGTCATTGAGGAAAAGGAAGATATCTTCTCTCTCCATAAAGCCCTTGAAGATCATTCCGAATTCATCGCCGCCAATACGGTAAACAGTGGCTTCCTTGGGAGCATTTTTCTTAATGTATTCGCCTGTAGCGATAAGCACTCTGTCGCCCTCTTCCACTCCAAAATCCTTGTTTATATGCATGAATTCATCGAAATCAACAAATGCAATGGCCACTGTCTCGCCGCTCTCTTCCGGATTGCTCTCAAGGATCTCTGTGAGATCGATGTCAAACTGATCGCCAAGTGGCAGTCCCAATGCATCATTAACAGGATTCTTCCTGGTATTAAGCTTCTTGTGTTCTTCTGCAGTTATAGGATGTGTCTCTTCAGTTGTAACTTTCTTTGCCATGTTAGCCTCCTTGAAATATTCTATGATATTATTTCTGAAATAATATGCCCGATAATTATTTTATAGCATTAATCATTTGGATAATCTATCATTAATCATATATAAATTTTCCGATCTAAATGTAGTAAATATGCCCTATATCGGACTCGGAAATCGCGTCTTGTATGCTAAACGTCCATCAAACAAAATAATCCCCTTAAGAACTCTCACGGAATGAGTTTTCTTAAGGGGATGTGTTTTTACTATGTATTTATCACTTTTTGATGGTCAGATCAGTGTCCAAGGGTGTTGCTTGTTATAGCTGCGGCCTTGGCTGCTACTGTGTTGGTGGCAGCATACAGTGAAGATGTGGGAGCAACAGGGCTCATAAGAACCTTTCCTGTTCCGCGGTATACGTTCACGAGGCCCTCTCCGCTTACAGCTGAGCCAAGAAGAGTCTTGGTGGATCTCTCAACTGTGAATTCAAGGTTAGAGGACCAGCAAACAGCAAGATTTCCATCAATTCTCAAAGTGTCGTTTTCAAGCTCAACCTCAACAAGCTCGTTGTAGGGAACATTACTTTCGAGAGCTGCAATACCGCTTCCTGAGAGGCTTAGGTTAAAGAGGCCTTCGCCGCCAAGCGCTGCTGAAGAAAGATTTTTCCTTGCAACGACAGTGTTCTTAACTGTACCTGAGCAGGCATAGAACATTCCGTCCTCAATTGTTATTCCGGATCCCCAGCTTCCTACATCAACCAGAATAATGAACTTGTAGGTGGGCTCTAATGTCAAAAATCCATTTCCCACATACTCAGGCTTTACTGCAGATTCCTTGGTAACAGCGCCTTTAACCATTTTTCCGAAAAGATCGCCTACACCCTTAATTCCAGAAGTAGCCTCGATATTTCCTGCCGACCACTGCATTGCACCGGCCTGAACGATAGCTGAATTGTTTTCATCGAGCTGGATTACAAGCTGTCTTCTGTGAACGCCCATCTTGCTCATGAAATACTCTGTGGAAGCATTCATGGGAGATACGCTGGCATCCTGCAGATACTCAAGCACATGGAAGTTGCCCATGTTGTTTACAAACTTTCTGCCTTCGTTTTCAAAATTTCTGATGTTCATTTTTCCCCTCCTCATAAGGTTTATTTATTGGTTTTACCTGTTAACGCATCAAGGGCTGACGTATCCAGAGTCAGCACATTGGTTGCGAAAATGGTTTTTACAAGCCATACCAAAAATACAAAGACAAGTATAGGAATGATGCAGGCTGTTACTATCATAACCGCAAGAGATTCTATCAGACCGCTAAGGAAAGTAGTAACACTGTCAACAGTATCGTTTGTGAGCGTTGCTATCTCGTTAAGGAAGCCGCCCTCAGTCTCATTTCCTATGTCTAAGTTATTGTACTCTTCAACGGCGGTGTTCACCCTCTGAGCCTGGGTCTGATATACCATGTCAGAGAGCTTTACGCTGGCAGGTACAATTATAAAAAGCACTACTCCGATTAGTGCGATCTTTGCTGCAAGGACATTCCAATTCTTTTTGCCAAACAGTACTGCTCCGCACAAAATAATGCAGGCAAAAGGAATAAGTATACTAAAGGCAATATATCCTGAAAGACTTATCATAAATTTCTCAAGATACAATGCACTTAATATCATCAAAAAATACTTTGAAAGCTCTGCCATCTGCTCAGCAATAGGTGTACACATATCCCCGGGAAGAAGCGACAGAGTTGCGGAGGTAGCCGCAGCACCTCCTGAAAGGGTCATCACGGTGGTTATTTTATCCTCGGTCTGAGCAATGGAATGTGTGTGATTCTGAGGATCCCCTGCCCAGGGTGCCACCTTTGTAACAGATATGGTTGCAAGAAGTATCAGTAAAACTACGATTGTTATTTTCTTTAAATCCATGTTAGACCTCCCCCTTATTCAAAAGTCACTGCATAGCCTGATGCAGAGGGCATGCTGCTTATAAAGTTCGAAATAAGCGCCTTTGCCTGCTCATCAGATCTGTCCAGAATTCCACTGTCCAGTGCCTTCTGCTTTGCAGTCTTTTCAAACTCTGAAAGTGAGAGGTTGTAGTCCTCAAGCTTCAAGGGATTCCAAAGAGAATCCTTTTCCGAATATATTTTCAGGGTGTCCTTATCCACGCTCACCGTCTGGATTTCGGACTCAGGGAGCTTCACGATAAGCTTCTTTGCACTGTCATCTTTTTCTACCGTAATCTTGGTAAAATCTACACCTGCAAAAACCGAACCATCATAGCTGTACATAAATTCAGATGATGAAGGTATCCCCAAAAACAACTCTTTTTCCTTGGTGTACTTTTCAATCTGTGTGAAGTAGTACTCCTGAGTCACCAGAAAGCCCATGTTTTCAAGACCCTCCTGAATGGTCTGTGTGTTTATGGAGATCAGTACCTTATCCTCTTTTTTCTCTATTGTGACAGTACTTCCGCCTTCAAAGGAAATATCGGAGGCCGCTTCTCTGCTTTTGCTATAGCCTACGCCAAGAACAATGATGGCCACTAAAGATACTGCGATCACCACAAGATAAAAAATGTTTTTGGGCTGCATGGAAAACTTCATGATTCTCCCCTCCCTGCTTTTTCATACTTTATCTTCTATTTTACCTTGATGCGCACTTAGACTCCAGTACTTCCACAATTTTTCCAAAGGCGGGCTTTGGCATATAGCTTCTGTCAAAAAGTCTTGAATTGGTGGTATCTCCTTCGCGGTAGTGATCCACAAGACCAAAGACTGTGACGTTTGTGATGTTTGCAGGTCCACCACCCTGTGTGTCCATATCGCAAAGGAGATTAAAGATTTCCTCGTATTTATCTGCCTGCTTTTCAAACATGGCGTCTGTCTCTTTGTCCACACCTACTGAAAGCTCTGTTATCTGAATCTCAAGACCAAGCTCTGCGAACTTCTCAATGGCGGTCTGGATATCCTTCATAGGCGGATAGTCAATTCCCCAATAGCCCTGCATACCGATACCGTCGATAAGGCCTTTTTCTTTTAATGACTGAGCAAGATTGTAAATGCCTTCTGTCTTGGGTGCCTGGAAGGTATTGTAGTCGTTGTAGAAAAGCTTTACGTCACTGTCGGCATATTTTCTCGCATAAGTGAAAGCCATCTCTACATAGTCCTGACCGATAGTCTCATACCAGGGATTAGGTGCATTTTCTATCTTGGTTCTGCACTTGAAATAGCTCTCAGGGTCTGCACTGTCAGGATCAACAGCTTCATTAACAACATCCCAGCAGTAGATAACACCGGGGTACTCAGTCTGTACATGGGTAAGGAGCTGCTTAATATAGCTCTCCATTCTTACAAGCATAACTTCCCTGCTTACATATTCTCCATCATCCTTATAGCCCTCTCTGAAAAACCATTCAGGTGCCTGTGTATGCCATACAAGAGTATGTCCGCGCATCTTCATGCCGTTTTCCTGGCACCATTTAAGAGTGGGATCTATCGTGAAAAATGAAAGAGCGGGTTCTTCGCTTCCGTTAATCAGATTTTCCTGAGAATTAAACTGATCAAGAATGTAGCAGCTCTTCATAAGGTTAGTCATGGTGCAGCTGTTAAACTGTTTCTTGGAAAGCTCCATGTACGCAGGATTGTTCAGACACTGATTATCGGGAGTACTTCCGTTTATACCAACACCAAAGGTAAAGTAGTCCGCGCTGAGATCCTTAAGAATAGCTTCTGCAGGTGCCTCCTCCACTGTTTTCCCGCAGCCTGCAATGATTGACATCACGAGAATGCTGCATGCAATTGTTGTCTTTTTCATTTCTTCCTTTTCTTCCTCCTGAAAAAAATAATAATGAAGTTCCGCTCTCGTTTCACTCGCCGGAACACGTTCGGGCTAAGCTCAAAGATACTTCGCTAAGCCCTCACAGCTTATACTTCCCCATAAGTCATGCCCTAAATATAGAAAAAAACAAGTTTTTCAGCTACTCAGTAATTGTGGCTTTTAGTGTGGATATTGCGAGAAAAAAGGAAAAAGAAAAACACAGCTTTGGTAAAGCACTCGCCACCATTGCTGTGTTTATGTCTAATTTTATTTTCTACCTCATCTATTGCAGGGGCAACTGATATATCTTCTTCTGTGAATTCCGAAAAACATAAGAACCTTATCAATAACCTTCATTGCTTTATCCTCCATAACTCTTTCATGTGTTTGCGTTGTTTGTTTCATCTGATGATCTTATATTATCAGCCCATATATCACACAACTATCACACGACAAAAATATAGAGTTAATCACGCATCAAGAAGGCTGCAGGCTTCCTTATCTGCAACGATTGTCACATCATTGTGAAGCTGTAAAACGGAAGCCTGAACTGCGGGAGATATTTCGCCTCTAACTGCTGCGAAAAGAGCCTCAGCCTTGTCGGCTCCGCTTACAACAACCACGATCTTTTTTGCCTGCATAATGGACTTAATACCCATGGTGTAGGCCTGACTTGGCACATTCTCATCCTCTGCAAAAAATCTCTGGTTCGCCTTTTTTGTGGTCTCCGTCAGATTCACAAGATGAGTCTGTGCTTCAAAAGCAGTACCCGGCTCATTGAAACCGATGTGTCCGTTGTGTCCGAGACCAAGGAGCTGCAGATCAATCCCTCCGCAGCGCTTTATAATAGCATCATAGCTCTTGCAGGCATGCTCCGCATCCTCATCCATGCCATCAGGGATAAAGGTCCTTGATGTATCTATATTCACCTTGGAAAAAAGCTTCTCATTCATAAAATAATAGTAGCTGTGAGGATCATCCTTTGTGATACCTCTGTACTCGTCAAGATTTACGGTTGTAACCTGCGAAAAATCCAGGTCTCCCTTTTTATACCATTCCACCAGCTGATCATAGGTTCCGATGGGAGTTGATCCCGTGGCAAGTCCCAAAACACAGTCAGGCTTCATAATAATCTGGGCAGATATTATATTTGCTGCCTTCCTGCTCATATCATAATAATCTTTCGCCCTGAAAATCTTCATAATCCGTTTTCCTTTTCATAAATAGAATCACTTACAAAAACAGCTATGCAGAACAATCTCCACATAGCTGCATAGTAGCCGGTTATCTTAAAAACTTATTTCTATATTCATTGGCGCTCATTCCGGTGTACTTTTTGAATACTCTGGAAAAATGCGCTGTATCCGCAAATCCGACTCTGTCCGAAATGTCCGCAATATGAAGGGATGAATCCTCCATCAGCTCCTTTGCATTCTCAATACGGACCTCATTTAAAACATCGGAAAAGCTTTTACCTGTACTGTTTAGCAGCTTACTGAGATGCCAGTGACTCACATAGACCTTCTCTGCCACATCCGTAAGCTGTAGCTTTTCTCTGTAATGCTCCTCAATGTAGCTGATTGCCTGCTTGACGATAAAGTTGTTAGCACTTGTGTTATCATCTTCAGGACCCGTCTCCGAAGTATCAGACATGGCAGCAAGTCTCTCAGAGAGACTCTCCATTGCTTCATCAAGCTCCTTCATCTTAGAGGGCTTAACAAGATATCTGAACACTCCAAGATTCAGTGCCTCCCTGGCATAATCAAAATCCCTATAGCCTGTCAGAATGATAACCTGAAGGTTTTTGTGCTCACTGCGAAGAGCTGCCAGCATGGTAAGTCCGTCCATCCCCGGCATTCTGATATCCGTAAAAAGAATGTCCGGGTTGCACTTCTCCACCATGGCAAGGCCCTCTTTTCCTGAAGAGGCTGTCCCAGCAACCACACAGTTATACTTCTCCCAATCAACTATTTTCTTAAGCCCCTCCGCAATAACGGGCTCATCATCAACAATCAGTACCTTATACATACTCAACCCTTTACAGCGCCTGCAGTCATCCCTTTAATTATATACTTTTGCAGGAAAACATACACTATGATGACAGGAATGATTACCAGTGTTACCGCCGATGCCATAAGGCCATAGTTGGTTCCCTCTTTGGAGGTCAGCTCGTTAAGGAGTCTTGTAATAGCCTGCATCTCAGGACGTCTTAGGAAAAACATCTGAGTAAACAGATCGTTGTAGCTCCATAAAAACGAGAATATTGCCACCGTTACAAAGGACGGTTTTCCCAAAGGCACAACTATCTTAAAGAAAATCTGCGGTATAGAGCAGCCCTCAAGATGTGCTGCTTCCTCCAACTCTAAGGGAAGAGACTGAACATAACCCATAAGCACGATTATGGCAAAGCTCATGTTACCTGCAACCTGCGGCAGTATCACCGATATCATGTTTAAAAGCCAGTTGGATGTGTTAGTGATATGCCAGCTCGATTCCATGGTGTATACAGGAATAATAGTAGAAAAAACAGGAAACATCATCGCTGCAATAACCAAAGTGTGGCACAGCTTTTTTGCCTTAAAATCAAATCTCACAAGAGCAAAGGATGCAAGCCCCGCCAGCACCATTACCCCAAGAGTTACACAGCCGGATATAAAGATACTGTTTATGTATGCGTGACCGATATCAAGCCTCTCGAAGGCCCTTCTGTAATTGGCCAGAGTGAAAAGATCTCCCACCGGCAGTGCAAAGCTCTGCTTTAATATCTTGTCCTTGGCCTTAAAGGAATTCTCCAAAACCCAAAACAAAGGATAAATTGTGGTCAGCGCCCAGGCACTCAGTATTAAATATATGAAAGCGAGACCGATCTTATTTCTCTTCATATCAGAAGTCCTCGCTTTCTTTGAAGGCACGCCTTGTGATCCTTGATAGAACAACTCCCAATACAACTATCAGCACTGCCAAAGTTGCGCCGTAGTCCACGTTTTTAGCCTCCATGGTCTGATAGTACATATATGTACCCGTAAGGAAGGTCTTCTTAAGAGGCATTCCCTTGGGAAACATGGTCCATGGAAGATCAAAGACCTTCAGTGCTCCGGTAACTCCCAGCGTAAGGCATGTACAGATCACGTTCCTAAGAAGCGGAAGTGAAATGTACCATACCCTCTGGAATCTTGTGGCACCATCAATCTCCGCGGATTCATACAGCTCCTGAGAGATGTTGTTTAATCCTGTCTGGAGTATGACAAAGTAGAAACCCACATATTGCCAGACAACGGGAATCATCATGGTCACAATCGCAAGCTTCTCGCTCTTGTAATCTATCAGCTTTAGTCTGCCAAGGGCCTCAAGAAACTGATTAAGCATTCCCTTGTCATAGAGAAAGATCAGATTGAACAAAAGGCCCAAAGCCGTGGCTGAGATTACAATAGGGAAGAAATACACGGTTCTGAAAAACTGAGTTCCTCTGCCGATATTGTCAACAAGAATAGCAAGTATAAGGGCTATTCCAACCTGTCCCACTATCGTGGCTATTATCATCAAAAATGTGTTTTTAAGGGAGGTCCATACCACCGGGTCCGTAGCAAGCTTTACATAATTCTCATACCATGGAGAATTCCATTTTGTGCCATAGGTACCCAGGTTTTTTATGGATCTGAAGCTCCCGTAAATATTCACAAAGAACGGATAATACAGGTAAATTATCAAAAAGAGAAATGCCGGTGCAAGAAACAGAAATATGTATTTTTTGCTCTTGTATATGTTTGACATAGCTTTTTTACTCAGCTGAATCCTTATAAACGTCGATACCTTCCTGAACTGCATCTGCCGCAGAAACGCCGCCTGTTACGATATCAGGCATTCCGTCAAAGGTAGAAACTCTGCAGTCACCGTTGAACATATCCTGAACTGCGCCTGTAAGACTTGTAACTCCGCTCATCATATCCATTGCCTTAACCTGAAGAGCATTGAATTTGCTTGAATCAACCTGAGGTGCATTCTTAAGTGCTGATGCTGTGTGCTGTGCAAAAACAGGAACAACCTCATCGCTTGTCATGTGCTCAACAAAGCTTACAGCTGCTGCCTTCTTGTCGGGATCCTCCCATGCCTTGGTTGTGATGTAGTAACCCATTGAAAGTCCGCCCACAAGATCAGTTGTCTTTCTGTTGCCCTTGCCGGGGAAATATGTAACGTCGAAGTGACTGAGCTTTTCTTCATCAAGGGTGCTGGGATCATCGGGATCAGACTGGCAGGAACCAACGATACCGCCTACCTTCCATGAACCATCAAGAAGGAATGCTGCCTTGTCATCGGTAAACATAGCAAAGGTCTCATCATCTGTTGCTGAAAGTGTGTTATCAGGGAAGAAGCCTTTCTCATAGAGGTCCTTAATATCCTCAAGTCCTGCCACCCACTGTTTTCCTGTAGCATCATCTGCGCTGCCGGGAATATTCAGATGATTATCCGGTGTCTGCTGATTGTAGATAGCAAACTCCCACCAGTAATGAGGAATGTTTCCAAGAGCTGCTGCGATAGGAGCATAGCCTGCATCCTTGATCTTCTGGCAGTCTGCAAGGAACTGATCCCATGTATAATCTGCGCCGGGCATTGCTACACCGGCATCCTCAAGAACCTTGGTGTTTACGAACATTGCTTCCCAGTATCCGTTTACAGGAACTGCGTACTTAACGCCATCAGCAGGTGATGCTGCGATAAGATCATCGTTCATGTTGGATGCATACTCAGGGAACTCTGCTCTGATGTCATCAATTGATACAACCTTTCCTGCCTTAACAAAGTCATCTGCATCCGCTCCGTTAAAGAAGAAAAGCACGTCAGGCTCTGAGCCTGTCTCAAAGTCTGTGATGATCCTTGTCTTGAAGGTCTCATCACTTGTTGCAGAGGTGTCGCTGACGGTGTTGCCTGTCTCATTTTCCCAGTCAGCTACCGCACTCTTGTAATTCTGTGCGTTGCTGTCTTCACCTGCGAAGGTAGTCGTTACAGTGATCTCTGCGGATCCGCCTGCCTTAGCTGAGGTAGCTGTAGATTCGTCAGATATCTCTACAGAACTCTCTCCTGTTGTTTCTGCTCCAGTATCTGCAGGAGCCTCCGTTGCTGTGCCGCTGCATCCAGCTACGCTAATTGTCATAATGGCGCTCATAAGCACTGCTGTCAGATTTTTTAACTTCATACATGTCTCCCTTCTGCGCGATACCATACGCGCATCATGTTTCGTATTATCTAATTTAAGGATAGCAGTGCTCCTGATTAAATCAGATTGCTGAAATTGTCAATTTTTGACAAAAATAGTGCTGATAGTATTATTGTTTCCATCGGTCTCGATTGTAAGGCCGCTTTCGGCACCATACAGTATCCTCAGTCTCCTGTGCACGTTGCGAATTCCGATTCTCGTCGAGCGCTCCTCAAGAGGCTTTATGTCCATAGTATCCGTTAAAAGCTCTTTTATCTTTGCAAAATCCTCATCACTTGGAACTCCGGGATTTATTATCTTTATCCTCATATCGATTTTTTCATTATCCTGAGTCCCTTCTATCTCAAGGCGAACCCTTCTGATTCCATCCTCTGAATAGCTGTATTCAACAGCATTTTCAATGACCGGCTGAATGATAAGCCTTGGCACCATCACATGCATAAGGGATTTATCTATATGCTCCTCATAGATGAACCTGTCCTGATATCTGCACTTTATTATGTAGATATATGCGTTTACATACTCAAGCTCCTCGGACAGCGCAATAAGGGACTGCCTGTTTCTGTCCATGGTGGCGCTCATCATTACAGACAGCGCCTCGATCATGCTGGACACCTTTTCCTGACCATTCATTCTGGCTTCCCAGTTGATGATTTCAAGGGTGTTATTTAAAAAGTGAGGGTTGATCTGGGACTGCAGGGCGTGAATATTGGCATCTCTAAGAGCAATCTCCTCAACGAAAATCTTATTGAACTGCTCCCCAAGCTTGGTACTCATCTTGTTGAAGTTCCTTGTAAGGTCAGCGATCTCACCGCTATGGCCCTTTGGCTCTTCCACAACCTCCCCGTACTCGCCCTCGGCAATCTTTTTAGATGCAGCAGTAAGTGTTGCAATAGGCCTGTTGATCCTGCTGTTAAAGAAGAAAAACATAAGAAGCACCAGTGGCAAAAGGAAAATCAAAAGTATTATAAATGTGATATTTATGGACCTTCTCTCCAGCCCCACAGCTGTTGCATCATAGGCAACGGAAAAAGTAAAATATCCATCTACGCTTTTCCTGTCACAGCTGATAAAGCCGCCCGAGGTGTTGTAATTACCCTCGCCATATAGCCTCTCTCCGTTAAAGGAGACGTCCATGCCCTGATATTCCCACACGCTCTTTAAGCTCTCAAATACCTCTTCCGGATTAATTTCCATAACAAGAACCGCATACTTTTTAAAGCCTCTTCCAAGAAGATTTCTTATCATATACACATGGCCCTCCATGGCAAAGAACTCTGTCCTTGTGTCCAGATCCTCGGAAATCTCAAGAGCCTTATCCTTTACGGAATCAGTAAAAAACTTAAACCTTGAAACGCTTCCCCTTCCTGTGGTATTTCCCGTGTAATACAGGGTGTCAGGCTCATCTGTAAAAATAAGAACAGTGATGTCAAAGCTCGGATCGTATTTATAATGGGCTGATAAAAAGGTGGTAACCTTGTTGTATAAATCACCCGAATCGCCGCTACTTTGGTACTCTGCCCAGTAGTCTCCGATATACGAAAGGTAGGATGCATCCTTTGATGAATCGATGCAGTCCAAAAGGCGGAGGATACTGATATCCGCCGCCTTTTCCATAGATGTATTTATTATACGCTGACTCTGTCTGTCGATTCTTCCTGAAACCACCACAAGGAAAACCACCAGAATGACAGTAAGGGGCACAATCCACCCCAGTGCAAGAAGTCTTAGCATCTGCCATTTAAGAGAATTTCTTTTTTTCATTCTTCCAACCCCAACAGATTTTTGTAAGCATCACAGGTCTTTTCCGCAAGGGCCTTATCGGGCATCTCACAGAAAATCCTAAGAAGTGGTTCTGTTCCTGAAAACCTTACACATACCCATCCCCCATTTTTAAAGTATACCTTACAGCCATCCAGATAGGAAGTACTTGCAACCTCTGTTTCAAAGGTAGGAACCACCTTATCCTCCATAAGAATCCTCTGATACTCAGGCTTTTTTTCAGCCCTGAAGGAGTAGTTGTTTTCAAGCATGTAAAACTGTCCGAACTCCTCCCTGATATCATCGTACATCTCAGATATTTTCTTACCTGTTACAGCCAGCATTTCAACAAGAAGAGCCGCTGCATATACGCCGTCTTTACCGTTTATGTGACCTCTCACCGTAAGTCCGCCGGAGGACTCTCCGCCAATAAGCGCATTTGTTTCAGTAATTTTAGCTGATATGTGCTTAAAACCAACAGGAACCTCGTAGCACTTTTCGCCAAATTTTTCCGCAATCCTATCAAGCATATGTGTGGTGCAAAGATTTCTGACTACAGGTCCTTTCTCATTTCTGTATTTCTCAAGATAGTAGTACAAAAGAACCAGAATATCATTTGGAGATAAATATCTTCCCTTATCATCCACAACGCCTATTCTGTCGGCGTCGCCATCCGTGGCAATTCCTATATCGCAGCGATTGTCGATAACCGTTGATTTAAGAAGGCTCATGGCAGGCTCATTTGGTGCCGGAAGCTTTCCTCCAAAAAGTGTGTCGTGCCGGCCGTGGATGGTCTCCATTTCGCACCTAGCGGTAAGGAGAATTGTTTTTATGGCAGTCTCACTTACGCCGTACATGGGATCAAGAGCCACTCGCAGTGACGCAGCCTTTATTGAATCCACATTTATGCGATCGAGAATGTTATCTATATATTCATTTATGGGATAGAATTCCTCGATAAGACCTGCTGCCTTTGCATCATCATAATCCATGGCTTCCACGGGAAGTGTGACCCTTCCTATGTATTCCTCAACCTCTTTTGTCTGCTCCTCATCAGCATCTCTGCCCCCATAGGTAAAAAGCTTGATGCCGTTATAAATAGCAGGGTTGTGACTTGCCGTCACCATCATTCCATAGGGAAGCTCATGCTTCATAACATAGAACATTACAAGGGGTGTGGGGCTCGATTTGTTTATGAGACTTGCCTTTATGCCTGCTGCCGCAAAGGTTGCACCTGCCCACTGCATTGCTTCTTTAGATAAAAATCTTCTGTCATAGCCAAGAACAATTCCTTTATCTGCTACTTTCTCAGCCTTCATCTTAGCAGCCATGGCACTTGCAAGAATCTGAACATTTTCCTTGGTAAAGCCATCACCTATTATGGCACGCCATCCGCCTGTTCCGAATTTGATCATACTTTCGCCCCCTTTAACCCATTACCACTTCTACTGTGTGTACTTCCCCGGCTCTGCTTGCAGGAATTACAGCTACGCTTCTGCCCTGTGAAAAATCCATATCATAGCCGCAGTCTTTTTCTGCGCCGTCAACTACTACGCTTTTCACTCCGCTCTGAACATGCTCCGGATTAGTAACTTTGATGTTGTAGACAGCTCCCCGGAAAATTCTTGATACTTCAAAGCCGTCCCATTCCTTTGGTATACAAGGATCAACAATAAGCTTATCAAAACCGGGCCTTACTCCAAGTAGGTAATGGGTCACAGCAAAATATGCCCAGCCGCCGCTACCTGTCATGAAGGGATGATGTGCCCTTCCGTAGGTTGTGTGGTCCTTTCCGGAAATGAACTGACAGTAGGAATAGGGCTCAGCCCATCTTCTTTCAATATCATCGTTCTGATAATAGGGGCAAAGACTTCTATAGTATTCAAAGGCTCTCTCCCCATTTCCTACCCTGCATTCCGCAGACCATACCCAGGGATTTGGATGAGAGAAAATGCTCCCGTTCTCCTTAAGTCCTGGGTACACCCTTGTCACAAAACCAATCTCATCATCAGGCTCTGTAAATGCAGGAGCATTCAGCATGATTCCGTAGGGAGTGGCAAGTCTTTCATAGACGCAGTCAAGGGCTCTTTTTGCTCTGTCGCCCTTTGCTGCTCCCGACAAAACTGCCCATGCGTTTGATTCAAGATGAATCTGCCCCTCCTTATTTTCCTTTGTTCCAATCTTTCTGCCGGAACCCGTAAAGCCCCTAAGATACCAGTCTCCGTCCCACAAAACATCATCAAGCTGCTTTGTAAGGCCATCTATTTTTTCTGTAAGCTCCTCTGCAAAAACCGTATCTTCCACATATTCAGCTGTCTCTCTAAGGCAGATCAGAGCTCTGTATAAAAGAAACGAAACCAGCGCACTTTCTCCGCCTCCAAGGTTGAGGCAGTCATTCCAGTCAGCTCTAAGTCCCTTACAGATTCCGTGTTCGCCAACCTCCGAAAGAGAGAACAGAACTATTCTTTTCATGTGCTCATAAACGCTTCCGGATCCTCCGTCCGCATAGCCGTATTCCTCATTTATAAAGCTCACATCTCCTGTCTCTTTTACATACTCTGTGATTGAAGGCACAAGCCAGAGTGCATCATCGGAGCAGGCATCTGAGAGGCCGTGAACCTTAGATGAAGCCTCAGGCTCCGGAATGACTGTTGGAGACTTAAAGGGCTTTTTCTTATTTTCTTTCTCATCCTCAGGCAAGAACCATCCGGGTTCAAAAAGATGGATGCCATAACCTCTTGTTGTGAGTGCTCGTAGCAGCTCTACGATTCTCTTTTTACAGCCTGCAGGATTACTTGCTATGACCGTCATGGAATCCTGGGCCGTATCCCTATAGCCAAGCCCGGTTCTTCCGCCCACCTCTATAAAGGATGCGAACCTTGAAAACATTACATTTATCTCAGCCTGATACAGTGTCCAGGTATTTATCATGGTATCTATACCCTTCTCAGGACTTGAAACGGCAAAGGATCTCTGCTTATTTTTCCAGAACTCCCTAAGCCTTTCGTAGGCAGCATCAAGCTTTGCCGGGTCGCTGTATTTTTCCCTGATAGCTCTTGCTTCATCATAGCCGCCCTCACCAAGAAAATAGATAAGCCTTACAGACTCACCCTTTTTTAGCTCTAAATTCTTAGAAAGCCCGGCGCAGTGATTTCCGCCTTTTTCATAGGAGCCTGAAAGCTTTCCCTTCTGCACTGCTTCAGGGTTTGACTCGGTATTGTAGGTTCCGATGAATTTATCCCTTAGGCACTCAAAGCCGTCGGGTTCAAAGCTTGCCGTGAAATACTGATACCCTTCTTCCTCATAGAAAAGATCGTGAAGTATTATCCCATCCTTGTACTCTGAGCCTGCACAGTAAAGGCTCATCTGAAAATTCTGATTATCTATTGGAACATGATGGAAAGAAAATTCAGCATAAGAAAATACGCTGAGATTTCTTGTGTGGTCACTTTCATTTCTGATTACGACATCCCAGATAAGTGCGTTATCACCAATAGGAATGCTGAGCTTTTCACTGGCCCATAATCCCTTATACTCGCATTCATAGGTGGTTACACTCATGCCGTGTCTGGTGGTATATTTTGCAACGTCTAAAGGCTTCCCCACAGGCTGCCAGGAGATACTGAAATAATCCCCATCCTCGTTGTCCCTTATGTAGATGTAGTCACCGGGTCTGTCCATGGGAATGGAATTGCCGCGAAATCTTGTTATCCTGTGATATTCGGGAGACTTGTAAAAAAGGTATCCTCCCGCAGTGTGATTTACAACAGCGCACATATCCTCCACGCCTAGATAATTGGTCCATGATGTTGGAATATCAACCCTGTCTATTACATATTCATTATTCTTTTCATCAAAATATCCGTATCTCATAAAAACCCCCATTAACTTTTCTGTCTTTAGTTTAAGAAAATGGGGCCAAAATAAAATGTCCCATCTTGGCGTGTTAACTGTATTACGCCAAAATGAGACATATATGCTGCTAAAACCTCCCATGCCGGACAAAAAAAGAAACCCGGGGTTCTTAATATGTCCGGTATGGGAAGTTTTAGGACGTTATTGTTTATTATTTGATGACTTCTTACGAAGGTAATCTGCGATTGCCAGATACAGTCTTCCAACCAGTATCAGGAAAACTAGAAGTATGATGATCCACCACGCTGTGCCGAAGAATGGAAGCTCACTTATAAGGCCGAAGGCTCCCGCGGGGCTTCCCCAGTTCAGGAAAAAGTATGGGTAATTGCGGCCATCTGCAAATTCCCAGCCCTTTGCATATCCGATACCTGCATAAATCACATACAGAAGTGGCGGAACAACTACGAGGAATACACTTTTCTTGCTGATTCTTATGGATCTTGCGATTAAAAAGAAATCTGCCACAGAAGCAACGGGCACAACCACATGGGTCAGAATATTTTGAATAGTCCAGGCTTTATCACCAAGAACAGGCGCAAGCAGTAAACAAAAGACAACTCCCGTAAGGGTTATGGAAACCGTTCCGAGATACTTCAGAATATTCCATATCCATCTTACAGGCTTTTCCTGCTGAATATAATATATTCCCACTGCGGAAATGATAGCCATAGCGATGTTGCTCTGGGTTGTAAAATACATGAAAGTTCTCATACCACCCATGAAAAAACCACGGCCAGCATTCGCACTTAAGATGATTCCTATAACTGCCGAAAGGATAACAATGGTCTTAAGGCAAAAGCTTATTTTTCTCTGATTATCAGTAAAAATGCTCATAAAATACCTCTTGAACCTGAATCGTACACAACTTAATTCTACCGCGTTACGAATCATTATCAAGAGGCATCTGACATTTTATGAATATTTAATGATTAACCTTCCCATACCGGAAGAAAGCCCCCCGGACTCTCTGTGGCTTTATTGTAAAACTCTGGCTCCGAACCATAGGGTCAGGCAGGCTTTCTTCTTCCTCTGCCGAAATTCCAAAATCTTTCATTGGTTATATGTGTGATTTTGCAACATGTCTGAGTTTATTTTCAAGCGATAGCACAGCCTATATGCAGTCATGCTATCGTTGAAAATAAACGAGTTATGCAAAATCACACATGCTCATAACCAGTGAAAGATTTTGGAATGCCCTGAGGCACGGAAGAAAAAAGCCTGCCTGACCCTCTTGGAGCGGAGCCGAAGTTTTATGTTCATAGCCGCAGAGAGTCCGGGGGCTTCCTTCTTCCGGTATGGAAAGGTTGTAAATTATTAGATGTGATTAGCTACTTCGAAGGCATCCCAGATTCCGTACATGATATTGGAAACCTGTCTTGCATCGCCAAGAAGATAGATCTCGTCTACATCGTTCTTGTGTGCTTCGTAAAGGGTGTTCTCACTTGCATATCCAACGCAGAGAACTACGCTGTCTGCACTGATCTCTTTAGTCTCATCGCCAACGGATGCCTTTAATACGCCGCCCTTAAACTCAGTAACCTTAGCGCCTGTGACAACCTCAATTCCGTTGAAGGGAATGAGCTCCTCAAGCATCTCCTTGTTTGCTGTGCAAAGAGGACCGTTAACTGCCATAAGCTTATCGAGAGCTTCGACGATGGTTACCTTCTTGCCCTTCATTGCAAGGTCAAGTGCAAGCTCGCAGCCAACAAGACCGCCGCCTACAACAACTACCTTATCGCCTGTCTCCTTCTCGCCAAGAAGAACCTGCTCTGCAGCATATACCTTGTCGTCATCACCAAGAGAGAACATCTTGGGTCTTGAGCCTGTTGCAAGGATAACTGCATCGTACTGGGGATCAAGTATCTCTTTTTCTGTAGCCTTTGTATTAAAGTGAACCTCTACACCAAGGCGAACCATCTCATCCTCATACCACTTAGCAAGGGCAAGATCATCTTCCTTGAAGGAAGGTGCCCCGCCGGGGATAAGATTTCCGCCAAGACGTCCTGTTGCCTCGTAAAGAACAGGCTCATGTCCGCGCTCTGCAAGAACTCTTGCGGCTTCACTTCCTGCTACGCCGCCGCCCACAATAAGAACCTTCTTCTTTTTGCAAACAGGATTGTACTGATTAAGTCTCTCTTTTCCTGCCTGAGGGTTAACGGCACAGTTTGTAAGTGAATAAGCCTGAATACGTCCCATACAGCCTTCCTGACAGCTTATGCAGGGGCGGATCTGGCTAAGGGCATTTCTTCTAATCTTGTTTACAATATCAGGATCAGCCAGGGTTGGACGACCAAGAGAGATCATGTCGCATACATCGCTCTCTAAGCAATCAAGTGCCAGATCGGGATTATCCACACGGCCTGCCATGATAACGGGAATATTTACGTTTTCCTTGGTTATCTTTGCATACTTTCTGTAGGGAGCCTTCTCCATATACATCGGGGGATGATTCCACCACCATGCATCATAGGTTCCTGCATCAACATCAAGGGCATCATAGCCGAACTTTTCAAGAAGCTTTGCTGCCTCGATACCCTCTTCGATATCGCGGCCCTTCTCTTCGAATTCTTCGCCGGGAAGTGCACCCTTTCTGAAATCCTTCACCATGCTCTTAAGGGAAAATCTCATTGCTACAGGGAAATCCCATCCGCAAGTCTTAGCGATCTCTTCGCGGATTTCTTTAGCGAATCTGAGTCTGTTTTCGAGGGATCCGCCGTACTCATCGGTTCTGTGATTGAAGAAAGAAATAGCGAACTGATCGATCAGGTAACCCTCATGAACAGCGTGAATCTCAACGCCGTCAAAGCCTGCACGCTTAGCGTTGTAGGCACCCTTTCCAAAGCTCTCAACTATGCCATGAATCTCCTCAACTGTAAGAGGACGGCAGGTTTTATCAAGCCATCTGTGGGGTATTGCTGATGCTGAAACCGGCGGGAATTCGCCAAGGTTTGTGGGAATAGTAACACGACCAAAGCCGCCGCTCATCTGCAGGAAAATCTTTGCTCCATAGGCATGAACGCGCTCAGTCATCTCACGGCTGGTTCTAACGAACTGAACCGGATTATAAGTAGAATTGGGTGTGTTGGGGAAAGAGGGCTTTTCAACCTCTGTGTCGGAGAATGTAACACCTGTGATGATAAGACCAATGCCGCCCTTTGCACGTCTTGTGTAATAATCAATTCCCCTGTCGTTCCATCCGCCTTCGCAGTCACCAAGACCAAGGGGTCCCATGGGTGCCATTGCATAGCGGTTTTTGATTTCAATCCCGCGGATCTTAATGGGCTCAAAAAGCTTTTGATACTTCATTCTGTAACCTCCTACCTTCTTTTTCGGCGCCGCGGCGCCAACCTTCTCAATACAATATTATAAGGCAAACAGGGGGTTATAGAAAAGAAAAATGGCCACTGTATGTGACCATTTTCCCAAGAAGATATGAAAACATTTTACCATCTGTAGGTTGCGATATACTCTGTGTCATCCGGAGTCTTAAGGCCGGGATCGCTTATCTCAAGCTTTGGAGAAAGTCCCTTTAATGTAAGCTCCGTCTCAAAGTGGTACATTCCGATTCCCACATCAATCTTCTGAAGATCGTAATCCGGGGTCGCAAAGCCCTTGTCCTTCTTCTCATAAAAATGTGCTGCGTTTCCATCTATAACTACGCGCCAAGGCTGCTTATTAACTGCAGAAGGAGCAACTCTCACATTTTCAAGCGCTTCGAAAACGCCTGCGGCTGTAGCCTTTTCCTCAGAAAGCGGTGTATTAAAATCGCCCTCAAAGAAAAGCTTATCAAAATCAATACGGCTGTCTGCCTTTACACCCTTACGCATCAGAGTTTCCTTTATGGACATCTTCTGTGAGGTCTTTCCAAGAGGACTCATGCAGGGCATGATCTCGTTAGCTGCAAGACCTGTAGCGTTCTCGAATTTTTCTCTCGGCATTGTTCCGCCAATCCACACGGTGCCAAGTCCCATCTTGTGCGCATGCATCAAAAGAGCTTCAAATGAGTAGCCATAGGCTTCATCTGCATGCTCGCCCTTTATTACTACCGCGCTCACATAGGTCTTCTCACCTGAAAGCACGGGACTTGAAAGGCTGTTTTCATCCTTGTCCAGGAACACAAACCTGACCTGCACGCCATAGGGATTGTTTATGGTTCTGGCAAAATCCTTAAGCTCATTTATTACTGAATCATCAAGCTTTTGCCCGTCAAAGGTTCTGACGCTTCTTCTTGCCTTAGCAAGCTCCAAAAATTCGCTCATCTTTTATCCTCCCTGTCAAATCCCTGCATAACCTTCGCCACTTCATTAAGATAGCTCTCTTCCTCTTTTGCAAGGATCTCCTTATTGTCTTTTATCGATTCACTTAGCCGTTTCTCAGCAGATACAAAATGAAGGTTATCTACTGCCGCCGGAGATTTCAGTACCACCTGTTGATACATGGGTCCTACGCACAAAAGCTTAAGTGCTTCCTCATCAGACAGATATCCGCTCGTCATAATTCCAAGGGTATTGAAAATAGTATCGTTCGCAATGGGCCCCACTATTACATCATACTCCGAAAACTCGTCGGGCTTAACCCTTCTGTTGGAAAAAATGTATCTAAACCACTCTTCATCTCTGTCTAAATACTTTATCTTTAATCCGCTCTCGTCAAGCTCGTAGGTGTTCAGGATGACATCCTCTCCGGACTTTTCTCTAGCCCACCTTGTAGCAAAATCATAATCCTTTGTAACATAAAAGCCCTGACCAAAGTCGGCATTCTTTCTGCCTCTGTGAAGGTCAGGACGCATTATAAGCTCATACCCTGCATGAAATACATTAATCATCTGATTACCTTTTTTAAATCGCTGATCTGTTACGGGATGATTATATCACTTTTATAATTTATTGCAATTAAATTGTTTAAAATATTTAAAGTAAAAATTTTTAAGCCTTTCCGCGGCGCTCATATCCGGTTTCCTGATAATATTTTGCTTTTTCATCGTACATGAATTTATCAGCGATTTTCTTAAGCTCTTCTATTGTTGCATCAGGACGATCCCTATGGGCAGCATATCCTATGGAAACAGCAAGGCTTTCACTATAGTTTCCGCTCCAGGCCGTTACCTTATCCCTGATTTTTTTATCAATTCCAGAAATATTCGTGGTGTGAATAATTGCCGTAAACTCATCTCCGCCTGTTCTGTATACTTTTCCGGAATTACCGATAGCAGATGAGAGGCAGTCTGCGGCTGCAATGATAAGCTCATCCCCGGCAGCATGGCCAAGAGTATCGTTTGTCGCCTTTAGCCTGTTTATATCGATGGACGCAAAAACAAAATCATCCTCCATAGGCTCATGCTTATAGCGCGCAAGATCATCATCAAGACTTCGTCTGTTAAACAGCTGCGTAAGCTCATCGGTTAAGGATATCCTTATAAGATCCTCCTCCCTTCGCTTATCCATGTTTATATTCTGAACCGTGAAAACAACGATGAAGGGCACGCCCTTTTCATCTGCCTCCACATTGATATACTGTGCACGGAACCAGCCTGTTTTTGTATTTATAAACTCGCCGAAAATAAATCTTTTTCCGGTAAGTCTTTTTCCCAGAGTTCTTAAATTGGTAAAATCAAGAAATTTCTCGAGATGCTCCGGCGATACGTCATTTTTTATGCCTTGTGTCATCACCGTGTGGGAATGCTTCTCAAAATCAAGAGAATGAACGTCGTAGGACTGATCGCTAAGAGATGTCTCCGTCATGGATTTTAAATCTATCAGATTTACATTATCATAGACTTCAGCCATGGAAAACAGTATGTTCATCTGCTTATTGAGTCTTTCGGTCGCTTCAATGGCCTTCCTGTTTTTCTCCATAAGGGCAGAAAAATAATCCCTTAAAAGATTTGTCAGTGTAAGCCCGCCAACCAGCATGATCACTGTCTCAATGGTGTAACCCATCATGGCATTTGAAAAATAATCAAAAGCGGAATTGAATTTCAGATTTATGCTGTCATAGTAGGGAGAAATCAGCCAGGTGGCAATACACATTGCGGCGTAATTTGTAACAAGCGTCACAAAAAACAGCCTGGCATCGCAAAACAGAATGCTGAGAAGAGGTATGAAAAACCAGGTCATATTTATATGGATATGGTTATAAACCATGAACATCAGCAAAAGCTCCATGGAAATAAGAGCAAGCAGTCCCGCGTGCTCAGAATAAGGGCATATCCTGATAATGATTGTATGAAGCACTGATACCGCAAGCATCAGCACAGATAGGGTAAGACAGGTATAATAAGTGGCTGCTGAAAAAACGCCGAACTTAATACCCACGGCAATAGCAGGCCCTGTTAAAATACAGAACCACAAAACCGTGTTAAGGTACCTGTTTACCATCTTCCTGTTTTCTTTAAGGAAAGACGTATAATCAGTTACCTCGGTAATATGGCGTTTCAAATCGTCAAAACTCATATGCACCATTGTCAGCACCCACAAAGTGATTGTTCAGCTATGCATATATTTTACAATAGGCTTTATGATAAATGAGATTTTAGGTAAAACTTTTAGAGAATGTTTATAAATGGTATTATGTATAAAATATTGAACGGAGATTTAGAAACATGATATTACTTGAGCAGATGTTTATCCTATTTTTGCTTATGATGGTTGGAATGATCGGCCGCAAGAAAGGGCTGATAAATGATGTTGTCTGTAAGGGCATGTCTGCTATTGTTCTAAATATTGCCTGTCCTGCATTTGTGCTGTCTGCAGGAATAAATAAAGATGAATATGTTTCAAACGAAGCGCTGCTTACCTGTGCCATTTGCGCTATCGCAATATATGCAGGACTTATTCTCTGCGCTGTGGTTATTCCTTATATTCTGAGGCTTCCAAAGAACAACTATGGAACCTACAGGGTTATGACTATTTTTTCAAATATCGGATTTATGGGTTTCCCAATTGTGGCTGCAACCTACGGAAGTATCGGGCTTTTGTATGCTGCCACTTTCCAGTTTCCTTTTAACCTGCTGTTCTATACTTATGGAATCAAGACTATGCAAAACAGCTCAGATACCGAGGCACAAGCCACATCTTCCTGGAAAAACATCCTGAATGTGGGGGTTATCTCAGTTTTCATCTCAATTGCTCTGTATCTTCTAAGGGTTCATGTGCCGGAATCTCTGGCAGATGCTATTTCATCCCTCAGTGGTCTTACTGTTCCGCTCAGCATGATGGTAATAGGTTACGCCCTTGGAGGCATGAAGATCAGAAGTCTTCTTAGTGATTACCGCCTTCTGTTTTTCGCATTCATTAAGCTTATCCTGATTCCCATCATCGGAATCTCACTGCTTAAGCTGTTCATAACTGATGATACTCTCCTTGGTGTATGCTTCGTTATGATCGCTACTCCCGTCGGCAGCATGACCGCCATGCTGGCCCAGTGCTACAGCGGCGACGAGGATACAGCTTCAAGAGGCGTTGCCCTTACAACTCTGCTGTCGGTAGTGACAATTCCGCTGGTCGGCGGGTTGTGTTTGTGATAAAAACAGACTTCACGCACTGGAAGACTACATTTTTGCATGAACTACCTCCACCGACTCTGCGTCGGAAGAGGTTTCTGTTATGCCGCAGAGCGGCATGAACCTTTGGGATGCTTAGTGCATCCCAAAGAACAGGGCATGTCCACTATGCCTCTATCCCATTGGGTTACCTTTGGGAATACTTTTCTTAAGATATTGGCAGCTCCGTTTATGTCTGCATTTGTTATTGTCCCATCGTAGTGCCTGTAAAGTCCACGTTTTATCCTTTTTCCGGAAAAAACATAGTCAGCATTACTTCCCTTTTTATACACAGGGATCTCATCCATCGCAAGGAAATCCGCTTTGGATGTATAGCTCTCTTCCGTAAGCGCAAACCTGATCCCGTATTCAGCAAGCTTATATCTTAGCATATCTGCAAATATCAGCATTGGTATCTGCACAAAATTCTGGTTACTGATATGCCCCATACCCGCTTCCTGTTTCTGGAATACGTTATGCCCCATCACTACGACATCCACACGGTTATCCCTCGCATAGTCTGCAAGCTTTCTGCTTATCTTATGGAACTCATCCTTTATGCGCCTGTTGCGCTTTTCAGTGAGTATACTCATTTTCCTGGTGCGGTATCTGTTATTGCACTTCATGGCACATGATGAGAGCCGCCCCATTTCTTTGTTGTAGAACTGGTTTACGGACTTTATCAGTCCGCCCTTTATCACAAACGGTTCTGCTCCAAAGTTGTTCGCTACGGCTGCTATATTGTCCGTACCAGGATCTATCGACATGACCCTGATATCGGAAATGTCATCTTTTGATGAAAGAGATCTGAGAACATCCTTGTCATCCAAAGGCTCTATACCCACTGTTAAGACATCGATCACCACATCCATCACAAAGTCCTTACCATGTGGTTTTATCCGCACTTCCTTAAGTTTCCCCCGGGGAAAGTCCCTGCCAAGTTTTAAAGTATCTGTTGTTCCGGGAAAACGTATATAGGAATCATCCTTTATCCTGCATATCTGATTCGTAAGGATGGCAGTCTTGTATTTTCCCTGGCGTACATAACCCGGCATACGGGGACGCCCCGTAAATGCAGATGGTGTCTTGGCGTATGTCTTCACTGCTTCAAAAAATGATTTGTAATCCCT
>NZ_AUJO01000030.1 GCF_000424265.1 Butyrivibrio sp. WCD3002
GTAGAGGATAGAGACAATTACACCTTTGTCAAGGCAAATATCTGTGACAGAGATGCTATAAACAAGATTTTTGAGGAGAACGATATTGACCGCGTAGTTCACTTTGCGGCTGAGAGTCATGTTGACAGATCAATCGTTAATCCTGAGATCTTTGTAGAGACCAATGTACTTGGTACAGCTACAATGCTTAATGCAGCTAAGAAGGCATGGGAGCTTCCTGATGGCAGCTTCAAGGAGGGAAAGAAATTCCTTCATGTAAGTACCGATGAAGTATATGGTTCACTTCCGGATGATCCCAATGCATATTTCTATGAGACAACACCTTATGATCCTCATAGTCCTTACTCAGCAAGTAAAGCAAGCTCTGATATGCTTGTTAAGGCTTATATGGATACATATAAGTTCCCTGCAAATATCACGAACTGCTCTAATAACTATGGACCTTACCAGTTCCCTGAGAAGCTTATCCCTCTCATGATCCACAATGCACTTGAGGGTAAGGCACTTCCCGTTTATGGTGACGGTAAGAACGTTCGTGACTGGCTGTATGTTGAAGATCATGCTAAGGCAATCGATATGGTTCAGGAGCAGGGTAAGCTCTTTGAGACCTATAACATCGGCGGACATAATGAGAAGCAGAACATCGAGATCGTTCAGACTATAATCGATGTACTCAGAGAATCTCTTGATGATTCCGATCCCAGAAAAGAGAAGCTCACCTATGACCTCATCACATATGTTGAGGACAGAAAGGGTCACGATCGTCGTTATGCCATCGCACCTGACAAGATCAAGGCTGATTTAGGCTGGGAGCCTGAGACCATGTTCAAGGAAGGTATCAGAAAGACCATTAAATGGTTCTTTGCACATGAGGACTGGATGGAGCATGTTACAAGCGGTGACTATCAGAAGTATTACGAGGATATGTACAGCAACAAGCTTTGATAATTAAGTGATAACATGGGGCTTTTAGGCTAATCCCTATAAGCCCCTTACGTGTTAAAAACAGAATTCCGTAGAGGAATTCTATTTTTGCGTTATAGGAGAGAATATATTTTATGAGCAAACTGTCAATAGTAGTTCCTGTGTATTACAACTCAGATACATTGGAGATGCTTTATGATGACATGAAGGAGAAAATCCTCCATAAGCTTCCTGAATACGAGATAGTCTTTGTTGATGATGGTTCAGGAGATAATTCCTGGGAGATTATGAACAAGATTGCCCAGAAGGACGAGAATGTTGTCTGCACAAGGCTTTCCAGGAATTTTGGTGAGCACGCCGCTATTCTTGCAGGACTTTCTGTATGTACCGGTGACTGTGCCGTAACCAAGCAGGCTGACCTTCAGGAAGACAGCACGCTTATACTTGATCTTTTTGAGAAATGGAAGGAAGGCTATAAGGTAGTTCTTGCTATCAGATCTGAGAGAGATGAGGGAGCAATGAAGAAGTTCTTTGCCGGCATGTACTACTGGCTTGTAAGGAAGACCATCAATAAGGATATGCCGCAGGGCGGCTGTGACTGTTATCTTTTAGACAGACAGGCTATTGAAGTTATTGAGATGCTTGATGAGAAGAATTCATCTCTTACTCTTCAGGTAATGTGGATTGGCTTTAAGTCAGCCAAGGTTTATTTCCACAGAAAAGACAGAACAGTCGGAAAATCACGCTGGACTTTCGCTAAGAAGTTTAAGTTGGTTATGGATTCCATGATGAGTTTTTCATATTTCCCCATAAGAGTAATGAGTATGTGCGGAGTGCTGTTTGCCATTCTTGCATTTGTGGGAATTATCAGTGCTATCTATGAGAAGCTGACAACGGGAACGCCTATTCTGGGATATGCGTCACTTATGTGCGTAATCCTTTTTGCATCGGGAGTTATTATGCTGACTCTTGGTATTCTTGGTGAATATATATGGAGAGTTCTTGAGGAATCAAGAAAAAGACCTCCGTTTATTATAGATGAGGTTCGAAAAAACGACAATAAATAAACTGAACTGTGAACAATTCGCGATAGTGCGGAGAAGTACTAATTTATGATATAATTGTTGCGATTATTTAAATTTCAATTTTAATTTGGAGGTTTATGCCCATGAAGGGAATTATTTTGGCAGGTGGCTCAGGAACAAGACTTTATCCTCTTACAAGAGCGATATCAAAGCAGATCATGCCGGTTTATGACAAGCCCATGATTTATTATCCGCTTTCAACGCTCATGCTTGCAGGCATCAGGGAGGTTCTTATTATTTCTACTCCCAGAGATCTGCCCATATTCGAAGATCTTTTCGGAACAGGCGAGCAGCTTGGAATGAGTTTTTCATATGCAATCCAGGAAGAGCCCAGAGGACTTGCTGATGCATTCATCATCGGTGAGAACTTCATCGGCAGCGACAGTGTTGCACTTGTTCTTGGAGATAACATTTTCTATGGCCAGAGCTTTAGTAAGCTCCTTAGAGAAGTGGCTTCAAGAGATAAGGGTGCTACTATTTTCGGATACTATGTTCGTGATCCCAGGGAATATGGCGTTGTTGAATTCGATGAGAACGGCAAGGCACTTTCCATCGAGGAGAAGCCCGAGCATCCCAAGAGTAATTACGCAGTTCCCGGACTTTACTTCTATGACAATGACGTAATTGAGATTGCTAAGAATGTTAAGCCCTCCGCAAGAGGCGAGATTGAGATTACAAGTGTTAACAACGAGTATCTCCGCCGCGGAACTCTCAGAGTTGAGACAATGGGACGAGGCTTTGCGTGGCTTGATACAGGTAACCATGATTCTCTTCTTGATGCAGCTGATTTCGTATGTGCATTCCAGAAGAGGCAGGGACTTTATGTATCATGTATCGAGGAGATAGCCTTCAAGAGAGGCTTTATCGATAGAGAGCAGCTTCTTAAGCTTGCTGAACCTCTTATGAAGACTGATTACGGTAAATATCTGGTTGAGGTAGCAAATGGACTCTAAGGCTTATCGGTTGTCAATTCTGGCGATTATAACTACAGTTGTCCTTGTTGGTGTCGTTGTTTATGCCGCTAACAGGGAGAGGATTGCTGCGCTCATCGGTGCAGATGAATTTGGCAGTTCTGTAGAAGAGGAAATCGCAGAGGACGAGGATATAGATGAGAGCGATATCATATCCTCCGGTGAGCAGATTGGAGATGACCTGAAAGGATTTCTTAAATCTGATAATTTTTTTGATAAAAGCGAGCAGCGCCCGTCTGTGGTGGTAGTTGTTGATAATATTCCGGTTCCTGCTAATTCAGAAGATGGATTGTCAAACAGAACTACGGATGTTTATGACCCCATGAATAATGAGGTTACAGGCGATGACAGAATAGAGGCCAGTCCCGAGGACATAACGAGGGACAGACCGACCTCTTCAGAGTCTGATGCTGTAGATGAGACCACAGAAGATGTTACGGATGAGGCTGCTGAAGAAAGCAATTGAATTTGAGAGGATATATTATAAATGGGAAAGATTACTGTTGAAACATGTGAAATAGAGGGACTTAAGGTTATTACGCCTCAGGTTTTTGGTGATAGCAGAGGCTATTTCATGGAAACCTATTCAAAAAGGGATTTCACAGAGGCAGGAATAGATGTTGAGTTTGTTCAGGACAATCAGTCTGCATCAAAGAAGGGAGTTCTCAGAGGCCTTCATTTTCAGAAGAACTTCCCGCAGGATAAGCTTGTAAGAGTAGTTAGCGGCGAGGTTTTTGATGTTGCTGTTGATTTAAGAGAGGGCTCAAAGACATTCGGAAAGTGGTTCGGTGTCAGACTTTCTGCTGAAAACAAGAAGCAGTTTTATATTCCTAAGGGATTTGCACACGGTTTCCTTGTGCTTTCCGATTATGCAGAATTTGCATACAAGTGCTCTGATTTCTATCATCCCGATGATGAGGGCGGAATTCTCTTTAATGATCCTGAAATAGGAATCGAGTGGCCTTACGAGGACGAATCAGAGCTTATCATGTCTGAGAAGGATCCCAAGTGGGGAACACTTGCTGACTACAAGAAGGAACGTGGAGTTAAGTAATGGCAAAAGGAAAAGCTGAGAAACTGCCAATCATAAGTGAGCTTCCAAAACAGGTTGGACTTGGCATATTCTACGCACTGGCACTTATTCTTATGCTGATAATCGTCTTGCATACCAATCCTCTTGCAGACCAGCATACAGAGATGTTAAAGAAGATATGCGCATGTATACTCATCGTGATGTCGATGATATTGTTTACAGTCTGGTATGATAAGCTCATGGTTCTTCCTGTGGAGCTGTTTAATTCCAGAAAGCTCATCAAAAGATTGGCTATAAATGATTTCAAAAAAAGATATGCCGGCTCTTATATGGGCGTTGTGTGGGCACTGGCACAGCCGGTGGTCACTGTTTTGATGTATTGGTTTGTTTTTAGTGTATTTTTGCCGCAGAAAGGTCAGATGGCCGGTGGCGGGACGGAAGTACCTTTTGTCTTATTTTTGACTACGGGTCTTGTACCCTGGTTTTTCTTTACTGAAGCATGGATGAATGGCACTACTTCCCTTCTTGAGTACAATTATCTTGTTAAAAAGGTGCTTTTCAAGATAAGCATCCTTCCTTTAATAAAGATTATTGCTGCGCTTTTTATTCATGTATTTTTTGCAGGGGTAATGCTTATAGTGGCATGCATGTATGGCTATTATCCCACAATTTATTCTATTCAGATTTTCTACTATGCTATTTGTGAGTTTGTCTTGGTATTATCACTAAGCTACACAACCTGTGCAGTTGTGGTGTTTTTCAGAGATCTTACCCAGATTCTTGCTATTGTCCTTCAGGTGGGTCAGTGGGCTACTCCTGTTTTGTGGAATATAAATGCAGATAGATTTGATAAGTATAAGTGGATTATTAAGCTTAATCCAATGACCTATATTGTTGAAGGCTACAGGAATGCTGTTTATGGCGATGAATGGTTCTTTGAGCATTTCTATTCAAGTACTTATTTTTGGATAGTGGTTGTGGCCTTGTTCTGTATAGGTTCAGTGATCTTTAAAAAGACAAAACCGCAATTTGCTGATGTACTTTGATAATACGTAGCACGGAAAGACTACTTTATGGATAATGATATAGCGATTAAGGTCACTGACCTTACAAAAATGTATAAATTATATAATAAGAATTCCGACAGACTTAAGGATGCGCTTGGCCTCATGAAGGAGCAGGGTTACACGGAGCATCTGGCGCTTAACCATGTAAATCTTGAAGTAAAGCGCGGAGAGACCATAGGAATCATTGGAACCAATGGCTCCGGAAAGTCCACAATTCTTAAGATCATCACAGGAGTTCTTTCACCCACATCAGGAGATGTACAGGTAAACGGACATATTTCAGCACTGCTTGAGCTTGGAGCAGGCTTTAATTTGGAATACAACGGAATTGATAATATCTACCTCAACGGAATGATGATCGGTTTTTCCGAGGAGGAGATAGATAAACGTCTTGATGCGATTCTTGAGTTTGCCGATATCGGTGATTATGTCTATCAGCCGGTTAAGACCTACTCCAGCGGTATGTTTGTAAGGCTGGCATTCGCCGTTGCTATAAACATTGATCCCGAGATACTGATCGTAGATGAAGCGCTTTCTGTTGGAGATGTTTTCTTCCAGGCAAAGTGCTACCACAAGTTTGAAGAATTTAAGGAGCAGGGAAAGACCATCCTTTTCGTGTCACATGATCTTTCTACCATAAGCAGATATTGTGACAGGGCTGTTCTTTTAAATAAAGGTGTGATTCTTGGTGAAGGAACACCAAAGAAAATGATTGATATCTATAAGCAGGTTCTGGTGGGACAGTACCCGCTGCCTGAGAATGATTTTAAGTCACTTCTCGAAGATGAGGATATCCGAGAGGCTGCTGAGAAGGCGGAGAATCCGGATCTTTTGGAATATGGTAATAACGCAGCGGGGATTACTGAGTTTTATGCCTTGGATTCTAAGGGAATCAGAACGAATTCTGTTATTAAGGGATCAGAGTTTGAGATTCACATGAAGGTTAAGTTTTTACAGGACGTAAGTGCTCCTATTTTTGCTTTTACCTTTAAAAATATCCTTGGAATAGAGATTACAGGCACTAACTCTATGGTGGAGAAGTCTTTCTTAGAGCCTGTTAAGGCAGGAGATGAGAAGGAGATTGTATTCAAACAGAGAATGCTCCTGCAGGGAGGAGAATATCTGGTATCCTTCGGAGTTACCGGATTTGAGCAGGATAATTTCGTAGTGTATCATCGTCTGTATGATGCGCTGAACATTACAGTGGTATCTGACAAAAACACCGTAGGATTCTTCGATATGGAATCCGAGGTTAGCGTAACGGATGCAAAAAGGGATTAAAAGATGCAGGAAGAAGTTTTAATTGGGAATGTAAAACTAAATTACAAGCATTACGCAGGACTAGATCTTTACAGTGATGGCCCTATCGAAAACGAGATTTTTGATATTGTGCGCAAGAACAAAAAGGAAGAGTATCCTGCAATTATAGAGAAAAAAGGCAGCTGGCCGATTCTTTATCATTTATCTGAGCTTAGAAGCAATATCGTTGAATGGATTCCGATGAAGGGCAATGAAAAGGTGCTTGAAGTCGGTGCGGGATGCGGCGCTATCACAGGTATGCTTTCAGAGAAAGCCGGTGAGGTTATTGCCTGCGATCTTTCAAGACGCAGAAGTGAGATTAACGCCACCAGAAACAGTGAGTGTGACAATGTCACTATTCACGTTGGAAATTTCAGGGATATTGAGCCTGATCTTCCGGGAGATTTTGATTTTATCTTCCTTATTGGCGTGTTTGAATATGGTCAGGGCTATATCGGTACGGACAGTCCCTACGAGAACTTCCTTCTTATGCTTAAAAAGCACCTTAAGAAGAACGGACGAATTGTAATTGCCATTGAAAACAGGACCGGCCTTAAGTATTTTGCCGGTGCACAGGAGGATCATCTTGGAACATATTTTTCAGGAATTGAAGGATATTCCAAGGATGCTGTTGCAAGAACCTTTACAAGAAACGGACTTATCAGGATTTTCAAGAAATGTGGCATGAATGACTATCATTTCTACTATCCTTATCCGGATTACAAGCTTATGACAGCACTTCATTCCGATGATCATTTGCCGCAATACGGTGAATTGCAGGATAATGTACGAAATTACGATAGAGACAGATTGATTCTTTTTAACGAAAAGAGAGCTTACGAGTGTCTTATTCATGATGGAATGTATCCGGATTTTGCCAATTCCTTCGAGGTTATTTTAGGACCCGGATTTGATACGGTGTATTGTAAGTATTCCAACGACCGCGCTGATCAGTTCAAGATCAGAACCGATATTGTGGTTGATAAGCTCGGCCGTAAGCTGATTAAGAAGTATCCTCTTAATGAGGCTGCCATAGAGCATGTTTTTGGAATGCAGGATGCTTATTACGGACTTCGTGAGAAATACAGAGGCGGTGATCTTGAGGTCAATGATTGTCAGCTTGATGAGAAGAGCAGATGTGCCATGTTTTCTTACGTTAATGGCATACCGCTGACAGCTCTTTTTGATGCATGTCTTGAATCAGACGATATGGATTCATTTAATGCATTATTCCGTGAATATTTAAGGAGAATAGGTTACAGAGAAGATTATCCCGTTACCGATTATGATCTTATCTTCCCTAATATTCTTGTGAACGGACCTATCTGGACAATTATTGATTACGAGTGGACCTACGGAAAATGCATTCCCGCCAAGGAGATTGCTTTTAGAGCCCTCTACAGCTACAAGCTTGAGGACAGAAGCAGGGATAAGCTTGATGTTAAGGCCTTGTATGAGATGCTTGGACTTAAGGATGAGGATATAAAGAATCTTCTGAGCGAAGAGGCTGAGTTCCAGAAATATGTTACAGGAAGACGCAAATCTCAGGTTGAGATGTGGAAGCTTATTGGCAGAAATGCCATCGTTCCCAAGGAGCTTGCAGGAAGTGTCGATGCTGCCAGAAGCGCTGAGGAAATCCAGATTTACGTGGATGAGGGCGATGGATACAGCGAAGATGATTCCATTTTCCCTGAGGAGACATATGATGATCACAATACAGTTACTATTGATGTTGAATGTAATGATCAGGTTGGAAATATCAGAATAGATCCTGCTTTTGCATCCTGTATCGTTACCTTGAAGCAGGTATTGTGGAATGATGTATCTCTTGAAGAGGGAGATCTTCATATTTCAATTCACCCGAACGGATCATGGATTTCAGAGGACAGTATAGTTTTCGGTACAGATGATCCCAATATAGAGTTTGGGTTTGCGGATAGTAAGATTGAGAAAAAGAGAGAGAATCATCTTAAGGTGACGATGATGATGACTCTTATTCCGAAAGAAAGCGCCATTGCGCTTGAGGATTCTCTTAGGGTACCGGATGAAGAGAAGCAGGGGGAGAAGGAAGAGTTCTTCGGCAAAATCAAGAGGAAGATTTTTTCAAAGGACTGATGCGATATTATATTGCATGATAAAAAGTAGTAAGGGGAGCCGACAGGCTGAAAGTTAATGCTCAAGGAAGTTGCCAAAAAAGTTCTAATAACTAAAAGAAAGAGGGACTACCAGAGTAAGGTTAAGGAGTGTAAGAACGCTTATAACATCTGGGAGCATAAGAGGGAAAAACGCCCTATGTCCGTATCAACCGGTGCCGCAGCTGAGGTTACAGGCCGTTTGCAGCTTGTTACCGAGGTTGTTTCCTACACCGGTGTATGGAGGGAGTCTGACCCTTCGGCAACTGCGGAGAAAATTCTGATTTTTGTAAGTCCCAAGGGTAAACTTGCGGGACACGCTATCGATAATATAAGAAATTATTTTATGGCTCATCCTGAGATAAACGTGGTTTACGGTGATGAGGATGAGATGGTTGGCCATGGTAAATACGGACATCCGTATTTTAAACCTGACTGGTCCCCTGATACATATCTTAATGCTTTTTACATAGGCAGCGTATTTGCCTGCAGAGCAAATACCTATGAGTCTGCCACTAAGGAATATGAAAATGCCCTTAAAATGCTGGGCGGAACCTCCGGGGTTAAGAAAAATACACCGGAAGCAGTCGGAAGAGAAGCCAGTTTGCTTTCTGCAGATGTGCTTTTCTGTATGCTTGCCATAGAGGAGAGAGCCTTTGGTAAGCGTAATGGCATGGAATTTCCTATCGGGCACATAGATGAGATTCTTTTCCACAGGAATGCGGATACAGATGTCTTTTATGGCAGAGGATTCCATAATTCAAGACATATGCTTATTAAGCCGGCAACTGTCAGCATAATCATTCCTACCAAGGATCATCCTGATATTTTGCTTCAGTGCCTTAAATCAATTGTTTCTACCACCCATGAGAAGAATATAAAGTATGAGATCGTAGTGGTGGACAACGGAAGCAGTGCATATAACCGTGTAAGATACGGGTCCTACATAAATTCGATTAGCAAAATAAATGGTTTAACGAATATTACATATCTGTATAAAGTGGAAGATTTTAATTTCTCCCACATGTGTAACAGAGGAGCGGCTCGTTCAGGCGGAGAGTATCTTCTTTTCCTGAATGATGATATAGAGGTAACACAGGATGGCTGGATGAGGGAAATGCTTTCTCAGGCTCAGCTTCGCCATGTTGGAGTTGTTGGAGCGAAGCTTCTTTACCCGGATACCGATCTTATTCAGCATGCGGGAATTACCAATGTAAGGCTTGGTCCTGTGCACAAGCTTCAGAGAATGCATGATAAGAAGTCACATTATTTTGGCTTCAACAGAGGCATTCATAATCTAATGGGGGCTACAGGCGCATGTCTGATGCTCAGCAGAGAGAAGTTTAACGAGGTTGGGGGATTTCCGGAGGAGCTTCCTGTGGCCTTCAACGATGTTGATCTGTGCTATAGTGTCCATCAATATGGATACTACAACGTATGCTGTAATCATATCAGTCTGTATCACCATGAATCACTGAGTCGCGGCCTTGATACGCTGGATATGAAGAAGATGGAGCGCCTTTCAAAGGAATACGATACTCTTATGAAAAGGCATCCCGGTTTTTATAACAAGGATCCATTTTATAGCAAATATCTCACTGATGATGAGACGATAAGTGCTATTATCCCATGCGAGGATTTCCTGCCGGTGCTGGATATACCTTATCATCCCGTAAAGGAGCATGATGGTGGTTATCCTGAGGCAAAAGAGGATGCATGTCTGCGTCTTGGTGTAGAGTATGCCGGAACCATGGATAACTGGATGTATGGCATTCGCGAGAGTGATGCAGAAAGCGGTTACTTTATCAAGGGTTACTGCTTCGTAATTGGCTCGGATAATGCATTTTTTGACAGAAGACTGGTGCTAAGGCAGGTTGAAGTTACTGAAGAAGATGCACGTCCTGTATCCTCCATGGTTTACAGTACGCCTGTGTATACCTGGTACAGACCTGATATAAAGCTCAGACTCCAGGATCAGATAGACGTTGACCTCACGGGCTACAAGGTGAGAATAGCCAAGGGTAAGCTTAAACCGGGATATTATCAGCTGGGAATGGTTGCCCTGGATATGACAGGAAGACTTAAGCTGATCAACTGGGTACCAAATCTACTTAAGGTGAAAGTATAATGACAGAAAACAACGAATTTGACTATAAAACCGCATATGAGAAGGAGAAGCTTAAAAGCGCCGATCTTGCGCAGAAGATAGCTGATCTTGAGGATAAAAATCAGGAGCTTGAATTTAAGCTTAACAGGATTAAAGGCAATCCTATATGGAAGGCAAGCAAGCCCGCAAGAAATGCTATGCATTTTGTGATAAGACAGAAGGACCGTCTGAAAAATGCCGGTTCGATCGGCGGTGTGATTGCAAAGGTTAAGTATAAGCAGATTGAGAGAAAGGCAAAGGTACATTACGGTACAGAGAGCTTTCCTGATGAAGCGAGAATAAATGCTGAGCGTAATGAGACCTTTGATAAGATGCCTCTTATTAGCATTCTTGTTCCTCTTTATAATACTCCCGAGAATTTCCTTAGGGATATGATAGAGTCTGTGCTTAATCAGACCTATGTAAACTGGCAGCTGTGCCTTGCTGACGGTTCCGATGCTGAGCATGGCTATGTTGAAACCATAATTAAGGAATATCAGAAGGATTCCAGAAATAAGCAGGGCAAGGTTGAAAACACCGGTATTGTTTACCACAGACTTAAAGAAAATACAGGTATTTCAGGAAATACCAATGAATGCTTAAAGCTTGCAAATGGTGAATACATCGGTCTTCTCGATCATGATGATATCCTTCATCCTGAAGTTTTGTACTACTATGTAAAAGCAATAAATGAGAAAAACGCAGATTACATCTATTGCGATGAGGCTACTTTTTCCGGAAAGAGCATAGATCACATGATTACTATGCATTTTAAGCCTGATTATGCGCCGGATAATCTGAGAGCCAATAATTATATCTGTCATTTTAGTGTGTTTAAGAGATCACTTCTTGACGGAACAGAGCTTTTCAGATCAAAGTTTGATGGCAGCCAGGATCACGACATGATTCTGAGGCTTACGGATAATGCAGAGAATATAGTGCATGTTCCAATGCTTCTTTACTATTGGAGATCCCATGCAGGTAGTGTGGCATCTGATATAAGCGCAAAGAGCTATGCCATTGATGCAGCAAGAGGTGCTGTGGCTGATCATTTAAGACGCCATGGCTACGATCATTTTAAGATAACCAGCACCAGAGCTTTTGAGACAATATTTAAGATTGCCTATGAGGTTGAGGGAACGCCAAAGATTTCTATAATTATCCCAACCTGTGAGCATCTTGAGGATTTGAAGCGCTGTCTTACATCAATATATGAGAAGTCAACCTATGATAATTATGAGATAATTGTTGTGGAGAACGGCAGTAAGTCCAAAGAGATAAGGGCTTATTATGATGATCTTATGAACAGTGCCATGAGCTCTGTTGTAAAGATTGTTGATTATTTTGAAGATACGAGCAACCTGAATCCCGACGGAACAAGACCTTCATTCAATTATTCTGCAGTAGTAAATTATGGTGTTAAGCATTCTACGGGAGATTATATCCTTCTTTTGAATAACGATACCCAGGTTATTACTGTTAACTGGATGGAAGAGCTTCTGATGTATGCTCAGAGAGCTGATGTGGGAGCAGTAGGTGGAAAGCTTTACTTCCCTAACAGAAAAATTCAGCATGCCGGTATAGTTTTGAGACTTGGTGCTCACAGAACGGCAGGCCATTGTCATTATGGTCAGGAAGGAATGAACCTGGGCTATATGGGAAGACTTTGTTATGCGCAAGATGTCTCCGCTGTTACAGGAGCATGTCTCATGGTTTCCAGAGCGAAATATGATGAGGTTGGCGGATTTGATGAATCCTTTGAGATATCACTCAATGACGTAGATTTTTGCTTGAAATTACGTCAAAACGGTTATCTCAATATCTTTACACCTTTTGCTGAGATGTATCATTACGAATCTGCATCAAGAGGACTTGATCTGGCAGGTGAAAATGCAAAGAGATATGCAAAGGAGTCAAAGCATTTCAGATCAAAGTGGAAAGAGGTTCTGGATGCCGGAGACCCTTACTACAATCCGAATTTTTCATTGGACAGAAGCGATTTTTCGCTTAATGTGGAGGGCTACAGCAGTTTGCGCGATGCTTGAAATTTGGGCTTCATAGTGTTTTACTTAATATATTAGATTATTAAATCTAGCTCTTAAGGAGGGAAAAGAATGAGTGACGCAACAAAACAGCTTGAATATTGGTTAAATGATCCTTACTTTGACGATGAGACAAAGCAGGAGCTTCTGGCCATCAGAAATGATGAGAAGGAAGTAGAGGATAGATTTTATCAGGAACTTGAGTTTGGTACCGGTGGACTTAGAGGAGTTATTGGAGCAGGTACTAACCGTATGAACAAGTACGTTGTTCGTAAGGCTACTCAGGGACTTGCTAATTATATCAAGAAAAACGGAGGCGCTGATGGCGCAAAGAGAGGCGTTGCCATTTCTTATGACTGCCGTAGATTTTCACCTGAATTTGCAGATGAGACTGCAAGATGTCTTGCTGCAAACGGAATCAAGGCATATGTTTTTGATGAGCTCAGACCTACTCCCGAGCTTTCATTTGCACTTAGAAAGCTTGGATGTATAGCCGGCGTTATGGTAACTGCCAGCCACAATCCGCCTGAATATAATGGATACAAGGCATATTGGGAGGATGGCGCACAGGTAACACCTCCACATGATACAGGAATCATAGACGAGGTTAAGGCTATCACAGACTACAATGATGTTAAGACCATGTCCAAGGAAGATGCCATGAAGGCTGGTCTTTATGAGGTAATAGGTAAGGACATCGATGATGCATATATGGTAGAGCTTAAGAAGCAGATCATCCACCTTGATGCTATTAAGGAAATGGCTGAAAAGCTTACCGTTGTTTATACTCCTTTCCATGGAACAGGTCTTGTTCCCGTTAAGAGAGTCCTTGCTGAGCTTGGATTCAAAAATGTTTATATTGTTCCTGAGCAGGAGCTTCCGGATCCTGAGTTCACAACTCTTGATTATCCTAATCCTGAGGATCCCAAGGCATTTAAGCTTGCACTTGAGCTTGCAAAGGAGAAGGATGCAGATATCGTTCTTGCAACTGATCCTGATGCTGACAGACTTGGTGTTTATGCTAAGGATACGAAGACCGGCGAATACATTCCTTTCACAGGTAATATGTCAGGAATGCTGATCGGTGAATATATCCTTCGTGAGAGACAGGCAACAGGTACAATGCCTGAAAGACCTGCTTTTGTTACAACAATCGTTACCACAAATATGGCCAGAAGAGTAGCTGAGAAGTATGGACTTCACTATATCGAGGTTCTTACAGGATTTAAGTATATTGGCGAGCAGATAAAGCTCTTTGAGGAGAACAATCAGGAATACAATTATGTATTTGGACTCGAGGAGAGCTATGGATGCCTTGCAGGTACACATGCCCGTGATAAGGATGCTATCGTTGCAGTTATGATGCTTTGCGAGGTTGCAGCATTCTGCAAGAAGGCAGGTAAGACTCTCTGGGATGCAATGATTGAGATGTATGAAGACTACGGTTATTACAAAGAGGGTCAGTATTCAATCACAATGAAGGGTATCGAGGGTGCTAAGGAAATCGCAGCACTTATGGATAAGCTTAGAAATGATCCTCCCAAGACCTTTGGTAAGTGGACAGTAGAAGAGTTCCGTGATTACAAGACAGGTGAGACTGTTAACCCTGCTACAGGCGAGAAGGGTAAGACCGGACTTCCTTCATCGAACGTTCTCTATTTTGCACTTGATAATGACTCATGGTGCTGTGCACGTCCTTCAGGTACAGAGCCCAAGATTAAGTTCTACATGGGTGTTAAGGGAAGCAGCCTTGAGGATGCTGACCAGAAGCAGGAAGAGCTTACAGCAGCTGTAAAAGCACTGATTGAGAAATAATAGATAACAAAAGCCCATAAAATAGAGCTGCCTATCGCGACAGCTCTATTTTTCATGTATAATGTTGCCATGTTTAATAATATAAAGAAGACAATTTCATACGCCAGAAGAAATGGCATATCAGGTGCTGTAGTAGCAGCGGCTGAGAGACTTCATGACCAGAGAGCAGATAATTACAAATTTGAACCGGTTTCCGAGGAGGAACTGGAGAAGCAAAGGAAATGGTATCGCTCGATATTGAATGATTCATCTAAGTCAATAAAGCTTCCGCTGATAAGTATACTTGTACCCTGCTATAACACTGATAAGGAATTTCTTCGTGAGATGATAGAATCAGTGAGAAATCAGACCTATGGAAAATGGGAGCTGATACTGGCTGAAGCACCGGTTAACCGTCAAAAGGGAGACAAGCTTTTGCAGGTATATCCTCTTATGAAGACTATTGCGGAATATGCTGAGACTGACGGAAGAATTAAATACCTAAGACTTAAGACCAATGGTGGAATATCAGAGAACACAAATGCGGCTTTGGATATAGCAAGGGGTGATTACATATCGCTACTTGATCACGATGATACGATAACGCCGGATGCATTATGCGAGGTGGCAATAACGGCCATCAGAAGTTATCCCAAGCTCATTTTTTCTGATGAGGATAAGTGTGATGCTGAAGGAAAGAATTTTTTCCAGCACCATAAAAAACCGTCATTTAACGCAGATATGTTTCTTTCGAACAATTACATCTGTCATTTTACAACAATCCGTGCAGATGTTATGTTTCAGACAAGATTCAGGGATAAATATGACGGAGCACAGGACTATGATCTTTTCCTGAGAGCTATCGGTGATACCATGTGGAGTCCTACTGCTTCAAGGCAGATAATTCATATCCCGAAGGTGCTATATCACTGGAGGAGCCACGATGCTTCAACCTCTGCCAATCCACAGAGCAAAACCTATGCTTATGAGGCAGGAAGAAAAGCGGTTAAGGACTTTTTGGATAATAATAAGATTAATGCATCGGTAAGCCATTTGAAGCATGTAGGCTTTTATAGAGTAGAATACAAAGCTGACATCTTCGAGGCCAGGAAAGATGTGGGAGTTATCGGTGGAAGACTCCTTGATCGCAGGGGGCTTATCAAGGGCGGAAATTACAGAGACAGCGGAAAGGTTAGATTTGATAACCTTCCCAAGAATTACAGCGGCGGCTTCCAGCACAGAGCCGTACTTCAACAGGATACGGATGCAGTTGACCTTCGTTGTATGAGGATAAGGCCTGAGCTGTCAGAGCTATATGAGCAGATTTTTGGCGTACCTTATCAGGATACCCTTAATGGAAATCAGGTGGTATTTAGCGGCATCGGGGATGAGGAAGAGATAAGAAGGAAATGTATACTCTTTGGCCAGGCTGTCAGAAAGATGGGATATAAGCTGCTTTGGGATCCGCAGTATGAGACCATCATATAAAGTGAGGAAGTATTTTGCAAAGTAAAGTAACTATTGTTATTCCAAATTACAACGGGAAAAAGTATCTGGACGACTGTTTGAGAAGCCTTGGCAAGCAGACAATGCAGGCACCTGTTATCATAGTGGATAATGGCTCTGATGACGGATCGGTGGATGCTGTTAAGGCTATGGCTGAACGTAAGCCCGGAAGATATCCGGAGATAATATTCAAGGAACTTAATGAGAATACCGGCTTTGCAAATGCGGTGAATGTAGGAATAAAAGCAGCTGATTCCGAATATGTTTTACTGCTTAATAATGATACTGTTTGCGAAGAGCGTATGACGGAGAGGCTTGTCCATACTATAGAATCACATAAGAATATATTTTCCGTAGGTGCCAAGATGCTCTCAATGAAGAATCCGGAAGTCATCGATGATGCCGGTGATCTATATTGCGCTCTTGGATGGGCTTTTTCTCCTGCCAGAGACAAAAATAGCAAGAGCTATTCAAAGAGGTGTGCTGTTACCACAGCCTGTGCCGGGGCAGCCATCTACAGAAAATCTGTATTTGAGGAAATAGGATATTTCGATGAAGTTCATTTTTGCTATCTTGAAGATGTGGATATCGGCTACAGGGCAAGGATATATGGCTATAAGAATCTAATGGAACCTTCTGCAATAGTTTATCATGCCGGAAGCGGCACCAGCGGTTCAAGATACAATACATTTAAAGAGGAGCTCACGGCATCCAACAATCTGTATTTTATATACAAAAACATGCCTCTGCTTCAGCTGATTTTTAATCTGCCACTTTTGATATTAGGTGTTATTATTAAACAGGTGTATTTTGCCAGAAAAGGTCTTGGCATGTCTTACGCAAAGGGCCTTTTAATGGGAGTAAAGAAGATAATTAAGCATTCAGACAGAAAGGTGCCATTTTCACCCGGTAACCTCGGTAATTATTTCATACTTGAAGCCGAGCTACTTGTTAACTGTATTCGTAGACTTGCAGAGTGATTTGGTATAGAATAAATCTGATATGATTAAAGACAACCAGACAAATCTGAATAGAATTCATATTATTGGGGACGGATTTATAGTAGCTGGTTCTTATATACTGGCATGGTATTTGAGATTTGAGTCAGTGTTTGCCAACGTCGCTCCGGATGTGGGTTACTTATCTATGGGGACATATTTTACTGCCCTCTATTTTTTGGTACCCGCATATCTTGTTTTATATAGTATGTTCAATCTTTATACACCCAGACGTGCCACCAAGATGCGTTACGAGCTCTATAGTATCCTTCTGGCTAACAGTATTGGTGTAACAGGTTTCTTCGTTATCTTGTATATGATCAAGCAGGCACATTTCTCCCGTTTCATGATCGGGTATTTCTTTGTGCTGAATGTTGTTTTCACCAGTCTTTCAAGAATTTTATTGAGAAAAATCTTAAGATATATCAGAAAAAGAGGTTATAACCTTAAGCATATCCTGCTTATTGGCTATTCCCGTTCAGCTGAGGGCTATATCAGCAGGATCAACAGCAATCCTCAGTGGGGATACGTAGTCAGCGGAATCCTTGACGATATGGTTCCAATTGGTACCAGCTATCACGGTGTTAAGGTTATCGGTGAGATAGATATGCTTTCTAGGTACTTAAGTGCCAATGAATATGATGAGATCACCATTACTCTTCCTTTGGACAGATACGACAAGCTTGAGGAATTGGTTGCAATCTGTGAGAGATCCGGTGTGCACACCAAGTTCATACCTGATTACACAAGCCTTTTCCCGAGTAATCCCTATACAGAGGATATTCTTGGACTGCCTGTCATCAATATCAGATATGTTCCTCTTACAAAT
The DNA here is from genome assembly GCF_000424265.1 of Butyrivibrio sp. WCD3002. Classification (GTDB taxonomy): domain Bacteria; phylum Bacillota; class Clostridia; order Lachnospirales; family Lachnospiraceae; genus Butyrivibrio. The sequence continues at coordinate 17,827 of NZ_AUJO01000030.1, forward strand.
GGTTTTAATGTTATCGTGAAAAGGCTGACAGATATCATTGGTTCTTTGATAGCGATCATACTGTTTTCGCCGGCTATGCTTTTTGCGGCTATAGCAGTAAAGCTTTCAAGTCCCGGTCCTATTATCTTCAAGCAGGAGAGAGTCGGTCTTCATGGAAGACCTTTCATGATGTACAAGTTCCGTACCATGGAATGCCAGTCAGAGAAGGCTGAGAAAAAGGGCTGGACTACCAAGGATGATCCGAGAGTTACAAAAATCGGAAGATTTTTAAGAAAAACGAGTATTGATGAGATGCCTCAGTTTTTCAATGTCCTTATCGGAGATATGTCCCTGATAGGGCCAAGACCTGAAAGACCTCAGTTTGTTGAGAAGTTTAAAGGTGAAATTCCAAGATACATGGTTAAGCATCAGGTTCGTCCAGGAATAACCGGATGGGCTCAGATCAACGGCTACAGAGGTGACACCTCCATAAGAAAACGTATCGAATATGACATATATTATATAGAGAACTGGACCTTCGAATTTGATTTAAGAATATTGCTTGGAACCTTTTTCCATGGCTTTGTTAATAAGAATGCTTATTGAGTCTCTTCGACTTGTATAATTTGTCGTTTTGTGGCAAAATAGGTCAGTGGAATATCAACTATAAAGGAGATTATACTGACATGTCGAAGCGTGGTGCCGACGGGCGCAGGAGAAGAAGAGGCAGGAAGAATACCAAGAAGGCATTTATCATCTTGGGAGTAGAAGTAGTTGTACTGTTAATTCTGCTTTTTGTAGTTTGGACTTTATTCGGAAGAATGAAGGTTGATAAAGTAGGAAAGATTAACCTCGATGAAGAAGTAATCGCCAGCAGTGTAAACAGCGGTGTCGAGGAGAATGAGGAGATGACCGGATACAGGAATATCGCATTATTTGGTGTGGATTCCCGTGAGGGTGAGCTCGATAAAAAGACCAGAAGTGATACCATTATTATCGCATCTATTAATAATGAAACTAACGAAGTAAAGCTTGTTTCAGTTTACAGAGATACTTATCTTAATCTCAGTAACGATTCTTACAATAAATGTAATACAGCCTATGCTACAGGCGGTCCCGAGCAGGCTATATCCATGCTGAACATGAACCTTGACATGGATATCACTGATTTCGTAACAATCGGTTTTGGTGGACTTACAGATGTTGTTAATGAGCTTGGCGGTGTTCAGATCAATGTAGAAGAGAGTGAGATTACTCACCTTAACAATTACCAGTCCACAATGGCTGAAGAGCTTGGAATGAAGTACACACCTGTTACGGAGGTAGGACTTCAGACTCTGGATGGTCTTCAGGCAACAGCTTATTGCCGAATCAGATATACAGCCGGAGATGATTTCCGAAGAGCGGAGAGACAGAGAACCGTTCTTATGGCAATTCTTGATAAGGCAAAGACAGCAAGCCCCTCAGAGCTTGAGAATATTGCCGGCAAAGTATTTGGTGAGACATATACTTCATTTGATCTTCAGGATATAATCGGATTATTGGGAAATGTAACCAAATATAATGTTGTTGCAAACGATGGATTCCCGACAGCAGATATGCGTACTACCGGAACAATGGGCAAGAAGGGCAGCTGTGTACTTCCTGTAACACTTGCTTCTAATGTACAGTGGCTTCACAATTTCCTGTTTGATGATACAGAATACGAAGTTTCATCAAGCGTTCAGGAATACAGTTCTAAGATAGCCGCTGATGTCAGTGAATATATCGGCGAATAAGTGGCAGATAGTTTTGGGCCCCGGATTAGCCGGGGCCTTTTATAACGTTAGGAATAATATGCAAAAAGTAGATGTAATAATACCTTCATATAAGCCTGGTCCTGAGTTTTCAATGCTGATTGATGAGCTTGAAAAGCAGGCCTATGCCGTAAATAAGATCATTATTATCAACACCGAGAAAAGATACTTTGTTGAACGTGCTGCAATAGTGGATACGGTGGCTAAATATGGAAATATAGTAGTCAGACATATTGATAAGTCTGAGTTTGATCATGGCAATACCAGGAATCTTGGCGTTAGTCTTTCAGATGCAGATTTCTTTTTGATGATAACCCAGGATGCGATTCCGAGGGATAATGCTCTTGTTTCGCACCTTGTAAATGCGCTGCAGGACCCGGGAGTGGCAGCGGCCTACGCGAGACAGTATCCAAAGGCAGATTGTAACCTTGCAGAGAGGTATTCAAGAAAATTCAATTATCCCACGGAAGCAACGCGCAAGACGATTAAGGATCTGCCGAGACTTGGTATTAAAACATTTTTCTGCTCCAATGTATGTGCTATGTATAGGAGAGATGTTTTTGACAAGGTCGGAGGCTTTTTGCACAGAGCTATTTTTAATGAAGATATGGTGTTTGCCGGCAATGCAATGTATCAGGGCTATGCAATTTGTTATGTGCCTGAGGCAGGTGTGATACATTCACATAATTACTCCTATATGCAGCAGTTTCACAGAAATTTTGACCTCGGTGTTTCTCAGACAGATCATCCCGAAATCTTTTCAGGGATCAAATCTGAGTCAGAGGGAAAGCGTATGGTCCGCGATACTATAAGACATTTCAGGCATATCGGCAAGTTTTACCTGGTACCTGATTATGTGATCATGTGCGCATTCAGACTGCTTGGCTATAAGCTTGGAAGGAATTACAAAAAGTTACCCATGAACCTTGTTAAGGCGTGTTCTATGAATAAGTCTTACTGGAAATAAGACCTTTGTTAGGCAGAGGGGGAAATATGGATACCAGATTATCGGATGGAGATATAAAAAGTTGGGAAGAAGTAAGTCTTCTATATAATTCAGCGCTTAAACAGATAAATACCAAGCTTGAAATTCTAAATGATGAGTTTCAGGAGGTTCACAGATATAATCCCATTGAACATATAAAGTCTAGGATCAAGACGCCGGAGAGCATAGTTAAAAAGCTCAGAAGACATGGCTATGAGTCTACCCTTGAGAATATGATCAAGTACGTAAATGATATTGCGGGTATTCGTATAATCTGTTCTTTTACGTCGGATATATACAGAATTGCCGATATGATCAGTAATCAGAGAGATATAAAAGTACTTACTATCAAGGATTACATTATGAATCCTAAGACAAGCGGATACAGAAGCTATCATATGATACTTGCTGTTCCTGTATATCTTTCTGACAGAATGGCTGATGTTAAGGTTGAAGTGCAGATTCGTACTGTAGCTATGGACTTTTGGGCGAGTCTCGAGCATAAGATTCAGTACAAATTCGAATCTAAGGCGCCTGCCAATATTAAAGCCCAGTTATTCGAGTGCGCCAAGATTGTGTCCGAACTGGATGAGAGAATGCTTACTCTTAATGAGGAGATTCAGTCTGTCAATACTCAGGACATAGAATAACCCCATTAATGAGGAGTGCCCAGACACCTTTCGGCGCCCGGGCTATTATGAAAAAATTTATCTATCTTTCGGAGCTAATGTAAAATGTATCATGTGTGAGGACTAATTCCTTAACACATTGTAAATTATAACAACCAATTATTAACAAATTATGAACATTCTTTAAACTTGCAGTTAATTCACACAAAAGATTAGGGGGACAAAACGAATTATTGTGCGAATTGCATAAATGATGTAATCTAGATACTGACTCATAATTGTTTAATGGGAGGGGCTATGGAAAACTTTATAAAGAGGCATACAGATAAAATCAGTGCTCAGGAGATGATTAAGGCTAATAATGCCGCTGAAGCAGCTCATCGTGAGCAGATTGAGAAGCAAAACAAGCAATATGAAGAAGAGATAGAAGTTCTTAAGAAGAATGCAGATAAGCTGGAAGCACGCCTTGAAAGCATTGAAGGAATCCTGAAGGATCTTAAGGAACCCCAGAATGTAAATGAAGCATCAGGTCTTGATTTTGATAAGGCTATAGATGTTTTAAAGGAAGATATTGGAAAAAGAATGGACAAGACCGATGAAGCCACACATGATGTTGGTGTGCGTATATATCGTAATGTTCAGGCTTCTGTAATAGATGAACAAAAAAAGCAGCTTGATGAAATAAGAGAGGACCTTCACAAGCAGACAGATGCTATAAAAGGGGAATTCTCTGTCCTTTTAAGAAGGCTTGATACTACAAGAAATCAGCTTGAAGAGCAGTATCAGAACTCACATAAATCCGGAAATAAGGGCGTTGTGCCTCTTCTGGTAATAGTTCTGCTTATCTCGTTGGGAGATCTTGTGTTTAATATATTAAGATTTTTAGGTTTGGTTTGATAAATGAGATTTAAAGGCAACAAAAAATTTAGAATAGGGTTCTTTCAGGGAACGGCCATTGCTGTAGTCATGTGGATAATTTTCCTATTGCCCGTCTATTCTCCTATAGAGCATGGAGCTGACAACATCTTCGAGGTTTCATTAAACGGAGTCCACGTCGGAACACTTTCATCTGAACAGGCCGCGAAAAAGTGTTTAAGAGACGCTAGAAGGCAGTTTGCCAAGGGAAGTGAGGAATTAGTCCTTTCTGATGCAAGACTCTCCCTGGAGGGACGTGAGGTGCTTTTTGGAGAGGTTGACAGTAAAAAGACCGTCAGACAGAACATGCTTGATGTGTTAAAGAACGATACCAAAACCACTCTTGAAAGAGCCTATACTGTAAAAATCAACAAATTTATCGTAAATCTGGCAAGCAAGGATGATGTATTTACACTTCTCCAGACAGCACTTGCTAAATATGATACTGACAACTTATACAGCGCTACTCTTGTGACCGATAATGCAAGAGAGGTCAATGTTCTTACTTCTGAAGTAGTTTCAAATGAAGAGGTAGAGGCCAAGGAGGAACAGATAAAGCTCCCCGAAGCAGGAATTGATCTGGCTATAAGTGATATATTTGATCAGATAAAGCCTCTTACAGAGGAAAAAAGCTTTGAAGATTACAAGCTTGGTCTTATGGATATAGATTTTGGTGACAAGATAGAGGTCGTTGAGAGCTATCTTCCTCTTTCTGAGATAACTGATCTGCAAACCGCCATTGATGAGGTTACCAAGGACCAGGAGACAAATCAGATATACGAGATACAGTCCGGGGACACTCTTGGACTTATTGCAGAGAATTTTGGATTATCTCTGGATGACCTTGTTGCCATGAATGAGACCATTGATACTCCCGAGTCCATGATCCGCGTGGGAGATGAAATCATAGTAACTGTTCCGGAGCCTGAGCTTTCGGTTGTTTATACAAAGCAGGAATACTATGAAGAAGATTATGAAGCAGATGTAGTCTATATTGATAACGACTCATGGTACACTACCAGACAGGAAGTTATTCAGGAACCTTCGGCTGGTCACCGTAAGGTAGTAGCACTCGTAAATTATGAAAACAATGGCGAGACTGGTCGTGATATACAAAAAGAAGAAGTTACTTACGAGGCTGTTGCAAAAATAGTTGAGCGTGGAACGATTGTTCCTCCTACATATATTAAGCCTATTTCCGGCGGACGTTTATCCTCAGGCTTTGGAAGACGTTCAGCACCTACCAAGGGAGCAAGTACCTATCATAAGGGAATTGACTGGGCTACACCTGTAGGAACAGCTGTAATGGCCTCTAACGGAGGTGTGGTAACAAGAGCCGGATGGGGCAGAGGATATGGATATGTTATCTATATCAGACATTCCGATGGCAGAGAGACCAGATATGGTCACCTTTCCAAGATACTTGTGAGCGTCGGACAGTCCGTTTCCCAGGGACAAAAGATTGCTCTTAGCGGTAATACCGGTGTAAGTACGGGAGCTCATCTCCACTTTGAGATCCTCATAAACGGATCCCAGGTAAATCCGCTTAATTACTTGAACTGACGGTTTTTATTTTACAAAGTAATTTATTTGTGGTATAACAATAGCCGTTAGCAATTTATGGGGAGAGTTTATTGACTAGGAAGTTCACAAATCTGTGAATGTAGTAGAGATTATATGGAAAAATACGTAATAAAGGGCGGAATACCGCTCGTTGGTGAAGTTGAAATAGGCGGAGCCAAGAATGCTGCACTTCCGATTCTTGCCGCTGCGACAATGTCTGATGAGACAGTGTATATCGATAATATGCCTGATGAAGCTGATACAAACGTAATGCTTCAGGCTATGCAGAGCATAGGCGTTATTGTTGAACGTACCGGTCGTCATTCAGTTAAGATTAATGCTTCACATGTAAGTGACTATAGAATAGAGAATGAATATATCAAGAAAATCAGAGCTTCATATTACATGATAGGAGCATTTCTTGGTAAATATAACAATGCGCAGGTAGTTTTGCCCGGTGGATGTAACATCGGTCTCAGACCTATCGACCAGCATATCAAGGGCTTCACCGCTCTTGGTGCCAATGTTACCATCGAGCATGGAATGATAAGTGCAAGGGCCGAGAGGCTTGTTGCCAGTCATATCTATCTTGATATAGCCAGTGTTGGAGCTACCATCAATATTATGATGGCAGCAGCGATGGCTGATGGTAAGACTATTATTGAGAATGCTGCAAAAGAACCTCACGTAGTTGATCTGGCCAACTTCCTTAACAGTATGGGAGCTGACATCAAGGGTGCAGGTACAGATGTTATCAGAATAAGAGGAGTTGAGAGACTTCACGGTACAGAATATACCATTATTCCCGACCAGATTGAGGCCGGTACCTTTATGATGATAGCGGCAGCTACCAAGGGCGATATTACAATTAAAAACGTAATTCCCAAGCATTTAGAGTCTATCAGTGCAAAGCTTATAGAGATGGGCTGTCAGGTATTGGAGTCGGACGATGCTGTAAGAGTTGTTGCCACAAAGAGAATGCGCAATGCTCATGTTAAGACTCTTCCTTACCCGGGATATCCTACCGATATGCAGCCTCAGATCACGGTGGTTCTTGGACTTGCCAGCGGTATAAGTCTTGTGACAGAGTCACTTTTTGAAAATCGATTTAAATATGTTGATGAGCTCACCAGAATGGGCGCGAATATAAAAGTAGAGGGCAGTACAGCCATTATTGAAGGTGTGGATAAATACACCGGTGCAGAGGTTGCGGCCCCGGACCTTAGAGCAGGAGCAGCTCTTGTTATAGCAGGTCTTACAGCAGAGGGCTTCACCACTGTTGAAGAGATCAGATACATTGAGCGAGGCTATGAGGACTTTGATGTGAAGCTCAGGGAGCTTGGTGCACAGATTACCAAGGTTGATACTGACAGAGACATTCAGAAGTTTAAGCTTAAATTTGCATAATAATAAAAGAAAAGGCCATACCTTCACATAAGAGGGTATGGCTTTTATAATATCTGTTCTATATGGAGCTCGGGATGCAGAGTAAGATCCACGTAATCTGAATCTATCTTAACTGTCGGTCTTGACAGATGATCCCTGTTTATAAAGATTATTTCGCCTTCCTGACCGTTATTTAGGCGAACCTTGTTCAGGAGATAAGTATTAACAATATTCTGTAAAAATGTCATTATGGCGTTTGTATCATATTTTTGCAGCCCCTCCGACTCAAAAAGCTCTATGGCTAAGAAGGGACAAAGAGGATCTCTGTATACTCTCGCAGAAGTCATTGCGTCATATACATCAGCTATAGACACGATCTTTGCATAGTAATCTATCTGCGGCCCTTTTAAATGAGCAGGATAGCCCGACCCGTCACATCTTTCATGATGCATTAAAGCTGCATTTTTTACATGGTCACTTACATCTAAATCTGTCAGTACCATATAACCCTGTGCAGGGTGTGTCTGCACCACTACATACTCATCGTTAGTCAGGTGTGCGGGCTTCGTAATTATCTCATTGGGAATCAGAAGCTTTCCGATATCGTGCATTAGTCCGGCTTCTGTGAGAACCTCTATGTCATCCTCGCTCATCCTTAGCCACTGCCCCATGATATTGCAGATCATGGCAACACTTATACAGTGCACATAGGTGGCATCATCATAACGCCTGAGACTATGTAGCATGTCCAGAATATTGGAAGGATTGTTCCCCTTATGCATCAGTTCATAAATGGGAGACATTACTTCATCCAGATTAAAATTTTCCTTATCGTTAATGAGATCATCTATACCGGATTTAAATTTTTGGGAGCATATTTCAAAATCCTTTTTAAACTCCCTGAATTCAGCGGTTTCGCGAAGCCTTGATGCGTATGAATCATCAGAACCATCTAAAGGTGCTGAATCTATACTTTCATCATAATCTTCAACAAGGACATTTGCGACAGAATAAAAAGACAGCTTGGTGATTGCCTGGTTATCAAGAACCGTTCCTTTAGGCAACACAAGCTGATTATTGTCATAAGAATATACATTATCCGACAGGATCATGCCGGGCACAAGCTTTTTTGTGATCAACCTTTTCATAGGTGCCTCGTAGACAATAAATATTCAGCATTTACACAATAATTTTATGATATTGCGCGAATAAAAGTCAATAAAGGCACCTACACCAGGTATTAAAAAATGATTAAGAAAATATAAATGAAGGCTTTGTTATTATGCTTCCTGTCTCTTTGCAGAAACGAGAGTAGCATTCTTAATGATGGGACTTAACTTCTTGTATACAGCAACTGTCACACCGGTGATGATGGCACCCTTTAAGAGGTTAAGCGGTGCAACTGCGAAAAGAACAAATGTAAACATGTTGCTTATTGCAGGATTTACAGCTGTTCCCATTCCGATGAGGGCATCTACAGGCATTCCGTACAGTGCTGCAAATGCAGGAAGAAGATAGAATGCGTTAAGTGAGCTTCCTACTATAGCGATTACAAGAGTACCTGTGAGGCATGAAATCATTGCCATCTTGCGTGTCTTCTTGAACAGATAAATGATGGAAGCAGGAAGTACATAGCTGCAGCCTACTATGAAGTTTGCAAGCTCGCCTACGAATGCGGTTGTTGTTCCGTTGATCACAAGATTAAGAAGAATCTTAATGAATTCGATAAGTACGCCGGTCATGGGACCAAAAGCAAATGCGCCGACTACTGCAGGAAGATCGGAAAGATCGATCTTGTAGAAGCTGGGAGCGAAGAATACCGGAATCTCGAAGATCATGAGGATTGCGGATATTGCAGCAAACAGTCCGATAATTACAACCTTACGGGTTGTAAGAGAGGAGCTGTCCTCACCGGCCTTTTTAGCAACAAGTTTTTCAGCTACCTTTGCTACGACAAACATTGCAGCGATGAGAAGCAGAAATACAACAACGTATCCTGCGTTGTCTGCAATTGAAGTTAATAGGTTGTTTTTCATTGGTTTTTCCTCCTTAGATTGTCGGGGAGGATTAGAAAAAGATTAATCGCGTAATAAAACTAGACATATAACGACATCTTCTACCATCCAGACTATACTGTCGGTTTTGGATTCTCACCAAATCGGCCGCCGTAGCGGTTCGCGGACTTGTCTCAGATGAGCTTCTCACCTGGGTATCACCGCCGGTAGGGAATTGCACCCCGCCCCGAAGATATTATTTACAAACACAATAATATTTCATCAAACTAAATTCGTCAATAGGGGTATAACTTGCATTTTGATGATTTCTGCAATATTCTGATTATATGAATACAATATTAGAAACATTTTCAGCTGAAGAGACTTTTGCGTTTGGCAAAAGAATAGGCGAGACCGCAGAACCCGGGATGGTATATACCCTTGTGGGTGATCTTGGCGTGGGCAAAACCGTTTTAACCCAGGGAGTTGCAGCAGGTCTCGGAATCGAGGGCCCCGTAAACAGCCCTACATTTACAATATTACAGGTTTACGATCAGGGTAGAATACCCTTTTACCATTTTGATGTCTACAGAATCGGAGACGTCAGTGAAATGGATGAGATTGGTTATGAGGATTATTTTTACGGCCAGGGCTTATGCTTTATAGAATGGGCCAATCTTATAGAAGAAATATTGCCCGAAAAGTACATGGAAATAACAATCGAAAAGGATTTAAGGAAAGGAACGGACTATCGCCGCATAACTCTTGAGACGATAGATAACAGATAAAATGAAGATTATTTCACTGGATACTTCAGGACTTGTCTGCACTGTAGCAGTTACAGAGGATGACAGATTATTATCTGAGTTTTCAATTCAGCATAAAATAACACATTCAGAGCTCCTTCTTCCCATGATGGAGCAGATAAAAGAGAGGCTTTCGCTTGATCTTAATACCGTTGATGCAATTGCCGTATCAGCGGGCCCGGGATCATTTACAGGCCTTAGAATCGGTGTGGCAACAGCAAAAGGACTTTGCCTTGCGCTTAATAAGCCCCTTATAGCAGTGCCAACTCTGGACGCTTTGGCATACAACCTTTACGGCAATGAGAACATTATCTGTCCCATGATGGATGCCAGAAGAAGCCAGGTTTATACAGGAATTTACACCTTTGTTCCGGAAAAAGAAAGCGAAGACCAGCACGAAGTTTTCTATAAAATGAAGACTCTCATGCCTCAGGCAGCCATGTCCGTTGCAGAGATAGCGGACAGGCTGAATAAGATAGGAAAAAGAGCGGTACTTCTTGGAGATGGAATCCCGGTTTACAGAGATAAACTGGACGACCTTCTTAAGGTTGATTACATTCTTGCACCGCCTCTTGCCAACAGACAGCGTGCAGCAGCACTTTCTGTTCTTGCAGCAGAGTATTTCAGAAAAGGAAAGCTTGCCGATACAGACAGCTTTGCTCCCGAATATTTAAGAGCATCACAGGCTGAGCGCGAAGCCAAGGAGAAAAAGGCTCGCACCGTAAAGATAAGAGAGATGAGCGCTGAGGATATTACAGAATCTGCCGCTTTGGAAGCTGCCAGCCTTGGAAAAGAAGCCTGGACCGAGAAGCAGCTCCTTGAAGCATGCACCCGTGACGACACAGTATATATTGTTGCGGAAAAAGCAGGCAGAGTAGCCGGTCTTTGCGGAGTAAGAAATATATCAGGTGAGGGCGATGTCACCAATGTTTCTGTATCAGCAGAGCTTCGAAATACTGGAATCGGCTATATGATGTTGACTGAGCTTTTAAAAAAGGCAGAGGGAATCGGCTGCAGGGATTTCACCCTTGAAGTTCGTGAACAGAATCAGCCTGCAAGGAAGCTCTATGAGAAGCTTGGCTTTGTTAATGAAGGAATACGTCCGAATTTTTATGATGACCCGGACGATAATGCAGTAATTTATTGGAAGAGAAATACGAATGATTGATGTTTGTTTACTTGGAACCGGCGGTATGATGCCGCTTCCGAACAGATTTTTGACCGCACTTATGGTGCGATACAACGGAAAAAGCATACTGATTGACTGCGGAGAGGGAACACAGATTGCCCTAAGGAAATCAGGATGGAGCCCAAAGCCTATTGATGTTATCTGCTTTACACATTACCACGCAGATCATATATCAGGACTCCCCGGAATGCTTCTTACCATGGGCAATGCAGAGAGAACGGAGCCCCTTCTTTTGGTTGGCCCCAAAGGGCTTCAGCGAGTTGTAAAGGCACTAAGGACAATAGCTCCGGAGCTGCCTTTTGAGATACAGTACCATGAAATTGAAGGGGACAGTGATGAATTCACACTCCCCGGAATGAATGAATTCAGAATCAAAGCATTTAAGGTAAATCATAATATTTTGTGCTATGGCTATACCATGCACCTTGACCGCATAGGCAAATTTGACGTAGAGAGAGCAAAGGCCTCGGGAATAGATATGAAGTTTTGGAACAGACTTCAGAAGGGCGAGATCATAAACACTGATGACGGCAGAGTTTTTACACCGGATATGGTTCTTGGCCAGCAGAGAAAAGGAATCCATCTCACATATGTAACAGATTCAAGACCCACGGACAGCATCGCAGAAAATGCCGAAGACTCCGATCTTTTTATATGCGAAGGAATGTATGGCGAAGAAGATAAGCTTCAAAAAGCCAGAGAAAATAAGCATATGACCATGTATGAGGCAGCAGAACTGGCTAAAAAGGCCAAGGTGGAGCAGATGTGGCTTACACATTACAGCCCGTCACTTGTTAATCCCAAGGAATATCTGCCTAAGGTGAAGGATATTTTCAAGAACTCTGTTGCAACAAAGGATGGCAGAGTAATAACCTTAAGATTTGAAGAGGACTAAAGCTTAGAATTACCGGAATAAGGACGACATGTAGGAGGGGTATATGGACGATTCCAAGAAAAACGCTATCATAAAAGCAGTTATTTTGATGGTTCTTTTTGCTGCGGTCATACTGGGCATATTTGTCATTGTAAATAGAGGTAGAAGCAGTTCTAACAGTACTACCGAAGATCAGGAGCTAACTGAGGTTCAGAAGATAACCACCATGGATTTATCAAAGACCTATCCAAAGACACCTGCCACCGTTGCAGACCTTTACGTACGCATAATGAAGGTAATGTATAAGCAGACCTACACTGACGAAGAATTTGGTCAGATGGCTGATGTTATGAAGGGAATCTTCGATGATGAACTCATTGCGAATCAGTCTGACTGGCCCGGAAGCTTAAAGACAGAGGTGGATAAAAAGAAAGAAGAGGACTATTCCATCTCCAAATATGAAGTCCTTTCAAATGATATTGAAGAAACAAAAGACACCGGCGAAGAAATAGCAAATGTTCTTGCCAAAATTTATTTGAGGCACGGAACTCACACAAATGTCTATAACTATCTTTTTGTATTAAGAAAAGATGCTGATAAAAACTGGAAGATCCTCGGTTGGACAGTATCAGAAGTAAAGGATACGGAAGCGAATTAATATGGATAACAATCATGAAAACATCAAACGCCGTACCGATGAGGACGGCGTAATATTTATGTCAATCAAAAATGAACAGACTGAAGCTTTGCAGGAATCAAAAGATGAAGATATCAATATTCTTGCAATCGAAAGCAGCTGCGATGAGACTGCTGCAGCAGTTGTAAGAAACGGAAGAGAGGTTCTTTCTAATATCATATCTTCTCAGATCGCGCTTCATACTGTATACGGCGGAGTTGTGCCTGAAATAGCATCGCGCAAACATGTAGAGAAGATCAATGTCTGCGTCAGGGCTGCCCTTAGTGAAGCTGGACTTTCTCTTGATGACATAGATGCAATTGCGGTAACCTATGGCCCCGGACTTGTAGGCGCGCTTCTTGTGGGTGTATCTGAAGCAAAAGCCCTGAGCTTTGCCACAGGTAAACCTCTTGTTGGCGTACATCACATTGAAGGACATATATGCGCTAATTATATAGAATATAAAGAGCTTGAACCGCCCTTTATGTGTCTTGTTGCATCAGGCGGACACTCCCACCTTGTTTATGTAAAAGATTACGGTGAATATGACATAATCGGTCAGACCAGAGATGATGCCGCTGGCGAAGCCTTTGATAAGGTCGCAAGAGCAATAGGACTTGGATACCCCGGCGGGCCCAAGGTCGACAAGGCTGCAAGAGAGGGAAATCCCGATGCCATCGCATTTCCAAGAGCTAAGACATCGGAAAAATCCTATGACTTTAGTTTCAGTGGCTTAAAATCGGCAGTTCTCAACTACCTTAATCAGGCGGAGATGAAGGGCGAGGAAATCAATAAAAATGACGTGGCAGCATCCTTCCAAAAAGCGGTTGTGGATGTTTTGACTGAGCACACCATGGAAGCAGCAGAAGAGTATAACTGCAAAAAGGTGGCAATAGCAGGCGGAGTAGCGTCCAATACTGCGCTTAGAGAGAGACTGGAAGCTGAGTGTGAAAAACGCGGAATGACTTTTTACAGACCTGCGCCTGTACTTTGTACGGACAATGCAGCCATGATAGGTGCCGCTGGCTACTACGAATATCTGAAAGGGAACCGTGCCGGAATGGATCTGAATGCTGTTCCCAATCTCCCCCTTGGAGACAGAGAACGCAGATATCATGGAAGAAGCAGCAATTAATATTTTTGTAGCTTTTAAGGAGAATTCTCATTGAAAACAACAGCGATAGTGCTTGCTGCAGGAAGCGGCAGCAGAATGCAAAGCGGAGTAAAGAAGCAGTATATGGAAATATGCGGTTCACCACTGCTTTTGTATTCTTTAAGAGCTTTTGAAAACAGCTTTATAGATGAAATAATATTAGTGCTCCCTGAGAGCGATATACAGCAGGTTAAAGAAGACATAATAACTCCTGCCGGTTTTTCAAAAATAAAGGCAATAGTTGCCGGTGGAAGCACAAGATATCACAGCGTACGTTTAGGACTCCTTGCAGCCTCAAAAGATACTGAGGCTGTTTTTATTCACGATGGAGCAAGACCCTTCATTGATGATGAAATCCTCGACCGCGCTTTGGCAGCCGTAAAAGAATATGGCGCATGCGTAGTAGGCATGCCTGTAAAGGACACAATAAAAATAGCTGATGAAAACGGATTTGCAGCAACAACTCCCGACAGAGACAAGACCTGGCTTATTCAGACCCCACAGGTTTTTTTGTATCCTGAGATACTTGAGCTTTACGAAAAGCTTGCTGCTGAAGAAGAAAAACTTCTTTCAGAAGGGGTAAATATTACCGATGATGCCATGGTTATGGAAACTTTTGGTGTCAGAAAGGTAAAACTTATAAAGGGGTCTTATGACAATATAAAAATCACCACACCTGAGGATTTGACCCTTGCGGAATCCATAATAAATAAGAAACTCTAAATTAATAAAAAATTTTAGAAAATTAATATTGACAAAGGTTTACTACGTTGTTATTATAATTATCGCGCTGTGCGTTGAAAGCCAACAAACAGTAGCCGATATAGTGTTTGGAGCGATATCGAAGCGGTCATAACGAGGCGGTCTTGAAAACCGTTTGGCGGCAACGCCACGAGGGTTCGAATCCCTCTCGCTCCGCTCAAAATTGAAGAGTGAAGAATTAAAGTCAACACTTTTGCAGAAGTACTCAAGAGGTTGAAGAGACACCCCTGGAAAGGGTGCAGGTCGTTAACAGCGGCGCGAGGGTTCAAATCCCTCCTTCTGCGGTCCTCATCAGTAACATCGATGAGATGCACTTTGACAATGGAATAGTAATGCAACCCTGAAAATTCCAAAAAGAAATTTCAGAGAACAAAACAAACCTAACAAGGTAAAAACGGACAGAACAAAGCCAAGCTTTAGTTCTGGTCAGACGAACGATCCAGTCACTTTAAGTGATTAGATAAAATTTAAACGTGAGAGTTCGATCCTGGCTCAGGATGAACGCTGGCGGCGTGCCTAACACATGCAAGTCGAACGGAGATTTAACGCTGATGAAGCTTCGGCAGAATCTTGTTAAATCTTAGTGGCGGACGGGTGAGTAACGCGTGGGCAACCTGCCTCGTACTGGGGGATAACAGTTGGAAACGACTGT
>NZ_AUJO01000031.1 GCF_000424265.1 Butyrivibrio sp. WCD3002
GGGAGTGTAAAATAAAGTGTGTAAGTTAAAAAACATTAACTTACGCACTTTATTTAGTTTATAGGGTGCGGTACATTAAAAGAAAGGATGAAAGGAATGAGTACAGAACTTATGGCACCAAGAAAGAACAAGAGAAGTGAAGCAGGAAGGGCTATTGCACAGGCTATCATTGACAATTATCAGCCTACAAACGCCCAAGAGATGCAAGATGCAATCAAGGAAATATTTGGTCCTATGTTTGAAGCTATGCTTCAGGGAGAAATGGATTCTCATTTAGGATATGAATCTAATGATCATGGATATAAACCAACTACCAACCGTCGAAATGGTTATACTTCAAAGACGCTGAAGACTTCCATGGGCGATATTGAAATCCAGTCACCTAGAGATCGTGACGGTTCATTTGAGCCCCAGGTTGTACCAAAGCGTACAAGAGATGTCAGCGGTATTGAAGACAAAGTCATTGCTATGTATGCTAAAGGAATGAGCCAGCGTGATATAGCAGATACCATTGAGGATATTTATGGATTTGAAATATCTGCAGAAATGATATCCAACATCACTGATCAGGTCATTGAAAAGGCCAAGGAATGGCAAAGCAGACCGCTTAAGAGGTTCTATCCATTCATTTTTGTAGACTGTCTATATGTAGATATTCGCAAGGAGATGGAGACCAAAAGCTGTGCAGTTTATGTTATCCTTGGGTATGATTCAAATGGCATAAAAGACATCCTGGGGATATGGATTGGAGAATCCGAAGGAAAACATTACTGGATGCAGATATTTGATGAAATCAAAGCCCGTGGTGTTGAAGATATTCTCTTCATAAGCATGGATGGTGTTTCCGGGCTTGAAGAAGGTGCAAAATCAATCTTCAAGGATGTAGTCGTTCAACGCTGTATTGTACATCTGATCCGCAACTCCATAAGATATATCCCATCAAAGGATTACAAAGCTTATACCTCACAGCTTAAAAAAGTATACGGTGCATCCAGTCTCAAAGCTGCTGTGGCTGAATTTGAACGCTTCAAACAGAACTGGAGCAAGTATCCCGGAGCGGTCGATGTATGGACAAGAAACTGGAAACATGTTGAGCAACTCTTCAATTATGGCAGTGCTGTAAGAAAGGTGATGTACACAACTAACCCCATTGAGGCAATAAATTCAAGCCTTAGAAAAGTAACCAAAAAAGGTGCATTTCCTAGCGAGGATGCTGTGCTTAAGGCCCTTTATCTTCGTATCACAGAGCTTTATAAAAAGTGGAATGGTCGACCAGTGCCTAACTGGGCTATTGTAAGGAATCAGCTTGCCATGGACACATCTATGCAAGCCCGGATCCTGAAATACGAAAAATACTGATCAAAGAAGGAGCACCACTGTATGCGATTTAACAGATATCTTCCAGAAGAAACTAGAACACTGCTTGAAGAACAGTATAAAGATTATATCCAAAATACCCCTATGACCAAGAAGGAGCAGCGTGCTGTCCGAGAATGGGTAAAAGATGGTCATAGTGTTTATGAGAACAGTTCCGGTGGATGGTATGACGGTGGCGTTCCAATCCCATTTCTTGAAGTATACCGAGACGAAGAATACATCCGTATTCACACTAAGGATATGTCACCTGATGAAGCTCGTAAATTTGCTCTTAGTTATTATGGCTGGGATGACGATTCTATTCTGGAATCAGAGCCTATCCCCAATGAATCAGGCTATATACTTGATAAAAAGCTCATGAGTAAAATCGAAGCGGAGCTACCTTTTAGATAAGATTACTGACACCATTTTTTACCGCAAAAATCGGTGGTCATGCGACCACCGATTTTAATAAAAGTAAAAAACTTACACACTTAACTTGACACTCTCGGACAAATATAAAAGTCCCGATGTATACCTTTATAAAAAGGCATACACCGGGACTTATTTTATATTATGTCTGTGCTCAGATCACTCCTGCAAACTCATAGCCTGCTTCTTCTACAGCAGCCTTGATGACAGCTTCATCAACATCCTTTGAGTTTGTTATAGTTACAAGGTTATCTTTGTGAGATGCAACTGCACTTTCGATACCGTCAATTGCTTCAAGAGCCTTCTTTACATGAGCCTCGCAGTGCTCGCACATCATTCCGTTTACTGTGATCTTCATTTCATTATTTTCCTTTCCTGTTTCATTATTTATG
Organism: Butyrivibrio sp. WCD3002; assembly: GCF_000424265.1. GTDB lineage: Bacteria > Bacillota > Clostridia > Lachnospirales > Lachnospiraceae > Butyrivibrio. The sequence continues at coordinate 2,181 of NZ_AUJO01000031.1, forward strand.
ATCTGACCGGTGAAAGCTTCATCGGAAGAATCCTTTTGTATTAAATTGCCGGTGACGGCATTTTTAATAGCCTTATCTCTTGAACTGTCATAGGGCTTTATCCAGTTAAGCCTAAGGGCATTTGATACCACGCAAAAGCTTGATAAGCCCATGGCTGCTGCTCCGAATATTGGATTAAGCTCCCATCCAAAGGCTGCTACATAGCATCCTGCCGCAAGGGGTATTCCAAGTACGTTATAGAAAAATGCCCAGAAAAGATTTTCATGGATATTTCTAAGAGTACTCCTGGATATCCTTATAGCTGCCGCAACATCCTTTATACTACTTTTCATTAAGACAACATCTGCTGCATCTATTGCAACGTCTGTGCCTGCGCCGATGGCTATTCCAAGGTTTGCAGATGTAAGAGCAGGTGCATCATTTATACCATCACCTACCATGGTAACAGTTCCATGCTCCATAAGCTGCCTGATGACCGCTTCTTTTCCGTCAGGCTTTACAGATGCTACAACCTCATCAACACCTGCCTGCTTCGCTATGGCCTTTGCTGTAACCTCATTATCACCCGTAAGCATAACCACATGAATTCCCAGATTTTTAAGCTCTGAAATTGCTTCAGGCGAATCCTCCTTTATCACATCGCTGACTCCGATGATTCCAAGTAGCGTATTCGCCTTTGCAATAAGTACCGGAGTCTTTCCGCTACGTGCAAGCTCATCTATCTTCTGCCTGGTTTTTGTATTTACATTACCTATAACACTCTCAATATACTTAAGATTTCCGCCGTAAATTGCTGTGCCTTCAAGCTTTGCCTTCAATCCGTTTCCGGACAGTACTTCGAATTCCGAAGTATCTTCCGGGGTGATTTTTTTATCTGCCGCATAGTCTGTTACCGCTCTGGATATCGGATGTTCACTCTTTGATTCAAGAGCATAGGCAACCTTCAAAAGCTCATTCTCAGAAATACCCTCTGCAGTAACTATGTCAGTTACCTTCATCTCCCCGGTTGTGATGGTACCTGTTTTATCAAGAGCAACTATCTGAGTTTTGCCTGCCTGCTCAAGTGAAGCTGCAGTTTTAAAAAGAATTCCGGTCTTTGCAGAGACGCCGTTTCCTACCATTATGGCAACCGGTGTTGCAAGACCCAGGGCACAGGGGCAGCTTATAACCAGCACTGATACCGCTCTTGCTATGGCATAGCCCACGCTCTGTCCGGCAAGGAGCCATGCGAAAAATGTAACAAGGGCTATTCCTATTACTACAGGAACAAAAACTCCGGAAACCTTATCTGCTATCTTCGCTATGGGAGCCTTTGTGGCTGCCGCGTCACTAACCATTTTTATAATAGCTGAAAGAGTGGTATCTTCGCCAACTCTTGTGGCTTCGCAAACCATATATCCCGATGTGTTAATGGTTGCTGCCGATACATTATCACCTACTGTTTTTTCTACAGGAACACTTTCACCTGTAAGTGCGGATTCATTTACTGCGCTTTCGCCCTCTGAAACAATACCATCCACGGGTATGCTGTCCCCGGGTCTTACCACAAATTTATCGCCAACCTTTACTTCCTCTATCGGAACTGTGGTCTCAGTACCATCACGTAAAATCACGGCAGTCTTGGTAGAAAGATCCATCAGACCCTTAAGGGCACTTGTTGTTTTCCCTTTTGATCTTGCTTCAAGCATCTTACCTACAGTGATCAAGGTAAGGATCATGGTTGCTGCCTCAAAGTAAAACTGATTCATGTAGTACATGACCTTTTCAGTATCAGCGGCCTGCACAGCGCCTGTCATTGCAAAAAGAGCAACTATACTGTAGCCGTATGACGCCGTAGCACCAAGAGCTACAAGGGTATCCATATTGGGTGATCTGTGAAGCAGCCCCTTAAAACCGCTTATGAAAAACTTCTGATTTATCACCATGATCATTCCGGCAATCAGGAGCTCATATAATCCCATTGCCACATGATTCCCATCAAGGAATCCGGGAAGAGGCCAGTCCCAAAGCATGTGTCCCATGGACACATACATAAGAGGAATCAGCAGTATTACTGATGCGATCAGTCTCTTTTTCATTTTAGGAGTCTCAGTGTCCTTTAAAGAATCATCTGTGGCTGATGACATAGCTTTTTTGCCATCTTCACTTTTGCGGCTTGCTCCATAGCCTGCTGCCTCTACCGCAGCTATTATATCCTCAGGGCGAGCCGAGCCTTCAACTCCCATCGAATTTGTAAGCAGGCTCACAGCGCAGCTCTCTACGCCCTCCACTGAACTTACCGCCTTCTCGACTCTGGTCTGACAGGCAGCACAGCTCATTCCTGTTACTTTGTATTGTTCCATAATTACTCCTCTTTAGCTTACTTCATGAGCTTCTGCATGGTGGCAACAAGCTCATCTATAACTTCCTCATTGCCTTCTCTGATGTTCTCAACAACACAGGTCTTCATGTGGTTTGCAAGAAGGGCTTTATTGAAGCTGTTAAGGGCACTGGTAATAGCTGAAACCTGCATCAGAATATCTGTACAGTAGGCATCATTTTCCAGCATTCCTTCAACACCTCTGACCTGGCCCTCGATTCTCTTAAGCCTGTTCATAAGGTCCTTGAATTCCTTATCATCTCTTTCTTTTGTTTTGCCTGAACAGCAGCAACCACACTCTTCCTGAAGCTCTTCAGTCATATTTAAAGTATCTGCCATAACGTATCTCCTATCTATTGCATACCCCCATGGGGTATCCTTACAAGCAAAATAATATACCCCAGAGGGGTATATTGTCAATTAGATTTTTTGCAATTTGTTTTTAAAGCTACCAAAATTATAAAGTGCCGCTATCTGATACACCTTTTTCCGCAGCATTTTCACTTTGGGTTCTTACAAAAATAACATACATAACTATGGCAATGACCCATGCACAGATTATTGTAAACACTCCGGTTTCGCTGACATAATACATCTTATCGTCTCCGATTGTGATAGCCTGGAAAACAGCCTGATCAAAGGCGTTATGTGACGCATGCAGGAAAGCTGAAGGCCATACACTTCCGCTTTTTATAGCCAGTATTGCAGAAATAATTGCGACAGGAATTATATGAAGCATGAAAGCCACAACCCTGTATCCAAGAGATGTGCCATCCATATATCCGCCTGATACAAGAATTGGAAGGTGCCATGCGCCCCAGAATAAACCTACAGCCAGCATGGCCTTTTTCTCATCCATACGTTCAAGCAGCGCAGGAAGCATAAAGCCTCTCCAGCCAAGCTCCTCTCCTGTAGCAGTCATCATTGAAACAAGCACCATAACAACTGAGTAAACAGCCAGGTCCTTCATTATTATGGCAAAGGGAACTCCGGTGTAACCAAAGTTCTCGGGATGCATGGTCCAGTAAATTCTATAGGGTATAAAAAGATATATGAACGGTATCAAAATACCAAGAAAAACATAGCCTATTTTGCAACGCTTTATCCCCATAAGCGGATCTGTCTTTTTAAAAGAAAATTTCTCACCCTTCTCTCGAATATTAACGATTGCTGCTATAAATGCCGAGAAAGCAGGAACCCACATCAAAACTGCAACAGCCCACTCCGGGCCTCCCATAATATAAACAGTCTCCCAAATGGCTGAAAAGCCGATTACCAGCAGAAAAAATGTAATCAAAGACTTTCTGCTATATTTCACTTCTTTCATTCCTAAAAACTCCCTTTTGTTTATTCTTATCAGCTCAAAATATCTTCGACGATACCTTTAGGCGTATCAGGTGTCCAATGTCCCTCAAGGCATATATCAGCATCTATTGAAGATATGGTAGCTGCAAGTTTCTCACATAATTCCCGGTTCTTTTCTCCGGTTGGAAATACACCGCTGTTTGAATCCCCAAGAAAAAGAACCTTTTCATCAATAATATGGATAAGCGTAGAATCATCAGTGTGTGGAGATTCAGCCTGAAAAAGCCTGACAGGGCAGCTTCCCAGATCAAGCATTAACTCCCCATCAAAGACCATGTCCGCAGGAGTTACTATAACCTCCTTATTATCACGATATTCATTTCTAATGCTCTCATGCATATTAAGGAAGAACTCCGGTCCTTCCTTTAAAAGCCTGCCCCTAATATCAAGAATATACTGATTCGTTCTGCTATTAGCTATGCAGAGCCCGCTCACGGCATGCATTGCAAAGGTATGATCCCAGTGCCAGTGAGTAAGCACAGTTAAAGCAGGGAGAGGAAGCCCCTCTCCCTGCAATGCCTTATAGAATTCTTCTGTATGGGCAGCTGAATGTCCCGCATCAATAGCAAGAGACCAGTTATCCCCTTTAATGTACCCAAGATTGGGTCTGTCCCTTTCCTGTTCAAAGGGATAGTACCAAACCCTTTCCGATAACCTTTCTAATTTCATAACAACCCCTGATCCTATAGGTATCAAACTTCATCCATTACAATTCTGTATTTTTCCAAATCCACTTTGCCATCAACAACCGTAACGCCTTCGCTCTCTAATATCTCTGCCTGTTTCAATGCACCACCAAAGGCATATTTAACGGCAAGCTCGCCCTTAGAGTTAACAACCCTGTGGCAGGGTATTGTATCGGGGTCAGGATTTTTATGAAGAGCATTTCCAACTGCTCTTGCCATTTTCCTGTCCCCTGCCATCTGCGCAACATCTGCATAAGTGGCAACCCTGCCCTTGGGGATTTTCTTTACTGCTTCATATATTCTTTTTGAGGGGGAATATGTGATTAAATCGTCGTTCTCTGCAACCATTCTTTTTTATGACATCATCCGGTTCTCTCCATCCGGGATGATCATGTTCCGGCCTTTCTAATTTTTCCTGATATTCCTTGCAATCTCCCAGACATCATCACCATAATTGCTGACATACACAGCAATCCTGTTATTGTTTGGATTATAATCCGAAATAAAGCAGACTCCGGGATCACATCCCTGGAAATACGGAATATCCTTTTGCTCTTTTCCATCGATTATCCAAACGCCATAGCCATAATATCCTTCTTCTGGATCATTGCCATCGCCGCTGTGTTTACTTAGCATATTGTCAGCCATTTCTTTTGAAAGAAGCTTGCCGCCCTTAAGTCCCTTCCAGAAATTTGCAATGTCTTTTACTGTGATAAATGCACCGCCTGCACCTGTGCCCTTGGCATCCACGCAGAAAATATTGGTTCTCAAATCATCTGCGCTGTTGCACCACAAATAGTTTACAGCACATTTTGCAGGGAGCTTATCAAGCTCGTAGTAGCCTGTGCCTGTCATACCGCATTTATCAAATATATTTTCCTTAAGATACAGATCAAAGGGCTGCCCTGTTACTCTCTCCAGGATCATGGCAAGTACAACGTAACCTGTATTGTTATACTGAAATTTGCTTCCTTTAGGATACATCATGGGCTTATCGATGAAAAGCGGAAGCAGGTCATCATTATGCCTGATCTTATAATTGGGAAAATCAACCCACAGCTCCTCATACTCGTCCATCACGGATTCATCAAAATAATCCGGTATTCCAGATGTATGGTTTAAAAGCTGCTCAACAGTTATATCTGTATCAATCTCTTTCCAGTCGATATCTATAAGTTTCCCTATTGTATCTGCAAAATGGAGCCTTTCTTTTTCAATAAGCTGCAGTATGCCAACTGCCACAAAAACTTTTCCCGCTGATGCGCTGGCAAATTTAGTGTCTATAGTATTGGGTAATTCATTGGCATAATCTCTGTATCCGGCTGCATGCTGTATCAGCACCTTATCATCCTGCAGAATATATGCTGCACCTCTGAAGTTTTCAGGTATAAATTCTTCAAACATACTCAACCTCCATTAGGACTGGTTTCTCTTATATTGTATCTCTCTTGGTAAATATGAGCGTTCCCATCGCCGAGTATATAACCAGTCCAACTATAATAACAATGATAACATTCATATGGGAAAAAGGTATCTCAATATCTCCAAGGTAGTTTGCCTTAGTTACGATGAGATTTCTTGAAAGGGCATACTTTTCCATAAAACCTGCAAGAGAAGGTCTCATGGAAACGAGCTTTCTTTCAAGCATGTCAAGAAGCATTCCATGAAGATTTGCAGATCCAAAAATAGCAAGCATGATTGGAATAATGGTATTTCTGGTAATCTCATAAAACGCCATCATAGCAATTCCAAATGCTGTATGAAGGAGCACTTCTAAGACCGTGAAGCTGATAAGTGAACTAATACTCTGCACAGCATACATACCGGGACCTCTGCCAAGGCTTCCAAGTCTTATTGCAAGAAGTGATCCCAGAAACATAATCAGGGCATACAAAAATACCACCGGGATTTTTGTAAGAAAAATGTTTTTCTTCTCCTTCCGGGTTGTCAGAAGATTTTTCAAAAAGCCGCTCTTCCTCTCCTCCTCCGTATATACGATAGCAAATACTCCCACCATGATCAGAATAAAACCGGAAGCTGTAAAGCTGGCATAGAGCTCCTCTAAGCTTGTTTCAGCAGTTATCTCTTCAGTAGCAACTATCCCTACATGTTCTTCATTCTGGCTTTGCTGTTCTACATGTGCCTCATAAATCTCCGAAGATGGGTCAGTCTCCAGTCTGGACAGAAGTCCAAATGAAATTATCGTGATTAAAAGCGTTATATAAAAAACTCTTGTTTTAAAAAACCTGTACAGATTCATTTTCATTAGATTCAGCATGCCTTCTTCTGTCCTTTCCTGATAATATCCAAATAGAATTCCTCGAGAGAATCAGCATCGTCAAGATAGCTGTTCTTCAACTCGTCTGCAGTTACTTCTGTTACAAGCTCTCCTTCTGAAATGATGCCAAAAACTGTGGCAACCTTCTGAAGTTCTCCAAGGAGGTGGCTTGATATCATGATTGTCATTTTCTTTTCTTCATTGAGTCTTTTAATGAGTTCTCTCATTTCAATGATTCCCTGGGGATCAAGTCCGTTTATGGGCTCATCAAGAATCAAAAACTCAGGACTTCCTATAAGCGCCATGCCAATTCCAAGTCTCTGCTTCATTCCAAGAGAAAACTTTCCTGCTCTCTTTTTGGGCTCCCTCGATAATTCGACAAAATCAAGAATGCTTCGTATTTCCTTCTCGTCGTACATGCCCATTGAAAGTGCCTTAAGCTTCATGTTGTCAAAAGCATTAAGATATCCGTATATTCCGGGACTCTCAATAAGACATCCGACTTTTTCAAGGTAATGATCTCCGGCAGCAGCTTCTATCTCGCCGTCGGTTGGAGTAGCGAATCCAACAAGCATCTTCATAAGTGTTGTTTTACCTGCTCCGTTTGGTCCAATGAGACCGTAAATATCTCCTCTGTTAATATGAATGTTCATATCCTTAACAGCCTCAAAGGAACCATATCTCTTAGTCAAATTTTTAGTTTCCAAATAACTTTTCATTTTGTTCCTTCCTTTCTCTGCTGAAACAGTCTTTTTACAATATGTAAGGTATCACATAGTAAAAAGCAGGTCTTTCATTTGCACGGATAATGACCTGCTTTACACTAAATTGAAAAATTCAGGAAGACATTTTTAATTCTTCAAGGCTTATGTGAGGGTTCCTGTATCTTGTCGAGCTTTTTTCATTCTGATGATGTATTGCATTTCGCGGGCAGTTTTGGAGACATGCACCGCAGCTTATACAATTGCTGTCAAATATCGGAGCCCCTCCGATAATGCTTATATTCTGCATGGGACACAGACAGGCGCAGGTACCACACCCCGTACAGTCAGCTGAAACGCTGAGCATATCTGTGATCCCAACTCCGATCTCGAACTCGTAGTTCTTAAGATGATTCTTTGTCATAAGCTTCTTAAATGGTGAGTCCTCCCTGATATACCTTTTGTGCTCAGTGATGTCTGCAAGCAATTCATCTATCTGAGACTGCTGCTTTTTACTGTCACCCTTTTGCTTTGCCATATCTGAAAAGGTAATACAGTTTTCAGCCATTTTAAGGCGATTGATGTAATCAAAGCATCTCCCGTCTTTCGTCCTGATTTTCGATAACTGTCCGCATACCGCTCCGGGGAAAAATCCATAGGTAGCTACGGCAAAAAGGTATGAAGTCCTGATAGATGTTTTCTCAAGGAACTCTACAATAAACGGCGGAACACAAAGCCCATAAACAGGGAAAACAAGCCCTACTTCTGAATCTTCTATATGGTAATTCTCTTCGCGGATACACTCCGGTATAGATAGAAGCCTGCCTCCGATACGTTTTGCTATATACAGGCAGTTACCTGTAGAACTAAAGTACAATACTGTCATAATGTAACCTCCTAAGCTTTATCAAAGATGTTATATGTATATCTGTCTAACTGTATAGTTACTATACTCTTTTAATAAAAAAACAGACCCGGATTCACTTATTCGGGTCTGTTTTTCACTATTTTATCTATTGGTTCTGCACCAGAAATGATTTTTGCCGTCATCAGAAGTTATGACGTTGCAGGTTCTTGATTTTTACAAAAGCTATTGCCTGTTCCTCATCGTAATAACGATATCCGGACCATTCATCTACTTTAACCGGTTTTAGCAGACCTTCATAACTGTAAGGTCAACAGATATTTTTTATTATCTTTCGCAGAAGAATTCAATCTGTTCTCCAAGAGGGCCAAAGCAAAATGCCATGCGGATAGGATATTCGGGCGTAGACAAATATAAAACTCCTTCACCTTAGAGATCTCTTCCTCTGTGTTACATTTCATTGAAATATGATGAAGTCCCTTGATCACCTGCTTTTCTCCTTTTCTCCGTATTTAATATCAATGTGTTCTGCTCTCTCTGTCAACTTCATAGGCCACATATTCATGGTCAAATTCATAACCAAGTTTCTCCGCAAGATGGACAGATATCTTATTCTGTGCATCCCAACTTGGATACAAATTCTCGCTTAAGCAGCGAAGGATAAGTGCAGCACAGGCGACCGTTGCAAGGTTCTTTTTTCTTTCTTCAGTGGCTGTATCCACTTCGATCTCTATCCCTTCATTGTAACGGGTATAGGATGATGCGCCGGCAACAATGTTGCCGGCTTTGGTTATCACCATTCCTCTTCCACTTTTCAGGAAAAATTCCTTACTTCCAAATGAAGATACAAAATCTTCCGAGAAGGGTGCCTCAAGACATTTATCATAAAGGTCAGAATCTATCTCATGAAGTTCATACCCTGCAGGGAGTTCTTCCACAAACTTCTTCAGAGCATCCTTATTGAATTTCGTGTCTTTTTTTATGGCATATCTTGTTACTCTTTTTGCAGAGGAAAAACACTCTTCAATAAGAGCTGCCCATGCTTCATTTTGGGGCACCATGATGGTAAAGCCCTTAGGCTTATTCAAAACAAGCTCCTTGTCCGGCTCTCCCGCATAAAAGGTAAAGCATCCCACATGTGCGTATGCGGACTTTGGATTATCAAGATCTGTAACATAGATTTTTCCCATTACTTTTTGGAGGCAGGAGTAAATAAGAGTTTCCTGCCAGCCGTCAAAGAGGCCCGAAACTTTTGACGTATCCTCTAATACGTAAGTGGTATTTTTCTTTACCCGCATGAAAAAGTGACCTTCGTCTTCACCGGATCTATATGCACCGTTATTGGTCATGACCTTTTGGGAAGCAATATTGTCCTTATTAACGCGAAGGTATATCTCTTCTTCCGGCACAATCTCTTTTGCAATCTGAAGTGTCAGCCTTAATCCTTCAGTTCCATAGCCCTTCCCGCGATGGTTTTTTGAAATACTGTAGCCGATGTGACCTGCACCTGTTCGAAGGACATCCGTAAGATGATGTCTTATACGAAATTCACCCACAAGCTTTCCTTCATCCCAAAGATAATAATATGTTTCCGGCACAAACCAGTCAGGCATATTTACGGGATGTTCATAGGATATCAGGGTTGGAAGAACTTTTTCCCTGTATTCATCAAAAGATACTCCATGATATGGGTTAGTGAGACCATTCTCATCCTCCGGAAGCACAGTGGTATATTCCCACTGCGCCTTTGCATCCTGAAGGTTTATTTTTCTTAGTTCCATAAATTACTCCCCCACTTTTTCACACAACCTGTTAAGTCCAATAATCAAATGTTTTCAGTACACCTAAACATACTCACGATAAAGCCACAGGAATCACATATTTCTCAATAAATTCTACCCTGTCAAAAATTCTTGGCTTAAATGTTCCGGTCATTCCAACAGCCAGGTTATTTTCTTTGTTTACATAAATTATATTTCCGGAATCGCCTATTGCCGCGTAGACCTCTTCGTCCTCAATTGGCTTGTACCAGAGATAGCCATACTCCATGAAACCAAATCTCTCACCAAGCTTTAAATGCGGCGTTGTCATCTGCTTTATCCATTCCGCTGAAACTATCTGATTACCCTTATATTTTCCTTCGTTTAAGACCATGGAGCCAATCCTTGCAAGATCTTTTCCGGAAGCGCAGAGGCCCCAACCGGCAGTGACTGTGTCCTGGGGATCAGAGTACCACTCATTTTTTCGTGGCCCTTTATTCATGAAGAAATCGAACTGATCCTCTTTACTGCTGGTGCCATGAATGGTATGCTCAGGGATCCCCAATGGAATAAACAGATTCTTATTGGCAAAGTCGATACATTTTTCTCCCGTTGCATGCTCAATGATTCCAGCCAGTATCTGGATTCCAAGAGTTGCATATCTGAATTCTCCGGTAATTCCGTTTCTCCCTCCAAGAAAATCCAGCGCAGCGTTTGTCCAGTCGTCCGAAGTACATACCTTTTTCCATGGCTCTGATTTACCCTTATAGGGAGCAGTCATGGTAAGAAGATGCCTTACTGTGACATCGTATATTGTTTTTTCTCCACGCTTAACCTGATAATCCGGGAAGAATGTTAAGACTTTTTCATCGATGCTCTTTATAGCACCCTTGTCAACAGCGATACCTGCTAGTATTGCCATGACACCCTTTGTAACTGAGTTGACGTTGATGGCGTCTTCGCTTTTAAATCCGCGCCAGCAATCCTCATAGACGACTTTCTCATCCCCTATGGCGCAGATCTGACAGATATTGCTTTCGTTTCCTTTACTCTCAGAAATAAAACTATGCAGTTCTTCTCTATTCATTTTTAGCCTCCTCTTAGGATAGATTTGGACGTCCTAAAAGAAGGCTAACTCTATTAAAAATTGTTTTCAAGAAGAATCTTAAATTGTTTGTAATGAATAAATATGCCGCACTTTACAAAGCAGGTGCGGTATACAATCCAATCATTTTTTGTAATCCGCAGAGACTTCCAAAAAAGTCCTATTGTTGACTCTGATATTTCAGGTGGATTCCCCATAGTTTGTTCCTCAATGTATCTGTCTGTCCTGGCGATACTTTTCCATGTATTCCTGATTTATCTCGCGAATCTCTTTTTTGCCGTCTATGTAGTCCTGATAGATATCCCAGGGACTACCTCCTCCAAGCCAGCACGATGAGCAGTTTTCGCAGCCGCCGCCACAATCCAGAGATGCCTTAACTATCTGCTCACGTTCTTCTTTCGTTGTATCACTGATTAGAATCGATTTCATAGGCTTCTCCTTTCCCCTTTTGGTAGCTTCATTATAGCATTATTCAGCTACAGGCTCTGTCAGCTTTATCTCTTCCATGTTTTACCTCTATCTCTGACTGATCATGGCATTATCTCTATCACACCGGCGCAATAGGACTTAGGGAAAAACTCTACTTTATCGAACGATTTTCTGAGTTCATCAATCACAAAATAGATTTCATCCTCATCCCATTCATCTCCGACTTCTTCTTTACACTTTTCCAGCGCTGCCCTTGTTTCAAATGCGACATCCCCAATGAGAAGTTTTCCGCCTTCATCCAATCTTTCAAGCAACGACTTTAAAAAGATAACCTTCTGCTCGTCTGTCAGATGATGCAAAGAATATGTTCCAACGATGTAATCATATTTATTTTCCGAAAGTTCTTTTACTAATCCATTTGTAAAATCTCCCTGATAAAGGTGAGCATTTTCCATTTTCTCTTTTGCCAGTTCAATCATTCTCTGTGAAAAATCCTGTCCATAGACTTCACACCCATTCTCATAGAGCTTTGTCGTAAGTGTGCCTGTTCCAAAACCTATATCAAGAACTCTGGCATTTTTCTTTGACATGATTTCTTTGAAAATAGTGCCAAGAACATCCTTATATCCTGCAAAAGGATAACTGTTTTCTTCATCCGAAAGGCCAACGGCTGCATCATATCCATCTGCCCATAAATCAAAACCTTTGTTGTCTAACATTAATTATTTTCTCCTCCAAATACTTCTATGACCTACATCCCTCACACATATTGCCATTGGTTGAATGATGTAAAAAAGTCTTTTAAAATATGTTAATACGATAACACAATTGGAAGGAAAAGAAATTATAATGTTTGAAAAATCAATTGAAAACTTTGAGATAGAAAATAAAGAGATCGTCAACTACGACGGAGGTGTTGATCTTCTTTACTCAAAAGAAATAATGTGATGGTCCAGGTGGACGGGGGCCATTTTCACCCCGTCCCTGTGGACCATCAACCCTTCCCTTCATTTCCAAAACCGTTGAAAAGATATACTCCAAGAACAGCATTAAATCCTATGGCAGAGTAAATGCTGAACCTTTCTGCTATGCCAAAGTACTGAGGAGGAAACGCCTGCATACCGATAGGTCCCATCAGCATCATGGCAAAGAATATGGCTGCCCAGATTCCGATGCCTCTCACCTCTTTATTCCTGCATCCGGCAATTATCAGCAGGACAAGCGATGCTATTGAAAGGATTACCACAAATGCGGTAACAACCATGTGCATTACTTCCTGAAATGAAGATATCTGCTTACCGGCATCATCAAGAGAAAACATCGAATAACCTACCTTTGATACCCAGTTCATTATAGTAAAAAGGTAGATTCCCACACGGAACATCCTGGTTGAAATCTTATTCTCCGATACATATATTGCTACGCATGTGGCACATACCACGCTTCCTGCTGAATATACAGCAGCGAGCCTGTCCCAAAGCTGCCTCGAAGGTGCCGTCTCTGCCGAAAGATCACTTACAGCGGACGCCATCCAGTTATAGCCCGGAAAAGCACTTCTGCAAAAGTATGCAGCAGCTGCGTATGATATAAGTGCAGCAAGCCCTGTAAGTCCAATCCAGTTAATCAGTTTCCTGGTCATTACTCACTCCTATCTGATGACTAAACCATCTAAATAAAACCCGTTATGTTCTTTGGAACAGGTCTTCCCTCTTCCACAAGCATCAAACTATTTTGGCTCTGCAATCATTTCTATACATCCCCATTTTTCACCCATAACCTCATATGTTTCCGGCTCTTCCAAAATACAATCTTTAAATCCGGCCGCTTTATAGCAATAATGTGCGGGCTCATTATTTTCAAAAACACCCAGGGTAACCTTACTGGCGCCATATATTTCAAACGCATATGTGAGTGCCAGTTTGATCATTTCCTTTCCTTTGCCTGTTCCTCTTTGTGCCGGATCCACAATAACAAATCCTATACGCAACTCATCCAATGACTCGCGTGGATTTCTCAAAGTGAAAAAACCGATTATTCCATTCTCATCAAATGCAGTAAACGCCATCAGGGAATCTACAAATCGAAATTCTTCCTGAGTTATGGGATACTTGCCCATGATTCCTGCGCTCCATTTATAGAAGGATCTTTCATCTTTGCTCCATGAAATAATGGTCTCCGCGTCTTCTCGTTTATATGGTCTTAATCTAAGCATTATATTTTCCCCTTCCGGACTAAAAAAACCATATTCTTCAGCTGTATGATTTTCCGCTGAAATTACCATACGTCATCATTAAACCAGTTTCAATAAGCATCGCAATATTGTTCTTAAAAAATAGCACAATAAAAAAGCAGGTCTTACACTTACACTGATAAAGACCTGTTTTTCACTGTTCTCCGCCAATTATCCTACGTTCCCAATCCTACGCATCTTATTTCATCTAATTGCTCTGCGCTCAATGTACCTGCCTGATAAAGCTTAAGGTATTCATTCTCTACAGATGAGTCAAAAATCAGAAGATCATCAGTATTTATAGTAACCTTAACACCATTCTCAACCAGTATCCTGATTGGATGCATCGCATAGCTTTTGGCAAATCCCAGCATTACATTGCTGCTCGGGCACACATTAACCTGTATGTGATTATCCGCAAGAAATCTCATGGTTTCCTTTGATGTGGATGCACCAATCCCATGGTGAACTTCTGAAAGTCCAAGGATTTCTACAGCTTTTCTAACGTCCTCGGCAGACCCGGTTTCACCCACATGCATCTTTTTGGTCAGATGATACTTTTCTGCCTTCCTGTAAAGTGGCTTAAAGGCTTCAAATGGCTGAACATTTTCTCCTGCACATATGTCAATTGCCTTGAAATAATCTGCATCCAGGTATTTATCGATTTTATCTGCTTCTTCATCTACGTTGCAGCAGGATGGAAATGTCAGCTCTGCCTCAAAAACACAGTCAGGACAATAAGATTTATGAAAACCTTCAATGAGCTCTTTAAATTCTTCTACCGTTCCGACCTGGTCAACCTCAGCCGTTCCAAAATTCATAACGAGACGAACTATATTATTGCGCTTTGCTTCAGCAAATGCACCTTCCCACCTCAGGATCATATTTTCATATCCATCGCAAAATGGCTTTATAGAAGATCTAAACCAATTCTGCATACCGTCAAGTCCATCAAGGTGCTGCGGCGGTCTTGGAATATCAACATTCAGTTTTTCGCAAAGCCACTCTCGTCTGCACCCTTTTGTGGAATGATTATGAAGATCACTTTTGGGTACTGACAGTAGTTTATTTATGTTATTTTCCTTCAAGCCTTCTATAAACAAAGTGTCCATTCTGCTCCATCATTTCTTTTTAAAAATCAGATGATTATAAAAAGCAACCTTCTTATATTCATCAATCGCTCCGGCTCTTGTTTCAAGCTCAAGCATATCTCTGTACCACTCTTCGCTGAACTTAATGTCATTATTGGAAGACAGTCCAAAGAATGTCCTAATACCGTAGATTTCCTTTAGTTCAGCCTCATCAGCCAAAAGATCGGTAAGATTTTCATTGCTATATACATTTCTGTTACCAAATGCAGTATTTTCTGTGCATTTATCCAAAACATCCAATGCTGCTTTAGGATTATCATTTAAAACAGAGTAGGCAAACACTTTACCAAATTCATTGTGTTTAACAATTGACAGAATTCCACCCGGTTTCAAAACCCTGATAAAATCATTTAGAACTGTCTCAACATCCTCGACATATTCCAATACGTTGTGGCAAATAACTATGTCAAAAGAGCTGTCATCTACGCTCTTTAAATAATCTATTCCTTCAGGAATCAATGTATAATCACCACTGTTAATACGCAGTTCATACATTTCCTCGTTTGGCTCTAAGGCAGTAACATCATGGTCTTTAGCGTAATGATCTGCTGTAATACAGAATCCTGCACCAAAATCCAAAATCTTAGCTCTTTTATCATTTGGAATAGTTAATTGTCTGTAGATTAAATCATAGAATATCCTTCCCCATGGCTGTTCTACCATATTTCTGTAATCTTTTATTGTCCCCATTTTTCTATACCTTTCCTACAATGAAAAGAAAAAAGTCACGGCAATCCCTATACTATCGCATCTTTTCCACGCTCTTTACAGTAAGTAAGGTTTCAAAGAAATCGAAAACTATAATCATCGTCATACCTCTTCAAGTCAGCGATAGTAATTAGTTACCATTCCAGTAATTCCATATTTATTGATTTCTCACTAAATCCGTATTTTGCATACATCTCATACGCCTGTTTATTTCTCGCATTCACTTGGAGTTCTATGCCGTCAGAATGTTTTTCCCTTGCAACTTCCTTTAACTTGTCAAAAAATGCATGACCTACTCCCGTTCCTCTGTATGGCTCGTCGACTGCCATGCAATCCACAAAAATAACATCCCTCGTTACATGTGAAGATGACTCAATATGGCGAAAAGCAAGTCCCATAATGCCTATTACTTTTTCGCCATCCTCCGCAACATAGAAAGTTTCACCTTCCAGTGCTTCCATAAATTCTTCCTTGGCAATTATCACTTTATTCTCTTTGTATATGTCAGGTCTCAATTCAACATGAATATCCTGAACCTGATTCATAATTCTTAGAACTGATTCATAATCTGTCTCTACTGCAAGCCTTATTTGCATCAGTTTTATCTCCCTAACTTTTTCTTGCTTTTATACAAAATGAAAGTGGCAACATCTTTGCTTTTCTGGTTTTGGGATCCAAATCTTCGACTGCTTCCAACGAAGTCCTGTCACTCTCTTCCACAAGCTGCTCAATTACAAAACCTGCCTTTACCAAGGCATTAATATATGTTGAAATTTTACGATTACATAGGACTATCTCACTGTCATGTACCGGCATTTTAAAATATGACTCATCAAAATAGCTTTTTGTCATGACAAGCTTATCGCCATCAAATACATCTTTTCGCTCATCGCAAGACCAGGCGATACAATAATTCAAGGTATGATGCAGCTGAAAATGAAGGTACCATCCTTTTTCAGATACGAAGCAATTTTATCAAACGTCCCCTGTAAATCTGTAGTCCATCCAATTCCATAAATGGAATAAACATAGTCAAAGTATTTTTTAGGAACGTTTAGTTCATCTTCCATCTTCGAGCAGATCAGCTTAGCCGTGTATCCATTCTTCATAAGCAAATCCGATGCGTTATCCAGCTGTTTCTGTGAGAGATCTATTCCCCAAAGCTCTCCCGCACCTTTATTAGCATTGT
Organism: Butyrivibrio sp. WCD3002; assembly: GCF_000424265.1. GTDB lineage: Bacteria > Bacillota > Clostridia > Lachnospirales > Lachnospiraceae > Butyrivibrio. The sequence goes on from NZ_AUJO01000031.1 coordinate 19,007, forward strand.
ACAGCAGAGAATGACCACTTCCACAACATATCTCAAGCATCTTTTTTCCGCTGATATCTCCAAACAGATGAAGGTCATCTTCCGTCGGAAACCTCACGCCATACTGCGGAAGTGCTGTGGTCCCATACCACAGATCTGCGTGTTCATTCCAGTAATTTCTATTAGTTTCTATTATTTCTTCTTCAAACATATTCCCCAATCTCTCCCAACAATATACATCTTTTTTCTAAGAGTATAATCCTGACCATATTCATCTTCGTTTTTTACAGAGATAATCTTGGTAAAATCCGTTCATCTATCCTGCGCACGACACTATTGGTATAAGCATTAAAATACTTAAGCCAAAAGCCGCTTCCCGCCGGATTGATACTTTCAAAATCCACTCCCAGCTTAGTATATCCTTCTGTTTTCAAAGTATTAATAACAAAATTTAACAGATTCTGATATGCGCCTCTGCCCCTGTGTTCCGGTAAACAATATGCCCCCGTGATATGGCGGTAAACACCGCCGGATGCAACAAATGTTTCGCCTTCGTCTGACACTTCCATATAAGCGCATAGTTCTCCGTCTTTCTTCGCTACAAAGTAACGTTCCTTTTCAGAAAAAGTTAAAAACTCTTCCTGTGTAGCAGGTTCTCGATTCATAAAAAATGGACTGGAGCAGTAATGTTCATGAAGTGCCAAATGAAGCGGATAAACATATGTAAAATCTTCTTTGGGCAATTCAAAAAACTCATATCCATCGCATGAGGCGCAGTCAATTGGTTCCATCGGACGAATGGCATCCATGCACCTCATTCCAAAGCCATAACGAAAAAGTTGCTGTTTTGCTTCCTCATCATGGTCATATAAGCAAATAGAATGTGACAACGCTCCTGCTTTTACCCATTTTTTTGCAGCCGCCTGATACAATGCTGCATAGATCTTGCCGTGATTTTCCATGACTGCACCATTCGCACCCATGGGTGAAAAAACACCTCTCACATCAGTGGAACGAAAAGCATTCTCAAACGGTTCCACACTGCAAAGGAATCCGACCATCTTCTCGTCTTCAAATGCTGCAACGCCTAATCCATTTTCTGATAATTGTTTTAGTATCGGAATGCTTGATATTTCCGGAAGAGCCTGTATAAACTTCCTCTCATAATTGTATGTACTAAGGGCAATGCCTATTGCTTCCTCTACATGTCTCGGTTCAAAGTCTTGAATTATCATTTTTATTCCTCTCACATATTTATCCCTGTTAATATGACGTATTGTTGACTTCTTTAAACTTCTTTGCTACCTTCGCCCATTTCGCAATTTTCTTTTTCTTTCCATAGTTGCGAACATTCTCTGTAGTAAGTGACTTATAGAGCATATATCTCTCCTTAGGCAGTTCTCCGCTTTCAATCGCTGCCTTGATTGCACATCCGGGCTCTGTATCATGCCGGCAATCACTGAACCTGCACATAGCTTCCAGTTCTACGATATCCGAAAATGTATCTTCCAGCCCATCTTCTGCTCTGGCTATGCCAATCTCTCTCATACCGGGAGTGTCAATTATTGAAACGCCATTTTCAAGTTCTATGAGCTGCCTGTGGGTAGTGGTATGTTTTCCTGTAGAATCGGAAGAACGAACCTCCGAGGTCTTCATGATTTCTTTTCCTGCAAGAGCATTTAGAAGCGTTGACTTCCCTGCTCCGGAGGATCCTAAGAGCGCGATGGTAGTTCCGCTCTTCATGTACTCTGAAAGCTCCTCAAGTCCTATATCATAAAGAGCGCATATGGCATGAACCCTCACCTTATCAGATATGGTCTCCACCTCTCTTATATATCTACCTGTATTGCTGCATAGGTCTGATTTGGTCAAAAGAACCACCGGTACAGATCCGCCCTGCAATACAACACTGATATATCTGGCTATCCTGTTGTAGCTATAGTCCTCATTTAATGAGGTAATTATAAAAGTATAATCCGCATTGGCCAGCATATACTGCATTGTGAGGCTCTTCGCCTGATCCGGTCTTTGCAGAAAACTCTTTCTTTCGCAGACTGACTCTATTACAGAATCGCCAATTGGGTTGAATTTAAAAATAACATAGTCACCTACGACAGGAAGCTGGCTAGCCTCTGCCTCCCTGAAACTTCCCTTTAGTTTTGCAGGCACCTCTTTTCCCTGGAAACTGATGGTGTAAGTGTTTTTTTGAATCTCAGAAATTCTTCCTTTGTTCTCTGTTGATATAGTGTTTTGTTCAATGTTTGTTTTCATTGTTTTGTCTCCATTTTTCTTCTTGTTATTGGTAGTTATCACATCTTTTTGGAGACCCTGTTTATGGAAAAATCGCGTAAATATGAATAGAAAAAGCCGCGACAAAAATGCCACGGCTCAAATCGCATAATACCATTTTCATATGATGAAAGACAGCAAAGTAAATTATACCGCTTTCTGATGATATTCATAAGCCGAGGGTCTCATACTATATTCAGTTACAATCTCTACACTGCTTATTCTCATTTCAAACATATATGATTACCTCGCTTTCTTTTAGATTTTTTACTCTTAGAGTTTATCAATAAAACGTACACATAGCAATAGTTACACTTATTTGGGTGTATTTTACACTGCATTCAACTCGGCAAACTGCCGAGTTATATCACACAGTTTCAGATGTTTCAAAATAATACTCTTCCAGAAACTCCTGCATAAATTCATGTCTCTTTAACGCTATTTTCTTAGCTGCATCTGTATTCATTTCATCCTTTAAAAGGAGAAGCTTATCGTAAAAATGCTTTATGGAATCTGACAATGGCCTTCCTACTTTCCCACCATAAGCAAATGTTCTGGCGATTCCAATCGCTCCAATGGCATCAAGTCTGTCAGCATCCTGAACTATCTTTCCTTCTGGCGTTTCAGGACTTTTCCCTCTGTTATGGCTAAATGACACTGAGTTAATTGCCCGACAGACCTGTTCTATCGTTTCTGAAGGTATATCGTTACGTTCCATAAACGTCCTGGCATTCATGTTGTTTTCTGTATTAAAAAGCTTGTGGTCATCTGCATCGTGTAATAACGCAGAAAGCAAAACAACAAAACTATCTGCTTCTGTATACTCCGCAAGAATCATCTGTGCATTATGATATACACGCATAGTATGATCTGCTCCGTGCCCATCTGAATTCCCTGCAAAAAGCTCTTTAACATAACCTATTGCGTCACTGATTATTTTATCTTGTTCCACTGCCATACCACTCCTCTTACTCTTATTCTTTAATTGTTATCATCCAGCCTCCTATCAAAAACTATGATTGATTCATCGTGTTCGCCTATCATTTCTACCGAGATCTTATTTACAATAGTCTGAAAGCTCACATCTATATTTTTTACATATTCATAAGCATTGCTTAACTCTTGATCATTATTAAGCTTACCTACAGTCATATGGGGAATGTAAGGTAATCCAAGATCATAGTCTTTAAAATGATTTGCATACAGTTCATCATGAATGCCTTCAATTATGTCTTTTCCTTTTTCTATATCCAAAAAGAGATAATTATCGTCTGTTTTACTAAAACCATGTAATACCAATTCAAAAGGCTTTACGTCCTTTAAACTGCTTACTAACTTTTCTTCTAACTCCTCATTTGACATTTCATTTTCAAATGGAAAAACCAGTGTGATATGAGGACGAACCAGCTTTGCCAAAGGATCGTATCGATTTCTGATTTCATTTATGATTTCTATATTTTTGAATTGTGGAAATATCATTATTGTTCTTAACATCTAATCACCTTTTTACTGTTTTCCATAACTATTACTTCTCCATTACGGAAAAGAGTCTTATTTTTAGATGGTTTGTAGCCTACTTGCTTCATCTGTAAAATCAGTGTGTGCATAAAAAAGCCATGTGTCACTATTGCAATATCCTCATCAAATTCTGAAATCACTCGCACAAATTCAGAGGCTCTTCTTAGGGTTTCCCGCCTTGTTTCCGGTTGCCTTTTACTGTTCCAAAACCATTGTAATCGTCCAAACATATACCAGAAGAGTGTGGGCAATCTACGCTTTGTGTTAAATGCAGATCTTAACGGAACTTCATTGATCAAACCCGTCCTGTAAAAATCCCTATCTCCAAATATCAGCCTCGCAGTCTCCAGGCTTCGATCAAGCTCACTGACATAAACCCGTTGTCCATCATAATCAACTGAACAACTTCCTGCCTTGATTGGCTCTGCGTCATACATCCTGCACGCCTCATCAAATTCAGCGGACGAATACCAGGACTCCCATATATGTTTTACTCTAAAATGCCTTATTATGAATACTTTCAATACTTTTTCCTTTAATGAACTGACATAAGTATTTCCTTGCCTGGCTGTGCAATAATTCTTTTGCCCTCTTTAATACAGGGACCTCCCTGTTTGCTACAAGTCTTCCCAAGCTGGTGCATCTGCACTTTTCATATTCAGCTAAAGCTTCTTCATACTTTAGTTTCAATGTTGAAAGATGAAAATCCTCTATTTCATCTTTTGTTAAATGCTTATCGCCAAAAGCCACTATTTTACATAGAAAATAGTTATTGATATTGTGCCTGTGGATCAGATTATAGTAATCACTGACAACCCCAATTTTGCACATCACCTCGACATCGACGCCTAATTCTTCCTTAAGTTCGCGTCTGATTGCGGTATTTAAATCTTCTCCGGGTTCTACTCCGCCTCCGGCAGTTTCTATAAGTGTAGCTTTTCCGAAATCATCATCTCTGTTTGCTCTGACAAAATAGAAATTATTTTCATCATCTACCACTATTGCTCTTGCGATCATCCTGTCATGATCAATTGTCGTAAGAGGCCACTCATCATCTTCCAAATTAAGCAATAATTCTTCCTGATCCATTTTTGAAAAAACTCCTCCCTTGATGGCTTTTTTACAAAACTACAGTCCTGTTAGAACAGGACTGCATAAAACTCTTAAATCGCTTTTTCCATAAGATCAAAACGTCCCTTTCGCCAATCCGCGTACCCCCTGGGTTCATATCCGTTATGGCGATATAGCTTCTGGGCAAATGGGTTCTCTGTAAAGGTATCCAGTCTTACTGACTTATAGCCCATGTCTTTTATCTGCTCTTCTATGTGCCTAAGGACAGCTTTTCCTATTCCTTTGTTCTGCATTTTTGGAGAGACGCAGAATCTATGGAGGATATATGCTGAGTCCTCTTCATATTTCCATGTGGCATTACCATACTGTTCATCGCACTCGCCGCTTATAACATAAAAAGCAACGAGCTCATCCTGCTCGTATACCACATATAAAGTTTCATTCTTTATGTCTTCTTCAAAATCACTTCTTGCAGGATAAACATCATCCCACTGATAAATTCCATGCTTTTCCATTTCGGCTATTGCATCCTTTATCAATGAGCAGATTGGATCTAAATCCTGCAATGTTCCCGGTCTGTAATTCATTGTAATTTCCCCTTTACCAAAACCATACATTCTCCTGAATCTTCGAAACCACATTTCTTATAGAGTGGTCTCCCCGCTTCTGTTGCATCAAGGCTGATTTCTGTTGCTCCATTGTTCCAGGCATCATCGATGAGCATGCTAACCATTTTCATTCCTATGCCCTGCCCCCGATACTCATTTCTAGTATATACATTCATTAGGTGAGCCCGCTTGCCTGTGGGATGTTCACAGGTCGGCATTACGCTAAAATAACACATTGATGCGCAGCCTACGACACTTCCTCCATCCATAGCAAGAACAGTAGTCTGATCTCCCTCAAGAAAATATCTCCTGCTGGTTTCTACAAAACTTTCAGAATACTGATGATCTGCTTCGAGACAGAATACTTCTTTTAGCATTTCAAGCCTGCTGCTCATCATCAATTCTATATCATTTTTATCAGCAATCCTTATTTCCATAACTCCACCCCCTCCTTTTTCATACTCCTTAAATGCCACTATCATCTCTTGCCTTTTGATTTAATAACTGCAGCTTTTTCCTGCAAAAAAGAGATGAGTTCCGGCGAACAGTTCTGTTTTTGAACAACCAGTATTTTTGAGGATGAAAGCTTCAGGAAAAAGTAATTCCTGTCTTCGGTAATGCCGCGGAGTGCGTCATAGCGAATCATATTTTTTATAAGCGCGGTCTCCATCTGAAATTCTTCGTTGAAGAAAGTATAGTGAATATGCATATTACCCTGAGTCTTATTTTTTTTAAACACCATCTTGGTACTCATCTCAGTGGCAATAAATAGTGCGAGCAATAACAGGAATGGAGAAGTAACCCATGTAAAAATGGCTCCCTTATCTCCCCTCATGAGATCCTGAACGCTAATGATAGTGGGGATTCCTACAAATATCAGCAGAAAAAAGAGCCAGTTACTCTTAAGAAGAGCGAGCATTCTGGCCTTGTTTACTTTTTTCAAATCTTGAAGTGAGCATAATAAATCAGTTTCTAACGGCATTTCCATTTCCTCCCAAACAAAGTCTCTATATGATAATAAAACTCATTTGGTTACTAATGTCAAAAACTTCTTATCATTCATCTGTTCATTGGTCACATATTCTCCATCGTGGAACAATGCGTATGTAGTGATGGGAGTTGGTGCATTCTGAGCCTCCTGCCTGCTGCCTATTTTTATTGCTTTGAATGGTATTCCGTTTTCCCTGGCAGTCTCCTCTACTACAGGCACATACTTGGCATTAAAGGGACATTGATTTGTATAGTAGAGGACATAACCTTTTTCGTCGATATGTGGATGCTTAGCACAATCCTTGAAGGTTGGGGTTTCTGCTTCGTCCTTTGAGGTTGGGACTTGTGCGCCATACTTGAATGGCAGGTACCACAATTGGATGCCATTATCAGATTCATCTGCCACTGTAAAGCCCTTTGCTGTAAGAAATTTCGGGTCTGATAGGAACGGTTTCTTCTTAGCTGCTGCCAGTATGCAAAGTCCCTTTTTCCCCTTCTCCTTGCTATCTCTGATGCACTCATTGAGAAGATCTGTTGAATAGCCATGTCCCTTCAAGGATCCTGAAACCCACAGGCAGTCGATATACATATATCCCGGAGCATCAATGGGATTCCAGGCATACTCCGCCGGAATGTATTCAATAAAGCATTTCCCGCGTTCTACGCTCTTTAAGAAAACAAGGCCTTCATCGAATCTGTCCGAAAGCCAGGCTTTCTTGGATGATACCTGTATGTCCTTATTGTTGGAAATGGCGCAGCATATGTGTTCATTTTCAAGATTATCTTTAGTAATCCGTATGTACTCCATATTGAATTCTCCTTTTAAAATGAAACGTTAACCCCGTCGACCGGGTCCATCCTTTTCCTCAAATGTGTCGACATAGAGTGCCAGTTCAAAATGGCCGTTAAGACCTTTGATGTACTCATATTTGCGGCTTGTCATCTTTTCAAAATCTTTTCTGCCATACAGCAGGAAAAGTGTGCCATCCTTCACAAGATACACGTTGCCGGAATCTTCTGCTTCCTTAATCTCAAAGCCAAGAACATCCCTGTAAAAGCGGATCATTTTTCCCATATCCTCTACAAATAATCCAAAGCCGTCTAATCTCATTTTCTTACCCCCATATACTCATTAAGCTCTTTAACCTCGCACCCCTTGCTGGCATAGTATGCGTACATCTCGTCCAGCTTTTTCAGATCATAGCTTGTTACGCAATCGGAGATCACATGAACTGTGTACTCTGATTTGGTCATGTTGTAGCATGTCGATTTCACGCAGCCTGTGGCATCCGCGCCTGCAACATAGAACTCCGTAATTTCGTTGTTACTGATAAATCCTGAAAACTCTTCGGATGTCAGTGCATTCGATTTTGACTTGGTAAAAATATTTTCAGATACAATCTTCAATTCAGTAACAAGTTCCTCGCCTTTTGTACCGGGTTTAAAGGTTCTGGTTCCTGCCGACAGATTGTTATGCTTGATGTAGACTACCTGCATATCCTCCGCAGTTGCCCAGTCGATAGCTCTGTTGATGCCATCGACGATTTTCTTATAGTTCTTAGTGATGTCATTTTGAATGTCGATTACGACCAGTGCTTTGTTTGCCATGTTTTTTCTCCACCTCTTCATATTTGCGTTGAATGTCACTGGTGATCCGGTAAAGCTTTTCTCTGACAGACTTAGGCTCAAGGACTATAACCTTATCACTACAGGAAAGGATCCATGCTATCAATCCCTCATCATCGGGATACTCATACTCAAAAAGCAGCGTCCCATCAGGTTGTTCCTGGAAGGAATTAACTCCATATTCTTCCACAAGATGCCATCTCATTGATGGGTCAAACACAGCCTTAACTCTGCCCTTTTCCGGAAAAACCTCTTCATTTGAAATTGATGGCGCAGGTATCTCACTTCTTTTTTCAAAGTCAGTTCCAAGGACAATTTCATCCATTCGGTTAAGCTTGAATAGCCTGAAATCCTTTCTCAAAAGGCAATATCCATACACGTACCAGCTGGCCCATTTGAAAATTAGATAATAGGGCTCAATCTCTCTTTTCGAGTCACCTTTTGGCGAGTAGTAGGAAAACTTCATTCTTTTCCCTAGCTCAATGGCATCCTGAATCAGCGCAATCTTTTGTGAAAGCGTATCCTTATACCACGAGGACAAATCAATAAGGATTGAATCCCTTCCGCTGATAAACTCTGAAGAACCCGCCTGGATTTTTTCCATGAGCTGCCCATAATATCCACTACCACTGACGCTATCAAGGCTTCGAAGTCCGGCAAGGATCATCTGCATATCCCGGGATGTCAAAAGCGCTCTATCCATCCGGTAGCCATCCATGATGCTGATTCCGCCGCCCACGCCCTGCGCAGTCTGGATAGGTATCCCCGCCTGACACAGTGTTTCAATGTCCCTGTTGATTGTTCGCCTCGACACCTCGAAGTGCTCAGCCAGCTCCGGTGCAGTTGTCATCTCCTTTTGTAAAAGGATTGAAAGTATACCAATCAGTCTGTCTATCTTCATTTGATCACCTTCTTGATTCAGCTTAACATGGCAAACACGACATCTATATGTCATGTTTCTATTTTACACGGATTTGCACTGATTTACACTGATTTGGATAAAAAAGAACCTCCAACCGTATGGCTGCAGGTTCCATCATCCATCAAATATTTGCATTTATTTCTTTTACGATCTCGACAAACTCGATATCTCCATCCGCAAGAATTTCGACTATCCGCTCACGACCGTCTTCATTTTCACCGTTTTCCCAATAGATTTCGGCCATTTTCAGGTTCTCGTCTTCATCAATCACACCGTCAAAGCACTTGTAGGCGTCACCTTCATAGACATTTCCATTAACCCTGATCCTGGCAATTCCATAGGTAGGTCTTCCGAGTTTTGCAAAATAATCTCCCCACTGCTCAGCCTCGCTAAATGATTTTGATACATAAAGTGATGCCATCCTGGAAGGATATTGCGGGTACTTTTCTTTCCTTACTTTTTCCAGGGCAAGCTCTCTTATTGCCACCTGCACAGGGTATGATAATTCTTCGTCCTTATATTTTTCAGGATTCCTTGCAATATCCTCTATCATTTCTTTTTGTTCCTGTATGCGCTTGAACACTCCGTTTGGATGATCTTCATCTAAGATAAGATGCTCCCCCACACACTTGGGAACGTCGGATATCACATGATAAAAATACTGTTCTTCCACTTTTTTCTCCTTACTGATGGACCACTGCCCCCGTTCACATAGTCCATACGCTCTTATATATCTCTCGCTGTTCTCCCTGATAATCTCCAAGACCTTCAAAAACCATTTCAAAACCGCATTTATTAAGCACATGCTTGGATGCCACATTGTCACTTAAGCAGATGCCATACACTTCTTTTGTGTTCACCATCTTCGCCACAACAGGTAAAAATGCAGTCACAGCCTCTGAGGCATAGCCTTTTCCCGTCTCCTCTTTTGCAATATGGTATCCGATTTCCCATTTTCCATCATCGATTGGAACCATCTGGACGTAGCCGATATTTTTGTTGTCCTCTTTTACAAACACAGGATATACAAGAGGTCCATCTGTTTCGCCATACTGTGTCATCAAAAATTCAATTGTTTCTTTTGCGTCTTCCTCAGTCTCAAAAACCTCGTCCGGCACGAATCTTCTGTTATCCTCATCCAGTGAATTCCTGTGGACATCATAAGCCATGTCCAATGTAAACTCTTTAATCTCTAATCTATCGGTTTCAATTCTCATAACAATCTTTCCTCCATTACATACTCAGAATCTTATTTACGGAAAAATACTTCCATTCCCAAGCAATACTCTGATTATACCGATAACAAACAAATGGGCCGGATAGTAGATATAGAAGAACCACTTCATTCCTTCCTCCTAAATAAGTGCATTTTATATTTTAAAAATATCACATAACAAAAACAGACCTTTTCCTACACGGATATCGATCTGTTTTTCACTATTATTTTTCAGATGAAATGAACCACTAACCCCCCTGGTCCATTTAGTGGAACGAAACAACCTTGTCATAGTCGTAGCCTCTGTCAGGTGTGAAATGCCTCTCAGTAAGTGTAAAGTAAACAACGCCATTTTTATTTACAGGTATGGAGATGGATGTTTTATTATCATTCGCATTTCTATCGTCAGCAGAATCAGAGCCGGCTACGCCGCTAACCTTCACAACACTACTGGAGGTAAGCGGCCATGCTGCACTTTTTATGAGCTCAGTCTCTTCCTTTGTAGGATAAGCAGGCTCACCAAGATCGTGCCAAAGCTTAAGCGGATTACAGCAGGTTTCATCCACAGTCTTTGTGAGTAGTGTATACTCAGTTTCCTGATTGCTCTTCTGTTTAAGATCAAATGAAATCTCTTTTACCTTGTCTCCCTCATCTATATTCCAGAGAATTCCGGCATGGCCTTTATTGCCCTTAACGATCACAGCATTATCATCTCTGTAAACACATTTCTGACTAAAGAGCTTAAGCTGCTTGAAGAAGTAGAATGTCCAGAAGGTAGGCTTTGGAATATTCCCGGAAGCCACCATTCCAAATCCGCCATGGAATAAGGAATTCTGAACTCCCTGCTCCTCAAATACATCACCGAAAGTCCAGTATGAGTATGCTTCATTCACATCTCCAAGGCCTGAGAGCTGCCTTGCAAGGTAAGCTGCATTGATATTGGTATCGTGGATAACGCCTCTTGGTGTGTATGAAGTACTGAACTCTGTAAGATGAATAGGCAGCCCCTTAAACTCCTCGTAGGAATCCACTATATCCCTTGTAGCCTGAAGATTTTCAAAACGCATCTTTGAATCCTCGAGCTTAGAGTAGTCATAGTGGCCTATTCTTTCAGGGAATTCTACTGTATAGTGATGCCTTGTAATGGTGTCCGGACGAATTCCTTCTCTTTTACAAAAATCAAGGAATCCCTGAATCCACTCTGCATCTCTAACGCCGCAGATTGCAGGACCACCTACCAATGTGGTCTATCTAACGTCAACTTAACATGAATACATATTCAATTATCGCATAAAGATAGGAGGAGTGGGGGCCAATTTGTTTTATTTTTCGTCTCTCACGCCACTTGCTAGAAAAGACTCCGGTTTTTGTTTACTTTTATCCATGCCAAATAAGCCTATACTGAGTATGGGCTTGAGTGATTGGTTATTATTCTGTTTCAATAAATGTTAGAATGCAGTTTTAAGGTTTGGAAAATGCTTCCTACGTATTTGTTTGAGGTTACGACGCTTACATTTTCGGCCTGGCTGAATCATTGATTTTACCTTTACTGATGTAGCCGTCAAGTCGTCTATTGCGGAGATATCTGTCAATGAGCATAGTATACGAGGGAATATCCTTTTAATTCTCCCTATAATAAATGATCGATTGGCTTGATATCTGTGTTTGGTGGCATTTTTCATTTTTGTATCAATAATGTTATCAGCGCTACCTTTTATAAGAGCTGTAAGATTTGTCAGCAAAAGGTTTATGTAGAACTCCTGAAATACAGCGGTTGTAGTTTTGCCGTTGAATTCTTCAAGGAGAAATTTTTCCTTTAACTCATAGTATTTTGACTCTACTGGCCACCTTAAGAAATACAATTCACGGAACATATCCACAGTTATAGATTCGTCAAATATGTTAGTGGCAAGATATTCTGCAGTGCCATCATCAAGTATGACTTCTATTACTCGGATTGGAATGTCACATGTTTTGAGTTTGGGATCACCGGCAAGAGTGGTGACTTTTTCGCCATGGCAGGCGCGTGTGAGTTTGATTTTTTCTTTTAGTCGCATTAGGCAGTAATGATTATTGTCTGTACAGTAGCGGAACATGCTTTCTGAATAGTAGCCACGATCAAATATAATTATTGAATCTTTGTAAATACCAAGAGCCTCAAGGTTTTTCATGTGATCTAATGCAGCTGCCCTTTCTGATGCAAGGTACTTATGAAGCGATGCATGCACAATGTAGTCATCCATTACGTCATATACTACAGAGGATAGTCCAGAAGAAAACTTACGGTTCTTGTCATGAACAGTGAACATTTCGCCGAAGAATTCAAAATTAGATTTACAGTTTGGAACTTCCAGCCTTGAGCCATCAATGGCAAATATATGGTAACCATGCCATGTTTTCCGTTTTCGGATATTTTTGTAGAAAAGATCTACTGATAAATTGAAGAGCTCTTTAAATAATTGTGGCTTGATGTGTTGACGTGCTTTGGATACAGCCTGTTTAGAAACAGAAGGGAAATTGTCAGGTGATAAATCTTCGCTTATTGCTGCAAGATTTTGGTACATTGAAGCTTTGGTGGTATAAAATAGATATGTTACTAGGTGGAGCATTGAAAGTTTGCGCTTTCTGATGAAGTGATTCTTTTCACGGTGAGCTTCCAGGCAGTCCGGAGAAGAGATATATTGCTTGATCTTTTGGATGATAAGTTTGCAGATTTCATGTTTTTCCATACGTAACCTCCTAAATTTGCGTAATCTGGATATGTGTTTCGCAGTCACGAAACTACATCTCCTTATTGATTAAGGGCCGCGTAG
>NZ_AUJO01000032.1 GCF_000424265.1 Butyrivibrio sp. WCD3002
ATTTTATGCTGATAAATGTCAACAATTTGAAGGTGGTATCTTGTCGTGGATGCGGTGATATTTTAGAATTATAGAGGATAATTGGAATGCCGTAGGAAATTAACAGCATCTTTATGGTATAATAAGTTTTGATTAAAAAGATTAATTTTTTAATATTATGATAGCAAGGGATGAATATGAGAAAAAGGCTTACAGCATCAGTACTTGCACTTATGATGCTTGTGGGGATTTTGGCAGTAACAGCCACTACAGTATCAGCTAAGAAAAACTTTGCAAATGATTACGGTGTATTTCTTAGCCTTAACAGTAATAAGAAGACCATGAAGAAACTGGCCGGGTACAGGACTGTAGTGATAGATGCTCAGAATGATTTTACAAAAGAAGATATACGTAAACTCAGGAAGGCAGGTCATAAGGTATACAGCTATATAAATGTCGGAGCAATTGAAAATTACAGAGACTATTACGATAACTTCAGGGATGTTATGCTCGATGTTTATGAGAACTGGGAAGATGAGCGATGGGTTGATGTATCTCAGAAGAAATGGCAGGATTTCATTCTAAATGATCTTTCAGTCAGGATTAAGGCAACAGGAGTTGACGGATTTTTTGTCGATAATGTAGATGTCTACTATATGTATAGGGACGCTGCATTTGCTCCTGATATTTACAATGGCCTTGAAATTATATTGAAGGGACTGTCCGGAAGAGGTAAGGTAATCATTAACGGAGGAGATACATTTGTATCTGAGTACTATGACAGGAACGGCTCTCTGGACGGAATACTTGATGGCGTAAATCAGGAGAGTGTTTTTACCAGTATAATCGATTACGATAAGAATAAGTTTGGTGAGAGCGACAAGGACTCTAGGGAGTATTTCACCTCGTATTTGAAAAAAGTGAAAAAGTGTAAGAAGAAGGTTTATCTTTTGGAATACACTAAAAATAAAAAGCTTAAGAAAAAGATCAGAAACTATTGTAAGAAAAAAGGATATAGCTATTATATATCCGGCAATTTAAACCTATCATAAATATCTGTAGTTTAATTACAGAGGGTAAGAGAGAGGGATATGAAAAAAATAAGTATTAGAGTATTAACACTTGGGGGATTTGGAATTGAATGTGATGGCAAAAGCCTCACACTGGGAAGGAATAAGGGATCAAAGTATATCCAGCTGATTACCAGAATCTGCGTGGCAGGTGAGGAAGGTGTCCTTAAAGAGGATCTTCAGGAGGATATCTATTCAGACGATCTTGGAGTTAAGAGTAATCTCAATAACAGTCTGAACAACCTGGTTTATCAGTTTAAGAAGGTTGCGGAGAAAGCCGGTATTCCAGGAGGAAAGCTTATTGCTATTTCTGACGGAAGATATGTGATTGATCCGGATATTGAGATCACTTCCGATATTACTCAGTTTGTACAGTTTTTCAGGGAAGCCAAAAAGCAAAAGTCCGAAAAGAAAAAGACTGAGCTTATGAAGCAGGCCTTTGATCTTTACAGGGGTGCTTTCCTTCCAGAACTCGATGATCTTTATTGGATATCAAGAAGGGCTGAGGAATACAGAACTATGTACGATGAGTGCGTAGATTATCTCGCTGCCAGGTATAAGGAGAATGAGGCGTATTCTGAAATGGCCTATGTATATCACACTGCGGCAGACATCGATAAGGACTGTGAGTGGCAGGTTGGCGAGATTGAAGCATACATGCTTTTGAGAGATTATAAGAAGGCCTATGCACTCTATGAAGAAATGGTCAGATATTATGCTGAGGAGCTTGGTGTATCACCTACCGAGAATATGCAGAGGTGCTATCAGAATCTTCAGGATTCAGCTTTTTCCGATTTGGGAATAAGTGATAAGGATGACTACATGGATCATCCAATCGGCGGAGAGCTTCTTGAGGATGAGGATAACAAACCCTATGAGTGTCTTTTCCCTGAGATGAGTGCTTCATATCATATTCTTAGTCGTAATATGGAAAGACACGGACTTACTGTATTTTTGCTGCTTCTGACTATTGCCGATTATGAGGGTAAGGAAATCAGGCAGGAGGAAAAAGCAGAAAGAAGAATGGAATCCTTGAAGGTTGCCATTAACGAGACACTTCGTCACGGCGATGCTTTCTGCAGATATTCCAGAACTCAGTATCTTGTTCTTTTGACTGGAACAGGTGTTGAGGAGTGCATGCTGGTACACAGACGTCTGCAGGACAGACTTAAGGAGCTTGCAGGTCCCAGAGCTTCACTTAATTACAGAATTATTTCATATAAAGATATAGCTGATGAAAAATAATTTTTTCTGAGGCAAAAGGTTCACACTTATTTCATATAATAGAATTTTCGAGATGATATAATTGATTTACGGGCGAGCGCATTGGGGAAATATATGGCGTGATCACCCATTTTGAGGGGGCATACGTTAGAGCTTGGAGGAATGCCCATGGCTATTGGTAATTTGGACTTAACTCAGCTCGATCGGTCATTTATGACTGATGAGCAGAAATCTCTTTTAAATGTAAGTAATATATCTCAGAAGGAAATCGAGCAACTGCTCATAATGAGAGGGCAGGTGCAGGAATTCCAGATGATGATGATGAAATATGATTGTGCTTTATCGGAAGTGAGAACCAAGCTTGAGGTTTTGAATAAAGAGCTTACACTTAGATATAACCGCAATCCTTTTGAAAACATTAAAAGCAGGATTAAAACACCGGTTAGTATTTATGAAAAGTTAAAAAGGAAAGGGGTTCCCTTTTCCCTTGAAAACATACAGGACAATATATCGGATATTGCAGGATGCAGAGCGATATGTTCTTTTGTCGATGATATTTATATGCTGGCTGACTGCCTTAAGAAACAGGATGATGTGGAGGTCCTCGTTGAGAAGGATTACATCGCCGTTCCTAAGGACAGCGGATACAGAAGCCTTCACCTTATAGTAGAGATTCCCATATTCCTTACAGACACAAAGGAATACATGAAGGTTGAGGTTCAGTTTAGAACCATAGCAATGGACTTCTGGGCAAGTCTCGAGCATAAGATGAAATATAAAAAGGATATCGAGAATGCGGAGCTTATTTCCGAAGATCTTAAGTTCAGTGCTGATCTTATAAATCAGCTCGATCGCAGAATGCAGCAGATAAGAGAACGTATTGATGCAGGTGATGGTTCGCCCTACAATATGATTCCCACAGAGGAAGAGGAGAGAGCATCTACTGAGACTTTGGAGATAATTAAAAGAGAGATTCTTGCAGAGCAGAGAGCGATGCTTGAAGAAGATGACTGATATTTTTAATATGTAGTTTCTATAATAAAAGGAAGGCAATTGAAAGCCTTCCTTTTTCGTTGTATTATGCTTTGTTATATCCGGGCGCGTGACAGCGCGCTTTGAAATTTCTATTGGGATATAGAATTATTTTGCAACCCAGCGTCCGCTTGCACCGCAGGGAAGGACAAGGCCGTTTGATTTTACGGGAAGTCCAACCTCGTCTGCTTCAACATATCCATCGTGCAGTGGATCGATGGCTGTATGGAGCATATAGGAAAGTACTGCGGGCTGCAAACCTGTTGTGTATGAATTAATAAGGAAGAAAAGAGGTTTATCTGATAAAAGTTTGGCGCTTCTGAGAATCAGATCGTAAACGCAGTCCTCTATTTTCCATATCTCGCCCTTGGGTCCTCTTCCGTAAGAAGGGGGATCCATTATTATGGCATCATAACTGTTTCCTCGTCTGAGCTCTCTGTCGACGAATTTACCGCAGTCATCCACAAGCCATCTTATAGGGGCATCGGCAAGGCCTGATGATGCAGCATTTTCTTTTGCCCACTGAACCATGCCCTTGGCAGCATCTACGTGGGTAACGGCAGCACCTGCTTTTGCGGCTGAGACCGTCGCACCACCTGTATAGGCAAACAGATTCAGTACCTTGATCGGTCTGTCAGCGTTTTTAATAAGCTCGTAGAACCAGTCCCAATTTGCAGCCTGTTCCGGGAAAAGGCCGGTGTGCTTAAAGCTGAAGGGCTTTAAATGGAAGGTAAGTTCCTTATAATTAATAGTCCATTCTTCAGGGAGATTTCTAAAATCCCATTCGCCGCCACCTTTATTACTTCTATTATAACGGGCGTTGAATTTCTTCCAGCCCATGTGTTTTTTCTCTGTGTTCCATATGACCTGGGGATCGGGACGAACCAGCATATAGTCGGCCCATCTCTCAAGCTTCTCACCGCTAGAAGTATCTATTACCTCATAGTCCTTCCAATTATCTGCAATCCACATATTTGACTCCTAAAACTAAAAATGATAAAAATAACAATATTATTATAGAAGAAATAATAATAGAAGATATGTATCCGTTTCTTCTTTCATAATATATAATAATCATGTTTTCTTCCAAATAATATAGAAGAAACATTTATAGATTTTATATAAAATATGAAAAAATGAAACAGAGCAAGCAAAATAGATTAAAAAACATCAAGTCAAAATGCTCGAAATTGCCTATTTTACGTAAAAAGTAATTAATTTTGAAAATAATGCTTGCATCAAAGAAGGAAATAGGATATATTTATCAATGCTGTGACATGATAGCTGTGAAGCGTGAGGTTGCTGCCTTATCCAGTGAGGCAGGTTTTCCGTGGAGCGAATGTCAAGAGACCGAAAAGGTCAGACAATCTGACGACAAGTCACTGTACAAACAATATGTCTGTGAAGCTTAGCGAACAGAAACGACGTGTGAAAAATTGTGAATGTGAAAGTTCATGACACACACGGGAGAGTGTACAGTCACCGCTTGTCGTACTTATCTAATTAAAGTGCGAAAAGGAGGCGACTTTTTTTATGGCAAATCAGGTAATGAGAATTACACTTAAGGCTTATGATCATCAGCTTGTTGATGCATCTGCCAAGAAGATCATCGAGACAGTCAAGAAGAACGGATCTCAGGTTAGTGGACCTGTACCGCTTCCCACTAAGAAGGAAGTAGTTACAATTCTTCGTGCGGTACACAAGTACAAGGATTCCAGAGAGCAGTTCGAGCAGAGAACACACAAGAGACTTATCGATATCATCACACCTACACCTAAGACAGTTGAGGCTCTTCAGAGATTAGAGATGCCTGCAGGTGTAAATATCAATATCAAGATGAAATAATTCATCGGTAACTAATGTTAAACCTCTACTAGTATGATGCAAGACGCATGATGCCGTGAAAACTGGAGAATTGCCAAAGTGCAATTAAAGCGACATTGCGAACGATGTAAGCATCCGCTGTAGATGTAATAAGGAGGTAAATACAATGAAGAAGGCTATCTTAGCTACGAAGATCGGTATGACACAGATCTTCAACGAAGACGGTTCACTTGTACCTGTAACTGTTCTGCAGGCAGGCCCCTGTGTAGTAACACAGATCAAGACCGTTGAGAATGATGGTTACAGTGCAGTTCAGGTTGGCTATGTTGATAAGAAAGAAAAGATCATCAACAGAGACAAGAACGGCAAGAAGACTATCGTACATGCACATGGTGTAAACAAGGCTCAGCAGGGTCACTTCAAGAAGGCTGGCGTTTCCTGCAAGAGATTCGTTCGCGAGTTTAAGTTCGAGAATGCATCTGAGTATGAGCTTGGAAGCGAGATCAAGGCTGATATCTTTGTCGCAGGCGACAAGATCGATGCTACAGCAACTTCCAAGGGTAAGGGATTCCAGGGCGCTATCAAGAAGAATGGTCAGCACAGAGGACCTATGGCCCATGGTTCCAAGTTCCACCGTCATCAGGGTTCTAACGGATCCAGTTCTGATCCGAGCCGTGTATTCAAAGGAAAAGGAATGCCTGGTCACATGGGATGCGTTAAGGTAACAGTTCAGAATCTTGAGGTTGTTCGCGTAGACGCTGATAAGAATCTGATCCTTGTAAAGGGCGCAATACCCGGACCGAAGAAGGGACTTGTAACAATCAAGGAAACTACAAAGGTTGAGGCATAAACTTTTCGAAAGGAGGAACATACAGATGGCTAACGTATCTGTTTACAATATGGAAGGCAAAGAAGTTGGCAACATCGAACTTAACGATGCCATCTTCGGAGTTGAAGTAAATGAACATCTTGTACATCTGGCAGTAGTTCAGCAGCTTGCTAACAGACGTCAGGGTACACAGAAGGCAAAGACTCGTTCCGAGGTTAGCGGAGGCGGTCGTAAGCCTTGGAGACAGAAGGGAACCGGTCATGCAAGACAGGGATCCACAAGAGCTCCTCAGTGGACAGGCGGTGGTGTAGTATTCGCACCCGCTCCGAGAGATTATTCATTCAAGATGAACCAGAAGGAGAAGAGAGTTGCTCTTAAGTCAGCACTCACTGATAAGGTTCAGACAGGTAAGCTTATCGTTCTTGACGAGCTCAAGATGGATGAGTTTAAGACAAAGAAGTTTGCAGAGGTTATGACAAACCTTAAGGCTACACGTAAGGCGCTCGTTGTTCTTGCAGATAACGATGCTAAGGTTGTTAAGTCAGCAAGCAATCTTCCTGAAGTAAAGACAGCACTTACAAATACAATCAATGTATATGATATTGTAAATGCACAGACACTCGTTCTTACAAAGGACGCAGTTGCTAAGATTGAGGAGGTGTATGCATAATGGCAGCTATTCAGTATTATGACGTAATCCTTGAGCCCGTGCTCACAGAGAAGAGCATGAACGCTATGGGTGAGAAAAAGTACACTTTCTTCGTACATCCTGAAGCTAACAAGACAATGATCAAGGAAGCTGTTGAGAAGATGTTCGATGGCGCTAAGGTTGCCAAAGTTAACACACTCAATGCTAACGGAAAGCTTAAGAGACGCGGAATGACTTACGGCAGAACTGCTAAGGTTAAGAAGGCAATCGTACAGCTTACCGAGGACAGCAAGGATATCGAGATTTTCCAGGGACTTTAATTAACCAGTAGATTATACGCACAGGATCAATCAAAGTCCGGATCCAGGCAAAAAGCCGTGCGTGATAAAAACAAAAGGAGATTATCATGGGAATTAAGAAATACGGCCCATATACACCGTCCAGAAGAAACATGACAGGTTCTGATTTCTCAGAAATCACAAAGAAGACTCCTGAGAAGAGCCTCCTCGTTTCTAAGAATTCAATTGCTGGACGTAACAACCAGGGTAAGATTACAGTAAGACATCGCGGTGGCGGTGGAAGAAGAAAATACAGAATCATCGACTTCAAGCGTTATAAAGATGAGTGCACAGCTAAGGTTATCGGTATCGAGTACGATCCTAACAGAACAGCAAACATCGCACTGCTTGAGTATGAGGATGGCACAAAGGCTTACATCCTTGCTCCTCAGGGACTTAAGGATGGCATGACAATCATGAATGGTCCTGCAGCCGAAGTTCGTATCGGTAACTGCCTCCCTCTTGCAAACATTCCTGTCGGTGAGAGCGTACACAACATCGAGCTCTATCCCGGAAGAGGTGGTCAGCTCGTTCGTTCAGCTGGTAACTCAGCTCAGCTTATGGCTAAGGAAGGTAAGTATGCAACACTTCGTCTTCCTTCTGGCGAGATGAGACTTGTTCCTATCGAGTGCCGTGCTACAATCGGTACAGTTGGTAATATCGATCACAACCTTATCAACATTGGTAAAGCTGGTCGTAAGCGCCACATGGGTATCCGTCCTACAGTTCGTGGATCAGTTATGAACCCGAATGATCACCCGCATGGTGGTGGTGAGGGTAGAGCACCTATCGGTCGTCCCGGCCCGTGCACACCTTGGGGTAAGCCTGCTCTTGGTTACAAGACACGTAAGAAGAAAAAGGCTTCTAACAAGATGATCATCAGAAGAAGAGACGGTAAGGCTATTAAATAAGCCATGTTGAGTTATTTGAGAGGAGAATGACAATGTCAAGATCACTTAAAAAGGGACCTTTCGCAGACGCAAGCCTGCTTAAGAAGATCGATGCAATGAATGCAGAGAATCAGAAGCAAATCGTTAAGACATGGTCCCGTCGTTCCACGATTTTCCCTTCCTTCGTTGGACACACAATCGCTGTTCATGACGGAAGAAAACATATTCCGGTATATGTAACGGAAGATATGGTTGGTCACAAGCTTGGTGAATTCGTTCCTACAAGAACCTATAGAGGTCATGCAGGCGCTGAGAAGAAGGGCGGAGTTCGCTAAATCGACCGGTTACAGTTTTTGAACAGTGAAAGGAGGTTATTCTATGGCTACAGCGCATAGAACCCAAGTTAAGAGAGAGAGAAATGCTCAGAAGGACAACAGACCTTCAGCAAAGTTATCTTACGCAAGAATCCCTGTTCAGAAGGCATGCTTTGTTATGGATGCCATCAGGGGTAAAGACGTTGAGACAGCACTTGCTATTTTGGAATACAATCCGAGATATGCATCAAGCGTAATTTTTAAGTTACTTAATTCTGCAATTGCTAATGCTGAGAACAATAACGGCATGAACAGAGCAAATCTGTACATTGCAGAGTGCAATGCAAGCAATGGCCCGATTATGAAGAGAATTCAGCCTAGAGCTCAGGGTAGAGCTTACAGAATTCAGAAGAAATTAAGCCATTTGACATTGATTCTGGATGAGAGATAAGAAAGGAGATAGTAAGTTCAATGGGACAGAAAGTTAATCCTCATGGCCTGAGAGTTGGCGTCATCGCAGATTGGGATTCCAAATGGTATGCAGATAATAATGAATTTGCAGACAATCTTGTTGAAGACTACAAGATCAGAAAGTTTCTGAAGAAGAAGCTTTATGCGGCAGGCATCTCCAAGATCGAAATCGAGAGAGCATCTGACCGTGTTAAGGTAATCGTTTATACAGCAAAGCCCGGCGTAGTAATCGGTAAGGGTGGCGCAGAGATCGAAGTTACTAAGAAAGAACTTTCAAAGATCACAGATAAGAAGGTTCTTGTAGATATTAAGGAAATCAAGAAGCCCGATAAGGATGCTCAGCTTGTTGCAGAGAACATCGCACAGCAGCTTGAGAACCGTGTATCATTCCGTCGTGCTATGAAGTCATGCATGAGCAGAACAATGAAGACAGATGCACAGGGTATTAAGGCTTGCTGCAGTGGTCGTCTTGGTGGTGCTGATATCGCTCGTAGCGAGTTCTACAGCGAGGGAACAATCCCGCTTCAGACACTTAGAGCAGATATTGATTATGGATTTGCTGAGGCAGATACAACCTATGGTAAGGTTGGTGTTAAGGTATGGATCTATAAGGGTGAAGTACTTCCCACCAAAGCATCCGAGAATTCAGATAAGGAAGGGAGCGATAAATAATGTTAATGCCGAAGAGAGTAAAGCATCGTAAGCAGTTCCGCGGTTCTATGGCTGGTAAGGCTACACGCGGCAACACAATCGCATACGGTGAGTATGGAATAGTAGCGCTTGAGCCCTGCTGGATTCGTTCTAATCAGATCGAGGCAGCCCGTGTCGCTATGACTCGTTTCATCAAGCGTGGCGGTCAGGTATGGATCAAGATTTTCCCTGACAAGCCTGTTACAGCAAAGCCTGCTGAAACTCGTATGGGTTCCGGTAAGGGTTCTGTAGATTACTGGGTAGCTGTTGTTAAGCCTGGACGTGTTATGTTTGAAATCGGCGGAGTCGATGAAGAGGTAGCTAGAGAGGCACTTCGTCTCGCAGTTCACAAGCTTCCTTGCAAGTGTAAGATCGTATCAAAGGCTGATTTGGAAGGCGGTGCATCCAATGAAAACTAATAAGTATGTAGAAGAGCTGAAGGCTAAGTCTGCTGAGGAACTTAATCAGGAGCTTGTATCAGCTAAAAAGGAACTTTTTAATCTGAGATTCCAGAATGCAACTAACCAGCTGGATAACACAGCAAGAATTAAAGAGGTTAGAAAGAACATTGCAAGAATTCAGACTGTTATTACACAGAATGCTGCAAAGTAATGGAATCCTGAAAGGAGATATATCGTGGAAAGAAATTTAAGAAAAACGCGTGTTGGTAAAGTAACAAGCGATAAGATGGATAAGACCATCGTTGTTTCCATCGAAGATCATGTAAAGCATCCTCTTTACAAGAAGATTGTAAAAAGAACCTATAAGCTGAAGGCTCATGATGAGAACAATGAATGTCGTATAGGTGATACAGTCAAGGTTATGGAAACAAGACCCATGTCTAAGGATAAGAGATGGAGATTGGTTCAGATTATTGAACGTGCTAAGTAATTAGCGGATGGTTTTCAGATTGTTGATTATAAAAGGAGAAATAACATGATTCAGCAGGAAAGCAGACTTAGAGTTGCTGATAACACAGGTGCTAAAGAGCTTTTAACAATCCGTGTTATGGGTGGTTCTACAAGAAGATATGCGAGAATCGGCGATGTAGTTGTTGCTTCGGTCAAAGAAGCAACACCAGGCGGCGTTGTAAAGAAGGGTGATGTTGTTAAGGCAGTTGTAGTACGTACTGTTAAAGAGACTCGCCGTAAGGATGGTTCTTACATCCGTTTTGATGAGAACGCTGCTGTTATCATCAACGATGAAGGTAACCCGAAGGGAACTCGTATTTTTGGACCCGTTGCAAGAGAGCTTCGTGATAAGAAATACATGAAGATTCTTTCTCTCGCTCCGGAAGTATTATAAGGAGGCACCGAATGTCTACAAGTAAGATTAAGAAGGGCGATACTGTTAAGGTTATCGCTGGTAAGAGCAAAGATAAAGAAGGCAAGGTACTCTCCGTTGACACAAAGAATGGTAAGGTAGTAGTAGAGGGTGCTAACATGGTAACAAAGCACACAAAGCCCTCTGCATCCAACCCCAACGGTGGTATCATTCAGCAGGAAGCTCCCATGGACATCTCCAATGTTATGTATGTTCATAAGGGAAAGGCAACACGTGTTGGTTTTAAGGTAGAGGACGGCAAGAAGGTTCGTATCGCAAAGTCAACCGGTGATGTCATTGACAAATAAGAAAGGAGGTAAGGAGCTTTGAGTAGATATAGAGATTTATACAAGGACGAGATCGTGGACGCTATGACAAAGAAGTTCGGTTACAAGAACGTTATGGAAGTTCCGAAGCTCGATAAGATCGTTATAAACATGGCTGTAGGTGAAGCTAAGGAGAACGCTAAGGTTCTTGAGAACGCTGCAAGCGATATGCAGATCATCGCTGGTCAGAAGCCTGTTTACACTAAGGCAAAGAAGTCAATCGCTAACTTCAAGATAAGAGAGGGTATGCCGATTGGATGTAAAGTAACTCTTCGTGGTGAGAAGATGTATGAGTTCTTGGATCGCCTCGTAAACCTTGCACTTCCTCGTGTCCGCGACTTCCGTGGTGTAAACCCGAACGCATTTGATGGCAGAGGTAACTATGCACTTGGTATCAAGGAGCAGCTTATCTTCCCTGAGATCGAGTATGATAAGGTAGATAAGACAAGAGGTATGGATATCATCTTCACAACAACTGCCAAGACTGATGAAGAGGCTCGTGAGCTTTTAACACTCTTCAACATGCCTTTCGCTAAGTAATTAAGGAGGAATCGAACACATGGCTAAATTATCCATGAAGGTAAAACAGCAGATGAAACCGAAGTTTTCTACACGCGGTTATAACCGTTGCAGAATCTGCGGACGTCCGCATGCTTATCTTAGAAAATACGGAATCTGCAGAATTTGTTTCCGTGAGTTAGCTTACAAGGGCGAGATCCCGGGTGTACGTAAGGCTAGTTGGTAATAAGTTAATCACTTAGAGAGGTTCTTTCGCACTTAGCGTGCCGCTTTGTTCTGATGGACAAAGAGGAAAGAACTTCCTTGTGAAATAAATGTAACATTGCGGCTTCGTGTCTCTGTGCAGACGGGCACAGTAAGGCGAAGCAATAATAGAAAATAAGGAGGCTTTTTCAAAAATGGCAATGAATGATCCTATTGCAGATATGCTTACAAGAATTCGTAATGCTAATACTGCAAAGCATGATACTGTTGACGTTCCTTCATCAAAGATGAAGCTTGCAATCGCAAACATTCTTCTTGACGAAGGTTATATCAAGAAGCTTGATGTAGTTGAAGAGAACGGATTCAAGACTCTTCACATCACACTCAAGTACGGTGCTGACAGAAATGATAGAGTCATCACTGGTCTGAAGAGAATTTCCAAGCCTGGTCTTCGTGTATACGCAGGCAGAGAGGAACTTCCGAGAGTACTTGGCGGTCTCGGAATCGCAATCATCTCTACAAACCAGGGTGTTGTAACTGATAAAAAAGCAAGAGAGCTCCAGGTTGGTGGCGAAGTTCTTGCATTCGTTTGGTAAATTGGAGGTACGGGCATGTCACGAATTGGAAAAATGCCAATCGCAGTTCCTGCTGGTGTAACAGTAGAAGTTGCAGAAAATAATAAGGTGACTGTTAAAGGTCCTAAGGGCACTCTTGAGAGAGTTTTCCCTGCAGAGATGCAGTTCGAACAGAAAGATGGTCAGATCGAAGTTAAGAGACCTGACGATCAGAAGAAGACAAGAGCTCTTCACGGACTTTCAAGAAGTCTTCTGAACAACATGGTTGTTGGTGTAACAGATGGCTATGAGAAGAAACTTGAAGTTAATGGTGTAGGTTATAGAGCAGCAAAGAGCGGCAAGAAACTCACCTTGACCCTTGGATATTCACATCCTGTTGAACTCGAGGATCCTGAAGGAATCGAGACAGTAGTTGATGGTAACGCTATCATCGTCAAGGGTATAGACAAAGAAAAGGTTGGCCAGTTTGCAGCAATTATCAGAGAGAAGAGAGCTCCTGAGCCGTATAAGGGCAAGGGAATCAAGTATTCTGATGAAGTTATCCGCCGCAAGGTTGGTAAGACCGGTAAGAAGTAAGAGATAAGGAGAGTAAAAAATGGTTAGTAAAGAATCCAGACAGAAAAGTCGCGAAAAGAAGCATCTGAGAATTCGCAATCGTTTCAGCGGCACTGCTGAAAGACCGCGTCTTGCAGTTTTCAGAAGTAATAATCATATGTATGCTCAGGTTATCGATGATGTTGCCGGTAAGACACTTGTTTCTGCTTCCACACTTGAGAAGGACATTAAGTCAGCTCTGAAGGCTACAGATAATGTTGATGCAGCTGCATATATTGGTGATGTTGTTGCTAAGAGAGCAATGGAAAAAGGTATCAAAGCTGTTGTTTTCGACAGAGGCGGTTACATCTACCATGGTAAAGTAGCAGCGCTTGCTGATGCAGCTAGAAAAGCAGGCTTAGAATTCTAAGGAAGGGAGAAAGATAATGAAGCGTACAATCGTTGATGCAAGTCAGCTTGAATTAACAGATAAAGTCGTTACCATTAAGCGAGTTACAAAGGTAGTTAAGGGTGGACGTAACATGAAGTTCACAGCACTCGTTGTAGTTGGTGACGGAAACGGTCACGTTGGTGTAGGTCTTGGTAAGTCAACTGAAATACCTGATGCTATTCGTAAGGGTAAGGAGGATGCTACAAAGAACCTCATCACAGTACCGCTTGATGAGAACAACAGTATCACACATGATTTCGTTGGTAAGTTCGGTTCCGCAGAGGTTCTGCTTAAGAGATCTCCTGAAGGTACTGGTATCATCGCTGGTGGTCCTGCACGTTCTGTATGTGAGCTTGCTGGAATCAAGAACATCCGTACAAAGTCACTTGGTTCTAACAACAAGCAGAATGTAGTTTATGCAACCATCAATGGTCTTGCAAACCTTAAGACACCCGAAGAAGTTGCTCAGAAGCGTGGTAAGTCTGTAGAAGAAGTTATCGCGTAAGTAGTAAGCAACATCTAGTAAAGGAGAAAATCAATGGCAGCTAAAAATGAAAGTGGAAAAAAGCTTAAAATCACATTGGTTAAGTCCACTATTGGTGCTGTTCCGAAGCAGGTTGCTACGGTAAAATCAATGGGATTTAAGAAACTTAACAGCAGTGTTGAACTGCCGGATAACTCTGCAACAAGAGGTCAGATCCAGCAGATAAGACACCTTGTTAAAGTCGAAGAACTGGACTAATTTAAGGAGGAAAATCATGGAATTATCAAATTTGAGACCTGCTGAGGGTTCTGTTCAGAGTGACAATTTCAGAAGAGGCCGCGGTCATGGTTCAGGAAATGGAAAGACCGCTGGTAAAGGACACAAAGGACAGAAGGCTCGTTCAGGTGCTCCGAGACCCGGATTTGAAGGTGGTCAGATGCCCCTGTTCCGTCGTCTTCCTAAGAGAGGCTTTAAGAACATCAATTCTAAGCATATCGTAGCTGTAAATGTAAGTTCACTTGAGTGCTTTGACAACGATAGCGTTGTTGATGTACAGGCACTTAAGGATAAGGGCATCATCAAGCATGAGTATGATGGTGTTAAGATACTTGGAAACGGTGAATTTACCAAAAAGCTTACGGTTAAGGTAAATGCATATAGTGCATCTGCTAAGGAGAAGATCGAAGCTCTTGGGGGAACGGCAGAGGTGATTTAATGTTCACGACCATTAAGAATGCATTCAAAATCAAAGATATCAGAATGAAATTATTGTTCACCTTCTTTATGTTATTGGTGATCAGATTAGGATCAGCTATACCGGTACCTGGAATGAACGTTTCAGTGTTCCAGGACTGGTTCAAAGAGCTGTCTGAAAATAATGCTTTTGGTTTTATGGATCGATTTACAGGTGGTTCATTTGAGAATATGTCAATCCTGGCACTCAATATCACACCTTATATCACATCATCCATTATTATCCAGCTTCTCACGATTGCTATTCCGAAGTTCGAGGAATGGCAGCGTGACGGAGAGGATGGTAGAAAAAAGCTTGCAGCACTTACAAGATATATCACTGTAGTGCTTGCGCTTATCGAGTCAGTTGCTATGGCAATTGGCTTCTACAGAAGTGGCTTCCTTGTAGAGAAGTCACCTCTCTATGTAGTTGAGATTGTTGCTGCGCTTACAGCCGGCAGTGCATTCCTTATGTGGATTGGCGAGCGCATTACGGATAATGGTGTTGGTAATGGTATTTCTATAGTACTTACTATCAACATTATTTCCAGAATGCCATCCGATTTAAGTAGCTTGTTTACGCAGTTTGTAACAGGCAAGAGCATTGCAAAAGGGGTTGTATCGGCAATCATTATTGTTGCAATTATTGTAGCAATGGTTGTTCTGGTTGTTCTTCTGAACGGTGCAGAGCGTAGAATCCCGGTACAGTATGCTAAAAAGATACAGGGCAGAAGAACCTATGGTGGTAATCATTCAGAGATTCCTCTTAAGGTTAATACCGCAGGTGTTATGCCTATTATCTTTGCTATGTCACTGTTCCAGTTCCCTATAATCATTTCACAGCTTGTAGGATACAAAGGAACAGGCGCATGGAGCGAGATACTTAAGTATCTCAATCAGAGCTATTGGTGTGAACCTGCCAATCTTAAATATTCGATTGGACTTGTAGTATATGTATTGCTTTTAATATTCTTTGCATATTTCTACACATCAATAACATTCAATCCGTTAGAGATTGCTGATAATATG
Source organism: Butyrivibrio sp. WCD3002 (assembly GCF_000424265.1). Lineage (GTDB taxonomy): Bacteria > Bacillota > Clostridia > Lachnospirales > Lachnospiraceae > Butyrivibrio. Next base: position 15,488 of record NZ_AUJO01000032.1, read on the forward strand.
AAAAAGCAGGGTGGATTTATTCCCGGCATTCGTCCCGGAAAGCCCACTAGCGATTATTTAACAAACATTCTGAATTACATCATCTTTATCGGTGCTATAGGACTTACCATTATTGGTGTTCTTCCGATATTCTTCAATGGTGTATTCGGAGCTAACGTATCATTCGGTGGTACGAGCCTTATCATTGTTGTAAGTGTTATTCTTGAAACGGTGAAGCAGATTGAATCACAGATGTTGGTACGTAATTATAAAGGCTTTTTAGACGATTAAAAACATGAGAGGTTTAGGGATTTGCAACTGCTTATCTTTGAACCTCTTGTTGTACTTTATTAAAACCTAACCATATATGAGAAGGGAGAATTGGTAATGAAGATTATCATGTTAGGGGCGCCTGGTGCCGGAAAAGGAACACAGGCAAAAATGATAGCAGAAAAGTATAAGGTTCCGCATGTATCTACCGGAGATATTTTCAGAGCAAATATCAAAAACGGAACAGAGCTTGGTAAGAAAGCTAAGGAATATATGGATAAGGGACAGCTTGTTCCTGATGAGCTTACAGTTGAGATCCTTCTTGACAGAGTAGCTCAGGAAGACTGCAAGAACGGATATGTTCTTGATGGATTCCCGCGTACAATTCCTCAGGCTGACGTTCTTGATAAAGAGCTTACAAAGCTTGGTGACAAGGTAGATTATGCTATAAATGTTGATGTTCCTGATGAGAATATCGTTCGCAGAATGTCCGGAAGAAGAGCATGCCTTAAGTGCGGTGCTACTTACCATATTGAGCATATTCCTCCGAAGCAGGAAGGAATTTGTGATGTTTGTGGTAGCGAACTCGTTCAGAGAGATGACGACAAGCCTGAAACAGTTCAGAATCGTCTCAGCGTTTACCATGAGCAGACACAGCCTTTGATCGACTACTACAATGAGAAGGGTATCTTAAAGTCAGTAGACGGAACAAAGGATATGCAGGAAGTATTCAGTGAAATAACAGGTATTCTTGGTTAATTCAATCTGAGGTAATAGGAATGCCGGTTACGATTAAGTCACAAGAAGAATTGAACCTCATGAGAGAGTCAGGACATTTACTGGCGCAGGTTCATGAAGAACTGCATGAAGCACTCAGACCCGGGATTTCAACCCTTGAACTAGATGTTATTGGAGAGGAAGCTATACGCAGACTCGGAGGTATCCCTAATTGTAAAGACTACGAGGGATACCCGGCATCAGTTTGTATATCAGTAAATGATGAAGTGGTTCATGGGATACCCAAAGCTGAGACTATCCTGAAGGAAGGCGATATTGTCACCTTTGATACAGGGCTTATTTATAAAGGTTATCATTCAGACGCAGCAAGAACATGGGGCGTAGGGAAAATTTCCGAAGAAGCAAATAAGCTTATAGAAGTGACAAAGCAAAGCTTTTTCGAAGGAATAAAGTATGCTAAAGCAGGTGGAAGACTTTACGATATATCTAGAGCAATTCACAGATATATCAAGCCTTATGGATATGGTATAGTAAGAGAATTGACAGGCCATGGAATAGGAAAAGAGCTTCATGAGGAGCCGTATGTTCCTAATTTCTGGAAATTCACACGCGGACCTGTCCTGCAACCTGGAATGACATTATGCGTAGAGCCCATGATCACAATGGGTAAGCGTAAAATTGCTTTTCTGGATGATGAGTGGACAGTAGTTACCATGGATGGTTCCCTGGCAGCGCATTATGAGAATACCATAGCCATCACTCCTGATGGAGAGCCCGAGATATTAACAATGATTTAAGTGAACATGCAACAGTAATAAGATTTTAAAAGTGAGGTAAAAATGTCTAAAGCAGATGTAATTGAAATTGAAGGAAAGGTAGTTGAGAAACTTCCTAACACTATGTTTAAGGTTGAGCTTGAGAACGGACATGTTGTTCTTGCACATATCAGTGGTAAGCTCAGACAGAATTTCATCCGTATTCTCCCCGGTGATAAGGTAACAATGGAGCTTTCACCCTATGATCTTTCAAAGGGAAGAATTATTTGGAGAGATAAATAATTACCTTATAAAATAGTACTTGTAAATGAACTCTATATATGTTATGATTGAATGCGGTCGTTTTTAAGGGTATAAGTATGCCCTTTTATTCGCGTATATATACCAGAAAGGAGTTACAAATGAAAGTTAGGTCTTCTGTTAAGCCTATGTGCGAAAAGTGCAAGGTTATTAAGAGAAAAGGCGTTATTCGTGTAATTTGCGAAAACCCTAAGCACAAACAGAGACAGGGCTGATTCGAGTCATTTGACATTACTTTTTGATACCAATGTGTATTGGAAAGATCGGATTAACTTCTGTCCGATTGGGCTGATTATTCGCCCCAATCAAACAAGTAACATTAATATGGAAATGTAGTATTTCCGCGAACAAATTTTTTTATTTAATGGAGGAAAATTAAAATGGCTCGTATTGCAGGTGTTGATTTACCTAGAGATAAGCGAGTTGAGATTGGTCTTACATACATTTATGGAATTGGAAGAACAAGCTCAAACAAAATTCTTGAGGCTGCAAAAGTAAACCCGGACACACGTGTTCGTGATCTTACAGATGATGAAGTAAAGAGAATCGCAGAGATTATCGGTAATGATTATGAAGTAGAAGGTGATCTTAGAAGAGAAATCGCTATGAACATCAAGCGTCTTTCAGAGATCGGATGCTACAGAGGAATTCGTCACAGAAGAGGACTTCCTGTTCGTGGTCAGAGAACAAAGACCAATGCTAGAACAAGAAAAGGTCCTAAGAGAACAATCGCTAATAAGAAGAAGTAATTTTTCTTATTATATAGTAACTAAAGAATATTCAATAGGAAGAAAGTAGGTTAGTTTAAAATGGCAAATCAGAAATCAAGTGCTTCTAAAGGTAAGAAGCGTGTCAAGAAGAACGTTGAACGCGGACAGGCGCACATTCAGTCATCTTTCAATAACACAATCGTTACATTGACAGATGCTGCAGGAAATGCTCTTAGCTGGGCAAGTGCTGGCGGTCTTGGATTTAAAGGTTCAAGGAAATCTACTCCTTATGCTGCACAGATGGCTGCAGAGACAGCAACAAAGGCTGCACTTATTCACGGCCTTAAGACTGTTGATGTCTTTGTAAAGGGACCGGGATCAGGAAGAGAAGCTGCAATCAGAGCTCTTGCTGCAAGTGGTCTTACTGTTACCAGTATTACGGATGTAACTCCTGTACCTCATAACGGATGCCGCCCGCCCAAGCGCCGCAGAGTATAATCCTATTTGTAAACTTCACAGTCAGGCTAAATATTTGATATTTTGGCCTGACTATGAAATATATGACACTATTAACCTTAAACTCGTTGGAAGAAGGCACAGATCTATAGTGCTGTAAACAACATCAGGATTTTCCTGAAAAAGAAAGGAGCCAATAATGGCAGTAAACAGAGTTCCAGTACTTAAGAGATGCAGATCCCTTGATTTGGATCCCACATTCCTTGGATATGACAAGAAGTCCAAGAGAACAAACAGCAGAGCAAACAAGAAGATGAGCGAGTATGGTCTTCAGCTTCGTGAGAAGCAGAAAGCTAAGTTCATCTATGGCGTTCTTGAGAAGCCTTTCCGTAACTACTACGACAAGGCTGATCGTCAGAAGGGTCAGACTGGTGAAAACCTCATGGTTCTTCTTGAGCGCAGACTTGATAATGTTATTTTCCGTATGGGCTTTGCAAGAACAAGAAGAGAAGCTAGACAGGTTGTTCTTCACAAGTTCATCACAATCAATGGTAAGGTTGTAAACATTCCTTCATACCTCATCAAAGCTGGTGATATTATCGAGGTAAGAGAGTCAGCTAGAAGCACTCAGAGATTCAAGGATATCGCTGAGATCACAAATGGCAGACTTGTACCTGAGTGGCTTGATGTAAATAAGGATAATTTCAGTGGTACAGTTAAAGAATTCCCTTCAAGAGATGTAATCGACGTTCCCGTTGACGAAATGTTGATCGTCGAGTTGTATTCTAAGTAATTTTAGGACACATAATAAAACCAAAAGGAGGGTATGTCCGTGTTTGATTTTGAAAGACCAAATATTGAAGTTGCTGAGATTTCAGAGGATAAGAAGTATGGCAGATTCGTTGTTGAGCCCCTTGAAAGAGGCTACGGCATCACACTTGGAAACTCACTCAGAAGAATTATGTTATCTTCATTGCCTGGAGCAGCAGTAAGTCAGGTCAAAATCGAAGGTGTACTGCATGAGTTCAGTTCTATTCCCGGCGTAAAGGAAGATGTTACTGAAATCATAATGAATATCAAGAATCTTGCTATTCGCAACAATTCTGAGACAAATGAGCCCAAGACTGCTTATATCGAGTTCTCAGGAGAGGGCGTAGTAACAGCTGCAGATATTCAGGTAGATCAGGATATCGAGATCACAAATCTTGATCAGGTAATAGCTACACTGTCCGGTAAGGATGCTAAGCTCTACATGGAGCTTACAATCACAAAGGGCAGAGGATATGTAAGTTCAGACAAGAACAAGCTTGCTGATCTTCCTATCGGTGTTATTGCTGTAGATTCAATCTACACACCTGTAGAACGTGTAAATGTCAGCGTTGAGAATACACGTGTGGGTCAGGTTACTGACTATGATAAGCTGACACTTGATGTTCACACAAACGGAACACTTGGTCCCGATGAGGCTGTAAGCCTTGCTGCTAAGGTCCTTAGTGAGCATCTTAGCCTCTTCATCGATCTGTCTGAGAATGCCAAGACTGCAGAAGTTATGGTAGAGAAGGACAATGATGAGAAGGAGAAGGTTCTTGAGATGAGCATCGATGAGCTTGAGCTCAGCGTACGTTCCTTCAACTGTCTCAAGAGAGCCGGCATCAATACCGTTGAAGAGCTTACAAACAAGACTTCTGACGATATGATGAAGGTTAGAAACCTCGGACGTAAGTCACTTGAGGAAGTGCTTGCTAAGCTTGATGAGCTCGGACTTGCACTTAGAACAGGTGAAGATCAGAACTAAGATATTGTACTAATATGTGTTCGCTGAAGGTAAAACCGATGTGTACTGATGCGGATTCTCATAGGTATAAACACAACATACCGAAAGTAAATCCAAAGAGTATTTTGGTATGCACCACAGCAGAGGGAACTCTGCAATTGAGAAAGGATGTAAATAATTATGGCAATGTACAGAAAGTTAGGCAAAGCAACAAAGCCTAGAAGAGCACTTCTTAGAAACCAGGTAACACAGCTTCTTTACAACGGCAAGATCGTTACAACCGAGGCTAGAGCTAAGGAAGTAAAGAAGATTGTTGAGCCTATCATCGCTCTTGCAGCTAAAGAGATGGACAACTACGAGACTGTAACAGTTGAGGCAAAGGTTGCTCGCAAAGATAAAGATGGCAAGCGCGTTAAGGAAGTTAAGGATGGTAAGAAGGTAACAGTTTATGATACTGTTCAGAAGGAGATCAAAAAGGATAAGCCTTCACGTATGCACGCTAGAAGACAGATTCTCAAGACTCTTTATCCTGTAACTGAGGTTCCTGCTGAGAAGGCTGGAAGAAAGAAGAACACAAAGCAGATCGACCTTGTTGATAAGCTTTTCACAGAGTATGGTCCTAAGTACGCTAGCCGTAACGGTGGTTACACAAGAATCGTAAAGATTGGTCAGCGTAAGGGCGATGCAGCTATGATGGTTGTTCTTGAGCTTGTATAATTTATAACTATTAAAATTAAAAGACCTGGCTTTGATGCCAGGTCTTTTTACGTTTAAAAAAGCATTAACCGATTTAATTATCGATAGAAAGCATTGTTCGATGTAATCATCTATAGAAAGCACTATTCGACTTAATCGTCGATAACGTCTTCTGATTGAGTGCTGTAGGCCTTATCGGGATGTTTTGCTGCATATTCTGCAAGAGTCTCTCCTCCGTTCATGACTCTGGCTATTACGGCGCAAACAGCTATCAGAATAATTATTATAATTAGTTGCTTTAAATAATCTCTAAACATAAGGTAATTGTATCAGAATTACTTCATCAGTTAAATATTTTCGTGAAAACAAAGAAAATATCCGGAGAATTATAAGATCCTTTGATTTAAAAATATCCAGGAAGTGCAGAGTTACGCTTGTTTTTAAGAAGTCCATATAATAAAATGGATGAGATATACGACAAAAAGGCAACAGTAAAAGAGGAAAAATGAGCTCAGAAAACATGCTTAAAGCTGAAAATCTGACATTTGAATATATAAGGCGAGATGAAGAAGGCAATGTTGAGGGGATAACGACCGCAATAGATAATACCAGCCTAGAGGTTAAGCCCGGTGAGTTTATTTCAATACTGGGACATAATGGTTCGGGTAAATCGACACTTGCCAAGCATTTTAATGCACTTTTATCGCCTACAGAAGGTACAGTCTGGGTTGATGGGATGGATACCATGGATGCTGAGAATGTCTGGGATATCAGGCAGGAAGCAGGAATGGTTTTTCAGAATCCTGACAACCAGATAATAGGCCAGATAGTCGAGGAGGACGTGGGATTTGGACCTGAAAACATGGGTATTCCCACAGCTGAGATTTGGGAGAGGGTAGAAGAGAGCCTTAAAACGGTAGGAATGTATGAATTCAGGAAGCATTCTCCTAATCACCTCTCAGGTGGTCAAAAGCAAAGAGTATCCATCGCCGGTGTTATAGCCATGCATCCTAAATGTATTATTCTTGATGAACCGACTGCTATGCTCGATCCTAACGGACGTAAGGATGTAATAAGGGCTGCCAGAGCACTTAATCAGGTTGAAGGCATAACAATAATCCTTATCACTCATTACATGGAGGAAGTAATCTATTCTGACAGAGTTTTTGTAATGGATAAGGGACATATTGAAATGCAGGGTACACCAAGAGAGATTTTTTCACAGGTCGAAAGGCTTAAGGAACTTAGACTTGGTGTTCCGCAGGTTACACTTTTGGCTTACGAGCTTAAGAAGCGTGGCTTAAACATTCCTGAGGGCATTTTAAGCAAGGATGAGCTTGTAAATGCTATTAAGGCACTAAGATATTAAAATATGTAAGTAACGCCTTTAAGGGGCTTTTAATTGAGAATAGAGAGTATAAGATGTCAATTATTCTGGATCATGTAAATTACATATATGATGCTGACACTGCCATGGCGCATACTGCGCTGAAGGATGTATGTCTTCAGATACCTGACGGTCAGTTTATTGGGCTTATAGGGCATACCGGCTCCGGAAAATCCACCCTGATTCAGCATATGAACGGACTTGTTAAACCCACATCGGGATCAGTTTTCTTCGATGGTAAGGATATAAATGATGAAGATTATGATAAAAAGAAGCTTCGCGCAAAAGTAGGACTGGTCTTCCAATATCCGGAGCATCAGCTATTTGAGGTTGACTGTTTTTCGGATGTTTGCTTTGGGCCGAAGAACCTGGGACTTTCTAAAAAAGAAGTGGAGCTAAGGGCTTATGAAGCTTTGAAGCAGGTCGGACTTCCTGATGAGTATTTTTATCAGTCACCATTTGATCTGTCAGGTGGTCAGAAAAGACGTGTAGCCATTGCGGGAGTGCTTGCAATGAAGCCCGATGTTTTGATTCTTGATGAGCCTACTGCGGGGCTTGATCCAAAGGGACGAGAGGAAATACTTGGACTTATTAAGAAACTTCATGACACTATGGGGATCACTGTTATTCTTGTGTCCCACAGCATGGAAGATGTTGCTGATTACGTTGAGCGTATCATAGTCATGAATAAGGGAGAGGTATTCCTTGATGGTGAACCTAAGAAGGTTTTTGCATATTATGAGGAGCTTGAAAAGATAGGTCTTGCAGCACCTCAGGTAACCTATGTGATGCAGGAGCTAAGTAAGGCCGGAATCCCGGTAAATACAGATGTTACCACAATAAAAGAGGCAGCAGATGAGATTATGAGAGTATTCGGATAGTTTGCTGCTTTATGATACATAAATTCCTGAAATTCGGAGAAATGAAAACAGATGCTAAGAGACATCACGTTAGGGCAATATTATCAGACTGATTCATGTATCCACAGACTTGATCCTCGTGTCAAGATTATGGCTACGTTACTGTTTATTATTTCCCTTTTTATTATTGATAACTACATAGGATATGTTGTTGCAGCTGCATTTCTTGTCATGGCTATAAAGCTCAGCAGAGTGCCTGTAAAATTCATTTTTAAGGGCATGAAGGCCATTTATATGCTTCTGGTGATAACTATGGTCTTTAACCTGTTTTTGACGCCTGGAGAGCCGATATTTGAATTCTGGGTGCTGAAGATTACAAGAGAAGGTATTAGGACAGCGATTCTGATGGGAATCAGACTTGTTTTTCTGATAACAGGTTCGTCTATAATGACGCTTACTACTACACCCAATCAGCTTACTGACGGTCTTGAAAAGCTGATGAATCCTTTAAAGAGACTGCATGTTCCGGTTCATGAGATCGCCATGATGATGGCGATTGCCCTTAGATTTATTCCTATTTTGTTGGAAGAGACTGACAAGATAATGAAGGCTCAGATAGCAAGAGGAGCTGATTTTGAGAGCGGATCAATTATGAACAGGGCAAAAAGTCTTATTCCGCTTCTTGTACCGCTTTTTATTTCTGCTTTCAGAAGAGCCAACGACCTTGCCATGGCAATGGAAGCCAGATGCTATCGCGGCGGAGAAGGCAGAACCAAAATGAAGCCTCTCATTTATAAAAAGAGAGACGTTATAGCCTATCTTATAGTGATTTTATACATGGCACTTTGCATTTTATTAGGTAAAATACTGTTCTGATAAATGGAAAAAGGAAATACTCATTTAGAAAGTAAAAATATAATAGAGAAAGCCATGCCGGTAAAAAGAAGGATACTCCTCAAAGTGGCTTACGATGGCAGTGCGTACAGTGGCTTTGCATATCTTGAAAAGGCTAATACCATCGAAGGAACAATTAACACCGCTATTGAGAAGCTGACCGGCGAAAAAACTGAGGTAATTGGCGCCAGCAGAACTGATGCCGGGGTTCATGCCTATGGGAATGTAGTGGTTTTTGATACAGCTTCAACAATTCCGGCTGAGAGCTTTTGCATGGCGTTAAACAGTAAACTTCCTGACGATATAAGGATCATGGAATCCTTTGAGGTTCCGGGGGATTTTCATCCAAGAAAGTGCAGATCTGAAAAGACCTACGAATACAGAATACTAAATACCAGGCTCCCTATTCCTACAAAAAGACTGTATTATTGGCATTGCAGCTATGATTTAGATGAAAAGCTGATGAATGATGCAGGAAAATACATGGAAGGAGAGCATGATTTTTCCAGCTTTTGTGCTTCGGGATCTCAGGCGCTTACTCACGTGAGAACGATAAAATCTGTTGATGTCACAAGAGATGGGGATGTGGTTACCATTCGGGTTGTAGGTAATGGATTTTTGTACAACATGGTACGTATAATCGCCGGTACACTCATGGAAGTTGGAAGAGGAAAAATCAGGCCTGAAGATGTTGAAGGCATAATCGAATCCTGCGATAGAACCAAGGCAGGACCGACTGCTCCGCCTCAGGGGCTTTTTTTGATAAAATATGAATTTCCTGATGGCTTCATATTGACAAATTCGACAAAATGAGCATATAATATATGACTGTGTGACGATAATCGCCGAATTATCCCGGTAAGTAATGAGGCGTGCATCATATATCATATAGCGGATGGATCAGGTGAAGGGTCCTTCGCACCAGAGTTTTTACTTATTAACTGGTTATGGAGGTAATAAATATGAAGACATATATGCCTACTGCTTCTACTGTTGAGAAGAAATGGTATGTTGTAGACGCAACTGATATGACACTCGGTCGTCTTGCTTCTAACGTAGCTAACGTACTTAGAGGAAAGAACAAGCCGATTTATACACCTAACATTGATACAGGTGATTATGTAATCGTTATCAATGCTGATAAGATCAAGGTTACAGGTAAGAAGATGGACCAGAAGATGTACTGGCACCACACTGATTACGTTGGACACCACAAGGAGTTCACTCTTCGTCAGATGATGGAGACACACCCGGAGCGTGTTATCGAGCATGCTGTAAAGGGAATGCTTCCCAAGGGTTCTCTTGGCAGACAGATGTACACAAAGCTTCATGTATATGCAGGTCCTGAGCACGAGCACGCAGCTCAGAAGCCTGAAGTACTTACATTCTAATCTGAAAGGAGAATTTGAAAATGGCTAAAGCAGCAAGTTTCTATGGCACAGGTAGAAGAAAGAAGTCTATCGCCAGAGTTTATCTTACACCCGGTAAGGGAAATATCACTATCAACAAGAGAAACATCGATGAGTATCTTGGACTTGAGACTCTCAAGGTTATCGTTCGTCAGCCTCTCGTTCTTACAGAGACACTTGACAAGTTCGATGTTAACGTAACAGTTCGCGGTGGCGGCACAACAGGTCAGGCTGGTGCAATCCGTCACGGTATCTCAAGAGCACTTCTTCAGGCTGATGCAGAAGAGTACAGACCTGCACTTAAGAAGGCTGGATACCTTACACGTGATCCTAGAATGAAGGAGAGAAAGAAGTACGGTCTCAAAAAGGCTCGTCGTGCTCCTCAGTTCTCAAAGAGATAATCTTTCGAGATTCAAAAAGAATTTACAAACCTCAGGAACTCAGTGTTTCTGGGGTTTTTCTTTTATCTATAATTGTATTCAGCCTCGGTGAAACGCAGAAAAAAGTCATAGAAAGCAGCACGTAAGATGCTAGTAAACAGCAAAAAGATATAGTACATTAAAATGTGGGATACCTGAGAAATGCAAATTCGGAATTTGATAAAACAATTTCAATTTCAGTTTATGCGATGTTAACAAATGGATAGTTTATAGAGGAGAATTGCAGGGATTGAGCTTTAAATGAACTGCAACATAACCGATTATTGGAGGATTACGTAGGTGAATGTAATAGAGATAATAAATAAAAGGCACAGCTACAGAGGAAAGTATCTTTCTAAACAGGTACCTAAAGATGATTTGGTAAAAATACTGGAAGCAGGGATGGCCGCTCCATCTGGATGTAATAAGCAGACTACCAGTTTTATAGCAGTTGATGACTCAAATATATTAAAGAAGATTAATGAAGTTATTAATCCTCCGGTATGTGAAACAGCACCTGCGTTAATTGTAGTGTTGACGCAACGGATAAATGCATATCGTGATAGATGCTTTGCTATACAGGATTACTCGGCTGCAATCGAGAACATGCTATTGACTATCGTGGCGCTTGGATATCAGAGTTGCTGGTATGAAGGTCATATTACAGATGAAGATAGAATATGTGACAAGATAGCTGCTATTCTCTCGGTGCCGGAGAATTATGATGTTGTATGTATATTGCCGGTAGGAGAGGCTGAAAGCGAACCTTCGAAACCCAAGAAAAAAGGGTTTGAAGAAAGAGCTTGGTTTAACACATTCAAAGGTTGAAAGGCTGTTTAACAGGAAGAAAAAAATCGGCAGTTACGGCTGTGTTCATAAGACAGTAACGCAAAATGAGCACTGTTGCGGTGGATTGGCAAAAAAAGAAGAAGCCTGAAAGGAACATACCTTCCAGACTTCTTTTCTTATTAAATAAATTCAAAAAGGTACTATATATTTCTTTTCGTGCATATGATAACGTCATAATAGGAACACCTATAACGAATAAATAAAGCTTAAAAGCTTCCTGTATGATTTAAACAGGGATTGACCTAAAAAGAATACCTCAAGTAAAGTTGGATTGTTACTGACCTGGCAGTTGGTAATAATCCAAGAATACAAGAGGTATCTAACATGAATGCTAAGACAACAAGAAACAAAAATCAAGTCACCAATAGTTTTTCGGTAATAAACACTCTATCAGCCGAAGAAAGACAGTCAAGAATCGATGAACTTCTTAAGACAATGCAGGCTAAGACCTGGCATGATCTTGAAACAACGGGGAAGTTTGATAAGAATGCCAAGCTCTCTTTTATATCGGAGGACATGCTTATAGTAGGATGCGATATAGGCAGTGAAACTCATTAT
>NZ_AUJO01000033.1 GCF_000424265.1 Butyrivibrio sp. WCD3002
GGGAGTGTAAAATAAAGTGTGTAAGTTAAAAAACATTAACTTACGCACTTTATTTAGTTTATAGGGTGCGGTACATTAAAAGAAAGGATGAAAGGAATGAGTACAGAACTTATGGCACCAAGAAAGAACAAGAGAAGTGAAGCAGGAAGGGCTATTGCACAGGCTATCATTGACAATTATCAGCCTACAAACGCCCAAGAGATGCAAGATGCAATCAAGGAAATATTTGGTCCTATGTTTGAAGCTATGCTTCAGGGAGAAATGGATTCTCATTTAGGATATGAATCTAATGATCATGGATATAAACCAACTACCAACCGTCGAAATGGTTATACTTCAAAGACGCTGAAGACTTCCATGGGCGATATTGAAATCCAGTCACCTAGAGATCGTGACGGTTCATTTGAGCCCCAGGTTGTACCAAAGCGTACAAGAGATGTCAGCGGTATTGAAGACAAAGTCATTGCTATGTATGCTAAAGGAATGAGCCAGCGTGATATAGCAGATACCATTGAGGATATTTATGGATTTGAAATATCTGCAGAAATGATATCCAACATCACTGATCAGGTCATTGAAAAGGCCAAGGAATGGCAAAGCAGACCGCTTAAGAGGTTCTATCCATTCATTTTTGTAGACTGTCTATATGTAGATATTCGCAAGGAGATGGAGACCAAAAGCTGTGCAGTTTATGTTATCCTTGGGTATGATTCAAATGGCATAAAAGACATCCTGGGGATATGGATTGGAGAATCCGAAGGAAAACATTACTGGATGCAGATATTTGATGAAATCAAAGCCCGTGGTGTTGAAGATATTCTCTTCATAAGCATGGATGGTGTTTCCGGGCTTGAAGAAGGTGCAAAATCAATCTTCAAGGATGTAGTCGTTCAACGCTGTATTGTACATCTGATCCGCAACTCCATAAGATATATCCCATCAAAGGATTACAAAGCTTATACCTCACAGCTTAAAAAAGTATACGGTGCATCCAGTCTCAAAGCTGCTGTGGCTGAATTTGAACGCTTCAAACAGAACTGGAGCAAGTATCCCGGAGCGGTCGATGTATGGACAAGAAACTGGAAACATGTTGAGCAACTCTTCAATTATGGCAGTGCTGTAAGAAAGGTGATGTACACAACTAACCCCATTGAGGCAATAAATTCAAGCCTTAGAAAAGTAACCAAAAAAGGTGCATTTCCTAGCGAGGATGCTGTGCTTAAGGCCCTTTATCTTCGTATCACAGAGCTTTATAAAAAGTGGAATGGTCGACCAGTGCCTAACTGGGCTATTGTAAGGAATCAGCTTGCCATGGACACATCTATGCAAGCCCGGATCCTGAAATACGAAAAATACTGATCAAAGAAGGAGCACCACTGTATGCGATTTAACAGATATCTTCCAGAAGAAACTAGAACACTGCTTGAAGAACAGTATAAAGATTATATCCAAAATACCCCTATGACCAAGAAGGAGCAGCGTGCTGTCCGAGAATGGGTAAAAGATGGTCATAGTGTTTATGAGAACAGTTCCGGTGGATGGTATGACGGTGGCGTTCCAATCCCATTTCTTGAAGTATACCGAGACGAAGAATACATCCGTATTCACACTAAGGATATGTCACCTGATGAAGCTCGTAAATTTGCTCTTAGTTATTATGGCTGGGATGACGATTCTATTCTGGAATCAGAGCCTATCCCCAATGAATCAGGCTATATACTTGATAAAAAGCTCATGAGTAAAATCGAAGCGGAGCTACCTTTTAGATAAGATTACTGACACCATTTTTTACCGCAAAAATCGGTGGTCATGCGACCACCGATTTTAATAAAAGTAAAAAACTTACACACTTAACTTGACACTCTCGGCTTCACCTTATATTCTGTGGAGTGCAGGCTTTATAATCATTCCTTTATGTCTTGTAATTTACTATGCTTTTACAGATGCATCCGGGGCATTTTCCTTTGATAATGTGGCGGATATTATTTCTTATGTAAATATCAAGGCGCTGATGTTATCCATAGCCTTTTCCTTTGGGGCTACGCTTATATGTCTCATAATCGCTTACCCGCTGGCACTGATACTTTCAACGGTTGTAAGCAGTAACTCATCAATACTGTCACTTTTATTTATCCTTCCCATGTGGATGAATTCTCTTCTCAGAACCTACGCATGGCAAAATATCCTTGAAAGAAAAGGCGTGATTAACGGCATTCTTTCAGCACTTAGTCTTCCGCCTCTTTATATCATCAATAAGCCACCGGCAATACTTCTTGGTATGGTCTACGATTTTCTGCCTTTCATGATCCTGCCTGTCTACAATTCCGTTTCAAGAATAGACAAGGATCTTATTAATGCAGCAAAGGACCTTGGTGCAGGCTATAGGGAAACATTTTTCAGAGTAATCTGGCCCCTTAGTCTTCCCGGTGTTATTTCAGGTATTACCATGGTTTTTGTGCCAAGTCTTACTACCTTCGTCATATCAGACATATTGGGCGGAGGAAAAATACTCCTTATCGGTAACGTGATAGAGCAGCTCTTTACGCAGGATTCAGACTGGAATGCCGGAGCAGGACTTTCTGTAGTGCTGATGGTATTTATCGTTATCAGTATGATCATCACATCTAAGTATGACAGGGAGGATATCAGATGAAAAAGACTCTTGGAAGCATATATCTGACGCTGGTTCTGATATTCATGTACGCGCCTATCGCTACCCTCATGATCCTGTCCTTTAATTCAAGTAAATCCCGCTCCCATTTTGGCGGCTTTACACTTGACTGGTATATCGGACTTCTTGAAAACGAAGAAGTAATGAAGGCTTTTCAGACTACCATAATACTTGCTTTTCTTTCAGCCTTTATTGCTACGGTTCTTGGGACCGCCGCATGTACGGGTATGCTTTTTATGAAAAAAAGAAGCAGGAGCATCATAATGGGTGTTACAAATATCCCCATGCTTAATGCCGATATTGTTACAGGCGTAAGCCTTATGCTCTTATTCATAGCTGCGAGGGCTACAATGGGCTTTACTACCGTGCTTTTGGCACACATAACCTTCAATATTCCATACGTTATCCTGTCGGTTATGCCCCGCTACAGAGAGCTTAAGATAAGCACATATGAGGCAGCTCTGGATCTTGGAGCAACACCTTTGTATGCATTTTTTAAGGTGGTACTCCCAGACCTTATGGGAGCCATTCTTTCAGGCTTCATCATGAGCTTTACCATGTCCCTTGATGATTTCATTATTACTCATTTCACCCAGGGACCCGGCTTTGATACTCTTTCAACCAAGATATATTCAGAGGTAAAAAAGGGAATTAACCCTGAAGTATATGCACTTTCAACCATTATGTTCCTGACAATCCTTATCCTTCTGTTTTTGGTAAATTACAGGCCCTGGACAAAGCGTCCGGAGGGAGAAATTCGCGTAAGGACAAGAAAAGAAGTGGTTGTAAGTTCAGGAAACGGAGGCGCTGTATGAGAAAACGTTTAGTGCTGGCATGCCTCCTTTTAATGGTATCGGGACTTTCCGGCTGCGCAAATAATGATGCAGCACAAAATAAAAATGACAATGTCATCTATGTTTACAACTGGGGTGAATACATTGATCCGGAGATTCTGACTATGTTCACCGAAGAAACCGGCATAGAAGTCGTTTATGATGAATATGAAACAAATGAGATAATGTATCCCAAGATAAAGGCAGGGGCTGTTAAGTACGATCTTGTCTGCCCTTCCGATTACATGATAAAGAAGATGATTGATAACGATCTTCTTGAGGAAATCAATTTCGACAATGTTCCAAACTATGTAAATATCGGAGAGGACTACTGGGATCAGGCTGTAAGCTATGACCCTGATAACCGCTATTCTGTGCCCTATGTTTGGGGAACTGTGGGCATTCTCTACAACAAGACCATGGTTAAGGAAAAGGTTGATTCCTGGGCTATACTCTGGGATCCCAAATACAAGGACGAGATTCTGATGCAGGATTCTGTAAGAGACGCCTTCATGGTGGCAGAAAAATATCTTGGATACTCCATGAATACCACGGATGAGGATGAGCTTCAGGAGGCAAAAGAGCTTTTGCAACAGCAAAAATCTTTGGTTCAGGCCTACGTCATCGATCAGGTCCGCGACAAGATGATAGGAAATGAAGCTGCAATTGGCGTTATCTATTCAGGTGAAGCCATATTTACCCAGCGTGAAAATCCTGATCTAGACTATGCGATTCCGAAGGAAGGAACAGCCCTCTGGATGGACTCCTGGGTAATTCCTAAGGGCGCAAGGCATAAGGAAAATGCGGAGAAGTTCATAAATTATCTCTGCCGTCCCGATATAGCCTGTCTGAATTTTGAGTATATTACTTACTCAACTCCCAATATGCCGGCCAGAGACCTTATTGAGGATGAAGATATTCGTAATTCACCAATCGCCTTTCCAGATCTGTCAAAATATAATCTTGAGGTTCAGGTCAGTCTTGGAGAGGAAGCAGACCGCCACCTCAGTGATCTTTGGAGAGAAGTAAAATCCTACTAGATATAAAAATATCAACAGGGCCTGTCTTAATTTAAGAATAGACAGGCCTATAATTTTGCTATTCAAACAAGAATTTTGTTGAAATAAACAAAACCATCTGTTTTTGAACAGAAATGACAACAAAAATGTCGCAAATGACATTTTTCTATACAAATTGCATATAAAAACTATTCCGCACAAAGGCATTTGATGTTAACATGAAGAAACCTTGAAGGAGAAATGACACGGGGAGTCATCCTGAAAGGTGGTTTAGGGAAACTCTTTGGAGAAATTATAAAAGAGACTATCAAAAAACTTTTGGGAGGAATGGGGTTACATTGGGCAAGTGTTATTCTGACATTTCAATCAATTAAGCTGCATCACAGCTTAAATCCCATTTTTAAAAAATCACAGAGAAAATTTGAACCGTATAAGGGGCGTTTATAACGGTTTGTTTAAGTGCGGAAAAAATAAGGCTTTCCGCGAAAATACACTACGTTTCCAATCTGCCAGATAAGGCCAAATAAAAGGAAAGGAGGCTTAATACAGGGGATGGACCTTATCGCAGCGGAATATAAAGGTTAGTTATTAGAGGAGGAATTTTCATAATGAGAAAGAAATTGGTTTCCATACTAATGGCTTCTGCAATGACCATTTCTCTCATGGCCTGCGGCGGCGGATCCGCTCCGGCTACAGGAACAGATGAGAGCGCAGGAACAGCTGCAGAGAGTACCGAGACAGCAGGGGATACCACAGAAGCTGCTGATACTACGGAAACGACGGAAGCTACCGCTTCATCAGACACTGCAAGCGGTGAGATGACAGAAGTCGGAACACCCAGAAATGAGACACTTATTGTTGAGACACAGACACCTACCGATGTACCGGGACAGTTTAATACTTACATGCAGGGCACAACAACCGGTTTTGGTATTCATCAGCTTATGTCAGCTATGATGTGGGAGATGGACACAGCAAAAGGTGAGCAGTTTGGTGAAGTTGCTGATGGAATGCCGGAGTCCAACGCGGATTTTACGGAGCACACTGTCAAGATCAGACAGGGCATCAAGTGGTCAGATGGCGAAGACCTGACCGCAAAAGATGTGGCATTCACATTCAACATGATCATGAACACTCCTAACATCGGAGCAAGTGATTACTACAATTCAATATTCGAATCAGTAGAAGCTACTGATGACTACACAGTTCTTATTAAGACAAAGGAATCATTCCCTCGTCTTGCAATGAAGATGGGCGTTACCATCTGGGGTAATGACCTTCGAATCGTTCCTGAGCACATTTATTCTCAGGTTGATGATCCTTCAACATTCAAGGATGAGAATCCCGTAGTTGCAGGACCTTACACAGTTAAGAGCTACGATCCTCTTGGAAAATGGGTTCTTTATGAGCGCCGTGAGGATTGGGAAAACACAACTGTTGGTGTTGTTACAGGAAAACAGTGCCCTGAGAAATACGTATGGTTCCGTTATCTTGGCGACGACACAACAAGACAGATGGCAATGATCCAGAACGAAGTTGACATCCTCTGCGAAGTTACACCTGAGATTCTTACAGCTATGATGTCATCGAACGACAAGATCTCCGCATGGTATAACGAATTCCCTTATGCTACATCTGATGATCCCTGCTCAAAGGGACTTGCTTTCTCAGAAGGCCAGGGAGCTCCTTATGACAATCCTGATTTCAGATGGGGTATTGCACTTGCCATGAACTTCGATGAGATTTCAATGAACATCTTTGATGGTGCAGGAAGGTCATCACCGTTCGGTATCCTTTGCAACACATCTGCATTCCAGGAACTCTATGCAAAGCCTATGCTCAGCTGGTTTGAAGATTTCGAACTTGACCTTGGCGATGGCACAACATTTAAGCCCTGGGATTCAGAGTACAAGAACCGTATGGCTGAAAAACTTGGTATCACAGGCGACGATGCATATCTTGAAGACATGTTTGGTGTAGGATGCCTTAAGTATAACCCTGAAGCAGCTGAGAAGCTTCTCATCAAGGCCGGCCTTGAGAAGAAGGATGACGGCTGGTACTTTGGTGGCGAACCCTTCACAATCAACCTTACATACCTTGCAGACACAGAAGCTCAGGCAGGACGTGGCGTTCAGGCTGCTTATGACCAGCTCACAAAGTTCGGTCTTAACTGCAACATTTCTTCTGAGTCATCTGCTACATGGGATGCTAACGGTGGTACAGGTAACTATGAAATCGCAGGCTACTGGCCTACAGGTTTCATAACCAAGGACATCTATTCACAGATCAACGGCTATGACGCAGATCTTATCGTTCCTCTTGGAGAGATCGGATCAGGTCAGGGCGTTAGATGGAACAACAAGGAAGCTACAGACATAATCCACAAGCTTGCAAAGGTTTCTCCTGATTCTGATGAAGCTTATGAGCTCGCTCAGGAATTCATCAAGATTCAGTTCACAGAAATGCCTTTCCTTGCATTCCATTCAGGAGTTAAGTTCGTACCTACAAACAGCACATACTGGGGCAATTACCCGAATGCCGACAATGCTTACAATGGTCCCTGGTGGTGGTGGAGCTGCTTCAAGTACATCATGACAGAATTTACAACAAACTAATAAGAAGCACATAAACTGGCGGAAGGAGATGTGCAGGCGCATCTCCTTCTCCTTCTTAAATCACAGATTTGAGAAGGAGGAAAATTTAGCAGAAAAAGGTTGGTGGTTTCGTGAAATTCAGAACATATTTCTTAAAACGTCTTGGGACGTGGGCGCTGACCATCTGGATAGGCGTCACCTTCATATTTTTTGTACCACGAATGTTTCCCTCAGACCCGGTAGAATCCATGATTGGACAAATTTCAGCAAGGTCAGGCTCAATGGATCCGGTTCAGATGGATGCACTAAGAAGATCCCTAAGAGTTCAGTTCGGACTTGAAGGATCACTGATGGAACAGTATACAACCTTCCTGTGGAAGGGACTCTTACATTTTGATTTTGGCCCCTCACTTATGAGTTACCCTGAACCCGCAGGAAAAATTATATCAACTTATCTGCCATACACCGTAGGACTATCCATGATATCCACGCTTCTTGCATGGATCATAGGTAACCTTATTGGACTTTTGGCAGGCTTTAGAAAAAATAAACGATCATCAAAGATTCTGGAAGGCATCGCCATTTGCCTTTACCCGATACCTTACTTCATCGTGGCACTTGTCTTGCAGATTTTCTTTGCTTACATTTTGGGATGGTTTCCGCTGACAACAACCATTAACAGTTTCCAGGGATTTGGTGTATTCATGGCTTCACTTATTAAGTCATCAATACTGCCGGCTCTTTCACTTCTCCTTGTAGGAACAGGCTGGTGGATCATATCCATGAAATCTCTTGCGGCAACCACATCCGAGGAGGACTACGTTCTCTATGCCAGATACCGCGGACTTTCAGAGGGAGTTATCGGAACAAAATACGTTCTTAAAAACTCAATCCTCACTCAGGTTACAGCTCTTGCAATGAGCCTTGGAGGAGTATTTGGCGGATCGATCATGACAGAGATTATTTTCGGATATCCCGGTGTAGGAACCCTTATTCAGAAAGCAATCCTGCAGTCGGATTACAACATGATCCTTGGTTGTATCACGATTTCAATTGTAGCTATATCAACAGCAACACTGATTGTCGATTTGGTTTATCCGTTCATCGACCCTCGTATCAGATATTCATAAGGGGAGGGCGAGAGAATGAAAATGTTTTGGAAAAACGCGAATTTTGCCCTAAGATCTGGGCTTATCATTACGGCGATCTTTTTTATAATAGGCTTCGTTGTGTACCTCATACCACATGCGGATCCTTTTAACTTCAACACCTACCAGCCAAAGCTTGGAGCATCGGGAGAACACCTTCTTGGAACAACCTCCATGGGACAGGATGTACTCTGGCTCCTCATTGAGGCTATTCACAATTCACTGGTAATCGGACTTATCGTTGCCACCATCGGAACGGTAGTTGGAGTCTTTGTGGGACTTTTGTCCGGTTTTGCAGGAGGAGCGCTTGACCGCGTTCTTATGGTAGTGACGGATACCTTCGTTGTTATCCCTTCACTCCCTATCCTGATCCTTATGACATCACTTATGAAAGGCACATCTACGGTAATTTTGATTGCCCTTGTGCTTGCCATGTTTGCATGGGCGTGGCCCAGCAGACAAATAAGATCCATGGCACTTACCCTGAAGGAGCGCGATTTCATTCAGACAGCAAAGTTTTCAGGTGAAGGCACAATCCAAATCGTAGTAACAGAGATTTTGCCCTTTGCACTTACATGGTCTTTATCTAACTTCATGAACGCAACACTTAATGCCATAGCATCTGAGTCATCCCTTGCCGTACTTGGACTTTCCCCGGCTAATCTTATTTCACTTGGAAACATGATCCAGTGGGCAAGAGAGAGAAATGCGATTTTCAACAAGCAGTGGCTATGGATCGGATCACCGATTGTTGCAACCATAGTGATGTTCATCGGACTATTCCTGCTGATCACAGGCTATAACGATTATCTTGCAATGAAGAGAGGCAGGTGATGGAAAATGATTAAAGTAGTAAATCTGTCTACCTCGTACAAGACAATCGACGGAGACATACACGTATTAAACGATCTTAATTTTACGATCAATGACAATGAAATATTCGGAATCGCAGGCGAGTCAGGCTGCGGAAAAACAACACTGCTTAAGACTCTCTACGATATTATCGAGTGGCCCCTTGAAATAGATAAGGGACAGATCACTCTCTCAGGAACAAAGGATGGAAAAGATTTTTCTTTTTCATCGGGAGAAATAAGGAAAACCTGGTGGAATAACATAGCTTACGTTCCACAGGCAGCCCAGTCTGTACTTGACCCTATAACCAGACTGAAAAAACAGTTCCTTGATTCAATTCCTGCGGAGGATAGAAAAAAAGAAACAAAGGAAGAAACCCTTAAGAGGGTTGCGGATTATTTAGAGGAGCTCAGCCTTTCTCCCGATATTCTTGAAGCCTTCCCCTTCCAGCTCTCAGGTGGTATGAGACAGCGAGTAATTATTGCTCTTGCAACCTTCATGTCACCAAGCGTTGTTTTGGCTGATGAGCCTACAACGGCTCTTGACGTTGTGGTTCAAAGAGGCATCCTTATGATGCTGACAAAGCTTCAGAAGCAGCTTAAGAACACCATGGTCATCGTAAGTCATGACATGGGCGTTCACTATCAGATAACTGACAGAATGGGAATCATGTATTCAGGAAGCATGATAGAGCTGGGACCCACAGAAGGAATCTTCGAGGATCCGATTCACCCCTACACCACAATGCTGGTTAACGCACTTCCCAAGGTTGGCGATAAGAGCGCAAAGGTTGGTATTCCCGGACGTCCCCCGGCACTTAAAAATCCGCCGCCCGGATGCAGATTTGCACCACGCTGCCCTTATGCAACAGATAAATGCAGGAGTGCCGTTCCCGAGTTTAGAGAGATTAAACCCGGAAGATTTGCGGCATGCCACCTGCTAAAAGAGGGAGGTGGCATGATAAATGGCTGATAAATACTTATTGGAAGTAAAGGGTGTAACAAAGAATTTCAGAATAGGCGGAATGCTTAGAGGTAAGAAAATGACTGCGGTTGATCAGGTATCCCTTTCAATCGATGCGGATAAGCCTGTCATTCTCTCAGTTGTTGGTGAATCCGGCTGTGGTAAATCCACACTTTGCAAGATGATATTAAGACTTCATACCCCGGATGGAGGCGACATTATTCTGAACGGCAAGTCCTACAGTGATACAAAGGGGTATGATGCGCAGCAGTTTAAGCTGGACGTACAGCCCATTTTCCAGAATCCCTATGAGTCCTTTTCTCCCAGAAAAGCAGTAGATACCTACCTGTATAACACTGCTCTTAAGCTGGGAATTGCAAAGAATCAAAAGGAAGCTGAGGAAAAGGCTGACGAAGCACTTAAGAGTGTAGGTATGTCCCTTGCTGTAGTAAAGGGAAAATATACCGCGCAGTTTTCAGGCGGTGAGCTTCAGAGAGTTTCTATCGCAAGAGCACTTATCACAAGACCAAAGCTCATAATTGCAGATGAACCTGTAGCTGCTATCGATGCATCTATGAAAATGAACATCGTAAACCTCTTTAAGGAGCTGAAGGATAAATATGGAATTTCCTTTATCTATATTACCCACGACCTTTCAACTGCTTATTATGTTTCGGATTACATCGCAACACTTTACCGCGGCGGACTTATCGAATACGGTCCTGCCAAGGAGCTTATGGATGCGCCGGGACACCCCTATACGCAGCTTTTGATGGAGGCTGTTCCAAGGGTTGGTGATAAGTGGAATCAGGAATTCGTGATGCCCGATATGGAGACCAAGGAATATGCACTTACCTGCTGTAAGTTCGCACCCAGATGCCCCTATGCTACAGATGTATGCAGACAGGGAAAACCTGACAAAACAGATCTTGGCGGTGGCAGAAGCGTTTACTGCTTCCATCCGCTTCAAAGCGCAAATGCTTAATATTTTTACTTATGAAAGGAGCAGACCAATATGGCTGCAACATGGCTTAAAGACGCAATTTTTTATGAGATCTATCCTCAGTCCTTTTATGACACAAATGGGGATGGAATCGGAGATTTCAACGGAATAATTGAAAAGCTTGATTATATAAAGGAGCTTGGATGTAACGCTCTTTGGATCAACCCCTGCTTTGATTCACCCTTTAAGGATGCTGGCTATGACGTAAGAGATTACAAAAAGGTAGCACCAAGATATGGCAATAACAACGACCTCTACAGACTTTTCGGAGAGGCTCACAACAGAGGAATCAAGGTACTTCTTGACCTTGTTCCAGGCCACACCTCAGAGGAGCATGAGTGGTTTAAGATGAGCCAGAAGGCTGAAGAAAATGAGTATACAAATCGTTTCATCTGGACAGATTTTTGTTTCCAGCCCGCAAAAGGCCTTAACTATGTAGGCGGAGAGAGCGAGCGAAGCGCAACCTATGCCCTTAACTTTTTCAAGTGCCAACCGGCTCTGAACTACGGATTTTTAAATCCCACAGAGCCCTGGCAGCTTCCCACAGATCACCCGGACGTTATTGCTACAAGGGAAGCACTCAAGGACATCATGAGATTCTGGCTGCAGCATGGCTGTGATGGTTTCCGTGTTGATATGGCAGCATCTCTTGTTAAAAATGATGATGAGAAGAAGACTGGAACAAGCGCAGTATGGCTTGATGTGCGCAAGATGCTTGATGAAGAATTCCCTGAAGCTGCAATGGTAGCTGAGTGGAGTAACCCGCCTCTTGCATTAAGAGCCGGCTATGATATGGATTTTTATCTGAATCACCCCGGCAACGGTTATTCAACACTTATGCGCGACTATTTCGTGAATGATAAGACCAAAGAAGATCATTCCTATTTCAAAAAAGATGGTGACGGGGACATTAATCGTTTCCTTGATGAATATTTAACCTGGTACGAGGATACGAAGGGAGTAGGCTACATCTCGATGCTCACCTGCAATCACGACACCAACCGTCCGAGATTCACGTTAGATCCCGACGAGCTGAAGCTTGCTTACGCGTTCCTGTTCACCATGCCAGGTGTACCTTTCCTTTACTATGGTGATGAGATCGGTATGAGATATTTAGAGCTCCCCACCAAGGAAGGCGGTTATTACAGAACCGGCTCCAGGACCCCTATGCAGTGGAACAAAGGCAAAAATCTTGGCTTCTCGGAAGGTTGTGAAGATTCCCTTTATCTTCCTGTGGACCCCGAAGCCGATGCACCTACCGTTGAAGATCAGGAGAAGGACAAAGGCTCCCTCCTAAATGTAGTCAAAGATCTTCTCGCTCTTCGACATAAAGAAGAGGATCTTCAGGCAGATGCAGAATTTAAGGTTCTTTTTGCAGAGAAAGGTAAGCCCTTCGTATACAAGCGAGGCGACCTTACAATTGCAATAAACCCCTCCGATAAGGAGACAACAGCAGCCCTTTCCGTACAGGGCGAAGTACTTTATATCCTGGGTAGCGCAACCCTTGGAAGCGAGATAACTCTTGCACCTCAGTCCTTCGTCGTTGTACGTTGAAAAAACCTTTTTACCTTTCCTTGGATGCCCCGGTACCAAAAGTGCCGGGGCAGCACTTTTATCCTGCGGATAAAAGCAATTATGCGTAGCTCGCAGCATGGAAATTTATTGCTTCGCAATACTGCTCGCACGCGAGGATTTTGCAAAGGAAATCCTATTTAATAGCTCTCTATAGCGTTGAAATAAACGGATTTTGATTCTATAATCTATGATATATAGTATCTGTGAGGTTTCCGATATCTGTACGTTTTTTGGGGGGATTTGTTTTGGAGAAGAAAGGTAAGCTATCTGTACCTGTAAAAACTGCAGCAGTGGCAATTATAACAGCTTTTTGCTGCGTGCTGCTTCTTGTAATTACCGCATGTATTCCAACCGGCATGATTCAAAAACAATCTGAGGCAAGTGCCGAGTATTTTTCTCAGCGTGAACCTTTTGAGGTGCTTATCGGTGACTACATCAATTCCATTCAGGATAACTATTCGGACACTGTCATTTGCGACATCATTTATTGTATTGATACCAAGACTCCTTTTAAGTCAGTTATCAGCGCAAAATATACACAGTCTGCCCATGAGCAGGCCTATGATGGGTATCTTGCTGCGGTAAGAGGAGAGGAAGAAATCAACAACGAATACGGCCGCTACTGGCACGGCACCATGGTGCTGCTCCGTCCCCTTCTTGTTTTTGTGCCTGTTCAGCTGATTCGCGTGATCTTTGGCGTGTTGATAACAATTCTTCAGATAGCTGTGATTTGTATTTTGGTAAAAAGAAAACATATCGCCTTTTCAGTGATCTATGGAATCTCGGTTTTACTGGTGGAGCCATGGATGTTCTTTACTTCCTTTGAATATTCCACTGCTTTTCTTGTGGCATCCGCAGCAGCTCTCATCATCCTGCTTCTTAAGGGAAGAGAGTCGGATGATGTAACCATGCCATTTTTTGCAGCTGTTGGAGTTGTGATATTTTTCATGGACTTTCTTACTACTGAGAATCTCACCTTCACATTGCCTATGATGATGCTTCTTTTGGACAGACATCCATCTTATTCCGGAAAAGAGGGCTTTATTTCAATTTTGAAAAACGGGATATGCTGGGCTCTTGGATATGCGGGAATGTTTTTCCTGAAGGTGGTTTTGCTCCTTGTTGTAGCTGGAAAAGAAGTTGTAGCTTCATCTGTTGAGGAAGGCTTTTTCAGAATAGGAGGCGAGGTGCGACTTGGAAACAGTAACCTCAATCCTGCCGCAGATCCCTGGACCAGACTTTCAGGAGCAATCTGGCATAATCTCTCAACTCTTTACCCTGAAACCCTTGGCGAACTGACACCTGCGTTCCCTGTTATCACTACGGGGATTATACTGGCGGTGGGCTTTAGTCTTGTGTATCTGCTTCGTGATAAGATCGACTGGAATCTGTTTATTCCCCTTGGAATTGTTGCGCTCATACCTTATGCCAGATTCCTTGCGCTCTCAAACCATTCCTATGTACATTTCTTCATCACTTACAGGGCACAGCTTGTGACAATTGCGATATTTTTCTATTTTGTTTACGAGAATGGCATAAGGCAGCTAATTGGAGGTAGGAAAAAGTAAAGTGTTTTAAAGAGCCGGAAGGGTTATAGTTTCTGGCATTCAAGACTATTTCGTGTATTAGCACAGAAAAGTTCACGAAGGTTTTCAAATGTCAAGTACCAATTTTGAATCAATTTGTTCATAATTCGTAATTCAGCAGACAATGATTGTGTTTATAATACAGTTGTCTGCTTTTTTATTAATATAATTCTTTGAATTCAATTAATTAAAAAAATCCTATTCTATTGCTGACAGTTTTATCTGCTTGTCTTTTTGCGTTATCGTCAGCAAGGCGGTGTAGACAACGTTTCGAAGTTCTTTTTTATCAATAACTTATACCTCATGGGTAAACAGAAGAAGGGTGAGGTAACAGAAAACTAAATATGTGAAGTAACTATAAGTGTCTTGATTTTTTATGGAGGGAGAAAAAATGGAGAGAAAAGATGCTTTAACAAAGTTTCGAGGAAGAATTAAAGGTCTGGCTGCAATTGGACTTGCTGTAGCTATGGCCTTTGGAATGATGCCGGCTATGCAGGCGAAGGCAGCGGAAGATAATTATTTAAGATATATGTTTGTTCGCTCAGGAGATGATGCAAGACTTTATGGCGATCACGTTGGCAGTGGCGATGTATATGATTGCTATCATCCGAACGATTTTAGTGGTAATAGGATAATTGATGAAAACCTAAATCCAACATCCGGATACTCGAAATGGATCATTCCACAAGGTGGCAAGGATGAATTGGAACAGACCATAACAGTGAAGGAAGTGGATAAAGATGACCACGTTCCATTATTTTTTGGCTATGTTGGCAAGACCGGAAATTTCACGACTTATCAAGATGGGAATAAAGTGTATGAATTTGAAGCTGACTACACTATGGATACAAGCGGTAGTGTGTGGGGATTATACTTTAATGCTGGAGAGAGCGATGTTACGTTGATTACTGAAACCGATCATTGGATTTTGGATGTTGTAACAGTTAGCTACGTAAAATCTATAGCCTTAGACAAAACAGAACTTAACTTCAAGCAGGGTGATGCAGGACAAAAGCTTACACTTTCACCCAGACTCAATCCGGCCAGATTTAACTGGACATCCAGCAATGAGGCTGTAGCAAAAGTTGATGGCGAAGGAACCGTTTCCCCTGTAAAGGGTGGTACTGCAACAATTACAGCTACCATGAAGACAAATTCTTCTATCGGTGCAACCTGTACAGTTAATGTTGAAGGTAAAGAAGAGACACAGGAAGAAGCAAAAGAAGAAAAACAAGAAGAAGCAAAAGCTACTGAGACGCCTCAGGCACTGCAGACAGAAGAGCCTACAGTTGATCGCTCAGCAGATACCATGGAAACAGGCCTAAAGATTACCCAGAATAAGAAAGGTCTTAACGTTAAGTGGGATGCAGAAGCTGACGCAGCTAAGTATGAAGTTTATGCAGCATATCTTGGAAAGAAGAATGCAGATAAGATCGAGACAACCGCAAATTCAGCTCAGGTAAGCACTATCGGTGGCAAGAATATAGATCCCAAAAAGAATTACGAAATCTATGTAGTTGCTTACGATGCAAAGGGCAACAAGATCGGTACATCCCTTAAAGCCTTCGTAGCAGGAAAAGACAGCAAAAATACAAATGCCAAGAAGATAACAGCTACAAGGAAAGTAAGCATTAAGGCAGGTAAGAGTGCAAAGGTTAAAACAAAGATCACCCTTGCAGATAAGAAAAAGAAAGTTCTTGCAAAGAAGTATGCTGCAGATGTTCGCTACTTCTCAACAGATACAAGCATTGCAACCGTTTCCAAGTCCGGCAGGATCAGGGGCGTAGCAAAGGGAAGCTGCACAGTATATGCAATTGCCAAGAATGGCCTCGCAGCAAAGATTAAGGTTACGGTTAAATAATATGGTAAGTGGCAAATGCTTTTTGACGCTTACTATAGATGTGAAAAAGATTTATGGAGGGAAAACTATGGAGAGAAAGGGAGTTTTTAAGCGTTTTCGAGGTAGGATCAAAGGACTTGCAGCACTGGGACTTGCTGTAGTTATGGCCTTTGGAATGATGCCGGCTATGCAGGCGAAGGCAGCTATTAATGCACATTATTCTATTTATTATTTTGTTCGCTCAGGAGATGATGCACGTTTGTATGGTGATAATTGGGGAAGCGGAGGAGATATATTCGGTTGTAGCTTAGGTGAAGATTTTAGTGGCAATGAAGTAATTGATGCAAATTTAAACTTAACCCCATACGCAGCTCGACATGATATTGCTTCACTGGCCGATAAGTCTGATATGCAAAACACTATAACAGTGAAGGATACGTTGAATTCCGGATTCTTTTTAGCTCATGGCTTTGTTGGTAAAACCGGTAATTTCACTACCTATCTCGATGGACAAGAAGTAAGATCATTCGGAGATTATGAAGAAGAATGGAAGAAAGAATTTGCGAAGAGTATTGAAGTTCCTATCTTGAAAGAGATAAAAAAGAATGAAGGGATAGTGGCTCTTTATCGTCAGAGTTTTTTTGATTGGGTCGATCTTTATGTTAATAATGAATATGATATAACGCTGAATACAGCAAACAAAAATTGGATTCTTGACATAGTTACAGTTAAAAAAGTAAAAGAAATAGCCTTCGACAAGGCAGAAGTTAACTTTAAGCAGGGCGATGCAGGCCAGAAGCTGGCAATCTCACCCAAGCTCAACTTAAACAGGTTTGACTGGACATCTAGTGATGCAAACGTAGCAACAGTTGATGCCACAGGAACAGTAACACCTGTAAATGGCGGTACGGCTACAATTACAGCTACCTTGAAATCAAACACTTCTATCAAAGCTACCTGCACAGTTAATGTGGAAGGTAAAGAGCCCACAGTTGACCGTTCAAAAGATACCCTCAAGACCGGTCTTAAGATTTCTCAGAAAAAGAATAAGACCCTTGTGGTTAAGTGGGACAAAGAAGCTGATGCAGCTAAGTATGAAGTATATGCTTCTTGCCTTGGAAAGAAGAACGCAGATAAGATCGAGACAACCGCAAATTCAGCTCAGGTAAGCACTATCGGTGGCAAGAATATAGATCCCAAAAAGAATTACGAGATCTATGTAGTTGCTTACGATGCAAAGGGCAACAAGATCGGTACATCCCTCAAGGCATTCGTAGCAGGTAAGGACAGCAAGAATACTAATGCCAAGAAGATCACAGCTAACAAGAAGGTATCTTTAAAGGCAGGCAAGACTGTTAAGGTTAAAGTCAATGTCAAACTTGCAGATAGTAAGAAGAAAGCGCTTGCAAAGAAGTATGCGTCAGATGTTCGCTATTTATCTACAGATACCGGTGTTGCAACTGTTTCTAAGTCAGGCAAGATCAAGGGCGTGGCACCGGGAACATGTACGGTACTTGCAATTGCCAAGAACGGCCTCGCAGCTAAGATCAAGGTTACGGTTAAGTAACTAGTACACCTGGATATTGGTGATTAATTTAGAAGTGGGAATGTATAGCGGGATAAGCTCCGTCAATTCTATATCAGTGGTGGCTGAAATACTTGATGTGTTCTTCGCACACTGATATAGCAAGAAAAAGTAGAGAATCAGTGCGTAGATAGTCCGGAAGAAGGCTCGGTAATGAGTTTTAAAGGCGTCTACGCACTGATTTTATGATGTATCAGCGAGAAAACTCCTTCCGACATAGTCGGTGGGGGATGAATCGCTGGCGCTCAGCGTTTCGCTTTGCTGTATCGTCCTGTTTTTTCATATTTTCTTTTGTGGTCATCCGTGCGCTGGCTTTCTATATATTTTTTCACTGTCTCAAGTGAAACTGATCCGGTTGTGGCGCAAAAATAACTCCTGCTCCAGAAAAGAGCATCTCCCCACAGATATTTTTCTATGTGTTCACGGTATTTGATCCTGACTTCTTTAGAGAGCTGGGACTTTAAGGTGTTGATCAGTTTTACCGGAGCGACATCCGGAGGCATGGAGATAAGCATGTGTATATGATCCTCATCTGTCTCAGCAGAAAGCATATCGCAGTCCATCCTTCCACACAGATAAGCCGCGTGATTTTTCATGAAATCCCCCATCTCATCGGTTATCACTTTTTTCCTGTATTTAGTGACAAAAATGATATGATAGGTAAGCAGGTAAACGGAATGTGAACCTCTTCTGTAGTTATCCATAAAAGCTCCTTCTAAAAAGAACAAATGTTTTGATTGCTCTTGTAAATTATGCTATAATACTAATATAATCTTTTGGAAAGGAAATCTCAACTGTGTATAGGACAAGGCAGTACAGAATAACTAAAAACAACACACTATACAGTTACTGCCAGGATATTTGCAGGGCATCTGCAGTTCTTTACAACAGGGCGAATTTCATCATCCGACAGTATGCTTCTGCCACAGAGGCATTTGACTCTTACAGGCCTCTTTTTCCCAATCAGATGCAGGTGTATAAACTTGTAAGTGAAA
>NZ_AUJO01000034.1 GCF_000424265.1 Butyrivibrio sp. WCD3002
GGCCGCGTAAATTTACCTACGGAAATAAAAGGTTAGAATCCACCAAAGAAGCTCTGATAAAAAATCAGGCTTTTGAAATATTGGTTTTATATTACGCTTTTGATTTCCTTATGGCAACCCTACGCTTAGTCCTCTTGTATGTTTTTGAGCTGAGGAAAATATGTATGTCAAGGGCATGCCTCTTAGAGGTGCTTTGCACCCTTGACATACATATTTCCTCTGCTTTCCGGTTGATCAAGAGGACTAAGCTCAATAATGCATCTCCAATGCCTTATAATCCAGCGATGTGATGATTGATGCATAGTTTTTTCTTTATCTCTGATGGAAGCGTTCCCTGTATAGCAGCCATATACTTCCCAAGCTCATAGTGTCTGTTCTTTTCAGATTTCATTACCTCTGTAGGTGAGAAATATGACATCTCATAACCTGCAGCATCTTTTAATTCTTCTCTTTGGAACTTAGCTAGTTCAAGCATATCTCCACCGTTGTAGAAGTATGCTCTGAGCCTTCCCATTTTTCCTGCTCCACACTTGCTCCATCCCATCGGCCTTGAGCTCATTCGTGATGATAAAACATGGCTCACATGTCCTTCAGCGCTACACCCTGGTAGTTTTCTTCTATTACTCAGCCTGACTTTGCATGGCATCCAGTTATCAAGGATATATTTTCTTCCTTCTTCAATGCTCGAAGCCTGCTTTTTATCACCGGCTTCAAGATACTCCTTTATCATGTCCACGTATGAATTAAAGTCATTCTTAGTCTTTTGCATGATGATCTTTCGGAGTTCTGAAATAGCATCCCACTGACTATCCTGGAGATGGCTGGTAATCTTTCCAAGGTACTTCTGCATATGAAACTCATCCATTGTCACTATGACTCCGGAAACATTTTTCTTCCCAGCTTCAATCCATGCACCACCATCGCCATTTATGTATATCTTTTCGATACGACTCATATCATAGTGTGTATCTATATATGCGTAGATGCGCTCCCAGAAGGCATCGTTTGTCTCACTGGTACTGTCAGAGCAAAAGTAATGAGGATTGATAAGCCTATGTCTCTTACTCTTTGGGGATTCATTTTCAATACCTTCATAGACATAGACTAGCTTTTCTATCATGCTGTTATACTTATAACCATTTTCACCTTTGATCAGATCACCCTTTTTCTCCTTGAACTGGAGCGATACATGATCCTCGTCAGCATCTATGTACAGGAACTGTACGAATTTCTTATCTACCAACACTTCATCTTCGGGTGAAAACTGCAATGCATGTATTTTCTTCATCACGGTCTGTTTACTGACAGAATCGAGTATGCTTGTTTTTTCTCCGCCTCTTCGATATGAAGTCTGAACTGTTTCTTCTAAAAGCCTTGCTTCTGCGTCCTCTGTCATTCTTTCATGAGGATCCATCCCCATGAGCATATCTATGATATAAGAGCGTTTTCCTTCTGCTTTGTTTTTGAACAAAGTCTTGTTGTAATTAACGCTACCAAGGGATGTTATAAGCTGCTTGGCCTCGTGTCTGTCCACCACCCATGAAAGCTTTCTCATCTCACTTTCTGTGATCATCTGATCCAGATATCCAAGCGTCTCCTCTATCATTCTTATACCAGCCTTATGAAGCTCATCTGTCAGCTTAGTAATGTAGGATGCGATATCTGAGGGATCTTTCAAAAAATCATCCTCAAGCCTTTCAAAAACTGGTACACATTCCTCGTTAAAATACTGTATACTTTTTACCATGGAGAACACCTCTGTCTTTTATAGTTTGGTTTAGTCACCTTTAACTTTATCAGACTTTGGTGTTCTCTTGTGTTTTATTTAATCCGAGTGAAAATTTACGCTAGCGAGGGTACATGCTTTTCATCAAGAGCAATTACGAAAATCAAGGAGATTTCCGCACTTATGACATTTATAGAAGCACTAGAAAGTGAAAACATAGATCAGATTCGAACCTTTCCCAAGGCAGATCTGCATAATCATTTTGTACTTGGTGGAAGCAGAGAATATATCTTAGAAAAAACAGGATATGAAATAAAGCCCATATCAGAGCCATTAAAATCCATGAGTGAAATGGATGCCTGGAGCGGTAAATATATCGGAGATCGTTTCAATAGCAGTGAAGGAAGAAAGCTCCTCATTGAGGCCACGTTTTATCAGGCAAAAAAAGACGGTGTCACTATACTGGAAATAGGCGAAGATGTGTGGGGCCTTGGTGCATTTTTCAATAATGATATTGAAGAATTAATTAATGCGTTTAAGGATGCAAAAGACCGCATTGCGCCTGAGATAGAGCTGCGCCTTCAAATAGGATTATCCCGTCATTGTTCCATAGATTACCTATTGGATTGCCTTTCACATTTCTGGGGACATAAGGAATTCTATTCCATAGATCTCTACGGTGACGAACTGGCTCAGCCCATTGAGAACTTCATCCCAATCTATGAAATAGCCGCCGAAAATGGACTTTTGCTAAAAGCCCATGTTGGTGAATGGGGAACAGCGAAGGATATCATCACTGCCATTAATGCACTGCACCTTAACGAAGTTCAGCATGGAATAGCTGCAGTGCATGACGAAAACGTAATAGATTATCTAAAAGAGCACAAAATCAGGCTAAATATAACGCCCTCCAGCAACGTTCTGCTGGGCCGCGTACCTTATATGGCACAGCACCCAATAGCAAAACTCCATCGCAGCGGCGTCGATGTTACCATTAACTCTGATGATGTACTCATTTTTGATTCAGACGTTTCAAGTGAATATCTAAGGCTGTA
Source organism: Butyrivibrio sp. WCD3002 (assembly GCF_000424265.1). Classification (GTDB taxonomy): domain Bacteria; phylum Bacillota; class Clostridia; order Lachnospirales; family Lachnospiraceae; genus Butyrivibrio. The sequence goes on from NZ_AUJO01000034.1 coordinate 2,782, forward strand.
TCAGTCGGGTTGCTTAACAGCTGAGGAGCTTGATGAAATCAGGCTAAAAGGTCTTGGAAAAATTTAAGCTATATCCTGCATTTTCAGTCCTTTATAAGTATTAATTCTATCAACTATTCTGTCTGTGCAGATATCTATAAACTCAAGCATCTGCTCAGCTGTGCAATACTTCCTCCCGTCTGCCATGAAAGCTTTTTACCATCATATATCGCAATGCCATCTGAAGACTCCTGCCAGATATCGATAAAAATCTTATCAAAACCATTTATTTCTTCAGGTAGATCATCTTTTCCGAAAAATCTGTGCTCAAAAACTTCTTCGGAATCATTTTTTATTTCACCAAAAAACTCATTTGTCCAAAAGACAACGGCGGAAGTATAGCAGATATCTCCGTTTGGATAGGTGATAAATCTGTCAGGTCCGTTGCAGATAGCCCGCAGCCTAAGCTCCCCAAGCTCAATCCCGGCTTCTTCCCTGGCTTCTCGCCTTGCCACATCCTCGAAGTTCTCACCAAGCTCCATTCCGCCCCCGACAATTCCCCACATACCATTGTCCTTACGCTTCTGAAGCAGGATCTCGCCCTTATCATTTTCGATAATGGTGCCTACGCCAATTGTGATAAGCGGCGCATGTCCTACATGCTTACGAAGAGCCTTTATATAGCCGCCTTCGTTTTTGTAGCTTTCAACATATTCCAAGGCATTCATACCAGCTTTTCCTTTCACAGTTTTATTTAATACCTTAGTGAAAGGATAAAGCCTGCCCCAAGGGCGAGGTCAACACATCTTTTTTGACCAGGCACTGATTTCTTAAATGAGATTGGCATTATGTCATCACTTTTTAATAAAAGTCTGAACAACATGGTTGGAATAGCCCATAAGATCAGGTCTCTCTGCCGTTGCAATAAGATACTGTATCCACTCATTGTATGAAGCTTCAGACATATTGTTGACTGCCTCGCGAATAACCTGTGATAAGCCGTCCTGTGCAAAGCGTGGACCCTTTGTGACAGGAATACTCTCGCATACCTTATCCGTTAATTCGTCTATAGTAGCTATGGCGTGAAGGAATATTGATGATCCGGTGTTCTCCGTAACCTGAGCAGTTTCCCTTATATAACCGATTTCATTTATCTCCTCCGCAGGATTTTCACTTTGGAAAATATACTCAATAAGCGGAGCATCCTGAAGTACAAAGGCGACAAATATTGGAGCGCCTTTCTTTGCAACTCTGGCAGCTTCTTTTATTGCTGCAACTCTGTCCTCAAATTTATGAAGGTGGTAAACCGGGCCCATCAGCAGCACAAGGTCATAGCTATCATCCGGAAACTTATGCAGATCAATGGCATTTCCCTGATAGACATTTACATTTTCCGATTCCTTAAAAAGCTCTTTCATCCTTGAGACATTATCCTCATGAAAGTCTATGGTATCCACAAAATAGCCTTCCTCAGAAAGTGCTTTGGTGTATGCGCCGCATCCTGCTCCAATATCAATGACCTTTGCGCCTTCCTTGATGAATTTATGGATGTAATGCATCGTTAATATGAACTCAGTTTCATTTGCCTTGGTGTATGTCAGACGTCCCTCCTCAAAACCGCCTGCATACTGCCTCTGATAAATTTCGTCCAATTCTTTTCCATTGATACTCATCTTCAAAAACTTCCTCTTTTCATACGAAATAAAAAAGCACATCAGTTGGAATAGTATCCGTCCGGTGTGCTTTCATAACAGTCATTCTTATGATAAACCTACACAGACAGATAAGACCTATCGGCTTATAGCTGTGTAAGTGACTTCGCTATAAGCAAATATGTCTGTTCATCATCTCCATGTAGTTAACCATGTAACGCTGTTTCATAAGTGCTCCTTAAAAATTTATTGTAGTAATGATAACGTGAGAGTATTTCCTTGTCAAAGGATTTATTTATAACAGTGAACAAAAGTACTATCAATATCCACCACAATATTGCCGTCTTTTTCAATCATTCTGTCAAAGCATTCCATCAATTTGTCCTTAACAGAAAGAAGATATTTATTGCCCTCCTGATATCTTTTTAGCAGCCTTTCAAACAACAGCTCAGAGTCATCATAGGTAAGAGGGCAGGGAAGATGTACTCGTTCTACCTTTGAAAAGTCGTCTGATATCAGCTTCAAAAATTCCTCTTCTCTTCTGTTTAGCTCGTTTTTCCTTTTGGTAACACAGGTCTTATCAAAACCGTTTTCATCAAAAAATCTTTCCCAATTATCGTGTTCTATGCCTGTACCGAAATAGGTAAATGAAAGTAACCCACCTGGAGTAAGGACTTCTGATGCCTTTTTTATAATAATCTCAGGATGCTCAAAATAGGTAAGAAGGTAATGAACTACAATTTTGTTATAGCTCTTCTTCCCGATCTCATTCCAGGTATCCTCTCGCTCAAGATCGCTGAATATCATGTTGATCTCAGTTCCCTCGGGAAGCGTACTCTTCTGCTCTTCCAAAAACTCAGCAAAATCATCAGCCCAGCTCTCATGGATATCCACACCATCCACAAGGAAGTTCTCAGGGATCCTGTCCCAGTTTTCTCGCCACAAAAGGCCGTAGCTGCAACCAAGATCAAGAACCTTATCACCCTCACTAAACCCGAGAGAATCAAATATCTTTACATACCACTCTATGCCGTCAGCAGCATGACTTGAAGCATACCATCTGCGCTCATCCTGCCCCTGGGCCATCTCCATCTTCCTGATGGTATCTGCAACATTATCCCAGTCTGGATCTTCACTGAGCCTTGCCAATGCGATTTTTATGCAATCTGCAGCCTTTTGCATCTCATAGATTCTTTTTTCCATAAGCTCAAGCTGGTTCTTTAGCGTCGCTTCAATGGTTTCCTGCTCGTTGTTCTCAAGATTACTCTTTATCTCATCAAGACTAAAGCCAACGTGCTTAAGTGCTATGATCTTTTCCAGCACCATAAGTGAGTTTTTGTCATAGAGTTTGTAATTTCCCTCAGAATATCCAACTGGTCGCAGCAGGCCTTTTTCATCATATATTCGAAGTGCCTTTTGTGAAACTCCCGCTATTCTAGCCATTTCCCCGGTTGTCATGCTCTCTTTCATAAAATGCCCTTAACGCTCCTGTTTATTCGCCTGTGTATGTTCTTGTGTAGTAGACTCTGCTTATAACCTTGATAACTGCCATTATAGACAGAGCACCGATTATTGAAAGTGCTGCCTCTGTGCTGACAAAAACAGCGACAACTATCGATAATAATGCAGCTAAAACAGTACCGAATTTAAGAGCAGCCTTGCCTGCAAGAGCTTCTATCTTGATTTCGCGCTCATCATTCATCTCATTGTAAAGACGAGCAAGCTTTTTCTCATCCTTAAGTGCTGCGTAGTTCTTAACAAGAAGTGCCACGAGAAGAAGATCCATGGCGATCACAACACCTGTAACAAATCCCTGTACGAAATCTCCCTGTGCCTGAGTTTTAGCCAGTGCAACAACGGAGTCTCTTCTCATGATTAAACCAAATGCATTTGTAAGGCAGATCAATCCTAAAAGTGCCTTATTTCTATTTGTTATTGTCTCTCTCATTTTCTCTACACGCTTATCCATAATTAATCCTCATCCTCCAGATTCTCAAAATCGAATACTTCTTCAATAGTTAAGTTAAAATGATGTGCAATCTTGTAGGCCAGAACCAGTGACGCTGTGTACTTCCCAACCTCTATGGAGGTAATGGTCTGTCTGGTGGTTCCTACGATATCTGCCAGCTCTGATTGCGAGAGCTTGTTGGCCTTTCGCAGTTCCTTAATATTGTTTTTCATTGATCCCCTCTGATGTCTTTCTATTTTTGCCCTTGTTGTTGCCAAGTTAACTTTGCAAATTTAGTATAGTAAACTTTGCATAATATGTCAAGCGCACTTTGCAAAAAATGCAAAATAAACTTTGCAGCAAAAAAGAAGGCCGACGGCGACCTCCTTATTTTCCTATGGTAATCACTACAGCTGTGATGATATATTTATAAATAACGGAAACTAATTTTATTGCATACGTAAACAGTAGGAGGAATATGGCTATGAATGAAAACATCGTAAAGCGAAACGACCTTCTGTCCACCAAAATAATCGAGGGTCTTAAATCAAGAAACATGTCAGGCTACTATGCCAAAACAAAAGAGGAAGCTCTGGAGCTGGCTCTTAAGCTCATACCCAAAGGAAGCAGCGTAACCATGGGCGGCGCCATGAGTGCACATGAAATCGGTCTTGTTGATGCCCTGCAAACTCCTGATTACAACTTCATCGACAGAGATAAGGCAGAAGATAAGCGTGCTGCCATGCTTGCTGCATATGACGCAGATGTATTTTTATCAAGTGCCAATGCCATGACCGATGACGGCATTCTTATAAACATAGACGGCAACGCAAACAGAGTATCAGCCATCGCTCAGGGACCTAAAAAGGTTATCTTCATCGTAGGCATGAACAAGGTTTGCCCTGATATTGACAGTGCCATGAAAAGAGCTCGAAATGTAGCTGCTCCCATAAATGCCCAGAGATTTGGCTTATCCACTCCCTGCGCTAAAACCGGAAAGTGCATGGACTGCAAATCTCCAGACACCATCTGCTGTCAGTTCCTCATGACCAGATATTCAAGACATGAAGGCAGAATCCATGTAATCCTTGTGGATGACAACCTGGGATTCTAATTATTGAACCTGTGGGCGTAGTTTCCTTAAATTTCCCTGGCATTCTTTTTCATAAAATATCCAAGTAACATGGGTTGGAAAATGAAAATAAGGAAAAAAGCGACAACTACGCCTATTGTTAATCCTTTTACAAACATCGGACCAAATGAAAGCTGCGCCATTCCGCCACTCTGGATCATGACCATCTTGTAGAAAAATGCTGTCATGGCAAGAGTGATTATAGGAGTATAGATAAGGTCAGATATAAGACTCTCGACTACGCGTGTTCCGATTTTCCCTCTTTCAAGTTTGCATTTCCTGCATACATCCGCAGTAATTTTCCCAACAGGCACTACAATTCCAATAATAACGCTGATAACCCCACTTAGTACGAAGGCAATCAGGAAGGATGGCAACGTAAACTTGCCTGATGCCAGCGTCTCAACCAGTGATAAGCTAAAGCTCATAAGGATTCCCATAGCAATTCCCATCTGTCGTCCAATTTTTTTCATTTGCTCTTCCATGCTAACCTCCTGTATTTTCCTCATGTTATTGTATGTAGTTACAGTGTCAGAATTCCTCCGGATGTTTTTTATAATGCATCATCATGGTGGCTGTGAGGCTCAGATCGCTGGCCTCCTGACCAATTTCCTCCCTTGGCACCCACTCAGCTCTTGCAAGCTCATCCTCATCCATGCGAACCTTCTCATCTCCGTCAAGCTCGCAGAAAAATCCAAGCAAAAGATTTGAATCAAAGCCCCAGGGCTGACTTGCAAAGTATCTTATATTCTTTACCTTAAGGCCGACTTCCTCCATAACCTCGCGCCTTACCGTATCCTCAGCAGTTTCGCCTATCTCGCAAAATCCTGCAATGAGAGCATTCCCTTTATATTCCCTTCCTGCATATCTGGTCATCATGATCTTGTTTCCATTTGTTAGACCTACTATGACCGCAGGACAGATTTTTGGATAGATAACATTTCCGCAGGAAGGACATTTTACAGCCCTCTCCTTATCAAAAATCTCAGTCTCATGACCGCATCTGCCGCAAAACCTGTTGTCCCTGTACCAGACATAAAGATGATATGCCGTCATCCCCGCAAAACAAAGATAGCCCGGATCCGCTCCTCGCAGGACTCTGATGGTTTCGTATTTGAATTTTGTTTTTTCAGGGCCATCCTCGGGAGTCTCGTCACATTCCTCGGGATATAGGAAAAACCTGGTATCATCTATGGCAAAAAGATAAATCAGTTTTTCCGCATCCACGCTGATCTCACTGTATTTGGGGCATCTTACTTCCCCGCTCTCAAAAAGAACACATAAGAGCTTCCTGTCCCTAAACGAAAAGATAATGTCGTCAGGGCCAGGAAGCTCCTTTTTATATTCATTATGAAAAACTCTCGGTGCAATATCCTGTATCATAATGTATCTCGCTTTTTTATTTTATTATACTATGCATCACATCTCGTCAGAAACCTGGAAAACATAAAACTTCAAATAGTAGGAAGCGTCATTTGACCAAAGAATCGGATGATCCGCTGCCTGCTGCCTGAATTCCACCTGTCGCAGCAATTTGTGAGCGCTTCTGGCAGCCTCTCTGATTGTCTTTGCAAAGAGCTCTTCGTCCATGAAATGCGAACATGAGCAGGTTGCAAGAAAGCCTCCGTTTTTCACAAGCTTCATACCACGGATGTTGATCTCTCTATAGCCTGTGACTGCCTTTTTTATAGACGCTCTGGACTTGGTAAAAGCAGGGGGATCAAGTATGACTACATCATATTTCTCGCCCTTTCCTTCGAGCTCAGGTAAAAGATCAAATACATCTGCACACTGAAATCTGATGATATCCTCAAGACCGTTTAATCTGGCATTCTCCTCAGCCTGAGCACATCCTACATCTGATGCATCAACTGCAAGAACAGAGCTTGCTCCTGCAGCCGCACAGTTAAGGCCAAAGGAGCCTGTATGTGTAAAACAGTCCAGGACCTTCTTTCCTTTACAAAGAGAAGCAATAGCTCTTCTGTTGTTTTTCTGATCCAGGAAAAATCCGGTCTTCTGGCCATTTTCCACATCTACATAGTACTTTACGCCATTCTCCTCGATGAGAACTTTGGTATCAAAGGGTTCACCAATAAAGCCCTTGATCCTCTCAAGGCCTTCCTGCTCGCGAACCTTCGCATCGCTTCTCTCATAGATTCCGCGGATATTTACGCCGTCCTCTGAAAGAACCTTCTTGCATGTATCAAGGATAAGGTCCTTCATTTTATCGGTTCCAAGAGCAAGGGACTCGATTACGAGTACATCCGAAAACTTATCTATAGTAACTCCCGGAAGAAAATCGGCTTCACCAAAAACAAGACGGCATGAAAGCTTCTGTAATTTCTCTGCATCCGAAGCGCTATCTGCTTCCACATCTTTATATCCGTACAGCTCAGGATTCATGACAGCCTTGCGGTATTCCCATGCATTGCGGATCCTAGTCTCGATCAGTTCCTCATTCACAGGATGCTCTTTTCTTCTGGACATCATGCGAACTCTTATCTTGGAATTCGTATTTATAAAACCATAGCCCATGAAATATCCGTCATGGTCATGGACTTCGACGATATCTCCGTTTTCAAAGGTCCCTTCAACCCTGTTTATCTCATTATCAAAAACCCAGGCGCCGCCTGCCTTAATAGTGCGGCCCTCGCCTTTTCTAAGAATTACTGATGCATCTGAAATCTTTATTGAACTCATAATTACTACTCTTTCTTTGAAACTAACATTTACTCTATTTCTTCAGCTTGTGACAGCTGCGCCTAATCTAATGTCGTTACATGCTTCTATATCTGCGTATCGGCTCATTTGCCGATTCAATTCCTGCAGATCCGCCTACCTTCTCAACTATGCATGACGCTGTGGCACAGGCAAATTTCCCGCAGTCCTCCAGAGAAAAGCCTTCTGAGAGACCATATAAAAATCCAGCCGCAAAGCTGTCTCCGGCCCCCGTTGAATCAACCACTTTACATCCGGGAAAAACAGGAATTTCAAGCATATCATTGGCTGTCCTTATAAGGCAACCTCTTTTTCCGCGCTTTATTACCACGCAGCTTGCACCTTCATCTATAAATCTTCGGGCATTCTCTGCTGCGTCCTTATCCCCGGTCAGCATAGAAATCTCATCCTCGTTTGCAAGGAAGTAATCTATATGCGAAAGCAGGCAGGCAATATCTTTTAATTTCTCACCTTTTTTGGGCTTTGTGACATCCGTTAACAGTACTCGCTTTTTACCTGAAACAGGTTCTTTTATCTTACTAAAAACCCTAAGAAGCTCATCTATCCCAAGTAGAGGCGATACGAAAATACTGGCAAAGCTGACAATATCTGCCATCTGATCAATGTGCGGTGTGATATCATCCTCAAAAAGCTTCCTTAAACAGCTCTTTGGATCAGTCAGAAAATACCTCTCTCCTGCCTTATCCACAAGGACAATGTTTACAGATGAGGGATATTCATCCGAAATCTTAATATGCTCTGTGACTACTCCGTTTTCAGCTAAAAACTGAGCCGTTCGCTTCCCTGCATCATCGCATCCAAGCCTGGTTATAAGCTCCGACTTCTTCCCAAGCCTTGCCAAAACCACCGCTTCGTTAAGCGCATCGCCCCCAAAGGTCGTCTGTATATAATCCATCGGCACAGAACCAATCTCAAAAACCTCCGGCCCTACTGCCCCTGCCAGAACGTCCATCACCGCTGCACCAATTACCGTTACATCCACAGAATTACTCACAGTTTCCACACTGCCACCTTCTCAAAAATAATCTGCATACAAAATTAATATAGCATACCGCCACTATTTCTTACACCCATTATATCCCAAAATTCCTCCGTCCCTATTGACATCTAACATCATTTTATTGTATTATCATGTGTGCTGCGAAAGTCTTATGACTTCCGCTTTACATATAACGAAGTGTGGCTCAGTTTGGTAGAGCGCTGCGTTCGGGACGCAGAGGTCGCAGGTTCAAATCCTGTCACTTCGACTAATAAAAAAATCAGGTACCTTTAGGTATCTGATTTTTTTATTACTCAAATAACCGGTATTGTGCCTGCGACCTTATGCGTACTGAGCGCCCGTTCGGGTCGCAGAGGGCCCACGACGTCCAGTGGACGTCGGCTTTGGGCCGACCGGAGCGAAGCGGAGACCGCAGGTTCAAATCCGTACGTTTCGCAAGACCTTTATCCGTATAACTTTCGTTAATACTAATTTGTATCTATAAAATAAAAGACCGCGACTCTTTTTCCCCAGCGTCGCAGTTTTTCCACTATGGTTGGATCTTGTTAATCAAATTTCGCTTGATAAGATAGCTCTAAGGAAAATTTAATTTGTGTCACTATCGGAAAACATGACAAGTTATTCAGTCAAGTTTCGGTGCCTTCCAAATCCTATATCATCCACATCCCATCAAAATAATACTTACTAATTCTCGACAATAAAAAATCAGTTTACTCTGTGAATAGTAAAACCCTCTGCCATTGACAGAGGGTTTTGGTTTAGCTGCGAAGATTCCCACAATAGTTATCTGGAATACCGTAGAACATTTTAATGAAATCAGTGCTTCATATACTTATTTGTAAACTATCTTTACCTTTTTATTTGCTTTCTTAACTGCCTTTTCAATCTGCTTAGCAACCTTAGAATCCTTCTTTATGCCCCTTATTGTAACTTTCTTAAGCTTCTTCGTACCCTTGAATGCATTTTTGTTAACTTTCCTTAAATTTTTGGCATTAATGGTTACGTTTTGGATTTTCTTACCTGCAAATGCTTTTGCGCTGATTTCTGCAACAGGATACAATTTACCCTTCAATGCAACTGTCGCATCTATATTAATAGATTTCTTGTTTTTAACCGCTATAACAGAAACTTTAGTTGCATCGACAGAGGCCTTATATGTAATACCAGATGAATCTTTAAATACTTCATTCGGCTTTAGCCCATTCGTAGTATTTGCCTCAAGATTATCCGTACCCGCATTTGAATCATTACTCTCCTGTGTAGTAATATCATTCGAATTCACAACATTTATGCTACAAACTGCACTACCGAAATCCCAAGTATCCCCAGCTGTAACCTTTATTGTAGCATATCCTTCTGATATAGCTGTTATATTTCCTATCGAATCCACTGTAACTACACTTGGATCAGATGATCTCCAAATCAGTTTGTCTTTAGGTACATGATGTGGCATTATTTCTGCTGAAATAGTTTTCTTTTCACCTATATTCAAGTCCACACTATTATGATCAAGATGAACCGAAGCAAATTCTACATAAAGCGGAATATATGGCTCACAAAAATAACCATCAAATTCTATCTGACCATAATCCTTTTCAGTAGGATTTTTTGAAATATATGGATCCACATATATACACTTCGAAGGCAAAAAATCATAGTAAACACGCCATTCATCACCACAAACCTTGCACTTGTAATATGCCTGATATGGTCGCTGTTCAGGTGAAGGAAAAGCAAGCTCTACTATCTTTTGCATTTCAGATTGACATCGTTCGCATGTTTCTCTACCACTTGGATTCTCATCCTGGCCTTCTTTTTTCCAATGTGCATACAAGATATGGTCAGCAGCGATATTTACTAAGCTATCCGAAGTTATCCTTTCGCCACCAATATCAGAAGTGAACCATCCATCAAAAATTAGTCCATCTCTATTTTCAAGGTTTGGTAATTCACCATATTTAGCATCATATGTAACTTCTAGTTTTCTATCATTTGATTCCCCACCGTTCGAATCAAATGACACCCAGTACCTATTTGGACTCAAACTTGCATAGAGCCTGATATCGTTTGTAACTATATCTTTTTCAATGTCCCATTCCTTTTTCTCCCCACCATCTGTGATAGTGTACCATGAACCAATTGAGTACCCTTCTTCTACTCTGAATGTAATGCTGTTAACTACATCAACGTAAATCGGAGAATCATATTCAACTGTAACATCCGCTAAATACTCATTTGATGGCAAGTAAAACGAGACATTATATGTGCCATTATTAATTCGTCGATTATTAGCATTCCAATTATATGATCTAAGTAATCTGTTATTGGTTACTAATTCAGTTTTAATTTTCGAAGTACTTGCTATATAAAATACATTAGCCCCAATTGATTCTAAGCTATCTCCACTATACTCTATACGAGTCAAATTTTCACATTCCACAAATGCATTATCGTCTATTTGAGTAATAGCAGAAGGCAATTTAATCGAAGAAATACTATCACATTGCAAAAATGCTCCGTCACCAATTCTAGTAAGTCCTTCTGGCATTTCTGATATATTAATCTTTTTACAGTTAGCAAACGCCTTTTTCCCAATAGTTCTAATTCTTTTAGGCAATGATTCTAATGCTAATGATCCGCATCCTTCAAATGCTTTTTCTCCGATGAGAAAAACTTCATCATTAAGGTTTATTAACGAAAGTTTATCACAGTTATAAAATGCGCCTACCCCAATAGTTTTCACTGTTTTAGGAATTTTTACTTGTTCCAAATTTCTACAATATGCAAAAGAATATTCTCCTATACCTGCTACCACTGATGGCAATACTACTTTTCTAAGATTTGAACACCTGTAAAAAGTATAAGAAATTGTGCTGTATTCAGAAGAACCCAGTCCATCTATGTAAACACCGTCCATAATATTTACAGAAGTTATTCTTTCATTCTCTTTAAAAGTATCTTTTGATATATGAACTCTTAATTGTTTACCATCTATATATACATATGGAGGAACTACTACATCTTTATCCGTTCCAATATACTTTCCAAGGAAAATGATAGAGTCACCTAGTGTATAAGCATAATCTTTATACCATTCGTCTTCAAATACTGTTACTTCACGATTATCGCTACTCCAGTCATAAGCTTGTAAACTATAATTTGTTGTATGAAGCGTAGTTCGCGTTTGTTCTGAAACAAAAAACGCATTCTTTCCAATTTTACTTAATGAAATTCCATCATAGTATACTGAAGTTAATGATTTACACTCATAAAATGCACTTTCACCTATCGTCTTGAGTTCCCGTGGAAGCATGTCAATTGTCAATTTAGAACAACCACTGAATGCCCCAACTCCTATATCTACGATTTTTTCTGGTAATGAAATATCTTCCAAGTTTCGACATCCATAAAATGCATTCGATCCAATCGCTTTAATACCTACAGGAAGACTTATTGTTCTTAGATTCGCACATCCATAAAATGCATTGTCACAAATCCTATCAACAGATGAATAAATTAAAACTGTACGAAGTTTTTCACAGTTTTTAAACATTTTTTCACCTACTATTAAACTATCTGATGAAATTGTAACTTCTGTCAGATTAGTACAGTCATTGAATAATTGATCTGTATTACAAACTTCTACCCCATCTTCTATAACGACTTTCTCTACTTCTTCATTACCGGAAAACGTAGTGTTATTAAGGCACACTTTATATTCATCATAATGCCAATATGCTATTTTAGGAATGATACAAGATTTTTCTGAACCTATGTATTTATTTAAATAAATCTTATTACTGCTTTCATTAACAACATATTCATATCCTTTTATCCATTTACTAACGAGATGCTTTATTGTACGTTTAGAGCCATTCCAATCATATTCTGATAGAGCTTCACTCTCCGATGCCAAGGTCGTATCAATATTTTGAGATGAATAAAAAGCCTTTTCTCCAACATTTGATAACTCCGCTCCATTGTAGGTTATTTCCTTTATTGCATAGCAATTATAGAACGCCTGCTTTCCAATATCCTTTAGGCTATCTGGAAGTTTATTAATACTTATTTTATTACAATTATAAAACGCAACATTCCCTATAACCTGTAGCTTTGACGGCAACCTACCAATGTTCAATTTTTTGCAATTATAAAACGCATAGTCGCTAATACTTACAATACTATCTGGTATAGTAACCGATTCTAAATTTGCGCAATCATGGAACATATACGCATCAATACATGATAAGTCATCCGGCAAAACAACTTTTTTAAGTTCAGTACAACTATCAAACATACTCGTAGTATCAATTAAAGATACACCATTCCTAATGGTGACTGATTTTACTACGTTATTACTTTCAAATACAGCTTTATTTAAACTTATTTTTTTATAAACTTGTCCGTCTATATATGCGTCAGGATAGATAATTAAGTTTTCACTATTCCCATTATATTTTGTAAGTGTCAATTCTTTGCCATAGATGCTGTATGCAAAATCTTTACACCAACTCAAATCAGACTCTGTTATAAGTCGATTACTGCCTGTCCAATCATATGATTTTAAAGTCTTATTGTCTGTTAATAGATGAGTCTTCAAATTTGAGTTAACATAAAATGCTTTTTCTCCAACTCTACTTAAATCGCCCCCTGAATAACATATAAAATCTAATGCATTACACTTATAAAATGCCTTGGCACCAATAATTCTTAGCTTATTGGGCAAACATTCAAACACTAAATCAGAGCACCCACTAAAAGCCTCTTGTCCAATTTCGGTTATCCCATCTGAAAACTTTATTTCCCCAAGACCCTTACAATCAAAGAATGCTTTTGCCCCTATCTTTTTTAGATTCTGAGGCATACTCTC
>NZ_AUJO01000035.1 GCF_000424265.1 Butyrivibrio sp. WCD3002
TTTTGTTTTTATGACTGGAAATGCCTGGTTGATCGGAGCTGGGATAATTCTGTGGGGGATTGGAATGGGTGCGCAGGAAAGTATTATGAAAGCAGCTGTTAGCGGAATCGTCCCGCGTTCCATGCGAAGCACCGGTTTCGGAATATTTGAGACAGGATTTGGTATTGCGTGGTTTCTGGGCAGTTGGCTTCTCGGTGCCCTGTATGATTTGAATCCTGTGTATCTTGTCACTGTGTCTGTGGTATCACAGTTTCTGGCGATTGCATTTTATGCTTTATGCCTCCGGTGCAATAAGACAGAGTGCTAACAATTCCAGTTTGTTGGAATGAGCATTATACCGGAAGATAAATTGCCCCGTAGGAGACAGAGTTTTAAAAGCTCTGTCTCCTTTTTGAAATGATACATTGACGAATATCTATGTATATGCTATTATCAACACATAGATAAACATCTATATAAGGAGAAGATTATGGCCAAATTAGACGAAGTGCTGATATGTAAGGCTCTTGGAGATCCCAACAGAATGGAAATAGTTAAGATGCTTTCTGATCAGGAGAAGTGCGGATGCAAGCTTCTTGAAAAGTTCGATATTACACAGCCGACTCTTTCTCATCACATGAAGATACTGATAGATTCGGGACTGGTTAACGACAGAAAAGAAGGCAAGTGGCACTACTATTCAATAAACACGGACATCATGAAAGAATTCTGTGGATTTATTAAAACTCTCTGTAATGAAACCACCGGCAAATGCTGTAAGGGGGAAGCATGATGTGGGACTTTATTCAGACACAGATCCTGGGAATGAAGTGGCTGAACATTTTGATCGGGGAACTCCTGTCTGCATTAGGATTGGATATAGATAGCAGGATAGGTTCCGGCATACACTTTTTTATCTATGATGTTATAAAGATCACGATCCTTCTTTGTTTGCTGATCTTTGTGATCTCATATATCCAGAGTTTCTTTCCACCGGAGCGTAGCAGGAAGATAATGGGCAGATTTCGCGGAATCGGAGCAAATATCGTAGGAGCCTTGCTTGGAACCGTGACACCATTCTGCTCGTGCTCATCCATCCCGATATTTATGGGATTTACGAGTGCCGGATTACCGCTTGGAGTAACATTCTCTTTTTTGATCTCATCACCGATGGTGGATCTGGGGAGCCTCGTACTGCTTATGAGCATCTTTGGGGCAAGGATAGCTATCGTTTATGTTGTGATGGGACTTATGATCGCTGTTGCAGGTGGTACATTGATCGAGAGACTTCATATGGAAGATCAGGTCGCGGATTTTATCAGGAATGCAAACAGCAGCGTTGATATAGAAACTCCGAGCCTCACTGTTAAAGAGCGGTTGATCTATGCAAAGGACCAGGTAGTATCTACATTTAAAAAGGTGTTTCCATATATTCTGATAGGAGTCGGTATTGGTGCTGTGATACATAACTGGATTCCGGAAAGTTGGATCAGAACAGTGCTTGGGGGAAGAAATCCCTTTGGGGTTATACTTGCAACGATTCTGGGCATTCCGATGTATGCTGATATCTTTGGCGTGATCCCAATAGCAGAGGCACTCCTGTCCAAAGGGGCTTTGCTTGGTACGATCTTAAGTTTTATGATGGCAGTAACTACACTCAGTCTCCCATCTCTAATTATGCTTAAGAAAGCTATCAAGCCAAAATTGTTAGGAATATTTATAATTATCTGCACAGTGGGGATTATCATTGTGGGGTATGGTTTCAATGTATTTCAATATTTATTCATCTAAAGGAGGATACGATCATGAATATTAAGGTATTAGGTGGTGGATGTAAAAGCTGTGAAGCACTTCTTTCAGCTGCAAGGGAAGCTGTGACTAAAAAAGGGATTGACGCTGAGATAGAGTATATCACTGACATGGAAAAGATTATGGGCTTTGGAGTGATGAGTATGCCGGCGCTTATAATCGATGGAAAAGTAGTTTCAGCCGGAAAAGTTCTTAAAGCGAAGGACGTTGAAAAACTCTTATAGAAGATGTTAGGGATATGGAGTAGAATATTATGATTTTTGAAACGAAAGAGTGTACTAATCCTGATATTGTGAAAGAGCTTTTTGTTGAGTATTCGCATATCAAAGGGGCAGAAAGCTGTTTTGTTTCCTTTGATAAGGAATTGAATGATCTGCCTGGGTATTATTCAGGTGGAGCGATAATAGTAGGATATGAAGAAGATAAACCCATTGCCTGTGTTGCCATAAAGAAAATAAGCGACGAAACCTGTGAAGGAAAGCGTCTGTTTATCAGACCGGAATACAGAGGAAAAGGATATGCAAGGATAATGCTCAAAGCAATGACGGATAAGGCTTTTGAACTTGGGTTTAAGAAATTGATTTTCACAACGAAACCGGAAGTTATGAGAATTGGATATAGCCTATATAAACGTTTGGGATACGAGGAATTATCAGAGGAAAATGGTATTGTATCAATGAGGATAGATCTTAGCAAGGAATATCCGTATGGGTGATTACTACTGTATCATCCCAATGCAAAACTTTTTGCTTTATGCATTCGAGGGTTGCATCACTTATGAAAGGTTGAAGATTTTTAGAAGCTCGTTTCTGAAGTTTGCATATATAACCTTCGCTGATGTTGATGTTATTGCCAAGGAAACCATCAACTATCTTCTTTGTTCTGTTTACACTGATATATCCAAGATCAAGCAGGGCAATGATCATTGCCTGAATGGCACTTCCGTATTGTACTGGTTCTTTTAGGTGAAGAGGGATGGGTGAATGAACAATCCTGCCACAGTCATTGCACTGGTAAACATAGAAATAGTGACGTTTCTTGATGATGCGGACCTCATAATCTATAACATCCTTATTGCGTTTTGCAAGAAAGGTTAATGACTCGCTTCCGCATTTGGGACAGCTTTCCAGGGTATGATTTTCATGATCATTTATCTCGGAATCAGGAATTGGCTCAATCCCATGTTTTTTGTGACCTGGCTGGGCGCCACGATTTTTTCCACTTTTTACCCTGGAATTGGGGATTACTTTTTTCTTGCCTATCGGAGTCTGACTTGTTGGGAGAGAACTGTTGGTCCCATCAGTGTTCTGCTTGGCCTTCTCTTTTGCCAGCGCATCTTTGAGAGCTTCTATCTGAGCTTTAAGATCTTCGTTTTCAGAGTCATTTGATGTAGTATTTGTACCAAGAACAGCATTAAGCCGAGCAAGCGTTTCTTCATATTTTTCTTTGTATTCATCGCGTTCTTTGGTTACATCTTCCAGTTCGATAATGGAATCCATTGCTTTTGCATCAAAGTTTTCCGTTATAATGACCTGCCTATGGTATAGATCTTTATACCTTTCATATTTGTTCTTGAGAGTCTTGTTTTCCAGTGTCAGCCTGTTGATTGTTCTGATGTGCTCAGCCTTCTCAGCCGGGACGTAAGTTCCTGCATTAACCTTATCGAGTTGTTTTTTTAGGTTTTTGTTTTCGTTTTGGAGTTTTAGCATTTCTTTACGTCGAAGTTCGTAGGCTTCTTTAAGTGTCATCAGATATCCTTTTTAGTCTTTTTTGATTTTAATTCCTTTATTTCCTGCTTCAGCATTGTGTTTTCTTCAAGGAGTCGTTTTACTTCATCACGCAGTCCTTTCATAGTCTTGGGCATCTCATAATCATCCGGAGATGGAACATAATTGGGACTGCGCTTTTTGCAACGACCATCAGTAGGGATTATATTACCGGTCTCTTCGTCGAGCTTTCCTATAAGAGTACGTTTGGAACGGGATTGTTTCTTTTCTTTATCCCAGAATGACTTGCATTCGTAGACATAAGTTATTCCGGATCTTTTGTCTTTTTGATGAATGATTGACATGATAACACCTCCTATCGTCATGTCTATAGTATAACACATGACGATTGTGAAGGCAATGAAAAACCACTAAGAAACGTAGAAAATATCTAGCTTTATGGTGATCTTGACTGGGATATTTAATCGTTATGAGTATGATGGAATGAAATATTTAGAATGGTAAGATGTCGATAGACTGTGAATAGTAACATTAGAATGCCTGTTCGACAACCTAGGCGTAGTTATTGGACACCTTGTGCGCTAGGATATAGTCATCAGATGCAGATGAACTGCATAAGAAGATATTTGTTGGGTGAAATATAGATGGGGAGATGGCAGTAGCTGTCTTCCTTTTTGCTTAATAGTAAAAAAGTTGCCACCGCTACAGTGGCAACGGACGTAAACGCTTTGTGATATATTTCAACTACCGGGGTGGAAAATGATTATTTCCAGGAACATCAGTAGAAAAAACATGGCAATAGTGTAAATGGCTATTAGACCTGCAGCGCCGATAGCGCGTATGAATTTGTTGCTGTTCCTGCAGGGTGGGAATAACTTTTGGATTCCCAGATAGTTGTAGCCAATCAGAATGTCACCGAGCATGATCAGTAGGAGGAATATCCGTTCAAGCCATAGTGCCGGTCCAAACGTGTTTTTTACTTCTAATGACAAGCACAGCCAGAAGACCATTATATAGACCGGAATTGCCACTATCATCTTGCCGGGAGTCATAGTTCTGAATCCTGGTGGAAGGACTGATGTCAGAGATACTTGTTCAGCTTCTGATGATAGGTCATTGCCCAGA
Source organism: Butyrivibrio sp. WCD3002 (assembly GCF_000424265.1). Classification (GTDB taxonomy): domain Bacteria; phylum Bacillota; class Clostridia; order Lachnospirales; family Lachnospiraceae; genus Butyrivibrio. Next base: position 4,641 of record NZ_AUJO01000035.1, read on the forward strand.
GCCTTCATGAGAGCAACCTTTAGCTCTTTTACAGAATGAAAACGTCTGGACGGATCCATCTGAGTACACTTGCTGATTATGGAATCAAACTTGTGGGTGTTAATTGCAAGAGATTCAGAGGCTTCTTTAAGGATAATGCCAAGTGAGTATATATCTGTTTGTGGTGAGGATTCACCAAAACCATATTGCTCAGGTGCAGCATACCCCTGAGTGCCAAGTAGTACTGTATCTGAACTGCGGTCTTGATCAGAAGATCTGTATTTTGCGGCGTTGAAGTCCAGAAGCATTACATTATCGTAATGTGTGATTATGATGTTTGATGGCTTGATATCTCTGTGTATCAGAGGTGGATTGTGAGAATGCAGCTTTTCCAGAATATCACAGAGGTTGATCATATAATGACCTATTTTCTCTGTGGATAGTTTTCCGGATTCGATGATTTCCTTAAGAGTTGTTCCGGGAGCAAATGCTTCTATCACTGTAAGTGTGCCATTATCTTCGAAATAATCTATTACCTGCGGGATTCCGACTATCGGGTTTTCCTTAAGGTATTTATATACATCGATTGAATATACATCCAGTATCTTTTTTACAAAGAATTTACCTGTGTCCTGATGCTGGACAAGGTAGATCTTATGAGGCTCATTGATGGTGGCCACCACTTTGTAATATGAAATTGAAAGGCGCTGTTCAAGATCCACTAATACATCCCCTTTCGAAAAAACTGTTGATGTTTATATTTTATCACTGTTTGGAGGTTCATATGCAGGAAAAAGAGACTAAAGAACTTGAGAAGGTTTTAGGAAAAACACATCTGTCAGACTATGACAGTTTTGTGGAGGATAACAGGGACAGTATGCTCTCAGCTTCAAATTCGTTCTCTACATATGTTAAAGGGTTAATGTCTCAAAAAGGGATATCGCAGCAGACAGTATTCCTTAATGCCGATGTACCGGAACGATATGGTTATAAACTACTTTCCGGTGAAAAACATACTAAGCAGAGAGATGTCATTTTAAGGCTTTGCTATGCTGCGGAATTTACTCTTTCTGAAACACAGAGGGCACTGAAGAAATATGGAATGTCTGAGCTCTATGCCAAGGATGAGAGAGATGCACTGATCATGATTGTTTTCAATGAAAGACCAGGAAGCATCATTGATGTGAATGGACTTCTTAAGGAGCATGGACACTTACCTTTAAGGACAAGTGGAGTACAGGAGTAATTATTGAAAATTGCCACCGTAACAGGGGCAACGGAAAGAAAAACTCCTTGTTATAATGATTTAAAGGTTACGTTATTTTGTTTAAAACGTAGCATCGATACGGATTATATGCCGTGTTTTTCAATAAGAAAGCAGGCATCATATGAAGAAAAAAACATTTTGTATTTTTAACATTATCTTTCCACTGCTTGTTGGGGCAGTGATCTATTGGTTCACATCTACAGATGTGATTTTCGTGGAGGCAGTCAGGTCAATTTTGGGAAGGCCCATACATACAGGGATAGGTAATATCGGTGGAGGTATTGCCAGGCTCGTCAGGTATTACATGTCAGATATCCTTTGGGCATACGCTTTAGTTTTTGCTTTGTATTTAGCAGTAGGTAGTAATGCAGCAAGAGTTAAAACAGCTTTTGTGATCGCAGTAGTGTTTTCTGCAGTCATGGAGGTTATTCAGCTCTCCCCAGTAATCCCGGGAACATTTGATGTAATTGATATATTGGTCGAGGCAACAGCTGAAGCAATTGCTGCGCTTATTATAAAAAAACAATATGAGGAGGCAAGCAATATATGAAAAACAAAATGAAATGGTTACCTGTATTACTTTGTCTTGTGCTTTTTGCAGGCATGGCGATTGGAAGTGGTTCATCTTCAAGCTCTGATGGTGATAAGCAGATATCCAGTGTCACAACGTCCTCTGATTCAGAAAGTAAAGAAACAGACGCGGGTGGTACAGAGGCAGGTGCTGCAGAGCAGGCTCAGGAAGAAAAAAAGGAAGAGGCATCAGCTGTAACAATTGAAGAGCAGGTGCTCTATGATGACAATGATATAAAGATTACAGCGACAGGTATTGAGGATTCGTGGGCAGGTACTAAGCTCACTCTTCTAATTGAAAACAATTCTGCTAAGGGAATTACAGTACAGGCACGTAATGCAAACGTAAATGGCTACATGGTTGAAACCATGATGTCTGCTGATGTGGCTGCTGGTAAGAAAGCCAATGATGGACTGACATTCCAGACGTCAGGACTTAAGGAATGTGGTATTGAGCAGATTGCGACCATGGAGTTCTTGTTCCACATCTTCGATTCAGAGAGCTGGGATGAGATAGTAGATACGGATGTGATAAAAATTGATACATCCGTCGCAGAAGGATACGTTCAGAATTACGATGACTCTGGTGAAGTCCTGGTAGATACAAATGGAGTGAAGATTGTAGGCAAGGGCCTTTCTGATAAGAATTCTTTCTTCGGTCCAGGAGTCATCCTTTATATAGAGAACAACTCTGATCAGGACATTACTGTTCAGGTAAGGGATGTATCGGTAAATGGATTCATGGTAGATTCTTCCATGTCTGAAGATGTAGTTGCTGGGAAGAAAGCAATAAGTGCGGTAACATTCTTCAGCTCAAGCCTTGAAGAGAATGGAATAACTGATATCACCGATGTTGAACTGTTCTTCCATATCTTTGACCTGAAATCTTGGGATACAGTTTTTGATTCGGATGTTATAACAATTAAGTTCTAAAGTAAAAGGAGAATAGGATTTATGAAAATTTGGAAGTTGGTGGCAGGCATTTTGACAATTGTATTCTTTATAATTGTGGCATTCCAGTCATGTGCAGCAGGCGTGGTAAATGCGCTTGAGGAGAATGGAGGTTCGTCTGGATCTGCCGGAATCATAGTTGCTATCCTGATGCTTGCCGGCGGAATTGTTTCTATCGCTACAAGAAAGAGTTCCGGAAAAGGTGGTAATATAGCACTTATTATTATCTTTGGACTTGCAGCTCTGATAGGGTTTGCCGGACATGGTAATTATAGCGATCTGGTAATATGGTCAGTCTGGTGTCTCATCAATGCAGTAGTTGCGGTGATCGCAATCATTACTGGAAAGAAGAATGCAAATCCGACTGATTTTGGAAATGGAGAAGCAAACTGAAAAAAGTGTGCTAATCAATAAGGAAGAGACCTCGCTATGAGGTCTTTTCCCATTTATGGGGGAGTAGTCTGGACACGACTTTATGTAGTTTGCAGATGATTATTTGCAAACAACTATTTTCATACAATAGTGGAGTAATCACTTTCATATGAAAGGAGATCATTCCATGACAGCACGAGATGTCCAGCACAGGATCAGTGAATTATTGGATGAACGAGGTTGGAGTCCAACACATCTTGCAAAGGTTGTTGGTGTGCCAACATCTACCATTACAGATATATTTAAAAGAGATTCATGGTCATTGGGCTGCGTGATTCTGCGAAGCAACTAAGGCCTGATGATATTGCAAGAAAAGAGTTAAAGCCCAGAGGGGCTACACTCTTTCCGGTACCTTCCAGAGAAGCAGTATATGAAGAAACTTACGAGGAGCAGAAGAAGGCAAATATCAAAACGCTTGGAAAGAGTTTGCCGAAACAAGCTTCAGCTATCATACCAAAGATTCGAGAAGTCGATGAGTTTATGTCAGCGCATCCGGAGTATAAGAACCGAATAGATGAGAGTCATCCGGAACTTGATTTTGCAAGACTGAATGGCTCTGTTTTACTTACTCGTAAAAAGGAGGCTGATGGTATTGAAGAAAGACTAAAGGTAATAAAGAGGTACATTCCGGGGATTGATATACCGAATCTTTATATAAAGGCAAAAGACTTAAGATGTAATGTTGATGATATAGCAGATGCCATCTGCCTTGCAGTGACAGCGAAGTTGAAATCAGATGGCCTTTGTGAAACAATCCCGGAAAATCCTCAGATGGATAGTAATGGGCTGTATATGAAACTCACGGTGCCTAAGAGAGCTGTAAGCAATGAAATGGCAGAGATAAGCAGGCTGAAAAGTATAGTAGAGACGCTTCGAAGTGAAAACGGCTGCTCCTGGGATAAGGTGCAGACACATTCCAGCTTGAAAGCGGCGTGCATAGAGGAAGCTGCAGAAGTAGTTGGAGGAATCAACATTCTCGAAAAGACCGGGGATGCGGCAAACCTAAGGGAAGAACTTGGGGATCTGCTGTTGCAGGTAATGTTTCACTCCGTGATAGCTGAAGAAGAGGGCTTGTTTACTTTTGAAGATGTTGCAAAGACCATTTCGGATAAAATGGTCAGGAGACATCCACATGTTTTTGAAGGTGTGAAATATGCTTCCGAAGAAGAACTTCATGAAGCCTGGGCTGCTATAAAGAAGGAAGAGAAAAAAGGCAGAGAGTGGGAAGCAGATTATCTTGAAGGTGCTTTAAACGAGGCATCTGAGCTCATTGAAAAAGCTAAGGAACGTAAAGGATTTAAGAGCAAATGAGTAAACATAAGATGGTTGATGGCAAGCTCCTTCAGATGAATAAACGCTATAAGGATCTGAAAAACCGCCAGAAGGATAAGATTGCAGGTTGGATGTATGAGGCTTGCGTGACCGAGATGGCTTATGGTGCTGCACTGCAATTATAAAAGACGGTGACCTTTATGGGCTCATCGCCTTTCCTAATCCTAGGCTTTGACGCGACATGTCATCCGATTGTTGAAAATTAAGACTCATTTAATAAAAAATGTCGTATAATCTTGATGTAGTGAAGTTATGAGAAATCACTAGAGTTATAGAACGCAGAGTTTGTTTTCAAGAACGATAGTTTTGATATGGTATAATGAGGAGTAGGTAAAAGGTGGAAAATGATTATTTGATGTTGTCAGGGGCAATCAATTCCGCAAAGTCAACCCAGGTTGCTCTTAATTCGCTGAGGCTGGGGGAAGCAGGATTAAATTCCCATAGACAGAATTTGCTAAATAGAGCACCGGTTACAGATAGTTTTGCATCTTTTCCGAGAGACAGCATAGAGATTGAGGATTTGGCATATCTGTCGGCTCATGAAGATCATGAATTTGCTCTGCTCCGTGGAAAGAGGAATGATATTTTAATCCATGGAGAGCATTCAAAGGTAAATTTTGATGAAGATCTGGAAGCACTATTACTTCAGGGGAAATATGAACTTATAGCTCATTCGCATCCGGATATAGAGCTTACTGCTTCAAGAGAAGATCGTGAATTTCTAAGACGGATAGGACAGAAATCAAGCGTGATAATCTCATGGTATACTGGCAATATGATGAAGTTTTATGCTGACCCGTTTGAGGAGTTGTTTAATTAGGAGGCAGCTATGGATAGAGAAAAAATTGGATTTAAGGCATGTCTGAAAGCAATAGGAGAAGATTTTGCAGCCGCATATAAAGACAATATGGTTTTTAGTTGCGGAGAAACGGAGCAAGGTTTGTTCTGCTTTTTGGGTATTTCAACACATGATTATGAAGGAGAAGGATTGTGTTTGAAATCAAATGTGGATGATTGGGACTATTATGCGTCCTGCTACGTTCTTGAGAATAATGAAGTTAAAATGGATAAATGTAAGCTTCCGACGTTGGTTTGATTTTTTCATTCTATGAAATGATGTTTGTACGTATTCAAAGGTAGTTGTGGTAAAAGACCATAGCTACCTTTTCTAATAGTTTTAACAATAGGTGTTATCCTAGATTTGATACTCTCGTTGCAACAACCACATTAGATGGGGGCGAGACCCTTGTCCCTCCGCCAAAAGGAAAAAACATTTGAAGATAAAATGAAGCAGGCTTTGGAATTTGCGGCTGCAAAAAACGAGGAGTAAGAAAGAAACAGATTCTAATGAATGAAATTAGGGTCTGTTTTTTCTTTTGTTGACATAAGATAGTAATGACTATAATATATCAAATAGATATATCGTATTGATATATATAGTTTCAAATCAGACTAAAAAAGGAGATTACATCTATGCGACAGAGAATAAGAAAAACAACTTTGCTTATATCATTACTTCTTTTCCCGATCATTATGTGGTACTTCTCGCCCTACATCATCATCAATGCTGCCATGGAGCATATCATAAACGGCAGTTTTATCGTGTTTGCAGCGATGCTTGTTTTTTCAATGTTTTTTGGAAGAGTCTGGTGTGGATACCTGTGTCCTGCGGGAGGACTCCAGGAATGCGCACTTCGGATAAATGATACTCCCTCCAAGCAGGGAAAACGTGATAAAATCAAATATGTGATATGGATCATCTGGATATGCGCAGTGATCGTTACATTTGTGCTGGGCAAGAATGATGTGACCATAGATCCTTTCTACATGACAGACCATGGCATATCTATTGCCAGTATCTACAACTACGTAATCTATTATGGAGTCATATTCTTATTGCTGATTCCTGCGCTTATTCATGGAAGAAGAGCAGCTTGCCACTATATATGCTGGATGGCGCCCTTTATGGTGATCGGCAGCAGTATCGGAAGATTCCTTCATCTTCCTCAGCTCCATATTGAAGTTGACAAGGATAAATGTATATCCTGCGGAAAATGCAGCAGAGCATGTCCCATGGGGCTTGATGTCAAGCAGCTTGTGACAGAGGGGAAGAATTCGAAGTGCACTGAGTGTATCCAGTGCGGCGCATGCGTTGATGAATGTCCCAAATCAGTTCTTAAATACAAATTTACCTGGAAGAATTAAAGTCAGGAGAGTAAATTATGGCTAAAGACAGGAAGATAGATGTTGTGATTTTAGGTCTTTTATTCCACGAAGATCTTACCGGATATGATATTAAAAAGAGATTGGACGGAGCTATAGGCTTTTTCTGGAAGGGTAGCTTTGGGAATATTTATCCAGCACTTGCCTCAATGGAAAAAGAGGGACTTGTTACAAGGAAGGATTCTAAAGCTGGAGGCCGTGAGAAGATTTTTTACCACATCACGAAGCAGGGTACAAAAGCACTTCAGGCCTGGCTTCAGGAAGAGCAGTTTTCCAACGAACTTAGATATGAGACTCTGTTAAAACTGCATTTTGGCGGAGCTGTGGACAGAAGCGTCACGATCAGGAACATAGAGATCTTCGAGGAAGATGTTAAGCGAAATCTGGCGGTTCTTAACATGTACAAAGAGAATCTGGAAAAGGTGCTGGATGAAGCAGACCACATTCATTACTATCTGACGGTACTGTTTGGAATAGAGACTTATGAGGCATACCTTAGATGGTGCAAAAAAGCCATGAAGATTATGAAGGAGAACTGATATGGGTACAGCTGTTGTTTATGCTTTTCTGTATTCAGCTCAAATCTGAGGGTGTAGGAGTCGCCATCCTTTTCTCCGGAAATACATTTGAAATCTTTTCCATCATACATGGAATCCCAATGGTAGTAATAATACGAATCGTGATCTGCCACATAAGCCCAATAGGAGCCGGGCAGATCTTTGGGAGCGCTAGTGCCAAGACATCAAGTTCTGAGTCAGACAACCGATATTGCAAAAACAAAGAACTCATTAGAATCAAGAGTTGTAATATCGAATTGGTTAAGTTCATATTCAACAATCGATTTTCTTGCTCTTTGGGAAAGTTTGTATAATCCAAATCTTAACCGTATGGAATTCCATACGGTTAGAAATGAAAGCGGAAGGCTAGTGATGACACCTACGCGTTGGATTGAAAAAATGAATGCAATTGGAATTACATCCAAAGCAGGGAAATATGGTGGAACATATGCCCATGTAGATATAGCTTTTGAATTTGCCTCATATATTGGAAAAGTTATGAAGTACTTATTGATGTTACTTTTTTTGACTGGATTCGTATTAATATTTGCCGCTTTTAGGTATGATGGAATACTTGAAAACAATATGGTAAAGGGCATGATTCTTATAGCAGTATCTGCGGTACCTTTTAAGGCGTTTGTGGATATGTTTAATACAGACGATACAGAAGATAGCGAGAGTAGCGAGAATTGAGCTATGTCTAGTGTTACCATAGGAGAGTTAGAAAAGGTATGTGCGTTTCACTTATTGAAAAGATAAGTGATTTATGAAGTTACAAATTGATGTGATTGAGCCATTTGACAGAATAATTGCTGTCTGATGGCTCTTTTTTCTGATATATTAGAACTATGCTTTGTTGGAGGGGTGTAGAAATGCTTTTTTAACGACGTTTGGATTCCAGGCACCTGAATTTTATAAGAAGCTTGGATACTCTTTGGAATTTGTCAGAGATGACAAGGATCCTAAACTGAGCAAGTATTTCTATTCAAAGGCAATCTGAGTAATGGAGCATTATGAAAGAGGCATAAGAACATGCTTGAAAGAATGGATGATTTCTTTACTGCCCGTATAAATGGGTATGATGAGCACATGAAGAGCAATATTGAAGGCGCGTCTTTGTTTTATAAGTTTACAGCAGCTCTTTTGCCGGTCGGTGAAAACGCAAAAGTGCTTGATCTGGGTTGCGGAACAGGACTTGAATTAGAGGAATTCTTTTTGGTAAATCCAAATGCAAAAGTTACCGGAATTGATCTCACAGAAGCCATGCTTGATTCACTAAAAGCTAAGTTTCCGGATAAGGATATTACAACAATCTGCGGGTCATACTTTGATGTGCCCTTTGGAGATGGAATATTTGATGCTGCAGTTTCTGTGGAATCGTTACATCACTTTTCAAAAGAGGAAAAGATTCCTTTATATGCGAAGCTTTGGCACGCACTTAAGCCCGATGGATATTTAATCCTGACTGATTATTTTGCAGAGACAGATGAACAGGAAACGTTTTTCAGGCAGGAGCAGATTAGACTAAGAAAAGAGCAGAACTTGCCGGATGAAGTGTTTTATCATTATGACACTCCGCTGACTGTGGAGCATGAAAAAGAAGCTTTAATAGCTGCTGGATTTACAAAAGTAGAAGTGCTTAATCATTGGGAAGCAACATATACACTGAAAGCAGGAAGGTGATAAGGTAAAGAGCCATGAGTCTACAATTTGTAAGTCCAGAGCATTTTCGTAAAGGCTATGGAATCTACATGATGCAGGAAATTGAGACGATGTTTTCAGATGCAAAGGAATTCACGTTGGATACGCCCATTTGGAATGTCAGAACAAATGCATTTTATTCTAAGCTTGGGTATACAGAAGCAAGACGTGATAACGAGTTTATTTATTATTTTAAGAAACATGAGTGAAAGAGGTAAGTATGGCATCAACTAAAGAGTATCTGGATTTTATCTTAGAACAGCTTTCGGGGCTTGATGAAATAACATATAAGGCAATGATGGGCGAGTACATCATCTATTATCGTGGCAAGATCGTTGGTGGTATCTATGATGAGCTTCCTGAGCCCAAGAAAAAGAAGTGAGGCAGAAATTCATGTGGAAGATAAAGCAATTTTTTGATGGGGACTTTGGCTGCGAGGAGCTCGCGCCAGGAGAAAAGCCAAAGGTCTCAGTAACACTTGAAAACGAAGAGGGCCAGACAAAGTCTGTATCTGTAGAGGATGCATGACTTATAGATAGAGGGCTTAATATAGGCGATGTTTGGCCTGCGGAGTGAAAGAAGGAATAGTTACGATGAAAATCTTTGCATTTGGGCTGTGACTTTGGGATAGTGGGGAGTGATTCATATCTAACTGGATGGTTTTCATGATGGAGCAATTATCGTTTTTTGAGGAAAAACACAATGATCCACGGCCTCCGCTGGCACTTAACTGGAATCTGTGGCATGGATATATCGAAAAATACAGGACTTCCGATGGGCGACCGCTCATCGAGGAGGTTTCCGTAGGTGGAGAGTCAGGAGCAAATGCAAGGGTCTGCGATTATAAATGGGTAGAGAAGGTATGGTTACAGTGTAAAGAGAACGGAATCTCATTTTATTATCACCAGACAGGAGCAAAACTTATTAAGGATGGGAAGCTTTATAACATCCCAAGAAAGCTACAGCATATCCAGGCGCATAAAGCTGGATTGGATTTATAACTTTCTAGATAATGAAATAAGCAAATCGGGATTAGTGGAGTAGAACATGGATAAAAAAAGGGCTTTGTCTGGCGCCATAACATTTATAACCCTGATGGGAATCGTAAGTCTGTTTTCGGACATGACTCATGAAGGCGCCAGAAGCATATTGGGCGAATATCTGAACCTCGCAGGGGCATCCGCTGCAACCATCGGATTTGTGTCCGGTATAGGAGAATTGTGCGGGTATTCACTAAGGCTCATATCCGGATTTATAGCAGATAAAACGAAGAAATACTGGACATTTGTTATCACAGGCTATGTAATACAGGTTCTGGCGATTCCTGCACTGGCACTCG
>NZ_AUJO01000036.1 GCF_000424265.1 Butyrivibrio sp. WCD3002
ACACCACTTATCCCGACTTCCTAATTATCCTGAAACTTACTGTCAGATATACTGTCTTCTTGGAGTTTGCCTGTTGAAAGTCGGGATAACTTTTTTACTTCAAACCATAAAGTTTCTTCAGAAGCTCTTCATCATCTTCCCAATCAAGATCTAATTCACCATTTATTAGTGGGTTGAGTTTTGATGTTGCTTTTTCAATAGCCTCTTGCTTCATTGTTGTGTCTGCATTTGCATAATACTGTCGCGTGGTATCCATTTTGGAATGACCAAGCCATTCTGCCACTAAAGGCAACGGCATTCCATTATGATAAAGGTGCATTGCACGCGAATGCCGAAACATATGCGGATACAGATGTTCCGGAACTTCTGTTGATTTCAAATGACCCTGTCTGCCGTATTTTGCAATGAACTTACCTACATTATCCGCTGACATTTGTGTTCGTATTCCTTTACGATCAGTATAGAACAGATAATCATCCGCTTGATTGTATGGATGGAACTTTCGGCAATACTTTATCAGATGGTCTCGAGTTTTTTCCATGATAGGAATAGTCCTCATTTTCCTCCCTTTTCCAGTAACGCTAACGAAAGGATTGTTACCATCCAAATGGATATCCCGTAGCTGAAGGTCAAGAATTTCTTGCACTCTGGCGCCTGTATCATACAAAATGATAAGAAAAACTAGGTCACGCTGTCCATTACGCTTGTTCTGGTCAGGCTGTTCAAGTATTATTGATAAAGCAGCTTCGCTAAAAAACTCAATCTCATGAGGAATGGTATTTTTCTTCTTTGTGATATCTGCTATCTCAAGATTCAGAACCATGAGCGTTTTATCTCGTTCTGATGCATATTTCATAAAAGATTTAATTGCAGCCAACCTCTGATTCCTGCTGCTGATACTATAACTCTTGTCTTGTTCCAACCAATCTAGGAAGCTTTCTACAGCATCCCTGGAAACGCAGCTGAAGGAAATCTGTTTCAAGGGATTTTCAAGAGAGACGATATAATCGATAAACGAATTGAGGGCTTCCCTGTATGCTTTTATAGTGTTTGGACTCGCTCCTCTCTGGTTTGGAAGATATATGTTCAAATAATCCCGTATTTTCCGATAAAAGTACAATGCATTATTCGTCATCGTCTTTCACCTCCGGAATCAGGCTGCTGAACTTTGACCAATCCACTGCCGAAGATGATAAGAGTTTCTCGGGTAATAGATGAATATAGTATGCAGTATCCTCAAACTGGGTATGTCCCATGTAAACACTTAGGTATGGTACTTTCGCGTAGAGATCTGCGTTTTCATTAAGCCATTTCGTAAATACAGCAGTAGCAAATCTGTGTCGGAGAAGATAAACACGGATTTTTTTTGCTGGACTGTCAGGGTTTGATGCATTCCACAGGCGGCGAAATGTTTCAGAAAGCCATTTGCGTTCATAGTTGCCCCCGTCCGGGGACGGAAACATGTACTCAGTATTCGGAATTACTTTACAGCTATCGTGCAGGTAGTTTCGACACATAGCAGCAACATCATCAGAAAGAGGAATACGCCTTTCTTTGTGAGATTTATTCTTTCTTATGAAAAGAGTACCTTCTACCTCATTGAAATCATCTCGCAATAATTCGCGTCCCTCATTAGGACGTAAACCGCAGCAATATATCAACCGGAAAATCACAGGGATAATCAGATGGCGGCAGGGGCTCTGCTTACAGAATGGCTCTCTGTCACATTCTGCAAAAAAATTCCGTAGTTCCTGATCTGTTATAATATATGGCATTTCCCTATGCGTAATCGGTAAAATAGATGTCGGTATCACATACTCCGTTTCACCTATGGCACATAAATATTTGGAGAATTCGCGTAACGGAGTGATCCTCCGACGAAAGCCTTCTGGCGATTCGGTTGGCCTTCTAATGCACCATGTGGAAACAGTTTCTTCTGTGAACTGTGAATAACCGTTCTCTATGAAATATTTACAAAAATCATTGAGGAAATACTCATATGTATCCTTAGAAAAGCCAAGGCTTTCTTTGTATTCAAGCATTCCATTGATGCAATTGGAGATGTTCATCGCAGATCACCTCCCAATGATTTAAGGCTGAGAGCACACTCACGAAGCCGCTCCATGTCTGCGGAAATGTATTGCTTTGTAGCCTTTGTTCCATTATGACCAAGGACCTGAGCAACAAGATCAACAGATACTCCATTAACTGCCATGCCGGTCCCAAGACCGCGACGCATACCATGCAAAGTCTTCCCGTCACCCACTGTATGCTTTATGCCTGCTTTTTTCAGGTATTTGCGGAAGATACATGCAATAGACACTCCATCATGATAACGACAAAACGGTGCACAATGGCGTACAAAAATGTGTCTGTCATCTGTTTTCGGACGTCCATTCAAGATGTAGTCTGCCAGGGCATTCAACATACTTTTTGATACAGGCAGAATTAGGGGCTCTGAAGTTTTTCCCTGTATTATTCGGATTTCACATCGCTTCCAATCAACATCACCAAACTCCAGTGCGGCAATATCTCCAGCACGCAAACCGCTGACAGCTGCGAGGGACATTGCTGCAAAATCCCTTTTTCCGCAAGGTGTATCACGAGGGATGCTCTCAAGCAGGTCAATCACTTCATCGATTGTTACACAGTCACGAACCCGATAATCCCTACTTCTTGGAGCAGAAAGCAGTAACCAGTGGTTGCTGTCATACATGCCACACCTGCATAGAAACTGAAAAAAACCTTTAAGGGAGCTGATGACATCATCCATACTTTTTGGACGGTCTTTTGAAATTTCAATAATGAAGCCACTTACATGCTGAGGAAGGATAGACGAGACTTCTATAATCCCTTCGTCAGATAAATAATTCAGAAATCTCCGACATATAGATCGTTTACATGCTTTCCTTTTATCGCTACAAGTTTGTTTTTCGATAAAGCGTTCGAGAAGGTCCTCATAAGCTTTAGGGATGGAAATGAGCTTCTTTTTGCTAAAGACTTTCCAATCGAAGCAGCCAGTATCAAAGACTTCTACAAGAATACGAATTCCACGGATTCTCCAGTTCAAGGTTTGTCTGCTGATAGCTTCACTATCGAATAAACATAAAAAGTGTGTTTCCTGCTCTTGAATAATACTCGAATCAGTGATGAAAGAGTTACCAAGTCTTCTTTCAATCGGTCGAAACGCAGAACACTGGTAATCATCTATGGTTCCTGATGATAGCCCAATGTTCTCCAAGCATTTATTTGCCTGTTCAATTAATTCAGATAAATACATTCCCATATGCACCTCCTGTAGTAGATCTAATGGCAGTTCCACTATAAAAGGTACATAAGTTATCTTGAAATTTCACTCAGAAAGCACCGAGGACAAAAGAAAAAATATCGTATTTCAAGATAACTCGAAAGTCGGGATAAGTGGTGTGAGAGGGCGGTTAAATCCGCCCTACTCGATTGCGTTCAAGTCCCGAATCCGCCCGGTAGTGGGAAGGATATAGCCGAAGGCAAGGGTGTCCATCGTGAGGTGGAATCTGAAGGAAGCCGGATGTGGGAACAGACTAACCATGGGCAAATCTCTGGTCTGACGAACATAAATCTCATATGAGGTTACGCATGAGGATACAGTTACATTCAGAAGTTATCATAGTGAACGACTCTATGCACTGCACGTATATGAGCAGGGCTTTAATAGAATGCGTCCACATCAAGATAACTTAAAGCGAATGAGCTGTATGGAGATATAACTGTTTTGGAATAATACCAGACGTATATGCCGCTTATCTTGTGAAGGACAGGGTAAGCGGTATTTTTTATGCAATAAGGGCTTGTGGCGAAAATGGAATACGCACCTGACTTAGGATCAGACGTCGCAAGGCATGAGGGCTCGACTCCCTCCAGGCCCATCAGCTCGGGAGGTACCGCTGATAACAGGAAGAAGGAGAAAAACAATGTTTAACAATATTCCTGCGATCAACATGGTCGCAACAGGGCAGAGAATTTCAGATTTAAGAACAGCGGCAGGGATGTCCGTAAAGGATTTACAGGATGTATTCGGATTCGGAACCCCGAATGCTGTATAGAGAGACCGGATGTGAGACAGGTGGCACTCAGGCAGCTGCGGGCTCTGACTATGATAGGCAGATAACGGAAGGATTAGACCAGGACAGACGCAGTAAACATGGCAATTTATGGATGCTTGTCTTATAAATTGCCGGATGATAAAATTATAGGCAACACAGAAAGACAGGGTTAATATGAAAACGGTTTTTGACGAATATAATGAAAACAAGGATGCCATAGCAAATGTTCTTCATGAAGTGGAACAGGAAAAGATGCAGCTAGATATAGAAGTGGGAACTACCATCAATTGTCAGGGTGTGATTGTGGATGTTACCTATGGAGATAAGCATTCAGTTTTCCCACCGCAGGAACTTCTAAAGGACAGAATTTTTACTCATAATCATCCCACCGGAAGATGTTTTTCCAGGCAGGATATAAAGAGTGCAGTATTGGACGGATTGCTTGAGTGCAGGGTTTCTACACCGCAGGGCACGTATTTTTCATTAAAGAGAAAAAGTGATGCAGCTGTGAGCCTGTCATTCATAAATGATGCGTGGAACGCAACAGGTTCTGATGCACTTAGCAACAGGATCATGGAATTGATAAAGTCAGGTGAGATTTTTCCTACAGACCTTACCTGGGACGTAAGAGCCAGAATTGAAAATGATATGATGATCGCATTTCTCAGGGAACATGCATCAGAATATGGATTCATCTATTCTGAAGGAGGTATTTGATATGAGCGGATTTGACGACAGAAGCTTTGATATTGGAGCTGATTTTTATAACAAGCTGGCAAAACAGTATGCAGACCATGAGATATCAGATGAAGAGTTCATGCGTATCAGTAAGGAAATGGGCAACATCATCGAACTTTGTTCAAATGGTGATATTACCGAAGCGGAGTGCAATGAGAGGCTGGATAAGCTTTGCCCCGGCGTCCCAGTTCATGCATGATGTGTCAATTTCATAAGTCTGTGATGTCAGAGGATTCCGAGAATTATTCGGAGTCCTCTTTTTTGATGCCTTGGATCTCTTTATGTGGGGATTGAAATGATGATAACTTTGGAATAGATGTGGCAATATCACAAATCCTGATAAAGTATCACATATTGGGGAATCTTTTTCTGTGTCATAAAAAGTACAATAAAAATGTTCCGGAACAAAGCAATTCTTATAAGAGACTATTTTCATGAAGGGGGAGTGCGATGGGCAGAAAAAGCATTGTTAAGACCTATGGGAATGCAACGATGGAAAAACGTGTTGAGATTATTCTTGATAACTATTCCAATTTTGACTGTATACTGTGCCGAAGGTTTGATCTCCGTTCCACTTCGGTCAGTGCTGAGCACTCGTCCCCTGGACGAGTAGCACCCTTCCGCAAACGCTCAGTGTCATCTGATGACACTATACAGATCAAGGTTTCTGGATGTATGTTACAATTACAGAAACGCAAAAGAGCTGCGACACAGCAGCAAAGATTTAAGGAGAGATTTTAAAGAATGTACTACGTAACTATCTACAAGCAATTTAATAACAAACAGTTTATGCAGTTCTGAAGGAATGGCAAGATTCAATACAATAGAAAAAGATATGAATTTGAAGTTTGAGAGAGTTTTTTCACTGATTCCAAAGGAAAAACAGAGTCAGGTTTTAGAGGCATTAAATATCTATAATGATGCGATAAAAAAATCGGAGGTGGAATGCTGTGATTAGAGAAATGAGAGATGAAGACTGGGGGTCAGTATCAGAGATTTACAAGCAGGGATTAGAAGAGGGAACATCAACTTTTAATACAGAGTGTCCTAGTTTTACTGAGTGGAATGAAGGTCACGTAAAGAATTGCAGGTTTGTTTTTGAGGAAGAAGGGAAGGTTGTAGGCTGGATAGCGTTAAGTCCTTCTTCGAGTAGGTGCGCATATAAAGGCTGCGTTGAAATGAGTGTATATGTTGATAGAAACTATAGAGGTCATGGGATAGGAACAGCTTTGGTAAATACGATTATCAAAGAAGCTGAGAAAGATGGATATTGGAGCATATATTCTGCAATATTTTCAATTAATAAAGCAAGTATAGCCTTACACAAAAAATGTGGTTTTAGGGAAATTGGCTATAGGGAAAGAATAGCTAAAGATCGATTTGGAAAATGGCAGAACACAACTCTTATGGAGTACAGAGCTTCATAATTAGTTTATAGGAGCAGCTCTTTCTATTATTGATGGTACAGGACCACTTTCTGAGGATGGCACATGGGGAGATCACATGGCATTTACATCAAGCGCCATAGGAGAACTTGGCCAGATAAATGGCCCAAGATGTTGTAAAAGAGATGCTATGATTGCGTTCAAGCATGGAATAGAGTACGTAAGACAGCACTACGGAGTGCAGATCGAATATGAGAAGCAACACTGTGAGTTCTCATCGCAGAACCAGCAGTGCATCAAAGAAAGATGCCCTTTCTTTGGATAATGGAAAGCTTTTGGTTTCGGACGATTTAGAAATTATGGAACTTTGAATTTCAGTATATATGACAATAGAGAGGTTGATATGAATTTTCTATTTGTAGCACTTGGTGGTGCCTTGGGTGCAGTAGCGCGATATGCAATAAGTCTGATTCCTGTTAAGACTTATTTTCCGATATTAACTCTGATTACAAATATCCTCGGTGCCATACTAATTGGATTCGTTGTTGGAATTACCAGTAACCGAGAAAGTGTATCTGATAATACCATTCTTTTCTGGAAGACAGGGGTGTGTGGAGGTTTTACCACATTCTCTACATTTTCCCTTGAAGCTTTTAATTTGTTTGAGAAGAAACAATATATGAATGGCGGATTATATGTGGCACTGAGTTGTTGTTGCTGCATATTTGGAATTCTATGCGGAAAGAAACTTGCGACGATAATAAAACTTTGAATTTCAGTATTACGCACAATAGAAAAACGGGATTGAATGGGGGATGAGTATGAAAATACTTGTTGTTGGTGGAACGCGTTATTTTGGAATACCTATGGTTAATGCCTTGCTTTTCTTACGATTATCTGCGATATCATTGGACTGCCAGTTGCTGTATGGCAGTCAGGGACAGAGAATCTTCCGGTTTTTATATGGCCTGCCGGGAAAGCTGGATCATACGATCATCCCTGCACGGATATAAGACTCCGAAAGCAGATTGAGAAAAATCTGGCTGCGGATCTGCCTGCAGTATGGTTCGAAAATGAAATGGTATATTTCGGCATTTGGAAGGGTAATGACAGGATCATTGTGATCGGACCGGCTGTGCGAAATGAAGTGGATGGCGGGTATCAGGCAAAGTATGAAAACGATCACGCCATGCACCGGACACTTCCGCTGAAAAGGTTTCCGTTTCGGATAATGAACCAGTTTCTGGCATTGATCTATTGTCATATAACAGGAGAATCGGTCGCCTATGATGCTATCCATATCAGAAGTCAGGAAACGGATATCGGAGACTGGGCATCGGAAGGAGACATGGAAACTTACCAACTGGATCAGTCGGAGTATGACCGCAGCCACATGAGCGGTATGGATTACGAAAACCGAATGATCGAGATCGTGAAAGCCGGCGACCTGAATGGAGTCAAGGAACTGATGGGCGGAAGTTTTCCGGCGCTTGAATCGGTGAGCAAAGTAGCGGACACGAAACGAAAACAGGCCGAATACATGACGGTTTCCATGATCACACTGCTCACCAGAGCATCGATTGAAGGTGGACTTCGCAGCGAGGCAGCACATGAAATGGGGGATATATACTTGAAGCAGCTGGAGAGAGCAAGCGTGCGGGGGGAAGCGTTTATCATGGTAGGCCTCCGTGCCATGTACGAATTCACGGAGCAAGTCAGTCTGGCAAAACTTGAGAGACGCAGCCAGTCTTACATTGAAGCCTGTAAGGATTATATCGCGGAGCATCTGAGGAAAAATCTGACGGTTGGAGAGATCGGGCCGGCGATCGGGGTCAGCAGGACTTATCTGGCACATAAGTTTCGGCAGGTGGAAGGCATTACCGTTCAGAAGTACATTCAGAGAGAGAAGTGTGTTCATGCGGCAAATCTTCTGAAATATTCTGATTATCCTATCTCGCTGATCTCTGAATATTTTGGCTTTTCCTCCCAAAGCTATTTCGGGATCTGCTTTCGGGAATGGTTCGGGATGACGCCAAAAGAATACCGATTAGCGAACCAAATCAACTGAAAAGCACATAAACAACAGAATACGCACACAATTAATATAATCTGAGACGACCTCCTGATAGTGTATAAGCAGAAAGAAACGAGCCACTTACACTCTTATACAAAACCAGGAGGTATTCTTATGAGTAAAAACGCAACAGATAATGGAAGCCTTGGAAAGTTCCGGGCATGGAAAGTTCCCACATGGGCATCCAGAGCGGCAGCACTTACAGTCAACATAGCAGTACTGCTTCAGGTACAGTACTATTGCACGGATGCCCTTGGGCTGGCACCGGGCCTGGTAGGCATACTTCCTATCTCACCTCCATGACAGGCATCGGAGCAATCGTCCTCATGAGCCAGGCCGGTAATATCAGCGGGGACGCCCTGGCAGACATCCTGACAGGAAAGGTCAATCCATCCGGCCATCTGACCGCCACATGGGCCCGGCGCTATGAAGACTATCCCGGATCGGATTCCTTTGGACATATAAATGGCGGGCTGGATGATGAATACTATAGCGAGGGTATTTTTGTGGGATACCGGTATTTTGATACCTTCGGCGTGACACCTGCCTTCCCGTTTGGCTTCGGTCTTTCTTACACGACCTTTACCATAGAGGAGAGCGTTGTCCGGCTTCTGGAGAATCATGTGGAAGTAACGGTGAAGGTCAGAAATATCGGAAGTGAACACGCAGGGAGAGAAGTCGTCCAGGTCTATTACTCCGCATCGGACGGAAAGCTGGAAAAACCTTATCAGAATCTGGCCGGCTTTGTAAAATCGAAACTGCTGAAACCGGGAGAATGTCAGGAAGTCAGGGTATCTTTCCCTGTAGCGGAGATGGCTTCCTATGACGAGGAGTCGGCTTCCTATATCCTGGAAAAAGGACATTATTACATCCGGGTTGGAACCCATTCCAGAAATACTCATGTGGCTGCAAAGCTGTGGCTGGAGGAACCAGTCGTGACAAAACGGCTGAAAAATGTACTGCAGCCGGTTTCCAGAATCCAGGAGATCTCAAAGCAAGCCTCAGCTGTGTATACGTATCCCGGTGAGGAACAGGAAAAGGAGAACGCTCTGGAACTGGAACTTCTTGCCACCGCGATTCCGGCAGAGGCGGCTGCTTACAAGAGTGAAGAGGAAGAAGCTGGGATTTATGAAAGTTCAAATACGTTTGACGATGTCAGAGAGGGAACGATCTCCCTGCAGGATCTGGTGCACGGCATGAGTACAGAGGAACTGGCCACACTGTGTGTCGGTACAGCCCGGGGTGGTTTCGGAGAGACTTCCATGATCGGGGCTGCGTCGGCCTTGGTTCCCGGAGCAGCGGGGGATACGACCTCCCTGCTCATGAAGACAAGAAGGATTCCCAATATGGTCCTCTCAGACGGTCCTGCAGGACTGCGCCTGTCCAAATCCTTTGTCACGGACAGTGAAAACCGAATTATTCCGGGCCTGGGGGAATCCGCACTGGGCGGCATGGAACTGCTTTTTGGCGGGCCGGTTCCGGAAAGGCCTGAGGATGCCATAGATTACTATCAGTACTGTACAGCCATCCCAATCGCCACGCTCCTTGCGCAGTCCTGGGATCTGGAACTAATCGAGGAGGCAGGTGATATCGTCGGGGAAGAGATGGAGGAATTCGGAGTGACTCTCTGGCTGGCACCCGGTATGAATATCCAGCGCAATCCGCTTTGCGGAAGGAATTTCGAATACTATTCCGAAGACCCCATTCTTTCCGGTATGTGTGCAGCGGCGGATACCCGCGGCGTTCAAAAGCATAAAGGCTGCGGAACGACCATCAAACACTTTGCCATGAACAATCTGGAGGATAACCGGACACATAACAGTTCCAATGCATCGGAACGGACGATCCGGGAGATCTATCTGAAAGGTTTCGAGACGGCGATCCGCGAGTGTAAGCCTTTATCGGTGATGACGTCCTATAACTTGATCAACGGGGTTCATACAGCCAACAACTATGACCTGATCATGCCTGGTTCGCAGGAGGATGTTGATGACATCGTGGCCGCTGTATCAGGAAAGGAAACCGCGCACTATCATGTAACAAGAAAGAAGCTTGAGGAGAGCGCGGCAAGGATCCTCGCGGTGATATTGCAAAGCGGCAGAGCAATCTGATACAGCTTTTCAGACCGTATCCCAGGGACGACAAAGGTGGCAGGACGCAGGAGGAAAAACGAGATGAAGTATTATTGCAATCCGGTCAATATCAATTACCGGTATCAGTTTAACAAGGATCCTAGGACACAGGTACTGAGTATTAACAGGGAGGCGGCGGATCCGTCTATGATCTGCTTTGGCGGCAGATACTACATTTTTGCCTCCATGACACTGGGCGTATGGGTATCGGATGACCTTGCAAACTGGGAAAATCACAGACTTCCCGACACGCTTCCGCTTTACGATTACGCGCCAGATGTCAGGGTGATCGGGAACTATGTTTATCTGAGTGCGTCGAAGCGCTCAAAGAACTGTAACTTTTTCAGAACAAAAGATATCCTGAACGGTCCTTATGAGGAGATCACAGGCAGTTTCCCGTTCTGGGATCCCAACCTGTTTCAGGATGATGACGGAAAAGTGTATTTCTACTGGGGATGTGCCAGTGAGACACCCATCTACGGGGTAGAGATGCTGTAAAGTGCTGGATGCCGCTTCATGGGAGGAAATTCAGGAACGTATGGCTGCACTCGTAAAGCCGGGAACTCCGCCGCAGGTTGCCTATATGCTTTCGAAAAGACTGATGAATGCCTATGCCTGCCAGCTGGCAGTAGAATTGGGAAAAAAGAAGGTCAGGGTAAATGCGGTTCTTCCGGGAAGTACGGACACCGGGATGAAAGACGAATTCGCGGAAATGGCAGGCGGTCTTGAGAATATGATCCGGTTTGCGGGGAAAGCCGGAAGGCTTGCTACATCGGAAGAAGTCGCCATGCCGATTGTCTTCCTGGGCAGTGATATGGCGAAATTTGTCAGCGGGGAAGAACTGATCGTGGATTTTTGTGATAATGCCATGAAGAAAACCGGTCTGAAACCGGAAATATGCGGAGCCCCCGCACTCTGAAGGGAGCGCTAACATAAAGAAAAATGGAACGATGGATGGAAACTGATCAAAACGGGACTGACACCTATGATGGCCGCAATGATGGGGATGCCGGACAGATATCGGTTGCGCTTCCTCATGATGCCATGATACACGAAGACCGGGATGAGAGCACAAAGAACCAGCATCAGACAGGTTATTATCCGGGATGCGTGTACCAATACTGTAAAACCTTTTTTGCGCCTGCGGAATGGGAAAACAGGAAAGTAATCATTGAATTTGAAGGCGTATACCAACATGCGCAGGTATATGTCCTAAATGCAATAAAGACTATTTAATTCCACTTCATAAAAAGAGAAAAGATAATGATGATTTGATTAATAAGGGCAGATAGAACATACAGAAAAAACCTTGACTGACTCTGTCAAAAGGTGCATACTCATTCATTAGCATTTAGCGGAAAGAGTAAAAAATACTATGGATACAATTCAGATACTTAGAGATCTTGTGATAATAATTGTCAGCGCCAAGCTCTTCGGCCTGATTGCAAGGCGACTCCACGCCCCTCAGGTAGCAGGCGAAATAATTGCCGGGCTGATTATCGGTCCCACTCTGTTTGATCTTGTGGAAGCCGGTGATTTTCTTTCCGGTATGGCTGAAATTGGCGTAATCCTTTTGATGTTCAGTGCAGGCCTTGAAACAGATATAGATAAATTGAAGAAATCCGGTGTAAAGGCCACAATACTGGCATGTACCGGTGTTGCTGTGCCTCTTGTCTTTGGAGCCATACTTTATATGTCATTTTATGGCTTCGCCGCTCCCGGATCTATGGAATTTATTAAAGCTCTTTTCATAGGAACAATCCTTACTGCAACCTCCGTAAGCATTACTGTTCAGGTGTTAAAAGAGCTTGGAAAAATCTCTACAGATGTCGGTACAACAATAATGAGTGCCGCTATCATAGATGATGTGATTGGAATCGTTGTTCTTACTGCAGTTCTTGGACTTAAGGATCCAAGCGCCAATCTGATTACGGTTGTTATCAAGACGGTTGCTTTCTTTGTGCTTTCTTTTGTAGTAGGAATTGCCATTTCCAAGATTATGAAGAAAGTAGAAATAAAATGGCCTCATACCAGAAGAATCCCTATCCTGGGATTGGCTCTGGCTTTTGCGATGTCTTACGTTGCTGATAAATACTTTGGCGTTGCAGATATCACAGGCGCATACGTAGCCGGAATTATCTTAAGCTCCTTAGATAATTCCGAGTATATTGACAGAAAGATGGATATCAACTCATACATGATCTTTGGACCAGTATTCTTTGCAAGTGTTGGTCTTCAGACCAATTTAAAGACAGTTGATATGACAATTCTTGCATTCTCAGCAGCTTTTGTAATTGTTGGACTGCTTGGAAAAGTTGTGGGCTGTGGTCTAGTTGCAAAACTCCTTAAATATAACACTTCTGATGCGTTGAAGATTGGCGTAGGTATGATGACAAGAGGCGAAGTAGCCCTTATTGTGGCACAGCGTGGTCTTAAAGCTGAGATAATCGACAGCAGATACTTTACCGCTGTAATCCTCCTTATAATACTGAGTTCAATTCTGACACCAATAATACTTAAAGCAATTTATGCTTCGGATGAATCCAAAGAAAAACAGCTGCAATAATCCCAGTCTGTGTATGGCTTAATCAGCATTTGATTATGAAGACAAATGGTGGATTTCTTGTTACAAAAATAAAACAGCTGGGTGATCGTATATTTGAAAGGATACTGGCAGAAAAAAACATTGATGCATTTAACGGAGCTCAGGGAAGGATTCTTTATGTCTTATGGCAGGAAGATGGTGTTCCTATTAAAATTATTTCCGAGAAAAGCGGACTTGCAATTACTTCACTTACAACCATGCTTGAGCGGATGGAAAAAAAAGGACTGATAAGCCGCAAAACTGATGAAGCTGATAAGAGAAAAACTCTTCTGTTCCTCACAGATAAAGCCAAAGAACTTAAAGAAGCTTATGACTCCGTATCAAATGAGATGGGGAATATTTATTATCGTGATTTTACGGATAAAGAGATTCTTCAGTTTGAAGAGTATCTTAACCGCATCAGGGTAAACCTTGAGGAATGGAGTGACAAATGAGTATCTGTATTAAAGATCA
>NZ_AUJO01000037.1 GCF_000424265.1 Butyrivibrio sp. WCD3002
CCGAGAGTGTCAAGTTAAGTGTGTAAGTTTTTTACTTTTATTAAAATCGGTGGTCGCATGACCACCGATTTTTGCGGTAAAAAATGGTGTCAGTAATCTTATCTAAAAGGTAGCTCCGCTTCGATTTTACTCATGAGCTTTTTATCAAGTATATAGCCTGATTCATTGGGGATAGGCTCTGATTCCAGAATAGAATCGTCATCCCAGCCATAATAACTAAGAGCAAATTTACGAGCTTCATCAGGTGACATATCCTTAGTGTGAATACGGATGTATTCTTCGTCTCGGTATACTTCAAGAAATGGGATTGGAACGCCACCGTCATACCATCCACCGGAACTGTTCTCATAAACACTATGACCATCTTTTACCCATTCTCGGACAGCACGCTGCTCCTTCTTGGTCATAGGGGTATTTTGGATATAATCTTTATACTGTTCTTCAAGCAGTGTTCTAGTTTCTTCTGGAAGATATCTGTTAAATCGCATACAGTGGTGCTCCTTCTTTGATCAGTATTTTTCGTATTTCAGGATCCGGGCTTGCATAGATGTGTCCATGGCAAGCTGATTCCTTACAATAGCCCAGTTAGGCACTGGTCGACCATTCCACTTTTTATAAAGCTCTGTGATACGAAGATAAAGGGCCTTAAGCACAGCATCCTCGCTAGGAAATGCACCTTTTTTGGTTACTTTTCTAAGGCTTGAATTTATTGCCTCAATGGGGTTAGTTGTGTACATCACCTTTCTTACAGCACTGCCATAATTGAAGAGTTGCTCAACATGTTTCCAGTTTCTTGTCCATACATCGACCGCTCCGGGATACTTGCTCCAGTTCTGTTTGAAGCGTTCAAATTCAGCCACAGCAGCTTTGAGACTGGATGCACCGTATACTTTTTTAAGCTGTGAGGTATAAGCTTTGTAATCCTTTGATGGGATATATCTTATGGAGTTGCGGATCAGATGTACAATACAGCGTTGAACGACTACATCCTTGAAGATTGATTTTGCACCTTCTTCAAGCCCGGAAACACCATCCATGCTTATGAAGAGAATATCTTCAACACCACGGGCTTTGATTTCATCAAATATCTGCATCCAGTAATGTTTTCCTTCGGATTCTCCAATCCATATCCCCAGGATGTCTTTTATGCCATTTGAATCATACCCAAGGATAACATAAACTGCACAGCTTTTGGTCTCCATCTCCTTGCGAATATCTACATATAGACAGTCTACAAAAATGAATGGATAGAACCTCTTAAGCGGTCTGCTTTGCCATTCCTTGGCCTTTTCAATGACCTGATCAGTGATGTTGGATATCATTTCTGCAGATATTTCAAATCCATAAATATCCTCAATGGTATCTGCTATATCACGCTGGCTCATTCCTTTAGCATACATAGCAATGACTTTGTCTTCAATACCGCTGACATCTCTTGTACGCTTTGGTACAACCTGGGGCTCAAATGAACCGTCACGATCTCTAGGTGACTGGATTTCAATATCGCCCATGGAAGTCTTCAGCGTCTTTGAAGTATAACCATTTCGACGGTTGGTAGTTGGTTTATATCCATGATCATTAGATTCATATCCTAAATGAGAATCCATTTCTCCCTGAAGCATAGCTTCAAACATAGGACCAAATATTTCCTTGATTGCATCTTGCATCTCTTGGGCGTTTGTAGGCTGATAATTGTCAATGATAGCCTGTGCAATAGCCCTTCCTGCTTCACTTCTCTTGTTCTTTCTTGGTGCCATAAGTTCTGTACTCATTCCTTTCATCCTTTCTTTTAATGTACCGCACCCTATAAACTAAATAAAGTGCGTAAGTTAATGTTTTTTAACTTACACACTTTATTTTACACTCCCGTGAAGCCAGGAATTTTACCCTCTTATCACTCATCTATTTCCACCGCTTTCTCATCATCATACTCAGCCTTATGCATTATCTGAATATCAAAGGGATCAACATGGATTCCCACTCTTGAATCCACAGGAACGCAGTCCGTGGAATGAACAACGAATTCAAAGCCCCTTGCCATTACGCACATTTCATAGTGAACACCCTTAAAGATAACATCGGTGACGATGCCCTCGATGGTTCCCTTTTCAGGCTCTGTAAGGTCAATGTCCTCAGGTCTTATAACCACGTCCACAGGATTGTTTTCACCAAAGCCGGTATCAACGCAGTCAAACCTTGCCCCTAGAATCTCCACTAGCTTATCCTTTATCATGATTCCGGAAAGGATGTTTGAATCTCCTATAAAGTCAGCAACAAAAGTATTTTGCGGCTCATTATAGATATCAGTCGGTGTACCTATCTGCTGGATGTATCCCTGATTCATAACAACTATTGTATCGGACATGGTAAGGGCTTCTTCCTGATCATGGGTTACATACACAAAGGTTATGCCAAGCTCATTTTTAAGCCTTATAAGCTCATATTGCATGTCCTGCCTGAGTTTAAGGTCAAGAGCTCCAAGGGGCTCGTCCAGCAAAAGTACCTTGGGCTCATTTACAATTGCCCTTGCTATTGCTATTCTCTGCTGCTGTCCGCCTGACAGGGAATCAGGCATTCTGTCGCCGAAGCCGTCCATATTTACAAGCTTCAATGCGTATTTGATCTTGTCATTTATATATGACTGGGATTTCTTTTTGATTTTAAGACCAAATGCAATATTCTCTGCTATGGTCATATGTGGAAATAGGGCATACTTCTGGAAAACAGTATTTACTTCCCTCTTATTGGCAGGAAGAGATGTGATATCTTTTCCCTGAAACATAACGGCGCCGGAATCCGGTGTCTCAAACCCTCCGATTATCCTTAGGGTAGTGGTTTTTCCGCAGCCTGAGGGTCCAAGAAGCGTCAAAAACTCATTCTCTCTGATATAGAGATTCAGATCGTCCAGTATTTTCTGGCTTCCGTAGGATTTTGTGATGTGCTGAAGATCGATGAGTTTATTCTGCATTTTTATCTCCTCATATGTTAATTCTGCTTTATAGCCCATCTCATTTTGGTGGACTTACTTCTGGGATTTAGTCTACATTCCTCCTTGGAAGGACGGATTACATCACTTGAAACATCGCTGTAAATTCCCTGCTTTTTGAGCTCCTTAAAGGATTTTTTCACAAGCCTGTCCTCACCTGAATGGAAGGTAAGGATTGCCACGCGGCCGCCGGGATTAAGGATATCCGGCAGCTTTTCAAGAAATGAATAAAGAACCTCAAACTCGCTGTTAACATCTATTCTAAGGGCCTGAAAAACTCTTGCACAGGATTTCTTTATGGCCTGCTCCTTCTCATCCTTTGGAACCTTCCACAGAGCGGACTCTATTGCTTCCCTAAGCTCTGTTGTGGTATCCATGGGCTTTCCCTTACTCATAAGCAAAAAGACCTTGTCCGCGATCTCCTTTGCATAGGGCTCATCGGAGTTTTCTATCATCATTCCAATGAATTCTTCCTTTGTTATGTTGTGAAGCCTCTCAGCTGCCGACTCTCCATGATCAGGATCAAGCCTCAGATCAAGAGGTCCGTCTATTTTATAAGAAAAACCTCTCTTTGGATCATCTATCTGCATGGATGATACTCCAAGATCAGCCAGAACAAAATCAAATTTTCCTGCTTCTTTCGCCACTTCATCTATATTTGCAAAATTGATGAGTCTGAACTTAAAAACATCCTCACCAAAGCCTGCTGCCCGGAGTCTTTCTGTTGTCTTTTTGGATTCAATAGGGTCAACATCAAGGCCGTATATGCATCCGCTCCCCTGAAGCTTTTCCAGCATTTTAGAGGTATGTCCTCCATATCCAAGGGTGCAGTCAAGACCCTTTTGTCCCGGCTTGATATCAAGAAAATCCAGGATTTCCTTCACCATAATGGATATGTGCATACCTGCAGGTGTGGAGCCCTTGGCAATAACACGAGCCACAGTATCTGCATATTTTTCAGGGTTTTGCTCCTTATATTTTTCCTCAAACTTCTTAGGGTATTTCCCTGAATAATGGACTCTTCTCTTATGTACCTTTTCTTCTTTTTCCTTATCTTTATCCAATACAATTCCCCTTACTGTTTCATTCTTTCTTTATGCGATATAGTTCCCTTTATATCTTCAGTTTCTTTTCCAGCAAAATCCGGAGCCTTCGCTAATTTCTGCATTACCGATTAGAGCTTCTTCTCCATCAGATCAAATCTTCCCTTTCGCCAATCCGCAAATCCTCTGGACTCATATCCGTGATGGCGATATAAGCGCTGGGCAAATGGGTTCTTTGTGAAGGTATCAAGTCGTACCGCATCGTAGCCCATTTCCTTAATCTGATTTTCTATATGTGTAAGCACTGTTTTTCCTACACCTTTATTCTGCATCATGGGTGAAACGCAGAATCTGTGTAAAACATAATAAGAATCGCCAAAAAGCCAATTTGCATTATTATATTGCTCATCACTCTCATTACTGATTACATAAAAAGCCGCCAGCTTATCGCCTTCATAGGCAACAAAAAGATTTTTATTATTTATATCCTCTTCAAAATCTGATCTTGCAGGGTAGATTTCATCCCATTGATAAATATCATGCTTTTCCATTTCAACTATTGCATCTTTTATAAGCAGGCAAATTCCGTCCAAATCCTGCATAGTCCCCAACCTGTATTTCATAATTTCTCTCCTCTTTTATCTTACTCCTCGTCTATCTTTACTGCTTCCGTCTCAACCCACGTAGGCCTGAAGCCACAATTAACAGCGATATTCCGGAACCACATCAATTCCTACCTGTTAGAAATTCTCTTGCATATAATAAATATCCCCATTTTTCATAATATCATTTTCCACTCATTTTTTAATCGTTCCAAGTTCCACGCAGCGTTTGCAGGACTTGTCGATGGAAGGCAAATGGCATCACGCTGTATAAGAGGCTTCGTGTACTTCTGATAATATTTGTAAGCTGTTTTTCCATTCACATAAATATTTCTAATATCTGCTGTTTCCAGGATAATACTAAGATCATTGGGAACAACATTCTTTATACTGGCATCCGATGAACCCGTTATATCACAGGATTTAATAACGTCCCACACAGCAATATTGTGCCTGAGCAAAAAAGCTCTTTTCTCTTCAATTGTCTCCGGCTGATCATCTTCGAATATTACTGCCATAAGCTTCCAAAAACGATTCTGTGGATGCCCATAAAAAAAGCAGACCTCCCTTGATTTCACAGAAGGAAAACTCCCAAGAATCAACACCTTTGAATTCTCATCATAAACCGGTGGTATAGGATGTATTATCATTTTTTCTTCCACATTATTTTTATTTCAAAATTTTAGGATGCACATTCTTCTTTTGCATTTGCTTTATCTTCACTAACAACCGGTGGTTTCCACGGTTTTGGTGTAAGAAGGGTAGTCTTTCCTATATCCGGAAGTACATCATAAATTGAGCATCCCATTCGTTCCTCGAATTTTTCTTTTAAATCAAAAGCTATCTCCCAGCCCTTGATATAGCTTTCCACAATTCCGTAGCGTCTTGTGACGTCTACAAATCTTTTCTCCAAAATAACAAAGCCATAATCCGTGGCAAGAGAATCACAAAGCTGTATGAGTCTGTCATAGTCATCAGCTTCAGTATTCATGATATATTCTTTGATAGCCTTTTCGTGTTCTGCCTCAGGCTCATAGTCTAAGAACTCGTCTTTCATATGAAGATACGAATGAGTCATACATATCCTGGCCGCTTCATCCCAGCCTTTTTCCATGCAGTATTTATAACCCTCATATACATGGGTTGGAATATCAACAAATCCGAATTTAACTCTTCTGCCTATATCGTGCAAAAGCCCCACAATATACGCTTTTTCTGAATCCATACCGGGAATTTTCTCAGCAATATTCCTGGCTGCTATTCCGGTATTGATTGAGTGCTTAACCCATGGTCCCGGATTACGCTCCTCTGCTATCTTTAATTCCTGCAATGCCACTTCTGCTGTCGGTAACATACCTTCTCCTCCAAATATAGTGTGATTCACAATTTATAACGCATAAATTTCAGAAATCCCCCTCTAAACCCTGTTATTTCATCCTATCACAAAAGAGAATCTTACGTATGATATTTGTGTGATATTGGGGCTGATAATATAACATCGTAGTCAAGAAAACTACGAACACTTATGAATGGCGACTCTGACGCAAAGACATTTACGTCCATGCTGGTAGTAGAAGCCAAAAAAGCCATCAAGGACACCAAGGAAAAAGAAAGAGCCATGGGTACAGCAAATTTGGAGAAGGTTGTCGAATTTGGCGAGACTGATCTTTTACAGACAAAGCTTAACGCCAAAAGAAATGCTGCAAAGTCCCAAAACATTGATATAGCATTCACCGATGCGCCTGTTTTTAACAATAAGAATGATGTAGCTATTGCAATGTAATAAAAAGTGGCAGGGGTGCTGGCAAATCAAAAATAAACCACGCCTTATAAACATAATAGTGCGTACTAGTTAACGTTTTTTAGCTTGTGCGCACTATTTTCATTATTAGCGGTATGATTATAGCTGCTGCCTCCTGCCATTTACGGAATCTGTCACAAGCTGCGTCAGATATGCTTTTCAAATTTTTACAATTCTACTTCATTAAGCCGCCGTGAAAATAGCACTCATATACTCTTAAATTGTTACAGCAAATCTCCTCATAACCCTGAAACCAGTGAAAATCCCCAGTGACGCTGCATTTATAGGTATACTCTCCTGATTTATAGTATTCTGGTCCTCTGTAAGGCATATTTCTATCTGCTTTTCTAAGTGATTCTTTTAAGAAATCCCCGCTGAAACGCTCATCAAGAACCCGCCCCAAATAGTTCATGGCATACTGTATTTTCCCATCCAGCCAAATGGCCTCTTCACCTGCAAATTGCTCGCCACCTACATACGTATCATGATATGTATATTGCCCATTACTATACGAAAAATCATGGGAATCATACCTTGTGGAAGTAGTCTCATTCATATATGCAGCATAGGTATTAACATTAGCTTCAAGTCTAAAGTCAATCAGCTTACTGATGTCACTCTCTTCCTTGGTATCAATACTTACCATGCATTCCTGATCCCGCACCAGATAATCCACCGTAACATTGAACAGATTGCTGATCTGAATGAGATTACTTATATCAGGGTACACCTGACCGGACTCCCATTTTGCAACAGCCTGCCTTGAAACATCCAGCTTTTCTGCAAGCTCCTCCTGAGTCATTCCTTTACTCTTACGAATCAATTGCAGTTTTTCAGAAAAAATCATATTCATCACCTCCACAATCAATGTACTCTCTGGAATAGGTAAAATACATTGATCATAGGTTGCGTTTTTGCTACTTTAGTTATACATTTATCTCTTTTAGCTTAGCTCAAGTAATGTCTGTCCGTCAGTAACTCGACCATTTTCCATCCATACTTATTCTTGATAAGACTTTCTGCATCCGGAATAGGAAGCTTCTGTAGAACCATGCGAATATCATCTTCAATTGATGAGAGGTATTTTATTCTATTTATTGTGTTTTTTGTCTCTACCTCTCCAAGCCTGATTTCATCCGCATCATCACTCACCCTACCCAGTGCGCGTTTGATATTGTATTCCAGCCATTCTATCCAGGTATATGCTATTCCAAATAATTCATCATAAGATCTGAATCCGTTGTCGTACGCACCAAGATAACCTTTGAAAAAAGCTTCCAGATTATCTTTATTGAATTTACCGTTTACAGTACCTGACCATTGCAAAGCCAGATCAAGACAAGATGATATTGGATTACTGTATCCCAGACACTCAAGATCGATTACATGGGGATTTCCTTCATGCCACATGATATTCTTAGGATCCATATCATCATTGCTGATCGCCCTCATGGCTGGAAGATTTTTCCGCGCTTCGTTTAACTTGTCCTGTGCATTTTTTAGAAGCTGCAAATTTGCTTCTAGAAGCGGCGCTATCATACTATCTTTAGCTATAACACTTTCTCCAGCTTCAACTCCTTCTTCAACTTTAGCTCTTTCTTTGGCTTTAGCTACTTCTTTACCTTTAGCCTTTGTGCACTCCAGTAATGCATCAAAATCAACCTCGCTTAATGAAGGTTCTTCCGGCGATATATTATTGGCCTCTATGGCATGAATTCTACCCAGTATCTCCCCGGCCTTATAGCACTGCTCCCCGGTAATCGCATCAAAATCCGTAATGCTTCCTTCCTGCCATGGAAAAACATAATAATACTTTCCATTTATTGATATCATCTTCTTTTCATCGCAGGATTTAATAGAAAGATCATCGAAAGATAAAGCTGCTACGATAGGAATTCCATTATCCTCTAATATACGCTCTAACCTCTCCGCTTCAGAATAATTCTTCAAGGCATCAGGTCTACCCATTATTTCAGGATTCAAACATTTCACAGCGTACGTACCGGTCGTTGTCTGCACTTTATACATCTTATGCATCAATCCTCCAGGCACCGGTGAAATCTCTCCTTCAATTGTCCCCAACCCGCATTGTTCTACCAATGCTCTTATATTTTCCATACTCAATCCTTAATGAACTGCTCTCATCGACTATGTGTCGTAAGTTTTTCTCACCAGCTATCCACAATGATTCTTATTCAAACCAGCTATTTACTGTAGCTATTTCCTGAATGTAACCTTCATCATCGTTTGGTGTCTCCAGAATAAACGGAAGCCCTTCAAATGCCGGATGCATTGCGAACCGTTTCATGGCTTCCATACCTATCATTCCCTGTCCCAGTTTCTCATGACGGTCCTTGTGTGAGCCGCACTCATTCTTACTGTCGTTGAAATGCACTGCCTTAAGCCTGTCCAGACCTATGATCCTGTCAAATTCACTCAGCACTCCATCAAGATCATTTACTATGTCATAGCCGGAATCCCAGGTATGACATGTATCAAAGCAGACTCCAAGCTTATCCTTACATTCCACCATGTCAATTATTTCTCTCAGTTCCTCAAAACTTCTCCCTACTTCAGATCCCTTACCGGCCATTGTCTCAAGCAGAACAGTGGTCTTCATATCAGAAAAAAGCGCTTTATTTAGCCCCTCAGCAATCTGCCTTATGCCAACCTCAGCTCCCTGTCCTGTATGAGAGCCGGGATGAAAGTTATAGTACTGCCCGGGTAGCGCTTCCATTTTTTCAAGATCTTTTACTAACATATCAAGACCATTTGCTCTGGTCTCCGGATTCGCTGAGCATAAATTCATGGTGTAACTGGCATGAGCAACCAGTTTACCAAATTTCTTTTTCTCCAAAATATCCATAAGAGCATTAACATCAGAAGGTACAATATCTTTTGACTTCCCACCTCTTGGATTCCTTGTAAACCATGCAAATGTATTTCCGCCAAAATCCACCATCTGATGCCCCATCGCCTCATATCCGTTTGTTACTGTCAGATGACATCCTATATAAATCATATTCTCATTCCTCTCACCTTTCACTCCATAATAACATAAAAAAGAGAAGCATCTCTGCTTCTCTCTTACTTCCGGCAACCGGAATCGAACTTTTAAGGATTCCGCAAAGCCGCAGAGAAAGGTGCTTCGCCACACCCGTCTCCATTATGGACCACTTTGTGGACCAATTTTATACTATTTTATAATATCTTCATCTAAAAGGAATTGCTCTATTCCAAGGTAGACAATTCCATTTTCATCCTGCCACGGCTTTAGATAATCCTTTACAACCACAATCTTGCTGAAAGAATCCGGTATCCGCTTTAAAGAAGCAATCTCCTGCTCTTTTTTCTCCGGATCCGCTATGGACAAGGCCGATTGTACATAGAATCTTTTTTCACCCTTATTAACAACAAAGTCCACCTCAAGTTGTTTCCGAACTTTCTTCCCATCTGGATCCTTCGTATTATATTCTACCACTCCGACATCAACATTCATGCCTCTTCTTATCAGGTCATTGTACAGCACGTTTTCCATAATGTGGGTTTCCTCCAGCTGTCTGAATCCCAGCCTTGCATTCCGAAGCCCAAGATCCGTGTAATAATACTTTGCCGGAGTCCCGATATACTTCCTGCCTTTTACGTCATATCTAACTGCCTTTTTAACCAGGAATGATTCTTCAAAATAACCGATATATTTTTCAATCGTTTCAGAGCCAATGGCAATTTGCCTCTCACTCTTAAAAATATTAGACAATTTTGTCGAATTGGTGAGGGAACCAATTCCCGATGCCAAAATGTCCAACAGAATAGACAGTACTTCCGCATTATTCTTTATTTCATGACGTTCCAAGACATCTTTAATATATGTCCTATCAAAAAGATCTTTCAGATAACGGCTCTTTTCTTCATGATTTTCAAGCGCAGTTGCAAGAGGCATGCCTCCGTAAGTGTAATAATCCTGCCATGCACCGCGTTTGTCGTCCTCATATTCATTATAGAATTCCGCAAAAGAAAGGGGATACACCCTTATCTCATCACCTCTGTCCATAAACTGCGTCAGGACATCGGAAGACAGCATTTTGGAATTACTTCCTGTCACATATACATCTGCATTTTTCATTTGCATAAAGCCGAGAACCACATCAATAAATGTTATCTTGGCATCTGGATTATCTACATAGGGATTTTGTATTTCGGAAACGAACTGAATCTCATCTATTAGGATATAATACGTTTTTCCATCTTCGGTCATATGTTCCCTGACGTATTTATCAAGTTCGATCGGATTACGATACTTTGCATTCTCCAACACATCCAATGCCAAAGCAATGATATGGTCCTCTTGAACGGCTTCACTTATAAGCCAATCACGGTATAACTGAAAAAGCAGAACAGACTTACCGCTTCTGCGAAGCCCGGTTATTATTTTTATCCGTCCATTGTCCTTCTTAGATATTATCTTGTTCAGATATTGTTCCCTAGGATACATGCGCAATCACCTCATGATTTTTTTGCGGATAACCGCATTTTTTTCATGCGCCGGTGTGATATACAAAAAAGCATCTTATACCCATACCTATCTGTTTTCTTCAAGGAGTTTTAATCCCTCATCCAGGTCATACCCAAGTATTTCCTGAATCTTCTGAAAATCATACTTCTTATGCAGATTATCAAGAACGGCTGCCGATTCCTTCTTGCCATGCTTACGAATGAACATTGCCATCGCTTTCACTGCATTTGCATCACTTCCATTTGAATAAAAGCCTATCATACAGCCTGCCAGATTATCACAATCATAACAGCCATCCAGGTCTTTTTCCTTACAGCACGCAGCATTGGGGCAAGTTCTGTCAGGACAGCAGGTCGCGTAGGAACAGGTATTATAGGATGTCCTACAACCGCCACACCATTCTTTCAAAAAGCAATGATTACAGGAAAGGCCACAGTATGCCACGGTATCTACGCCTTTCCTTACCTTACGACAAAGCTCGTTCTTAATCCGGCACATTGCTTCGATGTGCATGATCCAGTGTCTGGAGAAAGGCATCTGAATCAGTCCTTTAATATCCTTTCCGCACCAATAATCGATCAGCCAGAATGCATCTTCATCCTTACTAACCGTTCGTGTTTCGATTATCCTTTCCCTATCATCATCAGTAAACTTCCTCTTTAGGTCTTTGTATTGCAGATCTTTAAGCAGCTCATTTGTTGAATCCATCACTGTCCTGCAATAATCATACAAAGCTCTCACATCGAGTTTTGCAGAAAACTCCGCAATTTCCTCTCCCTTCAGTTCATTGCCGGTGGTAATGATAGGACTGTTTATCCTGCGAAGCCAATCATCCGCAAAGAGGATTTGATTGTCCTGTCGGATCAGTGTATGTGACACAATATCCTCAATCCGGAATATATGCCACAGGGAATACCCCAGAGTCTTGCTGTGATACCCCTTCGCTCCTACAAAAGGCATCAGGTAAAAGGCTTCTTTTGGGTATGTATTCACTATTGATGTTATCTGGCCAAAAAGATCCTCTCTTAGCTCAAGCAGTGTGATAATACCATCATCAAAGCTCTCTTTCTTTCCAATCAGAGATTGCATTTTCTTGTTTTTTTCTGACCATTCCTTATTCATATCGATTCACCCCTTCAGCAGTGCGTACATCTACACAGTAACCCTTATGAAAACATCCCACTTATATTATTAACCCTACCATGTAACACAAAAAAAGTCCTTACCCACACAGATAATAGCCTAAATTTTACTGAATCTATATGAAAACGAATCCTTTATTTTCTATACAAAAAAGAGCTGCAAACTCAGATAATATCTAAGTTTACAGCCATTTTATTACTGCCGGCGACCGGGATCGAACCGGTACGGGTATCGCTACCCACGGGATTTTAAGTCCCGGGCGTCTGCCAGTTCCGCCACGCCGGCTTATTTGCAAAAAGCCGCTTACATTAGCGGCTTTCTATAGTGGAGCTTCGGGGACTCGAACCCAGGACCGACCGGTTATGAGCCGGTTGCTCTAACCAACTGAGCTAAAGCTCCATAAAGATGACTCCGACGAGGCTCGAACTCGTGTTACCGCCGTGAAAGGGCGATGTCTTAACCACTTGACCACGGAGCCGTGTTTATACTGCTTCGCAGTATATATAAATAAGTGGGGCCTACAGGGCTCGAACCTGTGACCCTCTGCTTGTAAGGCAGATGCTCTCCCAGCTGAGCTAAGACCCCAAACTCCCCAAGTAGGACTCGAACCTACGACACTTCGGTTAACAGCCGAATGCTCTACCGACTGAGCTATTGAGGAATGCAAAGCCTCGCAATTTAAAGGCTTAACGATGATCTGCATGCTTGCATGCAAGGCATTGTTAAGATTTTAAATTATGTGGCGCAGCCACACACTTGGGATTGCGAAGCAATCGCAAGGGAGGATTTGCTTATTATAAAATCCGTACCTTCAAAACCGAACACTGAATTATTCCATCTTATTCCATATCATGTTCTATATTTGGAAGTTCTGCTCTCGGTCTTTCAGACCTCGCCAGAACAACACTCAAACTAGCTTCGGAAATACCTCAGCAAGTTTTCCTAGTTTGGACAAGCCCTCGACCTATTAGTACACATCAGCTGAACATGTTACCATGCTTACACCTTGTGCCTATCTACCTCATAGTCTCTAAGGGGTCTTACTCCACAAAGGAGGGATATCTCATCTTGAGGGGGGCTTCACGCTTAGATGCCTTCAG
>NZ_AUJO01000038.1 GCF_000424265.1 Butyrivibrio sp. WCD3002
GGTACGAGTGCCAGTGCAGGAATCGCCAGAGCCTGTATTACATAGCCTGTGATAACAAATGTCCAGTATTTCTTCGTTTTATCTGCTATAAATCCGGATATGAGCCTTAGTGAATACCCGCACAATTCTCCTATACCGGACACAAATCCGATGGTTGTAGCGGATGCCCCTGCGAGGTTCAGATATTCGCCCAATATGCTTCTGGCGCCTTCATGAGTCATGTCCGAAAACAGACTTACGATTCCCATCAGGGTTATAAATATTATGGCGCCAGACAAAGCCCTTTTTTTATCCATGTTCTACTCCACTAATCCCGATTTGCTTATTTCATTATCCTGAAAGTTATTCTATACTAAGATTCTTCTTGCTTTCTGATTACAGCGGTATCTTGAACCTCCCTAGGCAGCCACTCTGCATTCACATGGTCGAGTGGGATTACTAACTCCTGCATCTTGTCTTCTGAAACAGGCCTCTTTATATCATCCGGCAAATAATCAAGACCCACTTCACGCAGGCTTAGGATACTGTCATAGCTGCAACTTTGATTATAAGAGTTTTTCTTAAGCAATTCCAGAGTATGCGCTATTTCTTAATGACACGTATATCTGACATTGCCCTATGCCGCATTTTTACTACAACAGAAAACCGGAGCCAAAATTTTTAAATTTTGACACCGCATTCCTACAAAAAGACCTCAGCACTTAGCAAGCGTCCTAAGGCTGAGGTTCATTAGATATGGTACTGATGTTTATGGTTTTTTGTGTACGCGGGAGCTATGTAACCCCCCAGGGGGCTTGAAAGTCCCGGTCCTAACATGATAACCTTGGCTCTGAAGTGAGGTTTAAAAACTATGGAGAAAATAAATATAGCCGGACACGAACTTACCTCCGGCAAGACGATAAAAGATCATATACATGTCGGCGGAACTGAGATACGCATTCCCCACATCATCA
Source organism: Butyrivibrio sp. WCD3002 (assembly GCF_000424265.1). Lineage (GTDB taxonomy): Bacteria > Bacillota > Clostridia > Lachnospirales > Lachnospiraceae > Butyrivibrio. The sequence continues at coordinate 954 of NZ_AUJO01000038.1, forward strand.
TCTGCGGAGAAAAGCCGGGCAAAACCGTTCTTGTCACAGCCGGCATTCACAACGCAGAATATGTCGGCATTCAGGCAGCTATTGAGCTCTCTAATGAGATTTCTCCCAAAGACCTTTCAGGAAATCTTATCATCATCCCATTAGCCAACAGGTCAGGTTTTGAAAACAGAACCATGTCCCTTGTTTATGAGGATGGCAAGAATCTCAACAGAGTCTTCCCGGGAGACAAGGATGGTTCAGCCGCGGATCGCCTGGCTAGCCTTCTGTTTGATGTTTTTATCAAAAACGCTGATGCTTACATTGACCTGCATAGCGGAGACGGATACGAGACTCTTATCCCTTACGCATACTACGTGGGAGCTTCTCCTGCCAGTGATATTGCAAAAAAGATGGTGGACTGCGTCAACGCCTCCTACTGCGTAAAGAGTACCTGCACCACCGAAGGCGCCTACAACACAGCCTCCATGGCCGGAATCCCCAGTGTTCTCATAGAGCGCGGTCAGTTAAGCCTGCTTCCAAAGGATGAGGTACAGGCTGACAAAGAGGATGTGCTGAACATTTTGAAATTCCTTGGTCTTATTGAAGGAGAATACAAGACATATCCCAAGACAGAACTCAGAGAATTCAGTGATGACGCCCCATTCACCGGCTGCTGGTATCCGGAGAAAAAGGTGGGAGAGAAATTTTCAAAAGGTGATAAATTTGGTGAGATAAGGGATTACTTTGGAAGGCCCCTTCACACAGCCATTGCCGATACTGACGGAGTTCTGATACATCAGTGCTCATCTCTTAGCATAATCAAGAATGGTCCCATGGTGACCTATGGAGTAATACAAAAACAGGATGCATGTTAAACGCATCCTGTTTTTGTATTACCTTTTAACGTATGTGAATGTTGAAGCTATCTCTTTGCTGTCATAGATTCCGGGAATTCCTTCCGCCAGCGGAGTTCTTGTAACGGCCATATACACACCCTTTTTCTCCACTGAGAAGAATATCCTGCCTTCCTCATCTGTGTTCAGGATTCTCTCAAAATACTCTTTTCCATCATAGAACACAACAACTACCGTGGATCCCTTAAGCGGGTATTTGTCGTGAATAAGCTTTAAATGAAGCACATCGGTGTCTGCTTCCCAGGGATCGGGAACGAAGCTTACTCTGGACTCATGGATAAATTCGGGAGTCCCCTTCTTATCTCCAACAGTTATGTTTGTCACATATATCTGAGGATAGTTCTTGGCATCAAGAATATCAGGATATGTCCTTCTGTCGCCCTCATAATACACGTCTTTTTCATCTCTTACATAATTGTTGTCATAGATACACATAAGGGTGTAAATGCCCTCAGAAACTGGCGTAAAGCGAAGCTCATAGTAGTCTCCCTGCTCATCGCCCGGACCCTTAACCGGTGTTATTGCTATTCTGTTTCCTTTTTCATCTGTGGCGAAGGCTCTTATCTCATCAAGACGAAAGAATCCGTCCGGCCTCATGTGATGTCCCCACCTCATTATTCCGCAGACTTCTTCCCCCGGCTCATATACACTCTTATCAGTGATTATCCAGGCTTCGTGGCCATATACCATCATATCTGTAGTATCAATTCCTCTTCTCATCTCAAACTCCACTCCATTTATTTATATTTTTGCTTTCTGAGCCTTTACCAGAAACATCCTGTCAGGCATATAAAACTGGTCTTTCTCACCATAGAGTCTATCTCCAACCTCAGGATCAGCAACTACATTTTCGCAGCCGATTCTCTCAAGAACTTCCTTATCCCACATTGGTCTGTCCAAAGTGCTGATAGATAACATGTGGTAAATATCGTGGCACTCCTCTACCATGGCATCGGTTACATTTTTGTGGGCAAGGTTCTGCATCTGGTCATAGTGGTGAAAGCCCTTTGCATACTCTGCATCATACACAAGCAGCACACCCCCGGGCTTTAACACCCTGTGCCACTCCATGTAGGCTTCCACCGGATGCGGAAGTGTCCAGACAAGGTTTCTGCTTATCACCAGGTCAAAAGAGCTATCGGGAAAATCCAGTTTTTCTGCATCCATAACCTTCATTTGAGCCTTGGCTCCATGGCGTGAAAGAAGCTCTTTTCCCTTCTCTATCATCTCGGGCGTAAGATCAACGCCCGTCACCTCAAACCCGAAATCCGACAACACCATTTCAAAAAAAACGGCTCCGCATCCAACATCCAGAACAGACAGCTTATCATCAGCTGAAAAGTGTCTTAATAACTCCGCCTGCCACAGCTGTTTTTTCCTGCTGTGTATCTCCTCGTGTTTGTGCTCACTAAAGCTCTCCGCTCTCTTGGACCAGTAGGTCACAACTTTATCTTTGATATCTTCAGCTTCCTCCTCAAAAGGAATCTGCATAAGTTTAGTCATATTACTACGTATACCTCAATTATTTTTCTAAAAGTTTGTTACTCAATAAGATTATCAAGCAGTTCTTTCGTGTACTCATGTTGTGGATTTCCAAGAACTTTACCGGTCTCTCCCTCTTCCACACACTCGCCGTTTCTCATTACCATTATCCTGTCGCACAGCATGCTCACCAGAGCAATATCATGGGAGACAAATATGATCGACACCCCTTCTTTTTCCCTCAGCTGCTGCAAAAGAGCTACTACCTGGGCCTGAGTTGTAACATCCAGCGCACTTGTTGCCTCATCGCACAAAAGAATCCCGGCATCAGAACACAGCGCCCTTGCAATTGACATTCGCTGGCACTGTCCTCCGGACATGCTTCCTGCCTTTTTCTCCAAAAGACTCTCATCAAGCCCAACGGCCTCAAGGATTCGTGACAGTTTTTCATGGCCACAGCCCTTTGCAGCTTCCACAACGGCTTTTTTCATCTTCATTCTTGGGTCAAAAGACATCTGGGCATCCTGAAATATCATCTGCAGAAAAGTCCCGGCAAAGGCCGGCGACTTACCTGTATACTCTGTTCCCTTATAATAAAGATTTCCACTATCAGGCTTTTCCAGGCAGCTGACATGACGAAGAAGGGTGCTCTTTCCACTTCCGCTCTCGCCGACGATTCCAAGGATCTCTCCATTTTTCAGGAAGAAACTCACATCCTTTAAAGCCTGCAATTTTTTGCCTTTATCAACGTAACTTTTATTTAGATTTTTTCCTTCTAAAATTATATCTGAATCCGGCATATCAGCTCACCTTCAGTCTTGGTACGGCATTCAAGAGATTTTTTGTGTACTCGTTTTGTGGATTCTCCAGGATCTCTTTTGCAGGGCCATACTCAAGCATCCTGCCACTTTTCATGATTCCAATGTAATCAGCCATTTTAGATGCAATACCCAAATGGTGGGTAACCATCAAAATAGTAGTACCCTTTAGTTTGTTGATCTCAAGAAGCTGCCCCACAACCATCCCTGCAGTTTTAACATCCAGGGCGCTTGTAACTTCATCGCATAATAAAATCCCCGGCTCCAAGAGCATTGTTGTGGCAATGGCCATACGCTGGTTCATGCCTCCTGACAGCTCATAAGGCCTTGATGCAAGCGCTCTTTTAGCATCATTAAGTCCCAGGATTTGGAGTGTCTTCTCAACTTCATCTATTTTAAAGTCGATGTTATTACTTTTTAGCGCCTCCATTATCTGTGCCTTGTAAGTCCTTATGGGATTAAAAGATCCGCCGGGATTCTGAGGCACAATGCCAAGTAAAATGTCTTTTGGAGTCTCTATACTTCCGCATGTTTTAGTCACGCCTCCAAAGCCATGAATAGCCTTAAGAAGCGTAGATTTACCGCTTCCGCTCTCGCCGACGATACAGACTCTTTTACCCGCTTCCACTTCAAAAGAGATATCATTTATAACACTCTCATCGCCATAGCCGGCAGAGAGATTGTTTATCCTAAGTATTGTATCCATGCTTAATCCTCATCTCTATATTCCATGACGCAGTCCCCAAGATAGTTAAATACTATGATGGTGACTATGGTAGCAATTGCCGGATACAGCACAGCCCAAGGTGCTATCTGTATATATGCCCTGGACTCATTGATCATTGACCCCCACTCAGCAGTGGGTGGCACAACTCCAAGCCCCAAAAAAGACAGGCCCGAGATACCTATCATGGTGGTTCCTATCTGTGTAAGGGCATTTGTAAGAAGTGGTGCTATTATATTGGGAAGTATGTGGGCCATCATTATAGCCGGCCCACTCTTTCCGGCCAGTTTTGCAGCTTGCACGTAGGGGCAATTCTTTATGGCAAAAGTATGACTCCGTGCAAGTCTGGCAAACCCGGTCCACATAGTTATTCCCAGCGCAATCATGGCACTTGAAAGTCCTCCTCCAAGAATGCCCGCAACCGCGATGGCTACTACCATCTGAGGAAATGCCAGCATAATGTCGGCAATCCTCATCATTAATTCATCCAGTATCCCGCCATAATATCCGCTAAGGATTCCAATAATGCTTCCCAGGATAAAAGAAATCGCAACCAGTATAAATGTAGCTGCTATAGTTGTCCTTGCTCCGTATAAAACTCTTGAAAACACGCATCTTCCCAGGTTATCTGTTCCAAACAGAAATTCCCCGGACGGAGCTGACCTTATGGCTGATGCGCTTGTTGCATATGGATCATTAGGTGCAATAACACTTGCGAAAAGAGCTATAAGCACCAAAAGCAGTGCAGCACCTGCAGATATTATTACTTTTATTCTGTTAATCTTTTTCCGTTTATGGTTCATTAAAAAGACCTCGGATCCAAAAGCCTGTAGGTAATATCAACTATCAGATTTATAACAACATAGATTGTTCCCATAATAAGCACAAAGCCCATGATCACAGGGTAGTCCCTGGCTGTTATGGAATCCATCACAAGTTTGCCGATACCCGGCCATCTGAAAATATTCTCAATAACAACGCTGCCTCCCATCAGGGTTCCGATCTGAAGGCCGATCATTGTAAGTATGTGTCCAAGGCTGTTTCTAAGGACATTGTTGATAAGAATAAATCTGCCCTTAACCTTTCTGGACTTCATTCCCACAACATACTCTTCTCCAAGCTGATCCAGGAGTTCACTCCTAATCTGTCTTGTAAACCTTCCTGCCATGGGTATTGCCAGAGAAAGCGCAGGGAGCATAAGTCCTTTGATGCTTCCATCTGCAATTACAGGAAAGATCTTGATATGTATGCAAAACAGATACATCAAAAGTACTGATATCAGGAAATTCGGAAGAGAATTACCTATAAATGAAAAGAGCCTGACGATATGGTCTACCAATTTCCCCTTTTTGACCGCTGACCATATTCCCAGTGGAAAAGAGATTATAAGCGCCAAAAGCAGACTGGTTAAAGCCAGTCCACATGTGTTCTTAAGCCCTTTTATCAGTTTTGGCGCTACAGGAAGATCATCCTTAAAGGAAACACCAAAATCTCCTCTGAGAACATTCGAAAGCCACTCAGCGTACCTAACGATAAAGGGGCGGAGGAGGCCAAGCCTCTCCCGCTCCGCTTGCAGTATTTCTTTTGTGACCACCACACCCTGGGAGGTGAGTCTCTTTTCCGCAGGGTCACCGGGAGCCAGATACATTATGCCAAACACTAAAAAGCTCAGCACTAAAAGTATCAGGGCAAGTCCCAGGATCCTTTTAAGTATTTGTTTAGCCATTAATGTCAGTCTCTGCGTCTACTCCATAGAAATCGAAAGGAACATACTCAGCAAATCCGCTTACGCCCTTACGAAGAACTGTAGTGTTATTGAAAAGTCCAACATATCCAAATGCATTGTCATCTATAGCAATCTGAACGATCTTGTTGGCAAGCTCTGCTCTCTTTGCAGTATCTGTCTCAATTCTGAGTTGCTCAATCATGCTCTGGCATTCAGCACTCTCAAATCCACCTACATTGTAGTAAGCTCCGTCTGCAAGAGTTGAGTCGATGAAGTAAAGAGGATCACCTGACTTATCAGCGATCATGCAGTAAAGAGCAAGATCAAAGTCAGCGTTTGCAATGTAAGTAGCATCCGGATCTTCCTCAACTCTAAGTGTTGAATCAATACCAACAGCCTTAAGCTGTTCCTGGATCAGAATTGCAAGAGTATCAAGAGATCTTGCTGCATAGTATGCAATGCTGATGCTGAGCTTATTACCATCCTTCTCGTAGATGCCGTCAGCTCCAAGTGTATAACCATCGGCCTCCAAAAGCTCTTTTGCCTTGGCAGTATCTACTGCAGGAACATTTACCTTGCCATAAGCAGCTGATGTTGAGAATGGTCCAACTGCTGCAGATACTGTACCAGAAAGGTACTCTGCGATCTTGTCCTTATCAACAGTGAGATTGATCGCTTCTCTCACAGAATCATCAAGTGTATTCTCATTGAGAATGTAGTACTGAAGACGTGCACCGGGAATTGAAACTACATCGTACAGGTCAGGGCTCTGGTTATAGACCTCAAGAGCTGCAGATGAAACGCTGTTGTAGCAGTCGATCTCGCCGCTCTGCATAGCAAGGAGCTTGGGATCATCCTCCTGCATGTAGTAGAATACAGCGCCGTCAAGCTTGACATCACCGCCCCAGTAGTTCTCGTTCTTTGCTACTGTTACGTCTCCCTCAGGGATAAACTCTGTAATAACAAATGGTCCTGTGCATACAGGTGCGTTGTCAAAATCTGTTGTTGCATCAAGATCGATCATTCCGCACTCAGGACTTGCAAGGTCGTTCTTAAGAGTAGGATAAACTTCCTTTGTATCGATAACGATTGTCTTGTCATCTGTAGCAGTCATTTCAAAATCGCCGAGATAAGCAAATCTGCTGTTCTCTGTAGCAAGACGCTGAAAGTTTCTAATTACCATATCAGCTGTAAGAGGGTTTCCGTTTGAGAACTGAACTCCATCATTAAGTGTAATAGTCCATGTGCTGCCATCTGCAACTGCGTCCTTAGCAAGGCATGGAACTGCACTCATGGTCTCGTCAAGCTTAAACAGTGCTTCTGAAACACCATAAATTGATGTGTACCATCCGTAGTACTCCTTATGTACATCAAGACTTGGATAAGCAAAAGATGCTGCAGTGTGAAGAATCTTTTCACCTGTAGCTGTAGACTGACTTTCGTCAGTTGTCTGATCCTCAGATGTTGCTGCCTGTGTATCAGCAGGTGTCTGCGTTTCTGTTGTCTGTGTGTCTGTTGTCTGTGTGTCTGCACCTGAACCACAAGCTACCATTGATAATGCCATGGTTGCAGCAAGTAGTGCCGCTAAAAACTTTTTCTTCATAATATAGTATCCTCCATTGTGCCTGAATTACCTCACACAATGGAAAGGATAGCATTGTGAAATCCGCTCCACAAGCCCCCTGGGGGGTTATTACTACGTTGGTTATAGTTTTTTAACTTGATTTTGAGACGAAAAAGCATCATACTCATTTCTTAGCGTTATTAACAAGGAAGGTATATATATGGATACAATTCAGATACTCAGAGATCTTTTTATCATAATCGTCATGGCAAAGTTATTCGGACTGATAGCCAGAAGACTTCATGCGCCACAGGTTGCCGGTGAGATCATCGCAGGTCTTCTCATAGGTCCAACACTGCTTAATCTTGTTAATCCCAGTGATTTCCTGTCGGGCATGGCCGAAATCGGTGTGATTCTTCTGATGTTCAGCGCCGGACTGGAAACAGATATCGACAAACTCAAAAAATCCGGCCTGAAGGCAACAATCCTTGCATGCACAGGTGTTGGAGTTCCGCTTGTTCTTGGAACGCTCCTGTACATGGCCTTCTATGGCTTTGCAGCTCCCGGATCAACCGAGTTCATAAAAGCACTCTTTATAGGAACTATTCTTACAGCTACTTCCGTGAGCATAACAGTTCAGGTTCTAAAGGAACTTGGAAAGATTTCCACAGAAGTGGGAACAACAATCATGAGCGCCGCAATCATCGATGACGTAATAGGAATCGTGGTTCTTACAGCTGTTCTTGGTCTGAAAGATCCAAATGCCAATCTTGCAGCTGTTTGCTTAAAGACCGTAGCCTTCTTTGCGCTTTCGGTTGTTGTGGGAATTATCATCTTTAAGATAATGTCAAAAGCAGAAGCGAAATGGCCTCATACCAGAAGAATCCCGATCATGGGTCTGGCACTTGCCTTTGCAATGTCTTATGTTGCCGATAAGTACTTTGGAGTAGCTGATATCACCGGTGCCTATGTTGCAGGTATTATTCTCAGCTCTCTGGACAACTCCGAGTATATAGACAGAAAGATGGACATAAATTCATATATGTTATTCGGCCCCGTATTCTTTGCAAGTGTAGGCCTTCAGACAAACCTAAGGTCTGTCGACATGACAATCCTTGCATTCTCGGCAGCATTTGTTGTCGTTGGACTCCTCGGAAAGGTTGTAGGCTGTGGCATCGTTGCAAAGCTCCTTAAGTACAACACCTCTGACTCGTTAAAGATTGGTGTGGGTATGATGACCAGAGGCGAAGTTGCACTTATCGTAGCTCAAAGAGGTTTAAAAGCTGGTATCGTTGACAGCAGATACTTTACCGCAGTAATCCTGTTGATAATATTAAGCTCAATTCTGACACCTATAATATTGAAGGCTATATATGCCTCAGATGACAAAGCTAATTCTCCTGCTTAAGTTAATCGACTGTAGAACTGATAATGTACTAAAATTAAACGGTCCGCTTTCTATTAAGAAAACGGGCCGTTTAATTTCAGTTTTAACAAGCAATGCTAAAAGCATCCCCACACATCATATCTTTTATCATACTGGCAAATATCTACATCCATATCAGCAATCTCATCAGCATACAGCCGAATAAGATCACTAAGGGTCCTACGAAAAGCCATATTACTTGTCCTTACCTTCAATCCAATAATTTACCAAATGCAAAATGGTATTTATTGTAATGCTATCGAATCTTTAAATTCCGGTTTATTCTTCCATCAAGGATTATGTATTACATTTCTCTTTCCACTATTGGCAGTTCCTCTTACTTCTTCGTGGTAAAAGTAATCTACAATTGTTGGATGTCCTTTCTCTACTCTCTCATACGGAGTTTCATTATCAACAAACCTGCAATCATACTTTTTAGCCAGCTCTTCTGCTTTCTTTTCCAGCGCTTCAAAATAGCTGCGGTTCTTTTTGTTATAAATTTCGTCATACAGCGGCACCAGATCCGGATGTTTATCGGAAATGTATTTCATGATATCTGCCTTAAAACCTCCGCGAAGATTCAGATTCTCAAGCCATACAAGGTCACACTGATCTTTTGTCCTGTCTATGATTGCTTCTATATCCGTAATCCCCGGGAACACGGGTGAAATGAAGCAAATTGTACGAATGCCTGCCGCATATACCTCTTTCATTGCAGCAAGCCTTCTTTCTATGCTTACTGCCGCATCCATATCATCTTTAAACTCTTCATCGAGAGTATTGATTGACCATGATACTGTAAGTCTGCTATTTTCATTGATCTCTTTTAGCAGATCCAGATCTCTTAGTACAAGGTCTGACTTTGTGCAGATAAGTATGTCCGCACCACTGTCCTTTAGTTCTTCCAGAAGTCTTCTTGTATTTTTATATGTTTCCTCTAGCGGATTATAACCATCCGTAACTGTTCCAATGATTACCTTCTGGCCGGCATACTTCTTTGGATTCTTTATTTCAGGCCAGTCTTTCACATCCATGAAAGTTCCCCATTCCTCCGTATGCCCTGTAAAGCGTTTCATAAAAGATGCGTAGCAGTATTTACAGGCATGGGGACACCCTACATAGGGATTCACCGAATATCCTCCAATAGGAGTATTCGATTTTGTCATTACACTTTTTGTTTCTATATGATTTACTTTGATTTCTGGTTGTTCCATATCCTCTGTTCCTCCAGCACTTTGTTAAAAGCATCCGGCATTTCCTGTATCATTTCTTCTCCCATAATCGGAACAAGATCTTCTTTCCAGAATACAGGAATGTTCAGTTCATGAGCCTGTTCTGTCAATGAATAAGCCCACCCGGGATCTGTTTTAACAGTCCTGCTCTTTGCACCTGTCATGGTTCCCACCACAATCCAGTCAATGCCTGTAAGATCAACCTTACCCGGATCATCGAACAAAGGCTCAAAGGTAACATGATATTTTTTTGCCTTCACATTGCTCCGCAGTGCATCAATACGCCATAACTCAGACTTTCTCGTAACTGTAACGCCAAACCATGCATTATCAAGATCTGTTTCAAAAGACAGAAGATCTGGTCGTTTGGTAAGAAAAAGAAACTGGTGCTGAGGATTCTCTGCTATCTTTTTAAAGACTTCCTCTCTCCATTCCTCATGCCAGCCCGAGAGATCGCTCATGCCGGTCAGCAGAAAATTCTGCGGCTTTTTCTTTTCCATCATACGAAGCTTTCCTTGAAAAAACTGTGGCTTTTCAAAATCATCTATGATGTGATAACGCCTCGTATTGTTTCTGGCATAGCAGTACGGACATCCAACAGTGCACCCTATAACAAGATTCATGTTCTGAATCTGATCTTTAATACAGATACTCATTTGTCACTCCATTCCTCAAGGTTTACCCTGATGCGGTTAAGATACTCTTCAAACTGAAGAATCTCTTTATCCGTAAAATCACGATAATAAATATTCCCCATCTCATTGGATACGGAGTCATAAGCTTCTTTAAGTTCTTTGGCTTTATCTGTGAGGAACAGAAGAGTTTTTCTCTTATCAGCTTCATCAGTTTTGCGGCTTATCAGTCCTTTTTTTTCCATCCGCTCAAGCATGGTCGTAAGTGAAGTAATTGCAAGTCCGCTTTTCTCGGAAATAATTTTAATAGGAACACCATCTTCCTGCCATAAGACATAAAGAATCCTTCCCTGAGCTCCGTTAAATGCATCAATGTTTTT
>NZ_AUJO01000039.1 GCF_000424265.1 Butyrivibrio sp. WCD3002
AGCTGGCGGGAGTTCTCTCCATAGGGCATAGACCCTGTTTGAAAGCTTTGCTGGCACTTGGTGTATGAATAGGTGGGACGAAGGAAGTTGGGACACGATCCCTTTAGACACGGAAGGTTCACCATCATAGTTGATCAAAGGGAAAATAGCCTTTATAGAGCAAACAAAGGGATGCTTTATTAGTGCTACCTTCAATCAGCTATTCAGTATATGATATATGACTATTCATCACCTCTGGCTCCTGTTAAAGAGGTATATCAACAAACAAAAAGCTCATAAATACTGAAATTTGAGCTTGAAATTATAGGAAGGAGTATGCTTATGAAAAAGAATATCCGTACCGTTTTATTTGGAGAGCTTGTACTTTTCATCGTTGTATTTCTTATCAGTACCCTCGGAACCAGCTTTGGTTTTTCTGCTGTCGCATGGTTTCTTGATGTGCCTTCGCTGATTCTTGTTTTACTTATTCTGATTCCCGGGCTCATTATCATGGGTGAGTGGAAAGATTTTTTGAATTCATTCTCAGTAGGGATAAAAGATTACAGACTTCTTGAACTAAAAAATATTATAGAAGCCGTAGGCGCTGCCCAGAAGCTTACTGTATTTGGAGCTCTTTTTGCCATCATAACTTCAGCAATAATTCTTATGGGACATTTATCTGAGCCAGAAACGTTTGGACCAAGCCTTGCTGTCTGCTTCCTTTCAGGTTTTTATGCAGTAATAATCGAGTTTTTTCTTCTGCCGCTTAAGTTAAATGCCGAGCGTAAGATGAATGAAGAGATGGACATGGAAGATGAATGATCCCGGAATTACAAAGGAGCAGTATCTTAATATAGCTCGTAAATTCGGATTTACGAAAAGAGAGCTTGAACTCGGATACCTTAAAGTGTCGGGGTTTTCAAATCATAGAATTGCTTATATGCTCGGAATTTCTGAGCAGACGGTAAAAAATCATTTCACTCACATTTATGAAAAGGCGTGGGTTCCCGGAAGAAAGGAATTCCAAGAGCTGTTTACACAGGATGGATAGTGATTATGAAGAGATCAGATAAAAGAGCTATCAAAATAATTTTAATTGCAAACGTCATCCTGATAGTTGCTGCTATTTGCGGGAGAATACTGAGCAGATTCGTTTATGAAGACCATCTTGATGAGCCTTTGATCACAGTTGATGATACCGAGATTACCTTAAGAGAATTTGGATATTACATATATGAAGTAGAAGAGTTTGTGCAGAACCAGGCTCTTTTGTATGATCCGGAGAATCCAAAGCACTGGTGGAATACCCACTTTTCAGCCGGCATGGATTCTCAGTTTGTCTGTGATTACGCCAAGAAGGTGGCAGTTAACACTTGTATATCAGATGAGATTTATTATAAAAGAGCTCTTTCTGAAGGAGTTGTATTAAGTAGCGCGGAAGAAAAACAAGCAATGGTCGAAGCAAAGATGATCTTAAGCAGCATGACCGGGAATCAGCTTGCAAGAACAGGGTTGGATGAAAGCATCCTCACTAATATGCGGATAAAACATGCTCTTGCAGTAAAATATGCCAAATTTCTTGTAAATACCTGTGATTTAACAGGATATTCCGAAGAGCCAGAAAAGCTTCTAAACTGGGACGGCGTGTATTATCAAGAAAAGATTCTACCGGAACATACAGTAAAGACTAATGATAAGGTTCTGGATAAAATAACGTTGGGAAAAATAACAGTGAATTATGAGTAATTCTATTTGAATGTGTTAGAATTATTTCATGAAAAGTTGCAACTTATGCGCAGGTTGCAGAAGAAGCCGGGGATAGAAAGATGGCAAGAGCTGTAGGAAATGCTCTTCACAAAAACCCTGACCCCAGCACAATTCCCTGTCATCGTGTAGTAAACTCAAAAGGCGAACTTGTCGGCAACTATGCATTTGGCGGAGCCTGGAAGCAGGGAGAAATCCTGCTCTCTGAAGGCGTCGAAGTCAAAGATGGAGTTGTTGATTTACATAAATATCAATGGCGCAATAAATAATAAAGCCCCTGACCTTTGCGGGGCTCTTTTATAAGAGAAAGAGCTCGACAACTTCCGGTTGACAAGATAATTTATATTGCACTTTATACTTGAAATAACTAACATTGTTAGTATAATATTAACTAACAATGTTAGTTATTTTTGATTGGGAGATGTTATGCCAAGAACAGGATTATCGAAAGAAGAAATTGTGAAAAAAGCAGCAGAACTAGCCAATGAAAAAGGTCTATCGTACTTGTCGGTTACTACACTGTCAGAATATTTAGGAATCAGGAAGCCGTCATTGTACAACCACATGAAGACCATAGAAGATATGCACAGAAGTCTTATGATATATGGTTGGCAAACTGTATCGGAAGACGTTGTCAGAGGAATTGATTCTTCAGATGAAAAAGCAAATCTATTTGAGTACGGAAAAAAATTCTATAAGTTTGCAATAGAGAATCCTGGCGTATTTGAAGCTATGCTCTGGTATAACAAATACTCAGATGATGCGCTGCTTTCTGCCACAGAAGGATTATATTCTTTTTTCTTCAAGCAGACAGATGGCTTAGGGATAGATCGTGAGATCGCTAATCACTTGCTTCGAACATACAGATCTTTCCTTGAAGGTTTTATTATGCTTCAGATTCATAATTCTTTTGGAAATCCAATATCATTGGAAGAGAGCTTTGAGATATCACTGAATGTGATGATATCCGGGATGGATGGGTATAGAAATAGGAGGGGTAATAAAAAATGATTGAGTTCAGAAATGCTGAGGTGGCTGATGCAGAGTTGGTGAGGGATAGGATGATAAAAGAAATATTTGGAAAAGTAAAAATATATAGGCTCCATTCGCGTGTTGATAACCGTGGATCTCTGGAATATGTTTTTGATGAAAACACTGCCTGTTTCAATGCTCGGGAGACAAGAATCTATAGCATGCCCAAAGAAGGAACTTTTTTTGGAATTCACTACAGAGAAGAGAGTAGCCCAATGACGAAGTTTGTGACAGTCATAAAAGGCAAAGGTATGGATTACGTTATTGATTTGAGAAAAGACTCATCAACCTATCTTCAATGGGAGTCATTTGAACTGTCAGAAGAAAATGCACTGGCAGTACTGATTCCTGCAGGTTTTGGGCATGCTTTTATTTCATTGAAAAATGATACGATACAGCTTTATGCTGTGGACAGAAGTGGCAACGATGCTTATTCAAAACATATTAATTACATGGATTCCAAAATCGGTCTTAAACTGCCCGTACCCATTTCCGAAATCTCGGATTATGATTTAAGCGCTCCTTTTGTTTCAGAAAGGGGAGTTGTAGGAGAGTGATATGTTAATAGAAACTGATAGATTGATAATCAGAGATATAGCACTGACGGACGGAGAGACGTTCATTCATATGGCTTCTGATGGGAGCCTTAATGATATAGGCTTTGACAAAGATTCTAGTTCCTGGATGGATGACTGGATTATAGAAGCGCAAAATCTGGCGCGAGAGGACAATCCTCGAAAATCTTATCTTGCTTATGTGATTGAAGATAAAAGAACAGGCTCGACTATCGGATCTGTCGGATGTTCATATTATGAGGATTTGCAGAAAGTGGGCATTACTTATTTTATCGGAGCAGATTTTCGAAATAATGGATACGCTTCAGAAGCAACAAAGGCGTATATTTCTTATTTCTTCGAGCATTATGATGAAAATGAGATAATTGCCACTATACGTGAGGATAATGTCCCATCTTGGAAAACGATAGAAAGTGTAGGCTTTTCATTTACAGAGAAAAAAATGTACAAAGATCTCAACGATGCGAACGAAGTACTATATCGATTTTATTTGGCAAAAAGAAACGGAAGTATCAAATAATGTGTGAAGAGCGTAAGAGAAAAATGGATATTCATATTCAACTTGCAGATATGAAAAATATTGATAGCTGCATAGATATTTTGCAAAAATCTGATTTGGGAAAGGCTTATTTTAGCGATCATGAAAAGGCAACTAATATGCTTACATATGCAGTGGGACAAAAAAACGTATATGTAGCACTGGATGAAAATGAGAAATGTTTAGGATTTATTTACTACATGACAAATGGCGTTTTTGGAAGCTGCCCTTATCTTCATATTGTTGCAGTAAAGGAAGAATACAGGAGTTATGGTATCGGTAGACAGCTGATGAAGTATTTTGAAGATAATGCTTCTGATTCTCCTTCAGCAAAATACTTTTTGACTGTAGATGATTTTAACCCGAGAGCAAAGAAATTATATGAAAATCTGGGATATAAGTGTGTTGGAGAACTAACTGATTTTTATAAAAATGGGATTAACTGCTATCTGATGATGAAAAGAAGAGGGTAAAGATATGAGCCTACAATTTGTAAAAGCAAGCACTTCGGATTCTTTGACACTTAATGGAATATCTAAAAGAGCCTTTGATAGCGATGTTCAGGTTGGAGCACCTTCAGCTGGTGGGCCACCTGGATATATGTCTGTTTCTTATCACACAAAGATGGCCAGAACAAATCACTTGTATAAGCTAACGGACAATGGACTAATTGTTGGCGGTGCGATTCTATTTTTGGAAAAAGACAAGTTAAACATCGGAAGGATCTTTGTAAGCCCGGAGCATTATCGCAAAGGCTATGGTGTCTACATGATGCAGGAAATTGAGACAATGTTTTCAGATGTAAAGGAATTTGTATTAGATACGCCCATTTGGAATGTCAGAACAAACGCCTTTTATACCAAGCTGGGATATGTGGAAGTGAGTCGGGATAATGAATTCATTTATTATATTAAGAAATGTGAGTGATGAAAGGGGAATTATCATTTGATAAAAATCGAATTATTATCAGAGACAAATTTCTGTTTAGAATCATTAGATTCATATAACAGAAAACAGAATGTAAATAAAGTATATCGAAGAATAGACGGAGAATATGCATTAGTAGAATGCAAATATACCGAAGATTGGGACTTAAGCCAAAAGCGTTCTGTGGCAAAGCAAATAAGCAGTGATGATTATATTACATACATCGCATTAGAAAATGATACAGTTGTTGGCTTTATTGGGCTATTAAAGAAGCTAAACGGTCCTTACATGATTCTTGATATGATGCAGGCATCTTCTGAATACAGAGGCCAAGGTGTTGGCACACGAGGTGATTTTTATGATAAGAAAAATGAAAGAGGAAGATTTGCAACAGTGTGGAGTGATATATGCTAAGGCGTTTCCTATAGAATATTGGGGGATTGATTGGAACCCTGATAATGCAAAGGAATACTTATTGGATTATTACGAGCAGAAAAAATTTGTAGGATATGTGTATGAAGAAGATGGCGTGGTAATTGGATGTATATTTGCATTATGTAAGATATCAGGAAGTAAAAAAGAAATATATATTAACGAAATGGCAGTTTTACCTGAAAGACAGGGCCAAGGTATTGGTAGGCAATTACTGAAGACGCTATTAGATTATAGTAAGGAAGCAGGATATGCCGGGGTTGTCCTTTACACCAGTGAATATGCACCTGCTTCCAAATTCTATGAAAATAATGGTTTTAAACTGTCACAAGGAACTATTTGTATGTATTATGCGTAAGTACCAGTTTGTCTAGGGGGAGTTTTTGTGATTCAAGTTGCCACCAGTTGTACACAGTAGCCCTGAGCTTTCTACCATACGCAGCAGGTAAACAGCAACTTATCCTGTAAATGCCCAAAACAAGGCATTTAGGACAGTGAGAAAGTTCTCAAAGAGATGATTATATAAAATTGAAAATCTGGGTTTTCCTTTTATCTATATTCTGGAAGTTGGGAAGGAATTTCGGAAGATAATTAAGTGAAATACAGGTCTTTATCAGTGTAAGATAAGACCTGTTTTTTGTTTTGTGATATTTTTGTTCTAGGATGTTCCAAAGAGTTAAGTGAAAAGGAGCGTGTGGTATAAGAAAATCCTGGGATGAGTAGATTGCTGGGAAAATAATAATAAAGGAGATTCTAAATGAAAAAGCCTTTATCTCTGGATAGCAAAATGATAGAGAGTCAGAATATATCCTATTGCATATTTGGCGAGGGAGATATTGATCTGGTTATTGAAATGGGGCTTGGCGCAGTTGCCGGTGAGTGGTGGCACATTGCAGAGCATCTTTCAGAACAATTTACCGTTCTTTTGTATGAGCGCGGAAGAAATATTATCAAGGCGCGCTCGCCGAAAAATATTGCCGAAGAATTACATACTTTGTTAATGGAACTACCCTGTAAAAGTAAGATTATTATTTTGGCACATTCACAGGGTGGTCTGTATGCGCAGCAATTTGCCAGATTGTATCCCAATATGATTCGTGGCATAGTGTTTGTAGATCCTTTATCTGCAAATGACAATACATATAAAACAGTATTTACTACAACTGATGAGCAGAAAAAGAGTGGGTTTAATAAATCAGAAAACTTTGTAATCATGCGGAGAATGGCTTCTTGGCATTTGGGATTTGTAATTAAACTCATTATGAAAAAAGCACCACCATTTTATTACTATGATCAATTTACACCGGAAGCAAAGAAATACATTTTAGATGAATTAACAAAGGTAGAACTTCATGATGCCGCCTTAGAGGAATATCGCCTGGCACATGAGGAAAAGGAGATCTGTCAATTAAAAGAAAGAGGGAACTTTCCGCAGATTCCTATCGTACTTATAACCCATGGAAGTGAATTTGAAATAAAAGAAATAATGGAATTTGGACAAACCACAAAAGAATTTGCAGAAAAAGTTGAAGAGCTGTGGCAGTCTTTGATGCAGGAATACCTTACTTTTTCAGAAAAATCGATCTTGTTAAGAGCAGATAATAGTGGACATTATATTCATTTGACTGATTTTGAAGTAATAATGAAGGCATTACAAGATCAAAAAGGTGCGAATAAGTTGTTGGTCATAAAGGAAAACGATTGATCGGAGTTTGTCATGCCATACATTACGCAGTTACAGAAAATGTCAGATACAGACAGTAACCGCGTAGTAAGGATACATTGCTTAGGTGCGATTAAAGCAACTAATAGATGACTTAAAATAATAATTAAGACGGATAATGTGAGGTGTTGATATGGATTATATTCATACGGTGCAATACTACGAAACGGATAAGATGGGAATCACACATCATTCCAACTACATCAGGTGGATGGAAGAGGCGAGAGTAGATTTTCTTTCGCAAATTGGATGGAATTATGCCAGACTTGAAGACATGGGAATTATCTCTCCGGTTCTTAACGTGACCTGTGATTATAAGAAGACGACGACTTTTTCGGATCAGGTATCCATAAGCGTTTCCGTAAAGGAGTTTAAGGGTGTTAAGCTTCATCTTGCTTATGAAATGAGAGATAAGGAAGGCAATGTCGTCTGCAATGGCACATCATCACATGCATTTCTAGATTCGGAAGGTAAACCGGTAAGAATGAAAAAGGAGTATCCCGAGTTATTTGATACTCTTTCAAACCTTGTCATTAAAATGCACTGAAAAACAGGCCTATATCCGTGTATGTCATAGATCCGTTTGCGAAGGCCGGGGAAAAATAGACTACCTGATCGTACTTAAGGAATGCCGTGGCAAAGGGTACGGAGATATGCTTATGAATTGGGCAATGGACCAATTCAAACAACGTGGTGTGGATCAAATAGAAATAAAGGTTGCAGACGGGAATAATGCAATAAAGTTTTATGAGAAATATGGATTCAAAATGAATGCGCATATATTAAGGATGATGTGATGGACAAAACTAATGATCAGATGAAGGGCATATTCTTTATTATATTTGCGACGATCGGGTTTTCATTTATGAGCTTTTTCATAAAGCTTGCAGGAGACCTTCCGACAATGCAAAAGGCTTTTTTCAGAAATGCCTTTGCTCTCATCATCGCATTTATGGGTGCGCTTCTTATCATAAGACCTACTCCGGGTAATATGGAACTCGTGCCGGCTTTGATCGGACTATACGGTGGTTTTGGGGCAGGCACGGCATATGCTTTCGTCAGAAAAGCAACCGGTAAGGGCGCCGCAACACCTGTCATTGTTATATGTTTTTCTCTGTTTTCGTGTATGCTGACATTGCCTTTTATGATCACGAATTATAAACCAATGTCCAACATGCAGTTGCTCACGCTTATCGCTGCCGGGCTCTCTGCCGCTGTAGGTCAGTTTTCAATAACCACCGCGTATAAATATGCTCCGGCCAAGAAACTTTCGGTATTTGATTATTTACAGGTAATCTTTGCAGCTTTATGGGGAATCCTGTTCCTTCACGAGATTCCAACGCTGTTAAGCATTATCGGATATGTGGTAATAATAGGAGTGGCTGTTATAAGGTGGCATATGACATTGCAAGGATCTGAGGGAGACTGAAAATGAAATCGGTATTGAAAATGGATTATAAAAGAGCTGGCAAATTCAAGTTTGAAAGAAGAAAAGATATGAGCGAATATATTTATGTTAATTTGAGAGAAAAGCAGGAATTAAGGGAAGAAGCAGCAAATTGGTTTCATGAAAAATGGGGAGTACCAACTGAAGCATATCAGGAATGCATTGATGCGTATATTGCTGGGGAAACAGAATATGGATGGGAGTTCTTCTGCATGGCACAGGGAGACGGAGAGCCAGAGCCTACAAGGCTTTACGTCCATAGATAATGGGAAACTGTCCGTGGCAAAAGTGACCGGTCCTTACATGATTCTTGATATGATGTTGCCCTTCCAAGGGAAATGGGAATGTTATCATATCCCCATGAAACCAAAGTTTCCAGGTGGATATGACATCATTATGGCTAACAATAGATTAGGAATAATGGCGCCATCTGATGTGGACAGCGACATTGCAGAGCAGATAGAGCAATTGGAAAATCAGGAGATGTGGGAGTCTTGCAATAGGGCCATAGAAGAAGCTCTTACCAGATTTGAAAATCAGGGAATAGAGCTAAAGGTGCAAGAATATCTTTTCACAATTCTTCTGGCAAATCCCCAGAATGCTTATACAATCATGAATGAAGGATATTGTGGTGACGGAGGAATCCCTGGATATATTATGGGATGGCTCGTTCCTTCAAAAGAGACAATCAAAAGACTTCCAGCTGCCCTTACACATGAGACTAATCATAATATCAGATACCAGTACATTAAGTGGACTAATGATGTAAATCTTGGTGAGATGATTGTGAGTGAAGGATTAGCAGAGAACTTCGCCACAACAGTCTTTGGTGAAGAACTTCTTGGACCATGGGTCACCAAGACAGACATGGAGCTAATGCCCCTTATAAAAGAAATTATCTACGATGGTCTCGAAGTAACTGGTTTTGACAATATCACATCATATCTTTACGGCGATGAAATGGCTAGGATTCAGCATTTCCCGGAAGTTGGGCTTCCGTATTGTGCAGGATATGCTACAGGCTATTATTTGATATAGTACTATTTAGAAAAGACAGGGGTTCCTATAGAAAAGGCAACGATAATTCCGGCGACTGAGATTTTGAATGAAGTAAAGGAATTTTGGAAATGAAAAAGCTACAGAGTTTTATTAATGATCATTTTTATAAGTGTTCTAATGAAATGCTTTTTGGACTTGGCAAGATGTATGATGGTGGGGCGATTTTACCAATAATATCAATATGATGGGTGGTGAAGGAACTGCTGAATTTTTGAGTTGTCAGTTAAAGAATATTGGATATGAATGGGATGACACTAACCCTCGTATCCAATTAGAGCCCAGGGGCGAGCGAGGCTATATGGAGCTGGTTCCTGTCAAAAAACTCAGTTGATTCAAAAAATCGTAAGATAATTAAGTGAAATTTGGGTCGTTATCTGTGTAGATGACGGCCTTTTTTGTATTGTGTGATAGGCTTGTTTATACGGATGATACGAATCGTGTCATGCATGTTACCAAGCGTTTCTTTAGTAAGCGCTCATTGTAGCCCCGTAGTTACGGGGTTATATTTTTGCCCTAAAATAGTCTTAGGCAGGATGAACCTGGCTGTGACTTGTGCAACCGTTGCTTTGTGATTCTATTTCGTTATAGTAGAGCAAACGGCTCTCCATCCCGCCTAACATAGTATAGTAAACGAATCGCTATCGCCATGGAGGAGAAAAGACAATGCCGAAACCACTAATGAGTGATGAAGAATGGTTCAACTTCCTGAAGGAATGCCGTAGCAGCGGAATGTCCGATAAAGACTGGTGCATAATGCATGGCATACATCCTTCTACACTGTACAAGGTCATTAAACGACTTCGTCAAAAAGCATGTAACATACCT
>NZ_AUJO01000040.1 GCF_000424265.1 Butyrivibrio sp. WCD3002
GAAGAATTCAAAATTAGATTTACAGTTTGGAACTTCCAGCCTTGAGCCATCAATGGCAAATATATGGTAACCATGCCATGTTTTCCGTTTTCGGATATTTTTGTAGAAAAGATCTACTGATAAATTGAAGAGCTCTTTAAATAATTGTGGCTTGATGTGTTGACGTGCTTTGGATACAGCCTGTTTAGAAACAGAAGGGAAATTGTCAGGTGATAAATCTTCGCTTATTGCTGCAAGATTTTGGTACATTGAAGCTTTGGTGGTATAAAATAGATATGTTACTAGGTGGAGCATTGAAAGTTTGCGCTTTCTGATGAAGTGATTCTTTTCACGGTGAGCTTCCAGGCAGTCCGGAGAAGAGATATATTGCTTGATCTTTTGGATGATAAGTTTGCAGATTTCATGTTTTTCCATACGTAACCTCCTAAATTTGCGTAATCTGGATATGTGTTTCGCAGTCACGAAACTACATCTCCTTATTGATTAAGGGCCGCGTAGCGGCCGCAAATTTTAGGAGTCTTGTCAAGTGTTTTTTGAATATTTAATTAAATAATTTGTGACAATAAAAAAGCTGCAAAGCCAGTATTTATCTAGCTTTACAGCTTAAGTAGACCACATTGGGACCACCTACCTTAAAGCGATCGTCGTAATCCTTTATAGCCTGAAAGGTCTCTTTAAATAACTTGCAATACTCCTCCATATCCGCCTTGTACCAAAAGCCCGGAAGGTTTGGCTCATTCCACACTTCAATAGGCCAGTCCACAACTTCCTCACCGTAGCGAGCTTTCAAGTGCTCAAGAAGAGCGATAACCATGTCCGTCCACTTCTTATATTCCTTTGGCGGAGTAGTATTCCCTTTCCAGTAAAAGATGGTCTGTGTGCCGCTTGCAAGCTGCTCCGGCATGAATCCAAGCTCAAGATATGGGCGGATTCCAAGCTCTAAGAATCTGTCAAAAATCCTGTCTATGTAAGTGTAGTTGTACTCAACCTTGGTTTCGCCATCTTCCTCATATTCATAGTAAATAGCCACATCATCTGAAAAAAGTCCATGACCTCTGATATATGAAAAGCCAATCATGTCCTGCACAAATTTGAGCTCTTTAAGATATTCTTCAGTAAGTGCAAGACCAAGTCGGCCTGTGCCTACGCAATAATCCACGTTATTGTTAAATGGAACGCTTGCTGTCGCATCCACAATTATTTTTTCTGTTTCCATTTCCATCCTCCATTTCCAGTTTGAGCATTCTAATGGGTCACTAACCCCGCCACCCTGGACCATTGTTTCAATATCTCATACAGCTCATCAAATGATGACGCGCAGTAGTCGATGTCGTATTCTTTCATAGCGCTCTCTATATCGCCTCCAGGCATAAACCAGACAGAGTTCATGCCGGCGTTCTTTGCTCCAAGCATATCTGATGTGAGTGAATCGCCTATAACAATACAGTTTTCCCTGGACTCTCCAATCTCAGCGAGCACCATGTCAAAATACTCTACTGAAGGCTTGTTAACGCCCATGTCCTCGCTTACAAAAATACCATCAATATATCTGTCCAAGCCTGTGGTCTCAATTCTGCCTTTGGCATTGATAGTCGCGCCATTTGTTATGACAAATATTCTTGAATCCTTTATTTCCGTTTTGATTTTTTTTACCAGCTCCAGCGAACCATTCAGAAGTACGCCATTTTCAGACATTGTTCTGATGAATTCGGCATTGATCTTAAGAGGATCAAGTCCCGAAGAATCGCCTTCACATTTTCCGAAGATATAATTAAACCTCTTTACAAAAAGCTCTGTCCTGCTTATGGTGCCTTTTTCAAGTTCCCCCCACAAGGCTTTGTTGTAATCCTTGAAAGCGTTATATATCTCTTCTGAAAAGGAAAGTCCGCCTGCCTTAAGCACAATCTCCAGCGCTATACGCTCGGATGCATTAAAATCGAGCAGAGTCTGGTCAAGATCAAACAGAAAGTTTTTGTGTGCCCCTTTTATATTTATCCAGAATCTTTTCATTTTATCCCCATCAACATCGATGGTTTTCTCATATACTCCGGCATTTGCAAGAATAGTTCTCTCGCTTGCAGGATTCCCTTCATCGCAGGTTACAAGCATCTTATCGATTCCCAGCTCTCCCGCTTTTAGCTTATTAAGGCGGAGCATCTCCTTTGCATAGCCATGCCCGCGCTCGGATGGGCGCACCGAATATCCGCAGTGTCCGCCCCAGGTACCAAGGATTGGATGATCAATGTGATGGCGAAGATCAATTACGCCCACAATTCTGCTATCCCTTTTCCTTATTGCAAGAAAAGTATGAGATGGGACTGTTGTCCCTACTTCCTCACATGTCTTCTCATCTTTTCTGAGAGTGCAAATCCTGATCCATTCGTCAGCAGAACTACTGGAATTTAGCGACATACACCCTGCAAACTGGTTTTCATCATCAGCATCTTTTTCTATTATTTCCTGCCTGAATGCCCATAGATCTTCGGCATATTCACTGCTTGGTTCAACAAGTATAATTTCATCCATGAAAGCTTCCCCCAATCGCTTCCTCCTCTTTGTCTATCTCATCTAAGTTAATTTTGCACAAATGAAACCCACAGCCCCAAAAGGCCGTGGGCTCCGATAAAATTATTGGAGTGTCAAATCTCGTGTGCCATTTATTCAGCTGGTCAGACGTCTTATCCTCATATCTGCTTACTTTGAGTTTACCCTGTCTGATGTAATTCTGAATGAAATCATAAGCATTATCAACTATTATTGCATCTGCAACTTCTATTGGTACTATACCAAGTCTTGCGCATGGAATATTCTTGAACTTTATATACTGGTCATCATTTGCATCAACCACATATATGCACCCGCTGACGCCTTCTGAAACCTCTCTAAGAGCGTTTGGATATAGTTCATGATAAACCGGTATATTTCCGGTTTCATCAAATCCGTAAGGGAACCAGTAATAAGGTTTCTCAACAGCATTGCACAGATAAAGTGCTGCCACCGCATCTATGGTGGTCATATACACATAAGGTCTATCATGATCTGCCAGCCTGGGCTCAAGCACATTCAAACCTAATACATTACTTCCATGATATAAACGCATTGCACCTCCGTAAAATTCGGATTATAACAGCTGTAAATCCTTGTTAAGGATTGTATTTATTGCACTTTCATAATCTTTATTATCGTCACAGGGTGTATGATTTTTAATTAAAACTCCAATCGCTAATATATGCTACATACTTATTGCTTTTAAATGTCATGAATGTTGCTTTCTTGCCACCACACCATTAGGGATTTCAATGATATCAAATCCCTGGTTAGTCTGCATAGTTTCAAGTCCATTCCTAAATCTCCCATGTTTCATTTTATAATCCGAATAGTAGTAATAAAACCTTCCCGGTAATTTTCAGTATTTTCATAGTTATCGTTTACGCACTACCCTGATGGCAACGTTGTGGTTATGACCATCGGTTTTCCACAGTTCCTTAAAAGTGTCTGTCTTTATCTTTCTATTATAATGATCACCTTTCTCGTTTGCATATATGCCGACTGATTCTGCAGCATATATATATTCATCATCATAACCGACTATAGGCAGAAAATGCGGAAGCGAATTGCCGGGGGCTATCTCCATCCCTACAATTACAGGCACTCCTTTGCTGACTTCATACTTAAGTGCCGCTAAAGAAATCATACCGGACTCAAGTTTATATCCGTACCGCTCAGCACCTGCCTGCATTGTCTCATAAGGTACAGAGCCATCCTTACCCTTAGGTTCCAGCGAATCATATAATTCTTTAGAATCAACATCTTCACCCAGACTTCGAAGCACATAGGCCGTTGAATATGCGCCGCACTCATACCTGTACTGCTTCCGTATCTCATTCTCGGTCGTGATCACATATTCGGAAGGTGCCTTTATGCGATAGAACAATTCCTGCCCGCCAAATATAAATGCAACTGCCAAAATGACACCTATTATAAATAAAATAATAGCCCTGATTATCTTTTTGATGTTCATAACTCTGATCCCCGCTCACTCCTAAAATATTTTGCAAGATAAAAGGCTATGCCCTCATCACGACAAATTCGAAGTAGTAGCGGCCTTTTCGCTTGCGGACGGCTCGATTCTCGAGAAAATGTTAAGTTTTAATAAGGTGAGCCTGCCTGTTTCGGTAGTTTGGTTATTTATGGCAGGCATTTTTTAGGATGTTTGACTGCCTGTATCTGCGGTTTTCTTGTTTAGGGCAGACGTTTTTTGAACTTTTCGTCTGCCTGTATCTGCTATTTTCTGGTTTAGGGCAGACATTTTTTGAACTTTTTGTCTGCCTGTATCTGCAGTTTGCTTGTTTATAGCAGAAAATTTCGCCGATATTTGCCTGCCCATTTAAGCAGTTTATTAAATCGCGGCAGACAATTACGTTACTAATCCCAAAATGGAAACTCAAATCTCAATTAAAAGCACCAACAAACCGACGTCATTGTGCCATTTTCATTAACAGACATTTCAACAAATCCAGATTCATCTGTTTATCTGATACATTAGCAATTTCATGCTATTTAAGATCTCCTATTATCCTTCATATTTGTACCAGGGATGCGTTCCGGTTATTTCGAATCCGACGGAACAGGCCAGTCGCATGGATGCTTCATTTCTTGTATCACAGTCCCATACGGGTAGTTTCCCTCTTCGAAGAATTTCTTGTACCATTGCGTAAGCAACAATCTTGCCATAGCCTTTTCCGCGGCACTTTTCTGCTGTTTCTACTCCGATATCCACATAATCCTTTGAGACTCCTGAAGAAAACGCGCACGCCGCCATATGGCCGTCTTCGATCAGGCAGTATCCGAATCCCTTTCCTAAAAATGTGCGCTTATCCTCCCAGGAAAATGTAGGTATTATCTTTCCGCTCATCAGATCGTAGTTATCCAGGGTTATTTCTTCCGGCTTTGATTCCATGGTGGGTGAGATGATATCTCTTTTCCCGGTGAAATCGAAGATATACCTATCGTATTTAGAAACTCCCGGAGTCTTCAGTATCATTTCCTGCAACCGGGGATCGTTTTCTGCTTGCAGCGCCATGCGTCCAGAGTGACCCTCCGGCGGATTTGGCATCATTGTCATGGTTTCTTCAATGAATTTCTCATTATAATTCCCCAGGATATTTGCAAAGCCGCAGTAGTGCCAGATCAGTGCGGCATTCGGAGAATCAGCATCATCAACATATATCTCGCCACTTTGAATCCCCTCTAATATTGAAAGCGGATATACTTTTTCAACGCTGATCTGATCGGTCAGATGGTCGATCGTCTTGTAGTCTGTAAGTTTTTTCATGGTCATTTCACGTAAGAATAATCGTTCTGTTTCAATAATCATTTATAATCCAACCTCCACAAAGCCTTGCCGTTTGGCAATGGCACTGATTCTCTATAAATTTTGCTGTATCCGAGACTTGCCATGGTTTTGATCCAGCAATGCGTTTGCATTCTTCAAAACCATGTTGCATCTGTCCCATACTTCGTCATAATATGAAAAAGCTCCGGTCTCGGTGCGTCTTTCTTTAAATCCGACGCTTTCATAGCAATGCCTTGCGCGTTCATTTACCGAGAAGACCATAAGCTGAACCGCAGTGGCTCCGGTTTCATCAAAAGCATAATCTGCAGCTGCTCGGATCATTTCTTTTCCCAGCCCTTTACCGCGCCTTGCCGGATCCACCATCACAAACTTAAGCATTCCCTCTTTGGTCTCATTATTTAGTGAATAGCAGAAGAATCCAGTGGGTTCACCCTTTTCATCAACGGCAACAAACGGATTGTCTCCAAATCTCTCTGATAGATCAGCCAGCATCCGGTCAAAAGACTCTTTCTGAATGGGAAAAGAGGTCTTATTTGCACACCACAAAGCGTGTGTTTTTTCATCTGTGATCCAGTCCTTTATTAGCGAGAAGTCTTTTTCTGCGTTGTATGCTCGTAGATTCATCGGATTTTGCCCTCCTTCTGTAATTATATATTAACGTAAAATAAAAACCGACCTTCTCCTTGCTCGGATTTAAGTCTGTTTTTCACTCCAATATTTTTCGGTAAATTCCGAGATGATTTTTCATGCACTTACGCCGGTTTCTTCGTCAGATACAGCACATAGGTATCCCAAAACTCGACTTTATCTCCGCCCGCAAGCGCCGCGCTCCGAAGCCCTTCGAAAAACTTCGTTTTATAAGGCTCCGGGATTAAAATGTGATCACTGTGCGTGCCGCAATACATCACATATTCATCCGCAGAAAAAGTGCGTTTTCCATAGAAATCTTGGCGCGTCAGATCCACATAGCCATAGTCGGTCGCATGAAGATAGTCAAATGGCTCCTTCATGTTCTTGTATTCCGTTACCGGCTTATAATATTCGTCGTAAACCTTCTGGATATTGCTGTACAACTCCTCATTGGGCGTCTTATAATCCCCAATCAGAAACATCATTGCCAACGTTCCGCCGGGCTTTAACAGTTCAAACGTCTTGGAAAAAGCGACCTTCTCCGGAATCCACTGAATCGTTGCAGCAGAATATATCACATCATATTTCTGCTCCCCGAAATCGTGTGTAATGAAGTCGTCGTTCACGATATGGAAATTCGATCTTGCTCCGTATTTATCTTTCATCTTTTCATAAAGATGCTCCCCGAGCTCAATGGCATTATAATCGCAGCCGGTATCCAGAATCGGATCCGTCGCCTGGCCGGTTCCCGGGCCTATTTCCAGCACCTTCGTCTGAACTCCAATGTTGGCTTCCTTGATGAAAAATTCGAACAGCTCAGGGCTGTAACGGGGTCTGAACTTATCAAACTGCTCTGGAATTGTGTCAAACGCCTTACGATATTCCATTGGCTTCTTCCTCATCTCGCTATATTTT
The DNA here is from genome assembly GCF_000424265.1 of Butyrivibrio sp. WCD3002. Lineage (GTDB taxonomy): Bacteria > Bacillota > Clostridia > Lachnospirales > Lachnospiraceae > Butyrivibrio. The sequence goes on from NZ_AUJO01000040.1 coordinate 6,902, forward strand.
TCATTCTGCCTCAAAATCGTACCTCCTTAGTCATTTATCTTCCATAAGCCTCCCTTGCGCTTAAGCTCCGGCGTGATTCCTATTGGTCCCATGGTAAGTACTGAACACATGATTTATCTCATTTTGTAGATCAAAATTCCCTTTGCCACAATCATAATAAACATTATTGATACTCCGTAAGCTTCCTTGGCCATTGCAAGAAGAAGCACTGCAATAATTCCTACGATCATCGATATGACCGTTATGATTTTCCCTGCTTTTTCCTGCTTCAATCTGGTCAAAAGAATCTTCACCGCTCCGATGATCATCAGCAAAATTAGCACAGCCCAATAAAGTGTGCACTTTAAGCTTCCCGCCTGAACATAATCAGGAAGACTCACCGCATAATAGGCACCGTCAATCCTATTGGGATATATGGGCAGGATAATCATTATCATCGCAAGCACATCTATAATTCCAAGAAGCATATCGCAGATATATCTGATATTGTCCCTGTTCTCTTTTTCGGCGATTGACACCATCTTTTCTGCCGACAGCAATTCGTCTATAGATACTGAAAAGAATCTCGATATCTCTTTTAACGAATCTATACTCGGGTATCCACGGCCTGACTCCCACTTGGAAATGGCAGTTCTTGAAACATATAAAGCTTCTGCCAGTTCTTCCTATGACCATAAAAATGGAGAACAGAGCCGAAAATGCACATACATATTTCAGTAAAATCTCATTCTTCATCCTTCTTTTTGCCTGGAACCAGAGAGTTGGCATAACACTTAATACCAACAGTGTTGTCGAGGATGGATACGACGCCTCCATAAATCCATCTATCAGTATTGGTCTGTAATTTATCGGTATCATTTCAAATAGCAGATATCCAAATATCACTATAATATAGTATATTCCTAGTACTAATATGTCGGAATCGACTTTAAACAGGTTCTTCCTTTGTATCAACTGGACAAGACCGATACCTGCAAATATCAGACATACGAAAATAGGTACAAGTTCCAGCAAGTCAGTTATAGTGTAAATGACCATATGAACCCCGGTCAATTTGTGAAAATAACAGTTGATGGTGGCAAAGCCTATGTCTGTCCCGTTCTGCCCGGCGGGCTGAACATCAACAATCTGGATAAGTACTGTCCAGATGATAAATCCAATAAAAAATAACGCTCCAAATAGTAAACTCTTTAATCCTTTTCTTTTCATTTCTCATAATCCTTTCTGTTTTGTCCCTAGGGCTAAATAGAGCGTAACAATGATTATGAAAAAGCTAAAGAAAGTAAGCGCTTTTCACTCACCCGTTCATAACCAACCAGACCACCAGAATGGCTTAAAAAAATAAACCTTTCCGGTGGCCTTTTAAATTTTTAGA
>NZ_AUJO01000041.1 GCF_000424265.1 Butyrivibrio sp. WCD3002
CAACACTTAGTATTATACTAATATTTTACCACTATATACGCATATACGCAATACACACGATTTAAATTTGCGTAAAAAATAAAGCCATGACTGGCTTCTGAGGATTTTAGGTGTCAAACTTCCGAGCACATACTAGAGAATATGCGCACAGCTTTTTCATAAAAGATTGCTTTAAAATCATAATTACCACATCAATATTCAATAAGACACCTTTTTATAAGTATAGCGATATAAAATATAATTGTCAATTAAGAAATACGCACCGTTGACATTTTGATCACTAATGTTAAAATATAATTAATTGGGAGAGCTCCTGCCATATAAGTGGAGAAGTTTCAACTCGGGAGAGTCCCTGCCATATAAGTGGGAAAGCTTAAACTCTGAGAGGGCTGATTACCAGCCCTCTTAATTATTTTACTTGCAGAATAATTGAAGTAATCTTAAATGATCAATCCAAGCTAAATTAGGGAACATATCAAATAAATGGATATAGATTTTTAAAAGGTATTATCTAAGAAGGAATTATAGGATAAATCAAATATGATATACTCAGTAAAAGAAAAGCAACGAGGTTTAAAAATTGGAAACAAGTATTTCAAATGCAATTAGTACTGCTGATCAGAAGGCTCAGTATGATGAGGCAGTTAAGCGGCTTTTGTCTGAAAAGATTGTGCTAGCATGGATTTTAAAGGAATGTGTATCAGAATTTAAGGGGTACACCATTCAGCAGATCATGAAGGATTGTATCGAGGGTGATCCCAAGGTTTCAGTGGTAGCTGTACACCAGGATGAACTTGATGCTGATGAAGAATTAGCCGATAAAAGAATTGAAGGCAGTAATAATGAGGATAGCTCCATAAAAGAGGGAAAAGTATATTATGATATCAGGTTTAATGCAATTGTACCTGACACAAAGGAGCCAATTCATCTTATAATAAATATAGAGGCTCAGAAAAGTGATAATACAGTATATCCTATTATCAAAAGAGCTATATATTATTGCAGCAGAATGATATCTTCACAGAAGAATACAGTATTTACGAAAAGTCATTATGAAAAGATTCGCAAAGTGTATTCTATCTGGATTGAGATGAATGTTAGCGAAGAGGATAAGAATTCTATAACAAAGTACAGTGTTTCTGAGGATACCATCGTTGGCAATGCAAAAGAAGAAGTAAAGAATTACGATCTTTTATCAGTACTTCTTGTACGCTTAGGAGATCCCGACAAGGCTGATGAGAAATCTATTTTAAGATTGCTGGATGTATTATTATCAGCGGAAAAGAAACCTGACGAAAAGAAAGAACTCCTTGAAAAGGATTTTGATATACCTATGTCAGCTACCATGAGTAAGGAGGTAAACACTATGTGTAATTTAGGCGAAGGATTAGTTGAACAGACATCTATAAAGAATAAAGCGGATTTTGTACTCAGATTAATGCAAAAGAAACATTATGATATCAATGAGGCATTTGATCTTGCAAATGTTTTAGAATCTGAGAAGGTAGAAGTTACAAAACTGGTTGATGAGCAACTTGCTGTGAAATGATTTTGCTTAGAAAGAAGTGGTCGTAGTAGTGGGCGTTTTAAAAAATGGAGTGCTGAAAACCTCCTTTCTATGCGGCTTTTAAGTGGTGGTCATTGCTCCGATTCCCGTTGCCAGCTCGATGATGAGAATCCCTCAAAGCTTAGGCTTTGGGGGATTTTTTTACGCAACAAAATGGTATAATATAGTTATGCCTAAAAAAGATCATTGTTAAGAAGTATAAGGAGACTATATATGTGCGATGTTAAGAAATATAGTGATATATATAAAGAAATAGCAAAATTAAATCCGAAAGATACTTTGCAACTTGTTTTAGAGAGTGAAACAGAAGAAGAAAAAGACTTTTATGAGATGGTCGGAGACTTTTTGCTTCAGAAAAAACAGAAGGAAGTAATCGAAAGGAATCTATATTAAATATATGAAAAAGTACACACTTATAGCAGGTGTCAATGGCGCTGGAAAAACAACTTTGTATCAAATGGATCCGGATCTTAAGGGAGAATACAGAGTAAATGCAGATGAGATACTTAAAGAATCTGGCGGTGATTGGCGTAATCCTCATGATGTGTTTTCTTCTGGAAGAAAAGCTGTTGAGAAGTTAAACCAGTATTTTGAAGGAGAGGAGAGCTTTAATCAAGAGACCACCCTTTGTGGAAACACTGTTTTTCGGAATATAAGACGAGCAAAAGAAAAAGGATTTCTTATAGAGATGCATTATGTAGGCGTAGCAAGTGTAGATATAGCCAAGGAAAGAGTTGCTAAGAGAGTACTTGGTGGAGGGCATGGTGTAAATGAATCGGATATAGAAAGGCGTTATGAGCAGTCATTGAGGAACTTTTGGGAAATCATGACTATGTGTAATCTTGTGGCGGTTTATGATAATACGGATAGTATTAGAAGATTTGCAATTTATAAAGATGGAGTTCTGGTAAGGAAATCTCATAGGGTACCAGAGTGGTTCGATCTGAAATAGATTATGAAAATTCTTAGTGGTCTTTGAAGTGGTCTTTTTTTAAAGAGAGTGCTGAAAACCTCCTTTCTATGCGGCTTCTGAAACTGGTCAACAATCCGATTCCCGTTGCCAGCTCACCCTTAAATCCAGTATTCATCTGGGTTTAAGGGATTTTTTATGCCAAAAATAGTGTGCTATGCGAATGTTAAGAGAAACATGTCCTGATATTTTCAATTTGTGCCTCAGATTTCACGGTTTTTGTTGATAAAAAAATATGCTAAATTTATCAATTAATTATTTATAACCATACGCTTTTTTGTATAATTAAGTGGGAGACAATATAAACTAAGGAGTCAGTTCAACAGAAAGAGGGGAATTCTTATGGCTGAGAATAAAAACGATGTAATTGCTGAAGAGAAAAAGGGACTGTCTTTAGCCGCTCAGATTTTTATCGCACTTGTCATTGCGATAATTGCCGGTTTGCTTATGCAGAATGTGGCTGAATTTGCGGCTACATACATCAAGCCTTTCGGTACAATTTTCCTGAATCTGGTCAAATTTATTGTGGGCCCTATTGTGTTATTCTCAATCATGGCGGGAATTGTTTCCATGAGAGATATAAAGAAAGTCGGTGCGATAGGCGGAATGACTGTGGTCTATTACTTCTGTACAACTGCAGTTGCTATCACGATCGGACTGTTTGTTGCTAATCTTTTCAAGGGGAGCTTCCCGGTTCTTACAACAGCAAGCTTGACCTACGAAGCACCGGAGGCTTCTTCAGGTATGGATGTCCTTGTTAATATTTTTCCGAACAATTTCCTGTTGCCTATTTCTGAAGCCAACATGCTTCAGGTTATTGTTATGGCCATTCTGATTGGCTTTGCAGTAATTCTTCTTGGTGAAAAAGGGGAGAGAGCCATTGAAGGAATCAATCTTCTTAATGACATTTTTATGAAGTGTATGGAAATGATATTGAAGCTGTCTCCTATCGGCGTGTTCTGTCTGCTGACACCTGTAGTTGCTGCAAACGGAGCGGCAGTTATCGGATCACTGGCAAAGGTGCTTCTTGCAGCGTATATCTGTTATCTGCTGCACGCGCTTATAGTTTATTCATGCACAGTTGCTACTCTTGGAAAAATGAGTCCTGTAACATTTTTCAAAGGAATGCTTCCAGCAATCATGTTTGCTTTTTCAAGTGCATCATCAGTTGGAACACTTCCCCTTAACATGGAGTGCACTCAGAAGCTGGGAGCTTCCAAGGAAGTATCAAGCTTTGTCCTTCCCCTTGGAGCGACTATAAACATGGATGGAACAGCTATTTATCAGGGTGTCTGTGCTATTTTTATCGCATCCTGCTATGGTATCAATCTTTCATTTTCACAGATGCTGACAATTGTTCTGACAGCAACTCTTGCATCTGTTGGAACCGCAGGTGTTCCCGGTGCAGGTATGGTTATGTTGGCGATGGTGCTGACATCTGTAGGCCTTCCAATCGATGGAATTGCTCTTGTTGCAGGTGTGGACAGAATCTTCGATATGGGTAGAACAACTCTTAATATCACAGGTGATGCATCCTGTACAGTCATCGTTTCAAATATTCTCAAGCGCCGTGAAGCGAGAAAGAGCGCTTAAGACAGGATAATTTTAATAAGTAAAAGTAAGAGCACCGTCAGTATTATGGGTTTCGTGATACGGGTGCTCTTTTTCATGGCAAGACCGGAGCCCACGTAGTTACCAAGCATGTTGCATACTGCGGCTGCTATGCCGAGGGCGATGATCACCTGGCCGCTTAATATGAACACTACAAGCGAAGACAGATTGGTAGCTGTGTTGATAGCTTTAGTGTGAGCGTTGGCAGGGCCAATTCCCATTTTTGCAAATGTTGTGAAGGCGATAATAAGAAACGTTCCTGTGCCCGGGCCATAGAGTCCGTCATACATACCGATAACAAGCGCAGAGACTATGACTACCAGAATAGTTCTGGTATTTACTTCAACTTCTGTTTTGCCGTTGTCCTTGAACAGTTTTTTATTAAGAACGATGAATGCTGCAACCGGAAGAATGACGAGCAAAAGCTGCCTTAAGTAGATCTCTTTTATGAAAAGTGAAAGCCTTGCGCCAAAATAAGAGCCGAACATTCCTGCAATTACAGCGGGTATGGCAACCTTGAAATTGATCAGCTTGTGTTTGATAAAACGCATCAGCGACAGTGATGTTCCGCATGAAGAGGACAGTTTGTTGGTCGCAATTGCATTATGTATCGGAAGCCCGGCCAGCATGTAAGCCGGTAATGATATCAGTCCGCCGCCACCTGCGATTGAATCAACAAAGCCCGCGAGAAACAGCATGGGACATACAATTAAAAATGTTAAAGGTGTAAGGATCATTTTTCTCTCTTCTATCTATTGTACCTATGAGATATGCTGTTCATAGGATTATCATACTGCGATTCTCAGATTGTACTCACTTCTTCAAATGCTGTCAAAGGGCTATAATGGAATCCGTGACTTAAATAAAAAGGAAGACAGGCCGCTTGCGGGAAGTATTTACTTCCTTCTTACAGAGGATGAGATATCACATTTTCATCAGATAGACTGCGAAGAAATATGGTATCACCATGAAGGATGCGCAGAGTATCCTGTATCTTGCATATGAAGATTAAGGAAGAATGACAGAGTTAGCTGAATACCACTTTAGGGGAGAACATGGTATATGAAAGAATTAGAAATTTTAGGTGATAACAGATTTGAAACTTTCACCAAAACCCGTGATGGCAGTCGCGCTATTGTAATAAAGGACGGTAAAATCCTTCTTACCCATGAAAAGAATTCAGGCTGGTGGCTTATACCGGGCGGTGGTATTGAAGAAGGCGAGACATTCGAAGAATGCTGCGTTAGAGAAGTTGAGGAAGAGACCGGCGTGATCGTGCACCCTGTGGATAAGTTCCTTCATATATACGAATACTACGAAGAATACAGATATGGCGGCTATTACTATATTTGTGAGGAGGTGGGGCAGGGAGAAATGAAACCCACGGGGGCAGAGCTAGAACGCGGCATAGAACCTATGTGGATACCGCTTCAGGATGCCATAGACATTTTCTCAAAGCATCAGTCTTATGCGGATACAAGCGAAGAAAAACGAGGCTCATACTTGCGAGAGTATACAGCATTGCTCCAGTATATGGACTATGTGAAAACTAGCCCCGCGATGGGATGATCAAAACATCAGTGTAAAGCAGCTCCAAATTCGTGCAAGAGCAGGTAGGAACTTTTTATGATGTATCAGCGAGAAAACTCCTTCCGACATAGTCGGTGGGGGATGAATCGCTGACCCTCAGCGTTTCGCTTTGCTGTATCGTCCTGTTCTTTCATATTTTCTTTTGTGGTCATCCGTGCGCTGGCTTTCTATATATTTTTTCACTGTCTCAAGTGAAACGGATCCGGTTGTGGCGCAAAAATAACTCCTGCTCCAGAAAAGAGCATCTCCCCACAGAAATTTTTCTATGTGTTCACGGTATTTGATCCTGACTTCTTTAGAGAGCTGGGACTTTAAGGTGTTGATCAGTTTTACCGGAGCGACATCCGGAGGCATGGAGATAAGCATGTGTATATGATCCTCATCTGTCTCAGCAGAAAGCATATCGCAGTTCATCCTTCCACACAGATAAGCTGCGTGATTTTTCATGAAATCCCCCATCTCATTGGTTATCACTTTTTTCCTGTATTTAGTGACAAAAATGATATGATAGGTAAGCAGGTAAACTGAATGTGAACCTCTTCTGTAGTTATCCATAAAAACTCCTTCTAAAAAGAACAAATGTTTTGATTACTCTTGGAAATTATGCTATAATACTAATATAATCTTTTGGAAAGGAAATCTCAACTGTGTATAGGACAAGGCAGTACAGAATAGCTAAAAACAACACACTATACAGTTACTGCCAGGATATTTGCAGGGCATCTGCAGTCCTTTACAACAGGGCGAATTTCATCATCCGACAGTATGCTTCTGCCACAGAGGCATTTGACTCTTACAGGCCTCTTTTTCCCAATCAGATGCAGGTGTATAAACTTGTAAGTGAAAACCTTGAAGGGACAAAATATCATGCAACTGGTTCATGGCTTCCTTATAATGCCCTTGATTATCTTCTGAAGAGCACCAGGGATAAGGCATACTATGGGATTCCATCTCAGGCTAACCAGCAGATACTTAAGCTCCTTCTTAGGGATTACAAATCATTTTTTGAAGCAGTGAAGACATACGCCAAGACACCATCTGCATTTACGGGGCGTCCCCGTATGCCGGGTTATGTACGCCAGGGAAAATACAAGACTGCCATCCTTACGAATCAGATATGCAGGATAAAGGATGATTCCTATATACGTTTTCCCGGAACAACAGATACTTTAAAACTTGGCAGGGACCTTCCCCAGGGAAAACTTAAGGAAGTGCGGATAAAACCACATGGTAAGGACTTTGTGATGGATGTGGTGATCGATGTCTTAACAGTGGGTATAGAGCCTTTGGATGACAAGGATGTTCTCAGATCTCTTTCATCAAAAGATGACATTTCCGATATCAGGGTCATGTCGATAGATCCTGGTACGGACAATATAGCAGCCGTAGCGAACAACTTTGGAGCAGAACCGTTTGTGATAAAGGGCGGACTGATAAAGTCC
>NZ_AUJO01000042.1 GCF_000424265.1 Butyrivibrio sp. WCD3002
CAAGAACAAATGTTTCGTCAAGTTCATTTGAATTTTTTCACAAAAGTTAATGGTACACGGTTACCGCATCTGGATATCAATAAAACGCAGAAATGACCGCCTAATCCCTGACAAAGATTGCTGAGCGGTCACATTTCTGCTTATCATAATTTTTTGGGGGGCTAACCGTCACGGTGACACCCTTTTTATTATTCTTACGCCTTAATCTTAGCATCTCTCCAGCCTGTTGTTAAATGACATAAATCGTCTGTAATCCAGTATTCATGCGGCGCTCAGTATATTTCCATGACACGCAACCCTGCAATACCTGATTCACATTGTTTGTCAAGGTACGCGAACAAATGTTCATAAATTGTTAACAGTACACGGTGCCAATGTCTTCTTATGTTGCTTATGTCAATATTTTTGTGAAATTTCCGTAATTTTGTTGACGTAGTATGCATAAAATGTTATTTTATTATCAGAATAGGAATAATAGGAGGTTCATGCCGTGCTAGTTCAGTTTTCTATGAAGAATGTTTTGTCTTTTAAAGATGAAATCACTCTTGATATGACATCCATACCAGCATATAAGGAACATCAGTACAATCTAATCCAAGGAACAAAAGAAAAGTTCTTACGAGTAGCAGCAATCTATGGTGCAAACGCAAGTGGAAAATCAAACCTCTACTATGGTATACAGATGTTCCAAAACATAGTTATGCGCTCTATGAATGCCGTCGGTGAGATTGAGGATAACATTCTGGAAAAATATTATAATCCCTTTGCTTTTGATGATGTTTTCTCTCCATCTGAATATCAAATTATTGTATGTGATGATTCTGCAGAATATAGCTATGGATTTGAGTTTGATGATAAAGAAATTATTAGTGAATGGTTTTATGTCCGGGATTTTGAGAGCAATCGTAAATCAATAATTTTAGAACGCAGTACTGAAGAAATTAAAATGGGGGCTTCGATCAGAAGAGAATGTGACCGATATAAGAATCAGATTTCAAAAGAAGCTCTTGCCCTAACCTTTTTCAGCAGATTATCTCTAAAAACAGAAGTATTTCACAAAGTATTTGCTGAAATTTCTCACATGATGATAGTAGATACTCGCTTTTATGAAAATCCCCGTGTTATGGAACGATTTCTGCCAGATGTAATTGATAATAATAAAGATGAGCTCATCAGGTTTCTCACTGCTATTGATACTGGTATCAGGGATATTTCATACGATACAATCGACAAAAAGATAGAGTTTTTTACATATCATAATGGTAAGAATCAAAAGAAATATAAGCTAAATCTGTATAACGAATCGCAAGGTACCTTAAAAAGCATAATTATTTTTATTATTGCTTCTTCAATCATTATGCGAGATGGAATTATGATCGTAGATGAGTTGAATATTAAGCTGCATCCTCTACTTCTTAAATTTGTAATTGATTTATTTAACAATAAGGATTCTAGTGCCCAGCTTATTTATACAACACATGACACAACTCTTTTGGATCGAAAATTTTTCAGAAGAGATCAGATCTGGTTTGTTCAAAAAGATGATTATGGGTATTCCAGCCTTTCTGCCTTATCTGATTTCAAGATTCGTTCTGATGCATCGTTTGAAAAAGACTATTTATCCGGAGTTTATGGAGGAATCCCTTCATTATCTGACTATACTGTGGAAGCAGGTGATTGAATGGGAAGCGATGATATTTTTAAAAAGAGACGGGCCGATAGAAAAAAGCGTACCCATGATTTTAAAACGCCTAAGGCAAACTCGTTTCTTATCATTACAGAAGGTGAAAAAACTGAGCCTTATTACTTCAATGGTCTAAAAAAACAAGTCCTTGAACAAATTGGTGGAACTGTTGATATTATTGAAGTTCCGGAAATTGACATTTATGGACAGGGATCTTCTACTGGGCGACTAATCGAAATTACAGAGGAATGTGTAAACAAGGCGAAAATTATCTACCAAAACATTTGGGTTATTTTTGATAAAGATGATTTTCCGGATTTTGACTCTGCTATTGCCACAGGAAAAAGCAAAGGATATTCCATAGGTTGGAGTAATCAAAGCTTTGAATACTGGATTTATCTGCATTTTAGTTATAGTGATGCAGATTTACACCGGCATGAATGGAACAAAAAACTTAACGAGCTTTTCAAACAATATAATCTGTCTGCAGACGGATATGAAAAAAATCTAAAAGATTTATACGATCTTCTGGATTCTATCGGTGGCGTTGATGCAGCAATCAAAAATGCAAAACGCAGGATGGAGAATTTCAGAGATGGAATTGATACTCCCTCCTTATACGCACCTGGTACCATGGTATACCTTTTAGTTGAACAACTTAAGGCTTATTTGAAATAAATATATATTTCACAAAGGGGAGGCTGCAAAATAGCAGCCTCTTCTAATGATATATGTTAACAGTACACGGTTACCGAATTTTAAATAAACCAATATGGAATTTGTAATACATTTTCTCTTAAAGCACCTGGCATGGAGCACATGCACACAACAGCTCCTGTTCCTCGCTTTTTTTCAGGTATTGTGTCTAATATCTGAAAAGCCGAGGTCATATCAGCAGAGACATTACTGCTTTGCTTAATTTCGATAGGATACAACACACCATCCTGCTCGATAATGAAATCGATCTCTGCCTCTTCGTAGGTTTCTTCACCATTCTTTTTGATTTTTTTCTTATCTTTGCCTCTATAATATGACACGAAATAACGATAATCTAATCCTCTATTAGAATAGCTTTTTAATATCTCTGAAATAACGAACGTCTCAAAGAACTCCCCACTCATCGCACCTGTTGCTAAGGTTTCAGGAGTAAGCCACCTTGTAAGATATGCTGCTAAGCCTGTATCTCTAAAATACATTTTAGGCGTCTTTATAGCACGCTTTAAGGCACTATTAGCATACGGCTCTAGTATATACACTATGCCTGACGCCTCCAAAATAGAGATCCAATTCTTTATAGTATTTGCATCCTTACCGACTTCTTCGGCTATATTAGAGTAATTGAGCATCTGTCCAGTTCTTGCAGCACAAGCTATCATAAATCTACGAAATGCATCTAAATCCTGTACCGCAGCCAGTTCTCTAACATCACGTTCTAAATAAGTTTTTACGTAGCTTGCAAAAAACATTGTCCAATCCATTTCTGGATTTTGCATCTCAGGATAGCCACCACGATGTATTATTTTCCATATGTTATCTGGTTTTACGGCTTCTTTATTCCTGTCTTGAACATACTCCATTGTAGGAAGAAATGGTTTTTTATAACTACTCTTCATTATTTCTCTAAGTGATAATGGTGGTAATTCGATAATAGCTGCTCTTCCTGCTAATGAATCAGATACCAATTCCATAAGCTTAAAAGGTTGTGAGCCGGAAAGATAATACAATCCCTTTGAATCATTATTATCACTAGATTGCTTTATATATCTAAACAAAGATGGCACATACTGAATTTCATCCAAAAATACAGGTGGTTCATTTAATGACATGAACATCTCTGGATTATTCTTTGCCTGATCCTCAACAAATGGATCATCAAATGAAACCTGCTTTACATCTGAATATAAATGTTTGACTAACGTTGATTTTCCAGTTTGTCTCGCACCTGTAATCAATATACATTTAAATGTTTTGGCTGAATGCTCTACCACATCCTCAATGGCTCTCTTGATATATTCCATATACTAATCCTCTCATAATAAGTATGACTAATCCGGAATTTGATTCCGGATTAGTCATATTCTACCACTTGGATTACAGTTTTTTCAATTGTAAATACGACTAATTCGGAATGCAATTCCGAATTAGTCAAAAATATATCATTCTTAAAGGGCTTCCGAATGTGCTTTAAGTACGCTATGTTCGGAGGTCGAATATTCAAATGTAATACTACCTCCGGACTGGAACTGTTGTACTGGAGCTCGCGCTCCTAGTCTTCACCGGAAAGGAGGACCGCAAATATTGACGATTGCGGGATTAATCGCTGTTATCAGCCTTGTGCTGACTGCGTTCGGTCTCGGATACGCCATCGGACGCAATAGTAAAACACAAGAATAGCCGCCCCGGTCTGGACAACTGAGCGGCTGATCTTGTATTAGCTTATCTGGAAGACCTGACCGTTGCCGGTGGCATCCCTTTTTATTTAATCAACTTGTTCTTACGCCTTAATCTTAGCATCTCGCCAGCCTGTTGTCAAATGGCATAAATCGTCTGCAATCCAGTATTTATGCGGTGCTCAGTATATTTCCATGACACGCAACCCTGCAATGCCTGATTCCCATTGTTTGTCAAGGCACGCAAACAAATGTTCATAAATT
>NZ_AUJO01000043.1 GCF_000424265.1 Butyrivibrio sp. WCD3002
TTGATCAGCACATACCATGGTATGGACGAGAAGCAGCGAGAAAGGCTAATGGGGTATATGGAGGCCGTTATAGCAATGACAAAAGGAAAAGAGGGAAAATAAAAATTTTATCGAAAAATTCGTATAAATGGATTTGTTAAGGAACAGAAAGATTGACAGTTTTTTATATGATCACTATAATTAAATTACCTATTAGGTAATTTATTTGAGAAAGGAGGATGGATTTGGAACTGCAATATTCCAAAGAAAAGGTCCAGGAGCAATGCTCCAGTTTGGAAGCAGCGAGTAAACTTTTCGGTGGTAATAAACCACTTGCAGTTTGCCTACTTGCGAGAATAAACGCATTAAAACAAGCAGACACGATAAAAGATATTATAGTTCAACCATCTTTCCACTTTCATAAATTAACTAATAAAAATGGAAAGGATTTAGAGGGATATTTCGCTATTGATGTAAAATCAAGAAAAGAACCATGGAGAATTATTCTTCAGCCTCTTAATGAAAGTAAAGAGGTTTATGACCCTTGTAACATTGATGAAATTGCTGAAACTGTTCGAATAGTTGAGATTACGGAGGTGAGCAAACATTATGAGTAACTTTATAGAATATAATGATACAATTGCATTTCACCCGGGATATTATATAAAGGAGATAATTGATGAGAGTGGACTAACTCAAGAGGATTTTGCTAAAAGACTTAATACTACTGCAAAAAATCTCAGTATAATTATAAAGGGTGAGCAAAGTTTATCTGTTGACATTGCAATGAAACTTTCCAAAATGCTAGGAACGAGTATCACCTATTGGTTGAATCTACAGACTGCATATGATGCAGCAAAGGCTGAGGCTGATTCTGAAGAAGAATTACGTGAGGAGAGAAGGATATTTAATTATCTTGATTACAAATACTTTCGTGAGCATTATGGATTATCGGATTTGCCGAGAAAAAAAGATGAGCAGATTGTAGAAGTTAGGAAATTTTTGAATATTGCTTCATTGACAGTTTTGACGAAGCAGGATTTGGCGGTAAATTTTAGGAGCGCTAAAGATGATCATGATGAAGCAAGTACTGTCAGGGCAAATGCTATGGTACAGGTTGCCATTAATAAAGTATTGGCAACCCCAGCACCTAAGTTTGACAAGCGCAAGTTTGAAAAAGCAGTTAATTATGCATTAACTCTTACGACAGATCATAGAGGCTTTTATCCAAAGATAAAGAAAGCATTCTATGATGTAGGAGTAATATTTGTTATTATGCCTAACTTGTCCGGGTCCAAGACAAATGGTGCAACTAAGCGTATTGGAAATAACATAATGCTTATGGTAAATGACTGTAGATTAAATGCTGATTCATTCTGGTTTACTCTATTTCATGAGATTGGACACATTATTAATGGCGATTACGGAATTTCCTTCGAAAATGAAACAGGAGAAAAAGAAGTACTTGCAGATCGCTATGCAGAGAGCAAACTGATTCCACCTGAAGAATATGATGCTTTCATAGCAGAAAAGAAGTTTGATGTGACTTCGATAAAAAGGTTTGCCGTGAGGATTAATAGAGATCCCGGAATTGTGATTGGAAGACTTACAAATGATAAATATGTGAGATTTGATGATGTATCTTTGAAAGCACTTCAGCATAAATATAAAATACAGACCGTATTTTAAATTACTAGAGAATTCTGTGAGCATTTGATAGGAATGTTCACAGAATCCTCTTTTTACGCTTACACATGATTAGATTTAACTCATGTGGTCAGTTGTAGAATACAAACGACCAAAGAACTAATATTCGGTAACCGTGTACTGTTAACAATTTATGAACATTTGTTTGCGTACCTTGACAAACAATGTGAATTTCGGTAACCGTGTACTGTTAACATGCGCCGAAGCGTCTTGACTACATAATTTTTGAAAATTAAGTCAACAGTCGAATTTGATTGTTGGCTTTTTTAATACATCCGTATATTTACATAGAAATATTTTTGTTATTATATGAATCAGGCATAAAGAAATTTGGAGAAGTGGGGGTAAATATGGAAGAAGTTGAAAATATATTGGAAATGATTGAAACAAAAACATTAAACGAAGCAAAGAAAATATGCGGAATTCTTGGGATAGATGTTCCAAGAATATGCATTTATAGCTGCTGCGGGATTTTTGGTGGCGAAGGCAAAGGCGGAGATATAAGGAATAGAAGCGGTGATTATGACGCCATTACTGATACTGTTTCTATATATATTTATGAAAACACTGAATTGGAAACGGTATATAAGACGCTTGCCCATGAACTAAGACATAAATGGCAACACGAATATAATGAGGAAATATTTCTGGAGAAAGCAGCTATAACAGCCTGCGCACGTAAAAGATGTATATTCTATAAGGCGGGCAAGAAATATTTAATGGCGCCCAATCCCGGAAGTAAAGGCTATTTGACGGACAGAGTAGAGATTGATGCTGAGGCATACGCAAGACGATATATGCGAGACGAGTATAACTGGTCCATTAGTTTTTCTTCAAATAATAAGGATGCTGATGAATGGCTCAAGCTTATAGAAAAACGGATTGGTGAACTTGATGCCGATCTATTTTCAATATAATGGTTCATACACCTTGTCTGAATCCGGTAACCGTGTACTGTTAACAATTTATGAACATTTGTTTGCACGCCTTGACAAACAATGTGAATTAGGCATTGTAGGGTTGCGTGTCATGAAAATATACTGAGCGCCGCATAAATACTGGATTACAGACGATTTATGTCATTTGACAACAGGCTGGCGAGATGTGCTTATGCGAGTATGGGTAGCATCTTCTTTGCCCAGATACTCTTGACTTTTTGGTGACAAATTGCTATCATTTTGCTAACAGGAGGTGATTGTTATGAAGCAAGCGGTCACAAGAGTAGAAGATAAAGAATATGATTTGTTTCAAGAAACGGCAGCAAACCTAGGAACTACGACGTCAGATGCTTTACGTATGTTCATATACGCATTTAATGACCACCATGGTTTTCCATATCCCGTTCAGAGCCGCAGGATGAAGGTGGAACCTTTTGAGACAGAGAAGGAAGCCACAGAATTTGCAACAGATTTGGCTATGGAGATAATGGAATGAAGCGTGGAGAGATATGGACATTACAGGACAAGAATTATGCATCTAAAGCCAGACCAGTGGTAGTCATTCAGAGTGATAGAATTCGGTAACCGTGTACTGTTAACAATTTATGAACATTTGTTCGCGCGCCTTGACAAACAATGTGAATTAGGCATTGCAGGGTTGCGTGTCAT
>NZ_AUJO01000044.1 GCF_000424265.1 Butyrivibrio sp. WCD3002
GTAAGCGCTCATTGTAGCCCCGTAGTTACGGGGTTATATTTTTGCCCTAAAATAGTCTTAGGCAGGATGAACCTGGCTGTGACTTGTGCAACCGTTGCTTTGTGATTCTATTTCGTTATAGTAGAGCAAACGGCTCTCCATCCCGCCTAACATAGTATAGTAAACGAATCGCTATCGCCATGGAGGAGAAAAGACAATGCCGAAACCACTAATGAGTGATGAAGAATGGTTCAACTTCCTGAAGGAATGCCGTAGCAGCGGAATGTCCGATAAAGACTGGTGCATAATGCATGGCATACATCCTTCTACACTGTACAAGGTCATTAAACGACTTCGTCAAAAAGCATGTAACATACCTGATCATGAAGATAAAACTTTTCCCTTAAAACAAGAAGTTGTAGAAGTGGCTTCAATAGATGACAATGGTGTAATAACAAAGCCACAGGTCCAGGAAACAATGCCATCAACAGATGAAAAAATACCAATGCTCCCTTTCGCTCCCACAGCCAACGAACCTCAGCTAGATGCTACTGTGCGGATTGTCATGCCTTCAGGGGTTAAGGTAGAGATGTCAAACAATGCAAATGCAGCCACCATCAGGAATATATTGGGTGTGCTGCAAACACTGTGATCGGCGATCTTTCCGGTGTCAAAAAGATATATCTGATCACCGGCCGAACAGATATGAGAAAGTCAATCGAGGGTCTGATGGCACTCGTTAAAGATGTATATGATCTTGATCCTTATTCAAATGCAGCATTCTTTTTTTGCGGCAGACGTGCCGACAGAATCAAAGTGTTACATTTTGAACCGGACGGAATGACTCTGCTTTACCACAGGCTGGATGAAGGCAGATATCGTTGGCCAAGAAATAAATCCGAAGCGCTTGAGCTATCAAGACAGCAGCTCCGATGGCTTCTTGAAGGACTGGAAATTGAACAGAAATGTTCGATTTCCAAAGCAAAAAAACGAGACTTTTGACATAAAAATCAGCGCTTTTAACTAACAAAAAAGTGCACAAATATTTCTGCTATATAGCCCTGAAAGTGCCGTTTTTTCGGCATTTTTAGGGCTATTAATCATCCTGAGTCATTGGTAAAATAGATATAGAAATGGAGATAAATCATGTCGGCTTCCAAGAGCAATCCCACAACAGAAAAGCCAACTGAATATCAGTCTGATGAGACTATGAACGCCCGTGAACTAAAGGTCCTGTTATCACAAGTGATGGAGCTGAACAGAAGCCTGCAGGCTACTGTTGACAAACAAACCAGTACTATAGCAGAACTTACTCGTGAGCTGGAATGGTTTCGCAGAAACATGTTTGGAAAAAAAGCTGAAACTTCCAAAAGATTTGATGACTATGGTGATTCTGGCATGCATCAGATGAGCCTGTTCGACTCCATGAGTGAGGAGCAGAAACTTATGCTTGGAATCACTGATGGGAAACAGGATGAAAAGATCACTGTTAACAGCTATAAGCGAACCAAGACTGAGCGCAAAAAGAAACGTACACGCGAGGAACTGCTTGCCAATGCCAAGAAAGGTGATGATAAGAGAATCTATGCTTCTGATGAAGAAAAGATCTGTGATCTGTGTGAGTCAGAAATGGTTCATTTTGGCTGGGAGTATGTCCGCACAGAGGTTGAGCATATCCCGGAAGAAATCATATATCATGAAGTTTATGTAGAAAAGCTGATATGCAAAAACTGTAAGGAAGAAGATGATCTTTTCATAACAAAATGTGCAACCGCGCCACCAGCTTTGATTCCGCACAGCTTTGCCACGCCCTCTCTTATCGCTTTTGTGGGATATCAGAAATATCAGATGGGAGTACCGAACTACCGACTTGAAAAGCACTTTGAACGTAAAGGAATACTCATATCAAGGGCTTGTATGGCAAGCTGGCTCATATGGACCGCTGAAAATATATTTTTCATTCCGTACGAGATTGCACATCAACTGATTAAGAAGCGCTTTATTGTCAATGCTGATGAAACCACTGCTCCTGTAAACAAGATAGTTGAGCTGGAACCTCTTGCTGATGAGAACGGCAATCCTCTGAATGTAGTTGCAGATGTTGACTATGTTGAAATCCGCAAGGAATGCGAGGCAGAATCAGCAGATGAAACTGACGATACTGACGAAGAAAAGAATAAGGCTATCAGCGGCAGACAGAACTGCTATATGTGGATCTTCGCATCTGTGTATGGAACTGATAAGCCCCTGATCCTGTATGAGTACCAACCATCACGCGGAGGCTATAACTGCCGCAACTTCCTTGGAGCAGATTTCTCAGGATACCTGATGACTGACGGCTTCTCCGGATACAATAAGATGGAGAATGCAAAACGGCTTACATGTGCAGACCACGTGAGACGGAAGTGGTTCGAAGCGATCAGAAATAAATCCGGGCCTCTGAACTATGAAGATCCGGCTGTAGTCGGCTTCATGGCGATAAACAAGATATATCAGGAAGAAGCCCTTCTTAAGGGATTGGATCCTGATATCATTAAGGTCAAGCGCCTTGAAAAGGAGAAACCCAACTGGGATGCATTTAAGGAATGGCTTGAAAAGCTTGATCCGGCCGGAGGCTCAGCCCTTCGGAAGGCTGTTAATTATACCCTGAATAACTGGGACAAACTTATGCGTTATCTGGAGGACGGAAGGCTGCCTTTGTCAAATGCAGCCGCTGAACGCTGTGCAAAATCGTATGCGACCATAAGGAAGAACATGCTCTTCCATGATACTTCCAGAGGAGCCAGATCCGCTGCTATCATCAAGTCTCTTATTGATACAGCAGCTGCAAATAACCTTGATCCTGAACTCTACCTGACAGAACTTTTGGAGCATGCCCGAGACTTTGTTAATGAGCCTGCACGGGCAGCCGAGTATATGCCATGGACTGAAAAGATGCAGGAAAGGTGCATGAATAAGACTAGGAAGGAAGATCTCAATCAGTAGGATTCGTACCTAGAGTAGATCTGATTTCTAAAAATTTAAAAGGCCACCGGAAAGGTTTATTTTTTTAAGCCATTCTGGTGGTCTGGTTGGTTATGAACGGGTGAGTGAAAAGCGCTTAC
>NZ_AUJO01000045.1 GCF_000424265.1 Butyrivibrio sp. WCD3002
TTCCATCTTTGACACCTAAAAAGCCGCAATCCCAGTATACATCTAGGATTACGGCTTTATTTTAATTTCGTGAAAAGCGTAATGCTGCGTAAACTTGTCTGAAATGGAAGCCTTGCCTACGGCAAGCCTCTGAATTTATGTTGTAGCCGGGCATCTATGCCAGGCCTAAGTTCATATCCGCTTGATTACCTTTTTATCATGAGCCATATATCTGTCAAGGCTGCAAAGCACCGCTGCGCGGCTACGGCCTTGACAGATATATGGCTCATGAGGATTATTTAGCAAGCGGATATGAACTAAGAGTGTCCGTCAGTCGGACCGCTTTTTACAACCCTTTTGTCCTTCGGATTATTCCAGCCATCGACTTAGGTGTTATCAGTTCATAGTCAGTTCTAAAACCGGCATTTTCATGTAGAGAATCGGTCAGCTGTGTTCTTGTATAACTCGGTATATATCCGTGTTCTCCAACTTTTCTCATATCCATTTCTCTGATAGTTTTTATTATCTCTTCACAGGTATATTTATTACCTAGTTTCTTTTCGAGTATCCTGTAGATCATAAGCGCTATGAAACATGTAAGGAAGTGGGCTTCAATCCTGTCATCCCGCTGCAGATATACAGGCCTTGCTTCAAACTCGGATTTCATTATCCTGAATGACTCTTCGATTTCCCACCGGTCGTGATTTATCTTTGCTATGTCAGCAGGGTCATCATCAAGGTTGGTGCATACAGCATAGAATCCATCGTATCTTGATTCCTCGGCAATGGCTGCTTCATCAAGTTCATACCTGGCTCTGTTTGCAATCTCGCCATCGCTTGTGAACGGAGTTTTCTTAATAAATCTCTTTGCGTCATTCTGTGAGCGCTTGTCGGCGGAAGAAGGTCTTTCAATGAGCTTTCTTGCTCTTTCTATCTGACGGTTTCTTACAGTCTGCTGATACTCCTTGTATTTAAGGGAATAAGTGACAATGATGGTCTGGTCGAAAGTTATGTCACGTTCTTCATCATATCCTTCGATCAGTTTCTTTTTATAGAAGATCTTATTCCTGTTCTCGGGAGTGATTTCAAGCTCTGATATATCATGCTTTTTCTTGCTGCCTTCAAGCTCCCAGCCTTTTGGATCAAGGCACCAGTCCTTCAGTTCAGACTTCAGCTTCTTTATCGACTGGGTAGTTATAAAGCTTCTTTCACCATAGTTGTTGAACTTCCTGTTTGCATCAGAAGAAAGCCCTGCATCAGTACATACGATGAACTTTGAAAGTTCAAAGTCCCGCATTATCTGCTGCTCCAAAGGCTTTAGAGACAACTGTTCATTCTGATTGCCGGGATTGATACAGAATGCCAGCGGTATTCCGGATTTATCCATGAAAAGGCCCATCTGTACTATAGGATTTGGGCGATGCTCTTTACTTGGACCATACTGCTTCAGTCCGCCTTCATGTTCCATCTCAAAGAAATAGTTCGTGCAGTCATAGAAGAGAACACCGGTATTTCTTTTAACAAGTTTCTTTGACCGTTTATAAAGCTCTGCCTGTATCATGTCAGAGTTTTCTGAAAGCATGGTAAGTGCGCGGTATACTTGGTGAAGATCAAAACGTGGTTCCTCAATGAGTTTCTGCGACTGCTCATAGCAGGAGAGCTTTGAGGATGGGAAGAGTATTCTTCCATAGATAAGCCTTGAGAGTATGCTATCGAGATCATACTCGAAGGAATTTTCCTTCTTTATTTTTTTGCAGATGGAAGGCAGACCAAGCTGATAATATATCTGCTGAAGGAAGAAGTAGCCGGCATTGAACGAGAGTCTTTTATCTTTATCGATTACTGCGCTAGTGTTGTAAGAAACAAGGACTTTATGATCTTTGGAGGCAGCTTCTTCACGCTTGCTTTTAATGTAATCAGCGGCCCATGCATCAGCATCAGAAACATGATATTTTTCGCATATTTCCGACGCACTTCCAAGATTTTCAATTATCTCTGTGCTCCTTTTCCCGTTCCTTCTTACATCTTGTATCACATGGTAAGTGGGATTTGAGGATTTCCCCTTCATTATGCGCATCTATGGTACCTCCACAACACTTAGTATTATACTAATATTTTACCACTATATACGCATATACGCAATACACACGATTTAAATTTGCGTAAAAAATAAAGCCATGACTGGCTTCTGAGGATTTTAGGTGTCAAACTTCCG
>NZ_AUJO01000046.1 GCF_000424265.1 Butyrivibrio sp. WCD3002
AAAAAGTTATCCCGACTTTCAACAGGCAAACTCCAAGAAGACAGTATATCTGACAGTAAGTTTCAGGATAATTAGGAAGTCGGGATAAGTGGTGTGAGAGGGCGGTTAAATCCGCCCTACTCGATTGTAAACAAATTGTTAACGTCAAAAAATCCCATATTTATCGACTTTTTTTAAAAAGGGGGTTGACAAGCCCTCCAAAATTTGCGTCCGCTTCGCGGCCCTTGTTAGTAAGGAAACTATCCGGTGGCCGCCGGAAATCTTTACTAAATTTTGGAGGTGTCTGTATGACCAAAAAAGAAATCTGCTCAGAAATCGTTCAGTCAATCAAGGACTATCTGTCAACCCCTTCTCGCCTCGATGTATTCAAGGCAAAAAACCGCTTCGTAAGAAAACGGGTACTTACTATTATACATGTAATAATGTATTTATTGTTCTCAAATCGCTCATCGATGGATACTAACCTATCCAACATAAAACGAGAGTTATGTAAAATCTCTGATTTCCCCAAAAAGATCTCCAAACAGGCTATTTCTCGAGCCAGACAAGGAATCTGTCCAGCACTTTTTGCAGAATTATTTAACCTTTCTGTGGACCTCTTCTACCAAAACATCCCAGAACGGAAAACCTGGAATGGCCTCCATGTATTTGCTATTGATGGCTCCAAATTTGAGCTTCCTAATTCTAAGGAGCTTTTTGAACACTTCGGTGAATTGTTCAACACTCATAACCCCAATGAAAAATATACTCAGGCTCTGGCATCTATAGTATATGACGTTCTAGATGACTATATTGTTCACGCTTCGCTCAATAAATTTTTAGCTTCCGAAAGAGCAGCTGCGCTAGAACATCTTAAGAACTTGGAGGAACTAGGAATCTACCAGGATTCTGTTGTCATTTTTGATCGTGGCTATTATTCAGAAAGCATGTTCAGATACTACGTAGAATATGGCCATTACTGCGTCATGCGCATTAAGGACAGTATCGGCCTCGCGAAAAAAGCTGGTAAAAAGAATGCTGATATCATAGACCACCTTCTGGGCAATCCCAAAGAGGGCACTGATGATGTTAAAGTCAGAGTAATCTCAGTAATGCTCGAAAGCGGGGAATATGAGTACCTTGCCACAAACATCTTTGACAAGTCCTTTTCCATCCAAATGTCCAGACGCCTTTACTTCCTGCGCTGGCCATGTGAAACAAAATACCTTGAATTAAAGGACCGTCTCCAAATAGAAGATTTCAATGGTGCTACGATAACCTCTATTATGCAGGAGTTCTATATCGGTCTGCTTCTTTCAAATCTGTCTGCACTTATCAAAGGCGGTGCTGATGAAGTAATTGATGCTACTAAAAATCCCAAAAACAAGTACCGGTATCAGTCGAACCGCTCTTTTATTATAGGCCAAATGAAGCTTCAGCTTCCCAAAATGATATTTGGCTTTGCTCCATTGTCTGAAATCGATGATATATTCGAAGATGCTTGCATAGTAAAATCACAGATTCAGCCATACAGAAAGTTCAAACGTAAGCGTGTGGAAAAACGGCGAACCCATTTCAAAAATAAAAAGCCTGCATTCTGATCCAAGTATAATGACCTGATTCTAAATCTTAAGATCACATTCAGGGCCTGATGTCACTCAGGTCTACTTGTCGTGCAATAAAGGCCGGACTATAAAAACCAACGAGCTATAGCCTCTTGTTACAGGGCGTGAGTCATAGCTCTTTAGCCTGCCAGGTTGGCAAAATCCAGCTCTGCAGCCTGTTACTGAGCCCATTTCATTTTGTTAATTTGACCTAAGCTGTACCACATTGAGAACCGTCCCCAATGGCACACTAAAAATGTTGAAAATAGCCTTGTTGAAATATAAAATAGAAGGGACGTTTTGTGTTTATTTTTGGTGGAGAAAGTACGAAAAAAGAAGGGGAAACGGGTATGAAGAAAGTGTGGAGAAGAGGGCTAAGTATAGCGCTCGCTG
>NZ_AUJO01000047.1 GCF_000424265.1 Butyrivibrio sp. WCD3002
AAAGCTTCCTGTATGATTTAAACAGGGATTGACCTAAAAAGAATACCTCAAGTAAAGTTGGATTGTTACTGACCTGGCAGTTGGTAATAATCCAAGAATACAAGAGGTATCTAACATGAATGCTAAGACAACAAGAAACAAAAATCAAGTCACCAATAGTTTTTCGGTAATAAACACTCTATCAGCCGAAGAAAGACAGTCAAGAATCGATGAACTTCTTAAGACAATGCAGGCTAAGACCTGGCATGATCTTGAAACAACGGGGAAGTTTGATAAGAATGCCAAGCTCTCTTTTATATCGGAGGACATGCTTATAGTAGGATGCGATATAGGCAGTGAAACTCATTATCTGAGAGCTATAGATATACGAGGCAGAGAACTCAGCAAAAAACCATTTTCATTCACGAATAATGAAGAAGGATTTGAAGCTGCAAAGGCATGGATGGTTGAGCTTGCTGCAGTAAATGGCAAAAAGCAGATAGTATTAGGACTTGAGCCTACAGGTCATTACTGGTTCTGTATAGCGACATGGCTTATAAGCAATGGTATCAGTGTTGTACAGGTAAATCCATATGCAGTCAAGCAGACAAAGGAGGTTGAAGACAACAGCCAGTTAAAGGATGACAGAAAAGATCCCAAAGTAATAGCAAATCTGGTAATGAACGGAAACTATGGTATGCCATATCTTCCAGAGGGCATATACGCAGACCTGCGTAGTCTCTCGCTTCTAAGGAGTCAGCTTACCGAGAACAGGATCCGTTGTGCAAACAGGATGCACAGGCTAATGAAAATACACTTTCCTGAATATAAGGACGCATTTGGAAGAGTGGATGGAAGTTTTGCTTTAGAAGTATTAAAGATTGCACCATTTCCAAAGGACATAGTTGCATTGGGTGAAGATGGCATAAGAGAGATTTGGCACAATGCTAAGCTAAGAGGACGCGGCTATAGCAGGGCAGCTGAACTATTCAGATATGCCAGTACAAGCGTGGGAAGAAATGAAGGCGCAGAATACGACAGAGAAGCTGTCAGATGGTTTGTGGAAGAAATGCTCTCTCTAGATGAAAAGCTGACCACAATAGAGGCAGCTATAAATGCGAAGTGTATGGAAATACCACACGCTGAAAACATTCTTGAAATATCTGGTCTGGGTCAGAACATAGTTGCAGGGATCATATCTTCAATGGGGGATATTGATAGATTTGACGATGTTAAGGAAATACAGAAACTAAGTGGATTAAACCTTGTTGCATGCAGTTCGGGCAAGCATAATGGCGAAACAAAGATAAGCCACAGAGGACGCAAAGAACTGCGAACCTGGCTGTTCCAAGGAGCCAAATCAGTTGTGGCTCATGCTAAAGAATTCCAGTTGATACATGAGTACTACACTACACGGCCCAAGAATCCGCTAAAGAAGATGCAGTCGCTGATAGTCATAGCGTGTAAGCTTCTGAGGATTATATATGCAATCCTCAAGAAAGGCGTTACTTATGACCCTCAAAAGATGCTTGATGATATCAAGAGATTTGAGAATGCTGAGATAGTAGCTGCATAAGTAAGAATCACATTTCCGGAATCCTGCCGAGCTGTTGAATACAGTTCGATAGCTGAGCAGGGTTCCGGATGGTAACCCATTAACAGTAGGGGGAATCTCCTACAAAAACTACCAACATATGTCTTTGATGGATTGCGTCCACCGTTTGCCGGTACCATTCAAGACATAATAGGTCAGTTAGTAAGTACCAAAGACAAACAAGAGCTGTAGCTGGCGGGAGTTCTCTCCATAGGGCATAGACCCTGTTTGAAAGCTTTGCTGGCACTTGGTGTATGAATAGGTGGGACGAAGGAAGTTGGGACACGATCCCTTTAGACACGGAAGGTTCACCATCATAGTTGATCAAAGGGAAAATAGCCTTTATAGAGCAAACAAAGGGATGCTTTATTAG
>NZ_AUJO01000048.1 GCF_000424265.1 Butyrivibrio sp. WCD3002
ACTTAAATGTAATTTTTAATTCCAGTTTGCAAGAGTAAATTCTAGGGTTATGGAAGTTACTCTTACACATATATACTTGCCATATTGATATTCACATATAGATCTCTATATAATGTTCGGGCAGCTGATTGCCTGCCTGTGCAGATTGGAGATTTATTATGAATAAAGGCAATCAGAAACATATAACATTTGAACAACGTGTAGAGATTGAAAAAGGATTGACCGAAAACAAGTCCTTTGCTGAGATAGCAAGGATAATCGGGAAAGATCCTTCAACTGTCTCAAAGGAAGTACGTTTGCACGCTCAAGTTAAAGAACGGCCAGATCCCGGATATACAAATCCACCATGCATACACCGCAAAGACTGCCAGATAGTATGTCTGTGTGACGATCAATGCGGCAGGCTCTGTAAGATATGCAGAAAGCCTGATTTCAGATGCATAGATATATGTCCCGGTTATGAAACCGCTGAGTGTGCCAAGCTCAAGAAGCCACCATATGTGTGCAATGGATGTGGGAAGAAAACTCATTGTTCTATGCCCAGAAAGTTTTATTCGTCCAAGTATGCACATGATGAGTATCGCAGAGTCCTTGTTGACTGCAGGTCTGGTATAAACCAGACTCCGGAGAGCATACAGGCAATGAATGACATCCTTGTTCCACTGATAAAGGATAAGCATCAGTCAATAGGTCACGTATATGCTACTCATGCAGAAGAGCTTGGGTGTTCCAGAAGAACACTCTACTCTTATATCAATGATAGTGTCTTTGACGTCCGTAATGGAGACCTTAGGCGTGCTGTCAGGTACAAGAAACGAAAGAAATCTACTCAGGCAAGTGCAAGAGATCGTTCCTATCGTAAAGGTCACAACTATGAAGATTTTCTCAAATATCTCAAGGAGCATCCTGATGTAAATGTAGTTGAAATGGACTGCGTAGAGGGCCAAAAGACTGAGAATAAGGTTATTCTGACCTTCACATTCCGTAACTGTAACCTGATGCTTATGTTCTTGCTTGAGCATCAAAATCAAGACTGTGTACTAGAAGTATTCAAGTGGTTAGAAAACAACCTTGGAAAGGAAGCTTTCAAAAAGCTGTTTCCCGTTATACTGACTGATGGTGGCACAGAGTTTTCTGCCCGCGAAGCGATGGAAACATTCAGTGACGGCTCAGAAAGTACTATAGTTTTCTACTGTGACCCTTATTGCTTTTGGCAGAAAGGTGCTTGTGAGAAGAACCACGAATACATACGTTATATCAGACCCAAGGGAAGCTCTTTTGCTGATCTTGATAAAGATAAAATTCATCGCATGATGAATCACATAAATAGCGAAAAAAGAGACAGCCTCAATGGGCACAGCCCATATGAACTATCTCTTTTACTCCTGGACAATTCGATTCATAAAGCATTGGGCCTAGAACATATAGCCCCAGATGATGTAATGCTGTGTCCAGCCCTGTTGAAATAAAATAGTTTAAGCACAGGCAGATTTCACTGCACCAGAATTTAGTCTTACATACAAGGCATGTGGAATTTAGTCTCGCACACTATTTTCCAGGTGCCCCATTAGCATGCAAAAAACTATCAAACTGGGTGCTTATGGGCTCATTATATGGCAAAAATATGAAATTGTTAAGGTGCAAAAACGGAATTTAAATCCGCATTTTGAGGCATTTATTAGCAACTGGAATTTACTTTTTCATTTAAGT
>NZ_AUJO01000049.1 GCF_000424265.1 Butyrivibrio sp. WCD3002
CCTTTCATCCTTTCTTTTAATGTACCGCACCCTATAAACTAAATAAAGTGCGTAAGTTAATGTTTTTTAACTTACACACTTTATTTTACACTCCCATTTGTCCTTAATTATTTCATCTTAAACTGCTTAGCCTTTGTGTAAAGGGTAGTGTAGGTATAATCATAATGCTTTGCTTCCTGATCATAATAAGTGATAAGGATTCTTGTGGGAGCATATTCACTGTTTCTCTTGGTAATTGCTCTTGTGCTGCGAGGACTTCCGTCTACGTCATCATTAAAGTAACGCTTTCCGTCGCAGTAGTTCGCAAGGCTTCCTACCTTTGAAAGCTTAATTGTGCTGCCTGATTTAACTATCTTATAGTAGTAGCAGGTACCGTTCTCTTCCTGACCATAGAATTTATCTAAGGCATCGCCGTCACCGTTTAAGTCGCAGCCGTTGTAAACACCGTTTGCGTACTGGTCTGTGCGGTTTCCTTCAACGTCTTCCTCATAGCCGGTGTTGTTAAAGGAATCGTTGCGGTAGCCTTTGTTTGCTTTTCTTCTATATGAACCAATTTGAATCTTAACGATCTTATAACCCTTGTTAGCCTTTACAACAAGCTTGCCCTTTGTCTTATTTGTAAAGTTATAGTCGTATGAATTAAGTGATCTTCCGTAGTTTATATAATTCTTATCACCATAGGTCTTTTGTATAAGTGATTTTCCAGCATAGGTGAATGTCTTAAATATTGATGAATTGTCTCTTACAACAACATTTACCGAAACATTTCCTGTAACCTTTCCGGCATTGTTATAGATTTTGAACTTCAGCTTTGCCTTACCCTTCTTTTTAGGAGTGAGAAGAAGATAAATATCAGCGGAAGAGCGATTTGAGCTTACGTATTCAGGTGATTCCTGATCAAAGCCGGTTCCCTTTTTAGGAATGATAACCTTTTCTCCGGTGCTCTTGTAATAATAATACTGATCGTTTTTTGTATCGTGCTCAATTTTTGCATGCTCATCGGAGTAGTTGATGATGCTGTTTCTATTATCGAGCTTGGCAGTAAAGACTTTACTTTTTGATGTTTTTACATTTCCAACCTTTATGTCTCCGCCGCAAAGCTTTACATGAATTCTTGTAGGCACACCTGCATCAACATATACTGTGCCGCCCATGCTGGCAGTGTCTGAGTATGTGGCAGAGGGTGATACTTCACTTTTTGTACCTGTAGCACCTGTTACCTCATTCTGATATACTTTCTTTACTATGTAGTAGGTTGCTACATTGTTTTTAATTTGATAGGTCTTATAATAGGTGTCGCTCTGATCCTTATACTTTTTGAATTCCTGGTTCCATGCAGCCTTATCGCTGGTCTGATATACAACCTGATTGTCCAAAGAAATCAGGTAGTCATCATAGGTTGTGTTTGTCTTGGCATGTTCGAATTCCAGTGTTATTGTCGGATACCCTGCAGCACTGACGGTGCTTGGAATTGCGCACGCAATAGATAGCGCAGACGCCAAAGCGGCCACGCCGAGTTTGAATAGTTTCCCCATTTTAATTCCCTCCAAAAACTTTTTGGTAGTGTCTAATCGACACTCCTTTTTTCTTTATAAATCCTCTATTTTTCGGGAGTTCAAAATAAAAAGAGCATTGACCTCCCTTTTGGTATAAT
>NZ_AUJO01000050.1 GCF_000424265.1 Butyrivibrio sp. WCD3002
CCAGGCTTATAAGCATGACAGTGCCTGAGGGAGTTACCACCCTGCCGGATAGCGTATTCAGTAACAGTGCAATAGTTACGTTCATATTGCCCGAAACTCTTAAAAAGGTAGGTGCCAGTGCATTTGAGGGAAACAGTGCGATCAGACAGATGGTCCTTCCCGACAGTGTCACTTCCCTTGGCAACTATGCCTTTGCCGGTTGTACCGGAATGCAGCATATCTGGATAGGGGAGAAGGTAACGGAGTTTGGCTACATGCCATTCAAAAACTGCAGCACGGAAGTACTGACCATCCATGGTGTTGCGGGAAGCGCAGCTGAAACCTTTGCAAAAGACAACGGATATCCTTTCTCTACAGAAAGGATAGAGACTGAGAACTGCCTGATCCACGGAAGAGTTGTGGATTCAGAGGGCAAGGGCGTCGCAGGGATAACAGTAAGCGTCTTTGATGTGACTGAAAACAAGGTCATCCTGACAGATGAGACAGATGAAAGCGGTGAGTGGAGCTTTGGTACCGCAACAGGCGGACACAGCTACAGGATCGGCTATGCATCGTCAGGCTATACGCTTAATCCAAGAACTCAGAGCTGCGTTGCACAGCAGGATACACCGCTTGAGGATGTGGTCGCTACCCTGAAGAATCAGGAAGAGACGGATGCATCGTATTTTGAATATACAAAGACCACAGGAAATAACATAAAGATAACAAAATACACAGGAAGCCTTGAGACAGTTGTGATACCTGAGGAGATTGACGGAAACACAGTACAGGAGATCGGAAAAGAGGTATTCAAAGGAAAGGAAGAACTGAAGAAGGTTGTCCTTCCGGACGGACTTGTGACACTGGGGAGCGGAGTCTTCATGGGCTGTAAGAATCTGGAGGAGGTAACCTTCGGATCATCGCTTGCTACGATAGATGCATCTGCCTTTGAAGGGTGCGTTGCCATAACAGAGCTTGTTATAAATGAAGGTCTTACATCAATCGGAAACTACGCATTCAGCGGCTGTAGCGGCCTTGTCAGCGTCGAACTTCCGGACAGCCTTGGCAGTATCGGATACCACGCATTTGAAAAATGCGGAGAGCTTACCACAGTGAACTATCCGATAGGGCTAAAATCATGCGATGAGGGAGTATTTAATAAGGACAGCAAGCTGACAAAGATAGTTGTTCCTGAGGGAACAAAGAAGCTTGCGAAGAATGTATTTTCCGATTGCAACATAAGTGAAGTGACACTGCCGGAGAGCCTTCTTGAGATAGGAGATGCGGCATTTAGCAAGAACAAGGCAATCATCGGGCTGGAGCTTCCGGATTCACTGGAGCTTGTAGGTGGCTCTGCATTTGCCGGGGCAACATCCCTTAAGAGTGTAAGTTTTGGATCAAACTTAACAACAATAGAAAACTTTGCCTTTGAAGGTGCAACATCCCTTACTACTCTCACCTTCAGTGAAGGACTTGAGACCATAGGATACGGTGTATTCAAGGAATGTACGGCTCTTATAAAGGTTACCCTTCCTGACAGTGTAAAGAGTATAGA
>NZ_AUJO01000051.1 GCF_000424265.1 Butyrivibrio sp. WCD3002
TCTATACTCTTTACACTGTCAGGAAGGGTAACCTTTATAAGAGCCGTACATTCCTTGAATACACCGTATCCTATGGTCTCAAGTCCTTCACTGAATGTGATGGTGTTTAATGACGTTGCCCCCTCAAAGGCATAGTTTTCTATAGTTGTTACGCTTGCAGGAATCTCTATTTCCTCAATTGCTTTGTTACCGCTAAACGCACTGTTACCTATGAGTTCCAGCCCATCCGGTAATGTCACATCACTGATATTACTTCCTGAAAATACGCCACTTGCCAGCTTTGTCACCCCATCAGGGACAACAATACTTGTAAGCTTGGTACAACCCATAAAAACACTGGTTCCGCAACTATCCAAAGAGGATGGATATTTGAAGGCTTCCAGCTTTGTGCAGCCTCTGAAAGCATCTCCACTTATATTGGTTACGGAATCCGGTAACTCTACACTTGTAAGAGAAGTACAATTTTTAAAGCATCCATATCCTATTGTTGTAAGTCCTTTGGAAAACTCGATATCCGTAAGGCTTTCACAGCCTTCAAAGACATAGTTTCCCAAGGCCTGCGTATCATTTTGTGCAGGCTCTGACCATGTTACTTTCTTAAGGGATTTTTTATTCGCGAATACGTTTTGTTCAATTTTGATAACTGTTCCGGGAATAGAAACTGAAACCGGATTATCATCACTAAATGCTCCACTTGCTATTTCCTGAACTTCGTAAGAACCAATTTGAGAAGGGATTGTTATGTCGGTATCACTGCCTTTGTAGCCTATGATACGCGCAAAAGAGCCATTGAATGCCGTATATTCCCAATCCGTGGTATTTACACCATCATTTCGGGTAACAGGCTCAATGCTATCGTCATCAGCATCTGCTTCTGTGCCTTCGCCGGGTCCGTCCTGCATAGTATCGGAATCCTCTGGCATAGCATCAGAATCGCCTGTATCCGCATCCTGAGCAGTATCATCAGTTACTGCTTCATCAGAAGAGCCTGCTTCGTCAGTTTGAGCCTCAGTATCGCCCATCTCAGGACTTACTGCTTCACTGCTCTGCTGATCTGCATCATTGCTCTGTCCTTCAGTCTCATCCTGTACTGCAGGAGTATCGTTCTGCTCAGTTGCAGTTTCTCCCTGCTCGTTCTGACTATTTTCAGAACTACTGTCATCAGTGACTTCGCTCTGATCCCCCGGATCATCCGTCAAATCGCCGACTTCAGAGTGATTTTCTTCTTCGTAGTTGTCTACTGTTTCAACTATCCCCGGCTGTTCCTCACTGGCAAATGCCGTAAGATCCACAGATGTAGCCGTAATCAAAACAGCGAGCGCTATACTTAGCCCTCTTCTCCACACTTTCTTCATAC
>NZ_AUJO01000052.1 GCF_000424265.1 Butyrivibrio sp. WCD3002
TTGGACAAGCCCTCGACCTATTAGTACACATCAGCTGAACATGTTACCATGCTTACACCTTGTGCCTATCTACCTCATAGTCTCTAAGGGGTCTTACTCCACAAAGGAGGGATATCTCATCTTGAGGGGGGCTTCACGCTTAGATGCCTTCAGCGTTTATCCCTTCCGGACTTGGCTACCCAGCCTTATGCATCTGGCGATGCAGCTGATACACCAGCGGTCCGTCCATCCCGGTCCTCTCGTACTAAGGACAGCTCCTCTCAGATATCCTACGCCCGCGCCGGATAGGGACCGAACTGTCTCACGACGTTCTGAACCCAGCTCGCGTACCGCTTTAATGGGCGAACAGCCCAACCCTTGGGACCTGCTACAGCCCCAGGATGCGATGAGCCGACATCGAGGTGCCAAACCACTCCGTCGATGTGAACTCTTGGGAGTGATAAGCCTGTTATCCCCAGGGTAGCTTTTATCCGTTGAGCGATGGCAATCCCACTTTCATGCCACCGGATCACTAAGTCCTACTTTCGTATCTGTTCCACCCGTCGGTGTCACAGTCAGGCTCCCTTCTGCCTTTGCACTCTACGAATGGTTTCCGTCCATTCTGAAGGAACCTTCGAGCGCCTCCGATACCCTTTCGGAGGCGACCGCCCCAGTCAAACTCCCCGGCAGACATTGTCCCCGGACCGGTTTCACGGTCCTTGGTTAGAAACCCAGTACTATAAGGGTGGTATCCCAACAGCGACTCCATGACAACTGACGTCATCACTTCAAAGTCTCCCACCTATCCTGTACATACAGTACCGAATCCCAGTATCAACCTGGAGTAAAGCTCCATGGGGTCTTTCCGTCCTGGCGCGGGTAACCAGCATCTTCACTGGTACTTCAATTTCACCGGGTGCATTGCCGAGACAGTGCTCAAATCATTACGCCTTTCGTGCGGGTCGGAACTTACCCGACAAGGAATTTCGCTACCTTAGGACCGTTATAGTTACGGCCGCCGTTTACTGGGGCTTAAATTCAAAGCTTCGCTTGCGCTAACCTCTCCTCTTAACCTTCCAGCACCGGGCAGGCGTCAGCCCATATACCTCACCTTTCGGTTTCGCATAGACCTGTGTTTTTGCTAAACAGTTGCTTGAGCCTCTTCTCTGCGGCCTGCTCTCGCAGGCTCCCCTTATCCCGAAGTTACGGGGACATTTTGCCGAGTTCCTTAACAATGCTTCTCCCGCCGGCCTTAGGATTCTCTCCTCATCCACCTGTGTCGGTTTACGGTACGGGCTGATGATACACAATAGTGGCTTTTCTCGGCAGTACGTCCATGAGCTTCACTACTT
>NZ_AUJO01000053.1 GCF_000424265.1 Butyrivibrio sp. WCD3002
TTTATGCCTCCGGTGCAATAAGACAGAGTGCTAACAATTCCAGTTTGTTGGAATGAGCATTATATTGGAAGATAATGTGAATAACCTTTGAGGGAATAAACCTCGAATCATGAGAAGTCATGGTTCGGGGTATTTTTTTGCAAATTTTTATCTTCCCGTTTCGGATTAGGGCTCTCGGTGTCCAAAATAACTTACGAAGGGCAAGGAAGTCCTACCAAACGAAAGGAGAAAACGGATATGAGAAAGGTAGTTTCAAAGCTTGATGAGATGCTGATCGGTATGAAGGTGAGACTTGCACAGAAGAAGCCTGCTGTAGCCTTCGCAATTGCGATAATCGTTGCTCACTCAAAAGTCCTCCTTAGTTAAGAAAGCAGCCCTTGAGGCAGATAAGGTACAGGCTCCAATTTTACAGTCCTATGATCTGACAGTCGCGCAGTACAAATTCTTAAAGAAGCTTTATTATTCACCGAAGGACTCTGTGAGAGTTATGGATCTGGAAAACACATTTTCCATGACACATTCCACAGCTATTGATATTTTGCAGGTACTTGAGAAAAAAGGTTACACGACGCGCATTGTAAATCCCAAAGATGCCAGAAGCAAAATCGTCTCACTAACGGATAACGATGAGCTTTATGCTGCAACAAAAAAATATCCCGGACGCTTTTATGGCTATGCAACACTTCCGGTGGATGATGTGGAAGCCTCTGTCATCGAATTGGAAAGGTGCATAAAAGAGCTCGGATTTGTGGGTGTCATGATCAACGGCCCGTTTGATGGACATTTTCTTGACGAGGAACGTTTTTTCCCGATTTTTGAAAAAGCAGCAGAGCTTGATGTAAGGCTGAATGGTAAGCAGATCGGAAGAAAAGCTGGAGCAACTTTCATTACTAAAAAGAGTATTGAAGCAAAGAAGAAGATCATAGAGCTAAGCAAGGACTTCAATGGAACGCTTAATGATACAGATTGCATAAAGGTAGTAGGAATTAGCAGAAACGCATTTTATAAATATAAGCGTGAGATCAAAATATCATAAATTAAAAGTGTAGGTTTAAATATGAAAAGCATCTGAGGACAATGATCTTCAGGTGCTTTTTTCACACTTAAATGAAAAAGTAAATTCCAGTTGCTAATAAATGCCTCAAAATGCGGATTTAAATTCCGTTTTTGCACCTTAACAATTTCATATTTTTGCC